>NZ_CP187358.1:0-2400000 GCF_049810315.1 Pseudarthrobacter sp. J47
ATGACCGTTGACGAAGCCAACCACGCCAATACTGTTGGAAGTTCGTGGCGGCGGGTGGTCAGCCTCCTGGAACAAGACGATCGGGTTTCCCCCCGGCAGCGTGGCTTCGTCATCCTCGCCCAGGCGCAAGGGCTGATCGGATCAACCCTGCTCGTTGCGGTTCCCAACGAACTCACCCGCGAAGTCCTCCAGACCCAGGTCAAGGAAGCACTGGACGACGCCCTGCACAACGTTTTCTCTGAAGACATCCGCTGCGCGATCGACGTGGACACTGACCTGGTTCCCCTGCACGCAGAGCCGGAGCCCGTCGTCGAACCTTCCTACTCCGGCGACCAGCTGATCGAACAGAAGCCGCAGCCCATGCTGCCCAGCACCTCACACGAGTTTGGCCGGCTGAACCCGAAGTACGTCTTTGACACCTTCGTTATTGGATCATCCAACCGGTTTGCCCACGCGGCCGCTGTTGCAGTGGCTGAAGCTCCGGCGAAGGCCTACAACCCGCTGTTCATCTACGGCGACTCCGGGCTGGGCAAAACGCACCTCCTGCACGCCATTGGCCACTATGCACGCCGGCTGTACAGCGGAATCCGCGTCCGCTACGTCAACTCGGAAGAGTTCACCAACGACTTCATCAACTCCATCCGGGATGACGAAGGCGCCAGCTTCAAGACCACGTACCGCAACGTCGATGTGCTGCTAATTGACGACATCCAGTTCCTGGCGGGCAAGGACCGGACGCTGGAGGAGTTCTTCCACACGTTCAACTCGCTGCACAACAACAACAAGCAGGTGGTCATCACCTCGGACCAGCCTCCCAAGCTGCTGGCCGGATTCGAGGACCGCATGAAGTCCCGCTTCGAGTGGGGCCTCCTGACGGACATCCAGCCGCCTGAACTGGAAACCCGAATCGCGATTCTCCGCAAAAAGGCGCTCAGCGAAGGTTTGTCCGCTCCCGACGACGCCCTGGAGTACATCGCGTCCAAGATTTCCAGCAACATCCGTGAACTTGAGGGTGCATTGATCCGCGTCACGGCGTTCGCCAGCCTCAACCGGCAGCCCGTGGATGTTGCCTTGGCCGAGATGGTGTTGAAGGACCTGATTACCGACGACGGCGCCCAGGAAATCACGTCCGCGCAGATCCTCACGCAGACGGCCGACTACTTCAAGCTCAGCATGGAGGAGCTCTGCAGCAAGTCCCGCACCCGGACCCTGGTGACCGCCCGGCAGATCGCCATGTACCTGTGCCGGGAGCTGACGGACATGTCGCTTCCCAAGATCGGCCAGGAGCTTGGCGGCCGCGATCACACCACAGTGATCCACGCGGACCGCAAGATCCGGGAACTGATGGCAGAGCGCCGTGTGATTTACAACCAGGTGACCGAGCTGACCAACCGCATCAAACAGCAGCAGCGCGACTCCTGATCCTCCGCACTCATACCTTATTAACAGGCGCATGTGGATAAGCCTGTGGAAACTTAAGGGGACAACTGCGGTTAATGGGCTTAAAACCCTTAAGCCGTCTGTGGATCGCCGATTTCCGCAAAAATCTTGTCCCCATCCACAGCCTGTTTAAAACACAGCCCACCCACAGTGGGTGAACAGGGCTTAACCCCGGATTCCTGCCGCGGGATCGAGTTATCCACAGTTTCCACAGGGGTTATTAACACTACTAATCCCAAGAAATTGAAATCCCTCAAACAACAACCAGGTTTCCAGGCCGTCCCAGGCGTTCCGGAAGTGATGGTCCAGGGACCTTCCACCAGCTCCAACGGGCCCCAGGCCTCCGGCCGGGGATGGGAGAATCACAAGATCTCGGGCTAAGCTGTCAGCAGTTCAGACGACAGCAGCAATGAAAGGCGGCACCCTTCCGTGAAGTTCAGAGTCGAACGGGATGTCCTGGCAGAAGCCGTCACCTGGACAGCCCGGTCGTTGTCTCCTCGGCCGCCCGTGCCGGTTTTGTCCGGGCTGCTTCTCAAAGCCGAATCCGGAACGGTCAGCCTTTCGAGCTTTGACTACGAAACCTCCGCGCGGCTTGAGATTCCGGCAGACATCAGCACCGAAGGCACCATCCTGGTTTCCGGACGCCTTCTCGCTGACATTTGCCGCAGCCTGCCCTCCGCCCCGGTTGATGTCGAGACTGACGGCAACAAAGTCACGCTCACCTGCCGTCGAAGCAGCTTCCACCTGGCCACGATGCCCGAAGCCGAATACCCGGCATTGCCTTCACTGCCTGCATTGAGCGGCACCGTAGCCGGCGATTCGTTCGCCCAGGCCGTGTCACAGGTGATCATTGCCGCAAGCCGTGATGACACACTGCCCATCCTCACCGGTGTGCGCATGGAGATCGAAGATGACCTGATCACGCTCCTCGCCACGGACCGGTACCGCCTGGCCATGCGTGAACTTCCCTGGAAGCCTGTCACTCCGGGCATTTCCACCAGTGCCCTGGTCAAGGCCAAAACGCTGAACGAAGTTGCCAAGACGCTGGGCAACAGCGGGGACATCAACCTGGCGATTTCCAATGACGACAGCCGGCTCATCGGTTTCGAAAGCGGCGGCCGCACCACCACGTCGCTGCTTGTGGATGGCGATTACCCCAAGATCCGTTCGCTGTTCCCGGATTCGACGCCGATCCACGCCACTGTGCAGACCCAGGAACTTGTCGAAGCGGTCCGGCGTGTATCCCTGGTCGCAGAGCGCAACACTCCGGTCCGCCTGGCGTTCACTGAAGGTCAGCTGCACCTCGACGCCGGCACCGGCGAAGATGCGCAGGCCTCCGAAGAGCTCGAAGCACAGCTTTCCGGAGATGACATCACCGTTGCCTTCAACCCGCATTACCTGGTTGAAGGCCTGAGTGTCATTGAAACCAAGTTTGTCCGTTTCTCCTTCACCACTGCGCCGAAGCCGGCCATGATCACCGCCCAAGCTGACGCCGACGGTGAAGACCAAAGTGACTACCGCTACCTCGTAATGCCCGTCCGCCTCCCCAACTGAGTAGCATTTGTTGCCGTTATGGACCCCCTAAACGGCATCTAATGCGACCTAGTTGGGCGGGTCCCACTCTCAACCAGCGCAGAAAAGAGTTCACACCGTGCACATCGGACTGATCGGCCTTGGAAAAATGGGTTTCAACATGCGCGAACGGCTGCGCAAGGGTGGAATCGAAGTCACCGGATTCGACCGGAACCCAGAGGTCAGCGATGTTGCTTCCGTGGACGAGCTCCTGGCAGCAGTTCCTTCACCACGGCTGATCTGGGTGATGGTCCCCTCCGGAGCCATCACCGATGCCGTGATCACGGAACTTGGCGAGAAACTCACCTCTGGCGACTTGGTGATCGACGGCGGAAACTCACGGTTCACTGAGGACCAGAAGCACGGTGAGGTACTTGCCGCCAAGGGCATCCGCTTCGCTGACTGCGGTGTTTCCGGTGGCGTCTGGGGCCTCCAGAACGGTTACGGCCTGATGGCCGGCGGCGACGCAGCGGACATCGAACGTGCCATGCCTGTCTTCGATGCCCTCCGTCCGGAGGGTGAACGCGCGGACAGCTTCATCCACGTCGGCGGAGTCGGTGCCGGCCACTACGCCAAAATGGTCCACAACGGCATCGAATACGGACTCATGCAGGCCTACGCCGAGGGCTATGAACTGCTGGCGGCGAAGGACATCATCAAGGACCTTCCCGGTACGTTCCGTGCCTGGCAGAAGGGAACAGTTGTCCGTTCCTGGCTGTTGGACCTGATGGTGAAGGCCTTGGACGAGGATCCGGGCCTTGAATCGATCGACGATTACGTTGAAGATTCCGGGGAAGGCCGCTGGACTGTTGAGGAAGCGATCGCCAATGCTGTTCCGGCCCCGGCCATCACGGCTGCGCTGTTTGCCCGTTTCTCCTCCCGCGAGGACAACTCACCGGCCATGAAGATGGTCTCCGCCCTGCGTAACCAGTTCGGCGGCCACGCCACCCGCCCGGCAAAATAACCACCAGACCCCGCTCCGCGAATCCACCCATGGAGCACCACCTTTCGGGAATTTCGAAGCCACCGTGTACGTAGAGCATCTTTCGTTGACCGACTTCCGCAGCTATGCCCAGGTGGACCTGAAGCTTGGCCCTGGTGTGACGGTGCTGGTGGGTTCCAACGGGATCGGCAAGACGAACCTGATGGAGGCGCTGGGGTACCTGGCTACCCTGAGCTCGCACCGGGTCAGTTCCGATGGTCCCTTGCTGCGTTTCGGCACTGAGCGGGCTTTGGTCCGAGCCAGGCTGGTCCGCGGTGAACAGTCCACTGTGCTGGAGCTCGAAATCAATGCCGGTCGGGCCAACCGGGCGCGGATCAACCGCAGCAATCCGGTCCGGGCGCGGGACATCCTGGGGATCTGCCAGACGGTCCTGTTCGCTCCCGAGGACCTGGCGTTGGTGAAGGGTGACCCGTCACATCGGCGCCGTTTCCTTGACGAGCTGCTGGTCAGCCTCCTCCCGCGGCATGCCGCCACCCGCAGCGACTATGACCGCGTCCTGAAGCAACGCAATGCCCTCCTGAAATCCGCACGGACCGGAAAATTCACTGCCGGGCACGAGGCCACCCTGGATGTCTGGGACCAGCACATGGCACGGGCCGGCGCTGAGCTGCTGCATGCGCGGCTGGATCTGGTGGAGCGGTTGCGCCCGCATCTGGCGCGCGCCTACGAGCAGTTGACCGATGCCTCCAAACCGGCTGACGCCATCTACCGTTCAACGCTGCAGAACATGATGGACGACGACGGCCTGCCCGCCGGGGCCGGTAGCGGAACCACTGGCGCGGATCCGACCGGTGGTGGCAGCGAAGGCGATGACCTCCGGAAACTGAGCGTTGACCAGCTCACCGACCGCTATGTGGCAGCCTTTGCCGCGGCACGTCCGCGAGAGAGGGAACGCGGAATTTCCCTGGTGGGGCCGCACCGCGATGAGCTGGAGCTGGTCCTGGGCCAGGCCCCTGCCAAGGGTTATGCCTCGCATGGCGAGACCTGGTCCATGTGCCTGTCCCTCCGGCTCGCCTCCTATTACGTGATGATGGACGATTCCCGTGCTGCAGGATCCGCTCCCATCCTGATCCTTGACGACGTTTTTGCCGAGCTTGATGTGCAGCGGCGGCGTAAACTGGCCGCCATAGTCTCCGGTGCCGAACAGGTGCTGGTGACGGCCGCCGTCGACGCCGATATCCCGGAAGAACTGGCCGGGCGCCGGGTGGCGGTCATTCCGGGAGGAATCGATGAGCAAGGATAAGGGCCTGCAGCCTGGCCGCGATCCGGACGACATTGATGCGCCGCAGGCCGCGCTGAACCGGATGCGCGAAGCCGCCGCAGCGCGCGGCGAAATCCGGCGTGCCGCGCCCAGGAAGTCCGGGACCACCAAGCAGCCAGGTCCCCGCAGCGCCGGGACCCGCGGATTCAGCCAGTTCCACAACACGGGGCGTGATCCGCTGGGCCTGGGAAAAGTGGTGGGCCGCCTGGTCGCGGAGCGTGGCTGGACATCCCCGGTGGCTGTGGGCTCCGTCATGGCACAGTGGCCGGCCTTGGTGGGGCCGGAAATTTCCGCGCACTGCACGCCCGAAAGCTTTGACAACACCACCCTGCATGTCCGCTGCGATTCCACGGCATGGGCCACACAGCTGCGGTTGCTCAGCCACAGCCTCCTGGAGAAGTTCCGGACCGAACTCGGCGACGGCGTCGTCACCAGCATCCACGTCCTGGGCCCGGCCGCACCCACCTGGCGAAAAGGCGGGCGGAGCGTCAACGGCCGCGGCCCCCGGGATACTTACGGGTAACCACACCCGCCGCGAACTCTTGTGTATTCGCCAAACGGCGTGTAGGGGCGTCAGGGGCCCGGAGGGCGTATAGGAACCCAAAGACGGTACCGCGAGGGCCGCCTAGGCGGGGTCTCTGGCCTCGCATCGGCATATTAGCTGTTGGACGAGCCCTCTGAATGCAAGATTCCGGGCCACTTCACGATAGAATCTGTAGAGAAAACTGGGCGCCGGTAAAACGTTGACGAGTCCGTTTTTCCGGCTGCATAACGCAGACGGAAAATGGAGCTGCGTGAGGGTTGGCCTGCGCCGGTGGTTTGTGCCCGTCGGCTGTTCCCTCCTCTGGAGCTGGTGCTGCCGGCCATATCGAATACAGAGGAGTCGAAAGCGCCTGTGGCTAACGACAATGCAGAAATTCAGGCAGTGGAGCCCGGAAACGGGGCGGAGCGGACGCCGGACACCCCGGATACACCAGTAAAAACCGAAGCTTCCCCGCGTGAATACGGTGCCAGCGACATCACCGTCCTGGAAGGCCTCGAAGCTGTCCGGAAACGCCCGGGCATGTACATCGGTTCCACCGGACCCCGCGGCCTGCACCACCTGGTGTATGAAGTGGTGGACAACTCCGTAGACGAAGCCCTGGCAGGTTACTGCAGCCACATCGAGGTTGTCCTGCAGGCCGACGGCGGCGTGAAAGTGGTTGATGACGGCCGCGGTATCCCCGTGGACATGCACCCCACCGAGCACAAGCCCACCGTCGAAGTCGTGATGACCATCCTGCACGCCGGCGGCAAGTTCGGCGGCGGCGGGTATGCCGTGTCCGGTGGTCTGCACGGCGTGGGTATCTCCGTAGTTAACGCCCTCTCCAGCCGGGTTGATACCGAAATCCGCAGGCAGGGCCACGTCTGGCGCATGCAGTTCGCCGACGGCGGCAAGCCCCAGGGCGGCCTGGTCAAGGGCGAGGAAACCGACGCTACCGGCACCACCCAGGTGTTCTACCCTGATGCCGGTATTTTTGAGTCCACAGAGTTCGACTTCGAAACCCTGCGCGCACGGTTCCAGCAGATGGCGTTCCTGAACAAGGGACTGCGCATCACCCTGACCGACGAACGCGTCGCAGAGAATGACACGGAGGACGAAGACCTCGACCTCGATGCTGTCCCCACTGAGGGTGAAATCGAAGCCGGCCACCGCACGGTCGTTTACCAGTACGACGACGGCCTGCTGGACTACGTAAAGCACCTGAATTCAGGCAAGAAGGTGGAAGTTGTCCACGAGGACGTCATCGCCTTCGAAACCGAGGACACCGATCGCAAGATTGCCCTCGAGATGGCCATGCAGTGGACCAGCGCATACTCCGAGAGCGTGCACACCTACGCCAACACCATCAACACCCACGAGGGCGGAACGCACGAAGAGGGTTTCCGCGCCGCACTCACCTCCTTGATCAACCGGTACGCCCGGGAGAAGAGCATCATCAAGGAAAAAGAGGACAACCTCACCGGTGACGACATCCGTGAAGGCCTCACCGCCGTCATCTCCGTCAAGCTGGCCGAACCCCAGTTCGAAGGCCAGACCAAGACCAAACTTGGCAACTCAGAGGTCAAGGGATTTGTGCAGCGTGTGGTGACGGACCAGCTGGGTGACTGGCTGGAGCGCAACCCGGGCCCGGCCCGCGACGTGATCCGCAAGGCGATTTCCGCCGCCCAGGCCCGCATGGCTGCACGGAAGGCCCGCGACAACGCGCGCCGCAAGAGCCCGCTGGAATCGTTTGGTATGCCGGGAAAGCTGTCCGACTGCTCCTCCAAGGACGCCGCCCGCTGCGAGGTCTACATCGTGGAGGGTGACTCCGCCGGTGGTTCCGCCAAGCGCGGCCGCAACCCGGAGACCCAGGCCATCCTGCCATTGCGTGGAAAAATCCTGAACGTTGAGCGTGCCCGTCTGGACAAGGCACTGGGCAACGCCGAGGTCCAGTCCATGATCACGGCGTTCGGAACCGGCATTGGCGAGGACTTCGACCTCAGCAAGCTCCGGTACCACAAGATCGTTCTGATGGCTGATGCCGACGTCGATGGCCAGCACATCACCACGCTGCTGATGACGCTCCTCTTCCGCTACATGCGCCCGCTGATCGAAAACGGCTACGTCTACCTGGCACAGCCGCCGCTGTACAGGATCAAGTGGTCCAACGCCCCGCACGATTACGTGTACAGCGACCGCGAACGCGATGCCAAGCTGCTGGCCGGCCAGGCCGCTGGCCAGCGCATCCCCAAGGACAACGGCATCCAGCGCTACAAGGGTCTGGGCGAGATGGACTACACCGAGCTGTGGGACACCACCATGGACCCGGACCACCGCACCCTCCTGCAGGTCACCATGGATGACGCCCTGGCTGCAGACCAGATCTTCTCCGTGCTGATGGGCGAGGACGTCGAATCCCGCAGGAACTTCATTCAGCAGAACGCCAAGGACGTCAGATTCCTGGATATCTAAGGGCTTAGGCCGCGGATATTCCATGAACGACATATACCTGAAACGGAACATATAGAACATGAGCGACGAAACTCCCGAGACTCCGGACGAGTCTGCTGACATGCCCGACGTCGTCCTTGAGGGCGATGTCCTGATTGACCGTGTGGAGCAGGTGGACCTGCAGACGGAAATGCAGCGGTCCTACCTGGACTATGCCATGGCCGTTATTGTGGGCCGCGCGCTGCCGGACGTCCGCGATGGCCTCAAGCCCGTGCACCGCCGTGTGCTGTACGCGATGTTCGACGGCGGCTACCGGCCGGACCGCTCCTTCAACAAGTGCGCACGCGTTGTTGGCGAAGTCATGGGCCAGTACCACCCGCACGGCGACACCGCGATCTACGACGCCCTGGTGCGCCTGATCCAGGACTGGACCATGCGTTACCCGCTGGCCCTGGGCCAGGGAAACTTCGGTTCGCCCGGCAACGACGGCGCTGCGGCCCCGCGTTACACCGAAACCAAGATGGCCCCGCTGGCCATGGAGATGGTCCGCGACATCGACGAGGAAACCGTCGACTTCCAGGACAACTACGACGGCAAGAACCAGGAACCCACCATCCTGCCGGCACGGTTCCCCAACCTGCTGGTCAACGGTTCCTCGGGCATCGCCGTTGGCATGGCCACGAACATTCCGCCGCACAACCTGCGCGAAGTGGCCGACGGCGTCCAGTGGTACCTGAAGAACCCCACCGCCAGCCGTGAGGAGCTCCTCGAGGAACTCCTGCTGCGCATCAAGGGACCCGATTTCCCCACCGGCGCCACCATCCTGGGCCATAAGGGCATCGAGGACGCGTACCGCACTGGCCGCGGCTCCGTGACCATGCGCGCGGTCGTCAACGTCGAGGAACTCCAGGGCCGCACCTGCCTGGTGGTCACCGAACTGCCGTACCAGGCCAACCCGGACAACCTGGCAGTGAAGATCGCCGAGCTGGTCAAGGACGCCAAGATCCAGGGCATCGCTGACCTCCGCGATGAAACGTCAGGCCGCACCGGCCAGCGCCTGGTGATTGTGCTCAAGCGCGATGCCGTGGCCAAGGTGGTCCTGAACAACCTCTACAAGCACACCGAGCTGCAGAGCAACTTCTCCGCCAATATGCTGGCAATCGTCGACGGCGTGCCCCGCACCCTGAGCCTGGATGCGTTTATCCGGCACTGGGTCACGCACCAGATGGACGTTATTGCCCGGCGTACGCGGTACCGCCTGCGCAAGGCCGAGGAAGAAGCGCACATCCTCCGCGCGCTGCTCAAGGCCCTGGACATGCTGGATGAAGTCATTGCCCTCATCCGCGCCTCCAACACCACGGAAGCGGCCCGCGACGGCCTCATGGAACTGCTGGACATCGACGAGCTTCAGGCCCGCGCCATCCTGGACATGCAGCTCCGGCGCCTGGCTGCCCTGGAACGCCAGAAAATCCAGGACAAGCATGCGGAACTGGAAGCGGCCATTGCGGAATACAACGCAATCCTCGCCTCGGAAGAACGCCAGCGTGAAATCATCTCCGTTGAACTGGGCGAGATCGTCGCCAAGCATGGCGATGACCGCCGCACCAGGATCCTCATGGGCTACGACGGCGACATGTCAGTCGAGGACCTCATTCCCGAAGAGGAAATGGTGGTCACCATTACCCGCGGCGGCTACGTCAAGCGCACCCGCAGCGACAACTACCGTTCACAGCAGCGCGGCGGCAAGGGCATCAAGGGCGCGCAGCTGCGCGGGGACGACGTCGTCGAGCACTTCTTCGTCACCACCACCCACCACTGGCTGCTGTTCTTCACCAACCTGGGCCGGGTCTACCGTGCCAAGGCGTACGAACTGGCGGAGGCCGGCCGCGACGCCAAGGGCCAGCACGTTGCGAACCTGCTGGCGTTCCAGCCGGACGAGCACATCGCCCAGGTCCTGGACCTGAAGGACTACCAGCAGGCTCCCTACCTGGTCCTCGCCACCAAGCGCGGCCTGGTCAAGAAGACCCGGCTGGAAGACTACGACACCAACCGTTCCGCGGGCGTGATTGCCATCAACCTGCGCGACGGCGACGAACTGGTCTCTGCGCAGCTGGTTTCCGAAACCGACGATCTTATGCTGGTGTCCCGGATGGGCCAGTCCATCCGGTTCACCGCCACCGACGACGCCCTGCGCCCCATGGGCCGTGCGACGTCCGGCGTTACCGGCATGAAGTTCCGTGAGGACGACGAACTCCTGGCAGCGGATGTGGTGAAGGACGGCTCGTTCGTCTTCGTCGTCACCGAGGGCGGCTACGCCAAGCGCACTGCTGTGGAGGAGTACCGGCTGCAGGGCCGCGGCGGCCTGGGCATCAAGGTGGGCAAGTACCAGGAAGAGCGTGGACACCTGGTGGGTGCCCTGATTGTCCAGGAGGAAGACGAGGTCCTGGTGGTCATGGAAGGCGGCAAGGTAGTGCGTTCTTCGGTGACCGGAGTCCCCGCTAAGGGCCGCGACACCATGGGCGTTATTTTCGCCAAGCCGGACAAGAATGACCGCATTATCGAGGTGGCACGTAACAGCGAACGTGGCCTCGAGAGCGAAGAATCCGCTGACGATGACGTAACGTTGGCTGAAGAAGCCGGTTCCTCCGAGGAATCCGCAGAGTCAGCATCACCTGCACCATCTGCATCCGGGGACGAGTCCACGGAGGCATCGGAGGATGCTGAGCCGAACGAAGACAACACCGGAGGTAACGAGTGAGTAATTCCGACTCATTTCCCAAAACCGGCAGCAATACTCCAGGGCCAGCCGGGCGACCAGCCCAGGCCCCGCGGGTAAACGCACCGGCACGCCCGCCCCAGCAGCCTGCTGCCGCCCCGCGCCAGTCGGCGCCGGCGGGACAGCGTCCCCCGCAGGGCAGCCCTGCAGCGGGAGCACGCCCCGCAACCCGCCCGGTTGCGGGCCAGCGTCCAGGCCAGCCGGCAGGCCAGCGTCCCCTTCAGGGAACGCAGGGCACCCCCGGCCTGGTGAAGCCGGCTCCCAAGGCCAAGGTCCGCCGCGCACGCCTGCTGGTAAGCAAAGTCGATCCCTGGTCCGTACTGAAAATGTCCTTCCTCCTCTCGGTTGCCCTGGGCATCGTGACGGTAGTGGCGGCAATCGTCCTGTGGACCGTCCTGGACCTCACCGGCATCTTCGACCAGGTGGACAGCCTGCTGGGCACCCTGTCGGGTACCGAAGGCGGCGGCTTCGAGTTGAAGAAGTTCGCGTCCCTGGGCCAGGTGGCCTCCTTTGCCACCATCATCGCCGTCGTGAATGTGGTGCTGCTGACCGCACTGTCCATGCTTTCTGCGGTGCTGTACAACATCTCCGCCACCCTGGTTGGCGGCATCGGCGTCACCCTCACTGACGACTGAAATCCCCGGATTTGCCCCGATTTGAGATCGGGCCGGGATGTGCTGTAAAGTCATATCTCGGCCCGCAGGGGCATTGGGGGCGTATAGCTCAGGCGGTTAGAGCGCTTCGCTGATAACGAAGAGGTCCCAGGTTCAAGTCCTGGTACGCCCACGGAACTGTGCAGGTTCAAGTGGAACGGGGTGCATGTGAAGAAGTTGCTGGTTATTGCAGCTGCGATCGCAGGCGTCCTGGTTTACAAGAAAGCACAGGAATCCGAGGCCCGGAAGACGGCATGGAGCCAGGCAACCGACAAGGTTGACTGACCCGGCCAGCCGGCAGGAAGAGTGGCAAAAGCCACGCGAATGCCGGTGTATGATTGACGGGTTGCTTCTTATGGGGGCATGGCGCAATTGGTAGCGCACCTGCTTTGCAAGCAGGGGGTTCGGGGTTCGAGTCCCCGTGCCTCCACCATAAGGAAGGTCCCGGACAGTGAAAACTGTCCGGGACTTTTTGCTTTAACCCGGGCACTACTGTTGGACTGTGAACTTTTTGCTTGCGGCCGTTGGGGTCCTCGGAGTTGCCTCCTCGGGGCCGCTGATTGCAGCCACACTTGGTGCCACTACAGTCAGCGCACTGGCCATCGCTTTTTGGCGTAACGCCATTGGTGCAGTTGTTATGGCAGCGCCAACGGCCCTCAGGGAACCACGGCGGTTTGGAGCCATCACAGCCCAGGAGTTCCGCTGGTCGGCGTTGGCCGCCGTCGCGCTTGCCCTGCACTTCGCCTGCTTCATCACCTCCCTGCAGCTGACGTCCGTGGCTGCGGCGACGGCTCTGGTCTGCCTGCAATCCGCGTGGATTGCCATCTTCGCGCTGATGCGGGGCACGCGGTTCCGCTGGCAGGTGCCTGCAGGGCTGGGCCTGGCCTTCGGCGGCGTTGTGGCCATTACCGGTTTTGACATGGGAACGTCTCCGGACGCGCTGCTGGGAGACCTGCTGGCCGTGGCGGGCGGCGCACTGGCCGGCCTGTACACCCTGGCCGGAGGGAAAGCCCGGCAAACGATGACCACTGGGACATACACGGCGCTGTGCTACGGAATGTGTGCGGCGCTGGTGGCTGTGATGGCCCTGTTGTTCGGCCAGCCGCTGGGTGGCTTCGAGGCTTCCGGGTGGCTGGGAATCATCGCCATTACCGTCTGCGCGCAACTGGTGGGCCACACGGCGTTCAACCACCTGCTGGCGACCATGAGCCCCTTGCTGGTCTCCATGATCATCCTGCTGGAGATCCCCGGGGCCGCCATGCTGGCTGCAGTGTTCCTGGACGAGACACTTCCCGCGGGCACCTACGCGGGGCTTGCCCTGATCATGGTGGGCCTGGCCGTGCTGGTGCTGGGCCAGAAGTGGAACAAGACAGGAAGAACAGCAAGAACAGGAAGAACAGGAAGGCACGACGACGGCGGACCGGACGTACCCAAACCGCTCGCCGAGCTGGGAACTGACTGACTACTGCCCGCCGCGCCGGCCTGCCTGGGCTGTGTTGACGGTATGGATGGCGCGGAGCAGCTTCGCGGGGAAATACACCGAGAAGAACACCACCATGGGCGCCTTCAGCGCCATCTTCTTGACGTTGTGGGCCTTGTAGGTGCGGTCGAAGCGGGTGACGTAGTAGCGGTAGTCGCGGGGTGAGTCCTCCAGGCGCCGGGCAGACATTCCGGACACCATGGTGGGCCAGTACTGGACCTTCAGTTCATGTTCGGCCAAGTGCAGCGAGAGATCTATGTCCTCATGCATCTCGTCCCGTTCGTCCAGGCAGGTCTCATCCCGGATGGTTTCCCAGGCGGAACGTCGGAGCGCCATGTTGGAACCAAAGAGGAAGTGGTACTGGTGCTTTGCCAGCTTCAGCATCAGCTGGCGCATTTTGTCGTCCGCCTTGAGCCCGAACCGGCGCATTGGCATGTCGTAGTAGACCACGGGACCGGTGGCCGCTTGGGTGCTGGGGTCCTCAAATGCCCGCTGCACCTGTTCCACCCAGTCCGGTTCCACGACGGAGTCGGCATCGATCCGGCCCAGGACGTCGCCCGTGGCATGGTTCAGCCCGAAGTTCCTGGTGGGAATCAGCCCCTGGTCCCGGTCCTGGCTGAGCAGGATGATGGGGCTCTCCGGATATTCGTCCTGCATTTGCCGGACGATGGCGGCCGTGCGGTCCTTGGACATGTTGTCCACCACGATGATCTCGTGGGCAGGCACGGACTGGTAGATTGCCGCGATGAGGCACTGCCGGATGACGGATTCCTCGTTGTATGCCGGAATGACAAGGGAAACGCGCGGGTACTGGGCTTGATCGTTCAAGGCGTCCTCGTCGGATCTGTCGGCTGGCATCACCATCAATCTAGCACCGTGGGACAACCCCATGGCATCCGCAGGGGCCGGACCGGTGAACAACGGGCAAAACAAAAGGAGGAGCCCGGGTGGGCTCCTCCTCCTGCGGACGCTGCCGAGGGTCATGCGGCCCGTCGGGGCCGTGATGACTTACTTGGCGGCGTCTGAGTTATGGATGTTGGAAGCAATGTTCTTGACGGCCGTCTTGGCGTCCGTAGCAACCTTCGCTGCGTCTTCCTTGGCGTCCTCGGCGACATGCTTTGCCTTGTCCGATGCTTCCTCGGAGGCAGGTTCGGTGGCGACACCGGACGCGGTGGTTTCAGCGGCGGAATCTGTTGCGGTAGCCCCTGTGGCCGGAACCGGTGCGGGAGTGACCGGTGATGGCGTCTTCCACGGATCCTCCACGGGACGTGATGCCTTCCAGGCTGCGACGCCGGCGGTGACAGCAGCGGCGATGATCGCAAAGACCAGGAAACCACGCTTCTTCTTGGGCTTCTCCGGCTGCAGCTGCGCGGCAACGGCCTGGGCCTGTTCCTTGACGCTGTGGACCACGGCGGAATCGGAGAGCCTTTGCGCCACGGAATCCACCTTGGCAGGGGCGCCTTCAAGCGTGCGGTGAACGGCTTCGGAAGCCTGGCCGATTCCATCCGACAACTTGGGCAGGTATTCCACCACTACGCGGTCGCGGGCGTTCAGGATGACCGGGGTGGCCTTGTCCAGTGCTTCGTGCAGGCGCGGAGTGGCACCTTCGACGGCGTCGTTAATACGGGGCGCCAGGTGAGCCAGGCCGTCCTGAAGCTTGGGCGTTACCGTTGCCACGCCGTCGGCAAGGTTATGGGCGGCTGACTTCAGCCCCTCCTGGATCCTGGGCGAAGCTGTATCGATTCCCTGCTGCAGGCGGGGCACGGCCCAATCCACTGCGGCCTCGACGCGGGGGGTGGCCCAGTCCCTGGCATTTTCAACTGCGCTGGAAACCGAGTGCTCAAGGTCACGCGCAATACGATCCGTTTTCTTCACAACTACCTCCCGATTAATGTGACGGTTCTGTTGTTAGCCTACGTCGATTGGATGCCACCGGCTATTCTTGCCGTGTATTCACAGCGGATTTCACCTAGCGCGGAACTGGGCCGTGCACCGTGGACGCGTTGACGGTGCATGGAAGAATAAAGGGCATGACTGCAAACGCAACTGCCAAAGCAACCATCCACACGAGCCTCGGCGACATCGTCGTCAACCTCTTCGGCAACCACGCCCCGAAGACGGTCAAGAACTTCGTCGGCCTCGCCACCGGTGAGCAGGCCTGGACGCACCCGGAGACCGGTGAGGACAAGACCGGCACCCCGCTGTACACCGGCACCATCTTCCACCGCATCATCAAGGACTTCATGATCCAGGGCGGCGATCCCCTGGGCCGCGGAATTGGCGGACCGGGCTACAAGTTCGACGACGAAATCCACCCCGAACTGACCTTCAACGCACCGTACAAGCTGGCCATGGCCAATGCCGGTATCCAGGGCGGCAAGGGCACCAACGGTTCACAGTTCTTCATCACCACCATCCCCACCGACTGGCTACAGGGCAAGCACAGCATCTTCGGTGAAGTTGCTGACGACGCCTCCAAGAAGGTTGTTGACGCCATTGAAGGCGTTAAGACCGGCATGGGAGACCGCCCGGTTGAAGATGTCACCATCACCGGCATCGACATCGAACAGCTCTAACCCCACCACATGAGCTATGGAATACCGGCGGCGGATCCGTCCGCCCAGATCCCGGTCTGCCCCCGCCACCCGGACCGCCCCTCGTACGTGCGCTGCCAGCGCTGCGGACGTCCGGCGTGCCCCGAGTGCCAGCGGGCGGCCGCCGTCGGATTCCAATGCATTGACTGCGTTAACGAAACAAAACGTACGACGCCGGCAGTCCGGTCCGTGTATGGCGGTGCCGTAGCCACCGGCAAACCTGTGGTGACGTTCGGGATCATTGCCGCCTGCGCGCTCCTCTTTGTCCTGCAGTGGATCATTCCCGCAGACGCCGTATTCCGGAACTTCGCCTTCGCCTCCGTGTACGCCACCACTGAGTTTGGCGCCTTCGAACCCTGGCGCATGCTGACGTCGGCTTTCCTCCACTCGCAGGGTTTCATCCTGCACATCGTCCTGAACATGTACATGCTGTGGATGTTCGGCCAGGCCCTGGAACCGCTGCTGGGCCGGGCCCGCTTCCTGGCCCTGTACCTCATTTCCGCCATCGGCGGCTCCGTTGGCTACCTGCTCCTGACCCCCATCCTTCCGCCCGGCGGACCAGTGGGCGTGGTGGGAGCCTCAGGTGCCATCTTTGGCCTCTTCGGAGCCATGCTGGTGGTCCAGCGCCACCGCGGCGGCGAAACGAAGCAGCTGTGGATCCTCATCGCTATCAACGGCGTGATCGGTTTTATGGTCCCTTCCATCGCCTGGCAGGCACACCTTGGCGGCCTCATCACGGGCGGACTCTGCGCAGCCGTTATTGCCTACGCGCCACGCGGACCCCGCCGCACGCTCTACCAGGCTGCCGGTCTTGTCCTGGTCGTGGCGCTGCTGGCAGTAGCGAGCGTCCTGCGGGTTTCGGCCGGCTGAGCAGCCGCCCCGCTTTTTCGCCGTTTCCCTTGTTGGTTCCGGCTTCCCGGTGGTCCCCAGTACTGCCTGACGCACCCCTTGTTTTCCACAGGCATTATCCACAGTGTTGGTAACTTACACCGGTGTAGTTCCCTGCGAAGGCACCGTCCCGGCCCGGTTTCCGGCGCATTCCTGCCTCGTGGATGCCTGTATTCCCAAGGATTTCCACACCAGTGGACAAAGAAATTAACAGTCGCTGTGGGAATGTGGAAAACTCGGCCATTCCGCGCCCATCTGTGGATAACTATGGCGTAACTGCCGTCCCACGGTGGATTGCCAGTTCTCAGGGCGGGATTTCAACAGGGTTATTCACATTGTTAATAACTACAGGTGTGTAACTCAGATAGCCTCAGTACCTGCCGCTGTGCGGCAGGGCGGCTATGAGTCGGTAGTCTGGACACGGTTTATCCCCATCTGTGGATAAGTTGTGGGTAGCGTGATGTGCGTAAGTGGATAACGAAGGGACCAGCTGTGGCGAACGCCAAGGAACATGTCTTTATGGACAAGCAGCACCCAGCCGTCTGGCGGGCCATGAACGGACTAGGGCTGAAGGTCAAGGAAGCCGCCACGGAGGTGGGATTCACCAGGGCCCTCATCGAGCTCATCAATGTCCGCATTTCCCAGATCAACGGCTGCGCTTTCTGCCTGGACATGCATGTGAAGGACGCCATCAAGCAGGGCGTGGGCGTACAGCAACTGGCCGTGTTGCCTGCCTGGCGTGAGACCGAGCTGTTCACGGACAAAGAACGCGCCGTGCTCGCCCTCGCGGAGTGCATTACGGGGCTTCCCCACCCTGCGGTACGGGAACACGAAGAAGCGTTCGCCCGCCGCTACCTCAGCAATGAGGAATTTTCCGTTGCCGCGTGGCTCGCGATCACCATCAACGCCTTTAACAGGGTTTCCATCACCAGCCACCACCCCGTCAAGCCGGACAAGGCCTAGCGGATAGTTGATACGGGCCCAAGCCCACGTTTTACACAGGCTTTTCCACACTGTTGGTAACTTACACCGGTGTAGTGCACCGGTGGCTTACTCGTTCAAACACTGGCTAGTGGGCCTGTTGGCTAGCGCGTCGAAGCAAAGTTGTTCAGTCCTGTGGATAACTTTCCCAACAGCTGTGGACTAAGCGGGCTACGAGCCGAGGTCCGCGCTCCAGACGCCTGAGGTTCCGCGCCGGTGGCTGCCCACCACGTGGGTGTCCACCATGCCGATTGCTTCCATCAGGGCGAACATGGTGGTGGGCCCAACAAACGCGAAGCCCTTCTTGCGCAGGGCCTTGGACAGCGCGATGGACTCCGGAGACTGGGTAGGGATGTCCGCGTGGCTCAGTGGCACGGGTGTTGACTGCGGCTGGAATCCCCAGACAAACGCGGCCAGCCCGCCTTCCTCCCGCAGCCGAAGGGTTGCCTGCGCATTGGTGATGGTAGCCCGGATTTTCAACCGGTTGCGGACGATCCCGGCATCCTGGAGCAGCCGTTCAACATCAGCCTCGTTGAAGAGGGCCACGACCTCAGGGTCGAAGCCGGCAAACGCCGCACGGAAAGCGGGACGCTTGCGCAGGATGGTGGCCCAGGACAATCCGGCCTGGAAGCCTTCCAGGGAAATCCTCTCGTAGACGCCCTGCTCATCGCGGACCGGCATTCCCCACTCGGTGTCGTAATACTCACGCAGCAATGGGTCCACGGATGCCCATGGCGGGCGGGCCAGGCCGTCGTCGCCAGTCACGAGGTGTTCTGCTGCAGGCATGAAGGTTCCGTTCCACTTATCCGGGTAAGCAAGGGCAGGCACCCTGCAAGCTGTCTGTACCATTCATTCATGGGGACCCTACACCGCACCACTGACTTCGCTGCCACACGGCCAAAATTCCGGAGCCTGGCCCGGCTGGGCGTAGGAGGAGCCATAGCTGCCGCCGGTGCGGCCGCGCTTCGCAGCCCCTGGCCGGCGGCCCTCGCCATCAGGGCAGTCTTCGCCCAGGGCGCCCGGAAGACCGTTGCCGAGATGGAACCGTTCGTACCTGCTGACGGAGTGATCGAGCACCTCGGGATCCCCTACCTCAGCCACCGTCGTGACGGAGCCGGCAACAGAATCCCGGGGCGGTTTGGACGGCCGCCAGTGATGGACATTTTCCTGCCTGAAAGATCCGGTCCTGGTGATGCCGGGGAAAGCCGGTTGCTCCCTGCAGTGGTCTGGATCCATGGCGGCGCCTGGCTTTCGGGCTCCTCCACGGATGTGGCACCGTACCTGAGGATGCTGGCTGCCCAGGGGTACGCCGCCGTCGGGCTTAACTACTCCATTGCGCCCGGAAGCCGATACCCGACGGCGGCAGCCCAGTTGAACAGCGCCCTCGCCTACCTGACGGCACACGCCGGAGAGTACGGGCTGGACGCAGGCCGGCTTGTCCTCGCCGGCGATTCCGCCGGGGCGCAGTTGGCCAGCCAGCTCGCAGCGATGGCCACGAATCCCGCATATGCCCGTCAGGTGGGAATCACACCCGGGATTGACGGGCACCAGTTGCGCGGCGTGCTTCTGCACTGCGGTGTTTACGATCTTGAGGCGCTCTCCCGGGCCACGGGAATTGTTGGCTGGGGTTTCAAGACGGCTTTGTGGGCCTACGCCGGGAAGAAGGACTGGTCAGGCACGCCGGCGGCCAGGGACATGTCCACGGTCAACCACGTAACGGCGGATTTCCCGGCGGCCTTCATCTCCGGCGGCAACGGAGACGGCCTCACCAAGGAACAGTCGCAGCCTCTGGCCCGCAAACTCCGCGCGCTGGGAGTCCCCGTGACCGAGCTTTTCTGGGAAGACGGGCACGTTCCCGCGCTGCCCCACGAATACCAGTTCCACCTGCAGTACGCGGAGGCACACCAGGCACTTGAGGACTCGCTGGCATTCCTTAAATCGGTAACCGGGCAGGCAGCACGGGTCACCGGCATGGGATGAGGTCTAGGACCGCCAGCGTGTGGTCATCATAAAACCGATGATGGCGATGCCGAAGCCGGCCACAATGTTCCAGGAGCCCCATGCCTGGACCGGGAAACGGCCTTCAGTGATGTAGAACGTGATGATCCAGAGCAGGCCAAGGATCATCAGGCCAAACATTACCGGCTTGAACCAGATGGGGTTCGGCTTGTACGTGCTGCCTGCGGGAGTGGCTTGGGTGGCGGCAGTTGCCTTCTTGCGCGGCTTGGATTCGGGCACGGGATCTCCTGGCGGCTGGACTCAAATGGCTGACCTCAGCTTGGTATCCTGCAACAAGGATCATTGCCGGGTGTCCGCGCTGGTCAGGTTGTACTGTTCTAGCTGCCAATTCTAGCTGGACTTGTACGGCCCGCCGGTCCGCGCAGGCCCAACGTGAAGGAGCATCAGTGGGGCAGGACGAAGCTCAGGTGGGCGCCCTGCCTTCCGCCGCGCGTCCAGCGGCCCGCCATGGCGGTATCCTCCGCGGCATCGTCCAAGTCGCCGGTGAACTCCTGATCACTGCCGGGGTCATCCTTCTGCTTTTTATTGCCTGGCAGCTGTGGTGGACCAACGTTGAATCCGACGCGCGGCAGAACGAGGTCATCAAGGAGTTTGCCCAGGAGCTGGATGGCCGGTTGCCTCCCATCAATGGTGGCGACGGCCAAAACGGCGGCGGAACGGATCCCGGCTCCGGGGGCGGCGGGACTCCTGTGGACTACGGCGAACCGGTGGTCTCGCCCGCTCCCCTTGAGGCCGGGACGATTGGGCTCGTCTACATTCCACGGTTCGGACCGAACTACACCCGTCCCGTGGTGGAAGGAACCAGCCAGCCAGTCCTGGATACCCTGGGGCTGGGACATTACAGCACGACGTCGATGCCCGGGGCCGTGGGGAACTTCGCCGTCGCGGGGCACCGCCAGACGCATGGTGCTGTGCTGGACAACATCCACACGCTGGTGCCAGGCGACAGGATCTACATACAGACCCGCGATGGGTTCTATATATACGTCTTCCGGAATACAGAGATTGTGTTGCCTTCGCGCATTGATGTCCTACTGCCGGTGCCCACCCAACCCGGGGTGACGCCGTCGGAAAGCATCTTCACCATGACCAGCTGCAACCCGCGGTTCGGCGACCAGGAGCGGATCATCGCCTATTCGGTACTGGAAAGCTGGCAGCCGCTGTCCGCCGGAGTGCCCCGCGAAATAGCCAGGCAAGTAAGCACCGCGCTGGGGATGGGATAATCATGTATGGATGGATTTTCCGGCATCTGCCAGGGCCCTTGTGGGTGCGTATCCTCATCGCCCTGGTCCTGGTCGCGGCGGCACTGGCGCTGATGGTCCAGTTCCTGTTCCCGTGGATGTCACAGCTCACCCCGTTCACCGACTCAACGATTGGTTCCCCACCCCAGCCATGACCACAACAAAAATCCTGGTGATTGATAACTACGACAGCTTCGTCTACACCCTTGTGGGGTACCTGCAGGAGCTGGGCGCAGAAACCACAGTGGTGCGCAACGACGACGTCACCCTCGCCGAGGCGATCGAACTGGCAGGCTCACGCGATGGCATCCTCGTCTCGCCCGGGCCCGGTACGCCCGCCGAAGCCGGCGTCTGCATCGAGCTCATCAAGTGGTGCGGGGAATCAAGCACGCCCATGTTCGGCGTTTGCCTGGGGCACCAGGCACTGGCCGAAGCCTACGGCGGAACGGTGACCCACGCCCCGGAACTCATGCACGGCAAGACCTCGCCCGTGGAGCACCACGGCACCAGCGTCTTCGAGGGCCTGCCCTCCCCCATCACGGCCACGCGCTACCACTCGCTGGCTGCCGTCCGCAGCACCATCCCGGACGTCCTGGAGATCACCGCGGAGACGGCGTCGGGCGTGGTGATGGGCCTGCGGCACCGCAAGGCACCGCTGTGCGGCGTGCAGTTCCATCCGGAGTCGGTGCTCACCGAAGGGGGCTACCAGATGCTGGGCAACTGGCTTGAGTCCCTGGGCATGGCCGGTGCAGCGGAACGGGCCGCGAAGCTCAGCCCGCTCATCCAGCACTAGCGCCCATCGGCACCAGGGCTGTCAGTCAGCCTTCTTAGGACCAGGTGTGGGCTGTTCCTTGGGAGGCGTGGGCGGGTCCTTCGGCGTCTCGGACGGGGCAGGCGGTGGCGGCGGTGCAGGAGCCTTGGCCACGGTGAGGGTAATGGTCCTGCCCGGCTCAACTTCGGCGTTGGGTGGATCGCTTTGGGCGGTCACCACGCCGGCCTGCACTTGGCTGTTCTCCACCTCGTTAACTGCGGCTGCCAGGTTCAGCTCCTTCAGGGCCGCCTCAGCCTCCTCGCGGGTGCGCCCCACAAGGTCAGGCATGGCCACCTTGCCGGTGGAGACCACGAGTTCCACCTTGGTGCCCACAGCCACCGTCTGGCCGGCGCCGGGGTTAGTGGAGATGACCATTCCCACCGGAACCGTGGGGCTGTGGGCGCGGGTGGTTCCATCGCCACCGGCCAGGCCGCTTTGGCGCAGAAGGTCGCGGGCGGCGGCCTCGGTCATGCCTACCAGCCCCTCCGGAACCTTGACGGAACTGGGACCTTCGGAAATGTTCAACACCACCTCTGCGTCCCGTTCAAGGACGGCCCCCTCGTCGGGTTCAGTGCCGATCGCCAGTCCCTTGGCCACCGTGGGGTGCTGGACCCGGTTGATGGTAGGCCGCAGATCGGCGTCGTAAAGCTTCTGCAGGGCTGCGGACTCGGTGAGTGATTCCACAGACGGAACCGAAACCGTGGCAATGACGGCCTGCGGTGCATTCACCACGCTGTTCAGCCACAAACCTGCCCCGGTCAGGATCAACAGGGTGAAAATGACCAGTGTGGCAATCCATGTACGACGGCGGGACTTCTGCGGCTGCGTGCGCTCCCGTTCCGGAGGCAAACCCAGGGGCATGTCGTTCTGGTCGACCGAATCGTAGGCGGCGGCCAGCGGCGCAATCGCCGTGGCGTCATCGGCGTCGTCGGTGACCTCGCTGCTTTGGCCGCTTCGCCATGTTCCGGGACGGTCGTCAAGGAAACTGGCACCGGTCAGCGCAAACGCCTCGGTGGCCGGGCCCGGGTCCGCAGCAGCAACGTGGTGGTGCGGATCCGTGGCGGCTTCCCCGGCAGACGGAGCAGGAACCGGGACGCCGTTCCGGGCAGCACGGAGGGCGCGCTGGAACGCTGCGGCGTCGGCAAAGCGGTCCGTGCGCCTCTTTTGCAGTGCCTTGGTCAGAACGCTGTCCAGGGCAGCCGTAACCTCGGGGTTGTGGGCAGCGGCAGGTTCGGCAATTTCCCGTACATGCTGGTAGGCAACAGAGACGGGACTGTCACCGACGAACGGCGGCCTTCCGGTCAGAAGTTCATAGAGCAGGCAGCCGGCCGAATACAGATCGCTCCGTGCGTCAACCGTTTCGCCCAGGGCCTGTTCAGGTGAGAGGTACTGCGCCGTGCCCACCACGGCCTGGGTCTGGGTCATGGTGGCTGCGGAATCAGCCATGGCCCTGGCAATACCGAAGTCCATCACCTTCACGCCGTTGTCAGTGCCGCACACCATCACGTTGGCGGGCTTGATGTCGCGGTGGACAATCCCTGCCTTGTGGCTGTACTCCAGGGCTGACAGCACGCCCAGGGTGTAGTCGATGGCCTGGTCAAGTGAAACCTCGCCCGCCCGAATGAGATCGCGCAGCGTCTGGCCGGGAACATACTCCATCACGATGAACGGCAACCGCACCGAGTCCTCTGAAGTGGGATCCTCCGCATGTTCACCGGTGTCGTAGATGGACACAATCGACGCATGGTTCAAGGCGGCCACAGCCTGGGCTTCACGCTTGAACCTCGCCTGGAACTGCGGATCCCTGGCGAGGTCCGGACGGAGGAGTTTCACGGCCACGGTGCGGCCCAGACGGGTATCTGTTCCGCGGTAGACATCAGCCATGCCGCCGCGCCCCAGCAGCTCACCGAGTTCGTAGCGGCCGTTCAGGACACGCCGGTTGGCCACCGGGACAGTGTCATCGCGGTGCGACGGAGTACGGGGTGAATCGCTCATGGGGTTCCTGGACGCTGCTAACCGAGTACCCGGCAGGTAGGCGGCGCGCCGGGAAGCTGGCCACTGGTGCAGGCCGGCATGGTGGTGGGGCCGGTGGCCTGGGGTGCCGTTGGGGTGGTCTCCTCCGGTTCAGGTTCCTCTTCCGGTTCCGTGGTGGCCGGAGGCGGCGGGGCCGTAGCGTAGGTAATGGTGACGACTGTTCCCGGGTCCACCTGGCCTACGGGATCGATCTCCACCACAGTGCCCGGCGTGGCAGTAGCGTCTTCCCGGGTGGCGAGCCTGACCTGGAGGTTCTGCATCGCGAGCTCGTTCTGGACGATGCGGTAGTCACGCCCAAGGTAGGCCGCCGGGTTGATGTTGATCTTGCCAACGGTCTCGGTGGGCGTGGGCGTTGACTGCGTCTGGGTCTGGGTAGGCGTCTGTGACGCTGTGGTGGCCCGGGTAGTCGCAGCGGTGGTCCGGCTCGCCGTGGTGGTTTCGCTGGACGTGGGATCCCCGGAAGGGAAGAGGCTGGACTGGCTCAGGAAGTAGCCGATCAGCGCGAAGATGATGAGCAGGATGAGGGCCACCAGCGGCCACGTCCAGGGGCTCCGGCCACGCTTCTCCGGCTCGTCCACGGGTTCGTCGGGCTGGTCGTTCGGCTCCCAGGGCCGTTCTGCTGCCAAAGCGTCAGCGCGCGAGAGGGTGTTTGCCCTGGTGGCGTCCGGCGAGGCGGCAGCAGCAGCTGATGCAGCACCGGCTGCCGCGACCCCGGCACCGGCCGCACCGAGTACCGGCAGGGCGGAGGTCGCCGTCGTGGTCCGTTCCTGGTCCTGGCCGATCACTCCGGTGGGTGCCGTGGGGATGTCCACGGGGGCGGTGATGGGACCGGTGACTGCTTCGAACAGGAGCATGCCGGGAACCGCTGCGTGCGCTGCGTCGATGTCCCCGCGGCGGATGGCTTCGGCGGCCTCGGACAGCTTGATCGCGTTGGCCGGCCGGTTCTTGGGATCCTTGGCCAGCATGGACATCAGGAGGGCGCGGACGGGCCGGGGCAGGGTTTCCGGCAGCGGCGGTGGAGCGTCGTTCACCTGTGCCAGCGCGATGGCAATCTGCGATTCGCCGGAGAACGGCCGGTGCCCGGTGAGGCACTCATAGCCGATGACACCCAGCGAGTAGATGTCCGACGATCCCGTGGCGGTCTGGCCGGTGGCCTGTTCCGGGGCGAGGTACTGGGCGGTGCCCATCACCTGGCCGGTCTGGGTGAGCGGGACCTGGTCTGCGAGCCGGGCGATGCCGAAGTCCGTGACCTTGACCTTGTTGTCAGGGGTGATCAGCAGGTTCCCCGGCTTGATATCGCGGTGCACCAGGCCCTGCTCGTGGGCGGCGGAGAGCGCACGGGCGGTTTGGGCGATCATGGAGAGGGTGCGGTCCGGCGAGAGTACCTGTTCGTGCTCGATGATGCTGCTCAACGGCTGGCCGGGCACCAGTTCCATCACCAGGTAGGCGGAACCTTCCTCCTCGCCGTAGTCAAAGACGTTGGCGATTCCGGGGTGGTTCAGCAGGGCGGTGTGGCGGGCTTCGGCACGGAAGCGCTGCAAGAAGCCCGGGTCACCGGTGTATTCCTCCTTGAGGACCTTAATGGCCACGATGCGGCCCAGAATGAGGTCCTTGGCCTTCCAGACCTCGCCCATTCCGCCGATCGCAATCCTCGTGGTCAGCTGGAATCTGCCGCCGAGGGTGATTCCCGATGTAGGCCTCACTTATTCAACACCGCCTCAAAAATCTTCTTCGCGTTCGGACTGGTTAGCTGTGCTCCGGTGGTGATGTCTACGCCTTCCATGACGATAGTGACAGCCACCTGGGGATTGTTTGCGGGGGCAAACCCGGTAAACCATGAATTGTTGGTGCCATCGCCCAGTTCCGCGGTTCCGGTCTTGCCGGCCACCTGGACACCGTTGACGGCTGCACCGTTGGCAATGCCTTCACTGACCGCACTGGCCATCCACTCGGTGATCTGCCGGGCGATGTCCGGCGTGGTTGACGTGCGGAGCTGGCTGGGCTGCGGTTCGTCGAGCAACCGGAGGTCCGGTGACCGTACGGCCTTGACCAGGTTGGGGCTCATCTGGACTCCGTCGTTGGCGATGGCGGAGGTCATCTGGTTGATCTGCAGCGGCGTGGCACGGACATCCCGCTGCCCGATTACCGACTGTGCCAGGGCCGCGGCGTCCAGGGGTTCGGTGGGGAAGGAACTGCGTGCATAAGGCAGTTTCAGCTGGTCGCCCATGCCTTCGCCAAAGCCGAACTTGCGGGCCTGGTCCGCGATGGCATCCTGGCCCAGGTCCCGGGCGATGGCGGCGAACGGTGTGTTGCAGGACTGCTGGAGGGCGAAGGCGAACGACGCCGTGTCCCGGGTATAGCAGTTTCCGCCGGCATAGTTGGGGAGCGTGTACTGGATGCCCGGGAAGGTCATCTGGGCCGGGTTTTCCAGCACGCTGTCCGCGTTGTACTTCCCTGAGCTGAGTGCTGCCGCAACGTCCACCAGCTTGAAGACCGAACCGGGCGCCAGCAATGCGCCGGTGGGTCCGCTGACCGACTGGTTGAGGTTGACCCCGGGGATCTTGTTGATTTCGGCGTAATTGGCGGCCTCAGCCGTGCCGTCCTGCGTGGCAATCAGGTTGGGGTTGTAGGACGGTTTGGAGACCATGGCCAGGATGTCACCGGTGGTGGGGTTGCTGACGACGATTGAGCCGCGCTGGCCATCGGGAATGAGGTCATAGGCCAGCTGCTGGATGGCGGGGTCCACGGTAAGTTCCACTGAGGCGCCCTGCGGCTGGTTGCCCAGGAACAGCTGCCCGATGCGGTCCAGGAACAGCTGGTCCGAGCTGCCTGTGAGGACGTCATTCATGGAAAATTCGAGCCCGGTGGCCCCGTAGCTGCGGGAGAAATACCCCGTCAGCCCGGCGTAGAGCTCAGGCTGGTTGTAGGTGCGCTGGAACCCGCATGAATCCGATCCCTCGACGGACTCGGCGATGGGCGTTCCGGCAACAAGGATGGAACCGCGGTCGTTGCAGTAGCTCTGCAGCAGTGCCCGGGTGTTCAGCGGGTTGGTGTTGAGATCGTCTGCGCCGATCACCTGGACATAGCTGAGGGCACCGAAGATCAGCGCGAACATGGCGATCGCTGCGATCCAGGAATTGCGGATGGCCTGGTTCACTGGTTCTTCACCGCCTCAGTGGTTGCTGCCGTTTTGGTCCCCGTTGTGTCCTGTCCCGGAGGCAGTGGCGTGGTGTCAACAGGCCCGCGCGCCGTATTGGAGATCATCAGCAGCAGGCCAACAATGATCCAGTTGGCCAGCAGCGAGGATCCGCCGGCGGCCATAAACGGCGTGGTGAGGCCGGTGAGCGGAATCAAACGGGTCACGCCGCCGATCACCACGAAGCACTGCAGGGCCAGCGCGAAGGACAATCCGCAGGCCAGGAGCTTGCCGAACGCGTCCCTGGTGCCAAGGGCTGCCCGGAATCCCCGGGTGAACAGCAGCAGGAACATCAGCAGGATGGCGAAGATGCCCACCAGGCCCAGTTCCTCGGCGAAGGACGCGATGATCATGTCACTGTTGGCAAACGGCACCAGGAAGGGCCTGCCCTGGCCCAGTCCGGTACCCATCAGGCCGCCGTTGGCCATGCCGAACAGGCCTTGAACCACCTGTCGGCTGCGTTCATACACTTCGGGGTCAAAGGCGTTCAGCCATCCGTCGATCCGGAGCGCAACATGGGGGAAGATCTGGCCAGCCACGAGTCCGCCGCCCACCAGCAGCCCCACACCGATCAGCACCCAGCTGATCCGGCTGGTGGCCACATAGATCATGACGATGAAGAGGCCGAAGAAGAGGACCGACGAGCCGAGGTCGCGCTGGAAAATCAGCACGCCGATGCTGACCAGCCAGGCGGCAATCATGGGTCCCATGTCCTTGAACCGCGGGAACTGCAGGGGGCCAACCTTGCGCCCGGCCAGCAGGATGAGATCCCGGTTGGAGGATAGATACCCGGCAAAGAATATGGCGAGCGTAATCTTGGCGACCTCGCCGGGCTGGAAGGTCATGCCGCCCAGGCTGATCCAGACGCGCGCACCCAGGATTTCACCTGCGGTGATGCCCGGGATCAGCGGCAGGATCAGGAGGACAGCACTGACCGCCAGTGAAATATAGGTGAACCGGCGCAGGATCCGGTGGTCCTTGAGGAACCAGATCACGGCAATCGCCACGGCCATGGCAACCAGCGTCCAGCGCAGCTGGTTGTTGCCCGTATCGCTTTCCGGCCCGTCCAAACGGTGGATCATTGCCAGTCCGAGGCCGTTCAGCGCCACCACAAGAGGAAGTATTACCGGATCGGCATACTTTGCACGGATTCGGAGAACCACGTGGAACACCAGGGATGCGACGGCCAGCAGGCTGGACTGGAACCAGAAGTCGCTGTCGAAGGAGGCGGGATCGTCGATGCCCACCATGGCGCTGGCGCCGATGCCAACGGCAAGCGCCAGGATCAGCAGGACCAGTTCAACGTTGCGGCGCGGTTTGGGCACGGCGGCGATCTGCGTCATGGTGTACCCCCGCAGCTAGGAGTGGCTGTTGGCGATGGTGACGGTACCGGTGATGTGGCTGCCGCCGCCGCGGTCTCCGTCGCAACAGGCGTTCCCGTGGTGGCGGCAGGGCTGGGCGAAGGCGGCAGGCATTCGTCCTCGGGCGAGGTAACGCCGGTGGTCTTGAGGTTCTGCACAATCCGCTGGGCATCGTAAAGGTCGCGTGCAGGCACCGTTTGGCGGACCCGCTGCTGCGAGAAGGCCGGCAGTGAATCCATGGGAATCTCCGTCACGGACTCGAGCGTGGACAGCTGGAAGGGACCCAGCCGTTGCGACACACCATTGAAAATGGCCACCTTGGAATCGTGCTCGCCAATGTAGTACCGCGTCTGTGTCCAGGCGTAGCCAAGCCAGAGGCCCACGGTGAGGACCAGTAACAATGCCGCCGCGATGCTGAGCGTGACCCAGCGGCGGGGACGCCCCAGCATGGGATCGTCTTCCGCTTCCACAGGGGTGGAGGATTCGGCCTTGTGCGTCAGGACGGTGGCGGCCCGGCGGGCTACCGTGCGGCCGGCGATCGTGGGTATGGATCCCGTTTCCGCAGCGGTTGCGGCGGCGCCAACCAGGTCATGCGGGCGCGATTCCAGTTCCTCGCGCAGCACTTCAGCGGAGAGGTGTTCGCCGAGGTTTGGATCGGTGTTGGAATCGCTGCCGGCGGATGCGGGCTTGTCCGCGTCGGCTACGGTTCCGGCATCAGCCGCGTCAGCAGTTTCATTTGGGGGCGTGGCTTCAGAGGTGACGGCGTCGTCGTGGTCTTCCTTGGAAGCGGTCACCGCGGCCGGGACGATGTCCACTGCGGCTGTGCTGACGTCGTCGGACGTTTCCTGGGCGATTTCCACCATCACGACCGTGACGTTGTCCGGAGATCCCGCTTCCAGGGTGAGGTCAACCAGCTTTTCCACGCATTCGCGGAGGTCCTTTGTTTCCCGGACGGTCCGTTCGATCACATGGCCCGCAACGTAGTTCAGACCGTCCGAGCAGAGCAGCCAGCGTTCCCCGGGAACAACGTCCAGGACGTCCAGGTCCAGTTCGGGGCTGGCGTCCACGTCACCCAGGACCCGCATCAGCACGTTTTTGTGCGGGTGGGTTTCGGCTTCCTCCGGGCGGAGCCGGCCTTCGTCAATGAGGCGCTGGACGAACGTGTGGTCGGTGCTGACCTGTTCGAACTCGCCGTTACGGAGCCGGTAGGCACGGGAGTCTCCGATGTGCGCGAAGTGGAGTTTCCCCTCCGCCAGCAAGAGCGCCGTGACAGTGGTGCCCATGCCCGCGAGCTTGGGATTGATGTGGACGAGTTCTGACAGCAGGGAATTGGCCGTCTGGATTTCGTCGGCCAGGACGGTATCGGCATCCCCGTTGTAGTCGTCATGGTCGAGGTGGATCATGTCCAGGACGGTGGCGGCTGAAGCGACATCACCGCCGGCGTGGCCGCCCATGCCGTCCGCAACCACTGCGAGGTGGCGCCCGGCGTAGGCGGAGTCGTCATTCTTGGCCCGGATCCGGCCGACGTCGGAGCGGGCTGCATACCGCATGATCAGTGGCCGCTCGGGAAGGGAATGATCCTCGGCGGGCTGTTCCTGGGAGGCCATAGCCTACGGCCTCAATTCAATGACCGTCTTGCCGATCCTCACGGGAACACCGGGCTCCATGGGCTGGGCGCGGGTGAGCTGCTGGTCCGCCAGGTAGGTGCCGTTGGTGGACCCGAGGTCCTCGATAAACCAGCGGCTGCCCTGGGGGAACAGGCGGGCATGGCGTCCTGAGGCGTAATCGTCCTCGAGGACAAGCGTTGCTTCCTGCGCGCGGCCCAGGAGAATGGGGCTGGCGGCCAAGGGAATGGTGGTGCCCTTCAACGGGCCCTCAACCACAACAAGCTGCCGGGCCTGCTGGCGTGGCGGCGGCGGCGCGGCGTCCGCCAGTTCCGGATTCTTCCGGACCTCCCGCGCCGTGGGCGCTCCGGTGGCGGCCTTCCGTCCGATCATCAGGTCGCGCCGCATGGCGGAGACGATGCTGAAGATCAGGACCCAAAGGAGGATAAGGAAGCCAAAACGGAGAGCCGTTACCGTGAGGTCGCTGATTTCGTTCATGCACGGCCCCCGTTGCCCGCCGGAAGGAGGCGGAAAATGATCTTGGTGCGGCCCATGGTGATGGTGGAACCGTCCGTGAGTTCCATGCTACCGGCGACTTTGTGGCCGTTGACGTAACTGCCGTTGGTGGAGCCGAGGTCCACGGCGGTGCTGAAGCCGTTTTCCGTGCGGATTTCCAGGTGCTTGCGTGAGACGCCGGTATCGTCCACCATGATGTCCGCCTCGGAGGAGCGGCCAAGGACGATGGAGGCGGCGTTCAGGGAATAGCGCTGGCCGTCAATGTCCAGGACGGGCTGGAGGCGGGACGGCTGGCGGGTGGGCGCGGCGGGCACATTCGGACGGTGCGGGGCGGACCCGGCGCCTGAAGACTTCTCCGTCCGCGTAGTGATTTCAAAGTCGCCAGGACGCTGGCCTTCCTCGCGGAGGAAGGAAATGCGGACCGGACCCTGCAGCGTGTAACCCTGGCTGCGCACGTGGTTGATGACGACGTCGCAGAGTTCTTCCGCAAGCGGGGTTCCCCACTCCTGTGCGCGTTCGAAGTCCTCATCGCTGAGCCGGACATCAAAGACGTTGGGGGCAAGGGTTCGGCCTGCGGAAACAGTCAGCGCCTTGTGGTCCACCTCGCGGCGGAGGCGGCTGGCGATTTCAACAGGTTCCACGTGGGCTTTTGAACCGGTGGAGAAGACGCCGCGGACGGCTTTTTCGATGCCGCGCTCGACTTTGTCCAGCAAACCCATGGCCCTTCTCCTTTCCTTTTCGCTGCCTTACAACTGCGTACCGAACCTGCCGCGTGCGGCGGTCCTTGCCTGGTGCTCAACTTACTGTCCGGCGTGCCGGAAGCAGGCACTCCTACATCTGATACTACTGGCCGACCCCCTGAATGACCTTAATCCCCAACGTCCCGACCGGCCGAAAAGTTCGCCCTGGAGACGATTCAAAGCCCACGCAAAGCAGTATCCAAGGTGGCGCAGACAGTGCAAAACCATACCCGCAGGGCTCAATTGGCGTTTTGGCGTACATGTCCGTTATGCTTGATCTCGCTGCTTTTGCAGGGATGTGGTTCCGGAATCCGGGCCCATAACCATGTAGAAGAGGCAAGCAGTATGCATTTGCGCGCGAGTGGCGGAACGGCAGACGCGCTGGCTTCAGGTGCCAGTGTCCGAAAGGGCGTGGGGGTTCAAATCCCCCCTCGCGCACGCAATCGAAACACCCCGGTCTTCGGACCGGGGTGTTTTTCGTTTAAGCCCCAAGCCCCCGCCCTAAGCCCCGTACTTCTACCCGCGGAGCGCTCCGATCCCGGCGATCAGCGCTTCCAGGCCCAGGCTGAAGGCGACGTCGGCCGGCCGCTCATGCTGTTCTTCGGCCAGGCTGCGCACGGCAGCGGTGAATCCGGGGGTGGAGCCGGCCATGTTCCCGGAGTCGAAGATCTCTGCAGGAGCTGTGACGTCGTACGCGGAGCCGAAGATAAAGGACTCCAGGGCAACGATCGCCGGGACAATCCGGGCCTCGGGAATGCCGGCGTCCCGGAAGCCGGTGCTGACCACCTCGTACATCAGCAGCGTGCGGGGCGCGTCGGTCACGGGCAGCACGGCAATGACGGGGATCAGGGGGGTATGTGCGGCGAAGGCGTCCCGGTAGCTCCATGCCCAGGTTCGGACGGCTTCTTCCCAGGAGCCCGACTCGAAGCCGGAGACGTCCACGAGGGACATCAAGTGGTCCTCCACCAGTACCAGGACGTCGTGTTTGGATTCGACGTGGTTATAAAGGGCCGACGGCGCCACCTCCAGGGTGCGCGCCAGTGCTGCCATGGTGAGGCCGTCGTAGCCCTTGTTGCCGATGAGGTCCAGCGCGGCCTGGGTGATGCCGGTGAGGTCCAGGACTGCAGCACTGGGCCGTCCGGCGCGGCGCCGTTTGGCACCTGCGGGACTGCCGCCGTCGTCCGTGGTGGCTTTTTCTTTTCCAGCGCTGGCGCGTACTGCCGGCATAACGGGCCTTTCGATCGGTTCCCCAGCATTATTCCACCGCCTCTTCCGCGTCCGGGCGGTCGGGGCTATAGTGGCTATAAATGAATGGCATTCATTTAGTGGATTGCGTCACCGAGGATGCGTCCCACAGAGAGGACATCATGCTGAACCTTGAACGCGACGTGGTTATCGTCGGAGCCGGACCTTCCGGGCTGACGGCTGCCCGGCAGCTCAAGAAGGCCGGCCTGAGCGTGGCCGTCCTGGAAGCCCGCGACCGCGTGGGCGGACGGACCTGGACGGACACCATCGACGGCGCCATGCTGGAAATCGGTGGCCAATGGGTCTCACCTGACCAGACAGAACTCCTGGCATTGTTGGACGAGCTGGGCCTCCAGACCTACCCGCGCTACCGTGACGGCGAATCGGTCTACCTGGGCGCGGACGGCCGCCACCGCCGGTACACAGGCGACACCTTCCCGGTGGGCTCGGAGACCAAGGCGGAGATGGACAAACTGGTGGCCATCCTGGACGGCCTCGCCGCCGAGATCGGCGCGACGGAACCCTGGGCCCACCCCAAGGCCCGCGAGCTGGACACCATCTCCTTCCACCACTGGCTGCGGGCCAATTCAGCGGATGAGGAAGCCTGCCGCAACATTGGCCTCTTTATTGCCGGCGGCATGCTCACCAAGCCGGCCCACGCCTTCTCCGCGCTGCAGGCCGTGCTGATGGCCGCCTCAGCCGGCTCCTTTACCCACCTCACCGATGAGGACTTCATCCTGGACCGCCGCGTGGTGGGCGGCATGCAGCAGGTATCGCTCCTGCAGGCCGCTGAACTGGGTGACGATGTGATCCTGAACAGCCCGGTGCGGACCATCCGGTGGGAAGAAGCGGACGACGCCGGCACCGGGCACCGGGTAATGGTCACCTCCGATGCGGCAACAGTGCGTGCCGGGTTCGTAATCATGGCCGTGCCGCCGAACCTGTACTCACGCGTCTCCTTCGACCCGCCGCTGCCCCGACGCCAGCACCAGATGCACCAGCACCAGTCGCTGGGCCTGGTGATCAAGGTCCACGCCGTCTACAACACCCCGTTCTGGCGTGCGGACGGCCTCTCCGGCACCGGTTTTGGCGCCGACTCGTTGGTTCAGGAGGTCTACGACAACACCAACTTCGGCGATACCCGCGGCACGCTGGTGGGCTTTGTGTCCGATGAAAAGGCCGACGCCGTGTTCGAACTCAGTGCTGCCGACCGGAAGAAGGCCATCCTGGAATCGATAGCCGGCTTCCTGGGGGACAAGGCCCTCACGCCCGAGGTCTACTACGAATCCGACTGGGGTTCGGAGGAATGGACCCGCGGTGCTTACGCATCAAGCTACGACCTGGGTGGCCTGCACCGGTACGGCAAGGACCAGCACACGCCTGTTGGACCTATCTACTGGTGCTCTTCAGACCTCGCCGCCGAGGGCTACCAGCACGTGGACGGGGCCATCCGCATGGGCCGGAAGACGGCCGCCCGGATCCTGGAGGCTGCCCGGGTAGGCGCGCCTGTAGGTTAGGCCTGCCGGCGGCGGCTTCGGCCTGCCGCAGGGCGTGTTCCAGCCGGTCCACTGCCCGCGAGTAGTTCACTGGATCCGCCGAGGGATTCACCGCTTCGGCTGACCTGATGGCACGGATCAGCCGGGCGGTCTCGGGTTGGCGGACATCACACATGGCCGGGAAATCGATGGCCAGTCCCGGATCCAGTTCGTAGCGGCGCCAGGTGGCAATGGTCTCCTGGTGGCGCTGCACGGCAGTGTCCAGTCCGGCCAGGGCAGCCCGCCGGCGCCGGCGTTCAGTGCGCCAGGCCGCCAGTTGCGGATATTTCAGGTAGGCGCCGAAGCCCGCTACCGCACCCGCCACCGCTATGACCAGGCCAGCCACGGGAGAGGCGAGGGACGCCATGACCACGGCAGGAACAGCCACAGCGGCACCTGCAAAAAGGTCCCAGAAAAGCTGGTCACCGACGTCGTCCGCCTGATCTGCGTCCGGCTGCCCTGCACGGTGATGGCGCACTGCCAAGGACGTCGCGGCGGTGGCCAGGCACAGCACCAGGCCGCACGCCACGATGGGGAAGACTGCCGCCCCCTGGGCGATGAGATCGGAGAACATGGGCACCTCCAGCGCGTTGCCCTGCCCGTCCGCCAGGGCTGCTCCTTCTATTGCAGCCCCGGCGGCGGCGGTAGTCAATGGCAAGACACCAGCGCTATAGCCCTATACCGGTTTACACGGCGGCCGGATAGCTGGACAGGATGTAATCGGCGGCGGCCGGCCCGTGCATCCTGAGCTGGCTGTCATGCACCCTGATCCCGCACTGCGCCATTCCGGCGCGGAAAGCGGAATCAGAAGTGGGCTTAATGCCCTGGAGGAAGCACCAGCTGACATACAGCCCGTAGAGGCAGTCGGCACCCAAAGGCCTGTCCGTTTCCGGATCAGCGATGGTGGCTTCATTGAGGAAGGTTTGGAAATGCGAGAGGTCCATGAGTTGGCTCATTCCCGTTGTATGCAACTTGTGCGGCCGTTTTGCTACAGCAGCTGTACTGCTTCCGGTGGTGCATAACATCGAAAGTGGTCCGGGCCACAGCCGCGGACTATGTCCTTGAATCTACGCCAGCTTCTACTGCCTGTCCACCGGCGGCCCACGAAGCCTGGAGATGAGCCGACTCAGAGCCGACTCAGCGCCGGGCAGCCTTCTCTGCCTTGGCTGCTTTTGCTGCAGCTTCTTCCTTCACACGCTTGGCTTCTTCACGGACGGCGGCCTGCGTTGCACGCTCGGTGACCAGCCAGGCCGGGGGAGCCTGCAGCAGCGCGGTGATTTCCGCCGTCGTGAGTGCTTCCTCCACGCCGCCACGGGCCAGGCCGCTGATGGAGACGTTGAGCTTCTGCGCCACCACGGGGCGGGGGTGCGGGCCGTTGCGGCGGAGCTCGGCCAGCCACTCCGGCGGGTTGGCCTGGAGTTCAGCGAATTCCTCGCGGGTGATGGTTGAATCCTGGAACTCCTGCGGTGTTGCCGGCAGGTAGATCCCGAGCTTCTTCGCGACGGTGGCCGGTTTCATGGACTGGGAGTTAGCAGAGGTCATACATCAAGGGTATCCGCCCGGCGCTGGCCCGGCAGCACACGGATTCCGCGCGGTACTGTGAGGGGGTGCTTGAGTCCAACGAACCCCGTCCTGGCAATCCCCCTGCCGCAGACGCCACCACGGAACCTGCTGCGCGGGTGCTGCGCTTTGCCTACGTTGCCGGGGTGACTCCGGGCAAGTGGATCCGGCGCTGGGAAGAGCGGATGCCCGGGATTCCGCTGGAGTCCTTTATGTCCGACGACGGCACGCAGCTTTCGGTCCTCCGCGACGGTTCGGCGGACCTCAGCTTTGTCCGGCTTCCGGTGGAGCGCGAAGGCCTGAGCGTTATCCCCCTCTACGAGGAGCAGCCCGCCGTTGTAGCGCCCAAGGGACACGAGATTTCGGTCTTCGAGGAAGTGGAGCTGGGCGACCTTTCGGAAGAGACGTTCCTGGACGCCGCTGAAATGGGAGGGCCGGAGATGGCCATGCAGGTGGCAGCATCAGGGGCCGGGCTGGTGATCCTGCCGCAGCCCGTGGCAAGGCATTTCAACGTCAAGGACGCCGTGGTGCGCAAACTCAATGGCGCCGAACCCACGCAGATCGCGCTGGCCTGGCCCACCGATTCCACGGATGAGGTCATCGAAGAATTTATTGGCATTGTCCGGGGCCGCACCGCGCAGAGCTCACGGCAGCCCTCCGCCCGCCAGGAAGAACCCAAGCGCGAGCCGAAGCCGGACCGCCGCGGATCCGGGGTCAAGAAACCCAAGGTGGCACAGCGTTACGCCCCGAATCCGGACAAGGGCCGGGGCAAGGGCTCGCGGAAAAAGGGGAAGCGCTAGGCCGGGACCTTATGCGCAGGCGTCCTGCAGGTTCTTCACGGAGTCTTCCGGCACCTGGTCCCCGGCGTCCGCGATCTGGCGCATCGGCGTCGTAATTTCCGCCGGAATGCCGGCCGATTCGGCGGCGCCAACCAGCCCGCCCAGCAATTCCTGCTCACCCAGGCTCACCAGCCCGTCCTCCACCAGTGCGCAGACCTGGTTCCGGACCTCATCCGCAGCGGCAGTGGTGACCTTGGAAGCGGCATCGCTGACGGCGTTCTCCGCGGCATCCTGGACGGAACAGCCGGCCAGGAGCAGCGCCAGCGGCAGGGTTGCGGTCAGGAAGATGCGGGCAGGAAGGGGTCGGTTCATACTTCCACCCTAACAACGGCACAATGGGGGAAGCCGGGGATCCTGCCGGGGATCGCCTGACGGAAGCGGGGTGGGGAGGCCATGACGGACGGGACGAACACTATCCGTGTGCTGTCCGTGCGCGCCGCCGGATCGCGGGCGGTTCTGGCTGAACTTGCAGGCGTCGAGGACGTACTGGCGCTGACCGCTGCCCTGCGCACATCCCCCTTGCCCGGCCAGGAGCAGGTGGTTCCGGCGGCCACCACAGTGCTGGTCATTGCCGAATCCGCGCCGGCCGCACGCTCACTCCGTTCCGCCTTGCTGCAGCTGGAACTTCCACCATTTGCGGGCCATCAGGCCGGTGCTGCTGTGGTCATTAATACTGTGTACGACGGCGTGGACCTCGCCTCGGTTGCCGAACACTTGGGCCTTAGTACGGAAGCCGTGATCGCCGCGCATTCGGGCCAGGCCTGGACGGCGGCATTCGGCGGATTCGCGCCGGGATTTGCCTACCTCCTGGGCGACGGAATCCTGGACGTACCGCGGCTGGACTCACCCAGGACGTCAGTTCCCGCCGGTTCCGTAGCCCTCGCCGGACAGTACTCGGCCGTTTACCCCAGGAGCTCACCGGGCGGCTGGCAACTGATCGGGCACACCGACGCCGTGATGTGGGACCTGGACCGGGCCGCGCCTGCACTGGTGAAGCCGGGGGACACCGTGCAGTTCCGGCCGGTGCGGGAGCTGGTGCAGCTGGGCGGGACGCGGAATGCCGGGGGCCCGGACGCCCCTGCCGGGCCCGTTGCTGAAGCAGTTCAAGGAGACGTTCCGGGGCAGGAGGGGTTGCGGGTCCTTTCCGCTGGCCTGCTGAGCCTGATCGAGGACCTTGGGCGTCCGGGGTTCCAGGATCTTGGCGTACCCGCGTCCGGGGCCCTGGACCGTGCCTCGCTGCGCCGCGCCAACCGCCTGGTGGGCAACGAATCTGACGCCGCGTGTCTTGAGACAGTTGCCGGCGGACTGGTGGTCCAGGCCGTGGGGGACCGGATTGTGGCAGTTGCCGGGGCACCCGCACCGCTGACCGTATATTCCCCCTCAGGAATGAACGACGGCGGTGCCGCCTCGCGCAACATGTCCCGGAGCGTACCGATCGGCGAGGCCTTTGCGCTGCTGGACGGCGAATCGCTGGAGATCGGCGCTCCGGCCTCCGGCTTCCGGAGCTACCTGGCCGTGCGCGGGGGCATCAACGTACAGCCCCGCCTCGGCAGCTGGTCAGCGGACACCCTCTCCGGCATCGGCCCGTCACCCGTGGCGGCCAGGCAGCTGCTGCCGGTGGGCACCCGGACGGCTTCCGGCGTCGTCGGCCTCCCTGAGCTGCAGCCCGCCTACCCGCAGGCTGGTACAGCGACAGAGCTCAGGGTGGTCCCCGGGCCGCGGGACGACTGGTTTGCTGACGGCGCGCTGGAACACCTGTGCGCGCAGGCCTGGACAGTCACGCCCCGGTCCAACCGGGTGGGCCTGCGCCTCTCCGGCGAACCTCTGGCCCGCGTCCGTGAAGGCGAGCTGGCCAGCGAGGGAATGGTGGCCGGTGCCCTGCAGGTGCCGCCGGACGGGCAACCCGTGCTGTTCCTGGCCGACCACCCGGTGACCGGCGGCTACCCGGTAATCGCCGTGGTTGCCGAAGAGGACCTGGCGATGGCCGCACAGATCCCCCTCGGCGGACTGGTCAGGTTCCGGGTGGCCTGATTTCCGTCTTACCTGAACCAGTGCGGGGGTGCGGCCAGGCGGTCCGGCAGTGTGGTGGCGGCGTCACCGGCAGCAGCGTTGACCTGCGGCTGGGTCAGGTAGAGCGCCCTCTCAAGCTGGGCACCGTGCAGCCTGGCGTCCCGCAGGTCCGCACCCAACAGATCGGCCCCGGACAGCTCGCAGTCCCGCAGGTCAGCGCCGATCAGCAAAGCACTTCGCAGATCGGCACCGCAAAGTTGCTGGCCGCGGAAGGCGCCGCCCACCAGGTCGGCTCCGGCGTGGAGGCCGGATCCACGATGCCTGCTGCCGGTGGCGGCAAAGCCGGCCCGCACCTCCTCACTCACCTCCATCAAGAGGTTCCTGACGCGGACATGGAGGGCCCCGACGTCGAACGTCAACAGGTCCCGGACCGCGCCGCGGGTGACGGCGGAGATGGTGTGGGACAGGTTGTATGCGTCGGCGGCGAGGTCCGGATCGAAGGTGCGCCGGCCGGCCTCGTCCAGGTGCCAGAGCATTTCGTGGAGCTGCCGGACAATGCCGAAGGCGGCGAACATTTCCGTGCGGCTGGACGGGTTGGCCCGCCAGCTGACGCCGTCAAAAAGCTGCTGCGAGACCGCCTGGCCAGCGCCGAAACAGTCAAACACCGTGCAGCCCCGGAAGCCGCGCGCCGGCAGCGAGGCATGGATGGTGCAGGAGAAATCGTCGGCGAGGTTGGCGCACGGAGTGGCCGGAGGCTTGTCCACGGCGAAATCGGCTGAGCGGCTGAACCCGAAAGCCGTGCAGCACAAGGCAAAGCAGTTGGCGCAGTCAGGACGGAGCGCAGGGGAGGGCAATGGGGTGGTCATGGGGAAACTCCTGGGATGATTCTGGCGATGGTCCGGAGGATGCGGAGCCCGCAATGGGCCCCGGATCAGGGGACGTCGAATCACCGCTCCGAGGGGAGCGTTCAGCCTGGTGGACCGGGATGGCCGGGCGCCGGACAGGCGGGTCAGGAATTCAAGAAAGTAAGCACTGCTCCCAGAGTACCAATCCAGGAATCTGATGGGCGTTGCCGGGGCCCTTCCCGTTGTCAGGGGTGCTCGCTACGCTGAGGAAGGTGACGGAGGAAGACCCCACATTCGTGGATCAACACAGCCAGCACAGCACGGACCGACCGAGCGCGGACCGACCGGTGGTGCCGGCCAACGGGATGCGTACGTTCATCAACGTGCTCGCCAACACCATGATCGCCAACGTCACTACCAGCTTCCTCTGGTTCGCGCTGACGTTCTGGGTGTACCTGGAGACCCGGTCCGTACTGGCCACGGGGATCATCGGGGGTGCCTACATGTTGCTGGTGGCTGCGTTCGGCATCCTGTTCGGCGCCGTGGTGGACAGGCACCGCAAACACCACGTGATGGTGCTCTCCAGCATTGCCACCCTTGCTGCCTTCATCGCCGCCGGGCTGCTGTACCTGGCCCACCCGGAATCCGAGCTGGTAAACCTTGGCGGACCCTGGTTCTGGCTGTTCGCGGGCGTGATCCTGATGGGTTCCGTGGTGGAAAACCTCCGCAACATTGCACTGTCCACCACGGTGACCCTGCTGGTGCCGGTGGAGCGGCACGCCAACGCCAACGGCATGGTGGGCACCGTGCAGGGGATGGCCTTTATTGTCACCAGCATTTTCAGCGGGCTTGCCATTGGTTTCGTCGGCATGGGGTGGACGCTGGCCATTGCCATCGCGGCCACGTTGGTGGCGCTGGTGCACCTGTTGTGGCTGCGCATTCCGGAGGAGCAACCGGTCTCGGATACCGGACGCCCACCCGCCATTGACCTGCGCGGCAGCATTACCGTGATCCGAGCGGTCCCCGGCCTGTTCGCCCTGATCCTGTTTGCCACGTTCAACAACCTCATTGCCGGCGTCTACATTGCCCTGATGGATCCCTACGGGCTGACGCTCTTCCCCGTGGAACTGTGGGGTGTGGTGTTCGGTGTTGCCTCCACCGGCTTCATCATCGGCGGGCTGGCCATTGCCAAGTGGGGCCTGGGCGGCAACCCCATCAAGACCATGCTGCTGGTGGTGGCCGTTATGGGTGTGCTGGGAGCGTTCTTCACCATCCGCGAATGGTGGTGGCTGTACGCATTGGGAACATGGATCTACATGATGCTGATTCCGGCCGTGGAGGCAGCCGAACAGACTGTCATCCAGAAGGTGGTCCCGTTCAGGCGGCAGGGCCGGGTGTTCGGCTTCGCCCAGGCCTTCGAATCCGCGGCAGCGCCCATCACCGCCTTCCTGATCGCCCCGATCGCCGAATTCTGGATCATTCCCTACATGGATTCCAGCGCCGGCCGCTCAACGTGGGGGTGGCTGCTGGGCGACGGCGATGCCCGGGGAATCGCGCTGGTGTTCCTCTTCAGCGGGCTGGCCATGGTGGTACTCGCGTTCTTCGCCTTCGCCACGCGCGCCTACCGGCTGCTGTCCGAAGAGATGCGCCTCAGCCCTGCCGTCCCTGAACCGCAGCCAGAATCGCCTGGCCAAGCTCGGACGGACGGGTGAACTGTGGCCAGTGACCGGTGGGCAGATCCACGTATTCGACGTCGTTCATCCGCGCCAGTTCAGCCGTAAACGGATGCCCGGCAGCCATGAATTCCTTGAGCATGGATGAGGGAAACTCGCACGCGATGATGGTGGTGGGCACATCGTAGCGGCGGGGATCGCCCACCTGCTGGGGGTCCTGGGCCACCCGCCGCGGCTGCGGGATGGCCCGGGCGCGGAACCTGGCCCGGAGCTCGTCGGTGAGGTCCGTCAGGTCCTGCTCCTCGAACATCTCCCACGGCGGCAGCGGGATGTCGTCGCCGTCGGCCGGCAGTTCATCATTGATCACGCCGCCCTCGCCCACGGGGCCCGAATCCACATAGATGCAGCGCGCGATCCGTTCCGGACGGGCATCGGCAACCGCGGAAATGATGGCGCCGCCACCGGAGTGCCCCACCAGCACCGGCCTGCCCTCCAGCGAATCAACAACGCGGACGACGGCGTCAACATGGTCCCGGAGGCCAATGCCGGAGCGGTCCGCACTGACAGACTCAAGGCCGGGAAGGGTCAGAGGGTGGACCGTGTGCCCGGCAGCCACCAGGGCAGGGGTCACCTCCTCCCACGAGCTCGCGTCCAGCCAGAATCCGGGAACGAGGATGATGTCCATGCCGGTACCCTATCGGAGAGGCAGTTCATCGATCGAGGGGGCGACTTCGTTGGGCAAGGATTCAAGACCAACCATCCGTGACGTGGCGGAACGGGCCAAGGTTTCACTCACCACCGTTTCCTACGTCCTGTCCGGACGGAACGGCGGCAGCACACGGATCAGCAAGGCCACGCAGGAACGGGTTTCAGCCGCCGCGCGGGAGCTCGGTTATGTGCCGAACCAGGCGGCGCGGGGCATGCGCCGCGGCCGGACCGATCTGGTGGCCGTGGCTCTCTGCGACCTCGACAGGGACTGGGACCGCGCGCTTGCGGCTGCCGCAGCCAGGATCCTGCCGCTCCACGGCTACCAGCCGGTGATCCTCCTCGGGGAAACCTGGCGGCAGTTTATGCTGGCCGGCGGAGCTGACGGACTGATCCTGTCCACCGTGCCCCGGGATGCCGTGGCGGATCCAACGGTTGCGGAGCTGGCCCAACGCGGAGTGGCCCAGGTGGTGGTGTCCGAATCCCTGCTCCCGGAAGGCTTTGACGTGTTGGCGCCGGAGCCCACGGAAGGGATTGAGGACTGCCTCGATTTCCTCACGGCCAGGCATACGCGCATAGCCTGCCTCCGCCGTCGTGAGCCCCAGGATGGCGGCCTCTCCCGGTACGACAGGTACGCCAGCGGGCTGGAGCGGGCAGGCATCCCGCTGGACCCCGCGCTGGTCCGCACCTCCGAACACCGGCGTGACCTTGCCTACCAGGCCGCGCTGGAACTGCTCAGCCTCCCGGACCGGCCCACAGCGATTTTCGCCACGCATGACATGGAGGCGCTGCAGGCTGTCCGCGCTGCCTACCGGCTGGGACTGCAGGTGCCCGAGGACGTCCAGGTTATCGGCGTCGGAAATTCCGCAGAGGGGCGCGAAACGGATCCGGCGCTCTCCAGCGTGGGCCCCGACCCCGTGTTTGAGACGGTGGTGACCATGCTGCTTGACCGCCTCTCAGGCAAGACACTGCTCGACGGCGTCCGGGTCGCCGCGCCGTGGAAACTGATCCTCCGGGGCACCACCGTCCAGCCTGCGCATCAAACCACGGCCGCAGGAAGGTAGGCCCGGAGCAAAAAGACCGGTGGATGCCGGTCAATTAGCAGCCTCCCGGTGCGATACTTGGGTCCACGACATCGGCTGTCAGGGGGGTTGCCGGGATGATCGTCCTCGATATTGCGACGCTGCGGATCGGCTTCAGTGTGATGGCCGTGATCCTGGTGCTGCTCTTCTACTTCTCCACGTACCGCTCCACGCGATCGCCCTACAGCGGCTGGTGGTGCGTGGCCCTGCTCCTGTTCCTGACCGGCTCCTTCCTGTTCCTGCTGGACGGCATCGAACACCAGACCTGGGCGAATCCGCTGGGCAACGCCCTTCTGGTAGCTGGAGCAGTGAGTGTCTGGTTCGCCGCGCGGTCCCTGCAGGCGGCGAAACTTCCACGCTGGGCTTTCGCGGCGGGACCGTTGGTGACCGCGGCCGCCGGGCTCCTGGACAATCCGGCAACCAACGTTTGGGCCGGAGGTGCCGTGTTCCTGGGAGCCATGGGGCTCGGGTTCGGCCTGGTGTCCCGGGAGCTGTGGCGGCTCAGCCCCGAGTACTCCAGGGCCAGGACGCCGATGGCCGCAGTGGCTGCTGCGGTGTCCGTGTACTACCTGTTACGGCTGGCATTTTTCCTGCTGCTTGGCCCGGACCACCCGGTTTTCACGGCCTACTTCGGCTCCGCCATCACCACCCTGATCATGATGGTGATGGTTGTGGTGGTGTCCTACAGCATGGCCGGGCTGAGCAGTGAACAGCAGACCCGGGCGCTGCAGGAGGTGGCCAACGCGGACGGCCTGACCGGATTGCTGAACCGGGCGGCCTTTATGGCCATGGCGCGGCGTGAACTGGAACGGCAGCGGCCGGGCCAGTTGCGGGGGGCGCTGGTGCTGGCTGACCTGGACCACTTCAAAGCGATCAACGATAACCACGGGCATGCCGCAGGGGACGTTGCCCTGCAGGTATTCGCCGGTGCCTGCCGCGACTCAATCCGCAGCACGGATCTGGTGGGCCGGTACGGGGGCGAGGAGTTCATCCTGCTGCTGCCTGGCGTGGGCGCCCCGAACGCCACCCGGATCGTGGATGCCATCAACCAGCGGCTGTCCGCAGCGGGGGACGCGGTTCCGGTACCCACCGTCAGTTATGGCATTGCCCTCTACGACGCTGGCCAGGACACCGTGGAAGAACTTGTGCGGCGCGCTGACGCCGCCCTGTATGAGGCCAAATCCCAGGGCCGCAACCGGATAGTGGTGGGCCGTTCGGAGTAGCCGGCGCTACCCAGCCGGGCAGGGATGGCGGAAGATGGTCCCATGAGTGGAAACAGCGGGGTTGAAGCACGCAACCGGCCCGGTCGCAGGCGGTGGTTGTTAATCGGCGCGCTGCTTGGGGTGGCGGCGCTTGTTGTGGGTCTGGTGTTGTTCAAGCCATGGCTGCTGTTCGTGGACGTCCGCGTGGATGAGCAGCTGCCCACCGTCGCGGCACCTTCAGCTCCCGTTTCTGCCCCCTCCACACCCGCATCCGGCGCGCCGACCCCCACAGGTGAGGCCCCGCCGTCGAGCATTCCCGCAGTTCCCGCCGGCCCCGTGGAACTGGCCGCCGGCTCCCTGATCAGCCACGAGCACCCCACCACGGGGACAGTGCGGATTGTTGAGCAGCCGGACGGAACCCGGGTGCTGACGTTGGAGAACCTGGACACCACCAACGGCCCCGACGTGCACGTCTGGCTGAGCGCCGCGGACGTGGTGGAAGGAAATGCCGGCTGGTACACCGCCGGGTCCGCCGAGTATTACGACCTGGGCCTCATCAAGGGGAACCAGGGCAACCAGGTGTACACCATTCCGGCCGACGTGGACCTGGCCAAGTTCAAGGCCGTGGACCTCTGGTGTGTCCAGTTCGGAGTGTCCTTCGGGGCTGCGCAGCTGGCGTTTGCCTAGCGCTGCTGGGTTGGCTGCTCAGCTGGTGCGGACGGGGGCGCCGAGCACGCTGTCCAGCAGTGCGTTGCGGAATTTGCCGTCCGGATCATGGCCGGCCGCCAATGCGCGGAAGTCGGTGAAGCGCGGGTATAGAGCTTCCCAATCGTAGGCGTTGGGCGTGAACAGCTTGCCCCAGTGCGGCCGTGCGCCGAATGGCCGGAGGAGCTGCTCCAGCTCGGGGAGGACCGCCTCAACCTCGGCCTGCAGGGGCTTCCACGTGAAGTGCAGCGCCACGCTTTGCTGCTGATAGAACGGGCTGAGCCAGTAGTTATCTGCGGCGCCGGTCCGGATTTCAGAGACGAAGAGCAACGGGGCGATCGTGTGCGCGAGGGTCCTGACTGCCTCGATGGCGGCAGGTGCGTGCTCCAGCGGCAGGATGAACTCGCTCTGCAGTTCTTCGCCGTTGCTGGGCGTGAACTCGTGGCGGAAGTGCGGCAGCCGGTCCAGCCACGGCCCGGGCTCATCCAGTTGCCCTGTGCAGTTTTCCGCCGACATGTCCGGCAGCGGATGCCTTGACCGGGTGGCCGCGGTGGCGCCGAACAGGTTGCTGATGGCGGGCTCTGAATCAAGGGCCTTCAGCCACACCTGGTTGATGGAGTCGCCGGCGTAGTCGGTGAACAGGCTGACGCTGTAGGCACTCGAAACCAGGGCGCGGAAGTCCGCCAGGGCACGGTCCCAGGGCAGGTCTTCGAGGACCCGTTGACGCATCTGGAAGCTGGGGCGGATGGAAAGCTCGACGGCGGTCACTACACCATGTGCGCCGAGGCCCACCACGCTGCCCAGGAACTGATCGCCGTCGTCTTGGGTGAGCGTCACCTGTTCGCCTGAGGCCCGGACCAGATCGACGCTCGCGACGGCGCCGGCCAGGGAAGGATTGTCCACGCCGGAGCCGTGCGTACCGGTCTGAATGGCGCCGGCCACCGAGATATGCGGCAGGGACGCCAGGTTGTGGATGGCGAAGCCGTTCTTTTCCAGGTCACGGCAGAGGGAACCGTAGCTGACGCCGCCGCTGACCTTTACCGTGCCGGCGTTCGTATCCAGCTCGATCTCCTGCGGCAGTGCGTCTAGGAGCAGATGCGTGCCGTCGGTGTCCGCGACCTTGTTGAAGGAATGCCGGGAGCCGAGGGGCTTGATCCTCGACGCTTCGGCCACTATCCCTGCAAGCTCCGCGACCGAGCTTGGCCGCGCCACGCCCGAGGAGGAGTATTCGAGGTTTCCTGCCCAGTTCTTCATTAAGCCGGCTTTCTTGATTGATGTGTTCTCAATTGTTAGCGCTCACAAGGCAGGTGTCAAGGTGTCCGCCCGTGCAGTTGGGCCGATGGGGTTACTTCATTTCGATGATCTGGATCAGGTTGCCGCAGGTGTCGTTAAAGACCGCCACGTGCGCCGTCCCGATGTCCGTGGGTGGCTGGGTGAACTCAACGCCGAGTCCGGTGAGGCGTTCGTGCTCAGAGTTGAGGTCCCGCACGGCGAACTGGGCAAGGGGGATCCCATCCTCCATCAGGGCGTCCCGGTAAGGCTTGACGGCGGGGTGGCCGGACGGCTCGAGCAGCAGCTCCGGGCCGTCCGGCGCCTCCGGCGACACAACGGTGAGCCAGAAGTCGTCCCCGAGGGGAACGTCGTGGCGCTTCTCGAAGCCGAGCACGTCTGTGTAGAAGGCCAGGGCGGCCCGCTGATCGTTGACGAACACGCTGGTCATGGAAATTTTCACGGTTCAGGCCTCTTTCTGGTGCGGCCAGCGTTCACTGATCTCAGTGAGTGGCCCGGGATTGAAATAGTGGAACTTGGAACGTCCGCGCTTCTCCGTCGTCAGCAGCCCGGCGGATTCCAGCACGCCGAGGTGCTGGGAAATCGCCTGCCTCGTGATGGACAAGCCATGCCGCATGGTGAGCATGGTGCAGATCTCGAACAGGGTCTGGCCGTCGCGCGCGGACAGCTCGTCCAGGATCAGCCGCCTGGTCTCGTCGTCCAGCGCCCGGAAGATATCGGCCATGTGTCCACTATATGCAAGTGACAGCTTGCATATCAAGGTTTGATTATCAGCGATCCCCGCCCTTGGCTGTCCAATCCTAAGCTTGTTCGCCACTCCTAACCTTGAAGGTTCTGAACGGCGAACAAGCTTAGGAACCGGCGGGAGTTACCTCAAGGAGTGCGGCGACCTTTTGTGCAGTTTCCTTGGCAGACCCGGGGTTCTGTCCGGTGACCAGCCTGCCATCTGCAACTGCGTACGAGGCGAACGGCAGCAGTGCTTTCTCATACAGTGCTCCCCGCGCCTTCATGTCCTCTTCGACGTTGTAGGGGACGAGTTTGTTGACGCGTGCGAGGACCTCCTCCTGCCATGCGAAGCCTGTAACCTTGCGACCATCCACAAGGAGGCTGCCGTCGGAAAGCCGTGTGTTGAGCAGGCCGGAGTATCCGTGGCAGACGGACGATACGATGCCACCTTGTTCCCAGATGTCCCGGGTGATCTTCTGCAGGCCCTGGCTGTCGGGGAAGTCGTACATAACGCCGTGCCCGCCCGTGAAATAGATGGCGTCGAAATCCGCGGGGTTGATTTCCTCAGGGCTGGCGGTGTTTTCGAGGAGGGCCATTCGATCCGGGTTGGTGTGCCAGGACTTGGCCGCCTTGTCATAAGCCGGGAATTTCAGTGACCTCGGCTCCAGGGGAGAACGGCCGCCCAGCGGGCTGACAATCGTCTGCCTGAAGCCGCGCGCCTCGAACACTTCCCAGGCATGAGCCAGTTCGGACAGCCAGAGACCGGTGGGGTGCGACGGGTCGTCGTAGTGGCCGACATTGGTAACGACGTGGAGGATCTGCCTAGTCATGAGTCTTCTCCTTGGGTGGGTTGGATCGGGACGCATTAGCAAAACGGGTTATTCGGGGGCTCCGCGCAGTGCAAAGATGGCGGCAACCGCCGACTGCACCCGGACTGCGACTTCATCTGAGGGCTCGGGCCGGAATTTGCCGTCCAGATGCAGGAAGGCCAGGCCGTGTGCCATGCTCCACAGCGCCGTCGACAGACTGGAAATGTTGGCGCCGGGGATGAGGGGCTCGATTGCCTGGTTCAGTACCTCGTGGAGTTGCTTGGAGGCCTGCACCCGTTCGCTGTCCGCGTCATCGCATCCATTGCCGAACATGAGGCGGAACACGGCCGGCCGCCGCAGCGCGAACGCGACATAGGCTACTCCGAGCGCCGTGACTGCTTCTTCCGGGCGGCTGCGCGTGCCGCCCTCGGCCAGCGCCGCTGCCAAATCCTTTCGGAGATCCTTGAAACCCTCCACCGCAACCGCGCTGTCGAGCGCTTCCCGATCCGCGAAATGCCGGTAGGGCGCTGCGGACGAAACGCCGGCGCGGCGGGCAACGGCTCGCAGGGAGAACGGCTCGCCTGCCTCCAGGCACTCGATTGCGGCTGCGATCAGGGCTGCGCGAAGATCGCCGTGATGGTAACTCTTCTCCAATGTTGACACTGCTAACTATGCCTCCTACGCTGATGTAAGCAGTGCAAACATACCGCATGTGGGGCGTGAAGTCATCCAACTCTTGAATCTCCAAGAGGCACGTGCCCGGATTGGAAGTAGAGGACGAAATGCAGACGATATTGGGTGCGAACGGTCAGATCGCAGTGGAACTTGCCCGCGAACTCCACCACGGGTACACAACCGACCTGCGGCTCGTGAGCCGCAATCCGCGCCAGGTGAACGACTCAGACGCGTTGGTGCGGGCCGACCTTCTCATTGCCGCCCAGACCGCTGCGGCCGTTAAAGGCAGCGACACCGTCTATTTCACGGCGGGCCTGCCCGCGAATACGGAGCTGTGGGAGACGGAGTTTCCCAGGATGCTCAGGAATGCACTCGACGCATCCCGCACGGCTGGCGCGAGGTTCGTCTACTTCGACAACACGTACATGTACCCCCAGGACGACCGTTTCCAAGATGAGGAAACCCCGTTCGCTCCCGTGGGGCGCAAGGGCAAGGTCCGTGCGGCGATGGCATCCATGGTGCTTGACGAGATGAATCGCGGAGACATTCCCGTCCTCATCGGTCGCGCGCCGGAATTCTACGGACCGGGCCGGACGCAGAGCTTCACCAACACACTCATCATTGACCGCCTCAAGGCCGGACGGAAACCCCGCATTCCGGTGCGGGATGACCGGCTGCGGACGCTCATCTGGACGCCTGACGCAAGCCGGGCGCTGGCGCTTCTGGGCAACACCGCGGACGCTTACGGGCAGACGTGGCACCTTCCTGTTGCTGAGGACCGGCTCACTTACAGGGAATTCGTCGCAATGGCTGGCACGGCGTTTGGCCAGAACCGCGGCTACACCGTCTTGCCGCGGTGGGCCCTTAACGCTGCAGGGGTCTTTTCCGCGCAGGTGCGTGAGCTCAGGGAACTGCTGCCGCGCTATGAACACAACAACGTTTTCGACTCCACTAAATTCGCCACCCGCTTTCCGGAGTTCGCGGCGACTCCCTATGCCGACGGGCTCGCCATGATTCACCGGGAGGCCACCGCTGGGCGGACAAAATGACCACCAGGGTGCCCGCCCGTTGGTTGCCAAATCCCAGGCTTGTTCGCCATTCCTAAGCTTGAAGGTTCTGAACGGCGAACAAACTTAGGAGCCGACGGCTGTAGGGCAAGACGGGACAAGCAGCTTCCGGCGTGGCACAGTGAGGCCATGACTCGAATCCTGATGATCGGTATCCATGCCAAATCCCTGGATTACAGCAAGCTGCCGCCGGGGCTCGACGAAGCAACAATGACCGAGCGGATCGAGGCAGGGTTCGGGGCAACACTCGCTGCAGGGTTCGATGCCGTTTCCTGCCTGATTGGCACCTCGCCAGAGGAGGCTGAAGCACAGATTCGTGCAGCGTTCACCCGCGATCAGTTCGGACTGGTGATGATCGGCGGGGGTATCAGGATGATTCCGGAATACACCGAACTCTTCGAACGGGTAGTCAATACGTGCAGCGCGGCGTCACCCGGGATCCCCTTTTGCTTCAACACCTCGCCCGAAACAACGTTGGACGCGCTGAGGCGCCACGTTCAGCCGTAAGCCCGGCAACAACAGAAGGAGTCTTCTCATGCAGTACGTCGTCTTGCAGGTCATCCTCAAGGAGAAAATGTGGGGAACCGGTTCGGGAAACCTGACTTCCCTTGAAAAGGCCATCAATGACCAGGCCGCGAAAGGCTATAGGCTCCACACCATAACCACTGCGAGCAGCGGGAGTAAGGGAGTGATCGGCGGCGGTGACCGCATTCAGGCAACAATGGTGTTCGAGCGGCTCGGATAACGCAACGGCCGGTTTGACCTCAACCATGGTTGAGCTTTTAGTGTGAAGAGCGTTGATCCGCCGAATTAAGGTCCGCCATGCCGCTCCCCGCTTCCCTCTCGCCCCTCTCTGTCAGTGAACACTTCAAGGCAGCCTTCCGGGCCCATCCCGCCGGGGTTGCGGTGATCACTGCGACGGGGAGCGAAGGAGTTGTTGGGCTGACGGCCTCGTCCGTGGCATCTGTTTCAGCCGATCCGCCGATTCTTGCCTTCTCCGTTTCAGGTGGCCGCTCAGCGTCCCAGATTGCGGCGGCGCAGACCGTTGTGGTCCACCTCCTGGGCTCTGACCAGCTTGAACTCGCCCGTATTTTCGCCATTCCCGGCACACCCCGATTCACCGGCCGGATGGAGTGGGAGATGCTGCCCACGGGCGAACCCCTTCTGAAGGGCGTGCCCTGGGCACTGCGCTGCGAAATAGTCCACCGGGCGGCACTGGGAGGTTCGGTGCTCTTGGCTGCGACAGTTCTAGGGGTCCGCGCCGAGCCGTCTGGTTCAGCTCCCCTGGTGTATCAGGACCGGGCCTTCCACGGGCTTAGTCCAATCGAGGACGTCTCCTGAGATAACAGAACGTGCCCGGGGTGCGTGGCCGCATAACGATTGAGTCCTATGGATCGACCTGCTGGCCGACCCCCGCCATGATGGAGCCATGCACGCTCTGGAATCCGCACGCAGCTTCGCGGCCATCAAGCGGGTAGCGGTCGGCATCGTAACGACTGCGGTCCTGCTGACGGGATGCGCGGCTCCCGGCGGCGACGCCCGCGTGGTGAATCCGGCTGAGATCGTGGCCGGCTACGACTGCCTTGCTCCGAACCTGGGCGGCTGGTTGTTCCCTCCCGATCCGTCCAGTTCGCCCGACCCGCTGCACCCTGACGCACCTGAACCCGGCAGGGTTCCGGCAGGCTTCGTACCCACCACGGCTGTGCGCTGTGACCTGATGGCCAGCATTGACGACGCCGAGGGGCGCTGGACCGGCGTTACGGCGGTGACCCTGGAGGGTGATCTGACAGAAGTGCTGGCTGCCCTATCCGAGCCGGATGACGGGCTCTGGCCGGGGCCGTGCACGGCAGATGCCGAGTTTGTGCCCCCACTCTGGCTGATCGACGCAACGGGACGGGCAATCAACGCCCACTATCCTCGCAATGGCTGCGGCAAAACGAAGCCCGGCGTGCGCAAAGCCCTGGCAGGATTGAAGGTTGGAGGGGTCGTGACGCACAAACGAACGCTGGTTGAACCGCGCGCGGCGCTCGACAGTGGATGCGTTGCAAAGTGGAAAGCACCATTCACTGAAGAACTTGGCTTATCGATCCCGTCGACCAGCCCGCTCCCAGCACTTGACGGAGCTTCACAGATTCCGAGCAGACCATTGGCCGTCACGGTACCGCCGGACCTCGACGGAATGCGTTGGTGCCGCTATGTGGCTGAAGCTGCTTCATCGGGCGCGACTGTGCCGGGCGAAGCGTCGGCGCTCCCCGGATCCATCGCTCTTCGAACGGGCCGCTTCGCTGCTGGCGGCATGCTCGACGCCGAAACAGCTCAGTTGGTGGCCGATGCTGCCGCCTCTGAACCGGTCCCGCGCTCCTGTGAGGCCACGTCGACGTCTTTCCTGGTGCTCTGGCCGATCAAGGGTGGGCAGGCGCTCGGGATGACACTCACGGCGGAACTCGATGGCTGCGGGTTGCTTTACCGTGAAGGAAGCGGCACCCGTCCGCTGCCGGACAACGTTCGCGGGATTCTCACTGCGTTGACTGAGTGAGGGGCCGCTGGACGGCCACGTTCAGCCCGGATAACTTCCAGGAACCGCACGAGACCGGAAGCACGAAGCATCAATTTCCTACCGGAACAGCAAATAGAACAACACAGCCAGGCCGGGAAACAATGATTGGCCAATGGCGCTGAGCAGCAGTCTTTTCTCCGTGACCCATAGCCAGATGCCGAGGACTACCTGGCCCAGGCAACAGAAGATGATGATGGCCACCCCGCCGGCCGGATTACCCGCAAGGTTCACCATCCACAGGCCCGCCGCCATGCCCAGCGCAAAAACGATGTTGTAGGCGCCGACGTTCATCGCCCACATACGCACGGCAGGCGCGTCGGCAGGCTTGATCAGGAAGAGGCGGTAAAAGCGCTGATCGCGGTGGAAGAAAATCTCCAGGATGCCTACGCTGATCAGCGCGACGGCGGTCAAACCGGTAATGATCTGGCTCAGCAAATTCATGCGGCACGCTCCTGGGGCAATCTTGCGCACTCAACCTATGAAGCGCAGATTACGCTCCGGCGGGGGAGCCGTTCAATAGCTCAAGCACGCCGGAAAGAAAGCGCGGCTACCCCAGCACAGTGCCCGGTGGAGTTGCGGGAGTGGGTAACAATGGATGGTCCGTTCCAAACACCCGCCAGCGAAGGATCCCCATGGCCCCCACCAGCTTCCGCCCGGAGTACATATCCTTTGACTGCTACGGCACGCTGATCAACTGGGTGCTGGACCCCACCACCCGGAGGATCCTGGACGGCCGGATCCCGGAGGAAAGGATGCGGGCGTTCCTGCGGGACTTCCGCAACTACCGCTACGACCAGGTGTGCGGCGAGTACTACGCCTATGAGCAGGTGCTTCAGGATGCCTTCGACCGCACCTGCCGGAAGTGGAACCTGGAATTGACTCCCGACGCCGGTGCCCAGTTTGGTGCCACGGTGCTGGGCTGGGGCGCGCATGAGGATGTGCCGGGGCCACTGAAAACCATGGGCGAGAACTACAAGCTGGTGATCATTTCCAACGCAGACACCCGGTTCCTGGACGTCAACGTGCCGCGCCTGGGAGCGGACTTCCACGCCGTCTACACCGCCGAACAGGCAGGCTATTACAAGCCCCGCTACCAGGCTTTCGAGTACATGCTGGATCAGCTGGACGCCACCCCGGAGCAGTTCCTGCACGTCTCGTCCCACATGCGTTATGACGTGATGCCCGCCGACGACCTCGGCTTCACCAACAAGGTCCTGCTGGACCGTGGCTTTGATCCGCACTCTCCGGCCTATAACTACACCACCGTGCGGTCCCTCGAGGAACTGAACGGGTACCTGGGGCTGTAGCTTCGCCCAAGTCCAGCAAGGAGCCGGCCTCCGAGGCGGCCGTCAGGCCGGTGCCGCGCCCGGCATAAGGGTCCGCAGGTGATCCCAGCGGCAGGGAATGGCGGCATCCACCAGGGCGCGGCTGTGTTCGTGGGACGGCCCGGCGAAGAACGCCTGTGTTTCGGCCACCTCGATCACCGCGCCGTGCAGCAGCACGGCGACGCGGTCGCACATGTACCGGATGACGTCCATGTCGTGCGAGATGACCACCAGGGAGAGGCTGTGTTCCCGCTGCAACCTCAGCAGCAGGTTCAGGACCGTCCGCTGCGTCAGGGCATCAAGGGCGGAGGTGGCTTCGTCGCAGATCAGGATGGTGGGATCAAGGAGCAGGGCCCGCGCGATGGTGGCGCGCTGCAGCTGACCTCCAGAACACTGTCCCGGGTGCCTGTCCAGCAGGGCCGCGTCCAGCTCGACGTCGGCCATGACCTCAGCGATCCGCCGGGCGCGGGCCCCGGCGTTGAGGTCACGGCGCCTCTGCAGTGGCGCTTCCATGCTGGCCCGGAGGGTCATCCTGGGATCGAAGGAACCGTGCGGCTCCTGGAAAACCAGCTGCACGGCGGTGGCTGCCGGGGGAGCGGAGGCACCCTCCGCCGGATGCCGGGTCATGGTGCCGCCGTCGGTTTTCTCCAGCCCCACAATGGCCCGGGCCAGCGTGCTTTTTCCGGATCCGGATTGACCCAGGACGCCCAGGATTTCACCGTGCTGCAGGCTCAGGCTGACGTTGTCCAAAGCGGTGTGGGCGCGGCGGCCCCTGCCAAACCGCTTGTGTAGACCGGCCAGCGTCAGGACTTCGCGTGGAGCAGGCCGCGGCCGCCGTCCGGACTCCGGCGCCAGCTGTGAAGCGGCAAGGAGCTCGCGCGTGTAGGCGGTTTTTGGCGCAGCAATGATGCGCGCTGTGGGGCCCTCTTCCACAATGGTGCCGGAGTCCATCACCAGCACCCGGTCCGCGAATGGCGCTACTGAGGCGATGTTGTGCGTGATGTACAGGATGCCCAGGCCGCGGTCCCGCCGTTCCCTGTCCAGCAGTTGCAGGACCTGCCGCTCCAGCACTTTGTCCAGTGCCGACGTCGGCTCATCCGCCAGAAGCAGCCGCGGCTGCCCGGCCAGTGCGACGGCGGTCATGGCCCGTTGTGCCATCCCTCCGGAGAGCTGGTGCGGGTAGGACCCGAAGCCCTTGGGCGCGTCAGCGAAACCCACCTCGCGGAGCAGTTCGACGGCGGCAGTCCTGGCCGGTGCGCCCCGCAGGCCGCGGTGTACCTTCAGGGGTTCCAGCAGGTGCGCGCCGATGGTCCGGTTGGGATTGAGAACCCGCTTGGGCTGCTGGAACAGCATTCCGGCCTCGCCGCCGCGCACCGTGTTCAGTTCGGATTCGGCCGCCGTGGTGACGTCCACGGAACCCAGCCGGATGGCGCCGGCGGTGATGGCCAGTGGGTCCGGCAGCAGGCGCACGGCGGAGAGTGCGGTGAGGGTCTTGCCGGACCCGGATCCGCCCACCAGGGCAACAAACTCGCCCTCGTTCACGGACAGGGACAACCCATGGATGAGCGACGCCGGTGCGGAACCGCCGGCAGCCGGCCGGAGGTGCCGAAGATTCGCGACGGTCAGGTCAGTGATGTCCAGCAGCGGCTTCATACGCGCTCCGCCGTGGGCAGGAGGAGGGGCCCGGCGGCCATGCGCGCGGCGCGCTGGCCCAGCAGCGTGACACAGAGGGCCACGACAAAAATTGCGAGTCCGGGTGCCAGGATGCCCAGCGGTGCACGCTCGGTGTAGGGCTGGGCGGCCGCCATCATGGAGCCCCAGTCCGACTGCGGCGGCTGCACACCCAGGCCGAGGTAGGACAGGGCGCCCACGCTGATCAGCAGGTGCCCGAACCGCAGCGTCGCCTGGCCCAGGATGGGCCCGGCAAGGTGGGGGATGACGTGCCGGAAGATGATGAACGACGGCGTGCAACCCACCACGCGCGCCGCTTCCACGAAGCCACGGCTAGAGACGTCGTAGGCCAGGGTGCGGCTCAGCCTGGCGAACGGAGTCCAGCCGGTGACGGTCAGCGCCAGGAGCAGCGGGCCGAAGCCGGTGCCGAGCGTCGCCACGATGAACAGCGCCACCACCATCTCCGGGACGGCCAGCAGGACGTCATTGGTCCTGGTCAGGAACTCGTCCACCCAGCCGCGGCGCCGCGCACTGAGCACGCCGATGGCCACGCCCAGGATGCAGGTCAGCACGGTTGCCAGCGCGGCCACGGTCATGGAGAAACGGCCGCCTTCCAGCAACCTGCTCAACGTGTCCCGGCCCAGGTGGTCCGTGCCCAGCCAGTGTTCAGCGGATGCAGGAGCCAGCCGTTCGGTCAGGTTCTGCTGGGCAGGCGGGTAGGGGTAGATCCACGGTGCGATCGCCACCGCAATCACCACTATGGCCAGCACCGCAGCGGCCAGGTGGTGGGTGCTGAACCGCCTACGCATAGCTGCCCTCCACCGCGGGGGTCAATGCCCGGTGCACAAAGTCGGCCAGCGTGGTGACCAGCACGGCCAGGGCCACAACCACCACCACACCACCCTGCGCCAGGGGAATATCTGAATTCACGACGGCGTCAAACAACAGCCTGCCCATGCCCGGCACCGCGAAGATCACCTCTACGATGACAGAGCCACCCAGCAGCCCGGCAAACCACACGGCGACCAGCGTGGACAGCGGTACCAGTCCGTTCGGGATCACGTGGTGCAGCACCGCCTGCGCCGGGCTCAGACCCCGGGCCCGGGCGGCGGGGACATGCTCAGCCGACGCGGCGTCGATCATCCCGGCACGGACCGCGGAGGTGAAGTAGCTGATGGGCCGCAGCGCCAGGGTCAGCGCCGGAAGCACCATGGATTCGGGGCCGTTCCAGCCGGCCGATGGCAGGACGGACAGCTTCAGGGCAAAAACCAGCACCAGCAGCGGAGCCACCCAGTATTCCGGCATGGCAATAAAGGACTGGGTGACAGAGGTGATGATCCGGTCCGCGGGCTTTCCGTGCCGGAGGCCGGCCACGATGCCCAGCGGCAGGGAGACCAGCACGGCCAGGGCAAGGGCGGCTGCCACCAGGCTGAGGGTCACTGTCAACGCCGGAAGCACCTGGTCCGCCACGGGCGTTCGGGAAACATGAGAGAGTCCCATGTCCCCGGTTCCGATCCTGCCCAGCCAGCGGAAATACTGCACGATCAGCGGATCCTGCAGCCCCAGGCTGAGGCTCAAAGCCTGCACATCGGCGTCGTCAATAATGTTCCCGGACACCCGCGATCTGATGATGGTCCGCACCGGATCACCCGGCGTGAAATACGGAATCAGGAACACCGCAAAAGAGGACGCCAAAACGGCGGCCACCAGGGTGGCCGTCCGTTTGGCGATGAAGGGGAACATGCTGGCGGAAGGTGGCGGTTACGAAGCAGTCTTCGCCGTCTGAGCGGTGAGGACATAGCGGGACAGCGGATCCTGGACGTAGCCAATCACGTTGCTGCGGACCGCGTCGGTGGCCTGCTCATTGACCAGCCAGACGTTCACGGCCTTGTCGGTCAGGATCTTCCCGGCCTCGGCGTAGAGGCTGTAGCGCTCCTCGGGGTCCACAGTGGTGGCGGCCTTAACCAGCAGCTGATCGTATTCAGCGTCGCAGAAGTGGCTCAGGTTGTAGCTTCCGGAGCAGGTGTAGTCGGCCGTGAGGAAGCCTGCGGGATCGGCGATGTCGATCAGGCGGTTCCGCTGGCTGAGCAGCATGTCATAGTTGCCGGCCAGCACGTCAGGCTCAGCGGCGGCATATTCCTTGGTGACGATGGACACCGGAATGCCGGCAGCCTTCAGGTTGTCCTGGATGACGGCGGCGACGTCCGCGAACTCGGCGCGCTCCACAATCGCGATGATTTCGAGGGGACGGTCAGCCGTGTAGCCGGCGTCGGCAAGGAGCTTCCTGGCGCCGTCGAGATCCTGCTTGGGGTCCTTGGCATCCTTGCCGGCCCACGGCTCCGAGGAGGCGAAGACCCCGGTTGCAGGCAGCGCCGCGCCTTCGTAGACGCTGGCGGCGAGGGATTCCAGGTCCAGCGCATCCCGGATGGCGGTCCGCACGTCCACGTTGTCCAGTGGAGCCCGGCCGTTGTTCATGTAGAGGGTGGCTGTCCGCGGGGAATCAGCCTTCAGGACATTGACGCCGCTGGCGTTCTCCAGGGAGGCCAGGCTGGCGGCGGGGATGGACATGGAGATGTCCGCCTCGCCGGTCTGGACCTGTGCCGCGCGGGTGGCGCCGTTGGTGATGAAGCGGATTTCGGCGCCGGCCAGCTGGACGTCGCCGCCCCAGTAGTCCGGGTTCCGGTCCAGGGTCAGTGACTGCTGGGCAACCTCGGAGACGGGAACAAACGGCCCGGTGCAGTGCCCGAACGGGTTGGTCCGCTCACCTTCGTAGGCGGCGGGGGAGAGGATTCCGGAGTTGACGCTGGCCAGGCGGTAGGGGACCAGGGGGCTCTCCGTGGGCGTGGTGACGCGTACGGTGCCTTCCTGCGGAACGGAGACAGAGCTGATGATCTTGCTGTTGAAGGCCCGGGCCGGGACCGTTGCCTTCAGGACGTGGTTCAACGCCGTGGCCACGGACTCGGCCGTGAGCGCGGTGCCGTCCTGGAACTTCACGCCTTCGCGGATGGTGAAGTCCCACTCCAGGGGGCTGTTCTGCTTCCACTCAGTGGCCAGCGAGGGCACCACTTCACCCTTTGCCTGATCAAACTTCGTCAGCGTCTCCAGGCAGCCGGAGAGGGAGAGGATGTAGGCGGCGTCCGATTCCACGGCCCAGTCAGCCACCGGCGCCCGGAAGTTGTCCACCACAATGCGCTGGTTGGTATCGGCGACGGCGGCACTGCCCTCCGCGGCCGAATTCCCGCCATTGAAGCCACAGCCACTCAGGGTGAGGAGCGCGACGACGGCAAGGGCCGGCAAGGACCTTTTGACTGGGAGCATGGGGGAACCGCCTAGAAATGACCCGACTGTCCGGGAGGGGAGATAAAGACTCTTTAGGATAGCCTTACCTGAACCAATCCCAGAATTCCCCGGCTCCCCTCCCGTGTAACAGTGGCGATCTATGTGAGATTCACATTTCTTGGTGTTCTCGTTGTGTTTGCTGGGCGCGGGCTTTATGCTTCGTGAAGATCCATCGATTTGGGGGCGATGATGGGTTCGTGCCCCCTGCCGTGTCCGGGGGACATATTGCCGATTCCTTTTTCTTCCCGCATGTTTCGTGGGTTCGCGGGTCTCGTGCTGTTTGGTTTTGTTCTGTCCGGGATTGCGGGTCCGGTCGCTTCGGCGACGGAACCACTCCCGGCACCTGCGACCACCGAGGCGTCCCCCTCACCTGAGGCCGGCCCTGAGCCGGTGCATGACCCGGTACTGGTGGCGGAGCAGCAGGCTGCAGACAAGGCCGCAGCGACTGGCGCGGATGTTGTTGTTGATGCTCTGACCACGCCAACGGAGCTGGTGACCGCGTCTCCTGACGGAAAGTTCACCAAAACCCTGACGGTCGAACCGACCCGGATGCTGCATGATGGCGGGTGGGCGGCAATCTCTACAGACCTCATCGAGGCCGGCGGCGTCCTGCGCCCGAAGATGGCACCAGCCGCCCTGTCTCTGGGTAAGGGCGGATCGGCCCATATATCCACCGTCGGTCATGATGGAGACTGACCATGAAAGATATGAAGAGCATTCTCTGGCTCGCCATCGAGGACTATTCAGGTTTGTGGGAAGCGGTCTGGCAACTGCGTACATACACTCCAGAAACTGCCGATGGTGTCTTGATTGAGCGCGCGAAAACGGTACTGGAACGTCTAGTCGCAGATGATTTCATTCGGTTTTACCGCTGCCAAGAGCCATACGGCCAGCTCTGCGAAGTGAAGGACACTGAAGTGTCGGATATCCTTTCCAATCCGCGTCATTGGGAAGAGCCAGCGGCCGACGCTGTATCGATTCGATTTGGAATAACGTCTTTGGGCCAGGAAAAATACGCGTCGTTGGGCCCTGTCTGAAGACCATGGAAATCGTCCGGTATGGCCCAACACTTCCTTGCTGTCTCGAGTACGAAGGCTGCTGAGTAGAAAACAGAAACATCTGAGGCTGACGGTATCCGCGAGCTGACGCCAGCAGGTCCTTAAGTGCGTCGCTTATGGCCTTGGCGTATGTGGTGAGGTCCGTGAGGCTCTCGCCCTGATCGACCTGGATTTCTTCGATGCGGGCCAGGCCGCCGGCGGCTCTCACTCATACGATTGAACGATGGTTATGGGCGGAAGACTGGCTGAATTCGACGGTGCGGGTCCCGGGGCCAGCGGACTGATAAGACGCCAGCCATATCCGGGACACCGCACCTTATCCGGCTACCGGCGCTTCCGCTTTGACCGCCGGTCATCCCTCCGTTCAGCCGTGTCCCGTTCGGCAGCCCGCTGCGACTTCCCCGCAACAACCACCTTCTGGTGCCATTCCCGGTAGTACGCCCGTTGCGCCGCGGCGTCCGACCGGCGGGCCAGGGCGGCCAGCTCCCGCTGCATTTTCAGGTAGCTGTTCCAGCGGCGCTCCTCCAGGGTGCCGCCGGCAATGGCTTCCTGTACCGCGCATCCCGGCTCGAACTGGTGGACGCAATCGGAGAAGCGGCAGCGGGCGGACAGTTCCTCCACGTCGCCGAACATGGCATCCATCCCGTCATCGGCGTCGTACAGTCCAAAGCCGCGCACTCCGGGAGTGTCCATCAGTACCGTCCCGTTGGCCAGCGGCACCAGCTCACGGGAGGTGGTGGTGTGCTTGCCCTTGAAATCGCCGGCCCGCACGGCGCCGGTGTCCTGCACGGCATGTCCGGCCAGGGCATTGATGAGCGTGGATTTACCGGCACCTGACGGGCCCAGCAGCACCAGGGTGCCACGCTCCGGAACGTGCGCCAGGAGTTCGTCGATGCCGTCGCCGTGCTCCGCGGAGGTGGTCACCACCTGCACGCCCGCGGCCTGCAGGATGACCTGCCCGACGACGTCATCCGCCACGTCAGCCAGGTCCGCCTTGGTGATGATCACCAGCGGAACGGCGCCCGAATCCCACGCGGCAACCAGGGTCCGCTCGAGGCGGTTGTGCGTCAGCGGGCGGTCCACGGGAACCACCACACCCACGGTATCCATGTTGGCAGCCAGCACCTGGGCCGCGGACGAATCCTCATACGCGCGCTTGCGGGTCAGCTGGGAACGGCGGGGCAGGATGCCAACGATCTGGCGCTCGCCGGCCCGGTTGGGGCCCAGCCACACCCAGTCGCCGGTTACCGGCAGCCCGCCGTCCAGCGGATAGGGAAGGTGCAGCAGGTCCTCACCTGCCGCCACCAGCACCAGGCTGCGGTCCACCCGCACCACCCTGCCGGGTTCGTGCCTGGTGTTCGCGGGTGCCGGGTTTTCGTCAAAAAGCCGCTCGACGGCGGCGCTGTAGCCATAGAGCCCCAGTCCCGCCTGCTGGGCGGAAGAGGAGACGCTAAGGGCATGGTTGGTGGAAGTCTGGACAGAAGAAATTTTCAAGGTGATACCTCAGGGGTGGGTCCCCTGGCACCGGACCTGGCCTAACCAGGTTTACGCGGGCAGTGCCCTATGCGGTGCGGAATGCGGGGACGGGGGTGATTGATGACTTGTTCGCGGGGCACACGGCAACTCCACTCATCAAAAACACCTCCCAACCCTCCAGATTCACTCCGGGCATTAAGCCGGACCAGTTCCCCACTGTAGCTGGAAAATGCTGCGCGGCGCTAGGGTTTGGCCTCTTTCCGATCTCGACAAGCTCGATCACCGGGGGTCAGGGTGCGCGGCTATTTAGCCGCTGGTCAGCCGGTACCTTTCGATCTGTTTCAGCCGCCGCAGGAGGCTGTCGCGCCGCGGGTGCGGGACGACGTCGGGCGCTTCCGCGGTGAGTTCGATGTGCTCGGTGCCGTACTGCCACAGCAGGAGGTCATCCAGGAGCCTGTCCGGGCCCGGCGAATAGCGGTGGTCCAGCGCCTTGCGGACCTCGGTGATGCGCTCGGCGCTGAGGAGCCCGGCCAGCTGCACCGTCTGCCGGAGCCCGTGGGCGGCCAGGAGTTCAGCGGCCCAGCCCCAGTCGTCATCCACCTTGCGGTCAACGTGCGGCAGCAGCGTGCGCCAGACGTCCCGGACCCGGTTGGGCGTCAGCTGGGCTGCACCCTCACCTTCCATGTCCCAGTAGCTGCGGACTTCCTCATAGCGTTCGTGCAGGTCCGCGAAGGCGCCCTCCACGGTTTCCAGCATGGCCGCGGTTGCGGTGAACTGGCGGTCAAAGTGCGGGGTCCAGGCGCGCGGATCCTCGGCCTTGAAGCGGATGTCGTGCTCGATCTCGCTCCACGCATGGGCGAACACGGTGCGGATCTGGCATTCGAAGAAGTAGCTGCCGTTGGGTGGAACGTCCGGGTTGAAGACCTGCTGGTAGGCCTTGACGGACTCGTTCTGGATGGTGCGCAGGATCAGGTGCCGGCTGGAGTATCCGTAGGTGCCGGATTCGATGGAGCCGATGTCCTTCTCGCGGTCTCCCCGGCAGTCGAACAGCTGGCGCTGCCGCTTGATGAGGTTGGCCACCACGGCGTTTTCCGCCGGCAGCTTGGTGATGACGCGGAGGCCCACCATGTCATTAAGGGTGCGGAAAGGATCCGGGAACTTCAGCACCGGTACGCCGCCCGGTTCCAGGGGTTCCTCCGTGCGGGAGATCTTTTCCCGGAAGGACTCAACGGTTTTGGTGCGGCCCGTGACGAACAGCGGCGTGACCTCGGTGTCCTTGAGCATGTCCCGCAGCGTCAGCAGCACATCCCGGGTAACCAGCTTCAGGGCAGGGCGGACCCGCTCGTAGAGTTCCACGTTTTCCTGCACGGACGGGCGCAGGGCAGGGTCCAGGCGCTCCCAGTTGCTAGCCATATCCCCAGCATACGGCGGGCCTGCGACAGAACAGTCAGGCCCGCTGTCCGGGCGACATGTTGTGCAAAACAGCAGGCAGGGCCGGCAGGGCCGTACCCGTCACCGGCTGGATCGCCGTCACGGTGGCGAAGCCCGCGGCAAGCAGTGCCGCGTCGCTGTCCGGGTCCGGGTCCTCGGTGGTGTCCGCGATGGCCAGCCGCACGTGCTGCTGGCCGCGTTCGGCCAGGGTGGTCTGGACAATACCGAACCGGGTCAGGGTTGCCGTGCGCAGTTCCGGCAGGCTGTCTCCGGCATGGTTGGGAACGTTGAGGTTCAGGACGCTGCCAACGTCCAGGTCCATCAGGAACGGCAGCAGCCCCACGGCCAGCCGGGCCGCCTGGTCCCAGTACAGGCTGACGGGATTGAGCCCGGTGTCCAGGGATACTGCCATGCCCCTGCCGTCGTTGACGCCGGCCGTCAGCGCCGCGCCCACGGTGCCGGAGTGCAGGATGGCCCGCCCAACGTTGGCTCCGCGGTTCACCCCGGACAGCACAAGGTCCGGCGGGTCACCGAACGCGCCGTGCGTTGCGATCATGCTGATGAAGGCGGGGGCGCCGTGGACCGCGAAGGCCTCAACGCCGTCCAGCCCTTCAAGATGGCGTTCTTCAATGGAGATCCTGCCGTCCTCTTCGACGGCGGTAATGGAGGAGCTGCTGCCGCTCGCCTCGGATGCCGGTGCCGCCACCACAACACTCAGGCCCGCCCGGACCGCCGCGGCAGCCAGGGCATGCAGGCCCGGTGAGCCGATGCCGTCGTCGTTGGTAATGAGGACGCGTGGACCTTGGCTCATGACCGCCGCACCTTCCGGGCCAGGTCATCCGGGCTCATCTGCTGCGCGGTGCCGTCCGCTCCGGCGTCCTCCAACGGAACGATCGTCACCAGCCCGGCAAGCTCGCGGATTGCCGTGGCTTCTCCCGTGCCCAGGCCGTGGCGGGTGACGTTCTGCGCGCCGGCTGCTGTTCCCAACACCACGGCCTCGTGCAGGGAGCCGTTCTCTGCCAGGACGGCGGCGATCCCGGCGGTGAGCGAATCGCCCGCTCCGCTGGTGTCCACGGTCTGCAGTTCCGGCACGCGCACCTCGCTGATTTCCCCTTCGCTGAGCAGCAGGGAAGGGAGGTTGGCGCGGGTGACGATGACCGCCGCAGCACCCTCCCTGGCGAGGTTGTGCATCGCGTTGATAATGTGGCCGGCATCCGCGGCGAGGGCCCGCCCGCTGGCCACCATCTCGTCGTCGGCGATCTTGATGACCGCGGGTTTGCCTGCCAGCACGGCATCCAGCCGTTCGTCGGCGAGGTCCGCGATGACCGTGCAGCCGGCGGCTCCGAGGTCTGCAGTCAGCCTGCGGTACGTGTCCGGCGGGACCGCGTCCTCCGGGCCGCTGCCGCTCAGGATGACCGTCCCCGCCTCGATTCCTGCCTGCAGGGTGAGTCCGTAAAGTTCGTCGAGTTCATGGCGGGTAAGCCTGTAGCCCGGGGATTCGGCCAGGACCTTGCGCTCGCCGCCGCGGCGGTCATGAAGGTATGTGCCGCTGCTGCCTTCGCCGGTAACGTCCAGGACCCGGACACCTTCGTCGGCGATCAGGTGCCGCAGAACCAGGCCGGTTTCGCCGGAGAACGCCGCGCACATGGTCACAGTCGCACCCAGCGCCGTCAGCATCCGGGCCTGCCAGACGCCCTGGCCACCTGCGTGGATGTGGATGTCCGCGGTGCCTTCGATGTCCTCCACCGTGACGGTCAGGACGGGCGAAGGGGCAAAGACTACGACGGCGCCCATGCCGCACCTGCGCGTCGAAGGGCTGTGCTGTAATTCCTGGCCATGCTTCCTCCCCGAGCCGGCTGTTCCTCATCCCATGCTAAGCCTGCTTAGTGTGGGATGGCCACGGCCTTGCCATGGGGGGAAGAGACTGGGGGCCGCAGCAATAGCCGCGGCCCCCAATAGAGAGTGCCAGTTGAGACTGCCAGAAGAGAGTGCCAGTAGAGACTGCTAGCGGAGCACCACAGTCCGGTTGCCCAGCAGAATGACCCGCCCTTCGCAGTGCCAGCGCACGGCGTTGGAGAGCGCCTTGCATTCGGTGTCGCGGCCGGCGGCCACCAGGTCTTCTGGCCCGTGGGTGTGGTCCACTTCCACCACCTGCTGGGCGATGATCGGGCCCTCATCCAGCTCGGCGTTCACGTAGTGGGCCGTAGCGCCAACGGTCTTGACGCCCCGGGCGTAGGCCTGGTGGTACGGCTTGGCACCCTTGAAGCTGGGCAGGAACGAGTGGTGGATGTTGATGGCCCGGCCGTCCAGCTTCCGGGTCAGCTCGTCGCTGAGGACCTGCATGTAGCGGGCCAGCACCACCAGCTCAACGTCGAGTTGGTCCACCAGCTCCATCAGCCGCGCCTCGGCGGCAGGTTTGGTCTCCGCCGTCACCGGGATGTGGTGGAAGGGGATCCCGTGCCACTCCACCAGCGCCTGGTGGTCGGTGTGGTTGGACACCACGGCCACCACGTCCACGGGCAGCTCGCCGATCCGGGCACGGAACAGGAGGTCGTTGAGGCAGTGCCCGAACTTGGACACCATGATCAGGACCTTGCGCTTGGCTCCCTGGCGCTCCAGCTGCCAGCGCATCCCAAAGCGTTCCGCAACCGGACCGAAAGCGGCCCGCAGCGTATCCACGGTGGAGGCATCGCCGTCGGACGCGAAATGCACCCGCATAAAGAAGTGGCCTTCGGAGCGCTCGCCGAACTGCTTGTTGTCGATGATGTCGCAGCCGTGTACCAGCAGGAAGCTGGAGACGGCGTGCACGATTCCCGGGCCTTCGGGGCAGTCGAGGGTCAGGACGTGTTCAACGGTGGTGGACTGCTGCGGTGCGGGGACCTGGGTTTCAGTGGCAGTCATGGCTCAGCACTCGATCACATTCACGGCCAGGCCGCCCCGGGAGGTTTCCTTGTACTTGGTCTTCATGTCAGCTCCTGTTTCACGCATGGTTTTGATGGCCTTATCCAGGGAGACCTTGTGGCTGCCGTCCCCGTGCAGCGCCAGGCGGGCCGCGTTGATGGCCTTCACGCTGGCGATCGCGTTGCGTTCGATGCAGGGAATCTGCACCAGGCCGCCCACGGGATCGCAGGTGAGGCCGAGGTTGTGCTCGATTCCCACCTCCGCGGCGTTCTCCACCTGGGCGGGCGTTCCGCCCAACACCTCGCACAGCCCGGCGGCAGCCATCGAGCAGGCGGAACCCACCTCGCCCTGGCAGCCCACTTCCGCGCCGGAGATGGAGGCGTTGATCTTGAACAGAATCCCGACGGCGGCCGCGGCCAGCAGGAAGCGGACCACACCGTCGTCGTCTGCTCCCGGAACGAACTTCATGTAGTAGTGCAGCACCGCGGGCACAATGCCTGCCGCGCCGTTGGTGGGCGCCGTGACGATCCGCCCGCCGGCGGCGTTTTCCTCGTTGACTGCCAGGGCATACAGGTTCACCCACTCCATGGCGCGGAGCGGATCGGTCACTCCGGTATCCGCGGTCAGGGTCTTGAACAACGACGGCGCCCGGCGGCTGACGTTCAATCCGCCGGGAAGCGTTCCTTCCGCGGCACAGCCGTTGTCCACGCATTCGCGCATCACAGCCCAGAGACTTAGCAGTTTCTCCCGGAGTTCCTCTTCGCTGCGCCACACGAGCTCGTTGGCGAGCATCACGTCGGAGATGGACATCCCCTCCGTCCGGCAGATCTCCAGCAGCTGGTCTGCCGTGGTGAAGGGGTAGGGAAGGACTGTCGAATCGGCCACCACCCGGTCGCTGGCATCGGCGTCGCCGTCCACCACGAAGCCGCCCCCAATGGAATAGAAGCTTCGTTCGGACAGCACGGAACCGGTGTGGTCCAGAGCCCGGAAGGTCATTCCGTTGGGGTGGGCGGGCAGGGACTTGCGGCGGTGCAGCACCACGTCCTCGTCCCAGTTGAAGTCCACCCGGTGGGAGCCGGCCAGGTGCAGTTCCGCGTCCAGCGCAGCGGCCGCAACCTGGTCATCGGCGGTGAAGGTGTTGACGGTCTCGGGTTCGAGCCCCTGCAGCCCCAGGACCACGGCCTTGTCCGAACCGTGGCCGCGGCCGGTGGCGCCGAGGGAGCCGAAAAGCTCTGCCTGGACCCGTGCCGTGGAGCTTAGGTTGCCGTCGCCTTTGAGTCCGTCCGCGAACAGCTTTGCCGCCCGCATCGGGCCGACCGTGTGTGAGGACGACGGCCCGATGCCAACAGAGAACAGGTCCAGGACGCTGAGTGCCATTCAGGGGACCTCGGGTGAGGCGTACTCCCGCATGGAGTCCAGGAGCCAGCGGCCCAAGAATTCTGCGAAGGACGCACGGGGGAACAGCCGGAAGCTGTCCTCGCCCGTCTTCCACAGCACCACGGGGATGTTGCCCACCTCGGTGGAGACGGCGGTACCGGCAGTGAAGGCGCGGGGGTGCAGGTCCAGCGAGTTGCCCTTTTCCAGGACGCCACGCGCCTTGGGGCCGGTCAGCTCGAACGTGGTCCGGTTGGCGGAGAGGTCCACCACCTGGCCCTGGCCGTCAGCCAGGGCTTCCGTGAGGGCCAGGATCAAGTCCCCGCCCAGCGCTTCGTGGGCTTCTGCCGGGGCGATGACCAGGAACTCCTGGGGTCCCAGCCAGAGCACTGACGTTTCCCCGACGCCGGCCACGTCACCGCACGCTGCGGGCAGTCCGCCCACCACGGAGGCAACACGGCGGCCGGCTTCGCTGTCCCGGTCCACGCGGACACCGGCCATGGTCAGGAAGGCCACTTCGCGCAGCTCCACCACGCCCTGGACCGAACCGGTTTCAAAAGCCGCCTTGAGCTGGCCGGCCGGGCTGGTGCGGAGCGAGAGGTTCTTCTCATGTGCGGTTGCAGGCACTGCTGTTTCAGCCATCTTTGCGGGTCCCTTCGGGGTCAAAAAGTACGGTTTCTGCAACGACGACGTCCAGCAGCTGGTCGCCGGCGGCAGCCACCAGCGTCTCGCCGATGCGGTTTCGGCCGTTCTTGATCAGCGCCAGGCCGAAGGACCTGCCCAGGGCGGCGCTGTGGTAGCTGGAAGTGACGAAACCTTCCATGGGAACCGGTCCGTAGGCCGGGTTGGTGGAGCGGCCCTTTTCAACCAGCTGGGTGCCTTCCGGCAGCCGCACTGTCCCGTCCACCGGAAGGACGCTGACAAGGTGCTTGCGGTCTTCGCGGAGGGCATCGGTCCGTGAGTAGGAACGCTTGCCAATGAAGTCCTTGGCCTTGGAAACAATCCACTCCATGCCGGCGTCCTGCGGGGTGACGGTGCCGTCGGTGTCCTGCCCGACGATCGGGTAGCCCTTTTCGGCGCGCAGTACGTGCATGGTTTCGGTGCCGTAGGGGGTGATGTTGAATTCGGCGCCGGCAGCTGCAACGGCTTCCCAGGTGTTCAGCCCGTACCAGGCAGGTACGTTGATTTCGTAGGCCAGCTCACCGGAGAAGGAGATCCGGCAGATGCGGGCCCGCACACCGGAAGCCAGGGTGGTTTCGCGGAAGGTCATGAACGGGAACGCCTCGGCGTCCAGGCCGCCGTTGGCAGCGAGTTCCGGCGCCACCTTGGCGATCACCTCACGGGACTTGGGTCCGACGACGGCAATCGTGTTCCACTGTTCGGTCACCGAGGTGCAGTGCACGTCCAGTTCCGGCCATTCGGTCTGCAGCCATTCCTCCAGCCAGTCCAGCACCTTCGCGGCGCCGCCGGTGGTGGTGGTCATGAAGAAGGTGTCCTCGTCCAGGCGCAGGGTCACGCCGTCGTCGAAGATCATGCCGTCCGCCTGGCACATCACGCCGTAGCGCGCGGAACCGGGGGCGAGCTTCTTGAACGCGTTGGTGTAGATCCTGTTGAGGAACTCGCCGGCGTCCTTGCCACGGATTTCGATCTTCCCGAGGGTGGTGGCGTCCATAAAGCCCACGGACTCGCGGACTGCGGCGCACTCGCGGAGTACCGCGGTGTCCATGTCCTCACCGTCCTGCGGGTAGTACCAGGGGCGCTTCCACTGCCCGACGTCCTCGAAGAGGGCGCCGCGGCTGACGTGCCACGGGTGGATGGACGTGACGCGGGCCGGATCGAAGAGCTCACCGCGCTGGCGGCCGGCGAGGGCTGCGAACGCTACAGGAGTGAACGGGGCGCGGTACGTGGTGGTGCCGATCTCGCCGATGCCCCGGGACGCCTCGCCGGCGGTGCGCAGCGCGGCGGCGATGACGCCGATCGCGTTGACGCCGGACGTCTTGCCCTGGTCGTTGGCGGTGCTGATGGAGGTGTAGCGCTTGACGTGCTCCACGGACCGCATTCCCGCGCCGGTGGAGCGCAGGACGTCAGCCACTGACTGGTCCCGCTGGAAATCCACGAAGTGGTGGTGCCAGTCATCAGGGGTGCCCGACTCTCCCGGAACCAGCCAGAGCTGGCGGGTGGGGGCTGATGCCTTGGGCTCCGTGAGGGGCGCCGGCTCCGTGGAGGTGCTGAATCCGGCGTCGATCGCCGCCTTCGCACCGGCGGAAACGCCTTCGGCGAGGCAGTCCACAGTGGCGAAGGAACCACGGCCGGAGCCAACGATCTGCTGGTTGGGAACCTCGGTGCTCGGCACAAACGCCGCGAGCTCCTCGTCCCAGCGCAGCTTGCCCTGGCGCTGGGAGTGCAGGTGCACCAGCGGGCTCCAGCCGCCGGACACTGCCAGCAGGTCGCAGGCGATCTGTTCGACGCCCGAGGTGAGTTCGCCGTCGTCGTTAATGCTGCGGATGGTGACGCTGTTAAGGCGGCCGCGTTCTTCTGCGGTGTCGCTTCCCGTGGTGTTCGCCACCGCGCTGCCAATCAGGACGCGGATTCCGCTTTCGACGGCGGCAGCAGCCACCTCGGTGAGGCGCGGACGGGCGTCCACAACGGCCGCGACCTTGATCCCGGCCGACTGCAGGTCCGCGGCAAGCGCGTAGGCGCTGTCGTTCGTGGTGCTGATGACCACGCGCTGCCCGGCGGCCACGGCGTACCGGTTGAGGTAGCTGCGGACGGCGGAGGCGAGCATGATGCCGGGGCGGTCATTGTTCTCGAACACCAGCGGGCGTTCGTGCGCGCCGGGGGCCAGGACCACCTGGTTAGCACGGATGTGCCAAATACGCTGGCGGGATACGCCGGGGGCGGCGGGGGAGGAGAGGTGGTCGGTGCGGTTCTGGACCGCGATGACGTAGTTGGCGTCGTATGCGCCGAACGCCGTAGTGCGGTTCAGGACCGTGGATTCGGCGCCGGAAACCAGCTCGGCCTCAACGTCAGCCACCCATTCCAGTGCGGGCTTGCCCTCGATGGTCTCGGCCAGTCCGGGAGCGGTGGACGCCGAGAGCAGCGAGCCGCCCAATTCAGGCTGGTCATCCAGCAGCATCACGCGGGCGCCGGTCCGGGCTGCTTCGCGGGCGGCTGCCAGGCCGGCAACACCGCCGCCAACCACCAGGACGTCGGTGTGGACGTACTTCTTGTCGTACTCCGCGCGGTCCTCTTCCGGATCCAGCCGGCCCAGGCCGTTGAGCAGCTCAGCCTGGAGTCCGTCCACCAGGGTCACGGTGGTGGCGGGAAGCATGGATTCTGCCACGTGGCCGGCGAAGCGGGGGAGCACCTTCACCAGGGCGTTCGATTCCTCAACGCCTGCGGCCAGGATGCCGCGGGGACGGTCCTCGTAGAGGGAATTGCCCACCGCGATCCGGCCGTTGGCCAGCAGCGCTGAGGCGAGGGTGTCGCCCGGGTGGCCGGTGAATTCTTCGCCATCAAGGGTGAAACGCCAGGAAATGGTGCGGTCGATGCGGCCGCCGTCGGAAAGACGGGCATTCTGGGAAGTCACTTGCTTGCTCCTTCCGGGGCGGTGGTGCCGGTTGCTGTTGGACCGGTTGCTGTGGGGCGGGGCGCGCCCATGGGGTAGACGGCCTGGATGTCGTAGGTGACCGTGTCGCGGAGCATGTTGAACCACTGGCGGCAGCCGGTGCTGTGCAGCCAGCGTTCGGCGAAGGCGCCCTTGGTGTTGTCCCGGTAGAACAGGAACTCGGCCCATTCACGGTCATTGAGTTCGCTGGGGTTTTCCGGGTAGGCAACGTGGGCCTGTCCGCCGTAGTGGAATTCGGTCTCGTCACGGGAGCCGCAGTTGGGGCAGGAGATGAGCAGCATGTGCGTCTTCTTTCTAGGGTGCTCGGCTAGTGGGCGACGGCGGCTGCGCCGTGTTCGTCAATGAGCGCACCGGTTTCGAAGCGTTCCAGCGAGAACGGGGCGTTCAGCTTGTGCGGTGCGCCGGTGGCGATGGTGTGGGCGAAGGTCATGCCGGCAGCCGGCGTTCCCTTGAACCCGCCGGTGCCCCAGCCGCAGTTCACGAACATGTTCTCCACCGGGGTGGTGCCCACGATCGGGGAGGCGTCCAGCGTGGTGTCCACAATGCCGCCCCAGGTCCGCAGCACGTGTGCCCGGGCAAAGATGGGGAAAAGTTCGACGGCGGCAGCCATCTGGTGCTCGATCACGTGGAAGGAGCCGCGCTGGCCGTAGCCGTTGTAGGAATCGACGCCGGCGCCCATTACCAGTTCACCCTTGTGGGCCTGGGAGACGTAGACGTGCACATGGTTGGACATGACCACCGTGGGGTGGACCGGTTCGTGCAGTTCGGACACCAGGGCCTGGAGCGGGTGGGACTGGATGGGGAGCCGGAAGCCTGCCATCTCGGCCAGGACTGAACTGTGCCCGGCGGCGCAGAGGCCCACCTTTTCGGTGTTGATGGTGCCCTGGTTGGTCTTGACGCCCACCACGCGCTCGCCGTCCTTGACGAAGCCGGTGACTTCGCAGTTCTGGATGATGTCCACGCCCAGTTCGTCGCACTTGCGGGCGAAGGCCCAGGCCACGTGGTCGTGCTTGGCGATGCCTGCACGCGGCTGGTAGGTGGCACCCATGACGGGGTAGCGGATGTCGTCGTTGATGTTCAGGATGGGGCAGAGTTCCTTGACCTGCTGGGGGTCCAGCCACTCGGCATCCACGCCGTTGAGCTTGTTGGCGCCCACGCGCCGCATGCTTTCGCGGACGTCGCCCAGGGTGTGGGCCAGGTTCATCACGCCGCGCTGGCTGAACAGGAAGTCGTATTCCAGTTCCTCCGGCAGGACCTCCCACAGCTTGAGCGCGTGCTCGTAGATGGCTGCGCTTTCGTCCCAGAGGTAGTTGGAGCGGATGATCGTGGTGTTCCGGGCCATGTTGCCGCCGGCCAGCCAGCCCTTTTCCAGGACGGCAATGTTGGTCATGCCGTGGTTCTTGGCCAGGAAGTACGCGGTGGCCAGGCCGTGCCCGCCGCCGCCTACAATCACTGCGTCATAGGAGGACTTGGGCTCCGGGTTCCGCCACAGGAAGTCCGGGTGCTCGGGAAGCTGGTCTGCGCTCACTGGGCCGCTCCAATCAGGTCTGCCTCGATGGCGGTGGTGGCCAGGCCGCCGTTGTTGTTCAGGTGGGAGTACAGCGGGAACTGCTCGGCCAGGGAGCTGACCCGGGCGCGGAGTTCGACGGCGGTGGCGTCGTCCAAGGTGCCGGTGCTGGCCGAGGCGATCAACGCCGTCGCAATAATGTCCGAGACTTCAGCAAATTCCGTGGCGCCGAATCCGCGTGCGGCGAGGGCCGGCGTGCCGATCCGGAGGCCGGAGGAAACCATGGGCGGGCGGGGGTCGAACGGGACGGCGTTGCGGTTGACGGTGATGCCGATGCGGTGCAGGGCGTCTTCGGCCTGCTGGCCGTCCAGCTCCGAGTTGCGGAGGTCCACCAGGACCAGGTGGACGTCGGTTCCGCCGTTGACCACGGAGATACCCGCAGCTGCAACGTCGTCGCGGAGGAGGCGCTCGGCGAGCAGCTTCGATCCCTGGAGGACGCGTTCCTGGCGTTCCTTGAACTGCGGGCTGCCGGCCAGCTTGAAGGCAACGGCCTTGGCTGCAATGACGTGTTCCAGGGGTCCGCCCTGCTGGCCCGGGAAAACCGCGCTGTTGATCTTCTTGGCGTACTGCTCCTTGGCCAGGATGACGCCGCCGCGGGGGCCGCCGAGGGTCTTGTGGGTGGTGGTGGTGACGACGTCGGCGTACGGCACCGGGTTGGGGTGCAGCCCTGCGGCCACCAGGCCGGCGAAGTGGGCCATATCCACCATGAGGTAGGCATCCACGAGGTCGGCGATCCGGCGGAATTCTGCGAAGTCCAGCTGCCGCGAGTAGGCGGACCAGCCGGCGACGATCAGCTTGGGACGGTGCTCCAGGGCCAGTGCTTCAACTTCGGCCATGTCCACCCGGAGATCGGATTCGCGTACGTGGTACGGGATGACGTTGTAGAGCTTGCCGGAGAAGTTGATGCGCATGCCGTGGGTGAGGTGGCCGCCGTGTGCCAGGTCCAGGCCCATGATGGTGTCGCCCGGGTTCAGCAGGGCAAACATGGCGGCGGCGTTGGCCTGCGCGCCGGAGTGCGGCTGGACGTTGGCGAATTCGGCGCCGAAAAGGGCCTTGACGCGGTCGATGGCCAGCTGCTCCACAACGTCCACGTGCTCGCAGCCGCCGTAGTAGCGCTTTCCGGGGTAGCCCTCTGCGTACTTGTTGGTCAGCACAGAGCCTTGTGCCTCCATCACGGCGGACGGGGCGAAGTTCTCCGAGGCGATCATTTCCAGCGTGGACTGCTGGCGGACCAGTTCCCGCGCAATGGCCTCCTGGACCTCGGGATCGACGACGGAAAGTTGATCGTTCAGCTGCTCAACCACAGGTGCTCCTTTGAAATACCACTTGTTCATTGACTGATATATCAGTGTGGGATCAATGCTATGATTGAGATCACAGCTGAGTCAATAGATGTACCGAAACTGCTACCCGGCTTCCAGTTACGGGCTGGAGCTTGAGAGCGAAGAAACGGAGCGGCGCGTTGAATGCACTTCTGGCCCTGCCTCTTGCGGAGGAGGCGGCCCCTTCCCAGGCCGAGGCCGCCTACCGGCAGCTGCGCGACAAACTCATCATGCTGGACATCCGGCCCGGCGAGCCCATCAACGACGGCCAGCTCGCGGCAGAGTTCGGCTTCGGCCGGACCCCGGTCCGCGAGGCCATCAAGCGGCTCGAGGTGGACCACCTGGTGGTCTCGTATCCCCGCCGCGGAACCTTCGCCACCAACGTGGACTTCACCGAACTCGCTGACGTCTCTGAGATCCGGGAACTGCTGGAGCCCCTCGCTGCCCGCCGTGCTGCCAGCCGCGCCAGCGACGCCATCCGGAAGGAACTCCTTGAGGTGGCTGACGCCATTGCCGGACTCGATCCGGAGCTTGGCGGATCGCGTGAGCTTATGCGGTACGACCTCATGGTCCACCGGCTCATCTACAAGGCGGCAGCCAACCCGCACCTGGAAGACACCCTGATCCGGTACGACAACCTGGCCACCCGCATCTGGTGCCTGGTAGTGGACAAGGTGCCGTCAGTGACCGGCCACATCACCGAGCACGTGGACCTGCTCAGGGCCGTCGCCACCGGCGACGCGGACAAGGCGGGCGAACTGGCGCTGCACCACGTTACCGGCTTCGAGGAAACCATCCGCACGGTCCTTTAAGGCGCCGCTACCGTGCGGAAGCCGAGGTTTCCGGACGACGATTCCGGTGTGTTTGAGGTGCGGGCGGCTACCCGGTAGCGGTTGCAGTAGGAGTCGTGGCATAGATAGGAGCCGCCACGCATGACCCGCCCGGCACCGATGGTGGGTCCTTGCGGGTTATTCGTGGGGGAGTTGCGGTAGTACTTGGGCAAGAACCAGTCGGCGCACCATTCCCAGACGTTGCCGGCCATCTCATACAGTCCATAGCCGTTCGGTGGATAGGCCCGGACGGGTGCGGTACCCAAGTGGCCGTCGTCGACCGTATTGGCCGCCGGGAAGGCACCTTGCCAGATGTTGCAGCGGTGTTCGCCGTCGGGTGTGAGGTCATCACCCCACGCATAGCGCCTCCCCTCCAGGCCGCCACGCGCGGCGTATTCCCACTCAGCTTCTGTAGGAAGACGCCTTCCGGCCCACCTGCAGTAGGCGAGGGCATCGTTGTGCGAGACGTGGACAGCCGGGTGGTTCGGGACGTCCCGCCAGTGCGAGTTTGGTCCGGTGGGATGTGCCCAGTCCGCGCCGCGGATGTTCAGCCACCACGGCGCGCGGCTGGCTGCTCCCAGGATGTCCGGCCCGGCGGCAGTGGAGAGCAGATGGAATACTGCGGAGCTGCCGTACTCTTCTGCCTCCGTGCGGTATCCCGTGGTTTCGACGAACGCTGCATACATCGCATTGGTGACCGTTGTTACGTCCATCAGGAAACCGCCCAGCCTGACCTCGTGGACGGGTGTCTCGCCGTCGGCCGGGTAGCCCTCGGCGAAGGCATCTCCCATGGTGAATGTCCCGGCAGGGATCTCCACGGCGTGGTGCGATCCCTGCCCGGACAAAACCGTGCCGCCAACGTCTCCGTGATGGACGGGTTCCGTTGGAAGTGGCCCGCGGGAGGGCGCACAGCATCCCTTGCCCTGGCCCGCCGTCGCGGTTCCGGCGGCGGGCAGGCCATTTGTCTGTGTGGGGCTTAGGGCTGGCAGGTCCATTGGTCCTCTTGGTCTTCTTGGTGGGTATTGCGGTGGGCGCGGCTGGTTTTCTACTGGTGTGCCAGCGCCATGCGCTGATGATCGGCCGCCGTGAAGTGTGAATCGTTACTGTCCTCATGCAGGTCGATCCGCACCGTGTGGATCGTGCCGGTGAAGGCGTTGTCCACAGGGAGGTAGTCGTCCGTGACGGGCGTTCCTCGATCGACGCCTACGTTCAGGGTCTCATCGAAGGAGAAGTAATAGGCCGTCGTTTGGTCCACCCTGCCTTTGCCCACGACCGTGCCGTTGGCAGCGAGCCGAATTTCCGCACCCTTGCCGATGCCGTCACCGTCATAGAGGAATTCGAGCGCAAGTTCCTGGGTTCCAGGGGCAAGAACCTCGTCTGAACGGACGATGTAGAGATCCCGGCCGTAGCAATTGTGGGCGTAGCTGAGGCGACCGTCCGTCACGTACAGGGACCAGCCCCCGAAACGTCCGCCTTGGGCTATGAGGACACCTTCACCGCCGCCGTCCGGGACATCCACCCGGGCCGTAACTGTGTGCGACCTGTTCTTGACGTTCAGTGTTGTCTCTTCCGTGAAGCGCCCCATTCCGGCCCGGTATGTCACCGAATTCCGGTGGCCAAGCAGGTCGATTCTTCCGGCGACTTCAGGATTCTCGCGCTCCGTGACCCGGTCGTCCAACGGGAACACGTTGTACTTGCTGGCCTCGATCAGGAAGAGCTGCTGGAGTTCCCGCAACTTCTCCGGGAACATGCCGGCCAGATCATGGGCCTGGCTCCAGTCGTTCCTGATGTCATACAGTTCCCACACATCGTCGTCGAAGGAAGGAAGCCCTTCCGGCACCATTTCCCACGGTGTCCCATGGCGTGTCACTGCCGTCCAGCCTTCGTGGTAAATGCTCCGGTTGCCGCACATCTCGAAGTACTGCGTCTGCCTGCGGTCCTCGGCTTCGGGAGCGTTAAAGGTGTAGACCATGCTGGTACCTTCAATGGGCTGTTGCGTCACGCCGTTGACGGTGACGGGGTGCGGAATGCCGGCCGCTTCAAAGATGGTTGGTGCCACGTCGATAACGTGATGGTACTGGTGCCGGACGCCGCCGCCTTCAGCGATGGCATTGCCCCAGCGAATGATCATGCCGTCGCGCGTGCCACCCAGGTGTGACGCTACCTGCTTGGTCCATTGATACGGGGTGTTCATGGCGAGGGCCCAGCCAACAGGGTAGATCGCATAGGTTGTCGCATCGCCAAGGGCGTCCAGTTCCCTGGCCATGGCCTCCGTGCTGTCTTTGAAGCCGTGGCCCACCAGGTGCTCCCGCATGGTGCCTTCGATGCCGCCTTCTCCCGAAGCGCCGTTATCGCCCAGGATGTAGATGAAGAGAGTGTTGTCCAGCTCTCCAAGCTCATCCAGGGCATCCACGAAGCGTCCCACCTGGGCGTCCGTATGCTCGGCGAATCCGGCATAGGTTTCCATAAAGGAAGCTGCCACCCTGCGCTCGGTGCCGTCGAGTTCGTCCCAGTGCGGCACCACGTCGGCCCATGGGCTTAGTTCGGCGGACTCAGGTACTACGCCCAGTTCCTTCTGGCGCGCCAGGGTTGCTTCCCTTTGCGCGTCCCAGCCGTGATCGAACCGCCCGCGGTACTTGTCCTTCCACCCGGGTCCGACGTGGAAGGGTCCGTGGGTTGCTCCGAACGCGATGTAGCTGAAGAACGGCTTCTCCGGGGTGAGCGCTTTCTGGGTCTGGACCCAGGTGATGGCCTGGTCGACGAGGTCTTCTGAGAGGTGGTAGCCATCCTCCGGCCGCCGGGAGGGTTCCACCGGAGTTGTACCGTCGAAGAGCTGGGGGTACCAGTGGTTCATCTCGGCGCCCATAAATCCGTAGAACTTATCGAAGCCTTCCCCAACAGGCCACCGGTCAAAAGGTCCTGACGGGCTGACCTCGCGCGGCGGGGTCTGGTGCCACTTGCCGAACGCCGCCGTGCTGTATCCGTTCATGTTCAGGGTCTGGGCAATAGTGGCTGCACTGGCGGGCCGGAACCCGGTGTAACCAGGCGCGGAGGTGCTCATCTCCGTGGTCACGCCCATGCCTACAGAATGATGGTTCCGTCCGGTCATCAGTGCCTGGCGGGTGGGTGAGCACAGCGCGGTGACATGGAAGCGGCTGTAGCGGAGCCCGTCGTCGGACAGTTTTTCCGCCGTGGGCATTTCGCATGGTCCGCCAAAGGCGCTTGAGGCGCCAAAGCCCATGTCGTCGATAAGGACGACGACCACGTTGGGAGCGTCCTTTGGAGCCTGAAGCGGGGCGACGGGGGCGAAGGTAGTGGCTTGTTCATGAATACCCATGGCCGCTGTCACCGGCTGCCGCCTCGCTGCGGGGATGGGGAGGATTTCGCGTGTTTCGTTCATCGTATTCTTTGCTCCTGTCGAAGGCGGTTCAGGTTTTTCTGGTGGTGACGGCAGGCCCGGAGTCGTGGGAGTGAGCCTTGAATTGGTTGTCGGGTGTGCGGCCTTTACAGCCCGGCCCTCAGTGGCTGGGTGTCGCTGGGCGGAGCCGGGGGCACTGTGCCTATTTCCCCGGTTTCGGGGTCCCAGCCATCGGCCCATTTGCCGGTTTCGTAGTCAAAGCCCACGGGCTCGCCCTCCGCATTGGTGCGCTGGTACCACTCCGTGTAGTCCTGGTGCTCCGAATCGGTTTCGGCACCGGCTCCGCATCCTGGCTTGGTCTGCACCACTTTGAGGCCGAAGTCGTCTCCGTACTTTTGGACGCCTTCCACCACGGCATTGCTGACTGCGATCTGGGCGTACTGGGCGCGCAGGATATACGGGTCTGACCGCAGCTCCCGGAACCAGGCGAAGATGATCAGGATCATTACGATGGCGAACGGCACAGCTGTGACAATGACCAGTGATTGCAGCCCCGCAAGGGCGGACGCGTTCCCGATCAGTAACATAACCACCGCGATCCCGGCCATCACCAGTCCCCAGAAAACCACCACGAGTTTGGGGGGATCCTGGCTGCCGCGCGTGGTGAGAATACCCATAACCATTGAGGCGGAGTCGGCAGAGGTGATGAAGAAGATCGCCAGCACCACCATGATGACCAGGGGAAGCCATTCCGCGAAGGGAAGATTGTCCACCAGGGTGAACAGCACTTCGGAGGCGGCCATCGAATCGTGGAACCCGGGGCTCCCTTCGCGATGCATCCAGATTGCAGTTGCTCCCATAATTCCGTACGCGACAAAAAGCAGGGCAGACGGAATGAAGATCACACCCAGGATGAATTGCCTGATGGTCCTGCCGCGGGAGATGCGGGCGATGAAGATGCCGACGAACGGTGACCAGGAGATCCACCAGGCCCAGTAATAGACAGTCCATGTGGATTGGAATTGCGCTGTGTCCTCTCCCCAGGAAGCAGACCGTGCCATTAGTTCGAACAGTGATCCGATGTACTGGATGACCGCCGATGGCACCATGTTCAGCAGGAACAGCGTCGGCCCCAGGATGAACACCACGCCGACGATGCCTAAAGTGAGGACGATATTGATGTTCGAGAGATAGCGAATGCCCCTGGCGACGCCGGAAACGGCGGAGAGCACAAAGCAGACCGTCAGAACGCCGATGATGCCGATGAGGACAGTATTCGTCAGTTCAGAGACACCCGAGACGATGGTGACGCCTTGGCCGATCTGGAGTGCGGCGATCCCCAGGGCTGCAGCCGTCCCGAACAGGGTGGCGATGATGGCGAAGATGTCCACCAGTTTTCCGGCGAGCCCGTCGGTCTGGCTCTTTCCGAACAGGTGCCGAAATATCGAGGACATCAACAGGGCGCGGCCGCGCCGGTAGCCCACATAGGCGACCGCGCCGCCCACCAGGGCATACATGGCCCACGCATGGAATCCCCAGTGGTAGTACGTCTGGGCCAGCGCCCGATGCATGGCTTCAATTGACTCGGCCTCGACCGTCCGCGGCGGTGGGTTCAGGTAGTGGGTCAGCGGCTCGGCGGGGCCCCAGAACAGCACGCCGATGCCGAGACCGGCAGCGAAAAGCATCGCCACCCAGGAAAACGTGGAGAATTCCGGGGTCTCCCCGTCCTTGCCGAGCGGAATCTTCCCGTAGCGGCTGATGGCCAACCACAGCAGAACCACCAGCACGACGGTGGCGACGGCGTTGAAGAGCCAGCCCAAGTTGGCGGTGGTCCAGGAGAATGCCGCGCCTGCCACCTCAGAAACGCTGGAGGGGCTGACGATACCCCAGACGACGAACGCCACTGTCAAGGCACCAGCTGCGATGAGTACGACCTTGTCCAGACTGTATCGCCGGCGCTGTTCATCGACGCTGATACCCGGAACCAACGCCGGGTGGATGTTATGGGGGTACCGCGGCCGGATGTAATCGAGACTGCCTAGCGGCCTGCCGGACTTTCGGCCGCTTTGTTTCCCGTCATCGCGGTTTCTTCTGTAAGTGGACGATCCGTTTTTAGCCATGGAACCTGCACCTTAGTTCGTTGGATTTACTCTTCAGGTGGAGCGGAGGGATAACGATTCGGTGACGCACGATGGTTGTGGTTTATAGGTTCGCGATGTTCTGCGTTGCGGTTTCCGCAACTTATGCCTGGAGGGGTGCCCCGTGGAGTGTGTTCACCTGCGTCATGTTGCGCTCTCCGCAACTTGTAGAGTTAGTGTTACCCGGATCACAAATGCAGGTCAAGAGTTTTCGGAAGATTCGAAATATGTTTCAACTCCGCTGCGGTCCGGACTTTGGACGGCGTCACGAAGCGCGGGCGCGGGTCTGAGAGTATGGGCACATGGCTCCAGGGCATGACGATGACTCGATTAGTGGCGTTGACCTGCAGGGAGGCAGCCTGCAGTCCGTTGATCGCGCCATTGCAGTCCTGAAGGTACTGGCCCGTGCCGGCAAGGCCGGCGTTACGGAAGTTGCCGAGGAAATGGGCGTGCATAAGTCCACCATTTCCCGGCTCCTGCGCGCCTTGGAAGCCCAGGGAATGGTGCAGAGCAGCGGGCGGGGGAAATACCAGCTGGGACTTGGCATCCTGCATCTGGCCAACTCCATACCCATGCGGCTCGATCTGGCCAGGGAGGCCCGTCCGTTCCTGGAGGCCCTTGCTGCCAGGTTCGGGGAAACGGTTAACCTTGCCGTCCTGAGCCTGAGCAACGTTATAAACATCGACGAAGCTTTTGGCCCTTCCACCACCGCTGACATGCGGAACTGGATGGGCCGGGCCACGCCCCTTCACGCTACGTCGAGTGGAAAGGTGTTCCTGGCGTCCCTGACAGTTGCACAGCGCAACCGTGTATTGACCGAGAAGGGGATGCCCGCGCTGACAAAGAGGACCATCACGTCGCGGCAGGACCTGGAATCGCAGCTGCTTGCCGTGGCGGAATCCGGTTATGCCACAGTCCATGGCGAACTTGAGGACGGACTCAACGGCATCGCGGTTCCGATTCGTGGACGTGAAGGTACCGTCATTGCCGCCGTCAGCATTTCGGGCCCGTCAGCCAGGTTCGAGCCCGAAAAGCTGCCTGGCCTCATTGACGAGCTAAAAATCAGTGGCGAGAAAATCAGCGAAAACATGGGATACGTGCCAGAGTCGCGTCGTTAGGGGTTTCGACAGGCTCAACCACCGGATCCCGCCTCACCCAGCATCGGTGGGGGCGGCTCGGTGGTCGATCCCTGCGGCCAGCCCGTCGATCCGTTCCACTGCGGCCGTCAGGTCCTGCACCGTGGACCACAAATCGGGGTGTTCCTCGCGGACCTGGTCCAGCGTGTCCCCGGCCGAAGACAGGCCCGCAAGGTCGAAGCTGACATTGGTGCGCGCCCCGGTGAGTGCTGCCCTGAGGGCGCCGAGAGCCACCACGACGTCGGCAACCAGGGCCGGATTGCCGTGGGACGCGAGCCAGGCCAGGTCGTCAATGGCCTCTATGGCCTGCTTACCCAGCACGGCAGATGCCTTGGCCGCAGCCACGGAAGCCCGGCGTATCGCCTTTTCCCGCTCAGGCCCGGGACTCAGGCGAAAGGCCGCCCCGAAATTTTTGGATGCCGAAGCGTCATCGTCGGCCAGCTGCAGGGCGGTTTCCCTGAGCGAACGGGCCCGGGACTGAATGACGGCAACCTCGCTGCGCTTCTGGCCCTCGGCCTGGGTATATCCGGCCACCATTGAGGTCAGCGACGCTGCGATGGCCAGCATCACACCCGCGCCGGCACCACCGCCGGGAGACCCGACGGATTCGGCGAGGGCGCGGGTCCAGTCGTCAACGGTCGAATTGTTGGTTGTCACCGGCTCAGAAGCATTCATGTCACCAGTCTGCACCGCCGTTGATCGAGCCGCCGCCGTTGATCGAGCCACCCCGTTGATCGAGCTTGTCGAGATCGGGTTTCGACGGGGCTCTACCACCGAAAAGGGCTGTTGACGCCTTCAGGGCCGCACCCGCATGTTAGTCTTCGTCGGCGCATGGAACGGCTACATCTGGCCAAGCCTGGGTGGTGCCGTGCACGGATAACACTCCTTGGAGGACCACGTATGAGTACCGGACACCACCTGATCATTGACGGCCACAACGACATGCTGTCGAAGCACCACAAGTTGGCCGGCCTGGACTTCGGCCTGCTTGACCCCGGGCAGGAGCAGCTACAGATGCACACCGATCTGGTCCGTCTCCGACGGGGCGGCGTCGGAGCCCAGTTCTGGTCAATATGGGTGCCCTCCGTCACCAGTCCGGATGACAAGGTCGCCATGGCCGCACTGACCCTTGCCCAAATCGAGGCGGTCCACCGGATGTGCGAGACATACCCGCACCTAACCGCCCTCGCCAGGTCCGCCGACGACGTCGAACGCTGCTTCGCCGAGGGCCGTATCGCATCGCTGATGGGTGTGGAGGGCGGGCACCAGATCCTCGATTCGATCGATGTCCTGCGCCTGATGCACCGCAACGGAGTCAAGTACATGACGTTGACCCACAATACGAACACCGGGTGGGCGGACAGTGCCACCGATGGCCCAGGCGTGGGTGGCCTGAACGCCTTCGGCGAACAGGTGGTGGCAACCATGAACGACCTCGGCATGCTCGTGGACCTCTCGCACTGCGCCGATACAACGGTCGAACACGTCACGCGTCTGTCCACGGCACCGCTGTTCTTCTCCCACTCCGGTGCCCGGGCCGTCTCCGACCACCCCCGCAACGTCCCCGACGCGACATTGAAGAACGTCAGAGCCAGCGGGGGGATCGTTATGGCCGTCTTTCTCCCAGAGTTCCTCTCTGTGGAGTATCGTGCATGGTCCCGTGCGCGCCAATCCGCGCAGCCAGGGTGGATCGGGCCGGACGCGGCCGCCCAGGAAGCCGCGTGGCTCGTGGACAACCCCAAGCCTCCCTGCGGCATTCCGGACATCGCGGACCACATAGAGCACATCCGCAACGTCGCCGGCGTCGAACACGTTGGAATCGGCAGCGACTTCGACGGTATGACGCCCCCTGATGACATGGCCTCGGTGGACCGCTATCCGGCGCTGCTTGCGGAGCTCGAGCGGCGCGGATGGTCATCCTCGGACATCGCTGCCCTGACCCACGGCAACCTGCTCCGCGTCCTCCGCATCACCGAGGAACGCGCAGGAAAGTTCGGGACCACGCCGGCCTGAGGTGCTGCATTGAGCGCAGGCCGGCGCGGTTGTAGCTCTCCTCGATCGAACGTCCTGTTGCCCTGATCGCGTCCTGCCTAACTGCCCACTGACGCCGGTCGCGGAACTCGGTACCCCGCTCTGCCTTATTCGCTTATGGGGTGGGCGTGGGGTGGGTGTGTGATGTGGGTCTCGTGTTGAGCGGTGGTTTGGGGCGGGTGAGCGGTGTGGTGTGGGGGTCGTGCGGTTGTCTCTGGTGGTGGGGTTGGGGTGGGCATACGGTTATCTCTCAACTGGCTCGGATGAGCGAGCTGTTACGCGGTTTTTTGCGTAGCCCAAGTGTGTGTGATTTCACGAGGAGGTGATGTCCAGTGACGATTACGGATGAAGTTTTGAGTGCCGAGGAGCGGTCTGATCTTCTGGCGAAGTTCGGCTTGGACGGACAGAACAAGGCGACGATGGGTCGGGTTTTGGGGACCGGTTCGATTGCTGAGGCGACTGAGCGTGCTGACGGCACGATGGAAGCGACGATCAGGATCAAGGAAGACGAGTGTTGCTGGGATCCGGCGATTCTGGTTCTGCCCCATGGTGGGGAGCTGGAGTTGACGGTTATTAATGATGACAAGAACACCCATGCGTGCTTGTTGCCTAATAATGGCGGGCCGAAGTTTTTGGGGTTGCTGAATCATTCCAAGGGCCGGGCGACGATCACGTTGGATGGGCCTGGTTATTACTGGTACAGCTCGCCGGCCGGCAACGACGAGGGCCGTGGCCTGACTGCCGCCATCGTGGTGAAGGGTGAGGTGCCTCCGGAGGCCCGCCTGGATCGACCCACCCAGCCCCGCCCATAGAAAGGAATTGAACAATGACAATCCCTGCACTGTCTTCCCCTGAACCCGCAGTTGACTATATTGATGCCGGCGAGGCGATCAACCATTTCGCATTGAGCGATTTGTCCGGTACCGCGCCTGCGGTCACGGACGACGTGAACTACGAGCGCATCCTGGAGGCGCGTTCGGAGTCGCATAACTGGATTACTTATTACGGCGCCTATGACGGGCAGCGTTACAGCCTGCTGGACCAGATCAACACTGAGAACGTGAGCAAGCTCAGCCCTGCCTGGATCTTCCAGGCCGGCCAGGCCGGTCAAATCGCAGGCGGGTCCACCTACGCCTTTGAGGCCTGCCCTTTGATCGTCGATGGCGTCATGTACGTCACCGGTTGGGACGGCTGGTTCTGGGCTGTTGACGCGGCCACGGGCAAGGAGCTTTGGCGCTACAAGCATGCGGTGCCCTTCGATGTTTCGCTGTGCTGCAGCAACGTCAACCGCGGCTGCGCGGTGGCCAACGGGAAGGTGTACTTCGTTACTCCGAACGCCCAGCTCCTGGCGTTGGACGCAACCAACGGTCAAAAGGTGTGGCAGAAGACGATCGGTGACGTGCGGGCGGGTGAGAGTGCTTCGCTGGCTCCCCTGGTCATCAAGGACACCCTCATCACGGGCAGCGCAGGCGGCGAGTTCGGCGTGCGTGGCCACATCGACTGCTGGGACCTGGAGACCGGCGATCACCGCTGGCGCACGTACACCGTGCCCAAGCCCGGGGAGCCTGGCTCGGAGACCTGGCCCGCTGACGGCGAGGCCTGGGCACGCGGTGGCGCGAACCACTGGGTGACCGGAACCTACGACCCGGATACCAACCTGTACTACGCAGGTACCGGCAACCCGGCACCTGACTTCGACGGCGAGGTCCGCCAGGGAGACAACCTCTACACCGACAGTGTGGTGGCCCTGGACGTTGATTCGGGCGAGATCAAGTGGCACTACCAGTTCACCCCGCACGATCTTTGGGACTACGACTCCACCATGGAGATGACCCTGTTCGAGCGCGACGGCAAGAAGCTGCTGGCCCACTTCGACAAGAACGGCTACTTCTTCGTCCTGGACCGCACCAACGGTGAACTGCAGCACGTGACCCCGTTCGTGGACCGGATCGACTGGGGCGTCATTACCCGCGACGGGAAGGTCACCCCCCGGAAGTACCCGGACAAGGAAGGCGAGCCCGTACACTTCTTCCCCGGCCCGGCCGGCGCGAAGGAATGGACGCACGCCGCATACAGCCAGAAGACCGAGCTGTTCTACGTCCCCGTCGCCGACGTCGGAGCTACCGCCACCCGGCGCCGCCGCGAGTTCAAGGAAGGCATGCCCTACTGGGGCGCAGCCGTCCAGGTCGATATCGACGACATGGCCGGTTCGGTCAGCGCGTTCGACAGCTACGGCGAGGAAAAATGGCGCTACCGCATCGATTACCCGATGGCAGCGTCCGTGCTCGCCACCGCCGGAGACCTGGTCTTCGCCGGCACCCCGACCGGTGAGTTCGTCGCACTGGACGCCCGCACCGGTGAAAAGCTCTGGGAATTCCAGTGCGGCAGCGGCCACCACAGCAGCTGCTCAACCTACAGCGTCGACGGCAAGCAGTACGTCGTCGTCCCCGTCGGCTGGGGCGGATGGCTCGAAGGCATCGTCCCCGGAATGAGCGCAGCAGGCCACGGCTCCGCGCTGATCGCCTTCGCCCTCCCCGGCTAAACACCCACCCCACAAACCACCCAAAAACCCGAAAGGAGAACACCACCATGAACGCAGAGAACAACCGCAAGAAGTGGGAAGCACCCACCCTCACCGAAATCCGCGTATCCGCCGAGGTAACGGCCTACGTCGCAACCAAGTAACACCCAAAAAAACGGGGGTGCCGGGCCACCAGGCCCGGCACCCCACCACCACAACACATGCCACAGCAAAAGGATGTCAACGACGATGTTCACCCGCGTACTCGGATCAGCAGCCGGGGGAGGATTCCCCCAGTGGAACTGCGCATGTCCGCAGTGCCGTGCTGCGCGGAGCGGCTCCCGGCCTTGCGTCCCACGCTCCCAATCGTCCATCGCAGTGAGCGCTGACCGGAAAGAGTGGTTTCTGTTCAATGCGTCACCGGACATCCAGTCACAAATAGAGGCCTTCGACGACCTGCATCCTGACGACGGCAGCGTGACACGAATGCAGAGCGTGATGCTCACAGATGCAGAACTTGACCATACGCTCGGACTGCTCCTGATGCGGGAGGGGCGCGGGCTTGAGGTGCACGCAACGGAGTCGGTCTACGAGACCCTCTCCACCGGAACCGGGGTACTTCGAACGCTCGAAGCGTACTGCCCGGTGACATGGAAACCAGTGGTTCCTGGCGACGAGGTAATGCTCGGTGAGGGGCTGTCGTACCGCGCGTTCGACGTACCCACCACTAAGCGGATGCGTTTTGCCGGCGCTGCGGAGAACGGCCGTGTTGTGGGGTACACCATCACGGACACCTCCAGCGGTCAAAGGCTGGTCTACCTCCCGTGCGTGCAGGAGCTGACACCCGGCATCCTGGCCGAACTGGCGGGCGCCTCCGCGTTGCTGATCGACGGCACGTGCTGGAGTGACGACGAAATGCCCAGCCTCGGCCTGGCCAGCAAGACCTCGCGGGACATGGGACATGTACCCATTACCGGGCCTGGCGGCAGCCTTGAGCTGCTGTCCCCGCTACCCATCGAACGCAAAATCTACATCCATATCAATAACACCAATCCAATCCTGCTCGACGACTCGCCGGAACGGCTGCACCTTGACCGGCATGACATAGGGGTCGCTGTCGACGGGCTGGAACTGGAAATCTAAGGAGCAACGATGACGTCAGTACTCACACCCGATGAGCTCGAGGAGTCGCTCCGCGCGCACGCCAAGCAATACCACAGCGAGCACCCCTTCCATCGCCGGATGAACGATGGACAGTCAACTCCCGATGAGATCCGGGGGTGGGTGGCCAACCGCTTCTACTACCAGATCAACATCCCGCGCAAGGATGGCGCCATCCTCAGCAGCTGCCCCGACAGTGAGGTGCGTCGCCGCTGGGTCCAGCGAATCATCGACCACGACGGCACCAGCGAGGGGACCGGCGGAATCGAAGCGTGGCTGCGCCTGAGTGAGGCCGTTGGGTTGACCCGCGCGGAGGTTGAGGACGCAAGGCACCTGCTCCCCGGTGTGCGGTTCGCAGTCGACGCCTACGTCAACTTCACGCGAACCCGGCCATGGGTGGAGGCGGTGGCTTCCTCCCTGACTGAGTTGTTTGCCCCGGACCTGATGGCAGAGCGTCTCTCGGCATTCGAGCGCCACTACACGTGGATCGACCCCGAGGGTCTTGCCTATTTCCGGTCCCGCCTGACCCAGGCACCCCGCGATTCCCAGCACGGCCTTGAGATCGTGCGAAAGTACTGTGTCACCCCGGAAACGCAGGCAGCGGCGACGGCGGCTCTGTCCTTTAAGTGCGACGTGCTGTGGAGCATGCTCGATTCGATTGACCAGGCTTATGGAAACCGTTAATGAGGACTCCCGGCCGCGGCTGGCTCCGCACGTGCGAATGGCCTTCAACGCCGCGCGCGGGGGATACGCGTTGCTTTCACCCGAAACGATCTGGACCATCAACGCCACCGGCGCCGCGATCGTGGAACTATGCGACGCCAAGCGGACTGTTAAAGAAATCGAGGCCGAATTGCGGCGCCAATTCGATGAAGTCGCCGAAGGCGACGTCCAACGCTTCGTGGCGGGACTCGTCACCAAGCACGGTATGGAGGTAGATCATGGATAAGCCCTACGGACTGCTCGCTGAGCTGACGTACTCGTGCCCACTGCAGTGCGGCTACTGTTCCAATCCCCTCCAGCTCGACGATTATCGTGACGAACTGAGCACGGAGGAATGGCAACGCGTATTTGCCGAGGCCGCTGACCTGGGTGTGCTTCAGCTTCACCTTTCGGGTGGGGAGCCGATGCAGCGCCATGACATCGTGGACCTGGTCCGCACAGCCAACCAGCTGGGCCTCTACACAAACCTGATCACCAGTGGGCTCGGTCTGTCCACCCGCCGGGCCGAGCAACTCCGCGAAGCAGGCCTTGACCACGTGCAGCTCAGCATCCAGGCCGATGAGCAGGCACTGTCCGACGAAATCGCCGGCACTGTTTCCTTCGAGCGCAAGCACGTGGCAGCGAAGCTTATCAAGCAGCTGGGATGGCCACTGACCCTCAACGTGGTGTTGCACCGGCAGAACATCGACAGGATTGGCGGCATCCTTGAGATGGCGCAGGCTATGGGCGCCGACCGCGTAGAGCTGGCGAACACGCAGTATGCCGGGTGGGCGGGCCCCAACCAGGCGGAGTTGCTCCCGGCCAAGGACCAGCTCGACCGCGCGGACGCGGTGGTAGCGGAGGCCCGGGAGCGGTTCGGGGACCAGATGGACATCATCTACGTTATGCCTGACTACTACAGCAAATATCCCAAACCCTGCATGGACGGTTGGGCCAGCCGCCAGTTCACCATTGTGCCCAACGGCGAGGCCCTGCCTTGCCCGGCCGCACATGAGGTCGCCCGCGGTCTTAACCTGCCTCCTGCCAGTGTGCGCGAGCATTCTCTGGAATGGATCTGGGAGGAAGCTCCGCTGTTCCAGCAGTACCGCGGCGACGCGTGGATGCCGGACCCGTGCCGCAGCTGTGACCGCAAGGAAATCGACTTTGGCGGCTGCCGCTGCCAAGCCTTCGCACTCACGGGAGACGCCGCCCGGACTGACCCGGTCTGCCACCTGTCTCCCGACCACGGGCTGGTGGAGGCGGCGGTAGTGGCGGCAAACGATCCCGCGCGCCCCGTTACCGGCTCAGTCATTCCCCGCCCGCAGACAGGACGCACCAAGCGGGCTGCTACAAGGCCGCGCAGGACGGGGAGCACACCCGTCTCGCTGTCCCCCACAGTATTGAAAGGAAAGTAAAATGCTTGCACTTATAGGACTCGGGTTCGCCCTTGGCCTGGACAATTTCAGAACGTCGATCGTGCTTGGGGGACTCAAACCCAATTTCCGCACGTCCGTCAAAACGTCCCTGATTTTCGGCGCCTGGGATGGCGTGGCGCCGGTCGTCGGGCTGCTTATCGGTTCGTACTTCAGTACCCAAATCGAAGAACCCGCGGAGATAATCGGAGCAGCTGGGCTTGCCGCCTACGGGCTATGGATCACCATCAAGGCACTCCGGTCCTCCGAGCATGCCGATGTGGACATGAAGACGGCACGGCGGTGGCTGCCCGTGCCGTTGAGCATCGACAACGTGGCCGCAGGCGCCGCACTCGGACTGGCCGGGTATTCACCGTGGCTTGCGCCCTTCCTGTTCGCGTTCACCACTTTCGTGATGTCGGTTGCCGGACACCAGATCGGCCGCACCATCGCCAACTTCATTCCCCGTCTCCGTACTGATCTGTTGACCGGTCTGGTGCTGTTGGGGATGGCTGGCCTGTGGGTCGCTGGATTCGACATCCTCTAATGGGCAACACCGACGAGGACGACGGCAGTGCACGGCCACCGTGCTACCACTGTGGGGAGCCCTATACCGCGGGGGAGGCCGGTCGGCATACAGAGCCGGTTGACTGCAACGTCTGTGTGCGCTGCAAAATGCAGCCCGCTTGCTATACATGCCGGAACATGTACTGCCCCTGCGAGGTGCACCAACACGGAAAAGCGTAGGTCGAACCAGCGCCGGCACGACGGCGGGGAAGGCGCCGCAATTCCGTATATGAAGCCCGGCAGCTTCGACAAACCGGGGCGAACCCGGCACGGGATGGTAACATAGGGGGAGGCGCAAGAAGCGATTCTTGATGGCCCAGGTCACGTTTTGTATACCCCGGACCGGGGACTCGCTGTTAGGTGGCCGGCAGATCCGCCACCCGATCGGTGGTGATCACAAGCACGTGACCGTGGCGCAGTTATCGTCCAACGATGAGTTACATCAAGGTGGTGCCCAATGACGGGTGAACAGCGACTTCAGCGGGTGTCCCGCGACTCGACCAAGACCGACGTCTATAACGCGTGGGAACGCTTTGTCCAGGGTGAGGACGACGTCTATGGAGTACGTCCGGAAGTAGCGATTTCCTGGCAGCGATCCCGGGATCTGTACCGCATCGATCCCTTTCTGACTGAGGTACCCAACGCCCCCTTTTCAGAAGTCTCGCACTCCCTGGACCAGGACGTTGTCTTCGCGGAGTTGGGTTTTTGTGCTGCCGCCATGGTCCACGAGGTGGCCGAAGCGGGAGGCGTTGTGACCATCGCCGACGCCAGCGGCAGGGTCCTGAGCGCCTGGGGCGACAAGACCACCCGTTCGATCGCCTCCGCGGGGGGCCTGGCGCCATGGTTCAGCTGGTCTGAGGGTTCGGTAGGCACAAACAGCATGGGCACCGCCCTCGTAGCCCGGCGCGCTGTGATGATCAGGCAGTCGGAACACTGGTGCCAGGCCTTCCACGAATGGTCCTGCGCTGGCATCGCGGTGCGTGACGTTGTGAGCAAGGAGCCGCTCGCCATCCTGAACATCTCGTCTTGGCGCCGTGATCTACCACTGCCGGCGAAGAAGTGGCTGGAGAGTGCCGCCACCCACACCCAGAACAGCTTGCGCAAGCGTGCCCACGACAGCGGCAGTGTGCTGCTCGCTGCCTACACCGAAGCTCAGGGACGGTCGAGGCAGCCACTTGTGGCCATCGATACGGCCGGTGGTGTGGTGATTGCCGACGACATGGCCAGCGTTATGCTCGGAGTCCCTGGTAACGTCCCCGCAGTTGATGCGGTAGTGCGCTGGACTCCGCAGCTTCCGCCACTGATTCAAGCAGCCCGCTACGCCACCAAACGGGCGAACGCGGACCCGGCATGGACCGGCTCAACGCAGATCTTTACCCCGCTCGCTGACGAACCATCAACGATCGGACTTCGCCCCGTCTTCCTTCAAGGGAACCTGGTCGGACACCTGGTCTCCTTTGGTGCCGTAGACGGCGAGCAGTTCCCCCAGACGGAACCGGGAGGGGTCCGGTTCGACGGCGGGCGACCCCGTCGTGTAGTTGCCCTCCGTGAGGAGAACCGGATGGTGATGCTGAAGACGTCAGAGGTGACCATGGCCGAAGCGGACGGCACCGGCGTCTGGCTGCATACAGCTGATGGCCGGCTGCGGGCCACCCTGCCCAGCTTGGACAAGCTGGACAATGAATTGGCCAGCACGGGGAGTTTCCTGCGCGTGCACCGCCAGTACCTCGTCAATCTCGGCCGCATCCGGGAGGTGGAGCGTCGGGAAAAAGGCGAACTTGTCCTTGTGATGGACGATCCCCAGAACACCATGGTGCCCGTGTCGCGGCGGAGTGTGCGTGCCGTACGGGCTGCGCTCGGTATTTGAGCTTTGAGGTAGGACCTAAACCCCGGCAAGCCGTTCAATGACGAGCAGGCCCGCCGGGGTCCCGGGCCAGTGCCGGCGCAGTGGTTCAAGCCCGGCAGAACGGATGGCTGAGCGCAGCACAAGGGCGACAACAATGACGTCGTCAGCGCAGCCGATGACAGGGAGGAAGTCAGGGACGATGTCCAGGGGCAAGAGCAAGTAAGCCAGAAGCAGAACCAGTTTGACCCGAACGCCGGTCGAAACAGTCTTATCGGCTGTGAGTCTTCGGATCACCCGCAATAGGTCCGGGAGCAGGCGCAGGGCATCCTTCATTCCCAGCGTTTCCGGGTGGCGGCGGGCATAAACCCAGAGCGCTGCCAACAACACGACATATATTGCCGCCAGTCCGGCAAGGAGTGCCGGCACAGCCTCCCACCATTCCACGGCCCTACTCTCCGGTCTCTTGGTGAAGAAGCGGGCCGGTCGGAACGTGGAGTGCGGAATAGACACGCTCGGCGTATTCGTCAAAGACAACAGTGCACTGACGGAGCAGGTCCTCGGCGGCATCGGCCTCGGCGAGCTCAAGTGCGTCGCGGCTCTTAAGGTCCCGGAACCAGCGGCGCAGCCGCTCCATGCTCTGCTCTTTTTCCTCCAACTCGGCGAGGGTAAATTTCCTATTCCGTGTCTCTTTGGCTATTTCTTCTTCGAAGGCCTTGCAGTCACGGGAGAACTCCTGCCATTCGTCCAGGCGCTGGGCACGGAAAGCGGACTGGAGCGGATCAGCTGCCTGGTCTTCGGCTGCGGGCGTGGGCAGCACGAGGACTTCCCCGGCGCCCTTGGATGCCAGCTCCACGACCTTCTGTACGGCGGAGGAAAAGTAGGGCGTCTCAGGAACTGTCCATACCCCGGATGACACGGGTGCGGCGCCTATCTTGCGCAGTTCGCGCCACACTGCAACCCTCGTCCGGGAAGAGCCGGGAGGTAAGCGCACGATCAGTAGCAACCAGTTCATTTTGTCAATGCTACCCTGAACGCAGCAAAATGTAACAGGTGTTACGGAACGGCGTGTGACCCCGTGGGGTTATGGAAAGTCTCTAGTGCGCTGGGCGCCACATGATTGCTCCACGGAGTTCCTTGGCGATCAGGGCCGGGTCCGGTGCTCCGTAGATGGCTCCGCCGACGACCGCGACGTCCGCGCCGGCCTGCTGGACGGCGTCGATGGTACTCGGCTTGACGCCGCCTGCCACGGAGAACGGGACGCCGGCTTCCACGCCTGCGCGGATTAGACCGTTCAGGTCGAAGCCGGGTTTGGCCTGCTCGTCCAGGCCGGCGTGCATCTCGACGAACTTGGCACCCAGCGCACGGACTTCCTTGGCGCGGGTTACCTTGTCCTCGATGCCGATCAGGTCCACCACGACGCCCTTGTTGTGGGCCTTGGCTGCGGTGACGGCACCGGCAATGGTGGAGTCATCTGCGGCACCGAGCACGGTGACCAGGTCAGCGCCGGCCTTGAAGGCGATATCGGCTTCAAGCTCGCCGGCATCCATGGTCTTCAGGTCAGCGAAGACAATCTTGTCCGGGTGGGCGTTCTTGACGGCGGTGATCACGGACAGGCCTTCGGCCTTGATCAGCGGGGTGCCAAGTTCGATGATGTCAACGTATTCGGCAACCTTGCCGGCCAGATCCAGGGCCGCTTCGGTGGTCAGGAGGTCGATGGCAACTTGGAGCTTCATGATGATGCTTCTTTCTGTAGGGAACTGCAATGGAAATGGAAAAACCGGGGCATGGAAATCAGGCCCCGGTTATCCGGCGTTCATGGCCTGCTGGAGGCTGGTGGAACGCAGTGGCGCAGCATCACGAGGCTGCTGCGCCGATGATCGGGACCACCGCGGCGACGGCTCCGGCCAGCGTTCCGCCAACCAGGGGGCCGACAACAGGGACCCAGGAGTAGCTCCAGTCACTGGAACCCTTGCCCTTGATGGGGAGCAGGGCGTGGGCGATGCGCGGTCCGAGGTCACGGGCGGGGTTGATGGCGTAGCCCGTGGGTCCACCCAGGGACACGCCGATGCCGACAACGAGGAGGGCTACTGCCAGCGGGCCCAGGCCCGAAGGGGTGCCACCGAAGGTCAGGATCACGAAGACGAGCACGAACGTGCCGATGATTTCGGTGACGAGGTTCCACGGGGTGGACCGGATCGCCGGGCCGGTGGAGAAGACGCCCAGCTTGCTGGCGGCCTCAGGCTCGGCATCGAAGTGCTGCTTGTACGCCAGCCAGCAGGCGACTGCACCCAGGAAGGCGCCCAGCATCTGGCCGCCGAAGTAAGTGAACGTCGACGCGAAATCGACGGCAACGCCCGGGGCGTACTCGTCCTTGCCATTAACCAGCAGGCCAAGGGTGACCGCAGGATTGATGTGCGCGCCTGACTTCACGGCAACATAAACACCGGCGAAGACCGCAATACCCCACCCCCAGGTAACCATCAGGAATCCACCGCTGTTGCCCTTGGTGCCTTTGAGCGCAACGTTTGCCACAACGCCGCAACCCAACAAGGTCAGCATTGCGGTTCCGAATACTTCGGAAAGGAAAACTACTTCAAGGGACATCTTTGACTCCTCTGGTTTCTTTCCCGGCCCGTCGAAGGTTCGAAGGGCGGGGGCTCCGCAACTGTTGCGGCAAGTGGGCCCGTGACAGGGCTGGATCCCTCCCGGGGTTCAAGTGTTCAAGAACCCCAGGAGGGCGTTTTATACCAACGTCACCGGTCGAACCGGTCAAGGTTCATGACCTTGTCCCAAGCGGAAACGAAGTCTTGGATGAACTTCTTTTCAGCGGGCTGGCTGGCGTAGAACTCAGACAGGGCGCGCAGCTCGGGGTTGTTGGAAAAAATGAGGTCGGTGCGGCTTGCGATCCACTTGACTTCGGCGGTGTGCCGGTCGCGGGCCTCGTAGGCCGCCTCGTCGGAAGCTTCGTGTGACGTCGGTGCCCAGACGTTGTCCATATCGAGCAGGTTGACGAAGAAGTCGTTGGTCAGGTGGCCAGGCGTCGGAGTGAGCACGCCCAACGGGGACTGGCCGTGGTTGGCGCCGAGCACGCGCATGCCGCCGAGAAGCACTGTCATTTCGGGGGGAGTCAGGGTCAGCTGGCTCGCACGGTCGATGAGCAGGACTTCGGATGGCACCCGGCTGCCCTTGCCGAAGTAGCTGCGGAATGCGTCCGCTTTCGGTTCCAGGACGGCGAACCATTCGGGGTCGGTCCACTCCTGTGTTGCATCGGTGCGCCCCGGCCGGAAGGGAACCTCGATGATGTGACCGGCCCGGGCGGCACCGTGTTCGACGGCGGCGCAGCCGGCAAGCACGATCAGGTCCGCAAGGGAGATCTTCTTGCCATCAAGCTGGGAGTCGTTGAACTGCTCGCGGATCTGCTCGAGCGTGCCGAGCACTGTTGCCAGCGTTTCGGGGTCATTGGCGTCCCAGCTTCGTTGCGGATCAAGACGGATTCGGGCACCATTGGCGCCGCCGCGCTTGTCGCTGTTGCGGAAAGTGGATGCCGAAGCCCATGCCGTGAAGACCAGTTGCCCCACGGTCAGGCCCGACCCGAGCACTTGGTTCTTCAGCGCGGCGATATCGTCCGCGTCGACGAGCGGGTGGTCGACGTCGGGAACCGGGTCCTGCCAGATCAGTCGCTCGGACGGGACGAGCGGCCCCAGGTAGCGCTGGACCGGGCCCAGGTCGAGATGCGTCAGTTTGAACCAAGCGCGGGCGAATGCATCAGCCAGCTGGTCCGGATTCTCCAGGAACCGACGCGCGATGCGCTCGTATGCCGGATCGTCCTTCAATGCGAGGTCCGTGGTTAATACGGTGGGGACATGGGTCTTGGACGGGTCGTGAGCGTCCGGGACGGTGCCGGCTCCGGCACCGTTGCTGGGGATCCATTGCCATTGCCCGGCAGGGCTAAGCGTCACGTCCCAGTCGTAGTTGAACAGGACCTCCAGGAAGCTGTTGTCCCAAGTGGTCGGGGTGGGTGTCCAGATCCCTTCGAGCCCACTGGTGACGGTGTCAGCCCCTTTGCCCGTCCCGAATTGGCATGCCCAGCCCAGGCCCTGTTGCTCGAGCGGAGCGGCGCCCGGTTCCGGGCCAAGGCACTTGTTGGGGTCGGCCGCTCCGTGGCTCTTGCCGAAGGTGTGGCCGCCGGCGGTCAGCGCCACGGTCTCTTCGTCGTTCAGCCCCATGCGGCGGAACGTCTGACGAATGTCGCGTGCTGAGGCGACCGGGTCCGGCATTGTGGCCGGTCCCTGGGGGTCGACGTAGATCAGACCCATCTCACTGGCGGCCAAGGGCTCGTGCAATTCCCGGACACCGCTGTGCCGCTCGTCGGCGAACCACGTGTCTTCAGGTCCCCAATAGGTCTCGTCGGCCTCCCACACATCCTCGCGGCCGCCAGCGAAGCCGAACGTCTTGAAGCCCATCGATTCCAGAGCCCGGTTACCGGCAAAGATCATCAGGTCGGCCCAGGAAATCTTGTGGCCGTACTTCTGCTTCACCGGCCATAGGAGCCGGCGCGCCTTGTCCAGGTTGCGGTTATCAGGCCAACCGTTCAAGGGGGCGAAGCGCTGCATTCCCGCGCTGGCGCCGCCCCTTCCGTCGCCGACGCGATACGTTCCAGCACTGTGCCAGGCCATCCGCAGGATCAGCGGTCCGTAATGGCCGAAATCGGCGGGCCACCAGTCTTGGGAAGTAGTCAACACTTCATCGATATCGCGTGCCAGTTCCTCGAGGTCAAGCGAGAGGAATTCCTTGGCGTAGTCAATGTCCCCGCCCATGGGATTCGCCGCACTGCTGGGGCGGGTTAAGCTCCTCAGGTCCAGCTTTTGGGGCTTGCCGTCGTGCTTGTTCCCGGTTGCTGCGGGACGGTTTCGCTGGTTGGGTGACCGACGCGCAGCCAAGGTCTGGTCGTACGTACGGTCGACGTGGGCGTCAGGGCTCCCAGCCATGATTACTCCTTCAGAAGAGTCTCGAAGGACTCTACTCGTGACAGGATGCCCAGTGAAGTGTAAGACAGTACGCGGGTGAACATCGTCGTTGACATCCTTTTGCTGTGGCATGTGTTGTGGTGGTGGGGTGCCGGGCCTGGTGGCCCGGCACCCCCTTTTTTTGGGTGTTACTTGGTTGCGACGTAGGCCGTTACCTCGGCGGATACGCGGATTTCGGTGAGGGTGGGTGCTTCCCACTTCTTGCGGTTGTTCTCTGCGTTCATGGTGGTGTTCTCCTTTCGGGTTTTTGGGTGGTTTTGTGGGTGGTTGTTTAGCCGGGGAGGGCGAAGGCGATCAGCGCGGAGCCGTGGCCTGCTGCGCTCATTCCGGGGACGATGCCTTCGAGCCATCCGCCCCAGCCGACGGGGACGACGACGTACTGCTTGCCGTCGACGCTGTAGGTTGAGCAGCTGCTGTGGTGGCCGCTGCCGCACTGGAATTCCCAGAGCTTTTCACCGGTGCGGGCGTCCAGTGCGACGAACTCACCGGTCGGGGTGCCGGCGAAGACCAGGTCTCCGGCGGTGGCGAGCACGGACGCTGCCATCGGGTAATCGATGCGGTAGCGCCATTTTTCCTCGCCGTAGCTGTCGAACGCGCTGACCGAACCGGCCATGTCGTCGATATCGACCTGGACGGCTGCGCCCCAGTAGGGCATGCCTTCCTTGAACTCGCGGCGCCGCCGGGTGGCGGTAGCTCCGACGTCGGCGACGGGGACGTAGAACAGCTCGGTCTTCTGGCTGTATGCGGCGTGCGTCCATTCCTTCGCGCCGGCCGGGCCGGGGAAGAAGTGTACGGGCTCGCCTTCCTTGTCCGGGTACTTCCGGGGGGTGACCTTCCCGTCGCGGGTAATGACGCCCCAGTCGATCCGGTCCACGAACGGGGTCACGTGCTGCAGTTCACCGTTGGTGCGGTCCAGGACGAAGAAGTAGCCGTTCTTGTCGAAGTGGGCCAGCAGCTTCTTGCCGTCGCGCTCGAACAGGGTCATCTCCATGGTGGAGTCGTAGTCCCAAAGATCGTGCGGGGTGAACTGGTAGTGCCACTTGATCTCGCCCGAATCAACGTCCAGGGCCACCACACTGTCGGTGTAGAGGTTGTCTCCCTGGCGGACCTCGCCGTCGAAGTCAGGTGCCGGGTTGCCGGTACCTGCGTAGTACAGGTTGGTATCCGGGTCGTAGGTTCCGGTCACCCAGTGGTTCGCGCCACCGCGTGCCCAGGCCTCGCCGTCAGCGGGCCAGGTCTCCGAGCCAGGCTCCCCGGGCTTGGGCACGGTGTACGTGCGCCAGCGGTGATCGCCGGTCTCCAGGTCCCAGCAGTCGATGTGGCCACGCACGCCGAACTCGCCGCCTGCGCTGCCCGTGATGAGGGTGTCCTTGATGACCAGGGGAGCCAGCGAAGCACTCTCACCCGCCCGCACGTCACCGATCGTCTTCTGCCACACCTTTTGACCGTTGGTTGCGTCCAACGCCAGGAGCTGGGCGTTCGGAGTAACGAAGTACACCTTCCCGTTGGCCACCGCGCAGCCGCGGTTGACGTTGCTGCAGCACAGCGAAACATCGAAGGGCACCGCATGCTTGTAGCGCCAAAGCTCCTTGCCCGTGGCCGCGTCAACAGCCCAGAACCAGCCGTCCCAACCGGTGACGTACATGACGCCATCGACGATCAAAGGGCAGGCCTCAAAGGCGTAGGTGGACCCGCCTGCGATTTGACCGGCCTGGCCGGCCTGGAAGATCCAGGCAGGGCTGAGCTTGCTCACGTTCTCAGTGTTGATCTGGTCCAGCAGGCTGTAACGCTGCCCGTCATAGGCGCCGTAATAAGTAATCCAGTTATGCGACTCCGAACGCGCCTCCAGGATGCGCTCGTAGTTCACGTCGTCCGTGACCGCAGGCGCGGTACCGGACAAATCGCTCAATGCGAAATGGTTGATCGCCTCGCCGGCATCAATATAGTCAACTGCGGGTTCAGGGGAAGACAGTGCAGGGATTGTCATTGTTCAATTCCTTTCTATGGGCGGGGCTGGGTGGGGGTCGATCCAGGCGGGCCTCCGGAGGCACCTCACCCTTCACCACGATGGCGGCAGTCAGGCCACGGCCCTCGTCGTTGCCGGCCGGCGAGCTGTACCAGTAATAACCAGGCCCATCCAACGTGATCGTCGCCCGGCCCTTGGAATGATTCAGCAACCCCAAAAACTTCGGCCCGCCATTATTAGGCAACAAGCACGCATGGGTGTTCTTGTCATCATTAATAACCGTCAACTCCAGCTCCCCACCATGGGGCAGAACCAGAATCGCCGGATCCCAGCAACACTCGTCTTCCTTGATCCTGATCGTCGCTTCCATCGTGCCGTCAGCACGCTCAGTCGCCTCAGCAATCGAACCGGTCCCCAAAACCCGACCCATCGTCGCCTTGTTCTGTCCGTCCAAGCCGAACTTCGCCAGAAGATCAGACCGCTCCTCGGCACTCAAAACTTCATCCGTAATCGTCACTGGACATCACCTCCTCGTGAAATCACACACACTTGGGCTACGCAAAAAACCGCGTAACAGCTCGCTCATCCGAGCCAGTTGAGAGATAACCGTATGCCCACCCCAACCCCACCACCAGAGACAACCGCACGACCCCCACACCACACCGCTCACCCGCCCCAAACCACCGCTCAACACGAGACCCACATCACACACCCACCCCGCAACCCACCCAGATAACCCACACAACCTACGTCACATGCACAAAACCCCATCAATAAGGACGAGCCCGAGGGGAGTGCCGGGTAGTCGGCGGGTACCTTGGATGTGTCGCAGGGACAATGAAGCCCGGTTCTTGGCCGGAAACGAGAAGGCGCTGCCCGGGCATGGATGCCCTGGCAGCGCCTTAATGTAGGACTCCCGCCTGACCGTGTGCGACGGTTCTCGCGGATTGAGGTCAGCTGATGACGCTGGCGGCTGCTTCTGCAACCTCCTGGTCCTGCCCGCCAGTACCTCCGCTGACACCGACTGCGCCGGCGACGTTTCCGTCGCGGGTCAGCGGAATGCCACCGGCGAAGGCAACGCCTGATACCACGTGTCGTTGCGCTCCCCGGGGGTCAAAATACCCACGGCTCCAACACCTGACCAATCACAAAGTGTAGTCAGAACCGTCAGAAAAAAGTGTTACCCCCACCCGCCAGCTTCGGAATCATGGATGTCAACCGGAGTGCATCCGTTCGGCCACTCCAGGCCGATGATCGAATCGAAGGGGACAAATTGTGAATCCGACAGCAACCGCGACGACCGCGGTGTCCAGCACCACAAAGGATATTGAGCGTAACCTGTCACTCGTCAGGGATGAGATCGAGGCCACCACGGCCAAAATCGACGAACAGCAGATTGCCGCCGTGACAAGCCACATCAACGCCGCGGGCCGCATCTTCGTTGCGGGGGCGGGGCGGAGCGGCCTGGTCCTTCGCATGGCGGCCATGAGGCTCATGCACCTGGGCCTGAATGTCCATGTTGCAGGCGACACCACAACGCCCGCTATCAGCTCCGGCGACCTCCTCCTGGTGGCCTCCGGATCGGGAACCACCTCCGGTGTGGTCAAATCGGCAGAGACAGCAGCCAAGGCCGGCGCGCGTATTGCCGCTTTCACCACCAACCCGGAGTCCCCGCTCGCAGGCCTTGCCGATGCAGTGGTGGTCATTCCCGCCGCCCAGAAGACCGACCACGGTTCCAGCGTTTCACGCCAGTACGCCGGGTCCCTCTTCGAACAGGTGCTCTTCGTGGCTACCGAGGCTCTCTTCCAGTCGCTCTGGGACAACGACGCCCAGCCGGCAGAGCAGCTCTGGCTGCGTCACGCAAACCTCGAGTAAACGTGAACCCGGGATAACCGGGGCCCAGTTCCAAACCTAAGTTTTTCCATACCCAAATTGCAGTTCCCTACAGAAAGAAGCATCATCATGAAGCTCCAAGTTGCCATCGACCTCCTGACCACCGAAGCGGCCCTGGATCTGGCCGGCAAGGTTGCCGAATACGTTGACATCATCGAACTTGGCACCCCGCTGATCAAGGCCGAAGGCCTCTCCGTGATCACCGCCGTCAAGAACGCCCACCCGGACAAGATTGTCTTCGCTGACCTGAAGACCATGGATGCCGGCGAGCTTGAAGCCGATATCGCCTTCAAGGCCGGCGCTGACCTGGTCACCGTGCTCGGTGCCGCAGATGACTCCACCATTGCCGGTGCCGTCACCGCAGCCAAGGCCCACAACAAGGGCGTCGTGGTGGACCTGATCGGCATCGAGGACAAGGTAACCCGCGCCAAGGAAGTCCGTGCGCTGGGTGCCAAGTTCGTCGAGATGCACGCTGGCCTGGACGAGCAGGCCAAGCCCGGTTTCGACCTGAACGGTCTGCTCCGCGCCGGCGCCGAAGCCCGCGTCCCGTTCTCCGTGGCAGGCGGCGTCAAGCTCGCCACCATCGGTGATGTCCAGCAGGCCGGCGCGGACGTCGCCGTCGCCGGCGGCGCCATCTACGGTGCTGAGGACCCGGCGCTGGCCGCGAAGGAACTCCGCGCTGCCATCGTCTAATCATCCAGTTGACAGTGGCGTGTGTACTTTCACGTCGTGAAATGCCACTACCGGACTGCGGCCCCCTGAAACTTCAGGGGGCCGCTGCTCCCGTACTGCCCAGGGAGATGTCTCTGAGTGCAGTACGGGTTCGACTTAAGGACTAAGACATCATTCAACCGACACAGGGATGGACCGGGAAGAGCCGCCGGTTACCCGACCAGAAGCCGGTCCGCGACTGGGATTGCCTGCAACGCGGGAACTGCGTCGAAGTCTGGTCCAACGGTTCGTTCCTCTACCCGGCTTATGTTGATGACCGCTCCGACGACGGACGGCTCATATGGGTCGTGGAGAGCGGAACGGGAAGCCGTCGTCTGTTTGTTCGCGGTGACTCTGTCACCCTGTATTGGATCTAAGACTGAGCCAAGCCCCCCTATGGCGCGGGGCTGGCGACCCGGGGGACCCTAACCCATCGGAAGGAAGCGTTCAACATGCCAAGCCAGACCATCAAGCCGGTGGAGGTCATCGTCAGCGAGCCGGGCCGGCTCCACGAGTTGCTCGACCACGCTGAAGCCGAGCTCCGCCAGATTGCCCTGCCCCATAAGTGTGCCGGCATCCTGGTCACCCGCCACGATCCCCACCGATACACGCTCACGCTCAGCGACACCATCCCTTTCGGGGAGACCCGCGAGCAGATACTCTCCTAACGGCGGGTCGATGACCGCGCTGCCTGCCGAGTCAGCTGTGTTGGACACCTGCGTAAGGCGCCCTCCAAAAAGTCGGGGGCGCCTTACGTGCAGTTATAGACCAAACCTTTTCACGCGCGTAATGCCCGGTGCCACCGGTTCCGCTACCGTCAGCGGAGCCCGTGGCTGTGGGCCAGGGCGATGGCTTCGGTGCGGGAACCGACGTCGAGCTTCCGGAACAGATTCCGGACGTGGAACTTGACCGTGTTCTCGCTGATGCCCATTTCTGAGGCGATGGTGCGGTTGCGATGTCCGGCGACCAGGTGCTGGAGCACTTCAAGCTCCCGGGCCGCGAGGTTCCATCCGGCGGTATCTCCGGCCGGCCGTGCCGGCAGGTCCAGAGGGAGCGAGACGAAGATGTCCGCGCCCCAGCCAGGCATAACGTCCATCCGGAGGTGTCCGGTCAGCGCCTGCACCCGGCGGTCCAGGCGGCTGATGCTCGGTGCGTCGGCATTGAGGGCGCCGCGGCCGTCGTCGCGCACGTTGATCAGGAGGTTCTCACCGTCGCAGTCCCACTGGGTCCGGATCCGGCTGACGTCGGGCTGTTCCATCATGGTCAGCACAAGTCCGCGGACGATTGCGCGTGCCGCATGCGCAACTTCGCCGGGGAGGGCCCTTCCATTCAAGGGCGGCTCGATGAACTCGGCCTCAATGCCGCTGTAACCCGTAAGAGGACGCAGGTCCTCCCGGAGCCGCTCGAAGGCCTTGGCCACCGGCTCCTCCACCAGCTCCGTGGTTCGGTCGGTGAGGGTGCGGAGCCCGACCAGGGCCCTTGCGGTGAGGTCCGTGACTGTGGTGCGGGCTGTTGTGTCGTTCATCGAGGATGAGCGCAGGGCAGCCAGCAGGGTCTCCAGCGTCGTGGAGTGCAGGTCAGTCAGCTCGGCCGTCACGCGCAATCTTTCAGCCGAGGCCGCCCGCGATTCTGCCAGGTACGACGGCGGTGCATCCGCCACCTTTTCCTTGATCCGACGGGCTGTGATGCCCCACAGGTACGTCACCAGCTCCAGCCCCGGATTGTCCTCTGCATCTGAGGGGGTTGGGTCCGTGAGAACGAGGAGGGCCTGGCTGGGGCTGTGCTTCAGGGCGAGTGCGGCCCGTGGCCGGCCAGCAAGCACGGCTTCACCGGACCACGCCACGTCATCGGAAACACCATTGCGGAGGTCGTCGAGCTCGGCGATGGAGACCTTGGAAATGATGTCTTCCTGCCCTGCTTTCTTCTGCGGGCGGCCGGTGCAGTCTTCGGTGAAGATGACCAGCGCGCTGCTTCGCAGGTAAGGAAGTGTGGCCTCACGCAGCCGTTCGGCTATCTCGGCCAACGGTGCATCAGCCAGCGCCGCCACGGAGTGCAACAGCGGCCATGGCAGGTCTGCAACGGGAAGGCTGGATTCCTTCAGGGACGGACTGGGAGATGCGCTCATTCGGTCAGCTTACAGCGGACTGGATCATCTGCCCAGTCCTAAAGGGTAGTCAAAACCGTCAGAAAACAGTGTTACCCCTACCCATTAGGTTCGGAATCATGGGTAGCAACCAAGAGGCCGGCTGTTATACGCCGACGACCGTAATCAAAGGAGATACATCGTGAATCCGACTGCAACCGCGACGCGCATTGCTGAGTCAGCCGCGCTGGAATGGACGGCCGAGGACCGGCGCGCGGTAGACACCGCCCGTGTATTGGCCGCAGACGCTGTGGAGAAGGTTGGCAACGGCCACCCCGGAACGGCGATGAGTCTGGCTCCGGCCGCGTACCTTCTCTTCCAGAAGCTGATGCGCCACGACCCCCGCGATGCTGACTGGATCGGCCGCGACCGGTTCATCCTGTCGCCGGGCCACTCCTCACTGACGCTGTACATCCAGCTGTTCCTCTCCGGCTACGGCCTGGAACTGAAGGACCTCCAGGCCCTGCGGACCTGGGATTCACTGACCCCCGGCCACCCCGAGTACAAGCACACCGCCGGCGTGGAAATCACCACCGGCCCGCTGGGCCAGGGCCTGGCCTCCTCCGTAGGGTTCGCCTACTCCCAGCGCCGCCAGCGCGGACTGTTCGACGCCGATGCTCCCGCCGGCGAGAGCCCGTTCGACCACACCATCTGGGTCATCGCTTCCGATGGCGACATCCAGGAAGGCGTCACGTCCGAGGCTTCGTCCCTTGCAGGCCACCAGGAACTGGGCAACCTCGTTGTTATCTACGATGAGAACCACATCTCCATCGAGGACGACACCGACATCTCCTTCACCGAAGACGTCCTGAAGCGCTATGAGGCCTACGGCTGGCACACCCAGCGCGTGGACTGGACCAAGACCGGCGAATACGTCGAAGACGTCCAGGAGCTCTACTCAGCACTGCTGACCGCCAAGGCCGAGACCTCCAAGCCGTCCATCATCTCGCTGCGCACCATCATCGGCTACCCGGCACCCAAGAAGCAGAACACCGGCAAGATCCACGGCTCTGCCCTGGGTGCTGAGGAAGTCGCCGGCCTGAAGGAAGTACTGGGCTTCGACCCCGAGAAATCCTTCGAGGTGGACCAGGAAGTCCTGGCCCACGCCCGCTCCGTGGTGGACCGCGGTGCCGCTGCCCGCAAGGAATGGGAAGAGTCCTTCAACGCCTGGCAGGCTGCCAACCCCGAGGGCGCAGCCCTGCTGGCCCGTGTTGAAGCCCAGCAACTGCCCGAGGGCCTGGACGCTGCCCTGCCCGTCTTCGAAGCAGGCAAGGACGTCTCCACCCGCGCCGCTTCGGGCAAGGTCCTGAGCGCCATTGGCCCGCTGATGCCGGAACTCTGGGGCGGTTCAGCTGACCTCGCCGAGTCCAACAACACCACGATCGAGGGCTCGCCGTCGTTCATCCCCGCGTCCCGCTCCACGGAAGCGTGGAAGGGAAACCCCTACGGTCGGGTGCTGCACTTCGGTATCCGTGAGCACGCCGCCGCGTCGATCGTGAACGGCATCAGCCTGCACGGCAAGACCCGCGCCTTCTCCGGCACGTTCCTGATCTTCAGCGATTACCAGAAGCCCGCCATCCGGCTCGGCGCCCTGATGGGTGTCCCGTCCATCTATGTGTGGTCGCACGACTCCATCGGTCTCGGCGAAGACGGCCCCACCCACCAGCCGGTGGAGCAGCTCGCCACCCTGCGGGCGATCCCGGGCCTGGACGTTGTCCGCCCCGCCGACGCCAACGAGGTTGGCATCGCGTGGAAGACCATTCTGGAGAACCACGAGAACCCTGCCGGCATCGTCCTGACCCGCCAGAACGTGCCCACCTTCGCCCGTGGTGAAGGCCTTGCCGACGGCGATACTTTCGCCTCTACCGCGGGCGTCGCCAAGGGCGGATACGTCCTCGCTGAAGCCTCCAAGGACGGCGCCACCGTCCCCGCGGACGTCATCCTGATCGCCACCGGTTCCGAGGTCCAGCTGGCCATCCAGGCCCGCGAAACCCTGCAGGCCGAAGGCATCGCAGCCCGCGTTGTCTCCATGCCGTGCGTTGAGTGGTTCAACAAGCAGGACGCCGCCTACCGCGAGGCTGTGCTGCCTGCCGCAGTCACCGCCCGCGTCTCCGTCGAAGCCGGACTTGCCCTCGGTTGGAAGGAATTCGTCGGCGACGCCGGCCGTTCCATCAGCCTGGAACACTTCGGAGCTTCGGCAGACTACAAGCGGCTGTTCCAGGAGTTTGGCATCACGGCAGAAGCCGTGACCGCTGCGGCCAAGGAATCCCTCGCCGCTGCCGCCAACTAAGCCCACAGACATCCCTTTCAAAGGAAGAACCAAGCCATGACCAATGCAACACCCACCGCCCAGCTTTCCGAAGCAGGGTTGTCCATCTGGCTGGACGACCTCTCCCGCGAGCGTCTCGCCAGCGGCAGCCTGCAGAAGCTCATCGACCAGAAGAACGTGGTTGGTGTGACCACCAACCCGTCCATTTTCCAGGCCGCTATCACTTCGGGCACGGACTATGCCGCCAAGATCGCCGAGCTCGCCGCGAAGGGCGCCGGCGTCGAGGAGACGATCTTTGAAATCACGACGGCGGACGTCGCCGATGCGTGCGACCTGTTCGCACCCATCGCCGCCGCCACCAACGGCGTAGACGGCCGCGTGTCCATCGAGGTGGACCCCCGCCTGGCGTGGAACACCGCGGGCACCATCGCCGAAGCGAAGACCCTCTTCAAGAAGGTCGACAAGGACAACGTCCTGATCAAGATCCCGGCCACGCTCGAAGGCCTCGAAGCGATCACCGCCGTCCTGGCCGAGGGGATCAGCGTCAACGTGACCTTGATCTTCTCCCTGGAGCGCTACCGTGCCGTCATCAACGCCTACCAGGCAGGCCTGAAGCAGGCCAAGGAAAATGGGCACGATCTCTCGAAGATCCACTCCGTGGCCTCGTTCTTCGTCTCCCGCGTGGACACCGAAATCGACAAGCGCCTTGACGCCATCGGCACCGACGAAGCCAAGGCACTCAAGGGCAAGGCCGGCGTCGCAAACGCACGCCTGGCGTACCAGGTCTACGAAGAACTCTTTGCCACCGAGCGCTGGGCTGTCCTGGCCGAAGCCGGTGCCCGCCCGCAGCGTCCGCTGTGGGCCTCCACCGGCGTGAAGGACCCGGCCTACCCGGACACCCTCTACGTCACCGAGCTCGTTGCCCCCGACGTGGTCAACACCATGCCGGAGAAAACCCTGGACGCGACGTTTGACCACGGCGTCGTCACCGGCGACACCATCAGGGGCACCTACACGGAAGCCAGCCGTGTACTCAGCGACCTCGAGGACCTCGGCATCTCCTACGACGATGTTGTAGCCCTGCTCGAATCCGAAGGCCTGGACAAGTTTGTTGCCAGTTGGAAGGAACTGCTGGCCGACGTCGAAGGCGCCCTCAGCGGCGCACGCAAGGCCTCCTGACCAGCACCTCACTCGCGGAACTATTCCGCCGTCCCGGTGCGTGGAGACCCTTCCGGGTCTCCACGCACTGCCGCCTGAATCACTATTGCCGCCCCGGCCCGGGCGCCGTCAGGCCCCCAACCTTGGCCGAGAGTCCGGAGCCGCAGGCTCTGACCGCTACCGAAAGGCAGACACCGTGTCCGCACCCCTGAACTGTTGTATCAATCCCAGCATCCTCTCGGCCGACTTCGTCAACCTTGAAGCCGAACTGGCCCGCATCAGCAACGCAGATGCTGTCCACGTGGATGTTATGGACAACCACTTCGTGCCCAACCTGACCATCGGCCTTCCGGTGGTGGAACGGCTGCAAAAGGTCAGCCCCGTCCCGCTGGATGCGCACCTGATGATCGCCAACGCCGACCGGTGGGCGCCGATGTTCGCCGATGCCGGGCTGGACTCGGTCACCTTCCATGTCGAGGCGTCCGACGCTCCCATCAAGCTCGCCCGCGAACTGCGGGCCCGCGGTTCCAAGGCAGGCATGGCGCTGCGTCCGGCCACACCGGTGGAACCCTACCTGGACATGCTCTCCGAGCTGGACATGCTGTTGATCATGACGGTGGAGCCGGGCTTTGGCGGCCAGGCGTTCCTGGATGTCATGCTGCCCAAGATCCGCCGTGCCCGCGCCGCCGTCGAAGGTTCCGGGGTGAACGTTGCCATCCAGGTGGACGGCGGCATCACGGAAGAAACCATTGTCCGCGCTGCCGAAGCCGGGGCGAACGTCTTCGTCGCCGGATCGGCCGTCTACGGCCAGCCCTCCCCGGCCGACGCCGTCGAGTCCCTGCGGAAGAACGGGCAGCTCGCGTTCGCCCGCGCCGCCAGCACTACGTCCCGGGAAGCCTGAAGGAGAACCCATGCGCGTTCACATCGCAACTGACCACGCCGGTATGGAGCTCAGCTCCCACCTCATCACGGCACTTTCCGCCAGCGGCTACGAAATGATCGACCACGGTCCGAAGGCCTATGATGCGGAAGACGATTACCCGTCCTTCTGCATCAAGGCTGCCACCGCCGTCGTCGCTGATCAGTCCGCTGGCGTGGATGCCCTTGGTATTGTGCTCGGCGGCTCGGGCAACGGCGAACAAATCGCCGCGAACAAGGTCAAAGGCGTCCGGGCAGCCCTCGCCTGGAACCTGGATACCGCCAAACTGGCCCGCCAGCACAACAACGCCAACGTCGTTGCCGTCGGCGGGCGCCAGCACACAGTCGAGGAAGCCACGGAACTGATTAAGGCTTTTCTCGCCGAACCGTTCACCCACGCCGAACGCCACGAACGGCGCATCGGCAAAATCAGCACCTACGAAATCACCGGCCAGGTTATGGAGTAATCCCGCGGCCGTTGCCGGGGCCAGGCTGGCCCATTGGGGCAAGCCCCCGCCCGATTGCGTGTGTGCCGCAGATACGCCGGCACACACGCAATCCCTGTTCCCGGGCAGTTCCCGGATACCCGAGCGGGTCCCCGGGACCCGGCATTTCACCAAAGGAAGTCAGCATGCCCATTGCAACCCCAGAGATTTACTCCGAAATGATCGATCGTGCGAAGGCGGGCGGCTTCGCATACCCGGCCGTGAACGTGACGTCCTCCCAGACACTGAACGCCACCCTGCGCGGTTTCGCTGAGGCCGGGTCTGACGGCATCATCCAGGTCTCCACCGGCGGTGCCGCGTACTGGTCCGGCGCTTCCACGAAGGACATGGTTGCCGGTTCGCTGGGCTTCGCTGCCTTCGCCCGCGAGGTGGCCAAGAACTACGGCGTCAACATCGCGCTGCACACGGACCACTGCCCCAAGGACAAGCTGGACGGCTTCGTCCTGCCGCTGCTGGCTGCTTCCGAGGCCGAGGTCAAGGCCGGCCGGAACCCGCTGTTCAACTCGCACATGTGGGACGGTTCCGCCGAGACCCTGCAGGAAAACCTCCGGATCGCCCGCGAGCTGCTGGCCCGTACTGCTGCGGCGAAGATCATCCTCGAAGTTGAAATCGGCACCGTTGGTGGCGAGGAAGACGGCGTGGAGAACGAAATCAACGACAAGCTCTACACCACCGTTGAGGACGCCCTGGCCACCGTTGACGCCCTGGGCGCCGGCGAGAACGGCCGCTACATCACCGCGCTGACCTTCGGCAACGTGCACGGCGTGTACAAGCCCGGTGGCGTGAAGCTGCGCCCGGAGATCCTCAAGGACATCCAGGCCCAGGTGGGCGCGAAGATCGGCAAGGACAGCCCGTTTGACCTCGTCTTCCACGGCGGTTCCGGCTCCTCGGACCAGGAAATCGCTGACGCCGTTTCCTACGGCACCATCAAGATGAACATCGACACCGACACCCAGTACGCCTACACGCGTCCCGTGGCGGACCACATGTTCAAGAACTACGACGGCGTCCTGAAGGTTGACGGCGAGGTCGGCAACAAGAAGACCTACGATCCCCGCGTCTGGGGCGCAGCAGCCGAAGCCGGACTGGCCGCACGCGTAGTCGAAGCCACCAAGCAGCTCGGCTCCGCCGGAAAGACCTTCTAGGAATGTCCGGCCTGCGGCTCATTGACGGTTTTGACGGAGTGCTCGCGGACCTCGACGGGGTGGTCTATACCGGACCGCGGGCGATCGAAGGCGCCGTCGACGCACTATACCGACTCGCCGGAGAGAGTAAGAGCCTGGCCTACGTGACGAACAACGCGTCGCGTTCATCGGAGGAGGTTGCCACCCATCTCCGGGAACTGGGAGCACCTGCCACCGCTGAACAGGTCTTCGGATCCGCCCTGGCCGGTGCAGAGCTGCTGGCTGGCGAGGTCGCCCCAGGCTCGACAGTCCTCGTGGTGGGCAGTGAGGTCCTCGCAGAATCCGTCAGGTCGCAAGGACTCGTCGTGGTCTCCCCGTCTGAGCAGCGGCCGGATGCTGTCATTCAGGGATTTTCCCCCGCTCTTGGCTGGAAGGATCTGGCCGAGGCAGCCTTTGCGATCACGGCGGGCGCCACGTGGGTGGCGACGAATCTGGACATGACCCTGCCGCAGGAGCGCGGCTTTGCTCCGGGCAACGGATCACTGGTGGCCGCGGTTGCCGCTGCCACCGGCAAATCACCACTGGTGGCAGGAAAACCGGAGGCAGCCCTCTTCGAGACTGCGGCTCGCCACTCTTCCGTCAATCGCGCCCTGGTTGTGGGCGATCGATTGGACACCGACATCCTGGGTGGAAACCGGGCAGGCATGGACACGGTCCTCGTCCTTACGGGCGTGGACTCGGTGCAGACGGCCCTGGCTGCGCGCGTGGACGAGCGTCCGAACTACCTGATCCGTTCCCTGGGCGAACTCTACGAGGTGTACCCCGCGGTCACGGCCGACGGCGGGCTCTACTCCTGCGGCGACGCGGTGGCCCGGGTATCGGGACTGACGGTGAACATCAGCGGCCGTGAAGAGGACCTCAACAGCTGGCGCGCCGCCTGTGCCGCCTGGTGGGCAACCTACCCGGACACAACACCGGACGTGGCCCCGAAGATCGTCTTCACAACACCTGGATAAAAGATCAAGCGCCTCAAATACCTTGAGGCGCTTGATCTTTTTATTTTGAGGGACGCTCGATCCTGGCCGCGTTGGCCAGGGGTCTCAGCCGAACAGGACCGCAGCCTCCTCGTAGCGCTTCTGTGGAACAACCTTCAGCTGGCCCAAGGCCTCCTGGAAGCCCACGCGTTCGATGTCCGTCCCCTTCAGCGCCACCATGGTGCCCCAGTAGCCTTCCTCCACGGAATCGATCGCCGCCATGCCCAGCCGGGTGGCCAGGACACGGTCGAAGGCTGACGGAACACCGCCGCGCTGGATGTGGCCAAGGATGGTGGCCCGGGTCTCGATGCCGGTGCGGGCCTCCAGCTCGGGAGCCAGCTGGTCTGCAATCCCGCCCAGCCGGGCCCGGCCAAAGGTGTCCAATCCCCGCTCAGAGTGCGGGGAGTCCATGTGCTCCGGAACAAACCCTTCGGCCACCACCACCAGGGGCGCGCGGCCGCGGGCGTGGGCTTCCTTCACCCACTGGGTGATCTGGTCGATGCTGACCTTCTGCTCCGGAATGAGGATGGCGTGGGCACCGGCAGCCATCCCTGCGTGCAGCGCAATCCAGCCCACGTGGCGGCCCATCACCTCGGCGATAACACACCGGTGGTGTGATTCACCGGTAGTGCGCAGCCGGTCGATTGCCTCCGTAGCGATCTGGACGGCGGTGTCGAAGCCGAAGGTGTAATCGGTGGCGTCGAGGTCGTTGTCCACGGTTTTCGGGACACCCACGATCTTCAACCCGGCGTCGGTCAGGCGCTTGGCGGCGGCCAGTGTCCCCTCACCGCCAATGGCGATGATCGCGTCGATGCCCAGGCGTTCCATGTGCGCCTTGATGACCTCGGGACCACCACCGTTTTCGAAGGGGTTGGTGCGTGAGGTTCCAAGAATGGTGCCGCCCTGCTTGGCGATGCCCCGGACCAGGGTCCGGGGGATATCGATGATGTCGCCCTCCACCACTCCGCGCCAGCCATCCAGGAAGCCCACGAACTCATGGCCGTGGGTGGCGATGCCCTTTAGTACCGCCCCGCGAAGGACCGCGTTCAATCCGGGGCAGTCGCCACCGCTGGTGAGGAGTCCGATTTTCATGTTGGCTCAAATCCTTGCTGAGGGTCTAGGGCAGGCTCTTGTCTGCGGGTTTCGTCCCTGCTGGGTTGTAGGTGTGGCCGTCCGGCCGGGAGCAGTTGGAGTTAACCCACGGCGGCGGCCAGCACGGACATGGCTTCCTCAACCACATTGGTGGCCGGGAAGGATGGCCGCTTCATGCCGGACATTTCTTCCATGACGCGGACAACCTGGCAGCTGTAGCCGAACTCGTTGTCGTACCAGACGTAGAGGACCAGGTTCTTATCGTTGGAGATGGTGGCCAGGCCATCGACGATGCCGGTACGGCTGGATCCTACGAAGTCGGTGGAGACCACTTCGGGGGAGTCGATGTAGTCGATCTGCTTGCGCAGGTCCGAGTGCAGGGACATCTGGCGCAGGAAGTCGTTGACCTCCTCCTTGGTGGTGCCGTTTTCCAGGCTGAGGTTCAGGATGGCCAGCGAAACGTCCGGCGTGGGGACGCGGATGGAGCTGCCGGTGAGCTTGCCCTGCAGTTCCGGAAGGGCCTTGGCCACGGCCGTGGCGGCACCGGTCTCGGTGATGACCATGTTCAGCGCGGCCGAACGTCCGCGGCGGTCACCCTTGTGGAAGTTGTCGATCAGGTTCTGGTCGTTGGTGAACGAGTGCACCGTTTCCACATGCCCGTGGATCACGCCGAACTTGTCGTTGATCGCCTTGAGCACCGGGGTGATGGCGTTGGTGGTGCAGGAAGCCGCGGACACAATCCGGTCGGTGTCCTCGATGCTGCCGTGGTTGATGCCGTGCACGATGTTCTTCAGGGCGCCCTTGCCCGGTGCGGTCAGCAGGACCCGGGCCACGCCCTTGCTCTGCAGGTGCTGGGAGAGGCCTTCAGCGTCGCGCCAGCGGCCGGTGTTGTCCACCACCAGGGCGTCCTTGATGCCGTAGGCGGTGTAGTCAATGGTGGCGGGGTTGTCCGAGTAGATGACCTGGACCTGGACGCCATTGGCGGTGATGGTGTTGGCTTCCTCGTCAATGCGGATGGTGCCTTCGAAGGAACCATGCACGGAGTCGCGGCGCAGGAGGCTGGCGCGCTTGGAGAGGTCCTTGTCGGAGCCGCGGCGGACCACAATGGCGCGCAGCCGCAGGCCGTGGCCACCGCCTGCCTTTTCAATCAGGAGACGGGCCAGCAGCCGGCCAATGCGGCCAAAACCGTACAGCACGACGTCGGTGCTGGTGCGGTCATCTGCCCCGCGTTTGCCAACAACCTCGGCAAGCTCGGCCCTGAGGAATTCCTCGAGGCTGGCGCCGTTACCTTCGGCCTTGAACTTCTGGTTCAACCGGGCGATGTCGATCGCAGCAGCCCCCAGGTCCAGCCCGGCGAGGGTATCGAGCAGCGGAGCGGTTTCCTCCAGCAGCAACTCGTCCTTGCTCATCCGGCGCGCGAAACGGTGCGCCTTGAGGATGTTCATCGTGGAGTTATTCACCAGGCTCCGGCCATGGATGCTGGTGACCACGTTGTTTTCGCGGTACAGCCTGCCGATCACGGGAATCATGGCCTCGGCAAGGGCCTCCCGGCGCATCCAGGTATCAAGGTGGGAATCTGAGGGTTGTAGCATCGGCGCTGCCTTTCCAAGGGGTAAGGTCTGTTTGAGTTTCAGCTTCCTGATACTTCAGGAATTTGACGGGGGCTCGCTTAGCCCGTGCTGCCATGCTGCTGTGGCCCAATCAGATCCTTACGGCTGCTGCCCGTACCGGGTGCGCACATCCGGCTGCCCGGCCGCAGCAACCTGGAGATGGTTGCCAGCTGCTCTTCGCAGATGCCGGCGGGGGTCTCGGCAATCTTCCTCAGGACAAAGGAGATGTTGCTGACGTTGGCTTCCCCGGTTAGTTTCGGGGCGGGGTGCGTCATGCCAGTCATTTCAATTCTCCTCCTCCAACGGTGGGCCTGATATCCATCGTCCAGTTATTCCAGGGGAGGGGAAACGCTAATTCGGGATGGTTCTAACAACCCTTTGGGATAGGTCCGGCGTAAAGAATGCCGCCGGTTCGGGAACCGGCGCCTACTCCGGGACCGGCTACTCCGATGACGCGTCGTCGGGCTGCAGCGAGTCGACAGCGAGGCTGAGGCGGTCCACCCCGTGCATGGCATCGGCCGCCCGGACCAGGGTCAAGTGTGAGAATGCCTGCGGATAGTTGCCCGCCATCCGCCGTTCGTCCGATGCGTACTCTTCGCTCAGCAGGCCAAGCTCGTTGGCAAGCCCCACGAGTTTGTCCATAAGAGTCTTTGCCTCGACCTGCCGGCCCGTCCGCGCATACTGCTCGACGAGCCAGAAAGAGCAGGCCAGGAACGGATGTTCACCCGGTTCCAGTCCGTCGACACCGCTCTCAGTCCGGTACCGCAGCAACAGGCCGTCGTCGGTCAGGAGTTCTTCTTCCAGCCGTGCGACTGTTCCGAGCATGTGCTCGTCGTTATAGGGCAGGAATCCCACCTGCGGCATCACGAGGAGCGCAGCATCGGTTTGACTTCCGCCATAGGTCTGCGTGAAGGAGCCAATCTTCCGGTCGAACCCCTCGCGCATGATCTCTTCACGCAACCGGTCACGGAGTTTCTCCCACTTCGCGGCATCTCCAGGTAATCCGTGGATCCTTACCGCGCGGATCCCGCTGTTGAAGGCGGCCCACATCATTACCCGGGAGTGGGTGAAGTATTGGGCCTCGCCGCGCATCTCCCACAGGCCAAAGTCCTTGTCATCGAAGTGCTTTTCGACGAATCCCAGGAGTGCCCGCTGAAGGGCCCATGAAAAATGGTCTTCTTTGCCACCAGCCATACGAAGTCTTTCCAGTGCCACCATCACTTCGCCGACAACATCCGCCTGGAACTGGGAAACGGCGGCATTTCCAATGCGGACAGGCGTGGAGTCCGCGTAACCGGGGAGGTGGCTGAGCTCGCGTTCAGGGAGTTCGCGCTCGCCGCCGACTCCGTACATGATCTGCATTTGCTCGGGGTCGCCGGCCAGTGCCCGAAGGAGCCAGTTGCGCCACTGAAGTGCCTCCGTTTCGTAGCCGTGGGTCAGCATCGACTCCAGTGTCAGGGCTGCGTCCCGCAACCAGCAGTACCGGTAGTCCCAGTTCCGCGGTCCGCCGAAATCCTCGGGGAGGGAAGTGGTGGGCGCTGCGACAATGCCCCCTGTTTCAAGGTGCGTCAGGGCACGCAGCACTAACAAAGAACGCTTTACCGCCTCCCCGTAAGTGCCGTCCTGCCGGCAATGGCTTCCCCAGCGGGTCCAATATTCGACAGCTTCTTCAAGGGCGGCATCAATGTCGGTTGCCGGTGGAAGGGGGCGGTGCGAGGGGAACCACGTCAGTTCGAAGTCGATCGTCTCGCCCTCGGACACAAGGAATGCTCCCTCGTGCCCGTGCGCGTGGGCCTGCGGAAGGTAGGGTCCCCGCAGTGCGAGGGCATCAGGACCTGCCATGGCCAACAGGACCGGTGCGGCGGTCGGCCCGCCGTCCCGGACCCGGCTCACCCAAGGCAATACGGTTGAATATCCAGGCCGGATCCGAAGTTCCTGCTGCATCTCCACGCTGCCCGCCAACCCGGTCACACGGCGGACCAGCGAGGAACCACTATCTCCCAGCGGCATGAAATCGGTAACCAGGACACTTCCGCTGGCCGTCTTCCAGGTGGTCTGGAGCACGAAGGTGGAGTCGATGTAGTGCCGGTCGACGACAACAGCGCCTGGTTCGCTGGGAGCCAACAGCCAACGGCCGTGCTCGTCGGTGCCTATGAGCCGGCTAAACACGGATGGTGAGTCAAAGCGGGGGAAGCAGAGCCAGTCCACACTGCCGTCCCGGGAGATGAGCGGCCCGGTTTGGAGATCCGAAAGCAACGCATAATCCTCGATGAGTGCAGCCATGCTCCACACCTTTCCACATTTAGGTTCGCTGCTGTAGGCGCGCGCTGGGTGCGATCGCGTGCGTCGTAACAGGTCCACCACCCAAAAGTGTAGTCAGGACCATCAGAAAACAGGATTATCGCTGCCCGTTGACTTCGGAAAGATGGTTATCCACAGCAAGTGCCCCAGTCCACCCCGTGAAACCTTCACGGCCAGCAAGAAAGACAGATCGTCATGACACGCGAAGAAGCCTACGCAAAATGCCCATCGGATTCGTACGTTGAATTTTATGGCGGCGAGTGGCTCGTAGTCCCGTTTGCGCCTGTCGAACAGCCTGCCTTTTTTATGTGCCTGCCAGGTATCCGCCAGTCTGTCAGCTAGCGCTGGCCTAGGATCGGAACTGTGAAGTAACCGGAGGGCTCCGCAGGTGCCTCGTTGCGCGTGGGAGTATGGATTATGGCTACGAACCTTGACCGTGAATCCGACGTCGATGCGGAATCAGGCCAGCATGGCGGCGTCCAATCAGTCGACCGGGCCCTCGCGGTCCTTGAGATCCTGGCCCGGGACGGCCATGCCGGCGTCAGCGACATCGCCGAGGAAATGGGGATCCATAAGTCCACCGTCTCCCGCCTCCTCGGCTCCCTGGTGGCCCGCGAAATCGTCCATCAGAACAGCGAACGCGGCAAATACCAGCTGGGATTCGGCATCCTGCGGCTGGCCAGCTCCATTCCCGGCCGGCTGAGCCTGGTGCGCGAAGCGCGGCCCGTGCTGGAATCCCTGGCCGACGAATACAAGGAGACGGTGAACCTGGCCGTGCTGCGGTCAAACTATGCCGTCAACGTGGACCAGGCCATGGGCCCCTCCACCCTCGCCACCTACGACTGGGTGGGTGGCCTCACGCCGCTGCACGCCACATCCAGCGGCAAAGTCCTCCTGGCAGCCCTCCCCGCGGACGAGCGCGACCGGATCCTCAAGGAGACAGGCCTGCCCGCCAGGACGCCCCGGACCATCACCAACCGGAAAAAGCTCGAAACCCAACTGCTGGACGTCGCCCGGCAGGGCTTCGGCGCAGTCAAGGAAGAATTCGAGATCGGACTCAACTCGATGTCCGTGCCGGTCTTCAACCACCTGGGCACCGTCATCGGCGCCGTCAGCATCTCCGGGCCGGCCTTCCGCTTTGATCCGGAAAACGAACCGGGGCTCCTGGACCGCCTTAAAGAGGCAGGCCTGGAGATCAGCACCCGGATGGGCTACACGCGCCGGTAGCCCATCCTGTAACCGGTAGCCCAGCCTGTAACCGGTGATCGAGCCTGTCGAGATCCGGTTTCGACGGGCTCAACCACCGGCTTAGAGGTCCTCTTCGAGCCGGGCGGTGAGGATCCTGTTGGCGTTGAACTGCAGGATGCCGAGTGCCTCCTGGATCAGTGGCGAGGCGATGCTGCCCCTGCGCACCGCAGCAACAATGCGCCGGGCGGGTTTCCCCTTGCCGGTAATACGTAGCCGCACCACGTTCTCGGCTCCGTGCAGGGGCGCCAGCCGCGGCAGGAGGCCCACGCCCAGCCCCGCACCCACGAATGCGATCTGGGTTTCCCATTCAACTGCCTCATGGGCGATCCTCGGCGTGACGCCGACTGCGGTGAATGCCGCGGTGAAGAGGGAATGGTAGGTGGAGCCGGCGGCCTCTGTGATCCAGGGTTCCGATGCCAGCTCCTCGAGCGTCACGGATTCGCGTGATGCCAGCGGATGGTCGCCGGGAATGATGACGTCCAGCGGATCGTCGAGCAGGAGTGTCTGCTCGAAGCGCGGATCATCCTCCCCGTATGTGTCGGACTGCATGGCGACTATGACGGCGAGATCGATCCGCTCCGCAACCAATAAATCGAAGCAGCGGGCCGGATTGGCTTCAAGGACCTGTACCTCCAGCAGGGGGCGTGTTGAGCGCAGGGTGGCGGCCAGTGGTGCAAGCAGCTGGGCTGCTGCAGTGGAGAACCCGCCGAGGCCAAAGTGGGACTGTACCTGGTCCCCGGCTTCCATGGCTGCGGCGCGCAGGCCCTCCCATTCGGCGATGAGGGGGTCCGATCCGGCCACGAGAAAGCGGCCGGTAGCCGTCAGCCGGACGCCCCTGCCGTCCTTTGTCAGCAGCTGCATTCCCAGTACGCGCTGAAGCTCCCGTAGCTGCGCGGAGACGGCTGAGGGGGAGTACCCGGTGAGCTCCGCGGTAGCCCCGATGGTGCCGCAACGGGCAAACACACGAAGCGTGATGAGCCTTGGATCGATCATGCAGCCATTATGCAGGGTTATCCTCAAAATCTTGCGCTTTTGTTGCACCGGAAGTGACCCTAATCTCATTGATTACAAGGTCTTCGATCACGCCGCTTGCACTCACGGCATCTGTGGTCGCCCCGCATCACCCATTTACCCCTGCCCCCGGGAGGAAACTTATGTCCGCTCCAGCCGTGCCCCTCAACTCACGGGGAAAAATCGCCTCATCATTGCCCGCCGAGCAGCTCGCGGAAATTTCCGGGCTGTTCGAGTTCCGGCGCAAGGGATATTCCCTCGATGCTCCCTTCTACACCGATTCCACGATCTTCAAGATCGACATGGAAGCGATCTTTGGCCAGCACTGGATCTATGCCGCAAGCACGGCCGAACTCCCGGAGCCGGGCGACTACGTCACCGTCGACTATGGTCCCTACTCCCTGATCGTCCTGCGTAATGACGACGGCGGTGTGAACGTCCTGCACAACGTCTGCCGTCACCGTGGTGCCCGCGTCCTGACCGAAACCACCGGGTCCACCGGAAACCTGGTCTGCGGCTACCACTCCTGGACTTACTCGCCTGAGGGCAACCTGATCCACGCCTCCGCGCCGGGTGAGGCGAAGTTCGACAAGAACTGCTTCGCCCTCAAGCGCGCCCACGGCCGCGAAGTCGCAGGGCTGATCTTCGTCTGCATCGCTGACGAACCGCCCACCGACTTCGACGAAACCTCAAAGATCTTCGAGCCCTACCTCGCGCCCCACGATCTGTCGAAGACCAAGATCGCTTACCAGCAGAACATCATCGAAGAGGGCAACTGGAAGCTCGTCATGGAGAACAACCGTGAGTGCTACCACTGCGATGGCCACCCGGAACTCGCCTGCTCCCTCTTCCCCACGTGGGGCCTGACTGAGGGCCTGATCCCCACGCACCTTGAGGAAGTATGGGACCGGAACAAGGAAGCGCAGGCCTCGCTCGAGGAGCGTTGCCGCCGCTACGGCCTTCCTTACGAGGTGGTCGAGGAGCTTGACACCCGCATTGCCGGCATCCGCATTTCCCGGGAATCGCTCGACGGAGAGGGTGAATCCTTCTCCGCCGATGGCCGCAGGCTCTCCAAGAAGCTGCTCGGCGACCTGCGGGACTTCCGCCTTGGCCGCTGCTCGATGCACCTTCAGCCCAACAGCTGGTTCCACTTCCTGGGCGATCACGTCATCACGTTCGGCGTTTTCCCCATCAACGAACACCAGTCACTGGTACGCACCACCTGGCTGGTGGCCGATGACGCCGTCGAAGGCGTCGATTATGACCTGGAGAAGCTCACCTACACCTGGAAGCAGACCAACCTGCAGGACAAGGCGTTCGTGGAGCTGTGCCAGACGGGTGCCGGCAGCCCGGCGTACGAGCCCGGCCCGTACATGAAGAGCGAATACCAGGTGGAGGCCTTCATCAACTGGTACGTACAGCGTGTGCAGGAGCACTTGGCATGATTGAACTCCTCACCGAAACTGACACGGCCATCCAGGAACCCCAGCGTATTCGCGGTCTTGAGATGCCGTGGAACAGGGTGATGGGCAGCAATGATGGACCTGCGGGCGCCGCCCGTGCGCTGGGTCCATGGCATCCGCAGGAGTTCATGGCTGAATGCGTGGAGACAGTTCCCGAAGCGGGCGGCATGATGACGTTCGTTTTCCGCCGCTGTGACGGTGCGCCCCTGGCGTTCCGTGCGGGCCAGTACGTCAACGTCGCCTTTCCCGTAAACGGCGAGGACCAGGATCCGGTGGACCGCAGCTACTCGCTGTCCAGTTCTCCAACGCAGCCGTGGACTTTCAACATCACGGTCAAGCGCGACGCCACGGGCCTGGTTTCACCGTGGGTGCATGAGAACGTCAAACCGGGCACCGTCCTGGAGATGCTGGGACCGGTGGGGGCATTCCACCTCCCCGACGCCGATCGGCGGGCGCGGTACCTCCTGCTGGCGGCCGGTGCGGGCATCACTCCCATCATGTCGATGGTGCGGACCATCCACTCCTTGCCCGGGACGGCTGATGTCACTGTGCTTTACCACGGTGCCGAAGCTGGAGGTTTTGGCTTCCACCGGGAACTGGCCTACATCGCCTCGGTGGATTCGCGTTTCAAGGTCTTCTACTCACTCGGTGACCGCAACAAGCCGGAGGGCTGGGAGGGACTGACCGGGCGGTTGACGGCGGCCATGCTTGAGGAGGTGGCCCCTGATGCCAACGGCCGCCAGGTTTATGCCTGTGGCCCCGAGGGGTACCTGAACACCGCTACCGAACTCCTTAACAAGGTCGGCGTCGACGACACGTCCATTTACATGGAATTCTTCTCCGGCGATCGCCAGACGCTCCTTGAATACCAGGCGGAGCTCGCGCACGCCGCGGACATCGCAGAGGAAATCGCAGAGGAAATCGCCGATTCGGCCGAGGACTACTTTGAAGGCCAGCCTGCGGCGTTCGGACTCTACGAGCCCGGCTACGACGCTGAAGGAACCCTTGAGGCCACCGGGCTGCCGCTGGAAGCGGTGGACCCGGAGGCGACCGAGTCAGAAGAGTACGACGGCGGTGCCAGCGCTGGGCAGGAGGCCGCCACCCCCGATGCCTCGAGCTTTGACACGGTGGGGACCGGAAGCCTCACGCTGTCTTTCATGCGCACCGGCGTCAACGTGCGGATCGATCCCACCGAACACATCCTCGAGGTGGCACAGCGCGCCGGCGTCAGGATCGGTGCGAACTGCAAGGAAGGCATGTGCGGTTCGTGCAAGATCGTCAAGCTTTCCGGTGAGGTCGACATGAACCACCAGGGCGGTATCCGGGCCCGGGAAATCGATGCAGGCAAGTTCCTGCCGTGCTGCTCCACCGCGCGCACCGACATGGTGATCGACGCCTAAGTCACAACAATCACCTCGCGGACAGTTGATGCGGGCAGCATCGCCGTGAGGGTACGAACGTCAACCAGAGGAGCCATCCATGTCAGGTAACAAAGCCGTTGCATACAAGGAACCGGGCGTCGTTGAAATCATCGATACCCCCTACCCCACGTTTGAACTGCAGGCAGGCCCCGGGGTCAATCCCATCAACGTCGGAAGGAAGGTCCCACACGGGGTCATCCTTCGCACCGTGAGCACCAACATCTGCGGCTCGGACCAGCACATGGTCCGCGGCCGCACGACTGCCCCGGCGGGCCTCGTCCTGGGGCACGAGATCACCGGCGAAGTCATCGAGACCGGGCCCGACGTCGAATTCATCAAGGTAGGAGACATTGTCTCTGTCCCCTTCAACATCTCCTGCGGACGCTGCCGGAACTGTAAGGAGGGCAAGACGGGGATCTGCCTGAACGTGAACCCGGACCGTCCGGGGTCCGCCTATGGATATGTCGACATGGGCGGTTGGGTAGGCGGGCAGGCGGAATACGTCCTGGTTCCCTACGCGGACTGGAACCTGCTGCGTTTCCCGGACCGGGACCAGGCACTGGAGAAGATCATGGACCTGACCATGCTCTCGGACATCCTCCCCACAGGTTTCCACGGGGCCGTCACGGCCGGAGTCGGCGTCGGGTCTACCGTCTATGTAGCCGGGGCCGGCCCGGTGGGGCTTGCCGCTGCGGCCAGTGCCCAGCTGCTGGGGGCCGCCGTGGTCATCGTGGGGGACCTCAATGAGGACCGCCTGGCCCAGGCCCGGTCCTTCGGCTGCGAAACCGTCAATGTGGCCAACGGTGACCCCGCTGACCAGATCGAGCAGATCCTCGGCGTCCGTGAGGTTGACGCCGGTATTGACGCTGTAGGTTTCGAGGCCCGCGGGCACGGACACGGCGCCCAGGAGGCGCCCGCTACGGTGCTCAATTCCCTGATGGACATCACCGCCGCCGGCGGATCCCTGGGCATCCCCGGCCTTTACGTCACCGGGGATCCGGGCGCCGCAGACGAGGCAGCCAAGAAGGGCAGCCTGTCCCTGTCCCTGGGCACCGGCTGGGCCAAGTCCCTCTCCTTCACCACCGGCCAGTGCCCGGTCATGAAGTACAACCGGCAGCTGATGATGGCGATCCTGCACGACAGGATCCACATTGCCAAGGCAGTCAACGCCAAGGCCATTTCGCTCGATGATGCCCCGCAGGGATACGCGGAGTTCGATGCCGGAGCCGCCACGAAGTATGTCCTGGACCCGAACGGCTACCTCAGCTACAACTAGGCGGCCGGGCGAGCCCGTAGAATCCGACCGAAGAGGGGAGGGTCGGTGGTGCTCGACGTGATTACGCCTGACGTCTCACGGCTCGTAGAGGTCGGCGAGACGCTTGCGCAATGGCAGGTGGACGGAGGCCCCGTCCACCTCCATCCTGGTGACCTTGGTTGGTACTCGCTGCGCGGCCCCGAGGAGACTGCATCATCCATGCGGATCTGGGCGGACGGTGCTACGCCGTCCGCCATCGGCCTTCTCGATGGCCCGCAGCTGCTTCGTCTGGCGATCGATCCGGCCCGACGGGACGATACCGGCCTTGCAGCGTGGATCGCAGACTCGGTCGAAGACCCTGAAGGTGGCGTGTTCGCCCCTGGCAGGGCGACTGTGGAGGCGCGGGGCGCTGGTGCCCTGACGCGGGCGTTGGGGCAAAAAGGCTGGCACGAGGACGAGCCGTGGATTCCATTGAGCTTGGATCTCTCCGCACCTGTCCAGCCTGCCACTGCCCGGATCGAGACGATTGGCGAGGACCGGGCCGGAGATTGGGTCAGCGTGCACTGGTCCGCGTTCCGTGGCACTGCGCTCGATGATGCTGCGAGGCAGACGTTCATCAACCGATGGCTGGCCATGACCTCCGGGCCCTTCGCGCCGGCATCGCGCCACCTCGTCGCGTTCGATCAGAACGGCGAGGCGGCCGCCGTGACAACTGTATGGTCTGCCGGAGCGGGGCGTCCGGGGCTCATCGAGCCCATGGGCGTGCACCAGGACCACCGTGGACGCGGTTATGGGGTAGAGATCACCCGCGCGGGAGCGGCCGTGCTGCGGGAGATGGGATCCTCCAGCGTCGTGGTGGCCGCCGAAGGAAGCAACCACGGCGCTCTGGCGACGTACCTTGCGGCCGGGTTCGTTCCTGCCGCACCTGTCGCGGACATGTCACGGGACGGCTAGGTTTTTCTGGGTGTTTCGGCCGCGTGAATTGCGGGTTACGCAATAGTTTCCGCGATAGGCAACAAACGCTCCCGAATCATCACTGCTGTTAAAGCGCGGTAAAAACCCGCGAAATAAACGATGAGTCTTCTGAAAATCCTTGACACGGACCTGTGACCCGAGCCACGCTGTTTCTTATTACGAGACGTGTTGCACTCTACGGAACAAAGTAATCAGGTCAGCGCAAGCTGCCAGTGATTGCTCAAGTCCAGGAAGCCCCCAACTTCCGCCCCGCCTGACTGTGGATGGCCAGGCATAGCGCCAGCCCCATGAATCCGAACCAAAGGACCAGACATGGCTTTGAACAACGACATCCTCCCGGATGCGAAACCTCCTGTTGAGCCGGAGGAGCCCACACTCGATCCTGCATTGGAGACCTCCTCCTTCTCCCACGAATCGCAGGACGCGGAGGACACCCAGCAGATCATGCAGGAACTCCGCCTGACCAAGTCCGAGCAGGCCGTGGCACACCGCCGGAACCGCAAGCTCACGCTCGACAAAGCCACTTTTGGCATCACCGGTTTCCTCGCCGTCGCCTTCGTGGCCTGGGGGTTCCTCAGCAGGGACAGCCTCGCCGAAGTTTCAACACAGGCGCTGGGCTGGGTCATGGAATACACCGGCTGGCTGTTTATGGTCCTCGCATCCCTCTTCGTGGTGTTCGTACTGTGGCTGGCGCTGGGCAAGTTCGGCAACATCCCGCTGGGCAAGGACGGGGAGAAGCCGGAATTCCGGACCATCTCCTGGATCTCCATGATGTTCGCCGCCGGCACCGGCATCGGCCTGATGTTCTACGGCGTAGCCGAACCGCTGTACCACTTCATTTCGCCACCGCCGGGAACCGTTGACGGGCAGACCCCGCAAGCAATCCAGACGGCCATGGCAACCTCGATCTTCCACTGGACCCTGCACCCGTGGGCGATGTATGCAGTGGTGGGTATCGCCATGGCCTACGGCACGTACCGGCTGGGCCGCCGCCAGCTCATCTCCGCCGCGTTCACTTCCCTTTTCGGACTGCGCGCCGTTGAGGGTCCGGTGGGCAAGTTCATCAACATCCTGGCCATCTTCGCTACCCTCTTCGGAACGGCCGCATCCCTTGGCCTGGGCGCCCTCCAGATCGGCAGCGGCCTGACTTCCAACGGCTGGGCCGGCGAGATCGGCACTCCTGTCCTGGTGCTCATCGTGGCTATCCTGACCTTCTGCTTTGTGGCCTCCGCAGTGTCCGGCGTGAGCCGCGGCATCCAGTGGCTCTCTAACATCAACATGGTCCTGGCCGTTGTGCTGGCACTCATCGTGTTCGTGGCCGGCCCCACGCTGTTCATCCTCAACCTCATCCCTTCGGCCGTGGGCGACTACATCCGGGACCTGGCTGCCATGTCTTCGCGCACCGAAGCCGTGGGCGACGAAGCACTGCGCGCCTGGATGTCCGGCTGGACCATCTTCTACTGGGCCTGGTGGATCTCCTGGACGCCCTTCGTCGGTTTGTTCATCGCCCGGATCAGCCGCGGCCGCACTATCCGCCAGTTCGTCACCGGAGTGATCCTGATCCCGAGCGTGGTCAGCATCATGTGGTTCGGCATCTTCGGCGGCAGCGCCATCCACTTCCAGCAGGAAGCAGCCAAGACCGGTAACCCGGACGGCGGCGTCGCGAAGATGGTTGATGGCGCCCCTGCTGTCGACTTCAACGGCAGCCTGTTCGAACTGATCAAAGTCCTGCCAATCCCGGGATGGGCCGTCGCAGCCGTGATCCTGCTGGCCATGCTGCTGATCACCATCTTCTTCATCACCAGCGGCGACTCCGCAGCCCTCGTTATGGGCTCGCTCAGCTCCAACGGCTCCAATGAACCCCGCCGCGGCCTGGTCGTCTTCTGGGGTGTCCTCACCGGCTCGGTGGCGGCCGTAATGCTGCTTGCCGGCGGTGACGAGCCATCCGAAGCACTTTCCGGCCTGCAACGCATCACCATCGTGGCGGCACTGCCCTTTGTGCTGGTCATGCTGGTGCTGTGTTTCGCCCTGGTCAAGGACCTGCGGCGGGACCCGCTGTCACTCCGACGGCGGCTGGCCGACTCCGTGGTTGAACGCGCCATCCGCAGCGGCGTCGAAGAGCACGGCGGAGTCCAGTTCGATCTTGTAACAAAACACCAATGCGACGAACACTGCAATGACGGGAAGGCCAGCCCTGCCGCCGACGCAAAGAAACAGGAGATCCAATGACCACTGTCCTTGAAGGCCGCCCTACCGGCGGCGCAACAGCCGAAGCCGGCGCCACCGGGAACTCCCGGAGCCTCGACGCCGCACAGTATGTCCTCACGCTCGCCTGCCCGGAGCGCCCGGGGATCGTCCGGGCCATCACCGGATTCCTGGCGGACCGCGGCTTCGACATCGTTGAACACCAGCAGTTTGATGACCACGTGAGCGGCAAGCTCTACCTCCGCACCGCGTTCACCCCGGGCACTGCCCCCGCAGAAGGAGGCAGTGAAGTCTCCGCCGAGGGCCTCAGCGCCGAATTCGAAGCCATTGCAGGTGAATTCGGCATGGAGTTCAGCATCCACGACAGCAGCCCCCAGCGGCTTCTGGTGATGGTGTCCAAGTTTGGCCACTGCCTCAACGACCTCATCTTCAGGTGGCGGGCCGGCAGCCTCGGTGCGGAGATCGCCGTCGTGGTTTCCAATCATGAAGACCTGCGTCCCATGGCGGAAGCCGCGGGCCTGCCCTTCATCCATGTTCCCGTCACCGCGGCCACCAAGCCTGAAGCCGAGGCCCGGCTGCTGGAACTTGTAGAGGAGTACCAGGCGGACCTGGTGGTCCTGGCCCGCTACATGCAGGTCCTCTCCGACGGCCTCTGCCGCTCACTGCGCGGCCGGGCCATCAACATCCACCATTCCTTCCTGCCCGGCTTCAAGGGCGCCAAGCCGTACCACCAGGCGTACGACCGCGGTGTGAAGCTGATCGGCGCCACCGCCCACTACGTCACTGCAGACCTGGACGAGGGGCCGATCATCGAGCAGGAGGTGTTCCGCGTGGACCACAGCCTGGATCCGAATGCCCTGGTCACCGTGGGCCGGGATGCCGAGTCCCAGGCCCTGTCCCGGGCCGTCCGCTGGCACTCCCAGCACCGGGTCCTTCTCAACAACACCCGCACCGTCGTCTTCCGCTAGTGAACGGCCGCCAGGCCAACAGGAGAAATTTTCAATGAGCGCATCACCACGCGTCGTTATCATCGGCGCCGGCATCGTAGGCACCAACCTTGCGGATGAACTGTCCAGCCGGGGCTGGAACAACATCACCGTCGTCGAACAGGGTCCGCTGGAACTTGCCGGCGGCTCCACCTCGCACGCCCCCGGCCTGGTGTTCCAGAACAACGGGTCCAAGACCATGGCCGAGTTCGCCACCTACACGGTCAACAAGTTCCTTTCCCTGACCAAGGACGGCCAGGCCTGCTTCAACCAGGTGGGCGGCCTGGAACTGGCCACCACACCCGAACGCCTGGCGGACCTCCACCGCAAGATGGGCGTGATGACCTCATGGGGCATCGAAAGCCGGATCATCGACGCCGATGAGTGCGAAAAGCACTACCCCCTGCTGAACACCGGAAAGCTTTCCGGCGGCCGCGAGGTCCTGGGTGGCCTGCTCATTCCGACCGACGGTCTGGCCCTGGCTGCCCGCGCCGTGCAGCTGCTGATCGAACGCTCCAGCGAGGCCGGAGTGGCCTACCGGGGCAACACCACCGTCACCGGAATCGCCCAGGAGGGCGGCAAGGTTACGGGTGTGGAAACGGACAACGGACTCATCGAGGCAGACATCGTGGTCTCCTGCGCCGGGTTCTGGGGACGTGAACTGGGCAAGATGGTGGGCCTGGAAGTGCCGCTGCTGCCGCTGGCGCACCAGTACGTGGTCAGCACCCCGCTGGCCGAGCTCGAGGGCGTCAACGAACTTCCCAAGGGCGCCACCAAGCCGATCCTGCGCTACCAGGACAAGGACCTGTACTACCGCGAATGGGGCAACCGCATTGGCATCGGCAGCTACGCGCACCGCCCCATGCCGGTGGACATGACCGCGCTGCCCAAGGTAGCCGCAGAGGACATGTCCGACCACCAGATGCCTTCCCGCCTGGACTTCACCCTTGAAGACTTCCTGCCGGCCTGGGAAGACAGCCAGGACCTGCTCCCGGCTCTTCGCAACACCGAGATCGAGGACGGCTTCAACGGCATCTTCTCCTTCACCCCGGACGGCGGCCCGCTGATCGGCGAGCACCCGGACCTCACCGGCTTCTTCGTGGCCGAGGCCGTGTGGGTGACGCACTCCGCCGGTGTGGCCAAGGCCGTTGCCGAGGTGCTCGTCGAGGGCCGCTCACGCACCGACCTGCACGGCACCGAACTGACCCGTTTCGAAAAGGTCCAGACCTCGGATGCGTACGTCTCCGAGACCTCCCAGCAGAACTTCGTGGAAATCTACGACATCCTGCACCCGCTGCAGCCCAGGGAATCCCCCCGGGATGTGCGCGTGAGCCCCTTCAACGTCCGCCAGAAGGAACTGGGGGCCTTCTTCCTGGAGTCCGCCGGCTGGGAGCGCCCGCACTGGTTTGAAGCCAACCGCGGCCTGCTCGAGGAAATGCCCGCCGAATGGCAGGCGCCGGAGCGCGAGTCCTGGGCCAACATGTTCCACTCTCCCATCTCCGCGGCAGAGGCATGGCGGACGCGTACCGCCGTCGGACTCTATGACATGACACCGCTGAAGCGGCTGCAGGTTGTGGGCCCCGGCGCCGAAGCGCTGCTGCACCGCCTCAGCACCGGAAACATCACCAAGAAGCCCGGCGCCGTCACCTACTGCCTCCTGCTGGAGCACGACGGCGGCATCCGCAGTGACGTGACAGTTGCCCGCCTTGAGCAGGAGAAGTTCCAGCTGGGCGTCAACAGCAACGTGGACTACGACTACCTGCGCGTGGAAGCCCGCAAGCAGTCGGCCGCAGATCCGTCCCAGTGGGCGCACGTCAGCGACATCACCGGCAGCACCTGCTGCATCGGCCTGTGGGGTCCGCTGGCCCGCGAAGTGATCGGCAAGCTCAGCAGCGATGACCTCAGCAACGATGGCCTGAAGTACTTCCGCACCAAGGAAATCTCCGTGGGCGGCATTCCCGTAAGCGCCTGGCGGCTGTCCTACGTGGGTGAACTCGGCTGGGAGCTCTACACCACCGCCGAGTACGGCCTGAAGCTGTGGGACCTGCTGTTCGAAGCCGGCCAGGAGTTCGGCATCGTCGCTGCCGGCCGTGGTGCGTTCAACAGCATGCGCCTGGAAAAGGGCTACCGGCTCTGGGGCACGGACATGAACACCGAGCACGATCCCTACCAGTCCGGCCTGGGCTTCTCCGTGGCCAAGGGCAAGGAAGGCTTCGTGGGTGCCGAGGCACTGGCCGTCCGCAAGGAAGAGCCGGTGGACAAGGTGCTGCGCTGCCTGACCATCGACGACGGAACCTCCGTGGTGCTGGGCAAGGAGCCGGTCCTGGTTGACGGCGTACCTGCCGGCTACGTCACCAGTGCCGCCTACGGCTTCTCAGTCCGCAAGCCGATCGCCTACGCCTGGCTGCCGTCCGCCCTGGACGTCGGGGATGCCGTGGAGATCGAGTACTTCGGCAACCGCATCGCAGCGACGGTCACGGCCGAGCCGCTGTTCGACCCCGGAATGGAACGCATCCGCGGGTAAGCCTCCCGGTGGTTGAGCCTGTCGAAACCGTCGAAACCGGATCTCGACAGGCTCGATCACCGCTTATCAACAAACGACGGCGACACTCCGCACATGCGGGGAGTCGCCGTCGTTTGTTGTTAAAAGGGGAAAGTGCGGGCGGCTTTGCGCCGGTTAGCTGCCGGCCGCCGGTGGCTGCGCGCGGGTAGCCACCGGCCGCCGGTCAGCTCACGGCCGTGGCCGGCTCGAGTTCCTCTCCGGCAACCTCGGCAGCCAATTCCCCGGTGTGCGGGAGGAACCGGACGAACATGGCCTTGAAGCCGGGCGTGTTGGATTCGCGGGCCACGTTGTCTTTGTGGACCAGGGCGTTGGCTTCGGGGAAGTACGCGGCGGCGCAGCCCTTGGCGGTGGGGTAGGCCACCAGCCGGAACTTGTCCGCCTGCCGGTCCTGGCCGCGGAAGGTACTGACGACGTCCACGAGGTCCCGGTCCGCGAAGCCCAGTTCGGCCAGGTCTTCAGGGTGTACCAGGATCACGCGGCGGCCGTTGGAGATGCCCCTGTAGCGGTCGTCGAGGCCGTAGAAGGTGGTGTTGTACTGGTCGTGGCTGCGGATGGTCTGCAGGACCAGGTGGCCGTCCGGCGGGGTCAGGTACTCGAGCGGGCTGACGGTGAAGCGGCCGCGTCCGATGTCCGTGGCGAACGAGCGGGTGTCCCGGGGCGGGTTGGGCAGCACAAAGCCGTTCTTGGTCCGCACACGGGCGTTGAAGTCCTCGAAGCCGGGCAGGACGCGGGCGATGTGGTCGCGGATGACGTCGTAGTCCTCGGCCATGGCCTTCCAGTTGACCGAGTGGTCCGGCCCGAAGGTGGCCTCTGCCATCCGCGCCACAATCACGGGCTCGGCCAGCAGGTGGTCGCTGACGGGTTCCAGCCGGCCCTGGGTGGTGTGCACCACGGACATGGAGTCCTCCACGGACAGGAACTGGGCGCCCTTGGGGTGCTTGGTGTCCTTGTCGGTCCGGCCGAGGGTGGGCAGGATCAGGGATGTGCGGCCGTGGACGATGTGGGAGCGGTTGGGCTTGGTGGAGATGTGCACGGTCAGTCCGATGCGCTGCATGCCCGCTTCCAGGGTTTCGGTGTCCGAGCAGGCGAGCGAGAAGTTGCCGCCCATGGACACAAACACGTCCACCTCGTCCCGTTCGAACGCTTCCATGGCTTCCACGGCGTCGTAGCCGTGGTGCCTGGGGGACTGGATCCCGAACTCCCGGTCCACTGCCTCCAGGAGCCATTCCTTCGGTTTTTCCCAGATGCCCATGGTCCTGTCGCCCTGGACGTTGGAGTGGCCGCGGACGGGGCACGCGCCGGCGCCGGGCTTGCCGAAGTTGCCCTGCAGCAGCAGGACGTTGACCATTTCCTTGATGGTGTCCACCGAGTGCGGCTGCTGGGTCACGCCCAGTGCCCAGCAGAAAATGCTGGCCTTGGACGCAATCAGCATCCCGGCCACCTTCTCGATCTGCTCACGGGACAGTCCTGTGGCCTTTTCGGTTTCCGCCCAGTCGAGTTCCTTGCGGGCTTCAACGTAGGCATCGAACCCGTCGGTCTGTGCGGCAATGAAGGAATGGTCGACGACGGTACCCGGGTTTTGTTCCTCGGCTGCCAGCAGGAGGTGGCCCAGGGCCTGGAACAGTGCCAGGTCACCGCCCACCTTGATCTGCAGGTACTCGTCCGCCAGGGGCGTGCCGCCACCCACCACGCCGGAGACGGTCTGCGGGTCCTTGAAGTTGAAGAGGCCGGCCTCGGGGAGCGGATTTACGGCCACTACCTTGCCGCCCTTGTCCTTGCATTCCTTGAGGGCGGAAAGCATGCGCGGGTGATTGGTGCCCGGGTTCTGTCCGACGACGAAGATGAGTTCGGCGTCGTGGATGTCGTCCAGGGAAACGGTGCCCTTGCCGATCCCGATGGTCGGGTTCAGTGCCGAGCCGGAGGACTCATGGCACATGTTGGAGCAGTCCGGGAGGTTGTTGGTTCCCAGGGCCCTGGCGAACAGCTGGTACATAAACGCTGTCTCGTTGGCGGTGCGCCCGGAGGTGTAGAAGACGCAGCGGTCCGGCGTTGTAGCGTTGATGCGCTCGCCGATCAGGTCGAACGCGGCGGCCCAGGAGATGGGCCGGTAGTGGGATTCGCCCTCGTGGATCACCACAGGTTCGCTGAGCCTGCCCTGGTTGCCCAGCCAGTACTCGGTCTTTTCGGAGAGCTCGGCAATGGAATGCTTCGCCCAGAACTCGGCACCCACGGTGCGCAGCGTTGCTTCCTCGGCCACGGCCTTGGCGCCGTTCTCGCAGAACTCGGCCGCCTTGCGCTTCTTGTCCGATTCCGGCCACGCGCAGCCGGGGCAGTCGAACCCGCCGCGCTGGTTGAGCCGCAGCAGCGACTGGGCGGTGCGGGGCACGCCGGCCTGCGCGACGGCGCGCTCCAGGGCCACCATCACCGCCTTGACCCCTGCTGCTTCGGTCTTGGGCTTGTGGACGGAGAGCTCGTCCTCGTTGATATCCGCGACGGGGGCGGGCTGTTTACCGAACTTCACTGTTCCAACTTTCTTAAGCGCTACTGCTAAACCTTAGCCAGGGTTTTTTGCTCGGCCCCAATGGTGGTGTCATCGCCGTGGCCGGTGCGGACCACTGTCTCCGGGGGCAGCACCAGGAGGCGCTCCCGGATGGAGGCGAGGATGGTGGGGTAGTCGCTGTAGGAGCGGCCGGTGGCACCGGGGCCGCCGGTGGCACCGGGGCCGCCGTTGAACAGCGTGTCCCCGGTGAACACCGTGCCTTCGCTTTCCAGGTAGAAGCACGTGGAGCCGGGGGAGTGGCCGGGCGTGTGGATGGCTTTCAAGGTGGAGCCGGCCACGTGGAAGGTGTCGCCGTCCGAAAGCTCCCGCTCCGGCCGGTCTCCGGGATATACCTGCTCCCACAGCATGAGGTCATCCGGGTGCAGGTAAATCGGCGCATCCACGGCGGCGGCCACCTCACGGGCTGCGCCGATGTGGTCGTTGTGCGCGTGCGTCAGCAGGATCGCCAGGACCTTGCGTCCGCGCACCTGGTTGATGATCGCAGCGGCGTCGTGCGGGGAGTCGATGACCACGCATTCCTCACTGTTCCCCACGATCCAGACGTTGTTGTCCACGTCCCAGGTGCCGCCGTCGAGCGAAAAAGTTCCTGAGGTGACCAGGTTCTCGATGCCCGCCATCAGAGTGCCGCCCCTGCCGGGAGTTCCACAACCGAGCGCAGCACCTTGCCCTCATGCATGCGGGCGAACGCTTCCTCCACCTGGTCGATGGTGATGCGTTCGGTGACGAAGGCGTCCAGGTCCAGGTTGCCCTGCTTGTAATGCTGCACCAGCATGGGGAAGTCGCGTGAGGGCAGGCAGTCGCCGTACCAGGAGGACTTCAGCGAACCGCCCCGGCCAAAAACATCCAGCAGCGGGAGCTCAAGCTTCATGTCCGGGGTAGGGACGCCCACCAGCACCACACGGCCGGCGAGGTCGCGGGCGTAAAAGGACTGCTTGTACGTTTCGGGGCGTCCGACGGCGTCAATCACCACGTCCGCTCCGTTGCCGCCGGTGAGGGCCCGGATGGCCTCAACAGGGTCTTCGGTGGAGGAATCGATGCCGTGTGTGGCACCCAGGGATTTGGCCATCTCCACCTTGTTGGCGTCGATGTCCACGGCGATGATCGTGGTGGCGCCGGCCAGCCTGGCACCTGCGATCGCCGCGATTCCCACGCCGCCGCAGCCGATCACGGCAACGGATTCGCCGCGCCTGACTTCACCGGTGTTGATCGCCGCGCCAATGCCTGCCATAACGCCGCAGCCGAGCAGCCCTACGGCGGCGGGATCGACGTCGGGATCCACCTTGGTGCACTGCCCGGCGGCAACCAGGGTTTTCTCGGCAAAAGCGCCGATTCCCAGGGCGGGGGAGAGCTCGGTGCCGTCCTCGAGCGTCATCTTCTGCGTGGCGTTGGCGGTGTTGAAGCAGTACTGCGGCTGGCCCTTGGCACATGCCCGGCACTGGCCGCACACGGCACGCCAGTTCAGGATCACCCGGTCACCCGGCACTACGTTGGTCACGCCTTCACCCACCGCACTGACCACACCCGTGGCCTCATGGCCCAGCAGGTACGGGAACTCATCCCCGATGCCGCCTTGCTTGTAGTGCAGGTCCGTGTGGCAAACGCCGCAGGTCAGGATGTCCACCAGGGCCTCGCCTGGTCCCGGATCCGGAACCAGGATGGTCTCCAGGGATGCCGGAGCGTTCTTTTCGCGGGCGATCACCGCCGTGACTTTGTGAACCATGAGTTTGAGTTCCTTTTCCTTGGCCCACCGGCCGGGCGGCAGATTTATCGATTTCTATTGCGTATTACACAACGAGGCGCGTATGACGCACCTACGAAATATCCCAGTCATCGTGTTCCGGTGTCAATAGATTTCCGGAGTGTGGCGCGTGAGCCCGGCGGTTTTTCGGGGCTGTCTGGCAGAGTATGACCATGCTGACTGTTATTGGCGAAGGCCTGGTGGACGTCGTCCAGAGCGCTTCGGGAATTGAAGCTCACGTCGGGGGCAGCCCGCTGAATGTGGCGGTGGGGCTGGCGCGGCTGGACCACCCGGTGCAGTTCCTGGGCCGCTACGGCCGGGATGCCTATGGCGACGCGGTGGTGGCCCACCTGCGCAGCAGTTCGGTGATGATGCCCCTGGCGCCGGATGAACTTCCCACCAGCGTGGCCACCGCAGTACTGGACGACGACGGCGCCGCCACCTACGCGTTCGACCTCACCTGGGAACTCCCCGGCCTGGTGCAGAGGCTGCCGTTCCTGCTGCAGGGAACAACTTTGCTCCACACCGGATCCATTGCCACCATGCTGGAGCCAGGCGCCGCGGAGGTGCTGGCCGCCGTCGAGCATGCCAGGCCCTTCGCCACCATCGGATTCGACCCCAACTGCCGCCCCAGCATCATCACGGACGTCGATTATGCGCGGGCGCAGGCGGAGAAGTTCGTGGCGGTGGCCGACGTCGTTAAGGCCTCCGACGAGGACCTTCAGTGGCTGTACCCCGGCGTCGACCCGCTGGATTCGGCACGGCATTGGCTGTCCCTGGGCGGATCCGCCGGGCCTGCCCTGGTGGTGGTGACCCGCGGTGCCGCCGGTCCCTGGGGTGTTTGCGCGGCCGGCGAGGCCCGGGTTCACGCTCCGTCCGTTGAAGTGGCGGACACGGTTGGCGCAGGCGATTCGTTTATGGCCGCGCTGCTCTCCGGCGTGGTGGACCGTGGCCTGGACGGGGCACAGAACCGGGACGCCCTGCATGCCCTGCCTGCTGAAGCGTTGGCTGAGTTGATTTCGCATGCCGCCCGCGCCGCCGCCGTCACGGTGTCGCGGCCGGGTGCCAACCCGCCGAGCCGCGCGGAACTGAACGCGGTCCCCCCGCCCAACTAGGTAGCACTAGGTGCCGCTTTGAGGGCCCATAACGGCACCTGCTGCCACCTAGTTTGGCGGTTCGCCCCGGGTTTCCGGGCGGCGCTCCACCATTCCTAGGCTTGTTCGTGATTCCTAACGTAGAAGCTTAGGAACCACGAACAAGCCTGGGATTCGTCACCGCCGGGGAGGTTGAAAATCTCCCGCACCCCCGGCCACCCTTCGGCCACTCTGGTGCGGTCTTACGACGGCGGTGCACGGGGATTCGGGGGCGCTGCTGGAAGGCATGGGGTAATCATGCTGCGGTGGCAGGGAGGTACGTGCCCGAAGCTGCCCGGAATACGCCTCAAGATCGAGGCCGGAGCCTGGTCTATGTGACAGGGTGGGTTCGTGAATCTGGATCTGATGGGGGCGGAACCTTTGACCGGCCTGGTGCTGCTGGGGGCATTGGCAGTGCTGGCGCTCATCGACTCGACGAGTTTTGGGACATTGCTTATCCCGGTCTGGTTGATGCTGGCGCCGGGCAGGCTCAGGTACAGCCGTGTCCTCATTTACCTGCTGACGGTGGCTCTTTTCTACCTGGTGCTGGGCGCCGTGCTGTTGACCATAGCAACTGCCTGGCTGCCGGAAATCGCAGCTTTTGCTTCCACCACGCCGTTCCTTTGGGCTCAGCTCATCGTCGGGGCGGGCCTGTTGATTGGCTCGTTTTTTATGGGCGGCAGACGTGCCAAGCGGCGCGGACCCGGTCGTCTTGCCCGGTGGCGGGAGCGGGCGGTCAGCGATGCCGGGTCCACCGACGGGCAGGGCAGCCTCGGGTCCCTGATGGCCCTGGGAGTCACTGCGGCCGGCGTCGAAGTGGCGTCAATGCTGCCGTATCTGCTGGCGATCGGCCTGCTGTCCACCTCGGAATTCACTGGGGGATCAGGGCTGCTGGTGCTGGTGGGTTACTGCGTTGTCATGGTCCTTCCGGCGCTGGTGCTGCTCCTTGCCCGTTCCCTGATGAGCGGCTGGATAGAGCGGGGCCTGGCCAGGATCAGCAGCTGGATGGAACGCAACGCTGCGGAAACCACTGCCTGGATCGTCGGGATCCTGGGCTTCCTGCTGGCCCGGTCGGCTGCCGTGGAACTCCAGCTTTTCGACCGGCTCCTCTAGCCGCACCCGGGGGTACTCGAAGCGGGTGGCGGTCACCCCGGTGCTTGTGCACGGTTCTGGTAGTTGACCCGACCCATTGGGCCGACAAAAAACTGGCTCGCAGCTAACGTCGCGAAATCGCGAATTGGGGACGTTAGCTGCGAGCCAGTTGGGTTTCGCTACGGGGTCAGGGGTTCCGGGACTCCTGCTGGTACACGTCCGGGATACCGTCCTGGTCGGCGTCAACGCGCTCTTCGGCTTCCGCCAGCCGGTAGATCCGGTTCCGCGCGGTAAGCACAATTGCGGCCAGGATAGCCGCAACCAGGGAGGCCGCCAGGATGCCCACCTTGGCGTGATCGTCCTGGAGCGTCCCGTGGCCGAAGCTGAGTTCAGCCACGAGCAGAGATACGGTAAAGCCGATTCCGGCGAGCAGCGACACACCGAAGATGTCGATCCAGCGCAACGACTTGTCCAGCTGTGCCCGGGTAAGTTTGGTCAGCAGCCACGTGGTTCCCAGGATGCCGATGGGCTTGCCGGCCACCAGCGCGATGATGATGCCCAGGGCAACCGGGTCCAGCAGGGCCGATGCCAGGCCGGAAAAACCACCCACCGCGACGCCGGCGGAGAAGAAGGCGAACAGCGGCACTGCCACACCGGTGGAGATGGGGCGGAAGCGGTGCTCGAAGGCTTCGGCCAGGCCGGGGCCGGCCGCAGGGCCGCCCGATGCCTGGGAGCGCAGCACCGGAATGGCGAAACCAAGCAGCACACCAGCCACCGTTGCGTGGATGCCGGAAGCGTGGATCAGCGCCCAGGTGGCGATGCCCAGGGGCAGAAGGATGAACCAGGCGGCGAGCAGCTTGGTGCCGAAGAAGCGGCGGTACTTCTGGGCCAGGAACGAGTAGATGCCGAGCGGGATCAGGGCCAGCAGCAGCGGGACAGGCTCAATGTGGTCCGTGTAGAAGACGGCGATGATGAGGATGGCAATGAGGTCGTCCACTACGGCCAGGGTGAGCAGGAAGATCCGCAGGGCGCTGGGCAGGTGGGAGCCGATGATCGCCAGGACCGCTACGGCAAAGGCGATGTCGGTTGCCGTGGGGATAGCCCAGCCGCGGATGGCGTCCGGATCGGAGAAGTTGATGGCTGTGAAGATGAGCGCCGGAACCACCACGCCGCCGGCTGCTGCGGCAATGGGAACCACGGATTTGCTGAACTGCCGGAGGTCTCCGGCCACGAATTCGCGCTTAAGCTCAAGGCCTACCAGGAAGAAGAAGATGGCCAGCAGGCCGTCCGCCGCCCAGGTTCCCAGGCTGAGGTTCAGGTGCCAGGGTTCGTAGCCGAACTTGAAGTCCCGGAGGGCGAAATAGCTTTCAGCCCAGGGCGAGTTTGCCCAGATGATGGCAATAACGGCGGCGGCAACCAGCACGGCTCCGCCCACGGTTTCCTTGCGAAGGATTGCGCCAATGCGCAGGGCCTCTGAGTAGCTGCCGCGGCCGAAAACGGTTGAACGGCGTGCAGGAGGGGTCTTGGCCATAAGGAATTCCTGATTCTTTGGGTCAACAAGGACTGTGCCGACCAGACTTCCCGGCTCACCACGTACAAGTCTACGGGACGCCGACGTCGAACCTTTCCTTGGGTGCCCGCCGCGCCCGCCGTTAACGCAAAAGTAGGTCGCAGTTGTTGCCCTTATGAACGGCTATAAGGGCAACAACTGCGACCTACTTGGGGGAGGGGGTTAGAGGCCCAGTTCCTCGCGCAGCGCAGCCACGTGGCCCTCCGCAGTGACTTGGTACTGCGCCAGCGTGACCTTCCCGTCGCCGTCGAGGACTACGGTGGAGCGCACAACGCCCTCCCGGACCTCGCCCTTGATCAGCTTTTCGCCCCAGGCGCCGTAGGCCAGCGCGACGGCGTGATCCTGGTCAGCGAGCAGCGGAAAGTTCAGCTCGAAATCGCCGGTGAACGAGGCCAGCGCTTCCGGGGCATCGGGGGAGATGCCCAGGACCTCGTAGCCCTTGCCCTGCAGGGAGGCCAGGTTGTCCCGGAAATCGCAGGCTTCGGTGGTGCAGCCGGGCGTGGCGGCCTTCGGGTAGAAGTACACGATCACGTTCTTGCCGCGGAAGGAGGACAACGAAACGGGCTTGCCGGACGCGTCAGGCAGGGTGAAGTCCGGGGCGGTGGTGCCGGGCTGAAGCCGCGAACTCACGGCCGAACCGGTGAGTCCGGCGTTTGAAGACGGGGTCATGATTGCTCCTTGATGGGTCTAAGCTCTGGCGCCGGGCACGGTTTCCTGGCACCAGGTACAAGCACAGGTTCAGATGGCGTATTCCGCAGGTCCCCGAACTGTTGCCCGGGGACCGGGAACGAACTGGTAGCCGACGCCCCGAACGGTGGCGATCGCGTGCCGGGCATTGCCGATCTTCTTGCGGACCCGGCCCACATAAACATCGATGGACCGGACGGTGGTTCCGGGGAAATGCAGCGACTCAAGGTGCGCGCGCAGTTCCTCCCTTTCCACCATACGCGAGCAGTTCTGCACGAGGTAGCGCACAATCGCGGTCTCAACGTCGGTCAGTGGCACCCGTTTGCCGTCCAGCAGGACCTCGTCCCGGGACAGGTCCACGGCCACGGTGCTGGCGGGTTCCAGCCGTTGGCTTTCAAGCCTGGGAGCCGGCGTTGCTGCCGGTCCCGGTTCCGGGACGGCGGCAAGGTATGGCGCCTGCGCAGGAGTCTGTCCCACCTGGTCGCGGTACGAAAACGCTGCTTGCATGGTTCCGTCCTTACACTCCGCCGCGCCGCAGGAGCTTTCCGGTGGCTGTCTGTCCGTCCACTACTTCACCGCGGAGGTAGGTGCGGCGGACGACGCCGGAGAGCGCCTTGCCGTCGTAAGGCGTGATCGGGTTCTTGTGCTTGAGCTTGGACACGTCCACCACAAAGGCGTCGTCCGCGGCGAACACGGCGAAGTCGGCGTCGTACCCCAGTGCCAGCTGGCCCTTGTTGGTGAGGCGGGCCAGTGCGGCCGGCTTGGCGGACATCCAGGACACCACCTGTTCCAGCGGGATTCCGCGGTGCCTGGCTTCGGTCCAGATCAGCGACAGGCCCAGCTGCAGCGAGGAAACCCCGCCCCAGGCGACGGCGAAGTCACCGTTCTCCAGGTCCTTCAGGTCCAGGGTGGAGGGGGAGTGGTCAGAGACGATGCAGTCGATGGTGCCGTCCTCGAGTCCCTTCCACAGCAGCTCGCGGTTGGAGGCTTCGCGGATGGGCGGGCAGCACTTGTAAGCGGTGGCGCCGTCCGGGATTTCCTCCGCCATCAGCGTGAGGTAGTGCGGGCACGTCTCCACGGTGAGGTTCACGCCGTCGTTCTTGGCCGTGGCAATCATGGGCAGGGCGTCCGACGACGACAGGTGGAGGATGTGCGCTCGCGCACCTGTCCAGCGCGCACGTTCGATGACCTCGGCGATGGCTTTGTTTTCCGCGCCGCGGGGGCGGGAGGCGAGGAACGTGGAGTACTGGTCGCCGCCCGGGTGGGGTGCGCGGTCGATGGCGTGGGAGTCCTCGGCGTGGACAATCATGAGTGAGTCGAAGGACTTCAGCTCGCGCATGTCCTCTTCCATCTCGTCCGCGTCCAGGTGCGGGAATTCGTCCACGCCGGAGTGCAGGAGGAAGCACTTGAAGCCGAAGACGCCTTCGTCATGGAGCGGGCGGAGATCCGCCTTGTTGCCGGGCACCGCGCCGCCCCAGAACCCGACGTCCACAAACGCCTGGTCCTCGGCCACTTCGCGCTTCAGCTTGAGGCCGTCCACGGTGGTGGTGGGCGGGATGGAGTTCAGCGGCATGTCGATGATGGTGGTGACGCCGCCGGCGGCCGCGGCACGGGTGGCGGACGCGAAGCCCTCCCACTCGGTGCGGCCGGGTTCGTTGACATGGACGTGGGTGTCCACCAGGCCGGGGATCAGGGTCTCGTCATCTGCGAGCTCCACGATCTCGGCGCCGGCCAGGCCGTTGCCCAGGGGTTCCAGCGCCACGATCCGGCCGTTGCGGACGCCCACCTCACGCGGGGCGATGCCGGCGGTGGTGAGGACGCGCTGGCCGCGGATCACCAGGTCGAATACTTCATCAGACATTGAGGGACTCCTTCGGTTCGGCCGCAACCAGGTTCACGCCGATCTGTTGACCTAATTCTTCAAGCAGCCTGCCTGCTTCGGCTATGCATACTTCAATATTGCTCTCCAGGTCCGTGAGCGCGTGCACGCTCCGGAAACCGGATTCCTCCAGCTGGCCGCGGCTGAGCGTGGTCCGGCCGCACACGGCGATGACGGGTACCCCCGCAGCCGCTGCCGCCCGCGCCACACCCATCGGCGTTTTGCCCAGCAGGCTTTGCTCGTCCAGGCTGCCTTCCCCGGTAATCACCAGGTCAGCGCCGTCCAGCCGTTCCGCCAGCCGGGTGAAGTCAAGAACGACGTCGATCCCGGGTCTGCGGGTAGCGGCCAGGATGGCGATCGCGGCGAAGCCCACTCCACCGGCTGCCCCGGCGCCGGGAGCGTTGGCGGCCCGGTAGGCCCTGTTCTCCGGTCCTGCGGGGCCGAACTCGGTGGCGAGGACCTCCACAAAACGGGACAACGCGGCGTCGAGGACCGCCACGTCCGCAGGGTTGGCACCCTTCTGGGGGCCAAACACCGCAGCGGCGCCCTCTGCCCCCAGAAGGGAATTATCTACGTCCGAGGCCAGCACAAAGCGGGCCTCGTCCAGGCGGACATCCAGTCCGCTGAAATCGATCCGGTCAAGGCGCGCCAGGGCCGCCCCGCCCAGGGGGAGTTCGTCCCCGTTGGCGTCCAGGAACCTGGCGCCCAGCCCCTGCAGGAGCCCGGCGCCGCCATCGGTGTTCGCGCTGCCGCCGACGCCCAGGGTGATGTGCCGGCGGCCGGCGTCCAGGGCTGAGCGGATCAGCTGTCCGGTGCCCAGGCTCGTGGAGGTCAGTGCCGCCGTCGAGCCCGGTTTGCCGTTGACCAAAGAGGTGGCCGGAAGCCGGTCCAGCCCGGAAGCTGACGCCATTTCGATCACGGCTTCGTGGCCGCGGACGGCGAACTCGGCGTGGACCGGGCGGCCGTCGGGGCCCGCCACCATGGTGCTGCGGCGGGTGAATCCCGAGCCGACGGCGGCATCAAGGGTGCCTTCGCCGCCGTCGGCCACGGGGATCATGGTGATATCCAGGGAGCCCCCGGCTGCTGCCTGCAGCCCGGTTTCGAGGTGCCGGGCAACGTCCGGAGCGGACAAGGATCCCTTGAACTTGTCCGGAGCTATGACGATCCGCATGGTGTTAGTCCAGCAGAGCGATGATCGCGGTGGGGGCGTCCTCGCCGCGTTCGGCCAGGTCCTCGAACTCGTTCACGCCGCTGATTTCAACGCCCATGGAGATGTTGGTGACCTTTTCCAGGATCACTTCAACCACCACGGGAACCTTGAATTCGCCCATGAGCGCCTTGGCCTTGTCGAAGGCGGCCGGCAGGTCCTCGGGGTTTTCGACGCGCAGGGCCTTGCAGCCCAGGCCCTCGGTGACCTTGACGTGGTCCACGCCGTAACCGGCCGTTGTGGAGGACAGGTCAGTCGAGTTGATGTTTTCGAACGCCAGGGACACATTCTGTTCCATTTCGAAACCGCGCTGCGACTGGCGGATCAGGCCCAGGTAGGAGTTGTTCACCACCACGTGGATGTACGGCAGGTTGAACTGCGCGCCCACGGCCAGTTCCTCGATCATGAACTGGAAATCGTAGTCGCCGGACAGGGCAACCACCGTTTCCTCAGGCTTTCCACGTACGACGCCGAGAGCCGCCGGTGCGGTCCAGCCCAGGGGACCTGCCTGGCCGGCGTTGATCCACTTGCGGGGGCCGAAAACGTGCAGCAGCTGCGCGCCGGCAATCTGGGACAGGCCGATGGTGGAGACGTAGGTGGTGTCCTGGCCGAACGCCTTGTTCATCTCTTCGTACACGCGCTGCGGCTTGATGGGCACGTTTTCGAAGTGCGTCTTGCGCTGCAGCGAACCCTTGCGGGCCGTGCACTCGGCAACCCATGCGGAGTAGTCCGGCAGGCTCTTGGCTGCCTTGCGCTCGCGGGCCAGCTCGATCAGGCCGTCCAGGGCTGCGCCGGCGTCCGAGGCGATGCCCAGGTCCGGGGAGAAAACGCGGCCGATCTGGGTGGGCTCAATGTCGATGTGCACGAACTTGCGGCCGGCCGTGTAGGTGTCCAGGCCGCCGGTGTGGCGGTTGGCCCAGCGGTTGCCGATGCCGATCACGAAGTCCGAGGCCAGCATGGTCTCGTTGCCGTAGCGGTGGCTGGTCTGCAGGCCCACCATGCCGGCCATCAGCTGGTGGTCATCCGGAATGGTGCCCCAGCCCATCAGGGTGGGGATGACCGGAACGTTGAGCAGCTCGGCCAGTTCAACCAGCTGCGCCGAGGCGCCGGCGTTGATGATGCCGCCACCGGCCACGATCAGCGGCTTGTTGGCTGCGGTCAGCAGGTCCAGGGCCTTTTCCAGCTGCTTGCGGGAAGCCTTCGGCTTTTCGACGGCGAGGGGTTCGTAGGCGTCGATGTCGAACTCGATCTCAGCCATCTGCACATCGAAAGGCAGGTCCAGCAGCACCGGACCGGGGCGGCCTGAACGCATCAGCTGGAACGCCTTCTGGAAGGCGCCGGGAACCTGGCCGGGTTCCAGGATGGTCATGGCCATCTTGGTGACGGGCTTGGCGATGGACTCGATGTCCACGGCCTGGAAGTCTTCCTTGTGCAGCTTGGCAACGGGTGCCTGGCCGGTGATGCAGAGCATGGGAATGGAATCGGCCCAGGCCGCGTACAGGCCCGTGATCATATCGGTGCCGGCGGGGCCGGACGTGCCGATGCAGATGCCGATGTTGCCATCCTGTGCCCGGCTGTAGCCATCGGCCATGTGGCTGGCGCCTTCAACGTGGCGGGCCAGTGTGTGACGGATGCCGCCGTGCTTGCGCATGGCGGAATAAAAGGGGTTGATCGCGGCGCCGGGCAGGCCAAACGCCTCCGTGGCGCCTTCCTTTTCCAGAATGGCGACGGCAGCGTCAACGGTGCGCATCTTGGTCATGATGTTCTCCTAAAAAGTTTTTGGTGGTGCTGATGGGGCGAGCCCGTCGTCCGGTGGTCGAGCTTGTCGAGACCTGGATTTCGACAGGCTCAATCACCGGTTCTATCGCCGGTGGTTACTCGCGGCCGCTGAGTTGGAGGACCTGCTTGAAGAGTCCTGAGTGGTCCAGTGCGCCGTCGCCCTGGTTGACGGTGGCGGCGACGAGTTGTGCGACGACGGCGCCGAGGGGGACTGCGACGTTGGCTTCGCGGGCGGCGGAGGTGACGATGCCGAGGTCTTTGTGGTGGAGGGCGAGGCGGAAGCCGGGGTCGAAGTTGCGGTCCAGCATCTTCTGGCCCTTCTGGTCCAGGACCTTGGAGCCGGCCAGGCCGCCGCCAAGGACCTTCAGGGCGGCGTCGGTGTCCACGCCGTAGGCCTCGAGGAAGGCGATTGCTTCGCCGAGGACTTCGATGTTGACGGCGACGATCAGCTGGTTAGCTGCCTTGACGGTCTGGCCGGAGCCGGAGGGGCCTACGTGGACGATGGTTTTGCCTACTGCGTTCAGGACGTCCTGCGCGGCGTCGAAGTCTGCCTTTTCACCGCCGACCATGATGGAAAGGACGGCGTCGATGGCGCCTTGTTCGCCGCCGGAGACCGGTGCGTCGAGGGGGCGGATGCCGGCTTCGCGGGCGTCGTCGGAGAGCCGCTTGGCAACGTCCGGGCGGATGCTGGAGGCGTCGATCCAGAGGGCGCCCTGCTTGGCGTTGGCGAACACACCGTCGGGGCCGCTGACTACACCTTCAACGTCGGGGGAGTCCGGCACCATGGTGATGACGACGTCGGCCTCTTTAACGGCGTCCGCGATGCTGGTGGCGCCGTTACCGCCTTCGGTGACGAGTTTGTCGATCTTGTCCTGGCTGCGGTTGAAGCCGGTGACGGTGTGGCCGGCCTTGACCAGATTGATGGCCATGGGCAGGCCCATGATTCCGAGTCCGATCACTGCAACGTTGCTCATGGTGGTTCTCTTTTCTCTAAGTCTGTGCGGGGTTCCCAACTAGCTCGCAGTTAACGTCGTGAAAACGCGTTTTGAGTGCGTTAACTGCCAGTCAGTTGGGGGTTGGGGGAGCGGGTGGGGCTTACTGGCTGACGCGCTGGCGGATGGCCCAGCTGAAGGCCGATTCCTGCGGTTCCTTGTATTCGAGGCCGATGTAGCCGTCGTAGCCGAGTTCGCGGCTGCGGGCGATCCATTCGCCCAGCGGCAGGTTGCCTGTGCCGGGTGCGCCGCGGCCGGGGTTGTCCGCGATCTGGATGTGGCCGAAGTCCTTGGCGTGGTTTTCGATCACGGCGGCGACGTCGTCTCCGTTGACGGCCAGGTGGTAGAAATCGGCGAGGAGCTTGATGTTGCCGGCGCCGGTCTCTTCCTTGACCCGGGTGATGACGTCCAGGGCGTCCTGGGCTTTGAGGAGCGGGTACTTGGGGGCGCCGCTGACAGGTTCGAGGAGGACGGTGCCGCCGATCCGGGCGACGCCTTCGGCCGCGGCAGCCAGGTTCCTGACCGCGAGTTCGTCCTGTTCTTCGGGGGTGAATTCGTCCTGGCGATTGCCGTAGAGGGCGTTGAAGGCCTTGCATCCCAGGCGCTCGCCGATTCCTGCGACGGCGTCGATGTTGTCCTTGAATTCGGAGCAGCGGCCCTTCCATGAAATGAGCCCGCGGTCGCCGCCGGGCATGTTGCCGGCGTTGAAGTTCAGGCCGGTGAGCTGGACGCCGGCATCCTTGATTGCAGTTTCAAATGCGGCAGTCTCCTTGTCCGTGGGGACGGAGGTTTCGAAGGGCCACCAGAACTCGACGGCGTCGAAGCCGGCTGCCTTGGCGGCGGCGGGGCGCTCGAGCAGGGGCAGCTCCGTCAGCAGGATGGAGCAGTTCACTGTGTACGTCATCGTAGGTCCTTCCGGGGAGGGCTTTGATCCATTTTCCTGAGCGTCGTTCGGCCTCTTGCGCCTCGCTATTATTCCGCTTTGTGGAATTTAGATTCTGCTTTATGAAAAGTGTAGGGAAGGAAGGGCGCACGAGTCAAGGGGAAGGTGTGGGGTGGCCCATGTCGTTAAACCCAGCAGCAGCCCGCGGGCGTACCTGCGGGCTGCTGCTGGGTTTGTTTCCGGCCTAGTGGCCTACGCGGTACCGCACGTGGGTGACCAGGCTGGTGCCGCCTACCTCTGTGGGTTCAAGCTTGAGATTCCCGACGCCGTCCAGCAGCCGGGCGCCTCCGCCCAGGACCATGGGTGAAATGTGGAGGCGCAACTCATCAATCAGGCCTGCCGCGAGGAATTGGTTGGCTGTTTCGGCACCGCCTGCGATCGCCACGTCCTTGGTGCCGGCCGCTTCACGGGCACGGGACAGTGCGGATTCGATGCCGTCATTGACGAAGTGGAAAGTGGTGCCGCCTTGCATCTCCAGCGGCTCGCGGGCCTGGTGCGTGAGGACGAAAACCGGTGCGTGGTACGGCGGCTCCTCGCCCCACCAGCCGCGCCAGTCTTCGGCCCATTCGCCTGGACCGGCGAACATGTTCCGGCCCATGATGTAGGCGCCCGCCTCAAGGATCCCCTCGATCGCGGCCGTGTGGGCCTCGGGCTCTTCGAACATCCACCGGTGCAGGTCCTCGCCGCCCCGGCCCAGGGGTTCCTCCGGGCTTTGGTTCGGGCCGGCAACGAAGCCGTCGATGGACATGGTCAGATCGCAGGTAACGCGGCTCATGCGCCCATCATGCCATCGCAACGCCCTTCGAGTCAGCCCAAATTCCCGGGTTCTTCGCCGCCGGTCGGCGATAAACTGGAGCAATCATGAACGGCGCCCGCCTCCGGATAGTGGCCGGGCTCGTCGCCTCGGCGAGCCTCCTTGCCGCATGCACTCCCACGGTTGGCATGGACGAGGCAGCCAGCCAGCCGACGTCGAGCGCTTCGGTGCTGCCCCTCGCGGGTGATCCCGCAACCCTCACGCAGGGAAGCCCGACGCCGGTCCCCGCCACGGTGCCGACGGAAGCCGTGCCGACGCAGTCAGTGCCGACACAGCCGCCGCCCGCCCCGGCGCCGCCGCCCGTCCCCGAGCCGTTTGCCCTGAACCTTTACCAGGAGGGTGATTTTGTCCCGCAGTACACCTTTGACTGGTGTGTTGCGGCGAGCATCCAGATGGCGCACAACCTCATTGACGACACTGGCGGCGGTACGTGGGCTGACAGTGCACATCAAAGTGAGTTGTGGGAGATGGCCCGGGCGCGGTCGTCGAATTCGTTCAATGGAGCCAACCCCCTGGGCTGGGCGCAGGTGCTGACCGAGGTGGGCATGGGTCCCTACAAGGTTGTCAGCGTCCCCGACTATCAGGGCGCCCTGCAGACCGCGGCCCGCGCCATTGCTGAGACGGACCGGCCGGTGGGGCTGGTGATGTGGAGCGGCCGCCATGCGTGGGTGATGAGTGGATTCGAAGCGCTGGGCGATCCCGCCCTGTTTCCGGAATTCACTGTGACCGGCATTAACGTGCTGGATCCGCTGTATCCGTATGGGAGCGGGCAATGGGGTCCATCGCCCGCTCCCAACAGCCTGCTTAGCCCCGAGGAACTCGCAACCCAGTTTGTGGTGCGTGAGCCGCGGCGCTGGAGCAGCGACCTGCCGGCCGGCTACCTGTTGGTGCTGCCGGTCGGCGAGGCCTGACGCTGTATTCCAGCCCGCCCTCAAGGAGCGGGCTTGTGGTGGTTAGATCCGGGGATCGTGCGTGGTGTGTGCTCCGCCGGTGGTGCCGTAGTCAGTGCCGGTAGTGGAGGTACCCGTGGTACCCGCGCTGCCGGTCCGGCCCGTGGCTTCCCTGGCCTTGGCAGCCAGCTGGTCCGTGGCAGAAGGTGAGTTTTCGGCTTCTGCCTTGATCCGGGGCGCCTCGGCCTCTGCCTTGTTCAGGTAGGTTTCCCAGCGTCGGGTCATTGGCGCGATGAGGCCGCCGCCCACGCCAACGACGATCACGCCAACGATGGCTGTGAGTACGGCGATCAGGATGGGCGTGGTGACGGTTGTGGCAATATCAACCTGGTTGAGGGCTGCAATAACGCCGATGCCGAGGATGAAGATGCTGGCAATATTGGCCAGTGTCTTCCCGTAGGAAAGGCCGCCGAGCGAGCCCTGGATCAGGGACTTCACGCCGGCCGCGATGGCGGCACTGATGATCACGATGATGATCGCGACGATGATCTTGGGCAGGAACGCGATGATGCCTTCCAGCAGGTCGCTCACCGGGTTTGGTCCGAAGACGCCAAACGCGAACTGCAGTACGAACAGCACCAGTGCGTAGTAGACGATCTTGCTGATGATCTCGCTCGCGTCCATGGAGGAGCGGGAGAGGGCTTTCTTGACCCCGCCGCGCTCCACGAGGCGGTCGAAGCCGACTTTTTCGAGGAGCTTGTCCAGGGCCTTGGAGATGGCCTTTGCAATGAGAAGGCCAACAATAAGGATGACGAGGAACAGGGCGAGTTTGGGAACGAACTCAGCGACCGTCGCCAGCCCGGACCTGATTGATTCTTCCATGATGACCTCCACATTTCAGGGTGTACATCTCTGTTGCGGCACGCCAAAAAGCCCGCCAGCACTTCCTACATAGCCACAGGAGTGGCCTTTAAGCAAGCATGCTTAGCAATCTTGTTGATATCTGAACCGGCCCTTGATCAGCCATAACTCCTGCAGAATGGGTGGAGGACCACCGAAGGAGCGAACAATCATGAGCCTCAAAGAACGCCTCAAAGAAGACGTCGTCGCCCACATGAAGGCCGGCAACAAAACAGCGCTGACCACCGTCCGGAACGTTCTGGGCGAGATCAGCACCCGTGAGAAGTCCGGCAAGACGCCCATTGAGCTCGATGACGCCCAGGTCACCTCGTTGCTGCAGAAGGAGGCCGCCAAGCGCCGGGACACGGCACGGATCTACACGGAGGCCGGCGAACCGGACCGCGCCGGAGCGGAAATTGCCGAAGCGGAGATCATTGAGGCCTACCTGCCCAAGGCGCTGACCAGGGAAGAAGTGGAAGAAATCGTCGACGCCGAGATCGCCGCGCTGAAGGCGGAGGGCCAGGAGCTTTCCATGCGCTCCATCGGCGCCGTGATGAAGCCGGTCACCGCCAAGGTGGCAGGCCGCTTCGACGGCAAGACGGTCAGCGAAATCGTCCGCAACCGGCTCGCGTAGTCACCTGAACCTCGGGCAGTCACGGGGCAGGCTGTAACGCCCGACGGCGGCGCACCAGCAGCTGCACTCCCGCACCTGCCAGCCCGATCACCAGGGCCAGAAGCAAGAGGGGTCCGGCGCCGCCGTCGGGCCCCAGTGTTGCCTTCAGGATGTCCCGGCCCATCAGGAGCATCTCGCCGGCATCGCCCAGCATGACCCGCGTGCCGAAGACGTAGTTCACCGAGATAAACAAGGCGGGAACTACCCAGAGCAACAGCAGGTCCATGGCCCACACCCAGAGCCGGCGCCACGGACGGACTCCACACCAGGCAAGAGCCAGCCCCACCAGTACGGCGGGGAGCCAGCGGAACAGCAGGGAAGATATTGGGCCTGCGTGGGCCGCCCCCACGATGCTGTAGAACCAGTCGGCGCCCCAGCCCACAAACGGTGCGGCCATAAACCCGACGCCAAGGGCAAGGCGGGTCCGCGAAGGGGAAGCCAGCAGGAACAGGGCAACCAGCCCGGCCAGAACCGAGGCAATAACCCCTGCCAGGAGGCCCGCCACGTAGATGCGCGACGGGGTGCCCGGCACCAGGCCGGCATCCACCACAGCGAACGACTGCACCACGGCGGTGAAGTGCACGATCAAAACCCCCGCCGCCGCGCACCGGGTGACCAGCCGGCGTCGTACTGGCGCCCAAACGCGCACCGCCAGACCGGCCACGGCCCCGCCAACCGTGAGCAGCCCCACCAGCACCGTGAGTTTGTACTGGCTCAGCGGCAGGAGGGATAGTGGCATGGTCTCCGGGGCGGCCTCGGTGGCCCACAAATTCTGGAGCGGAAGCTGCGCCCCCGTGACGAGCCATGGCGCCAGGCCCATCAGGGCGGCGAGAATCCCGAGGAGAACGGCCAAGGCAGCGTCCCGTCCGGGCTTGGTTCCGTGGGTATGGGGGAGGGTCACCCGCGCAATACTACGCCGAGTGGATTAATCAGTGACCGAACGGTTATCCAGATGGTATTTCCGCCTGGCCACCACAGCCTCTAAGCTGAAGATGCTAAGTATGCTTCCTATTTGTAAGGAGTGTTTCCCATGCGCAAACTTCCAGCCCTCGGGGTAGCAGCTGTAACCATCATGGCATTGGCCGGATGCACCGGCGATGGCGGCGGTGGATCGACGGCAAGCCCCACCGGGACGGCCACGACCACAGAAACCGAAGAGGACAAGGTTTACAGCGAGGATGAACTCCGCGACCTCATCTCCGGCACGAAGGACGGAGACGGCAACGAACTCAAGCTCTACTCCAAGGACCAGGTGGACCAGGGCCAGAACATCGCCAACATCCTGATGAACACCGCCACCGTAGACCCTGAGGAATGCAAGGATATTGCTTCCGCAGGCCTGCAGGACACCGTGGAAAACGGCGATGTGGCAGTGGCCATCTCCGAAAGCGAGCAGCCGCGCACCCTCTCCGCGCAGTCCGGCAGTGAAGGCCCTGACGCCGTCGAACTCCTGAACGAGCTCAGCGGCAAACTGGACCAGTGCTCCACATTCAAGGTGGAGGTGCTGGGCCAGAGCTACGAGGTCACCACCGAGGAAGTCCAGGCCGACACTGATGCCGAGGAAACCTTCGGAACAGTCAGCACCCGGACCGGCGCCGAACACGAGATGCTCATGCAGGTCTCCGGCGCTGAAGGCCGGCTGCTGGTGGTAGCCACCAAGAGTGGCGCGGACCTGGGAGACGAGGACCAGAAAGAGCTGGAGGACCTGATTAATGAGGTCCTGGAGAAGGCTGACGACGGCGGCACCGCCACTTCCAGCCCCACGTCAACTTCTACGTCCGGTACAGGGGGTACTGAGTCACCTTCGGAGTCCCCGTCGCCAACCATGACGGAGTCCGATTCGCCGACCTCCAGCCCCACGTCAACGACAAACTGACACGGGTTTTCTGTATCTCTGTTTCCCGTTTCGTTGTTGTGCTGGCCGGAGTCCGGGGACTCCGGCCAGCGCCTTGTTCAACTAACTTTCGGTACGGCCCCTGAATGACACCAGGGCGATGCCGCTACCAAGAAGCAGCCCGGCCACCAGGAGTAGAAAGGATGCCTCCGTTCCGCTCTGGGCGAGTGTGCCGGACGTCGCCGCCCCGGCTGCCGCACCCGCCGGGATTGAGGCTGCAATCGCCTTCACGCCGCCGCTGGCCGTGACCACCGTTGATCCCGTCACACCCGGAGCCTGCGTTCCCGGCGTGCTTCCGCCCGGTACGTTTCCGCCGGGGTTCACCGGGTTCACGGGATCCGTCGGGTCAACGGGGTTCACCGGACCGACGGGATCAACCGGATCGACCGGGTTGGTCGGGTTGGTCGGGACGGTTGATCCGCAGTTGCCGGACGAGCTGTCCCCGATGACCGAGATTGCGTTGCAGCCAACATTGATGGGGGCTGTCACGTCGAGATCCAATGCAACGTCGCCAATCAATCCGCCGTCACCGGTCGATCCTTCTGTGGTGCCGGTGGTTGTCCCTCCTGTTGTTCCGGTGGTTGTTGAGTCGGAACCGGTGGACGTGGAGTCGCCAATGACGGTGATCGCGTTGCCGCTGACGTTCACGGGTGCGGCGGCGTCGACGTCGGCGATGACGTTGCCGATGAGTCCGCCGTCAGTTGTTCCTTCGGTGGTTCCGGTGGTTGTTCCTCCTGTTGTTCCGGTAGTTGTGGAGTCGGACCCGGTGGACGTGGAGTCGCCGATGACAGAGATGGCGTTGCCGCTGACGTTCACGGGTGCGGCTGCGTCGACGTCGGCGATGACGTTGCCGATGAGTCCGCCGTCAGCTGTTCCTTCCGAGGTGCCGGTGGTGGTTCCGCTGGTGGTGCCGGTGGTTGTCGAGTCCGAACCCGTGGACGTGGAGTCGCCAATGACAGAGATGGCGTTTCCGCTGACGTTCACGGGTGCGGCTGCGTTGACGTCGGCGATGACGTTGCCTACGAGTCCGCCGTCGGCTGTTCCTTCCATGGTGCCGGTGGTTGTTCCGCCGGTGCTGCCGGTGGTGGTTGAGTCGGATCCGGTGGACGTGGAGTCGCCGATGACGGTGATGGCGTTGCCGCTGACGTTGACTGGTGCGGCGGCGTCGATGTCGGCGATGACGTTGCCTACGAGTCCGCCGTCGGCTGTTCCTTCCGTGGTGCCGGTGGTTGTTCCTCCTGTTGTTCCGGTGGTGGTTGAGTCGGATCCGGTGGACGTGGAGTCGCCGATGACGGTGATGGCGTTGCCGCTGACGTTGACTGGTGCGGCGGCGTCGATGTCGGCGATGACGTTGCCTACGAGTCCGCCGTCAGCTGTTCCTTGGGTGGTTCCGCCGGTGGTGCCGGTGGTGGTTGAGTCGGATCCGGTGGACGTGGAGTCGCCGATGACAGAGATGGCGTTGCCGCTGACGTTCACGGGTGCGGCGGCGTCGACGTCGGCGATGACGTTGCCGATGAGTCCGGAATCTGAGGCGGATGCCGCCCCGGCGCCGAGGACAAGGATGCCGCCGGCTAGGAGGAATGCGTTGATTCCCCGTTTGATGCACGTTTGCATGGTAATTCTCCTGATGTGAACTGGATGACCGGCGCCAGGAAGGCGCCGTGATGAGCCGTATGCCGCCGCGGGAGGGCAGCAAGGGGCGCATCAATCAGGAGTTGAGCCGGGTTCGAAGGCGGGGCCCTCCGGCAGTGCGGCCGAATATCCGGCACCCGGAGAGGTTTCCGTGCAAGGCGTGAAGATAAAGCCGGACGGCGTATCCGCAACGCCGGCACCGCCGGAAGCTGAGCCTGGTGAAGCGGAACCTGTGCTCGAAGGTGCGGAAGGCAGGACGTTCGGCTCGAGTCCTGGCCAGGGGCCGGGCGCTTCCGATCCCGCGGTTGCGGCAGCCGCGTTCGGCGCATCGAAGTACGCAGCGTCCCGCCAGGGCACAAGGGTTGCCGTCCGCGCTGGAGGAGTATCAGCGGCAGGGGGGTCGCTGCCTGGTTCCAGCCCGGCAGGAGCAGTTGTGGCTACGGCCGAATCCGCCGGTACCTCACCAGGCAGAACTGTCACGAGTACGTCGGCCGGACCCGGCTCGGGAACAAGCGCTCCCTCCCCAATGAGATCGGGTACACCGGCGGCCGGGTCCTCTTGGGGGAGGATCGGATCAAGGATGGGAAGTACGACGTCGACTATCGGCTCCGCGGGCGCCGTCACCTCTTGAAGCGGCGGAAGGACCGCCACTAGGACAGGGTTCACCACTTGAGAAACGACGGGGTCTACGACTGGATCCAGGACCGGCGAAACCAGCGGATCCACGGCATCCAGCACGGGTTGGACAACAGCGGGTGCGTCCACGGCCTGAACGGTCGAGGCGATTATGGGCGCCTGGGCGGCCGTCGTTACGGCACTTTCCAAGGGTGCGGCAGCGTCCCTAACTGTGGATCGCACAGGCTCCGCGACTGACTCCACCACTGAGGTGACCGGACCCAGCAGTCCCTGCTGCCCGCCGTCGTCGGCTGTTGCGATTCCGGCGGAGAGGGCCAGCCATCCCAATGCTCCGAAGCCGCCCAGAAGTGTAAGGCGCAGGGCCTTGGCGGCAGAACGGAGGGATCGCGCGGTCACCTGTCCGTCACCCCCAATTGGCCTGCATCTGAGATCAACTCCCATTAAGATAAGCATGCTTCCCATTTGATGTAAACACCGGGGCCCGGGATGCCTGCAGCCGTGAACCGGAAGGCGCTGAAGGGGGTACTGGCAGTACTAGGAACAGCAGGAACTCCCGCAGCTTCCCACGCGCGTGATGAACTGGTTTCTGCCGGTTCTGCCGGACCCCAAGCACCAGGAGAATACTTTGCTGACTGTAAACGCGTACGCCGCACACTCCGCCACCGAACCGCTGGCTCCCACCACCATTGAGCGCCGCGACGTTGGACCCCACGATGTCCTGATCGACATCAAGTTCGCCGGCATCTGCCACTCCGACATCCACACCGTCCGCGGCGACTGGGGACCCCAGCCCTACCCGCTGGCCCCCGGACACGAGATCGCCGGCATCGTCACCGAGGTTGGCTCCGCCGTCACCAGCCACTCCGTGGGAGACCGCGTAGGTGTGGGCTGCATGGTGAACTCCTGCCGCGAATGCACCAACTGCCTCAACGGCGACGAACAGTACTGCCTCAAGGGCATGGTGGGAACGTACGGCGCAGTTGACCGCGACGGAACCGTCACCCAGGGCGGCTACTCCACCCACGTCGTCGTCAACGAGCACTTTGTGGCGCGGATTCCGGAAGGAATCGACCTGGACGTCGCCGCCCCGCTGCTGTGCGCGGGCATCACCACCTACTCGCCGCTGCGCCGCTGGGGTGCAGGCCCCGGCAAGAAGGTGGCCGTGATCGGCCTGGGCGGTCTTGGTCACATGGCCGTCAAGCAGGCCGCCGCCATGGGCGCCGAAGTCACCGTGCTCTCACAGTCGCTGAAGAAGCAGGAAGACGGCCTCCGCTTGGGCGCCGAGCACTACTTCGCCACCAGCGATCCCGGCACGTTCGAGCAGCTGGCCGGCAGCTTCGACCTCATCATCAACACCGTCAGCGCCGTGATCGACATCAGCGCCTTCCTGCAGCTGCTGACAGTCGACGGCGCCCTGGTCAACGTTGGTGCCCCGGCCGAACCGCTGCCGGTCAACGCCTTCGCCCTGATCGGCGGACGCCGTTCCTTCGCCGGCTCCATGATCGGCGGCATGCGCGAGACCCAGGAAATGCTGGACTTCTGCGCCGAGCACGGCCTGGGCGCCGAAATCGAGGTCATCGGTGCGGACAAGATCAACGAAGCCTACGAGCGCGTCCTCGCCTCGGACGTGCGGTACCGCTTTGTGATCGACACCGCCACGCTGGGCTAAGCCAGGTCCCGCCGTCACGCACGGCAGGCTTTCAGCACAGTGCGCGCTGCGATTTCCCGTCCCGCCGCGGATGTTCGACGGCGGGATGTCCAGAAGGGTGCTGTGCGTGACGGCGCCAGGGGGTGCGGTGGAGTCCACCGCACCCCCTGTTGGTTCTGTTTGTTTCTAGGGTGCCGTTTGAACCACCATGGCCGAGCCGCCGCCGCGCCGGAAAGGTTCTGCCGCGGCCACCATGCTGCCGTCCGGCAGGAACTCAATGGCCGTCGCCGCACCGATCTCCGCAGCCGACGTGAAGGCGTCGCCGGCCGGCACCAGGTTGTGGCCGAACGGTGCCAGATCGTCTGAGTACGCATCGATGAAGCCAGGCTCGGCCGTGACGTTGGCCGTGTTCCGCTGGGCCGCACGCGGAGCCGCGAGGGCCTCGGAGATGCTCATGCCCAGGTCCACCCGGTTCAGGATGGTCTGCAGGACGGTGGTGATGATGGTGGAGCCGCCCGGCGAACCCAGGGCGAAAGCAGGCTCGCCGTCCTTCAAAACAATCGTGGGCGACATGGACGAACGCGGCCGCTTGCCCGGCTGGATCCGGTTGGGATCGGACTCGTTGTACACCGTGGAGAAGTCCGTGAGCTCGTTGTTCAGCAGGAACCCGCGGCCCGGAACCACAATGCCCGATCCACCGGTTTGTTCGATCGTGAGCGTGTACTCCACCACGTTGCCCCACTTGTCCGCAACGGTGAGGTTCGTCGTCGAGATGTTCTCCGTATCCGCCTCATCGGCCAGCGGCGCCACCCCGGCCGGGCACACGCCGTCGTACGTGGTGATGTCTCCCGGCGCTACCGGCTTCACTGCCGCCTGCTCCGGATCGATCTCGCAGGAGCGTTCCTTGCCGAACAGCGGATCGGTGAGCGCTGCGGTGGGAACGTCCACAAATGCCGGATCGCCCACGTACTTGCCGCGGTCCGCGAAGGCCAGCGCGCTTGCCTCGAGGTAGTGGTGGAGGGCCGAACCGGTGGACATTTCGCCCAGGTTGAACGGTTCCAGGATGTTCAGGGCCTCACCCACTGTGGTGCCGCCGCTGCTGGACGGGGCCATGCCGTAGACGTCGTAGCCGCGGTATTCCACGTGCGTGGGGTCCTGGTCCAGGGCCGCGTAGTTGGCGAGGTCCGCCGTCGTCATGTGCCCGGCCGGAACCGGCAGCGTGGTGGTATCAGTGGTGGGCGGCGCCTGCACCGTGGCCGCGATCTCCTCGGCCAGCGGACCGGTGTAGAAACCGTCAGTGCCCTTCTTAGCCAGGAGCCGGTACGTCGCCGCGAGTTCATGGTTCTTGAAGACACTTCCGACGGCGGGAGCGTCACCACCGGGAAGGAACAGCTCGCTGGTGGACGTGAACGCCTCAAAACGGACCTTGTTGTCCAGGGTCTGCTGACGGAACGTCTCATCCACCACAAAGCCGCGGTCCGCCACCTTGATGGCCGGCTTCAGCGCCTGGCCCAGGTCCAGCGTGCCCCAGCGTTCCAGGGCCCTCTGCCAGGTGGCAGGTGTTCCAGGCACGCCCACTGACACGCCGCTGGTCACCAGGTCCGGGGTAAACCGGTAGGGCTGGTTGGTGGCGGGATTGATGAAGGCGTCGCTGGGCATGGCGGCCGGGGCGGTCTCGCGGCCGTCGATGGTGCTCACTTCACCGCTGGCGGCGTCGTAGTAAACAAAGTAGCCGCCACCGCCGATTCCAGCGCTGTACGGCTCGGTCACACCCAGGGTCGCGGCTGCGGCAACGGCGGCATCCGCGGCGTTCCCGCCTTTGCGGAGCACCTCGATCGCAGCCGCCGACGCCTCCGGATCCACGGTACTCACCGCCCCGCCGTAACCGGTGGCCGTCGCCGTTTTCTCCGTCTCCCGCGGATCCGCGAAGGCTGGACTGACGACGGCGCCACTCGCCCCGCCCAGTGCAAGGACCGCGGTTGCTGCGGCCAATCGACGTGCTGCTTTGTTCATAAGCCTGGGCATGGTCACTCCCGTTTTGATGTGCGAGTTGTGCGTGGGCGTTACGCTACCCCTGCCCGGCGCGGGGTGGCAACGGTCCGCCGGCCCGTGGTCATGGGCAGCGGTCAGCGCAGGTCCAGGCGCATCAGCACGCGGGGGAAGCCGTTGAGCACGGAGTCCGTGTCAGCCACCTTGTGGAACCCGGCCTCCTCGAAGAGCTTCCGGGTGCCCACATAGGCCATGGTGAGATCAACTTTGCTGCCCTGGTTGTCCACTGGATAACCCTCTATGGCGGGCGCGCCGTAGCTGCGAGCCATAGCCACAGCACCGGCCAGCAGGTGATGCGATATCCCTTTGCCCCGATGCCCCGGACGGACGCGGATACACCACACCGACCACACCTCCAGATCGTCCACGTGCGGGATTTTCCGGTTCCGGGCGAAGGTGGTGTCCGCGCGGGGGTGCACCGCTGCCCACCCGACGGGAGTGCCGCCGTCGTACGCCAGAACACCCGGCGGAGGATCCTCGGCGACCAGTTCCGCCACCCGCTCCCCGCGTTCCGTCCCGCGCAGGGCGAGGTTTTCCTTGGACGGGATGCGGTAGCTCAGGCACCAGCACACGTTGGCGTCCGGGCGCTTGGGGCCCAGGACCGCCTGGACGTCGGGGAAGCTGGTTGCCGGGCGGACGTCGATTGCCATGCCGCCATACTGCCACCGCTGGCGGGCCTTGGGAACCGTGGCTAGCGTGGTGGGATGAGCGGAAAATACAGGTACGACGTCGGCATCGAGCACCTGCTCATCTCGCCGGGGCATGCCTACTTTGGCCGTGCGCGGGACGGTGCCGCGGACGTCGCCACTGTTGATGCCGAAACGGCCCAGCTGGTGACGGGCAAAGGCATTGTGGGGGACAGGTTCTTCGGCAAGGCCGCACACATGGACGCCGCGGTCACGCTGATCGCCGTCGAGGCCCTGGAAGCGATCGCAGTGGAACTGGGGGTGCCGGCGTTCGATCCGCTGCTCACCCGCCGCAATGTGGTGATCCGCGGGGCCCAGCTGGCCCCTCTGCTGGGTCAGGAATTCGCGCTGGAAACCGGATCGGGTTCCGTGGTGCTGAGGGGAGGCCGGCCCGCGAACCCGTGCGCCTGGATGGACAGGATGCTTGCTCCCGGCGCGCACGCTGCGATGCGGGGGCGTGGCGGAATCCGCTGCCAGGTGGTCTCCGGCGGAGAACTGATGCGCGGCCCCGCAGTGCTGGTAAGTCCGGTGCCGCTGGACGCCGGTCGTGCCGGGGAGGCAGTAATGCTGCGGGCGTCCCGGCTTCCGTAACCTAGGGTGGGAAAGTGCCCGCGCGGTGGGGGCTGTTGACAGCGGAGCTAGGAGTTTTTGTGGGCATTTGGGTAGGCGAAAAGGGCATTGCGGAGCTGGACGGGATGGGCATTGGCACCCTGAACGAGAGCCTGGGCATCGAGATCACGGAGGTCACGCCCACCTCACTGAAGGGCCGGATGCCCGTGGACAAGCGGACCATCCAGCCGGCCGGCGTACTGCACGGCGGCGCATCGGTGGCGCTCGCGGAGACCCTGGCATCCATCGGTGGGACGCTCGCCGTCGACCGTTCAAAGTTCTACGTGGTGGGGCAGGAGATCAACGCCAACCACATCCGCCCCGGCATCCCCGGGACGTGGGTTTACGGGGAGGCAACGCCAGCGAACATCGGACGGCGCTCGCATGTGTGGGAAATCCGGATCACCAACGAGGACGGCAAGCTGGTGTGCCTCTCACGGTGCACCCTGGCCGTGCTGGAACTCCCGCCCAACTAACTGGCATTTAACGCTCCCAAACCGCGATTTGAGAGCGTCTGCTGCGAGTTAGATGAGTGGGGCTACGCGGACAGCAGCTGCGCGCAGGCCTGTTCACAGGCGCGGCACGCTTCGGCGCATACCCGGCAATGCTCGTGCATGGTGGCGTGTCGGGCGCATTCGTCAGCGCACGCATGGCAGGCCAGCCGGCATGCCTCCAGCAGGGCCCGGGCCACGTTCGCGTCATAACCGGTCCGCCGGGTGAGGATGTTGCCGGTAACGGTGCAGATTTCCGCGCAGTCAAGGTCAGTCCTGATGCACTTGGCCAGGACGGGCATCATTTCCTCGCTGAGACAGGCATCGGCGCATGCAGTGCAGACCCTGGCGCACTGGAAACAGGCCTCGATACAGGTGACCAGCTTGCCGCGGTCGATGTCGCCGAGGTCCTTCGGGTAGGTGTTGAGCATCGTTTGGACATTCGTCATGGTTCCCTCCTTCCGCTATACCGTGCCTGTACCCGCGAACGGCCGGACTCAACCCTTTCGCGGAGGCGGGATAGGCTCGGGGCATGCCTGACTTTTCCCTGCCGCTGCGCACTGAGCGCCTGGTTTTGCGCCGCTTCGGGGCCGGAGACCTGGATGGCTACTTCGCGTACCACTCGCTCCGCGAGACAGCCCGGTTCCTGCCCGGCGAGGCCAAGTCATACACCGAGTGCATGGAGCGTGTTGGTGCTTACGCCAACTACAGTTTCGAGAAGCCCGGCGACTGGGTGGTGCTGGCCATCGAATCCGCTGCGGACCCCGGGATCATTGGTGAAGTTGTGCTGAAGTGGCTTCCCGGGACGGGCCAGGCCGAGGTTGGCTGGAGCCTGGCTCCCGAAGCGCGCGGCCACGGCTACGCCACGGAAGCCGCGGACGCCGTGCTGCAACTCGGGTTCGAGAAGCTGGACTTCCACCGGATCTGCGCCAACCTGGACGCCCGGAACACGGCATCGGCGGCCATCTGCTCCCGGCTTGGCATGCGCGAGGAAGCGCGGCAGATCGACAAATGGCACTACAAAGGCGAATGGGCCACGGAAGTTGTCTTCGCCATCCTTGCCGACGAATGGCGGGTAGCCAAGGATCTGGCGCGGACCGCGCAGGGCAGGGCTTAATCGACGACGGCGGCAACCGCCTCGATCTCCACCAGCTGGCCGGGGTATCCCAGGACGGTGACCCCGAGCAGCGTGCTGGGTGCGTCGTGGTCCCCGAAGGCGTCACGGACCACATCCCAGACAGTCACCAGGTCCTCCCGGGACGCGGAGGCGACTAGCACGCGTGTGTTAATAACGTCCTCAAGGCCGGCACCCGAAGCCGCCAAGGCGGCACGCAGATTGTGCAGCGTTTTCGCAGCCTGGGCGGCGAAATCACCGTGGTCCTCGATGGACCCGTCCTTCTCCAGCGGGCACGCGCCGGCCAGGAAAATGAGCCGGGCGTCCTTCGGCGCGGTGGCTGCGTAGGCGTACTGGACTGAAGCGGCGAGGTCCTGGGACCTGATGAGGGATACGGCTGTGGGCATAGGGTTCAGGCTATCCCGTGCTCAGCTGTCCACGCCGGCAACTTCGCGGTTATGCAGCGGTTGCACGGGACGGTTGTTCCCGGAATGGGCAGCCTTCAGCGACGCCAGCTGGTCAGCGCCCAGTTCGATCGGTTGTTGCAGCAGCAGCCACCTGACCTTTTCGGTGCATGGCGGCGTGGTGAGGCTGCCGCTGTAGCGGAAGTGGTCAAGTTCGCTGGGAAGCAAGGCGGGGAAATCCACGACGGCGCCGGCCGGAACCTTTTCGCCGGAAGCTGCTGCAGCTGCAGGCAACCCACTGACGAATGGTTCCCAGATCGCGTTGCCGGCCGCCGCTCCGGCACCCCCGGCAGCGGCGAGGACGCCGATCACAGCCAGTTCGCCGTCGTCGGCCTGGTGGACAAAGTGGAATTCCGCGTCAAAGGCAACCCCGTTGAGGTGGTGCTCAGAGGGCGCATGGAAGTGCATCTGCCTGAAGGCGTAGTCCTTGCCGCCCACCGTGATGCCCTGCGGGGAAAGCGAATGGAGTTCGGTGGTGTGGCCGTTATCCGTGAGTACGGCCTCCGACGCCGAGTAGTTGATGGCGACTGGTTCGGTGGAGACAACGCCAGCGGCGGCGGGAATGTCGACAGGGGACTGGGAAGTGCCGGCTGAGCAACTGTCGAAACCAGGGCTCAGCTCGCCCCAGTGCTCCGGGCCGCCGGCACCTTCATAGGACCATGCGGGTGCAGCCGCGCCAGCGGGTTGTGCAGCGGGCGCAAGGTTCCTGGCGCAACCCGTCAGGAATGCCAGCACCCCCAGCCCAGAGCCGATGAGCATGGTTTTCCTGGTCACTGTGGCGGCGCTGCGCATTTCTAACCTCGTCGTCGTCAAACCGGCGCGGACTGTCCGCGCCTCCCTTAAGACGAGTACCACGGGCCCTGATGGCGAAGCTTGTCACGCGGACTTGTGACTTAACATGCTTCTGCTCATATGGGCTTTTATGGTCTCTATTTCTGAGGGACCAGACGAATAATGCAAAATGCGCAAAACGTGACAAAAGTGCGTGACAGGCGTGACAAATTCATAAAAACTCTGGTGGGCCTGAGTCGAAAGTCTACTCCCGCGCGAATTTCCGATTTTCAGGGACGGGGGAGGTCCATATTGCTAAATTAACCGCTACTATTCGAATTGGATTCGATCGGAATTACATCGAATCAAACCTCCCGAACTATGTACGGGAGGAGCTAGTATCACCGGGGGTTCGATGTGAGTCTCCGGCTTCTCTCGTACGCATGGGGACAAAGTGAGTCAATTTTTTCCGCCGGGTCCTGATGGCCCGGACAGCCAACGCTTTCAACAACAACAGCCGGACCGTCCCGGTGGGGATGCGCAAGGGCATTCCGTGAGCCCACTCAGGAAAGTGAGAGTCTCCACGTGGATTGTTGTGATCCTGGCACTGATGTTTATTGTTATTTCGGCAGCCAGCAGCGGGCTTGGCGGAGTTCTGATTGTCCTAGCGACGTTCGCTTTCTTTACGGGGCTCTATACGTTGCTAACTGGTAGGCGTTCCTGGGCCCTATTGCCGGGCCGAAAAGTGGGGGCCGCAGTTCTTGGCGCTTCAATAGTGACGTGCATGGTCGGTGGCGCAGTTTATGCAGCTAACCCGCAGTACCAGCAAAATGTTGGAAGCGAGTCACCTGTCCCAGCTTCAGCGACACCCACGACTACCGTTTCCAGTCCGGCTCCTAAACAAAGCAAATCTCCGACACCGAAACCCTCGCCCACCACTACGCCGACAACAACACCTACCCGTACATCAACCGCAACACCGACACCCACGCCAAGTCAGCTCGCGGGCTCCGCTGAAGCCGGTATTGGGGCAGGGGCAGGAGGAAACGTTCCGGTCCCATTCGTGGACGTGCCCAAGATCGCTGAACCGGCGCCGCCACCGCCGCCCGCGCCGCCACCGCCGCCCGCGCCGCCACCGCCGCCCGCGCCGGCGCCGCCACCCGCACCCGCGCCTGCCCCGCCACCCGCACCCGCGCCTGCCCCGCCACCCGCACCCGCGCCTGCCCCTCCTGCGGCTTACTATTCAAGCTGTGCGGATGCCCGGGCTGCAGGTGCTGCGCCACTGTTGGCCGGTAGCCCCGGTTACCGGCCAGCTCTTGACCGCGACAAGGATGGCGTGGCCTGCGAGTAGTGGGTAACTAAAGCGTCGAAACCCCGAATGGCTGGCTCACTCTGAGGCGGCCATTCGGGAGGTCGACCAGGGACCTCAGCCCGCGGCCCTTGCGCGTATGAAAGGCTGGGACAACAACCGCCGTTCAGAGAGCGAGTGCCACATGCCCGGCCCCACGAACATCGATCTCCTGGACCAGCTGCAGCGGCCCGTTATCCAGGCGCCGATGGCGGGTGGACCGTCCACGCCCGAGCTGGCGGCGGCTGTGAGCTTGGCCGGCGGGCTGGGTTTCCTCGCCGCCGGATACAAAACGGCGGCGCAGGTGGAAGCCGAAATGTTGCGGACCCGGGCCCTGACGGATGCAGCCTTCGGCGTGAACCTTTTTGTGCCGCAGCCGTCCTTCGCGGACGCCGGGCAGCTGGCCCGGTACGCTGCGGAGTTGGCCGTGGATGCCGCCCGCTACGGCGTTGAACCGGGCGGGCCCAGGTTCGACCAAGACGACTGGGACGCCAAGCTGGACGTGGTGGTGAAGCTGCGTCCCGCCGTCGTATCCTTCACGTTCGACATCCCGGAGCCGTCAGCGGTCAGCCGGATGTACGACGCCGGCATCCCCGTGATCATGACCGTCACCTCGGTGGGGGAAGCCCTTGCCGCGGTCGACGCCGGCGCTGACGCACTGTGTGTGCAGGGTCCGGAGGCGGGCGGGCACCGGGGCATGTTCGAGCCAACTGCCGCGCCGGATGGGACGCCCCTTGAGTCCCTCCTGCCGCAGGTACTCGGGGCCGTGCAGGTTCCGGTGATTGCGGCGGGTGGCATCGTCAGCCGCGGTGATGCCACCCGGGTGCTTGGCATGGGTGCGGTGGCCGTCCAGTGCGGAACGGCTTTCCTCCTGGCTGCTGAAGCGGGAACCCGGCCGGCGCACCGCGCCGCGCTCGCCTCCCCGGACTTCACGCACACGGGCGTGACCAGGGCGTTCTCCGGCCGTTATGCCCGCGGGCTCTACAACCGCTTTATGGCGGACCACGATGATTCGGCCCCCGCCGGCTACCCCGAGGTCCACCACATGACCACGCCGATCCGGGCGGCTGCAGCGGCCGCCGGGGACCCGCACGGCGTCAACCTGTGGGCCGGGACGGGCCACCGCAGGACGCTTGAGGGCACCGCGGCGGAGATCCTGGACAGCCTGAGCCCGGCTAAGCCGGGGACGGACTAAGCGGAAACAGCAGCGCCCGCAACAAGCCCGGAAAGCGCACGCCTGACGTCGTCAGCCGGGCCGTTCGCGTCAACCACCGTGAATCCGGGGTACTCGGGGAGCCGGCGGTAAGCCGCGTCCAGTGCGATGAGGTCAGCCAGCGATTCCTCGTCCGTTCCGCGGGCGGCCACCCGCTGGTAGGCGACGTTGGGCCGGACGTCCAGGTGCAGCACCAGATCGGGCGCCGGGAGTGTTGCCAGCAGCCACGGAAGGAACCGGCCGCGTGGCAGCCCCTTGGCCTCACGCAGGGCCAGCTGGCAGTAGAGGTGCCTGTCCATCACCACCAGGCCGTCATGCCGGGATGCCAGCAGGTGGGAACGCAGTACGTTGAAAACCCGGATGGCTGTTTCAAGCCCGTCCGTCAGCCAGGCGGGCAGCGTGATCCCGGTCCTTGCACCCCAGCCGGACATGGTGCGGCGTCCGGCATGGTTGGCCAGCAACAGCGCATCGCCGCCGCCCGCCGAGGCAAATTCCACCAGGGCGCGGGCCGCCGTCGACTTTCCGGATCCGTCGATTCCGGTCAGGACAATGATCACAGTGGCCTCCTTCCGCCACCTCGTACAACGCGGCGGCGGAAGGGATTGTGCCGGAGTGGGAGCGAGCTCACATCCAAAAGAGCCCGCAGGAACGTCCTAGGTCAGCTTCACCTGGCGGTTCATGTCCTTGTACAGCAGGTAGCGGAATTCGCCGGGGCCGCCGGCGTAGCAGGCCTGCGGGCAGAACGCGCGGAGCCACATGAAGTCGCCGGCTTCCACCTCAACCCAGTCGTTGTTGAGCAGGTACATGGCCTTGCCCTCCAGGACGTACAGGCCGTGTTCCATCACGTGGGTTTCCGGGAACGGGATGACGCCGCCGGGCTGGAACGTGACGATGTTGACCTGCATGTCGTGGGCCAGGTCGGAGGAGTCCGTGAACCGGGTGGTCTTCCAGACGTCGTTGGTGTCCGGCATGGACGTGGGCTCGATGTCCTTCTCGTTGGTGACGAAGGACTTGGCCTCGTAGCCTTCCAGACGCTCGTAGGCCTTGCGGATCCAGTGGTAGGACACGATGTCCCCGGAAACGTTCTCCACGCCCCACTCGGAACCGGCCGCCAGGTACGCGTAGCCGCCTTCCTCAAGCTGGTGCAGTTCGCCGTCCAGGGTGAGGTTGAGCTTGCCCTTGGTGACGAAAACAACGCCTTCCACACCGGCCTCGAACTCGGCCTTGGGAGCCCCGCCGCCCGGAGCGATCTCAACGATCAGCTGCGAGAACGTGGTGGCGAAGCCGGAAATGGGCCGGGCGATGATCCAGGAGCGGGTGTTGGTGAACCCGGGCAGGTTGCTGGTGACGATGTCCGTCAGCACGCCCTTGGGAATGACCGTGTAGGCCTCCGTGACGATCGCGCGTTCGGTGGTGAGGTGGGTCTGCGGCGGCAGGCCACCCTGCGGGTAGTAGTAGTTGCCCATCAAAGAATCCTTACTTGGAAGTGGACTGAGCCAGCCGCGGGTGCGCCAGGACGGTCAGGTGGGAAAGTTCGACGCCGGCCATCGCCTGCACCTCTTCGGCACCGATGGCGCCGCACTGGACGCCGCGCAGGATGAATCCGGCCAGGGCGCGGGCGGTGGCGGGTTCATCCATCACACCGCCTTCGGTGCGTTCGACGTAGTTACGGAGCCTGGTTGCCGCGGCGGGCAGGCCTTCGCGGTAGAAGGCGTAGGAGGCCGCGAACCGGCTGGGCAGCTGGGCTGCGTGCAGGTCCCAGCCCTGGTAGTAACCGCGTTCCAGGGAGCGGCGGACCAGCCTGCCGTGCAGCTTCCAGGCATTCTCCACGTTGTCGCCCACGGGGATGATGTTGGTGGAACCGTCGGAGAGGCGGATGCCCGTCCCGGCCACGGCCAGCTGCATGACTTCCTTGGCGAAGTCCGCCACGGGGTGTTCCATGGACTGGTACTCCGCGGAGATCTGCAGCGAGGCGCTGTAGTCGTACGTGCCGTAGTGCAGTGCGCTGATCCGGCCGGGGACCACGTGCGGCAGCTGCGCCACCGGCGAGGTTCCGTCGGGGCCCAGGATCAGCTGCGGCGTTTCCACCTGGACCTCGAAACGAAGCCGTCCGGCAGGAAGTCCCAGCACCTCCTCAAGCCGGGTGACGGCGTCGTCCATTGCCTTGACCTGCGCCACCGTGGTGACCTTGGGCAGGGTCAGGACCAGGCCGGCGGGCAGCTCACCCAGGCGCGCCAGCGTGGACACGAACAGGTCCAGGGTGCGCAGGCCCCGGGCCCGGGTGGGGGCCTCGAAGCACTTGAAGCGGATGCCGATGAACGGCGGAGCAGTCCCCGCAGACACTGCGGCTGCAACGGCCTGGGCGGCAGCAATGGCGTCGGCGTCCTCAGCCTCGTCACCGCGGTCCCCGTAACCGTCCTCGAAGTCCAGGCGGAGGTCCTCGATGGGTTCCTCAGCGAGCTTGCGGGCAACGCGGGCGGCGACGGCGGATGCCAGCTCCGGAGCCTGGCCCAGCAGCGCGCCGAGGTTCTCCAGGCCGCCGTGGGCGTCTGCCGCGGCAATCGCTGCGGCGCTCCAGTCCGTAACGAATGACGGCGTAAACCGGTCCGCGGGAATGTAGACGGTGTGGATGGGCTGGCGGGTGCCATCGTCGCCTGGGTAGTTACGGTCCAGGAGCTGGTCCGTCGCCGCCAGCGCAGCGTCGATCCGGGCCAGGTCCGTGGGGGTCAGTGAAGGTCCGGCCACGGCTCAGCCCAGCAGTTCGTAGGCGGGGAGGGTGAGGAAGTCCGTGTAGTCCTCGGACAGGCAGATGTCCGCGATGAGCTGTGAGGCCGGCGCGTAGAAGCTGGTGAATGCTTCCTCGCCCACTTCGCCGCGGAGGCGTTCGGTTTCCTCGGCCAGGATCTGCTGCACGAGTTCCGCCGTCACCGTGGCGCCGGTGTCCGCCAGCACGGCCTTGTTGCGCAACTGCTGCCACACCTGCGAACGGGAGATCTCCGCGGTGGCGGCGTCTTCCATCAGGTTGTGGATGGCTACGGCACCGTTTCCGGAGAGCCACACCGCTGTGTAGGCCACTGCCACGTAGAGGTTGGCGCGCAGCCCGGCCTCGGTGACCTGGCCGCCGGCGGATGTGACGTCGATCAGCTGGTCCGCGGTGACGCTGACCTCGGGACGCTGCTTGTCCAGCTGGTTCGGCTTGCCGTCCAGCACGGAATCGAACACCTCTCGGCACGTGGGAACCAGGTCAGGGTGGGCCACCCAGGAACCGTCGAAGCCGTCGTTCGCCTCGCGGGTCTTGTCCGCACGGACCTTCTCGAAGGCCGCGGCCGTGACGTCGGGCTGCTTGCGGTTGGGGATTACTGCCGCCATGCCGCCCATGGCGAAGGCGCCGCGGGCGTGGCAGGTCTTGACCAGCAGCTCGGTGTAGGCGCGCATGAACGGCGCGGTCATCACCACGGAGGCGCGGTCCGGCAGGAGGAACTGCTCGCCGGCATCGCGGAAGTACTTGATGATGCTGAACAGGTAGTCCCAGCGGCCGGCGTTCAGGCCGGAAGCGTGGTCGCGCAGCTCGTAGAGGATCTCGTCCATTTCGTAGGCCGCCGGAATGGTCTCGATGAGCACCGTGGCGCGGATGGTGCCCTGCGGAATGCCCAGGTAGTCCTGCGCGAACACGAAGACGTCGTTCCACAGGCGGGCCTCAAGGTGGCTCTCCATCTTGGGCAGGTAGTAGTACGGGCCGTGGCCGTTTTCCAGCAGCTGCTTCGCGGTGTGGAAGAAGTGCAGGCCAAAGTCCACCAGCGCGCCCACGGTGGTTTCGCCGTCGAGCAGCAGGTGCTTCTCCGGCAGGTGCCAGCCGCGCGGCCGGGTCACCACGACGGCGAGCGGGGCGTCAGTGCGGAGGCGGTACTCCTTGCCCTCCTCCGAGGTGAACGCCAGCGTGCCGGCGGCTGCGTCGCGCAGGTTCAGGACGGCTTCCACCACGTTCGCCCACGTGGGCGTGCTGGCATCCTCAAGATCCGCCAGCCACACCTTGGCGCCGGAGTTCAGCGCATTAATGGCCATCTTGGCAGGCGCCGCCGGACCCGTCATTTCCACCCGGCGGTCCTGCAAAGCCGCAGGCGCGGGCGCAACCTTCCAGTCGCCGTCGCGCACGCCCCGGGTCTCCGGCAGGAAATCCAGGCGGCCGGTGCGGGCCACCTCTTCACGCTTGGCAACGCGGGCCTTCAGGAGCTGCGCGCGGGTGCCGGCGAAGCGCTGGTGCAGCTCCTCGACGAACGCCAGTGCCTCAGCGGTCAGGATTTCCCCTGCGCGGGGGATCGGCTGCGGATCGGTGACTGTAAGAGCCATGGTGTGGTCCTTTCGTAGGGCTGCGGGCTAGGCGCCGGCTGTGGTATTCGCTGCAGTTGCTGACTGTGCCGGGTTCGTCGGGTGTGCCGTGTTTGCGCGGGCGGCGTTCGCAACCGCGGCGGCGACGTCGGCGGCAACGTGCGGGTCAAAAACGCTGGGGATGATGTAGCTGGCGTTGAGTTCATCGTCAGCCACCCGGTTGGCGATAGCATCAGCCGCGGCAACCAGCATGTCCGGGGTGATGTCCGATGCTCCTGCATCCAGCAGGCCGCGGAAGAATCCGGGGAATGCGAGCACGTTGTTGATCTGGTTGGGGAAGTCGGAGCGGCCGGTTGAGACGACGGCGGCGTAGCGGGAAGCGATCGCGGGGTCCACCTCCGGCGTCGGGTTGGCCATGGCGAACACGATAGCGTCTTCGGCCATGGACGCAAGCTGTTCCTCGCCCAGGATGTTCGGTGCGCTGACGCCGATGAACACGTCCGCGCCCTTGAGGGCTTCGTGCAGCGTGCCGGAGAAGCCTTCCTCGTTGGTGTTCGCGGCGATCCAGGTGCGGTGGTCGTCGTCGTACTTTTCGCCCGAGTGGATGGCTCCGGAGCGGCCGGCGGCGATGATGTGCTGCGCGCCCTGGGCCTTGAGGAGCTGGATGATGGCAGAACCCGCGGCGCCCACACCGGACACCACGATCCGGACCTCGGAGAGCTTCTTGTCCACAACGCGCAGGGCGTTCACCAGGGCGGCCTGGGTGACGATCGCCGTGCCGTGCTGGTCATCGTGGAACACCGGGATGTCCAGCTCTTCCCGCAGGCGTGCCTCGATCTCGAAGCAGCGCGGCGCGGCAATATCCTCCAGGTTCACGCCGCCGTAGACCGGAGCCAGGAGCTTGACCGTGCGGATGATTTCCTCGGTGTCCTGGGTGTCCAGGCACACCGGCCAGGCATCGACGCCGGCGAACTGCTTGAACAGCGCGGCCTTGCCTTCCATCACGGGCAGGGCAGCCGCGGGGCCGATGTTGCCAAGGCCCAGCACCGCCGAACCGTCGGTGACGACGGCGATCGTGTTCCGTTTGACCGTCAGGTTCCGGGCGGCGGCGGGATCTTCGGCAATGGCCATGCAGACGCGTGCGACGCCGGGAGTGTAGGCGCGGGAAAGATCGTCACGGTTGCGCAGGGCTACCTTGGGGACAACCTCGAGTTTGCCGCCCAGGTGCATGAGGAAGGTGCGGTCGGAGACGTGCTGGACCGTGACGCCGTCGAGCGCGTTCAGGGCATCCTTGACGCGGCCGGCGTGGGCGTCGTCGGTGGTGTTGCAGGTGACGTCCACTACCAGGGTGTCGTGGTGTGATTCGGTGACGTCAAGGGCGGTGATGGCCGCACCGGCCTGGCCTACTGCGGCAGCGAGTTCGCTGGTGGCGCTGAAGCTGGACGGGGCCTCCACGCGAAGGGTGATGGAATTTCCGGGATTCGGGTTCGCCATTGAATGTTCCTCCTGGTTAGGACCCTGTGCCGGGTGCCTGCTGATCTGAATGTTTTCGTATTATGGATATTATTATCTACAAAGTGGAAACACAAGCTCTTTGTTCGCGATGGCCCGGTCCCGCTTCCGTGAGGTATCTTGGGGTTCTACGGACTTTCACGATGTGGATAAAATATGTCGCCCTGATCCACGTCCCAGGTCCCCGGCTGATCCACAGGAGAACCGTTTATGGCCGAAAAAGCCAATGGAGGCGTCCAGTCAGTAGAGCGCGTCTTCGAACTGCTCGAGCTCATTACCGACGCCGGCGGGGACGTGACGCTCAGCGAACTCTCCTCCTCCACGGAGCTGCCGCTGCCCACCATCCACCGCCTGCTGCGCACCCTGGTCTCGCTGGGGTACATCCGCCAGCTGCCCAACCGCCGCTACGCCCTGGGCCCCCGCCTGATCCGGCTCGGCGAAGGCGCCAACAAGCAGCTGGGCGCGCTGGCCCGCCCGCAGCTGAAGTCCCTCGTGGACCGGCTGGGGGAGACCTCCAACATGGCGGTGCTGGATTCGGACATGGTCATTTACGTGGCCCAGGTGCCGTCCCTGCATTCCATGCGCATGTTCACCGAGGTGGGCCGCAGGGCGCACACCCATGCCACCGGCGTCGGCAAGGCCATCCTGGCGCAGCTGGACGATGACGTGGTGCGTGGCATCGTGACCCGCGCCGGCATGCCCACGCCCACGGACAAGAGCATCGGGGACATCGACTCCCTCCTGGCGGACCTGAACCTCATCCGGGAGCGCGGCTACTCCATTGACGAGGAAGAGCAGGAAATCGGCGTCCGCTGCTTCGCGATGGCCGTCCCCAACGCACCCACGCCCACGGCCATCTCCGTTTCCGGGCCCGTCTCCCGCGTGGACCAGGGCTTCGCGGACCGCGCCGTGCCGCTGCTCCGTGAGGCGGCGCGAACCATTTCGGAGGAGCTGAACCAGAGCTGACCCCCGTCCCGACTAGGTCGCAGTTAACGCTCTGAAATCGCCGTTTGGCAGCGTTAAATGCCAGCCAGTTGGGAGGGTGGCGGGTTGCCGGGCGTCCCGGTGGTAGCGTGACGGCTATGCACCTGATGTCCGCCTCGAAGCGCGCCCTGCGATCTTTGGGAATGCGGACCTCCAGCAGCGTCCTCAGCCCGGTGTCCGCCAATGTCCGGCGCACGCTGCAGGCGTTGTCTCCACGGCATCCCGCGCAGGTCATTGTGCTTGGCTTCCTGGCGGCTATCGGGGTAGGAACCACTCTGCTGATGCTGCCCAACGCCAAGCAGGGTCCAGGCGGCGCCACGTTCCTCGAAGCCCTGTTCACGGCCACGTCCGCCGTCTGCGTGACGGGCCTGATCACCGTTGACACACCCGTTTTCTGGACCGAATTCGGCCATGTGGTCATCCTGGCCCTGATCCAGATCGGCGGCTTCGGGGTGATGTCCTTCGGTGCGCTGCTGGGTGTGCTGGTGGCACGAAGACTGGGCCTGCGCTCCCGGCTTTCCGCTGCTGCCGAGACCAAAAGTACCGGGTTCGGTGACGTCCGCCGGGTCCTCCTGGGCGTCCTGACGTTCAGCCTGGTCACCGAGGCCGCGCTGGCTCTGATCCTGACCCTGCGCTTTATGGGCGGTTACGGATACGACGCCGGCCGCGCCGCCTGGGAGGGTGTGTTCCATTCGGTCTCCTCCTTCAATAACGCCGGTTTCGCTCTGTATTCGGACAGCCTGATGGGCTTCGCCACCGATCCGTGGGTGTGCCTGCCCATTGCCGCTGCAGTGATCATCGGCGGCCTGGGTTTCCCGGTGTTGTTCGAGCTCCGCCGCCAATACCGCAGGCCCATCCACTGGAGCATGAACACCAAGCTGGTCCTGGCCGGGTCCGGCGTCCTGTTGTTTGCGGGCACTGTTTTCATCACCCTCGTGGAATGGACAAACCCTGCAACGCTGGGCGCCTTCCGGCCCGGGGAACGTGTGCTGGCCGGATTCTTCCAGTCCGTCATCACCCGCACCGCCGGGTTCAACAGCGTCGACATCTCCCAGATGCACCCGGTCTCCTGGATGGGCATGGACATCATGATGTTCATCGGCGGCGGTCCGGCCGGCACCGCAGGCGGACTGAAAATCACCACCTTCGCCGTGCTGTTCTTCATCCTCCTTGCTGAACTGCGTGGCGATACCGCCGTCAACATCTTCGGCAAGCGCCTCTCACGCGCCGTGCACCGCCAGGCCATTACCGTGGTGCTGCTGGCCATCGCCCTGGTGACCGCCTCCACCATGTTCCTGATGCTCATCACGGACTTCGGCCAGGAGCAGATCCTCTTCGAAGTGGTCTCCGCCTTCGCCACGGTTGGTCTCTCCACAGGAATCACCGCTGCCATGCCGCCCGCGGGCCAGGTGGTGCTGATCCTCCTGATGTTCATCGGCAGGCTGGGGCCCGTGACCCTGGGTGTTGCCCTGGCCCTCCGTCCCCGTCCCGTCCTCTTCGAATACCCCAAGGAAAGGCCGCTCATTGGCTAGGAACATCTTCACCCGCACCGCCGAGCACGTTGCGCAGGCGGATTCCGTCGTCGTGATCGGCCTGGGCCGGTTTGGCGGCGCCCTTGCCCGGGAGCTGGAGTCCCAGGGGACCGAAGTGCTGGGCATTGACGCCCGTGAGGACATTGTGCAGTCCTTCAACGGCATCCTGACGCACGTGGTCCGCGCCGACTCCACCAAGGAGGAGGTGCTGCGCCAACTCTCCGTCCACGAATTCGACCGCGCTGTCGTGGGTATCGGCACGGACATCGAAGCCAGCATCCTCACCACCTCCCGGCTGCTGAAATTCAACGGCCCCCAGATCTGGGCCAAGGCCATCAGCGAGCCGCACGCGGAGATCCTGGTGCAGCTCGGCGTCGAGCATGTGATCCGCCCGGAACATGACATGGGCAAACGGGTGGCCCACCTGGTGCGTGGCTCGATCCTGGACTACGTGGAGTTTGAGGACGACTTCGTGATGGTCCGCACCAGCCCGCCGGCCGTGGCCAGGGACAGGCCGCTGGGTGTCCTGGGGCTCCGGGACAAGTACGGGATCACCATCGTGGCCGTAAAGCGCCGTGGCGGAACGTGGGGCCACACCACCGCCCAGACCGTGCTGTACGACGACGACCAGATCATCGTGCAGGGCACCAAATCTCTCGCTGAAAAGTTCAGCACCCTCCCGTAGCGGCCATGGCACCCCGGAACAGTTCCAACGATCCGGTTCCAGCCCTGTGGCGGGAGCTCGCCGCGGTGTTGCCGGAGGCCGTGGAGCCGGCGTCCTGGTCCGGACCGCGCTGGTGGTGGGCCGGTCCGCTGGATGTCGAGGGGCTGGCGCTGGGTTCCCTGCAGGCACTGGCAACCGCCGTTTCTTCAGCATCCTCGCGCCGGGTGACGTTCACGTCCCCAGGGGTTGCGGCGGCGTTTGCGTCCTTCACGCACCTGAAAATCAACGGCCGGACGCCGGATGGATTCGCGCCGCTGTCCGGTTTCCGCCGTGCCGCGGACGGCTGGGTGAGACTGCACGCGAACTATCCACACCATGAACAGGCCCTGCTCCGGGCGCTGGAAGTGGAAGAAGCGGACGACGTCGATGCCGCCGTGCGCAGCCGTCCCGCCGCCGGGGTGGAACAGTCGGTCACCGCGGCCGGAGGTTTGGCAGTAAGGGTCCGGACGCCCGGGGAATGGGCAGCGTCAGAGCCTGGCCTTGCCCTGACGAATGAGCCGTGGATCCGGTTCAGTCTTGCGGCAGCCGCAATGCCGGGACGGCGGACCCGTGCACACGGCGGGTTGCTCGATGGGCTCCGCGTACTGGATCTGACACGGGTCATCGCGGGCCCCTCCGGCAGCCGAATCCTGGGAGCCCTCGGCGCGGACGTCCTGCGGGTCGATCCGCCCCGAATTCCTGAACTGCAGGACCAGCACGTGGACACCGGGTTCGACAAACGCAGCGCTGTTGCGGACCTCAAGCAGCCCGGAATCCGCGGGGACCTGCGCGCGCTCCTCAGCCAGGCCGACGTCGTACTTTCTGCCTACCGGGGCGGCGCGCTCACCCGTCTTGGCCTCGATGCGGCGTCGCTGAGGGCAGACTTTCCGGCGCTCGCGGTGGTGTCGCTCGATGCGTGGGGCGACGCCGGGCCCTGGGCGGGGAGACGCGGATTCGACAGTCTTGTCCAGGCGGCCACAGGCATCTCGTACCTTTACGGCACGGGTGAAGGGGACAGCTGGCGGCCCGGGGCCCTTCCCGTCCAGGCCCTGGATCACGCCACGGGACTGGGCATGGCTGCCGCGGCGGTGGCACTGGTGGCCGCCCGGGCGCAGGGGATGAGCGGTTCCGCGCACCTTTCGCTGGCGCGCACAGCCGGGGAACTGATGCGACTGCCCACACCGCCTGCCCACGCCGGAAAGCAGGAACTGGACGTCCCGTTGCGCACCAGTCCCAGCGATTACGGTGACCTGGTGTTTGTGCCGCCGCCACTGATTGTTGAGAGCAGGCAGCTGGAATTCGGCGCGCCCCCGCAGAGGTACGGAACGTCGCCGCTCGCATGGCTCCAACCCAAGTAGGTAGCACTTGTTGTCCTTATGAGCGCTCATAACGGCATCTACTGCTACCTAGTTGGGGAGGGAGGGGAAAGGGCGACGGCGGCACCTGGGTGGGTGCCGCCGTCGAGCCTCTTGCTTCTATTCAGTTATGGATGCTGTCAGTGCTCGGCTTTGCTGCTGGATTCGATCGGGACTTCGTTGCCGTCGCAGTCGATCAGCTTGCCGTTCTCGTAGCGGTCGCCCTCGGCCAGGCATTTGAGGTCCTCTTCCCGGACCACCCGATCGGTTCCGGCCACAAAGACCGACTGGTTCTCCGAGTTGCCCGCTTTGAGGTGGTTGAACAGCAGGTTCAGCAGGATGGCCATCACGGCGGCGGAACTGATGCCGGAGTGGAAAATGGTGCCGAACCAGGACGGGAACTGGTCGTAGAACGCCGGCGCGGCAATCGGGATCATGCCGAAACCGATGGACGCCGCCACCACAATCAGGTTCATGTTGTTCTTGTATTCCACCTTGGACAGCGTGCGGATACCGCTGGCCGCAACCGTTCCAAACAGTACGACGCCGGCACCACCCAACACGGGTGTGGGAACCGCTGCGACAACCCGGCCAAGAACCGGGAGCAGGCCCAGGATCACCAGGATCAGGCCGCCGGCGCTGACCACAAAGCGGCTCTTGACGCCCGTGATGGCCACCAGGCCCACGTTCTGGGCGAAGGCGCTCTGGGTGAACGAGTTGAACAGGGGCGAGATGGCGCTGGAGAGCATGTCAGCCCGGAGGCCATCGCCGATCCGCTTGGAATCGACCTTGGTGTCCACGATCTCGCCCACGGCAATGATGTCCGCCGAGGTCTCCGTCAGCGTCACCAGGATGACGATCAGCATGGAGATGATGGACGCGATCTCAAACACCGGGGCACCGAAGGCGAACGGCGTGGGGAACGCGACGATGTCCCCCTGGCCCACCTTGGAGAAGTCAGCCATACCGAAAGCAAGGGCGATCAGCGTGCCCAGCACCATGGCCAGCAGGATCGACAGCCGTGAAATGGCCGCGCTTCCCACCTTGCTCAGGAGAAGGACGATCGCCATAGTGGCTGCAGCCAGGCCAATGTTGGCCATGCTGCCGTAGTTGTCCGCCTTGCTGTTGCCGCCCATGGCCCAGTTGGCAGCAACCGGCATCAGCGTCAGGCCGATGGTGGTGATAACCGTGCCGGTGACCACCGGAGGGAAGAAGCGGATGATCTTGGAGAACAACGGCGTAATCAGCAGGCCAATCAAGGACGCTGCGATAACCGAACCGAAGACCGCCTGGATACCACCGCCGCCATGGACAATCGCCACCATGGTGGAGACGCCGGCGAACGAGACACCCTGGACCAGCGGCAGCTTCGAACCGAAGAACGGGATGCCGATGGTCTGCAGGATTGTGGCCAGGCCGCCCACAAAAAGACAGGCCGCGATCAGCAGGCCAATGTCCTGGGAGGACATTCCCGCCGCCGCGCCGATGATCAGCGGCGGGGCAATAATCCCGCCGTACATGGTCAGGACGTGCTGGAAGCCGTAAGCGAAAGTACTTCCCAGGGGAAGCCGCTGGTCTTCCGGACGGGTTGACTGCTGGCCTTTGCCGGCGACGGCCGCGGCCGGTTTCTTCTTGATGTTCATGGCAGACTTTCTTGGTTCATGGCAGACGCCTTCGTCTGGCTAACGTTGTCTGGCTAACAGGTGTGGCGGTTTGGACAGGCGGTTTCGACAGGCTCAACCACCGGGTTTCGGCGGTTTCGACAGGCTCAACCACCGGGGTTCGGTGATTGAGCCTGTCGAAATCCGGAAAGGATTTAGCAGAAGCCCGCGATACCGGACCAGGCGATGTCCGCCGGGGTGGCGTCGTCGCGCTGGACAGTGGCTTCGATGAGGCCGTACGGGCGGTCCGCTGCGAAGAAGACCTCATTGGGGTTGTCCAGTCCGAAGGGGGACAGGTCCACCAGGAAGTGGTGCTTGTTGGGCATGGAGAACTTGATTTCGTCGATCTCGGCGTGGGCCTCAAGGACCTTGGTGCCCATGTCGAACAGGGTCTGCTGGAGGGCGTGGGAGTACTTCTCCGTGAAGCCTTCGAGCAGGAGTCCCTTGACGTCGTCGTAGTTCTTGTTGAAGTCCAGGGTGCTGAAGTCGGTTCCGGTCTTGAAGCGCCAGCGTGCTGAGACGTCCGTGGCCAGGATGCGGTCCGTGGTTTCCGGGAGCGTTGTGTACTTGTCCTTGGGATAGCCCACGAAGCCGGACTGGGTGGACTTCAGGACTGTCAGGTCCTTGAGCCCGGAGATGAGGTGGGTGGTGGCGCCGTCGCGGACCAGGACGGCGGTGCGGACTTCCTGGCCGTTGCGCACGAAGGAGTGGTCGTGCTCGGTGCCGTGCGCCTGGATGCGGTCCCAGCTGTAGGACTCTGCTTCCCAGCGTCCGCCGGTAACCCAGTCGAAGCTGGAGGTGAAGTGTTCGCCAAGCCGCAGCAGGAACGCTTCGGGGGAGCCGACGCCGTCGCGGGCAAAGGCATAGATGGTGTTTTTCTGGGTGTCGGTGGCCACCACGTGGGCGTTGTCGCCCTGGAGGTGTGCGGCCTCGAAGTCGCCGCGCAGCTGCGAGGTGACGTTGAGGTCTTCGATTTCGTGGCGGTCGGTGTCGCGGGTGATTTTGACGACGCGGACTTCGGCCTTGCCGTACTGGTTGTCACCGAGGATGATCTTGCTGCTCATGGTCTGTTCCCAACTTCCGGTAAGTGGAACCTAGGTTCCATCACTGAAATTAAGCGCGCATTTCCAGCGCGTTTCCGGTGGTGCCGACCCAACAAAAAGAGCCGGCATCCATTGATGCCAGCTCATTACGACCCTGCCTGCTGCTCCCAGGTTACGTGACGTGCGCCACGAATTAGGAACAAGCGTACCGCCACAAGCCGGTGGTGTACATCACAAATGCAAAATTCCGATTATGACTGGACGCCGCGCGACCATTGACGCGCACCCGCCGTCGGCCATAGTCTTATTCCATCTAGTAAAAGTTCTTTATCGCATTATGGAATTCATGGATGATGCGAGGAGTTGATGAGGAGGACGAGATGGACCAGCAGAAGAAGGCTCCGGCGGCACCAGGCCAGCCGGCCGCCGTCGTACCCCAGGAGTTCTACCTCCCGCGGGGCGGCGGAATCGACCCGGATTTCCACGTCCCGGCGGAGCGGGAACACGTGCCCGGCAGGCTGTCCCGCTGGGTCCACTCACTGTCCGGATTCGGCCGCCGCTGACGCCGCTGAGACCAGCCGGCAGAGGCACGACGGCGGGTCCCCGGCTCAGGTGCGCGGCGCGCAGGGGCATGGCGTCAGGCGCCGCTCCATTGGCGCCCGGCCCAGGGATCGTAGTCGGCGATCAGCTCCTCCTGCGGCGGCCGCTCCGCTTCTGGAACGTGCTGCAGGTTCACCCGGACGCGGTACCAGAGCGAGCTTGAACCGCGCATCCCGTCGATCATGATGTCCGCCGGATGCAGTGCGGCAACCACGTCCGGATGCCGCGATTTCCACTCCTCCAGTGCGGCGGCGGCTTCCGGCTTGGACTTGGTGCGCGCCACCTCAATAAGCGGCATCACCGACTGCCGGCGGCCCGAACCGTCACCCGCGCGGGGCGGTTTCTCGGCAGGACCCAGCTCTTTGGCAAGGGCAAGCAGCCCGTCCAGGCTGCCCACGGCGCCGTCGATCCCTGCATGCGGATCCCCGATTTTGGCGAAGCGTTCCAGCACAGCAGGCACCGTGAACTGTTCCGGCCGGGCGGTGCGGACCTCGTCCCAGGTGAGCGGCGTGGACACCCGGGCGTCAGGCAGCGCGCGGACCGAGTAGGCGGAGGCAACGGTGCGGTCCTTGGCGTTCTGGTTGAAGTCCACGAACACGCTCTCGCCCCGTTCCTCCTTCCACCAGCGCGCCGTGGCCAGGCCCGGCGCGCGGTTTTCCACCTCGCGGGCCAGCGTTTCGGCAGCCAGCCGAACGTCGCGGTAGGACCACTGCGGCGCAATACGGACCAGGATGTGCAGTCCCCGGGATCCGCTGGTCTTGGGCCAGCCCACCAGCCCGACGTCCTCCAGCACCTCCCGCGCCACGTAGGCGACGTCCACAATCTGGGACCAATCGACGCCCGGCATGGGGTCCAGGTCCACCCGCAGTTCGTCAGGGTGCTCCAGGTCTTCCGCGCGGACCGGATGCGGGTTCAGGTCCAGGCAGCCAAGGTTCACCACCCACGCCAGGCCCGCGGCGTCCCGGATCACCGCTTCCTCGGCGGAGGTCCCTGATGCGTAGTGGAGCGTGGCCGTATCAATGAAGTCCGGGTGGTTTTCCGGGACGCGCTTCTGGAAGAACGGTTCGGCGTCGATGCCCTTGGGGAACCGCTTGAGCACCATGGGCCGGCCGCCCGCACCCCGCAGCGCGCCCTCCGCGACGGCCACGTAGTACTTCACCAGGTCCAGTTTGGTCAGCCCGGCTTCCGGGAAGACCATCTTGTCCGGGCTGGAGATGCGGACCTCATGGCCGTCAATGGTCAGGATTTCTGCCGGCGTCTTCGACGGTGTCATGCCGCCACGCTAGCAGCGGATGGCCGCCATTTCGATGGTTCCCTGCCCAGACGACGATTCGAACCATCGAACAGGAAGGGAACCGTCGAAACGGGAGCGGTCCTAGCCGTTCACCAGCCGGCGTGCGGCCGCCGAGTGTTCGGCGATGAGGCCCGCCACGTCCAGCCCGGGAATCTGCCCGTCCACCACCCGCCATTGCCCGGCCACCATCACGCGGTCCGCCCGGTCTGCGGCGCACAGCAGGAGCGCGGCCAGTGGATCGTGGCTGCCGGAGAAGCGCAGGTCATCGAGCCGGAAGAGTGCCAGGTCCGCCTGCATGCCGGGTGCCAGCTGGCCCAGTTCCCGGCGGCCAAGGACCGCTGCCGATCCGCGCGTTGCCCAGCCCAGCGCGCGTTCCACAGGCACCTCCGCCCCGTACCGAAGGCGTTGCAGGTACAGGGCCTGCCGGGCTTCGAGGATCATGTTGGAGGCATCGTTCGACGCCGAGCCGTCCACTCCCAGCCCCACGGGAGCCCCGGCATCCTCCAGTTCCAGGACGCGCGCCGTCCCCGAGGCCAGGCGCATGTTTGAGGTGGGGCAATGCGCGACGCCGGTGCCCGCGGCTCCCAGCCGGCGGATTTCCTCATCCGTGAAGTGGATGCCGTGGCCCAGCCAGGTGCGGTCCGTCAACCAGCCCACGCTGTCCAGGTAGTCCACAGTCCGGAGCCCGAACTTCTCCCGGCAGAATTCCTCCTCGTCCAGCGTTTCGGCGAGGTGGGTGTGGAGCCGAACGTCCAGCCGGTTTGCCAGCAGTGCGCTCTCCACCATGATTTCCTTGGTCACGGAGAACGGCGAACAGGGGGCCAGGCCAATCTGGATCATCGCCTCCGGGCCGCGCTGGTGGTACTGGCCCACCAGCCTCTCGCTGTCCTCCAGCACCACCTCCGGGGCCTGCACTGTTGACTGCGGCGGAAGGCCGCCGTCGTCCGTCCCCAGGGTCATGGATCCCCTGGTGAGGGTGGCACGCATGCCCAGTTTCCGGACCACTTCAACTTCCACATCAATCGCGTTTTCGAGGCCGCCGGGGAACAGGTAGTGGTGGTCTGCGGCGGTGGTGCAGCCGGAGAGCAGGAGTTCTGCAAGGGCTACGGTGCTGGCCAGTTCCAGGTCCCGGGGCGTGAGCCTGGCCCACACGGGGTACAGGTTTTGCAGCCAGGGGAAGAGCGCGGCGTTGGCCACCGGACCCCACGCGCGGGTGAGGGTTTGGTAGAAGTGGTGGTGCGTGTTGATCAGGCCGGGGAGCAGGACGTGGCTGCCGGCGTCGAACGTCTGGCCGCACGGCGTTGAGGGCTGCTGGCCGGCGGAAATGACCTCGGTGATGGTTCCGCCGCTGACCACCACACCCCCGGAGGCGTCCAGCTGGTTGGCGGTAAAGGCGGCCAGGGGATTCCTGATCCAAAGACGGTTCATGGGGGTTCCTTGCTCTGAGGCGGCTGTGTGTCATGCCAGCTCAGTGAACCTGTCTGCTGATCCAGGTGCCGGTGCGGAAAGGCAGCGGCTTGGGCACCACCCTAGGGGCGCGTGATCCGTCCGTCAAAGCGACGCCGAACATAACTCCCGACGGCGGCCCTCACCACACGAAAAGCGGGAACCCTTGCCGCAGCAAGGGTTCCCGCTTTCGAGGGGAGTGCCGGAGCAAATCCCGGCATCCGGGAAACTACCCGAGCAGGCCCAGGAGGCGGTTCAGCAGGTTGGCCAGGCCGCCAGCGCCGCCGCCACCGGGGTTCAGTGCGTTGGCGACGCTGCAGAGCAGGTTGCCCAGCAGGTTGCCGGCGCCCGGTTCAGCGGTGATGTCCAGGTGGACTTCGTCCAGGTCGACAACCAGGCCGAGTACGTCAAGGTGCAGCGGGCCCAGGTCCAGGTTCAGGATGTCGCAGGCCGCGGACCCTCCGGTGAGGCCTTCAACCGTGCTGGTGACCGTCTGGCTGACCTCGGTAGTCACTCCATTCAGGTCCGTAAACGTGCCTTCCAGGAGACCCGTGACCACCAGCTGCCCGCGGTCATTGGTGAATCCTGTGGGCGTGAAGGAGCCCACCAGGGTGCCAACGCCTTCGATGGTCTCGTTGATGGTGCCCGTGACCGTTGCTGCGCCTACTTGGGGATTGGCCGCCGCAACTGCTCCGGGTGCCGCCGCCGGTGCCACGGCATTTGATGGGGCCGCGATGCCCACAAGGAATGCTCCGGATAGTGCCAGGGTGGTCAGGGGGGCGATGATTTTGGTACGCAAGGTGAACCTCCAGTTGTAAGACGCCGCCCACGGGGCAGGGCGGACTTTTTCCTTTTGGTTTTACCGACCGTGCCGGGATGCGAAACCGGGCGGCCACTTTCCACAATAATAGTAAGCATGCTTACGGTCAAGGGAAGTGACGCCCGGTCCAACTGGAGAACTAGCTGTTAACGGACTCCAGGGAAGCGGATTTTGCCGCGCCGCCCAGGCTGAAAGTGTAGGTATTCGGGCCGCTGCAGGTGACCGCGATATTGCCCTTGCTGGTGTTGTGGCGGTCGGAAAGCTCGCTGACCAGCGAGTCGATGGTGTGGTTCATGGTTGACCGGTCCCAGATCTTGAGGGTCACGGCTTCAGTCTCAAACGTCATTGTTTTTGCTTCCATTCATGAAAATGGGACCCCGCGCCAATGCGGAACCGCCTGGTTCCATGGTGCCCAGCGGAAGCGGACCGCCTCAAGCCAAAAGGCGATTATTGCGAGTGAGTCTCATCACAACCGCGGCCGGACAGTAGTGAACCGTTTGTAACCAGGATTTCACATCACGAAATTAAACTTCCAAAAAACTATGGCGCGGCTCACATCCTGGTGCTAATGTCGTACTTGCCAAGGCGGGCGCCCGAGTCTTCGGGAAGCTATCTACCAGGCGCAACTGAACCTTCAAATGCACATGCTGAAGCCTGGTAAACGCCGTACCGCTTGTTCTCCTCCGTGAGCCCCTGCCCGGAATTTGCTGAGCTTCCGCACTTCAAGGGAGTCGCATCATGACCGCCACGGATCAACACATCAGGTCCTCAGAAACTGAGCAACACCACCAATCCCAGCAGCATCTGGCCCGGGCCATCCAACTGGCCACGGCCAACGTGCACAACAGCGGCGGCCCGTTCGGCGCCGTTGTGGTCACCAAGGACGGGCAGGCGTTCGACGGCGTCAACCGGGTCACTGCCAGCAATGACCCCACAGCGCACGCCGAAGTCACGGCCATCCGCACCGCCTGCCGCGAGCTGGGCACCTTCGACCTCAGCGGAGCAACGCTCTACACCAGCTGCGAACCGTGCCCCATGTGCCTGTCCTCGGCGCTGTGGGCGAGGGTGGAGCGCGTGGTCTTCGCCGCAGACCGGCATGACGCCGCCTCCGTTGGCTTCGATGACGCCGTGTTCTACGAGTACTTCGAGAACAGCAACCGCGACGCACTGATGCCGGTGGGCCGCCTGCACCTCACGGCGGAGGACGCGCCGGAAATCCTGGAACCCTTCAACACCTGGAACACGCTCGACTCCAGGATTGATTACTAGGGGAGGTGGCACGGATGACACTCCTGAAGCCCGAGCAGGCTGCAGTTGAGACCGCACCCGGGTCAACCCCTCCGTCCAGGTCATTCCTGGACAGCTTTTTCCACATCACAGCCCGCGGATCCACCATTGCCAGGGAGTTCCGCGGCGGGCTGGTGACCTTCTTTACGATGGCGTACATCGTCATCCTCAACCCTTTGATCCTGGGCGGTTTCAGCCCGGACAACGCCCCCACGGACGTGGCGGGCGGCTGGTTGTCCGCAGCGCAGGTGGGTGCCGTTACCGGCCTCACCGCGGGCGTGATGACCATTATTTTCGGCCTCGTGGCCAACCTCCCGTTCGGCCTGGCCGCCGGACTGGGCATCAACTCCTTCCTGGCGGTATCGGTCATCCAGGACGTCACGTGGCCCGAGGCCATGGGACTGGTGGTGATCAACGGGCTGCTGATTGTCCTGTTCGGCGTCACCGGCGCGCGGACCGCGATCTTCCGGGCCGTTCCCAAGGAACTCAAGGCCGCCATCACGGTGGGAATCGGCCTGTTCATCGCCTTCATCGGCTTTGTGGACTCAGGCTTTGTCCGTCCGACGGCGGGTGGCCCACCCGTTCAGCTGGGCACCGACGGCTCCATCACCACTTTGCCCACACTCGTGTTTGCGCTGGGCCTGCTGGTGATGGGAATCCTGGTGGCCAGGAAGGTCCAGGGCGGGCTGCTGATCGGGATTGTGGCCACCACGGTGCTGGCCGTCATTGTCGAGGCAGTCTTCAAGGTGGGTCCGGGCAGCGATGCCAACCCGGGTGGCTGGCACCTGAACACCCCCGTGCTGTCCGGACACCTGGTCTCGGTGCCGGACCTGTCCCTGGTGGGCCAGTTCGATATGTTCGGTTCGTTCAGCAGGATCGGCGGACTCGCGGCAACCATGCTGGTCTTCACCCTGGTGTTCACCAACTTTTTCGACGCCATGGGCACCATGACCGGCCTGGCCAAGAGTGCCGGCGTCGCGCATAAGGACGGAACGTTCCCCCGGCTGAAGTCCGCGTTCATCGTGGAAGGCATCGGGGCCGTGGCCGGCGGTGCGACGTCCGGATCATCCAACACCGTGTACATCGACTCGGCGGCGGGCATCGGCGAAGGCGCCCGGACCGGCCTGGCATCGGTAATCACCGGTGTGCTGTTCCTCGGCTCCATGTTCCTCACGCCGCTCACCAGCGTGGTTCCGCTCGAAGTGGCGGCGGCTGCTCTGGTGGTGGTGGGCGCCATGATGATGGCCCAGATCCGCGAGATCAAGTTCAGCAAATTTTCTGTGGCGCTGCCCGCTTTCCTGTGCATCGTCACCATGCCGCTGACCTACTCCATCGCCAACGGAATCGGCGTCGGCTTCATCGCCTGGACAGTTATCAGCGCCGCGTCAGGCCGGATCCGTAAGGTGCACCCGCTCATGTGGGTAGTCACCGTCGGGTTCCTGGTCTACTTTGCCCGCGGCCCCATCAACGCGCTGCTTGGCGCCTGATACCGCTGCTGCCGGACAAGCGCTACGCTTTCGGACATCCGCACCGGACACCCCGGCTGCGGATGTCCGAAACCGCCTTTTTGAGGATCAGCGCATTCCCGGCCAAGAGAAGGAGTGCAGCACATGCTTGACCTGATGCCGTCCCTGGACGGCTGGCAGCCCGTCATCCGGGGCCAGCGATGCGCGGTGGCCACCGTGGTGGCGGCCGGCGGTTCCGTGCCCCGGCCCGTGGGGACGTCCATGCTGGTGTCCGAGGCCGGCGAAACCCTGGGAAGCCTTTCCGGAGGGTGCGTGGAAGGCGCCGTGGTGGCCGCCGCCCTGGAAGCAATCGACGACGGCGTGACCCGCCGCAGCTTCTTCGGCTACAGCGCCGCCGATGCCTTCGCAGTCGGACTCACCTGTGGCGGCGAACTCGAGGTCCACATCGAGCCGCTGAACCCGTCAGCTTTGTCTCCGTCGGCCTTGTCCCTGTCAGCCTTGTCCCCGTCGGGGGTGGGCGGCCGCGCACCAACGGCAACCACCACTGACGCCCTGGCACTGATCCGCAGGGTGGACAGGGGTGGGCGTGGCGCCGTCGTCGTGCCTGACCCTGGAACGTTCGATGCTGCCGGCTCGCCGGAACTCGCGGCCCTGCTGGACGGCGACGCCGGGCTGGTCCGCGCCGCGGCGGCGCAACTGGGACAGCTGTTGCGCGGCGGGGGAGCGGGGCTGGTCCGCCTGGCATCGGAGGCGTGCCGGAGCGGTGCGGATCCGGCTGCCGAACCCGTGGAACTGCTGGTGGAAAGCCGCAGGCCTGCGCCGCGGTTCCTGATTTTCGGCGCCAACGACTTCGGTGCCGCGCTCCTGCCCGCGGCCCGGCTGCTGGGTTACCACGTCACGCTGTGCGACGCCCGGCCCGCGTTCACGGCGCAGGAAAGATTTGCGACGGCGGACTCCCTGGTCAGCGAGTGGCCGCACCGCTACCTCGCTGCTGAGGCCGCTGCCGGACGGCTGGATCCGCGCACCGTGGTGTGCGTCCTGACCCACGATCCCAAGTTTGATATCCCGCTCCTGGCGGCCGCACTGAACCTGGACCTGGCGTATGTGGGCGCCATGGGTTCGCGGCGCAGCCACCTGCAGCGGGTGTCCGGGCTGCTGGACGCCGGGGTGCTGCCAGGCCAGCTGGAGAAACTCCATTCACCCATCGGCCTGGACCTCGGCGCCGTCACGCCGGCCGAGGTTGCCGTATCCATCACGTCCGAGGTCCTGGCAGCCCGCACTGGCGCGGCACCAGCGGGACCCGGCCCGCTGAAAAACGGCCACGGACCCATCCATTCTTCAGGGGGAACCTCATGGACATGAACACTATTGAGGCCGTAGTCCGCACCACGGATCCGGCCGACTTCCGCGACGGCGATGCCTGGCTGGCCGGCGGGACGGTGCTTTTCTCGTACGGCAGCTACGCCTTTGGAGCCGAGCCGCTGCGACGCCTGCTGGACCTTGGCGACGCCGGCTGGCCCGCCGTCACTGTCACCGATAGCGGCCTTGAGCTGGCCGCCACCTGCACCATCGCGGAGCTGTACGCCGTGCCGGATTCCGTGCGGGGAACCGCTGGCTCCCCAGCGGTGGCCTGGCCCGGCCTGGACCTGATCCGGCCGTGCTGCGATTCGTTTGTAGCGTCCTTCAAGGTCTGGAACATGTCCACGGTGGGCGGCAACCTCTGCACCTCCCTGCCGGCCGGGCCCATGATTTCGCTCTGCGCGGGACTGGATGGAACGGTGCTGATCCTTGGCCCCGGTGGGAGTGAGCGCACCATGCCGGTGGCTGAGTTCATCACCGGCGACGCCAGGAACGCCCTGACGCCCGGCGAGCTCCTGCGCAGCATCCACCTCCCGGCGCCGGCGCTGGCGGACCGTGTGGCGTTCCGGCGGCTCTCGCTGAGCAACCTGGGCCGCTCCGGTGTGCTGCTGATCGGCAGGCGTGCTGACTCCGGGGACGACAGTTTTGTCCTCACCGTCACCGCCGCCACCAAGCGGCCCGTCCAGCTTCGCTTCGCTGAACTTCCCGACGCCGGTGAGCTGGCCGGGGCGCTCGCGGACGCCATCCCCGACGACCTTTTTCACAACGACATCCACGGCCGCCCGCAGTGGCGCAAGGACATGACGTACCGGCTTGCCGAGGAGATCCGCACGGAACTCGGCGCGGCAACAGGGGCCGCCGCAGACGGCGTCGAAGTCCCCGTTTCCGGCGACTTCTGGCCGCCGGCGGCCGCAGCACTTAACCAAGGAAAGGCCTGATCATGGGCATCGAGATCAACGGAACGCGCACCGACGCGCAGCCCCGCCCGGGCCAATGCCTGCGCACCTTCCTCCGCGAAGAGGGCAGCCTGGGCGTGAAGAAGGGCTGCGACGGCGGCGACTGCGGAGCCTGCACCGTGCACGTGGACGGCCAGCCGGTCCACAGCTGCATCTACCCGGCCGTCCGCGCTGAGGGCCGCTCCGTCACCACCATCGAAGGACTCGCCGGCGGGGCGCCGGAGGACGTCCAACAGGACACCGCGCTGCACCCCATGCAGCAGCAGTTTATGGAGCGCCAGGGTTTCCAGTGCGGCTTCTGCACCGCCGGGATGATCATGACGGCGGCAACGTTCGACGACGCCCAGCTCGCCAACCTGCCGCGGAACCTCAAGGGAAACCTGTGCCGGTGCACCGGGTACCGGGCGATCGAGGACGCGGTGTGCGGCCACGGCGGCCATGCGGCCAGCACGGACAGCGCGGCGGAGCAGGCGGACGACGGCGTCCAAGCCAGCACCGGGGCGAACTCCACCGCAGATCCCGCCGCCAGTCCCACCGCAGGAGGGACCGCCGGACCCACCACCGGACCCACCGCCGGACAAACCGGGGACGACGTTCCCGCCCCGGCCAGCCGCGCCATCGTCACCGGCAAGGCCCGCTACACGCTGGATGTTCCGGCAGATGAACTTCCCGGCCTCCTGCACATGAAACTCGTCCGCTCGCCGCACGCGCACGCCCGGATCACCGGCATCGGTGTGGAGGCTGCGCTGCAGGTGCCCGGCGTTGTTGCTGTGTTCACCCACGAGGACGCCCCGGAGCAGCTTTTCTCCACGGCCCAGCACGAGCTCTACACCGACGATCCGGACGATACCCGTGTGCTTGATAACGTGGTCCGGTTCATCGGGCAGCGGGTGGCCGCCGTGGTGGCCGACTCGGTGCAGGCGGCGGAGGTGGGAGCCCGGGCCGTTCAGGTCCAGTACCAGCCGCTCGACGCCGTGTTCTCGCCGCAGGAGGCCATCGCACCCGGAGCGCCGGCAATCCATGGCGAAAAGGACCCGGCGGCCAGCCGGATCGTGAACCCTGGCGGCAACGTCATTGCGGAACTTCATTCGCACCTGGGCGATGTGGAGGCAGGGTTCGCAAGCGCCGACGTCGTTCATGAAAACACCTACCAGACGCAGCGGGTGCAGCACACGGCGCTGGAAACGCACGCCGCGATCGCGCACGTGGATGGTGACGGGAGGCTGCAGATCCGCACCTCCAGCCAGGTTCCGTTCCTGGTGCGCCGGACCATCTGCCGGGTGTTCGGGCTGCCGGAGGACCAGGTCCGGGTAGTGGCCGGCCGTGTTGGCGGCGGATTCGGCGGCAAACAGGAGGTCCTTACCGAGGACCTGGTGGCGCTCGCGGCCCTCAAACTGGGCAGGCCCGTGCAGCTCGAATTCACCCGGACCGAACAGCTCACGGCCTCCACGGTGCGGCACCCGTTCACGATCAAGCTCAAGCTCGGCGCAACCCGGGACGGACTGCTGACGGCGATGCAGGTGGATGTCCTGACCAACACCGGAGCGTACGGAAACCATGCGCCGGGTGTGATGTTCCACGGGTGCGGCGAGTCGCTGGCGGTGTACAAATGCGCCAACAAAAAGGCGGACGCCAAGGCTGTTTACACCAACACGATTCCGTCCGGGGCGTTCCGCGGGTACGGCCTGAGCCAGATGATCTTCGCGATTGAATCCGGCATGGACGAGCTGGCGGCGGAAATCGGTATGGATCCGCTGGAATTCCGCCGCCGCAACATGGTCCGGGAGGGCGACGACATGCTCTCCACGCACTCCGAGCCTGAAGAGGACGTGCACTACGGCAGCTACGGACTGGACCAGTGCACCCGCCTGGTCCAGGATGCCCTGGACCGCGGCGCCGAGCGCTACCGCGAGGCCGGCCTGGATGACCTCGGCCCGGACTGGGCCGTTGGCGTAGGTACCGCCCTGTCCATGATCGACACCGTGCCGCCGCGCGGGCATTTCTCCCATTCGCACGTGCGGCTCCTGCCGGACGGAACGTACGTGGCCGACGTCGGAACCGCCGAATTCGGCAACGGCACCACCACTGTCCACGCCCAGCTGGCCGCCTCGGCGCTGGCTACTTCGGCCAGCCGGGTGCAGATCCGCCAATCGGACACGGACCTGGTGGAACATGACACGGGTGCCTTTGGCTCGGCGGGCACGGTAGTAGCCGGAAAAGCGACGTTCGCCGCCGCCGAGGAACTGGCCGTCCGGATCAGGGCCTTCGCCGCCGGGATCCGCCAGGTCCAGGTCTCCGGCTGCGTGCTGGAGCAGGACGCGGTGGTGTGTGAGGGCACCCGGGTGCCGCTGACGGAACTGGCGCAGGCGGCTGCGGAAGCCGGCGTCGAACTTGCGGCGGAGGGGCGCTGGGGCGGCACCCCGCGGTCAGTGGCGTTCAACGTCCACGGTTTCCGTGTGGCGGTGAACCGCGCCACGGGCGAGTTGCGCATCCTGCAAAGCGTGCAGGCCGCCGACGCCGGAGTGGTGGTCAACCCCCGGCAGTGCCGCGGGCAGATCGAGGGCGGGATTGCCCAGGCGCTGGGTGCCGCGCTGTACGAGGAGGTGGTGGTGGACGACGCCGGGAAGGTCACCACGGACATCCTGCGGCAGTACCACATCCCTACTTTCGCGGACGTGCCGCGCAGCGAGGTCTATTTTGCAGTCACATCCGACGCATTAGGCCCGATGGGGGCAAAATCGATGAGTGAGAGCCCGTTCAACCCCGTGGCTCCGGCGCTGGCCAACGCCATCCGGAACGCGACGGGGGTGCGGTTCAGCGAACTTCCCATCTCACGGGACCGGATTTACCTGGGGCTGAAAGCCGCCTCAGCGCAGGTGGCCGCTGCTGTGTGAGCCGCCGTAGGAAAGGAAGCATGCATTGACTGGAACCGAATCGCCCCGCGTAGCTGTAGTCACAGGGGCGGGCTCGGGAATCGGCCGAGCCGTGGCCCGGCTGATGCTCGCCGAAGGGTACCGGGTGGTCCTGGCGGGCCGCCGGGAAGATGCACTGGCCGAGACGGCTGACGGCGATCCCCACGCGCTGGTGGTGCCGTGCGATGTAACGGTGCCGGACGACGTCGAGCGCCTCTTCGCCGCCGCCCTTCAACGGTGGGGCCGGGTGGATGTCCTGTTCAACAATGCCGGTGTTTTTGGGCCAGCCGGCTCGGTGGATGAGATCAGTGTGGCGGACTGGAACGCGGTGGTGGCGGTGAACCTGACCGGCTCCATGCTGTGCGCCGCGGCGGCCGTCCGGGCCATGAAGGCGCAGTCCCCGCAGGGTGGCCGGATCATCAATAACGGCTCCATCTCCGCGCATTCGCCCCGCCCCCGGACCGTGGCGTATGCGGTGACCAAGCACGCCATGACCGGCCTGACCAAGAGCATTGAGCTGGATGGCCGCGGCTTCGGGATCACGTGCGGGCAGATCGATATCGGCAACACCGCCACGGACATCATGGACACCATCGGCGTGGGGGAGGGTGCGCTGCAGGCAGACGGCAGCCGCAAGGTGGAGCCCACGTTCCCCGTTGCCGACGCCGCCCGCGCGGTGCTGCTGATGGCCGGCATGCCCGCGTCGGCCAGCGTGGGTTCCCTGGTGGTGACGGCGGCGGGCATGCCGTTCGTGGGGCGCGGTTAGGTCCGTCTTCCCCCTCCCAACTAGGTAGCAGTAGGTGCCCTTATGAGCGTTCATAGGGGCACCTATTGCTACCTAGTTGGGCTCGATCGCCTGCGGGCGGTTGTGCTTAGCTGCCGCGGTAGCTGGAGAAGGAGAACGGGCTGAGCAGCAGCGGCACGTGGTAGTGCGCTTCCTCGGCGCGGACTGAGAACGTCAGCACCACCTCGGGGAAGAACGTTTCCGTGCCCAGTGCCTCGAAGTACGACGCCGTCTGGAACTCCAGGCGGTACGTTCCGGTTTCGAGGGCTTCCGGGCCAAGGTCCTTGACCCGGCCATCGGCGTCGGTGGTGGACTCTCCGATGGTCTCCCAGCCGGCAGCGCCGCGGGCGAGAAGGGCAACGGGAACCCCGGCTGCCGGCTTGCCGGTGGTGGTGTCCAGGATGTGGGTGGTGACGTGTGAAACGCTCATTCGCTGACAACTCCTTCTAGCCGCAGCAGGGCAATCTGCCGGAGCTGCTCCTGGATGATGGGTTCTTCCTGTTCGGGCGTGTGCCCCAGCCGTTCCTGCAGTGCTGCCAGGATTTCGGGCTTGCTGCGGCCGGCGGCGCGGATCAGGAACACCTGGCCGAACTTCTTTTCGTACTCAACATTGCCGGCGGCCAGGGCGGCCATGGTCTCCGCATCCGCCTCGCCCAGGCTCTGCTGTTCCTTCTGGGAGAACCTGGCTTCCGCGGTGTTGCCAGCGGCGCGCTCGCCAATCCGCGGGTGGTGGGCCAGCGCGGCTTCCACCTCGTCAGCGGTGAAGGGCTGTGCCGCATCCGCCGCAGCGGACTGGAGTTCGGCTACACTGCCGAACGGCCGGGCGTCCACTACCTCGTCAATCCAGCGCTGGATATCAAGGCAGGGACGCAGGGCGGCTTCCGCGTCAGTGCGGTCCGCCTGGTTGAACTGGGCGAGCAACATCGGCATCCTTCCGGATCAGGAAAACAAGGAGGTATTTCGTATTGCGGAAACTTAATTCCGGATAACGCAATAATACTCGAGCGATAGGACCCTGCGTCAACTGTGGCCGGAATGCGGTCCATCGTAGACTGACGGAATGCGGTTGGTAGCGAGTGACATGGACGGAACGATTCTTGGGCACGATGGCCGGATCAGCAGCCGCACCGTCCGCGCCTTCCACGCCTGCCGCGCCGCCGGGATCAAGCTCGTCTTCGTTACGGGCCGCCCGCCGCGCTGGCTCGCCCCGCTCGATGAACAAATGGGCCACACCGGAACCGTGATCTGCTCCAACGGTGCCGTGGTGTGGGATTTCGACGCCGACCGCCTCATCTCCGCCCAGCTGATGGGCCTGGATGACGTCCTGCACATCCGGCAGATCATCAAGAATCTTCGCCCCTCGGCCCTGTTTGCCGCCGAAACCCTCAGCGGATTCCACCTGGAACCGGGTTTCATTGAGAACGATTCCGGTGAACTCCTCGCCGAAGTCACCCCCGCGCCGCTGGCGGACACGCTGACTCCGGATGACGGCGTCGTAAAGTTCCTGGCGATCCTCCGGGAGGGCACCGCGGATGATTTCCTCGCGGAGGTGGCTCCCGCCGTCGGGCAGTTGGCTACGGTGACGCATTCCGCCCCCGGCGTGGCCATGCTGGAACTGTCCGCTCCGGGCGTCAACAAGGCAGTGGCCCTGGCCAAATACGCGGAGTCGCTGGGGATCGATGCCGCGGACGTGGTGGCCTTCGGCGACATGCCCAACGATATTGAGATGCTGCGCTGGGCCGGGCACGGTTATGCCATGGCCAGCGGTCACCCTGATGCCATCCGTGCTGCCGGCCAGGTTGCCCCGGCGTTTGAGGACGACGGCGTGGCGCAGATCCTCGAGGCCAGGCTGGCCATGCTGGGCAATTTCACAGCTAACTGACACCTGGGTATCACCTGACGTTCACCCTCGCGCTCTACGCTAGCCTCAGTTGAACAGGCAAGACGCGAATCCGGGGGACATCATGGGACGAAAAATCAGCCGCAAACTGCTGGATGGGCAGATGGGCCGCGCGCAGCCGGCGCCGCACTGGAAGGACCTCCGCCAGGGGGACCGCGTGATGGTCCGGCTCGCCCCGGGCTTTGAAACCAGCGGCCTGGTGGAGGACATGACTCCTGACTACAGCACCGTCTGGGTCCACTTGGACGAAGGCCGCGGCCGCACCCTGCTGCACTGCAGCGACGGCGTGGAGATCCTTCCCCACCTCTCCTGAGCCGGCGGAGTACGCTTCAGAATGTGACTGATGCGCTGCCGTTTTTTGACCCGCCGGGCACCATAGCCATGGCCCACCGCGGCTTTTCGCAGGATGGCCTGGAGAATTCCATGGCCGCGTTCCGCGCCGCCCTCGGGCTCGGGTACCGGTACCTGGAGACGGACGTCCACACCACGTCCGACGGCGTGGTGCTGCTTTTCCACGACAGCACCCTTGATCGCGTGACCGGCACGCCCGGACGGATCGCGGATATGAGCAGCGCCGAGGTTGCCACGGCGAGGATCGGCGGCAGGGAACCGGTGCCCACGCTTGCGCAGTTGGCCGCCGCGTTTCCGGACGTGAAGCTGAACCTGGATGTTAAGGACTGGAATTCGGTGAAGCCGCTGGCCCGGGCGATCGAGGACCTGAACCTGTACGACCGCGTGCTCGTGGCGAGCTTTTCGGACCGCCGACGCCGGGCCGTCCAGCGGCTGCTTAACCAGCGCGTTGCGTCATCCGCCGGTGTGGTGACGAATGCCGCGTTTGTGTTGCTGGGCCCGGTGCTTCCGGCACGCCTGCACCGGCTGCTGATGGCGCGGCTGCTCCGCAACGTTGATGCGCTCCAGGTTCCCGTCCGCCAGTGGTTCGTACGCGTGGTGACGGCGGGGATGGTGCGGCGCGCGCACGATGCAGGGCTGCAGGTGCATGTGTGGACCATCAACGGTCCCGCGGAGATGCACCGGCTGCTGGACCTGGGCGTTGATGGCCTGGTGACGGACCGGGCGGACCTGCTCAGGGACGTCCTGCGTGAGCGCGGTGCCTGGGCAGGCCGGTAGCCCGGCTACTCGCCGTCGTTGTGGAGCGAACCGGGGGCGGAAGTATCCCGCTCGCCTTCCTCGTGGCGTTCCTTGTCCATGGCGTTTGAGCCTTCGCTGAGCGAGGAGTGCACCTCCACGTCATCCTGTGGATCGGCCGGATCCGGGGTGCCCTTCTTGGCTGCCGCGGCTTCCTCCTCGGGCGTTGACGTGCCCGCGAGATCCTCCATGGCATTCTCTGCTGCCTTGCTGATGTTGTCTCCGAGTCCCATCTTCTGCTCCTTCTCACAAAATGATCAGTAGGCTTATGATTATTCCATACACACAGGAAATCCGCCGAGAGGAAGGTAGAACCATGCGCAAGATTCATCGCGACAGTGACTCCGCCGGCCGGGGAGACCCCGACCTAAAGGACCGGGACCTCAGGAACCCTGGCGAACACAGGGATTCCGCCACGTCAGCAAACCCGGATCCCGCTGCCGGCAACATCACGGGCCTGGAGCCCGGCGGGGGAGTACCGCCGGGGGAGACCCCGCCCGCGGAGGACCAGATGAGCGGTGACCAGGGGCACGAAGAATAAAAGGGAGCTACGCAGGGGAAGCGCCAGTCAGGGCGTTTTCCCGGCGTCCTGCTTGCTCCAGCTGGCCCAATCTTGCGGCTGCACCGTGGGGCGGCCCAGGAAATAGCCCTGGCCGGTGGTAATGCCGCAGGCTGCCAGGGCGGCGAGTTCCGCGGAGTTTTCCACGCCTTCGGCAACCAGTGAACAGCCCATGCGGGCCGCGAAATCCACCATGCCTGCCGCGAGCTGCTGCTGCCGCACGTCCGAGTCGATGCCGCTGATGATGTTCCGCCCCAGCTTGATGAAATCGGGGCCCAGCTGCACCATCCGGCTCATCGCGCCAAGGTCCGGGTTGAGGTCATCCACGGCGATCCGCAGGCCCTGGGCGCGGAGCGGGGCCAGGGCGGAAACCACGTCCGGGTAGACGTCGTCGCGGACGCTTTCGGTCAGTTCCAGCACGATCCGGTCCAACGGGATTTCGCCGGCGGCCAGCAGTCCGGCGAGCCGGGAATCAAGGCATGACGACGGCGAGATGTTGATCGACAGGAACGTGTGCCCGGGCAGTTGCTCGGCAGTCCGCAGCGCGGAACCCACAGCGGAAAACTCAAGATCGGCTCCGCGGCCCAGCGACGTGGCCTCGGCGAACCACACGTCAGGACTGGCGCCGTCGTCAGTGACAAAACGGGAGAGTGCCTCCACGCCCACCACGGTCCCCAGCCGAAGGTCCATGATCGGCTGGAAGGCGGTGAGCAGCATGCGGTTGTGCAGCAGTTCGCTGATGCGCATGTTCCGCTGCAGGGATCCGGGATGTTCGACGGCGGCAGCCGGCTCAGTGCCCGAAGCGGCTTCCTGCCCGGTACTGTCAGGGAGGTCGGGGAGCTCCCGGGTTTCCTGTAAATGGAGGAACAGGGCGCGCTCAGGCTCCAGCGGGTAGTCCGAAAGATGTTCGCAGAGGCGGCGGCGGATGGCCGCGTTGGCGGGATCGTCATTGGCCAGGACGCCGGCGATGATTCCCCAAGCCTGCACTCGTACTGAAGTCACTGTGGGATTCCTGATGAAGTTGGGATAAAAGGTGCCCCCGTACGGCCTGGGCCGTTTCCAAATCTTATAGTCAAGCCCCGTGTTTTCGCACGGACTGGCGATTTACTTGTCGCTTTTTATAAATCCGGCTCGAAGGAGCGGCTCCAGTGCAACCGGTGGTTGCGGCCTGCCGAAGAAGAATCCCTGCGCGCTGGTGCAACCCAGCCGCCGGAGTTCCGCCGCCTGCCCGGCGGTTTCCACGCCTTCCCATACGGCGTCCAGGCCACACGCGCGGATCAGCTGCAGCACCGCGGCTACAAAAGCCGACTGCTTCTTCTCCACTCCCAGGCCGGCGATGAGGGACCTGTCCACTTTCACTTTGTCCACCGGCAGCCGCTGCAGGTAGCTGATGGACGAATACCCTGCGCCGAAGTCATCGATCTCGACGCCGATTCCCAGGTTCCGCAGGGCCGCCAGTGAGTAGCGGTCAAGATCGTTGCCGGTGACGATCGCCTTCTCGGTCAGCTCGAAGATCAGCTGCTGGGGCCGCACGCCGGTGGCCGCGGCAAGGGCCCGGACGTCGTCGGCGAACTGCAGGCTTTGCAGTTGGGATGGTGCCAGGTTGACGCGCATGGTGAACGTGCCGCCGGCCAGTCCCTGTTGTTGCCAGGCGGACAATTGCCCGACGGCGGTGCGGAGCACCCAGGCGGTAACGTCCGGCAGGAGTCCGGCTTCTTCGGCGAGCGGGAGGATGGCGTCCGGGGCCAGCCGGCCGTGGACGGGGTGGTCCCAGCGGAGTAGTGCCTCCACGCCCTCGATGCTGTTGTCCGCCAGGGTGATCACGGGCTGGTATTCGAGGACCAGGGCGGAGCCGGCGTGGGTGGCCTGGCGCAGTTCTTCGGCGAGCTGAAGCCGCAGGCGGCGGATCATGGCCAGCCCGGGCTCCTTCACTTCGCTGCCGTGCGGATCCTGGCTGGGTAGGGATTCAGTTGGTGCGCCCGGCAGGTCTGCCGCGGCGCCGATCAGGGCGGCGCGGGCTTCCTCAAGCAGCGCGGCCTGTTCCTCCAGCTGGCGTTCCAGGTCCCGGCAGCGCTCCGCCAGGTCCTGGGATTCGGCAGTCATAGGGTTCCTCTCCGGGCGCGGCATGGTGGAACGGTTCCATCATTGTAGGTCCCTGATGCGGGGCGGCCGGGGAGTAAAGCCGCGAAATATTGGGCCGGGTTTTCAGCCAGGGCAAGCGCTTTCCCGGCGTAGCTGGCAGGATAGAGCCATGCGCATTCTTATCGCCCCGGACAAATTCAAGGGCTCGCTCACCGCTGCCGAGGCCGCCGCCGCCATCGCCGAGGGCGCCCTGCGGGTCTACCCGGATGCCGTAACCACCCAGTTCCCCATTGCCGACGGCGGCGAAGGAACCCTGGAGGCTGCCGTTGCGGCCGGCTACGAGGAGCGGCTGAACGCTGTGGTGGGTCCGGTGCTGGCGCCTGTTGGTGCCGCTTGGGCCTTCCGGAAGGACGATTCCACCGCCGTCATCGAAACGGCGCAGGCTTCGGGCCTGGCCCACATCGAGCCCACCCGCGAGAACGCCCTGCGCGCCCACAGCTACGGCTGCGGCCAGCTCATAGCCGCCGCGTTGGACACCGGCGCCACCGAGATCGTCCTGGGCCTGGGCGGCTCCGCCATGACCGACGGCGGCAGCGGCGCGCTCCGTGCCCTGGGCCTGAAGCCGCTGGACTCCGCCGGGAACGTGGTGCCGCTGGGCGGTGGTTCCCTTGCCGACGTCGTCAGCCTTGACGTTTCAGGACTGGACCCGCGCCTGGCCGCCGTGACGTTCCGGATCGCCGTGGACGTCCGCAATCCGTTGTATGGCCCTGAGGGTGCCGCCCACGTCTTCGGCCCGCAGAAGGGTGCAGACGAGGACGCCGTTGAGCAGCTCGACGCCGGCCTGCGCAACTGGGCGTCGATCCTCCGCGAAGCAACAGGCCGGGACGTCAACGTTCCGGGCACGGGCGCCGCCGGCGGCTTCCCGGCGTCGTTCCTTGCCTTCACCAATGCCCGGCTGGAAGGCGGCTTCGCGCTGGTGGCGGGCCTGACCGGTCTGGCGGATCAGCTGGCGAACGCGGACCTTGTCATCACGGGCGAAGGGTCCATGGATTCGCAGTCGCTCACCGGGAAGGCGCCCATCGCGCTGGCGGACGCCGCCCGTGAACGCGGGATTCCGGTGATCGTGGTGGCCGGACGCATCCTGGTGACCATGGAGGAACTCGCAGGCCACGGCATCGAAGCCGCCGCGCAGCTGCTGGACGTCGCTCCCACCACGGAAGACGCCGTCGGGCAGGCCGCGAAGTACCTCACGCTGGCAACCCGCCAGGTCCTGGAAGGCGCGTAGGGGTCAGGCGCCCGTCTCCGAATGGGGTTCGTCCACCGGCTTTGATTCGGGCGAGCCCTTCTCCCTGAGGTAGACGGAGGCGCCCACCAGGACGGCCACGGCCAGGAACTCACTCTGCCAGTTCTGGAAGGACTCGAACCAGAACCTGCTTGTACCCAGGTATTGCATAGTGGTCACGGTTTCGCCGCCGTGGCTCTGCTGTTCCTCGTTGTAGGCGTCCGCGCCGCCCACCGCGTGCAGGGCGAACGAGGCAAAAAACAGGCCGAACAGCAGCAGGGACAGCGAGTGCTCGTAGACCTTCAGGGCAAAGCCGCCCTTCTTCACTGGGCCCGGGGCGCCGTCCTCGGTGAAGGTTTTACGCGGCTCCTGGTCCTGCTCGGCCTCCGGGCCTATGGGCTTGGACTCCGAGGATCCCTTCTGGAAAAGGAAGATGGTGAGCACCACGTACATGCCCATCTGGAGGAACTCGGACTCCCAGTTTTCAAAGGTGGCCTCCACGAATTCGCCCGTTCCAAGGAACCCGAGGACGGAAACGGTGGGCTGCCCGTGGGCCGCCTGCTCCTCGTTGTAGTTCGCGGCACCCGTGAGGATCATGCCGCCCAGGAACACCACGAACAGGCCAAGATTCACCAGCAGGAGCCCATGCTCTTTGAACCATTTACGCATCGTCGTTTCCTCCCGGGGTCGGTGATGAGCCATTGGTTGTCCCCGTGCCGCCCTTGCTGAGCCTGCTGGGCACGTAGACCATCAGGATCACCAGCAGGGCCAAAAGAATTCCTCCCGCGTAGAGGCCGGCAGCCCGTCCGGCCGTGACGTCAAAAACCAGGGCCGCGGTGCCCGCACTCAGCAGTCCGACGCCGGCCAGCGCAACCTTGGTCAGGGTGTTGGCGCTGGTCACCAGGGTTTCCTTCAGCCGTTTCCGGAACAACCGGCGGTGGATGCTGACCGGCACCAGGATGCATGCGGTGGTAAGGGAGGCGATGACCACGTTGGTCAGGTAGAGGCCCACCTGGTAGTCGTCCAACGTGGCGAAGCGCTCCTGGAACGGCAGCGTCAGCAGCAGGCCTGCGAGGATCTGGACGCCGGTCTGGAGCACCCGGAGCTCCTGGAGGAGTTCGCCCCAGTTGCGGTCCATGCGCTCTTCACGCGTTTCGTTCCGGCCGCTCTCCTCGTTGGCTTCCAGTTTGGACATCACCACTCCTCCGCAGCCTGTTCAATTCCAGTCCCCACGTGCTCTAAACCTAGGCCGAGGCAGCCCGGGTTTCAATGATTTGATAAGTTTACTGATTATTTTGTTGGAAAGCATGGACCTGCGCAGAGGGGCTGCGTTAGCGTCAAAGGGACCACTCTCACAGGAGGAAGCATGAGCGAAAACCAGCAACGCAACCCCGATGAGGAAGCCGGCGGCTACGGCACCCCTACGGCGGAGCAGGAAGCGGGCGGGCAGAAGTTTGCGCAGCCCCGCGACGAGGAAGACTTTGATGCAGCAGGCCTGAGTCAGGACACCTCCGACGACGGCGGGAGCTACCAGACTGCCGCACCCAGCCTCAGCCACTTCGATCCTGAGGAAGAAGACACCGCCGGAGAGCCTGGAGCCGGCCGGTTCGGCGGAACGGACGATCAGAGCCACGCCGAAAGCGAAGCGGACAATCCCGGATTCGAACCTTCGCTGGCGGAGTCCGCGGAGGACCAGGCCACGGGCCGGCAGGGGTTTGGGGATGAAGGCGTGCAGGCCGGAAACCCGGAAGACAGCGGGGAAGACGTTGACGACGAGGACGTGATCCTGCCTTCGTCCGAAGCCGAAATGGACGAGGGCAACACCGAGGACCGCGAACCCGGTACCCCGTTCAGTTCCGAAACTGAACACTAGGACCGGCCCCCGGGGGCAGCGGCTGCAGTGACATGTTCCCCACCCGGCCCGGCTGGGTGGCGAGCGCGTGCGCCCGGTATGATCCGGAAACATGAGCTCCCAGCCAAGCGCCGCCGTCGCCAGCACGTCAGTTCCCACTCCGGCTGCCGGCCCTGCTTCCGCAGCTGTCCGCGCCGTTTTCCTGGATGTGGACGGAACCTACGCCGATTACGGGGTGGTTCCTGACGGCCATGTGCGTGCTGTCCAGGCTGCCCGCGCTGCGGGGCACAAGGTCTTCCTTTGCACCGGGCGCCCGTTGTCCATGCTGCCTCCGAGCATCCTCGCCGCGGGATTCGACGGCGTCGTGGCCAGCGCCGGAGCCTACGTCCAGGTGGCAGGTGAGGTGCTGGTGGACCGCCGGCTGCCCGACGACCTTGCCTACCGCGCTGTCGCCGCCCTGGACGCGCACGGTGCGGTGTACATCCTGGAAGCGGTGGAGGCGCTTTACGCTCCGGAATCCGTCGAAGCCCGGCTCCGTTCGATCGTCCGGCAGCACTTCAGCAACCACCCGGACGGGCCCGAGGCCGGTTCCTCAGCCATCCTCGGCGCCGTCCGCCCCCTGCCCGCCCCGGCCGATGCCGCGGACCTCCCCGCCTTCGCGAAGGTCTCCGTGTTCGAATCGCCCGTGCCCATGGAGCAGTTGGTGACGGAGATCGGTGACGGGATTGCCGTCGTCGCAAACTCCATTGTGGAGGAGGGCCGGCACGCAGGTGAGCTGTACCAGGCGGGCCTCAGCAAGGCCGACGGCGTCGCGGCAGCCATTGCCCACCTCGGCATTGCCCGGGAGGACACTGTGGCCGTGGGGGATGGCGAAAACGACCTGGAGATGATCGCTTACGCGGGCATCGGCGTCGTGATTGAAGGATCCTCACCAGCCCTGATGGCCCTGGCCGACCGCACCGCCGCGCCCCCGCATGAGGAAGGCCTGGTTGCGGCCTTCGCCGAACTGGGGCTCGCCCGCTAGACGGACACCTTCTCCGCTTCTTCCGTGGACTCCGCTTTCGCCGGGATCATCTCCGGCGTGTGGTTGCGGCGGCCCTTGCCGTACTTGAAATGGAACACCAGGTAGCAGGCGATGGTGAAGGCACCGCCGAAGTACAGTGCCGGGGCCTGCGTGGGGTCGAAGCCGATGCCGATCATGGAGCCGAGGCACGCCAGGAAGGCGACGATCGGGACCAGCGGGAAGAGCGGAGCCTTGTAGGGCAGGGCGGAGAGGTCCCCGCCGTTGCGGATGAAGGCGCGGCGGTGGAAGAAGTGCGAGGCCACGATGGACATCCAGACTGCCACCGTTGCGAAACCGGCCACCGACGTGAGGATCAGGTACACGGTGGTGGGTGCCACCACGCTGCTGATCAGCGACGCGAGGCCGCCGAAGATGCTGACAACCAGGGCCAGCATGGGGATGCCGCGTTTGGTGAGCTTGCGGAAGGCCTTAGGTGCGTGGCCTTCTGCGGAGAGTGAGAACAGCATGCGCGCGCAGGAGTACAGGCCGCTGTTGCCGGCGGACAGGAGCGCCGTGATGACCACGAAGTTCATGATGTCCGCAGCGTAGGGGACGCCGATGCTGGCGAAGACTGTGACGAAGGGGCTCTCGTCCAGGCCGGCCTGCTCGTAGGGGATGGTCGCGGCGATCACCGTGATGGCGCCGATGAAGAAGATCACCAGGCGCAGCACCGTGGTGCGCATGGCCTTGGGGATGTTCTTGGCCGGATCGGTGGTCTCGCCGGCTGCCACGCCGATCAGTTCGGACCCGGAGAACGCGAAGAACACGACCAGGACGGTGACCAGCACCCCGGTAAAGCCATTGGGGAACAGACCCTCGGTGGTGGTGAAGTTTTCAAAGAGGTGCGGGTAGTTGCCCTCTGCCATCGGGTGGAAGCCCACCAGTGCGGCGCCGCCCAGGATGATCAGGCCAACGACGGCGGCAACCTTGATCATGGCGAACCAGAACTCGCTTTCGCCGAACACCCGGGAGGAGATGGCGTTCATGCTGAACAGCACCGTAGCGAACAGCAGGCACCAGATCCACACGGGAACCTCCGGGAACCAGCGCTGCATCAACAGGCCCGCCGCCGTGAACTCCGAGCCCAGCGCAACCACCCACGTCAGCCAGTACAGCCAGGCGGTGGTGAAGCCGGTAGCTGGCCCGATCGAGCGGGCCGCGTAAATGTGGAAGGCACCCGAAACGGGGTACGCGATGGCCAGCTCGCTCAGGCACGCCATCACCAGGTAAACCACGACGGCGCCAATCAGGTACGCGATCACCGCACCCAGCGGACCGGCCTGGGAAATTGTGTAGCCGGAGCTGACGAACAGCCCGGAACCGATCACGCCGCCCAGGCCGATCATCACCAGGTGGCGGGCCTCCATGGACCGCCGAAGGCCTGGTTCCTGGGTTGGGGTTGAGTCGCCTGTTGGGAGCGGGGCAGCGCTCATGGATCCTCCGTTGGGTTGGTCCGTTGGTCAGAAATCTGGCGCGCAGAATCGCCCGGTTTCAAGCCGGAATCTGCGGAAGTCCGGTCCCTAGGGTACTGGGGAAGCAACCCGCCGGACCACGTGCGCTGATCAAGTTAGCACGCAGCGCGCGCCGCGTGAGACGTGGAACACATTGGCAAAAAATGCTCATGGGTAGCGGCCGGGAACGTGACGTGAGCAACAGCTGTGCTTACGCTTGGGCGACATTGTTGCAAGTATCGCTGGTCTGTGCTGCGGTTCCCCGAAAACTTTTGCTTGCCAAGTGGCGCCGATCACCGCTAGTGTTTCCGGAGCAGGCGATGCCGCCTGAAGGATTGTTACTCGGCAACGAGGCAAGACCTGAGACGCACGGAGACGTGTGGCTCGGGTCTTTTTTTGTGCCCGAAAACAGGAATGGACAGAAAGGACTGCCATGGCCTCCGTGGATTACAGGTCTTTGGCCGCAGACATTTTGGAGAATGTCGGCGGCGAAGCAAACATTGTTGGCGCCACGCACTGCGCCACCCGGCTCCGGCTCAAGCTCCGCGACGACGCGAAAGCCAACACGGCCGCCGTCGAAAAGCTGCCCGGTGTGATCACCGTGATGCAGGCCGGCGGGCAGTACCAGGTAGTGATCGGAAATGACGTTCCCACTGTTTTCGCGGAGCTCGGCAGGATCACCCGGTTTGGCGGGGACGACGAGGTCCACGACGACGCTCCCAAGGGCAACCTGTTCAACCGCTTCATTGAGATGGTCTCCGCCATCTTCTCGCCCATCCTTTGGCCGCTGGCCGGTTCGGGTCTGCTGAAGGCGTTCCTCAGCATGGGCACCACCTTCGGCTGGGTGGAAGCCACCAACCAGACCTACGTCATCCTGTCGGCCGCCGCGGATGCACTCTTCTACTTCCTCCCCATGTTCCTGGCCGTCACCGCGGCACGCCGCTTCAAGACAAACCAGTTCACCTCCATGGCGATCGCCGGCGCACTGGTGTACCCCAGCATCATTGGACTGACCACCGCGGGCGAACCGGTGTCCTTCGCCGGAATTCCCATGGTCCTGATGAACTACACCAGCTCGGTGATCCCCATCATCGTGGCCGTCTGGCTGCAGGGCTACCTGGAGCGCTTCCTGCTGAAATTCCTGCCCTCGGCCATACGGAACTTCATGACGCCGCTCCTGACGATCGCTATCATGGTGCCGTTGACCCTCCTCACGGTGGGACCCATCACCACCTACGCCTCACAGGGCATCTCGGCAGGCATCACGGCGATCTTCGGATTCGCGCCGTGGCTGGCCGGCGCCATCATGGGTGGCTTCTGGCAGGTGTTCGTGCTGTTCGGCATGCACTGGGGATTTGTCCCCATCATGACCAATGACCTGGCCACCACCGGATACTCGCTGCTGATGGGCCCACTGGTGCCGGCCGTCCTGGCCCAGGCAGCGGCCATGACCGCTGTGGCCCTCCGGACCCGCAGCGCCAAGCGCCGCCAGGTGGCTGCGCCTGCTGCCCTGTCCGGATTCCTGGCCGGCGTTACCGAACCCGGCATTTACGGCGTCAACCTGCCGCTGAAGAAGCCGTTCTACTTCGGCGTGGCCGGCGGCGCCGTGGGCGGCGCGATTGCGGCGATGGGCGGCAGCGCGTCCAGCGCCTTTGTCTTCCCGTCGGTTCTCGCCCTCCCGGCCTTTACCTCTGTAGGCAACTTCGGCGTGCTGCTGGCCGGTACCGCAGTCGCCATTGCCATCGCCTTCATCCTCACCTTCCTGCTCGGTCCCCGTGAGCAGGCAGACGATGCCGTTGCAGCCGCCCCTGAAAGCCCCGCCGTGGACGCGGCTGCCGCAGCCGCTGCAGCCACCGGCACCGGCGCAGCTGCAGCCACCGGCGCCGGCACTTCCAACGTGACTGTCCTGGCCCCCGTCACGGGAACCGTTGTTGCACTTGCTGATGTCCAGGACAAGGTCTTCGCCTCGGGTGCCATGGGCAGCGGAATCGGTGTTGTTCCCGAGGAGGACAACGTCTACTCGCCCATCGCCGGGACCGTCCAGGCCGTGATGAAGACCGGACACGCTTACGGGATCAAGTCCGACGACGGCGTCGAGGTCCTCGTGCACATCGGCATCGACACCGTCCAGATGGATGGCGAGGGCTTTGAGGCCAAAGTGGCCCGCGGCCAGCGCGTGGAAGCCGGCGACCTGCTGGCAACAGCAGACCGGGGAAAAATCCTGGCCGCGGGGTATGACTCCACGACGCTGATGGTGGTCACCAACACCAAGGCGCTCACCGCCGTCGTACCACTGGGGACCGGACACCTCACGCACGGTACCCCCGCACTCGACGTCGAACTCTGAACCTGAAACGAGAGGACCAGCACAGCATGAGCCACGCAACTGTCAAAGCCGCCACCGGACCGTTCCCCGAAGGATTCCTGTGGGGTGGTGCCACGGCAGCCAACCAGCTCGAAGGTGCCTACAACGAAGGCGGCAAGGGATTGTCCATCCAGGACGTGATGCCCCAGGGCATCATGACGCCGCCCACGGAGGGCCCGACGCCGGACAACCTCAAGCAGGTAGGAATCGACTTCTACCACCGGTACGCGGAGGACATCGCCCTGTTCGCGGAGATGGGCTTCAAGGTCTACCGCTTCTCCGTCGCGTGGAGCAGGATCTTCCCGAACGGCGATGACGAACAGCCCAACGAGGAAGGCCTGGCGTTCTACGACCGGGTCCTGGACGAACTGGAAAAGCACGGGATCCAGCCGCTGGTAACCATCAGCCACTACGAAACCCCACTCAACCTGGCCTGCACCTACGGCGGCTGGACCAACCGAAAGCTGATTGACTTCTACGAGCGGTACTGCCAGGTGTTGTTCGAACGATTTGGCAGCCGGGTCAAGTACTGGCTGACGTTCAACGAGATCAACTCGGTGATCCACGCGCCGTTCCTCTCCGGCGGGATTCCCACGCCCCGGGAGCAGCTGACGGACAAGGACCTCTACCAGGCCATCCACCACGAACTGGTGGCCTCCGCACGGGCAACCCGGCTGGCCCGGACCATCGTGCCCCAGGCCCAGGTGGGCTGCATGATCCTCGCCCTGCCCGTCTACCCGCTGACACCGTCTCCGGATGATGTGGTCAAGGCCATGGACACCGCACACGCCAGCTACGCGTTTGGCGACATCCACTGCCGCGGCGCGTATCCCGGCTATCTGCTGCGGTACTTCAAGGACAACGGAATTGACCTGGACATCACGGACCAGGACCGCGAGGACCTGCAGAACACCGTGGACTTCGTTTCTTTCAGCTACTACATGAGCATCTGCGAATCGGCCGATCCGTCAGTAGTGCAGGGCCCGGGCAACATCATGGGAGGAGTGCCCAACCCCAAGCTTGAAGCGTCCGAATGGGGCTGGCAGATTGACCCACAGGGCCTGCGCGTCGTCATCAACGATTACTGGGAACGCTGGCAGAAGCCGCTGTTTATCGTCGAGAACGGCATCGGCGCCAAGGACGTCCTGGTGGAGGCTGATGGCGTGCTGACTGTGGAGGACGATTACCGGATCGATTACATGAACGACCACCTGGTCCAGGTCCGTGAGGCCATCGCCGATGGCGCCGACGTGCTGGGCTACACCTCGTGGGGCTGCATCGATGTGGTCAGTGCCTCTACGGCGCAGCTCAGCAAGCGCTACGGTTTTATCTATGTGGACAGGAACGACGACGGTTCGGGAACCCTTGAGCGCTACCGGAAGAAATCCTTTGGCTGGTACAAGGACGTGATCGCCAGCAATGGTGCTTCGCTGCGCTGAATAAGCAGCACGTTCGCGCTGCCCTGAACCGGCAGCAATGACAAGGCGGGGCGGGAGCCGGCACCGGTTCCCGCCCCGCTACCCACCGGAGGCAGGAGAAACAACGACGTGGAAATCCTGCGCGTCTTCAATAACAACGTGGTGCTTTCGCGCGATCCCAACGGCCGCGAGGTGATCCTCACCGGCAGGGGACTGGGCTTCCAGGCCAAGCCCGGGCAGGCAATCGACCCTGCCAAGGTGCTGCGTACGTTCGTGCCCGAGGATGGCAGGGACCCGGACAACCTGGGGGCCATGGTGGCAGCCATTCCGCCAGAGCACGTGCTCCTTGCCGAACAGGCCCTCGAGGCCGGCCGTGCCGAAATGCCCATCCCGTCCAGTACGGTGCTCTCCATCGCGCTGGCGGACCACCTCAGCTTCGCCATCAAGCGGATGCGCCAGGGGCTGATGTTTGACTACCCGCTCCGGGCCGAAGTCACCCACCTCTATCCGGAAGAGCTGCGGGCGGCGCGGCGCATCCTGGAGTTCGTCAACTCCCGGCTCGAGGCGCCATTGGTGGAGGACGAAGCCGTGGCCATTGCACTGCACCTGGTCAACGCCGGGTTTGCCACGGGGGATCTGTCCTACACCTACCAGATGACCGGCGTCTTCGCGCAGCTGTTCGAGGTGCTGGAACAGGCGTACAGCCGGCCGTTTGACCGGAACACCGTCAACGCAGCCCGGTTCATCACCCATCTCCGGTATTTCTTCGTGCGGGCCAATTCAGGGCGTCAGCTGGATGAGCGCGGCGGCAAGCTCCGTGACGCGATCCGGGAGTCCTACCCTGAGGCACACTCGACGGCGCTCAAGCTCCAGGCAGTCCTTGAGCTGCGCCTTGGCGAGCCGCTCACCGAAGACGAAGTCACCTACCTGACCCTTCACGTGGCGCGGATGGTGGACGAGGACCGGACCTGATCGTCGCCCCAGCCCGCGCGTCAATCATTTCCGCTCCGCTCAGCACACCGGACAGGCCCCGCTTTTTGGTCAACGGAACTGCGATGAAGGCTGCGAAGAGCACCAGCCCGGGCAGCGGATCCAGCACCGTCACGGGAACCACGGCCGCCAGGAAACCCAGCACTGAGTACAAGCCACCCGTGACGCTGGCGCGCAGGAACCGGCGGGATGCGCGCGCGGCAGGCCACTCGGGCTTCAGCCACACGGCACGCTGCCCCAGTGAAGCGCCGCTGGGGTAGAACGCCGGCAGGTAAAACACCAGGAAGCCGGGGATCAGGTAGATCAGGACCTGGCTGACCGGATTCTCGTCGTCGGGCAGTTCCATGCCCAACGTCATCAAGCCAATGCGGTAGAGGATCACAAAGACGGCGCCCAGGAAGGAAAGGGCGGCGTAATCAATGACCATGCCCAGCCAGCGCCGCCAGACGGTCACCGGACGGCTGCGGCCACGGGTGGCCAGAAGCTCCTTGCGCTGCGGCATAAACCAGAGCAGGAGCGGGGCGAACAGTGCGCCGATCAGTGCTCCGAGGGTGTTGGTGATGAGGTCATCAACATCGCCCACCCGGTAGGCGCAGTCGTAGAGGCCCCACAGGCCGGTGAACTGGGTCAGTTCGATCAACACCGAGGCGGCGGCGCCGGTGAGCACGGCCACCGGGATGCTCCAGGAAAGGTAACGCCGCGCAATAACGCCCCACGGTATGAACAGGATGACGTTGAACGCCACCTGGAGCGTGGCCCGGCTTGTCAGGATCCCCGTGATCCCCAGGCCTGCAGTCTCACGCTGGATGTCAGAGATGAAGTTGAACGGGATGCCCTGGAAGACGCTTCCTCCGGGCGGGCACTGCAAGTCGGCAGGATCGGGGAGCGGCAGCAACGTGTAGGCAACCAGGGCCACTCCATAAACGCTGAGGCCCGCAGCGCCGAAGAAACGAAGCCACGTGAAGCGGCCGTACATCCTGTACTGGATGGCAACGATCGGCACCATAAACAGCACGAAGGCAATCGCCCCGCCCAGGATGCCCACGTACGCCGGCCAAACCCAATCGCCCACAATTCCCCCAGCCCTTTATCTACGTAAAACCGCTCCAACCCTAGCGGCCAGGCTGAGAACCGGAGCGTCGGCTAGCGCTTCTTGCCGCCGCGCTTGGCAGCGGCGTTGACCGCGGCCTTCACTACCGGCGGCAGTCCTGCCGTCTCGCTTTCCGGCTCGGCGACGGTGCCACGCCAGCGGGCAAGCGCCTTCATGCCGTGGTAGATCACCAGCGCGGCGGCCGAACCCAATGCGATGCCCGTGAACTTGAGCTCGCCAAGGGTCCACGTGTAGTCGGCGATGCCGATGATCAAGGCGACGGCCGCCGTCGTAAGGTTGATCGGGTTGGAGAAGTTGACCTTGTTCTGCACCCAGATCTTCACGCCCAGGATGCCGATCATGCCGTAGAGCATGGTGGCCGCTCCGCCCAGGACGCCGGCTGGAACCGTGGCGATCAGCTCGCCGAACTTGGGGGAGAAGCTCAGCAGGATCGCGAAGACACCCGCAACCCAGTACGCGGCCGTGGAGTAGACCTTGGTCGCGGCCATCACGCCGATGTTCTCCGCGTAGGTGGTGGTGCCGGAGCCGCCGCCGAAGCCGGCCAGTACCGTGGCGGCGCCGTCGGCCATCAGCGCGCGTCCGGAGACGTCGTCGAGGTTCTGTCCGGTCATCGCGGCCACCGACTTCACGTGCCCGATGTTCTCAGCCACCAGCACCAGCACCACCGGAACGAACAGGCCAACAACGCCAAGGTGGAACTCCGGCGTCTGGAAATGCGGCAGCCCGATCCATGCGGCGGCCTCCATCTTTTCGTAGCTCACCTCGCCGCGCAGCATGGCCACGAGGTAGCCCACCACCACGCCCACCAGGATGCTCAGCCGGCCCAGGATTCCGCGGAACAGCACGCTCACCAGGATGATCGTGGCCAGCGTGATCATTGCGGTGACGGGGGCGGCGTCGAAATTGTTCTTCGCAGCCGGCGCCAGGTTCAGGCCGATCAGCGCAACGATCGCACCGGTCACGATCGGCGGCATCAGGCGGTTGATCCAGCCCGCGCCAAACTTGTGCACCACCGCACCAATGAGGGCAAGTACGACGCCGGCCAGCACCACGCCGCCCAAGGCTCCGGCAACGCCGTACTGATCCTGGGAGGCCGCGATGGGTGCGATGAACGCGAAGCTGGAGCCGAGGTAGCTTGGCACGCGTCCCCTGGTGATGACCAGGAACAGCAGGGTGCCGATTCCGGAGAACAGGAGGGTGGTGGCGGGCGGCATGCCGGTGATGATGGGCACCAGGAAGGTGGCGCCGAACATCGCCACCACATGCTGCATCCCGACGCCGATGGTCAGCGGCCAGGAGAGGCGTTCGTTGGGTGCCACCACGTGGCCGGGACGGATGGACTTGCCGTTTCCGTGCAGCTTCCAGTTGGTTCCGAGCATGCTCATGGGCGGAGCCTTTCAAAAAATGGGGGGGTGCAGCCGAGGGGCTTAATGCGTCGGTGCAACTTTACCGCCACGCAGGCCGCGGCGCCGCGTGTGGGGAACGTCACGCTGCCACCGGGAAGAACGCGGAAGTAGTTGAAGTTGCAAGTATTGAAACGAGAGGCCACCCCGGCAGGCGGGGAGGCGCAGCGAAAGGGATTCACAATGACCATTGCCCATGACGAAGCCATCATCGATTCCGCTGCCGTGGATGCGATCTTTGCCCAGGGACGCACCGCCAACTCCTTCACCGGCGAGGTGACCGAGGACCAGGCCCGCGCCATCTACGAACTGACCAAGTTCGGCCCCACCGCCTTCAACTCCCAGCCGCTGCGCGTCACCTACGTCCGCTCCGACGAGGCCCGCGCCACGCTGGTTGACGCCCTGATGCCCGGCAACAAGGCCAAGACCGCCGCCGCCCCGCTGGTGGCTATCCTCAGCTACGACACCGCCTGGACCGAGCAGTGGGACAACTTCCTCCCCGGTTACAACGCCCCCAAGGCCATGTACGACGCCGCTCCCGCCCTGGCTGCCGAGACCGGCAACAACAACGCCCACCTGCAGGCCGGCTACTTCATCCTGGCCGTCCGCTCCCTCGGCTTCGCCGCCGGCCCCATGACCGGAGCCGACTTCGGCGCAATCGACGCCGCCTTCTTCCCGGCCGGCGACCAGAAGAGCTTCCTGGTGGTCAACATCGGCCAGCCCGGCCCTGACGCCTTCGGCGAAGCCAAGCCGAAGTTCGACTACGAGCAGGTTGTCCGCACCGTCTAACTCTGGTTTCGCTGCGGAATTCCTCCGCGACGCACAAATGCGCTGGCGCCCCCGAAATATCCGGGGCGCCAGCGCATTTTTGTGTCGCCAGGTATTTTGCGCGTCGGGAACTTAGGCGATGACGCCGTCCACCAGCTGCTTGGCTTCCGCCTGGACCTGCTTGAGGTGGTCCTCTCCCTTGAAGGACTCGGCGTAGATCTTGTAGACGTCCTCGGTGCCGGAGGGCCGGGCGGCGAACCAGGCGTTCTCCGTGACCACCTTGAGCCCGCCGATTGCTGCGCCGTTGCCCGGTGCTTCAGTCAGCTTCGCCACGATCGCCTCGCCTGCCAGTTCAGTGGCAGTGACGTCCGACGCCGAGAGCTTGCCAAGTGCCGACTTCTGCTCGCGCGTTGCGGCGGCGTCGATCCGGGCGTAGACGGGTGCGCCGAACTGGTCAGTGAGGCCCTTGTACAGCTGCGAGGGCGACTTGCCGGTGACCGCCGTGATTTCCGAGGCAAGCAGGGCCAGCAGGATGCCATCCTTGTCAGTGGTCCAGACGCTGCCGTCCAGCTTGTTAAAGGACGCGCCGGCCGATTCCTCGCCACCGAATGCGCCTTCGCCGGAGAGCAGGCCGGGGACGAACCACTTGAAGCCAACCGGCACCTCCACCAGCTTGCGGCCCAGGCTCTCCGCCACGCGGTCGATCATGGAGGAGGAAACCAGCGTTTTGCCAACGACTGACTGCGGGTTCCAGCCGCTGCGGTTGCGGTACAGGTAATCGATGGCGACGGCCAGGTAATGGTTCGGGTTCATCAGTCCGCCGTCCGGCGTCACGATGCCGTGGCGGTCCGCATCGGCGTCGTTGCCCGTGGCGATGTCGAACGAGGCACCATCAGCCATCCGGTTGATCAATGAGGCCATGGCCGACGGCGACGAGCAGTCCATCCGGATCTTCTCGTCCCAGTCCAGGGTCATAAACGCCCATTGGGGATCCACAGCCGGGTTGACCACGGTGAGGTTCAGGTGGTGGCGCTCGCCGATCTCGCCCCAGTAATCCACTGCGGCACCGCCCATGGGGTCCGCACCGATGCGGACACCGGCGTCGCGGATTGCATCCAGGTTCAGCACAGAGGGGAGATCGTCCACATAGCCGCTGAGGAAGTCGAACTTGCCGGTGCTGTCAGCGTTCAGGGCTTCGGCCACCGGGACCCGCTTGATACCGCGGAGATCGTTTTCCAGGAGTTCGTTGGCGCGGTTGGCGATCCAGCCCGTGGCGTCCGAATCGGCAGGGCCGCCGTGCGGCGGGTTGTACTTGAAGCCGCCGTCGCCGGGCGGGTTGTGGCTGGGGGTGACCACAATGCCGTCAGCCTGCGGAGCTCCGGCGGCGGCCTTGTTGTTGTAGCTGAGGATCGCGTGGCTCAGGGCCGGGGTGGGCGTGTAGCCGTGACGGGCGTCGATGAGTACCTGGACGCCGTTGGCCGCGAGGACCTCAAGGGCGGAATTCTGGGCGGGTTCGCTGAGGGCGTGGGTGTCCTTGGCCAGGAACAGCGGGCCGGTGATGCCCTGACCGGCCCGGTACTCCACGATCGCCTGGGTGATGGCGAGGATGTGTTTTTCGTTGAACGACGCCTTCAGGCTGGATCCGCGGTGCCCGGAGGTGCCGAACGCCACCCGCTGGCCGGGATCCGACAGATCGGGACTGACGTCGTAATACGCGTCAAGAAGAGCGGTGATGTCTACAAGGTCCTGTGGTTGGGCAACTGTGCCCGCTCGGCTAGCCATGGCTCCAGCATGCCAGACCCTGCCCTGAGTCAACACGATCCACCCCAATTCCCGCTCCTGTGACGAAAAAATCGCGATCGGCAGCACCTAGAAGACAGACAGCCCTGTCCGGGTGGTGAATTCATCCAGGGCCGCCATGCCCATTACGGAGTTTCCGGACTTGCCCAGCCCCGGGCTCCACACGCACACCGTGCAGTTGTTGGGGACCACCGCGATGATCCCGCCACCCACGCCGCTTTTGCCGGGCAGGCCCACCCGGTACGCGAATTCGCCGGCTGCGTCGTAGGTTCCGCAGGTCAGCATGACGGCGTTGATCCGTTTGGTCTGTGCCGAGGACAGCAGCGCTGAGCCGTCCACGCGCAGCCCGTTGCTGGCCAGGAAGCGGCTCGCCAGGGCCAGGTCCGTGCAACTCATCTCCAGCGAACACTGCAGGATGTAGTTGTCCAGGACGTCCTGCACAGGGTTTTCCAGGTTGCCGCAGCTGGCCAGGAAGTGGGCCAGCGCGGCGTTCCTGTTGCTGTTCCTCGATTCGGATTCGGCAACCACCGGATCGCTGTCCACCAGCGTGTTGCCGCTCTCCTGGCGCAGCAGGTCAAGGACGGCTCCTGACGCGTCGCCGGTAATGCTGAGCAGCCGGTCCGTCACCACCAGTGCGCCCGCGTTGATGAACGGGTTCCGCGGAATGCCGTCCTCGTGCTCCAGCTGCACGAGCGAGTTGAACGGGTTTCCCGAGGGTTCGCGGAACACGCGTTTCCAGATGCCGTCGCCGTCTCCGGCCAGCACCAGGGCCAGGGCGAAAACCTTGGAAATGCTCTGGATGGAGAATGCGACGGCGGCATCACCGGCGGCGTAGACTTCGCCGTCGCCTGTGGCTACGGAGATGCCGAACTGCCCGGCATCAACTGAGCCGAGCTGCGGAATGTAACTGGCCACCTCGCCCTGGCCCAGCCGGGGTTTGATGGATCCGACGATGTCGTCGAGGAGGTTCTGGATGTCCATTGATGGTCTGTTTCTGTGCAGGCCGCGGGCACGGCAAAAGAGGGCGAGGAACGAAGGGTGGGGAGAAGGCCCGGATCAGTGTTTTCCGGACCGCGTCCAGAGCCGGATCTGCAGGTGCGCCAACAGCCGCTGCCCCGCATCCCGCAGGTCTATTCCGGAGAGCTCGGTGGCCCGGCGCAGGCGGTAGTGCACTGTGTTCCGGTGGATCCCAAGGTCCTCGGCGCAGCGGTTGACGTCCCCGAAGGACTCCAGGTAGGCCAGGAGCGTGGCGGCAAACTCGGGATACTTCCGGCACAGCTCCTGGATTCCCTTGTGGCGGAGCTGCTGCCGGGATTCCACCAGGTCAAGGAGTTCGTTCACCAGGACGGTGGGCTCCACGTCGGTGAACGAAGCGACGCTCCTGGTGGGGTCGCTGTTGAGGACCTTGAGCACGTTCCGCACATGTTCCACGGACGTGTGGAGTTCATCGAGCCTTTCCACCACCGGGCCGATGGCCGCCTGGACCTGCAGATCCAGGTGCGCACCGGCGTCGCGGACAATCACGTTTGCCAGCCGGCTGATGGCCGCCGGGGACTTCACCGGGTCAAGGTCCGGGAGGATGATGGCTGTCTCCAGGCCCAGCGAACCCACCACCGCGCCCGGCCGGTAGGCGGCGGCATGGATGGAGACCAGGCTGGCGAGTTCCCCGCGCTGCAGCTGGAGGCCGGGCGGGGACGTGCGCTCGCTGCCGGAGGAGACCAGCACCAGGGCCGCGGGGCGGGACGGGTCCAGCCCGGCCGACTGTGCCTGTGAATGGATCTGGGCTGTGCCGCTGAGCAGGCTGGAAACCCGGTCCCGGCGCATGGACTGGGATTGTTCGTTCCGGTGGCGCACCAGCTCGATCGCGGCGTGGCGTGCGGAACCGACCAGGATCCGGTCAACGTTGTCCGCCAGCCCGTCAGTTCCTTCCTGCAGCCAGATGTAGCCCAGGATGGTGCGCCCGGCGAAGATGGCAATCGCCACGCGCTCGCGGAGCCCCTCGGCGGGGTTGGCCGGCATGTGGATGGGTACTTCACCGGCCTGCAGGCGCTGGTAGACGCCGGATTCCTTGAGCAGTTTCTGATACCGCTCGGGCCCGCGACGGGCCAGGATGGAGAGCCGGCGCAGCTCGTCAACATCGTTGGACGCGGGGGAGTAGGCCAGGACGTTGTTGGCCGTATCCTCGATCACCACATGGCCGCGGGTCAGCGTGGCGGTTGTCTGGGCGATGCCAAAGAGGTCCCGCTGCATCAGCGTGGACCGGTCCGTAGGGGGAAGCGACTCGCGGATGCGGTCCAGCGCGATCCCTTCAAGCTGGTCCCACCGGGCCTCGGGGCCAACAGCGATGAGGCCGCACCCGGTGCCATTCATTACCTCGCGGACGGCCGCCAGCTCGGGTTCGGAGCCCTTGATGGCGATCGCAACCGGCTGGTCCTGCAGCAGGGCGCGGACCTTGGGCAGGGCGGCCCTGCCGCGGGAGCCCACCAGGAAAACGAGTGCGCCGGGCCGGACCGCCGTGGCATCTTCAGGATCAACAATCACTGTTTCGCGGACCTGCTCGTTGTCCGCGCCGGGAGCCGCCAGCAGCCGCGCATTGTCGACGCCGATGTCCTCCAGGATGTCGCTCAGGGCAACGCCCGCGTCGTCGCCGGTTTGTACTTCAGGCCTCACGTCTTTGTTCAGACCCTCTCTGGTGCTTATCAAGTTTTTGATGCTCCGCGGATTTTTTAATCCTCCGCGGAGCGGGGCAGCCATTGCCACAGCCATGTACGTTACTCGCCATCTCCCGGCCCCAAGTTAGCGCACGGCACAATTGCATACAGCCGGATTTGGCGGGGCCGCCAATCCATGGCGGGCGCCGTAGCCTTACGGTTGGAGACCGGCCGCCAGGGACCAGCGCCTAGAAGCCCAGCTGGGCCGCTACCTGCAGCAGGAGCAATTCGGATCCGGCCGGTCCCACCAGCTGGATACCCATCGGCAGGCCCCTTCCGGGAGCGCCGCCGGTCCAGTACACGGGGATGCTGATGGCCGGCAGCCCGCAGACATTCACCATGGAGGACCACGGCGCGAACTCGCACTGCCTGCGGTAGTCGCCGTCGGCGTCGTTGGGCCATTCGGTGGCCGGCCATGCGGCACCTCCATGGGCAGCGCCGGTGAACCAGCCCACCGGCCGTGGGGTCTGCGCCAGGGACGGCATCAGCATCAGGTCCCAGTTGGCGTACTGCGTGACGGTGTCGTGTTCGAACTGCCGCAGGAACGCCAGTGCTTCGTTGAGTTTCGCGGTGCTGCGCTGCTGGGCGCGGCGCCGGAAGGTGCGGGTGAGCGGGGTCAGCAGCGCCTCCCGGTGGGGGCTGATCCGGGCACTTCCGACGCCGGCAGTCCAGGCCGTGGTGAACGCATCCGGGTAGCGGTTGTCGTAGCGGATGGCGGCTTCTGTGACCACGTGACCGGCGTGTTCCAGCAGGTCGGTTCCGGTTTTCAGCGCCGCCAGCGCCTCCGGTTCCGTCTGGAAGGGGAACGCGGCGGCCCACGGGCTGTCCAGTGTGACGCCGATCCGCAGCGGCGGTGGCTCCCGCGTGACGGCGTTGAGGAAACCGGCACCGCCGTTCGAATGGGTGCCCTGGGAACGGGTTTCCGGCGAATGGGTTGCCGGCGACGGCACCAGGGCGTCCATCATCAGGGCTGCATCTTCGGCGCTCCGGGCCAGCGGGCCAGCCACTACCAGCCGCGCCGGATCGCCGGAACTCTCCCCGGCGGCCACCACGCCCCGGCCGGGCTTCAACCCAACCAGCCCGCACGCCGCCGCGGGGATGCGGATGGACCCGCCGCCGTCCGTTCCCGGAGCAAACGGCAGCAGGCCCGCTGCCACCGCGGCGGCACTGCCCCCGGAACTTCCGCCGGAACTGCGGGCGGGGGAGTAGGGGTTGCGCGACGGCGGTGCCACGCGGTTTTCGCTGTACGCCGTCAGTCCAAACTCCGGAACCTGGGTCTTGCCCAGTGAGATGACGCCCGCGGCTTTAAGGGCCGCGGGCAGCGCACCATCCGCCGGCGCCGGCTTGCGATCCAGGGCCGCGCTGCCGTGCGTGGTCACCACTCCGGCAACATCCGTCAGGTCTTTAAAAGCCAGCGGCACGCCGTGCAGAAGGGGCAGCGCGCCGGAGGTTCCGGCGTCGAAAGTTCCCTTCTTAGCCCGGACGTACAGGGCGTCCGCGGCCGCCGCATCAGCCAAAGCCCGCTCCCTGGTGACCGTGACGAAGGCGCCCAGGAGAGGGTTCTGCTGTTCGATGCGGCCCAGGAAGTGGGCCGTTGCCTCCCTGGCGGAAAGCTCTCCGGCGCGCAGGGCGTTCCGGAGCCGGACGGCACTCAGCTCATGGATCTCTGTTTGCCGGCCGGATGCCTGCTCAGGGGGCAACGGTCCTCCTCGGGGTCTTGGGGAAGCCTAGCGGACTCCCGCCATCAGTTTCCGGATGGCGGGCGTACCGGCCGCGAGACCAGCTGCCAGCACCACCGCGGCACCGCCGATTCCCAGGAAGTACGGCAGCTCGTCGTCGGGGTTGTACAGCCCCGCGAGGATGCCCGCCAGCGTGGTGCCGAGGGAGACGGAGAGGAAGAACAGCGCCACCATCTGCGTGTGGAAGGCCTTGGGGGCCAGCTTGGTGCTCACCGAGAGGCCGATCGGGGACAGGAACAGTTCCGCCAGGGTGAAGAGGAACAGGATGGCCACCAGCGCCAGCAGCGGCGTCTTCCCGGCACCGGAGAGCGGAATGAAAGCCAGGAAGGCCAGGCCCATCACCAGCAGTCCGACGGCGAATTTCATGGGAGAGCTGGGCTGCTTCTTGCCCAGCTTGGTCCACAGCGCTGCCATGACGCCGGCGAAGATGATGATGAAGACCGGGTTGATGGACTGGACCCAGGCCGCGGGCATTTCCCAGCCGAACAGGTTCCGGTCCAGCTTCTCCTCCGAGTAAACGGCGATGAACGTGAACTGCTGCTGGAACAGGGCCCAGAAACCGGCCGAGGCAATGTACAGCGGGATGAACGCGAGCACGCGGCTCCGCTCCACAGCCGTGACCTTCTTGCTGCGGAAAATCAGCGTGAAGTAGATGACCGACGCGGCAATGGCGGCGTAGGCCATGGTGCGGGCCAGGTTCTCCGCGTTGACAATCCGCGTGACCAGCAGCAGGAGGATGACGACGACGATGCCCAGGAAGATGAATCCGTACCGTTTGCGGTCTTCCGCGGGCAGGGGGTTGGGCACGTGGTGCGCTTCCTCCGGGAGGTTCTTCCGGCCAGCGGAGTAGATGCCGAGGCCAAGCGCCATGCCAACGGCTGCTGCGCCGAAGCCCCAGTGGAAGCCGTGGCTTTCCTGCAGCCACCCGGTGACCAGCGGGCCCACCAGGCCGCCGATGTTGACGCCCATGTAGAAGATGGAGAAGCCGGCATCGCGGCGCTCGTCCTTCTCGCCATAGAGCGTGCCAACCAGCGCCGTGGCGTTCGCCTTCAGCCCGCCGGAGCCAACCGCCACCAGCACCAGGCCGGCAACCAGGCCGGGGACGCCGGGCAGGAGTGCCAGCGCAACGTGACCGCCCATGATCAGGATGGCCGAACCAAAGAGCACGCGCTCCGAACCAAAGACCCGGTCCGCCAGCCAGGCGCCCAGGATCGTTGAGAGGTACACGCCGCCGCCATAAGCGCCTACCAGCGTTGCGGCGAGGGCCTTGTCAATGGACAAACCGCCCTGGTCGGCCGTGAAGTACATGTAGTAGAGGAGGATTCCCTGCATTCCGTAGAAGGAGAAACGCTCCCACATTTCAACGGTGAACAGGTTGGCCAGCATCTTTGGATGGCCGAAGAATGAAGTGTCGCCCGGGCTTTTGGCCTCGGCGACAGCGTCTTGGGTAGTAGTCATTTACCCCATGCTGGCACCGAAAACCCGATATTGTCACATTTTTGGATACACCTGGCAACCATCGCCCGGCTGTTGGAAGGGCACTTTCGGCCGACCCCTCGGCGCCGGGCCCGTGCGCCGCTAGGCTTGAGGAAACCAGAATTTCCGAGGGGGAAACCATGACCGAGCAGCCCAATCAACGCCCGGACGGGAGCGGGCCGGCGGATTCCGGGCCCTCCTACGAGCCGCCTTCGTTCGTACCGCCGCAGGGGCCCGGGATTCCGGCGCCGCCGCTGTATGGGCAGGACCAGTATGGGCAGGGTGCTTATGGCTCGGGTCCGTACGGCCAGGGGCAGTACGGGCAGTCGCCCCAAGACCAGGCGCCCTATGGCCAGCCGGGCCAGTACTCCCAGCCGGGTCCGTATGCCCAGTACAGTCAGCCGGGCCCCTATGGCCAGCCGGCGTACTACGCGCAGCCGCAACCCCGGGGCCTGAGCATCGCCAGCATGGTGTGCGGCATTGTGGCGGTGGTGCTGGGCATCATCATGGTCCCGCAGATTGCCGCGATCGCCACAGGCCACTTGGCGCTGAGGCGCGAGCCCGCCGGAAAGGCCATGTCCATCACCGGCCTGGTGCTGGGCTATCTAAGCCTGCTGGGCTACGGGCTGTTCTGGGTGCTGGTGATCGTCGGCCTGTCTGTGGCCCGGTCCACGTACAGCTACTAAAGCCAACGCTGAGTCCGTCCCGAACCGGGAACGCCAGACACCACCAATTCCAAATACCCCAACTCCCCGAAAATACCCCTGAACTCCCCGAAAAGAGGACCGAATGAGCGACTTCGAAACCGTCAACGTCACAGAGCTTCCCGCCGACGCCGCATTGCTGGATGTACGCGAGGACTACGAATGGGTGGCCGGGCACGCCGAGGGCGCCCTGCATATTCCGCTTGACCAGCTTCCGGGACGCCTGTCCGAGCTGGACCCGGACCAGGACCTGTACGTCATCTGCCGCACGGGTGGCCGGTCTTTCCGGGCAGCCCAGTGGCTCGCGGGCCAGGGTTATTCGGCAGTAAACGTCGCGGGCGGCATGGACCACTGGCTCGAGGCCGGCAAGCCGCTGGTCTCGGACAACGGCCTGGCCCCCATCGTCCTCTAGCCGCGTCCGGACCGTGCCGCGCACCCGCGCCCGCACACGCCGCGGCACGCCGTCGCCGGGGTACTTCCTTGGTAGTCAAACAATGCGTATGCTTACTTGATCCAACGGGGGAAACGCCCCAGCGAAGGGAGTACGTCATGCCGGAGATGAGCATCGACAACAACGACGGCCAGGGAATCATCGTGAACCCCAAGCCAACCGGTGACAACCAGGATTGGGACGGGGACGAAGCAGACCGCGCCGACCGCCTTCGCTTTGAAGAGGAACAGGCCATGATCCGCGAACAGTCCGAGGCCCGCGCCGCCGCCAAGGCCGCCAGTGAGGCAGCCGAGAAGAAAGCCGCCAGCTAAGGGGCTACAACCGTTGGTTTAACCCTGATCAACAGCGATAGCGGATGTATTCGGACGGTGACCTTGGTGGCTTCGCCAGCGGGGTCGCCGTCCAGCTGCGTCGGCATGGGTTCGGCGCATTTGATGACGATCTTCCCTGAGCGGTACACCGTCATAAACGGCAGCGCGCCGGCGTGCTTGAACACGATCTTGAAGTACATCACCAGCCAGCCCGCCAGGGTGCGCGGACTCATCACCACCACGTCCAGCATGCCGTCGTCGATCATGGCCTGCGGGATGAAATCGATGCCCCCCGGCACCAGGCCGCAGTTGGCGAACAGCACCGAACGGATCTTGCGCACCTGCTCCGGGCCGTCGTCGAGCGTTATGGAAACCCTTTTGCGGCGCCCCGGAAGATGCCGCACCCCCGCCTCGGTGTAGGCCAGCCAGCCCACTGCCTTCTTGAGTTGCGCGTTGGTGTCGCTAAGCACTTCGGCGTCCATGCCGATCCCAGCGATCACCAGGAACGCGTGCTCCGAGGATTCGCCGGTCTGTGAATTCTCAACCCGCATCCGTGCCGTATCAATGAAGCGCTGCTGGCCGTGCAGGGCCGTTTGAATGTTGACGTAGAGGTCGGTCAGGTCCGCGCCCACATTCCGGGCCAGCAGGTTTCCGGTCCCCAGCGGGATCAGTCCCATGGCCACCTGGGTGCCCGCGAGGACCTCAGCCACCGCGCGGACTGTGCCGTCCCCGCCGCCCACCAGTACGACGTCGGCCCCTTCCTCCAGTGCCTCCCGCGCCTGTGAATACCCGGGATCCTCCGCCGTGGTTTCGTAGAAGCGCGGCTCTTCCCAGCCGGCGGCCAGGCAGGCGCGCTGGATCAGTGCCTTAGCCTCGTCCGCCCGGTTCTTGATGGGGTTCAGGATCACGGCCACGCGCTGCTGGTCAGGGGCAATGCCATGGGGCTCGTCCTGGACCGCGCTGCGGGCATGGCGGGCCTGGAGCCGGCGCACGCCCCACCAGCTGGAGACGATGAACACCACGCCCCCAGCGATCAAAAGGAGGATGATCCAGTCGCTCATGGTGGTTCAACACTAACCCGCTGACGGCGCGCCGCCAGGTTACGCAGACTTCTGCCGGGGGCGGCGGGCGGATTAGATACCCTTATCTGGTGATCGACGTAAAAGACCTCAGCGAAAATCCGGACAAGTTCCGTGCCAGCCAGCGCGCCCGCGGCGCCGACGAATCCGTGGTGGACGCGATCATCTCCGCCGATTCCACCCGCCGGGCCGCGCTGATCCGCTACGAAAACCTCCGCGCCGAGCAGAACGTCTACGGCAAGAAGGTGGCGCAGGCCAAGGGCGAGGAGAAGCAGGCCCTCCTGGCAGAGGTCCGCGAGCTGGCCAACGCCGTCAAGGCCGCGTCCGCTGAAGCCGATGCCGCACAGGCCACCCAGGAGGAACTCCTCCGCGTGATCCCCAACCTCATTGAGGACGGCGTTCCCGAGGGCGGCGAGGACGACTACGTGGTGGTCAAGACCGTTGGCACGCCCCGCGAATTCACCGACTTCGAGCCGCGCGACCACCTGGAAATCGGCGAGCTCATTGGCGCGATCGACATGGAGCGTGGCGCCAAGGTCTCCGGTTCCAGGTTCTACTTCCTGCGTGGTGTGGGCGCCCGTCTGGAAATGGCGCTGCTGCAGATGGCCATGGAGCAGGCCATCGACGCCGGCTTTATCCCCATGATCACGCCCACCCTGGTGCGCCCGGAGACCATGCAGGGCACCGGCTTTGATGTGAAGCACGACGCCGAGATCTACCGTCTGGCCGAAGATGACCTGTACCTGGTGGGTACTTCAGAGGTGCCGCTGGCCGGATACCACTCGGACGAGATCCTGGACCTGTCCGACGGCCCCATCCGCTACGCCGGCCAGAGCTCCTGCTACCGCCGCGAAGCCGGATCGCACGGCAAGGACACCCGCGGCATCATCCGCGTCCACCAGTTCAACAAGGTGGAAATGTTCATCTACACCACCGTTGAGGAAGCCGCCGCGGAGCACGCGCGCCTCCTGGCCTGGGAAGAGGAAATGCTGGCCAAGTGCGAGCTCCCGTACCGGGTGATCGACACCGCCGCAGGGGACCTCGGCATGTCCGCTGCCCGCAAGTTCGACTGCGAGGCCTGGGTTCCCACGCAGGGCGCCTACCGCGAGCTGACCTCCACCTCCAACTGCACCACGTTCCAGGCACGCCGCCTGAACATTCGCGAGCGTACCGTCAACGCCGAGGGCGTTACCAAGGGCACCCGCGCCGTGGCCACCCTCAACGGAACCCTGGCCACCACCCGCTGGATCGTGGCCATCCTGGAACACCACCAGAACCCGGACGGCTCGGTCAACGTACCCGCGGCCCTGCAGAAGTACCTCGGCGGCCTTGAGGTGCTCCCGGTCCTGTAGTCCCGCCGTCGTGCGTTACGGCTTTGCGGATCTACGGATCTGGCCGCGACGTGCGGCGTTCCTAAGCTTGTTCGCTGGTCAGAACCTTGAACGTTGGGTTTCGCGAACATGCTTAGGATCCGTGGGCAGCCGGCGTGGCTGACTGGTCCTCCACACGGGGCGTTTTCCACATGACGACGGCGGACTGCAGCGCGGTGCCGCCGGCACCTGCACGCTGATGCAATGAAAATACCTCCGGGCTTGATCGATTCCTCCGCCGTGCTGCGAAACGGAGTTGGAACAGACGCCATTCACCGCGACTTTCGCGCAGGTAACCTGGTCCGGATCCGCCGCGGTTTCTATGTGCGCACCAGTGATTGGAACAAGGCCTACCCGTCAGACCGGTTTGCCTGGACTGCGGCAGCCGTATCCCGTTCTGTGCCCGATGCGGTTTTGTGCGGGCGCACGGCTGCCTTGGCCAGTGGTCTACCAGCGCTGAGCACCCCGCCGAGCGTCGACCTGGCCACGGCACAACCTGGCCGTTCGGGCCTCCGGACGTCTCCGTTTATGGTTCTTGGCGATTCGCCCGGGGCAAGGGAAGCCAGGAATAAGCGCAGTTACCCCCTCCGGTACTGCCTCAAGCAGCAAACGGGGGTGGAACCGGCCGAGTATGGGGAGTTCCGTTGTACTGGATTGCTCCAAACCATCGCGGATGTCATAGGTTCCGGCAAACTCAGCCACGCTTTGGTGGTGGCAGATGGCGCAGCGCGGAAATTCCAGGCGGACGGCATCCTCAGGGAGGACGGCAACCTGCTGATGGTGCCCGGTATGGAAGCTTTGATCGCGGCTCTGCCCTTCGCCACAGCGCGGAACCGGGCAACCCGGGTGGCGTTGCTGGCCAATCCGCTGGTGGAATCCGTGGGCGAGTCCTACAGCCGGGCCATGTTCGAATTCCTCGGATTCGACCAACCGACGCTGCAGCCGGCCTTCCGGGATAGGGACGGCCTGATTGGCAGGAGCGACTTCTTTTGGAAGGCCCAAGGCGTTGTTGGGGAGTTCGACGGCAAGGAAAAGTACATCAACGCTGCCCGAATGAGCGGAATCACGCCAGAGGAAGCGCTGTACAGGGAAAAGCTCCGCGAAGACCGGATCCGCGCCCTCGGCTACGACGTCAAGAGGTGGGCCTGGCAGGACCTGCAGGAGCCGAGCCGGTTGAAACGGACACTGCTCGCCGCCGGGCTCAGGCCGGGACGCGCACGGTTCCCAAGCTTGTTCGCAGCTCAGAACCTTGAAGCTTAGGACTCGCGAACAAGCTTAGGAACGGACCGGGTAGGGGGTGCGCGGGTTAACACTCACACTGTGGGGAACGCTGTGGGTATTAACCGGTTGTTCATGGGGACAGTGGCGTACGTCCTAGGCTCCTGGCGCGGGTTTCTGCTCTACTGGAAGCATGACTATTTTGACTGAATCCTCAGTCGCTGGCACCGAAGACCAGCGAAATACCGAAATCCGGACCACGCGCAAGGCCGCCCTCAACGGCAAGGCCTCCCCAAAGCTGATGGTGGCGCTCGACGTCGACGGCACCCTGGTGGACCACGACGGCCACATGTCCCCGGCCGTCCGCGAATCCGCCCAGGCCGTAGTCGCCGCAGGCCACGAGGTCATGATCGCCACCGGCCGCTCCCTCAACGCAACGCTGCCGGTCATTGAACAGATCGGCATCGACCGCGGTTACGCCGTCTGCTGCAACGGCGGCGTCACGCTCAGGCTCGATCCGGAGCTGGAGAACGGCTACGAGGTTATCCACAAAGCCACCTTTGACCCGGCCCCCGCACTCCGTGCCCTGCGGAAGAAGCTGCCCACGGCCAAGTACGCGCTGGAGGACGAGGACGGCAACTTCCTGGCCACCGAGCGCTTCGAGGATGCCAGCTTCGGCGTCGAGGCAATCGGCGTGGACTTCCAGACCATGCTTGAGGCCACGGCTGTCCGCGTCGTCGTCTTCAGCAGCCAGAACACGTCCGAGGAATTCCAGGAAGCGATTAAGCACGTGGGCCTGGCCGGCGTGACCTACTCCGTGGGTTGGACGGCCTGGCTGGACATCGCCGCGGCCGGTGTCACCAAGGCCAGTGCGCTGGAAGCACTGCGCAGCAGGCTGGACATCGAGCCCCGGAACACGGTGGCTATCGGCGACGGCCGCAATGACATTGAGATGCTGAACTGGGCAGGCCGCGGTGTTGCCATGGGCCAGGCACCGGACGAGGTCCTCGCCGCAGCAGATGAGATCACCCAGACAGTGTTCGACGACGGCGCGGCAGCCGTGCTGCGGAGCCTCGTCTAGGAGCCACTGGGCTCAGCCCGGGAGACCCGCTACCGGGCCTCACCTGGGAAGCAACCCCTACCGGACCTCGAGGATCAGGGACAGCAGCCGGGCCGCGGCGGGCCGGGCGGCGTGTTCCTCGTTCCATTGCGAGCGGGCCACGGCCTTGCTGACCGCCTGGGTGGTAATGCCCAGCTCCTGTGCCACTGCTTTCTGCTGGCCCCGTACCCCGGGGGTGAGCAGGTCCAGCACGCGCCATTCGGCCTCGCTGCGGTCCCGCACAATGTGGCCCAGCAGCCGCAGCACGGCCTCCGCTTCACGGGTAAGGTCCGGGAGCGGCCCGTCAACGGCAACGGGGACGCGTTCCTTGCCTTGCCGGAGCCGGTCCACGGCGCGGCGTGCATAGACCAGGCCGTGCCCGGAGGCGTCCTTGATCTGGTTGGGCAGCGGCTCGTTGACGGGCCCCACGCCGATTCCCACGAACCAGGCCCCTGCCCGGAGCGCGATCAGCGCAGCATCCACCGTCTGGTGCGGGCAGTCCAGGACGCCCTGCACTTCGTCCTCGACGGAACGGTCGAAATCCAGGCGCGCGGGGATGTGCCGAAGGTCTTTCAGCAGCTTGGGTACCAGGTCGCCGTCGCGCCGGCTGTCGGTCTGGTTGATTGTCAGCGTGAACATTGTGGATCAGACTACCGGCTGGTAGCAGTTGGGCGGTATGGGGAGTGCTGCCGGGGTTCCGTCCTCCGCGCGGATGTGGTCCGATGGGATGAAGCGCCGCCTAGTACACCCGCCGCACCGTGAACCCGCATAGCGAGGAGAACCGATGACCCCGGATCCAGGCTCCACCGTCCCGCAGGATGAACTCGACCTCGTGGACCGCTGGTGGCGGGCCGCGAACTACCTTTCCGTCGGCCAGATCTACCTGCGCGCCAATCCGTTGCTCCGCACGCCGCTGAAGGCCGAGGACGCCAAGGCCCGGTTGCTGGGCCACTGGGGCACCACGCCTGGCCTGAACTTCGTGTACTCGCACCTGAACCGGGTGATCCGCCGCGACTCACAGGAGATGCTGTTTGTGGCGGGTCCGGGCCATGGCGGGCCGGCCGTCGTCGCAAATTCATGGCTGGAAGGCACCTACGCGGAGATCTACAGCCACGTGGGCAACGATGAGGCTGGCCTCGCGGAGCTGTTCCGGCAGTTCTCCTACCCCGGCGGCATTCCCAGCCACGCAGCGCCGGAGACCCCCGGTTCCATCCACGAGGGCGGCGAGCTGGGGTACGCCCTGGCCCACGCCTACGGGACGGTGTTTGATAATCCGGAGCTGATTACCGCCGTCGTTATTGGGGACGGCGAAGCGGAAACGGGGCCGCTTGCCGCCAGCTGGCACTCGCACAACTTCCTGGACCCGACGGCGGATGGTGCGGTGCTGCCCATCCTGCACCTGAACGGCTACAAGATCGCCAACCCCACCGTACTGGCGCGGATGCCGGAGGAGCAGCTGGAGCAACTGCTGCGCGGTTACGGGCACCGGCCGCACTTCGTCACCGTCAAGGACCCGCGGGACACTGCCGCCGCACATGCCGAATTTGCAGCCGCACTGGACACCTGCCTTGCGGAAATCCGCGACATCCAGGCTCAGTTCCGCGGTTCAACGGAGAACCAGGACCGCCCGGCTGCGCAGTGGCCCATGATCGTGCTGCGCTCGCCGAAGGGCTGGACCGGGCCGCAGGAAGTGGACGGCCTGCCTGTGGAGGGAACGTGGCGCAGCCACCAGGTGCCGCTGTCCGAGGTGCGCAGCAACCCGGACCACCTCCGCCAGCTGGAGGAGTGGATGCAGGGCTACCGCCCGGACGAACTGTTCGACGACGGCGGGCGGCTGCGTGCCGACGTTGCCGCGAATGCTCCCGCAGGTGAGCTGCGGATGAGCGCCACCCCCTACGCGAACGGCGGAGTCCTGCTCCGGGACCTCAAACTGCCCGACTACCGGAAGCACGCCGTCGAGGTTTCCAGCCCCGGCGGCGAGAAGGTGGGCCCCATGGTCACCCTGGGTGGCTGGCTGCGCGACGTCATCAGCCTCAATCCGGAGAACTTCCGGCTGTTCGGCCCTGATGAAACGGCCTCGAACCGGCTGCAGGACGTCTATGAGGTCACGGACAAGGTGTGGCAGTACAGGATTGACGACGTCGATGAGCACCTGGCGCGCGCCGGCAGGGTGATGGAGGTGCTCAGCGAACACCTGTGCCAGGGCTGGCTGGAGGGGTACCTGCTGTCCGGGCGGCACGGGGTGTTCAGCTGTTACGAGGCGTTCATCCACATTGTCGATTCCATGTTCAACCAGCACGCCAAGTGGCTGAAGGTCCACCGGGAGCTGCCGTGGCGCCAGCCCATCGCCTCGCTGAACTACGTCCTGTCCTCCCATGTGTGGCAGCAGGACCACAACGGGTTCTCGCACCAGGACCCGGGTTTTATCGACCATGCCGTCAACAAAAAGGCCGAGGTGATCCGGGTTTACCTGCCGGCGGACGCCAACACCCTGCTGTGCGTGATGGACCACTGCCTAAGGTCCCGGGACTACGTGAACATCGTGGTCAGCGGCAAGCAGCCCTCGCCGGCATGGCTGGGCCCTGAGGAAGCGTCCCTGCACTGCCGGCGCGGCCTGGGGATCTGGGAATTCGCAGGTTCCGAGGTGGCGGGAGAGGAGCCCGACGTCGTACTGGCCTGCGCCGGCGACGTCCCCACAGTGGAAACCGTGGCTGCCGCCAAGCTGTTGAGGGAAGGTGTTCCGGACCTGAAGATCCGCGTGGTGAACGTGGTGGATTTGATGCGGCTGCAGGACTCCAGCGAACACCCGCACGGGCTCCCCGGCAGGGATTTCGACGGCATCTTCACAGCGGACAAGCCGATCATTTTCGCGTATCACGGCTACCCGTCTTTGATCCACCGGCTGGCATACCGGCGCACCAACCAGGCCGGGCTGCACGTGCGCGGCTACCAGGAGGAAGGCACCACCACCACGCCGTTCGACATGGCCATGCTCAACAGGATCGACCGCTTCCAGCTGGCCATCGACGCCATCGACCGGGTGCCGGGCCTCGCCGCGAAGTGCGCGCAGCTCCGCCAGTCCCTGCAGGACCGCCGGATCCGCGCCCGCGAACACACCCGTACGCATGGCGAGGACCCGGACTGGCTCTGAGGCCCAGGCATCCCGGTCAGGTGCCGTCCCCTAGAACCGGATCGCGTTAGAACCGGATCGCGTCGATGACCTTGACCCGGACGGCCACCAGTGCGGGGATGGCTCCGGCCAGGGCGCCCACCAGGACGGCCGCGCCCAGCCCCAGCATGGCCGCTTCCACGGGGAAGGGCGGGAACTCGCTGAGCCCGGGCGCCACCTTTTCCTGGATCCAGGGGTGCTTGACCACCGCGACGGCGATCATTACGCCCACCACTCCGGCCACCGCCGTGGCCACGACGGACTCCATCATCACGCCCACAAAGATCCGTTGCGACGTGGCGCCGAAGCTGCGCCGGATGCCAATCTCACGCACCCGGTACCGCACAGTGACCATGGAGATATTGAGCATTCCCACCGCGCCCAGCAGCATCACTAAACCGGCTATCCCCGCCACCACCAACTGGACCACGGCGAACGGATCGTCCTGGCTGGCGTAGTCCCGGCGCTCCACCTGGGCATGCATCCCCGGGAACTGCTGCTGCAGGTCCGCGGAGATGGCTGCCTTCAGCTGTTCCGCCTGGCCATCCTGCACCCAGAGTTCAAACTGGCTGGACATGCCAATCGATGCCACGCCCGCCCGTTCTGCGGCACCCGTCAACATATATGCCGACGGCGGCATATCAGGCCACTGGTTGGGGACCACTCCAATGATCACCGCAGTCGTTTTCTGCGGCCCTGCCAGGGTCACCACGGGGTGGGTAGTGAGGTTGGGCCGCCCGGCGGCGTTGTAGAAGTTCTCCGAAACCACGACGGCGGGCGCAAACCGTTCCTCGTCAGTGTCAGCGAACCAGGCGCCCTGGATCAGGTCCACGCGGTGAATAACGCCGTAGCCGGGATCAACCACCTGGAGTTGCACCTGCTGCACGCCGTGGGGGAACTGGAAGCCGTGCTGGGTCTGGGACACGTTGGTGGAGTATTTGATGCCATAGCGTTCCTGGATGCCGCGGAACGCCACGCTCAGCTTCTCCGGATCCGGCGAGGTGGGGCCGTAAACACCCAGGTTGAGCGTCGCAGCGCGGCCTCCGTTGCGTTCGGAGTTGACCTTGTAACCCTCTCGGACCAGGTTTCCCATGCCCACCACGGTGGTGAGTGCAGCCACGGAAAGCGCGACGCCGATCAGGGCCAGCAGGATCCGGGTCTTGTTGATCCGCAGCTCCTGCCAGGCTTCCACAATGGTGGATGCCAGCCCGGTCATGCGCCGGCTCCCGCGATTGCAGGCGCAGGCGTTGAAGCCGCTGCCGCCACAGGGACATCCGTCGCCGTGAGCACGCCTGCCTCAAGCCTGTAGCAGGCGCGGGCCAGGGCGGCCACGTTGGAGTCGTGGGTGATGGTGATCAGGGCCGAGCCGGACTCCGTTGCCACGGTATCCAGGAGGGCCATCACTGTCTGCCCGGTTTCGACGTCGAGCGCTCCGGTGGGTTCATCGGCAAGGATCAGCCGGGGCTTGCGGACCAGCGCCCGGGCAATTGCCACGCGCTGCTGCTCGCCGCCGGAGAGCATGCTTGGCATAACGTCAGCCCGGGCGGACAGCCCCACCCGGTCCAGCATTTCCAGGGCGAGGTCGCGGCGCCGCCAAAAGTCGGCACCCTTCGCGTAAAGGAGGGGAGTGATGACGTTGTCCAGGGCGCTGCGGCCGGGGAGCAGGTTGAACTGCTGAAACACGAAGCCCACGGAGGAGCCCCGCAGCCTGGCCCGGGCGTTGCTGCTCAGGTGATTGACGGGTTCGCCCTGGAAGCGGATCTCGCCCGTGGTGGGCAGGTCCAGGAGGCCGATCAGGTTCAGCAGGGTGGACTTGCCGCCGCCGGACCGGCCGATGATCGCAGTGTGGTCTCCTGCGTGAACGGCCAGGTCGATCCCCTTGAGGATGTGCAGTTCCTGATCGTCAGGAAGCCGGACCGAGCGGGTCACTCCGGCAAGTGAAACCAGTTCCTCCATGGTCAGCCGCCCATCGGGTAGGGCATGCCGAACTGGGGCCCTGACGGCGTCAGTGCAGGTGCGCCGGGGATGAATTCAAGGACAAACTCGCCTTCCTCCAGGCCGGACACCACTTCAACCCTGGAACCGTCGTTCAAGCCCAGCTTCACCTTCCGCTCCTCCGACGGACCGGACGCAACTGACGGGGCACCTCCTGCGGGGGCGCCTTCGGCCGGGACACCTTCACCCGGAACGCCCCGGGCGGGAGCCCCTGCGGCTGCCGTGGGTCCGCTGACGGGAGCGCCGCCGTCGATGATTGCCCCTTCAGGCACAGAGCCCGGGCCGCCTGCGGGAGCGCCGGCGGAAACCCATACGATGCCGTCCGTGACGCTGCCCTTGACGGAAGTGAGCGGGACGGTGATGACATCCGTGGACTGGCCTGCGGTCACGGTCATGGTGGCACCCAGGCCGGCGAACACCTCAACGCCGCTGGGCACTGCGCAGCTGATGGTTCCCGTGGGCGTGCCGCCCTCCGGGGCACCGCCGCCACCCATCATGCTCCCGGACGTGGCAAGCGGAACACCACGGGTGACCCCGCCGCTACCACCGGGTGTGCCGCCGCCAGTACCGCCGGAGGTGCCGGCCAGGCTCTTCAGTGTCACCGTGGAACAGGTAAAGGGAGCAGGGCCGCCGACGACGGAAATCACCGCGGAGGCAGGCTTCGCCAGCAGCCGGTACTGCTGGGCGGCATCGATGGAGCCGCTCACCGTGAACGTTCCGGGGTCCACCGTTGCCGTTGACTCGCCCACGCTGACCTGCTGGTCCAGCAGGACGGTGAGCGTTTCCACGGTTCCCGAGGTGGGGGAGTATATGTCCGTGTAGGTATATACGGGTGAGGGGCGGACGGGGGCTGCAGGGGCTTCGCCGTCAGTATCGCCGTCCCGCTGCGGCGCGAGCGTCGGAGCATCCGGCTGCACCTCGGTGCGGACCTGGTACAGCGGAGCGTTCGCCAGCACCTCATCGCCGGGGGAGACGAACAGGTAAACTACGGTTCCCGCCGTCGTATTCTTCACCGGAACGGCAGCGTCGCTGTCCACGGTGGCTTCGACTTCCACGGTGTTGGTGACGGTGGCCCGCGTTGCCTGGACCACCGGGATCGCTACCTCGGCGGAGGGGCCAATAGCGTCCTGCCCGGGAGTCATGCCGTCGATAAACGCGATCTTCACCAGTGCCACGGCGATCACGGCGAAAACTGCCAACCACGCAACCGGCAAGACGATGCGCCTGAAAATCCTCATTACTGCCCCCATCAGTAGCTCCCGGCAGACGAGCTCCGCGGGAGTGTGTTGCTCCACACCATATACTGAGTACGCATCCAGTGCACGTCACGTTTGGGACACTAACGTTCGGCGGCGGTCCACGCCGGTGGTCGGGCCTGTCGAGACCTGGGTTCAGGGTTTGGACAGGGTCAACCACCCGCCGGGGACGTCACCCCGCGTGCCCAGGTCCTCGCCACGGGCAAACGATGCCCAGATCCCCCGAAGGGTGCGCCCGGGCACGTCGATCTGCTCCCAGGTCAATCCGGCCAGGAGGCCAACACCTTCCCAGGTTTTCCGGTTGCCGAACAGCAGGGGAAGGTCCACGGTGTGCGCGGCTCCGAAGATGGTTCCGGGGGCGTGCCAGGTCAGCAGGTAGCGGTGCGCCTTGCCACCGGCCCTCACGTGCCGCTTGGCGAACTTCCGGGACACGCGGCCGTAGACGGTTTCCGTGACCACCCAGTTGACCGCGCGCAAGGCCGCCGGACCCACCAAGGGAACACGGTGCAGCCGCATCAACAGGGGGCTGCGGGGCAGGAAGAGGCGGGCTTCTTCCGAGGTATGCCCGATCAGGATCTCAATTCCCGGTGCCGTCCGGTTCCAGGCCGCCTCGATCTCCGCTTCCTCCGGCAGAGGCGCATGCCCATACTGCGTTCCGAATGGCATGGCAGCCAGCATTCCGAACTTCCGGGCCACCTGGGCCACATCCTGTTCCATGGCCACCACGTCCATGGCAGGCGTCTCCTCGGTGACAGCTTCGGCGACGATTCCCATGGCCTTGTTCATCCGGGCCCGGCCCCGGGCAATTCCCAGCGGCGCGCTCTGGATGATGGCCCGCTGGAACAGCGACGGCGCCTCCGGAGTCGCCATCAGGTGCGCCACCGCGTCGCCGCCTGCCGATTGGCCGAAGGCCGTAACACGCGCCGGATCGCCGCCGAACGCGCTGATGTTCCGCTGCACCCAGCGGAAGGCCTCCAACTGGTCCAGCAGGCCCAGGTTTCCGGGCCGGTGGCTGCCCACGGCCAGGTACCCGAACAGCCCCAGGCGGTAGGTCACGGAGACAACCACCACGCGGTTTTCGGCCACCAGCCGCGCGGGATCGAAGATGGCGAGGTCGCCCGAACCGGTGGTGTAGGAGCCGCCGTGCAGCCACACCATAACGGGTAACTTTTCACCCCGGGCGAGGTCTGCCGGCATGGTGACAGAGAGGTTCTGGCAGTCTTCGCTGCCGGGAAGTTCGCCGTAGCGGGTCCCTAGGACGTCGTCCAGGAAAGGGACGGGGCCTTGCGGGCAGGCCGGAGCCGGGGATGTTGCGGCAAGCGGTTCAGTCCAGTCACGGGCCGGTGCGGGAGGCTGGAACCTGGTGGCCCTTGCGTAAGGGATGCCGGTGGCGCGGAGGACATCGCCGTCCCGCCAGCCGGTGACCGGACCGCACGGCGGGGTGAAAAGGGTTTCGACAAGCTCAACCACCGGTGGTTCCGGTGATCGAGCCTGTCCAGATCCGGTTTCGGCAGGCTCAACCACCGGCGGGCCCGGTTTCGACAGGCTCAACCACCGTGGGGTGAATCAGTGAGCGGTGGGGACGTAGCGCTTGATCGACGCTTCCAGCTCGGCTTCGGCGGCGGCGCGGTCGCCCCAGCCTTCGGCCTTGACCCACTTGCCGGGCTCCAGGTCCTTGTAGCGGGTGAAGAAGTGCTCGATTTCCTTGATCAGGAATTCGCTGACGTCGCTGACTTCCTGGATGTGGTCGAAGCGGGCGTCAACGGGGACGCACAGAACCTTGGCGTCCCCGCCGCCGTCGTCCGTCATGTTGAAAACGCCGATGGGGCGGGACTCAACGATGACGCCGGGGTGGAGGTCGAAGTCCTGCAGGAGCACCAGCGCGTCCAGCGGATCGCCGTCCTCGCCCAGGGTGTTCTCGAAGAATCCGTAGTGCGTGGGGTACTGCATGGAGGTGAAGAGGACGCGGTCCAGGCGGACGCGGCCGGTCTCGTGGTCAACTTCGTACTTGACGCGCGATCCCTTGGGGATCTCGATGGTCACGTCATGCTTCATGGAATGCTCCTCGGCTAGTGCAGGGGTTCGCGGCAACGGTGACGCTTCTGGAATGGGCTGTCAGTGCCGCCGACTACTATTGAGGATATAGCGACAGCCCCCTGTTTCAGGAACTTGCGGGCCATTCAGGACTGAGGACCAGCAGCAGCATGACGTCATCCAAGGGGGCAGGTGCCGGTCCCGCGCCCCATGGTGTGCTGCGCGCCAACTGGCCCCTCGCGCTCCTGCTTGTGCTTGCCCTTGCCTTGGCCGTTCCTGCCGGGCTTTCGCTGGTTCCGGGATTTGTGGGCCCTCCTGCGCCGGCCGCCGTCGAGCCCGTGCACACTCCTGCCTGGCAGCAACTGCCCACCGCTCCCGCCACGCGCTCCGGCATTTCGCCGCTGGAGGATTCGGCTCCGGTTCCGCAGCCGGACGCCGTTGCCGCCGCGCTGGAGCCTTTGTTAATGCCCGACGGCGACGGCACCTTCACCGCGCACGTCCAGGATGCGCTCACGGGCCAGGTCCTGTTCAGCCGGGGCGGGACGGACGCCCGGGTGCCGGCGTCGAACACCAAACTGCTCACCGCGGCCGCTGCCCTGCGCACCATGGACCCTGACCACCGCTTCAGCACCACTGTTTTCAGCGGCGCGCAGCCGGGCACCGTAGTGCTGCGCGGTGGAGGGGATGTCCTCCTTTCCGCCGGAGAATCCGGGCCGGACCAGGTCCTGGGGCATGCCGGGCTGGCCACGCTCGCTGCGGACACCGTCGCCTCGCTGCAGGCTGCCGGGGCCACCGGTGCCATTACCGTCCAGGTGGACGACTCCCTCTTCTCCGGCCCGTCACTCAATCCATCGTGGGAGCTGGGGGATGTCCAGGCGGGCGAAACCGCGCCGCTCTTTCCGCTGGCCCTGAACTCGGCCAGGTTTGACGCCGCGGTCACCAAGGGTCCCCGCCCGCAGGATTCCGCCATGGCCGCAGCTGATGCGTTCGCCCAGTCCCTGCGCACAGCAGGCGCCGCTGCCGGACTGACGGTGACGGCCGACGTCGGGCGTTCCGTTGCGCCTGACGGTGCACAGGTGCTGGCCACGGCGCAGTCCGCAACCGTTGCGGAGCAGGTGGCACTGATGCTGCAGACCTCGGACAATTACCTGGCCGAAGTGCTGGGCCGGATGGCCGCCCTGGCGGCGGGGCTGCCCGGAAGTAATGACGGCGCCGTCTCCGCGGTGCTCGCCGAGGTGGCGAAGATGGGTATTTCCACGGACGCCATGGCCCTCGCGGATGTGTCCGGGCTGACCATGGACAACCGCGTTTCCGCCGCACAATTGACTGCCGTGGTGCTGGCCATGACCACCGGAGCGGACCCCCGCCTCCGGGAGGCGCTGCCCGGACTGCCCGTCGCGGCCCTGACCGGCACGCTGGGTGAGCGTTACGGTTCGGGCCAGGAATCCGCCGGGGGAGCGGGGCTGGTACGGGCCAAAACCGGCACCCTTAATACGGTCCTCGCGTTGAGCGGTTACGTGGTGGACGCGGACGGCCGGCTGCTGGTGTTCTCCTTTGTTGGCAACGGCCTGACTCCCGGTGCCGCCGGAAACAAGCCCGCGCTGGACAGGGCGGCCGCCGCCCTTGCCGGGTGCGGCTGCCGGTAAGACTCCAGGCGGTTCCCTGTTCGCCGGTCAGCGAACTTAAGGGCGCATCCACAGGGTGCTGTGATGTTATGGGGGTATGGCGACTCCCGAAGCTAGCTCAGTGCCCGCGCCCGCCCTCATCAACTGGGAGCTGGCCGCCTCCACCGCCGCCCGGCTCACCCCCGCCGGACCGCAGCTGTCCGCGCGCGAGATGGGTGCCGCCGTCGACAATCTCCGGCTCATGGCAGACCGTTCGGTGGAGTACGTGCACCAGATCAGCCAGCTGGAAGCGGCCCGGGACCTCCGCGATTCCTCGGTGCTGGTGGTGGACCGCGCCACCTGGTCAAAGGCGAACACCCAAAGCTTCTCCGTGATGCTCAAGCCGGCGATCGACAAGATGCTGGAGAGTCGCAAGGGGTCCGTGGGCCCCACCGCTGCGGCCATCAGCGGCGCCGTCACCGGAAGCCAGCTGGGCGCCATCCTCGCGTTCCTGTCCAGCAAGGTGCTGGGCCAGTACGATCCCTTCGCTGCGCTCGCGGAAAACTCCCACGCCCCAGCTGCCGGCCGCCTCCTCCTCGTGGCGCCGAACATCATCTCCGTGGAACGCCAGCTCAACGTCACCCCTGACGATTTCCGCCTCTGGGTGTGCCTCCACGAACAGACCCACCGCGTCCAGTTCGCCGCCGCGCCGTGGCTCCGGCACCACATGCTCGCCGAGATCGACGGCCTCAGCGGCCACCTCCTGGGGAACGTGGACTCGCTGATGGAGCGGGCCACCGCCGCCGCGAAGTCACTGAAGGACCGCACCGTCACGGGCCAGGCTCCCGGTCGCGGCGCCATCCTGGACCTGCTGCAGGACCCGGAAGAGAAGGCCGCCCTGTCCCGCCTCACCGCCGTGATGAGCCTCCTCGAAGGCCACGCGAACGTGGTGATGGACGCCGTGGACGCCAGCATCGTTCCGTCCGTCAAGACCATCCGCCAGCGGTTCAACGACCGCGGCAAGGACCGTGGCGTGGTGGAAAAGTTCCTGCGCAACCTGCTGGGCCTCGACGCCAAGATGAAGCAGTACTCGGACGGCGCCAGGTTTGTCCGCGCCGTTGTGGCCGTTGCCGGGATGGAAGGGTTCAACCTGGTGTGGGAGTCGGCCCAGAACCTGCCCACCGAAGAGGAAATCCACGACTCCGGGCTGTGGCTGGACCGGATGGGACTGCGGTGACGGAAGGCCCGGATTCTTCCGGCGGCGCTCCCGGAACCTCTGGAAGCGGACGACGGCGGCCGGGGCGTTTGGCGCCGGTCGTTGGCACTGCGCGCAAGGCCCTGGCGGACGCCCTGGCCGCGGCCGGTTTCCCTGGCCGGGTGCTGGTGGCCTGCAGCGGTGGCCCTGATTCGCTCGCCTTGGCGGCCGTTGCCGCATATTTTGCCCGGCGCGGCCATGTGCAGAGCCATCCCATCACCGTGGGCGCCGTAGTTGTTGACCACCAGCTGCAGCCAGGTTCGGCTGACGTTGCTGCCTCTACCGCCCTTGCGCTGAAGGAACTCGGCCTGGACCCGGTGTTTGTCCGGGCCGTTGACGTCGTCTCCACGGGCATGGGTCCTGAGGCTGCAGCCCGCGATGCCCGGCACGCCGCGCTCGAGGCCGCCGCCGGCGAGTTCGACGCCGACGCCATCCTTTTGGGCCACACGCTCGATGACCAGGCCGAGCAGGTGCTGCTGGGCCTGGCCCGTGGCTCCGGGACACGGTCCCTCGCGGGAATGCGGCCTGCCCGCGGGATCCTGCTGCGCCCGTTCCTTGGCCTGCGCCGTGCGGACACCCTGGAGATCTGCGAGGCCGAAGATCTCGATCCCTGGCACGATCCCACCAACTCGGACCCCGCCTACGCCCGTTCCCGGACCCGGGTGGAAGTCCTCCCGCTGCTCGAGGAAAAACTGGGGCCCGGTGTTGCGGAGTCGCTGGCCCGGACGGCTTCCATCCTGCAGCTTGATGCCGACTATCTTGACGACACCGCCAGCCAGGCCTACTCCCAGCTGGCCGAGCGGGAGGCAGGCGAGGTGAGCCTGCCGGAAACTGCCCTGGGCGAACTTGCCCCCGCCATCAGGTTCCGGGTGATCGCGAAGGCCGCTGCCGACGTCGGCGGTCAACAGCCCAGCTATCAGCGGCTGCTGGCGGCAGAAGCACTGCTTCGCCGCACCGGATCGGCGGGTCCTGTGGAGCTGCCCGGCGGCGTCAGTGTGTTCCGTCTGTCACTTGCGCAGCTGGATTCCCAGGCCGCCCCCCGCCAGCACGGGCGGGACGGCGCCGAATCCGTGCAAACTGGCGAAGATGCTGTTCCCCGGGGAGCGGCCCGCTGTGGGAAGCTTGTATTCCGGCCTCAAAAACCGTCCAAAAAATAGTCCCCGCATCTATACAGGAGCCATTGGTGGATTCGAACGACGTCACGGCAGATCTCAAGCACGTTCTCTATACCCGGGAGCAGATCCAGCAGCGGATTTCCGAACTCGCAGCGCAGATCGACAAGGACTACGAAGGCCGCGATCTCCTGATTGTGGGCGTACTCAAGGGCGCAGTGATGGTCATGGCTGACCTCGCCCGCGCACTGCACAGCCACGTCTCCATGGACTGGATGGCTGTCTCCTCCTACGGCTCGGGCACCCAGTCCTCCGGCGTTGTCCGGATCCTGAAGGACCTGGACACGGACCTCATGGGCAAGGACGTCCTGATCGTTGAGGACATCATCGACTCCGGCCTGACCCTGTCCTGGCTCAAGACCAACCTTGAATCCCGTGGCACGGCTTCCGTGGAAATCTGCACGGCGTTCCGCAAGCCCACTGCCGCCAAGGTCCAGATCGACGTCAAGTACGTCGGTTACGACATCCCGAACGAGTTCGTCGTGGGCTACGGCCTGGATTACGCGGAGAAGTACCGCAACCTGGACTTCGTCGGCACCCTGGCGCCGCACGTCTACGAGTAGGCCTATTAGACGGGCTGGCTGGTTTCGCCTGGGCCGGCCGCCCTGTGTTGCTGCGCCGAGGAACCGTCCCAGTACGCCCAGAGGGAACTTTTGCCCTTGACCATGCGTGAACTACTGCGGACGGTGTATAGCTAGAAGCTGACGCAGCACCACACGCGCGCACAGAGGACGTGCCGTGCAGCACTACCAGGAGGGACGGGGCCAGCCCCCGATCAGATGAAAGCTAAGAGTTTCTTCAAGGGTCCGGGCATCTGGATTGTCGTTGTTATCGGCTTGCTGTTGATTGCCTTTGCAACGCTTGCGCCCGGCGGCTCGGCCCAGATCGATACCGATGACGGCCTTGAACTCCTTGCCGATCCCGGAGCCGTCGAACAGGCGAAGATCCTCGACGGCGAGAATCGCGTTGACCTCAAGCTCAAGGACAACCTGGTCATTGATGAACAGGACAAGGGCAAGAGCGTCTACTTCAAGTTTGTTGATGCCCGCGGCGCGGATGTGGTCAAGGCAGTCACCGACGCCGAGCCCTCCAGCGGTTTCACGGACCAGCCCCTTGAGAGCAACTGGTTCTCCGGCCTGCTTTCCCTCCTGATTCCCGTCCTCCTCCTCGGTGCGCTTTTCTGGTTCCTGATGACCCGCATGCAGGGCGGCGGTTCCAAGATCATGCAGTTTGGCAAGTCCAAGGCCAAGATGGTCAGCAAGGACATGCCGCAGGTGACCTTCGTGGACGTCGCAGGAGCCGACGAGGCTGTGGAGGAACTCCAGGAAATCAAGGAATTCCTCCAGGAGCCGGGCAAGTTCCAGGCCGTTGGCGCCAAGATCCCCAAGGGCGTGCTGCTGTACGGCCCTCCGGGTACGGGTAAAACCCTGCTGGCCCGCGCCGTTGCGGGTGAAGCCGGCGTGCCGTTCTTCTCCATCTCCGGCTCTGACTTCGTGGAAATGTTCGTCGGCGTGGGTGCTTCCCGTGTCCGCGACCTCTTCGAGCAGGCCAAGGCGAATTCGCCGGCCATCATCTTTGTTGACGAGATCGACGCCGTCGGCCGGCACCGTGGTGCGGGTATTGGCGGCGGCAACGACGAACGCGAGCAGACCCTCAACCAGCTGCTGGTTGAAATGGACGGCTTCGACGTCAAGACCAACGTCATCCTGATTGCTGCCACCAACCGTCCTGACGTCCTGGACCCCGCACTGCTGCGTCCGGGCCGCTTTGACCGCCAGATCTCCGTGGAAGCCCCGGACCTGGTGGGCCGCGAACAGATCCTCAGCGTCCACGCCAAGGGCAAGCCCATGGCACAGGGCGTGGACCTGCGCGCCGTGGCCAAGAAGACCCCCGGCTACACCGGCGCGGACCTGGCCAACGTCCTGAACGAGGCCGCCCTGCTGACCGCCCGCTCCAACGCCAACCTCATTGACGACCGCGCGCTGGACGAGGCAATCGACCGCGTGATGGCCGGCCCGCAGAAGCGCAGCCGGGTCATGAAGGAGCACGAGCGCAAGATCACCGCGTACCACGAAGGCGGCCACGCCCTGGTGGCCGGTGCCCTGCGGAACTCGGCCCCCGTCACCAAGATCACCATCCTGCCCCGCGGCCGCGCCCTGGGCTACACCATGGTGGTTCCGGACAATGACAAATACTCGGTGACCCGCAACGAACTCCTGGACCAGATGGCCTACGCCATGGGCGGGCGTGTGGCCGAGGAGATCGTCTTCCACGATCCTTCCACGGGTGCCTCGAACGACATCGAGAAGGCCACCGCCACGGCCCGCAAGATGGTCACCGAATACGGCATGAGTGAGCGCGTGGGTGCTGTGCGCCTGGGCCAGGGCGGCGGCGAGCCGTTCCTGGGCCGCGACGCCGGCCACGAGCGCAACTACTCGGACCAGATCGCCTATGTGGTGGATGAGGAAGTCCGCAGGCTCATCGACCAGGCCCATGACGAGGCCTACGCCATCCTGACCGAGAACCGGGACGTCCTGGACCAGCTGGCCCTGGAACTCCTGGAACGCGAAACCCTGAACCAGTCAGAGATCGCAGAAATCTTCACGAACGTCCGCAAACGTGATTTCCGTGAAGTGTGGCTGTCCAAGGAGACCCGCCCGGTCCAGACTTCAGGCCCCGTGGAGTCACGCCAGGAAAAGGCCGAGCGTGAAGCCCAGGAGGAAGCCAAGAAGGCCCGCCTCGAGGAACCGCTCGATGCCCAGCCGCCGCACCCGCAGGGCGTGCCGGATGATGACGCGTTCCAGACACCCGGAAACAACCCTGACGGCCATCAAGGTTAAGCTTCTTCTGTGACTTCCTTCGACGACGACGCCGACTTCCCCGCTGCCTTCACGGCAGGCGGGGACGTCCTTTTGCCCGAAACGCCCGGTAATGGGCTGCCGCTCACCCCTGTGGACAGGCCCCGGATCGAGGCCGCCGTCCGTGAAATCCTGCTGGCAATCGGCGAGGATCCGGATCGCGGCGGACTCGTGGACACCCCCAAACGGGTGGCCAAGGCGTATGCGGAGGTGTTCGCCGGACTGCACCACGATCCCGCGGAGGTCCTGTCCACCACCTTTGACCTGGAGCACGAGGAACTAGTGCTGGTGAAGGACATCCCGTTCTACTCCACCTGCGAGCACCACCTGGTGCCGTTCCACGGTGTAGCCCACGTTGGTTACATTCCGTCGATTGAGGGCAAGGTCACCGGGTTGAGCAAGCTGGCGCGGCTGGTGGATATCTACGCGCTCCGGCCGCAGGTGCAGGAGCGGCTGACGACGCAGATCGTCGATGCCCTGGTCAGCCACCTCAAGCCCAGGGGCGCCATAGTTGTTGTTGAATGCGAGCACATGTGCATGTCCATGCGCGGTATCCGCAAACCAGGAGCGAAGACTGTCACCAGTGCCGTACGCGGGCAATTGCATGATCCGGCCACCCGTGCCGAAGCAATGAGCCTCATACTCGGAAGGTAATAACCAGCCCATGGATTCACTCGCAGCGGCGCCCGGAACCGGGCCCGCCACCAGCCCCATGCCCGTCCTGCGGAAATCCCGCCGTCCGGCGCAGATGTCAGACCTTCCCACCGACCGCACCCTGGTCATGGGCGTCCTCAACGTCACCCCGGATTCCTTTAGCGACGGCGGCAGGCACTTCACCGCGGACACCGCCATCGCCGCGGGGCTGCGGATGTTCTACGCAGGCGCTGACATCATCGACGTCGGCGGTGAATCCACCCGGCCCGGCGCGGAGGACGTCACTCCCGAGGAGGAACAGCGCAGGGTCCTGCCGGTGATCCAAGCGCTGGTGAAGGCCGGTGCGCTGGTCAGCATCGACACCACCCACGCGAGTACCGCCGCAGCTGCGCTGGAGGCTGGTGCCACCATCATCAACGACGTCTCCGGGCTGAGCATGGAGCCGGGCATGCCGGAGCTGGTGGCGCGTTCCAAGGCGCCCTATATCCTGACCCACCGCCGTGGCGATGCCCGCACCATGAGTACGCTCACCGACTACCAGGACGTCGTGGCGGATGTTGTTGCCGAGCTGTCCGGCGTTCGTGACAAGCTCTATGCGGCCGGAGTGGCGCCGGAGCAGATCATTGTGGACCCGGGCCTGGGCTTCGCCAAGAACGAGGACCAGAACTGGGAACTCCTGCATGGCCTTGGCGCGCTGCAGGACATGGGCCACAAGGTGCTGGTTGCCGCATCCCGCAAGCGGTTCCTGGGCAGCCTGTTGACGGTGTCCGGTAAGACAGCAGCTCCTGAGGAACGGGACGGCGCCACCGCCGCGGTGACAGCGATCAGCGCCTTCAAGGGTGCCTGGGCAGTCCGCGTGCACGACGTCGGAGCGAGCCTGGACGCCGTCAAGGTCGCCGCCCGCATCGCCTCACCTCGCCCGAAAGACTAAACCATGGACAAGATCACGCTGACGGGTGTTGCCGCCACGGGGAACCACGGCGTGTTCGATTTCGAGCGGCGCCAGGGCCAGCCGTTTATTGTGGACGCCGTGCTGTACCTGGATTTCGGCAAGGCCGCGGCGTCGGACAACGTCGAGGACACCGCCCACTACGGTGAGGTGGCGGAGCGGATCAAGGGCTGGATCACCGGCAAGCCGTTCAACCTGATCGAGGCGCTGGCTGTGGCCATGGCTGATGACCTGCTGGCGGAATTCCCGCTGCAGGCTGTGGAGATCACAGTGCACAAGCCCAAGGCGCCCATCGAGGTGGCTTTCGGTGATGTTGCCGTGACGGTGCACCGGAGCAGGAAGTGAGCGGCTTCGTCAAGGCCGTCCTGGCCCTGGGCAGCAACCTGGGGGAGCGCAACGACACCCTTTCCAGCGCCGTCGCGGACCTGGTGGATCCTCCGGAGGTGCGCCTGCTGGCCGTCTCGCCGGTGGTGCAGACCAAAGCCGTGGGCGGGCCGCCGGACCAGCCGGACTTCCTGAACATGGTGGTGACGGTGGAAACCTCGCTGACCCCCATGGAACTGCTGCAGCACTGCCAGGCCGTGGAGCACAAGCACCACCGCGTGCGGGATGTGCACTGGGGGCCGCGGACGCTCGACGTCGACATCATCGTTTACGCGGGCGTCACCAGCGATGACCCTGAACTCACCCTGCCCCACCCGCGTGCCGCCGTCAGGGCTTTTGTGCTGTATCCGTGGTCCCTTATTGAGCCATCGGCAATCCTGAACGGTGAGCGGATCAGTACGCTTGCCGCGCGCGCCGAGGATTACCCGGACCTCGCTCCCTTTGACGGATTCGGCGATTTTGACGGCTCACCCACCGCCGGGGCGGTTGAATAGATCCATGAAGCCCATCGAGCCCGTCCGGTTGCTCCTGGTGGGGCTGCTGCTGGCCCTAGCGGGGTGGTTTGCCACGGTCCTCGCCGGCCGGTTCGGCTGGCCCACCCCGGTCCTGCCCGCCACGGCCCTGGCAACCATGGGCGTCATTGTCATCATTACCCTGGTGCTGGGCCTGCGGGTCCGGAGCTGGCGGAACAGCCTGCGGGAAGGCCAAGGCAACAACCGCAACAACAACGGCAACCGCAACTCTGGCAACCGCAACAACGGCAGCCAGGGCAAGCCCGGGAAGCCCGGCAAGCCCGCCAAAAAGCCAACGCTCGATCCGCTCCTGGCCGCCCGCACGGTGGTGCTCGCGCAGGCCTGCGCCTATGCCGGAACCGTTCTGCTGGGCTGGCACGCGGGCATTTTCCTGGACCAGCTGCGCGTGTGGAGCCTGGGCGTGGGAGCGGACATCGCGTGGCTGGCACTGGCCATGGCCGGCGGCGGGCTTGCCATGATCGCGGTGGGCCTGCTGGTGGAGTGGTTCTGCAGGATCCCCCCGGATGATTCGCAGGGGGAGAGTCCTGATACACAAGGCGAAGCCGAGGGGGAAGGCGAATATGCCTATCGAGGCGATTGATCCGGAGGGCATTGCGTGGCAGCGCGTGTCCCCCAAATTCCTGAAGCTGCGGCTGGTTTCGTGGGCGATCGGCTCCGCAATCGCGTTGCTGGTGCTGTCCCTGCCGCTGGTTTTTGTCCAGCTGGGCTGGTGGTCGTGGCCGCCGCTGTGGGTTGCGGTGGCACTTCCGGTGCTGGTGCTGGTCATCGCCTTGTGGAAGCTGGTGCTGATTCCCCGGCAGGTGCGGGCCATTGGCTACGCCGAGCGCGAGGATGATCTCCTCATCCGCGGCGGCATCATCTTCCAGCGCACCATGGTGGTCCCGTACGGCCGCATGCAGTACGTGGACATCGGCGTCGGGCCCGTGGAGCGGTCCCTGGGCCTTTGCACCCTGAAGCTGCACACGGCCGCCGTGGGCACCAACGCCACTATCCCGGGGCTTCCTGCCGCGGAAGGCGCGCGGTTGCGGGAGCAGCTCACCGCCCGGGGTGAAGCCAGGCTGGCAGGATTGTGACGACGCCGGACTCCGGGCTTCCCGAGGACGCCGCAGTACCGGCGCAGCAGCCGGACCCCCTGCCGGACCGGACGCCGGAACCAACAGCTGACGACGGCGAGTGGCTGAGGGTGCACCCGGCGTCGCCTTTTGTGCGGGGCTGGCTGGCGCTGGTGGCCATTGTGTTCTTTGTGGGCCGGGACTCGTTCGAGCGGCTGCTCCAGGGCGGGCCTGCGCTGGAGGATGAACTGGTGCGCCGCGGCCCCTGGCTGCTGGGTATTGGCGGCGGCCTGTTGCTGTTGGCCGTGGGCGGCTTTGTGCTGAGCTGGTATTTCACCCGCTACCAGGTTTCCGGGGGCTACGTCCGGGTCAATACGGGCTTCCTTTTCCGGCAGCAGCGGCAGGCCCGGCTTGACCGTGTCCAGGCGATCGACGTCGTGCAGCCCTTGCTTGCCCGGATCTTCGGGCTCGCGGAACTCAAGTTCGAGGTGGCGGATGCCGGCGAATCGGCGGTGCGCCTGGCGTACCTGAAAATGGACCAGGCCCGCCGGCTGCGGGCCACCATCCTGGCGCGAGCCGCCGGCGTCCCGCATGACCCGGAACAGCACACGGTGGAAGTGCCCGAGGCGCCGGAAGTTCCGGTGCTGACCGTGCCGCCGTCGCGCCTTATCGGTTCGCTGCTGCTGGGTGAGCAGACCATTGGCATCGGGGTAGGCGCCCTGGCCTCGGTGGTGGCGGCAACCCTGACCAACAGTTCGACGTTTTACCTGTACCTGGTGCCGGCGGGGCTGGGTATTGCCGTGTCCTATTGGTCAGCGTTCAACAAGGGCTACAACTTCACGGCGGCCATTTCGCCGGACGGCATCCGGCTGCGGTATGGGCTGCTGGATACGCAGGCGCAGACGCTGCCGCCGGGCCGCATCCAGGCGCTCAAGGTGGTCCAGCCGCTGCTGTGGCGGCCCTTTGGCTGGTACCGGATCCATGTCAACGTCGCCGGTTACGGCGCCAACCCCGGCGGCTCCTCCACCAGGACCACGCTCCTTCCCGTGGGCGGCTTCGACGACGTCCTGCGGATCCTTGCCCTGGTCCTGCCGGACCCGGGCACAGACCGACCCGTGGAGGTCTTTTCCGCAGGCCTGCACGGCATGGATTCCGACGACGGATTTGTCACCTCGCCGCGGCGGGTCCGGCCGCTGGCGCCACTGAGCTGGCGCCGTAACGGGTTCACCGCCACCGATACTGCACTGCTGCTGCGTTCGGGCCGGTGGTGGCGGGAGCTGGTGATGGTCCCGCACCAGCGCACGCAGTCCATGGCACTGCAGCAGGGCCCGCTGGCCCGGCGGTTCGACGTGGTGGACCTGGTCCTGCACACTACCGCCGGTCCGGTGTCCCCACGGCTGATCCAGGCGGACCGCCGCGAGGCTGCCAGGCTGTTCGACGCGCAGGCGGCACGTGCCCGGGCAGCCCGCGGAAAGCAGACCAGCGAGCAATGGCTGGCGGCGGTCCAAAGCAGTCCGCAGGCACTGCGCACACTGCAGGCGCCGGAGCCGCAGGCCACGGAGTCCCAAGTCCCGGAATCCCAGCCGCCGGGGACCTTGACCCCGGAACCCCAGGTAACACCACAGTCCCAAGACCCCACGCGGAACGATCGACAGGAACACAGCAGCAATGGCTAAACCCGGACGGCTGGGCATCGGAATCATCGGCGCCGGCAAGGTGGGTGCGGTCCTGGGGGCGGCCCTGCGCGCAGCTGAACACGCCATCGTTGGGGTGTCGGCGGTGAGCGACGCCAGCCTGGAACGGGCCGAGGCGCTGCTCCCGGGCGTGCCGATTATGGCGGTGGAGGACATTGTGGAGCGCTCGGAGCTGGTGATCCTGGCGGTTCCGGATGACGCGCTCGAAGGGCTGGTGGACGGGCTCGCCAAGCTGGGCGCCTGGCAGCCGGGGCAGCTGGTGGCCCATACGTCCGGCAGGTTCGGTGTGGGTGTGCTGCATCCCATCCGCGCGGCCGGCGCCATCCCGCTTGCGCTGCATCCGGCCATGACGTTTACGGGTATGAGCCTGGACCTGACCCGGTTGCCGGACTGCACGTTTGGCGTGACCGCTGACGCGGCCATGCTGCCCATTGCCCAGGCCCTGGTGGTGGAAATGGGCGCCGAGCCTGTGGCCATCGCGGAGGCGGACCGGGTGCTATACCACGCTGCCCTGGCGCACGGCTCAAACCACCTGGTCACGCTCGTGGCGCAGGCCTCGGAACTGCTGAAGACGGTGGGCGTTGAGGAACCCGGCAGGATGCTGGGCCCCCTGCTGCGCGCCACGCTGGAGAACGCCCTGGCGTCAGGTGAATCCGCGCTCACCGGTCCGGTGGCCAGAGGGGACGCCGGAACGGTTGCCGCCCACACCGCCGCGCTGGCGGAATTTGACGACGGCGGCTCCGGGGACGTGCTGCAGGCGTACCGGGCCATGGCGGAAGCCACTGTGCGCAGGGCAGAGGGGCGCGGACTCCTGAAGGCGGCACAGGCGGAAGCAGTGCGCGCGGCACTGGCCGGCGGGGCGGACCGCCCCTCCAACGACGAATCAGACGGATCAGAAGACGGATCTGAAGACGGCTTCGAAGACGGTTCCGAAGAAAAGGGGAAACTCTAAATGGGCATCAAACTGGTCACCACGGCCGCTGAGCTGCGGGCCGAAAGTGCCCGCCTCCTCGCGGAAAAATCCGGGTCCGACGGCAAGTCTGGCGCGAAGGATGGCGCAAAGTCTGGTGGAATCACGGCGCAGCTGTCCCAGGGCCTGGTCCCTACCATGGGGGCACTGCACGGAGGTCACGCACAGTTGGCGCGTACCGCCGTCGAACATCATGACGTGGTGGTGGCCAGCATCTTCGTGAACCCGCTGCAGTTCGGTGATGCGGTGGATCTGGACAGGTACCCGCGCACGCTGGACGCGGACCTTGCCCTGCTGGATGCGGAAGGGGTGGACCTGGTGTTCGCGCCGTCCGTGGAGGAGGTGTACCCGGGTGGCCTGCCGCTGGTGCGCATCACGGCCGGTCCGCTGGCAGAGAAGTGGGAAGGCGCTTCACGGCCCGGGCACTTCGACGGCGCCCTGACGGTGGTTGCGAAGCTGCTGCACTACGGGCTTCCGGGCTTGGGGGAGGCGGGCTACCGCGCCTATTTCGGGCAGAAGGATGCCCAGCAGCTGGCGCTGGTCCGGCGCATGGTGGCGGACCTGAACTTCCCGGTGGAGATCGTGGCCGTGCCCACGGTGCGTGACGCGGACGGCCTGGCGCTGTCCAGCCGTAACCGCTTCCTGTCGCCGGAAGAACGTGATGCGGCCCTGGTGCTCTCGCGTGCGCTGCGGCTGATTGAGGAACGTGCCAACGCGCATGAGCCGCTGGACCTGGATTCGGCACGGGCGCTTGTGGAAACCCAGCCGCTGGTGGAGCTGGACTATTTCGACGTCGTGGATCCCGGCACTCTGGAACCGCTCGCGGAGAACTGCAAGGACACTCCGTTCCGTGGCGAAGGGCTGGCCCTGATTGCCGCGAAGGTAGGCCCCGTGCGCCTGATCGACAACATCCCGCTGGACTCCTAGCGCCCCTGCGCCACCAGGCCCCGGCGTCATGAACCAGGGGCGGTTTCAACAAATTTTCCTTTCGAAGGAATTACTCCGCCGGGTACAGTGTTGGAGTCTGCAGCGACCACGCGAGCACACTCATCACAAATTTCCCTGGGGGAACACCCATGTCTACCGAAGTCTCTTCAGAGGCCCGCGGCAATCCCGCGAGACCTTCCGAAGTTAAACCTGCCGTTTCCGGGAAAATGTCCCGCGAATCGGTCACGATTATTGCCACGCTGCTGGTGGCCACGTTCGTCGTCATCCTGAACGAGACCATCATGAACGTGGCCCTGCCGCGTCTCATGGTGGACCTGGGCGTCAGCGCGCCCACCGTACAGTGGCTCTCCACCGGCTTTATGCTCACCATGGCCGTGGTCATCCCCACCACCGGCTTCATCCTGCAGCGGCTGTCCACCCGCGCCGTGTTTATGCTGGCCATGGGCCTGTTCTCCAGCGGCACCGCGCTGGCTGCCGTCTCGCCTGACTTCACCCTGCTGCTCCTGGCGCGCATCATCCAGGCCGGTGGCACAGCCATTATGCTGCCGCTGCTGATGACCACCATCCTGACGCTGGTTCCGGTGGAACGCCGCGGCTCCGTCATGGGCAACGTCAGCATCGCCATCTCGGTTGCCCCGGCCATGGGGCCCACTGTTTCGGGCCTCATCCTTGAACACTTCACGTGGCGCTTTATGTTCGTCTTCGTGCTGCCCGTAGCCCTTGCGGCCTTCGCCATCGGCGCCAAGTACCTCACCAACGTGGGCGAGACGGAGAAGGGCAAGCTGGACTTCCTGTCCGTCGTCCTCACCGTTCCCGGCTTCGGCGGCCTGGTGTACGGGCTCAGCCAGATCGGCGGCGGCCACGGCGGCCAGGCCGGTCCCAGCCCCGTCGCCATCGGCGCGCTGGTGGTTGGCGTGGTGGCGCTCGCAGCCTTTGTTGGCCGCCAGCTCAGCCTGCAGAAGGGGAAATCGCCGCTGCTGGACCTGCGCGCCTTCAAGTTCCGGATGTTCACCGTCTCGGTGCTGCTGATGATCGTTGCCATGATGGCGCTGTTCGGCGGCGTGATCCTGCTGCCGCTCTACCTGCAGGAAGTCCGCGGCCTGGGTTCGCTGGAAACCGGCCTGTCCCTGCTGCCGGGCGGCCTGGCCATGGGCCTGCTGGGCCCGTTCATCGGCCGGCTGTTCGACAAGGTGGGCCCGCTCCCGCTGACCGTTACCGGCTCCATCCTGCTGGTCCTGTCACTGTGGCAGTTCTCCATGCTCGACGCCGGCACGCCGGTTCCGTGGATCATCTCGCTTCACGTGATGCTCAGCTTCGGCCTGGCCCTGCTGTTCACGCCTGCGTTCACCACGGGCCTGAACCCGTTGCCGAAGCACCTGTACTCACATGGTTCGGCCATCATGAGCACCACCCAGCAGGTGGCCGGTGCGGCAGGAACGGCGCTGCTGGTGTCCGTCTTCGCGGTGGTCTCGGCGTCGTCCGGCATTGTCACGGGCATGAACGTGGCGTTCCTGACGGCCACGTTCATCTCCATCGCGGCGATTGTGCTGGCTTCGATGATGCGCAAGACCGAAGGTGCCGGGCCGGGTCACGGGGCCCACTAACCCCAGCCCCGCCCCACCCAACTGACTGGCAGTTAACGCTCCCAAAACGCGATTTCACGACGTTAAGTGCTGGTCAGTTGGGAAGGGCCGGGCAGTTGGGGCTAGCCGGCGAAGAACTCAGCCAGCTCCGTGACCAGCTTGTCCGGGGCCTTGAGGACGCCGTCGTGGCCGTAGCCGGTGAGGATGGTGTAGCTGGAGCCGGACAGGACGTCGTGGATCTGGCCGCACGCCACGCCAAAGTGCGCCGGGCTCTTCTCGCCCACCACAATGAGTGTTTCCAGCGGCAGTTCCAGGAACGGTTCGGCGGGCATGTCCGCGGCAATGATCGCCTTGACTTCCCGGACGCCGGCCCGGCGCAGTTCGCGCATCTGCTTGCCGGCGTGGGTTCCGGCGGTCAGCTTGTGGGCGATGGTGAGCATGGACAACGGCATCCGGGCGAACGCGCCGCCGGTCTCCAGCCCCTTGCTCAGCACGGCGAGGGCGCGGTCGTCATCACCGGCGGCCGTTGCGCGCTCGTATTCGTCGGTCCAGTCGGCCTTGACGCTGTGGTTCACGGACACGGCGGGATCGTAGACAGCCAGGCGTTCCACGGGCAGGGTCCGCGCCGCGTGGAGGGCCACCGCGCCGCCGAAGCTGTGCCCGAAGACGTCGGTGCTGGACGTATGCTTCATCACCGCGTCCAGGTCCCGGATGTCCGCTTCGATCGTGTAATCGTCCGTTTGCGGGCTGGATGCGCCGCGCCCGCGCCGGTTGAACGTGTGCACCGGGCGGCCCAGTTCTGCGCTGAGTTTCTGCGCGAAACGGCTGTAATCGGCGGCCGTCACCATGGAGGCAGCCACCACCACGACGCCGGAACCTGCGCTGGCCAGTTCGGCGCCGGTTGAGAACAACTCAAGGCTGCCGCCGTCGGGTGTGGTGATAATCTCGCGGGTCATGCTCCGAGCCTAACCGAGCAAGCTGGGTACCCGCACGGTGCCGGGTAGGAAGGCACGAAAGTGCCCGCACGTGTCAGCCCTTGAAGTACTCGGAGATGTCCGTGACGAGTTCCTTGACGGCTGCCGGGATGGAGCCGTGGAACTGCTTGGGGGAGACCTCGAACGTGCTGCCCGGGACTGCCGCGTGCAGGCGCTCGGCAGTGACGCGGTAATAGGAGGGGCTTTTGCCGCCCACCATAAAATGCGTCGACGGCGGCAGTACAGAGAATGCGTTGACGTCCTCCACCTCGTTGTAGGCGGCCTTCAGCTCGCCAACCCCTGACGGCATAAGTTCCGTGAACATCCTGTTGACGCGGGTCCGGGACGTCACGGCCATCAGCCCGGCCAGGATCGGTTCCGGGACCCGGGCCAGTGCGGTGCCGGGCTGCAGGCCCTGCTTGAGCCGGGCCAGCGCATGGCCCACCTTGCCGGCGTTGACCGCGTCTTCGAAGTCCTTCAGCCAGGCCTTGTCGATGCTGCCGTCGATGTTCACGGCGGCGTCGTACACGGCCAGCTTGGCAGGCTCATGCTGGCTGCCCGCGAATTCCTGCACGGCGTTCAGCGCCACCGAGCCGCCCAGGCTGTGGCCTAGGATGTTCCGCGCTCCCGTGGCGTCCAGGACTGCCCGGACGTCAGCGATTTCCGTGGCCATGGAGTAGCCGGCGGGCTGTTCGGTGGAGTTGCCGCGGCCGCGCCTGTCATAAACGTCCACGGCCCATTCGTCGCCCAGGCCCGCGGCAAGCGCCAGTGAAAACGGCCGGTAAATCAGGGCGGTGAGGAAAGCGCCGCCGATCACTACCACCCGGCGGTGGCCCGGGGCATCCACGGCGCCGTAACTGTACAAAGCCAGCTTGCCGCCGTCGTCAGTGGAAATCAGCTGTTCATTCACGGTCACCATCCTAGGCGGGGCCGGCAGGCATCAGCAGGAGCCAAGGAGTCCGGTGAGCTCAGGCGTTCAGGAACCGTGCCATCCGCATGGCCAGCCGCTTCCCGGGCCGAAGCGGGCCTTCGTGCAGTTGCCCGGGCACCACAGCGAACTCCACGGCCGGGGCGATCGAAGCGAGCTGCCGGCCGGTCTCCGCGAAGTAGCCCGGACTCCAACCACCGGTCAGCATGAGAGTGGGAGTGGTCAGGGACGTAAAATCGTCGGCTTCGGCGTCGGCATCCAGGACCGCCCGCATTTCCGTCACAGCCGTTGGCAGGAGCTGCCGCATCTCGGCGCCCAGCCGGGTCCGCGCGGAGACGATGCTCAGCATCCGCAGCGCACCCATGGGCAGGTAGGACACCGGCCCGGCGGTACCGAGGCCCTGGACCAGGTGCGCCCACGCATGGTCCAGCTGACCCGCGGTCACCGCCACTTCCAGTTCAGGGCGCCAGCGGTGGTTCAGGCTTCCGGCCAGGGACACCGCGGCGTCGTAGGTGACCAGCCTTCGGATGGGGAGGGTCAGCGCGGCCTGCAGCGCCACAAAACCGCCGTAGCTGTGGCCCACCACGTCCGTCGATCCGGTGGCCTCCATCACCGCGGCAAGGTCCTCGATCTCGGTCTGCACCGAGTAGCCGTCCGGCTGCCCGCTGGAACCTGCCCGCCCGCGGCGGTTGTAGCAGTGCACAGGGCGGCCCAGCAGCGTGCCCAGGTTGTGTGCGAAGGGGCGGTACAGCTTGTCGGTGACCAGGGTTCCGTGGACCAGCACGACGCCGGTACTTTCGCGCGGCGGTGGGCCCGCCGTCGTCGGTCCTTCAGTACGTCCGGAAGAGGCTTCTGCCGGGGTGCCGCGGTGTGCGCCCGGACGGATCGGGACCGTCCCGGGGCGGGTGAAGGAGTGCAGCAGCAGCCGGCCGCCGTCGCTGGAATCGACTGTCCACGTCTCCATCTTCTTGAGTGTATGCCCGGCGCCTGTGACCTGGGACTCCCGGCCTGGCTGTTAGTGGTGCTGCGCGGTGTTTGCTGCGGGGCGGCGCCACCTGTACTACCGGTAAACTTGGGGATTGTGACTTCACAAAACACCCCCGGAACGGCCCCTGCCCCCACGAATGCTCCCGAACCCGTTGATGCCAGCGAACAGATGCGCATCCGGATGGAGAAGCGCGCCAAGCTGATTGAGCGCGGTGTTGAGGCCTACCCGGTGGGCGTGGAGCGTACGCATTCCCTGGCGGAGATCCGCGAAAAGTATGCCCACCTCGAGGCGGACGACACCACCGGGGACGTTGTTGGCGTTACCGGCCGTGTGGTTTTCATCCGCAACACGGGCAAGCTCTGCTTCGTCACGCTCCAGGAGGGCGGCACGGACGGCAAGGGCGCACGGCTGCAGGCGATGCTCAGCCTGGCCAACGTGGGCGAGGAATCGCTGGCGGACTGGAAGGCCCTGGTTGACCTGGGCGACCACGTTTTTGTGCACGGCGAAGTCATTTCCTCCCGCCGCGGCGAGCTGTCCGTTATGGCAGATTCCTGGGCCATGGCGTCCAAGGCGCTCCGCCCGCTGCCGGTCCTGCACGCTGACCTGAACGAGGAAACCCGCGTCCGCCAGCGCTACGTGGACCTGATGGTCCGCGAGGAAGCCCGCGAGATGGTCTACACCCGCGCGGCCATCACCCGTTCGGTCCGTGAAACGCTGCACCGGCACCGCTACGTGGAGGTGGAAACCCCCATCCTGCAGCTGGTCCACGGCGGCGCCACGGCGCGTCCGTTCGAGACGCACATGAACGCGTTCGACCAGAAGATGACCCTGCGCATTGCCACCGAGCTGTTCCTCAAGCGGGCAGTGGTGGGCGGCATCGACCGCGTCTATGACATGGGCCGGGTGTTCCGCAACGAGGGCGTGGACTCCACGCACAGCCCGGAGTTCAGCACCCTGGAGTGCTACGAGGCCTGGGCTGACCAGTTCGTGATGGCCGAGCGGATGAAGGAAATCATCCTCGACGCCGCGGACGCCGCAGGCGTGGGCCGCACCCTCCAGACCGAGGCCGGGGAGATCAACCTCGACGGCGAATGGGCCTGGCTGCCGGTCTACCCCGGACTTTCGACGGCGGTGGGCCAGGAGGTCACTCCGGAGACCAGCATCGAGGTTCTTCGGGAGCTCGCCGTCAAGCACGAGGTGAAGTTCGATCCGAAGTGGGACGCGGAGAAGCTGGTGGTTGAGCTGTTTGGCGAAATCGTTGAGCCCACGCTGCTTAACCCCACGTTCGTTTACGACTACCCGCCGTCTGCGCAGCCGCTGGCCCGCCAGCACCGCACGGATGACAGGCTCATTGAGGCCTGGGACCTGATCATCGGCGGCATGGAACGTGGCACCGCGTTCTCCGAACTGATCGACCCCGTGATCCAGCGCGAGCGGCTCACCGAGCAGTCGCGCCGCGCCGCTGCGGGTGACGACGAAGCCATGGCGCTGGACGAGGACTTCCTGCGGGCGCTGGAATACGGCGCCCCGCCCATGGGCGGAATCGGGCTGGGCATCGACCGCCTGGTGATGCTGTTCACCGGCGCCGGAATCCGCGAAACAATTCTTTTCCCGCTCCTGAAGCCTGAGGCGAACTGATCATGGAATACGTAGCGGTACTGCTGCCGTCATTGGTGGTTGGACTGTTGTTCTGGTTTGCAATGAAGTCGATCTTTAATGCGGACAAAGCGGAACGCCGGGCTGAGGCGCAGGCGCAGGCCGAAGCCGATGCTGCCGGAAATTCCCCGAAGCGGCACGAATCCGGCGAGGCAAAATAACAAATCTCGCATTCGCGGGACTGGATTTTGGCGCGCCGTCGCGTGACCATTTTTTGACGTGGCGCCTTTTATGGGTTGATAATTCGTAGGTAAAGCATCCAGCTTTTCTGACAGCTCCCGTTTCCAAAAGGAATATATACATGGCACAGAAAGTCAAAATCATCCTCGTAGATGATCTGGATGGGGGATCTGCGGACGAAACTGTTCGCTTTGGCCTGGACGGCGTCAATTACGAAATCGACCTCTCCTCGGCCAACGCGGAGCAGCTTCGCTCCGGTCTGGAACGCTTTGTCGCAGCTGCGCGCAAGGCATCCGGAAACAAGGCACCGCGTGGCAAAGCTGCTGCGGCGCGCAATCAGGACTCAGCCCAGATCCGTCAGTGGGCGCGGGAGCACGGTTACACCGTGAACAGCCGCGGCCGGATCCAGGCTGAAATCCAAGAGGCTTACCAGAAGGCTAATTCCTAACGGAGTTGCTTTTGAGGCTCGCAAACAGGGGTGTTCCGCCATACGGCGGAGCGCCCCTGTTTTTTTGCTTAACCAGTCAGCGGGCACCCGATGCCCAGGCCAGGCAGAGACAGAGAACCGCGGCCAGGCACAACCAGCAGCGGTGGATGTTCCACAGTATCCACCGGGCCTCGAATTCAATCCGGCCCTGGCCGGGATTGCTGCCTCTGGCGTGCTGGTCCAGCCGGTTGTTCAGCGGGATATTGCGGGCAAACGTAATAGCGAGCGAGGCTGAATAGAAGGCCCAGGCCAGCGTGGCCGGCAAGGCCGCATCCAGGCCGTTGACCCAGCCATAGATCGCCGTCGCACCAAGACTAATGAATGCACCGGCAAATCCCAGGGCAAACCAGGGATTCTGGATGGCTGAATTTATGTGGGACATGGTCCGCACGAAGGTGGCATCATCAGCCCTGCGCAAGCCGGGCATTACTGCGCAGGCGAACCCGTAGTAGAGGCCACTAATTCCCGCCAATGTTGCGGACGAGGCGGCCAGAAGGAAAATCAGCATCCGGGCTCCATTTCTTCGTTCGTTTTCGTTGTTGCGGACCGTGGTGCCCTGGCGGGGTTACGCGATAAGTCCTACAGGAATACGCAGCGGGAACCCAGCGTCATTCCGTGCCTGATACGCCGCAGTATGAAGCTGAGCGGTTGGCGTATGTCCGGAACGGCCCCGCGTTGGTTCGATGGAACTATGGAAAACAACCTGGACAACACGGCAGACCTCGCCCATAACGGCACCATCCTCGTCATCGGCGGAACCGGCGAGCCCAAGGACTTCAGTGAGTTTGCCCGGGAAGCGGCAGCAACGGGCGTTTGGGGCCCGGCAGCCTAGACTTCGGGCTATGGATCCCCTCAGCCACTTCGTGGATGGCCCGCGGGCACGCAATGCCTTTCTCCTGGAGGTACGGATGTCCCCGCCCTGGGCGATCCAGGTGGCGGATGAGGCGCCACTGACTGTTGTTGCAGTCCTTAGCGGCTCTGCGTGGTTCTCCCAGCGCGGGGGCGAACCCGTGCACCTGGTGTCAGGTTGTGTCCTGGTGGTACGGGATCCCGCACCCTACGTCATCTCCCACCAGCCGGACCAGCAGCCTGCGTACTTCATCGGAGTGGACCAGAACTGTACGGGCTCCAACAGCGAGGACCTGACGCAAGGCCTTGGGCTCGGGCTGCGGGCCTGGGGAAACGACGCCGGAGGAAAGGATTCCATGCTGGTGGGGACATATCGCAGCAGCGGCCAGGTGGGGGACCTGCTCATTTCGTCACTGCCGCCTTACCTCGTGGTCCAGGAAGGGGCCAGCCCTGTCTTCGAGCTGCTGGTCAGGGAGGTCCACCGCGACGGCCTGGCACAGGCGAGCGTGCTCGACAGGCTGCTGGACCTCCTGCTGATAGGGACGATTGAGAGCTGGTCCCGACAGGAATCCGGTGCCGGCAGCAACTGGCTGGCTGCGGAGCCGGATCCAGCAGTGCAGAAGGCGATCCGCCTCATCCACGCTTCCCCGGACCTGCCATGGACTGTGGACGGGCTCGCTTCACGGGTGGGCGTGTCCAGGGCATCACTGGCCCGGCGTTTCCACGATCGTGTGGGAAGGCCGCCCATTGCCTACCTGAACCACTGGCGGTTGGCGAAAGCCGCGGACCTGCTCGCCGATCCGCAACACACCTTGACCGCGGTGGCGCGCCAAGTTGGATACGCGAGCCCGTTCAGTTTCAGCACGGCTTTCAAGAAGCGTTACGGCATGAGTCCGCAGGAGTACCGGCGGAAGGGTCACGGAGGCCTGCCGGCGCTGGAATCCCTTGCTGCGGTTTCCCCTGTGGCGAACAAGCTCCACAACTCGTAGCCAGCCACGTAGCATCAAAGTACGTCGTAGCTAGGAGTGTGGCGAAATGTTTGAGCGATTTACGGACCGTGCCCGTCGCGTAGTTGTGCTTGCCCAAGAAGAGGCACGCATGCTGAACCACAATTACATCGGAACCGAACACATCCTCTTGGGTCTTATCCATGAGGGTGAGGGTGTTGCCGCCAAAGCCCTGGAGTCCTTGAGTATTTCGCTCGACGGCGTCCGTGAGCAGGTTCAGGAGATCATCGGACAGGGCCAGCAGGCGCCGTCCGGCCACATCCCGTTCACGCCGCGCGCCAAGAAGGTGCTTGAGCTGTCGCTGCGCGAAGCCCTGCAGCTGGGCCACAACTACATCGGCACGGAGCACATCCTGCTGGGACTCATCCGTGAGGGTGAGGGTGTTGCGGCGCAGGTGCTGGTGAAGCTCGGTGCTGACCTGAACCGGGTGCGCCAGCAGGTCATCCAGCTGCTCTCCGGCTACCAGGGCAAGGAAACCACCGGCGCAGGCGTCGGTCCGGGCCAGGCTGAGGGTACCCCGGCCGGTTCCGTGGTGCTGGACCAGTTCGGCCGCAACCTCACCCAGGCTGCGCGTGAGAACAAGCTGGATCCTGTGATCGGCCGCGAGCAGGAAATGGAACGCGTTATGCAGGTCCTTTCCCGCCGCACCAAGAACAACCCCGTCCTGATCGGTGAGCCCGGCGTTGGCAAGACCGCCGTCGTCGAGGGCCTGGCCCAGGCGATTGTCCGCGGCGACGTCCCGGAGACTATCAAGGACAAGCAGCTGTACACGCTTGACCTCGGCTCCCTGGTGGCCGGTTCCCGGTACCGCGGTGACTTCGAAGAGCGCCTGAAGAAGGTCCTCAAGGAGATCCGCACCCGCGGGGACATCATCCTGTTCATCGATGAAATCCACACCCTGGTTGGTGCGGGCGCGGCTGAAGGCGCAATTGATGCAGCCTCCATCCTGAAGCCCATGCTGGCCCGCGGTGAGCTGCAGACCATCGGCGCCACCACGCTGGATGAGTACCGCAAGCACATCGAGAAGGACGCCGCACTGGAGCGCCGCTTCCAGCCCATCCAGGTCAAGGAGCCTTCGGTTGCGCACGCGATCGAGATCCTCAAGGGCCTGCGTGACCGTTACGAGGCACACCACCGCGTCACGATCACCGACGGCGCCCTTGCCTCGGCTGCCAGCCTCGCCGAACGCTACATCTCGGACCGTTTCCTGCCGGACAAGGCCATCGACCTCATCGATGAAGCCGGCGCCCGGCTGCGCATCCGCCGGATGACCGCTCCGCCGGAGCTGAAGGCCATGGATGAGCGCATCGCTGACCTGAAGATGGAGAAGGAGTCCGCGATTGACGCGCAGGACTTCGAAGGCGCTGCCTCGCTCCGCGACAAGGAACAGAAGCTGATCACCGAGCGCTCCGAGAAGGAACGCCACTGGAAGACCGGCGGCATGGATGAGGTTTCCGAGGTTGATGAGGATCTCATCGCCGAGGTACTGGCCAACTCCACCGGTATTCCGGTCTTCAAGCTGACCGAGGAAGAGTCCTCGCGCCTGCTGAAGATGGAAGAGGAACTGCACAAGCGCGTAGTGGGCCAGGACGAAGCCATCAAGGCCATGTCCCAGGCAATCCGCCGCACCCGTGCAGGCCTGAAGGACCCCAAGCGTCCCGGCGGCTCGTTCATCTTCGCCGGCCCCACCGGCGTCGGCAAGACCGAACTGGCCAAGGCCCTCGCGGAGTTCCTCTTCGGTGAAGAAGAAGCCCTGATCACCCTGGACATGTCCGAGTACTCGGAGAAGCACACGGTTTCGCGTCTCTTCGGTGCCCCTCCGGGCTACGTTGGCTACGAAGAAGGCGGCCAGCTGACCGAGAAGGTCCGCCGTCGTCCATTCTCCGTGGTGCTCTTCGACGAGGTTGAAAAGGCCCACGCGGACCTCTTCAACTCGCTGCTGCAGATCCTGGAAGACGGCCGCCTGACCGACTCCCAGGGCCGCGTGGTGGACTTCAAGAACACCGTGATCATCATGACCACCAACCTGGGTACCAGGGACATCTCCAAGAGCGTTGCCACCGGCTTCCAATCGGGCACGGACACGCAGACCGGCTACAACCGGATGCGCGCCCGGGTCACTGAGGAACTGAAGCAGCACTTCCGCCCGGAGTTCCTGAACCGTGTTGACGACGTCGTGGTGTTCCCGCAGCTGACGCAGGACGAGATCATCGAGATCGTGGATCTGTTCGTGAGCCGCCTGGAGAAGCGCCTCAAGGACAAGGACATGGGCATCGAGCTCACCACCGCGGCCAAGAAGCTGCTGGCCACGCGCGGCTACGATCCCGCCATGGGTGCCCGGCCGCTGCGCCGCACCATCCAGCGCGAGATCGAGGACCAGCTCTCCGAGAAGATCCTCTTCGGCGAGCTGCACGCGGGGGACATCGTGGTGGTGGACGTTGACGGCGAAGGTGACGACGCCAAGTTCACGTTCCAGGGCAACGCCAAGCCGCGCATCCCGGAGATCGCACCCAGCGTCTAAGGACCAAACCCGAACGGCCCCGTCCGCTTCCGAAAGGAAGCAGGCGGGGCCTTTCGCTTTGCTTGGGCGGCACGTGCGGGCCGCCGAACGTCAATGGAAGGCGCAGGGTACGCGGCGTGAAACTTTGTGATGTGGGACACGGTCGGGTTGAATCGGGAACATGGCTATTCAGAACCCGGCGATCCCGGGCGAGCAACCTATGTCCCCATTCCACAACCTGGACCACTACCTGGCTATCCCCCGGGTGGCCGGCCTGGCCTTGAGCCCGGACGGCAGGAGACTGGTCACCACCGTCTCCACCCTTAACAGCAAAGGCACCGAATTCGGCACTGCTCTTTGGGAGCTTGATCCCACGGGGGAGCAGCAGGCACGGCGGATCACCCGCAGCGCCAAGGGTGAAGCCGGAGCCGTCTTCGCCGCCAACGGCGATGTCTACTTCACTTCCGCCCGGCCGGACCCGGAAAGTCCGGACGGCGATCCCGTGAAAGCCCTGTGGCTGCTCCCGGCCGGCGGCGGGGAGGCCCGGATCATTCTCTCGAGGACTGGCGGCGTGGACCAGGTCCTGGCTGCCCGGGACGCCGACACAACGATTGTTATTGCCGAGGTCCTGGCCGGTTCCACGAACGAGGATGATGATGCTGAACGGCGTAAGGGCCGCAAGGACAACAAAGTAGCGGCCATCCTGCACAGCGGGTACCCGGTCCGTTTCTGGGACGCGGACCTGGGCCCGGGCCAGCCCCGCATCTTCGCCGTGGAAGAGGGCCGGGAACAGGAAGCGGGAAAGCCAGCCACCGTGGATGCTGCACCGCCGCGCGTCCTCCGTAACCTCACTCCGCAGGCAGGCCCCGGGCTGCGGGAGGCTGAAACGGTGGTGAGCCCGGATGGCAGGACGGTTTACACGAGTTATGTGAAGCCGCTGGCGAAGGGGGAAAGCCGTTCGGTGCTGGTCGCCGTGGACGTGGAAACCGGCAGCCAAAAGGTGCTGCTGGACCAGGACGGCATGAGCTACTTCCCCGGCCCGGTCAGTCCGGACGGCAACACCCTGGTAGTGGTCAGTGAGAGTGACACCACCCCGCACCAGGCGCCGCAGATCAAGCTGAACCTCCTGGATGTTTCGGACCGGTTGGACTCATCCGAAGGGGCAACCGGTGCCGGCCGCCTTGCCGCGCTGGTTCACGACTGGGATCGCTGGGCCAGGCCCGCAGCCTGGCTTCCGGACGGTTCAGCGTTGCTGGTCACAGCGGACGACGACGGCGCGGCGCCGGTTTTCCGGATCAGTATCCCCGCGTCAGCTGCTGAGGTGAGCGTCACCCGGGTGACGCAGGACGCCGCGGCGTATACCGACGTCGTAGTGTCACCGGAAGGACGCACCGCCTACGCGCTGCGCAGCTCTTACGCCTTTCCTCCGGAAGCAGCCCGGATTGATCTGGAATCGGGGGAGGCAATGCGCCTTCCGGCGCCGGCCGAACGGCCTGCGGTTCCGGGACGCCTGGAGCGGTTGGCGGCCACTGCAGCTGACGGGGCACGTGTTCCTGCTTATCTGGCACTGCCGGAGGGAGCGTCCGCCGATGCGCCTGCGCCTCTGCTGCTCTGGATCCATGGCGGTCCGCTCGCATCCTGGAACGCCTGGACCTGGCGGTGGAACCCCTGGCTGCTCACGGCCAAGGGGTACGCTGTCCTGTTGCCGGATCCGGCGTTGTCAACAGGCTACGGGCAGTCGTATATCCAGCGCGGCTGGGGTGAATGGGGCAAGGCTCCCTTTACGGACCTGATGGCCGCCACGGACGCCGCCGAAAAACGCCCGGACATCGATTCCACGCGCACCGCGGCCATGGGAGGATCCTTTGGCGGCTACATGGCCAACTGGGCGGCAGGACACACTGACCGCTTTAGCGCGATCGTCACCCATGCCAGCCTGTGGGCCCTGGACCAGTTCGGGCCCACTACTGATGACTCCTCGTACTGGCTGAAGGAAATGACGGAGGAGATGGCCGTTGAGAACTCGCCGCACCTCCACGTGGAGAAGATCAGTACGCCCATGTTGGTGATCCACGGGGACAAGGACTACAGGGTGCCAATCGGGGAAGGCCTGCGGCTCTGGTACGAACTGTTGTCCAAATCCCAGCTGGCGGCGGACCGGGACGGCCGGACTCCCCACCGCTTCCTGTATTTCCCTGACGAAAACCACTGGATCCTGCAACCGCAGCATGCCAAGGTCTGGTACGGCGTGGTGGAGAGCTTCCTGGCAAAACACGTGCTGGACCAGGACGTCCCCGTGCCTGCCGAGCTGGGCCTCTAAGGGCCGGAGTCGCCGGTTCGGGCTGCGGCAACCATAGGATAGGCGTGTGACTGATTCCTTCCTCATCCGCCCAGCCCGGACCAGCGATGTGGCCACCATCAAGAGGCTCGTGGCGCCGCTGGCAGAGCAGCGGATCCTGATGGCCAAGGAAACGGTGGCGTATTACGAGAGCCTCCAGGAGTTCCGGATCGCCGAGGCAGGTGACGGCACGGTGGTTGGTTGCGGTGCCCTGCACGTGATGTGGGAGGACCTGGCGGAGATCCGCACGCTCGCGGCGGCGGAGTCCTGGCGTGGCCGGGGCGTGGGCCACGTCCTGGTGGAGAAGCTCCTGGAGGAGGCCCGGCAGTTGGGCGTGTCCCGGGTGTTCTGCCTGACGTTCGAGGTGGACTTCTTCAAGCGCCACGGCTTTGAGGTGATGGCCGACCAAAGCGCCGTGGACCCAGTAGTTTATTCGGAGCTGCTGCGTTCCCATGACGAAGGCGTTGCCGAGTTCCTGGACCTCGCCAGGGTCAAGCCGAACACCCTGGGCAACACCCGCATGATCCGGGTCCTGGAGAACTGAGAACTGAGCCCCGGGATCTTCCGCGCCACGGCGTCCGGGTAGTAGGGTCGGGAGCACACCCTCCAGGAAGCACACTAGGCCCAGGAGCACCATGAAAAAGCTCATCAATGATCCAAAAGCCGTGGTCGAAGAATCCGTTGAAGGATTCGGAATGGCCCACCCAGACCTCGTAACGGTTAATACTTCCCCCGCATTTGTCACCCGCAAGGACGCCCCGGTGGCCGGCAAGGTGGGGCTGGTGTCCGGCGGAGGCAGCGGACACGAACCGCTGCATGCCGGTTTTGTGGGCAGGGGAATGCTCGACGCCGCCGTGCCGGGGGCGGTGTTCACCTCGCCTACGCCGGACCAGATCATCCCCGCCACACTCGCCGTCGATTCGGGCGCCGGCGTGGTGCACATCGTGAAGAACTACACCGGCGACGTCCTGAATTTCGAGACCGCCGCGGAGATGGCCGAGGCCGAAGGCGTCCAGGTGCGCACCATCCTGGTCAATGACGACGTCGCGGTGGAGGACTCGCTCTACACCGCGGGCCGCCGTGGTGTAGCAGGTACCGTCCTGGTGGAAAAGATTGCCGGAGCCGCCGCCGAACGCGGGGATGACCTGGACGCCGTCGCGGCAATCGGAGGCAGGGTGAACAGCAACGTGCGGAGCATGGGCGTTGCCCTGTCCGCCTGCATTGTGCCCCACGCCGGCCAGCCCAGCTTCGACCTCGAAGAGAACGAAATCGAGATAGGCATTGGCATCCACGGCGAACCCGGCCGGCACCGGATTGCCATGGAAAGCGCTGACGGGATTACGGACCGCCTGCTGGAACCGGTCCTGTCCGACCTGGACGTGAAGCAGGGCGAGAACGTCCTGCTGTTCGTCAACGGCATGGGCGGGACGCCGCAAAGCGAGCTGTACATCGTGTACCGGCGGGCGGCGAAGGTCCTGGCGAAACGCGGAATCACCGTGGCGCGCTCGCTGGTGGGCAACTACATCACGGCGCTGGAAATGCAGGGCTGCTCCATCTCCGTCCTGCGCCTGGACGACGAACTGACCGAACTCTGGGACGCACCCGTGCACACCGCGGCGATGCGCTGGGGAGTGTAGGGATGGCGCTGGATACCACCTGGACGCTGAAATGGCTTGAACTGTGCGCGGAGGCCATGAAGGAAAACCGGAGCAGGCTGATTGACCTGGACCGTGCGATTGGTGACTCTGACCACGGCGAGAACATGGACCGGGGGTTCCAGGCCGCCATGGTCAAGCTCGCGGAATCTCCGCCGGAAACGCCTGCGGCCGCGTTGAAGATGACGGCCATGGCGCTGATGTCCAGTGTTGGCGGGGCAGCCGGGCCGCTCTACGGAACGGCCTTCCTCCGGGCGTCAACAGCGCTCGGTGACGCGGCCGACGTCGAACCTTCCCTGCTGGTGGATGCGCTGGAAGCTGCGCTGGGCGGCATTGTGGCGCGCGGCAAGGCCGAACCCGGGGATAAAACCATGGTGGATGCCTGGACACCGGCGGTGGAGGCTGCGCGGAAGGCAGCGGACGACGGCGGGCTGCCGCAGGACGTGCTGCGCGCCGCGGCTGACGCTGCTGCTGCCGGAGCCGAAGCCACGGAGCCGCTGGTGGCCCGGAAAGGCCGCGCCAGCTACCTGGGGGAGCGCAGCGCGGGGCACCGCGATCCGGGGGCTGAGTCCAGTGCGCTGATCCTGCGGGCGGCGGCAGAGGCTGCCCTGTGAGCGTGCGGCTGGTGGTGGTGTCGCACAGTGAAAAGATCGCCGACGGCGCCGCGGAACTTGCCGCCCAAATGGCACCTGACGTGCAGATCCTCGCAGCCGGGGGAACCGGAGACGGCAGGATCGGCACCAGCCTGGAAAAGGTCATGGCGGCCCTGGACGGTGCCGCCGGCGGGGACGGAACCGTGGTGCTGGCGGACCTGGGCTCGGCCGTGATGACGGCGGAATCGGCCATCGAATTCGCCGAGGACCCTGGCTCCGTGTTGCTGGCAGACGCGCCACTGGTGGAAGGCCTGGTAGCAGCCGCCGTGGCCGCCCAAAGCGGGGCGGATACCGAAGCCGTGAAGGCGGCCGCAGAGGCTGTGGCGGCCACCTTCGCAGGGGGTCAGGGCGGGGGAGAAGCCGCTGGTGAGCCGGCCGCCGTCGAACCTTCCGAACCTGAGATCACTGCAGACTTTGAGCTGGTGAACCAGGCGGGAATGCACGCCAGGCCGGCCGCGAAGATCGCCGGCGGAATCTCCGGGCTGGATGCTGAGGTGACCATCAACGGCATTGACGCGGCATCGATGACCGGGCTGATGACCCTCGCCGCGGGAAAGGGTTCTGTGCTGCACGTGGCGGCTTCCGGGCCCGACGCTGAGAAAGCCGTGGGATATGTGGGGGACCTGGTCCGCTCAGGATTCGGGGAGCCGTGAACTGAGGCCGTCGGCGTCGAGGTTCACGGCGGCGGAGATGAACTGCCCGCACTGTTCGCCGTAGGGTGTGGACACGATGGGCGTGATGGTGTGGGTCAGTTCAGGCAGCGGCGCGCCATCTGGGCCGGTGCCCGTCAGCACCACATCAACCGGAGCATCGGTGAGCCGCTCCAACATGAGCATGCCGATCAGCGTTCCGTCCGGGGTGGAGGTTGCCGAGCAGACGCTGTCCGGACCGGCGTCGCGGTTGCAGTCATCGCTCATGCTGACCGAACCGGGCTGCAGGTCGAGGTCGCCCTCGGCGCAGGCTCCCTCCTGGCAGGCCTTGAGATGGAGCGACTCCACCTGCGGGACGTAATCGCGCACCACCGTCACGGAAACTACCGGCGCCGCCGCAATGGCCGGGCACCCTGCCTCCTGGGGCGAACAAGCGGCGGTGAGCAACGCCGTCGTGGTTGCCATCAGCAGTACCGCTGTCCTGGACATACCTCCATGCTATTCCCGAAAGGACTCAGCGGCGCCTGCGGCCTTGGCTGGATCAGAACGGCGGTTATCCAATCTCGAGCACAGAACTTTCGACGGTTTCCTTGTGTTAGCTGGGTGCTGGTTTACGCTTCCTGTGTATCCATCGTTTGGGGGCGTTGATGGGTTTATTTCCCCTTACCTTTTAGGGGGATTCTGTGGCCGCTTTTCCCGCCGTGCCCGCATGCTTGCTGGGGCTTCTCTTCTCGGACTTGTTGGCTCCTGTTTTTGTTGTTGCGTTCCGCTGTAGCGGAGCTTGACGTGTCTCACGCACTACAGCAGGTGCCCGCTCCGTCTGAGAGTGATCGGGTCAGCGACTCTGAAAAGCAGGCTCTCCACAGGGCTGCAGCAACGGGCGCTGTTGTTGTTGACGCAGTTACCACTCCTACGGAATTGGTAACTGCTTCTCCTGACAGGAGGTTCACTTTAACGGGTTCATTTACGCCGTGGGCTTTTTGGAACCGGTTCGATGAACGGCTACAAGCTCTTGCTCATGAGTGCGGTCGGCCGTCGGGACGGAATGGCACTAGAACTCGCCACCGAAGCTGGCGAACAGGTCGCCGAAGGCTTTATGGACGACGTGACCCGCGAACGCACGGTCACCTTCTTTACCGACCAACCCGTACCGCTGCTAGTGGTCGAATGGTTCCTTGGGGAAGCGGCGGGCCGGCTATGAAGCACCCGTGACGGGTGTCCGTCTTGATCGTCTCAAAAAGGGCGACGGTGTCAGGTTCGTGAATCCGAAATCCCTGGCGAATCAAGATCGATTGAAGGTGGGTGGCCAGGGCATTCTGATCCTCTTCATTCAGGGCCTCAAGCGAAAATTACCCTCGACGGTACTATCGAACGAATCCCACTGCAGGGAAATCCGGTGCTTGGAGGCTGACCATGGAAGATATGAAGAGCATTCTCTGGCTCGCCATCGAGGACTACTCAGGTCTGTGGGAAGCGGTCTGGCAACTGCGTACATACAATCCAGAAACCGCTGCGGACGTTTTGATTGAGCGCGCGAAGACGGTACTGGAACTTCTATTCGCAGGTGGTTTCATTCGGTTTTTCCGCTGCCAAGAGCCATACGGCCAGCTCTCCGAAATGAAGGACACTGAAGTGGCGGAGATCCTCTCCGATCCGCGATATTGGGAGGAGCCAGCGGTTGATTCTGTATCGATTCGATTCGGAACAACGTCTTTGGGCCAGGAAAAATACGCCGCTTTGGGCGCCGCATAGGCATTGCGGAAATAACGGCTTATCGGGTCCAAGACTTGAAGCTGTGCCGAGTACGATAGGGCGCACCGACTCTGCCGGGTTGGCCGGGTTATAAAGCACCTTGGAGGCCTTTCCTGACGTGCTGGACCGGTCAAGAACTCGTACGGTGGCGCGAAACGCTGACGGGAGCGAATCGACCCCATATGGAACCCGGCGACTCGGAAGAGTCCAGGGAACCACGCACCGATCGAATGGGACTAGTGATCTGAGATGAACGACTACTGGAAGCTTCCAGGGTTCGCGGACGTGTACCTCGAGGACAGTTGGGTCGTCGGTCTTCAAGCCACTCCCAGCCTTTTCGTAGTTGAGGTGGACCTCGTGTTGCGAGAGACACATCCACAGTACGCTCCGCCGGCGTCAGGCGAGCAGTACTGCTATCGCCCTGGATGGATTCGATTCGTGGCCGTCTCGACGCTGCGTTGGTTCGACCAAGGGCAACCACCAGCCGTCGACAGGACCGGCGAGAGTGATTTCGGCGGTATCGACACGTTCACTTTCCTGAAGGACGTCTACAGCATTGTCGGGTCCTTCGGACGGATCGAAATTCAGGCCGGGCGTCAGCCGGTTGTGACTCTCCGGGAGTACCCCTAAACGGATTGGCTTGGCCGGACGGCACAACTGGCTTGTATTACGCCGACGTGATCCCGGGAGCCGAGGTCTTGGAGCAGCTGAGCCTTGTTTCCTCCAGGTAGGCCTTTTAGCATCGGGTGAATCAGGGTGAATTTGGTGAATTTGGGTTTCCGGGAACCCTCCGTCCCGCTACTCCGGGAACAGCCCGATGAAGAAGTAGAACGCCACGGCCAGGGCCACCATAAACGGGATCACGCAGCCCAGGGTTTGCCGGGTTTTGGGCGAGGGCTGGAAGGAGTGGTTGGGGTCGGCCGGGTTGTAGGCCACCTCGATGACGTTCCCGGGGACAGGGACTTCGACCACCGGAATCTCCGACTGGCCCATGTACAGCGTGCCGCGGGAGTCCATAAACCGGTAGGCCGGAAAATACCGGCGGTTCCTGGTGGATCCGCCGGTGCCGCCGCTCCACCCGGCAGTGTGCCCGGTGACGGTTGCGGGAACGCGCGGCCAGTCGGCGGTTTCGCGCTCGTGGCGCCGGGTTTTGCGGACCGTGTGGATGATCGAGATGACGGCGGCCACCACAAAAATCGCCCACGCGATGTACATGACGGTTCTCATTGGCTTCTCCTGTTGGGGCGTTTGGGTGCGGTCACGACGGCAGCCTGTACCCGGCTTCGGACATCTCCGCGAGGCCGTCCGCCAGCAGTCCCTGCAGCGCACGGTCCAGCTGTTCAACCGGAGCGCTGAGCCGGTGGAGGGCGCCCAGCGGCACCGAAATGCCCTCCGGCGCCAACCCAAGGTCCGCGGGCGGGGTCAGGAACAACTCGGCGGTGACCGGCGAATCCGCCTCCCGCAGCACCGCCATCACGGCTCCGCGGACCTGCCTGTCCGTGCCGTGCCACGCCTGTCCTTTCGGAACGTACGACGGCGGCGGCTCACCTGCCAGCCGCCACGCACACTCCGCGCGCACCGGACAGTCCGCGCACTTGGGTGCCCGGGCCGTGCAGACCACGGCTCCCAGCTCCATCACCGCAGCGTTCCAGCGGACGGACAGCCCGGCGTCGTCCGGCAGCAGTTCGGTGGCCAGCCGCATCTCCGCGGCCGTGAGCGCCTGCGCGGGCAGTGCCGTTCCGGTGAAGAGACGTGCGTGGACGCGCCGGATGTTGGTATCCACCACCGTCTGGCGGCGGCCGTAGGCGAAAGCGGCGACGGCGGCAGCCGTGTAACTGCCCACGCCCGGAAGCGACAGCAGGCGTTCGTACTCCGCGGGCACCTCGCCGTTGTGGTCGGCGGTGATGGCGGCTGCGGCGGCGTGCAGCCGAAGCGCCCGCCGCGGGTAGCCAAGCCGGCCCCAATGCCGAACGGCTTCACCAGCGGGCTCGGCGGCAAGGTCAGCAGGCGCGGGCCAGCGGGACATCCAGTCCTCCCACACAGGCAGGACCCGGACCACCGGTGTCTGCTGCAGCATCACCTCGCTGACCAGGACACCCCAGGGCGTGCATTCGGGCAGCCGCCACGGCAGGTCCCGGGCCTCCGCGGCGAACCAGTCCGTGACAGCCCTGTGGATAGCAGGAAGTGACCGGCGAAGGTCAGGTGTGTCCATCGACGGCGCGGAGGGTGCAGCGTTAGTTTTGATGCACACACTGTAGTTGATGCGGCTGGCAGGAGGCACGAATGGCGAAGTCACACGGGGCGGCAGGACAGCTGGCCAAGGCCCTGGGAATCGTCCTGGGCACTGACGGGATTCCCCTGCGGCTGCGGGCCTGGGACGGCTCCGAAGCGGGCCCGGAAGATGCGCCCCTGGTGGAGTTCACCTCCCGGCGGGCCTTGCGGCGGATCCTCTGGCAGCCCGGCCAGCTTGGGCTGAGCAGGGCGTACGTCGCAGGCGAGATCGACCCGCACGGGGACATCTTCGCCGCGTTTGCCGCGCTGAGTTCCGCCGGCAAATTCGCCGAACCCGGCCCCTTCAGCACCCCCACGGCCCGCGAGGTGGCAGCCTTGGTGCGGACCGCCGTCGGGCTCGGAGCACTGGGTCCGCAGCCCGCCCCGCCGCCGGAAGAGATCCGGATCGAAAAGCACGGCCGCCGGCACTCCAAGAAGCGTGACGCTGCCGCGATCTCACACCATTACGACGTCGGCAACGACTTTTACGCTCTGGTGCTGGGTCCGTCCATGGTCTATTCATGCGCCGTGTTCGACAGCCCGGATACTTCGCTGGAGTCCGCGCAGGAAGCCAAGCTGGATCTGGTGTGCCGGAAGCTGGGGCTGCAGCCGGGCATGCGGGTGCTGGACGTGGGCTGCGGTTGGGGGAGCTTCGCGCTGCACGCCGCGCAGCATTACGGGGTGGACGTTGTGGGCGTCACCCTTTCCACTGAGCAGGCGGACCTGGCGCGCAAACGGGCAGCAGACGCGGGCCTTGCCGGACAGGTGGACATCCGGGTGCAGGATTACCGCGACGTGACGGACGGGCCGTTCGACGCGATCAGCTCGATCGGCATGTCCGAGCACGTGGGCCGGGCGCAGCTGGGCCGGTACGTCTCACAACTGTTCGGGCTGCTGCGGCCCGGCGGGCGGCTGCTGAACCACGCGATCTCCTGGAATGCCGGGCCCACGGAGGACGATCCCGACTCGTTCATCCCGCGGTACGTGTTCCCGGACGGCGAGATGCTCAGCCTCTCCGAATCCATGGTTGCCCTTGAAGCCTGCGGGTTCGAGGTGCTGGACGTGGAGGCCCTCCGCCCGCATTACGCACTGACTCTCCGGGCGTGGGTCCGGAACCTGGAACAGAACTGGGATGAAGCGGTGCGGCTGACGTCCCCCGGACGGGCACGGGTCTGGCGGCTGTACATGGCGGCGTCTGCCATCGGCTTCGAGAACGGGCTCACCGGCGTGAACCAGGTGCTGCTGCAGCGGCCGGGAAGCAGTTCGGGCCTGGGTGCGGATCTGGCTTCGGGGCTGCCCGAGGTCCCGCTGCGCCGGACCGCATGGATGTAGGTCCCGATGTAGGTCAGCGCGCCCCGGCGTGGGAGACCCGCGGAACCGGTGGGGTTACCTAGCCTAGAAGTATGGTCAGGCAAGGCAAACCCGCTACTTCCCGTCCGGCTCCGAAACGTACCGTCAGCCCGGCGGTCTACCGGCGCCGGCGGCTGTTTGTTGGCGTCGCTTTGCTGGTGGTCCTGGCGGTAGTGCTGGGCGGCCTGGCCGCTGCCGGAGTGTTCCGGGGATCAACCGAGCAGGCCTCGTCCACCCAAAGCACCCCTCCGTCCGGCGACGAAACAGCGGCGGCCGGGGACCCGTCGTCGGCCCCCACTGCAGAACCCACGCCGACGGCGCCCGCCACCCCCACGTGCGACCAGAACCTGGTGACGGTGGCCGCGGCAACGGACAAGACCCTGTACCTGCCAGACGAGAAGCCGATGCTCACGCTGCAGGTGACCAACGGCGGAACCGTGGCGTGCGAGGTGAACATGGGAACCTCACAGATGGAGTTCCTGGTGACCAGCGGCACGGACAGGATCTTCTCCTCCAAGGACTGCCAGGCGAAAAGCGAGGACCTGGTCAAGGTGATCCAGCCCGGCCAGAGCGAGAGCGCCAATTTCCCGTGGCAGCGCAACCGCAGCGTGGAAGGCTGCCAGCCCGTCGCGGCTGTGCCCGGGGCCGGCGGCGCGTATTACGTTTACACGGCGAAGCTGGGGAAGCGGACCAGCCAAAAGGCCGTGTTCCAGCTCCAGTAGCCCAACTGGGTCGCAGTTAACGTCGTGAAAACGCGTTTTGAGCGCGTTAAGTGCGAGTCAGTTGGGGGTGGGCGGCGGTTAGAGGAAGCGGTCCAGCAGGCTCGCCTCTGCCATCCGGCTGAGTCCCTCGCGGACGGTCCGGGCGCGCTGGTCGCCGATGCCGTCCACCGTCATGAGGTCCTCGATCGTGGCGGCCATCAGGTGCTGCAGGCCGCCGAAGTGGTCCACCAGCCTGTCCGCGACGGCCTTGGGCACAGCCTTCAGCCCGGACAGCAGCCGGTAACCGCGGGGCTGCACCACGGCGTCGAGTGTGTCCACGCCGCCTGCGAAGCCGATGATTCCGGCGATCTTGCCGAGGTCGATCAGCTCAGTGGGGCCAAGGTTGACCAGGGCGCTGACCGCGGCGTCGATGTCCTCCGGGGATGCGTTCGGCCCGGCATAGTCCCGGATGATGACGTCGCTGCCCGGCCCGCGGCCCACGGTGAGCTCGTCCAGCTGCAGGGACAGCAGCCGGCCGTCCTCGCCGAGTTCCAGCACGTACTGGGAGATTTCCTCGGAGATCCGGCGCACCATTTCGTGGCGCTGCAGGGTGACAGCCACGTCCCGGATGGTGACCATCGCCTCGATCTCCAGTGCGGACAGCGAGCTGGTGACCTGGTCCAGCCTGGAACGGTAGCGCTCCAGCGTGGCCAGGGCCTGGTTGGCGCGGGCCAGGACCTTTTCCGAACCTTCCAGCACGTGGCGCAGGCCGTTCACGTACAGCGCGATGATCTGCATGGACTGGCTGACGGAGATCACGGGCACACCGGTCTGGATGGCGACGCGCTCGGCCGTGCGGTGCCGGGTGCCGGATTCCTGGGTTTCGATGCTGGAGTCCGGAACCAGCTGGACGGCGGCGCGGAGGATGTTGCCGGCGTCCTTGTCACAAATGATGGCGCCGTCCATCTTGGCCAGTTCGCGGAGCCTGGTGGGGGAGAAGTCGATGCCGATCTCAAACCCGCCCGAGCAGATCGAATCAATGGTCCGGTCAAAGCCGAGGACGATCAGTGCGCCGGTGCGGCCGCGGAGGATGCGTTCCAGCCCATCGCGCAGCGGCGTGCCGGGAGCCACCCTGGCCAGCGTTGCCCTGAGGGATTCTTCGGGGCTCCGAGCCATGCGTATTTCCCTTCAACGGTGCAGACCCGCGCCTGCTCAAATGCCGGTTCCGGCAGCCTGACAGCGGGAGGCCAAAGTGCACGTTTTCCCGCAAGCACCATGATAGGGGTAAAGATGGCCAACAACCGCACGGACAAGCGCCAAAGTGCCCCGTCGGGACTCTTCCGCACTTGCCGTGAAGTGCTTACGACGGCGGTGTGCCGGGAGGGCATTTTGGCTTTCCAGGGTGCCGGATAACTCCGGAGTGGTCAGGCCTGGGGTGCGGTCAGCCGCTGACCCGCGGCCCGGCGTCGGGAGAGCAGTTCAAGATCCCTGGAGACCTTCTGCAGTGCGGCGGCACGGCTTTCCTGCGGCCGGTGGTTCCGGTGCCGCACCTGCGCATTCGCATGGTCCGTCCGCGGATTTTGGGCCGCCTTCACCGGCGGTTCGACGGCGGCAGCGGTCGGTGCAGCCGACCCCAAGGCGCCAGCGGGGCCAGCGGGCCCGGACGTGGACAGAGGATCAAAAAAGAGACCGGAAAAGGTGGCGGCCATGGCGGATCACTTCCGTTCTAAGCGTGACAGGACACCGGGAATTGTGTTCACGGGACCAAAGTATCCGCGGGATATTTCGCAGTCTTGAATTCGCCGTTTCGCGTGGGTTAAGTGGCTGCCTTCGACGGCGGAACCGGTGTGCGGCAAGATGGCAGGATGCCTGTTGATCATCTGCTTGCCGCCCTCAAGGAACTCCCTGAATCCGGGCCACGGGATTCCTACCTGAAGTTTGTGGAATCGGCCGGGGACGCGGCATTGCGAAGGGAAGGCGGACCGGAGCACGTCACCGGCTCCTGCTTCGTCTTTTCGCCAGGGTTTGACCAGGTGCTCCTGTGCTTCCACCGCAAGGGGCAGTTCTGGGTGCAGTTCGGCGGCCACATCGAGCTGCAGGATGCCAATGTGGCGGAAGCGGCGCAGCGGGAAGCCCGCGAGGAGTCCGGGATCAGCGGCCTCAGACTGCTTTCTACGGACATAGTGGACCTGGACCGGCACGAACTGCACTCCGGCTTCTCCTGCAAGGCGCATTGGGACGTGGGCTTCGCCGCCCTCGCTGATCCAGGAACCAGCACCTCCGTCAGCGAGGAAAGCGAAGACGTCCGCTGGTTCAACGTCAACGAGTTGCCGGCACAGGTACCGGCGGGCCTTGGCGCACGCCTGGATCACGCCCGCCACAGGGCAATGTCACTGGTCCCGCCCCTGCGATAAACTTGGAACTTGGCTTGCCAGACCAAGCCCACACAATTCCCCAACAGACGGCCCGGATCCTTGGCCGCAGCGAAAGTAGCACCGTGTCCCAAGATGTCCTGAGCCCCGCCCGAGTCCAAGAGATTCACAAAGAGGCGGCCCGGCGTCGGACCTTTGCTGTTATTTCGCACCCTGACGCCGGCAAGTCCACGCTGACTGAGGCGCTGGCGCTGCACGCAAAGGTGATCGGCACCGCCGGCGCGTCCAGCGGCAAGGCCAACCGCAAGGAAACCGTGTCCGACTGGATGCAGATGGAAAAGGACCGCGGCATCTCCATCAGCTCCGCGGCGCTGCAGTTCTCCTACCGGGACACCGTGATCAACCTGCTGGACACCCCGGGCCACGCTGACTTCTCCGAGGACACCTACCGCGTCCTGGCCGCCGTGGACTGCGCAGTGATGCTGGTGGACGCCGCCAAGGGCCTGGAAACCCAGACCATGAAGCTCTTCGAGGTGTGCAAGCAGCGCAACCTGCCCATCATCACCGTGATCAACAAGTGGGACCGCCCGGGCCTGGATGCGCTGGCGCTGATGGACGAGATCACCGAGCGCACCGGCCTGCAGCCCATGCCGCTGACCTGGGCCGTTGGCATTTCCGGCGACTTCCGCGGCGTCTGGGACCTCCGCAATGACCGCTTCGCCCGGTTCCAGCGCAACAACGCCGGCGCCCAGATCGCCCTCACCGAGTACTTCACCCCGGAAGAAGCTGCGGAAACCCAGGGCAGCAACTGGACTGACGCCGTGGATGAAGCCGGCCTGGTAATCGAATCCAACCTGGAGTTCGACGTCGAGAGCTTCCACGCGGGCAAGGCCACCCCCATCCTGTTCAGCTCAGCCGCGCTCAACTACGGCGTGAAGGAACTGCTGGATGCGCTGGTCGATTTCGCCCCGCCCGCAGCACCGCGCCCGGACATCGACGGCGATCCCCGCCCTGTGGAATCCCCCTTCTCCGGCTTCGTTTTCAAGGTCCAGGCCGGCATGAACAAGGCCCACCGGGACCACGTGGCCTTCATCCGCGTCTGCTCCGGCGTGTTCGAGCGCGGCATGGTGGTCACCCAGACGCGCACCGGAAAATCCTTCGCCACCAAATACGCGCAGCAGGTGTTCGGCCGCGAACGCGAAGTGATTGACGAGGCCTACCCCGGCGACGTCGTAGGGCTGGTCAACGCATCTTCGCTCCGCGTGGGCGACAGCCTCTTCATCGAGGAACCCGTTGAATACCCGGCCATCCCGCTGTTCGCCCCCGAACACTTCCAGGTGGCCCGCTCCAAGGACCCCAGCCGCTTCAAGCAGTTCCGCCGCGGCATCGAACAGCTCGAGCACGAGGGCGTCATCCAGGTGCTCCGCTCCGACGTCCGCGGTGACCAGGCTCCCGTGCTTGCCGCCGTCGGCCCCATGCAGTTCGAGGTGGTGGAGGACCGCATGGCGCACGACTTCAGCGCGCCCATGCGCCTGGAGCGCCTCAACTACTCCATGGCAAGGATTACGACGGCGGACGCCATGCCCGTGCTGGCCAACGTGCCTGGCGCTGAGGTGCTGCTGCGGTCCGACGGCGAGTACCTTGCCCTGTTCAACGACGTCTGGGCGCTGCGCCGGATCGAGAAGAACCACCCGGACCTGAGCCTGGTGCCCATCGGAACGCACAACCCCGCCAAGTAAGCCGCGAAGTAAGATCAGGGCGTCAGCAGCCAGGCAATCAGCAGGAGCGCGCCGCCGCTCAGCAGCGTGGTGCAGAGGATGACGTCCCGGGCCACTGTCATTCCGCGGCCGTACGGCGACGCGAACAGGAAGACGTTCTGGGCGGTGGGCAGCGCGGCCATGATCACGATGGCCAGCAGGTGCTGCCCCTCAAGCCCGAAGACGAACCTGCCCAGCAGCCACACAATGACGGGCATTCCCGCCAGCTTGAGCGCCGTGGCCACCAGGGTCTCGGCCCTGCCGTCCCCCTTCTGCAGCGGGGACCGGCCGGCAAGGGACAGGCCAAAGGCCAGCAGCACCATGGGCACCGCCGCGCCGGCCAGCATTTCGATGGGTTTCAGCAGCAGGTCAGGCGCAGTCCAGCCCGTCAGCGCCACCACCACTCCCAGCGCTGAGGCGATGATCATGGGGTTGGCGAAGGGCTGGACCAACACCTTCTTCCAGGAGATTTTGGACCCTGATACCAGCCCCAGGACGGTCAGGTAGAACGGCGCCAGCACCAGGAGCTGGACCAGCAGCACCGGCGCCACGTGCTGCGCCGTCCCCACCGCATACAGGGACACCGGGATGCCGATGTTGTTCGCGTTGGCGTAGGTGCTGGCCATGGCTCCCACGGCAGTCTCCGCGGCAGGGCGACGGAAAAAGAGGAAGCTCAGCAGCCAATACAGAAGCCCCACTGCCGCTGCGGAAAGCAGCGCCAGCGGGGCGTCCGTGCCCAGGGCAGCGCGGATGTCGCTGCCGGCCACCACGGTAAACAGCAGCGCCGGGTTGGTGATGTAGTAGGCGGTCCGGGTCAGCGCCCCCTGGACTTCCGGGCCCAGGATCCGGAAGCGGGCGGCGAAATAGCCCACGGCAATGACGATGGAGACAATCAGGATCCCGGAGACAACGCCGCCCACAAACGCGCCCTTGCTAGCGGACCAGGCAGGGCCGCTTGGGGTCGAAGGACCAGCCGTCAATGTAGTACTGCATGCCGATGCTGTCGTCCCGTGCGTCCAGCCCGTGCTCCAGGTACAGCTTGTGCGCCTTGTCCAGCGCCTCGCGGTCCAGTTCGATGCCCAGTCCCGGGGCGTCCGGAACCTCGATGGCGCCGTCCCTGATCTGGAGCGGTTGACGGGTGAGGCCTTGGCCGTCCTGCCAGATCCAGTGCGTGTCCAGTGCCGTGATCTCGCCCGGAGCTGCGGCGCCGGTGTGCGTGAACATGGCCAGCGAGATGTCGAAGTGGTTGTTGGAGTGCGAGCCCCAGGTCAGGCCGAACTCGTGGCACATCTGGGCCACCCGGACCGAGCCGTGCATGGTCCAGAAGTGCGGATCGGCCAGCGGGATGTCCACGGCGTTGCTTCGGATGGCGTGGGACATTTCCCGCCAGTCCGTGGCGATCATGTTCGTGGCCGTCTTCAGACCGGTGGCCCGGCGGAATTCGGCCATGACTTCCCGGCCGGAGAAGCGTCCTTCGGCTCCACAGGGGTCCTCCGCGTACGCCACAACGCCCTGCATCCGCTTGCCCAGCCGGATGGCGTCTTCCAGCAGCCAGCCGCCGTTGGGATCCAGCGTCACCCGGGCGTCCGGGAAGCGGCGGGCGAGGGCCGTGACAACGTCCACCTCGTCGTCGCCGGACAGCACGCCGCCCTTGAGCTTGAAGTCGCTGAATCCGTACCGTTCCTGCGCGGCTTCGGCGAGTGCGACGACGGCTTCCGGAGTCATTGCCTCCTGCCGGCGCAGCTTCTCCCAGCGGTCCGCCGGAGCATCCTCTACCAGGTAGGGCAGGTCCGTGCGGGCGTGGTCGCCAATAAAGAAGAGGTAGCCCAGCATGGGGACGGAGCTGCGCTGCTGCCCGTCGCCCAGCAGCTCGGCAACGGGCACGCCCAGGAACTGGCCGTGCAGGTCCAGCAGGGCGGATTCGACGGCGGTGACGGCGTGCACCGTGGTGCGCAGATCGAAGGTCTCCAGGCCGCGCCCGCCGGCGTCGCGATCGGCGAATTCAGCGGCGACCTCGCGCAGCAGCGAGCGGTACCGGGCCACGGGCTTGCCGGCAATGAGCGCGCCGGCCTCCTCGATGGTGGTGCGGATCTTCTCGCCGCCGGGAACCTCGCCCAGGCCGGTGCGGCCATCCGAATCCGTGATGATCACGACGTTGCGCGTGAAGAACGGCCCGTGCGCGCCGCTGAGGTTCATCAGCATGCTGTCGTGCCCGGCCACGGGGACTACTTCAACGCCGGTGATGGTTGGCTGGGTGCTCATGCGCTGACTCCTGCTTCCTGGGCGGAAACCACGTTGCCGTCGATCCGTCGGTTGAGGTGCCATGGGTTGGCGTCCTGCAGCGGCTGGGGGAGCAGTTCCTGCGGGAGGTTCTGGTACGCCACGGGCCGGAGGAACCGGTTGATGGCGAGGGTTCCCACGGAGGTGGTGCGCGAGTCGGACGTGGCCGGGAACGGTCCGCCGTGCACCATCGCGTGGCCCACTTCAACACCGGTGGGCCAGCCGTTCACGATGATGCGGCCCACTTTCTGTTCGAGGACGGGGATCAGGGGTGCCGCCGTCGGGTAGTCCTCTTCCGTGAGCTGCAGGGACGCGGTGAGCTGGCCTTCGATCCGGGTGGCTGCCTGCAGGAGGTCTTCCACGGAGCTGTACCGGATCACCAAGGATGCGGCGCCGAAGATTTCCTCATGCAGCACGTGGTTGGCCACGAACTGTTCCACGCCGGTGCCGAAGATTGCCGGGCCGGGGGCGTTCTCCGTGGCGCCGGGGGTGCCTTGTCCAAGGAGTTCGACGCCGTCCGCGGAGCCAAGCGCCTCGGTTCCGGCGTTCCAGGAGCTGGCAATGCCCTCGGTGAGCATGGTCTGCCCCGAACTTGCGGCAACGGCACGTCCGACGGCGGCAGCAAGTTTGTCACCCGCCTCGCCGGTGGGGGCGAAGAGCAGGCCGGGGGAGGTGCAGAGCTGGCCGGAGCTGCCGGTGACGGCCGTGACGTAGGCGGCGGCCAGGGCGTCTATGTCGCCTTTGAGCGCGCCTTCGAAGACAAATACCGGGTTCAGTGAGGACATTTCGGCGTACACCGGGATGGGCTCCGGGCGGGCTGCGGCGGTGCGCATCAGCGAAATGCCGGCGGCCTGGGAGCCGGTGAAGCCCACTGCCTTGATGGCGGGATCGGCAACCAGGGCCTGGCCGATGCTGGCGCCGGGACCGTAGATGAGGGAGAACACGCCTGGGTGCAGGCCAAGGTCCTTGACGGCCTTGGTGACGGCGTGGCCCACCAGTTCGCTGGTGCCGGGGTGGGCGTTGTGTGCCTTGAAGACCACCGGGCAGCCTGCGGCGAGGGCCGAGGCTGTGTCTCCGCCCGCCGTCGAGAAGGCCAGCGGGAAGTTGCTGGCACCGAACACGGCTACGGGGCCCAGCGGGATCTGGCGCTGGCGGATGTCCGCGCGGGGCAGTGGGGTGCGGTCCGGGATGGCGGGATCGATGCGGACGCCGCGGAAGTCGCCCTGCCGGACAACGCCTGCGAACAGGCGCAGCTGGCCGGTGGTGCGGGCGCGTTCACCTTGCAGCCGGGCGGCGGGAAGGCCGGTTTCCTGGCCGGCTCGGGTGATGAGCTCGTCCCCGATCGCCTCGATGTTGTCAGCGATGGCCTCGAGGAAGGCCGCGTGGGTTTCGGGGTCCAGGGTGCTGAAGGAAGCGTAGGCTTCGGCTGCTGCGGCGGTGGCCTGCTTCAGCTGGTCCTCGGTGAGCAGCGTATAGGCCGGTTCCAGGGCCTGGTTGGTGGCCGGGTTCAGGCCGAACGTGGTTTTGCCTTCACCGGCAACCGGCTGGCCGGCGATGAGGGAATGTCCCGTGAGAGTCATGGTTGTTCTCCTGTGCAGGGGTGGCTAGGAAACGGTGGCGATGAGTGCTTTGAGGTCCGCAAGGTCCTGCGGGGCAAGGTTCTGCAGGGGTGTGCGGACAGGTCCGGCGGAGCGTCCAATGGCGTCCAGGCCGCCCTTGACGATCGACACCGAGTAGCCCTTCACGCGGTCGCGGATGTCCAGGTAGGGGATCACGAAGTCGTTGAGCTTCTTGTTGACGGCGGCGCGGTCGTTGTTGCGCACGTCCTGGTAGAAGTCCAGGGCGAACTGCGGAACGAAGTTGTACATGGCGCTGGAGTAGGTGCTCATGCCCAGCTGCAGCAGGGGCAGTGCGAAGGTTTCCGCGGTGGGCAGGCCGCCCAGGTAGAACAGCCGGTCGCCCAGCTTGGCGTAGACGCGGGCATCATGTTCCAGGTCGCCCACGCCGTCCTTGAAGCCGATGAGGTTTTCGTGGCGGTCCGCCAGCGTTGCCACGGTGGTGTCCTTGTAGATGGCGTTGGCGCGGTTGTAGATGATGACGCCCAGGGACGTTGCCCGGCACACGGCGCTGACGTGCTCCGTCAGGCCTTCCTGGTCCGCCTCGGTCAGGTACGGCGGCAGCAGGAGGAGGCCCTCCGCGCCTGCGGCCTCGGCGGCCTTGGCATTTTCGATGGCCTGCGCGGTGGAGCCGCCGGCTGAGGCGAGGACCGGAACCTGGCCGCCCACTTCCTCGACGGCGACGCGGACCACGCGCTCGGATTCGGCCGGTGTCAGCGAGAAGCCCTCGCCGGTGCCACCCGCGGCGAAGAGGCCCGCCACCGGGAAGCTTGCCTGCCACGAGAGGTGCTTGCGGTAATTCTCCTCATCGAACTGCAGATCGGCGTCGAATGACGTCACGGGGAAGGAGAGCAGTCCTTCCTTGAGGGTGTCCGCCAGTTCCTGGGGTGAATACTTTGCCACGGTGTGGTCCTCCGGTATGTGCGCCGCGGGCGGCGGGCTGATGGTTCCTTCCCAGACTAGGAGCGCCGCTGATGCCTGTCTAAGTGCTTTTTTGAATGTATTGATACCTTTGCGGCATTGACTCGGCTACTCCATGGAGAACTCAAGATCCCGCAGCAGCCGGGCCAACGCGGGATTGGTGATCCGCCGGTTCCAGATGGCGTGCAGCTCCACCTGTTCATCATCTGCGCCGGCCAGCGGCAGGAACTCCACGCCCTTGATGCCCAGCAGCGTGGCCGAGTGCGGCACGAACGCCACCCCGCGCCGGGCGGCCACCAGCGAGACCATGGTCAGGATCTGGCTGACGGTATGCACCACGTTGCCGTGCCGGATGGGCAGCGTCCGCACCACCAGGTCGTAGAAATACCGGGCCTGCGTGGGGGAGTGCATGATCAGCGGCTCGTCCTTGAAGTCCTCGGGGGTGATGTCCCGGGTCAGCTGCGCCAGGGGGTGTGTTGACGGCACCGCCAGCACCATCGACTCCCGGTACAGCAGGTGGGAGTCGAAGGTTTCCTGGTCGAACGGCGGGCGGGCCAGGCCCAGGTCAAGCTCGCCGGTCAGCAGGCCGTTGAGCTGCTCACCGGTCACCAGCTCCTGCAGGTCAAGGTCCACGCCGGGCAGGATCTGGCCAAATTCCTCCAGCAACGGGCCCAAAATGCTGAACCCGCTGGCTGCGGTGAATCCGATCCGCAGGAATCCCGTGCGACCCGAGGCAATACGCCGGGCAGTGATGGGCGCCCGCTCGGCAAGCGCCATCAGCCGCCGCGCCTCCTCCAGGAACGTCTGGCCGGCCTGGGTGAGCTGGACTTTCCTGTTGTCACGCTCCAGGAGTTCGGCCCCGATGGTCTTTTCCAGCTTCTGGATCTGGCGGCTCAGGGGAGGCTGGGTCATGTTCAGCCGCTCCGCCGCCCGGCCAAAGTGCAGCTCTTCGGCAACGGCAATAAAGCCTGCCAGCTGGTCAAAGGTAAACATGATGCCTTCCGGGTATCAAATGATGCAGATTTGGGCTTAGACATGCATCATAACGGCTCCATACACTCGTCAAAGCGAACGGGGTGACCCGGTTCACAGAAGTTCCGGGCCCCAACGCCCACCGTGCCAACTAGGAGTTCCAATGATGCACTTCCCGTCCCGCCGCGCCGTCCTCGGAACGGCCTCGGCGCTCACCCTGCTGGCCCTCACCACTGCCTGCGGCGGCAACGTGGCCGGAGGCGCCGCGGATACGTCGAAGTACCCGAACGGGCCCGTCACGCTCACCGTTGGCCAGGCCGCCGGCGGCAGCACCGACCTCATCGCCCGCGCCCTGGCAGAAGGAGCCACCAAGTCACTCGGTGCGCCGATGCCCGTGGTGAACAAGCCCGGAGCCAACGGCGCCCTGGCCACCAAGGAAGTTGCCGGCAAGCCCGCGGACGGCCAGGAACTCATCCTGGTCACCGCCTCCCTGATCACCATCACACCGCTCGCAGTGAGCGCTGACGAGGCCGTCAAGATCGAAGACCTGGACATCATCGCCGGCCTTTCGCAGGATGACTACGTCCTGGTGGCCAGCCCTGATTCGGGCTTCAAGAGCTTCGACGACGTCACCGGCGCCGGCCGCAACATCACCTTCGGCACCACCGGCGTAGGCACCGGCAGCCAGCTGGCCCAGACGGTCCTCTTCAAGCAGGCCAACGTGCAGGGCACCGATGTTCCATTCGACAGCGGCAAGCCTGCGCTGACCGCCGTCCTGGGCAACCAGGTGGAACTTGCCACCATCCAGCTGGGCGAAGCGATGCCGCAGATCGAAGCCGGCAAGGTCACTCCGCTGCTGGTCTTCTCCGAAGCACGCAACAGCTTCCTGCCGGACGTTCCCTCCGCCAAGGAAGCCGGGTACGACGTTCCCGTAGCCCAGTACCGCGCCGTGGCCGCCCCGAAGGGAACGCCGCAGGACGTGAAGGACAAGCTGCTCGCATCGTTCCAGGAGACCTTCAAGTCAGAGGCGTACCAGGAGTTCAACAAGAAGAACATGCTGACACCGAAGGAGATCTCCGGCGAGGAAGTCACCACGCAATGGAAGGACTACGCCGCAAAGTACAAGGCCCTGGTTGAGCAGTACGGAATCAGCCTCGGCGGGAACAAGTAACCATGGAGACCACTCCAGCAGTATCCGCCGGACGGGACGGCAGCACCGCCGTCCCGTCCGGCGGGGCCGCCCCGGATGAGATGCCCGAGGCCCTGACCCCGGAACAGCTGGCCGCGCAGTGGGAAGAGGAAAAGCCTCCCGCGGCAGGCGCGCTGGCGAACGCCGCCTCCTCACTGGTGGTGCTCGGCGTCGGAACCGGTGCCATGGTGCTCTCCCTGGTCATGGGCCTGGGCACCCCCGCGGCGCCGGAGCCTGGCCTGTGGCCGTTTATGATCAGCGCCGTGATGGTGGCCCTTGGGCTCTTCCAGCTGATTGCCGGCAGGCACAACCGTGACGCTGAAAAGTTCACGCGGATGTCCTTCGCCCCGCTCACCGGCCTGGTCACCCTGGTCGCCATGGTGGCCCTGATGCCGCTGATCGGGTTCGAAATCCCCGCACTGATCCTCTGCATCATCTGGATGCGGTTCCTCGGCAGCGAAACCTGGCGCTCCACCCTCCTGGTCAGCGCCCTCGTGGTGATTGCGTTTTACGGGATCTTCGTCCTTGCGCTCAACACCTCCATTCCCCACCTCTTCTAGGAGACCACCATGGATTTCCTGAATCCTGTGATCAACGGATTTTCAGTCGTCCTGGAACCGACGAACCTGCTCTACTGCCTGATCGGCGTCGTGATCGGCATGCTGATCGGCGTGCTGCCCGGATTGGGGCCGGCGGCAACCATCGCCATCCTGCTTCCACTGACGTACAACGTGGAACCCGTAACCGCGATCATCATGCTGGCGGGCATCTTCTACGGCGCCCAGTACGGCGGCACCATCACCTCTGTCCTGCTGCGGCTTCCCGGCGAAGCCTCCTCGGTGGTCACGGTGTTCGACGGCTACCAGATGGCCCGCCAGGGCAAAGCCGGAACCGCGCTTGGGCTGGCAGCCATCGGCTCCTTCATCGGCGGAACAGCGGCCATCATCGGGCTGACCTTCCTGGCCCCGATCGTTGCCAGCTTCGCGCTGGACTTCGGACCCCCGGAATACTCGGCCCTGGCGCTGCTGGGCATCCTGCTGGTGGCCACCATCAGCAGCGGCGCCAAGGCCAAGGCGCTGGTCGCCGCCGCCATCGGGCTGCTCCTGGCCACGGTTGGTCGGGACATCTTCACGGGCGAAAGCCGCTTCACCTTCGGCAGCATGCAGCTGGCGGACGGCATCGACTTCGTCCCCATCGCCATGGGCATCTTTGGCCTTGGCGAGATCCTCTACAACCTGGAGGAACGGCACCGGGCCGCCAAGGCGCCGTCGAAAGTTTCCAACGTGTGGCCCTCCCGCTCGGACCTGAAGCAGGCCTCGGGCTCCATTGGCCGCGGCTCCGTCATGGGATTCTTCCTGGGCATCCTGCCCGGCGGCGGCGCAACCATCGCCTCCATGGCCTCCTACGCCATGGAGAAGAAGCGCTCCAAGCACCCCGAACGCTTCGGCAAGGGCGCCCCCGAGGGCGTGGCCGGGCCGGAAACAGCGAACAACGCGGCAGCAACGTCGTCGTTCATCCCGCTGCTGACCCTGGGCATTCCCGCCAACGCAACCATGGCACTGATGTTCGGCGCGCTGCTGATCCAGGGCGTCACCCCCGGCCCGCAGCTGGTGGAGCAGGACCCGGAGCTGTTCTGGGGCGTGGTGAACTCGATGTACATCGGCAACATCCTGCTGCTGATCATGAGCCTGCCGCTGGTGGGAATCTTCGTGAGGATCCTCCGCGTCCGTGCCGCCATCCTGGCCCCCATCACGGCCCTGATCACCCTGCTGGGTGCGTACACCATCAACAACAGCATGTTTGACGTGACCCTCGTGGTGGTGTTCGGCGTAGTGGGTTACCTCATGAAGAAGTTCGGCTTCGAACCCGGCCCGCTGGTCCTCGCGTTCGTCCTGGGTGAGCTGCTGGAAAGCTCCCTGCGGCGCTCGCTGCTGGTATTCGGCGGCGACGCCACCGGATTCTTCACCCGCCCCATCTCGGCCACCCTGCTGGTGGTCTTCGTCCTCGTGGCGGTGCTGCCGGGCATCCGGAGCGCACTCGCCAAGCGTAAAGGCACGACGGCGGCTGCCGGAGCTGCCAGCAAGACCGCCGGTACCAAGACCAAGGAGAAGGTATGAGCATCATCGTTGGATTCGTCCCCACACCCGCGGGGGAGGCGGCGCTCACGGCCGGAATTGCCGAGGCGCAGCTGCGCAAGCAGGACCTCTTTATTGTGAACTCGGCCCGGCAGGGTGCCCTGGTGGACAAGTCGGTGGCCACAGAGGACGTCATGGCGCAGGCAGCCAAGCGTGCCGCCGATGAGGGGGTCAACGCAACGGTCCTCCAGCCGCCCTACCAGCATGACCTCGCCGACGAATTCCTTGACCTGGCGCGGGAAGTGGATGCCTCGCTGATCGTCATCGGGCTGCGGCACCGCACCCAGGTGGGCAAGTTCATCCTGGGCAGCCACGCCCAGCAGATCCTCATGCAGGCAGACCGGCCCGTGCTGGCCGTCAAGGCCAACGGCACGCAGTCCTAGGTTCCGGCCACCAGGAACCTTAGGTGCTGCCCTCCTCCGGGAGGGCGGCACCTTCTGTGTTTCCCCCCAACATGTTTCCGCCGGACTCCTCTTCCCGGAGCCTCTCCAGCAGCGCATCCAGGATGGCCAGCTGGCCCTTCACCAGCTTGACCCGGGCGTCCTCCTCGCTGAACCAGCCGGCGTCGTCAATTTCCGGAAACTGCTGGATGTTTCCAGAGCCCTTGGGCCATTCGAGGGGAAAGGTGTTGCTGGCAATAACCTCCGGCTGGAAGTCGGATTCCGCCGCGAAGGCGGTGATGAGCTTGCCTGACGGCTGGCGGAATTCGTCCAGCGGGACATAGCCGGCCGCGGGCGCGGGCGTGCCCATTTCCTCTTCGAATTCGCGCAGGGCAGCAACCAGCGGATCCTCGCCCTCAAGATATTCACCCTTGGGGATGGACCAGGCCCGGGCGTCCTTCCTGGCCCAGAACGGCCCGCCCATGTGGGCGATCCAGACCTGAAGCTGGGCGGTTCCGGCGTCGTTTCCCGCAACATCCTGCCCCGCAAGATCCCGCTCCGCAACGTCCCACCGGTACAGCAGGATACCCGCACTGCGAACGGTCATGTTCCCCTCCGTTTCCAGAAAGTCCGGTCAGCTTCCGATCAGCAGGCTCAGCGCCTCGGTGAGGTGTTCCACCTCGCGCACGGTGAAGCCTGCGGGAATGGGCCCGGGCCCGGTGTGGCTGGCGGGTACCACTGCGTGCGTGAAGCCAAGCCGGTGGGCTTCCTGGATGCGCTGGTTGATGCCGGGCACCGGGCGGACCTCGCCCGCAAGCCCTACCTCACCAAAGGCAATCAGCCGGATGGGCAGCGGCTTCCGGGCCTTGGCAGAGGCCACAGCCAGTGCCACCGCCAGGTCCGTTGCCGGTTCGCTGAGCTTCACGCCGCCTACCGTTGCCACGTACGAATCGTCCTTGTGCAAGAGGCAGCCGGCGCGCTGCTGGAGGACAGCGAGCAGCATGGAAACGCGCGAGCTGTCCAGGCCGCTGGTGGCCCGGCGGGGCTGCGAGTTGGGGCTTTCCGCCAGCAGGGACTGCACCTCGGCCAGCAGCGGGCGGCGGCCTTCCATGGTGACGGTGATGCACGTTCCGGAGACGGGATCCTTGGTGCGGCTGACAAACAGTCCGCTGGGATCCGTCAACCCAACGATGCCGTCCTCGTTCAGGTCGAAACAGCCGACGTCGTCAGTGGGCCCGTAGCGGTTCTTGACCGCCCGCAGCAGCCGGAGCCGGGAGTGCCGTTCGCCTTCGAACTGGCACACCACGTCCACCAGGTGCTCCAGGAGCCGCGGCCCGGCAATGGAGCCGTCCTTGGTCACGTGGCCCACCAGGAGCGTGGTCATGTTGCGGCGCTTGGCGGCGGCAATGATGGACGCCGCGACCTCGCGCACCTGCGAAACGCCGCCCGCGCTGCCGTCCACGTCCGCGCTGCTGAGCGTCTGCACGGAGTCCACAATGAGCAGCCGCGGTTCAAGCTTTTCCACCTGGCCCAGTGCCTGGCCAAGGTCCGTTTCGGCGCTCAGGTACAGCGAATCCGCGACGGCGTCGATCCGCTCCGCCCGCAGCTTCACCTGCGCGGCTGATTCCTCGCCCGTGACGTAGAGGACGTCCTGTGCCGTGCGGGCAAACTTGGCGGCAACGTCCAGCAGCAGCGTTGACTTGCCCACGCCCGGCTCACCGGCCAGCAGGATAACGGCGCCCGGCACCAACCCGCCGCCCAGCACCCGGTCCAGCTCGTCAACGCCCGTAGGCAGGAACGCCGCGGTGGTGGCGTCTACCTCGGCAATGCGGCGGGCCGGTTCCACCACGGTGGTTGCCGCCGTCGTGCGGGCCACGGCGACGCCGGTTTCCTCAACGGTGCCCCAGGCCTGGCACTCGCCGCAGCGGCCCACCCACTTGACGGCGGTCCAGCCGCATTCGGCGCATTTGTAGGCGGGCGCCTTGGCTGCCCGGGAAGTCTTTGTTGCCATGCGTTCCACCCTAGTGGCGGGGCCGGACAAAACGCCCGACGGCGGCAACCGCGTTCGCAGAAACCAACTTTGAGAGAGCGCTCTCTTGACAGTGATCCGCATCACGCTTACGGTTAGGAAACTTGCAAGAGAGCGCTCTCTCAACCTTCCAGCAGTGTCCCCCACAAAGGAGTGACCGTGATTTTTTCACGCCGAAATACCGCCGCCGCGTTAGCGGGAGCAGCAGCCCTGGCCCTCCTGGCCACAGGTTGTTCAAGTAATTCAGGACAGACAGCAAGCGCAGACAACCCCTTGGAGCTGACCGTCACCACGTTCGGCACCTTCGGGTACGACGATCTCTACGGGGAGTATGAAAAGGCCAACCCCGGCATCAAGATCAAGGCCACCAACATTGACCGCGGCTCCAACGCCCGCACCGACGCCTTCACCAAGCTGGCAGCAGGATCAGGGCTCAGCGACGTCACAGCCATCGAGGAAGGCTGGCTGGGCTCCATCATGGAAGTCTCTGACCAGTTTGTTGACCTCAACGAATACGGCGCAGGGGACATCAAGGACAACTGGGTGGACTGGAAGTTCAAGCAGGGCACCGATCCTGACGGCCGCGTCATCGGGTACGGCACTGACATCGGGCCGCAGGGGCTGTGCTTCAACGGCAAGCTCTTCGAAGCCGCAGGACTTCCGAGCGACCGCACCGCAGTGGCTGAACTGTTTGGCGGCGAGGACGCCACCTGGGAGCGGTACTTCGAACTGGGCAAACAGTACAAGGCGGCAACGGGCAAGGCCTGGTATGACCAGTCCGGGTTTGTCTGGAACTCCATGGTGAACCAGATGGAAGAGGGCTACTACACCAAGGACGGCGAGCTCAACGTTGACGGCAACGCCGAGATGAAGGGCAAGTTCGAGATGCTGGCCGCCGGTACGGCCGCCGGGCTCTCCGCCAACCAGACCCAGTGGGACTGGGGCAACGGCAAGGCCTTCACCGATGGTTCCTTCGCCACGTTCGTTTGCCCGGGCTGGATGCTGGGCACCATCAAGGGCCAGCTGGAATCCGCCGGCGGCGGCCTGGACAGCGGCTGGGACTTCGCGGACGTCTTCCCGGGCGGAGCCTCCAACTGGGGCGGCGCCTTCCTCTCCGTGCCCAAGACCTCCGAGCACCCGGAAGAAGCAGCCAAGCTCGCTGCCTGGCTGACCGCCCCGGAGCAGCAGGTCAAGCAGTCCGCTGCGGCCAACAACTTCCCCAGCACGCTGAAGGCCCAGGAGAAGCTGGTCAAGGACGCCACCCCCAACGAGCTCTTCAACGACGCCCCCACCGGCGTCATCCTGGCCAACCGCGCCAAGGGTGTTGTGGCCCAGTTCAAGGGCCCGGACGATTCGGTGATCCAGGAGAACGTGTTCGGCCCGGCCCTGAAGACGCTCGACGCCGGCACCGCCAACGCGGACAGCGCCTGGAAAGAAGCACTCACGCTCCTGAACGACCTGGTCGTCAATAACTAGGAACGCCGTTGAGCGGGTCCTCCGGCATCCACGCCGGGGGACCCGCCATGGACCGTGAAAGAACACCATGACAACCACCGTGAACCGCCCGGCAGTTCCTCCCCAGGGAAGGACAGCCCTCCCGCCGAAGCCCACGTTCAAGCAGCGGCTGAACGTCTTTGACGTCAAGGCTTCCCCGTACCTCTACGTCGCCCCGTTCTTTATCCTCTTTGCCCTGGTTGGCCTGTTCCCGCTGGTCTACACGTTTGTGGTGAGCCTCTACGACTGGCACCTCCTTAAGGGCCAGGGCGATTTGGTGGGGCTGGGGAACTTCGTTGAGGTCCTGCAGGACCGTTTCTTCTGGAATTCGCTCCTGAACACCCTCAGTATTTTCCTGCTGTCCGCCATCCCGCAGCTGGCCGTGGCGCTTTTCCTGGCCGCTGTGCTGGACCAGAACCTCCGCGCAAAGACTTTCTGGCGGATGAGCGTCCTGCTCCCGTACGTGGTGACGCCCGTGGCAGTGGCCATGATCTTCACCAACATGTTCGGCGAGCAGTACGGCCTGATCAACAACGTGCTGGGCAACTTCGGCATCGATCCAGTGATGTGGAAGAGCGAAACATTCCCCAGCCACGTTGCCATCGCCACCATGGTGAACTGGCGGTGGACCGGTTACAACGCCCTGATCCTGCTGGCCGCCATGCAGGCAGTGCCGCGCGAACTTTACGAATCCGCGGCCCTGGACGGTGCCGGCGCCGTACGGCGGTTCTTCAGCATCACGCTGCCCGGCATCCGGCCCACCATGGTGTTCGTGGTGATCACGGCAACCATCGGCGGCCTGCAGGTCTTCACCGAGCCGCGCCTGTTCGATCCCGCCACGGCCGGCGGATCCCAGCGGCAGTTCCAGACCACAGTGCTCTACCTCTGGGAGATGGCTTTCCAGCGGCAGAACTTCGGCAAGGCCTCCACCATTGCCTGGCTGCTGTTCCTGATCATCGTGCTGTTCGGCGTGGTCAATTACCTGATCTCCCGGAAAATTGCGACGGCGGACGCTCCCCGCAGTGCCGCAACCCGGCTGGGGCGCGGGAACCGCCAGCGCCAGAGCAACCAGCGCAGGAACGGTCAGCGCATGAACAAACAGAGCAGCAACCGCCAGCGCAGCGAAAGGACCATGCCATGAGCATCATTAATAAGGTGCGTCCGGCCGATGCCGCAGCAAAGGCAGCCAAGGCAGGCAAGGGTTCCGCGGACCGGGCGAATCCGGGCGCCGTCCCGCTGCGCCAGCGCTTCCTGGGGACCGGGCTCCGTCCGGGTTTCCTCAGCTATGGGCTGCTGCTGGCCTTCCTGGTGTCCTCCGCCTATCCGTTGTGGTGGTCCGCCGTGATCGGCAGCCGCTCCAACGAGGCCCTGGGCGAAACCTGGCCGCCGTTGCTGCCGGGTGGGAACTTCTGGACGAACGTGGGGGAGGTCTTTGACACGATTCCGTTCTGGCTGGCCCTGGGCAACAGTGTCCTGATCTCCAGCATCATCACCGTGTCCGTGGTGGGCTTTTCCACGCTGGCCGGGTACGCGTTCGCCAAGCTCCGGTTCCGGGGCCGGGACGGACTGATGCTGCTGGTGGTGGCCACCATGGCCATTCCCACGCAGCTGGGCATCATTCCGCTGTTTATGGTGATGCGGACCCTGGGCTGGACAGGTGAGATCGGCGCCGTCGTGGTTCCTACCCTGGTGACAGCCTTCGGTGTGTTCTTCATGCGGCAGTACCTGGTGGACGTGATCCCGGATGAGCTGATCGAATCGGCGCGTATGGACGGCGCCAACATGATCTCCACGTTCTGGCACGTCGCCATTCCCGCGGCCCGCCCCGGCATGGCCATCCTGGGATTGTTCACCTTCATGACGGCCTGGACGGATTTCCTCTGGCCGCTGCTAGTGCTCGACGCCGGCAATCCCACCCTCCAAACAGCGCTCAGCCAGCTGCAATCTGCCAGGTATGTGGACTACTCTGTGGTCCTGGCCGGTGCAGTTCTGGCTACGCTCCCGCTGCTGGTGCTCTTCGCGCTGGCAGGCAAACAACTCATCTCAGGAATCATGCAAGGAGCAGTGAAGGGCTAATGCCAGCACCAACAAATTCAAGGCAGTGGCCGGACGGTTTCATCTGGGGATCTGCGACGGCGGCAGCCCAGATTGAGGGGGCCGGCCACGAAGGCGGCAAGGAAGATTCCATCTGGGACCAGTTCGCCCGCGTTCCGGGGGCCATTGCCAACGGGGACAACCTGGAGCAGGCGGTGGACCACTACCACCGGATGCCGCAGGACGTGCGCCTGATGAAGGAACTCGGCCTGGATTCCTACCGCTTTTCCACCAGCTGGGCGCGCGTGCGCCCCGGGGACAGGGCGGTTAATAAGGAAGGGCTGGACTTCTACTCCCGCCTGGTTGACGAACTCCTTGAGGCCGGCATCCTGCCGTGGCTGACCCTCTACCACTGGGACCTGCCGCAGGCGCTGGAGGAGAAGGGCGGCTGGGCCAACCGGGACACCGCATACCGGTTCGTCGAATACGCCAATGACGTTTACGCGGCGCTGGGGGGCAGGGTCCAGCACTGGACCACCTTCAACGAGCCCTTCTGCTCCTCGCTCCTGGGCTACGGCTCCGGAGTCCACGCCCCGGGCCGCCAGGAGCCGCAGGCAGCCATCGCTGCCGTGCACCACCAGCACCTCGCCCACGGTCTGGCTGTTAATGCACTCCGTGAACTGGGCGCGCAGAACCTGGGCATCACCCTGAACCTGAGTAACTCCATCCCACGGGACAGCAACGATCCCGTGGACCTGGACGCCGCCCGCCGGTTCGATTCGCTGCAGAACCGGATCTTCCTGGATCCGATCCTGCGGGGAAGCTACCCGGAGGACTCGCTGGAGGACCTGGCACCGTTCGGCCTCCATGACGTCATCAAGCCCGGTGACCTGGAGATCATCAGCGCCCCGCTGGAATTCCTGGGCGTGAACCACTACCACGATGACCTCATCAGCGGGCATCCGGCGGACGAAGGCGGCGACGGCCATTCCGGCGGTGCGGAGCGGCCAACGTCCTCGCCGTGGATTGGCTCGGAGCACATCTCCTTCCCCAGCCGCGGCCTTCCCCGGACGGCCATGAACTGGGAAGTGAACCCGGACGGGCTGCGCAAGCTCCTGGTCCGGCTGGGGGAGGAATACCCGTCACTGCCGCCGCTGTACATCACCGAAAACGGCGCTGCCTATGAGGACACGGTCAGCCCGGACGGCGCTGTGCATGATGAGGAACGCAAGCAGTTCATCCTGGACCACATCGCGTCCGTCGGAGAGGCAATCGACCAGGGCGCCGACGTCCGCGGTTACTTCGTGTGGTCGCTGCTGGATAACTTCGAATGGTCCTGGGGCTATGGGAAGCGCTTCGGCATCATCCGGGTGGATTACAGCACCTTCGAGCGGACGGTGAAGGACAGCGGCAAGGCCTACGCGCGGCTGATCGCAGCCGCGCGGCAGAACCTGCGGCAGGACACCCCGTAACTGCCTCCCAGCCTAAACTGGAGTCCCGAGGGATGGCTGGAGAGCACGGAGTGACCATGGTGAAGCAGGACCACAGCGGCAGCCGGCCGGCGCCCACCCTTGAAATGGTGGCGGCGCTGGCCGGGGTGTCGCGGGCAACGGTTTCGCGCGTGGTCAACGAGGTGCCCAGCGTGGATCCGGAGATCGCCGCCAAGGTGCGCACGGCCATCCAGGCCATCAACTACACGCCCAACCGGGCGGCCCGGTCCCTGGCCAGCCGGCGGCCCAACTCCGTCACGCTGATCGTTCCGGAGTCCACGTCCAAGGTGTTCGCAGACCCGTTCTTCGCCTCAGTGGTGCAGGGAGTTGCCCTCTACCTGGCGGATACCGACTACACGCTGAACATGGTCATTGCGTCCGAGACCAAGCCTGAAAAGACCCGGGCGTTCCTGCTGGGCGGCAACGTGGCGGGCGCCCTGGTGGTCTCGCACCACATGGGCGACCGCTCCTGGACCCACCTGAGCGAGCAGCTGCCCATGGTGTTCGCCGGCAAACCCTTCGGCGAAACCGCCAGCTACTACGTGGAAGTGGATAACGAGGTAGCGGCGGAAGGCGCGACGGCGGTGCTGGCCGCCCGCGGATGCCGGCACATCGCCACCATCGCGGGCCCGCAGGACATGCCACCAGGCGTGGACCGCCTGAGCGGCTGGCGGAAAGCGGTGGTGGGGGCCGGCCTGGACGATTCGCTGGTGGAATACGGCGACTTCACGCTGGCCTCCGGAGCCACCGCCATGCGCCGGCTGCTGGACAGGGGCAAACCGGTCGACGGCGTTTTTGTGGCCAACGACCAAATGGCTGCCGGTGCCTACACCGTCCTGCACCAGCGCGGGCTGCGGATCCCGGAAGACATCGCGGTGGTGGGCTTCGACGACGACTCGTTCGCAACGTCCGTCACCCCGCAACTGACCACCGTGCACCACCCCATCATCGAGATGGGCAAGACCATGGCCGAGACCCTGGTGGACCTGATTGAAGGCAAGCCCACCGAGCACGTCACGCAGATCCCCACGTCCCTGGTGATCCGCGAATCGGCCTGACGGGCCTGACCGGTCACCGGACAACCACACCTCCGAAAGGCACCATCATGTCATCTCCTGCGGATAGGCCCCTTCGCTGGGGTGTTGTGGCAACCGGCCGGATCGCCCACCGGGTGACCAGCGACCTCGCGCGGCTGGAGGACGCCGAGCTGTACGCTGTCAGCTCCCGCACGGAGGCCGCGGCGCAGGCGTTCGCCGGCAGGTTCGGCTTCGCGGCAAGCTACGCGGATGACGCCGGCGCCACCGGTTACCAGCAGCTCTTTGTCGATCCCCTGGTGGACGTTGTGTACATCGCCACCCCGCACGCCCAGCATGCCGAGGTGGCCAGGGCGGCGTTGAAGTCCGGCAAGCATGTGGTGTGCGAGAAGCCGCTCACCATCAATGCCCGCGAGGCGGAGGAACTGGCGGACCTGGCCCGCGACGGCGGCCTCTTCCTGATGGAGGCCATGTGGACCAGGTTCCTGCCCGCCACCCGGCGTGCCATGGAGCTGATCCGATCAGGGGAGATCGGTGATGTCCGCTGGGTGCAGGCGGACCTGGGATTCGCCGCGGCCTACGACCCCGCGGACCGGTTGTGGGATCCGGCGGCGGGCGGCGGCGCCCTGTTGGACCTCACGGTGTATCCGCTGACCTGGACCGTGGCTGCGCTTGGCTTTCCGGCCGGGATGACGGCGGCCGGCCAGCTCAACGGGGACGGCGTGGACGTCCAGAACACCCTCACCCTCCACTACCCGGACGGGGCCGTGGCGCAGCTGGTCTCAACCCTGCAGGCGGACGGGCCAGGGATCGCCACCATCAGCGGCAGCAAGGGCTGGCTCCGGATCGGTGCGCCGCTGTACAACCCCCACCAGCTGGAAATTTGCGGCCAGGACGGCGTCCCCCGGATTGAGGCGTGCCCGGAAGAAACTGAAGGCGCGGAGGGGTTCATCCACGAGCTGCGCGAGGCCGGCCGCTGCATCCGGGCCGGGCTGCAGGAGAGTCCGCTGATGCCCTGGGCGGAAAGCATCGCCATGATGAAGCTGCTGGACGAGGCGCGGCGGCAGTTGGGCCTGCGCTACGTGAACGACGCCGGCTGAGCCCCGCTGGAAGAACCGCTGGAACAACCGGGCAGCCTGGGGGCTAAAGCTCAGGCAGCAGGTCCCGGGCTTCGTCGCCGTTCATACCGGTGGCCTCCAACAGGTCAACCATCAGCGGACGGAGCAGCATCACCACGGTTTCGCCCTCCAGCCGCTCCACCTGCAGCAGCTTCGGGTGGACACGCAGCGCCGCCTCGCCGAGGTTCCGCCGGGCCGTGCGCAGGTGGGCGCGCCGGGCGCCGTCGTGGGTCTCCGCAAGCCCCAGCGAGAGCTCATCAATGGCGGCAGCGGTCTCCTGGAGCACCTCGGCGATCGATTCGGTTGCGGCGTCCGAGAGGGCTGCGTGATTGATGGCGCTGGTGAGCCGGCGGGCAAAAACCCTGCTGTTGCGCAGCGCCAGGTCAATGTACTCCAGGGATTCAGTGAGCCGGTCCAGCTCGTCCCGGTGCCGCCTGTGGGCGGGGGAGAGCGTGGCCACTTCGCCGGAGGACCGCAGCGACAGGCGCATGCCGTCCACCAGGGGCTGGCAGTTGCGTCCGCGCACCAGCGCATGCCAAGCCAGCGTGGAATCGCTCTTGACCAGGCCTTCCGCGCATTCACGCAGCACCTCTGAGAGTTCGTGGAGCAGCTTCCGGACGTCCTTGCGCGGCTCGCGGCGGGGATCGCGGGGGATCAGGATGGTTACCAGCAGGGCGAACAGGCCGCCCACCACGGCGTCCAGGCTGCGGGTAAACGGCCCGCCGTCAGGTGCCGGCAGCAGCACCACCAACAGCGACTGGAGGCCCAGTTGCGTGGTAAAAATGGAGCCGCTGTCCAGGAACCGGGCCAGCAGGATGGAGAAAAGAAGTACGACGGCGGCCTGCCAGATCCCGCTGCCCAGCCAGTGGAGCAGCAGGTCACCTACAGCGATCCCGATGGTGCAGCCCAGGCCCACCTCCACCACCCGCCGGAGCCGGGGTTCCCGGGAGAAGCCGAGCGCAATCAGCGAAGACGTGGCGGCAAACAACGGCCCCGAGTGGCCCAGCACGTACTCCGCGAAGGCGTAGGCACCCACCGCGCAGAGTGTCATCTGGATTGCCGGGAGCAGCGAATTGCGGCTGCGGATGAATCCGGTGCGGAAGCGGCCATGCAGGAAACGCCTGCCGGTATCCAGACGGTGTGCAAGGGCCATGCCACCAGTGTATTTGCATCGCCTGCTTCGTCCCGTTCCCCGGCAGGGCGCCAAATCCTTGCCATTGCGTGCCATAGATCCCAGAATGTGAGCTATGCAATAGCGACCCGGGAGATGTAACCCAGTGTCCCGCCGTCGTTAACCTTCCGTTCACCCTGAGAGGCCAGTCTCGTAACCCTGCGCGCCTAACTTCGGTTGAGGTACAAAACGTACGCATCGGCGTGGCGGGAAACTCCGACTCCTCCACCCCCAATGAGATTCCCTGGAAGGGGCACATTCAGTGAAGGCACAACGCTTTGGCCGCCACGCGGCACTTGCCGTTATCGCAGCCGGCGCTCTCGCGCTTACCGCCTGTGGTTCAGACAACGTCACCGGCAGCGCACCCACCAACGCCAACACCGGCGCCGCAGTCACCGGCACGCTGACCGGCATCGGCTCCTCCGCGCAGGGCGCGGCAATGGACGCCTGGAAGACCGAATTCGCTGCTGCCAACCAGGGTGCCACCGTGCAGTACTCCCCGGACGGCTCCGGCGCAGGCCGCAAGGCCCTCCTGGACGGGTCCGCCCAGTTCGGCGGCTCGGACGCTTACTTGAAGGACGAAGAGTTCGAGTCCTCCAAGGAAATCTGCGGCCCCGAAGGCGCACTGAACATCCCGGTGTACATCTCCCCGATCGCCGTCGCGTTCAACCTGCCGGGTATTACCGAGCTGAAGCTTGACGCCACCACCGTCGCCAAGATCTTCCGCGGCGAAATCGCCAACTGGAACGATCCCGCGATTGCCGCCATGAACGAAGGCGTTGCACTGCCGGACCTCAAGGTCACCCCCGTGAACCGCTCTGACGATTCCGGCACCACCGGCAACTTCACCGATTACCTGGCCGCTGCTGCTCCGGAGACCTGGACTGACAAGTCCTCCGGCGTCTGGCCTGCCGCCCTCCAGGGCGAAAACGCCAAGGGCACCTCCGGCGTGGTCAAGACCGTCACGGACACCCCCGGCGCCATCACCTACGCTGATGACTCCGCAGTGAGCGGCAAGCTGGGCGTTGCCCAGATCAAGGTTGGCGAGAACTTCACCAAGATCTCCGCTGAGGCTGCTGCCAAGGCTGTGGACGCCGGCAAGCCCGTTGAAGGCCGCGGCGCCAACGACCTCTCCATCAAGCTGGATCGCGCCACCACCAACGAGGGCGCATACCCGATCGTCCTGGTCTCCTTCCACATTGTCTGCTCCACTTACGACAGCCAGGAGACCGTCGACCTGGTCAAGGCCTTCGAGAACTACGTAGTCTCGGAAGAGGGCCAGCAGGCAGCTGCTGACTCCGCCAAGTCCGCACCGCTCTCCTCCGAGCTGGCAGAGAAGGCCGCCAAGGCCATCGAAACCATCAAGGTAAAGTCCTAATATCTGGCTTTGAACCAAGTTCCCCGCCGCGCCGAGAGGCGGGGCGGGGAACTTGGCTATGTCCGCCCAGCTTTCAGTTGTCCCAGCGCCACCACAAAACGAAGGGTCGGGAATGACCGCCACCTCCCTGACAAGTTCACAAGCTGCCGCAGGCCGCGCTGGTGACAAAGTCTTCTCCGGAGCAACCCTGGCTGCCGGCTGCCTGATCCTCGCCGTCCTGTTCGGAGTTGCCCTGTTCCTTGTGGTGCAGGCCATCCCGGCACTGACGGCACCTGCTGAAGAGATCCAGGGCGGGGAAGGCTTCTTCGCCTACATCTGGCCGATCGTCATCGGCACGCTGATCGCGGCCCTGATCGCCCTGATCATCGCCACCCCCATCTCCATTGGCGTGGCGCTGTTCATTTCACACTTTGCCCCGCGGCAGCTGGCATCCGGCCTCGGCTACGTCATCGACCTCCTGGCGGCCATCCCCTCCGTGGTCTACGGCGCCTGGGGTGCCGCGTTCCTGGCCCCGCAGATTTCCCCGGCCTACAACTGGCTCGCAGAGAACATGGGCTGGCTGCCCATCTTCGCGGGCCCGGCCTCGGCCACCGGCAAGACCATCCTCACGGCGGGCATCGTCCTTTCCGTGATGGTCATTCCCATCATCACCTCGCTGTCCCGCGAAATCTTCCTGCAGACTCCCAAGCTCCACGAGGAAGCCGCCCTGGCCCTGGGCGCCACCCGCTGGGAAATGATCACCATGGCCGTGCTGCCCTTCGCCCGGCCGGGCATCATCAGCGCCATCATGCTGGGCCTCGGCCGTGCACTGGGCGAGACCATGGCGGTGGCCCTGGTGCTCTCCTCCGGTGCACTCACAGCGAGCCTGATCCAGTCCGGCAACCAGACCATTGCCGCCGAAATCGCGCTGAACTTCCCCGAAGCGTCAGGACTCAAGGTCAGCACGCTGATCGCAGCAGGCCTGATCCTCTTCGTTATCACCCTCGCGGTGAACATGATTGCCCGCTGGATCATCAGCCGCCACAAAGAATTCTCGGGAGCCAACTAAATGACCTCCACACTCACTCCCGTCCGCAAGCGCTCGGCGCTGACCAAGGGCCAGCTGCCCAAGGCCGCACCGTACATCGTCCTCGGCGTGGCACTGGTCCTGGGCGCCGCCATCCTGGCCCTGATCGGCTTCAACGCGTTCGGCTGGGGCATCGTCTCCGCCATCCTCTTCACGATCGGCCTGGTCAGCTGGAGCGGCGCCGTTGAAGGTGCCCGCAAGGCCAAGGACAAACTGGCCACCTGCCTGGTGGTGGGTGCGTTCCTGATCGCCCTGCTGCCGCTGATCTCCGTGATCTGGACGGTGCTGGCCAACGGCGTGCCCGGCCTCGTCACCCCCGGCTTCCTGGGCAGCTCCATGAACGGCGTCACCGGCGTCTACGACAACCGGGCAGTAGAGGACGGCACCCCGGTCCTCGGCGGCATCTACCACGCGCTGCTGGGCACCATCCAGATCACGCTGCTGGCCACCGTCATCTCCGTGCCCGTGGGCCTGCTGACGGCCATCTACCTGGTGGAGTACGGCAACGAAGGCCGGCTGGCCCGCGCCATCACGTTCTTCGTTGACGTGATGACCGGCATCCCGTCCATCGTGGCCGGCCTCTTCGCCGCCGCGTTCTTCTTCGCAGTGGTGGGCCCGGGAACCAAGACCGGTGCGGTAGCCGCCGTCGCGCTTTCCGTCCTGATGATTCCCGTGGTGGTCCGCTCCGCCGAGGAAATGCTGAAGATCGTGCCCAACGAGCTTCGCGAAGCCGCCTACGCGCTTGGCGTGCGCAAGTGGCGCACCATCCTCAAGGTGGTCATCCCGACGGCGATCTCCGGCATTGCTTCGGGGGTTACCCTGGCGATCGCCCGCGTGATCGGCGAAACCGCGCCCATCCTGGTCACCGCCGGATTCGCCACCAGCATCAACACCAATGTGTTCAGCGGCTGGATGGCCTCGCTGCCCACCTTCATCTACACCCAGATCCTGAACCCAACGTCACCGTCCAACCCGGACCCGTCCACCCAGCGGGCCTGGGGCGCGGCCCTGGTGCTGATCATCCTGGTGATGGTCCTGAACCTGGCGTCCAGGCTGATCGCCAAGGCCTTCGCACCCAAGACCGGCCGCTAGAAAATTTTCCGGCCGCCCGCAAGGCAGCTGGCTAGACTTATTTCATACCTCTCAGCAGTGAAGGAACACCATGTCTAAGCGCATCGACGTCAAGGACCTGAACGTTTACTACGGCAGCTTCCTGGCCGTAGAAGGCGTCAGCATCAACATCGAGGCCAAGTCCGTCACGGCATTCATCGGCCCGTCCGGCTGCGGCAAGTCCACCTTCCTGCGGACCCTGAACCGCATGCATGAGGTCCTTCCGGGTGCCCGCGTGGAGGGCGAAGTGCTGCTCGACGGGGACAACCTCTACGGCCCCGGCGTGGACCCCGTCACCGTCCGCTCCCAGATCGGCATGGTGTTCCAGCGCCCCAACCCGTTCCCCACCATGTCCATCCGCGACAACGTGCTGGCCGGCGTGAAGCTGAACAACCAGAAGATCTCCAAGGGCGAAGCCGACGCCCTGGTGGAGCGGTCGCTGCGCGGCGCCAACCTCTGGAACGAGGTCAAGGACCGCCTCGAGAAGCCCGGCTCCGGTCTCTCCGGCGGCCAGCAGCAGCGCCTCTGCATCGCCCGCGCCATCGCCGTGGAACCCCAGGTGATCCTCATGGACGAGCCCTGCTCCGCCCTGGACCCCATCTCCACCCTGGCCGTCGAGGACCTCATCAACGAGCTCAAGGACCAGTACACGGTAGTGATCGTCACGCACAACATGCAGCAGGCAGCCCGTGTCTCGGACAAGACGGCATTCTTCAACATCGCCGGCACCGGCAAGCCCGGCAAGCTGATCGAGTTCGCTGAGACGTCCACCATCTTCAACAACCCCACCGTGAAGGCCACCGAAGATTACGTCTCCGGCCGATTCGGGTAGTCCCCAACGCCTCCCTCGCCTCGCAAGCTCGGCCAGGGAACCCTGCGGCTGTGGGCCCAGCTACTTGCCGAGTGGTGACATGGCCAGTTCTATAACGAACGCAAGGGCTGCCGTGACTACCGGCGTCAGCAGCCAGTAGCCAAGGATCTGGAGCACCAGGCGCCTGTTGGTGGAGGCGAACCTTTGGGTTTCACCGGCACCCAGCACGGCCGCCGTGACGCTGTGGGTAGTGGATACCGGCCAGTGCAGCCCGATGGCGCCGATGAACAGCACCACCGCGCCGAGCGTCTGTGCCACAAATCCGCGCAGGGGATCAATCCTGGTGAGCTTGTGCCCGAGGGTGTGGGAGATCCGCCAGCCGCCAAAAAGTGTCCCGGCGGTGATGGTCACGGCAGTCAACAGGATCACCCAGAGGGGGATCCCGCCGTCGTAAATTCCCGCGGAGATCATGGCAAGCAGGAGTACGGCGCTGACGCGCTGGCCGTCCTGCAGGCCGTGGCCAAAGGCTACGGCGCCGGCTGCGACGGACTGTGCACGGCGGAAGCGGCGGTTGATGATGCTGGGCTGGGCGAACCTGGTGGCCCACGCGATGGGCACCACGGAGAGATAGGCGCCTGCAAAAGCGATGAGCGGCGAGATCGCCAGCGGCAGGACCACCTGGAACAGCAGCGACTGGTCCACCCCGCCTACGGTGTTGCCGCCCACCACCACGCTGGCAAGGCCTGCCCCGGCCAAGCCGCCAACCAAGGCGTGGGTGGAGGACGAAGGTATGCCCAGCCACCACGTGAGCACACCCCAGGCAAAGGCGCTGGCCAGGCCGGAGATCACAATGCTCAGGCCGTTGATGCCATCCGGGAGGGTGACCCAGGAGTTGGCCACGGAGACAGCGAGGGTGGCGCTCAGCAGGCCGCCAATCAGGTTGAAAAAAGCGGCAAGCAGGACGGCGATGCTGGGTGTCAGCGCCCGTGTCCGCACGGAAAGCGCGACGGCGGTGGAGACGTCCCTGAATCCGTTCAGGAAACTGAACGCCGCGGTGAAAAGAACCACCACGCCGAAAAAGACAGGAACCACGTCAGGATTCCTTGACGATGATGCTGCCCACCTGGGTGGCCACACGCCGAAGGTCCCGGGAAACATTCAACAGCTGGTTGGCAATGTCCCGGTTCCGCGCATAGGGGGCGCCCTTCATGTCCGCCAGGAGGTCAGCTACCCAGGTCCGGTGCGTCCGCTCAGCGCGCTTGGCCAGCCGGAGGACTTCGATCCAGTAGTCCTCCAGCTCGTCCAGGTCATCGAGGCGGCGCATGGCGTCCACGGTGAGCTCGGCCTGGCGGTTGATGACTTCCAGCTGGTCTGCCGCACGCTTGGGCAGGCGCTCAAGCTTGTAGAGGGCAATCATCTCCGCGGTGCCGTCCAGCCGTTCCATGGCCTCGTACAGGAACCTGGACAGCGAATACATGTCTTCGCGGGGGAGGGGATTGACGAAGCTGGTGCGCATATGGGTCAACAGCGCGAAGTGGAGTTCGTTGGATTTGGCCTCGTGGTCATGCATGGTGTCCACCAGGTGTGCGTGCTCGGCAGCCGGGACGCCCAGGAGCTCGGACAGGGTGCCGGTGGCCAGAACAACCTGCCTGGCCATGTGCGAGAGCAGTATCAGCCCGGCGGGCTCCTGGGGAAAAAGGCGCAGCTTCACGTGGTTACCGGTCTCCGGAAGGGTTACTGGGGCTGGAACAGTGCGAGATATGACTTGACGCCAGCCCGCAAACTGTTGCCTACTTTACCGCCCGGAGTAAAAGGGCAGAAAAATGGTGCCGAACCGGATACGCCTCTCGGCGGTAGGCCGCTCTAGGCGGCTAATTGTTGAAGCCCGGGGGTTTCGCAGTTCGGCACCGATTTCAGTTTTCTACTTTGGCGGGGGCAAGTCAACATTGACAGCCGGCCGGTCTTAGGCCTCTAATGCCGCTCAGTCCAGCTCGCCCAGCCGCCAGGCGTTGGCTGCGTGCTCCAGGTCCTCGGCCGTCTTCACCAGTTGATGGGAGTTGCGGGTGAGCTTGCTGGCGTGGACCTCGTTGCTGTGTTCGGCGCCGTCCGCGATGGTGGCCTGGCCCAGCGCCACCACCCGGCAGAACGCGGCCGACCGCTCCAGTGCGACGTCGAATTCGCCGTCGAACGCTCCGGAGAGGATGGCGTCCGCCATGGTGCGCATTTCCTCGGCGCCCGGCGGTTCCGCAGCCCCGGCCACAACGTTCGAAACCTGCGCGGTTTCCCGGCCGGCGCGGAAATACACGGAGATACGTTCCGGATCCTGCACGGTGGCGGCCCTGATGGCGTACAGCCGCCACAGCGCGCCCGGAAGCGAACGTGCAGGGCTTTCGGCCCACATCTCCGCGATGGCATCAAGGCCCTGCACATCCGTCAGCTTGACCAGGCGCTCGGTGATCTCCGGATCGTCACTGTCGCGGCCGTGCCTTACCAGTGCCTGGGCTGCCAGGTGCGCGGCTTCGGACACCCGCGCCGGATCCGGCCCGCCCGCGAAGGGCTCAAAGTCCACAGGCGCGAAGAGCTTGGGCTTGTGCTGGCGCGGTGCACTGCCGCCGGACTGTGAAGCTGGTTGCTCGCTCATGCCACCACGCTACTCCTGCGCTTCCGGTGAATCGAGCGTTGGGCCGGTCTTGAGCGTCCGCACGCGTGGGGTACAGTATTAACGTCCAGAAATGGACTGGGCTGAGTGTGATTTTCCACCCTCAGTTGGGGCCTTTAGCTCAGTTGGTAGAGCATCGGACTTTTAATCCGTGGGTCGTGGGTTCGAGCCCCACAGGGCCCACCCATGTTGCGCGCGAGGTGGCACTTCGCGGCAGTTACGGTTCGCCGGACTGCCGCCAAGTGCCACCTCGTACGCGTTTTCCGGGCGTTTCCAGCCAGAATGGGTACATGACCAAGACCAGCAGCGGCCGGCTGCCCCGTTTGGAGGACGTCGCCCAGCGCGCCGGCGTATCGCACCAGACCGTTTCCCGGGTGGTGAACAACCACCCCAATGTCAGCCCCGCCACCCGCGAAAAAGTAGAGGCGGCCATCGCCGAGCTGGGTTACCGGCGGAACAGCGCGGCGCGGAGCCTGGTGACCCGGCGGTCCCAGACAATCGGCGTGCTGGCCAGTGAGCTCTCCCAATTCGGCCCGGCCAACACGCTGCTGGGCGTTGAACAGGCGGCGCGGGAAGCCGGGTACTTCGTGAGTATTGCCGCGCTCCGCTCCGTCAGCAGCGATTCCATTGCCGATTCCCTCCGGCATTTTATGGACCAGTCAGTGGACGGGATTGTGGTGCTGGTGCCGCATGCCCGGACGCTGGACGTGCTCGAGGAATTCAAGCCCGGAGTGCCGGTGGTGGCCGTGGGATCCACCGGAAATGCCCAGGTGAGCGGCGCCATGGTGGACCAGCGGCAGGGTGCGGAGGCCGCCGTCGGGCATCTGATCGCGCAGGGGCACCGGCGCATCGCCCACCTTTCCGGACCTGCCGACTGGATTGACGGAGCCGTCCGCGCCGAGGGGTGGCGGTCTGCCATGGAACAGGCCGGACTGGCCGCTGACCTGCTGCTGGAGGGCGACTGGAGCGCTGGCAGCGGCTACGAACTGGGCCGCCGGCTGGCTTCGGATCGCAACGCAACGGCCGTTTTTGTGGGTAACGACCAGATGGCGCTGGGCGTCCTCCGCGCCTTCCATGAGGCAGGCGTTGCAGTGCCCGACGACGTCTCCGTGGTGGGGTTCGACGACCAGCCTGAATCGGGCTACTTCAGCCCCCCGCTGACTACCGTGCGGCAGGACTTTGAGGAGCTGGGGCGGCGCTGCATCGAGCTGATGCTCCGCCAGATCGAGGACGGTGCAGCCACCGGCTCAGTTGTGGTGGCACCGGAACTGGTAGCACGGAAGAGCACGGCGGCGCCGGCTACGTAGTTTCGGCGCCCGGAGACTCTACAACGAAAGCACATCCGCGAACCGACGACCTTGACACCTCTCTTGTTAGCGCTCACAATTAACGCAGGCCCAACTCTGGCCGAGGTTATTGGAGGACTTATGGACGGCAACGCAGGCGTCGCGCGGAACGGCACGGATCAGCAAAAGTACGTGATCGGCGTGGACTACGGCACGCTCTCAGGCAGGGCCGTTGTGGTCCGCGTGAGTGACGGCAAGGAACTGGGCAGCGGGGTATTCGACTACCCGCATGCGGTGGTCACGGACACCCTGCCCGGTGCGGACAAGCTGCCCGACGGCGGCACCCGGCTGCCGCGCGAATGGGCGCTGCAGGTGCCCAACGACTACCGCGAGGTGCTCCGCCGGGCGGTACCCGCTGCCGTCGCGGATGCCGGAATCGATGCCGCGGACGTGGTGGGAATTGCCACGGACTTCACCGCCTGCACCATGGTCCCCACGCTGGCGGACGGTACCCCGCTGAACGAGGTTCCGGGCTATGCGGACCGTCCGCATGCTTACGTGAAGCTGTGGCGCCACCACGCCGCGCAGCCCCAGGCGGACCGGATCAACCAGCTGGCGGCGGACCGCGGCGAAAGCTGGCTTCCCCGGTACGGCGGCCTGATTTCCTCCGAATGGGAGTTCGCCAAGGGCCTGCAGCTGCTGGAGGAAGACCCGGAGCTGTACGCGGCCATGGACCACTGGGTGGAGGCCGCGGACTGGATTGTCTGGCAGCTCTGCGGCGAGTACGTACGCAACGCCTGCACTGCCGGCTACAAGGGCATCTTCCAGGACGGCGCCTACCCGTCGCAGGAATTCCTGGCTGCACTGAACCCGGATTTTGCAGGATTCGTCGGCGAAAAAGTGGAACACCGGATTGGCCGGCTGGGCGAGGCGGCCGGAACGCTCACGGCCGAAGCTGCGGCCTGGACAGGGCTTCCCGAAGGCATCGCCGTGGCTGTGGGCAACGTTGATGCACACGTGACCGCCCCGGCCGCGAGGGCTGTTGACCCCGGCCAGCTGGTGGCCATTATGGGCACGTCCACCTGCCATGTGATGAACGGCTCCGAACTCCGCGAAGTCCCCGGCATGTGCGGCGTGGTGGACGGGGGCATCGTGGACGGGCTGTGGGGATACGAGGCCGGACAGTCCGGAGTTGGCGATATTTTCGGCTGGTTCACCCGGGCCGGCGTGCCCCCGGAATACCACCAGGCGGCCGCGGCTGCGGGCCTTGGGATCCACGAATTCCTGACGGACCTGGCCGCCGGACAGGCGATCGGGGAGCACGGCCTGATCGCGCTGGACTGGCATTCCGGCAACCGCTCGGTGCTGGTGGACCATGAACTTTCCGGCCTGGTGGTGGGGCAGACCCTGGCGACGAAACCGGAGGACACCTACCGTGCGCTCCTTGAAGCAACGGCGTTTGGCACCCGCACCATTGTGGAGGCATTCCGTGATGCGGGCGTGCCGGTGAAGGAGTTCATTGTGGCCGGCGGCCTGCTGAAAAACCGGTTGCTGATGCAGATCTACGCTGATGTCACCGGCCTGCAACTCTCCACGATCGGCTCCGAACAGGGCCCGGCGCTGGGCTCTGCGATCCACGCCGCGGTGGCTGCCGGCGAGTACCCGGACATCCGCGCCGCGGCCGCTGCCATGGGCGCAGAACCCGGCGACGTTTATGTTCCCATTCCGGAAAATGTAGCCGCCTATAACGCCCTGTACCAGGAATACCGGGCGCTTCACGATTACTTCGGCCGCGGCGGCAACGAGGTAATGCACCGGCTCAAGGCCATCCAGCGGAACGCGCGCAACTCTTCCACGGTGCCTGCGGGGGTCTTCGCATGAGCGCGCTCCTGGAGCTTATTGCAACCGTGCGCGAGCAGGTCTGCGTGCTCCATGCCGAGCTGACCCGCTACGAGCTGGTGGTCTGGACGGCGGGAAACGTCTCCGCCCGGGTGCCCGGCCATGATCTGATGGTGATCAAACCATCCGGGGTTTCCTATGACCAGCTCACACCGGACGCCATGGTGGTCACTGACCTGTACGGGGTGCCCGTGGCTGGTAATGCTGACGGTGAGTGGGGCAACCCGCCGTTGTCGCCGTCGTCGGACACTGCAGCGCATGCGTACGTCTACCGGAATATGCCCGACGTCGGCGGGGTAGTGCACACGCACTCCACCTACGCCACGGCATGGGCAGCCCGGGGCGAGGAAATCCCCTGCGTCCTGACCATGATGGCCGACGAATTCGGCGGCCCGATTCCCGTGGGACCGTTCGCCTTGATCGGTGATGACTCTATTGGGCAGGGCATTGTTGAGACGCTCAAGAATTCGAATTCACCGGCCGTCCTGATGAAAAACCATGGCCCTTTCACCATTGGCCCGGATGCGAAATCGGCTGTTAAAGCTGCCGTTATGTGTGAGGAAGTTGCCCGCACCATCCACATTTCCCGGCAATTAGGCCAGCCGGAACTTATTGAGTCGTCGCAGGTCAGACCGCTTTTTGACCGCTACCAAAACGTTTACGGCAATTAACGCCGGCGCCCCGGATTCCCAGGAGAACAGTTATGAATGCAGCAGCATCCACCACCCTTGACCACTATGAAGTCTGGTTTCTGACCGGCAGCCAGCACCTTTATGGCGAGGATGTTTTGAAGCAGGTGGCGTCCCAGTCGCGGGAGATTTCCGATGCCCTCAACGCCTCCTCCGACGTGCCGGTGAAGCTGGTCTGGAAGCCGGTCCTGACGGACTCGGACGCCATCCGGCGGATGGCGCTGGATGCCAATTCCGACGACGCCGTTATTGGCGTGACCGCGTGGATGCACACTTTCAGCCCGGCCAAGATGTGGATCCAGGGCCTTGACCTGCTGCGCAAGCCGCTGCTCCACCTGCACACCCAGGCGAACGTGGAACTGCCCTGGGCGGACATCGATTTCGACTTTATGAACCTCAACCAGGCAGCCCACGGCGACCGCGAATTCGGCTACATCCAGAGCCGGCTCGGGGTGCCGCGGAAGACCGTCGTCGGGCATGTTTCCAACCCGGAAGTGACCCGCCAGGTGGGCTCCTGGCAGCGTGCGGCAGCCGGCTGGGCGGCCATCCGGACGCTGAAACTCACCCGTTTTGGCGACAATATGCGCAACGTTGCCGTCACCGAAGGCGACAAAACCGAGGCGGAACTCCGCTTCGGCGTCTCGGTGAACACCTGGTCCGTCAACGAGCTGGTGGAGGCGGTGGACATCGCTTCAGAGTCCGACGTCGACGCCCTGGTGGCGGAGTACCAGCGCCTTTACGAGGTGGTTCCGGAGCTCCAGGAAGGCGGTGCCCGCCACGAGTCACTGCGCTACAGCGCCCGGATTGAACTGGGCCTGCGGGCCATCCTGGAAGCAAACGGCTCAGCCGCTTTCACCACGTCCTTCGAGGACCTGGGCGGGCTGCGCCAGCTTCCCGGAATGGCCGTTCAGCGGCTCATGGCGGACGGCTACGGCTTTGGTGCAGAGGGTGACTGGAAGACGGCAATCCTGGTCCGCGCGGCCAAGGTGATGGGCTCCGGACTGCCCGGCGGCGCGTCCCTGATGGAGGACTACACGTACCACCTGGTGCCCGGCGAGGAGAAGATCCTGGGCGCCCACATGCTGGAAATCTGCCCCTCGCTGACCGCACGCAAACCCCGCATCGAGATCCACCCGCTGGGAATCGGCGGCAAGGAAGACCCGGTCCGGATGGTCTTTGACACTGATGCCTCGCCCGGTGTGGTGGTGGCGCTATCTGATATGCGCGACCGCTTCCGGCTGGTGGCCAACGCCGTGGACGTGGTGGACCTGGACCAGCCCCTCCCCAACCTGCCGGTGGCCCGCGCCCTGTGGCAGCCCAAGCCCGATTTCGCCACCTCGGCCGCCGCCTGGCTGACCGCCGGCGCAGCCCACCACACCGTGCTCAGCACGGCGGTTGGCATGGAGGTTTTCGAGGACTTCGCCGAGATCGCGGAAACCGAATTGCTGACCATCGACGAGGGAACCACCATCAAACAATTCAAGAAAGAGCTCGCCTGGAATGCGGCCTATTACCGGCTGGCAGGAGGGCTTTAGCCCGGTATTTCGGGCTTTTACAACGCCGCGAAACGGACTGTCAACTATTAGTTAATAAAAGTGCTTGACTTAAAAATTCCCGCAGGCGTAATCTCCAGCTTGGGATCGATCACCGGTCCCACCAAAGTTTCGCAGCCGGGATCCGGGAGCAACGGACACGGCCGCGGGGAGGCAAGCGTGGTTGCCGCTTCTTATGCGGCAGACAGCGTTACGGGGTGCACTGCAGCCCTGCGCATATTGGGGATTTACGAGTCCATGGGGTCAGTTCGTCGTGAACATTTCCGTGCTTCAGCTTGCACTGCAACGGGTTGTGTCCGTTGCAGTGGCTCTGTGCATGGTCCTCGCGTTCAACCTTCCCACGGTAAATCCGGCGCTTGCAATTACCGCTTTTGAGCCCCGTCCCATTCCAGTGACGGAGGTCCTTCCCATCCAATTGCCCGGGCTTCCGTCCGTGCTTTTCGACGGCGAACACCAGGATGCTGCCTACACGGCCAGCGCCCAAAACGGCATCACCATCAGCGGCGCCGAGCTTGGCCAAGTGGCCGGAGCGGCTGCTGCGCAATGGCCGGGCTGGCCCGTTGGCGGAGCAGCACTCTTCGTCCAGGACCTCCCCGGTAACGCACTGGCCATCACGTACGGCAACAGCATCGCAGTGGATCCCACAGCGGCCGGCTGGGGCTGGTCCGTAGGTGGAACGGCAGCCGGCGCCATGGATCTCTTCACGGTCCTCGCCCACGAGTACGGCCACATCGCCGGCTTCGGGGACCTCGAGGGCGGCGCGGATCTGATGACCCGAACGCTCAGCCCGGGGGAGCGCCGCTACAACACCCAGGACCGGATGTACCCGGCGCCCGTTGTGGTCGAACCCGTTGTTGTCGAACCCGTTGTTGTCGAACCCGTTGTGGTCGAGCCCGTTGTGGTGGAGCCCGTTGTGGTGGAGCCCGTTGTGGTGGAGCCGGTGGTTGAGGCCGCAGTGATGGCCGAGCCCGCGCCCGTCGTGGAGGCAGCCGTGGTGGAGCCCGCCCCTGTGGTGGAGCCCGCGCCTGTGGTCGAACCGGCACCCGTCGTCGAAGCCCCAGTTGAGGCTCCCGCACCTGCTGCCCCCGCCGCCACCGAGACACCAGCGGCGGAAGTTCCCGCGACGGAGGATCCGGCAGCGGAAGTTCCGGCTGCAGATGCTCCAGCTGCCAACACAACCGCAACCTCCAGCACCTCAACGGCCACGGAAGATGCCTCCGCCACGGAAGCTCCCGCCGTCGGGCCTTCCACGGATGCGGCGGCAACAACTTCAGCAACCGAATCGCCGGAAGCTGCCGCAACCACCGCCGCAGCCCCCGGCCCGTGGAACGTCCGGATGACCGGAACCTCGGCCACCCTGGTGTTCAACGCGGACGGCACCGTGACGTTCGGCGGCGAGACGCGGAGCCTGGGCGGCATCACCGCCATCACGGTCACGGGCACCGCGGGCGATGACACGTTCGCGATCGACCGCGGCGCGGCCAACCCGGCCATCACCGTCACGTTCGACGGCGCCGCGGGCTTCGATACCCTGGCCACGCTGGGCAACACGGCCAGCAGCCGATCGGTGGCCGTGGACCCGCATTCCGGCACGCTCTATCTGGATTCCACGGTGGTGCATTACCTGAACATCGAACCGATCGTTGCCGGGGACGCGGCCAACGCCGTCTACGAGCTGACCGGAGGGGACGATACTGCCACCTTGAGCCTGAACGGCGGCGGCCTCCTGGAACTGAGCGGTGCCACGTTCGAGACAGTGGCCTTCGCGGCACCCACCGTCTCGCTGACCATCCGCGGTGGCGCCGGCAAGGACAAGATCACCCTTTCCGGCACCATCGCCCTGATGGCCGCGTGGCTCCTGATCCAGATGGAACTGATCGAGGTAGCGGACGACGCCAACATCACCACCACCGGCGACGTCACCCTGGAAGCTGCGGACTCCGTGACCGGCGGGCCGGCCCTGGGCTGCCTGCTGAGCCTGGCAACGCACTGCACCAACGCGGCAGTGAACGTCAACGGCGGCAACATCTCCGCGAACAATCTCAACCTCACGGCCACCTCCACGGTGGTCCCGGACGCCACCCACTTCAGCGCCTACGCCGTCAACGTCGATTCCAAGGCAGCCGTCACGGTAGGCGGGAATTCGCAGCTGAACGCAACGGGCGCCGTCGTGATGGCCGCAACCTCAACCGTTGGCCCGGTGGTGCTGAACAAGGACTACGGTGACCTGGCCATCATCTCCTCCGACGCCTCGGTGACGGTGGGCGGCAGCGCGGTGGTCACCGGCGGCGGCAACGTCACCATGACGTCCACGTCAACCGTCGACGCCGGAGCAACCCCGGGTGCTGCCGGCAAGGATGAAGGGGATGCCGATTCGTCCGGGGCCAGCAGCTTCGACGCCTCGGTAGCCATCCTGACGGTCACCGCGAAGTCCATCACCAAGGTCACCGGCACCGCCCACCTGGTGGTCACCGGGGATCTGGGACTGGCCGCCGTGAACAAGGCAACGCTGACGGCCACCGGAGACGCCAGCGGAGCAAACTCCGGAGCAGGCATCGCGGTGGCGAACATCAACCAGGCCACCAGCGCGTTCATCGACTCCACCAGCACCACCCCCACCAGCGCCGCCAAGCTGGCCATCACCGCGGACTCCGAAGCCACCGGCAGCACCACCTCCAAGGCAGCGCCCGACGGCTCCACGCAGAATGACAAGGACCCCAACTCGGCGGACCGCGGCAAGGACCAGGCGAAGACCTCGGACGGCAACATCGGCGTCGCGGGTGCCCTGTCGGTGAACATCCTCAACAGCACCACCGGCGCCTACATCAACGGCTCCCGCGTCAACACCACCGGAACCCAGACCATCCACGCCGCCTCCAAGAACAACGCGACGGCCACCTCGGACGGCAGCACCACGTCCGGCAGTGGACTGGGCGTGGGCGTCGCAGTGGGCATCAACCTCATCACGCTCCTCACCGAGGCCTACCTGGCCGGCGGCGCCATCCTGAACGCGGGCGGCGTGATTTTGGAAGCCTTCGGCCCGGCGGACGGCAAGAACGCCTTCAACGCCACGTCCACCTCGGGTGCCGGCGGCAGTGCCAACGTGGGAGTGGCCGGCAGCCTGGCCCTGAACGTCATCCGCGCCACCACCCTCGCGAACGTCCGCGGAGCCGGCGCCAACATCAACGGCGCCAACCTCACCCAGACGGCCCGGAACAACCACGAGAACAAAGCCAAGGCAACGGCCAAGCAGGACGGAACGGGCGCAGTAGGCATCGGTGCTTCTGTGGCCATCAGCGTGATCGACACCATCGTTGAGGCCGGCCTGGCAGTGAACGGGATCCTGACCGCCGCGAACAAGCTGGCCATGAATGCCACCACCACTGACGCCACCACCACCGAAGCAACCGGCGGCGCGGCCGGCGGGAGCACAGCGGTGATCACCGGCGTCGTGGGCATCACCATCTCCAACGTCAGCACCTCAGCCTCCATCCGCAACGGCAACGCGCTCACCACCGCCGGGGACATCACCGGCAAGGCAGACCAGACCGCAACCGTTGACACCAAGGCACTGGGATCCACGACGGCGGGAGCAGGAGCCACGCTCGCAGCAGCGGTTTCCTTCGCACTCACCTCCGCCGAACACCTGGTGGACTCCTCGCTCTACCGCAACACCACCTCCGGTGGAGCCATCACCATGGAAGCGCTGGGCACGTCCACCACCGCCACCACGGCCACTGCCAGCTCCGCCGGAGCCAAGGGCGGCACCAGCGCGGGCGGCAAGGACTCCTCCGGCAAGGACACCAAGGAAAAGTCGGACCAGCAGCTCGGCTTCGCCACCAGCAAGTCCACCAAGACCAACACCAACGGCACCAGCACCCCCGCCGCGAAGAACGAGGACGGCACCACCGTCTCGGTCGCCGCAGCGATTGCCCTCAACCTGGTGACCAGCACGACGACGGCACTCGCCGTGGCAGCCGCAGGCCAGCCGCCAATTGTGGTCATCGCAGCCGGAATCGCCACGTTCAGGACGCTGAACAACACCGACGCCAAGGCCGTCGCCGACGGCTCGGCCAGCAACGGCAGCTCGGTGACAATCGGCGCAGGCCTGGCCATCAACAAGGTGATCCTGCGCAACGAGGCCGGAATCGGCGTCGGAACCTCACTTACCGCGGGCGGCCTGAACCTGACCGCTGACATGCGGGCGATCGGCCCGGACGGCGACGACGAAGGCACCGAACCCGACGACACCACCCACGCGTTCGAGGCAGACGCCAAGGCCGGGGCCTCCGGCAGCAGCGGCAACCTGGGAGTGGCCGGCGCCTTCGCCCTGAACATCGTGGACCTGGTCACCCTGGCCACCATCCACGCCGATCCCAACCCCGTCCCGCTGGACCCGGCAGACACGCCAACCCCGGGTGTCGCGATCCTCGGCGCAGGTGCGGTGGGCATGACCGCGAACTCGAAGTCGACGTCGAACGCCAAGGCAAAGGCCAGCCAGTCCGGCACCGGAACCGTGGGCATCGGCGCGGGACTCTCCCTGAACCTCGTCAACGACACCGTCTACGCAGGAATCGACCAGGTGGGAGACCCGACGCGCGGACCCCCACTGACCGGAGCCGGCACAGTAACCCTCAAGGCCACAACCGCGAACACCCTGACCACTTCTGCCGAAAGCGGATCAGCGGGCGGCAGCGTCAGCATCACCCCGGCAGTAGCGATCAGCATCGCCACCATTCTTACCAGTGCCTCACTCGGAGCGAGTGCCACGGCACTCACCGCAACGGGCGCCGTGGACGCCCAGGCCACGCAAAAGGCCAAAGCCACCACCACCGCCAAGGGCGACACCAAGGTGGGCAGCACGGCAGGCATCGGCGTCTCCCTGGCACTGGCCATCATCGACAACGCCGTCGATTCAGGCAGTGCCCGCAGCATCACCGCCGGCGGGGCCGTCAGCTTCAAGGCCACCGGCACCTCAGAGACCATTACGACGGCGGAAGCTGCCGCCAAGGGCGCGTCCAAGTCCGAGGGCAGCGGCGGCGGAGGCAAGGACGTCAACCAGAAGGCCGACGCCAACCTGAGCCAGGCCAAGACCACCCAGTCCACGGAGACCGGCAAGACCACCAGCAAGAGCTCCACGCCGAAGGCCGCCAGCAACGAAAACGGCGGCGCGTCCCTCTCGATCGCAGGTGCGATCGCCATCAACGTGGTGGACTCGCTCTCCCGGGCATGGTTCGCGAACGGCGTGGTGATCAGCTCCGGCGGGGTGGTCACCCTCAAGAGCCTGGCCAACACGGACGTCCTGGCCAGCGCCAAGGGCGACAGCGCTGCCGACGCCAGCGTGGGCATCGGCGCCGGCGTTGCAGTGAACGCCGTGGACATCGTCAACCGGGCCGTCACCGGCACCGCAACCATCACCGGCACAGGGCTGGTCCTCACCGCGGGCATGACCGGCGGCGACACCAATGACGTGGTGCGGCGCTGGACCGGCACCGAATGGGTGTCCGTCCCCACCGGCGCCGAACTGCCCGGCCCGTCCAAGGACGACCTCGCCTACGTCAAGACCAACGGCGGCACGGACGGCAACGACGGCATCTACAAGTTCAACGGCTCCGAATGGACCATGGACACGGACGTCACCATCACCAGCGGCGCCGCACTCCCGGGCTCACCGGCCAGCGGGGACTACTTCCTCCTCACCACCGCCCACGAAGGCAACCCGCGCAACAGCGTCTACAAGTACGACGGCACCACCTGGAAGTTCGTCACCGCAGACACGTACGGCCAGAAGGTGGAGCTGCCCAAGAACGAGGTCAAGGAACACGACTGGTTCCAGCTGACCAAGCAGGACGGCACCAACGCGCCCGGCTTCTACAAGCGCAACGGCTCCCAGCAGTGGATCCTGCAATCGGCCACCCTGACCGACGGCGAGCGCTTCCCGAACGCCCCCACCACGGACCAGCTGTTCAGGCTTTGGGAACACGAGATCTCCGCCACCGCGCGCGCAGGCGCCAGCAAGGCAAGCGACGTAGGGATCGCGGGCGCCCTGGCCCTGAACATCGTCACCAACGTCACCGAAGCGCTACTGCAGGCGGGCGCCTCCGCTACGCTCACCAGCGCGGACGTCACCATCACCGCCCTGAACAACGAGTACGACTACGCCAAGGCGAGCGGCAAGGCAGAGGTGGGCAGTGCCACCGGCGTCGGCGCCTCCGTTGCCCTCCAGGTCCTCACCCCCTCAACGGTCCGCGCCGAAGCGGAAAACGGGGCAACGCTCAGCGGCGGCAACAACGTCACCGTTGAGGCACTGGGCTTCCGCGAGATGATCACGACGGCGGAGGGCGGCACCGCGGGCGGCACGGCCGTCACCCCGGTGGTGGCCCTGCTGATCAGCGTTGACGAAAAGGTCACCGCCCGGCTTGGCACCGGCTCGGCGCTCACCGCGTCCGGTGCCGTCAAGGTCCTGGCCACGCACACCAGCCGGATCTACACCGAAGGCAACGCGAAGGCCGCCGGCAAGGACACCTCGGTGGGCATCGACCTGGCCATCAACGCGGTGGTCGGCTGGAACACGCTGGCGGAGATCGACCGCAACGTCACCGGTGGTTCCGTGGACGTCCTGGCTACCTCGGCAGTGTCCAGCGAGGCACGGTCAGTCGCCAGCGCGAATGGTTCAGAGGAGAGCGATTCGAGCGGCGACTCCAAGGCCAACAGCGAGGTCAACGGCTCCAACAACCCGAACACCCAGGGCACCAAGACCTCAACCGCCGGCATGCCGAGCTCCTCCGGCGGCACCAATGGAACCAACGGCGCCAACGGGGCGAACACCCAGCAAAGCGGCCAGTCCGGTTCCTCAAGCAGCAGCACCGGGGTAGCCGCGGCGCTGGCCGTGAACTGGGTGGTGGCCACGTCCACCGCACGCATCGGGGCCAACCGGACGGTCACCGCCACCACCGGTGCCGTCACCGTCCGCTCCACCCTGCTGGCCAGGGCCAACGCGTTCGGCCTGGGCTCCGCGATTGACCTGGACAGCTCCGGCACCCGGGTGGCAGCGACGATCGGCCTGAACGTCCAGGACCTCACCAACCAGGCCTCGATCGGCGGCGGCGCGCACGTCACCGGCCAGACCGGCATCACAGTTGAAGCCACGGTGCCCGTACCCGACGGTGACGACGACCCGTTCAACCCGGTCCCCGCAGGCACTCCGCCGGCCAGCTACAACGACTTCATCGTCTGGTCCTTTGCGGCCGCCGGCGGCAAGAGCACCTCGGTGGCCGGCAGCGCAGCCGTCCAGATCCTGCTCATCAGCTCCAACGCCTGGGTAGGCGCCGGAGCCGACCTCAACGCCCCGGCCGGCGGCATCACGGTAGGCGCCTACAGCCCGGTCCGCTTCCAGAACCTCGCCATTGTGGGCGCCCTGTCCACCGGCGACGGCGCAGCAGTGGGCGGCGCGTTCTCCGTCAACTTCGTGGAAATCGACACCACCGCCTGGATCGACTCCACGGTCCTCAACCCGACCAGCACCGACGCCTCCGGCGCCACCTCGGTCACCGCACGCACCAGCATCAACCCGATCCGGCCGGACCTCCCCGCACCCCTCAAGGGCAAGGTGGACTGGCTCAAACTCAACAGCGTGGCCATTGCCGGCGGCGCGAGCTCCGGCGGGGCAGCGGTCACCGGCGGGTTCGTCGTCGAAATCCTGAACCTGGACACCCGCGCCTGGATTGCCAACGGCGCCAACGTGAACCAGTCCGGCGCTGTTGGGGGAGCGGGCCAGACCGTCACGGTCCGGGCCACGGACACCATCCGCGTGGTGGATGTGGGCGGTGCGCTGGCACTGAGCCAAAGCTCCGCAGGCGTGGGCCTGACAGTAGTGGTGGTCATCGCCAACTCGAACGTCCGCGCCTGGATCGGCGACTCCGCCGACGTCCGGGCGGGTGGCTCCGTGACCGTGGAAGCCAAGGCTGTGGAGGACTGGTTCCTGCTGGCAGTGGCGGGCGCGGTGTCCCTCAACTCCGCAGGCGTCTCCGGTTCAGTGCTGGTAGTTGTAGTCAACCAGGGCGGCAGCAGCCCCATGGTGCTGGCAGGCATCGGCAACAGCAACGTCCACGCACTGGGTGCAGTGACGGTCAAGGCCAACAGGACCGCAAGCGGCGCCTACTCCTCCGGCAACCTCGCCGTGGGTGGCGGCTCGGCCGGTGTGGGTGCAGCCGCCGTCATCAACGTCCGCGGCTCCAACGTCGAAGCACGCGTCCTCAACGGTGCGGACATCCGGGCTGGCGGCGCCGGCCTCCTCATCTCCGCCACGCAGTCGGTGGACTTCACCCTGATCGCCGTGGCCGGCGCGGGCGGCAACTCCGCCGGCGTGGCCGGATCCGTGGTGGTTGACGTCATCAACCACTCCACCAAGGCCCACCTGGACGGCGCCACCAGCGCACCCACCACCCATGTTGCAGTCTTCGCGCAGGACACCACGAACATCCTCTCGCTGGCCGGCCAGCTCACGATCGGCGGCACGGCAGGCGTAGGTGCCGGCGTCGACGTCGAGGTCCTCACCAAGGACACCCAGGCCTGGCTGGCAAAGACGGCGGACGTGGTGGGAACCGGAAACCTCACGGTGGACGCAGTGTCCTCCGAGGACATCACCTCAATCTCCGTGGGCGGCGGCTTCGCCGGAACCGCGGCGGTCAACGTCAATGCCGCAGTCTCCGCCCTGACCATCACCACCAAGGCGTTCATCGCGGACGGAACGGGGGCGCTCGACGCTGCGACAGTCGCCGTCGACGGTTCCGTCCGCGTGGCGGCCAGTGAAACCCTGGACCTGGACGTGATCGGCGGCAACATCTCCGTTGGCGGCACCGCCGGGGTTGGCGCCTCCGTGGCAGTCCCGGTCACCACCAAGGAAACCCACGCGTGGATCGGCAACTGGGCAGTGGTGGCCGCCAAGGGCGGCTCGCCGCTCACCGTAGCCACCGGCGGCAGCACCGTCACCACCCGCGACATGCGGTTCTCGCCGTCGGACGTCAACACCGCCGGCAACACCATCACGCTGGCCAACCACGGCTTCAGCAACGGCGACGTTGTGTACTACGACGCCGGCTGCACCCCTGTGGCGAGCTGCGGCGCCAGCGGCCTCACCCACCGTGAGCAGGCGTACTACATCGTGGGCGCCACCGCCAACACCTTCCAGGTCTCGCTCACCAAGGGTGGCGGCGCGGTGGACATCACCAGCGCCGGCACCAGCCAGAACCAGCGCTTCTACCGGGCGGACGAAGCCAACGTCACCGCGGACACCACACCGCGCTTCAACCCGGCCACCGCCGTCAACTCAGCCGCAGACACCATCACTTACGACATGGGCACGCTCGCCAATGACGACGCCGTGGTGTACACAGCCGGCGGCGGCACCCCAATCACCGGGCTGATCGACGGCGGCACGTACTTCATCTCCGACCTCTCCGGCACCACGTTCAAGCTGCGCACCAAGAAGAGCACCGAGGCCGGCTCCCAAATCGTGGACCTGGACATCACCGGCATCAACCTGGCCAGCCTGGGCCGCGCCCACTCGCTCACCAAGACCGGCACAGCCCCCTCGGGTGACCCGAGCGCCTTCGGCCCGCGCACCATCACTACCGGCACCCAGTCCGGCTTCCGTGGCGTGGCCGTCACTGCAACCAACGTTGACGATATCGGCGCTTACGGCATCGGCTTCGCAATCGGCGGGACGGCCGGCGTGGCAATTACAGGTTCCGTGGCTGTGAACACTGCCCGCACCTCGGCGCACATTGGGGCAAATGCCAAGGTCAACTGCGGCGCCACCTGCGCAGACAACGTCACCGGCGCCGACGCAGCACAGTCCGTCAGGGTGGCCGCCGTCAACGTCTACTACGAGCTCGGCATCGCCGCGGCCCTCGCTATTGGCGGGACGGCCGGCGTCGCCGTTCCCGTGGCGGTCCGGGTGGCCAACCTGGATACCTACTCCTACATCGCCACCGGCGCCACCGTCAGGGCACGCGGCAACATCGAGGTCCTCGCGCAGGGCAAGGACACGGTGGTTTCCGTGGCCGCAGGCGCGGGCGGCGGAACGGTGGGCGTGGCAGGAACAGTCGGCGTCACGGTCCTGAACGTCCATACCTTCGCCTGCACGGGAACCCCCACCGGCGCGGACGCCTACGAATGCCTGGGCAACGGCGCCACGCTCCGGGCCGGCAACAACGTGCTGGTTTCCGCCACGGATGACACCAAGGCCGTCCTGCTGACCATCGCGATGGCCGGCGGCCTGGTGGGCGTCGGCGCGGCGGTCGGCGTCCTGGTCCTCGATAAGGAAGTCCAGTCGTACCTGGGCGGCAACGGTGCCGTCACTGCCAGCGGTGTGGGTGCCGGCGTAGCAGGCGTTTCCGATGGAACCGTGGGCGCCGGCGGATTCGGCCGGCAGACCTTCTCCGGCGCGGTGGTCCGGGCCGATTCCTCCGAGAACGTCTTCGGCCTGGCACCCGCTATCGGCGGCGGTTTCGTCGGCGTCGCGGGTGGCGTCCAGGTCACGCTCCTGACGGTGGATGTCAAGGCGTTCGTGGGCGGCGGCGGAACCCTCGATGGTGCCGGACTCAACGTCTCCGCGACGGACCGCTTCACCTCCCTGACCATTGCCGGCGGCATCGCGGGTGGCTTTGTGGGTGTGGCAGGCGGCGTGGACATCGGCGTCGTGAACACCTCCGTCCAGGCAGCATTGGGCGGCGGGCTGACGGTAACTGTCGACGGCGATGTGCAGGTTTACGCGGTATCCCGCAAGGATGTGAGCACGTTCGCAGTGAGCGCGGCCGGCGGGTTCGTGGGAGTTGCTGCCGCGGTTTCCGTCTGGACGATCGGCACCACCCCCACCAGCGCCTACCACGCGGCCGACGGCGGCGACGACCGCGGGGCATGGAGCGCCTCGACGGCCTACCGGCAAGGTGACGTGGTCACCTACAACGGAAAGCGTTACTCCGCGAAGGTGGACAACCCCACGGTTGGCGCCAATCCTGAGTCCAACCAGGCGCAGTGGCTGGGCGAAACCAGCGCCCTGGGCCGCGGCGACTACAGCGGTTCGGCCGTCTACAATAAGGGCGACGAAGTCCGCGGCAGCGACGGCAACTACTACACGTCACGCACCGACGGCCTCACCGGCGTCAACCCCGTGGGCCAGGCCTACGACGGCGACGGCAACAGCACCCACTGGAAGAAGGGCGGCGCCCTGGGATCCGCGACGGCGGGCGGCAGCGTGGCGCAGGGCAGTGGCGGCTACAAGGACAACACCCTCACCGGCACCACCGCCTCCACTGCCCCGGTCCCGGCCTGGAGCTCCGCGGTTTCCTACGACGAAGGCGCCCGCGTAACCTTTGGCGGCCGGGTGTTCGCGGCCCGGCACGCAGTTGCCGCCAGCGCTACGGACCCGACGGCAGCGCCCTTGGACTGGCGCGAAATCTCCGGTGCCGAGCTCAAGACCAACGAACGCCTGATCGGCCAGCTGGGTGCAGTGGGGTCGACTATCTCCGGCGCCGCACCCACTCAGAATCCGACCACCCGCGCACTCGGCATGCCGGCCACCGGCGGAACCACCGCCACCCTGAACGCAACGGTCATCGCCGGCGGCAACGTCCGCGTGGTCGCGGCTGACAGGCTCCTGATCCTGGGCGTCGCAGGTGCGGCGGCAGGCGGCGCGGTAGGCGTAGGCATCTCGGTGCTGGTCATGAACATCAAGTCCGTGACGGACGCCGGCATCGGGTCTGCAGCGCGCGTCACCGCGAACGGCGACGTCACGGTTGCCGCCAACATGCACGAGACCTCCAAGGGCATCGGCTTCGCAGGCGGTGCAGGCCTGGTAGGCGTTTCCGGACAGGTGGTGGTCATCAACGATTCCGGCACGCAACGGGCCCACATCGACTCCGGAGCCCAGATCCGCAAGGCAGCCGGCCCCACCGGCGTCCTGGTCAGCAGCACTGCGACCCGCACGCTCGAGACCTTCACGATCGCGGCCGCAGTCGGTGCGGTGGGTGCAGGCGTCTCGGTCTCCGTCATCAACGTCTCCGGCGACAACACGGCAACCACCGGTGCCATCGCCGTCGGCTCCGCCGGCACGGTGACCGGCTTCGACGCCAGCGTCACGGACAACATCACGGTGGATGCCCTGGCAGTGAGCGCGGCCGGCGGCATCGGGGCCATCGGCGGCGTCGTCGCGTTCGTATCGCTTTCCGGCACCGCCTCGGCCTCCGCGTCGCCCGTCGGTACTGTCGGCTCGCACGGCGTCCATGCCACAGCGGCCGGCACGCGGGCTGTCACGTCCCGGGTCCTGAACATCACGGTGGGCGGCGTCGCAGTCGGCGTGACGGTCTCCCGCGCCAATTCCTCGCGGCACCTTGAGTCCACGGTCGGCGGAAACGTGACGACGGCGGGACCGGTCGCCTCGACTGCCACGGCCACCAACACAGCGACCGTCAGGGCTCCCGCCGTCGCGATCGGCGGCGTCTCGATCGGCATCACGGTGGTCTTCGCGGAACTGTCCGGCCACACTCTCGCCAGGGCCACGGGAACCGTGTCCGGGGCATCCTCGATCGACATCCGGGCAGGCGCAACCAACACTGCGGACGCCAACGTCGTCCTCAAGCAGGGCGCATTGATCGGTCTGAGCGGCGCCTGGGCCAGCGGCCGCATCACCTCCGGCGCGTTCATCCGGGCGATCGCGGAGACAGGTTCAAGCCTCGGCTCCACGGGCACCATCACCATCAAGGCCGAAACCCTGGGCACCGGAAACCTGGCCAAGGGCATCGTCGAATCCATCTCGGTTGGCCTCCTGGACCTCAAGGCCATGGTCGCGATCGCCACGGTGGCCAACGAAACGCGCGCCACCCTCAACGGCGCGGTCACCGGGGCCGGCAAGGTGGACGTCCTGGCTACTTCCGCCAACACTTCGGACGCGCAGGCGCTGTCGACGGCGGTCGGACTCGGCGCGCTCGCGATCGGCGCCGCGGACTCCAAGATCACCGGCGGCACCACCGCCAACGGCAACGGAGCCGTTTCGGCGGCCGGCGCGCCGGTCACCTTCAAGGCCACGAGCAACAACCAGGCCAAGGCGGTCTCCAACATCGTCACCGGCGGCCTCCTCGCGGGCGTCGCAGTCAGCGCGCCCGTTGCGGACGTCTCCGCACCCACTACCGCAGGCTACGGCGGAAGCCTCAGCTCGGCGTCGTCCGTCACCATCGAAGCGGACGCCACCAACATGGCAAACTCCACCGCGAACGTGATTGCCACGGGCCTTGCGTCCATCCGCGGCGGTACGGCCAGGGCTCTGGTCACCTCAGGCGCTGACACTTCGGCAACCCTCACAGGGAACGTCACCGGCGTGACCGGCGGGCTCACGGTCTACGCCCACGCGGAGAACCGGTCGACGGCGAAGGCCGGCGGCACCGGCGTCGGCGGCATCACCGTCACCAAGATGCTGCCCTTCGCCAAGGACACCTCCATCACGCGGGCAGCCATCAACGGCAACGTCGGCGGCACCCACACCGATCCCGCTCTTGGAACGGTAGGCGACGCCGGCGCAGCCTGGATCGAGGTCAGGGCTGTCGGTGACTCCGCCACCAAGGCGAGCGTGGCCAGCTTCGGCTTCGGCGTCGTCGCTGTCGAGGCCTCCTCCGCAGAAGCACACACCGACCCGGATGTCACCGCCACCTTCGGCGGCGGCAACGTCACGGCTTCCGGCAACGTGACCCTCCTGGCACAGTCCAGGACCGACGCAGACTCCTTCGCCGACGCGGTTTCAGGCGGTGTCATCAACATCCAGGCAGGCTTCACCGCAGCGTCCCATAACACTCCGGATATCGCCTCCACAGTGACCGGTGGATTTGTCCAGGCCGGCGGAATCCTGTCCATCACGGCACTCCACGGCGTCGTTCCGGGTGCCGTCTCGGACGGCACCATCACGGGCATCAACTGCAGCGGACCGGACACCATCTGCTTCTCCGCACCGCACGGCATCGACACCGGAGACATCGTCACGTACAGCGCACCGGCGATCGGGATCGGCGGCATTACCAACCCGTTCGCGATCGGCGGACTGGGAGACGGCCGCACGTACGGTGTCATCTCCGTCAATGGCACCACGCTCCGCCTGGGCGAGCAGTTCGACGCCGCCAGCGGCGCGCTCGTCCAGCTCGATACGGGCAGCCTCTACTTCGCCAACGGCCACAACTTCCGCACCGGAGACCGTGTGGTCTACAACTGCGGCACGGGCGGCACCGCGCTGGGCACGACGCCGGCCGGCGGACTCGTGTGCGGAGCCTCCTATTACATCTTCGTTGTGGACACTAACCGGATCCGCCTCTCCACGAGCCAGCTGGACGCCGACGGCACGATCGTCAGGAACTTCGCCCCGAACGGCACCAACCTGACCGGCGGCAACACCATCAACGTCGGCAGCCACTCCGGACTCACCGAGGGCCAAGGTGTGGTCTACTACGCACCGGCCACCGTGGACTTCAAGAACACGCTGATCGACATCAACGTGGTCTCCGGCCAGCTCGAGACCAACGACGACGGCGCGATCGTCCGCAACAACGGCTGGAACACGATCTACGCTCCCAACCATGGCTGGAGCAACGGCCAGGCGGTTGTGTACACGGAAAGCGATCCGTTCGCCGATGCGGACTTCCCGATCGGCGGATTGGTCAACGGCGCCACGTACTACGTCCTCACCGCCGACCCCGACGGCAGCTGCCTGTTCGGTTGCGGGCTTACTGCCAGCGGCGCCCACATGATCCGCCTTGCTGCGACATTGTGCGCCACCGGCAACGGCATGAAGGACGTGGATCCGGGTCCCGGCGTGGACCTCCAGCCCTGCGGTGCCGGTGACATCCAGGCCATCGCCATCTCGACCATCACCGATTCCACCAACGCCAACTACTTCCGCGCCATCATCGCAAACCACTCGCTGCGCAGGGTCGGCTTCGAATCGATCGGCCTCGTCGAAGGCAACATGTACTACGTCCACCTGATCGACGACGCTGACGACAACAAGATCCAGCTCCGCGACGCCGCCGGCAACACCATCAACGGACTCTCCACCAAGCTGGGCACGCACGTGCTCCGCAACCAGGGCATCGGCATCACGCAGGCGGGTACGGGCACCCAGCAGCTCTACATCGACCTCGCAGCCGGCACCACGCTCAACGGGTCCCCGCACCAGATGCTCGGCGTCGGCGGATTCGGTTCGCCCAGTGCAAGCGCGGTGAACGGTGTGGTCGAGGCAACGTCCACGGGCATCGGTGGCGGCGTGTTCCAGTTCAGCGACGTGTACTCCACCGTGAGCGTCGAGGTCGACGTCGACGTCGAGATCAGGGGCGGCATCCTCCGCGGCAACGCTGTCCTGGTGGACGGACGCTCCTACATCAAAGCCTCGGCATCCTCCGTCGGCAAGGGCGGCGGCTTCCTCGGCTTCGGTGCCTCCAACGCCAACGTGGACGCCGTCAACAACGTCACCACCTGGGTCAAGGACCCGGCGTCGATCTTCTCGGCTACGGACATCCAGGTCAGCTCGTTCGCCATGACGAACGCCAAGGGCGAGGCCGTCAACCGGACCGGCGGCCTGATCGCCGGCGCAGACACCGACGTCGATATCGAAATCGGCTACGTGGTACTTACACAGGTCGACGGCGACCTCACCGCCAACCGCTCGATCCTCGCCGACTCGGCGGCCGGGTACAACGCCACCGCCCGCGCCTCCTCGGGTTCCGGCGGCCTCGGCACCAATTCCGACGCGAACGACAGCTCCGGCCAGGGCGTGGGCGTGGGCCGCGACAAGTCCGCCACCGTGGACACCGTGATCGGCGGCACCGCCACGCTTAAGGGGGCCACCATCCAGGAATCGGCCGGCTCGGGCGTCCGCTGGTCCGTCGACTTCTCCGACGGTTCGATCGACCGGATCAACGAGACGGTGTACGCGCTAGCGGCCTCGGATGCCGATGCCTACGCACTCGGCGCCGACTCCGACGCAGGTGCCTACGTGTACGTGAACGACATCGTGAAGGTGACCCTCCACACCGGTTCCCTCACTGAAGGCGACTCCGTCACGATCCGTGCCGAGCACGCCAACCTCAACCTCAAGGCCGACGCCAACGCCAACTGCGGCTGCCTGGGCGGCGACACCGACGCCTACGCCGAGGTGAAGTTCCTGGGCGACTCGCTCGTGGTCGGGGCCAACGACTCCGTGATCCGCACGGCCGAGCTCGCAGTGTTTGCCCTGACGTCCTACCAGCAGCTTTACGTCCGCGCACACCGTTCAGGCGGCGCCTTCGACGTCGGCTCGGCGAGCTCGGACATCAGGTACGAGCCGCTCCGCCGCATCGCCTGGGAGTCCACGGTCTACCTGCTGGGCGAACCGAACCCGGTCCTGATCATCGACGCCACGGGCAGGATCGTGGCCAAGACCTACAACGTGACGGTCCGTGCAAGCCAGTTTGGTCCGGCCCTGAACATCGGCGACACGATCTCCGGCGACACCATCTGGATCGACCCGATCATCTACGACGAACTGCCCGCGGCACTGTTCCACGCCAACGCACCCCAGACCGGCTGTGACGCCGACTGCAACAGCCTGATCCACGGCAACCAGGGCATCTTCTACATGCAGGAGACCTGGAACTCCGTCCTGATCCGCAACAGCTCCGAGAAGAAGATCTTCATCAAGGGCACCGCGGATCCGCAAAGCGTGTCCATCAATACGGTCAACAGCCAGCTGACCAGCACCCCGGAAGCCGTCATCTCCGTCTCCGTGGACAACGGTGCCAACGCACCCCCGGCCTGCCCGGGCACGGGAGCAAGCTACTGGTGCTGGCACCTCCAGCACATCTTCCCGGCCACCGACGTGGTGATTGAATCCCTCCGGGCCACGCCCACCACCGGCTTCGACATCACCTATGACGGCGACATCGTCAACAACATCGGCTCCACCCGCATCACCAACCAGCGCGGCTCCATCCTCCGTGGCACCGACGCCGGAACCGAGACCATCTACACCAACCGCATGACCCTGGACGCTGAGTCCGGTTCCCTGGGCACCATCCCGGACCCGATCGCCGTCGTCCTCTTTGAAATCTTCCACACCGGCACCCCCGGCGTGGCCGCAACGCTCAAACTGATCCATTTCGACGCCGAAGCCGGCCAGGACGCCTACCTGGACCTCAGGGCGGTCCGGGCCAGTTCGCTGACCGCCAGTGGCGCCGCCTACCTGCCGGTGATCGCCTCCATCAAGGCGGGCCACGATGCGATAGTGATCCTGCGGGACAGCGCCGAACGGATCGCGCCGCCGGCTGTGGGCGACGTCGTCGTCAACGTCTACGTACCCAACGGCCTGCCCGCCGGCTACGGAAGCGGCAGCCCGGCCGAATCGGTCAACACCACCTGCTACTTCCGGCCCGACGCCGCCGGCTGCGCCGACGTCCCCGTGATTGTGGGCGGCAGCATCGTGGCGGTGGCCTTCGGCACCGGACTCGCGGCCCAGCGCTCCACGGTGACGTTCGCGGACATCAGGGCCGGCCACAACATCGGCATCTTCCACACCTCCTCCGCCGCCGAGGTCAACGTCACCGCCTTCACCGACGCGGACGGCGCCTGGACCGACGCGGAGACCGGCGCCTCGCACGGCACGGTGGACAACTCCGGCAAGATCGACGTCCTGACCAACGGCAACATCAACGTCACCGAACAGTCCGCCAAGGGCGATCTGCGGGTAGGCCATATCCACGCAACAGGCCTTTGCACCGGCACCACACCCAAGGCCTGCACCGCAGGATCCACAGCACTCTCCGCCGACGTCACGCTGCGCTCGCCGCGCCGGATCATCGACGCCGAACTCCACAACGGCGTGATCGACACCGACGACGACAGCACCCTGGTGGACCCCTACGACCTGGACGTCACGGGCTCCCTCACCGGGGTGGACGTCACCGGCCGGAACATCACGCTGGTTGCCGGCGACAACGGCCTGGGCCAGGCCGGCAGCGTTTCCGGCACCGGCGGCATCGGCCTCCCGGACAACTTCCTGGAAATCCACGTGGATGCAGTAGGCGGCGCCCTGGGCCACCTGGACGCCTTCGACACCGCCGCGGACAACGACAAGACGGCCGGCATCTACATCGACCAGGTCACCGACGACCTCTGGATCGGTGTTGTCCACACCGCCGGCAACGACTCCCTGGCCACCGGCAACGTCTCCCTCCGGACCCGCAACGGCAGCATCCTGGATGCGCTCAATGACGCCGCAGCGGACGTGATCGGCCAGACCATCGACCTGGACGCCAACGGCGGCTCGATCGGCACGGCGGCCAACGACCTAGAGATCGATTCCCTGGTGGATTCGCCGTTCGCGTGCACCAACACCAATTGCGCCAACAACGGTGGCGGGACCTCCGACGCCGGCCTGGCCGCCACTGCTGACGACGTCGCCCTCGAAGCCGGTACAGGCATCTGGCTCACTGAGACGGACCAGTACCTGCGCCTGGTCCTGGCACACGCCGTCACGGGCGATATCCGGCTCACGGTCCGCGAAAGCGCAGACCTTGACGAGGACCTCTTCCTGATCCGCAACGGCACCGCCAACTTCGCCGAGGACAACACCACGCTCCCGGGCAACGACGCCGACCACCTGCGGGCCGTCCCCAACGGCACCATCTTCGCCGAGACCGGCAGCGTGGAGCTCCGCGTGGGAGACGACGTCACACTCCACCAGAACAGCCAGATCCTGGCCAACCTGTCCATCAACATCCGCGGCGACTTTGGCAACGCGGACACCGGCGGCACCGTGGCCGTCCCGGATCCGGAATACGGCACCAGCATGATCCTGCGCGGCCGGATCATCGCCGATTGCGTGGTCAGTGCCGGCGCCTCCACCGGTGATCCCATGGGCGGTTGCGCCCCGAGCTCCGCCAACCCCGTGGCAGACCGCCAGGTCCATGTGTGGGGTGGCTCCGACGTCGACATCATCCAGCTGGGCGATCCGTCCGGACTGGACCTGGCGCAAACCACCAACCCGGCCCAGAACAAGGAGCAGCTGGGCGATCCCGGCTACATCTTCCTGGGCTCCAAGACCACCATCCACGGCAACGCCACCACCAACTCCGGCACGGCTGACGGCGAGGACAGGATCACCGTCTGGTACCTGCAGTCCATGGACGTGGTCACCAGCCCCACCGGCCTCCAGAACACCGGCACCGGCGCCGGGCACACCCTCACCCTGGACGGCCAGGGCGAGTCCGACTACTACGCCGTCTACACCAACGGCAGCCACGGCAACATCCGCAACTACGTCATCAACGTCCTGGACACCGGCGCCCCGAACGCGGGCGTGGATGAGCTCGCCATCTACGGCTACAACAACACCGCCGCGGCCTACAACGGCTACATCCCGGGCACCACCACCAACGCGGCCACTGACGATATCTTCCTGCTGCGGGCCCTGAAGTGCATCGATAATGAGAGCCCGTACACGCTCGACGGCGGGGTCCCGGGCAGCTGCCTCAGCCCCACCGAAACCGCCGACCACCCGGCGTTTGTGGCACTGCTGGCCGGCAGCCTCGCGGCAGACGGCGGAATCGGCGCCTACCGCGACCGGATCGCCGGGAACGAGCCCAGCTCGCTGGTGCAGCGGATCAACTACGACACCGCGCTCAACGGCCGCATCACGGTCTTCGGCCAGGGCGGCAACGACGCCTTCTACGTGGACGACACCTCCGCCACCATCACCCTGGACGGCGGCGCGGGCAATGACGTCTTCCAGATCGGCCAGATCTTCGGCACCCAGCGTGACGGCCAGAACGCTCCCGACGGCGGCGGCCTCCTCGCCGCGGACACCTTCCCGTCCCTGGTGCCCACCACGCGCGGCTGGCTGAGCCCGGGCACGCATGCCCCGCTGCTGGCCACCGGCGGCACAGGCAACGACCAGTTCACCGTGTACTCCAACCAGGCAGAGATCCAGCTCAACGGCGATGACCACAACGACATCTTTATTGTCCGGGCGTTTGCGATCGCCGCGGTCTGCGACACCGACGCGGACAGTATTGCCGGTTGCGGCCTCAGCGACGTCACCTTCACCCCGGCCGGCGGAAACTTCCCCACCACCACGCCGTTCGGCTCCTGCGTCATCAACTCCGGCTACACCCGCTACGACCGCAACGGCGACGGCGTCTGCAACAACGCCGATGCGCACACCACCTTCAACCACCTGCCCGGTTCCAACGTGGACCTGGACAACACGATGTGGCGGGACGACGTCATCCCGCTCGATGCCAACGGTGTGGCCGTCCCGGTGATCGGCCTGGGCTTCTCCACCTCCCGGCCGCTGGACATCCGGGCCGGCGGCGGCGAGGACGAGGTCCAGTACAACGTCAATGCCCCCGTCAACGTGGACGGCGGCACCGGCTTCGACAAGCTGGTGGTCCTGGGCACCGAGTTCGCTGACGACTTCGCCATCACGGACCGCGGCATCTTCGGCGCCGGCCTGAACGTCCGCTACACCACCGTGGAAGTAGTGGAAGTGGACGGCCTGGAAGGCGATGACCAGTTCTTCATCCAGTCCACCGCCTACGGCGTGGCCTACCGGATCATCGGCGGCCTGGGCAGCGACGTCATCAGCGTCACCGGCGACGTCACGGCGGACATCATCGCCCGCGAACTCGAAGGCATCAGCGGCGCCGTGGACCACATTGTCACCTCGCCCACGGACCCCGGCTACGACGGACTCACCTCCGACGGCGTCCCGTACAACCTGGCCACCCAGGACCAGGGCATGGTGGTGATCCGCGAAGCCACCGGCGGCACCCGGGTCCGCGAAGGCGCAGCCGGCACGGACGTGATCCGCAGCTACGCCTACTACACAGTGGAGCTGGCGGCAGCACCGACGTCGAACGTTTACGTCACCGTCTCCGCTGCCTTCCCGCCGTCGCAGGAAGCCAACGGCAGCCTGATCAACCCGAGCCCGCTGCCCAACGGCCTGGGCGACACCGTGTGGCTGTGCATCGGTTCCGTGGACACCCAGTGCGACGAGCTCTCCGAATTCCAGCGCCACAAGGTGGTCAACGGCCAGGTAGTGGACGAGGCCGGCCGCGCCATCACCCTGACTTTCACCGGCCTGAACTGGAACATCCCGCAGCGCGTCTACCTCTGGGCCGTTGACGATCCGCGCGCCGAGGGCGACCGCACCGTGGTGCTGCAACACAGCGTGATCAGCGCGGACAGCCGCTTCCACCGGGCCGCGGTACGCCAGGTCAACGCGCTGGTCTACGACAACGACACACCCGGCGTGTACGTCACGGAAGTGACCCCGGGCGGTACCGGCGTGGACGGCCGTACCCTGGTGATCGAAGGCAGCAGCCTCACGCAGCGCACCGACGACCTCCTCCTCACCCTGGCCAAGGCACCCGCCGCCGGCCACACCATCTGGGTCAAGGTCTGGATGGACGCTGACAGCCAGCGGCTCATCCAGCTGGACTTCAGCAACGTCCCGGCCGGGCGTTGGGTTGCCGTGTCCGACGGCAACGGAGGCACCTACTACTCCGTCAGCTTCGACTCCACCAACTGGAATGTGCCGCTGCGGATTGTGGTCAACGCCCGGTCCAACAGCGATCCCGGTGATCCGCTCACCGCCGTCATCAACTACGAGCTGGACACCCTGCGCACCTCCGCAGCCGCGGCCGCCGCCTACCCGTTCCCGAACCTGCGCAGCGGCCTGCAGCGCACGGACGTGCTGGTGTACGACGACGAAACCCCCAATGTGGTCAGCATCCCCACCGGGACGGACACCGTAGTGATCCGTTGCGGGAACACTGCCTGCACCATCCCCGGCGGCACTGACGGCTACACCATCCGGCTCACCAGGGCACCCGCCGGCGGTGTGGCCGGCAGCGTCCAGATCGCGCTGATCCCGGACGGACTGGTGGACGTGGTGTCCGTGGGCGGTGTGGCAGTGACTCCCGCGGACTACGAAGTGGTGGGCGGCGACATCCCGGCCCGCGCGTTCCTCGGAGCCATCACCATCTCCGGCTCCACCATCACCCGGGCCAACGGCAGCGACCTGGGCAGCTTCATCGACGAAGGCTTCGCCGCCGGCCAGCGCATCACGCTGGGCACCTGCGGCTCCACCATCTTCACCATTCTTTCCGTCAGCCCGGACGGGAAGACCATGGTGCTGACGTCCGCGCCGGCCTGTGGGGGAGGCGCGGCCGTCAGCATCAACAGGCTCACCCGCTCGGGCATCTGGGACGGCGCGGCCACCACGGAGTTCGTGGGCGGGGCATGGCGGCTGGTCCGGCCTGTTGTTGGTCCCTCCGGGGGTAGCTGGCTCGCCGACGGCTTCAGCGAAGGCCAATGGGTGGAAATCTGCCAGGCCGGCACGTGCATCCGGGCCAAGATCGCCGTGATCCGCGGCGAGAACGCCGGCCACGACGAAAAACTGGAACTGCGCGGCTTCGCCCTCAGCGGCGACTCCCTGGCCGCCTTCACCGCCGGCAACTTCACGGTGGTGCGGATTGCCGCCGTCGTGAACTTCAATTCCGCCAACTGGTTCCAGGAACAGTACATCGAGCTGCGGGCGGACATCGCCTACTTCCAGCCGCTGCAGCGGGTGGGCGTCAAGGCCTTCCCGGCCAGCCAGCACCTGGTGTCCAGGCTCCGCGGTCCGGTGGCCGTGGAAGGCGGCGTCACCGGCGCCGACCGCTCCCTCCAGCTGGGACTCAAGCTCCCCGGCGAGCAGGACGGCCCGCTGTTCGCGATCGCCACCCAGGCGCCGGAATCCAAGCAGATCGACATGCTGAACATCTACAACGACTCCTCGCAGGCCAACGGCCTCGGAGCCATGAACAGCACGTCCATCCGCGGCTTCAACATGGCCAAGGACCTGGACTTCGGCCCCTCCTACGGCGGCGCTGAGGGCCAGACCTTCGGCGAACCGCAGGTCTTCCCGGGCGGCATCAGCTACGGCACCATCGCCATGGTGGACGGCGAGTTTGTCACCAACGGAGCCCGCTCCAGCATCGAAATCTTCAACCTTTTCCTGGGCTACGGCAACGACCGCCTGGACGTCCAGGGCACGCTGCAGCCTGACGACTTCGTCAAGCTCACCGGCACCGTGGTGCTGGCGCCGTCCGCCGGCCAGTTCTCCTCCACCCATCGCCTCAGCCGGCCCGCACCGTTCGACTGGAAGGCCCAGGGCTTCCTGGTGGGCCAGCCGGTCACCATCAGCGAACCTGCCAGCGGCAATATCAGCACCTGGCGAGTGGTGGGCTTCGGCGACGACGATCCCGGCGACACCACCGACAACACGGTGATGTACCTGGTCCAGCTCACCGGCACCACCGCAGGCTCCTCCACGGCGGTGCGCAGCGTGATCGCCGGCGACGTCCCGGTCACCTTCACCGGAGGCATCACCGCCACACCCAATGCACAGAACGACGGCGGCACCCTCACCAGGGCGTCCGGCAGCTGGCTCGCCGATGGCTTTGTCACCGGCCAGCTGGTGATGATCCAGGGCAAGGTTGGTGCCTGGCGGCTGGTCGCGGTGACAGACCTGGTGCTGACCCTGGCCCGCGGCGACGCCCTTGGGGCGTTCAGCGGCAGCCATACAGTCTTCGTTCCCGGCCCGCACGGCGGCCTCACCACGGTCCACGGCGGCGGCAACTCGTTCACACAAAACAACTTCGAGATGGAACGCTCGGCGCCAGGTGTTGGTGCAGGTGTTGGTGCTCCCGTGGGGACCGGCCTGGTCCTCACCCGCCTCGACGGTCTGCCCTGGGGCTACACGGGCACCCTGCCCGGCAGCGGCTACTACGCCCTGAACCCGTACGGCCATGGTCCGCAGCACATCCAGCTGGCGGGGGAGTCCTTCACCCGCATGATCCTGGGCTTCGGCAACGCCACCTGTCCGTACAGCGATCCGTTCCCGGGCTGCGGCGTGGGCTCGGTCATGTTCCTCTCCGGCCCGGTCTACGGCGGCCCCGCCGTGGTGCTGCCTACCGACGTCCACGTGGCCAAGCCGCTGGCCGTCACGGCTACGGGCGCCATGCAGATCCACACCGACTACCTGGTCCGGACGGACGGTGGATCGTTCATCGCGGACGGCTTCAAGGTGGGCATGCAGGTCCGCATCAGCGGCCTGGCCGGCCCGTTCACCATCAAGGCCCTCACCGCGGGCACCATGACCTTCTGGAACACGGCGCTGCAGCCCACCGTCCACATCAACGCGGCCGGCGTCGCTGTCTGGCACGCGCCGGTGCTCACCGTGTCCGGTCTTGATGCAACGCTCGACGGCGGACCCAGGATCGGCGGCGACGTCATCACCGTCTGCAACCTGGCCACCCCTGTGGTGGACGGCGTCAGCGTCCCCTGCGACGTCAACGCCACCGCAGGACCGGGCTCGCCACTGGTGGTCTACGGCGACACCAGCCAGGACGGCGTCTGGTACTCAGGCCGCCCCTACGACGTCCTGGGCATGGAGTTCGGCCCCAAGCCGTTCGATCCGTTCACAGGCATCCCGGATGCGCAGAACGAGGACGACGAATGGCTCCTTGGCCTGGCCAACCCGTACGACTACGCGGGCAACGACATCATCGACGCCTCCGGCCTGTTCGCCCACCTCGCTGCCAACCAGCTGCCCACTGTTGGCTTCACGGCCTTCGGCGGACTGGGCGATGACCTGATCATCGGCAGCCAGGCCGGCGATCACCTGGCCGGCGGCTCAGGAGACGACGAAATCCGCGGCCTGCGCGGGGTGGACCACATCTACGGCGACTCCGGCGTCAACGTCAACGTCTTCACCCGGGCACTGGAAATCACTGTGACGGACAGGAGCCCGCTGCCCTCCGTGACCGGCGCCGGCTACCTGAACAACGGCACCACCATCCAGCCCTACCCGTCCCCGGTCCGCGATGACCTCCTGGTGGCCGGCCGCGACCTGATCTTCGGCGACGGCGTTGGCACGGTTACCGGCGGTCCGGAAACAGCGTACGACGACGTCATCTTCGGCGATCACGGTGCCGTCATCCAGAACGTGGCCGATCCCAACCAGCCTGATCCGCGGCTGCAGAAGATCCAGACCACCGCCATTGAGACCATCCTCCTTATCGAGTCCCGGAACCTGCAGCGCGGCGCTGACGACACCATCTTCGGCGGCCTGGGCCAGGACGTCATCATCGCCGGCGCGGGCCACGACCAGGCGGACGGCGACGAAGCTGACGACATGGTCTTCGGCGACAACGCCTACCTGCTGCGGACCGTTGGCGACTGGACCAGCCCGCACTTCCAGACCCTCTGCGGCACGCTGCTCTACAGCCGCACGGACCAGCCCAACGCCTGCGGCGGCGTGGTCAACCAGGACAACAGCGGCCTGCTCCTGACGGACGGCACCCCCCGGGCCTACCGGGATCCGGACGGTGCGCCGTGGTGGACCGAGTACAACGTCACCAACCTCTTCCACGACTTCGCCTCTGACGAAGGCACCAAGTGGGCAGGCAGCTTCGGCAACGACTACCTCGCCGGCAGCCAGGGCCACGACGTGATCCTGGGCCAGCTGGGCAACGACGTCATCCAGGGCGACGGCGGAATCGAATCCGCCTTCGCACGGATGGTGGACGACCCCACCATCACCTGGCACGTGGGTGCCTCCCGCACCCCGCTGGGCTGCCTCGGGGCCGCCGGATCCATGGTGTGTGACTTCACCGGCACACTCACGGTCATTAACTCCTTCGAGGCCGCCACTGACGGCGAGGACTACATCGAGGGCAACGCCGGTAACGACGTCGTCTTCGGCGGCCTCGGCCAGGACGACATCGTGGGTGGCAGCAGCGACTTCTTCAGCCTGGTCACCCCGGACCAGCGGCCGGACGGCGTGCCGTTCCCGTCACTGGCCTACCTGCCCGGCGATGACCGCGGCGCGGACATCCTGTTCGGCGGCGCGGGCACCCAGATCGGCCTGAACAACCAGGTGAGCGGCGTCCCGTCCACCTCGGCGCTCGCAGGCGGCATCCTCGGCGATGGCACGCTTCCGGCCAACATGCACGCCAGGGACGCTGACGCGATCGTGGCGGACAACGGTCGGATCATCCGGATCGTGGGCGTCAACGGCGTCGATATCAACCCGGCCGGCACCGGACGGACCCTGGCCGGCCAGCCCAACTACGTCACCTTCAACTACGACAACTATTCAGCCAGCCAGAAGCTGGTGGTCCGCGGCGTCCACCTCCTGGACTACACGCCGGGAGGCCCGGACTTCGTCCCCGCCAACTTCGGCCAGGGCGCGGGCAGCAGCTGCAACGGCTCGCCCACGCAGCCCACGTGCTCCATCATCCTGGACACCGCCACCGGCACCTGGAAGTACACGCAGATCGGCGGCCGGGACGAGGTCCACGGCGAGTCCGGCGACGACACCGTCTACACCGGCGCTGACCACGACGTCATCTTCGGCGACGCGCAGGATGATGACCTGATCGGTGGCTGGGGTAACGACTGGATCTCCGGCGGCACCGGCGTCGACGGCATCCTGGGTGACGACGGGCGGATCTTCACCAGCCGCAACACCGGCTGCACCGTGGCCTCCAGTGCGGTGTGCACGCAGTTCAGCGAGCCGCTGTACGGCGTCTACCGGTTCCGCACCGTGGACCCGGACACCCGCACCAGCCAGGGCGATGTGCTCAACGAGTTCATCTACACCCCGGGCATGGTCCAGACCGCCACCATCAACGTGGCGGGCCAGCTGGCCAAGGCCGCGGACCTGACACCCTACAACCTGGGCGACAACGTCAACGCCAGCCAGCACCACGTGGCGGACCAGCCGCTGTTCGACGCCAACAACTCCGACGACATCATCTTCGGCGGCTGGGGCGGCGACTTCATCCACGGCGGCGCGGGCGACGACGCGATCTCCGGCTCCGAGGCGCTGGCGGTCTCCTATGCACAGCACTTCGACTCGAACGGCAACCCGATCGGCCTGGAGCTCATCGACTTCCTGCACCCGTACAACCCGGGCGACGTCCTGCACTTCGGCGCCGACACCAACGCGTGGCACAGCAACAACCACAACGCCGGCCGGCTGGGCGAGTTCCTCCTCTACGACGAATACGATCCGCGCAGGATCATCCTGTTCAACACGGACGGCAGCGTCTGGAAGACCGGAGCCGCGCCCCTGGGACGCCAGTTCTTCCTCAACAACGACGCAACCTCCGGCAACTGGGTCACGGCGTGTGTCGCCGTCGATAATCGCGGAAACTGCACCGCCACCATCAGCAACCAGCCGTCCGACGGCGACGACGTCCTCTTCGGTGACCTGGGCAACGACTGGTCAGTGGGCGGCACCGGCGCGGACACCATCTGGGCCGGCTGGGGCAACGACCTCTCCAACGCCGACGATCTGCTCACCACCAACGGCGGCCTGAACGACGTTCCGGACGGCACCAACTCCAGCTACCAGGACCGCGTGTTCGGCGGCGCCGGACTGGACATCCTGATCGGCAACACCGGCGGCGACCGGCTGATCGACTGGGTGGGCGAGTTCAACAGCTACCTGGTGCCGTTCGCACCGTTCGGCATCGCGACGGTCAGCCGGCAGGTGGAACCGCAGCTCCCGCAGTTCCTGTACGCGCTGTCCCGCAGCCAGGGCGCCGATCCCACGCGGGCCACGGACACCGGCAACGATCCGGCCCGCAACGGGGAACCCGATGGCGAGCTGGGCCTGATCACCCAGCACGACCGCCACCACTGGCAGACGCAGACCGGCGGCCCAACTGATCCGCAGGCCGGCAACATCCCGGGCGGCCGGCGCGATACGCTCCGCGGCGCGGACTTCAACGACGGCACGCTGCAGGGCTTCGCCACGGACTCCGGTGCCTTCACCGTCCAGTCCGGCGTGCTCCAGGTGACGGCCGCATCAGCCTCCGGAGACGCCGTCGCGGTTTGGTATTCAGATGCCTACAAGTCCGTGTACTACGAGCTGTCTGCCCGGATCTCCATGGACAAGGCCACCGCCGGCTGGAAGGCCAACGCGTTTATCATCTTCGACTACTTCGGCCCGGAGGACTTCAAGTTCGCTGGTGTGGACCAGTCCATCAACAAGATGGTGATCGGCCACCGTGACGCCGCCGGCTGGTGGTATGACGCCCAGGGCGTGGTGCCCGGCTCCGTGAACGCCGGCAAGTACTACAACCTGACGGTGGTGGTGAACGGGCTGGTGGTCACCGTGTACCTGGACGGGAAGAACGCGTTCAGCCACACCTTCCCCGTGCGCTACCTGGACGGCGACGCCGTGGCCTTGAACAAGGGGCTGGTGGGCTTCGGCTCGCAACAGGCACGCGGCTGGTTCGACAACATCGCCCTCACCGTCATCTCACCGGCCATCAGCCTGGACCGGACCGAATACTTTGACGACGGCGTGGCGGAGGCGTTCACGCCGGTCACCGGAACGTGGGGGATCCAGCAGGGCACGTACGTTGGCACCTCTGTGAATACTGTTGCTCCCGTCTTGGCTGTGGCGAACTTCGGCCCCCGCAGCATCGACAGCCTCTCCTACGTGGAAGTGGAGGCGGTGTTCACCGCACTGGGCGTCACGGGCATACTGTTCGACTACTACGCGGCCAACGACTACAAGTTTGTGGTGCTGGACGTTCCCGGCCAGCGCATGCTGATCGGCCACGTGAGCCCGCGCAGCGGCTGGGTGGTAGACCAGGTGATCGCCCGGACCCTCACTGCGGGCAGCCTGCAGCGGCTGAACCTGGTGCTGAAGGCCACCGTGGTGACGGTGACCCTCAACGGGCAAGTGGTAGCCAGCCGGATCTTCAATTCCTCTGTTGCGGACGGCCGGACGGGCGTACTGGGTTCCGGGGTTTCCGGAGCCGCGCTGCAGGTTTCCGTGGACAGCTTCCGGTTCCGCACGGACGACGCCCAGTTCACCGGTCCGCTGGTCATCCCGCCGGAGATCCGGATCGGCGACGCCACCGTGACCGAAGGCGCCCCCGGTACGTACACGGTGACCCTCACCGTCACGCTGAGCGCCGCCCAGGCCACGCCGCTCACCATCAACTGGGCCACTGCGGATGGAACCGCGACGGCGGGAACGGACTACGTGGCCGGCTCCGGTTCGGTGACCATCGCCGCGGGCAGCACCACCGCCACCATCACGCTCTCCCTGACCGGGGACGCCGTGTACGAGGGCAACGAATCCTTCCTGGTGACGCTGCTGGCCAGTCCCGAGTTCAACCTCGCGGACGGCTATGGCGCGGTGGCCATCATTGAGGACGACCCCGCACCGTCTTCCACCCCTGCTCCCGGCGGCACCACCACCGAACCCGTCGTGGAACCCGCACCGGTGACGAATCCGCCCAAGGGCCGGAAGTCCTGAAGCCCTGAGTTTCACCACCCCTTGACTCGCCAACCGCTAGCCCCAACAATATTTCTATAACGTTGTAAATCTAGCGAGGACATCTACGTGGGCGAGCCAGCAGCAGCAAAAATCACCATCGATCCGGCCTTCACCGTGGGCCCGGTCCGGACCCGTACCTTCGGGGCGTTCGTTGAGCACCTGGGCCGGTGCGTCTACACGGGCATCTTCGAACCGGAGCACCCAAAAGCGGACGACGACGGCTTCCGCACTGACGTCCTGGAACTCACCCGTGAACTGGGCGTCTCCACGGTGCGGTACCCGGGCGGCAACTTCGTCTCCGGATACCGCTGGGAGGATGGCGTGGGCCCGGTGGAGCAGCGCCCCGCCCGGTTGGACCTGGCCTGGCACTCCACGGATCCCAACCTGGTGGGCGTGGACGAGTTCGCCAAGTGGTCAGCCAAGGCCGGCGTGGAGCCCATGATGGCCGTGAACCTGGGAACCCGCGGCACGCAGGAAGCGCTGGACCTGCTGGAATACTGCAACATCGACGGCGGCACAGCGCTTTCCGAGCAGCGCCGTTCCAATGGTGCCGAAAACGGCTACGGCATCAGGATGTGGTGCCTGGGCAACGAAATGGACGGCTGGTGGCAGATCGGCCACAAGAACGCGCTGGAATACGGCCGGCTCGCAGCCGATACCGCCCGGGGCATGAGGATGATCGATCCGGACCTGGAACTGGTGGCCTGCGGCAGCTCCGCGCCCACCATGGCAACGTTCGGCGAATGGGAACGGGTGGTCCTCACGGAGACCTACGAACTGGTGGACCTGATCTCCGCGCACCAGTACTTCGAGGACTTCGGGGACCTCCAGGAGCACCTCTCCGCAGGCCAGCGCATGCAGTCCTTCATCTCGGACATCGTCAGCCACATCGATCACGTGAAGTCGGTGAAGAAGTCCACCAAACAGGTCAACATCTCCTTTGACGAGTGGAACGTCTGGCACATGAGTCGTGCGGAGTCGAAGGTACCCAGCGGCAAGGACTGGCCAGTAGCCCCCGTCCTCCTGGAGGACCGCTACACGGTGGCGGACGCCGTCGTCGTGGGTGATCTGCTGATCACGCTCCTGCGGAACACCGACCGCGTGCACTCGGCCAGCCTGGCGCAGCTGGTCAACGTGATCGCGCCCATCATGACCGAACCCGGTGGCCGCGCGTGGAAGCAGACCACGTTCCACCCGTTCGCGCTGACGTCCCGGCACGCCGCCGGCACCGTGCTGCAGCTCGCCGTCGAATCGCCCCTCCTTAGCGGCGGCACAACGGCGGACTTCCCGGCGCTCTCCGCCGTGGCCACGCTCGACGTGGACGCCGGTGAGGCAGTGGTGTTCGCCGTGAACCGCTCTGCCACGGACGCCCTGGCGCTGGACGCGGCGATTGCCGGCCTGGGTGAGGTCACCGTCGTCGAGGCCCTCACCTACGCCAACAAGGACCCGTACTGGCAGGCAACCGCTGAGGATTCGACGTCCGTCCTGCCCTCTGAGAACGTCAGCGTTAAGGTCGACGGCGGCCGCCTCACCGCCCAGCTCCCTGCCGTCTCCTGGTCGATGATCCGCCTGGCGCTGAAGTAAGCCGGCCATACCCAAGCCCACCATTCCGCCCCTACCCGAGCCCACCCCCTCCCGCCGACTCCGTTTTCGACGCGCAAATTGATCCACGCTGCGCATAATTCCTGACGCGCCCGGTATATCCGCCGCGTCAGGTAATTCGCGCGTCGAATCTTCGGACCCGGGCGCTGGGAGGGCCTGTAACAATGGGGCATGCCCATGCAGCACTTTCCCATCCGGCGGCTGGCCGAGGACCCGGCCCACGCGCTCGACCGTGCCCGGTGGCCGGCTGTGCTGCCGCCCGTGGCGCAGGTTCTGGACCAGGGGCTGGACCTGACTGCCGCTACCGTGTTTGTCGGTGAGAACGGGTCCGGGAAATCCACGCTGGTGGAGGCGATTGCGCTGGCCTACGGACTTTCGCCAGAAGGTGGTTCCACCGGCGCCCGCCACACCAGCCGGGCCACGGAATCCCTGCTGGCCGATCATCTCCAGGTGGTCCGGAACGCCGGTGCCACCCGGAACGGCTATTTCCTGCGGGCGGAGACCATGCACGGGTTCTTCACGTACCTGGAGCAGAACCCCAGCATGTCCCGCCAGGACATCGCGTTCCACGAGATGTCCCACGGGGAGTCCTTCCTAGAACTGGCTGTGGACCGCTTCCGGGGTCACGGGCTATGGGTGCTGGATGAACCGGAATCGGCGTTGTCCTTCGCCGGCTGCTTGAGCCTTCTCTCGGTGCTCAAGGGGCTGCTGGCCGGGGGTAATTCGCAGGTGGTGATGTCAACACACTCGCCTGTCCTGGCGGCGTTGCCCGGTGCGCAGATCCTGGAAGTGGGCCCATGGGGGCTGCGGCCTAAGGAGTGGGACGAGCTGGAACTGGTGACGAACTGGAAGTCGTTTATGGCCGGCCCGGAGCGGTATCTGCGCCACCTGTGACCACCCCGCGCGCCGCGCACTCGCCCGCCCAGCCCGCGCGCCCGCCCGGCCAAGCGCTCGCCTGGGCCGACTTCGCCCGGCCCGCGCGCCCGCCCCGCCGCGCCAAGCGCTCGCCTGGTCCGACTTCGCCCGGCCCGCGCGGCCCGTTTTCGACGCGCAAATTGATGCGCGCTGCGCAAATTACCTGACGCGCCCCAAATATCCGCAGCGCCAGGTAATTTGCGCGTCGAAAACGGAATGCCGGCCTCAGGCGACCAGGATGCTCGGGGCGTGGGGCGCGGCCGCAGGTGACCTTGGGCTTGGGGCTTGGGGTGTGCCGTCCTGTTGCCATCCGCCGCGAGTCTTCTAGGCTGGTTTCCTCAGACGTTTCCGAGCCGACGGGGGTGGACCAGATGATCGCGCTGCTGGTGATTGACATGCAGAACGCCTACTTCGAGGACCCGGAGCTGGAGGCCAGCCGGGAGCAGGTGGTCAAGGGCTGCAACGAGCTCATAACCGGCTTCACGTCCGCCGGGCACAAGGTCCTGGTGGTCCGGACGGAGCATGAACGGGACAAATCCACCTGGACCCTGAACATGCTCGACGACGACCAAGGCTTCATCTTCCGCGGCAGCCACCAGGCGGAACTGGTAGCAGGCCTCCAGGTGGATGGCCACCCCCAGCTCCTCAAGACCCGCGACAGCGCCTTCGTGGACACGGACCTCCTGGCACGGCTCCGCAACTGGAACGTAGGGAAAGTGGTGTTGGCCGGCGTCTCCACCCACAACTGCCTGGCGCAAACGGCCGCGGACGCCTTCGCCAGGAACATCCGCGTCACCTACGCTCGGGACGCCATGGCCTCTGAGGACAAGGAATCCGAGGCAGACATGTTGCGGATCCTCACGGACGAATACCGGCAGGACGTCCGTACCAACCAGCAGATCCTGGCGGAGTTGCCGGGCCGGTAGAGGCCCGGCCCGCTAACGCAGACGGCGCCGCTGGCCAGAAAAGGGATCAGCCCTCGTGGCTGTGAAGCAGCGTCCGCAGAAGGTCCTCGAGTTCCCTGCGTTCGCGCGCGTCCAGGGCGGCCAGCAGGCGTTCCTCGTTGGCCACGTGGTCCTGGAGGGCGGCGTCGATGACCTTCCGGCCGCTTGCCGTGAGGGCTACCCGGATGGTGCGCCGGCTGTTCGGATCCACCTCCCGGGTGACCAGTTGTTTGGCCACCAGCCGGTCCAGCCTGTTGGTGATGGCCCCGGAGGTGACCATGGTGTGTTCCGCGAGCTCGCCTGCCGTCAGCCCTGTGCCCTCGGTATCGGTGCGGCGCAGGGTTGCGAGGATGTCGAATTCACCGCGCTGCAGGCCATGCCGGGAGAAAACCATTTGGAGTTCCCTTTCCAGGATCCGTGTCAGCCGGGAGAGCCTGCCCACGATTCCCATGCCTGCAACGTTGACGTCCGGGCGCACGGCACCCCATTGGGCAATGATGCGGTCCACGCTGTCTTCCACGGGCACCTTCCAGGCAGGGGCTGTTGACGATGTTGAGTGTAGCTCCTAAAGTCTTCAATACTAAACAGTTTAACGTTAAGAGGTTCTGATGGGCAGGCTGCAAACCACCGTGATCACGGCGTTTGCGCCGGCGGTGTGGGGCACCACCTACGTCGTAACCACCGAGTTGCTCCCGCCCGGGCATCCGCTGTTCGCCGCGCTGGTCCGCGCCCTGCCTGCCGGACTGATTGCGATCGCCCTGACCCGGGCCATTCCCCGCGGTGAATGGTGGTGGAAGTCCGCCGTGCTGGGCGTGCTCAATATCGGCATTTTCCTCCCGCTGCTCTTTGTGGCGGCCTACCGGCTGCCCGGGGGAGTGGCCGCCACGCTGGGAGCAGCCCAGCCACTCGCGGTGGCGCTGCTGGTGGTGGTGCTGCTCAAGGAGCGGTTCAGCTGGTGGCGCTTCGGCTGGGGGATCGTGGGTGTACTTGGCGTGGCACTGGTGGTGCTGCGGTCCACGGCAGTGCTGGACGTCGTTGGCGTGGCCGCCGGGCTGCTGGGCACGGCGTCCATGGGGTTGGGCATCACGCTGGCCAAGAAGTGGAGCCGCCCTCCTGGCGTCTCAACCATGGCCCTCACCGGGTGGCAGCTGGCCGCCGGTGGATTGTTCCTCCTGCCCATCACGCTGGCGTTCGAAGGCGTTCCGCAGGCCATTGATGCTCCGGCGCTGGCAGGCTTCGCCTGGCTGGGAATCATTGGCGGGCTGGTGGCCTACACCCTGTGGTTCCGTGGAATCGGCCGCCTGCCCGTTGCTTCGGTGGCGGTTCTGGGCCTTCTCTCGCCGCTTGTTGCCGCAATCCTGGGCGCGCTCATCCTGGGCCAGACCCTGGGCGTGGTGCAGCTGATCGGGTTCGCCCTGGCCCTGGCCGCCATTGCCGGCAGCCAGATCCCGCCGGAGAGTCTTCCCGGCCACCGGAGGAACCCAAAAGCGGGAGATTCTGCAACGATGTATCCACACACACTCCGCGAGTAAGGAACCCACACCTTTGGCCGTCACCATGCACGATGTTGCCCGGGCCGCCGGCGTCTCCCTGAAGACCGTCTCCAACGTCCTGAACGACTACGAGTTCATCAGGGATTCCACGCGCGCCAAGGTGCAGAAGGCCATCGATGAGCTGGGCTACGAGGCAAACCTGACGGCGCGCAGCCTGCGTTCGGGCAAAACCCGCATGCTGGGCCTGGTGCTGTCCGATCTCTCCGCCCCGTACTACGCCGAGCTGGCGTCCCGGCTGATGACCGTGGCCTCCGCCGCCGGCTACCGCGTCCTGGTGGAGCAGTCCAACGCCAACGCTGCCAATGAGCTGGCCGCGCTGCAGGGTCCGTTCCGGCAATTGACGGACGGCCTGCTCTTCACTCCGCTGGCCCTGGACCCGGAGTCCATCGCGGCCCGGCGCGGCAGCAAGCCGCTGGTGATGTTGGGCGAGCACATCATGGACCCCCGCTTCGACCTGGTCACCATGAAGAACCGCGCCGCAGCCAAGGCGGTCACCGCGCACCTGCTCGCGGGAGGCCGCCGTCGGATAGCCGTTTTGGGTGCGGAACCAACTGACGACGCCGGCAGTGCGGGTCTGCGCCTCAACGGCCACCGGGAGGCGCTCGCCGCAGCCGGGGTTGCCTTTGATCCGGAGCTGGTGGTGCAGTGCGAGTGGAGGCGCGACGGCGGCGCGGCAGCGGTTGCCTCCCTCCAGTCCCGGGGGATCGGGTTTGATGCGGTCTTTGGCCTCAACGACGCAGTGGCCCTCGGTGCCATGCATGAGCTCCTGGTCCGGGGCGTGAAAGTGCCCGAAGACGTAGCCGTTGCGGGCTTCGACGATATTGACGAAGCCAGCTACGCCTCGCCGTCGCTCACCACGGTGAGCCCGGGCATGGAGGAGATCGCCGCCCGCTCGCTGCAGCTTCTCCTGGACCGGATCAGCGGGGAGGAAACGTCCCCGGACGGCGTCCTTGTAGAGGCTGATTTCAGGCTGGAGATCCGCAGCTCGGCCCCTTGAAACCCCACCCCAAACCCGCGAAACCCCAACCCCGCGAACCCGAAGGAACCCCGATCATGGTGGATGTACAAACCAGTGCCGTCATCAACAGGCCGCGCGCCGAGGTGGCCGCCTACGCCGGCGACCCCGCCAACGCACCGCAGTGGTACAGCAACATCAAGCAGGTCAGGGTGGAAACCGCCCCGCCGCTGGCTGTGGGTTCGCGGATGGCTTTTGTGGCCGAATTCCTGGGCCGCACGCTCGAGTACACGTACGAGGTGGTGGAGCTGGTGCCCGGCCGCAGCCTCACCATGCGGACCGCGCAGGGACCATTCCCCATGCAGACGCAGTACACGTGGGACGATGCTGCGGGCAGCGCCGGGGGAACCCGCATGACGCTTCGCAACACCGGCACGCCGTCCGGCTTCTCCAAGGTGGCCGCGCTGGTGATGGGTCCCATGATGCGCCGCGCCATGACCAAGGACCTCGCCCGGATCAAGGAGATTCTGGAAGGCAGCACTGGCGCCCCATGACCACTCTCCCGGCGGCGCCGCCAACCCACGCCCGGCACGTCGACCATCAGGTCACGCTCACTCTTGAGGAGGGCGAGCGCTGGTGGGGCGGCGCCGTGGACGACGGCGTTTCCATGCCCTTCGGTGCCCGGCCGTTCAGCACGGATCTGGGGGTTCCTGTGGGGTTCGGCCGTGACGATGCCCGCGCCTCCAACCAGAGCGCGCCGGTGCTGCTGTCCACCCGCGGCCGTGTGGTCTGGTCCGGGCGGCCTTTCAGTTTCACTTTCAACGGCGGCACGGGCAACAGTGGCACGGGCGACGGCGGCACTCCCGACGGCGGACACCTCACCGTCACGGGGACGGACCTGCTGGTTCAACAGGCCGGAACCACCCTCCGGGACGCTTTCCTGGCATCGGCGCGGGACGTTTTTCCGCCGTCGGGCCGCACACCTGCACCGGAGCTGTTCACGGGCCCGCAGTACAACAGCTGGATCGAGCAGCCCTACACGCCTACCCAGGAATCGGTGTTGAAGTATGTGCGGGCGCTGCTGGATTCGGGGATGCCGCCGGGCGTGGTGATGATTGACGATTGCTGGGCGCCGGATTACGGCACGTGGCGGTTTGATGCGGCGCGTTTCCCGGACCCGGCCGCCATGGTTGCCGAGCTCCATGCCCTCGGTTGCTCGGTCATGCTCTGGCTGGTCCCGTTCATCAGCCCGGACTCGGCGGCGTTCCGTGAACTGGAGGGCCGGGGCCTGCTCATCCGGTCCGCGGACGGCCACACCGCCATCCGCCGGTGGTGGAACGGATTCAGCGCACTGCTGGACCTCACCCATCCGGAGGCCGTGCACTGGCTGACCACCCAGCTCGATGACCTGGTGGAAAACACAGGCGTGGACGGTTTTAAGTTCGACGCCGGGGACGTCCGCGACTACCGGGCTGACGATCTCACCTTCGAGCCCGCCGAACCCGTGGACATGTGCGAGCGGTGGGCGCGGATCGGCCTGCGGTACCCGTTCAACGAGTACCGGGCCTGCTGGCGCATGGGCGGGCAGCCCCTGGGCCAGCGGCTGCAGGACAAGCGGCCCACCTGGGACGCGCACGGCATCGGCTCACTGGTTCCGGAAATGCTGGCCCAGGGGATGATCGGCCACCCGTTCACCTGCCCTGACATGATCGGCGGCGGCGAGATCAGCTCCATGACCAGCCAGGCCGGCGTCGACCAGGAGTTCTTTGTCCGGTACGCGCAGGTCGCCGCGCTGTCCCCGATGATGCAGTTCTCCGTCTCACCGGCCCGCGTGCTCGACGCCGAACACCTCGCCGCGGTGCGCGCAGCCCTGGCCCTCAGGGAAGAACTGCTGCCCACCATCATGGGCCTCGTTGACGAAGCCGCCCGCACCGGCGAGCCCGTGGTCCGGCCCATGGCTTACCACGCGGCCTCCTTGGACAACGTCACTGACCAGTTCTTCCTGGGGCCGGACATCATTGCCGCGCCCATCGTGGAGCGCGGGGCAACTGTCCGGCGGGTCACGCTGCCGGCGGGCGCATGGCAATCCAGCGACGGCGGGATCCTCACCGGACCCGCGGAAGCCGCCGTCGAATGTTCCCTGGCTTTCATCCCGTTGTTCAGGCGGATTGCCGGCTGAAGTGCCATGCCCACGGCACAGGCATATGCTGGAAGAAGCGGTATGAATACCAGCCGTAGACGGACCTTCCAGCAGGGCGCGATGCCCGCGGGCCTGCCGTCCCACGCCGGAAGGCCAGGTTGATAATGATGCCAAGCAGCGAAAGCAACAGCAGGCGACCAGGAAGAGGCCAGCGTGTGGAACCGGTAGCAGAAGGGTTGCCAGAGGCCTTTGCCCACCTGCAAAGCAGGCTTCTGACCCAGGACAAGGTGGATCCGGCCATCGCCTTCCTCGCCGAGGCCGTTAAGGAGACCACTCCCGGGGCCATCGGGGCCGGAATCACCCTGATCGACCAGGACGGCACGCCCATCAGCACCGGAACCACGGACGCCATTGCCGGTGAGCTCGATGATGCCCAGTACCGCTGCGGCGAAGGTCCCTGCCTCACTGCCTGGGCCACCTCCAAGGTGGTCCGCATCGACGATCTTGGGCTGGAAATGCGCTGGCCGCTCTGGCGCGAGGCAATCGAAGGGCTGCCCGTCCGGTCCTCGCTCAGCGTCCCCCTGGTGGACGGGGAACGGACCATCGGCGCCATGAAGGTCTATTCCTTCCAGCCGCAGGCCTTCTCTGCCGCCACCGAAAAATTCCTCGCCATGATGGCGGTTCCGGCCGCCACGCTGCTGGCCAACGTCCAGGGCAGCGACGCCGGCCTCCGCGTCCACGAGTCCCTCAAGGGGGCCCTCCGGGCACGCACGGAAACGGCCATCGCCGTCGGCCGGCTCATGGAACGGGACCACCTCACCGAGGAGCAGGCCATGCAGTACCTGCTCCGCCTGGCCCGGACGGAGGCAGTGCCCTTTGCCAGCGTTGTAGCGGACGTTCTCAGCGGAGAACCATTGCACGGTGCCGGGGAGGAGTAATGGGTTTTAAGCCCGGCGAAGAGAACCAAAGCATCAATATCCGCCAGGCCATGGAAGAAGCCGGCCTGGACATGGGTACTGTCTGGATCGCGTATTTCACCATGGGCGGCAATGCAGGCACCTGGGAAGTGGAGGCGTACATCGGCGGTGCGCTGTCCCTCCCGGCCCTGGAGAGGGACATCCTGGCCCAGGCCATCAACGAACTCATCGACGAGCTGCCGCCACGGCGCAAGGCGACGTTCAGCGATGACGAGTCCGGCTTACGGCCCGGCACTTCGGAGGGCCGCGCGCGGGAACTCATGCCGCCGTCGTCGAACCCTGAAGAGTCCGGGAGCCTGGAAGACGCCGGGGGATCCGGGTATGGCGGCCGGTCTGATGACGAGGGCGACGGCGACACCCGCCAGCGGCAGGACGGTCACGGCGGAGACCAGTAGGGCTGCCCCTAAACGCTGCGCCAGCCAACGTGCCCTTGCCCCCGGAAGGTGCCGGCACTAGCCTGAAAGTGGACTGTAGCTCAGGAAGCGGGCCGGTCGCATTGCGAAGATTCACAGCAAAAACAGGGGCGTTGAGCGTAGCCTTCGCATCTCTCGCGTGAAGGTTCCCAGCGCCACTTTTCTTCAGAAGGAGTGTCGCAAAATGCCTACAGTTGTACGGGACATCATGACCCGCGGCGTCGAATGCGTCGGTGAACGGGACAACCTGGAGCTCGTGGCCCGGAAGATGAAGGAGCTCGACGTCGGATCGCTGCCCATCTGCGGCGAGGACAACCGGCTCAAGGGAATGATCACGGACCGGGACATCGTGGTGAAGTGCATTGCTGACGGCGGTAATCCGCAGGCCCACACGGCAGGGGACTTCGCCGAGGGCAAGCCGGTCACGGTCGGAGCAGACGATTCCGTGGAAGAAGCCATCCGCACCATGCAGGAGCACCAGGTTCGCCGCCTTCCCGTGATTGACGGCCATGACCTGGTGGGCATTGTGTCCCAGGCGGACATTGCCCGCAGCTATCCGGATGACAGAGTCGGGGAACTGGTCGCGTTCATTTCCTACTAGGCGCCTGAGCCATGTTGCGGGACGTCTCGGTGGAGCAGCGGGCCTACATTGATGCCTGACTGCAGGATCTGGTGCTGGAGAGTGACGACGTCGGGCAGTTCCTCACCGAACTGGCCACGTTCACGATTGAAAGTTTTTCACCCTCGGGGAGCACCGTGCATTGCGGCGTGACGCTGCTGCGGGGGAGGAAGGCCACCACCGCTGCCAGCAGCGACGCGAAGGCCCTGGCGGTGGACGAGGCCCAGAATTCCTTCGGCGAAGGCCCGTGCCTGGCCGCGATGGAGGTGTTGCGGCCTGTCCTGGTCCGGGATACTTCCACCGAGCAACGCTGGCCGCGGTACATGCGGGCGGTCCGCCGGGAAGGGATCGGTGCGATCCTCGCCGTGCCGTTAATGGTCGACGGCGATACCCGGGCCGCGCTAAACCTGTACACCGAGGCAGTGGACGGGTTTTCCAGCCAGGACGTTGAGCGCGCGGAGATGTTCGCGGCGCATTCCGCGAAGGCGCTTCGGCTGGCCCTGAAGATTGCCGGGCTGACGGAGGCGCGGAACGATCTGGTGGCGGCCATGCGCTCCCGCACGGTGATCGATATCGCGATTGGCGTGATCATGGCGCAGAACAGGTGCAGCCAGGAGTCGGCGCACTCCATCCTGATTGCGGCGTCCAATAACCGCAACGTCAAGATGCGTGATCTGGCCGCGACCGTCGTCGATTCCGTGGCGCCGGAAACGGAGGTGGTGACGCATTTCCAGGAGTAGGCAGGCACGGTAACCTCGTGGGAATCCGGCAGGCAGCACGCTAACATGGCACGGTCACCCATGCCGAGCACTCAATGCCGGGGCCGCACAGCGGGCCGGTCACACCGGAAGGTTCCCCAATGGCAGAGAACACTGCGAACGTCGACTCCGAGGAGCGGGCGCGCCTCCACAAATGGAAACTGATCGGTCCCGGCCTTGTGGTTGCGGCCACCGGCGTCGGCGCCGCAGACATGGTGTCCACCCTCGCCGCAGGCTCCCGCTACGGCTACATGCTCCTGTGGGCAGTCATCCTGGGCGTGCTGCTGAAGATTGTTCTGGTTGAAGGGGCCGGGCGCTACACGTTGTCCACCGGCAACACCATCTTCCAGGGCTGGCGCTCGCTGGGCCGCTGGCCGGTCTGGTACTTCGGCCCCTACATCCTGATCTGGGGCATCGTCTACGGCGCCTCCGCCATGTCCTCCACCGCGTTGCCGCTGGCCGCCCTGTTCCCGGCCGTTCCGCTGTGGGTCTTTGCCGTGGGCACGGGCCTGGCCGGCTTCGCCATGGTGTGGCTCAACCGCTACTCGGTGTTTGAGAAGATCACCGCCGTGCTGGTGGGCCTGATGTTCGTGACCATCGTTGGGCTGGCCGTCATCGCCGCCCCCAACATCCCCGCCATGTTCACCGGACTCATCCCGATGATCCCCGAAGGCGGCCTCCTTTACACCCTGGCGCTGGCCGGCGGCGTTGGCGGCACCATCACGCTGGCCGCCTACGGCTACTGGCTCCGTGAGAAGGGCTGGATCACGCCGGGCTGGATGCGCGTCATGCGGATCGACAACACCATGGCGTACGTGATGACGGGTATCTTCGTGATCTCCATGCTGATCGTGGGCGTCGAGGTGGTCCAGGTGGCCGGCGTCAGCATCTCCGCCGGGGACAAGGGCCTGCTGGACCTGACCGGCGTGCTCCAGGACCGCTACGGAGACGTCATCGGCATCGCCTTCCTCTGGGGCTTCTTCGCCGCAGCCTTCTCCTCGGTGCTGGGCGTATGGAACGGCGTCTCCCTGATGTTCGCCGATTTCTGGGCCAACATGCGCGGCAAGAGCTCAGACCACCCCGATGCCAAGCTCAACGGCAAGTACTTCCGCTTCTACCTGATCTGGCTGACCTTCCCGTCCATGCTGCTGCTGATGCTGGACCAGCCCATCGGCCTGGTCCTGGCCTACGGTGTGCTGGGCGCCCTGTTCATGCCGTTCCTGGCCATCACCCTGCTGCCCCTGCTCAACGTTGAGAAGTACGGTGTTCCCGCCGCCTGGCGCAACCGCTGGCACACCAACACGGCACTGGTCATCACCGCCGTACTGTTCATCGTGCTGGGCGGCTACCAGCTCGTCACCAGCGTGCAGAAGGCAATCGGAGGCTGACCATGGGACTGTGGATTACCGGGAACCCGGATGCCGACTCACTGCTGGCCGGAGACGACTTTGCGTTGCTGACCGGAATGCTCCTGGACCAGCAGGTCACCATGGAATCCGCGTTCGCCGGGCCGCAGAAGATCCACGAACGGATCGGCACCCTGGACCCCTCGGTCATCGCGGCGTATGATCCGCAGGAGTTCCTGGAGGTGTTCAAGCAGAGCCCCGCCGTCCACCGGTTCCCCGGATCGATGGCCACGCGCGTGCAGGCCCTGGCTGCCGCCGTCGAAGGTGAATGGGGAGGCGACGCCTCAGCAATCTGGACCCGCGGCAACCCTGACGGCGCCGAGGTGCTGCGCAGGCTCCAGCAGCTGCCCGGCTTCGGGGACCAGAAAGCCCGGATCTTCCTGGCGCTGCTGGGCAAGCAGCGCGGGCTCAAGGCCCAGGGTTGGCGCGAGGCCGCCGGGCATTACGGCGGGGAAGGCTCCTACCTTTCCGTGGCGGACATCGTCGACGCCGATTCCCTGGCCAAGGTCCGCGCGAGCAAGCAGGCGGCCAAGGCGGCAGCGAAAGCGGAGAAGGCAGCGAAGCCCGCCAAGAAGTAACCCGCCCACCCCAACTGACTCGCATTAAACGCTCCCAAAACGCGTTTTCACGACGTTAACTGCGAGTCAGTTGGGGGAGGGGAGGACCCTGCTGGAGACAATCCCGAAACGCCCCTGAAACGTACGGCCCCTACGCTGATCCCACGCCGTTAGGCTGTCCGGTTCGGAAAAGCGTGAAGGGATCCGCCATGCATTTAATGCCACGTGAGCAGGAGAAGCTCATGATCGTGGTGGCCGCCGACCTCGCCCGCCGCCGCCAGGCCCGCGGGTTGAAGCTGAACTTCCCCGAATCCGTGGCCATCATCAGCTATGAGCTCATCGAAGGCGCCCGCGACGGCCGAACAGTGGCCGAGTTGATGAGCTACGGAACCACCCTCCTCACCCGTGACGACGTGATGGAGGGTGTGCCGGAAATGATCCACGACGTCCAGATCGAAGCCACCTTCCCCGATGGCACCAAGCTGGTCACCGTCCACGATCCCATCCGCTAGGAGCGCCCATGATTCCCGGAGAATACCGGCTCCGCCCCGAGCCAATCACGTGCAACGCAGGCCGCGAGGCTGTCACCGTGGAGGTGGTCAACCGCGGCGACCGCCCCGTCCAGGTGGGCTCGCACTACCACTTCGCCGAGGCCAACAAAGCCCTGGAATTTGACCGCGACGCCGCCTTTGGCCGCCGCCTGGACATCCCCGCCGGGACCGCTGCCCGCTTCGAGCCGGGGGATTCGCGCACGGTCCAGCTGGTGGAGCTTGCCGGCAGCCGCGAGGTGTTCGGCCTTAGCAATGCAGTCAACGGAAAGCTCGACGGCGGCACCCAGGGGAGGCGGGCATGAGCTTCGAACTGCCGCGCAAGCAGTACGCGGACCTATACGGGCCCACAACGGGTGACGCGATCCGGCTTGCGGACACTGAGTTGTTCCTGGAGATCGAGAAGGACCTCACCGTGTACGGCGAGGAGGTGGTGTTCGGCGGCGGCAAGGTGATCCGCGACGGCATGGGCCAGAACGGCCAGCTGACCCGTGACGGCAAAGGCGAGGGTACCGGCGCAGGACAGGAAGTCCCGGACACCGTCATCACCAACGCTGTGATCCTGGACTACACGGGCATCTACAAGGCGGACGTCGCCATCCGGGACGGCCACATCTTCGCGATCGGCAAGGCCGGCAACCCACAGATCACCGACAGCGTGGACATCGTGATCGGTGCCAGCACCGAAATCATCGCCGGCGAGCGCAAAATCCTTACAGCCGGCGGGATCGACACCCACATCCACTTCATCTCCCCGGACCAGGTGCCCACGGCACTGAGCAGCGGCATCACCACCATGGTGGGCGGCGGCACCGGCCCGGCCGAAGGCACCAAAGCCACCACCGTCACTCCCGGAAAGTGGCACATCCAGCGGATGCTGCAGGCGGCTGAGGGGCTGCCCGTGAACCTGGGCTTCTTCGGCAAAGGCCACGCGTCCGCCGTCGAGCCTTTGGCTGAGCAGATCCGCGCCGGTGCGGTGGGGCTGAAAGTCCACGAGGACTGGGGAACCACCACGGCGGCGATCGACAATTCGCTGAAGGTGGCGGACGAATACGACGTCCAGGTGGCCATCCACACGGACACCCTGAACGAATGCGGGTTTGTGGAGGACACCATCGCCGCCATTGACGGGCGCGTGATCCATACCTTCCACACCGAAGGCGCCGGCGGCGGGCATGCCCCGGACATCATCAGGATTGCCGGGCTGCCCAACGTCCTGCCGGCGTCGACCAACCCCACGCTGCCGTACACGCGGAACACCATCGAAGAGCACCTGGACATGCTGATGGTCTGCCACCACCTCAACCCGGACATTCCTGAGGACGTGGCGTTCGCCGATTCGCGGATCCGGGCGGAGACGATCGCCGCGGAGGACGTGCTGCAGGACATGGGGATCTTCTCCATCACCTCCTCGGATTCGCAGGCTATGGGCCGGGTGGGCGAGGTCATCACCCGCACGTGGCAGGTGGCGGACAAGATGAAGAAGCAGCGCGGGGTGTTGATGGACGACGGCGGCACGTCAGCGGGCTCCCACGGAACCTCCCACGGGACTGCCCACGGAACCTTCCACGGTTCCGAGGGCAGCGACAACTTCCGCCTCAAGCGCTACGTGGCCAAGTACACAATCAACGCGGCCATCGCGCAGGGCATGGCGGACTCGATCGGCTCGGTGGAGGTGGGCAAGTTCGCGGACCTGGTGCTGTGGGATCCGGCGTTCTTTGGGGTCAAACCGGAGCTGGTGCTCAAGGGCGGCCAGATTGCCTACGCGCTGATGGGCGACGCCAACGCCTCCATCCCCACGCCGCAGCCGCGCACCATGCGGCCCATGTTCGCCACTTTCGGCAGGGCGCTGCAGCAGTCGTCCATCACGTTCCTGTCCCAGGCCGCGATCGACGCCGGGGTTCCGGAGGAGCTTGGCCTGCAAAAAGTGATCCGGCCCGTTTCGGGGATCCGGACGCTCACCAAGGCGGACCTCAAGTTCAACGACGCCACCCCGGATATCCAGGTGGATCCGGAAACCTACCAGGTGACTGTCGACGGCGAGGACGTCACCTGCGAGCCCTCCGATGAGCTGCCCATGGCGCAGCGCTACTTCCTCTTCTAGATTCCGGAGACCACATGATCATCGAAAAAATCCTGGGCAACGTCCACGACCTCCCGCACCTTGATGAGTACTCCGGGCTGCACCGCGAGAAGGTGGTGCTGCCCAGCGCCCAGCTGGTCAAGCGCATCCAGCGGGTCACCACTGACCACGGCAAGGAGCTGGGCATCCGGCTGCCGTCCGGTGCCGGGGACCTGCGCGACGGCGACATCCTGGCTGTGGAGGAGAAGAACATGATCGTGGTGTCGGTGCTGCCCACGGACGTTCTGGTCATTGCGCCGCGCACCGTCTACGAGATGGGCGTGGTGGCGCATTCCCTGGGTAACCGGCACCTGCAGGCCCAGTTCTTTGACGCCTCCTCCGAGTACGGCGCCGAAGTTATGGTCTGCCAGTACGACCACACTGTGGAGGACTACCTCAAACACGTCGGCGTCCCCTATGACAGGCAGGAACGCGTCATGCCCGTCCCCTTCCGCCATGCCGAACACAGCCACTGACACCGTTGGTCGAGCTGAACCCGGTGGTCGAGCTTGTCGAGACCCGATTTCGACAGGCTCAATCACCGGGGTCTCCTCCTACCAGCTCGCCCTCCAGCAGCTCACCGACTCCGCCCTGCCCACCGGGGCGTTCGCGCACTCGCTCGGCTTTGAGGGCTACATCGAACGCGGCGCCATCCACGACGAGCCCACGTTCGGCACCTGGCTCGCAGCGTTTGTGGCCCAGCAGCTGACCTATTCGGACGGCCTGGCCATCCGTTTTCTCTACGAAGGAGTACCCGTTGGCGAACTCGACGCCCAGCTCACGGCTCAACTGCTGCCACGCCAGGTCCGCGAGGCCAGTACCAAGATGGGCGGCCGGCTGCTCGAGATTGGCCACGAAGTCTTCCCGTCGCCGGCGCTGGAAATGTACCGGGACCAGGTGAGCACGGGCCGCGCCGCAGGGCATCAGCCGCTGGCGTTCGCCGTCGTCGCCCGCTCCCTGGGGGTGCCGCTGCCCGAAGCGCTGGCCGCGTATCTTTTCGCCACCGTCACGTCCCTGACGCAGAACGCGGTGCGGGCCATCCCGCTGGGCCAGAACGCAGGGCAGCGGCTGCTGCGGGAAGCGGCCGACGCCGTTGCTGCCGCCGTCCAAAAGGTCCCGCACCTTGCGCCGGACGACTTTGGGGCCATCAGCCCTGGGCTGGAAATTTCACAGATGCGGCATGAGCGGCAGCGTGCGCGCATGTTCATGAGCTGAATTACAGGAGGAAACATGTCTGAACCCATCAAGATCGGCATCGGCGGGCCCGTTGGCGCGGGCAAAACCCAGCTGGTGGAGCGGCTCACCCGGCACATGAGCGGAGACATCTCCATGGCCGCGATCACCAACGACATCTACACGATCGAGGACGCCAAGATACTGGCCGCCAACGGGATCCTGCCCGTGGACAGGATCATCGGCGTCGAAACCGGCGGCTGCCCGCACACGGCCATCCGCGAGGACACGTCCATGAACACGGCAGCGATCGAGGAGCTCAAGGCGCGGCACCCGGACCTGCAGGTGATCTTCGTGGAGTCCGGCGGCGACAACCTCTCCGCCACGTTCAGCCCCGAACTGGTGGACTTCTCCATCTACATCATCGACGTTGCCCAGGGCGAGAAAATCCCGCGCAAGGCCGGCCAGGGCATGATCAAATCGGACCTGTTCATCATCAACAAAACCGACCTCGCGCCGCATGTTGGGGCGGACCTGTCGGTCATGGAGCGGGACTCCCGCGAGTTCAGGGGCACCAAGCCGTTCTGCTTCACCAACCTCAAAACCGACGAAGGCCTCGACGCCGTCATCGAGTGGGTGCGCCGCGACGTCCTGATGCTCGACCTGGCGCAATGAGCACGGAGTTGGTGGTCGAGCCTGTCGAGACCCCATCCCCGGTGGTCGAGCCCCCATCCTCGGTGGTCGAGCTTGTCGAGACCGGATTTCGACAGGCTCAATCACCGGCGGTCGGATTTCGACAGGCTCAATCACCGGCGGTCGGATTTCGACAGGCTCAATCACCGGCGTCTCCCCGGGGCGAGCTCGCCCTGCGCATCGGCGGGCGCGGCGGCAGGTCCTTCGCCACGCACCAGTTCCATCAGGGGGCGTTGCGGGTCCTGCGGCCGCATTATCTCGACGAGTCCGGCCAGGTTTGCTACGTGGTCGTCAACCCTGGCGGTGCCTATCTGGGGGCCGACCTTTACGTCATCGATGTTGAGGTCGAAGCAGGGGCTGACCTGCTGTTAACCACGCAGTCGGCCACCAAGGTGTACAGGACGCCGGGCTCGTTCGCTGAGCAGCGGATGAGCGTGCGGCTGGGGGAGGAGGCCCGGCTGGAGCTGCTGCCGGACCAGCTGATTGCTTACCGGGAGGCCAGCTACCGGCAGAACTCGCACATCACTGTGCACCCGACGTCGAGCCTGGTCAGTGCCGAGGTGGTGACTCCGGGATGGTCGCCCGAAGGTGCCGCGTTCCGGTATGAAGAACTGCGGCTGCGCAGCGAGGTCCGGGTGGAAACCGCGCCGGGGGAGCAGGAACTTTTGGTCCTGGATAACGTACTGATCCGGCCAAACCCGGGTTCCCCGGACGATGTCACCGGCATGGGATTTATGGAGGGTTTCAGCCACCTGGGCTCCCTGCTGGTGGTGGACCCCAGAGTGGACCAGGCGCTCGCCGACGACCTGCACCAGCTCACCGCCGGACATCCTGCCCACTCGGGCATTTCGCTCACCCGGACGGTGGCCGGAACCACCGGCCTGATGCTCCGGGCATTGTCCAACAGCACGGGCGGGCTGAACCGGTTGCTCGGCGAATGTACGGCCTTACTCCGGAACCGCTGGTACGGGCAGCAGCCACTGAACCTGAGGAAGTACTGATGAGCCAACCCACCTCATTGACTGGCCTGGCCTCGCTGTACCGCGGCCGGGAGCACCTGCCCTTCCGGACCCGGCTGCTGTTCACCTTCGGCGCCGTGGCCGCATTCCATATTGCCGCCGTCGTGCTCCTTGTACTGGGCATGTCCGGCGGGATTCCAAGCGCAACGCCGATCGCGCTGGGGCTGGTGCTCACCGCGTACCTTGCTGGCGTGAAACACAGTTACGACTGGGACCACCTGGCCGCGATCGACAACTCCACCCGGAAGTTCGTGGCGCAGCGGCAGGATCCGGTGAGTGTGGGGTTTGCGTTCAGCCTGGGGCACAGTTCGGTGGTGATCCTGGCGGGCGTCCTGGTGATCGCCGGCGCTGGTGCCGTGGGGCAGTTTATGGAGGACGGCACCACGGGGAACCTGGTGCTGGGGCTGATCGGCAGCGGCGTTTCCGGGCTGTTCCTGCTGGCGATGGGCCTGTACAACGGTTCGGCGTTCCTGCGTGCGGCCGGGGTGTACCGGAGCGCGCGCGGTGGCGGCAGCATCGGCGTCGACGATCTTGAAGCGAAAGGACTGGTGGCCCGCCTGCTGGCCCGGCCGCTCTCCCGCGTGCGCCGGCCGCGGAACATCTACGTGATCGGCTTCCTGTTCGGACTGGGGTTCGATACGGCCACCACCATCGGGCTGCTGGTGATGACGACGGCGGCGTCCCTCGCCGGGGTGTCACCACTAGCGTTGCTCGCGCTGCCCCTCGCGTTCACGGCGGCGATGACCCTGTGCGATTCGGTCAACGGCATTGTGATGCTGCGGATGTACCGATCCGCGCTGGACGATCCGCTGCGGAAGCTCGGATTCAACGCCATGGTCACCGGGATTTCCGCCGTGTCCGCGCTGTTCATCGCCGTGATCACCTTGGGCGGGCTGCTTCACGAGGCCTTCCGGCTGGAAGACCCGCTCACCACCTGGCTGGGTTCGATCGACCTGGGCCACGCGGGCCTGCTCCTGGTGGGCCTGCTGCTGGCAGTCTGGGGAGCCACCCACCTGGCCCTACGCCGCCAGGCCGTGCTGCTTCCGCGTTGACGGGCGCTTGCCGGCAGGTTCGCGGCGGCGTGGCGGCTCGGCCATAATCCGGGCGCCGTCAGGCACGATCGCGTCCGCGTGTACCCTCGCGCCGTGGCCAATGACGGCGCCGGCCCCGATCCTGGCGTGGCTGCCGATGCGTACCCGGTTGCCGATGGTGACGGCGTTGCCCACGTGGACGGCGTCGCCGATCACCGAATGCCCGCCAATATGGGCGCCGCGGTCGATCCAGCTGCCGTGGCCAATGCGCGTGCCGGCGGCGATCACGGCGCCGGGTTCCACGTAGGTCATGGCACCGATGCGCACGGAATCGGCGACGCTGGCGGCCGGTGCCACGAGGCCGCCGCCGTTGTGGTGCCGGACGTAGCGGGTGACCTTGCCGGCGTCGTCCTCTACAGACTCAAACTTCCTGCTCATTCTGTTCCTTCACTCAACGTGTGGTTCATCAGGGTTAACGACGCAGGGGTGCGGAGGATTCCCGCCTTAGTGCCGTCGTCGCAGGTGGCTGCAGGATTGTGACAGTCAGCAGGCTCCGCGAGCGGCGGGATAATGACGCTTACGTTGAGCCAAAGCGTCATCTGCTCGCCGCTCGGCGGGGGTGCACTGCAATAATCGACAGCAACATCAGTTCTGGCCAATCACAGACGAGGCGGACGTCCATGAACACCCCAGACCATCAGGAAACCTTCCCCGAAGCGCGGACTGAGGCGCCGGCCGCCCAAGCGGCAGCGGCGGAGGCTGACCTGACGCCCCTCCATCAGCTGGCTGCGGCGCACGGGGTGGGCACGTCCTTCCTGGGCTGGGGCGATATCCGCCAAACGGTAGCGGACGCCACCCTGGTCAAGGTACTCGCAGCGCTGGGCGTCGAGGCCGGCACCGACGAACTCATCCAGGCCGCCCTCCGCGACGCCGAACTGGCACCGTGGCGCCGGATGCTGCCGCCCACGGTGGTGGTCAGCGAGGGCGAGGCGGCAACTGTTCCCGTCCACGTTCCGCACGGCAGCCCCGCCCGCCTCAGGATTGAACGCGAGGACGGGGAAGTGTCCGACGCCGAACAGCAGGACGTGTGGGTGCCGCCGGCCGACGTCGACGGTCACCTCGTGGGACGCGCCACGTTCGCGGTGCCGGCAGACCTGCCGTTGGGCTACCACACGCTGATTGCTGAGTCGGGCGACCACAGCGCGCAGGCCGCGTTGATTGTGGTTCCGGCCCGGCTGGAGACGGCGGCCCCGCTGCATGAACGCCGCGGCTGGGGACTGGCAGCCCAGCTGTACTCGGTCCGGTCCAAACGCTCCTGGGGCATTGGCGATTTCGCGGACCTCGCGGACCTGGCTGCCATCAGCGGCAGCCGCGGCGCCGACTACGTCCTGGTCAATCCGCTGCACGCCGCCGAGCCGGTTCCGCCGCTGCAGGCATCGCCGTACTCGCCGTCCAGCCGGCGGTTCTTCAATCCGCTGTACATCCGGGTGGAGACGATCCCGGAGTTCGCGTACCTGAAGCCCCGGAAGCGGGCCAAGGTGGACCAGCTCCTGGCTTCCATCAGCCGGCTGAACGGGGACGCCCGCAGGCTGGACCGCAATGCTTCCTACGCCGCCAAGCTGGAAGCCCTGGCGCAGGTCTTCAAGGTGCCGCTCTCACCGGCCCGCCAGGCAGCGTTGGACGCATTCCGCCGGGAGGCCGGCCAGGGACTGGCCGACTTTGCCCTGTGGTCCGCCATCCGCGAGGACACTCCGGCCGGGGACAGTTTCTGGCGGAAGCCGAAATCCGCGATTGGCTCGGAGCGCGCGGAGGCCCGGCGGGCAGAGCTGGCGGAACGCATCGGGTTCCATACGTGGCTGCAGTGGATCTGCGACGAGCAGCTGGAGGGAGCGCAGCAGGCGGCCAAACGGTCCGGGATGCGGCTCGGTGTTGTCCATGATCTGGCCGTGGGCGTGGACCACAGCAGCGCCGACGCCTGGACCCTCCGTAACGTCCTCACGCCCGGGGTCAGTGTGGGGGCGCCGCCGGACATGTACAACCAGCAGGGCCAGGACTGGGGCCAGCCGCCGTGGCACCCGGAGAGGCTGGCCGACGCCGGCTACCGCCCGTTCCGCGACATGCTCGGCACCGTCCTGCGCCACGCAGGCGGGATCCGGGTGGACCATGTCCTGGGCCTTTTCCGGCTCTGGTGGGTGCCGGCCGGCAATTCACCGGCCGATGGCGCTTATGTCCGCTACGACCACCACGCCCTGATCGGGGTGCTGGCCCTCGAAGCCCACCGCGCGGGTGCCGTGGTGATCGGCGAGGACCTGGGCCTCTTCGAACCGTGGGTGCAGGATTACCTTGCCAGCCGCGGGATCCTGGGAACGTCCATCCTGTGGTTTGAGAACGACGCCGATGCTCCCCTGCCGCCCGAAAAGTACCGGGTGGAGGCGCTCGCCAGCGTGAATACGCACGATCTTCCGCCTACCGCCGGCTATCTCGCCGGAGACCACGTGGCACTGCGCAGCCAGCTGGGCCTGCTGGAACGCTCCGAGGCTGACGAGCGGCTGGACCACAACGCCACGATGGCCAAAATGCTGGACCTGCTCGAGGACCGGGGCCTGCTTCCTGACGGGGCGGCGGCCGGTGAAGAAGCCACCATCGAGGCGCTGCACGTGCTCCTGGCCCAGACGCCGTCGGTCCTGTTGGGCGTGGCGCTGGTGGATGCCGTGGGCGAGCGGCGCGTCCAGAACCAGCCCGGCACCACCGAAGCCCTCTACCCGAACTGGCAGATCCCGCTGGCCGGCCCGGACGGCAAACCGGTCCTGCTGGACGATCTGCCGGAAAACCCCCGCTTCAACCGCCTGCTGGCCGCCGTCGAAAGTTCCCTCCGCAAGCCCCGCGCCACCTGACCCGAGCTAGATGGTTTTGGTCCAGACGCTGTCCGCCGCGGCGCTCTGTTCCACCGAGTGGAGGACCTTCTGCACCTGCAGGCCGTCGGCAAAGGACGGCTCCGGCTGGCGGCCCTGCGCAATGGCCTCGACGAAGTCCTTGGCCTGGTGCGAGAAGCCGTGTTCGTAGCCGAGCATGTGCCCGGTGGGCCACCAGGCGGACATATAGGGGTGGGCGGGTTCGGTGACCATGATGTTGGTGAATCCCTGGCGCGTTTCGGCGGCCGTGGCGTCGTAGAAACCCAGGGAATTCATGTTCTCCAGGTCGAAGGAGATGGCGCCCGTGGAGCCGGCCACCTCAAGACGCAGGGCGTTCTTGCGTCCGGTGGACATCCGGGTGGCCTCGAAGGAGCCCACGGCGCCGCCGTCGAAACGGCCGCTGAACAGGGCCAGGTCATCCACTGTGACGTCGCCGCGTCCGGCTGCGGCCGTGCCGGAGAGCCCTGACGTTGCGCCAAGGAGCGGGCGTTCGTGGACGAAGGTGTTCAGGATGCCGCTGACGCCGGTGATCTTCTGGCCGGTGATGAACTGGGCGAGGTCCACGGCATGTGCGCCGAGGTCTCCCAGCGCACCTGATCCGGCGTGCTCTTTCTGCAGCCGCCAGGTCAGCGGGGCTTCTGCATCCACCAGCCAGTCCTGCAGGTAGGCAGCCCGCACCTGGCGGATGTCGCCGATCGCCCCGGCCCGCACCAGGTCCCTCGCGAACGTTGCGGCAGGGACGCGGCGGTACGTGAAGCCGACCATGGCAAAGACGTTATTGCCGGCCCGGTCCGCGGCCGCCGCCATCGCCTCGGCTTCCTCGAGGGTATTGGCCAGTGGTTTCTCGCAGAGGACATGCTTGCCTGCCTCGAGCGCGGCAATCGCAATCTCCGCGTGCGAGCCGCCGGGGGTGACGATGTCGATGACGTCGATGTCGTCCCGGGCGATCGCCTCCCGCCAGTCCGTTGCTGTTTCTTCCCAACCCCATTGCCGCGCCGATTCCTCCACGCCCTGCGCATTGCGCCCCACAAGCAGGGTCATCTCAGGCCGGGCGGGAAGGTTATGGAACCGCGGCGCAACCCGCCATCCCTGGGAATGGGCGGCACCCATAAACCCGTGTCCGATCAGGGCAACCTTCAGGGGTGGTACGTCAGTAAGCATGTTTCCTCAAATCCGGCGGCGGTAGAAAGCGGCGGTAGAAATACGGTTGGAAAAGGTGGGGCGCCCTGCCAGTGACAGGGCGCCCCACCGTGCTGCGGTCCTAGGACTCGAAGGCCGTGGGCAGGTACTTCTCAACGTTGTCGCCGGTGACTACCGGTGCGTTCAGAACGATCCGCTTGGGAACCTCGATTTCCACCAGGTCGCTCAGGGCCTTGTCCTGGGCTACCAGGCGGGCCAGCCGGACGCCGTCCGCGGCCTGGGTGGCCGGGTAGATGACGGTGGCCTTGAGGACGCTTTCGCCGGACTGGATCTCACGCATGGCATTGGCTGAACCGCCGCCGCCCACCATGATGAATTCGCTGCGGTCCGCGTTGCCGATGGCGGCCAGGACGCCGATGCCCTGGTCGTCGTCGTGGTTCCAGATGGCGTCGATCTTGGGGGCAGCGGACAGGAGCTGGGACGTTGCCGCCTCGCCGCCCTGGACGGTGAAGTCGGCAGCTACGCGGTTGTCGACGTCCAGGCCGCAGGACTCCAGCGCGTCAGCGAAGCCCTTGCTGCGGTCCTGGGTCAGGGGCAGGGAGTCGATGCCGGCGATTTCCGCGACGACGGCGTCCTTCTTGTCCCCTAGCTGCTCGCAGATGTAGGTACCGGCGCTGACGCCCATTCCGTAGTTGTCGCCCAGGATGGTGGCGCGGGCGGCGAAGGAGCTGGAGAACTCGCGGTCAACGTTGATGACGGGAATGCCGGCTTCCATGGCCTGGGTGGCCACGGGGGTGAGGGCGGCGCCATCGGTGGGCAGGAGGACAATCGCGTCCACCTTGTCGTTGATGAACTGCTCCACCTGGCTGATCTGCAGGTTGGCATCGTTGGTGCCCTCGGCAACGCGGAGGTCGATGTCCCCGTACTTCTTGGCCTCGGCAATGGCTGCCGAGTTGATGGCGCCGAGCCAGCCGTGGTCTGCGGCGGGGCCCGAGAAGCCGATGACTACGGTGTCACCCTCGGCCTGGTTGCCTTCAACCGATGCGTTGGTGGGCTGGACGTTGGTGTCGCTGCCGCCTTCTGTACACCCGGCAACAAGGGCGCCGACAGCAAGAAAGGCAGCGGTGGTGACGAGCATCTTCCGGCCCGTGCGAACTGCAAGCATGTCTATCTCCTCAATGAGTTAAAGTGCGTCTTCGCCTGGTGCAGCATGCTCTTTTCATGCCCGCTACTCTGCGTGACTGCAATCACAATAACAGAAGATCAAGAGAAATCGACGACTTTATACCGATCGCCGACATAATGTGTTAGGTTCGTCGCATGTTCGAAGAAGATCAGCCACGGCCGTTGCTAGAAGTCACGGGACTTACCAAGCATTTCGCTGGTGTCCAGGCGCTCAAAGGCGTCGATCTGCAGGTTCTTCCCGGGGAAGTCCACTGCGTTATGGGCCAGAACGGAGCCGGGAAATCCACCCTCATCAAGACCCTTTCCGGCGTCCACCGGCCTGACGGCGGCGTCATCCGCTGGGAGGGCGAGGAGATCAGCATCCCCGGCCCCACCGCCGCACTGGACCTCGGCATCGCCACCATGTACCAGGAACTCGACGTCGTGGACGGGCTCTCCATCGCGGAGAACATCTTCCTCGGCCACGAACGGGCCACCGGCGGTGTACTCCACGTAAAGAAGGCCAACGCGATCGCCCGCACGCTCCTGAAGCGGCTGGGCCACGGCAACCTTTCGCCCTCGCGTGAAGTCGGAACGCTGTCCGCCGCCAATAAACAGATCGTCAGCATGGCCCGTGCACTGTCCCGGGACACCAAGATGATCATCATGGATGAGCCCAGCGCCATCCTGGACTCCGGCGAAGTGGCCAACCTGTTCCGGGTGGTACGCGAACTCACCGCCCAGGGCATCGCCGTCGTCTATATCTCCCACCGGCTTGAAGAGATCCGCCAGATCGGGGACAGGATCTCTGTGATCAAGGACGGCCGCAGCACTGCGAACGGCCTCAATGTCACTGACACCCCGAAGGCGGAGCTCATCCGTTTGATGACAGGGCGCGACGTCGAGAACGTCTTCCCGCCGCGCGTTCCGGTCCCGGCTGACGCACCTGTGGTGCTCGATGTCCAGGACCTGGAAGTCGCAGGGGAGTTCAACAAGGTCAGCTTCACGGTCCGCGCCGGCGAGATCATTGGGTTCGCCGGGCTGGTGGGCTCCAAACGCTCAGAGATCCTGGAGACCATCTACGGTGCGCGCAAGGCGTCGTCTGGAAAGGTCTCCGTCAAGGGCAAGGTCCTCCGGCCTGGCTCGGTCACTGCTGCGGTGAACGCGGGAATCGGGCTTTCGCCGGAAGAGCGCAAGAGCCAGGGGCTCATCCTGGACGAGCCCATCTATAAGAACGTCACGCTGGCCACGTTCGAGCGCTTTGCCAAGGCAGGTGTGTTGAACGAGTCGGCCGAGCGGAAGGCCTCCCGCGAGCAGATCGTGGCGCTGGAGCTGCGGCCGGCCGATCCGGACCGGCCCGCCCGCACCCTTTCCGGTGGAAATCAACAAAAGATCCTCCTGGCGCGGTGGCTGGTCCACGGAACACCCGTGCTGCTGCTGGATGAACCCACCCGCGGCGTGGACGTGGGCGCGCGGGCGGAAATCTACGCCCTGATCCGCAAACTCGCGGCCGCCGGAACGGCGATCATCGTCGTCTCCAGCGAAATCGAAGAGGTCCTGGGCCTTGCTGACGAAGTACTCGTCATCAATGACGGCCAGGTCCTCACCCAAACCAAAGCAAGCGATATAACCGAGCACGGAGTGCTCGACCTCGTTATGAAGGGAAGTGCCGCGTGAGCGAGCAGAACACCAAGGTGGCTGAACCGCCCGTTAATACGCCGGCCGGGCACACCACCACAAAGACCAATCCGTTCCAGGACTTCCTGAAGGGTTCCGCCGGACGCAGCCTGGGCCTGGTCATTGCGCTTGCCCTGCTGATCGTGGTGGGTGCGGTCACCGGCGGTGACCGCTTTATGAACTTCGAGAACATGCTGACGATCCTCCGGCTCGCCTCGATCATCGGCGTGATCAGCATCGGCGTCACCTTTGTCATCACGGCAGGCGGCATCGATCTCTCCGTTGGTTCCGTGATGGGCCTGACCACGGTGATTGCCAGCCTCGCCAGCGTTCAGCTGGCGGCCACGCAGTCCTCGTGGCTCCTGCTGGTTGTGATTGCATTGGCTGTTGGCGCCGGGGCCGGCCTGATCAACGGCGTGGTGATCGCCTACGGCAAGGTGGTGGCGTTCATCGCTACCCTGGCCATGATGGTGGCCGCCCGCGGCCTGGCGGAACTCATCTCGGGCCGCAGCACCCAGATCATTTCCAACCGCGACTTCCTGCGCGTGATGCGTTCGGATCTGCTGGGCATTCCCATCCTCATCTGGATCTTCGTCATCGTTGCGGTGGCCGGGTGGTTCCTGCTGAACCGCACCACGTTTGGCCGCCGCACCATCGCGATCGGCGGCAACCTGGAAGCTTCCAGGCTTGCCGGCATCAAGGTCAAGCGCCACATGGTCTACCTGTACGCGCTGGCCGGACTCACGGTTGGCATTGCGGGCCTGATGATGATGGGCCGCACCACCGCCGGAACGTCAACGCACGGCCTCTACTACGAACTCGACGCGATTGCCGCCGTCGTTGTGGGTGGCACCCTGCTGATCGGCGGGCGCGGCACCATCATGGGCACCGTCCTTGGTGTGCTGCTGTTCGCCACCCTGACCAACGTCTTCACGCAGAACAACCTGGACACCTCGGTTCAGGCGCTCGCCAAGGGCCTGATCCTGGTCGTCGCCGTGATGCTGCAGCAGCGCTTCGCTTCCCGCAGCTCACACCGCGGCAAAAGCTAGCGCCACCGGCCCGGACAGATAAAGCACCGGCCCACCCCAAACCAGGACGACGCAGCGAAGGCGGCCCAGTGAACTCCCTGAACATTGACCAGGCGCTCAACGGCAAGGCGGACGTCGGGCTGGTGGAGGATGAGCTCCAGCGGTTCTTCAGCGAGTCGAAGCTGCGGGCCGTCGCCGTGAATGCCGGCTACCTGGGCCTCTGGGAAGCACTGGAACGGGCAGCCGCGGGCGGGAAACGGTCCCGCCCGCGGCTGGTCATGCTGGCCTACCGCGGGTTGGGCGGCACGGATTTCACCAGCGCTGTGCAGCTCGCGGCCTCGTATGAACTCCTGCACACGGCGCTGCTGATCCACGACGACGTTATTGACCGCGACTTCATGCGGCGCGGCATACCCAACGTGTCAGGCCATTACCGGAGCCGGGCAGTGCGTTCGGGTGCGCCAGCCCGTGCCGCGGACCACGCAGGAGTCTCCGCCGGGGTACTGGCAGGGGACCTGGCGTTGTCCAGCGCCTACCGCCTGGTGGGTGCCATCGAATCCCCGGCCGCCGTGCGCCAGCGCCTCAACAATATCCTGGACGATGCCATCTTCTCGAGCATCGGCGGGGAGGTGCTGGACATCGAGTTCAGCCGCGCCCCGCAGATGCCCGCGCTCCAGGACATCATCAAAACGGCGCACCAGAAGACCTCCGTGTACTCCTTCGAAGCTCCGTTGCAGGCCGGTGCTGTACTGGCCGGGGCGGCCGAACAGGCAGTTACCGCGCTGACGTCCTTTGGCCGCTACGCCGGGATCGCCTACCAGATCGCTGACGACGTTATGGGCGTCTTCGGCAAGGAAAGCCGGACGGGTAAGGCCAGCTGGGGAGACCTCCGGGAGGGCAAACGGACCGTCCTGCTCTCCTACGCGGCCACGCGCCCGGGCTGGACCCGGATAGCCGATCTCCTTGGCTCCCCTGACATGAGCGCAGCGGACGCCGAATCCATCCGCGCCGAACTGGTCTCCTGCGGTGCCAAAAACTACGCCATTGAACTCGCCACCGAGAACGCGCAGCTGGCGATGATGCACCTGGAGTCCGACGGCGTCCCACAGTCCCTGCGCCAGAGCCTGGAGCGCATGCTGTTCGCCGTGATCCAGGACCTGGGCTCGCCGTAGGGGGCTCGCTTCACGCCACGGAGATTGCACCGGTTCTGCCGTTACTATGAAGGAACAAATCCGGCACCGGCGCGCTCTACCAGGAAGGACCTGACCCGTGGTGGAAGGCATTCGGCGCACGGTCTCCGGAACCAACCTTGGCAGCAACCGCGACTCCACGCGGCAGCACAACCTCTCCACGGTCCTTGGCCTGGTGCACTCCATGGCGGGCGTCTCCCGTGCGCAGCTCACCCGGGCCACCGGGCTGAACCGGTCAACGATCGCCGCACTCGTGGGTGAACTCGTCCAGCTGGGGCTTGTGGTGGAGAGCGACCTGGACCAGGAGCAGCAGCACGGCCGGCCCAGCATCATGATCCAGCCCGGCCCGGGTGCCCTGGCGCTTGCCGTCAATCCGGACATCGACGTGGTCAGCGTTGCGCTGGTCTCCCTGGGCGGGCACATCGTAAATCCCGTCCGCTTCCACACGGTCCGTGCGCCCTCTGCCGCGGAAGTCGTGAATATCGTCTCCGCGATTTATGCGGGCATGCGCACCTCCCTTCCTGCCCACCAGCGGATCGTGGGCGTGGGCCTTGCCATCCCCGGGCTGGTGGATCCGCTGGACGGGACGGTCATCGAGGCCCCGCACCTGGAGTGGCGCGACCAGCCCCTCTCTGCGCTCCTCAGCGACGCGCTGAAGCTTCCTGTCACAGCAGCGAACGACTCCGTTGCAGGCGCGCGTGCCCAGGCCACCTTCGGCGCGGGCCGGGACATACCGGACCTTGTGTACCTTTACGGCGGTGCCAGCGGAATCGGCGGCGGCGTGATCAGCGGCGGCCGCCTGGTGCGCGGGGCCACCGGGTTTGCCGGGCAACTGGGGCACACCCACGTGCGGTCGGACGGTGCGGAGTGCACTTGTGGGTCGTCAGGGTGCCTGGAAGCCGAGGTCACGCGCGAGGCGCTGATTGCCGCCGTCGGGCTTCCTGCCGGTGAGGTTGAGAACCTCGAGGAAGCCGTGCTGAAGAAGCTGCAGGACGGTTCGGCAACGCCGGAACTGCGCGAACTGGTTGACAGGCAGGTGCAGCTTTTAGCCATTGGGCTCAGGAGCGTGGTCAACCTGCTCAACCCCTCCCTGATCGTGTTGGGCGGGTTCCTGAGGATCCTTGCGCGCGCCGAGCCCGAGGCCCTGGGCGATGCCGTCAGGACCCCCGGCAGGCGCGGCCCGCGGGAGAGTGTTGCCATTGAACTGGCACCGCTGGGCGAGGACCCCATCCTGGTGGGTGCCGCAGAACTCGCGTTTGAGCCGCTCCTGCGGGATCCCGCTGGATTTATGCGGGCCTAGGCCGCCGGGCCCCAAAATACGGGCAACAAAGTCCGTGCAACAGGGTACGGGCAACAGGAAAGCGGGCCCCGTCCCGGCGTTGAACTGATGCAGTTCGTGGCCGGAACGGAGCCCGCTTTTTCTTTTCAGGCGGAGGCTTCAGCTGGAGATCAGCTGGCTGCCATCAGCACTACCTCTGCGGTTCCGGTCAGCGGAGCGGATGCGGCGTCGCCGGCATCGGTGTACGTTGCGCTGAAGACGGCGGAGAGATCGTCGACGGCGGGATCGTGGCCTTCAGGGACCGACGTGGTGATGGTGCCCGTGCAGCCGGAGGTGGTGGTCTGCGGGTGGCCGTGCGTGTGGTGGCCCAGGATGTAGGTCACCTCAACCAGTGCGCAGTTGACCGGCTGGTCATCGGTCACCCGGACTTCGTAGGTGACGGTGTCGCCGAACCTGAAGTCCTGGCCTGCTACCGGGTTGATGAACTGAACAACCGGTGCCTGGTTGCCAACCTCGACGGCCACTTCAGCGGAGGAGTGGCGGCCGCGGTGGACGCCGCCCAGGTCCGTGACCTTGACGCTGGCCGTGTAGTTTCCGATTTCGGGGTAGGTCCAGGTGGGGTTGGCTTCCTCGGAATCAACCACGCCGTCGCCCTGGAAGTCCCACTCGTAGCGGACCTTGTCGCCGTCAGGATCAACGGTGCCCGCGCTGGAGAACTGAACGGTGAGCGGAGCTGCTCCGGCTGTTGGTGTACCCGAGGCCTTGGCAACCGGGCTGTGGTTGCCGTTGACGCCGATGTAGTCGATGCGGGAAAGCTGGGCATCGGGGTTTTCGCCGAAGTAGCCGTCACCGTATTCGAGGACGTAGAGCGCGCCGTTGGGGCCGAACTCCATGTCGATGGGGTTGTCCACCACCAGGGAGCTGACAACGTGCTCGATCGAGGCGAGCTCACCGTTCTCCACGGTCATGCCCTTGATGTAGTCGCGGGTCCACTCGTAGAAGAAGGACTTGCCGTCGTAGTAGGACGGCCAGGCAACGGGGGCGTTCCCCTTGGTTGCCTTCTCATCGAAGACGTACGCGGGTCCGGCCATGGGGCCTACGCCGCCGGTGCCCAGCTCAGGGAATTCCGCGGAGGCGCCGAAGTTGTACCAGACGTCCGGCTGGCTGACCGGCGGCAGTTCGCGCAGGCCGGTGTTGTTGGGGGACTCGTTCACGGGAGCTGCGCAGTTGAACGCTGCACCCGAAAGGCCGGTGGCGAAGTCGTAGTCCATGTAGGGGAGTTCTGCGGTGGCGCAGTAGGGCCAGCCGAAGTTGGAGGGCTCGGTGACAACAGACCACTTGCCCGTGCCCACGGGGCCGCGGGAGGGGCTGGCGGTGCGTGCGTCGGGGGAGTAGTCGGCCATGAACAGTTCGCCGGTGTTCCGGTTCAGCTCGATGCGGAACGGGTTGCGCAGGCCCATCACGTAGATCTCGGGACGCGTCTGGGGAGTGCCGGCTGCGAACAGGTTGCCTGCCGGGATGGTGTAGCCGCCGCCGGCCTGGGGCGTGATGCGCAGGATCTTGCCGCGGAGGTCGTTGGTGTTGGCTGAGGTGCGCTGGGCATCCAGTGACGGGTTGCTGGTGGGCCGCTCGTCGATGGGCGTGTAGCCGCCGGACTGGAACGGGTTGGTGTCGTCACCGGTGGAGAGGTACAGGTTGCCGGCGGCGTCGAAGACGATGTCTCCGCCCACGTGGCAGCAGATGCCGCGGTCCACGGGCACTTCGATGATTTCCTGCTCCGTGGCCAGGTCAATGGTGGAGCCGTTGAACTGGAAGCGTGAGAGCTTCAGGGAGCCCTTGAACTTCTCGAAGTCGGCGGCGGTTCCGCTGAAGGGTGCATCGCCCTCGTTCACGCCGGGGGTAGCCGGATCATCCACGGGAGTGTTCTGTGGCGGTGAGTAGTAAAGGTAAACCCAGTTGTTGCCCTTGGTCCCGAACTTGGGGTCAAGCGCGATGCTCTGCAGGCCTTCCTCGTCATGCTGGTACACATCCAGCTTTGCGGCCAGGGTGTTGAGCCCGGTTGTTGCATCGTTGAGCCACACTTCGCCGCCACGCGTGGTGTGCAGGACGTTGTTGTTGGGCAGTACCGCGAGGTCTACAGGCTCGCCGGGGCCGTCGTTCAGGGTGACCTTCTGGAAGCTGGAGTCCGCGGGCGCGGATTCCGCGGCAACGGCCGGCTGGGCCTGCGCCGGTGCGACGGCGAAGGAGGTGGCCATCAGGGCTGCCATTGCCAGGCTTGCGCCCAGTCGGGCTGAGCGCCCCTTGGAAACTCTGATGGCATCTGCTGCATGCCCGGACGCTTGCGCGATCCCGTGTCGATTGACTGTCATCGTTTACTTTCTTCTCGTCGTTGAGGGAACCCGAGGTTGGGGAACCGGCCAGCCGGAGTCATCTGACTGGCAGTTGACGCACCGAAAACGCGGGTTGAGTGCGTTATCTGCGAGTCAGTTGGGGTCCCTGTGAACGCTAATGGAGGAGTTGTCATTTCGCTAGTGGTTTCAGAAAACAAAGTCGGAATAATTTGGATCACCTACAACAGACTCGGGCAGAAAAAGCGCAGGAAATAGCCACTCAGCGGGTTAGTGGGCTGTTTGAAGATTTGTTGTATGAAACTCTAAAGCAGGCTTGAAGCTACGTTGGCTCCTATGCCCTGCGTCTGGAGGACCAGGTCCTTCACGGCCGCAGCAGGCACCTGGCGGCCCTTGGCAAGCAGTGCCTCCACCGAGGATGGGACCCGGTGGTCCGAGCCGATAATCAGTGGCGTTCCGGCCGCCGAATCCGGCAGCCGGCCATGCGTGCCCCGCACGTGCGTTGGATCAAGCGGCACTGTGCTCATGGCGTACCGCAGGCCCAGCTTCTTCTTGACCAGGTTCAGCCCGGCCTTGGCCTTTGCCAGCCTGTCCGCCGGGTTGAAAAAGAGCTCCGCGGGGTCGTAGCCCGGCTTCCGGTGGATGTCCACGCCCCGGGCGTACTCGGGAGCACGGGCATCGTCCAGCCAGAAGTAGTAGGTGAACCAGGCGCCGGGCTCCGCGGTGACCACAAGCTCGCCGGACCTTTCGTGGTCCAGCCCGTAGCGTCCCTGCGCTTCCCGGTCCAGGACCTCGTCCACGCCCGGGGTGCCGCGAAGAACCGCCGCCACGCGTTCGACGTCGGACGGGTCGGCCACGTACACGTGCGCCACCTGGTGATCCGCTACAGCAAACGCCCGTGAAGTCCAGGGATCAAGCTGCTCCCGGCCGTCCTGCACATAGACCTCCAGGAGGCCCTCCCGCCGGAGGACGCGGTTGATGTCCACCGGCGTGTGGGCTTCCTCGATCCCGTATTCGGCCACGGCAATAACGGAGTAACCCAGGGATTCTGCCTCATCCAGCAGCGGCGCCAGGGTGCGGTCCAGGTCGGCTGCCGCCTGGGCAGCCTGCGGCGAAGCCGGCCCGAACCGCTGGAGGTCGTAGTCCAGGTGGGGGAGGTAGGCCATCACCAGCTCCGGCGCCTGGTTCCGCATCACGTGGCGGGTGGAATTGACGATCCATTCGCTCGAGGCGATGGCCGCCGTCGGGCCCCAGTACTGGAAGAGCGGGAAGTCACCGTAGCCGGACACCAGCTCCTGGTGCAGTTCCGGCGGCCGGATGTAGGCGTCCGGTGATTTGCGGCCGTCCGCGTGGTAGATGGGCCGTGGCGTCACGGTGATTTCCGTGCTCATGCCCATGGCGTACCACCAGCAGATGTTGCCGGCCCGGTACCCCGGTTGCTGGCGGCGGGCCGTTTCCCAGATGTTCTCGCCGGAGACCAGCTTGTTGTGCTGGCGCCACAGGAAGATGTCGCCCAGTTCCCGGAAGTACCAGCCGTTGCCCACGATCCCGTGCTGCGCGGGCGCCAGGCCTGTCAGCATGGTGGCCTGCACGGAGCACGTGACCGCCGGAAGCACAGTGGCGAGTTCGGAGGACCAGCCCTGGGACGCCAGCCGCTGGAGCCGCGGCATCTGGGTCAGGGCCTTCGCGGTCAGGCCAACCACGTCCAGCAGGAGCACGGGTTTCACGATGCGCCCCGTACCGCTGGCGGTACCGGCGCCGATGCCGAAGCCGCTGCAGAGGCTGATGCGCCCAACAGGTTCGCTTCCGCCCAGGCGATCTCTGCGGCAATCCCGTCCGTAATCCCCACGGACGCCCCGGGCAGCACACTCCAGGTATAGGTCTCAATATCCAGGTGGACCTCCGGTGCGTAGGCCAGCCCCTCGATCTCCGCCACGGTGCGCCGCAGGACGTCCACGGTGGTTTCCAGCGGTGCCTGGGGAACGTGGTGCAGCGGGATGTGGAAGTGGACCCGCCACGGATCCTGCCCGGGCAGATCAGCCAGCGCGTCGGAGAGATCGTCCGCGGCAATGACGCCGGCGCCCTGGGATTCCCGCACCTGGTGGAGGTACCGGGGTTCAACGAAGGCGGCCAGGGCCTCGCGGGCAGCCGGCTCGGCAGGGTCGGTGACGTGCAGCGCCGCCGAGGCCTGCACCTTCACGATCCGCAGGCCCGCCGCGTCAATCTGCCGGACAGCGCCTGCCGGGTCCGCGAAGGACACCGCAAGGTGGCAGGTGTCGACGCACAGGCCCACAAACTCCGGATCGATGCCCCGGGGGATGCGTGCACCCAGCCAGGTGACGACGTCGGCGACCGTATCCAGCACACACCCCGGTTCAGGTTCGACGGCGATGCGTACAGTTTTGCCCGTCCGTTCCCGCAGCTGCCGCAAACGGGAGCTGAGCTCGGCAAACGCTGACGTGGCGGCGTCGTCGTCCTGCTGGCTCCACGGTTCCCGCCAGGCCAGTGGCAGCGTGGAAATGGAGCCTGCGGTGCCCTCCGGCAGGAAGGCGGCCAGCACTTCCGCGCAGTCCATGGTGTACTCGAGGCGCTCGCGTTGTGCCCATGTGGGCTTGTACACCTCCAGCTTGACCACCTCGTTGTGGAAGCCGCCGTAGGGGAAGGCGTTGATGGTGTGCAGCTGCAGCCCTTCCTCGTCCAGGACCTCGCGGAGGGCCTGCCGGTCTTCAGCGTTGCCGGCCAGCTGGCGGGCAAGGTTCGCCGGCAGCCACAAGCCCACGCCCAGGATGTCCCGGGCGGCAGTACGCCGGATGGGGCCGGCGTACTCGCGCAGCTGGCGGATGACGCCGTCGAAATCTTCTGCAGGGTGGACGTTAGTGCAGTAGGAAAGGAGCATCAGACCCTCGCACCCCGCAGGACCGAGTTGCCTTCGAAGCCGGCCGCCGAATCGGGCAGCTCACCGGCGTCAAAACCGGGAACCGGGTCCAGGATGAGCTGGCCGCTTTGGCCGTAGAACTCCACCGGGTTCCGCCAGAGCACCTGGTCGACGTCGTCAGCGGTGAAGCCGGCGTCCAGCATGGCGCAGGCCGTGCTGGAGGTTTTCAGCGGATCTGACCTGCCCCAATCGGCGGCGGAGTTCACCAGCACCCGCTCGGTTCCGTAGCGGCGGAGGATGGCCACCATACGCTGCTCATCCATTTTGGTGTCCGGGTAGATGGAGAAGCCCATCCAGGCGCCGGCGTCCTTGACCATCTCCACATTCGTCTCGTTGAGGTGGTCAACCACCACCATGCCGGGCGCAATCCCGGACTCCCTGACGACGTCCAGCGTCCTGCGGGTGCCGGCCAGCTTCTCCCGGTGGGGGGTGTGGACCATGGCGGGCAGCTCATACTCCCGCGCAAGTTCCAGCTGCCTGCTGAAGGCCTGGTCCTCGGCCGGGGTCATGGAGTCGTAGCCGATCTCGCCCACGGCCACCACGCCCTCCTTCACCAGGTACCGCGGAATCTCCTCCAGCACCGGGATGCAGCGGGGATCGTTCGCTTCCTTGGGGTTGAGGGCGATCGTGGCGTGGTGCCGGATGCCGAACTGGGCCGCGCGGAACCGTTCCCAGCCCAGCAGCGCGTCGAAGTAGTCAATGAAGGAGCCCACGTTGGTGCGCGGCTGCCCCAGCCAGAAGGACGGCTCAACCAGGGCGCGCACACCGCTGGCATACATGGCCTCGTAGTCGTTGGTGGTGCGGCTGGTCATGTGGATGTGCGGATCGAAAATGCGCATGGGGCCTTCCCTTAATACAGAGTGGAAATCTAGGACGTGGTGGAGTGTGCGGAGGCGGGTTGGAGCCTGTGGACGTCATCGGGAACCGGGCGGCCTGCCGCAGTGCGTTCGGCTGCGAAGTCACCGGCCATCCGGGCCAGCTCATCATCGGCCCGCTCGCTGAGGTCCGTGACCGCATCCAGGCTGATCCCCATGAACACCAGCTTCAGCACTGCATGGCGCCAGTTGTGCTGGTCCAGGTGGGCGGCGGCGAACGGACCCATGGCCGCAGCCACCACGCCGCTTTCGTTGGTCCGCAGGGCTTCCTTGGTGAGGCCGAGCCCAACACCCACGACGGCGGCAGGCAACCCGGGCGCGTTGGCCGCCAGGGTTCCCAATCCCCGCAGCACGCCGCGGCGTTCGGCGGAGTCCCCGCCGTTGTAAAGGTTCAACAGGGCTTCGGCCAGTTCCTCCGGGGCCAGGCATTCCGGCAACCGGCCCACCAGCTGGCCGCGGGCGTGGTCGCTGACGGTTCCGAACAGGACGCCGGACGGGTCAACGTCAGGACGGAGCGGTCCCCGACCCACACGCCTGCCCGCTGTAGCGAAGACAGTGGCGAGGCTGGCGGGATCGGCCGCGACCGCCGTCGAACTTTCCCGCAGCCAGCTGCTGGATTCCCGCAAGGGTGCCGATTGTTCCCAGCCGCGGCGAAGGGCGGCCATGCTGCGCGCGGCCAGACCCGGGGCGTCATAGGAATGCCGGGGAAGCTCGACGGCGGCAACACCCCGGTAGCCCAGCTCGGCCAGGGTGGCCAGGGCAAGCGGCACATCGACAATCCCGTCGCCGAACGGCAGGTGTTCGTGGGCGTGGGGGAGCATGTCATCGAGCTGGACGTTGGCCAGCAGGGGCCCCGCCTCCAGCAGCGCACCGCGCACGCCGCCCGGTTCCACCACCACGCAGTGGCCAATATCCGCCGTGACCCGCAGGTTCTCCGGCTCGCCCAGTTCCGCCCGAAGCCGGAGCACATCCGCCACCGTCTCAACCAGCATGCCCGGCTCAGGCTCCACGGACAGCGTGACGTTCCGGGAGCGGGCGTAGCCAACCAGCTCCGCAACCCGCGAGGTGAGCCGGTGCCATCCCGTTTCAGGGTCCGTGCCCTCCGGCAGGTTCCCGGAGAAGAAGGAGACGCACTCCGCATCCAGGGCGGCCGCGATGTCCACGGCCCGTTGCAGGAAGGCCACACGGACGGCTGCCTCTTCATCAACCAGCGCGGGGCTGTGCTTGCGGCGGGGATCCAGCAGGAAGCGGGTGCCCGTTTCAATGACCACCCGGAAGCCAAGTTCATCCAGCCGGGCGCGGAGGGACCGAAGCTGTTGGTCAAGGTCCTCGGCAAACGGATCCAGGTGCGGGTGGCCCAGGGTCAGTGCCACGGCGTTGTAGCCCTGCTCGGCCATCAGTTCCAGGGCCACGGGCAGTGGGTGGTCGGTGAAACCGTTGGTGCCGTAGCCCAGGCTGAACGGCATGCCTTCCGGCGATGGAGCTGGTGTCATGACTCGCTGATCCTTGAACTCTTGGGACGGGAACGCAGGAGCTTGCCGGCCAGGTCCACCGACGCCAGCACGGTGGCCGCGGCCAGGTTGCCCTGGCGCAGCGTGAGCGCCGCCTGCAGGGGGACCATGGCCCGGATGCCTGCCTTCGTGGCGTCGAGCGCGTTTTTCGCCACCGGCTGGCGGGCCGCCTTCACCTGGGCCGGGGCGCACCTGATGGCGTAGGCGGCAGTCGCTGCCAGCACGGCAAGGACCTGCAGGCGCGCACCGGCGGAACCGGCCAACGGGACGCCCGCGAACTCCGTTTGGCCCCTGCCCGCGGAACCGGTTCCGCCGATAATCCCGGAGCCGGCCACAACGGCGCCGGCCAGCACGGCGGTTCCTGCAGCAACAGTGCCGGCCGTCGTCGTCGTCGTGGTTCCGTTAACTTCCCCGCGCGACAGGAGGGTCACGGCCACGGTGTGCCCGCCCATGATGCCTGCGGTGCCCAGGGCGGGGCGAAGGTTGCCGGACCCGGCGCCCATCAGGACGTCCAGTGCCCGGCAGGCGCCCATGGTGAGCGGGCCGGAGATTGCGTGGTTTTTGGCCAGGAGGTCATAGCTCCAGATGGCCGCCGCCAGCGGAAGTCCCACGGCCAGTGCGGGCCTCCCGCCGCCCGCGGCGCTGAGACCAAGACCCGCCACCGTTAATACGGACGCGGCGGTGAGTGCGTTGCGCGGGCTGATCCTCCCGGACGGAATGGGCCGTTCGGGGCGCTCGCGGGAATCGACGTCACGGTCCGCGTAATCGTTCAGCGCCATGCCGCCCGCGTACAGGCAGGCGCTGGCCAGGGGCAAGGCCATCCGGCGGCCGCCGAGCGAATGCCCGGCGGCGGAACCGCCCGCCAGCGTGTCGCCGAGGACGGTCAGCACAGCCGGCGCGCGGACGAGCTCAAGGTAGCTGGTAGTACGGCTCACTGCTGATCCAGGCCTCCGGCGGTGATCCTGGAGGTTGCCGCCTGGGCCCATTCCACGAGGTTCCGGGTCTGGCCGGCGAAGGAGTGCTCGTCGCTGCCCCAGGGGTCCTTGAAGAAGAATCCCAGCGCGCCCAGGTGGCCTTCTTCGCCTGCCGCGTGGGCCAGGGCCATCAGCCGGGCCAGGTCCAGCACCATGGGTGCGGCCAGCATGGAGTCGTAGGCACTCCAGGTGGTCTGCAGGGTGAGGCGCGAGCCCAGGAAACCCTCCACGTTGATGTGGTCCCAGGCCACCTTGGTCTCGCCGAGGTCCTGGACGTTGTCGATGTGCAGCGGGGTGACGGCGCCCCCGGTCAGCTCCTGGAGCCCGCGGTTCTTCGACTGCAGCTTCCCGGCCACAGCCTGCGGATCCGCGAGCGTTGCGCCATCGCCGCCGCCCAGCAGGTTGGTTCCTGCCCACGACAGGACCCGGAGCCCGCGGGCGGCGAAGGCGGGGGCCAACACGGACCGGAGCCAGGTCTGGCCGGTTTTTCCGTCCTGCCCGGCTGTAGGAATCCCGGCCTGGGCTGCGAGTTCGCGCAGCGCCGGGAGGTTCAGGGCCGTGGAAGGCGTGAAGCACACATATGGCGAGCCCGCCAGGACGGCCGCATAGGCGCCCACGGAGCTGGGCGGGAGGATGGCGCGTTCCGGGTCCTCGAGTGCCGCGAGGAGCAGGTCCACGTTGGAGTATTCCGGGAGAGCCTGGACCGGAGGTTCGGTGGAAGCCACATCCAGGACGATGACGCGGTCCAGGCAGTTGGACTCCTTGAAGTCGGTGATGTCCTGGGCCAGCCTGCGCGCCACGGCCGCCTGCGACTGGGATTCCTGGGCGGGATCGTAGCCGGGGCGCACGCGGCCGTCTGCCTCCACCAGTTGGGCGCGCACGGATTCGACCAGGTGCAGCGGCAGCATGCCGGATTCAACCAGCGCTTCGGCCCGCTTGGCCATGCAGACGTTGCTGATGTCGTGGCCGCCCAGCACCAGGTCAGTGAAGCGGGGGAGTTCGACGCCGGTGAAGGACTCCTGCTCCGTGACGCATCCGGTGGAGCTGGCCAGTCCGCCTGAAATGGCGGCCAGGCCTACCGCGGCGGTGGTTGCCACGGACCCGCGTGCTCCGATGAGCCAAATGCCCGTCCTGCCGAAGGCCTGCGGGGTCGAATGTGCCCGGGTGTCCTTGATCAAAGCTTCCTCCTTGAAGTGATGATGCGTGTGGCCGGGTCGCTGCCTTGGCCGTCGGAAAACGGTTGCTGTAGCGCGAGACGCCGATCACACCTGAACGTAGCACGAGTAATGACGACAAACAACGAATGTATTTCGACTGTCGATATATGGACGTGCTGAAGTTGGTGTGTTAGAGCGATTCATCCCGCGCTTATGCGGATTGCCCGCACCGCCGGCGGCTCTAGGCCCGGATCCGGCGCCACGTGGGCCCAAACATGGCACCCGTTGATGCGCAAGCCTGTGACCGAGCGTTTCGTCGAAAGGTGTGCTGTAATTAGTCGATGAGTGACATAAGTAGCTTTAATGGTTTGGGTACCTCCGGAGCGAGCGAGTTGTTCCAAATCCTCCGGGACGGGCGGCCCCGCACGCGTACAGAGCTGGCGGAGCAGATGGGCCTGGCCCGGTCCACCATTACCCTGCGCATTGAGGCGCTGATGGAACTGGGGCTGGTGGGATTCGTTGACGATGCCGTCTCCACCGGCGGCCGGCCCTCCTCCCGCATCGCGCTCAAGGCCGGCAGCAAGGTTGTGCTGGGCGCTGACATCGGGGCGTCCCACTTGCGCGTCGCTGTGACAGACCTGACGGGCCACCGCCTGCGCGAGGCCGGGCGCACCATCGAAGTGACCCAGGGGCCGGACGTGGTCCTGCAGGCTGTGGTGGAGATGGCCACGGAACTCCTCAAGGATTCGGGCCGGGCCATGACGGACCTCCTGGCCATCGGCATCGGCCTGCCCGGCCCGGTGGAACACAGGACCGGCCGGCCCATCAACCCGCCCATCATGCCGGGCTGGAACGGTTTTGACGTCCCGGGCTACCTCCAGGAGCACTTCCACGTCCCGGTACTCGTGGACAACGACGTCAACATCATGGCCCTGGGCGAACGCAATGTTGCCTGGCCCAACGTGGACGATCTGATCTTCGTGAAGGTGGCAACCGGCATTGGCTCGGGCATCGTCTCCAGCGGCATGCTGCAGCGCGGCGCTGACGGCGTTGCCGGCGATATCGGGCACATCCGGGTGCACAACGGCGGCGGGGTTCCGTGCCATTGCGGCAACAAGGATTGCCTTGAGGCGGTGGCTTCCGGCCCGGCGGTGGCGTCCAAGCTGCGGGCCCTGGGCCTGGAAGCGAACACGAGTGAAGACGTGGTGCGGCTGGTTGGTGCCGGCAGCACCGAGGCCGTTCACGCAGTACGCCAAGCCGGACGGGACGTGGGTGAGGTGCTGTCCGCGTGCGTCAGCCTGATCAACCCGTCCGTGATCGTCATCGGCGGCTCCATGGCTTTGACGGGCGAGCACTTCATCGCCGGCATCCGCGAAGTTGTGTACTCGCGCACCATTCCGCTGGCCACCCAGCACCTGCAGATCGTCCAGTCCAGCTCAGGCCTGGATGCCGGTGTGCTGGGCGCCAGCATGCTGGCCATCCACCACGCCATGTCGCCCCAGCGCATCGATGCCATGGTCATGGGCCTCTCGGGCGCTGTCGGCTAGGGCCTATCAGCCTTTTGTAACTTGCCGACGACTTTTGCTTGACAGGCAACAAAAGCCCGGATTAGTCTCAAAATAGAAAGCCGGTCGACGGCGGCACACCAGTTCGGAAGGTGCCATCGGCGGCTGGCCAGACTGAAGGCAAACGCTTTCGGTCTGGGTTTCAGGTGTGAGAAAGGCGCGTGGAACCAGGGAATTCATGTCAGCGAAAGCGTGCATCAGACCTGCACCATGGATTCCTGCCCCCATTGCGCAGTTCTTGATCGACGGCAACGGTGGGGCGCGGAGCGCGCAGTGAAGAGGCTGCGTGTGAAGCAACCAACCGTGGGCAGCGATGCCGCTCGGCCGTGGTCTGACTGCCGCAAAGGCCCGTACATCCCGCTGCGTTGCAGCTTCGTATGCATCCACCACCAAAGTCGGTGATGGCACGCATCCACTGCCAGGAAAGGCAACATCATGTGCTTCGGATTTAATGCCCCAGGTGCCCTTCGTCGTTCATTGGAGGAGAAGGGGGTCGATCGCCGCAACTTCCTGAGGGGAGCCATGGCAGCAGGCGTGGGCGTAGGCCTCGCCGGCCTTGGTGGAGCGGCAGCTTTTGCGGCTCCAGCATCCTCCGGTGAGACTGTTGACTGCCGCCGCGTAGCCCCGGGACTCATCAGCATCCAGCTCTACACACTTCGCTCCATCATGCGTAATGAAGGCATCGATGCCACGCTGGCCAGCCTCGCCGGCTATGGCTACACAAAGGTTGAGCTTGCCGGCCTGTACGGACGCACCGCGGAGTCGATGCGCGCCACGCTTGATTCGCTCGGCATCACGCCCTCCTCCAGCCACGACGGAATCAGCTCCACTCCGGCCGCACTGGAGACCAAGCTGGCCAACGCCGTCACGCTCGGCCAAACCCACATCAACGTGCCGTACCTCGTCTCCAGCTCCGCGGATGACTGGCGCCGGTGGGCTGACCAGATGAACGTAGAGGCCGCTGCTGCCCGCGAATCCGGGCTGAAGTACGGGTACCACAACCACGCCCACGAGTTCACTACTGACCTTGGCGGCGGGCTCACCCCGTGGGACATCTTCACCAGCCGGCTTGATCCCAAGCTGGTCCACCTCGAGGTTGACCTCTACTGGGCAGTTACCGGTGGTGTGGGCGTAGGTGCGGCTGATCCCATCCAGTTCGCCATCGACACCATTGCGCAGGCTCCCCAGCAGACCCTGCAGTACCACGTCAAGGACCGCGACGCCGCAGGTGGCTTCGCTGACCTTGGAACCGGCACCATCGACTTCTCCCGCATCTTCGCGGCGCACACCCCGAAGGAGTACATCGTGGAGAACGACCAGCCTGACGTCACCCCGCTGCAGACGGCGGAGGTAGGCTGCAACTACCTGCGGGCAGTCCGCTACTAGGCTGACAGGCTCACACAGTACGCAAAAGCCGGGCTGTTCCCAGGAAGTGTCCTGGTGAGGGCCCGGCTTTTGCATGGGTGGAAGTGGATTGGTTATGTCAGATGTAGAGCTGGTGGTCCTCCTGGATCCGAACGGCCAGCCGTGCGGGACCGCACCAAAGCACGAGGTCCATCACCTGGACACCCCGTTGCACCTGGCGTTTTCCTGTTACGTCTTCGATAGTCAGGGCCGGGTGCTGGTTACCCGGCGCGCGCTGTCCAAAATCGCTTGGCCCGGAGTCTGGACCAACTCCTTCTGCGGACACCCTGCACCGGGGGAGGACGTGGTTGAGGCGCTCCGGCGCCGGGCCCGGTGGGAACTGGGCATCGAAATTTCCGGGGTGGAGCTCCGGCTGCCAGATTTCCGGTACCGTGCCGTGGACGCTGGCGGGATCGTGGAGAACGAGGTCTGCCCCGTCTACACAGCCACAACGTCCGACGGCGTGATCCCCAGGGAGTCCGAAGTGTGCGACTTCCAGTGGGTGCCGGTTTCAGGACTCGCGACGGCGGCAGCGGCCGCCCCGTGGGCGTTCAGTCCCTGGCTTGTGCTGCAGCTCAAGCAGTTGGAACTGGATGAGCTGCAGCACAAGGACCCGGAACCTTAAGGAGAAGGAACCCTAAAAACTGCCCGTCTTCCCGGCCGGTCAGCCCGCCGTGATCAGGTGAGTGAAGTGGTCGTACCGGAAGGTGACAGGTCCGCCGTCGTGCGCCAACGTGATGTTGCCGCCGTTGGAGACCCCGCCCGCACCGTAGTTCTCGGTCCAGGAGCCGTTCAGCGCCGCCTTGAACTCGTAGGAGCCCGCCGGCAGGTCAACCGTCTTCTTCCACACCAGGTCAGTCTGGTCCAGGGTCATAAACGCCTGGGTGCAGTCCGGCATCCAGTCGCCGGCGCAGCCCATCTCCGAGTTCAGGCTGCCCGCCACGGTGACGCTTTGCGGCTGCTGGGATGCGTAGACGGTGCTGAGCAGGTGGGTGCTGTTGTCGTACCGGAACGTGACGGGTCCGCCAGGGTGGTCCAGGACGATGTTGGCGCCGTTGAAGTCGCCGCCCGCGCCGTAGTTCTCGTCCCAGCCGCCGTTCAGGGCGGCCTTGAACTGGTACTGGCCGGCGGGCAGGTCAACGGTGAGCCGCCAGATCTTGTCCGCCGGGTCCAGCACCATCATGGCCTGCGGGCACGCGGGATCCCACGCGCCACAACCCATCAGTGCGTTCAGGTCGCCCGCCACCGTGACCGAATCCGGCTGCGGCGCCTCGCCCACCACTACGGTGCGCGGTTCGCTGGCCACGTTGAAACCGGGCCCGCTCATCAGCGCGCGGTACTGGATCTGCGTCCCGTCCTCAAGGGCCAGGGCGGCGACGTCATCGGTCACCGAGTACACGGGCGAGGAATCGTCGGAGCCGATCGGCGTCCATTCGCCTCCGGAGACGCTGCGCTCGAAGGACACCACGTGGCTGGCCTTTTCGGGGTCTGCCGTGGCGCTGACCGTGACTGATCCGTCCACGCTGCTGCCCTCTTCAGGCGTCTGCATGGTCAGGACCGTTGCCGGCACAACTCCGCTGCGGACCTGGCTGACGGAAGTGTGGCCACGGTTGTCCAGGACTGTGGCGCGGTACTCGACGGCGGTGCCGGCATCCAGCGCGGCTACATCGTGGAACACCTGGTACGGAGCGGTGTCGTCGGTGCCGATCGGTTCCCAGCCGCCGCCTGCTGCCCTGGCTTCGAAGGTGACCTCGTAGAACGAAGCACCGTCGACGTCGGCCGTCACCTGGAGGCGTCCGTTATCACCGGCGGCCGGGGCAGGGTCCTGGAGTTCGACGGCGGGCGCCGCCTTGGACGCCGGGATGCGGCCGGAGGACTGGTACACCACGGCGGACAACGGCGGAACCGTGACGGTGAGGTTGCCGGCGTCGGACGTTTTGGCCTCCACTGCGGATGCCGCGGGATCACCGTAGATCAACGTGTAGTTGCGCTTGGCAATGTACGTAGGAACCTCTGCGGTCTGTGGTTCTTCGCTGTTGTTCAGTGCCACCACGTACTCGCGCTGGTCCTGGGCATCCGTGCGGGAGAAGGCGTAGATGCCCGGGCCGTCGGAGGCGTGGCGGTGCTGGTGGGCGCCGTCGCGCAGGGCCGGGTGCTCCTTGGTGAGGGCGGCGAGTTCGCTGATCTTGGCGTACAGCGGGTGGTCCTGGTTGAAGTTGTCGGTGGCGTGCGTGGCATCGGTGCCGATGAGGTTGTCATCGAGGTACTCCGGAACCTGGCTGGCGAACAATGTCTGCCGGGCATCCTGGTCACCGCCGGGGCCGGTGAAGCCCTGCTCGTCGCCGTAGTAGATCACGGGGTTGCCGCGCGAGAAGTACATCAGCTCGTGGGCCAGCTGGTCCCGGGCCACCTGCTCGGCGTCGGTTGAGCCGGGATTGTCTGCGGCGATGAAGCTGCCAATCCTGCCCATGTCGTGGTTACCCAGGAACGTGGGGAGCTGGTAGACGTTCGAATCGGCGTCCGTGTACCAGTCGTCACCGGCGAAGAACGTTTCCAGTGCGCGGGTGTCCTGGCTCTTGGACGCGAAACTGCGGGCTGCTTCCTGGAAGGGGAAATCGAGCACGGCCTGCATCTTGCTGCGGGTGGTGAACTGCGACGTAAAGCTCTGGGTGGTGTCGAAGACCTCGCCGAACATAAAGAACTCGTCCTTGCCCTGCTCGTGGGCGTAGTTGAGGACGTCCGGGCCGAAGTCCTGCCAGAACTCGTTGTTGACGTGCTTCATGGTGTCGATCCGGAAGCCGTCCACGCCGAAGTCGCCGATCCACGTCTTGTAGATGTCCTTCATGCCCTGCACCACCGTGGGGTGTTCGGTGAAGAGGTCATCCAGGCCGAAGAAGTCGCCGTAATAGGCGTCCTCGCCCACAAAGGTGGTGTCGCCGCGGTTGTGGTAGAGCGTGGGATCGTTCAGCCAGCCGGGAACCTTGAGGTCCTCTTCGGCCGGGTCCAGGACGGGTGTGTAGGGGAAGCTGGTTGCCGGATCCAGGGCCGGGAAGCCGGCCGATCCTGCGTAGTCGCGATCGTCGAACACCACGCCGTCCGCCGTTTTGTACGGGGCCTCATCCTTGGAGACGTAGGCCTTCCGGGCACCTTCCTCGTAACCGATCACGTCTGCCGTGTGGTTGGTGATGATGTCGAAGTACACCTTCATGCCACGCGCGTGGGCTTCGTTGATCAGCGCCTTGAGTTCGTCATTGGTGCCCAGGTGGGGATCGATCTGGGTGAAGTCGGTGATCCAGTAGCCGTGGTAGCCGGCCGAGTTGTCCTCCGGCTGCACCGCCTTGTTCTTGAAGCTGGGGGTCAGCCAGATGGACGTGGTCCCCAGGCCCTGGATGTAGTCGATCTTGTCCAGCAGGCCGGCGAGGTCACCGCCGTTGTAGAAGCCCTTCCGGGTGGGGTCGAAGCCGGACACCATGGGGTCCGGGCCCAGGCCGCCGTCGTCATTGGCTGCGTCGCCGTTGCTGAAGCGGTCCGCCATCACAAAGTAGAAGTTCTCGTCCGTGACCGGTGCGCGCAGGGAATGAAGGCCCGACGCCGACTCCGGACTTTTGGGGCCGGGCGCGGCCTGGGCGGGAAGTACTGCAGTGGACGCGGCCACGGCGGCGGCCAGGATGGTGGCTAATAAGCCGGTGGCTGTTGTTCGGGAAGCGGTGCGGATCGGGGATCTTTTGGGGGTGCGGGATGACACGATGGCTGGGCCTTCCTGGTAGCGACGTTGCCTCAGGGTCTGTGCATGGATGTCACAGGCACACAGAAATGCGCCTGTGACTCAGCTCACAAGTGTAAGCGCTTGCATGCGAATGCGCCAGCACAACAATCAGGTCGCGAAGTGGCCCTACTCCGCCGGGATCAGTGCCACGGGCGAAGCTACGGCCAGCAGCTGCACCCGTGGCCCCGGCAGGCCGGTTGCGGGATCCAGCCGGAAGGTGGCGATCTCGTCCGAACGTTCGTGGGCCACGTATAGCCAGTCGCCACGGACAAGGTGGTGCCGTGGCCAGTCGCCGCCGCTGGCGTAATGCCGTTTGGGGGTTGCGCGGGACCCGTCCGGGCTCACATCCAGGACCCCGATGATGTTGGATCCCCGGATTCCAACGTAGGCGTAGTTCCCGCCGGACCCCAGGCAGATTTCCGCCCCCGAGTCGCCCGGAAGGGTGCCGCCAGACGTTGCAGGTTCCTGACTCACAAGACTGAACGTCCCGCCGTCGTCCGCTGCCACCACCAGTACCTCCAGCGAATATTCGGTGACCACCAGGACGCTGCCCGTGGGGTGCTGCACCATGTGGCGGGGCCCGGAGCCGGCCGGCAGGATTACCTCGTGGTCAGCCACCAGGCCCTGGCCCGGGACGTAGTTCCAGACGCGGAGCTTGTCATGGCCCAGATCGGTGGTCATGACGCGGCCGTCGGCGAGCATCAGGCTTGCATGCGCGCGGCTTTGGCGGTGGCCCTCCGCGCTGGCGCCCGGGTGCGGATCCGCCGACGGCGCCGCCGGGAACCGCCCTGCCAGGCCGCCGTCGTTATCCAGTTCGTAGAGCAGCACTTGGCCGTCGCCCCAGCAGCACGCCACGGCAAAACGACCCTGCGGATCCACCGCCACATGGCAGGAGGCCTCGCCCGCGGGCTGGGCTTCACCAAACGCTTCCAGGCCAAAATCACCGACGCGACGGTACGCCCGGACCTTGCGACGCTGCTCGGCAACCGCGTAAACCACGGGGAGCGTTGGGTGCACGGCCAGGAACGACGGCGAGTCTGCCGCCACCGCCGTGCCCAGCCACTCCAGCGTCCCGTCGCTGTGCGCGGCCAGCGCGCCGATGCCCTCCGCGCGGCCACCGCCGTCGGGCGTGTAGGTTCCGGTCCAAATGATTGCGCGTTCTGAGGCAGGAGTCATAGGTCCATCCTGCCAATTTCCGGCCGCATACGCCTTAGTTTCGCGTCAGTTAGCATGGTCTTTCCAGCCAATGCAGAAGGAGGTGGGTCCCATTAAGGCCGTGTCAGCAGTCCCGTATATGTGGGGCGTCTCCGTTTGCTGCAGCCCGTACCGCCGGGCCTAGTTCGCTGTGGAGCGCCTCCGGGTTTCCCGAGGAAGGCGTTCGTATGCCAGCTCCTGAAGTTCCACCCTCTTTTTCTGCCCCCGTTTCTTCCAATGGCCCCGTAGCTTCGAGTGGCCCAGTCCCTAGCAGCGGACCAGCTCGGACCAGCGGTTCCGTCCCTTCCAGCCGCCTGGCTCGCAACAATGCCCCAGCTCGTTCCAGTCACCCCGTCCCTTTCACTGCGGTGGCGCCGGATTCGGCGTTCGCCGCCGCGTTCGAGCATGTGGCGGCCAACCTCCGATCCGCAGGCTGCGTTTTTGCCGAGGACGAAGCAAGGTTGCTCCTGTCCGCCTTCCCTTCGCCCGCCGACCGTGGCGACGCCGTACTCCGCAGGATGTCCGGTATCCCGTTGGAGCACCTTCTGGGCTGGGCCGGGTTTTGTGGCCTGCGTATTGCTGTTGATCCCGGCGTTTTCGTGCCGCGTTTGCGGACCGGCCTCCTGGTGCGGGAAGCCGTGGCGGCGCTGCAAACTTCCTTGGCGCCGGGAACTTCCCGCGGGCGGTACGACGCCGGCCTGCCGCCTGTGGTCGTAGACCTTTGCTGTGGTTCAGGCGCTGTGGGGGCGGCCGTGGCTGCCGCGGTAGGTGCCAGTTCCGGAGGGGTTACGGAACCTTCCTTCGGCGTGGCCGGGATTGAATTGCATGCTGCGGACGTGGATCCGGCGGCTGTTTCCTGTGCCCGAAAGAACATCGTCCCGGTTGGCGGCCAAGTGCATCAGGGCGACCTCTTCTCCGCACTCCCTGCGCACCTACGTGGCAGGGTGAGGGTACTCGCGGTCAATGCGCCATATGTGCCGACTGAAGCCATCAGCACCATGCCTCCGGAAGCCCGCGAATACGAGTCGCACGCGGCACTGGACGGGGGAACGGATGGACTCGATTTCCACCGGCGTCTTGCGTCCGAAGCTCCTGAATGGCTCGAACCTGGTGGCTGCATCATCGTAGAGACCAGCGGCGGTCAGGCTGCCCGAACCGCAGAACTACTAGCCGCGGCCGGATTCTCCACGAGGACGGTTCAATCAGGGGAGTTGGACGGCACGGTAGTCGTCGGCTCCTGGCCGGGATAAGACACCACAAATTTGAAGCCTGAAGCTATTCGCCGTGTGTAGTCGCGCCGCTTTTGTGCCGGGAGCGCTTTGGGTGAGTCCCATGATGCCCGGCATCCTGGTCTACTCCCGCCGATGGGGCGGTGGTGGTGGTTTGAAGTAGTGGTTTTGTTGGGGTTTTTGGGTGGGGTCGATGTGGCGTGGGGGTGTGAACCATGGGGTGTTGTGGTGGATGTTGATGGTCCATTGTTCTTTGTGGATGAGGTGGTGATGGTGTGAGCAGAGGAGGACGCCGTTATTGGTGTTGGTGGGTCCTTGGTGTGACCAGTAGGTGATGTGGTGGGCTTCGCACCAGGGTGCGGGGATGGTGCAGTTGGGGAATGCGCAGCCTTGGTCGCGGGCGGTGAGGGCGAGGCGTTGGGCTGTGGTGAAGAGTCTGGTTTTGCGTCCGAGGTCCAGGATTTCGCCGTGGGTGCCCAGGACGGCGGGGATGATGTCGGCGTCGCAGGCGAGTTTGCGCAGCGTGGCCGCGGCGACGGGACCGTTGAACGCAAAGTTCCCGGTGCCCGTCCTGTTGCTGGTCTCGTCGCGGATGGTTGACCCGGCCCGGTTGTTTACCGTGTTGCCGTTGCCGATGCCGGTCTGTGGTGCGGGGGCGGGCAAGAGGTCCTGGTGGTTGATGGTGGCGAGGATTTGGGGTCGGTTGCCGCCGGTGGTGGGCAGGGTGTTGGTGCTGAGCGCGGCTTGAACGGCGGAGATGATGCCGTCGAGCTGTTTTTGGGAGCGGGTCCGCCGGTCCAGGTCCACGGTGTTCTCCTGCCAGACGCTGTCCTGGTCTGTCCCGGCCGGTCCTACGTCGTCCTGGCCTGCCTTGTCTGCCAGTGCCTGCACCTGAGCTAGGTCTGTCGCGCTGTTTGTTCCGGTGGGTGGGGTGTGGGTCCTGGGGTTGGTTGCGACGTTCATGACGGTTTGGAGGTGTTCGAATTGTTCGGTGGTGGCGAAGATTTCGAGGTGGTGGAGGCCGTGGCGGGGTTTGCGGATGAATGCGCCCTGGGTGTGGCGGAGTGCTTCTTCGGTGGGTTCGGTGCCGTCGGCGTCGATGGTGTCGGCGCAGCGGCGGGCGACGCGGGCGAGGAAGTCGGGGTCAGCGGTGGCGGCGGTGTGGGTGAGGTGTTCTTCGATCTGGTCCAGGTTCTCGACAGTGGTGTGGTGGCGTAGTCGTTCGAGCACGGTGGTGATGATGGTCGCGGCCCGCGACGAGACCAGTGGCGCCGCGGCGGAGGCGGAGGACTCGGCCGGGGTGGTGTCCGGTGATTCGTCCTGGTTGTCTGGGTCGACTGGGGTGTCAGCGGGGGTGGGGGTGAGCGCCGTGGCGAGGTGCTCGCGTGCTGGGGGTGTGGTGTCGCCGGTGATCGTGGTGGCGGGCTGGGTGTTGTGGGCGAGGTGGAGGCGTCTGCGGGCTTCGGTGATCCCGATTCTGAGGCGGATGCGGAGGAATTCGGCGGTGTTGCGGCAGCCGTCGTCCGCGGGGGAGTTGGCGGGGGAGCTGGTCAGTGACCGGGTGGCGGCGTTGCTGATGGCAGCGGTTCGGGTGCGGTCCACGGCGCCAGCGGCGAGGATCTGCAGGTAGTCCACGGTGCGGGAGAGTTCCTCGACCTGGGCGGCGAACTCTGCCGCTTCAACATAGTCGGCCAGTGCCAAGTGATCCGGTGCGGTCAGTGCGGCGGCCGTGACCAGGGCCGCGGCTCCGGCAAGATCAGCCGGTTCGGCAGGGTCTGAACACGCTGTGATTTCTCGGGGAGAGTGAGCGTCGCCGTCGGGTATGTTCGCAAACAGCGCAGATAGTTCAGCAAGTCGAGCCAGGTACGTTTCGGCGCCGGTAGCCACCGATTCCAAGGTGGGCCCGGACGGAAGGCGCGGTTCCCGCTGGTAGTGCGAGCCGCCGTCGTACTCCATCGCAGAGGAAAAAGGCACCAAGACCACATTCCCCAGCGCAGCGGAAGGACCGCCGTGCTCCTGGGATGGGTCCCCGATGGCTTCCATGGAAACAGTCTGCCAAGGGGGTGTGACATTCCTGGATGAGCTGGCGGGAAGCGGCTCCGACAACCCGGAAGGAAGGCGCGGTTCCCGTGCGGGGTGCGAAACCGAGGGCACACCCGGCGCAGCGGAAGGACCGCCGTGCTCCTGGAACGGGTCCCCGATGGCTTCCATGGAAACAGTCTGCCAAGGGGGTGTGACATTCCTCGGCCGACGGGGCCAGACGTCCGAAATCAGTACGCGAAATCAGTACGTGGAGAGCGTGTTGATCATGGACGACGTCATGGCCGTGATCTTCATGGTGCTGACAATAATGCTGAGCACGATCACGCCGATCAGCACCCACACGGGAACCAGCCCACGGCCTGGCGCGACTTTCCGGACGATCACGCTGCGGCCGATCACGTAAACGGCGGTCCCCAGGAAGCTCCACGCCCAATGGAACGGCCGGACCACGCCGTCCTTCTTGAGGCGTTCACTGTCGAAGTACGCCAGGACCACTGTGGCGCCGTACAGCGGGAAACTGGAGCCCACCAGGAGCAGATACGCTGGCGTGAAAATGGCGCCGGGGTCCATGGTGGGGTTGTAGTCGCCGCTCGGATCCACGTATAACGTGCTGAAGTCCGGGTTCCAGGCCAGCAGCAGGGCCACCGTGACCAGGGGCAGCAGCGTGATGATCCAGATCAGTGGGTTGTAGACGGGTGTCTGGTCACTGATCCGGGGCCGCTCGGGCTGGTAGACAGCCACGGGGTAGCCCGCAGGATAGCCGGCGGCGTGACCGGGTCCAGAGTAGCCCGGAGTACTTCCCCCGTACGGCCCCGGGTCGCTGAGCTGATCAGTCCAGGCAGTGCCGTTCCACCACCGCTGACGCGACGATCCCGCCGGGTCGTTGTACCAACCCGGCGGGATCCCCTGGTTTCCTGCTTCGCTCACGCGCCACCCCCGCTTTCCAATAGCCGACTACGTCGAGACTACCCCGCAGGCAACTCCACCGCGGTAAGGAGGGCAGCCGCAGTTTACGGCTCGCGCGGGCCCGTGTTCGTGGCCGCGCCGGAAGGCGTGGCACCGCCCTCGTCAGTCCAGTCCTGGCCGGTGGAATCGTTCAACGCGGGATCAGAATCAACGTCAGAGGTCCGGGCAGGTGAACCTGCGACGTCGGCAGTGCGGTCATGTTCTTCCGTTGCCTCGGGAAGGCCCTCCGCAGTCTCGTATCCGGCTGCGGGTGAGTCGCCGGAGTCGGGGGAGATGTGCGTGTTGAGGTTCGACGTCCCGGGGTGGGTGCTGTGCCCGGGAACTGCAGCGCCGGCACCTGCTGCGCCTGCCGCCGTCGTACTCTTCTCGTCACTGTCGCGGTGGACGGACTGGCCGATGACTGTTCCGGCGCGGCGCGCTGCCTCGCCCAACTGTTCGGCGACTTCGGGAGCCTTTTCCTTGATCGTCTCCGTTGCGGCGGACACCTTTTGCTGAACGGGTTCGCTTTCCCACAATCCGGTGGCCCGTGCCTTGATTTTCTCGTATGCGGCCCTTCCGGACCGGGATCCAAGAACGTAGCCGGCCGCGAGGCCGATGCCCAAAAGAAGCTTAGATTTCATGGCGAACTCCTGCTTGGTTGTTGGAGACCAAAGGGTTGGGACGGCGCCTTGCGCCGCGAATGGAAAAGCCGGCTCCAGGGATCCCTGGAGCCGGCTTTTGACCGTAGCTAGGCTAGCTGCGGACGCTCCGCTTGGTGACCAGGCCGTAGATCAGCAGCACGATGATCGAGCCGCCGATTGCCAGGAGCCAGGTCGTGAGGGAGAAGAACTCCCCCAGCGGTACGTTGAAGAGCACGCTTCCGAGCCAACCGCCCAGGAATGCGCCCACAACACCGAGCAGCAGAGTGATGAAGATGCCGCCACCCTGCCTGCCGGGCAGGATTGCCTTAGCAATCGCGCCAGCGATCAGGCCAAGGATCAGAAATGCAAAAAATCCCATTTTGTCTTCCCTCTTCCTTCATAAAGGAGGCACCCGGATTCCGGATACGCTTGAGTCCTTCTGCCTCAATAGTAATCATGCTTAGTATCAATTTGCCAGTTGGAAATTCGATATCAGCGCTGTTGAGGCCACTTCGGGCCCGGCCGGGTTCCCCTTCATGAGGCGCTGCGGGCGTCCGTTCAGTGCCCCCGGACGTCCGAATCGACCCCAGCCCCAGGGCCTTCATCCAGGACCGCCAGCTCGGCCAGGTCCAAGCGGTCCAGCTCGAAGTCGAAAACGTCCAGATTCTCCCGCATCCGCCGGGAACTGGCGGTTTTGGGGATGGCCACCAGGCCATTCTGGACGTGCCAGCGAAGCACAATCTGGGCAGGCGTTTTCGAGTACTTTTCCGCCAGCACCGCGAGGATCGGCGCAGACAGCAGATCCGTCCCGGCACCGAGGGGACTCCACGACTCCGTAACAATTCCGTGCGCTGCGTTGTAGGCGCGCTCTTCGGCCCGGGTGATGGCCGGACTGAGCTGGATCTGGTTGACCGCCGGCATCACATCCGTCTCAGCAATGAGCCGTTCAAGATGCGCAGGCTTGAAGTTGGAAACGCCGATCGAGCGGACCTTCCCCTCCGCCTGCAACCGCTCGAGCGTTTTCCACGTGGAAATGAACTCATCCCGCGCCGGAAGCGGCCAATGGATCAGCAGCAGGTCCACATAGTCCAGGCCCAGCCGCCGCAGCGAACCCTCCAGCCCCTCCACGGCGCGGTCCTGACCCTGGTACGTGCCATCCAGTTTTGTAGTGATGAACAGTTCGGAACGTTCGACGCCGGAACTCCGGACGCCGGCGCCCACCCCCTTTTCATTGCCGTACTTCACTGCAGTGTCGATGTGCCGGTACCCGGCTTCCACTGCCTGCACGACGGCGGCAGCGGCCTGTTCGTCATCCAGCGGCCAGGTGCCGAGCCCCAGCTGCGGAATCGTGTGGCCATCGTTGAGCGTGATCAGCGGTGAAAGTGTCATATCAACAGTGTGCTCCCTGGACTGCCTGCTTAGCCCTGGAAGGCCCGAAGGATGTTGCCGGCGTGATATTCCAGTACGGTCCTGGCCCGATCGCTTACCTGGTCCGCCCGTTTCTGCTGGCCCAGGAAGTCGGTAAAGCGCTGGACTGCCTGGCCTGCTTTGGCGCTGTCGCCGTCGTCAACGGCCTTGGTGGCCTGCTGCGCGCTGGCTGTGAGCTGGGCGGCAACCTGACCGGAGACTTCACCGGACTCCACCAGGCCATCAAGGACCTGCTGCAGGGCCCTGACGCTGCCGGGAGTCCACGCCGCCCGCAGCGGCACGTTGCCAAAGTCCATGTCCGAGGCGAGATAGAAGTCCGTGTAGGCCGGCTGGTTGTAGGAGGTGTTCTGGCGTGCAACTTCGGCGCGGTACTGCGGATCATGCATCAGCGTATACAGCTTGTGGGACGTCACCTCGGTGCTCAAGTACATCCGTAGTGCGGAGCTGTCGGCGGTCCGGACCAGCATCTCTTCGCGCCAGTCTCCCACCACGTCCGCCACCAGGCTGGGTGTGCCCTTCGTGCCGTTGTTGGTGAGTGTGCCGGTTGCGGTGAGCAGGCGGCCGCGCTTCCAATCGTCAATGGTGGGTGTCTGGTCCCGCGAGCCGTTGACCAGCTGGGTGGTCATGTCCGCGGCCCACTTGATGCTCATGTTGGTGCCGCTGCCGGTGGGTGAGATCTTCTCGCCGGAGGCGGACTGCATTCCCATGGCCCAGTTCTCGATACCGCGCACATCAGGGTCAACGTCACCGATCATGCCGCGGCCGGTGTCCTTGCCCGAGTACTCGCCAAACAGCACCTCGCCGGTGGCAGCGTCCCGCATCGCATAACCGTAAGGCGCCCAGGTGCCGCCCTCATGAACGGTAAAGATCTCCTTCCCCGGACGGTCCGGATCGATGTCCGCAACATGCATGGCATCGCCGTGGCCAAGCCTGGCCTGCTGGCCCGGAGTGGCGCTCTGTGCCGGCATCGTGTCGAACGAGCTGTACAGGAGGGAGCCGTCGTCGTCGATGGTGGCTGAGCCGTAGACAATCTCCTGCCTGCCGTCGCCGTCAACGTCCGCGGCGCTCAACGAGTGGAACCCTTGCGTAGTGAGCTTGCCGAACACAGGATCGGTGCCGTCCACGCCGTGCGGACTGTCGTTGAACGGGTTGGACATGGGTGTCCAGCCGGAATCCACATTCCACACGGGGCTGAGGTTGGTGCCGTCCCACGTGTAGCTGGCCAGCGTGGTGCGCGTGTAGTAGCCGCGGGCAAACACTGCGGCGGGCGTTTTGCCGTCCAGGTAGGCAACTCCCGCCAGGAAGCGGTCCACCCGGTTGCCCGGTTCAATCCGGCCCATGGCGTAGTCGCCCCACATCAGGCCGTCATCATGCCGGCCGGGCTCATAGGCCACGGTCTTGAGCTCCTTGCCCGTGGTGCCCTCGAACACCGTGAGGTATTCCGGGCCGTCCAGCACAAAGCCTTCGAAGGCGCGGAGGTTGTTCCGGGCGCTGCGGCCGGGCGCGTACTCGTCGATGAAGTAGTCCGCCAGCTGCTCGGCGTCGGTGCGCGAAAGCGGGTACTGGTACCGGGCTGCCTGGCCGAATGCCTCTTCCAGGGTGGCCGGCCAGTTGCCGGACGCAACCTCCGGGTGTTCGCTCCAGCCGAGGAACATCTCAACCACATGCTGGTAGTAATCAGCAGCGCTCATGCGGTAGTCGTCCGAGTTGGAGTACCCGGCGTCGAGGTCCTCCTGCAGGAGGGTAATGAAGGATTCGCCAGCCACGCTGCCGTCGGCGTTGTAGGAGATGGATTTGGTGCCCGGCGCCGTCTTGAACATCAGTTCGACGCGGCCGTCGCCGTCGAAATCGTTGACCAGCAGTTGCGTGTAGTGCGCACCGGAGCGGATGTTCACTCCCAGGTCGATGCGGTGCAGCAAGGTGCCATCCGCCTTGTAGGTGTCCACGTAGGTGGCTCCGGTGTAGCCCACCTGGGACACATCCTTGGAGTTGGTTGGGTCCCACTTGACCACAAACTCATACTGCCCGTCTCCGTCCACGTCGCCCACGCTGGCATCGTTGGCGCGGTACGTGTAGGCCTCGCCGGCGGGCGTCACGCCGTCGGCCGGCTTGGTCAGCGGGATGTCCCTGAAATTCCCGCCCCAGGACGTTGCGCTATCGCTTTTGTCCAGTTCAACGCCGCCGACGACGGCCCGTACCTCATATGCCGATTCTCCCGTGCCGTCCGGGTCCAGGTAGTTGGTGCTGTCCGTGACTGCGGCAATTTTCTGCCCGTCCCGGTAAACGTTGAAGTCGGTGCCGGTAAGTCCGGTTGCGCTTGAGCCGGTGGCTTCGTGGCCCAGGAGACGCCAGCTCAGGAAGACCCCTTCGCTGGTTCCCGCGGCAACCAGGCCGCGGTCCAGGTGATCAAGCTGAACGCCCGCCGCGGGAGCTTTCGCGGAGCCGGGGGACGCGGGTCCGACGGCGGAAGCCGGGGTAGTCAGGCAGCCAAGGGTCAGTGCCACGCCGGCGGCCGCTGCCACCGAAAGACTGCGCACGGATTTCCTGTTCGGATTCATCGATGAATCCTTTCAATTTGAGAATGGGAAAACGCTTCCCCAGTAACTTAGTGGCCCGCTGCCGTGGAAAACAAGCCTTGCGCCACGCCGGCTGGTGGAGTATTTAGAACGTTGTAAATCCCGTTGCTCCGCCGGAATGGACCAAGCCGCACACGCGTTCACACAGGTCAGTTGCTTGCCAGCGCAATACCGGTCAACTTGTCGCTTAATTCCATGTATGCCTGGTCTACAACCTGCAGATCCGGGTGCGAGTCGTACCAGGCCACAATCTCCCGGGCGCCATCCGCGAACGGAATGGTGGCCGCGTAGGACGGAACCAGGGACTTGATCTTGGTGTTGTCGAACACCACCGAGTGGGACCTGTCGCCCAGCAGGTTGGCGCCCAATACAGGGTTGTGGGCAGCGATGGTTTCCGATGCCACGTGGACCAGCTGCGGACCGGGAACGCCTGCTGCCCGCGCAAACAGCTGGTAGATCTGGTTCCACGGCAGGTATTCGTCCGAGGTGATGGTGTAGCTCTCGCCCACAGCCTGCGGGCGCCCCAGCAATCCCACAAATGCTTTGGCAAAGTCCCTGCTGTGGGTGAGGGTCCACAGTGAGGTGCCGTCGCCGTGCACCAGGATCGGAAGGCCCTGGCGCATCCGGTGGATGTCCGTCCAGCCGCCCACCATCGCGATCTTGGTGCGGTCGTAAGTGTGCGACGGCCGGACCACGGTCAGCGGGAAATCGTCGGAACGGTATGCCTCGAACAGGACGTCCTCACAGGCGATCTTGTCCCGGGAGTACTGCCAGAACGGGTTCTTCAGGGGAGTGGACTCGAGGATCGGCAACCGCGTGGGCGGCTTCTGGTAGGCCGATGCCGAGCTGATGAAAACGTATTGCCCTGTCCGCCCCCGGAACAGCTCCATGCTGGCCCGGGCGTGGTCCGGAGTGAAGGCAATAAAGTCAGCAACGGCGTCGAACTCCCGCCCCTGCAGGACCTCCCGCACAGCGGAGGAATCGCGGATGTCCGCGTGCAGCACCTCGGCACCCTCCGGGGTTGGCCTTCCCGTGGACTGGCCGCGGTTGAGGATGGTGAGCCGGTGGCCCAGCGCGACGGCGAGTTCCGCCGCCGCCGCGCTGATCACCCCTGTGCCGCCGACGAACAGGATGTTCCTGGGCGCCACGGTATCTGCCGCCAGATTTGTGGCGACTGGCAGTGGATTCACCACGCGTAGTCTTCCGGGGCGGTGCGGTGCCCCGGGAAGATGCCATCGAGACGCTTGAGGGCATCGGCGTCGAGCGTTACGTCCAAAGCCCGGATGGCGGCGTCGAGCTGTTCCTGCGTACGCGGCCCCACGATCGGCGCCGTCACCGCAGGCTGGTGCAGCAGCCAGGCCAGCGCAACATCGCCGGGCTCGTGGCCCAGGTCATCCGCCAGGTCCTCATACTGCTGGATCTGCTCACGGTGCTTCTTCAGTGCTTCCAGGGCACGGCCTTCGGTGCGCCGGACGCCGTCGTTCTCCTTCTTCAGCACGCCGCCCAGCAGCCCGCCCTGCAACGGCGACCACGGAATCAGGCCCAGCCCGTACTGCTGGGCTGCCGGGATGACCTCAAGCTCCACCTGGCGCGTGAGCAGGTTGTAAATGGACTGCTCGCTCACCAGCCCCGTGTAGTTGCGGCGCTTCGCAGCTTCCTGGGCCTGGGCAATGTGCCAGCCGGCAAAATTGCTGCTGCCGGAGTAAAGGATTTTGCCCTGCTGGACGGCCACCTCAATGGCCTGCCAGATCTCATCCCACGGCGTGTTCCTGTCGATGTGGTGGAACTGGTAGACGTCGATGTAGTCCGTCTGAAGCCGCTTGAGGCTCGCATCCAGGGCGCGGCGGATGTTGAGCGCGGACAGCTTGGATTCGTTGGGCCGGTCCGTCATGGTGCCGTACAGCTTGGTGGCCAGCACGGTCCGCTCGCGGCGTTCGTTGCCCTGGGCAAACCAGCGGCCGATGATCTCCTCGGTCCAGCCACGGTGGCCCGCTCCGCCGTAGACGTTGGCGGTGTCGAAGAAGTTGATGCCGGCTTCCTGGGCCGAATCCATGATGCTGTGCGCGGCCGCTTCCTCGGTCTGCGGGCCAAAATTCATGGTGCCCAGGCACAGCCGGGAAACCTGCAGGCCGGAGCGGCCCAGATGTGTGTACTGCATGGTGGAATCCTTTCGGTGATGAAGCGTTGGTCGAGCCTGTATCCGGTGGTCGAGCCTGTATCCGATGGTCGAGCCTGTCGAAACCCGGCGCCTGAGACCCGGAGCCGGCCGGGGACCTACAACTGCGTGAAAGCCGCGACGGCGGGGTCCGATCCGATGCGCGCTCCGGACTCAAGGGCGGTGATGGCGGCCAGTTCGTCGTCGGAAAGCGTGAGCTCTGCCGCTGCCAGGTTTTCCCGGATCCTCGCAGGGTTGGCGGACTTGGGAATGACGATGTTGCCAGTTGCGAGGTGCCAGGCCAGCACCACCTGTGCGGTGCTGGTGTTGTGGGCCTGGGCAATGGCGGTGACGGCGTTGCCGTTGAGGTCCCCGCCCTGGCCCAGCGGGCTGTAGGCCTCCACGGCGATGCCCAGCGAACGGCATTTTGCGGCCAGTTCGGCCTGCTGGTAGCTGGGGTGCAGCTCGATCTGGTTGACGGCGGGAACCACCTCGGCGGATTCCAGGAGCGTGTCCAGGTGTTCGGAGAGGAAGTTGGAGACGCCGATGGCCCGGACCTGGTTGTTTGCGTAGATCCGTTCCATTTCCTTCCAGGCCTGGGTGAAGAGTCCCTGGGAAGGGACCGGCCAGTGGATCAGGTAGAGGTCGATGTAGTCCAGGCCCAGGGTGTTGCGGCTGTTGAGGAAGGCTTCCTGCGCCTGGCCCTGTTCCCCGTTGCGGAGCTTGGTGGTGACGAAGATTTCTTCGCGGGGGATCCCGGTTGCGGCGATTGCTGCGCCTACTCCGGCCTCGTTCTTGTAAGCCGCGGCGGTGTCGATGTGCCGGTAGCCGGCCTCCAGGGCGTCCTCGACGATGCGCTGGGTTTCGGCCGGTGGGACCTTGAAAACCCCGAGGCCAAGCTGCGGGATGGTGACGCCGTTGTTCAGGGTCAGCTCTGACATGGTGTTGCTCCTTGGTTCTGGCGTGCGGTGTTTGAGGCTGGGCGTCACCGTGAGAAAGCGGTTTCGCGGCGGCTCAGTATTGAGCTTATGTATTTTTCCGGCCTGCGTCAGCCCCTGATGGTGTCCCGGTTTTTCCTAGGACTGGCTGTCCTACCTTCGTTGTAGAAAACCGCGCCGGCGGACGGGCACAATGGTGGGCATGGGTCAGAGCGCCGAGTTCGGTAAATTCCTCAAAGCCATGCGGTCCCGGTTGAGCCCGGAGGACGCCGGGGGCCTTGGTACTTCCGGCGCGCGCAGGGTTCCCGGGCTGCGCCGCGAGGAGGTGGCAATGCTGGCCGGGGTCAGTACCGATTACTACATACGGCTGGAACAGGGCAGGAACATCCACCCGTCGCGGGCCGTCCTTGAGGCCGTATCCCGGGCGTTGCGCCTGGACAGCAGCGAGCACGCCCACATGATGGACCTCCTGGAAAATTGCGCGGCCAGCGGCCGGGCCCCGGAGGCCGCGCAGCGTATCCGGCCTGCCCTGCGGAACCTGCTCGACGCCGTGGGGGACGTCCCCGCGCTGATCCTGGGCCGCCGCTCGGACGTGCTGGCAGGGAACCGGCTGGCCTTCCTGCTCTTTTCCGTGACTGGAAGACCGTGGCTGAGCAGGCTGCCGGCGCGCTCTGGGCTGACGTGGGCCGGCACCCCAATGATCCCCAGGCGAACCAGCTGGTGGGGGAATTGGCCGTGCACAGCGAGCACTTCCGCCAATGGTGGGCAGGGCACAGGGTCACGGCACCCTCCGCGGGCATCGTGCGGCTCCATCATGCCGCCGTCGGCGATCTGGAACTGAACTTTGAAAACCTTGTCCTCCCGGATGATCCCGAACAGGTGCTGAGGGTCTATTCGGCAAAGCCCGGAACGCCGTCGGCCGATGCCTTGGCGCTGTTGGGCAGCCTGGGTGCCGATTCGCCGGCCGGAATGCCCGACGGCGGAACCCGGCCGGGAGCGGATGTCGCCACGCCTGCCCCTTTGGAAGGCGGCCCCGGTATCCTTGATGGATGAGTGACACTGCACTTTCTGCCGTCACGCTTGAGGCGCGATTCGCCAACCAGTTGGAAGAGCTGGCCGTTCCATGGCGGGCGGAAGACGTTCCCGGCCCCGAACTCCTGGCGCTCAACGAACCCCTGGCCGCGGACCTGGGCCTTGACCCAGCGTTCCTGCGCAGCCCGGAGGGGATCCGGCTGCTGACCGGCAACGCGCTGCCGCCTGGCGCAACTCCCGTGGCCCAGGCCTATGCCGGCCATCAGTTCGGCTGGTATTCGCCGCGGCTGGGCGATGGCCGTGCCCTCCTGCTGGGCGAGATCCGCCATGCTGACGGCGGGCTGCGCGACATCCACCTGAAAGGTTCGGGCCGCACCCCCTTTGCCCGGGGCGGAGACGGGTTTGCCGTGGTGGGGCCAATGCTGCGCGAGTACCTGGTCAGCGAGGCCATGCACGCGTTGGGGATTCCCACCACCCGGTCGCTCGCGGTAGTGGGGACAGGCCGTCCTGTGCAGCGCGAGACCGTCCTTCCGGGCGCCCTGCTTACCCGGATTGCCACCAGCCACGTGCGCGTGGGGACGTTCCAATACACGCGGGCCGGAGACGACCTTGAGTTGCTGCGCCGCCTCGCCGACTACGCGATTGAACGCCATTATCCAGCGGCCGCATCTGCCGGGAACCCGTACCTGGCGCTGTTCCAGGAAGTGGTCTCGGCACAGGCTTCGCTGGTGGCGCAATGGATGCTGGTGGGGTTCGTCCACGGCGTGATGAACACGGACAACATGGCCATTTCCGGGGAGACCATCGACTACGGGCCCTGCGCCTTTCTTGACGCCTTCAATCCGGCGGCCGTCTTCAGCTCCATTGACGAATCCGGGCGTTACGCGTACCGCAACCAGCCAGTGGTGGCCGAATGGAACCTTGCCCGGCTGGCGGAGTCGCTGCTCCCGCTGCTGCATGAGGAGGAGCAGAAGGCCGTGGACCTGGCAGTGGAGGCATTGGGCGCGTTCCGTGGCCAGTACAGTGCCGCGTGGACTGCCGGAATGCTGGCAAAGCTGGGGCTTCCGGAAAACATTGACGACGCCGATGCCTCACCGTTGATTGACAGCCTCACCGCGCTGCTCCAGGAGAGTCCGGTGGACTACACGTCCTTCTTCAGGAACCTGGCCGGGGCGGCCCGGGGTGAGCCCGAACCTTCGCGCCGGATGGTCCTTGACCTCGCCGCCTTTGATGCCTGGGTTGTACGCTGGCGGGCGCTGGGGCCGGACGCGGACCTCATGGACCGCACTAACCCGGTGTACATTCCCCGGAACCACCTGGTGGAGGAGGCGCTGGCGGCGGCCACCGAGGGCGACTTGGATCCCTTCAACCGGCTTCTGGACGTGCTGGCCGATCCCTTCACCGAGCGGCCCGGGCTTGAGCGCTACACCGAAGGTGCGCCCGGCGGTTTCGGCCCCTACCGGACCTTCTGCGGGACCTGATTGCCACCTCTCCCAACTGAGTAGCAGTAGGTGCCGTTCTGAGCGTTCAGAAGGGCACCTACTGCTACTTAGTTGGGTGGATGGGGGAGGTTAGCGTTCCAGGCGGAAGCCGAGCTTGATGGTGACCTGCCAGTCGGCTATTTCGCCGTTCTCCAGGTGCCCGCGGATTTCCTTGACTTCAAACCAATCCATGTTCCGAAGGGTCTTCTTGGCTTCGGCTATGCCGTTGCGGACAGCCGCATCCACACCTTCGTCCGACGTACCGACAATCTCCGAAATGCTATAGGTATGGTTGGGCATCTGTGCCGCTCCTCAATCATCGTTGATCCCGATAGGGCTGTCCCTGAAGACTAGTGGGACTTTGGAGCGGGGGTCCAGAGGTCAGGCCCAACTGCTTCCCGCGGGAACGTTGGCTGGCGGCTTAAGGCGTTTCCAGCACCAGGTTCCGCAGGTCATCCAGCGTCTGCTGCATGTGGGCGTCCATCGCCTCCCGGGCACGTGAAGAATCCCGGGATTCCAGGGCTTCGGCGATGTTCTGGTGATGGCCTATGGCGTGGACCTGGATCTCGCGGACTGCCGATGTTTCAGTGCGGCGCTTCTCCAGCACCCTGTGCAGCGGCTCGAACAGGACTGCCACAAAAACGTTCTCCGAGGCGTGCAGGATGAGGTCGTGGAAGGCCAGGTCCGCCTCCACGAAAGCGGCCAGGTCGTCCGCCTCGTGGGCCGAGCGCATTGTTGCCACATAGCCGAACAACGCCTGGATATCGGCCTCGCTGATCCGCCCCGCAGCCAGCTCACACGCCCCGGTTTCGAGCATCCTGCGCAGTTCAATGAGCTGCACTGACGCCTCGGCCTCGTTCTTTCCCTCTGACGCCGCGCGGAGCACCGCTTCGAGTGATGCCCACCGGTTGAGCGGGTTCACGAATGTTCCCCGGCCGCGTTCCACGCTGAGGATCCGCTGCGCCTCGAGGGTCTTCATGGCCTCACGGACCGTCATGCGGCTGACGTCATGCCTGGCGCTTAGTTCAAGCTCGCCCGGCACGCTGGAACCGGGGGGAAATTCCCCGGCAATGATCCGGTCCAGCAGCTCGTCGGCAACAATGCCCACCAGTGATTTCCGCGCCATGTTTCCCCTCACCGCCCCAAGGCGAATATGTCTGACAAGTCTACTTGCGCGCCTCTATGTCCTGTGCCACACTATTTTCACACGAGAGATGTCAGACATCTTACATATGCCGCTTTGGATGCGACGTTCGTGGCAGAGTTCCAGTCCCAGAGATTTCACACGATGGAGTGCGCAGTGACGCTTGAAGCAGACATCCTGGCCGCCTACCCGGCCGAGGTCCAGATTCCTGCCAGCCTGGTGGCAGATGCCGTGGCAGCCCCCAGCCCGGACGGTCACCGCGTCCTGGTAGTGCTCGACGACGACCCCACCGGCACGCAGTCCGTGGCAGACCTGCCCGTGCTCACCCGCTGGGACGTGGAGGATTTCACCTGGGCCTTCGAACACATCGCCGCCAGTGGCTGCAAGCCCGCCGTGTACGTCCTGACCAACACGCGCAGCCTGGACCCTGCCGAGGCCGCCGCCCGGAACGAGGAAGTGGTGCGCAACGCACTGGCCGCGGCAGGTTCTACAGCGGCCGCAACCCGGGGCGCCGCATCCCTGCGCCTGGGTTTCGTCAGCCGCAGCGACTCCACGCTCCGCGGCCACTTCCCGCTGGAGCCTGACGTTATTGCGGCCACGGTTGCCGCCGTCACCGGTGAAACCACCGACGGCGTGGTGCTGGTCCCAGCCTTCCCCGACGCCGGGCGGGTCACCATTGGCGGTGTCCACTACATGCGCGGAACAGGGAACGACGCCGGCAGCCTCACCCCGGTGGCCGAGACCGAATTCGCCAGGGATGCCACCTTCGGGTTCGCGAACTCGGACATGGCCAGGTACGTGGAGGAGAAGTCCCAGGGCCGTTACCCCGCAGGCTCGGTCATTGTCCTTGACCTCAACATCATCCGCGCCGGCGCAGCATCCGGGGACCCGGCCATTTCCGCCAAGGCGGTTGCCGATGCCCTGGAACCGGCCACCAACTCCACCCCGATCGTGGCGGACATCGTCACCGAGAACGACCTCCGCGCCCTGTCCCTTGGCCTGGAAGAAGCCGAACGCCGCGGCAAGAAGCTCCTGTACCGGGTGGGCCCGCCGTTCGGCCGCGCACGCATCGGCCAGGAAATCCGCCAGGAACTCAGTGGTGCGGAAGCCTACGCCGGAAACACGCCATCGATTGCGGGCGGACTCATTGTGGTGGGCTCCCACGTGGGCGTAACCACCCGCCAGCTGAAGGTTCTGACGGACCAGCACAGCGCCGCGCGCATTGTGGAGATCGACGTCCAGAAGCTCCTGGGCGAAGGCGCGGACACCTACCTCGGCCAGACCGTGGAAACGATCGTGGACGCCCTCCACTCCGGCGACGTCATCGTCCACACCAGCAGGCTCCTCATTAAGGCCGATGACCCCGCGGAAAGCCTGCGGATCGCGCGGACGGTATCCGCCGCCGTCGTCAATGTGGTGAACCGGACCCTCAAGACCTTCCCGCCCCGGTTTGTCATCGCCAAGGGCGGGATCACCTCCTCGGACGTGGCCGCGCATGGGCTGGAAATCAGGCACGCGATTGTCCGCGGACCCATGCTGCCGGGCATCGTCTCCCTCTGGGAGCCCGTGGACGGCCCCGCGAAGGGAATCCCGTACATCGTGTTCGCCGGCAACGTGGGCGACGACGAATCCCTGGCCCAAGTGACCCGGAAACTCAGCAACACCTTCTAGCTTCAATGGAGAACATCATGACCAGCACGTACACCGTCACCGTCCTTGGCCTGGGCGCCATGGGACTTCCCATGGCCACCCGCCTGGCCTCGCAGCTCACGGTCCACGGCTTCGATATTGCCGAACCGCGCCTGAAGCTGGCCGAAGAAGCAGGCATCCGCACGTTTGCCACCGCCCGCGAAGCAGCCAAGGGTGCCAACGCCCTGCTGCTGGCTGTCCGCAACGGCGAACAGCTCAACGACGTCCTGTTCGGCGAGCACGGCGTGGCCTCCGTACTGGAGCCGGGCGCCGTCGTCATCCTGGGCAGCACCGTAGGCACCGAAGCCATCCCGGCAACGGTGGAGAAGCTGGCCGGATACGGCGTTGAACTGGTGGACGCACCGCTGTCCGGCGGGCCCAAGCGCGCCGGCGAAGGCGACCTCCTGATTGTGGTTGGCGCCTCTCCCGAAGCACAGGAAAAGGCCCGCCCGGCCCTGGAACTCCTGGCGTCCACCCTAACGATCGTGGGGGACAAGCCCGGCGACGGCCAGGCACTGAAGACGGTCAACCAGCTGCTCTGCGGCATCCACATCGCCGCCGCGGCCGAGGCCATGGCCCTGGCCGACGCCCTTGGCCTGGACCAGGCGAAGACCCTCGCTGCCCTGGAAGCCGGAGCGGCGGGTTCGTTTATGCTCTCCAACCGTGGTCCCCGCATCCTCGAGGCCTACACGGAAGACGGCGCCGAGGTGCTCAGCCGCCTGGACATCTTCGTGAAGGACATGGGGATCGTGGGCAAAGCCACCCGTGCAGCCGGCCTGGCGGCCCCCGTGGCCGCCGCCGCCGAGCAGCTCTACCTCCTGGGCCAGGCCCAGGGACTCGCCGCAGCCGATGACTCCGCCGTCATCAAGGTTGTGGCCCCCACCAAGCGCACCAAATAGCACCTTCCGTCCCGCACCTGCACTCCCGCCCCCCCGCGCCGCCGAGGTGGCACTTCACAGCAGTCCCCACGCGAAACATTGCTGCGAAATGCCATCTCGACGGCGGCAGTATCCCCTTCCATCCGTCAAAGGAGACATCCGATGAGCGCTCTCGCTCTTCTGGCCATAGCAGCCGCAGGCGTTGCCCTGCTGCTGGTGGCCGTGATCAAGTTCAAGATCCCCGCGTTCCTGGCCCTGCTGGTGGTCAGCGTGTCAGTGGCCCTGGTGGCCGGCATTCCGCTCCCGGACGTCATCAAGACCGTCACCGAAGGCATGGGCGGCACCCTGGGTTCCGTCGCGATCCTGGTGGGCCTTGGTGCCATGCTGGGCAAGATGATCGAAATTTCCGGCGGCGCGCAGGCGCTGGCCGGGAAGTTCACGCAGTTGCTGGGCCCGCGCCGCGTCATTGCGGCCCTCACTGCGGCCGCGTTCCTGCTGGCCATCCCGGTGTTCTTCGACGTCGGATTCATCATCCTGATCCCCATCATCTATGGCTTCGCGAAGGCAGCCGGGGTCAACCCGGTGAAGATCGGCCTGCCGGTTGGCGCGATCATGCTGGCCATCCACGTTGTGGTTCCGCCGCACCCCGGAGTTGTGGGCGGCGCCGGCATCCTGGGCGCGGACATTGGCTGGGCCACCATTCTTGGCCTGGCACTTTGCATCCCCGTGGGCGTCCTGGGCTACTTCCTTGCCCGGAAGCTGAACCGCCGCGACTTCACCATGCTCCCTGCCACGGCCGAGCAGTTCCGGCTCTTCGGCTCCGGCACCTCGCAGGTTGAAAAGGAAGCCGGCCACGGTGGAGTTGCCGTCAAGACCGAGGTCAAGACAGCACCCAGCCCGGCCATGATCATCACGCTGATCGTCCTGCCCATCCTGATGATCATGGTGGGCACCGTTGGCGCAGTGATCCTCCCCAAGGACTCCTTCCCCGCCCAGCTCGCAGCCTTTGTTGGCGCACCGCTGATCGCGCTCCTGACGGCCCTGGGCCTGGCCTACTACTTCCTGGGCATCCGCCGTGGCTGGTCCTCCCAGCACACGGGCGAGGTCATGGATTCCGCCCTGGCCCCTACCGCTATCGTCATCCTGGTCACCGGCGCCGGCGGCGTGTTCGGCAAGGTCCTCACCGTTTCGGGAATCGGCAAGGCCCTCGCCGAAGGCCTGCAGAGCGTTGGCCTGCCCGTGATTGTGATGGCGTTTATCCTCGCCGCCGTCCTTCGTGCCTCGCAGGGTTCGGCCACCGTTGCCATCATCACCACCTCCGGCCTGCTGGCTGCGTCTGTGGCCGACGGCGGTTTCTCGCCGCTGCAGACCGCGCTCATCCTTGTTGCGATCGGGTTCGGCGCCTTCGGCCTGAGCCACGTCAACGACTCCGGCTTCTGGATTGTGACGCGCTACCTGGGCTTGTCCGTAGCTGACGGCCTGCGGACCTGGACGGTGCTCACCACCGCGCTTGGCCTGGCCGGCTTCGCGCTCACCTTCCTGGTCTGGGTCCTGGCAGGAGGCCTCAGCGTCTGATGCGTACCCGACTGGACCAACTGGTCACCTCCGCACTGCCGCAGGGCTCCGCCGTCCCCGCCTTCACCTGCTACGACTTCACCACTGCCCTGGCCGTGGTGGGCGCGGCCGAGCAGGCCGGGCGGGGCGTGATCCTGCTGGTGGCACCCAAGACCGCGGCCACGCAGAACGGCCTCCGGCTGATCAGCGCGCTCCGGGGGCTGGCGGATGCCGCCAGCGTCCCCGTAGCGGTGCAGCTGGATCACGCGTCGGACCTGAAGGTAATGTCCGACGCCGTGGCGTCCGGAGCGGATTCTGTCCTCGCCGACGGTTCTTCCCTGCCTTTCGAGGACAACATTGCGCTGGTCCGCGAGGCGCGCTCCCTGCTGGGTGCCGCCGTCGTACTGGAAGCAGAACTGGGTGGGCTGGCAGGTGATGAGGACCGCGCGTTCGGCGTGGACGGGCCTGCTTCCGGCGGAACCGCCGGTGACACCGGAGATGCAGACGCGCCGGGCCTGACCGATTCCGGGCAGGTGGAGGAGTTTGTGTCCCGGACCGGTGCTGAGCTGCTGGCCGTGGCCGTGGGGAACGTCCACGGAAAATACAAGGGCGAGCCGCAACTGCGCTGGGACCTGCTCCAGGACATTGCCGTGCAGACCCGTGTTCCGCTGGTGTTGCACGGCGCCTCCGGGATTCCGGCGGGGGAGCTGGTGAAGGCAGCCTCCATGAACGTGGGCAAGGTCAACTTCAACACCGAGCTGCGTACCGGCGTCCTGGCCACCCTGGAAGAGCAGCTTCCCGCGCACCGTGCGGACGGCGAAAACCTCCAGGGCCTGCTGGGCCACTGGAACGGCTCCGCCCACGCATTCGCCACCTCCGCGCTGGACATGCTGACGCGCTGACCAGGTGTTTCCCGAGGGGAGGCTAGGATCAGGACCATGATCCTGGCCTCCCTGGTTTTTGCGTTCCTCGCTGCCGTCCTGCACGTCTACATCTTCACCATGGAGTCCATTAACTGGACCAAACCCAAAGTCTGGAAGACCTTCAACCTGCCCTCCCAGGAACACGCGGATATCACCCGGTCGCTGGCCTATAACCAGGGCTTCTACAACCTGTTCCTGGCCATCGGCGCCTTCATCGGTGTGGGACTTGTTGCCTTCGGCGGGGAAGGCACCGGCGCAACCGTGGCTGGCTGGACCCTCATTTTCAGCAGTTGCGGCTCCATGCTACTTGCCGCCGTCGTACTGGCACTGAGTGGCAAAGCGAACCTGCGGCCCGCCACCATCCAGGGGGTAACCCCGCTCCTTGCCGTGGCCCTGGGGCTCATCGCAGTAGCTGCCTAGCCTCTGGCCTGCGGGCCTTCCGGGTACCAGAATGGGTAGCAGGAAGCTTTCCATTGTGGTGAGGGAGCCCTCAAATGGCAACGGTGCAGGGGGAGTCGCAGCGGGACCCGGCTATCGACCTGCTCCGCTTCTTCTGCCTGGCACTGGTGGTCATGGGCCATTGCCTGATGGTCAGCCCGCAACTGCACGCTGACGGCACCGTCACCACCCAGAACACGCTTGGCGATCAACCGTGGTTCACCCCGGTCATCTGGATCTTTATGGTGATGCCCGTATTTTTTGTCACCGGCGGATCCACTGGCCTGCAGTCGTGGCGCCGGTTGAAGGCGGGCGGCGGCCGGGCCAGCCAGTACGCGCACGTGAGGATGCTGCGGCTCATCAGGCCCACTGCCGCGCTGCTGGCCTGCATGTTCGCGGGACTCTGGATCGCGCTCCTGGCGGGGGTCCATCCGCAGGTGATCCAACTGCTGGCCGCCGGTGCCGGGATGCCGCTGTGGTTCCTGGCCGCCTACCTCACCACCCAGCTCTCCCTGCCACTGCTGGCCGGACTGCACGACCGGGCGCCGTGGCTGACGCTTGCTGGCCTCGTTTCGCTGGTCATTGCCGTGGACTCGCTGCGTGGCAGCTTTCCGCTGCTGGCACACCTGAACATGGTGTTCCTCTGGTGCGCAGTCCAGCAGTTGGGCTTCCTGCTGGCGGATTCCACGTTCGCCCGGCTGGGGACGTCGGGGTGCATTGCACTGATCCTCGGGGCCAACCTGGTGCTGGGCGTGGTGACGGGAGTAGGGATCTACTCCGGCAACATGCTGGTGAACCTCAACCCGCCCAACCTCTGCCTGTTCCTCCTGGCCGTTGCCCAAACAGCTGCGTTCCAGCTGGCAAGGCCGGGGCTGGAATGGCTCAGCAGCGTGAAATGGATCAACCGGTTGGTGCGGCTGGTGGGCGCCCGGTGCATGACCGTCTACCTCTGGCACCTGCCCCTGGTGGGCGCGCTACTGGGGCTCCTGCTGCTGACGGACCTGCCACTGCCTGCCGCCGGGAGCGCGGAATGGTGGTGGTCGCGCCCCCTGGTGCTGGCCGCCGTCGTACTTCTCCTGCTCCCCACGGCAGGGCTCTTTGGCTGGCTGGAGGAACGGCCGACGGCGCCAAGCCACTCCCGCGGCAGGGCACCGGCGGCAGTAGTCACCGCAGGCGTGCTGGTCTTCCTGCCGGTTGTTGACGCGGCGCTCCAGGGATTGTCGCTGGGGCTTTTGGGCGGCGGGGCCGCCTGCTTTGCCCTGGCGGTGCTGCTGCTGGGCAGGGTGCCGGAGCGGATGGCTGCCCGGCCATTGCCTCCCGCGCCAAGTAGTGCCAGTCTCAAAGGATGACTGAGAACATGGAGATGGAGCAGGACACCTTCCGGGCCGACGTCACCACGGTCCGCAATGACGCGCAACACCGCTACGAGCTGCTGGTGGGCGGAAGAGTGGCAGTCCAGGCGCACTTTGTGGACCTTCCAGGGCACATTGACTTCACGCACACGGAGTCAGACGACGAATTCCGCGGCCACGGCTACGCGGGTGTGCTGGCGCATTTCGCGCTGGATGACGTGGTGGCTTCAGGGAAGCGGATCATCCCGCATTGCCCGTTCATCGCGGGGTACCTGCGCAAGCACGACGGTTACGAACAGTACATCGACTGGCCCTGACCCCACCCAACTGACTGGCACTTAACGCTCCCAAACCGCGGGGACGTCAAGGGGTCGATGCAACACGTGCGGCTTATGCCGCGGTTTGTTCGAGTAGTTTAGCCATTCGGTTCGCTGGTGTGTCCAGGTCCAATGTGGGCCTGGGCCGCTGGTTGAGCATTTGGGCTATGTTGGCGAGGTCCTCGGCCGTATGGGTGCTTAGGTCTGTGCCTTTGGGGAACCAGTGACGAAGCAGCCTGTTGGTGTTTTCGTTCGTTCCGCGCTGCCATGGTGAATGCGGATCACACAGGTAAACCGGGGCATTGAGTTCCATCCGGATCCTGTCGAACTGGGCTATCTCCGTTCCACGGTCCCAGGTAATTGACCGGCGCAGGTGCTCGGGAAGAGCCCCCATTTCCCGTAGCATCGCCGCAGTAACGGACTCGGCAGTGTGATCGATGGGTAAATGCAGCAAGATCACGAACCGTGTGTTCCGTTCGACCAGGGTTCCTATCGCCGAGCCGGAGTCCTTGCCGATAATCAGGTCACCTTCCCAGTGGCCGGGTACTGCCCGGTCCGCGGCCTCGGCGGGGCGTTCACTGATCGTGAGTGCATCGCTGAAACGCTGCCGCTTCCCTCCGTCCCTGACTGATTCCCGGGACTTCCGGGCCTTGCGTTTGAGACTGAGCATCGCAGTAAGGTCCTTGCGGAGCTGGCCCCGGGACTGGACATACAGGCACTGATAGATCGTCTCGTGGCTGATTTGCATGCTTCTATCATCAGGGTGCTCCTGCCGCCGCACGCGTCTTGCGTCTTGGCGATCAGCCAAGGACTCCACCCCTTCTTGAGCTTGGACTCGATCTCCTGTGCCAAGTCAGAACCAACGATCTTGAACGCCTTTGGCCGGCGGGCCTTGTGCAGGGCATTCTGCTGAGCCAACCGGGCCCGATACACACCATCCGGGCCGGTATTACGGCGCAGTTCCCGGCAGACCACCGAACGGTGCCGTCCCAACCCGGAAGCAATCTTCGTCTGAGAATCACCGGCCTTGATTCCTGCCTGAATCAAGATCCGCTCGTCCAAATTCAGCGGATGCCCAGGACCAGAGGGTCCCTCGCTACCCACAAGGACATCAATGCCACCCACACGGCCCCGGCTAAGGTTCATGCCCCCAGCCTGCCGCCACCACCTCGGGCCGGCCTCTCGTGACACTCCCACCATCAGACAAGCCGCAGACATCGACATCCCCGAAGCCACTAACTCAATCAAACGCTCCCGAACCACGCGCGGCACACAACGACCATCGACCACAACAACACCCCCTTCAGTAAGGTGTTGCAACGACCGATGGACTCCGCACGCGTTTTGGGAGCGTTAACTGCTGGTCAGTTGGGCACGGGTGCGGTGGCTGGGCAGTGCGGTCAGGCGTCGAAGTGCGTGCGCGGGCCGTTCGCTGACAGGCTCTGCACCAGCTGTTCGGCAATGGTGCGCAGCTTCATGTTCCGGCCGCTGGAGGCCTTGACCAGGATGGCCATGGCTTCCTCCTGGGAACAGCGGTTTTGGGCCATGATGATCCCGGCCGCGAGGTCGATCGGGGTCCGTGATTCCATGGCGGACTGGAGGTCCGAGGCCAGCTGCTGCGATGTTGCCACCCGGACCGCCAGCCGCAGCGCTTTCCCGGCCTGGGCGGCGAAGAGTTCTGCGTTTTCGATGGACACGGGGTCGAACGCGTGGGCTTCGCGGGCAAAGAAGTTCAGCGCGGCTCTTGCACCCTGCTCCAGCTCCAACGGCACCGCCAGCACGCTTAGCTGCCCGCGACGGGCGATTTCCCGGTTGTACGCTGCCCACCGCGGATCGATCCGGGTGTCTTCCACAAGGATGGTGACGCCCTGATGCATGGCATCCAGGCATGGTCCGCTGCCGTAGTGGCGCTGGATTTCATCCATTTCGCGGGCTTCGTCGTCACTCCACGCGGCGGTTTCGGTGTGCTTGCGCCGGCTCAGCGTCACCGCGCAAACAACGGGCAAGGCCATGGTTCCGGACAATGAACGGGCCGAAAATCCACACAAATCCCCAAGGAAACCGGCAACATCAGCACTCTCGATCACCAGGTCCTGAAGCTTGTCCGCCACCGAGGCCGGCGACAGTTCGGATGTCCCTACGGACGGCTCATTCATCTTCCAAGTCTAGTGATGTTCCCCACCAAAGTACCGGCGGCGGGGGCAATAACGTTCGACGGCGGCACTAACCACGTGCGTCTCGGCGCCTTTGCCACTGGTTGGCATGCCAAAAAAGCAGGCCGGTCACGGTGAAGGTGCCGGTGACTAAGACCCACGGGGTCAGGTTGAACAGCAGGTAATTTTGGAACATGTCGGTGGTGGACGAGGAAGGCCCCATGCCGTCCACTACAGACGACAAAAGCCACATCCCGTAGCCCAGTTCCAGCCCGGCCAGCAGCCAGAGAACCACCACGAAGGGGTTGATTTTCCGGGCGAATCCGGGATCGGTCCCGTCGCTGGAGTCGCCGTGGATCGTACCTGCGGCGCTGCCGGGCGTAGGGAGGGGTACTGGTTTCCCGTTGATGTCCACCTCCCGGAAATTGGAGATGCCCTCGCGTTGATCCACTGTGTCCCCCAGCCCCTCGGACGCACCCTCGGCGCCATTGCCAACACCCTACCGCCCGCCGCGCCGCCCCGCCCGGAGGATCCACTTCCTTTCACGTAGGCGGCCGGGACCGGTGAAACCGACCATTCTCACCCTTTGTCGCGGTTTGTAAAAGTCAATGACACGGGCAGCCGTAATTAGCCAACAAAAGTTTGACTAAAAGGGTGGCCTAAGTAAGTCTTGCCTTTGCTACTTGTGCGCCCCAACGCCCATCGAAGGATGACTGCCATGACCCCAACGCCCCGCACCGAACAGCCTCCGGCCCCCAGCGACATCGCCGTCGCCGGGCGTGCAGCCAGTGACCCAGCAGCCAGTAACCCTGCTGCCACTGACCCTGCAGCTGATGACCACGACGCCGATGCCGACTTTGGTGCACGCGTTGAGCTGGCGCTCTCCGCCACCAACCACCTGTTCAATGCCCGCAATTCGCCGCGGTATGTGGCCCAGGTGCTGCAGGGCGTTAATGCCGTGGCCACCAAGCTGGACCGGACCCGGCAGCCGTTCACCGGGGTCACGCCGTCGGAGATGAAGGCGAGGATTGCCGCCGTCGATCTGGGCCGTCCGTTGCCGGACACCGCCGCAGCGCTGGCGGAACTGGAGGACGTTTACCTCAAGGACGCTGTCTACTTCCATGACGCCAAGTACGCCGCGCACCTGAACTGCCCGGTAGTGATTCCCGCGCTGGTGGGGGAGGCCGTGCTGTCCGCCGTGAACTCGTCCATGGACACGTGGGACCAGAGCGCCGGCGCCACCATGATCGAGCGCCGGCTCATCGACTGGACTGCGGACCGGCTCAACCTCGGCGCCGACGCTGACGGCGTCTTCACCTCAGGCGGCAGCCAGTCCAACCTGCAGGCCCTGCTGATCGCGCGCAACCACGCGGTGGCTGCCCTTCGCCGTGAGCCCGGCAATGAGCAGCTCCGCCTTCCGCAGTTGCTGGAACGGTTGCGCATCTTCACGTCCGTGGACAGTCACTTCAGCATCCAGAAGTCGGCGTCCATGCTGGGGCTGGGCTATGACGCCGTCGTCCCCGTTGCGTGCACGCCGGACCACACTCTGGACCCTTCCGCGTTGGCCGAAGCAATGGCGGAGAACCACGACGCCGGCCTGCTGGCTATGGCGGTTGTGGCCACTGCCGGTACAACGGACTTTGGCGCCGTGGATCCGTTGGTGGACATGGCGGCCCTGGCCTCGGCGTACGGCGCCTGGTTCCACGTTGACGCTGCGTACGGCGGCGGGCTGATGGTTTCCAACCGCTACCGCCACCTCCTGGACGGCACCCGCCTGGCGGACTCCGTCACGGTGGACTTCCACAAGACCTTCTTCCAGCCCGTCAGCTCCAGCGCCCTGCTGGTGCGGAACAAGGCGATGCTGGGGCACGTCACGTATTACGCGGACTACCTCAACCCGGAATCGGCCGCCCGCGCGGAGATCCCCAACCAGGTGGACAAGAGCATCCAGACCACCCGGCGCTTTGACGCCCTCAAGCTGTGGCTGACGCTGCGGATCATGGGCGCGGAAGCCCTGGGCGCGCTGTTTGACGAGGCGATCGACCTTGCCGCCCGCGTGGGAACGGTGCTGGCAGCGGACCCGGACTTCGAACTCGCTGCGGCCCCGCGGCTGAGCACGCTGGTGTTCCGCTACCGGCCGGTGACGGGCGATGGCGGCGATGGCAGCCGCCTCGATGAGGACAGCAGCGACGCCCTCAACCCCGCGATCCGGGCCGCCGTGTTCGCTTCAGGCCAGGCCGTGGTGGCAGGGACCAAGGTTGACGGCCGCCACTACCTGAAGTTCACGCTGCTCAACGCCGAAGCCACCCTGGGCGACATCCACGAGATCATCGAACTCCTCCGCAGCACGGGCGCCGGGCTGCTGGCCGCACAGGCCAACACTCCCGAAACCACCCGGAACACCAAAAACGAGGCCGCAGCATGAGCAACGTAACTGTCTACGACTTCGCCGCAATCGGCCTGGGCCCCTTCAACCTTGGCCTGGCTGCGCTCAGCGAGCCCGTCCCCGGCCTGAACGGCGTCTTCCTGGAGCGCCGCGACTCCTTCGACTGGCACCCCGGGATGATGCTGGAGCCCGCCCACCTGCAGGTTCCGTTTATGGCGGACCTGGTGACGCTGGCGGACCCTACGTCGCCGTACTCCTTCCTGAACTTCCTCAAGCAGACCGGCCGGCTCTACCGGTTCTACATCAGGGAGAACTTCTACCCGCTGCGTGCCGAGTACAACCAGTACTGCCAGTGGGTGGCCGGGCAGCTGCCGTCGATCCGTTTTGGTGCGGACGTCACCGATGTGACGTACGACGGCGGGGTGTACCGGCTGACCGTCTCCTCCTCCACAGGCACCGAGGTACTTCAGGCCCGCCGGCTGGTGCTGGGGACGGGAACGTCCCCATACGTTCCGTCCGCCTGTGCAGGGATAGTGGAGGGGGACACCGCCGGCGGACTTGTCCTCCACAACGCCGAGTACCTGTCGAGGAAGAGTGAGCTGCAGGCATCACGCAGCATCACGATTGTGGGCAGCGGACAGAGCGCCGCGGAAATCTACTACGAGCTGCTGCAGGAGATCGACGTCCATGGCTACCAGCTCAACTGGGTGACGCGGTCCGGCAGGTTCTTCCCGCTGGAGTACACCAAGCTGACGCTGGAGATGACCTCGCCCGAGTACGTGGACTACTTCCACAGCCTCCCGGCCGGGCAGCGTGACGGCCTGATCAAGAGCCAGAAGAACCTCTACAAGGGCATCAACTCGGACCTGATCGACGCCATCTACGATCTCCTCTACACCAAGAGCCTGTCCGGCATGGTGGACACGCAGCTGCTCACCCACTCGGCGCTGAAGGACGCCGCCTGGGACCCCGCCACAGGCCAGCACACCCTTCAGCTCCGCCACGAGGAGCACGGCCGGGACTACACGCTGGAAAGCGAAGCCGTGGTGCTGGCCACCGGATACGCCTACCGGGAGCCTGCGTTCCTCGCCGGAATCCAGGACCGGATCGCCCGCGATTCCCAGGGCCGCTTCGACGTCGCCCGGAACTACTCCACGGGAGTCGAACCCGGCGAGATCTTCGTCCAGAACGCCGAACTGCACACCCACGGCTTCGTTACCCCGGACCTGGGCATGGCGGCCTACCGCAACTCGTGCATCCTGCGGGACATCACCGGCCGCGAGGTGTACCCGGTGGAACGGAGCATCGCCTTCCAGCAGTTCGGCGCACCTGATTCTTCCGGTACGGGGGCTTCGAGTCCAGCAACGGCTTCCGGTTTCGCGGAGGCTGCGCTGTGAGCTTTACCTTCCGTTGTGTTGATTCCGTCCAGGACGCACCCCTCCTCCACAGCTGGGTGACGCAGCCCTATGCATCCTTCTGGGGCATGCTGTCCGCCACAGTGGAGGACGTTGTGGAGGAGTACTCGAAGATCCAGGCGAGCGGGCATCACCACGCGCTGCTGGGGCTCGACGACGGCGTCCCCGCCTTCCTGACGGAAGAGTACGTTCCGGAGTTCTCGCCATTGGCCGCCGTGTATGCGGTGCAACCGGGAGACCGGGGAATGCACCTCCTCGTGGCCCCGCCAGCCGGCGGACCGCGATCCGGCTACACCCTGGACGTGATGCGTGCCGTCGTCGCCCGGCTGTTTGAAAACCCTGAAACGGAACGCGTGGTGGTGGAGCCGGACGCCCGGAACCACAAGATCCATGTGCTGAACGAACGGGTGGGGTTCCAGCCAAGCGCTGTGGTGACCCTCCCCGCCGTCGACCCTTCCGAAACCCATAAGAACGCCCTGCTGAGCTTCTGCACCCGCGAGGACTTCCTGGACACCCTGACCGTAGGAGAAACCCGATGACCGCCATTCTTGAAGACCCGACCCTTGACAAGCCGATTGTTGAAAGGCCGACGGCACCCGCAGCTGCAGCAGCCAACCAGCTAACCGGGCACCTGACGCCGGCAAAATGGGCCGCCGCCAACCGGCACCTGGTCCGCAAGGCGCTCGCCGAGTTCTCCCACGAGCGCATCCTGGTTCCGGAGCTGCTCAAGGAAACCGCCGCAGGCGACCTCTACCGCGTGGTCAGCGACGACGCCACCGTTGAATACCGCTTCCGCGCCCGGCTGCTGGACCTGGAGCACTGGAGCATTCCGGCCGAATCCATCATCCGGGTCGAGGGCTCACTGGAACTGCCGCTGGACGCCCTCTCCTTCATCACCGAGTTCCGCGAGCAGCTGGGCATCCGGGAAGAGATGCTGCCCGTCTACCTGGAGGAAATCAGCAGCACGCTGTCCGGCCATGCGTACAAACAGGGTTCCAGCACGGCCTCCGCGGAGCTGGTGGCCGGTATTACGGGTGGTGCGGATGCCGCCGTCGACTTCCAGGCCATCGAACGGAGCATGACGGAGGGTCACCCGTGCTTTGTGGCCAACAACGGCCGGCTGGGCTTCGGGATCACCGACTACCATGCGTTTGCCCCCGAAACCGGCGCCGCCGTGCAGCTGCAATGGATCGCCGTGCACCGCAGCAAGGCCGTGTTCACCTCCAGCGCCGGGCTGGATTACCGGACCCATTTCGAGGCGGAGCTCGGCGCCGACGTGCTGGCATGCTTCGACGCGCAACTGGCGGAGGCCGGCGTCGATCCCGGGCAGTACCTGCTGATGCCCGTGCACCCCTGGCAGTGGGAAAACAAGCTCACCGTGACGTTCGCCGCGGAGATCGCCCAGCGGCACATCGTCCACCTCGGTACCGGGGCTGACGCCTACCAGGCCCAGCAATCCATCAGGACGTTTTTTAACACGACCGAGCCACATAAGGCGTACGTCAAAACAGCCATGTCCGTGCTGAACATGGGCTTTATGCGCGGGCTCTCACCGCAGTACATGAAGGCCACGCCGGCCATCAACGACTGGCTGCAGGACCTCATCACCAGCGACGCCGAACTCCAGGGCCGCGGCCTTGCCATGATCCGGGAAACGGCCGCGATCGGGTACCACAACCACTACTACGAAGCCGCTTCCGTGAAGGGCTCGGCCTACCGCAAGATGCTCTCAGCACTGTGGAGGGAAAGCCCGCTCCAGTTGCTGGAAGACGGGCAGCAGCTGGCCACCATGGCGTCACTGCTGCATGTGGATTCCGACGGCGTCTCCGTGGTGTCCCAGCTGATCAGGCGGTCCGGACTCGAGCCCGCCGGCTGGCTGCGGCGCTACCTGGAGGCCTACCTGGTCCCGCTTGTCCACTGCCTCTACGAGTACGAACTCGCGTTTATGCCGCATGGCGAAAACGTCATCCTCATCCTCGAGGACGGTGTTCCGGTGCGGGCCATCATGAAGGATATTGCCGAGGAAATCGTGGTGATGGGGGACCGGCTGGAACTGCCGGAGGAGGTCTCGCGGATCAAGGCCGACATCCCGGCGGAGGAGATGGTGCTCGCCATCTTCACCGACGTCTTCGACTGCATCTTCCGCTTCCTGTCGGCCATTCTCGAGGAGGACGGCATCCTGACCGGAGACGAATTCTGGAACGTGACGGCCGCCGTCGTCCGCGAATACCAGCAGCGGCACCCGGACCTGGCGGATCAGTTCGCCATGCACGATCTCTTCGCGCCGGACTTCGAGCTGTCCTGCCTGAACCGGCTGCAGCTGCGCAACAACCAGCAGATGCTGGACCTTACCGATCCGTCAGGCGGGCTGCAGATGGCCGGCCGCCTGGTGAATCCGCTGGCAAGGTTCGCCGGCCGGTAACCTCCGCGAGGTGGCACTTCACGGCAGTCGCAGCGCCAAACACTGCCGCGAAGTGCCACCCCGGTGGCGGACTCAGAGCGTGGGGACGTTGGCCAGCAGTTCCCTGGTGTACTCATGCCTGGGATTCTGCAGCACATCGTCAGTGCTGCCGTAATCCACAATCCGCCCATGCTGCAGGACTGCCATCCGCTGGGAGATATGGCGGGCCAGGCAGATGTTGTGCGTAACGAACAGCATGGACATGCCTGTCTCCGCCTGCAACGTACGCAGCAGGTCAATGATGGACGCCTGCACCGATACATCAAGCGCCGAGGTAATTTCGTCGCACACCAACAGCGACGGCGCATTAACCAGCGCCCGGGCGATTGCAACACGCTGGCGCTGGCCTCCGCTGAGGTCTCCCGGCCGCCGGTCAAGGTAGCTCTCGCCCAGGCGGACCTGGTCCAGCGCCTCCAGCACCCGGATACGCCGCTGCTTCCGGTTCAAGGTGCCGGACATCTGCAACGGAACCTCCACGGATTCGCAGACAGTGCGGCGCGGGTTCAACGACGAGAACGGGCTCTGGAAAACATACTGGACCTGCTGGCGCTGCTCTGCGGTCCGCGCCCGGGTTCCCGGCTGCAGCTCGTCCCCGTTCAGGCTCACCACGCCGCTGTAGTCATCGTTAAGCCCGGCAATACAGCGCGAAAGGGTGGTTTTACCCGAACCGGACTCGCCCAGCAGCATCATGGACTCGCCCCTGGCCAAACTGAATTCGATCCCATCCAGCACCTGGGCTTTCCCGTACGAAAGCTTCAGGCCTGAGACCTCCAGCAGGCTGTCGCCGTCAGTGCTTGTGTTGGCGGACCCAAGGACTGAACGGGATTGCCGGGTATCCGGCTCAGGGTCGGACGCCGTGCCGGAGTGCTGGCCGACCACCGGATGTTCGCTGGTGATAACGGCAACCTGGCCCACGTGGCGCTTGCCGGCGAGATCTGGCACGGCGCCCAACAGCTTCCTGGTGTATGCGTGCCGGGGTTCATAGAGCACCTCGGCGCAAGGACCCTGTTCCACCACCTCGCCGGAGAGCATCACCACCACCTCATCGGCGATTTTTGCCACAACCGCCAGGTCATGGGTGATGTAGAGCCCCGCGACGCCATGGCGTTCAGCCAGCTCCGCAATGGTCTGGAGTACCAGGGCCTGTGTTGTGACATCCAGGCCGGTGGTCGGCTCATCGAGCACCATCACCGCCGGCCTGCAGGCAAAGGCCATGGCGATCCCCACCCGCTGCTGCTGCCCGCCGGAAAGCTGGTGGGGGTACCGGCGCTGGTAGGCCGGGGAGTTGTCCAGGCCGACTTCGGCCAGCACCTCCGTGACGCGTGCACGCCGGTCTTCCTCGGAACCGCCGTAATGATGGACCTGCAGGACCTCACGGATCTGCCGGCCGATCGGCATCGCCGGATTCAGGGAAAGGGCCGGGTCCTGCGGGACGTAGGAGATCGAGCCGCCACGCAGCTTCCGGCGTTCGTGCTCAGGTAGATCCAGGATGCTGCCGGGACCGGAGGTTCCTGTGTTTCTTGCGTTTCCACCCGCTCCGGCCAAGTGCACTTCGCCGCCCGTGTGCTTCAAACCCTGGCGGAAATGCCCCAGGCAGGCCAGCCCGGCAGTGGTCTTGCCGGAGCCGGATTCACCCACCAGGGCCAGGATCTTGCCGGGTTGGAGGGTGAAGGACACCCCGTGCAGGATTTCGTGGCCCGAGGTGGTGGCAACCCTCAGGTCCCGGGCGCTCAAGACGGGTTTGGTTGTAGTGGGGGGTTCCACGACGGAAGTGCTCATTTGCTTTCTCCCACGTTCAGGCTGGCCGATGCCCGGGCCAGGGAATCGGTAATCAGGTTGGTTCCGACGGTCAGGACTGCAATAGCCAGCACAGGAAGGATGACGCCCCACGGCTGGACCGCAAGGGCGATCCGGTTCTCGTTGATCATCAGGCCCCAGTCGGAGGTGGGCGGCTGCATGCCAAGGCCCAGGAAAGACAGCGAGGCCAGGGCGCCGATCGAATAGGTCATGCGCAACCCCAGTTCCACCATGAGCGGTCCGGTGATGTTGGGCAGCACCTCCTGGAGCACGATCTTCCATTTGGGTACGGCATACATTTCCGAAGCACGGATGAAATCCTCGGTAACAACTGCCGCTGTGGCAGACCGGGTGACCCGGGCGATCCTCGGCGCGTGCGTGATGCCGATGACTGTCACGAGTACCCAGGCCTGCGGGCCAAGAACCGTGATGGCCAGCAGGGCGAAGACCAATTGGGGCAGGGCCAGGAGGATGTCATTGGTGCGCATGATGGCGCTGTCCACCCAGCCGCCGCGATAGGCCGCAATCATGCCGGACAGGACTCCGATCACCATGCCCAGCAAGGTGGCGAGTGCGGCGAACACCAGGAGCCGCAGACCGCCGTCGAGGAAACGGGTGAGGACGTCGCGTCCCAGGTTGTCCGTGCCGAACAGTCCGTCCGGCTTGAACGGCCGCGCCGCGAATTCCGTGCTGGTGTACCCGGTTGCCCAGGGCAGCATCAGCGGACCGAACAGCGCAACGACGACGACGGCGGCCGTGAGGGCAATGCCGATCTTCGCCTGCCGCTGACGGAGGAGGCGCCGCAGCAGCCGTTCCGGAGTCTTCGCTTTCTGCTCGACAATCCGGGGAGAATCAATGACGCTCATCTGGAGCCTCCCGTGCGTAGTTTGGGATTGGTCAGGATGCCCACCATGTCGGCAAGGAGGTTGACCACGATGTATACGGCTGCGATCAGGATGGACAGGGTCTGGACAACCTGGACGTCCCGGTTGGCCACGGCATCAACCAGGGCCTGGCCGATCCCCGGATAGCGGAAGAGGAATTCAACCACCACAACCCCGCCGGCCATCCACGCCAGCTGGATGGCAATGACCTGGGCTGCCGGGGGCAACGCATGCGGCAGGGCGTGGCGCAGGATGACCTGCCGTTCGGGAACACCCTTCAGCCGGGCCATCTCCACATAGCCCGAGTCCAGGACCTCCAGCATGGTGGCGCGCACCATCCGGGCGATATAGGGCGTGACCACAAGCACCAGCGTCAAGGTCGGAAGGACCAACTGGCTTGGATAGTTCCACACCGGTTCACCTGGCGGGGCCATGGTCACAGACGGCAGGATCTGGAAGATCGTCGTCGAAAAGACCGTGATGAGCCAGATGCCGATCACGAACTCGGGCAGGGCGGCGAGCACCAGGCTGATGCCGGTGGTGATGTGATCGCCCGTCCGGCCCCGGCGCAGGGCGCTGTAGGTTCCCAGCAGGAGGCCCAGGGGAATGCTGATCAGCCCCGCGGCTCCCAGCAGCACCAGGGACGCGCCGATGCGTTCGCCCAGGAGGTCCGTCACGGCACCGCCGGAAGCCGCAGAAACACCGAAGTCTCCCAGGGCCAGGCCTCCGAGCCAGGACAGGTAGCGCTGCCAGACCGGGTCATTGAGGTGCATCTGCTCGCGGAGCGCGGCCAGCCGTTCGGGCGTCGCCTGTTGCCCGAGGATGGCCTGCGCTGGATCCCCCGGGAGCAGCAGCGTTGCGATAAAGACAAGAAGGGAAACGGCCAGCAGGATCAGTACGCTGGTGGCCAGGCGGCGGAGAATCAGCTGTATCACTGGACTTCCCCCAACCAGACACGGCGGAATTCAAAGCCTGAAAGCGCAAGCCCGGTGTTGCTGGGCACAAGCCCGGACACGTATTGCTGGTACGCATCTGCCTGGTTCGGATGACCCCAGATAATGTATCCGCCTTCGTTGTATTCGATCTCCTGTGCCTGCGAAATCAGCTTGTTGCGTTCTTCCGCGTCCACCGTTGCGTTGGCCTTGGCCACCAGGCGTGAGAATTCGGGGTGGTCCCAATGGGTCTCGTTGAACGGGGAGGTGGGCAACGAACTGTTGTTGACCTGTGGCAGGAAATTGCGGGTGTACCAGAAGGACTGGGCGAAATCCCACTTCAGGTAGCCGTCCCCAAAGAACGTCGTTGTATCGACGCGACGCAGCGTGACGTTGATGCCGGCCGCTGCGGCTTGTTCCGCGAACACCTGGGCAGCTTCCACCGCACCCGCCTGGATGGGGGCGGTGACCAGCTCGACGCTCAAGCCATCCGGATATCCGGCCTGGGCCAGCAGTTCCTTTGCCTTGCCGATGTCCTGGACCCGTTGCGGCAGGTGTGAGGCATAGCCTGGCTCAAAAGGCGAGTAAAGATCGTTGCCCACCCGCCCGTTTCCACTGAGGACCTGTTCGATCATCTGTTCCCTGTCCACGGCCAGCCGGAAGGCCTGCCGCACCCGGCTGTCATTAAACGGCGGCCTGTCCACGCGCATGCTGAACGGCATCCACATCCCGGTTTCAGAGTTCAGGATGCTGATGCGCGGATCGGCGTCGATGACTTCCAGCAGCGCCAACGGAATTTGGCCGATGGCATCCACCTGGGTGGAAAGCAGTGCATTGATCAACGCGTCGTTGTCGTTGAAATTGAGGATTTCCAGTTCGTCCAGGTACGGCTCGTTGCTGCGCCAGTATTTCTCGTTGCGAACAAAGAGGCTGCTGCGGCCAGGGGAGAAGGAACTGTATTTGAAGGGCCCGGTCCCTATCGGCTGGGCCGGATCGTAGTCTTCGGGGACGATGCCCAGGGAATACTGGCCCAGGGAATCATCGAATGTTGCTGTGGGGGTGTTCAGGCGGAATTCGACTTTGAAATCGTCCAGCACCACCACCTCGTCAAGGATGGCCAGGGACGAAGCCCCGGTCTTTGGATTATTGGGATCGGTAATGCGCTCGAACGTGGCAGCAACATCGCGGCCCGTCATACGCCGGCCGTCGTGGAACTTCACGTCGGTGCGGAGGTCAACTGTCCAGACCAGGGCGTCGGGCGAGGACGTGGCCCGGGTTGCGAGCAATGGCTGGAGTTCGTAGTTTTCGTCCCTGTAGAGCAGTCCCTCGTAGAGGTTCAGGACGCGGGCGATGTCAGTGGTGCTGACGGGTGAATGTGCGTCCAGGCTGTCTGCCGCGCCGCCTCCCGCCAACCCGACGCGCAGCCGGCCTCCCGCTTGCGGCTCTCCTGTGGCACTGGCAAGGACACTGGGCTGGCCGCCGCGACAGGCAGTCAAGAGGCCGCCAAGTCCCAGGGCCATGCCGGTGCCGAGCAAGGAACGCCGGCTCAAATATGCGGGTGTTCCCCCAGACAGCCCGTGTGGTGATGATGCTGGTTTCACTGATCCTGCTTTCTGAAGATGTAAAACGCCTACGCCGTCACTTTCCGTCCAACCCACTCCGGCGTCCGGTGACCGCTGGCGGCCCATACCGTGGCGATGTTGTCGCTGACGGCCTGGGGAAATGCTTCGGTACGCCCCGTGAGCGTATTGACGTGAAGTGCCAGGATTTCCTCTGTTGCGGCCAGTTGGCCGCCGACGTGCAGTTCGTGGGCGAGATGCAGTTTTTTGGGGCCGCCGCCGGCGATGATCGTGGTGACCGTCAGTTCGGCGTCGAGAGCGGTTTCCATGAGGTACCTGATGTGGGCTTCCACGGTGTACAGCGAACTGCCGGTTTCCTGGCGGTACCGCTTGTCCATTCCCAGTACTTCCATGACCTGGTCGGTGGCGAAACCGAAGACCAGGACGTAGAAGGCCTCGGACATGTGGCCGTTGTAATCGATCCACTCAGGCAGGACTGTGCACCGGTACTCCGGAAGGGCCCCGGTTGCAACGTCCGTCATTTGGCTGCTTTCAACGTGGCAATCGCATTCCGGATGGCGATGATCGCTTCGTCGCGCTCGGCAACCAGCTCCAGGAAGGACCTGTCCGCGATTTCTTCGTCGCAACCGGCAACAACGGCATCCCGCAACTCCGGCGTCAGCTCGGGGGCGTCCAGCCGGGTCCAGGGGGACTTCAGCGACGGGCCGAAATGGTCCAGCATGTGCGCCATGCCGCCTTCGCCTCCGGCCAGGTGGAAGGTGAGCATGGGTCCTTGGATAGGCCAGCGGAGGCCGGGCCCGTCCGTGATCGACAGATCAATTTGTTCGACCGTAGCCTCACCGTTGTCCACCATGTGCAGGGCTTCGCGCCACAGTGCTTCCTGCAGCCGGTTGGCGATGAACCCGGGGACCTCGCGGTCCATGGTGATCACCGATTTGCCGATGTGCTCGTACCAGGCGGCAGCCCATTTCACTGCTGCCGCTGATGTTGCTTCGCCGCCAACAACTTCCACGAGGGGAATGAGGTAGGGCGGGTTGAAAGGATGGCCGACGACGAGCCTGGCCGGGTTGGCGGCCTCCGTAGCCATTTCCGTCATGCCGTACCCGGACGTGGAGGAAGCGATCACGACGTCTTCGGCGGTTACCGCATCGATCCTGGCCAGCAGCGAACGCTTCAGCTCAAGGACTTCGGGTGCGCTTTCCTGAACGAAGCCGGCACCGGCGACGGCCTCGGCAAGGTCGGAGTGGACGGTGAAGTTGTCCTTGGAGGCATTCGGGGCGAGTCCCAGCTTGGTCAGGGCAGGCCAGGCCGCATCAATGAGTCGGCGCAGCCTGGACTCCGCATCGGGGGCCGGGTCCCACGCCTTGACGCGGTACCCCTGGGCCAGGAAGTACGCGGCCCAGCCGCCGCCAATGGTGCCGATGCCTACGCAGGCGACAGTGTCGACGTCGTGCATGGACAGGGGGGTGAAATTAACTGTGGACATGGATCAGGCCTTCTTCTCGAGCTGGAGGATTTCGCGGGCTTCATCCGGTGTGGCAACGGAGGAGCCCAGGTCGTTCACGATCTGGATAGCGCGCTCAGTCAATTGCGCGTTGGTGGCCTTGACGCCCTTGCTGAGGTAAAGGTTGTCTTCCAGCCCCACCCGCACATGGCCTCCCAGGAGCACGGACTGCGCCACCCACGGCAGCTGGTCCCGGCCGATGGCAAAGGATGTCCACTGCGCACCCTCCGGCAGCATGTTCACCATCGCGTGCAGCAGCCCGGCGTTCACGGGAGCGCCATAGGGGATGCCCATGCACAGCTGGTACAGCGGCGGCGGGGCGATCAGGCCTTCTTCGACCATGATGTTGGCGAACCACAGGTTGCCCGTATCGAAGATTTCCATTTCCGGCTTGACGCCCGGTTCCCTGATGCGGGCCGCGCCCTCGCGCAACATGTCCGGCGTGCTGACGTAGAGCTGGCTGCCTTCGCCGAAGTTCAGGGATCCGCAGTCGATGGTGCAGATCTCCGGCCGCAGTTCCTCAACGTGGGCCAGGCGTTCCAGTCCGCTCACCAGGTCCGTTCCGGGCAGCTGCTTCGTGGGCTCTCCGGGATCCAGGAAAAGATCGCCGCCCATTCCGGCGGTCAGGTTGATGACAGGATCAACGTCGCTTTCCCGGACCAGGCGTACCACCTCACGGTAGAGGGCCACGTCCCGCGAACCCTGTCCTGTCTCGACGTCGCGCACATGGATGTGGACTACCGAGGCTCCCGCGCGGGCGGCTGCGATGGCGTCCGCTGCGATTTCCTCGGGTGTGACGGGAACGTGCTCGCTCCTGCCAGTGGTGTCCCCGGCGCCGGTTAGTGCGCAGGTGACGATGACCTTGCGGTTCATGGGGTACTCCCTTGGGGTTTGACGATATTGCGGTCTATAAAGCTTTCGATATGTTTGTGCATCTGATCTGAAGTCAGCATGCCGGTCAGCACCTTGATGCCGAGGCCGTCCACCAGGCTGGTCAGTTCAATGGCCAGGTCTGCAGAAGGGACCTCGACGAAGACGCCAGCCTCCTGGCCAAAGGCGATGGCGTCTTCCACCGTCTGGATCCAGCGGCGGTAGCCCTGGGAATGGTTTTCCTTTCCGGACTCGTCCACCGCCACGTAGGACCAGGTCTGCAGCCAGATGGACCACTCCGCCCGGCCCCTGTCCCCGGCCGGCAGCTGGAGTTCGATGAGCCGCTTGAGGCGGCTCACCGGCTCCGTGATGGCGTGCAGCTCAGCGATCTGGCGGTCAAAGGCCAGCTTCACCGAGTAGCGGAGCGCCTCGGCGAAGATTTCCCGCTTGGTGGAGAAGTAGTAGTGCACGCTTGCAGTGCTCACGCCGCAAGCAGAGGCGATGTCAGCGATCCGGACTGAGGAATACCCCCGCCGGGCCAGCAGCCACCAGGCCGTTTCGATGATGGAGCGCCTCTTCTGGGCCTGGTCGCTGTTTTCGGCGTGCCTGGTTGGCAGGATCCTCGACGGCGGAGGTACTGAAACGCCCCGGGTCTGGTCCGACCCCGACATCAGCCAGTTCACTGTCACCCCGGTGACGTCAGCCAGGTCAGTCAGCTCCGCGGGACGGAATCGCCGGGTTCCGGCCAGTGCCTTGGAAAGCTTGGACTCGTCGAGGCCGATGTGCCGCGCCACTTCCCGCTGGACCAAGCCTGAATTCTGGATGGAGAGGCGGGCGCGTTCGGCGAGCTGCATATTCTCCGGAGTGGTTGTTGCCATGGATCGACCCTAGGTGGGACTTGCGATTATGGCAAGAACTTAATTTTGATTCAGCTCATCTTGCGATAATGTGACGTGCGATACTCCGTCGAAGGAAGGGAACTCCATGGAGGTTGGAAGCGGTCCGGTGACCCGCGTCGGCGCCGGACAATCCGGGTTCGATCCATTGGGGCCGGTGGTACGCAGTGCCCAGACCGCATCGGGGCGGACGGTGCACTTTATCGACGAAGGGCCGGATGCAGGCTTGCCCCTGGTTTTCCTGGGCGGTGCGGGAACCACGGTCCGGGCGTTCCGGCTCATGGAGTTTGCCCGTTCCTTCCGGGAAGAGCTGGGCATCCGGGTTATCTCGGTTGAGCGCAACGGGCTCGGGCAGACCACCTTCGACCCGTCCGTAGGCCTCAAGGAATACGCCCTGGACGTGTGGTCCCTGCTCGACCTTCTGGGGGTTGGCAACGCGTCAATAGTGGCGATCTCCGGTGGGGGACCCTACGCGGCGCACCTGGCCGCCGCGTGTCCGGAGCGCGTGCGGTCCCTGCACCTGGCGTGTGCGTACGCCGAGTCCATCGGCGCGGAGGGCATCGCCTTTGACCTCGAGCCGGTGGCTGCCGATCCTGTGTCCTGGTGGACGTTCCCGGAGGGCAGCGCCGTCCACCGGATCCCCGGTTTCGCCGATTCCGCCATCGAAGAGGCCACCCGTGCCGTCTTTGCCCAGGGCAGGGACGCCCCGCCTGACGGATTGCGGCAGGCCTTCGAGTTCTACGCACAATCACCCCTGCCGGATCTTGGGCGCCTGGACGCTCCTGTCTTCACGTATTGGGGCAGCGACGACGCCCTGGTCCCGGTGGAATATGTCGGGCGGTGGCGAAGGGCGCTGCACGCCGACGGGCCCGGGCGCGGGGTGGTGGAACGGCTGTACGACGGAGAAGGGCACGACGTCCAGTACCGTCACTGGGATCAGATCATGACCGACGTCGTCCACCTCGGCTCCAAGGTGCTGCTCAGCATGGAATCCAAGACCTTTCTGGTGGACGCCGCAGAAGCACAGCCGCTCCTCGATTCGGGTGCCACCCAGGGCCTCGCCGCATGGCAGTCCCGACCGCCGCTCTGAGCGCTCAGAACAGGTTGCCGGAGGTGTGTCCCATGGCGCGCTTGCGCCGGAAGTAGTCGTTGATGATCACGCGGTAGAGGTCGGAGTCGTCACGTGCCCAGTTCCGCATCAACTCGCAGCCCAGGGCCAGGGAGGTGATGGGCTGCGCGCCGGCCTGGACCATGCGCTGGATGGCTGTCTGGTGCGTGACCGTAGAGACGCCGCCCACCGCATCGATGACCGGATAGACCTCATACCCCTCCTTGATCATGTCCAGCGTGGGGAACGCCAGGCATACCTCGGTCCACAGGCCTGCCATGATGATCTTCTTGCGGCCGGTGGCTTCGATTGCCTTGCGGAAGTCCGCGTCCTCCCAGGAGTTCACCCCGGTGCGGTCGATCTCGGGGACGCCCGGCAGTTCCCGTGTGATTTCTTCAACGGTGGGCTTGTTGACGCCCATGCCAACCGCCACGGTGGTCAGCACTGTTGGGATCTGGTAGGCGTGGGCGAGCTTGGCCAGTGTGATGGCTCCGAGGTCGATCTCATCCCTTGTGGCCGATCCCACGGTAGCGTACTGGCCCTCCTGGAAATCGATGAGCACAACCGCGCTGTTAGCCGGAGTGAGCAGGTGGTCCTGCAACGGGTCACGAACGGGTTCGGGGCTGGTCTTCTGCGTCTGGTTCTGGCTGGTCATAGTGATGTTTCCTTTCGCGGGTGACTTGGCTCCATCGCCCCGAGTTTACGCTCCGGGGATCCGCCCGCCCGGGCCGCTAAACCCCGCGAGATGGCACTTCAAGGCAGTCCCAGGGCCAAACATTGCCGCGAAATGCCATCTCGGCGGAAATGTAGGCTGGCCCCATGACTGGACCTTCCCCCAAACCTGCACCCCGCACTGCCCTCGTGACCGGCGCCAGCGCGGGCCTCGGCACGGAATTTGCCCGGCAGCTCGCGGCGGAAGGTCACTCCCTGGTGCTCGTGGCCAGGGACCGCGCGCGGCTTGAGGACGTTGCGGGGCGCCTGGAGCGCGAATACGGAACCACGGCTGAGGTGCTGCCCGCAGACCTGACGGACGACGCCGGCCTGGCCGCCGTCGTCGAACGCCTCACCGATCCGGCGCGGCCGGTGGAGATCCTGGTGAACAACGCCGGGATCGGCCTGTTGGGCGGGTTCGAGGAGAACACTGCGGAGGACGAACGCAACCTTCTCCGGCTGCACTGCGAAGCGGCGATGGAGCTGGCGCATGCGGCGCTGCAGGGCATGCTGGCGCGCGGCTCGGGGCGGGTTGTCAACGTCTCCAGCGTGGCCGCTTTTACGCCCGGCGGGACGTACTCGGCCGCGAAAGCGTGGCTCCTGAGCTTCAGCCGCTCAGCGAATGTTGCGTACCGGCGCCGCGGGGTGAAGGTGACGGCCGTGTGCCCGGGGCTGACGCACACCGAATTCCACCAGCGGATGGGGATGGACAAATCCGTGGCGCCCGGGTGGATGTGGCTGGACGCCGGACGGGTGGTTCGCGAAGGCCTGGCGGACAATGCCCGCGGCAAGGCGGTGTCCATCCCGTCCAGGCGCTACAAGGTGCTGGTGTCCGGGGCCAGGTTGCTGCCGGATTCAGTGGTTGCCCGGGCCGCGCGGCGCTGACACCGGATTTCCCAGGCGGCGCTGACGCACCAGCACCACCACGGCGATGCCGATCAGCGCGCCCAGGAGTGTTTCGACGGCCCGCTCGGTGACCATGCGGACCGGATCGGCGGGAACGGCGAGGTGCGTCATCAGCAGGATCACCGGCGTGAAGAACACCATGGCCCAGCCGTAGTGCCGGGTCATGAACAGCTCGGTGCCGAACTGGAAAAGCACCACCAGCAGTGCCAGCGTGACCGGCGTCGGAAGCGGCAGGTACTGGGCGGGGGACAGCGGGCCAGGGAAAAGTACGACGCCGGCAATCACCAGCCCCAGCATCGTCCCCACGATGCGGTGGATCCCGCGGTGGACGGCGCTGGGCATGTCTGCCCCGGCCAGCGGCACGGCGGCTGCTGCCATGGCCCAGTGCGGGTAGGGGCTTCCTGCCAGGACTCCGCATGCTCCGGCCGCGCCCACCGCAAGGACGTACCGGGCAGCATGCGTCGCCGCGGTCCGCCTGAAGCCGGGGCCTGATGGCGGGGTTTGCCGGGTGGCGCCGGGTTCCCAGGCGCGTGTCCGGACCCAGCCGGCGAAGCCCACCAGGATGGAGAAGCCTGCGGAGGCTGCGCCAATCAGGACAGCAACGTGGAACGGAACCCCTGCCGGCACAGAAGCGCATGCACCCAGCGCCAGGATTCCGAAGAACGGGCCGTTGGGCTTGAGCCGGACCCTGTCCGAATACAGCGAGCCCACGCCGGCCAGCAGCGCCTCCACCAGCACCAGCCCCCACGAATGGATGTGGTTGACGGCCAGGAACACGCCCACGGCCAGCCCGCTGACCAGGACCAGTGAGGCCTGCAGCTGGTGCCTGAGCCGCAACTGGTGGGGTTCGTTGCGGCCGTACATCGCGGTGAGCCCGCCAAAGACGGCGTAGAGAGTGAGGTCGGGCCGGCCGAGCGCCAGCAGCACCAGCACCGGAACGGCCACGCTGATGGCCACGCGCGCCGCGGACAGCCTGTCGTTGTCCGCCGGGCCCAGGAAATGCAGCGTGCGGGCATGGCCCAGGAGGGTCTTCACGCGCACCGCCAGTCGTCAGGGTCAGCCAGTTCTGAGGGGCCACAGGGGCCACTACAGTTTAGCCCCCGGCCCGGAAAGTTCCTTGTCCGGAAGGTTCCCGGCCCGGGGGGCTGACGTCTCGGCTGACCCCGCGCGTTACGTGCGGACGAGGTCCCCGTCAGCGGTGCGGCTCGATTCCCGGTCCACAGCGTCCTGCTGCTCGAACGGCAGTTCGGACACGTCGATCAGCGGGTTTTCGTCCTGGGTGGCCACGAGTTCGCGGGCTTCGGCGTGCGTGTCAACGCACGGCATGGATCCGGGCAGCGGACGCCGGGCGGATTCGGGCAGGAAGAAGATAGCGACGGCGCCGATCGCCGAGGTGGCCATCAGGTAGTAGGCCGGCATCATGTCGTTCGAGAAGCCCTTGATCAGCGCGTCCACGATGAACGGAGTGGTGCCGCCGAAGATCGCCATGGAGAAGTTGTACGCGATGCCCATGCCGCTGTACCGGCTGGACGTCGGGAAGAGGGCCGGGAGCGCTGAGGCCAGGTTCGCAACGTAAAAGGTCACGGGGAAAGCGATCATTGCCAGGCCCAGGATGGTGGACCAGATCTCGCCAACGCCGATCAGCAGGAACGCAGGAATGGAGAACAGCACAGTGCTTCCGGCGCCCATCCACAGCACGGGGCGGCGGCCGATCCGGTCAGAAAGCCGGCCGGTGATGGGGATGCACAGCGCCATGACCACCAGGACCGGGATGGTCAGCAGCGTGCCGTGTACGGGGTCGTAGCCCTTGGATTCGGTCAGGTATGTGGGCATGTAGGAGGTCAGCGCGTAGCCGACGGTGTTCGCCGCTGCGGCCAGGATCATGGCCAGCACGATTTGGCGCCAGTAGGCCTTCACAATGGCCAAGGGACCCTTGACGACGGCGGCATCCCCCGCAGCAGCGTCCGCCGCCATGGCTTCCTGGGCATCCAGGGTGGCCTGGAACTGGGGCGATTCCTCGATCTTGTTCCGGAAGTAGATGGCGATGATGCCCAGTGGTCCGGCGATCAGGAACGGAATGCGCCAGCCCCATTCCTCCATGGCGGACTGCCCCAGCGTGAGCTGCAGGACGGAAACCAGCGCGGCGCCCAGGGCGAAGCCGATGTAGCTGCCCATGTCCAGGAAGCTGGCGAAGAAGCCACGCTTTTTGTCTGACGCGTATTCGCTCACGAACGTGGTGGCGCCGGCGTACTCGCCGCCGGTGGAGAAGCCCTGGACGAGTTTCAGCAGGACCAGGAGCGCGGCGGCCCAGATGCCGATCTGTGCGTATCCGGGGAGAAGTCCGACGGCGAAGGTACTTGCCGCCATCAGCATCAGTGTTGCGGCCAGCACTTTTTGGCGGCCGATTTTGTCGCCCAGCCAGCCGAACACCACGCCGCCGAGGGGGCGGGCGATGAAAGTGGCGGCGAAAGTGCCGAGGAGGAAGAGGGTCTGGACCGAGGCGTCCGCTTCAGGAAGGAACACAGGTCCCATGGTGGTGATCAGGTAGCCGAACACGCCGACGTCGTACCATTCCATGGTGTTGCCGACGATGGTGCCGCCGAGTGCTTTCTTCAGCATTGGCTGGTCCACGACGTTGACGTCGGACACCTTGAGCCGCCGTCGACGAAGGAGGCCGGGCTTGTTGGCTTTGGCGTTCCTGTCGCCTGTATAAGAGTCGGTCATGCTTCGGTCTGTGGGCATTTGTGCCCCTCCTATGGAGGTCATTTGCTTGCGACTTGTAGCTGCCCCGCTCCGGGCAGGCTATCGATTTTACGCGGATTGGCGCGGAAGTCAGAATCCTGAGGGTTCCCAACTGCCGGGGACGTGGTTATGGTGGGTCCATGGGAACACTGATTTTTGAGTAGAAGCGCCACGGTCTGACCACTGCATTTGCTGCTGGTCCCGTCGCCTTCCAACGTCCGTAAATCCACGCCTGTTGCGGCCTGGTTGGTGCTCAATATTCCCGTGGTCCCGTACGCATCGGCTGAAGCCGTTGCCGCCGGGCTGTTGGTTGCTTGGCCGAGCATCGCCTGCCGTATAGGATCCTCCGCAGGCCTGCAGAAGGCCACCGAAAGGTCACCATGACAACCCCCGAATCAAACACCAATCCTTCAGCATCTGAAACCACCAGCCAGGGTGCCACAGCATCCAGTACGGCGCCGGAGGGCGTTAAGTCCAGGCTGACCGAAGCCCAGCGCGCCATGCTGGCCAGCAAATCCAGGGGCGGTGGAGGGCAGGCCCAGAGCGTAGGCAAGAGCCACAAGCCCACTCACGCGAGCGGCAAGAAGGGGCCGGTGGAAAAGAAAACACGCTGGTAGAAACCCCTGCCGGCTGGGAAAATCTGAACAACTTCGTTTGCACAGCTTCATTCAAAGAGGAAGGAAGAACCATGGGCACGAACAATTCAAACGGGAAACTCAATCCGGAGCTCGCGGAGCACCTGGCTGAGTCCATGAAGGCGCAGATGACGGTGGCGCCGCCGGCCGAGGCCGGTGGCATGGGCCAGCCGAAGGCAGCTGTCTCGAACGGGGACGCCAAACGCCACCGGCACGAGCACGGGCATGACCAGTTCGTCGCGCACAGCAGGCCCGGCAACGAAGCGGCAGTCACTGCCGTGCACAGGACCAGCCGTCCGCAGATGAAGCACTCGAGCTAACTGCCTGGCAGATTCTGCCCGCTCGCCCGAACGGTGCGGGAACGCCGTAGCGCTACGGCGATCCCGCACCGTTCCCGCGAGCCGGGTCGGTTAGCTCGAATCCTTACCCGGGCACCACGTCGTCGGGCGTTTTATCCACCCGCCAGCCGCGCCATACCGGGTGCCGCAGCCGCCCGGACTCAGTCCACTCGCCAAACGTCACCTCGCCCACCAGTTCCGGCCTGACCCAATGGGCGTCAGCGGCGTCGAGGGCCGGGACATCGTGGAACGGGGATGTTTTCCGCGCCAGCCGGTCCATCGTTTCCTTGATTTCAGCCAGCTCCCGGCCACTGAATCCGCTGCCCACCCGGCCCACATAGCGCAGGCCGCCGCCCTCGGGGATCCCCAGCAGCAGCGAGCCCACGGTGCTGGAACGCCCGCCCTTTCCGGTGCGCCAGCCGCCCACCACCACTTCCTGCGTCTGCTCGAGCTTGAGTTTGATCCACGTCCGGGTGCGCTGGCCGCTGACATACCGGGTGTCCGCGCGCTTGGCCATAATGCCCTCAAGGCCCAGCTCGGCGGCACTCTCCAGCAGGTCTTCAACATCCTCATCCAGCACGGGGGACAGCTCGATCGAGACCCCTGCCAGAGATTCCCCGGCCTCCCCGTAGAACGTTTCCAGGCGCTTCCGACGCCGGCGCATCGGCATGGCACGAAGGTCAGTGCCGCCGTCGTACAGCAGGTCAAAGAGGAGCAGCCGCACAGGGATGCTGCGCTGCGCCTTACGGACATCGCCGGGGCGCGTGAGCTTCATACGGCCCTGCAGCAGCCCAAAGTCAGGCTTCCCGGAAGGCCCGACGGCGACGATCTCACCGTCCGCAACAAACGCCCGGTCCGGCCCCAGCCCAGGCCATAGCGCTGGATCCGTGAACTCCGGGTAGGTGGCGGAGACGTCGATCCCGTTGCGGCTGAAAATCCGGACCCGCCCTTCGCCGCCGATGATGATGGCGCGGACACCGTCCCACTTCAGCTCGAACTGCCAGCCGCTGCCGTCCAGGTCCGCCACGGTGCCGGAGGTTGCCATCATGGGCCGGAAATCCAGTGACGACGGCGCAGCCTGGGGCCCGCCGGGCGGTGCAGCGGGATCCCGACTGGCTCGATCAGCGGGGGTCTCCTCCGGCTCAGGCTCAGGCGTCTCGCCCACGCCCGCCAGGTCCTCGGGGTCGTCTTCCGGGCGACGCCTGGGGTAGCGGTGGGATTCCTTCTCCATGAGGTGGATCAGCCACTGGTCCTTGCCGTCGCTGCGGCCGGTCTTGATCAAGGCGAACTTCCGCGTCCCGCCCAGCCCCCCGCCGTCGGCCCCCGTGAGGGTGACGATGACTTCCTTGCCGTTGATCCACTTGTGGGTGTCGTAGGTGCCGTGGTCCCAGATGGTGACCTCGCCGGCGCCGTACTCGCCCGCAGGGATGGTCCCCTCGAACGTGGCGTAGTCCAGCGGGTGGTCCTCGGTCTGCACGGCCAGGTGGTTCTTGTCCGGTGTCTCCGGAGGGCCCTTGGGAATGGCCCAGGAAACCAGGACGCCGTCGTGCTCCAAGCGGAAGTCGTAGTGCAGGCGGCTGGCGTGGTGCTCCTGGATGACGAAGGTCCGGTTCAGGCCGACGCGCTCGTCCGGGGTGCCGGTGAAGGGCTCGGGCGTCTTGGCGGGATCACGCATGGAACGGTAGGTGGCCAGGCGGGGGTTGTCGGCGCCGTTGCCGGCTTGATCCCCTGAACCTTCTGATCCAGCAGAGACCCCTGCTGCCCCGGATGCCCCGGAGATCGGCGCGAAGGGATCCTCGCCGGCCTCCACCCGCTCGAGCACCGCATGGTAGTCCAGGTGCTCCAGTCCGCCGGCCTCCAGTTCCTCCCAGGTCCGCGGCGCCGCAACCGTTGGTGTTGCCTTGCCGCGCAATGAGTAGGGGACGATGGTGGTTTTGGCGGCGTTGTTCTGGCTCCAGTCCACCAGTACTTTGCCGTGCCGGAGCGTCTTTTTCATGTCGCTGACTGCCAGGTCCGGGTGGTCTGCTTCCAGCGCGCGGGCCAGCTCGTGGGCGAAGGCGGAGATCTGGTCGGACGTTTGGCCGCCGTCGAGCTTTGCATAGAGGTGGATGCCCTTGCTGCCGCTGGTCACGGGGACGGGGTCCAGGCCCACGTCCTGCAGGATGGTCCGGGCCAGCAGCGCCACCTCCACGCATTCGGGAAGGCCCGCGCCGGGGCCGGGGTCCAGGTCCAGCACCAGCCGGTCCGGGTTCAGCGCATTGCCGTGCGAGTCCACCCGCCATTGCGGCACGTGGATTTCGAGTGAGCCGATCTGGCCGAACCAGGCCAGTGTGGCGGGATCGTTGACCAGCGGGTAGTGGATGGTGCGTTCCTTGTGCGTGATCGCGGCGCGGGGGACCCAGCCGGGAGTGGACTCGTCCAGGTTCTTCTGGAAGAACATCTGGCCGGGCTCCTCAGCAGTGCCCACGCCGTGCACCCACCGCTTCCTGGTGGCCGGCCTGCTGGCGGCTGCGGGGATCAGGACGTGGGCAACGGCGGCGTAATAGGCCAGCACATCGGCCTTGGTGGTGCCGGTCTCCGGATAGAACACCCTGTCCAGGCTGGTCAGCGTCAATTCCCGTCCGGCAACCCGGACCCGCTCCTTACGCCCGGCCACAGGTCTTCACCTTCTGGCCAAGCTGATGTTCACTTGAGGGATGAGAGCCATCTGGAAAGGCGCCATCGCGTTCGGGCTGGTCAATGTGCCGGTTAAGGTCTACAGCGCCACTGAGGATCATGACATTAGTCTGCACCAGGTCCACAATGCCGACGGCGGCAGGATCAGGTACCAGCGCCGCTGCGAGGTGTGCAGCCAGGTGGTGGACTACTCGGACATCGAGAAGGCGTACGAGGAAGACGGCCGCACGGTGATCCTCAGCAAGGAGGAACTGAAGTCCATTCCGGCGGAGAACTCGCACGAGATTGAAGTGGTGCAGTTTGTCCCGTCGGAGCAGATGGACCCCATGACCTTCGAGAAAAGCTACTACCTGGAGCCGGATTCCAAGTCGCCCAAGGCGTACGTGCTGCTGCGTAGCGCGCTGGAGGACACGGACCGGGTGGCCATTGTCCAGTTTGCCCTGCGCGAGAAGACCCGGCTGGGCGCGCTGCGGATCCGGGACGACGTCCTGGTGCTGCAGGCGCTGCTCTGGCACGACGAGGTGCGCGAGGTGTCGTTCCCGTCGCTGGACACCTCCATCAAGATCTCCGCGCAGGAAAGGGACATGTCCGCCGCGCTGGTGGAATCGATGGCCGCGGACTTTGAACCCGAGCAATTCACGGACGACTACCAGGTCCAGCTGCGCCAGCTCATCGAGGCCAAGCTGGAAAAGGGCGACGCCCTGGACACCGAGGAAACCTTCGGCGTCGAGGAAGGCGAAAGCAAGGGCGAAGTCATCGACCTCATGGAGGCCCTCAAGCGGAGCCTGGACAAGAAACGGGGCAAAGCGTCCGGTTCAGACTCCACCTCAGCATCTGAGGAGGAAGAAGAGTCCGACGACGAAACCGGCTCCGGTGCCGCCAGGAAAACGCCTGCCAAGAGCCGCAGCACGCGGTCCACGAGTGCGAAGAGTGCCGCAAAAGATAACGACGGGAAAGACGACGCCGGCACCAAGGCTCCTGCACGAAAGACCGCCGCCAAATCCAGCACTGCGAAATCCGGCACTGCCAAATCCGGTACTGCGAAGTCGAGCGCATCCAAGGCGACCACAGCCAAGTCCACCGGCACCAGGGCGCGGAAGGGCGCCTAAGCCGGGTGCCGCCGTCGTACGTCCTGGTCGTGGGCCCGAAATCAGGCGTGTCCGTGGACCGTTGCCGCTTCCAGTTTCTCGCCGTGGCGAAGCATTGCCACTATGGCCATCAGCGCCAGTCCGGCGGTGATCGGCCACAGATCTACCTCCATGGCGGTGGCGGGGACGATTCCCAGCGGACTGGTGGGAATTGTTTCCGGGGTCATGGCCCCGTCCGTAACAGACCATCCTGTGAAGGTCAGCGCTTGCTGGGCTGCCATAGAACCTGCCGCAGAGTACAGCACCTGCCAGGCAAGCCCACCGACCATAAGGCTCCAGGCAAAGACAGCGAAGATGCTGCTGATCGCAGCCTGGAAAACCGACTGCCCGGGGTAGCGGAACAGGCCCGAAATCCGGTAAGCGGCAAATGCGGCGAGGAAGTGGACAGCACCCAGCACCAGATGGCCGGCGGCGAGGCAGGCCGTGACGTTCCAGTCCAGGTTCTTCACTTCAACTGCCACGGATGTGAGGCCACCAACCACCTCCGCCGAGGGACCGTGCGTCACTACAACGCCGTTGGGCAGTTCCGGCCAGAACGGTTGAACGGGGAGGGTGATAGGGGAAGCGGTGCCGGGGATCAGCGCCTGAGCCACCAAAAAGAGCGTTCCAAGAACGGCCCCCACCATGTACAGCAGGCTGATGACCCGGAGAGCCCGGAGATACCAGGGCCGGCCCTGCCAATGATGGGTTTCCGGCAGGGCGCCGTTGGTCAGTGTCACATTTCCCCCAAAGAACGATCGTCAGGTGATTCTACCGGCGGCGCCTAGCCTGCCTTGGGACCTTCGACGCGCTGCCGCAAGGTAGGCAGGCCCGGGCCTGCCAGTTGGTCAAGGTAGGCGGTGCGGCCGGCCATGCTCATCACCAGAGCAAGGGTTGATCCTGTGACCAAGGGTCCCGTGCCTGCCGCGAAGGGGCCATCGTCGGCTTCCAGTTGCAGGCCCGCGACGTATGCCCGGCTGTTAACGGTGAAGTTGTTCGTCGCGAAAAACGCGGCCACGGGGGTGAGCGCCTCAACCGCCGGTGTCCGGCTGAGGCCGAGGGGCTGCCGGATGTCCTGGGCGTGAACCACCACCTCGCCGAGGTAGGCCGGAGTGTGCCCGGAAGGCGCCGTGGTGCTGGAGATGATCTTCCGGAATCGTTCGAGCGTTTCCTCCGGAGTCCTGCCGAGGTGGCCTTCCAATGCCCGCTGGTTATGCACGTCGGGGCGGAACCCGGCCTTGAAGATACTGCCGATCCACTGCCATTGGTTCAAGCTGGCCGCCGCCGTGAGGTGGGCCAGGACCTGCTCAACGTTCCACTGCCCGCACAACGTGTGATGACGCCACTGCTCGGCGCTGATAGTGGATAAGTCCTCCGCCAACCTGGCCCGCTCCTGGTGGGCCAACGCCCACAGATAGTCATTCCGTGCTGCCGTCATGCCTCGATCCTTCCACCGTTCGGGGCTTCCACGAAGTCCGGAGGCCGCGGGGTGAGGATACGCGCCTGAGCCGGGTGCCGCCGTCGTACATCCGACGGCGGCACCCACCGCTGTTACTGTCCGCTATCCCTGCGGAGGCGTCAGGGGCAGCGGTTCGATCGGCTGGTCGTTGGCGGTGAGGTCGATGCCGAGGGCCTTGGCGAAGACCAGCCGGGTGTCCTTGTAGATGCCCGGGTGGTCCTCGTTCAGTTCAAACACCCGGGCACCGCGGAGGCGGTTCCGCTCGGCGCCGGAAAGCCCGTAGGCGCCGAATCCCGTTCCGGGTGCATAGCCCAACTGAACGCCGTAGTAGTTGCCCACATACGTGTTGACGTGATCGTGACCCACGAAGTAGCCAAGGACGTCGCCGCGCTCCAGGAACGCGTTGAAGAGGCCGGAGTTGAACGGGCCAGGGCACTCGTCCTCGTTGCGCTCGCCAACAATATTGTGCTTCGCAACAGCCCGCGCATGGTCAGCGTCAGTGCGTGAATCAATGCTGGCAAACCACATGTTGCGGTGCTCGTGAAGGGCAATGTGGCCCCACATCAGTGAGGGGACCTTCTTCCCGTACTTCTGCTCGGTGGCGATGGACAGGTTCCTGTACCAGGTCACCTGGTCCATCCGCACCCAGTCCCAATCCGGGTAGCCCGCGAAGTCCTGGCCGTTGATGGCGTCCGGCGCATACCGGCCCGTGTCGATCAGCCACAGCGCAAAGACTGGGTCCTTGGACCGCGAGGACTGCAGGAGGAGCCGGGTGTTCGAGGTTCCCGTCAGCCCCGGAACGGAGTCCGCGTTGAGGTTGAATTCGTAGCTTTGCAGGAATTCCAGCATGCGGTCTTCAGTCATACCTGTCCGCTGGGCCGAGTCTTCGTCGTGGTTGCCGAACGTCACGGCCCACGGGATCTGCCGGCTTTCCATCGGCCGGACCACGTGGTTCAGCGCCTGCTTCACCTCGAGCTCAGTGTCACAGCCGCCGTTGATGACATCGCCGTTGATCACCACGAAGTCAGGCTTCTCGGCATCCAGGACACCGTCCATGAGCTCGATGGTGCGCCGGTCCGTCCGCTCGTCGTCCTGGGTGTCGTTAAACTGGACTACCTTAAAGCCGCCATCAGGCCTGAACGCCAGGACCGGCTTCTGCGCCTTGGGCCCGGTCTTGGCGAAGGCCGGCGCCCCGGCCGACAAGCCAAGACCCAGCGCTCCCAATGTTCCCGCGGCCGCCAGTGCCGTCCTCCTGCTGAAACCCGCCCCTTGAATTTTTTCCATGTTCACTACGCTCCGTTGTTGGTCAGGCCCGAATCCGGGCCGTGGTGGTACTCGGGACCGTAGGCGGCGTAAATGGCGGCCCTGACAACTGCTGGTTAACGGCCAGTGGCCGGCACCGTTGCAGGTGCCGGCCACTGGAAGGGATCCGGGTTTGAAAGGGCTCCTTGGAAACCCGGGGTTCCCTGGAGACCCGGGGTGACTACTCGGCGTCGTGGTCCGTTTCGAGGATCTGGACCAGGCGGTCCAGCGCAGCGTCAGCGCCGTCACCCTCGGCGCGCAGCACCACAACGTCGCCGTGCGAGGCGCCCAGGCTCATCAGGGAGAGGATGCTGGCGGCGTCCATTGCTTCGTCAGCCGGCTCGCCTTCGCGGGCAATGGTGATGTCCAGATCGTATTCGCCTGCGGCTTCGGCGAAGATGGCGGCCGGACGGGCGTGCAGGCCTACGCGGCTGGCAACAGTGGCGGTGCGTTCGGACATAATGTGTGCTCCTTTTTGGTGAAAATCAGTTGCCTGGGTAGGCCGGATCAGACGGTGGCCGGGACAGCTTCCACCGTATCAGCGGGCTGGCGGACGGCCCAGCGCTTGAGCGCCAGCACTGCCAGTGCCGTAACGATGGTGCCGATCACGATCGAAACAACGAACATCAGCAGGTTGCCGATCGCGAAGAACACGAAGATGCCGCCGTGGGGTGCCTGCGAGGTGACGCCGGTGGCCATGGCGATGGCGCCGGTGACCGCTCCACCGAGCATGCTGGCGGGGATGACGCGCAGCGGGTCGGCTGCGGCGAACGGGATGGCGCCTTCGGAGATGAACGATGCACCCAGCAGCCACGCAGCCTTGCCGTTCTCGCGCTCGGCCAGGCTGAAGCGCTTGTGGTCCAGCGTGGTGGCCAGGGCCATGGCCAGCGGCGGAACCATGCCGGCCGCCATCACGGTGGCCATGATCTGCAGGGGAGCGGGGTTGTCGATCAGGCTGCCGGCGCCCAGGCCGGCCACAGCGAAGGAGTACGCAACCTTGTTGACGGGGCCGCCAAGGTCGAAGCACATCATGAGGCCAAGGATGATGCCCAGTACGACGGCGGACGCACCGGTCATGCCCGACAGCCAGGAATTCAGTGCTGCAGTCAGCCCTGCGATGGGGCCGCCGAGGACCAGGAACATCAGCCCGGAAGCAACGATGGAAGCCAGCAGCGGGATGATCACCACGGGCATCAGGCCCCGCAGCCAGCGCGGTACGTCCCAGGTGCCGATCCAGTGCGCAACCACACCGGCCAGCAGGCCACCCACCAGGCCGCCCAGGAAGCCGGCGCCCATAAAGCCGGCAACCGCGCCGGCCGTGAAGCCGGGAGCGATGCCCGGACGGTCGGCGATGCCGAACGCGATGTAGCCGGCCAGCGCCGGGACCAGGAATCCGATGGACAGCGCGCCGATCTTGAACAGCACGGCGCCGAGATAGATGTTCAGGCCGCCCTCAGGGAGGTTGCCGAAGTTGTTCTCCAGCACCACCGTGTCCGCGATGTCCGTGATGTTGTAGCCGCCCAGGAGGAAGCCCAGGGCGATCAGCAGGCCGCCTCCGGCGACGAACGGGATCATGTAGCTGACGCCGGTGAGCAGCGCTTTCTTCAGCTTCTGGCCCAGGTGTTCACCACCGGCGGCTTCTTCGCTGGCTACCTCCATGCCCCCGGTGACCCGGCGCGCGTTGGGGTTGTCCGCGGCGGCCAGGGCCTCCTGGACCATCTTGGCGGGCTCGTCGATGCCGCGCTTGACCGGGGCACTGATGACGGGCTTGCCGGCAAAACGTTCCTTGCCGCGGACGTCCACGTCAACGGCGAAGATGACGGCGTCGGCTGCGGCAATGACCGCCGGGTCCAGCGGCTTGGCGCCTGACGAACCCTGCGTCTCCACCTGCAGGTCCACGCCGGCTTCCTTGGCCGCGGCAACCAGCGAATCGGCAGCCATGTACGTGTGGGCGATACCGGTGGGGCAGGCGGTCACGGCAACGAGGCGCTTAGGCCCGGTTTCGGTGGTTGAGCCTGTCGAAACCGAGCCCCCGGTGGTTGAGCTTGTCGAAACCGAGCCCGAAGCCGCTCCCGGGCCCCCATCAGCGGCGGCGCTGGCAGCCGGCTTGTCAGCCAGCGCACCGTCCACCAGTTCCACGATTTCTTCGGGGGAGGAGGCATTGCGCAGCGCCCCCGTGAAGTCCTTTTTGATCAGCGAGCGAGCCAGCTTGGACAGCAGCTTCAGGTGCTCCTGGTCTGCGCCGTCCGGGGCTGCGATGAAGAAGATCAGGTCCGCGGGTCCGTCCTTGGCGCCGAAGTCCACGGGGCTGGAGAGCCGGACCATGGCCAGGGTGGGGACGGTGACGGCGGCCGAGCGGCAGTGCGGGATGGCGATGCCGCCGGGGACGCCCGTGGCGGTTTTCTGTTCGCGGGCGAAGGCGTCGGCGAAGAGGCCTTCAACTTCGGTGGCGCGGCCGGTGGCGGCAACTTTGCCTGCCAGGTGACGGATCACGGCCTCGGGCGAGGAGCCCAGGTTCTGGTCGAGCTCGACCAGTTCTGTGGTGATGAGCTGGGACACTGTCAATCCTTTCGAAGGGCCGTGATGGTGACGGCAAGAGGTGTGGTCTGGTGGACTGCCGGGACTGTGGAACCCGGCAGCGAAGCGGCGGCGGCACCGTGTGCCACGGCCTGACGGAGGCAATCGGCCGGCGAGGCACCCTGCCCATGGGCCAGCAGGTACCCGGCCAGCGCGGAATCGCCCGCGCCTACGGTGCTGACGGCGGTGACCGGCGGATGCGTGGCCAGCCACGCGCCGTCGGCGGTTACCAGGACTGCGCCTTTGGAACCGAGGGTGGCCAGCACGGCTCCCACACCGGAACGTACGACGGCGGCTGCCGCAGCGGCTGCCGCGTCCGGGTCTGATTCGAGCTGCTCAGCCGTGTAGGGCTGGGCGGATCCCGCACCTGCCGCGAGCTCGGCGAGTTCCTCGGCATTGGGTTTGAGCAGGTCCGGTTTCCCGGCGCTTTCCCCGGCGTTGTTTCCAGTGCCGGCTACGGCTCCGGCGAGTGGCGCACCGGATGAGTCCACGGCGATCAGGGGAGCGCCGCCGTCGGACATTCTCAGCCTCCGGGTCACGGTGGCGTAGAAATCTGCGGGGAAGCCCGGCGGCAGGGAGCCTGCCAGGACCACCCAGGAGGCACCGCGGGATTGCTCCAGGAGCAGGGCGATCAGTTCTTCCTGCTGGGCGGCATCCAGCGCGGGGCCGGGTTCGTTGATTTTGGTGGTGGTGCCGTCCGGTTCAGTGAGGGCCACGTTGGTGCGCAGCGGTTCGCTGATGGGCAGCGCGCTGAACGGCACCTTGGCTTCGCGGAGGCCCGCCAGGACGGGATCGGAGTCCGCGCCGGGGAGCACGGCCACAGTGTCCAGGCCGGAGGCAACCAGGGCCCGGGAGACGTTCACTCCCTTGCCGCCGGACTCCTGCCGAACGGACACCGCGCGCTGCACCTCGCCGCGTTCCAGGGCGCCGGGAAGGGCGACTGTCCGGTCCAGGCTGGGGTTGGCTGTGAGGGTGACGATCATGCGATCACCACGTCTACGCCGGCGTCGGCCAGGGCCGCTGCCAGTTCGGGGCTCGGTTCACTGTCTGTGATCACGGTGTCCAGATCTTTCAGGGAGGCGAACTGGACCAGCGTTTCTGCATCCAGCTTGGAGGAATCGGCCAGCACCACAATGCGGCGTGCCGAATGGACGAAGGCAGCCTTGACGGCGGCTTCTTCAGGATCGGGCGTGCTGAGCCCAAATGAGGCGTGGATGCCGTTGGTGCCCAGGAATGCGACGTCGGGGCGGAGCCGGGCTGCCGCCTCTGCCGTGGACTGACCGACGGCGGCCTGCGTCAGTCCGCGGACCCGCCCGCCCAGGAGCTGGAGGGCGATGCCGGGAGTGCTGGAGAGCTTCGCGGCGATGGGGAGGGCGTGGGTGATGACCACGAGCTCGGTGTTGGAATCTGTGGGGTTTGAGGCGCCGTTGCTGGTGCTGGTGTTGGTGTTGGTTGTGTTGCCGGGGCCGCTTCGCTGCTGGGCGAGCAGGCTTGCAAGGACCTCAGTGGTGGTCCCGGCATCCAGGAGGACGCTGCCGGCGGCGTTGTTGGGCACCAGCTTCAGCGCGGCCTGCGCGATCCGAAGCTTCTGGTCCGGGCGCTGCACGGTACGGGCCGTGATGCTTTCTTCGGTGGTGGTAAACCGGTCTGCCGCAACGGCTCCACCGTGCACCCGCCGCACCGAGCCGGCGGCTTCCAGGGCTGCGAGATCGCGGCGAACAGTTTCGGTGGTGATGTTGAAGCGCTCGGCCAGGACCGTCACGTTGGCGCGGCCGTTGCTGGCCACGAGCTCCGCGATCTTCTGCTGGCGTTCCTCGGCGAACACGTACCCTCCATTGCGCTTGTGCTTCGACTGCTTGTGCTTCAGCTGCTTGTGCTTCAGCTGTTGTGCTGGGATATCTTGCTTGGCCTACCGGGCTCCACTCCGTGATGCCTGTCACTCCGAATGTGGAATTGGTTGACTTTATCTTTGTTTCTGTTGGCTTGTCAATGGGTTGGGTTGTGAAGCAACGGAAACACAACTGGTATCGGGCTGGTGGGGCGCAAAAAAGCACCGGCCCGGATCGTGACGATCCGGGCCGGTGCTCGCTGGGTAGTTCGGTTATTTGATTGTGGGCGGGGCGTGCTGGTTTACAGGTTGCCCTCGCGGGTGTCGTGGCGGGTGATGCGCTCGCCGGTGTGCGGGTCATCGGTGGTGCGGGTCTCGCTGACGCGGCGGCGGCGTCCGGGGGAGGCCAGGATCAGGGAGGCGATCAGGCCGATGACACCCACCGCCATCAGGATGTAGCCGATCAGGGTCTGGTCGACATAGGGGATCAGTCCTGGAGTGACGGCCCAGGCCAGGATGGCGCCCAGGGCGATGAGGAATATGGATGAGCCGATTCTCATTGACTTGCTCCTTCTGTACACCGCGGGGGTTCCGCGGCATTGATAAGCATGCTGCTCACTTTCACGCTACCGCCACTGAGCAGGGGATTCAATGAGGCGGGCACTATCTGCCGCGTGGCGGGTCCGCCGCTCGCCCGGCCGCCGCCACCTGGCCCGGTGGCCGCCCGCGGGGAGTCCCGCCGTCGAGCCGGTAAAATTTATTGCCGTGGATTGTGTTTATTTCGACGCCGGCCGGTGCCGTTCGTGTTCCCTGATGGGAACGCCGTACCCGAGCCAGCTGGCTGAGAAGGAGGCGGACTGCCAAACGCTCCTGGCCGCACACCGCGGGATCCATTGGCTGCCCAGCATCCGCAGCGACGAATCCGGCTTCCGGAACAAAGCAAAAATGGTGATCGGCGGGACGGCCGCTCAGCCCACCATCGGTATCCTGGACGCCGCCGGCGAAGGCGTTGACCTCAGTGGCTGCAACGTTTGCTCGCCGGGCCTGCTTGCCGCGTTCCCCGCCATTTCCGCGTTCATCAGCAGGGCCGGGCTGACCCCTTACAGCGTGCCGCGGCGCAGCGGTGAACTGAAGAACATCATCCTCACCGAATCGCCGGATGGTGAGCTGATGCTCCGCCTGGTGATGCGCTCCGACCAACTTCTGGCCCGCATCCGCAAGAACCTGCCCGGGCTGTTGGCCGATCTTCCCGAGCTGCGGGTGGTGTCCGTGAACCTCCACCCGGAGCACAAAGCCGTCCTTGAAGGCGAGGACGAAGTGGTGCTCACCGCCGAATCAACGCTGCCCATGCGCGTCAACGACGTCACGCTCCACCTCCGGCCGCAAAGCTTCTTCCAGACCAACACGGACATTGCCGCTGCCCTGTACCGGCAGGGCCGCGACTGGGTGGACCGCGTTAATCCGTCCTCTGTATGGGACCTCTACTGCGGCGTGGGCGGCTTTGCCCTGCATTCCGCCTCGCCCGGCCGCGACGTGACCGGGATCGAATTCAGCGCCGAAGCCATCAACAGCGCCCGGCTCAGCGCCCGGGAAGCGGGGCTGGACCGCGTCCGTTTCGAAGCCGGGGACGCCACGGCGTTTGTGTTGGGATCCGGCGGGATTCCTGAAGCCGCTTCCGGGACCGAAGCTTCCGGTACCGGGACTTCCGACGGCGGCCCGGACCTTATGATCGTCAACCCTCCACGGCGGGGGATCGGCAGCGAACTCTGCAACTGGCTGGAGGCGTCTGACGTCCAGCACCTGCTGTATTCCAGCTGTAATGCGAAGTCGCTGGCCAAGGATCTTGCAGCCATGCCGTCGTTTACCGCTGTCGAGGGCCGGTTGCTGGACATGTTCCCGCAAACCAGGCACTACGAGGTCATGGTCCTGCTGGAACGCCGGGCCGCCTGACACCACCGGGCCGCCTGACACCCAGGCGCCCGGCACGGCCTGCACACCCAGCCGCCCGGCACTACCTGCACAGACAACAAGCCAGGGCAGCCCCGGAATGGCTAGGCTGGGGCGGTGGAAACTGTTGTCTGGTCAAAGCCCGAATCCGAGCGGGCCGGCACGCCCCTGCTGGTGATGCTGCACGGCTACGGCACGGATGAGTCGCGCATGGAAAGGCTCTTCGGGATGCTGCCGGAGGAGTTCACGTGTGCCGCGCCCCGTGCACCCATGGCTATTGGAGACCACTTTGGCTGGTTCCTCCTGGACTACTTCCTTACCAACGACTTCGCGGACGTCATTTCCGCCACCAACAAGGTCCATGTGTGGATCAATTCGCTCCGCAAAGGGCACAGCAGCGTGACGCTCCTGGGTTATTCGCAGGGAATGGCCATGGCCAGCACGCTGTTGCGGCTCCACCCGGAGAGCTACAAGGCTGTGGTGGGCCTCTCAGGTTTTGTGCTGGACAACGAACTGCTGGCCATGAGCGAGCAGTTCTCCACCCCGCCGCCGTTCTTTTGGGGCAGGGACAAGGACGATCTGGTGATCAACGATGACGCCATTGACCACACCGCCCGCTGGCTCGAGGCCAACACCGCATTGACCGCCCGCACGTACCCGGGAATGGGGCATTCGATCAGCGCCCAGGAGATGGTTGATGTCTCCGCCTTCCTGCGCTATTACGTACTTAAGGACGCCTGACAGGGGGCTCCTTAAATCCACTTGCCAGCGCTATTGCAAGCGCTTACACTCGATTTTTGGCCACGTTCTGACCTACACGCGGCGGGTACCGATACACCTGGCAGCTTGTGGGAACCGGGGAAACCGGCACGCTGCCTGCGGCCCGCCCACCCGAGAGGACGCTGCATTCCCTATGAGCGAACACATGAACGAAAACACCACTGCTTTTAACAGCCCTCCTTTCGACGCCGCTGCGGCGGACGCCGGTGCCGGTAACACCACTGCGTGGACAGGCGCCTCCGCGATCCTTTTTGACCTCGACGGCGTGCTGACGCCCACTGCGGTCATCCACGAACGCGCCTGGCAGCAGCTCTTTGAGGGCTACCTCCAGCAGCACCCGGAAGCCCCGGCGTATGCGGAAAACGACTACTTCGACCACATCGACGGAAAACCACGGTTCGACGGCGTCAGGGACTTCCTGGCGTCCCGCGGCATTGTGCTTCCCGAGGGCCCGTTGGACGACGCCCCCGAAAACGACACCGTCCACGGCCTCGGCAACCGCAAGAACGCCGTCTTCAACAGCATTGTGGCAGCAGGCGTGGATCCGTACCCCGGCTCCGTCAAGTTCCTCGATGCCGCAGAAGAACGCGGACTCCAGCTCGCCGTCGTCTCTTCCTCCCGGAACGCGCCGGCGGTCCTGAAGGCCGCGGGCCTTGACCACCGCTTTGAAGTAGTGGTGGATGGCGTGGTGGCGGCAGCCGAAGGCCTCCCCGGCAAGCCCCGGCCGGACACCTACACCTACGCCGCCGGCCTCCTGGGCCTGGCGAGTGAGGACTGCGTGGTGGTGGAGGACGCCGTGTCCGGCGTGCAGGCGGGCAGCGCCGGCTCCTTCCATTCCGTTATTGGCGTGGACCGCGGCGCAGGGCACCAGGCCCTCCTCGACGCCGGGGCAACCCTTGTGGTCAACGATCTCGACGAACTTCTCTAACGGGAGCCGGCGCCTTCCCCGGGCGCCAGGCACCGTTTCCGCACCAACAATTTCCTAACAACTGCCTAAGGACCCAACACCATGGCACTGGTAACTGAAGACCGCGAACGCTTCCCTGACGATCCCTGGAAGCTGGTCGAAACCACGCACCGCCCGGGCGACGCCGGCACCCTGGAGACCCTTTTTGCCGTGGGCAACGGACACCTGGGGATCCGTGGCGCGCATTGGTCCGCCGCCGACGTCGAACTTCCCGGCAGTTTCATCAACGGGCTGCACGAAATCTGGGACATCCGGCACGCGGAGAACGCCTTCGGCTTCGCCCGCACCGGCCAGCGCATCCTGTACATTCCGGACGCCAACAACTTCACCGTAGTGATCGACGGCGAGGCCCTCACCCTCGCCGAATCCACTGTGGAGGACTACCGGCGCACCGTGGACTTTTCCACAGGCATCTACGAATGCCGCATTACCTGGCTGAGCCGTTCCGGTGCGCGGGTGACCACCACCGAGCGCCGGGCCGTGGGCTACCAGACCCGCGGCGGCCTGGGCATTTCCCTGGAGATCGACGCCGACAGGGAAGTTTCCGCGGACGTCACCTCCTCGGTCATCAACCGCCAGGACCAGCCTGTGGAGGACCACTCCGAACACGATCCGCGCCGCTCCGGCCGGCACGCCGGACGTGTGCTGCTGCCGCTGCGCACAGAAGGGTCGGACGGCTCACTGCGGCTGTCCTGGGAAGCTGCCGTCTCCAAGCAGCAGGTGGGAATCGCCGTCGACCACTGGAACTCCGCGGGCCTGCAGCCGTTCGAAACGCTCGTGGACCAGGACGACAGCAGCGTCCGGTACGTCCTGGCACTGAACCCCGGCGAACCGTTCCGCCTGGAGAAGAGCGTCAGCTACGCCGTCGCCCGTTTTATGCCCGAGGCAGCCGTGGACACCGCTGAAACAGCCGAGGCAACACTGAAGTCCGTGCCTGAAATCTTCGCGGAGAGCGAGCAGCACTTCGGACAGTACTGGGCGACGTCGGACATCCAGGTGGGCGGTCCGGACGGGCTGCAGCAGGCCATCCGGTGGAACCTCTTCCAGCTGGCGCAGGCCACCGCGCGCGCCGATGTTGGCGGCATTCCCGCGAAGGGCGTCAGCGGCTCCGGCTACGAGGGGCACTACTTCTGGGACCAGGAAGTGTACCTGCTGCCCTACCTCACCTACACCAACCCGGACGGCGCCCGGAAGGTGCTGGAATTCCGGCACTCCATGCTGCCCGAGGCCCGCATCCGGGCCAAGGAGCTGAGCGTGGACGGCGCGCTGTTCCCCTGGCGCACCATCAATGGCCTGGAAGCCAGCGCCTACTACGCCGCCGGCACTGCCCAGTTCCACATTGCCGCGGCGATCGCTTTCGCCACCAACCGGTACCTGTGGGCCAGTGACGATGCCGATTTCCGCGACGGAATGGGTGCCGAACTGCTGATCGAAACCGCGCGGATGTGGGTCTCGCTCGGATTCTTCGGCAAGGACGGCCTGTTCCACATCCACGGCGTGACAGGCCCTGACGAGTACACCGCCGTCGTCAATGACAACCTGTACACCAACGTGATGGCGCGGTTTAACCTCCGGGCCGCCGCCGCGCTGGACCACCCGGGGATCACCGACGACGAGCGGCAGCTCTGGCAGGCCGCCGCGGACCTCATGCAGCTGCCGTTCGATGAGCGGCTGCAGGTGCACTCGCAGGACAACGACTTTATGACCCTGGAGCAGTGGGACTGGACCACGCCGCGGGACAAGTACCCGCTGCTGCTGCACTTCCACCCGCTGGTGATCTACCGCCACCAGGTCCTGAAGCAGGCCGATACCGTGCTGGCCATGTTCCTGCAGTGGCAGGATTTCAGCGCCGAGGAAAAGCACCGGGCCTTCGATTTCTACGATCCCATCACTACCGGCGACTCCACCCTGTCCGCCTGCGTGCAGGGGATCATGGCCGCCGAGGTGGGATACACCAAGGCTGCGCTGGACCACTTCACCAACGCCGTGTTCATCGACCTGGACGACTCCCACCGCAACACGATCGACGGCGTGCACATCGCATCCGCCGGTGGTGTGTGGAGTTCGCTGGTGTGTGGATTCGCGGGCCTGCGCGACCAGGGGCCGGTGCCGTTCTTCGATCCCCGGCTGCCCCAGGAATGGAGCGAACTGTCCTTCCACGTGCGGTTGCGCGGCGCCCTGCTGTCCGTGGACCTGACGCCTGGCCTGCTGACGCTGCGGACCGACGGGTTGAGCCTTGACGTGGACGTGCGGGGCAAGCTGGTCCAGGTTGGCCCCGAGGGGGTCGCTGTTCCGCTGGAGCCCGTACCCGTTCCGGAGCCCACCGTGTTCCCATGCGGCCTCCCGACGGCCAGCATCCCGGTAGTCCAGACCGGCGTCTAGTTTCTGCGGGGCGGTCCCGGTTCTAGTTTCTGCGGGGCGGTCCCGTTCGCCCCGTCCCGCCCAACTAGGTCGCATTAGTTGCCGTTTAGAGGCCTGTAAACGGCAACAACTGCGACCTAGTTGGGCAGGGTGGGGGTTGCGGAGCTGGATTCGGGCGCCGCGTCTTCCGGCGCAGGTTCTTCCGGGGCGTGGTCCAGCGGGTGGGCCAGTTCGTCCTGCGGCATCTTCGCGGCGATCATGGCGACGGCGGCCAGCACCGGCCCGATCGCCCCGGCAACCAGGAAGATCACCCAGAGCGGCATGACCTCGGCAGCGGGTCCGGCCAGTGCCATGGACACCGGCATCAGCGCCAGGGACACAAAGAAGTCCAGGCTGGAAACCCGGCCCAGCAGGTGCGGCGGCACCCGCCGCTGCAGCAGGGTTCCCCAAAGAACCATGCCCGCGCTGCCGGTGGAACCGAAGATGAACAGTGCCGCAGCCAGCACCCAGAAACTGTTGACGAATCCGACGGCGGCAAGCGGCAGGGCGCCGAACGCCCAGAGGGCCATCATCACCGAGAGGTAGCGCCTGGGCAGCTTCAGGGAGGCCGTGATAAGCGAGCCGATGGCCCCGCCCACTCCCATGATGGCCAGCAGGAAGCCGAACATCCGGGCGTCCCCGCCGAGCTGGTCGCGGACGACGAACGGCACCAGCACCTCGATGGGGCCGATCATAAACAGCACCGAAAGGCACGCCCACAGCAGGGTCCACAGCAGCCAGGGCGTCCGCAGGGTGTAGCTGACGCCTTCGCGGAGGTCGTGCAGGACGGTGGTTTTGGCAACGGGCTCGGGGGCATTCAGCGTGCTGCGGCCCAGCAGGTTCAGGATCATAAACGCCAGCACGTGGCAGGCCGCCACCCCGGCCACGGCATGCGACGGCGACAATGCCGCCACCAGCAGACCAGCGACGGCTGGCCCGGCCGCCTGCTGCAGGACCGGCCGCATGGTGCCTTCCATGCCGTTGGCCGCGAGCAGGTCCGCGGCCGGGAGGATCCGTGGCAGGATCGCCGAGTATGCGGGGAAGAAGAAGGCCGCACCCACGCCCAGGATGAACGCTCCCGCCGCGAGGTGCCACAACTCCAGCCAGCCGGCCATGGACAGTCCTGCAATAGCGGCGATCACCGTGAGGTTGGCGCCTTCGACGCCGATGATCAGCAGCCGCTGTGGAAAGCGGTCCGCTGCGATGCCGCCGGCAAGTACAAAGGCCACCAGCCCAACGCTGCCTGCCGCCGCTACCAGTGACAGTTCCAGCGGCCCGCCGCCCAGCGCAATGACCTGGTAGACCATGGCCACCGCCCACATGCCGGAGCCGAAAATCGAGATGGCCAGCGCGGCAATCAGTACCCGGTAGTCACGGTGCACGAAGGGACGCAAAGCGCGGAGGGTGGGCATGGACCAAGTCTAGGCACTCGCCCAACTGACTGGCAGTTAACGCTCTCAAAAGCGGATTTCAGAGCGTTAACTGCGACCTAGTTGGGGAGGTGTTAAGCATGCTTAGTATCGATCCGGCTAGGATGGAAAACACCGGCAGCCCAACCCGTTGCCGGTGCACCCAGCGAAGCGGACCTGAACGAAGGTGACCATGGCCAAGCGAGCAAATCCTGCCGTAAAAATTGCCCAGAAGACGGCCCACGATGCCGTGTTCGACGCCGAGGGCAACCCCAAGCCCGGTGTCCACAACATGCTGCTCCGTGCCGTCGAGATCCAGCGCCCCTTGGTGCTGGCCAACCTCCGCCGGCTCCAGCGCCGCCACCCCAAGGCCAGTGCCAAGCAGTTGGCGGACATCCTGGAACGGAACTACCTCGCCGCAGTAACGGGAGGCGGGGCACTGGTTGGAGCCTCCGCCGTCGTACCTGGTGTTGGAACGGTGGCGTCGCTGGGACTGTCCGCCGCCGCAACTGTCGGTTTCCTGGAGGCCACGGCGCTGTACGCGACATCCCTCGCGGAGCTGCACGGCGTCCGTCTGACCGATCCGGACAAGGCCAGCACCATGGTCATGGCCGTCATGCTGGGCGAGGAGGGAACGGCGCTGCTGGGCACCCTCAGCGGCCAGGCCCGCGGCACCGGCGCCAGCCCCACCAAGGCGTGGGGGAGCGTCCTGTCCAAGGCCATGCCGCTGTCCGGATTCGGCTCCATCCGCCAGCGCATCCAGAAAGCCTTCCTCCGCAGCCTCCTCAAACGCCAGGGCACAGCTCTCCTGGGCCGCGCCCTTCCGTTCGGTATTGGGGCAGTGGTGGGTGGTGCCGGTAACCTCGTGATGGGCCGTGCCGTCGTCGCCAATGCGAAGGAGGCGTTCGGTCCGCTCCCGGACACCATTCCGGGCGAACTCCGTGCGGTGGCCACCGCTGCGGAGCCACCGGCACTTGAAACGCCCGGCCCGGAAGGCAACACCTTTGGATCTCAACGCTGACCTCGGCGAATCATTCGGCTCCTGGACCATGGGCAACGATCCCGCCATGTTCCAGATCGTCACCAGCGCCAACGTGGCCTGCGGCTTCCACGCCGGCGATCCCATCACCATGCTGGACAGCTGCCGGGCAGCGTTTGAGCTGGACGTGACGGTCGGCGCGCACATGGGCTACCGCGACCTGGCGGGCTTCGGCCGGCGCGCCATTGACCTGTCCTTCGACGAGCTCTTCGGCGACGTTCTGTACCAGCTGGGAGCGCTCGACGGCGTGGCGCACGCGGTGGGTGCCTCCGTTGACTACGTCAAGCCGCACGGTGCCCTGTACAACCGGACGTTCCACGATGTTGAGCAGGCCTCGGCCGTTGTGGCAGCCATCCAGGCCTACGATCCGGGCCTGCCCATCCTGGGCCTCCCCGGATCGCAGCTCCTGGAGCAGGCGCGTGAAGCCGGCCATCCCGTTTTCATCGAAGCCTTCGTTGACCGCGCCTACCAGCCGGACGGAATGCTGGTGCCGCGCTCCCAGGAAGGCGCAGTACTGAACGACGCCGGAATGATCGCCGAACGCGCAGTCCGCCTCGCCACCAAGGGCGAGGTAGCGGCCATCGACGGAAGCATCGTCAGCGTCCGCCCGGACTCACTCTGCATCCACGGGGACACCCCGGGCGCCGTGGAGATGGCCGTTGCCGTGCGTGATGCCCTGCAGCGGGCCGGCGTGGAGCTGGAGTCCTTCGCGTAGCAGCTCCCCGGCCTTAGCTGCAGGGGCTACCCTCAACGTATGAAACCCCGGGGGATTCTCCTGCTGGCGACATGCCTGCTTGCGGCTGTGCTGGTAGTTATTGCGGTGTCCAGCAACACGTCACGGATATGCCCTGCCATTGGTTACGCGTACACGGGGGACGCGGAACTGGTCTTTTCCTCGCAGCCGGCCAGCGTGGCAGCCTGCTTTGGCGAGGGCTGCCAACCGCAACCCGTGACGGCCAACGCCGAGGGAAGGTGGCTGGTTCCGCAGGCGGCACCCTATTTGAACCGGTCCGCGCCCATGAGCGTGGTGTCGATCCGGGTGGAAGCGGTGGCCGTTTCCGGCGGCACCGTGTCAGCGGATCTGCCCATAGAGACGGAGTCCACCGGCGAACACCCGCACGGCCCCATGTGCGGCGGCCCGTTCGTCTTCAAACCGGTGAACGTGGTGTTCAGCTAACCCCTACCCGAAGACCAGGTGCGCCACTGTGAAGATCGCCAGCCCCGCCAGCGAACCCACCACTGTGCCGTTGATCCGGATGAACTGCAGGTCCTTGCCCACCTGGAGCTCGATCTTCCGGGACGTGTCCTCCGCATCCCAGCGCGCCACGGTATCGGTAATCACTCCGGCGATGTCCGAACGGTAGGTGCGCACGAGGTACCCGGCCGCGTCACCAACCCAGGTGTTCACCTTTCCGGCGAGTTCGACGTCGTCAACCAGCCGGGTGCCGAAGTCCCTGACGGCACTCTTGAAGCGCACCGTGAGCTCACTGTCCGGATCCTCGACGGCGGTGAGCAGCGCGTTCTTGACCGTGGACCACGTGCGGGAGGCCAGTTCGCGGACCTCGGGATCGCCCAGGACCTGTGACTTGATGTGCTCGGCGCGGGCGATCATGGCGGGATCGTGCTGCAGGTCCTGGGCAAGCGTGCTGAGGTACGTATCGATCGATTTCCGGACCTGGTGGTCCTGGTCCGCCTGCACGGCCTGGGCGAACTTCAGCACTTCCAGGTACACCTTGTCCGCGACGATCCCGTCCACAAACTGCGGAACCCAGGACGGCGAGCGGTCGGCAACCAGCCTGGTGACGGTCTGGTGGTTGTCCCTGACCCAGTCCGCGGCGCGGTCAACCAGCAGGTCAACCAGGGCGTGGTGGTGGCCCTCAGCGAAAATGCGCTCGGCGAGCCTGCCCACCGGCGGCCCCCACGGCGGAGCCAGCAGATGCTTCCGGACCATGCCTTCGATCACGGCCTGGACGTCGTCGTCGTTGAGCACTTTGAAGGCACCGCGGATGACGGCGGCTCCCTCCTTCGCCACGCGCTCCGCCCCGCCCGGACCGGACAGCCACTGCCCGGCCTTCCGGGCGATGTTGATGCTGGCGAGCTTGTCCTGCACCACCTGCTCGGAGAGGAAGTTGGTTTCCACGAACTCGCCCAGCGAGGCGCCGATCTGGTCCTTCCGGCGCGGAATGATGGCCGTGTGCGGGATCTTGATGCCCATGGGGTACTTGAAAAGGGCGGTCACGGCGAACCAGTCCGCCAGCGCGCCCACCATGCCGCCTTCCGCGGCCGCGCGGACGTATTCAAGCCACGGATAGGTGTCCTGGAGGGCAAAAGCCACCACAAAAACCACGGCCATAAACAGCAGGAGCGACAGCGCCAGGGCCTTCATCCGGCGCAGGGCGGCCGCCTTCTCAACATCGCCGGCGCTCAGGACGGAAGGTTCGACGGCGGCAGGAGGCTTGCGGGGGCCGGGAGAGGTCCGTGCGCCGGGCCCTGCGGGGGGAGTTGGCTCAGTGTTCACCTGCATGTGCCCAGCCTAGTGCCGGTCCCTGACAGCGGTTGGCTAGGGTGTCCTCATGACATTTGACGAGTCTTCATCCGCCCGTCCGCTGGTCTACGCCCACCGTGGAGCCAGTGCCGCTTTCGCCGAACATACCCGGGCGGCCTACCTCCAGGCACTGGCCGAAGGGGCCGACGGCGTGGAGTGCGATGTCCACCTCACGCACGACGGCCACGTTGTGCTGATCCACGATTCCACCCTGGACCGCACCTCTGACGGCACCGGGCCCGTAGCCGACTACACGCTGGATGAGCTGCGGCAGCTGGACTTCTCCTCCTGGAAAGGCGTCCGGATCCCGGAAATTTACGGGGCGAAGTCCGAGCAGTTCCTCACCCTGGAGGACCTGCTGGAAATCCTGCAGGGCGCCGGGCGTCCGGTGGGCCTGGCCATTGAGCTCAAGCACCCGAACCCGTTCGAACTGAAGCTCGAGGACCGCGTCCTTGAGCTGCTGGCGGAACACGGCTGGGAACCGGAATCGTCAACGATCGGCAACATCGGGGTCTCCTTCATGAGCTTCAGCGCCGACTCCATCCGCCACCTGCTCCGGACCGTCCCCGGCGAGTACATCTGCCAGCTGGTCCATGAGGTGGACCTGGAGGACCTCCGCGAGGACCACGGCCTGGGCCCGATCACCGGGAACGCCGTAGCCAACGTCATGCGGGCCACGCAGCTGGAGGCCGAACGGATCCTGGACGCCGGCGAGGTGCTGCTGGCCGGCCCCGGCATCGACTACGTCCGCCAGCACGCACTCACGGTGCAGCGCTGGATGGATTCCGGCCGCCGCTTCCGGGTATGGACCGTGGACACAGAGAAGGACATTGCGCTCTGCCAGGGACTCGGCATCCACGAGATCACCACCAACAGGCCGGCCCGGGTCCTGGAGCAGGTAGGCAGTGAGGTCACAGCACCCGCCGTGGAGTAAGGCCGGGTAATTTAGCGCCCGTGTCCTGTGATTAAGTATTGACATGCGTTTGAAGCTGCTGGAATCGCCGGCTGTCCGGGTTGGCCTGTCCATCAGCATCGCCACAGGCCTCTACGGCATTTCCTTCGGTGCCCTGTCCGTCACCTCCGGGCTCGACTTCTGGCAGACCATGGCCCTGAGCCTCCTGCTGTTCAGCGGCGGCTCCCAGTTCGCTTTCATCGGTGTTGTGGGCGGCGGCGGTTCCGGGGTTGCCGCCATGAGCGCCGCCACCCTGCTGGGCATGCGCAACGGCATCTACGGGATGCAGCTCAATGCGCTCCTGCGGCCACGCGGCTGGCGCCGGTTCGCCGCCGCCCAAGTCACCATCGACGAATCCACCGCCACCAGCACCGGCCAGACCCACCCGGACGAGCAGCGCCGCGGATTCTGGGCCGCGGGACTGGGCATCTACATCCTGTGGAACCTGTTCACCGCCATCGGCGCGCTGGCCGGCAGCGGACTGGGCGACCCCAAGCAGTGGGGCCTGGACGGCGCAGCGGTGGCCGCGTTCCTGGCGCTGCTGTGGCCCCGGCTGAGGGGCCGCGAACCGGTGGCGATCGCCGTCGTCTGCGCCCTGGCAACAGTCCTCGCCGTACCCTTCGTCCCGGCGGGTGTGCCCATCCTCGTGGCCGCCGTGGTTGCTGCCGCCGTGGGATGGTTCAGCCACGGCCGCAGCGATGAAGGCCTGGAGCCCGACGTCGACCCTTACGACGGCGGGCATCCCCACCACCCAGCCGGGGCACCCCAAGCCGGCATCAGCGGCAACAGCGACGGCGCGGACGGCACCTCAGCTTCCCGGAAGGACGGCGGATCGTGAACCTCTGGCTCTGGATACTGGTGGCCTGCGCCCTGGCCTACGCGTGGAAACTGATGGGCTATTTCGTCCCCGCGAAGCTGCTCGAGAATCCCCGGATGTCCCGCATCGCAGGCACCATGACCATCGGCCTGCTGGCATCCCTCACCGTGGTCAACGCCCTCGCAACCGGCCAGGCGTTGGTACTGGATGCCCGGATTGGCGCCCTGGCGGCAGCCGCAATCGCCCTCGCCCTCCGCGCACCCTTCCTCGTTGTAGTGCTGGCCGGCGCCGGAACCGCAGCCGGACTCAGGCTCCTGGGCTGGGGCTGACGGCCGGCACCCACGGCAAGGTCCGGCGTCGTTTGCTGTGGTGGTGAACACCTGCCCGGGGTTAGCATGAGAGTGGCTATGCAGTTGGCCATGACCTGACCGTCGGCGGTAACCCGCTGATGTAAGTAGGGAACATGGACACGAATCGGCATCGCACCAACAATCCCAAAGCAGACAATTCCATTGCGCCGCCGGGCGGGCGGATCGTCGCCGGATTACGGCCCAGGCGCTTCTACCGGGAGTTTACGGCTCTGCAGGCCGTGCCCATCGAGGAGTTGGTAACCCTGCAGTTCTACCTCCGCGAAGCGAGCGGACCCTCCGCCACCACCTCTTCACTCGAACTCCTGGCAGCGGTGGACCACGAATTGCGATCACGGGCGGGCAGCACGTCCGGCCCCTCGGGAAGGACCCCCAATCCATGAACAACGAATCAGCTACGCGCCCCGGTGACTCCACCGGCTCCCTTTCCACACGGGAGCTCCGCGACCTTGCACGCCGCCGTCGGGAATCCGAGGAGAAGCTGCAGCAGCACCTCAAGGAAGCCGAGCATCACACGCCCAACGAAGGACTCCACGAGGGGCACCACCCGGGGCATCATGCGGGGGCCGAAGGAAACCACGACGCCGGAAAGTAGCCTTCGGGGGTTCCCGCGCGTTTCGTTGCGGTTGAGCTTTGAGGGTGCGCTTCCGGGTTAGCCCAGGGACTGTCCGGGAAAGGGGTCCCCGGCCAGCGGCACCTGTGGAGGAAGAGTGCGGGCCAGCCGCTGGGTACGCAGCGAGTCCTCCACCAGGGCGAGCGGACGGCGCCACGCATCCGAGCCCGGTTCCATGGTGTCCACCACGCCAATCAACATGGCCAGGAGGCGGACCATGTCGGTCAAGGAGACGTCGTCGCGAAGGCTGCCCTGGCGTTGGCCGCGGCCCAAAAGAACGCCGACTGACTCGATCACCGATCCCGTGATGCCAACCAGCAGTTGGCGACGTCCAGCAACTGCGCCCAGGAGGTTCGCATCCTCACTGGAAGCGGCCATGATCTCTTCCATCACCCGGAACAAGCCAATGGCTGCGTCGTCTTCCAGCAGCGCCTCGGAAATTACCGGGTCAACACGGCACCGCAGCTGACGGTTGAGGGCGGCGAGGACCAGGTCCTCCTTGTCTGCGAAGTTCCGGAACAGCGTTGCCGGGCCGACTCCCGCCGTTGTGGCGATGGTCTGAAGGGGCACATCCGGGCCGTACTCACGGAAACAGTGGCTGGCCGCCGAGATGATCTTGTCCACGTTCCGGGCGGCATCCGCGCGGAGGGGCTTGCGGGCTGCAGCGACGTTCATTTCAACAGATTAGCCAAACCGTGCCAGCAGTGGAGGGTTACCGTTCAGTAGCCCATTTTGTGACGCAACAGGGCCTGCCGGAGCACGTTGAACGCGTGGCAGACTGACACTATGTTGCTTGCATTTTCTGTAGCCCCGTCAGGAACCCCGTCCCAGCTTCCCGAAGGCGAGGATCCTGCAGCTAACCCGGACGCGTCAGTCCACGACGCCGTCGCTGCCGCCGTCCGCGTGGTCCGCGAATCCGGGCTGCCCAACCGGACCAGCTCCATGTTCACCGAGATCGAAGGTGAATGGGACGAGGTGTTCGACGTCGTCAAGCGCGCCACCGAGGCAGTCGCTCCCTTCGGGTCACGTATCTCCCTCGTCATTAAGGCCGACATCCGCCCTGGCTACTCCGGCGAGCTCACCGCCAAGGTGGACAGGCTCGAAGCTGCCCTGGACAAACAGGACTAACGGAGGTCATTTCGCGCTTGACGCAGCGATCCGCGCTGGGGCAGGGGCCCTTCCCCCGGAGACCGTCCGGTGCCAGACTATGGGCCATGTTTGAACACAAGGTGGAGCCCGCCTGGGCGGCCGTGGAACAGTACCTGAGTGCCGCCGTCGTCCATCCCGATGATTTCCTGCAGGAGGCGGTGAAAGCCGCCGCGGACGCCGGAATGCCGGCCATTGAGGTGGCGCCCAACGCCGGAAAACTGCTCAACCTGCTGGTGAAGATTTCCGGAGCCAACCGGATCCTGGAGATCGGAACGCTGGCCGGCTACAGCACCATCTGGATGGCAAAGGCCCTGCCCGACGGCGGCAGGCTGGTGACGTGCGAATACCTTCCGGAGCATGCCGCTGTAGCAAGGAAGAATGTGGATCGCGCGGGAGTCGGGGGCAAGGTCGAGATCCGGGTGGGCGCGGCCCTGGACACGCTTCCAGCGCTGAAGGACGAAGGCGCGGAGCCCTTTGACCTGGTGTTCATCGACGCGGACAAGCAACACAACCCGGACTACCTGGAATGGGCTATTACGCTGGGCCGCCCGGGCACGGTGGTCGTCCTGGACAACGCCGTATGGGAGGGCGTGATGCTGGACCCGGCGATCGACGACGTCAACGGGCCCGGCATCGTCGCCGCCCTGAAGATGCTGGGCGAGGACCCGCGGCTGGACGCCACGGTGATGCAGACTGTGGGCGGCAAGGGCTGGGACGGGTTCGCCCTGGCCGTGGTGCGCTAATCCCGCTGACGCGACCCTTCCCGGTCCTCACGCTGTTCCTGGGCCTCGCGGAGCTCCCGGCCCTGCCGGATGTCCTCCTCCACTTGCGCCTGCAGTTTCTCGCTCTTTTTGGTGTCGCGCGGTGGAAGCTGGATGGTTTCCTCGGCTTCGATGCCGGCCTGGAGCTGGCGGCCGCGCTCGGTTTCGGCGTCGAACTCGGCTCCGAAGAGCAGCGACATGTTCAGGATCCAGAGCCACAGCAGCATGATGATCACACCGCCAATAGCGCCGTAGGTTTTGTTGTAGTTGGCGAAGTTGGCCACGTAGAAGCCAAAGCCCAGCGACGCCACCACGAAGATCAGCAGGGCGATGAACGATCCCATGCTCATCCACCGGAACTTGGGCTGCTTCACGTTGGGAGTGGCGTAGTACAGCACCGCTATCAGCAGGACCACCAGCGCCACGATGATCGGCCACTTGGCAATGTTCCAGACGGTCAGCAGGGCTTCGCTGAGCCCGATCGCGCCGCCCACCGCTTCCGCCACCGGGCCGCTGAGCACCAGCATGCCGGCCAGAAGTGCGACGGCGACAATGGACAGCAGCGTGACCGCCAGCATGGTGCCGCGCAATTTGAGGAACGGCCGGCCCTCGTCCACTTCGTAGACCCGGTTCATGGCCCGTCCGAAGGCGCCCACGTATCCGGATGCGGACCAGAGGGCCGTTGCAAGGCCGATCACGAACGTGAAACCGGCTGCGGGTGATGCGGCCAGCTCTTCAATGGGTCCGCGGATGGTGTCCATGGTGGAGCCGGGCGCGATTCCCTGCCCGATTTCCAGCAGCGCCGATGTGGTCCGTTCCGGATTGCCGAACAGGCCCAGGATCGAGACCAGTGCCAGGAGCCCGGGGAAGAGGGAGAGCACTGCGTAGTAGGTCAGGCCCGCGGCCAGGTCCGGGCACTGGTCCTGGGTGAATTCGCGGAAGGTCTTTTTGGCGATGTATTTCCAGGACGGTTTGTGGAGGTCCGGGGGACTGTCCGGTTTCCGGGAATCGTCCGGTGCGGGGGCCGTGGCGTCTTTCGCGGTGCTGCGTTCAGGATGGTCATTGGTGGCCATGGTGGCTGTCCTTTCAGCGCCGGTCCTTCAGGGGGTAGCCAGTACGGCCGGCCATCCTGCGTGTGCAGGACGGCCGGCCGCTGGCTGTTGCTGGTGATCAGCTGATGCTGTCGCTCAGCTGGTGCTCACCGTGTTGAACGTCAGGTGCTGCTGATGTTGGTCCGGGCGTCGTCTGCCCGGTTTTTGACGTCAGTGGCTGCACCCTGGCCCTCGGCCTTGACGTGCTCCGCTGCCTCGGACGCCGTTGCCTTGACGTTCTCAACGGCTTCCTTGGCCGGTTCCTTCAGGCCTTCAGCCATTTCCTTGGCGGCCTCGGTCAGTTCGGTGGTGACCGGTTCCGCCGCGGACTTCAGCTGCTGTGCCGCTTCGCGTTCTTTCTCGCTTGCAGGCAACAGGGAGCCCAGCAGGAGCCCGGCGCCGAAGGCCACCAAGCCCGCCGCGAGCGGGTTTCCCTGAGTCTTGGCCTTCACCTGGTGAGGTGCGTCCTTAACTGCGTCGCCGGCGTCGTGCAGTGCTGAATCCACGTTGGATCCGGCGCTGTCAGCGGTGCCCATCACCTTGTCCTTGGCGCCAAACACGGCGTTCCTGACCTTTTCGGTCTGCCGGTGGACAACGTGGGACGGCGTGACCTTGTCCGCCACGGCGTCCACGTTGGTGCCCAGCCGACGGCGGGTTGCTTCAATGTCTGAACGGATAACGTCCGGGTTCTCGCTCATTTTCTGTCCTCACCGGGTTTGAGTGTTGCTGGGATTTCCTGCAGGGTTTCGGAGGTCTGGGGGAGTCCCTTGACTTCCTTGAGTTTCTTCTTGCCCACGCTGGCCAGGATGGCTGCCACAATGCCCCAAAGCACTGCAACCACGACGGCGGACCAGCCCAATCCCATCAGCTCACCCAAGGCGTACCAAAGGGCGATCGAAAGGAAAAGCAGGACGAAGTGACCCGCTACGCCGGCGCCGGCCAGCATGCCGCTGCCCTTTCCGGCGCGGCTTGCCGTCTGCTTCATCTCCGCCTTGGCCAGCTCAAGCTCCTGGCGCATCAGAGTGGACAGGTCGCGGGTGACATCGCCGAGCAGGTCACCCAGCGATGCGGTCTCGGCCTTCATGTGGGCCTCGCTGGGAGGCATCTCCGATGGACTCATCGCGGCCCACCCGTTTCCGGCCAGCTCTCCGGGTCATCCGACAGGGGCGTGCCTGTTCCTGTGCCCGTTCCGGTTCCGGCGCCCGTGCCCGTTCCGGTGTAGGGATCGGTGGTGGTGTCCGGTCCGGCGTACGGGTCGGTGGTGGACGCGCCGCCGTAGTAGCTTGCCGTGGTTGCGGTGGGGCCAGGCAGGTCGACGGCGGGCGGCGGAACAGCTCCGCCGTCAGCGGGCCGTACAGGTGCTCCGGCACCGTAGGCCGTGCTGCGGGTGCGGTCATCAGAGCTACTGCCGGAATCGCCGGTCAGGCCGCGTCCCAGCCGTCCGGCCAGGACACCTGCGCCGGCTGCCAGCAGCAGGAACGTGCCGGGGCGCTGCCGCGCGAAGGACTTCACCTCATCCAGCAGCGAGCCCGGATCGCGGCCTTCCAGCCATTGGGCCACGGATGCTGAACGGTCGGCTGCCTGGCGGACCAGGTCAGTGGCCATGCCGGGCTGGTCCGAAGCGGAGGCCATGGTCTGCAGCTCATCCGAGATGGACCGGAGGCCTGAAGCCACCATCTGCTGCTGCTGGCCGGCCTGCTGGGTGAGATCGTCGCGGGCCTGGTAGAGCAGTTCCTTGGCGTTGGTCTTCGCTTCGGCCGCCACGGTGGACGCCTCGCTCTTGGCCGTTTCCGCCACATGGGCAGCGGATTCCTTGGCCGTCCGGGCAACGTCGGAAGCTTCGCCCTTGACGGCCTCCTTGGTGGAACTGCCGTCGGTGCCGGTGCCGGTGCCGGTGCTGGTGCCCGGGGTGGCGCCGAGATCTGTAGTTCCATAGCCGGTTCCGGCCACACGGGTGGTGTCAGTGGTACCGGGAGTGGCGCCTGGGGTCCCGGTAACCGGTGTGGGGTTGAGGGGGTCCGGGGGACGCGTGTAGGCGGGGTCCTCGGTCCATTGGTTGTCTGTCATCTTCGCTCTCTCTTTCCGGGAAGGCAGGTATTGATGCAGAACCAGCGGTACTGGCCGCAAAAATAGTAAGCATGATTACTATCAACTTTCTACCTACCCCCGCAAGGGCCGGCTCACACGCTTGGCGGCGGAAATTTTTGGGCCAGGCTTCGGTGGAGGGGTTAGGTGGAGAGGCGCGGCGGGGTCCCTCGAAATTCGCCGGGCTCGCTGCAATGGTGCGTGCTCGCCGGAGCGTTCCGGCGAGTTGGGCGCGTTCCCGCAAGTCCGGCCTGGTGGCGACGCCGGTCGGCCCTGATGAGCCCGAAGTGGAGCCCCGAATCCCCGCAGGCCCCTTCGAAATTCGCCCGGCTCGCCGCAACGGTGCGTGCTCGCCGGAGCGTTCCGGCGAGTTGGGCGCGTTCCCGCGAGTCCGGCGAATTGGCGACGCCGGTCGGCCCTGATGAGCCCGAAGTGGAGCCCCGAATCCCCGCAGGCTCCCTCGAAATTCGCCGGGCTCGCTGCAATGGTGCGTGCTCGCCGGAGCGTTCCGGCGAGTTGGGCACGTTCCCGCGAGTCCGGCGAATTGGCGACGCCGGTCGGCCCTGATGAGCCCGAAGTGGAGCCCCGAATCCCCGCAGCTCCCTCGAAATTCGCCGGGCTCGCCGCAATGGTGCGTGCTCGCCGGAGCGTTCCGGCGAGTGGGGCGCGTTCCCGCGAGTCCGGCGAAGTGGCGACGCCGGTCGGCCCTGATGAGCCCGGAAATTCGCCGGGCTCGCCGCAATGGTGCGAGCTCGCCGGAGCGTTCCGGCGACTGGGGCGCGTTCCCGCGAGTCCGGTGAATTGGAGCCCGGAATCCCCGCAGGGCGTTGTTTAATAAGTAGGCTTATGGTTTCCTGTTTGTAAGTCTTGCCGCAGGCTTCCCGCGAATATTGGGTACAAAGGAGCCAGCCCATGCCCGACTTCCAGACTGCATGCGTTGACAGTGCACCCCCCGGGGATATTGGGGATATCAGAGAACTTGTTGGATACAGAGAAGCTGCGCAGCGCTTCGTGGCTATTCAGCCCGGCGATGCCCGGCCCGGCGACGTCCGGCCGGGTGCTATCCAGCCCGGCGATGCGCGGCGTGGCGATATCCAGGAGGGCGACATCCGGCCTGGCGAGGTCCGGACCGATGGTATCCGTGAGGGCAACATCCGGCCCGGCGACATTCGGCCCGGCGATGCCCGGAATTACGATGCCGGTCCACGCCCAGGTGCCAGCCCCCACCAGGATGCCGGGCCGGGCCCGGAGGCTGGGAAGAACGACGTCGGCTGGCCGGGCGGGGCTAACCGCGAACACCGTGCGGGGCGGCTTCGGCAGACTTTCAGGGACCAGCTGGTCCTGGACTACCTGCACCTGGCCGAGTCCATTGCGGGCCGGTTCGCCATTCACGGCCGCGACCGGGCGGACCTGACGCAGGTTGCGTACCTTGGCCTGGTCAAGGCTGCCCGGGGTTTTGAGGAGTCGAAGGGGGACAGCTTCGCCGCCTACGCTGCCCCGACGATCACCGGCGAGCTGAAGCGCTACCTGCGGGACCGTTGCTGGATGGTCCGCCCGCCCCGGCACATCCAAGACCTGCGCTCGCAGCTCCTGCGTGCCGAGCGCGACCTGAGCCAGCAACTCCGCCGGGAGCCCACCGAGGCCGAACTTGCCGCTGAGCTTGATGTTGACGTCCGGGAGGTCCGGGAAGCCTACCTTGCGCATACAAGCATGCGCCCGGAGTCCCTGGACAGTGCACCGGGGCATGACCATGGGCCTGCTTTGGCTGAAACGCTGCCCTTTGTGGGCGGTGACGGAATGGACCTGGTGGATGTCCTTTGCCTGGGCCAGGCCGTCCGTGAACTCGCGCCATCGGACCGCGCTTTGCTCTACGGCCGATACTACCGCGAGGAGTCCCAGGCCGAGCTGGGCCGGAAGTTTGGCATGTCCCAGATGCAGGTTTCCCGGAGGCTTTCAAGGATCCTGGTGGCACTGCAGCGCAAGCTGGTGGAGGACCCGGAAGCGCAGTCGCCAGCAATGAATAAGGCAGCTCAGAGCAGCTTCAGCTCCCGGATCGCGGCCAGCGAATCGTCAACGGTGACGGCCAGCAGGGCGGGGTCCGGGGTTGACGCGAACGTATCGCCACGGCGGAGTTCGGCGCGCGTCAGGGTCAGGTGAGGTCCCGGTGGCGGCCCCCAGATTTCGACGGGGGCCGGCCCGAACAGCACCACTGAGGGCGTCCCGTAAGCGGATGCGAGGTGCGCGGCGCCGGTATCCGCGGAGAAGACCAGGCCGGCGGCCGCCACGGCTGCGGCAAATTCGGCCAGGGACAATTCCCCGGCCACGACGGTGCTCGATGGCAGGCCGGCCAGGGACGCCACCGTCAGTGCCCGTTCCCGCTCCGCCTGGCTTCCGGTAAACAGGACCTGGTGCCCGGCGGCGGCCAGCCGGGAGGCCACCGCGGCGAACCTGTCCACCGGCCACAGCCTGCTGCCATAGGCGGCACCAACGTGGACCACAGCTGCCCCTGGCGCCGGGCTGGCAACCGCGGGCGGCTGCAGGTGGAGTTCCAGCGGATCCGCCTCGATTCCATGCCATTGCAGCAGCGACGTCCAGCGTTCCCTTTCGGCAAGTGACTCCTGCCACGGAGGCCCACTGAACCCGGCGCCCTGGTGGGTGATGACCCGCCCGGCGTCCAGCCTGGCAACCCGGTGGTGGCTTTCCGGGCCGCTGCCGTGCAGGTTCACCGCCGCATCCACGACGCCGGGCGGCAGCGGAATGGGAACGTCCAGGCCGTGCGTGGGGAGCAGCTCCCAGCCGCCAACAAGCTCGACCGCGTCCGCCAGCCAGCCCTGCGCGGCGTACAGCCTGCGATGGCCCGGGAAAGCCCTGCGAAGGGCATGCAGTGCCGGAACCGCCACGAGCAGGTCCCCGAGTTTGAGGGCGCGGAGGGCAAGCAGGACGGGCTGGTCCGTACGGGAGGTTTCCATTGATTCCGGTGTGGACGCCAAGCTAAGTCTCCTCGGTACACGGTTCGCGGGCGGGTGCCGGTGAACGTCATCAGGACAAGGTGATCAGAAGAAGAAGTAGTAAGTCTACTGTTTAGTTCCTGCGGCGACGGGGAACCTAGCTGGTATGGCAATCACCACGCGCCGCGAACTCAAGGCTGTCCTGTTCGACCGTGACGGGACGCTGGTCCTGGACGTGCCCTACAACACCGAGCCGGACCTGGTCCGCCCTGTTGAAGGGGCGTTGCCCGCCCTGACCCGCCTGCGGAGGGATGGGCTGCTGACTGGGGTGGTCACCAACCAGTCGGGCGTCGCCAGGGGCTTGATCACCGTGCACCAGCTGCACAGCGTGAACCTCAGGGTGGAGTCGCTCCTGGGCCCGTTCGACGTCTGGGAGTACTGCCCGCACGGCCCCGAAGACGCCTGCGACTGCCGGAAGCCACGGCCCGGAATGATCCTTTCCGCCTGCAACTACCTGGGCATCCGCCCGGATGAATGCGCATTCGTGGGTGACATCGGCGCGGACATGAAAGCAGCGGCCGCAGCAGGCTCGAGGGGAATCCTGGTCCCAACGCCGGTCACGCGCCAGGAAGAGATTGACGCCGCTCCCGAAGTCGCCGGTTCGTTGGAAGAAGCCGTGGACCAGCTGCTTGCCAGGAGCATCCTGTGAGCCGCGTCCTGGTGGCCCGGCTGGACAGGGTGGGGGACATGCTGCTGGCAGGCCCCGCCATCCGGGCCGTGGCGGCGGGCAATCCCAACCATCCAGGCAGCCAGGGCCCCAACGACGTGCTGCTGCTCTGCGGGCCGCAGGGCGAATCGGCGGCCCGGTTGCTTCCTGGTGTAACGGACATCTTCACGTGGGCCTGCCCCTGGATCATGAATCCGGCGCCGGAGATCACGGCTGAATCGATCGAGTCGCTCACGGCGTATGTCCGCAATTCCAGGATCTCCGAGGCCGTGATCCTCACGTCCTTCCACCAGTCCCCGTTGCCCCTGGCACTGCTGCTGCGGCTGGCGGGGGTGCAGCGCATTACGGCCGCTTCCACGGATTATGCGGGCAGCCTCCTGGACGTTCGGCTCAAGCCAGGGGAGGACTTCCCGGAGGACCTTCCTGAGGCGGTCCGCGCCCTGACTATCGCCGAGGCCGCGGGTTTCGAACTGCCGCCTGGCGACGACGGCCTGCTGAAGGTCCTGGATCCGCCGGACGTCACGGACCTGGTGGGCGAAGGCCCCTACGTTGTGGTTCATCCCGGTGCCAGCGCCCCCGCAAGGGCGTGGCCGCCGCTGCACCATGCGGCCGCCGTCGAACTCCTTGAGGGTGCCGGGCACCGCGTGGTGGTGACCGGCGGCAAAGGCGAAACCGCGCTGACCGCGACGGTGGCCGGGCCCGCGGCACTGGACCTGGGCGGCCGGACTGACCTGCGGACGCTGTCCGGGGTGCTGGCGGGAGCATCCGCCGTCGTCACCGGAAATACCGGTCCGGGGCACCTGGCCGCGGCAGTGGGCACTCCGGTGGCGTGCCTGTTCTCCCCGGTGGTGCCGGCTATTAAGTGGGCGCCGTACGGGGTTCCGTTGGAGCTGTTGGGCGATCAGAGCGCCGAGTGCAGGATGACCCGCGCCCGCTATTGCCCGGTTCCCGGCCATCCGTGCCTGGATTCGGTGTCACCGGAGGAGGTTGCGGAGGCGGTGGAGCGGCTGATCAGCGGGGTCAGTTCGCTGAGCACGCGGCTGACCACCGGGCACCGTCGTACCACCGGACGGCAGTGGAGGGGGAAAGCCTGATGCGGATCTTGTTGTGGCACGTCCATGGCGGGTGGACTGACGCGTTTGTGCGCGGCCGGCATGAATACCTGCTTCCCGTGCTTCCGGAGGGCGGTCCGTCAGGCCTTGGCCGCGGTGGCCGGGACTGGCCGGCGGCTACCGAGGTGGTGCTGGCGGAGCTGGACCCGGACAGTGTGGACGCGGTGGTGCTGCAACGCCCCGAAGAGGTTGCTGAGGTCCAGCGGGTCCTGGGCAGGCGGCCGGGCGTGGATCTGCCCGCCGTGTATGTGGAGCACAACACGCCCAAGGGCGGCGTCCCGCTGACCCGGCATCCGCTGGCGGACCAGCGGGCCATTCCGATCGTCCACGTCAGCTACTTCAATGATCTTTTCTGGGATTCCGGGGAAGCCCGCACCACCGTGGTGGAGCACGGCATCGTGGATCCCGGGTACCTGTACGCGGGCGACGACGAATCCCTGGCCGTGGTGGTCAACGAACCCGTGCGTCGCGGGAGGGTGACAGGCACTGACCTCCTGCCGCGTTTCGCGGACACCGCCAGGTTGCAGGTGTTCGGGATGGGCGGGGAGGACCTTCCTGCCGCCGTCGGGATCTCCCCGGACCGGCTTGCTGTCCGCGGCGACCTTCCCACTGCCCGCCTGCACCGCGAACTGGCGGCCTGCCGCGCGTACGTGCACCCGCTGCGCTGGACGTCTCTGGGCCTGGCATTGCTTGAAGCCATGCATCTGGGCATGCCGGTGCTGGTGCTGGACACCACCGAGGCGTCCCGCGCCGTGCCGCAGGAGGCGGGCGCGGTGAGCAACAACATCGCGGAACTTCAACGTTGCGCGGCCCTGCTGCTCAAAGATCCTGAAGAAGCCCGACGGCGGGGCCTCGCCGCCCGCGAAGCCGCCCTGGCAAGGTACGGCCTGGCCAGGTTCCTGTTCGACTGGGACACGATCCTGGCCGATCCAGCCCCCGGCAGCACCCGAATCCACGGTGCCGTTACCAGCAGCGCAACCCCGGCACTGTTGCTCCCTGCGGAAAGGAACATCCCATGAAAGTTGCCATGATTTCCGAACACGCCAGCCCGCTGGCAGCGCTGGGCGGGGTGGATGCCGGTGGGCAGAACGTCCATGTTGCGGCACTGGCGACGGCCCTGGCCCGCCGCGGCCACAGCGTCACCGTTTATACGCGCAGGGATTCGGAGGACCTGCCGCAGCGGGTGAAGGTGGGTGCCGGTGTTGAGGTGGTCCATATCGACGCCGGACCGCCCACCCATGTGCCCAAGGACGAGCTCCTTCCCTATATTCCGCTGCTGGGCGCAGGGGTGGCAGCCGATTGGAAATCCGGCGCGCCGGACGTGGTGCATGCGCACTTCTGGATGTCCGGGCTGGCAGCGCTGGATGCGGTCAGGCTGCTGTCCGCGGGGAACATGGCACGGAGCAGTGGACGACGGCGGTCCGGACTGGTTGCCCCGATCCCCGTCCTGCAGACGTTCCATGCGCTGGGCACCGTGAAGCGGCGCCACCAGGGGGCGCAGGACACCAGCCCGGCGGACCGGCAGTTCCTGGAGCCGGCCGTGGGGCAGCGGGTGGACAGGATCATCGCCACCTGCTCGGACGAGGTGTTCGAGTTGAAGGCCATGGGCATCGACGCCACCAAGGTTTCAGTGGCTCCGTGCGGGGTGGACCTAGACCTGTTTTCCAGCGAGGGTACAGCGGAGGAGCGCGGGCGCACGCACCGCATCCTGTCCGTTGGCCGGCTGGTTCCCCGGAAGGGCGTGGACCTGGTGATCACCGCCCTGGCGCATCTTGCGGAGCAGGGGCGTGACGACGTCGAGCTTGTCATTGTGGGTGGCGGTGGCACCGCTGATGACCTGGCTGCGGATCCGGAGGGCCGGCGGCTGCAGGAGCTGGCGGAGGAATTGGGCGTCGCGGACCGGGTGGTGTTCCGCGGGCAGGTGTCCCGGGACGAGATGCCGGGCATTTTCCGCAGCGCCAGCGCCGTGGTGTGCGCGCCTTGGTACGAACCGTTCGGAATCGTCCCCCTGGAGGCGATGGCGTGCGGCGTTCCTGTGGTGGCGGCAGCCGTGGGCGGGCTGGGGGATACGGTGCTGAACCACCGCACCGGCCTGCATGTTCCGCCGCGTGACCCGGAGGCGATTGCCGCGGCCGTGGCCCGGCTGCTGGATAACCCGGAGCTGGCAGCGTCCTTTGGGCAGGCCGGGGAGCGGCGTGCGCGGGCCCGCTACTCGTGGGATCGGGTGGCCATGGAGACGGAGAAGGCGTACCGGAAGGCGCTGCAGGGGGCGGCAACAACGGAATACGCAACGGTGGAAGAGGTGGCACTGTGAATCCCGCAGACCGCGTTTCCGCCCATCTGGACAACGTTACTCCGGTGCTGGAGTCGCTCCGCGAACAGTCGGCAACGCTGGCCGGCTGGGGTGTTGAGCTGGCCCAGCGGTTGCTGGCCGGGCAGCGGCTCCTGGCTGCCGGAAACGGCGGCTCGGCAGCGGAGGCGCAGCACCTCACGGCCGAACTGGTGGGCCGGTTCGACGGCGAACGCATCCCGTTGTCCGCCATCGCGCTGCACGCCGAAAGCTCGGCGCTGACGGCGATCGGCAACGATTACGGCTACGACGAAGTGTTCGCCCGGCAGGTCCGGGCGCATGGCCGGGCCGGTGACGTGCTGCTCCTCCTGTCCACCAGCGGCAAGAGCCCCAACCTGCTCCGCGCCGCCGAGGCAGCCCGCCGGGTGGGCGTCACCACGTGGGCGCTGACCGGGTCCGGACCAAACCCGTTGGCGGCGGCCTGCGACGAATCGGTGTGTATCGACGGCGTCCCGGCCAACGCACAGGAGGGCCACCTCATTGCCATCCACGCCGTATGCCGGGTGTTCGATTCGGAAGTGGCCCGGCGCGGGTCCCGGCAGTTCCGGGCCGTTCCGCTGGCCGGCCGGCAGTCCCCGGGCAGGCTGGTACCGGCCCGTCTTCCGCTGCACGCATCGGCGCACGCATCGGCCCACGCATCGGCAAACGGGAGGCAGCCATGAGGATTGTGGTGGTAGGCGATGTGCTGCTGGATGTGGACGTCCAGGGCGAGGCCACCCGCCTGTGCCCGGACGCGCCGGTCCCCGTGGTGGACGTGGCCAGGACCCGCCGCCGCGCAGGTGGCGCCGGGCTGGTGGCCAGGATGCTGGTGGAGGACGGGCACGCTGTCACCTTGGTGACTGTGATGTCCGACGACGATTCCCGGCTGCCGCTGGAACGCGCCCTGGCCGGGGTGCGGGTGGTGGCTGGACCATCCGGGGCCAGGACGCCGGTTAAGACGCGGGTGCAGGCAGGGCAGCAGGCCGTTGTGCGTGTTGACGAAGGCTGTGAGCCTGCACCCGTCCCGGCCGTAACCCCGGCGATGCTGGCCGCCATCAGGCAGGCGGGGGCCATCGTCGTCGCGGATTACGGCCGCGGACTGGCCCGGAATGGGGAGCTCCGGGAGCTGCTGGCGGAGCTGGCGGATGACGTTCCGATCGTCTGGGATCCGCATCCGGCGGGGGCTGAACCGGTGGCCGGTGTTGCGGTGGTGACGCCCAACCTGGCCGAGGCGCGGAAGTTCGCCGGGACAGCCGGTGCCACAGCGTCAACGGGTCATGCGGGCGAGCTGGCCTCGGAACTGCTGCGGCAGTGGTCCAGCCGTGCCGTGCTGGTGACCATGGGGGCGCAGGGTGCCACCCTGGTGAGCCGGCGGAATCCCGAGCCCCTGGTTCTTCCGGCGCCGCGGACTGCCGTGAGTGATCCATGCGGTGCCGGGGACAGGCTTGCCGCGAGCCTGGCCGTGCGACTGCTGGAGGGGCATTCAGTGCCGGACGCAGCCGTACTGGCCGTGCACGACGCCGCCGAGTTCCTGGGCCGCGGCGGGGTGGGGTCGCTGCAGGACCGGCCTGCCGCCGTCGAACATCCCTCCGAAGCTGCTGCGCTGGCTGCCGCCGTGCGTGCGGATGGTGGGGTGGTGGTGGCCACCGGTGGCTGCTTCGACCTGCTGCACGCCGGCCACGTCCGCGCGCTCGCCGCCGCCAGGGCCATGGGCGACTGCCTGGTGGTGTGCCTGAATTCGGACGCGTCAGTGCGCCGGCTCAAGGGCGAACAGCGGCCCATCATGAACCAGCAGGACCGCCTGGAGCTGCTCCTGGCACTGGAATGCGTGGACGCCGTCGAGATTTTTGACGAGGACACCCCGGAGAAATGCCTGGCCGGGTTCCGCCCGGACGTGTGGGTCAAGGGCGGAGATTACGACGGCGAACGGTTGCCTGAGGCGGCCCTCGTGGAGAGCTGGGGCGGACGGTGCGAAACCGTGCCCTACCACCCCGCACGGTCTACCACCGGCCTGGCAGACGCGCTCGCAAAAGTGAGCTGACAGGTTTCCCCGGTTTTTCTAATCTTCCCCGACGAAAGGAATCCCATGACTTCGACTACTTCTTCTTTTGCCGCCAACCCGGCCAGGACCAACCCGGGCCGGGTGCTGGTGACCGGCGGCGGGTCCGGGCTTGGCGCCGCCGTCGTGCATGCCGTACTTCAGGCAGGCGGCACGCTGGTGGTGCTGGACCGGGACATCAGCACGGTGTCCCAGGCCAAGGCGTACGAGGTGGATGTGTCCAACCGTGCAGCCGTTGAAGCGGCCGTACGGGAGGCGGCGGAAACGCTCGGGGGGCTGGACGCCGTGGTGACCGCTGCCGGGATCGACCGCTGCGGGAAGCTGGCGGACGTGGACGCAGGCGAGTGGGAACGCGTGATTGGCGTTAACCTGATGGGCACCGTGTCAGTGGTCCGTGCCGCGCTGCCCTACCTGGTGGAGACGCATGGCCGGGTGGTGACGGTGGCGTCCACGCTGGGCAAACGTGCCGTTGCGGATGCCACCGCGTACTGTGCTTCCAAGTTCGGGGTGGTGGGGTTCAGCCACGCGCTCGCGGCGGAGACCGGCGGGCAGATCGGCGTGACCACCATCATCCCGGGCGGCATGAAAACCCGCTTCTTCGATGACCGGACCGAGCAGTACAAGCCGCAGGACGATTCGCGGCTCAATGACCCGGAGAACGTGGCGCAGGCGATCCTGTTCGCTCTCTCGCAGCCGAAGGGATGCGAGGTGCGCGAGATGCTGGTCTGCCACGAGGAAGAGGGCTCCTGGCCCTAGCCTGGGCTAGGTGCTGGGCACCTTCCCGCTCGGCACCTTGGCGGAAGGCCGCCGTCGTAAGAGGCCTGTAACGGTGTTGCAGAGCGCCCAGTAGGCAACGCCTGCCGCGAGCGAGGCAACCAGCGCGAGCGGCAGGCTGCGGTCCGCCAGCAGCGGGTACACCAGCCAGTGGACCAGGTAGATGTGCATGGAGGCGCTGGCCAGCAGCACCATGGGCTTGCTCAGCGCCCTCGGCACCGGGATGGAAGGAAGCCAGGTGAGCAGCAGGATTCCGGCCACCACGGTCAGGTCCCGGGAGGGGTTCTCGAAGAATCCGGGGACCGTGAGGATCGCCAGCGCAGATACCGTCAGGCGCTGCAGCAGATTGCGGGAGGCCGCCACCGCCCAGCCCAGGGCGAACAGCCACAGCGCGGGAGTGGTGTGCGGGATGCCCGGCTCCACGTGCTCGTACCGGGTCAGGAGCCCGACGCCGAACACGGCCAACGGAAACAGGAACTGCAGGTGCCGCTCGGCGCGGTAAACCCATGGGATGGCCAGGAGCGCGGAGACAGCCAGCAGGATGTAGACGATCACCTCCACAAACCAGAAATGCCAGTGCGTGGTGACTTGCTCGGGGCCCAGGATGGCGTTCAGGAGCACAATGTTCAGCAGGCTGTAGCGGTCCGTGACCAGGTAGGCGAAGGCGATGAACACCATGGCGGGTATGGCCAGCCGGGCCAGGCTGCCGAGTTGGCGCCGGAGCCGGGGCAGTCTTTCGCCGGTCAGCTGGAACCTGGCGAAGTTGAAACCGGCCGCGGCGATCAGTACATGCGCCATGCCCTGCCAGTGCAAGAGCCCCATATGCGTGCCGGCAATCAGGACGATGCCCACGGCACGCAGGACAATGCTGGTGTCGATCGGCGCGAACAGGCGCTTCCTGCGGGAGGGGCGGCCGCTGCCCTGGGGCTTCGGTTCCAGGTCCCGGACTGGAGTTACGTGCCAGTTGGCCGGGAGGTGGCCCAGCGCCTGCTCCAGCCGGACCGAGGCGGCCACGAAGGACAGCGAATCACCTCCGAGCGAGACGAACGTGTCAGTATCCGCAATGTCCTTGACCTCCAGGGCGTCCTCGAAGATCTGCCGGACGCTGGGTCCGCCCTGCCCGTTGCCGGCGTCGGCCTGGGATTTGGGTGCCGCTTCGGGGACTGCAGCCAGGGCGGCAACGGCGGAGTAGTCCAGCTTTCCGGTTCCCAGGCGCGGCAGTGCTTCCACGGCATGAAGTTCGACGGCGGTGCGGGGCAGGCCCACGCCCTGGGCGAGGACTTTGCCGAGGAGCTGCGTATCGTGACGGCCTTCGACGGCCACGATGAGCCGTTCGTCCAATCCGGCGCTTGCCGCGGCGACTCCCAAGTCAGCCAGGATGCGTTCCACCTGGCCCAGATCCACGCGCAGGCCCACGATCTTGACGAACCTGCTGCGGCGCCCCACGATCTCGTAGAGCCCGGCGGCATTCCTCCGGGCGAGGTCCCCGGTGCGGAGCTCCGTGATGGTCCTGCCCTGGGCCAGGTCCTCCGGCTGCTCCGCGTAGCCAAGCATGACGTTGGGCCCGCTGTACACCAGCTCGCCGTCGGCCAGTCCTTCCACTGGTTTGATCCGGAAGGTGCCGCCCGGCACGGGGATGCCGATCGCCGTCGGATATTCAACGGCCAGGTCCGGCGGGAGGTAGGCCATACGGGCCGTTGCCTCAGTCTGGCCGTACATCACGAACAGGTCCCAGCCTTGCCGCCGGCCCAGCTGCGCGTATCGCTGCACCGCGTCCGGTGCCAGCCTGCCGCCGGCCTGGGTGACGTAGCGCAGGCTGGGGAGCTCCATGTCTGCGAATCCCACGCGCTCAAGGAGTTCAAAGGTGTAGGGCACGGCGGCGAAGGACGTGGCATCCGCGCGGCGGAACAGATCCCAGAAACAGGAGTCCACCACGGAAAGGTCAGTCAACACCAGGGTGGCACCGCGCAGGAGGTGGCTGTTGATCACGGAGAGGCCGTAGCAGTAGGACATGGGCAAGGTGGTGGCTGCCCGGTCCGCTGAGGTGATGCCCAGGTAGGTGGCGATGGACTCGGCGTTCGCCTGGAGGTTGGCGTGGGAAAGCCGCACCAGCTTGGGTGAACCGGTGGAACCTGAGGTGCTCAGAAGGAGGGCAAGGTCCGGATGAAGCCTATGAACCGTCCCCGGCCGGCGTTCGTCCAGGGTGAACTGGCCGTTGGCCGAATGCAGCACGACGTCCGGGTTGTAGGCGGCCACCAGTGATTCGAGGGCGGCCGGCTTGTTCTCCGGGAGCAGGATCAGCGGGTGGCCGGATGAAAGGGCGGCAAGGTACGCCACCAGGGAGTCGACGTCGTTGGAGGCGGCCAGCGCGATCAGCCGCCGTTCGGTACCCAGTTTCCAGGCAAGGCTGCAGACCCTGTCGGCCAGGTCCTGGTAGCTCAGGGTCAGTTCGTCGGTGATGAGGGCAGGCCGGTTTCCGTGGCCAGCAAGATCGGCAGCGAACGGCACCCGCGCGGATTCAAGCTGCGTGGTCATTCGGCTGAGTTTATTAGCTAAGGCTTACCTATGTGAAAACGTGCCGTTATAGACCATTGGATGGAGAAATGAAAGCGGTTTATCGCTCTGCTGCGCTTACTCCAGTTCGGTGAGGATGACCGGGCCTGACTTTGTAACGGCGATGGTGTGTTCGGAATGGGCGGTGCGGCCGCCGTTGGCGCTGCGGAGTGTCCAGCCGTCCGGATCCATGACCAATTTGCTGGTGCCGGCCATTACCCAGGGTTCGATGGCCAGGAGCAGGCCGGGCCGCAGTTTGTAGCCGCGTCCCGGGACGCCGTTGTTGGAGATGTGCGGGTCCTGGTGCATGGTGCTGCCCACGCCGTGGCCGCCGAATTCAAGGTTGACCTCAAAGTTGGCTGCTTCCAGTACGGAGCCGATGGCGTGGGAGATATCGCCGATGCGTGCGCCGGGCTGGGCAGCCAGGATTCCGGCGTCGAGTGCCTTTTTGGTGGCCTCGATCATGCGCTGGTCCTCATCCCTTACGGCGTCGCCCACCGTGAAGCTGATGGCGGAATCGGTGACCCAGCCGTTGAGGCTGGCCGCGAAGTCGAGGGTCAGGAGGTCGCCGTTTTTGAGGACGTAGTCGTGCGGCAGTCCGTGCAGGACGGCGTCATTCACGGACGTGCAGATGACCTTGCCGAACGGGCCCCGGCCGAAGGACGGTGCGTAGTCCACGTAGCAGGAAACCGCTCCGGCTTCCTCGATCATCTTCGCTGCCCAGGTGTTGAGCTGCAGCAGGTTGACGCCGGGCTTGGCCTTCTTCCTGAGCTCGGCGAGCGTCCGGGCCACGAACTGGCCGGACGGGCGGGCCGCGTCCACTTCCCGGGGCGTAAGAACTTCGATCACAGTCATCCTCCGTTATAGGTATACCGGTATTACTATAACGGTATTACTATTGGGGGATGGTTAGAGTCCCCCTGAGTCCTGAAGAGATCCACCGCGGCAAACTGCTGGGCGAGGTTCTTCGGGAAGCCCGTGGGGAGCGGACCCTGGGCCAGGTGGCCGTCAGTGCGGGAGTTTCCCCGGAGACCCTCCGGAAGATCGAGACCGGACGGATCGCGACGCCGTCGTTCGGGATCGTCGCCGCACTCGCCGTTGAGCTGGGCCTGTCCCTGGACTCCATGTGGACGCAGCTTCAGGGCGCGTGCGGGGAACGGCTCGAGGAAGCGTCGTAGGGCTTTTTCGTTCCCTGGCCGGCCTCCCGCGCGCCCGCCCCTGGCCGGCTCGCTGGACACCGGGCTAGGTCGCCGAAATCGCTGAAAAAGCAAAGTAGGTACCGGCAGTGCTGGGTTTTCCAGATGCCGGTACCTACTAAAGAGGACGATCCGTTTTACTGATTCGTTTCGTGCTGCGTCTTATTGAGCTTCCGACGCTGTGCGTTGCGGCCGACGAAAAATGCTGTAAAAAGCGCGACGGACAACACTGCAAGCGCGACGGCACGCCAGGCGAAGTCTTGCGCGTTGGTTACGTCTCCTCGGCTCTCAATCTCCTGAAAAAGGATCGAAGTCAGGCCAGCGAGTAGCAGCGCCAAGGCTCCGCTGGCGATGGCACCAACAAGAGATAGTCTCAGCCAGTTTCGCTGTTTGCTCATGTTAGCGGCCATGAAAAACTGCCCATAGGCGGCCACGAAAGTGCCCACTGACGGCCAGTAAAACTGCCCGTCGGTGGCCATGAGATCTGCCCACTTCCTTACTGAAACGACCGCGTGCTTATGCGGTGGGGGCCTCTCCCTGGGGTTTGATGACGGTGTCTAAGCGCACCAAGCGAACCAGGAAGAGGCCCTGTATGAAGTCTGACGGAGAAATCATGGAAATTCTTGCTGCCTACGATCTGACCGGATCATTGCGCGCCACCGCGGAGCTCACCGGCTGCTCGCACCACACCGTTGCCAAACACGTCGCCGCCCGGGATGCTGGCAGGCCGATCGGCGAACCGCCGGTCCGGGGCCGGGTCACCGATGCGTTCCTGCCCAAGATCGAGGAATGGATCGAAGCGTCCAAGGGGAGGATCCGTGCCGATAAGGCCCACGAAAAGCTCCTTGCTCTGGGCTACACGGGTTCGGAGCGGTCCACCCGCCGGGCGATTGCGCAGGTCAAGGCCGCGTGGCGGCTGGGCCACACCCGCCTCCACCGGCCGTGGATCACCGAGCCTGGGATGTGGTTGCAGTACGACTTCGGCGACGGGCCCCGGATCGGCGGGGTGAAGACCATCCTGTTCGTTGCCTGGCTGGCGTTCTCCCGCTTCCGCATCGTGATCCCGCTGAAGGACCGGACGGCGCCGAGCGTGTTCGCGGCCCTGGACCGGTGCTTTCGGATTCTCGGCGGTGCACCGACGTATGTGCTGACGGACAACGAGAAGACTGTCACCACCGCCCACGTTGCCGGGGTCCCGGTCCGGAACCAGCAGACCTTGGACTTCGCCCGGCACTACGGGGTGACCGTGCTGACCTGTCAGCCCGCGGACCCGGCCACTAAAGGCGGGGTGGAAGCGTCCGTGAAGCTCGCCAAGGCCGACATCGTGCCCAAAGACACCAACCTCCGCGACGAATATGCCACCTTCGCCGAACTCGAAACCGCCTGCCTGGCGTTCATGGACGAGGTCAATCACCGTGAGCACCGGACGACGCGCCGCAAACCCGCGGCCATGCTCGCCGAGGAAGCCCCGCGGTTGCACCGGATCCCGGACACCGCCCACACCGTCGCGTTCGGCCTCGCCCGCACCGTTCCGGAGAACACCCCGATGGTCACCTTCGAAAACGCCCAATACTCCGTCCCGGCACACCTGCTCGGAGCCCGCGTGTTCGTCCGCACCCACGGGACCGGGCCCGGCGAGCAGGTCATCATCGTCCACCACGGCACGACCGGTCCGGTCGAAGTCGCCCGCCACGACCGGGCCCGGCCCGGCAGCCCTGCCATCAACGATGACCACTTCCCCGGAACCCGGACAAAGGTCCCCGGCGACTACGAGGTCAGGGCCCGCAGCGCCGACGAGGCAGCGTTCCTGGCCATCGGCGAAGGCGCCAGAACTTGGCTGATCGAGGCCGCCGCGGCCGGAACGGCACGGATGAACGTGAAAATGGCAGAAGCCGTCGCCCTAGCCAAAATCGCCGGCACCGACCAGGTCGACCGCGCCCTCGGCGACGCGGCCCTGCATGGCCGGTTCGCGCACCAGGACCTCGCCTCGATCCTGAACGCCAGCATCCGCCGCACCACCACCCACACAGCCAACGAAGCGACATCCCTCACGCAAGGCACCAGTGCGTGGGCCGCGATGGGCAACTCCGCACTGAACAGCACCGCCAAGAACACCGCCAGGGAGGAGGCCCGATGAGCCCCGTCACCACGACCAACACCGCCGCTCCGCCGCTGCCGGCGGACCTGGAGGCCCTGATGCGGTCCCTGAAAATGCCCCACGCCCGGGCACTGGCCCCGGACCTGATCGCGACCGCCCGCGCCCAGCGGTGGGAACCGGCCGAGGTCATCAAGGCCCTCTTCGCCGAGGAAGCCGCTGGCCGGGCCCGGTCCATGCTCGCCTCCCGCCGCAAAGCAGCTGGCTTCCCGACCGGGAAGACCTTCGAGGCCTGGGACCCTGCAGCGTCCTCTATCCCCGCCCCAACCCAACAGGCCCTCCGGACCTTGGAATGGATCACCCGCAGGGAAAACCTGGTCGTCTGCGGACCCTCAGGCACCGGGAAAACCTTCTTCCTCGAAGCCCTCGGTCAGCAGGCCGTCGAAGCCGGGATGCGGGTTGCCTGGTTCCGGCTCGAGGACCTCGGCGTCCTCATTCGCGCCCATCGCACTGACGACAGCGTCACCCGGGCTGTCGCCCGGATCCTCCGCGCCGAGCTCGTGGTCATTGACGATATTGGCCTGCTGCCGGTGGCCACTGACGCCGCCGAAGGCCTCTACCGGGTGGTTGACGCAGCCTACGAGAAGCGCTCCGTCGCGATCAGCTCCAACCTTCACCCGGCTGGGTTCGATGAGCTCATGCCCAAGACCCTCGCCACCGCGACCGTTGACCGGCTGCTGCACCACGCCCACGTCTGCCAGACCAGCGGCGATTCCGTCCGCCTCACCCAGGCCCTCGCCGGAAAAGGAGTCGCCCGCCTGACCTGACCAAAACAGACGATGGCCAACCCCGCCGAAACCAATCAGTGGGCAGATCTGTTGGCCATCACCGGGCAGTTTTACTGGCCACCAGCGGGCACATCAACTGGCCGCCCATGGGCAGAATCTAATGGCCATTGACACGCTCATTCGATATGACTCCTCATGATCATGTTTCAATGGAGATTTGCTGTTTCCCAGTTGCAATGGTGGAAAGCCACGCCGTTGGTCCAGACTGTTTTGCGATCCGGGCGGAACCGTTCGAGATTCCAGGTGCCAGCAAAAGCGTTTCCGAACGCGTGGCAGTCGAATTGCTGTCGCAGCGTCGCCTCGCTCCACAAAATTGGGCCAATTGGAACTGGGCCCCCAAGCGACGGCCTCGCTCCAACCAGCGCCGGTCATCACCCAGGGTGGCATCCCCCGACCGAAGTCCGTCGGATTCATGTTTACTCGACGGCCGCCATGCGACGTGGCAGACAACCTTTTCGACTTCGCGGGGCATCTCTTCAACCTACCGACCTACCGCTGCGTTCGTCCGAAGCCACGGCAACTGCTGACTTAAATTGCCCGGTAAAGGACCGGCTTGCGGGACGACTTACGGGCGGGCCTCCTCCGGACCGCCGGGGGTCACAAAAAGGGAAACACCTTGGCAGCTCGGGTATGTGTGGCTAGCTAGTGGGTCAGTCGGTGTCTTGCCCATTGCGCCCTTGGAAGCACACAATGAGTCAATTGCTGGCGATCCGACGATTCAAGGCGTACCTCTATGAAGCCGCTTGAATATCCCCGAGTTTCCCTCGTTTGGGCTGCAGTGGGAATCGTGCTTGTTCTGACCTTGGCTTTACTGGAAGAGGGCTGCCCTCACGTCGGCGTCAAAAAAGCGTTCTGTCAAGTATTGGCTGGCATCAAACTCCAAACCGAACCAGTCGAGAATGACTAGATTGATGTGGGAGTAAGTGGCTGAGTCATAGCCCTTTTCAGATTTTCCTCGGATGACCTTGCCAAGTTGAGCGCGAAAAGCGTCGAGGCTAGGTGTTTCTGTTATGACAGCAGGCAGATCCGGATGTCGGGTGTTCCCGTCCTTGTCTGAGACCTTCACCCGGACGGATTGAAGAACTTTGACGTCCTTCTTGTGCAGATGCGCGCCCCCAGACCACAGGCGACGAGGGTAGCCAGGGATCAAGTTGAACCTTGCAATGGACTCGTTGACGAACAGCTGCGTGATCTCTACGCCGAAAGGCTTCATGTTCACCCGATGAACAAGTTCGAAATCGGGACGTTCGTTTGGGGTCACGCTGTGAAATCGGGAGACGCTGTAAACCATCTCTAAGATGGCAGTCTCGTGAGCTCGTTTACGCTCTTCCTGTGTCATTCCCGCAAAGGGATCAGGAACAGGTGTGTCAAAGTCCATGTCCCATCCTTTACCTGAATGCAATTACTGCGACAGCTGTTGGACGACGCTCGGTATGAACCCCAAAGTGCTGATCAATGCCAGTGTGGCAATGCCGTACCCAACGGCGAGAGCAGCGATTGCTAGCCCTTTGCCTCGCTCGTCTCTGAGGTGGATTTGATTCAGGGCAACGTGCCCAGCGCCCACTGCAAAAACAGCAAGAACCGCGACTCCAAAAACCCAAAACCCTGATGCTGCTATGACAGCAAGAACAATCGATGCAATGGCTAGTTTGTTCAGTCCATGGGTTGCTGTGCGAGTCGCATCTGTAGGTGTACTCATTTGGTCCCCCAACCTAGTTGTGAGAGCGAGTCTAGCTCTGATCCGTCGTCTCCGCGGGGCGCCTGGTCACCTGAGCTTGTTCATTATGGCTGCCCGTATGCCGGTGACCCATCGGACCTCCAAGCGTCGTGGTGAAGGATCCCTTACCTGGCGCAGGTGGATGCGGATTGGCGACGTTGCTCGGCCTTGCCTGTATTTCAAACCCGATGCTTAGTGCCCTCGAGGTCACTCTAATGGAGGGTCTGTCGCGGTGAGATCGACGCGTTGCTCGGGCTGCGGAGTCGTGGCATGGGCCGAATCCGCGGGCGGAGCATCCGGGCGCTTCAGCCAAGCGTTGGATTCCGCATCTCCGTGCGCCACGACCTCGACAGCCACAGAATCCCAGCGATAGACGATGGTACCGGCGGCGGGACGTTGCGATGTGATGTAGAACAGTCCGGGCCAAGCTAGGGCTCCGATGGGAGCCCCGTCCGGATCAGGATTCGACAAGCTCACTCCGGCGTCCCCTGCCACATCGCGGCCGACGTGAAATGGCAGCCCGACAACATCAGGCACCGTCACCCGATCAGCGAACCTATCTTCCATTCTCCAAATCTACTCCGAAGGAATCCGCTGCAACGGCGTCCGGTGGGGGATCCCCTTACGGGCGCTGAATCGTCCGTAGAGCCACCGGCTTACGGGACAGTCCGAGCCAGCAGCGTTCAGACTGTTTCGCCGTCTTCCGTGAGACGTACCGATGTCCCGGAATGCTGGTAGCTACGCATATCGTCTTAGTGCTAATCGCCGTTGACGGGACTCACCGGCAGCCTCTGCGCGTCCTGGTCCAAGGGTTCTGCGGCATACTCGGGTCATGGTTGCTCAACGGAAGTCCGCTCAGTCTGCTGCCAAGTGGCGGTCCGAGGGTGACGTGTGGATTGATCACTCATCGCTCGACTTCTCTGATGTGGAGTGGCTATCGGGTGTCCGGCGCCTGACGCTCTGGGCGGTAAAGATTCCTTCGGGCTTGTTGGCCTCGCTGCCGCAGCTTGAGTGGTTAGACCTCCGCGGGGGTTCCGAGGCGTCCATCGACGTCGTTGAGGGTTGCTCTAAGTTGAGCTATCTTGCTGTCAATCAGATCCGTGGTCTGCATGATCTGTCGGCTCTAAGTGCTCAAACGAATCTTCGGCTGCTGAGCCTCTATGGATTGCCACAAGTGCGGACTCTTCCTTCGCTCGCTAACTTTCTGAGTCTCAAACGAGTCGAGATTGGATCGATGAAAGGGCTGGCTGGGTTGGGGCCGCTCCTAGAGGCGCCGCATCTGGAGGAACTGGTGCTTATAAGAGCAGTCTCTTTGAGTAGTACTGATCCGGAGGCTGTCGCTGCCCACCCTTCGCTGAGGGCCTTTGAATGGTTTGCGGAAGATGTGCCGGTCAAGACCTGGGTTCCGGTCGTTGATCGAGTAGGGCGCCCAAAAGCTAAAGCTTTGAGTGCTTTGGATTGGTTCGATCAGAATCCGTGATCCAGGAGGATTCCGTTCCAGACTCTTTGCTTCGGTTGAGGTCTACTGATCAATATCTAGGAATGGCCGGCATGAAGCGAGGTCCGGGTTCCGCTATGAGCGGGGCCGGGACCTCGGTTACTAGACCGCGGAAGATTGCGTTGGGTGCTCCCAGGCGTTCGATGCCTGCTTCCCGCAGTCTCCCCAGCGGGCCAACGCCTAAGTCCACTCTGAAGCGTCCGGTAAAGGATCCTCTTACGGCGCGGGAGGCCTAGATTCGCGGAGGCGTTCAAATCCTAGGGGACACGATTGTGAGGTCCTCGCTGCTCACACGCGGGGCCAGGTCGTCTGCAACGCGAGAGCATCCACTTCAGACGCTCCTGCCTTCAGCCGGAATGCAAGTCTGGAGGACGGTGATACCCGGATCGAGTCAGTCCTTGTTGAGTTCCTGGGCAAGCATCACCAGGATGCCGCTGGGGCCGCGGAGGTATGTGAACTTGTAAACGTCGCCGTAGGTTGCCACGCCCCGCAGCGGGTGACAGCCGTGCCTTGCGGCGACCTCGAGGGCCTGGTCAATATCGTCAACGGAGAAGGCCACGCGGTGCATGCCGATCTCGTTGGGCAGCGTGGGGTTTGTCTCGATCGCCTGGGGATTGATGTATTCGAACAATTCGAGGCGGCCCTGACCGTCCGGGGTCTGGAGCATCGCAATCCTGGCGTGGTTTCCATCAAGGCCCACGGCGGTATCGGTCCACTCGCCGCTGACGGTGTCGCGGCCGATGACCGTCAGGCCCAAGTCCGTGAAAAAGGCGATGGTTTCCTCAAGGTCGCGGACGGCGATGCCAACGTTTTCAAGTTTGATGGGCATGGGTTGAAGCTACCAACTCCACCACGTCGGCGTAAACGTCCTTCACCGCCACGGACCCCACCAGGGTTTCATCATGTGGGCAGCGTGGCGCGGTCCAGCCCACCTGGCTGACGTCCGCGCCGCACACCCCGCACCTGGTCTGCCAGGAGATATGGATCCGGTGCCGCATTCGGCCCAAGGGACCCGCGTTGATCACGTTCCCCGCCCAGTACACGCCAACGGTGGGCGTGCCCAGGAACTGCGCCAGGTGCCGGGGTCCGCTGTCGTTCGCCACCACCACGGAACTGCCTGCCAACAAGGCGGCGAGCTGCCCCAGGCCCAGTTGCCCGGCCAGCGACTGAACCATCGAAGAACGCTCGGGCGCAACCTGCTGCCGCCCCAACTCCACCACCGAGGTGGCCAAAGGGGCATCCTCGGCGCCGCCAACTACCAGCACCCGGCAGCCGTCGTCGATTGCCTTCGCGGCGAGTTCGCCAAAGCACTCCACCGGCCACCGGCGCCGCGGATCCGTAGCCCCCGGATGAATGGTCACTACGGGAACCCCGGAGCCCGGACTGCCCTGGACGTCATCAACAAACCGGGGGAGCGGACGCAGGCGGCACTCCACACCAACAGGCGCAGCGCCGGCCAGTCCCACAATTTCCAGGGCCCGCAGCACCTCGTGCTGGTAGTAGACGTAGGGCAGCGACCGGTCCAGCGGAGCGGCGTCGGGAGTCCTGGCGCCGATGGTGTGCCGCGCACCCAGCCTGTGGAGGAAGGGATTGGAGAACCGCCCGCCGCCGTGCAGCTGGACGGCCAGGTCAAACTGCCGGGACTGCATGTCCGCAAAAAAGCGGTCCAGTTCCGCAGGGTCCTCTGCCTCGTCCGGACCCGGCGGCCGCACGCCCTCCGCAAACGGCAGCACGTACACCTCATCCAGCGGCGTCTCCACCTCCCCGGCGAGCGCCGCGTGCAGCGGAGTTCCCAGCAGGGTCACCGTCGCGCCGGGATACGCCGACTTCAGCGCCGCCACGGCAGGCAGCGCGAACATCAGATCCCCCAGCCCGCCGCCGCGGAGCACGGCAATCCGGGAGACGCCGTCGAACTTTTTCAGAACGGGCCCGACGCCGGAACTTTCGCCGGGCACCGAAGGATCCTCACGCAGCAAAACAGTAAGCCCCCTTAGTAATTGATGAATCTCACCATAATGCGTGGCCGCGTGGCACGCCATCGGCAGGAGGGTAAAGGAGCCCCGGCCGCCCATAACGCGTGTGTGAACTGCCGCCTGCCGGGGTACGTGTTTCGCAGGAGGTAGCCATGCAAGCTGACACACAGCAGGAAAACGGCGCCGGAACCGAAGCCGCCGCCCCCGATGTCCTGACAGTCCTGAACCCCCGCACCGGGGAGGTCGCCTCAGAGGTGCCGGCGGCCTCCGAAGAAGAGGTCAGCCGCACCATCAGCGCGGCAGCTGCGGCGTGGCCGGACTGGAAAACGACCCCCAGTGCGGACCGTGGCGCCTTGCTGCATGCCGCCGCGGATGCGCTCGCCGAAGCCGCCAACCAACTCGCCGAAACCAACGCCCAGGAAACGGGACGGCCGGTGCCTGAAGCGCGCGCGGGGATCGAGGCAGGAATCGGAACACTGCGGCAATACGCGGAACTCGGCCCGCTGCACCGCGGCTACAGCCTCCGCGGAGGCAGCCTCGCCAGCGATTACACGGTTCCCGAACCCCGCGGAGTCGCCGCCGTCCTGACGCCCTGGAACGATCCCGTCGCCGTGGCGTGCGGCCTGATCGGCGCCGCACTGGTCACCGGCAACACCGTGATCCACAAGCCCAGCGAACGCTGCCCCCGCCTGGGCCGCGAACTGGGCGAAGTGCTGGAGCCGGTCTTCCCCGGCGGCGTGTTCAGCACGCTCTCCGGAGGGCCCGACGTCGGCATGCTCCTCACCCAGGACTTCGCCGTCTCCGTCATCGCACACGTCGGTTCCAGTGACGCCGGCGCCCGGATCGCCCGCGCCGGAATGCTGACCGGGGCGCACGTTATCCGCGAAAACGGCGGCAACGATCCGCTCCTGGTGGATGCCGGCGTCGATCCCCAATGGGCCGCCGAACAGGCCGCGATCGGCGCGTTCAGCAACGTGGGCCAGATCTGCACCGCCGTCGAACGCATCTACGTCCACCGCGACATTGCCGGTCCGTTTGTGGAAGCACTCGCGGAAGAAGCACGACGCCGGAACACGGATGGGAGCCTGGCGCCCCTGGTGGATACGCGCATGCGCGACGCCGTCGCGGGCCAGGTTTCGGAGGCCCTGGCACGTGGTGCCGAGGCGGTGGTGGGCGGCGAAGTTCCCGACGGGCCCGGCGCCTTTTATCCCGCAACAGTACTGACGGGCTGCACGGACACCATGGAGATCATGCTCCGGGAAACCTTCGGCCCCGTGGCACCGGTGCGGGTGGTGGAATCGTTCGCGGAGGGGCTGTCCCTGGCGGCCTCCGGCGATTACGGGCTGGCCGCCACTGTCCTGACGGGGAACCTGGAGCATGCGCAGCAGGCCATCGCCGGCCTGCCCGTGGGCACCGTAAAGGTCAACGCGGTGTTCGGCGGCGCTCCCGGCGGATCAGCGCAGCCACGCGGCATCAGTGGGCAGGGCTTCGGCTACGGGCCCGAACTCCTGGACGAATTCACCCGCGTCAAGGTGGTCCACCTGGCGGCTCCGCCGGGCGGTCACCCCGAAGAAACAGGCGGTGCACAATGACCACCACCCCGGACCTTTCCTCCCAGCGCGCCCTCTCGGACACGCTCCCGCACGTCCTCGCCGAACGCCGCCCGGAAGTCACGGTGATCGGTGACGTGATGCTGGACGGCTGGTGGACCGGCAACATCGAACGCATGTGTCGGGAGGCCCCGGCGCCCGTGGTGGACCTGCTCCGCCGCGAATTCTCACCCGGCGGCGCCGCGAACACCGCCATGAACCTGGCCGCCCTGGGTGCGAAGGTGACACTGGCCGGAATCGTGGGAATGGACGCCAACGGTGAACGGCTGAAGGCACTGCTGCACGACGGCGGCGTGGACGTCCGCTACCTGCTGCAGCTTCCCGGCGTGGTCACCCCCACCAAAATCCGGGTCAGCAGCGCTGGCCAGATTATGTTCCGGCTGGATGACTGCGCCGCACCGGTGCCCGAGGACGCGACGGACACGCTGGCCGGCCTGCTTCCGGAGGCCGTTGCCGGCAGGGACGCCGTGATCATCTGCGATTACGGAACCGGCACCCTGGAAAACGGCATGATCGGGAAGGTGGCTGCCGCCGTCGGGCTGGCCAAGGGGCGGCCGCTGACAGTGGTGGATGCCCACGATCCCCGCTGCTGGTCCGTGCTGGAACCGGACCTGGTCACGCCCAACGCGATGGAAGCCTCGCGGATGCTGGGGCTCAAGCTGCCGGATGGCCCCGCGCGTGCACCTTTCCTGGCCGGGCAGCGGGACCGGATGCTCCAGCTCACGGGGGCCAAAGCCGTCGTCGCCACGCTGGACCGGGACGGCACAATCCTCCTGACGGACGGCACCTCGCACAGGACCTGGGCGCGTCCCGCCACAGAAAAGCAGGCCTCCGGTGCAGGGGATACGTTCGTGGCTGCATTGACTATTGGGCGGGCCTGCGGGCTGCCGCTCACCACCAGTCTGGACCTGGCGCAGGCGGCCGCGGATGTTGTGGTGCAGCAGGCCGGTACCGCCATTTGCCGCACCGAGGAGCTCAGCAGGTACCTGGGCAGCTTCGCCGAAACCACCCTGGAACCCACGGAACTGATGGCCCGGCTGGAGTCCGAACGTGCCCACGGGAAACGGATTGTGCTGACCAACGGCTGCTTCGACGTCCTGCACCGCGGCCACACCCGGTACCTGAACCAGGCCCGTCAGCTGGGCGATGTGCTGGTGGTGGCCCTGAACAGTGACGAGTCCGTCCGCAAGCTCAAAGGGCCAGGCAGGCCCATCAACCATGTGGCGGACCGGGCCGCGGTGATCGGTGCGCTGAGCTGCGTGGATTACGTGACGGTCTTCGACACCCCCACGCCCATTCCGCTGATCCAGCAGATCCGCCCGGAAATCTATGCGAAGGGCGGGGACTACACGCCCGCCATGCTCGCGGAGACCTCAGCCGTGGAGGAATGCGGCGGTGAGGTGGCCATCCTGGACTACGTTGCCGAGCAGTCAACCAGTGCCGTGGTGGAGCGGATCCGTAACGGTGCGCGGGAGGTGGAAGCCTGAGGGTGGATTAGGCTTGGAGCCATGACAAAAACCCGGGCTGGTGGTCCCGTTGAGGGCGTTTATTACATCGACACCGGGGACTGCGAACTGATCGCGGACCAGGACAATTCCACCGGCTGGCTGCTCAAAATCAACGGCGTGATGAGCTCTCACATCGACCTTGCCGATCCGCTGTTCCTGGACTTCGAGTACATGCGCTGGATCGCTGCGCTCATTGAATCCCGCTGGCCACCGGCTTCTGCGGGAAGCCCGGTTGGATACAAGCTGCGCGGCCTGCACCTTGGCGGCGGCGCCTGCTCCATGGCCCGGTACTTCCACGCCGCCTACCCGGACGCACGCCAGGTAGTGGTGGAACTGGACGGGAAGCTGGCCGATTACGTCCGCGGCTGGTTCGACCTCCCCAGGGCCCCGCTGCTCCGGCTCCGTGTGGGCGAGGCCCGCCAGGTCACCGAATCGCTCACCCCGGACACCCGCGACTTCATCATCCGGGACGTCTTCTCCGGCTCGCTGACCCCGCGCCCGCTCACCACGCTCGAGTTCATCGGCCACGTCCGCAACGTCCTGGCCCCCGGCGGCATCTACGTGGTCAACTCCGGCGACGCCCCGGACCTGAAGAACGCCCGCGAAGACGCCGCCACCATCGCCGCCGCCTTCGAATACACGGCCCTCATTGCCGATCCCGCCATGCTCAAGGGCCGCCGCTACGGCAACATGATCATGGCAGGCTCCGACAAGCCGTTCGACGACGATCCCTCCCTCGCCCGCCGCCTCCTGGGAGGTGCCGTCCCCGCCCACATCTGGAACGACGCCCAGGTCCGCGCCTTCGCCAAGGGAGCCCCGGTCCGCCACGACCCGCAAGCCCTGTGATCGAGCCGGCCCGGTGATCGAGCTTGTGGTTGAGCTTGTCGAAACCCGAGATCCGGTTTCGACAGGCTCAACCACCGGGGGTTTCGACGGGCTCAACCACCGGGGGTTTCGACGGGCTCAACCACCGGGGGTTTCGACAGGCTCAACCACCGGGGGCTCAACCTCCGCGCCGCCCCAGCAGTGCGTCCTGGTGCGCGGCAACTTCTTCGTGCAAAGCACGTACGACGGCGGCTACCGCGGGGCGGCGCATCGAATCTGGACGCAGCACCATCCAGTAGGGGAGCAGCTCGGCGAAGTCGCCGGGCAGCAGGCGGACCAGGTCGTCGTGCAGGTCGCCCATAAAGCAGGGCAGGAACCCGATCCCGGCTCCGGCGCGGGTGGCTTCCACGTGGACAAAGACGTTGGTGGAGGTGAGGCCGTCGCGCATCGCCGGGACCAGCCGACGGGGCGCGTCCAGGTCGTCCACCTGGAGCATCGAGTCCACGAAGTACACCAGCGGATGTTCCGTCACCTCCTCCACGGTGGAGGGTGTCCCGTTTTCGGCGAGGTAGGCGCGTGAGGCGTACATCCCCAGCATGTACTCGCCCAGCCGGATCGCCTCCGCCCGGTGCACCTGCGGTTCGCCCACCACTACTTCGATGTCCAGCCCGGACCGTTGCTGCAGCGCCCGCCGCGTCATGGTCACCACTTCCACGCTCAGGCGGGGGTGCTGCCGCCGGAGCCGTGCCACGGCGGGTGCGGCGATGTAGGCGCTGAAGCCGTCAGTTGCGGTCATGCGTACGACGCCGGCAATGGGGTCCGGTGCCTCGCCGGGCGCTCCGAGCGTGCCCACCGCAGCTTCCACCTGTTCCGCGACCCGTACGGCTTCCGCTCCCAGGTCGGTGACTTCCCAGCCGCCGGCAGCACGTGCCAGCACCCGGCCGCCGAGGGCTTTCTCCAGCGCTGCTATCCGGCGCGAAACAGTGGTGTGGTTCAGTCCCAGGGTTTGTGCCGCCGTCGTGTATTTTGCGGAACGGGACACCGCCAGCAGGATCAGGAGGTCATCAGGGTTTGCCTTCATATCTGCAATTGTGCACATATCGCGTGCCAAAGTGGTTATTGATGGGTATCGGTCGTGCAGGAACACTCAGTTGAAGCAAGTTGCCGTGGCCGATGCGAAGCGCGAAGGCCTTGGCAACGGCATCCGCCAGCGTCCGCTGACCGGACCATCCGCTACGTGGACGAGCTGCTTACGCTGACTGCCGGAAGGGCACTGCAATGGAGAACAATCTGAACGGCCGGAAGGCGCTGGTCACAGGCGGTGCCAGCGGCATCGGGGCGGCGTGCGTGCGTGAGCTCGCCGCCCGCGGGGCAAAAGTGGTGGTGGCCGACGTCGACACCGCCGGAGCAGCCGCCCTCGCCGATGAGGTGGGCGGCACCGCCTGGACCATTGACCTGCTGGATGTGGACGCGCTCGGAACCCTGAGCCTGGACTGCGACATCCTGGTGAACAACGCCGGGATCCAGCGGGTTAGCCCCATCGAGGAGTTCGATCCTGCGGACTTCCGCCGCATCATCACGCTGATGCTTGAAGCGCCGTTCCTGCTGATCCGGGCCGCGCTGCCGCACATGTATGCCAGCAGGTTCGGCCGGATCATCAACGTCTCCTCGGTGCACGGCCTCCGTGCCTCCCCGTTCAAAAGCGCGTACGTTTCCGCCAAGCACGGCCTGGAAGGGCTGAGCAAGGTGACGGCGCTGGAGGGCGGGGAGCACGGGGTCACGTCCAACTGCATCAATCCCGGTTACGTCCGGACGCCGCTGGTGGAGAAGCAGATCGCGGACCAGGCCCTGGTGCACGGTATCCCGGAATCGGAGGTGCTGGCCAAGGTGATGCTCACCGAATCCGCCATCAAGCGGCTGGTGGAGCCGGAGGAGATGGCGTCCCTGGTGGGCTGGCTGGTGTCCGATCCCGCGGGAATGGTCACCGGCGCCAGCTACACCATGGACGGTGGCTGGTCCGCGCGCTGACCCACGATTCTTTCGGCGTTGTCGAACGCCCAGGTGGCCAGCGGGACCAGCAGGCTTGCCGCCTCTGTGCCAAGGGGAGTGAGGCTGTAATCCACGCGCGGCGGAATGACCGGCTGCGATTCGCGGTGCACCAGGCCGTCCTGTTCAAGGGTCTTCAGCGTCTGGGCCAGCATCTTCTCGCTGATGCCGTCCGCCCGCCGGCGCAGCTCGCTCCAGCGATGCGCGCGCTCGGAGAGGGCCAGCAGGACCAGGACGCCCCACTTGCTGGTGATGTGGTCCAGTACTGTGCGGCTGGGGCAGCCGGCAGGAAAAATTCCGTCCTGCAGGGCCACAGAAGCCCGGGACGGGTCAAAACTAACTTCCATGTGAGTACCTTACTTCAAAGTGCGTACTCTCTTTTGGGAAGTAATGGGCGGGCGGCCCGGTTGGCACCCATGACAGCGCAAGCCACCGAAAGGGAATCACATGAGCATCGTCATCACCGGAGCCACCGGACACCTCGGACGCCTCGTCCTGGAAGCCCTCCTGAACCGCAACGTACCGGCGGAGGAGATTGTCGCCGTCGGACGTTCCACCGAAAAGCTGGCCGAATTCGCCGCCCGCGGAGTGCAGGTCAAGGCCATGGATTACGACGACGCCGCTTCCGTTTCCGAGGCGTTGAAGGGTGCGCAGAAGGTGCTGCTGATCTCCGGCAGCGAGGTGGGCAAGCGTGTTGGGCAGCACCGCGCGGTGATCGAGGCCGCCAAGGCTGAGGGCGTGGAACTGCTCGCCTACACCAGCATTGCCAACGCCGGCACCACCGGCATGAAGCTCGCGGCCGAGCACCATGCCACGGAGGAACTGCTCAAGGAATCGGGCGTGCCTTTCGCCCTCCTGCGCAACAGCTGGTACCTGGAAAACTACACGGCACAGATCCCCACGTACCTGGAGTACGGCGTGAGCGGCAGCGCAGGGGAGGGCCGCGTCAGCGCCGCCACTCGTGCCGACTACGCCGAAGCTGCGGCAGCGGTCCTCGTATCCGAAGGCCAGGCCGGCAAGGTGTACGAACTCGGCGGCGAGGCATTCAGCCTTTCCGGGCTTGCCGCTGAAGTGGGTGCCGCTGCCGGCAAGGAGGTCAGCTACCACGACCTGCCCGCAGAGGACTTCGCCAAGCTGCTCGAGGGTGCCGGCGTGCCAGGGCCCTTCGCGGAAATCCTGGCGGACTCGGACCTCGGCATTGCCCGCGGCGACCTGCTGGTCAGCGGTTCAGACCTGGCCACACTGCTGGGCCGCCCGGCCACCAGCATGCAGCAGGCAGTCAGGGAGTCCGTGGACGCTCTGGAACCCACCCGCTAAAGCCCGCCTGCACCAGCCTTCCGCGCCGCAGACTCAATCCGTTCCCGGTGCGCCGCCCAGTCTTCAGCGGAGCGTGGCGTGACGTTTGGGTCTGCGGCGCCCTGGCCCACACCGCCGTCGATGAGTTCCCGCAGGATGTCCGCGTGCCCCAGGTGGTGTGCCGTTTCCACGCTCACGTGCACCAGTATTTGCTGCAGGGTCACATCGCGGCGGTCTTCCCGCCACCAAGACACATGCCCTGGCGCGTCTAGGTCCAGTTCGTTGATGGTGGCGTCCGAGGCCGCTGCGCTGAAGTGGTGCAGCTCGATGATCGATTCCCGTGTCTCATCAGGGGCGGCCCAGAAGTCGGCGTCCGGCTCGGCGTCATTGCTGAACCATGGCAGGACGCGGCCCGTGGGACGCCCGAAAACGTCAGTGAGGTAGCCCAGCTCCACGCTGGCCACGTGCTTTACCAGGCCCAGCAGGTTGGTGCCGGTGGGCGTCATTGGCCTGCGGATGCTGTATTCGTCCAGGCCGTCGAGTTTCGCCAGGAGATTCTCGCGGCGGGTGCGGAGGTACTTGTGCAGGATTTCCTTTTGGTCCATTGCCGGACTCTACCAAGGACCGCCGACACACCTTCCTGTTCTTAAATAGTAAGCATGGTTACTATTTAAGAACTCCCAACGGAAGGCGGCCAGGATGAAGGCCATGGTGTACCGCGGGCCCTACAAAATCCGCGTTGAGGACAAGGACATTCCGCAGATCGAGCACCCCAACGATGCCATTGTCCGGGTTACCCGGGCGGCCATCTGCGGTTCCGATCTGCACCTGTACCACGGCATGATGCCGGACACCCGGGTGGGCAGTACCTTCGGCCACGAATTCGTTGGCGAGGTGCACGAGGTTGGCCCGTCCGTGCAGCATCTGCTGCCGGGGGACCGCGTGATGGTGCCCTTCAACATCTTCTGCGGCACCTGCTACTTCTGCGCCCGCGGCCTCTACTCCAACTGCCACAACGTCAATCCCAACGCAACAGCCGTGGGCGGGATCTACGGGTATTCGCACACCTGTGGAGGGTACGACGGCGGCCAGGCGGAATTCGTCCGGGTCCCGTTCGCGGACGTGGGGCCTTCGCCCATTCCTGAATGGATGAGCGAGGACGACGCCGTGATGCTCACCGACGCAGTCCCCACCGGATACTTCGGGGCGCAGCTGGGCGGTATTGGCGAGGGGGATACCGTCGTTGTTTTTGGGGCCGGCCCCGTAGGCCTCGTGGCGGCGCAGTCCGCCTGGCTCATGGGCGCAGGACGCGTCATCGTGGTGGACCACCTGGACTACCGCCTCGAAAAGGCCCGCATCTTTGCCCATGCCGAGACGTGCAATTTCGTTGAGTACAACGACGTTGTGGTGCACCTGAAGAAGATCACCGAGGGACTGGGTGCCGACGTCGTGATTGAAGCGGTGGGGGCCGAGGCGGTAGGTAACCTGACGCAGCACATCACCGCGGCCAAGCTGAAGCTGCAGGGTGGCTCTCCGGTGGCGCTGAACTGGGCCATCGACTCCGTCCGCAAGGCCGGGACGGTGGCGGTGCTGGGAGCTTACGGGCCCATGTTCAGCGCCGTGAAATTCGGCGACGCCATGAACAAGGGCCTCACGTTACGGATGAACCAGTGCCCCGTGAAACGGCAGTGGCCGCGTCTGTTTGAGCACGTCCGTAACGGATACCTCAAACCATCTGAGCTGATCACCCACAGGATCCCGCTGGAACACATCGCGGAGGGATACCACCTGTTCTCCAACAAGCTGGACAACTGCATTAAGCCGGTCCTGACCCCTAACGCAGCCTGAGGAGGCCGTTATGCCCTACACCGCAGACCAGCCGCCGAAAGTGCTGGTTACCGATGAACTGAAGGCCAGGATTCCCGGTTGGGGAGTGGACCTGGACCCAGCGGACAGGCCATCCGTGCCGCGCGAGCGCAGGGATCTGGTCACGGGCGCGCACTGGGAATTCCCGGACCGACAGGAAGAGAAGACGCCGCGCGAACGCTCCATTGAACACCTCACGCTGCCTCCCGTTTACGGCACCACCTGCCCGCCAAAGGGAATCCCGGGGGTTATCCGCCGCCGCGCCTACACCTACAGCGAGGCCCGGGCAGCGCACTGGCTGCTCCTGATCCTCGCGGACCGGGCGGACGCCGTGGAAAGCCACGTCCGCTCCTTCGCCACGGCGCGTCCGGACAACCCCGTAACGGAAAGCGGGGTGCTGGCCGAATTCCGGCACCATCCGGTGTTCTCGCGCAAGGGCAGGAAGGCGGACCTTGGGCATGTGTGGATGGACCCGGTCCTGGTGTTCGGACCGTGGGTTGCCGCGGGAGGGGCGGCGGTGGTCGCCGGGCGGGCGCTGGCGAAGGCGGCGGCACGGCGGACTGCGGCGGGGCGGCACCAGCTGCCATAAAGCACGCCGAGGACCACCCGCCGTCGGACTCTGAACCCATCACTGTCCGGTATTACAGACTCTGTTGCCGCGTGGCGGGCCCGGCGGCATCGTCGGCAGGCGCATGCTTAATCCATGCCAGCCGCCAACAACGTCCCGGGCGCCAAGGCGACCTCCAAGGTCCCCGCCGCGGAGAACACCCTGCGAATCCTCAAACTCCTCGCGTCACGCCGGGGTCCCATGGCGGCGTCGCAGATTGCCACCTCCCTGGGGCTGCCGCGTTCCAGCGTCTACCACCTCCTCGCCGTGATGGAGGAGAACGGTTTTGTGCTGCACCTGCACGAGGAGCAGCGGTACGGCCTGGGCATCAGTGCGTTCGAGCTCAGCTCCGCCTACTCACGGCAGGAGCCGTTGTCCCGCCTGGGCAGGCCGTTGCTGGCGTCGCTGGTGGACGTGATCGGCGAGAGCGCACACCTGGCCGTGCTGCATGGCCGGGACGTGCTCTACATCGTGGAGGAACGGGCCAAGAACCGCCCTTCCCTGGTGACCGACGTCGGCGTCAGGCTCCCCAGCCACCTCACCGCCAGCGGGCGGGCGATTCTCGCGGCACTGCCCAAATCCCAGGTCCGCGCGCTCTATCCCAACGCCGCAGCCTTCACTGCGCGGCATGAGATGGAGGGCGCCATCATGAAGTACTCGGCACTGTCCTCCCACCTGGACCAGGTCCGCCAGCGCGGCTACGCCACCGAACACGGCGAGGTGACCCCGGGGTTCGGCTCCATCGCCACCGCCGTCACGGACCACCTCGGATGGCCCACGGCGGCAGTCGCCGTGACCTTCCTCGAGGAGAAGCTCCCCGCGGACCAATGGCCGGCGCTCGCGGCCAAGGTGCAGAAGGTGGCTGACGACCTCTCGGTCCGCCTCCACGGCCGCCCCGCCCGCTGACCCCGCCCTCTTTCGCGAACTGACCCGTGCCCCCGTCCCCCTCCCGCAACTGACCTGCGCCCCGTTCCCCCGCCCGCAACTGACCTGCGCCCCCTCCCCAACTGACTGGCATTTAACGTCGTCAAAACGCGTTTTGGGAGCGTTAACTGCCAGTCAGTTGGGTGGCGGGTCTGGAATACCGGACAGCACCCACCTGAAATGGCTGTTGCCGGCGGGCCGTCAGGGCTTTAGTTGAAGTAGAACCTCGTGAACCCCGGAAACTAATGAAGGAGTCCCCATGGCCCCCGCCGATTTCACCACCGGTGCCCGCCCGGTCAAAGCTGCCCGCGGCACCGAGCTGACTGCCAAGTCGTGGCAGACGGAGGCGCCGTTGCGCATGCTGATGAACAACCTGGATCCGGAGGTCGCCGAGCGTCCGGATGACCTGGTGGTTTACGGCGGTACCGGCCGTGCTGCCCGGTCCTGGGCTGCGTTTGACGCCATCACCCGCACGCTGGAAACCATGGAAAAGGACGAGACGCTCCTGGTCCAGTCCGGCAAGCCGGTGGGCGTGTTCCGTACCAATGAGTGGGCTCCGCGGGTGTTGCTGGCCAACTCCAACCTCGTGGGTGACTGGGCAACGTGGCCGGAGTTCCGCCGCCTCGAGGCTGAGGGCCTGATGATGTACGGCCAGATGACGGCCGGGTCCTGGATCTACATCGGTACCCAGGGCATCCTGCAGGGCACGTATGAGACGTTCGCCGCCGTCGGAAACAAGCTCCAGGCAGAAGGCCGCATCGCTGCCGGCACCGGTACGGAGGGCCCGCTGGCCGGGACCCTGACGCTGACCGGTGGTTGCGGCGGCATGGGCGGTGCGCAGCCGCTGGCCGTGACGTTGAATGATGGTGCGTGCCTGATTGTCGACGTCGATGAGTCCCGTTTGCGCCGCCGCGTCGGCAAGCGTTACCTGGACGAGGTCGAAACCGATCTGGACGCCGCGATCGCGAAGGTGAACAAGGCCAAGGAAGAACGCCGCGGCTGGTCCGTAGGGTATGTGGGCAACGCTGCCGAGGTTTTCCCGGAGCTGCTGCGCCGCCACCAGGCCGGGGAGCTGACCATCGACGTCGTCACGGACCAGACCTCCGCGCATGACCCGTTGTCCTACCTGCCCGAGGGCATCACGGTGGCCGAATGGCACCGTGAGGCCGAGGCTGATCCGGAAGGCTTCACCAAGAAGTCCCAGGCATCCATGGCCCGCCACGTACAGGCCATGGTCGAGTTCCAGGACGCCGGCGCCGAGGTCTTTGACTACGGCAACTCCATTCGTGACGAGGCCCGCAAGGGCGGCTACAGCCGCGCGTTTGAGTTCCCGGGCTTTGTCCCGGCCTACATCCGCCCGCTGTTCTGCGAGGGCCTTGGCCCGTTCCGGTGGGTGGCGCTCTCCGGTGACCCGGAAGATATCCGCGTCACCGACGAAGCCATCAAGGAACTCTTCCCGGAGAACAAGCACCTGCACAAATGGATCGACGCCGCGCAGGAACGCGTTGAATTCGAAGGCCTTCCGGCCCGGATCTGCTGGCTCGGCTACGGCGAACGCCACAAGGCCGGCCTGCTCTTCAACCAGCTCGTCGCCGAAGGCAAGGTCAAAGCCCCGATCGTGATCGGCCGGGACCACCTGGACTCCGGCTCCGTCGCTTCCCCGTACCGCGAGACCGAAGCCATGAAGGACGGCTCGGACGCGATCGCCGACTGGCCCCTGCTGAACGCCCTGACCGCAGCGTCCTCCGGCGCCACCTGGGTCTCCATCCACCACGGCGGCGGCGTCGGCATCGGCCGCTCCATCCACACCGGCCAGGTCTCCGTGGCCGACGGCACCGAACTCGCAGCCCAGAAGCTCGAGCGACTCCTCACCAACGACCCCGGAATGGGCGTCATCCGCCACGTCGACGCCGGCTATGACCGCGCCGAAGAGGTCGCCAAAGAACGCGGCGTCCGCATCCCCATGAACGAAACCCGCTAAGCATCCGGTGATCGAGCCTGTCGAGATCCCATAGGTTTCGACAGGCTCAACCACCGGTTCAGTAAAGGACCCCCCCAATGACCCTCACCACCCACGAACCGCTGACCGTCACCCTCGGCTCCAGCGGGATCACTCCCGAAGATGTCCTGAACGTCGCACGCCACGGCGCGCAGATCACCATCTCCCAGGAAGCCCTGGACACCGTCGCCAAGGTCCGTGCCCACATTGATGAGCTGGCCGTCAGCGACACTCCGGCCTACGGCATCTCCACCGGCTTCGGCGCACTGGCCAACCGCCACATCCCCAACGAGCTGCGCACCCAGCTGCAGAAGTCACTGATCCGCAGCCACGCCGCGGGCATGGGTCCGGCCGTGGAACGCGAAGTTGTCCGCGCCATCATGTTCCTGCGGGCCAAGACCATGGCTTCGGGCCGTACCGGCGTCCGCGCCGAGGTCCTGGAAACCTTCGTCAAGGTCCTCAACGCCGGCATCACCCCGCTGGTCCGCGAGTTCGGTTCGCTGGGCTGCTCCGGTGACCTCGCTCCGCTGTCCCACTGCGCCCTGGTTGTCATGGGCGAAGGCGAAGCCGCAGGTCCCGGCGGTGAGCTGTACGGCGTCGAAGGCCGCCCGCCTGTTGCCGATCTGCTCGCAGAACACGGCATCGTCCCGGTCACGCTGGCCGAGAAGGAAGGCCTTGCGCTGGTCAACGGCACGGAAGGCATGCTGGGCATGCTGTTGATGGCCATCGCTGACCTTCGGATGCTGCTGACGACGGCGGACATCACCGCAGCGCTGAGCGTCGAGGCCCTCCTGGGTACTGACCAGGCGTTCCTGCCCGAGCTGCACGCAGCCCTTCGTCCGCACCCCGGCCAGGCCGCCAGCGCGGACAACATGCTGCGTGTGCTTGCCAACTCGCCGATTGTGGCATCGCACCGCGTTGGTGACTCCCGCGTCCAGGATGCCTACTCGCTGCGTTGCGCCCCGCAGGTGGCTGGCGCGGTCCGCGACACCGTCACGCACGCCGAGCTCGTGGCCACCCGTGAACTGGCTGCCGCGATCGACAACCCGGTGGTCCTGCCGGACGGCCGGGTGTCCTCCAACGGCAACTTCCATGGCGCTCCCGTGGCCTACGTGCTGGACTTCCTGGCCATCGCCGTGGCGGACCTGTCCTCCATCGCCGAGCGCCGCACGGACCGCATGCTGGATCCGGCCCGCTCACACGGGCTCCCGGCCTTCCTGGCCGACGATCCCGGTGTGGACTCCGGCCTGATGATCGCCCAGTACACCCAGGCAGGGCTGGTCTCGGACAACAAGCGGCTGGCCGTTCCGGCATCGGTGGACTCCATCCCGAGTTCGGCCATGCAGGAGGATCACGTGTCCATGGGCTGGCATGCCGCACGCAAGCTGCGCAAGGCCGTGGAGAACCTTCGCCGCGTCCTGGCCATTGAACTGGTCACCAGCGCCCGCGCGATCGATATCCGCACCAAGCTGTCCGACGGCGAACTGACCCCCGGCCCCGCCGGCGCGGCGGTGCTGGAGGTACTGCGCGGCGTCGTGGCCGGTCCCGGAACTGACCGTTTCCTCTCGCCGGAGCTGGAAGCGGCCGACCGTCTGGTTGGCGCCGGTAAGGTCCGGACCGCCGTCGAATCCGCTATCGGGACACTTGCCTGATACGGAATATTCTTCGGTAACTCACTGCGCTTCGCGGGCACTTTGAAATATGTGGCGACACGAACATTTCAGGCCCGCGAAGTGTAGTAGAACTGAAGTTGTAGTACCGGTCACATCAAAGATGCTGTGGCCTTGACGTTGCCGCATGAATATATGCAGTTGAATGAATACAAAGGGGTAGAAGTTCAGATGAAAGCACGCGGGGCAGTCCTCTCCAGGCGCCATGCACATTCAGCCATCGTTGCGGACTGGGGCACCCTCCAGCCCGGAGCCCGGGTGGAAATCCTCCAGCACGCACATGTTATTGCGGACGGCGTGGTGGAGGAAGTGTCGCAGAGCGGAAACGTCCTGTGGCTGGTTCCAGCAGGGCCCACGGAAAAGCAGGTGTTCCTGAAATCTGACGGTGTGCAGGTCCGGAAGGCGTAATCCCCGGAAACAAGTCAGTACATAAAAGTCCCCGCCGTCCGGCGTTCTCCCGTCAGGGAAAACACCGGGCAGCGGGGACTTTTGTTTTGTTGCCGGTGCCGTCTACCGGAGGCCGGCCAGTTCTTCGTCCTTTGGCGCCTCGGGGATGACCCGCTGCTGCTTCTTGATGAAGAACAGCACCAGGCCCACCGCCAGGAACTCGACGACGGCGATCAGGTAGAGACCGCCCGTGTAGTCGCCCGTGGATGCCTTGATGCCGCCAAGGACCTGCGGGGCGAAGTAGCCGGCCAGGTTGGCGATGGAGTTGATGACGGCGAGCCCGGCCACCAATGCAGTTCCTGACATGTACCGGGCCGGCAGGTTCCAGAACACGGGGATGGCTCCCATGGTGCCTGCTGCGGAAAGCGCCAGTGAGAAGATGACGCCGATCGCGCTGCCTTGAGTCAGGAAGATGGCGGCCAGGATCAGCCCGGAGGCGCCAAGCCCAGCGGCGAAAGCAGTGTGCCAGCGGGACTCCCGGTTGCGGTCTGACAGCCAGCCGTTGCCCACCATGCCGATCCAGCCGCAGGCGTAGATTCCGGACATTACCCAGCCGAGGGCCGCTATGTCCGTGATGCCGACGGCCTTGACCAGGCTGGGTCCGTAGAACGTCAGGGTGGCGTTGCCGGCAACGATGCAGAAGAACGTCAGGATCAGGATCCAGGTGCTGGGCTTGCGCAGCGATGCCCAGAAGTTGTGGTCGCGGTTTCCCAGGGTTGTGTTTTCAACGGCAAGCTCGTAGGCCACGTGCTCTTTTTCGGTGGAGGAAAGCCACTTGGCGTTGATCGGCTTGTTGGTAAGGATGAATACTGCGCAGATGCCCACCACCACTGAGGGGATGCCCTCGATGATGAAGAGCCACTGCCAACCCGCCAGGTCCAGGGATCCGTTGAAGGTGTCCATCACAAAGCCAGCCAGTGGTGAACCGATCATGAGGGACATCGCGGACGCGGACATAAAGATGGCCATCGCCTTGCCGCGCCGGTGTGCCGGAAGCCAAAAGGTAAGGAAGAGGATAACGCCGGGCTGCAGGCCCGCCTCGAATGCGCCGAGCAGGAAGCGGAGCACGTAGAACTGCCACTCTTCACGGACGAAGGCCATCAGGATGGAGACGATTCCCCAACCCATGGCGATGCGCATGATGGTTTTGGGTGCGCCGATTTTCTGCAACAGGAGGTTGCTGGGTACTTCGAAGAAGAAGTACCCGATGAAGAAAATGCCCGCTCCTGCGCCGTAGACAACTTCGGTCCACTGAAGGTCGTCCATCATGGTCAGCTTGGCGAAGCCAATGTTGACCCTGTCGATCCAGGCCAGGAACCAGACGAGGGTCAGGAAGGGAATCAGGCGAAAGACGATTCGCCTGAACGTCCGGTTCCTCTCCTCGAGGGTCGACGTAGTGGACGGGGGATTGTCATTGAACTGCGGTTCCATGCTGCCTCCAACGGTTTGAGCCCCGAAAGCGCCATTGCCCCCGGTTGACTTTCCGCATTGTGGAATGTGATATCCGGATGGGGAAAGTGTTGTGAGGCTACGTTCTCCGGAATGGCAGGTCAACGATTCGGCTTCCTTGGCGATTGTGACCGCCGTCTTACCCCGCGTTTTTACTGGACCGGCCATCTCCTGTTTTCCTGTCTGGAGCAGGCGGAAACCGCAAGAGGCCCCAGATCATAGGAGATCCAGTATGAAAATCGTGCGATTGGGAGAGAAGGGCGCTGAGCAGCCCGCCGTTGTGGTGACCGCGGATGACGGTTCGCAGAAGTACTTCAGCCTCGCGTCCCTCACTGCTGACGTGGACGGTGCGTTCCTGGCCGGTGGCGGCCTGGCGAAGGTCCGCGAAGCCCTGGCTGACGGCGTGTTGCCCGAACTGGAGGGTGCGGAGCAAATGCGGCTGGGATCACCGGTGGCCCGGCCCGGCGCGCTGGTGGGAATCGGACTTAATTACGCAGCGCACGCTGCAGAGTCCGGGGCCGCGCCGCCGGAGGTCCCGGTGGTCTTCCTTAAGCCCACCAACACGGTGGCCGGACCTCACGATGACGCCGCGATTCCGCCGTCGTCCGCCAAATATGACTGGGAGGTGGAACTGGGAATCGTGATCGGCAAAACCGCCAGCTACCTGGAATCGCCGGAGGCCGCCGCAGGGCACATTGCCGGCTACCTCACCGCCAACGACCTCTCCGAACGCGAGTACCAGATCCCCGGGGCTGCGGGCCAGTGGACCAAGGGCAAGACGCTTCCCGGCTCCACTCCACTGGGCCCGTGGCTTGTTCCTGCTGACGCCATCGATCCCGGGAGCCTGAGGCTCCGCAGCTGGGTCAACGGCGAACCACGCCAGGATTCATCCACCGCGGACCTCATCTTTGATCCCGCCGCGGTGGTCCACCACCTCAGCCAGTACATGCTGCTGGAGCCCGGAGACGTGATCATCACCGGGACCCCGGAGGGCGTGGCCCTGAGCGGCCGGTTCCCGTACCTCCAGCCCGGCGATGTCCTGGAGCTGGAGATCGAGGGGCTGGGCCGGCAGCGTCAAAGGTTCTTCAGGGCCGGCGCCTAAAAGGGTTCCCGGAAAACAAAGAATCCCCATACCAGCCGGCTCGGAACGGCTGGTACGGGGATCTCAATGTTCGTGGAGTGCTCCTAGGCGGCGATGTTCTCGTACGTCTCGCCGAAGGGCACGGATTCGTCCACGGCCACGATGAACTGGCCGGGCAGGGTGCGCGTCACCAGGATGCCGCAGCTTGCCTCACGGGCGGGCTCGATCAGGGCTTCCACTGCGCGGTCCAGGCCTTCGTGGATCTCGTCGGCAGAGGAAAACTCGAGCTCGATGGAGGGTGTTGCCTCTTCGCCGGACGGCAAAGGACGGTCCAAAATAGTTGCAGTCATAGTGTCGTCTTTCTGTGATGCGGGCCGGAGGGCCTGAACTATTCTAGACCCCACTCCCAATTATCTGAAACCTTTCAAGCCATTCGCCTTGCGAGGCTGGCCGCAAACCCGCCCGCTGCCCGGGCCCCATCCCCAAAAACAAGTCCGGGGCCCGCCCGCAGTCCCGCCACCCGTGAAGGATGGTGGAATTGCGACCAGGCCCCGGACTTTTCGGAGCGCCGGGCGCCATGCCCGGCCCGGCTGATAGGGCTAGTCGGCCTTGACCGCCAGCACCGGGCAGTCGGCTTCCAGCAAAATGCGCTGGGAGGTACTGCCCATGATCAGCTTGCCCACCGGACTACGGCGGCGCAGGCCGATCACTATCAGTTCGGCGTTGTGCTCCTCGGCGGCATCGAGGACTTCCACTGCCGCATCATGTCCACGGACCGGCTGCTTGATCACGTGGTCTATTCCCTGGCTGGCCAGGCGGTCCTCGATGCTTTGGATTTCCTGTTCCTGTGCATACCTGTTGTCCACCAGGGCGTCACCCTTGGCGGAGTTGATGACCAGCAGGCGGGTGTTGGTTTTCCGGGCTTCCGTGATGGCCTGGGTCAGCGCCGCTTCGCCCTCTGGTGTGGGGACGTATCCCACCACGATCGTCATGGTTTCTCCTTGGTTCTACAGGTTGGTAATGGGTGGGACTAGGCCGCATCGTTGGGGGCGTTGCCGCGGGTGGCGTTGGCTGACAGGAGGCTGCTGGCCGGACGGTTGCGGCGGAACAGCTTCATGAGCAGCGGGAAGACCAGGATGATCGCCACGATGATGTAAACCACGACGGCGATCGGCTCACCCAGGAGACCTGCCGGGTCTCCGCTGGAGAGCTGCAGGGCTTTGCGGAGCTGGTCTTCCAGCCGGGGTCCAAGAATGACGCCCAGGATCAGCGGCAGGACGGGCAGGCCGAAGCGGCGCATCATGAACCCCAAAGCGCCGAGCACCAGCAGCAGGACCAGGTCGAAGGCCTGCAGGTTCACCGAGTAGGCGCCCAGCGTGGCAAAGAACAGGATGCCTGCATAGAGGTAGGGGCGGGGGAGCTGCAGGAGCTTTGCCCACATCGGGGCCAGCGGCAGGTTGATGAGCAGCAGCAGGAGGTTGCCAATGAAGAGGCTGGCGATCAAGGCCCACACCAGCGGACCCTGGCTGGCGAACAGCTGGGGGCCGGGCTGGATGCCGTAGGAGGTGAAGGCCGCGAGCATCACGGCGGCGGTGGCGTTGGTGGGCAGGCCCAGTGCCAGCATGGGGGTCAGCGTTCCTGCGGCTGCTGCATTGTTGGCAGCTTCCGGTCCGGCGACACCTTCGATGGCGCCCTTGCCGAACTCCTCAGGGTGCTTGCTGAGCCGCTTTTCCGTGACGTAGGAGAGGAAGGTGGGGATCTCGGCGCCGCCGGCCGGCAGTGCGCCGAACGGGAATCCGAAGGCGGTGCCCCGCAGCCACGGCTTCCAGGAGCGCTTCCAGTCGGACTTGCCCATCCAGGGCCGGCCCACGGGAATGGCGTGCAGGGGCGTGCGGCGCAGGTGTGCGGCAACCCAGAGTGCTTCGCCCACGGCGAAGATCGCGACGGCCACCACCACGATGTCGATGCCGTCGGCCAGCAGCGGGATGCCAAAGGTGAGACGCGCCTGGCCGGAGCCCATGCCGATCAGCCCAATGGTCAGGCCAAGCCCCAGGGCGGCGAAGCCGCGAAGGCGGGAGGCGCCCAGCACGGCCGTAACGGCCAGGAGGGCAAGGACCATAATGGCGAAGTAGCTGGGTGCGCCCAGGCTGACGGCGAACTCCACCACGATCGGTGCGAAGAGCGCAAGGAGGGCGGTACCAATGGTGCCGGCCACGAAGGAGCCGATTGCCGCCGTCGCAAGTGCTTGCGCCGCCCGTCCCGCTTTGGCCATCTTGTTGCCTTCGATGGCCGTGATGACTGACGACGATTCGCCGGGTGTGTTGAGCAGGATCGAGGTGGTGGAGCCGCCGTACATGCCGCCGTAGTAGATGCCGGCAAACATAATGAAGGCGCTGGTGGGTTCCAGTGCGTAAGTGACCGGCAGCAGCAGTGCCACGGTCATGGCCGGGCCCAGGCCCGGGAGGACGCCGACGGCGGTACCCAGGAGGACGCCGATCACGGCGTAGAGGAAATTCATGGGGGTCAGGGCGGTGGCGAAACCGTCCATCAGGGAGGACCAGACGTCCATTACAGGATCCCTTTCAGGAGGCCGGCGGGAAGCGGAATGCCGAGGCCAAGGTAGAAACCGTAGAAGGAGGCGAGCGAGAGGCCCAGGGCAATCAGCGGATCACGGATGTAGTGCCGGCTGCCCAGGGCCCAGGCGCAGCCCCAGAACAGGATGGTGCCGGAGATGACCCAGCCCGCCCAGTCGATCAGCAGGATGTTGGCCACGAACGCGGCTACCAGCGGCAGCACGGTCTTCCAGTCGGCCGGGTGGGCCAGATCGATGTCCTCGCCGCCCTCGGCCTCGCCTTTGCCGCCGCGCAGCACGTCGATAGCCAGGAACACGGCGCAGACAATCAGGAGGCCGGATACCAGGTAGGGGAGCGTCTTGGGTCCTACCGGGTCAGTTTGGGAGTAGGTGATCACCAGGCGGCTGGCGTCCAGGAAGACGATGACGCCGGCCGCGCCGAGCAGGAGGGCTACCCCCAGCTCGGCGCGGCCTTTCAAGCCTGAGGCTATGGAGCTCACGCCAACCCAAGCTTCGTGAGGACGTCCGCCACCCGCTTGTCCTGCTCAGTGAGGAAGCTGGCGAATTCGTCACCGGTGATGAACGCGTCGGTCCAGCCGTGGGTCTTCAGGGCTTCCTTCCAGGCGTCGCTGGAGTGCATTTCCTCGAGGGCGCCGATCAGCTTTTCCTTGTCCTCATCGGTGATCTCCGGGGGTGCCACAATGCCGCGCCAGTTGGTGAAGACGAGGTCAATGTCGGATTCCTTCAGTGTGGGGGCGTCCACACCTTCGAGGCGCTCTTCGCCACTGGTGGCCAGGACGCGGATGTCACCGGACTGGATCTGCTGGAGGTACTCTCCGGCGCCGGAGGCCGCGAAGCCCAGCTTGTTGCCGAGGATGGCGGGCAGGAGGTCTCCGCCGCCGTCGTAGGACACGAAGTTCACCTTGGTGGCATCGATGCCCACTGCTCCGGCGAGCTGCATGGGCAGCAGGTGGTCGGGGCCGCCGGGGGAGGAACCGCCGCCTACGGCGATGGAACCGGGGTCTGCCTTCCATGCGGCTACCAGGTCATCGATGGTCTTGTAGGGGGAGTCCTTGCTGACCATGATGGCGCCGGGCTCTTCGATGAGGCGGGCCAGCGGGGTGGTGGCTGTCAGCTTGGCCTCGGACTTGTTGGTGTAGCTCGCGCCCACCACGCCAAGACCCATCAGCATGGCAAGGTCGCCGTTGCCCTTTTCATTGACCACGCGGGCCAGGCCTACGGTGCCGCCGGCGCCGGCGAGGTTGAAGACCTCAGTGTTGGTGGTGATCTTTTCGTCGTCCAGCACCTTGGCGGCCGCACGGGCGGTGGTGTCGTAACCGCCGCCCGGGGTGTTGGGAACCATGATCTGGAGTCCGGTGATGGGGCCGGCGTCGGAGCCGCCCGTGCTGGTGCCACCGCCGCCGGTAGCTCCACAACCGGTGGCCATCAGGGCGATGCCGGCGGCGACGGCGGCAATTCGCAATGCGCGGATCTGGCGCATGGTGTTCCTCTTCTCGCTAAATCTGAAATCTGTTCAACAGAACTGACTGGTGCTCTGATGCTAGGCGCGCAAGTGATGGGCATCACTCTTGTGTACTCAGAGAAAGTTAAGTTCATTGCGTTCACGTTTCCGGGTCCGCACGTTGGGGGTCCGCATACGGGGACACGCCGTCGCTGCGGTATAGTTCCGGTACCCGCGCGGGAGCAGCGCCACAGCACCACCAGAGGAAAACCCCACAGTGACTCGACGAAGAGGAATGTCCCTTGCCGGACAGTACCTGGTCCTGCAGTTGCTGATTGTCCTGGCGGTCCTGGTGGCTGTTGTTGCCATTTCGCTGGCGCAGTCGGCGGCCGCTTTTGAGCGGATCGAGGGCCGCCGGGCACTGTCCGCAGCGGAAGCGCTGGGGAACAATCCCACCGTCCGTGAACTCCTGCCCGACGCCGAACCACGCTCTGGTGCCGCCCTTCCCGCTGTTGCTGAATCAGTGCGCCTCGTGTCCGGTTCGGAGCGCGTGGCACTTGCCAGGATGGACCGCACAGTGGTGGCGTCCAACGATCCCGGCATGTTGGGCCAGCCCCTGGAGCTTGGTGCCAGCCGGGTGATGGAGGGCCGCGCCTGGACGGGTTCCGTGGGCGGCTCAGGCAGGGCACTGCTCTCAGCCCACGTCCCGGTGCTGGATGACTCGGGGGAGATGATCGGCATCGCGTCCATCAGCCGGAACTACCCGTCCACGCTGGAGCGGCTGGGGGAAGCCGTGCCCAATCTCCTTACCTATCTTGGCGTTGCCAGCGTGTTGGGCGTGGCGGGTTCACTGCTGCTCTCCCGGCGGGTCAAGCGCCAGACCCTTGGCATGGAACCCAGCGAGATCACCGGCCTGGTGGAGAACCGCGAGGCCATGCTGCACGGCCTGAAGGAAGGCGTGGTGGCGCTGGACCCGCACGGCCGGATCACGGTGGCCAACGACAGCGCCCGTGAACTGCTGGGCCTCCCCGCGGACTGCGTGGGCAAGGCGCTGGCCGGCCTGAAGGTTGAGCCTGCGCTGAAGGATGTCCTGACGCGGGAGCAGCCGGCTGCTGACCAGCTGGTGCTGGTGGGGGAGCGGCTGGTGGTGCTGAACAGGGTGCCCATCCATTCGCGGGGCCGGGACATCGGTTCCGTCACCACGTTGCGTGACAGGACGGAGCTTTCCTCCCTGGAGCGCGAACTCGGCGCTACCCGTACGGCCACTGACACGCTCCGGGCCCAGGCGCACGAGTTCGCCAACCAGCTGCACGTGATTTCCGGCCTGATCCAGATCGGCGAATATGATTCCGTGGTGCAGTTCGTCAACGGCGCCACCGTGGACCGGACCCGGCTCAACGACGAGGTTACCGGCCGTATCCACGATCCCGCGCTCGCGGCCCTCCTGATCGCCAAGTCCAGCCTGGCCACCGAACGTGGTGTCGCGCTGCAGCTGGATCCTGATTCCGCGCTGGCCAGGGTGGATGACGAGCTGTCCCGGGACCTCACCACCGTGGTGGGGAACCTGGTGGACAACGCGTTCGACGCCGTCACCGGGCTTCCGGGGGCCACAGTCCGTGTGTTGGTGGAAGAGTCGCCGGACGGCGTGACCGTTACGGTCCGGGACAATGGTCCGGGCATCACGGTCAAGCATCCGGAGGAGATTTTCCGGCAGGGCTTCACCACCAAGAAGCCCGGTCCCGCGGGCGGCCGGGGCTTTGGCCTGGCGCTGTCCCGGGTGGTCTGCCGGCGCAGTGGTGGGGACCTGCAGGTGGCAAATGACCAGGGGGCAGTGTTTACGGCGCAGTTGAAGAGAGGCGGGGCCGCGTGATCAAGGTCCTCATTATTGACGATGATTTTATGGTGGCCAAAGTGCACGCCGGTTTTATCCAGCGCACGGCGGGGTTCGCCGTCGTTGGGGTTGCCCATACGGGTGCGCAGGCTGTGGCCGAGACGGCCCGCCTGCAGCCGGACCTGGTGCTGCTGGACATCCACCTGCCGGACATCAACGGCCTGGACCTGATGCAGAAGCTGCGGGAGGTGGCGCCGGAGCTGGATGTCCTGGTGATCAGCGCTGCCCGCGAGGTGGAGACCGTGCGGAAGGCCTTGCGCGGCGGGATCGTCCACTACCTGATCAAGCCCTTCTCGCAGACGGATCTGCAGGAGCGGCTGGAACACTACCGCAGCGCCTACCAGGGCCTGGACTCGGCCAAAGACGTGGCCGAGCAGTCAGACGTCAACCGGGTGTTCGGTTTGGAGCGCACGGACCGGCCGCTGCCCAAAGGCTGCAGCGTGGAGACCCTCAAGCTGGTGGAAACGGCGCTGCGGACGGCTGAGGGGGACCTCTCCGCCGCCGAGGTTGCCGTCCAGCTGGGCACGTCCAGGGTCAGCGCCCGGCGCTACCTCGAGTACCTGCACGACGAAGGGCTGCTGGACGTCCACCTCAAGTACGGGGTGGGTCGCCCGGAGCGGCGCTACGTGCTCAAGGGCTGAAAGTTACCGCAGCAGCGTGTTGACCAGCCGCGCGGCCACCTTCGCGGTCCGGGAGTCGACGTCATACTCCGGGTTGAGTTCGGCAACGTCCAGGTGGAGCAGCTTGCCGCTGGCCGCAACCTGCCGGCAGACTTCCGCGATCACAGGCAACGGAACGCCGTACGACGCCGGTGCGCTCACCCCGGGTGCCACGGCAGCGGGCAACACGTCCAGGTCGATCGTCAGGTACAGCACGTCAATGCCGTCCAGGAAGCCGGCCACAAAGTCCCTCACCCGCTCCGGCGAGCACTCCTCATCTGTGAGGAAGCGCACCCCCAGGCGTTCCGCCGTCGTAAACAGTGTTTTGGTGTTGTTCGGCTCTGAAATTCCGACGACGGCGTACCGGAGTTCACGCCCTGCGGCGGCTTCTGCGCGGGCCATCTGGAGGAACGGGGTCCCGGAGGTGGCGGTGGGTTCGTCGCGGAGGTCGAAATGGGCGTCCAGGTTCAGGACACCCAGGCGTTTTCCGCCGCGGACAACCGAAGAACCGGCCACGCCCAGGTAGCTGGCGAACGCAGTTTCGTGGCCCCCGCCCAGCACCACGGGCAGCGCTCCGGCGTCGATCAGTGCGGTGATTGCCTGGCCCGCGCGGGTCTGGCCGGCTTCAAGGTTCCCGTCCGCCACGGCGACGTCACCGGCGTCGAACACGTCCCTGTCCAGGTGGAAGGCCAGCGGACCCAGGGCCTTGCGCAGTTCAGCGGGGGCTTTGGCGGCGCCCAGCCGGCCCTGGTTCCGGCGCACGCCCTCGTCGCTGGCAAAACCGAGCAGGACGGCTGGTGAACTGACGGCCTTTTCATGACGGGTGAAACGGTCTACCGGCTGGACAGCCTGCCACCACCGCCGGTGCTCGTCGCCGTCGCCGTCATACCGGCCGGTCCACGGCTGCGGGGCAGCGTCAACGGCAGAATCAGCAGCGGGATCAACGGCGGGCCGGGTGGGGTCAAAACTGGCGCGAGCTTCCATAAGACAAGCTCACCGCATGGCAGGACCGTTGGCGAGCCGGATCGCCGTCGGATTGTCCGGTATCCCGGAATCGCCTCCGCGGTAAGGTGGTGGAACTGCTTGAAAAGCGATCCTGACCGATCGGAGTGCAGCACCATGCTAGAAGTGCCCAGCCTTGTTTTCGCAGCAGCCGGGACCGCGGTATTCGTGGCCTCGGTCCTTCCCACGCTCCTGCGCAATGCGCCGCTGTCCATGCCCATGGTCTTCCTCGGCGCAGGGATGGCAGCCTTTGGACTGATTCCCACGCTGCCGGATCCTGATCCGCTGAAGTACCCGGACTTCACCACCCATATGGCGGAAATCTGCGTGATCGTCTCCCTGATGGGTGCGGGCCTGGCACTGGACCGGCCCGTGGGGCGGAAGAGCTGGGCCACCACGTGGCGGCTGCTGGGGATCGCCATGCCCGTATGCATCATCCTGTTGACCCTGCTGGGAATGTGGCTCCTGGGCCTTGGCCTGGGCGCGGCCCTGCTGGTGGCCTCCGCGCTCGCCCCCACGGATCCGGTACTGGCAACCGAGGTGCAGGTGGGCGAGCCGGCAGATGAAGACGAAGGCCCCGAACGCGAGGACGAGGTCCGGTTCGGGCTGACCTCCGAGGCCGGGCTCAATGACGGCCTGGCTTTCCCCTTTGTGTATTTGGCCATCGCGATCAGCCTGGTGGGTTCGTCGCCGTCGGCCTGGTTCCCCGAGTGGTTCGGTATCGACGTGTTGTGGCGGCTTTCGGTGGGGGTCCTGGTGGGCTGGCTGCTGGGGAAAGTCCTGGCCAAACTCTTCTTCTCAGCGGGCCAGGGAGGCCTGCGGCTGTCAGACCACGCCGACGGGTTCGTGGCCCTGGCCGCCACCTTCCTCGCCTACGGGCTGACGGAAATGGTGGAGGGCTACGGCTTCATCGCCGTGTTTGTCTGCGCGGTGACCATCCGCTCGGCGGAGCGATCCCACGGCTACCACCGCGTCCTGCACTCCTACATCGACCAGCTCGAACGGCTCATCACCGTGGTGATCCTGGTCCTGCTCGGCGGAGCCATCGCCCGTGGCCTGCTGGAGGGCGTGGGGTGGGTGGAGCTCGCCGTCGCGCTGGCCTTCCTGCTGTTGGTGCGCCCGCTGGCCGGTTGGCTGGGACTCCTGGGCGGCAAGACCGGCCCGCGGGAGCGGATAGCCCTGTCCTTCTTCGGAATCCGCGGTATCGGCTCGTTGTACTACCTGTCCTATGCGCTGGGCAAGGGAGAGTTCGGGGACCAGGCCGAATGGCTGTGGTCCTTCATTGGGCTGGTGGTTTCGCTGTCCATTGTGATCCACGGCATGAGCGCTTCGCCGTTGATGAACCGCCTGGACAGGCTCCGCAGCCGCAAGGCCAAAGCGGAGTTCGGAGATGAAGGACTGGCCCCCAACACGCCCGTCTAGGACGGGAACGTTGAGGGCCAGTTGCCTCCAAAACACAGGACTAACGGGGCTACATGCCCAGCGCCGCCTCGATGGGGCCAATCGCGAAGAAGAGCACAAACGCTGCCGCAACAGCCCACATCAGCGGGTGGATCTCGCGGGTCCGGCCCTGCGCCGCACGGATCACCACGTAGGAAATGAAGCCGGCGCCCAGGCCAATGGCGATCGAGTAGGTGAACGGCATCAGGGAGAAGGTCAGGAAGGCCGGGATCGCAATGCCCCAGTCCTGCCAGTCGATCTTTCCCACCTGGGACACCATCATGAAGCCCACCACCACCAGGGCCGGGGCAACGGCTTCGAAAGGCACCAGGTTGATCAGCGGCGTGAAGAACATGGCCACCAGGAACAGCAGGCCGGTGACGATCGAGGCCAGGCCCGTGCGGGCGCCTTCGCCAATGCCGGCGCCGGCTTCCACGTAGATCTGGTTGGAGGAAACGGACGCGCCGCCGCCCACGATCGCGCCCAGGGCGTCCACCTGCAGCACGCGGTCCACGTTGGGGATGTTGCCGTGCTCGTCCACCGTGCCGGCCTCGTTGGCAAGGCCCACCATGGTTCCCATGGCGTCGAAGAAGATGCTCAGCAGGATCACAAAGGCCAGCAGTGAAGCCGCAACCACGCCCAGGTGTTCGAACGCGCCGAACGGGTTGGCCTTGCCGATCAGTGAGAGGTCAGGCGCCGCCCAGCCGCTGAAGGTGGGCGCCACCAGGGACCAGCCCTGCGGGTTGTAGGTGTCGCCGCCGCCGCTGGGGCCGATGCGCAGGGTTGCTTCGAGGATCACGGAGATGATCGTGGAGGTGACGATTCCGATCAGGATTGCGCCCTTCACCTTCCGGACCAGCAGCACAATGGTCAGGAGCAGGCCAAACACGAAGACCGCCGTCGGCCAGCCCAGCAGCTTGCCATCGAAGCCCAGCCCCACCGGCACAGTGGTTCCGGCGGCGTCCGGGAGGCGGCGAACGAACCCGGCGTTGACCAGGCCGATCAGGGCAATGAACAGGCCGATGCCCACCACAATGGCGGTCTTCAGGCCATCCGGGACGGCCTTGAACACCGCGGTCCGGAATCCGGTGAGGACCAGGATCAGCATGGTGACGCCGGCCAGGACCACCAGCCCCATGGTGTCCGGCCAGGTCAGTTCAGGGTTGGTGGCAACGGTAACGGCGACGAACGCGTTGACGCCCAGGCCTGTGGCGAGGGCAAACGGGTGCTTGGCCCAGGCGCCCATCAGGATGGTCAGGATGCCGGCCACAAAAGCTGTCACGGCCGCGACGGCCGTGAAACCCAGCGTGTTGCCGCTGGAGTCCGGGCCGGAGAGGATCAGCGGGTTCAGGACCACGATGTAGCTCATGGCAAAGAAGGTCGCAAAGCCGCCGCGGATCTCACGGGAGAAGTTGGACCCCCGCTCGGAAATCTTGAAATACCGGTCCAGTGCAGAGCCCTGCTTGAGCATGTGTCCTCCGGGTGGGTGATTGGGGTTACTTGAATCTTATGGCTCGCGGGCCGGGGCCTCCGGCAAATTCGCCTAGTCTGTAAGGAAGCCAACACAAGGGAGCCTTACCCTCATGCGTTCCATCCGCCGTGCCGGTGTCCTTCCCGGTGCACTGATCGCTTCTCTGTTTACCGCCGTTCTGTTCACTGCAGCACTCTTCGGCGCGTCCCTCTTCAGTGCCGAGCCGGCGTTTGCGCACGATGCCGCGGAAGCCTCCTCGCCCACTGACGGCGAAACGGTGGCCACCGCCCCGGCCAGGGTGTCCGTTACCTTCAACAACAATCCGCTGGGGCTCGGGGCGGAAATGTCCGTCAAGGACGCCGCCGGAACCGAATGGGGGGACGGCAGCGTGCAGATCGTGGACAACGTGGCCTCCAAATCCCTGCGCCCCGGCGCCCCGGCCGGCGCCTACACGGTGAGTTGGCGTGTGGTCAGCTCCGATTCGCATCCCATTGAGGGAACGTTCAGTTTCACTGCCACCTCCGGCAGCGGCGGAAGTACGACGGCGGCAGGTTCCGCGGCGCCGTCGGCTACCGGTTCGGCGTCGGGCGCTGCTGCAGTGCCCACCATGGGTACTGTTCCTCCGGGAGCGACGTCCACTCCTGAGCCGGTGGCTACTTCCTCCGAACCCTTCCCGTGGAGCATTGTGGGATTCGCAGCAGTGGCGCTGGGGCTGATGGTGGCCCTGGGTGTTACCGCCCGGCGGAAGCTGCAGCCAGGGGAGCAGGATTCCGCTTCCGAGTAGGACGCCGATACCGGCGCTTTGTGGGGCTGCAGCCTAGGCGGGAGCCGGCAGGGCCATGCGCTGCGTGACCGGGTGCCCGGGGTCCTTGCTCAGGCTGCCGGAGATTGCCTTGCTCACCGTCTTGGCCTGGCGCAGCACTTCCTTGGGCGACGGGACAATCAGATCGCCCACGCCCACCAGGTACAGGCCGATGGCCCGGAGCGCGGCCACCAGGTTCTGGCCTACCGCAACGCCAAGATCCGCGAGCATCCGGCGGAGCTGGCTCTGCGCACAGCGCGTAAGGACGATCGTGTCCGCCAACAGGATGCCCGTGGCGGTATGGACCTCCCACTGCGGTGGGGTGGAGGCTCCCGTGGCGGCATCAAGCAGGTTCAGGTGGGAAGCGCGGGTGGCATTCCGGATGTCCAGGTCATGGCTGGCCGCGTAATTGCGGAGGTGCCGCAGGATTTCGTTGCGCTCAATCAGCGTTTCCGAGGCCGCTGAGTCGCAGCGGGGCAATGAGGCCGTGATGGGCGCGGGCTGGCCGCCCGGAGCGTCGAGGCCGTCCACCACAATGGCTTCCACCCCGCGCCGACGCAGCTCGGAGGCCACGGCCAGGCCTGAAAGCCCGGTGCCGATGACTACCGTTCCGGTCCGTTCCGTCCCGTTCACAGGCATGCTCGCCACCACACAGTTCCTCTCAGAGAATCGGAAAGTACAGGCATCTTTACCCTGCACGCGCCGCGATACCCCCAAGGTTCGGCTGCAGTGCGTGGTCCGGCCATCCCTGGATGTTCCGAACCGACAGTGCATCGAACAATACAGAACAAATCCGCTCTTGGGTAGACCCTTTTTCCTTAAGTGGAAAACGCATGCCAACGCGTGCCATATCGCCCTGCGATCCGCCGGCAGGTCACCTTGCAGCAGCTTAAAAGAGCGAGAATAGTGGGAAGGGAAGGCGGTGGGCTTCGAAGCCTCCGTCGTCTGGCAGAATAGCGGCAACATCCGGCAGTACCGCAAGGAGGCGGCCCCATGGGCGCACAGGAGATTCATCCGGACCCGGCAAGGGACGGCGCGGGAAGCACGCCTGCCCCCACCGGCATTGTGGTGGGCGTGGACGGCTCGGAGCACGGCCAATGCGCGTTGGTCTGGGCAGCCCGGGAGGCTGAACGCCGCCGCAGGCCATTGCATATCGTCACCGCCTACTCGGTACCGATCTTTGCTGCCTCAGGGCTGGACGGCGGCTACGCCACAGTTGATGACTCGGTGATCCGCGAAGGTGCCGAATCCATCCTCCGCCATGCCGTGGAGAAGGTTTCCGGATACAACATCGACGTGGACGCCACCGTGGAAAACGGGGACGCCGCAGGAGTCCTGTTGGATATCTCCGAATCCGCGGAGCTGCTGGTCTTTGGCACCCGTGGCCGCGGGGGATTCGTGGGCCGGCTGCTGGGCTCGGTCAGCAGCGCCCTGCCAGCCCATGCCAAATGCCCCACAGTGACGGTGCCGCTCAGCTGCGCCCCCCGTCTCGGCGAGGAAGTCACGGACAAACGCGCCAAGGCGGATGCGGCGAAGTCCGGGCAGCAGCTGGTGGAGAACGTCGTGGTCGTGGGCGTGGACGGATCGGAGCAGGCCCGCGTGGCCGTCCTTGAAGCTGCCAGCCAGGCTGAACGGCTGGGCGCCAAGCTCCGGGTGATCTGCGCCGTGCCGCAGTACAGCGGCTCACTGGCCTGGGTGCCGGCACCGATGGACCGCACAGCACTGTTCGCGGATATTCGGACCCAGCTGGACGCCGGCGGCCGGTGGCTGAAGTCGCACTACCCTGACCTGCCCATGGAATACGAACTTCTGGATGGCTCGCCGGTGGACGTGCTGGTGGACCAGAGCCGCCACGTTGAACTCGTTGTAGTAGGTACCCGCGGCCACGGAGGGTTCGCCGGAATGCTCCTTGGCTCAACCTCGGACGGCGTACTGCACCACACCAAATGCCCGGTGATGGTGGTGCCGGACCGCGAAGATCCACGCCTGGCAGACCGGGAGAAGTTTGGCCCCATGCCTGCCGCCTAGCGGCGGTTGAGGCAGGGTCGGTTCAAGCAGGGGTTGTGGCCACGGTGGATGCTGCCACGCCAAACACGGCGAATACCAAAACCATCAGCAGCACCCAGCCGGACAGCGCCAGTCCGTTCAGGACCAGGCCGGTAACGGCCATGCCCTTGCCGGCCGGTTCCTTGCGGAGGCCCACAATGCCAAGCACCAGGCCAACGATCGGCACCAGCAGGATCCAGCCGAACACAATCGAGCTGATGCCCAGCACCATGCTGGCAATGCTGAGCCCCCTGGGCGGCGCCTGGATGTAGGCGGGCTGCGCGTAGGCGGGGTGGTAGCCCTGCGGGCCCGGCGCGTTGTACTGGTTGTTATAGGACACGGTTCCCCCGGATTTTAGGCGTGCCCGGCGGCCGGGCAGCGTTCCCGCCAAGCCTACCCATCACAACGGGTTGCCGGATAACGCAGCGTCACCGCACGGCAGCCGGACTGCAGGGCAGAGCCGTCCTTGGAAGGCAATGCCGTCCCGATTGGGCCTAGTAGCGGGCCGCGTACATGTAGGGCAGGCCCATCATCCACCGCAGCTCGGTCACGTCAATGCCTTCGCTGGGATTCAGTGCCTGCACAACGCGTCCGCCACCCAGGTAGATCGCCACGTGGTAGAAGTTGCCTTCCGAGCCCCAGAAGAGCAGGTCACCAGGCTGTGCCTGCGAGATCGGTACCTTCACCGGAGCGTACGTGTACTGCGGCGTGGCCGTCCTGGGCAGCGACTTTCCGGCGGCTGCGAACGATGTGTACACCAGGCCGGAGCAGTCGAAGCCGTACGGCCCTGTGCCGCCCCATTGGTAGTAATACGGCGCGCCGACCTTGCTCAGCGCAACGTTCACGGCGGTCTGGTTGGACCCGCCAGGAGCGGGAGCGGGAGCAGGTGCCGGTGCAGGCGCGGGTGCGGGGGCCGGCGGTGGCGCTGGAGCAGGTGGCGGCGGGGGTGCGGGCGCGGGCGGGGGCGCAGGGGCTGGAGGCGGCGCGGGTGCTGGAGGCGCGGGAGGCTGGGGCGCCGGTGCCACGGGGGCGGGCGGCAGAGCCGGTGCAGGGACCGCGGGGGCCGGCGCAGCGGGAGCCGGGGCCGGGCGTGCAGGTACTGGGGCGGGCACCGGCCTGTTGTTGTTCCGCTCGGCGGCTTCACGTGCCGCCCGGTCGGCAGCCTCTGCAGCCGCACGATCGGCGTCAGCACGGAGCTTTGCCAGCCGGGACTCTTCCCGTTGTTTCTCAAGGCCGGCGATGCGCTCGGACTCAAGTTCCGCCGTCGTATTCCTCAGGGTTGCCAGTTGGTCTATCAGGACCGTTCGCTGCGCCTGCGCATCCGCAACTGCTTTGGCCTGCGCGGCGTTGGCTTCTTCGGCCTGCGTTTTTCGGATTTCGGCAGTGGTGGCCGCTTCATCGGCGGCCTTGCGCGTTTCCCTGGCGGTGGCGGTGAGTGATTCGGCGGCGGATGCGGCCGTTTCTGCTGACGCGAAGGCGCGGCTGCGGTTGGCCGAAATGGCTTGGAGGGTGGCGGCCTGCTGCAGGGCATCGCCGTCGCCGGAAACGAACGTTCCCAGTGACGGATTCAGCCCGCCGTTGCGGTACAGGTCTCCTGCCAACTGGCCCACTTCACGGCGTGTCTGCTCCTGCCGGGACTTGGCTGCCTCGGCCCTCTTGGAGGCCAGCTCGGCAGCGGCCTGGCGGTCCTGGAGTTCCACCAGCGCTTCGCCGTAGGCATTGTTGGCCTGCATGGACGCGGTGAATGCGGCCTGCTGCGATGCGACTGCCGCTTCCAGGATCTGCTCGATTTTGGAAACCTGCCGGGCGCTCGCTTCCTCGTTGGACTTGGCGGCGGCGATCTCTTCGGCAGAGGGAACTGAGGGGGCAGCGGGCGCAATCGCCGGCCGGAGCGCAACGGTTGCGGGGGCGGCCTGGGCGGGAAGGCCCGGCGCGGCAAGGAGTGCGACGGCGGCGCACAACACGGCTGCCGTCCTCGCCGCCCCGATCGTTGCTGTCCTGACAGCCCCTGCACTGAAGCGTGCAGTACCGGCATTCTTGGCCAAAGCCATACGCTGAACCTCGCTGGTAAGGCCGGGAGCAGCGAGGTTTGGATTGGCGCATAACAATCGCCCCTCGGCGGTCAACCCGGCAAACAAGAGGCTACGTGCCCAAATGCCACTTTGGCAACATTGGTCACATCAATAACATAAACAACAAGAGTGTCATTCCGGAGGATTTTCCGACGGCGTGTCCCGGCACGCGTGATGCGTTCCCCTAGGCGTGCTGGTGGGATTCGTGTTCGGAATGGCTGGCCGGTTCCAGCTGGAACGTGCAGTGTTCTGTATCGAAGTGCGAGCCCAGGCAACTGCCCAGCCTGTCCAGTATCTGGTCTGCTCCATGGGCGCTGATCATGGAGTCCTCCACCACGATGTGCGCAGAGAAAACCGGAACGCCGGACGTGATGGTCCAGATGTGGATGTCGTGGACGTCCACCACGCCGGGGACGGACATGATGTGTTCCCGGATCATCTGGACTTCCACGCCCTTGGGGGTGGCTTCCAGCAGCACGTCCACCACGTCCCGCAGCAGGCTCCAGGCGCGGGGGAGGATCATCACGGCGATCACCAGGGACGCGATGGTGTCCGCGGCCTGGAAACCGGTGGTCATGATGACGATCGCGGCCACAATGACGGCGATCGATCCCAGCAGGTCTCCCAGCACCTCCAGGTACGCACCACGGACGTTCAGGCTTTCCTTCTGGCCGCCCCGCAGGATCAGCAGGGACACCAAGTTGGCAACGGCACCAAGAACGGCAGCCCACAGCATGATGTCGGTCTGGACGTCGGGAGTTTCCCCGAACCGGCGGATTGCTTCGATGACGATCACCACGGCGATCACGATCAGGATCAGGGCGTTGGCCATGGCTGCCAGCACCTCTGCGCGCTGGTACCCGTAGGTTCGAAGCTCACTGGCGGGGCGGGTGGCGATCCAGGAGGCAAGCAGTGCGATGAATACGCCTGCGGCGTCGGAGAGCATGTGGCCGGCGTCGGCCAACAGGGCCAGTGATCCGGACAGAACGGCGCCGACGATCTGGATCAGGACCACGGCCAGGGTGATTGCCAGGACCATGATCAGGCGCTTGCGGTGTTTGGCCGTGCCCGTCAGTCCATGCGTGTGGCTGTGATCGTGTCCCATAGGGCTAGGTTATCGCTGCGAAGCTGCTCCGGCGCTCCCGCGGCTAGTCCCAGCCCAGCTGGTGCAGGCGTTCGTCGTCGATGCCAAAATGGTGGGCTACTTCGTGCACCACGGTGACGCCCACTTCCTCGATGACCTGCTCGCGGCTGCTGCAGATGTCCAGGATGGGTTTGCGGAAAATGGTGATCCGGTCCGGCAGTGAGCCGGCATCCCAGAAGGAATCGCGTTCGGTCAGCGGAGTGCCTTCGTAGAGGCCCAGCAGGACGGTGTCCGGGTCCTCGTGCGGCGCGGGCACGTAGTCGTCCTCGATGAACACGGCCACGTTGTCCATGGCCCGGGCAAGTGCCGGCGGGATCATGTCCAGGGCTTCAGCCACGGCGGCCTCGAACTCGTCAGGACTGAGGTGGAACGGCTGGGAGGGTCCATCCGGGACGATCGGCAGGCCGGGTGGAAGGTGGCTGGGCATACTGAAGACTTTAGCCCCGCCGGTCAGCTCCCTGCGCCGCCTGCTTGCGGGGACGCGAGCGCCTGCGGGTCAGTGCCACGCCCACCAGGCAGAGCACGCCACCCGCCAACCCCCAGATGGTGGGAACTTCGCCCAGCAGCAGCCATGAAATCAGGATGGTTGTCCCGGGGACCAGGTAGGTGGTGGCGGCCAGTTTGCCGGCGTCGATGAGCGAGAGCGTGTAGGCCCAGGTGGTGAAGGCGATCGCTGTGGGGAAGACGCCCAGGTACACCAAGCCCAGCGTGGCAGTCAGTTCGGCCTGCTGGAGTTCGGTGACCAGCTGGCCGGTGAACGGGAGGCAGCAGATGGCGCCCACCATAATCCCGAACCACGTGGCCTGGCCGGCCGGAAACTTCTTCAGCACCGGCTTCTGGATGATGACGCTGACTGCGGCGAGCACGGCGGCAAGGAGGCACAGGAGCACCCCGGCAACGTCCGCCGTCGACTGCCTTCCGGAACCCAGGGCAATAATGGCCACGCCGCCGAATGCCACAACGCTTCCGATCAGGAGCCAGCGCGGGAAGCCCTCCTTGAGGACGAACCCGGCCAGGACGGCCACCATGATGGGGCTGACGTTGATCAGCAGGGCGCTGGTGCCGGCATCGAGCGTGTGCTCCGCGGCGTTGAGGGCAACGTTGTAGCCGCCAAACCACATCACTCCGTAGGCCAGTATGGGCCACCACTCACGGCCCTTCGGCAGCGTGCGGAGGGTGGGAAGCACTACCAAACCGAGTACGACGGCGGCCACCGCCAACCGTCCCAACGTCAGGGAACCGGGGGAGAAGCTGGGCCCGACCGCCCGGATGCCGACGAACGCCGAGGCCCAGAGCACCACGGTTGTCACCATGGCGACGATGGCCAGGGGTGGTACTTTTTCAGGGACCTTTGGGGGTGTGGGGTCATTCCCGGCCGCTGCAGTCGTTACTGGTTCGGGGCCGGGTTGGTTTGCGGGGGAAGCGCTGGTGTTGCTTCCGGTGGCGTGACTCATAGATCAAATGTAGTTCCGGGTGGCCGTGCCGGTCCGGCGGAAATCGGACAGTTCAGCACAAATTCCTGCCACCCTCCGGCCCAAGGGCGCGCGCAGGCCTTACGGGATCCGCCAGAGGCAGGTTCGGGGCCCGCTACCCGGCGGCTCCTTTACCGGCTCCGTTCCCCGCCCACTCGAGGAGCCGGTCCAGTGGCCACGTGTTGACGATCCGTTCCACGGGAACACCGTTGAGTTCGGCCCGTTCTGCCCCGTATTGGAGGAAATCGAGTTGCCCGGGAGCGTGCGCGTCACTGTCGATGCTGAACAGGCAGCCCGCCTCCACGGCCTGCTGCAGCAGGTTGTCCGGAGGGTCCTGGCGCTCCGGCCTTGAGTTGATTTCGACCGCTACGTTGTTCTCCACGCAGGCGGCGAAGACTGCGGCGGCGTCGAACTCGGACTGCGGCCTGGTTCCCCGCGAACCCTCCACCAGCCGCCCCGTGCAATGGCCCAGCACATTGGTCTCCGGTGCGGTGATGCCGCCCAACATCCGTTTGGTCATGGTGCCCCGGTCTGCCCTGAGCTTGGAGTGGACACTGGCCACCACAATGTCCAGCCGCGCCAGCATCTCCGGCGACTGGTCCAGTTCGCCGTTCTCCAGGATGTCCACCTCAATGCCGGCGAGAAGGCGGAAGTCCGTGCCGCCGTCGTTCTTCACTTCCCTGGCAACCGCCGCGTTGATCTTCTCCACCTCCGTGAGCTGGGCCGTGAGCCGCTCAGCGGTGAGCCCGTTGGCGATGGTGAGGTTGGGGGAGTGGTCAGTGAGCGCCAGGTATTCACGGCCCAGGACCCGCGCGGCATCCACCATCAGGGGAATGGGGGAACCGCCGTCGGACCAGTTGCTATGGCTGTGCAGGTCTCCGCGGAGGGCGGCGCTGATGCTGTGGCCATTTGCAGCCAGGGGCTCGGCGGTCCTGGCCCGCAGCTCGGCAAGATAGTCCGGAACGGCGCCGTCCACTGCCTGGCGGATCACGGTGTAGGTCCGGTCCCCAATGCCCTTCATGGACTTCAGCCGGCCATCGCGCGCCCGCGCTTCCAGCTCCTCCGGCGCCAGGGCCTCGATGGTGGCAGCAGCCTTCCGGAAGGCCTGGACCTTGAACGTGGCCGCGCGCCCCCGCTCAAGCCAGAAGGCGATTTCGTTGAGTGCGGCGACGGCATCCATCTGACCATTTTGCACCCTTCGCCTTCGGGTCGATCGGCCGATTTTGGATAATCCCCGCTAAGGCCCTATAGTTTTAGAGTCCAGTTCGGAGAAATACAGGGATGAAGACGGAGAGCCAGTGGCTCGAAGCCTTTTATTTTTGCCTTCGGATTGAGTTCAGGCCCCCATCGTCTAGCGGCCTAGGACACCGCCCTTTCACGGCGGCGGCACGGGTTCGAATCCCGTTGGGGGTACGCAAGGAACGGTCTGGCAGGCTGGAAAAGTCTGCTAAGCTGGAGCCCTTGAAAAAAAGCGGCAGCAATGTCGTGGAGCAACAAAATGCAGTAATCGCAAGGCCCTGTAGCGCAGTTGGTTAGCGCGCCGCCCTGTCACGGCGGAGGTCGCGGGTTCAAGTCCCGTCAGGGTCGCTTTGATTGTTGGAAGAAATTCCGGCTCTCATGGTGACTAGTCACCTAGGCTCTGTAGCTCAGTTGGTAGAGCGTTCGACTGAAAATCGAAAGGTCACCGGATCGACGCCGGTCGGAGCCACGTTTCGGCAAGCTCAACGCTAGCAGCTAGAACCCCGCAGTTCCCAGAGATGGGAGCTGCGGGGTTTTTTCGTTCCCCGAACCGCGTGACTTTGGCTTGACCGGTGTGGCCCGCCTTCCCGCCCCATCCGTGCCCCGACCGTTTTCGATGCGCATATGTCCTGACGCGCAGGGTATTTCCGCGTCGTGGGGACATATGCGTAGCACCAGGCAGGGTCCGCGTCATGGGTGCATGTGCGTAGCGCGAGGCAGGGTGCGCGTCGTGGGGGCATTTGCGTAGCGCCAGACCGGACCCGCGGCGTGACCGTAGACACGATGTCATGGCCAAGGGATAGGGTTGGAGCAACAGAAGGGGGAGAGCTCATGGAATATCCAGAACCGCAATCCGAACCCGGATCGATTGCCAGCCGAGGGCCCGTCGTGCCTGTTCAGGGGGCCGCCGCCGCAGATGTACCGGGTGCCCGGGGCCGCACGGTGATCTCGGAAACCGCCGTGGAGAAGGTCGCCGGCATTGCCGCCCGCGCTGTTCCGGGCGTCCACTCGCTCGGTACCGGATCCACCCGTGCGCTGGGTGCCATCCGCGAGGCCGTGGGAAGTTCGGACCACGCTGCCGGTATCCATGCAGAAGTCGGGGAAACCCAGGTGGCCGTGGACATCAACCTCGTTGCTACTTACGGCACGCCCCTGCACTCACTTGCCAACGCGGTCCGCGCTGCCGTGTACCGGGCAGTGGAGGAGCTTGTTGGCCTGCAGGTCATTGAAGTGAACGTCGAGATCAATGACGTCTATATCGCCGCGCCGCCAAAGCCAGGCGCTGACCGGGAGGTACTCGCGTGAACCTGACAGTGGTTGGCATCGCCGCCGGCGCCTTCCTGGCCTTTATGTCCTTCGCCTTCGGCCCCTGGGGTTTCCTGGCGTCGGTGCTCTTTATGGGCATCGGCGCGCTCCTGGGACGCGCCGCTGAGGGGAAGCTGGACCTTCGACGCGTCCTGGATGCCATCACCGGCCGCCGCTCATCGTCATGAGCACGGCAGCCGGATCGGTCACGCAGCCCGGCAACCCTGACGCCCAGACGGGTACGGGGCAACAGCTCCACGGCCACAACCGGATCAGCACGCAGGCACTGAGCAGCCTGGCCAAGGCGTCCGCTGCCCGCGCGCTGGGCGTCCCCGCGCATGACATCCGCGTTGACTGGACGGACGACGACGGCCTGCTGGCCCTGTCCATCGTCTCGCCGGTACAGGTGCCGCCCCTGGCCGTTGTGGCCCGTGATCCCGGCCGGCTCCGCAGTTTTGGCGGGCCCATCCTGGACCGTCTGGTCAAAGCAAAATCGGACATCCTGGGCAGCGTCACAGCACTCAGCGGTGCGCAGCTGAGCAGGGTGGATATCCGGATCAGCGGAGTAAAGATCAACGACGGCGGGAGGGTGCGTTGAGCGTGGACCACAAGCAGTTGCCCGCGGAGGAAGCGGTGCCCCGCCGTGCTGGGGTGGCGGCCAACCGGGCCCCGGTGGACCTTGCGCGCGTGGTGCGTCGGGAGACCCGTTCGCCGCGGGCCGGCGCTGCCATCCTGGCCGCCGTCCTGGTGGGACTTCTGGCCACCTACGGGCTCCTTGAAGCCGGAGTCCATGCCATTGGCCAGCCGGCCTGGCTGATCGAACCGCATCTTGCAGCCCAGCGGATCACAGCCCTTCCCTCGGGTATTCCGCCGGCGCTTCTTGCTGCCGCAGGCGGTGTGGTGGCCATGGCGGGGCTGTTCTTCCTGCTCCAGGCGCTCCTTCCGGGTCGCCGGGCACGCCATGCGCTGGACGCCGGCGCCCTGGGCTTGTCGCCGGATTCAGTGGCCGTTGTTGTGGACGATGAAGCTATTGCCTCGGCCCTGGCCAGAAGCGCCAGGCTGGCTGCGAACGTCACACCGGAGCAGGTGATGGTGGTGGTGTCCCAACGGCAGGTGCTGGTCAACGTCAGGCCCACTTCGGGTGCGCCGGTCAGCGAGGACACCATCCTCGCGGCGGTACGGGCTGAACTGGACCACATGTCACCGGTGCCCCGGCCGGACGTCCGCGTGGTTGTGGCTACGTCAGGGGTGATTGGCGCATGAACAGCACACCTCGCGCACTGAACAGGATCCTGATCGGCATCCTGGGTGCAAAGCTCCTGGCCGTGGGCATCCTGTTGGTACTCCTCGCCACGGTTCCTGCCGTGGCGCGCTGGTGGCAGGCCTGGTCCTCCAGGTTGTGGGATATGGCGCTGCGGTCCTTCGAGCAGACACGCTTCCCCGGACGGCCGGAGAGCTGGCTCTGGATCGTGGTGGCGGTGGTGCTCGCGGTGCTGATCGGCCTGGTGATCGCCTGGGTAGCGCAGCAGGGCAAGGGGCGCGCGGACCTGCTGGTTGCCCCTCGGGAGGATGGCGACGTCCCGGGCACGGTAAGAATTGCCGGAGGAGTGGCCGAACAGGCCATCAAGGGTGCCTTGGCCGGACGCGCTGATCTGGCCGGCTCCTCCGTTGCCACCTACAGCATCAAGGGAAACCCGGCACTGCGGATCCGGCTGCAGCCGCGGCAGGGTGTTGCCCCGCAGTTGCTGGCCGTAGAGGTGGCCGAACTCGTGGCGGCGCTGGAGGAACTGGTGGGGGAGAGGATCCCGGTGCTCGTCCACATCAGCGCCGGTGCACGCACGCGGTTGAGCAGGGCGGAGCGCGTCCGCTAGGTGCCCGTTTACCTGGTGGCTTCGTGCGATTAACCCGCTGCTGGGCGGCAATTCGGCTCGTGTTGTGAAAAGCGCGGCGCAGGTTGCCCTAAAAGGCGCCAGTGTTGCCATGACGCGGCTGTGGCCCTAGTTTGTTCACGGGGACACTGATCTTCCCGCAGCAGGTGACGTGCCTGCCGGGCATCCCAGACCCGGTTCCAGGACCGGTTTACCAAGGAGAAATCGTGACCGAACAAGTTCCAGGAAACCCGGCTGCCGAAGAAGTTATCGACGGCGCCGCAGCTGCTGCCCCTGAGGGTGCGGCAGACGCAGTGGAGAACGTTAAGGAACTCGCTGGCGAAGCCGTGGAGAACGTCAAGGAGTTCGCTGGCGAGGCAGCAGAGAACGTCAAGGAATTTTTCAGCGGCGATGTGGCGGGCAACGCCAAGGAACTTGCCGGCGATGTTGCGGAGAACGCCAAGGAATTGGCCTCTGACGTCACGGAGAACGTGAAGGAGTTCTTCAGCGGAGACGTTTCGGAGAACGCCAAGGAACTTGCCGGCGATGTCACCGAGAACGTGAAGGGATTCGGTGCCAAAATCGCCGGTTTCTTCAAGGGCGGCAAGTAGCTCCGGGGCTTACTTCCACCAACGGCTTTACCAGGGGCGCCGGCATCCAGCGGATGCAGGCGCCCCTGGCGTTCCCGGCGGTCGAGTCCCCGGCCCGAACTGGCGCTGTTACCTGGCGCGCAGCCAGCTCCTGATCAGCAGCAGTTCGACGGCGGCATCCAGCAGGTAGATCTTGCTGATCCGCCCCTTTGCCACGTATGTCAGGTCGATGGCGGTCAGCGTGGCCGCCGTCCCGATCCCTAACAACCGGGCCTGGTCCGCGCCCCCGGGTGTTCCGGCCGCGCGAAGCTGGGCCGCGCCGATGGTGATCAGCAGGCCGGACACCGTACGGACCAGCCACTTGTCAGTCTTGGCTCCGGTGACCGCTTCGAAGCTGCGCATGTGCACCAGCGGCCAGGCCCCGCTGACCACGTTGAATCCTCCCTGCAGCTTTCCGACTGCCGAATGTTCCATGCGTCCTTCCTTCCGCCGGGCAACAATTCTTCAGGCGCCGGTCCCGGTTGCCACGAGGTATACGGCGCTGTCCGTGGGCACCGAGGCGAGGTTCCCGACGTCGTAAATACTGGAAAGCAGGACGGCGTAACCGTCAGGCACGGCCACCGGCACCGTGCCCATGTTGGCCATGACCAGGAAGTCCCGGTTCTGGAACGCCAGGACTCCGTTCCCGGGGTCGTGGGCGTCCGCCCAGCTGAAGCTGCCCGAACCCAGTGAATACCGCCGTCGCAGATCAAGTGCGCTGCGGTAGAGCTCAAGGGTGGAACTTTCGACGCCGTCCTGCAGGTCAGCAGCCAGCTCACCGAAGGATGGGGGTTGGGGCAGCCACGGTGCGGCCGACTGCTGTGCAGAGGAGAATCCGTAGCCGGGGGCATCCGAACGCCAGGGCAGCGGAACCCGGCAGCCGTCGCGTCCGCGTTCGGCCCCCAGCGTGCGGAAGAACGAGGGATCCTGGCGGGCGGTATCAGGCAGCGTGGTGTGCTCGGGCAGGCCCAGCTCTTCGCCCTGGTACACGTAGGCGGAACCGGGCAGCGCCAACGATACAAGCGTGGCGGCGCGTGCCCGCGTGAGTCCCAGCTGCTGGTCCGGCTGTTCGTCTTCCTTGCCGATCCCCTTGGGGAACGTCGTGGGATCCTTCAGGCCAAAGCGGCTGGCATGACGGACGGTGTCGTGGTTGCTGAGCACCCACGTGGAGGAAGCTCCCACGGTGGCGGCGGAAACCAGCGAGTCTTCGATCGCCACGGCCATCCGTGCGGCGTCCCAGCCAGCCAGCAGGAAATCGAAGTTGAAGGCCTGCTGCATCTCGTCCTTGCGGATGTAGCGGGCAAGCCGTTCTGCGGGTTCAACCCAGGCTTCGGCAACCATCATGCGGTCGCCGTCGTACTCCGCGAGTACCTGGTGCCACTCGCGGTAAATCTCATGGACGCCGTCCTGGTCCAGGTAGGGCGACGCCGGCGCGTCAGGCGTGGGGGCACGGTGCGGTTCCTCGGCGTCCGTGTGGGCGCCTGGGGCGTCGCCGGATTCGTGGTGTCCCGCCTGCTGCCCTTCCACCATGGCCGCCGCCCCTGCCCAGTCCGGCAGCCCTTCCTCCTTGACCAGCCCGTGGGCCACGTCAACCCGGAAGCCGTCCACACCCCGGTCCAGCCAGAAGCGCAGGACGGATTCCATTTCCTCGTGCACTTCCGGGTTGGCCCAGTTGAGGTCCGGCTGTTTGGTGTCGAACAGGTGCAGGTACCACTCGCCGGGTGTGCCGTCTGGCTCCGTGACCCTGGTCCAGGCCGGCCCGCCAAAGATGGACTGCCAGTTGTTGGGCGGCAGCAGGCCGTCGCCGGAGCCCGGTTCCTGGTCCTTGCCCGTCCGGAAGATGTACCTTTCGCGGGCCGGTGAGCCCGGCGGGGAGGCCAGTGCTTCCTGGAACCATACGTGCTCGTCCGAAGTGTGGTTGGGGACCAGGTCCACAATGACTTTCAGGCCCAGCCCATGCGCCTGCTCCAGCATGGCGTCGAAGTCCTGCAGGGTCCCGAAGATCGGGTCCACGGCCCGGTAGTCCGCCACGTCGTAGCCCGCATCGGCCTGCGGGGAGCGATAGAAGGGAGACAACCAGACGGCGTCCACACCCAAACGCTTCAGGTAGTCCAGCCGCTCGGTCACTCCGCGCAGATCGCCCAGGCCGTCCCCGTTGGCGTCAGAAAAGGACCGGGGATAAATCTGGTAGACCACGGCATCGGCCCACCAGGCAGCGAGCTCTGAACCTGGGGTGGGTATAACGGCCTGGGGCATTAGACTCCTTCAGCGGAAGAAATTGTGTAAACGCTTGCATTTCCTCCTAGAACCTTACTAGTGTGATGGTCACCACATCAATGCGGGGCCAATTTTTCTTGTACTCATCGAGGAGTCAGAAGCATGAAAAACCGAAAGTACCTGTTGCCCATGGCGGCCACCGGAATCCTGGCGCTCACGCTCTCCGCGTGCAGCTCCGACGGCGGAACCGAGACACCCAGCGACGTCGATTGCACAGCCTATGAGTCCTACGGCCAGCACGAGGGCAAGACGGTCTCCGTCTACTCCACCATCGTGGACCTCGAAGCCACCAACCTTGAGCAGACCTGGGCAGCGTTCGAGGAATGCACCGGCGCCACCATCAAATATGAGGGCAGCAAGGAATTCGAAACCCAGATCGGCGTCCGCGCCCAGGCCGGCAACGCCCCGGACATCGCCATCTTCCCGCAGCCGGGCCTCATGGCAGACCAGGCACGTGCAGGCAACCTGAAGCCCGCCCCGCAGACCGTCTCTGACGCCGTGGATGAGAACTGGTCAGCTGACTGGAAGAAGTACGGCACCGTTGACGGCACCTTCTACGCAGCTCCCATGCTCGCCAACGTCAAGGGCTTCGTCTGGTACGCCCCCAAGACGTTCGAGGACAACGGCTGGGAAGTCCCCACCACCTGGGACGAAATGATGGAGCTTTCCAACACCATTGCTGACGCCGGCGCCATGAAGCCCTGGTGCGCAGGGTTCGAATCCGGCGAAGCAACCGGCTGGCCCGGCACGGACTGGATCGAGGACGTTGTTCTCCGCGCCCACGGTCCCGAGGTTTATGACCAGTGGGTTGCCCACGAAATCCCCTTCAACGATCCCAAGATTGTGGAAGCCTTCAACACCACGGGTGAAATCCTGTTGGACGACAAAATGGTCAACGGCGGCTTTGGTGACGTCCGCTCCATCCTGACCACCGGGTTCGCCCAGGCCGGCCAGCCGGTCCTTGACGGACAGTGCGCCATGCACCACCAGGCAAACTTCCAGGCTTCCAACTGGCCTGAAGGAACGGTTGTTGCACCCGACGGAGACGTCTGGGCCTTTATGACTCCGCCTATTGATGAAAGCAAGGGCCAGGCCATCACGGGTGGTGGCGAAATGGTCGCAGCCTACAAGGACACCCCTGAGGTGCAGGCATTCCAGGCTTACATGGCCAGTGCCGAATTCGCCAACGACCGCGTCAAGCTTGGTGGCGTAGTCAGTGCAAACAAGGGACTCGATCCGGAGAACGCCCAGTCCGAACTGGACAAGCTCTCGATCGAACTTCTCCAGGATCCGGACACCGTATTCCGGTTCGATGGCTCGGACCTGATGCCCGGCGCGGTTGGTTCCAACTCCTTCTGGAAGGGAATCGTGTCCTGGATCAACGGCACGCCTTCTGAGGATGTAGTCAACAGCATCGAAAGCAGCTGGCCCGCGAGCTGACCCTCCTCCACGTCACACCCCCGGGGCCCCACGCCCCGGGGGTGTGACGTACCGTCGACATTCGGATCCAAGCACACCACGGAGGTTGGGCAATGGACTTTATCGGAGGAAAGTTCCTTCAGGTCTTTATCGCCTTGGCAGTATTTGCCGCGATTATCGGACTCATCATGTTGCTGGTGGACAGGGCACCCAAGTCCGCCAAAGACAAAGTCACCATCGCCGGGTTTCTTGCACCGGCAGCAATTCTTCTACTTGTAGGACTGGTCTATCCGGCCGTCCAAACGTCATTCCTGGCATTCACCGACGCAAGCGGCAAGCTCAACGGCGTCGACAACTTCGTGTGGATGTTCACCCAGCCCGAAGCGCTGGTCACGTTGCGCAACACCATCATCTGGACCGTCCTGGTGCCGCTTCTCTCCACGGTCTTCGGCCTTGCCTACGCAGTGTTCATTGACAAGGCCCGCGGCGAGAGGGTCCTCAAGGCCCTGGTTTTTATGCCCATGGCCATCTCCTTCGTGGGTGCCGGCATCATCTGGAAGCTGGTCTACGACTACCGCGGCCCGAACATCGAGCAGACGGGCGTGCTGAACGCCCTGCGCGTGATGTTCGGTATGGAGCCCAAGCAGTTCCTGCTGGATGCTCCGGAAAACACGATCTTCCTCATCATCGTGATGGTGTGGATCCAGACCGGTTTTGCCATGGTGATCCTCTCCGCAGCCATCAAGGGCGTGCCGGTGGAACTCGTGGAAGCGGCCCGCCTGGACGGTGCCAACGCCTGGGAGCAGTTCCGCAACGTCACCATCCCCGGCATCCGCGGGTCCCTGGTGGTGGTGCTGACCACCATTACCATTGCCACCCTCAAGGTCTTTGACATTGTCCGCACCATGACGGCGGGCAACTACGAAACCTCCGTCGTAGCGAATGAGATGTACACGCAGGCCTTCCGCGCCGGTGAACCCGGCAGGGGTGCGGCACTGGCCCTGGTGCTCTTCCTCCTGGTCCTGCCGATCGTTATCTACAACGCCCGAGTCCTTCGCCAGCAAAAGGAAATCCGATGACAGTCATGCCAGCGCCGGATTCGGCTGAAAACAACACCGGAACCATCCGCACCACCCGTACGGGCCGCCCCCTTGATCCGGACGATTCCGCCCCCATCATGCGGCGCGTCAAGAAGCGGCTGACCTCTCGCTGGGCCACGGCCGCAGCGCTGGTCATCGCCGTAGTGTGGACCGTTCCCACCTTTGGGCTGTTTGTGTCTTCCTTCCGCCCTGCCGCAAAACAGGTGGGTCCGCGGTCAGACGGCTGGTGGAACTTCTTCACCGACTGGCAGTTCACTTTCAAGAACTACGTGGACGTGACGGCACCTGCTGGATCGCAGTCGGCAAACCTTTCGCAGTACTTCGTGAACTCGCTGGCCATTGTCATCCCGGTCACCGTGTTCGTCCTGGTGCTGGCGTCCATGGCTGCCTACATTTTCGCGTGGGGCAACTTCCGGGGCAGGGAAGCGGCATTCATCTTTGTGTTCGCACTGCAGATCATCCCGCTGCAAATGGCCCTGATTCCGCTGCTGAAGCTCTTCACCCAGACGCTGCAGATCCCGCCGGGTTCCTACACGCAGTTGTGGATCGCCCACACGATCTTCGGTTTGCCGCTGGGCATCTTCCTGCTCCACAACTTCATCTCGGAAATTCCGGGTGAGGTCATCGAGGCGGCGAAGGTTGACGGCGCCGGGCACTCCACGATCTTCTGGCGGATCATCCTGCCGCTGTCCGTGCCGGCACTGGCATCGCTGGCAATCTTCCAGTTCCTGTGGGTGTGGAATGACCTGCTGGTGGCGCTGGTGTTCTCCGGTGGTACGGCAGACGTCGCGCCCATTACGCAGCGGCTGGCGGAAATTTCAGGTACCCGTGGCAACCGTGACTACCTGAACCCCGCGGCAGCGTTCGTCTCCATCATTGTTCCGCTCCTGGTCTTCTTCGGCCTCCAGCGCTACTTTGTCCGCGGTCTGCTGGCGGGCGGCCTGAAGGGCTGATGCCGCCCGTAATCTCAGGAGGGAACCGTGGCACGCACATCTGAAAGGACCCAGAGGGGAGGGCACAGCGGCGTCAGTATTGAAGATGTCGCTGCTGCCGCAGGGTTCTCCACGGCCACGGTGTCCCGCGCGGTCCGGGGCCTGCCCCGGGTCTCGCCCGCCACGCGCGAGAAGATCCTCGAGGTGGCGGGGAACCTCGGCTATGTGGCGTCGTCGTCGGCGTCGGGCCTTGCCACCGGCCGGACCCGGACGATTGGCGTGCTGGCGCCCTTCGTGAGCCGGTGGTTCTTCTCCAAGGCGATCGAGGGCGCAGACAGGGAGCTGCACACCCGGAATTACAACCTGTCCCTGTTCAACCTGGGCGGGCACGGCAGCAACAGGGAACGGCTGTTCAGCAAGACCATGGTCTACAAGCAGATCGATGCCCTGCTGGTGCTCTGCATGGCCCTCACCCATGAGGAACTGGACCACCTGCAGAAGATCGACATTCCGCTGGTAGTGGTGGGCGGGCACGTGGAAGACTGCGCCTACATCGGCATAGACGACTACGCGGCCGCCACCACCGGCGTCGAACACCTGGTGGAGATCGGGCACAAGGATATTGCGCTGATCCATGGCGATGACCAGACGGACCTTAACTTCGACGTTCCCCGCGTGCGCATCCTGGCGTTTCACGACGTCATGAAGCGGGCCGGCCTGGTGGACCGGCCGGAATGGGACCAGCTGGGCGATTTCACGGTGCGCGGCGGCCAGGAAGCCTTCCAGCGCCTGTGGAATGCCCCCGGGTCAAAGCCCACGGCAATCTTTTGCGCCTCGGACGAGATGGCCATGGGCGTGATGTTCGAAGCCGCCCGGTATGGCGTCAGGATTCCCCAGGACGTCTCCGTGGTGGGCATCGACAACCACGACTTCGCAGAGGCCATGGGCCTGACCACGGTTGGCCAGCGGCCTGACGAGCAGGCGGAGCTTGCCACGAAGATGCTCCTTGACGAACTGGACGGCCACAGCGGCGCTGTACATTCCGCCGTCGCGCCGCACGAGCTGATTGTCCGCAGCTCCACGGCCCCGCCCAACTAGGTCGCAGTTGTTGCCCTTTAGAGCGCTCTAAACGGCAACAAGTGCGACCTAGTTGGGGTGGGAAGTGGGGTCAGGAGGCGCGGGCCAGCTGCCGGATGGGGATCCAACGCGACGCCAGGCGGCGGTAGGCAGCCGCGGCGCCGGTCATGTCGCCCTCGGCCAGGCACTCGATGCCCAGCCGGATGTCCAGCGGGGAATCGTCAGGATGCACCTTGTCCGCCACAGCGCCGTAGTCCAGCTCCACCACGGAACCGGAATCGAACCGTTCCAGCCAGGCGGTCAGCTGGGCAAGCTCCTCCAGCATGTCCAGGTCCGGAGCAGCCAGGGCAAGATGTGCGACGGCGTAACGCGCCCTCTCCAGCGCCTCAATGAGCGTGGTCCACACCCTGACCGTGGCGATCTTTCCCTGCGACTCCACCACTTCCTGCCGGTCGCCCTCCATAAAGAGCGAGAACCAGCTGAACGGGATGCCCCAGGTGGACGCCCGGGTATGCACGCGCGGCGAGTCACCGCTGGCCTTGACCTGGTTGATCCGCTCCTGGTGCTTGTCCAGCTGCTCCTCAGGGATCAGCAGCTGGGCGAGGGGCCCGTGGATGCCTTCCATCAGCGCGTTCGCGGCCAACCCGGCGCGGAGCACCAGCTGGCTGGGGCAGTACAGCAGGTCTTCCGGACCGGCAGTTCCGGCAGAGTTCGCGTTTGCGCCTTTGCTGGCGGCAGCACCGGCGTCGTTCTTCACGGACCGCACCCGCACCAGATCCGTGCGCCCGGTAGGGAAGGGGTCCCCGCCTTCGCGCGTGATCCTGCCCAGGGAGGCCAGCAGCTCGGCATTTTCGACGGCGTCACGCGAGGAAGCGCTCAGTGCCGCCTTGCGGAGGGCTGCACGCTGTTCTTCCGGGAAGGCGTGCAGGGGCTCGTAGACCCGGAGGGCGGAGGAGAACGGCAGGCCTGCCTGCCCCCGGTAGATGCTTCCGGTCATATCCGCCTCCGTTTCCTGGGAATCAGTCTGCCAGCTCCACAATCACCGGCGCGTGGTCCGACGCGCCCTTGCCTTTGCGCTCTTCGCGGTCGATCGATGCTCCCGTGACCCGGTCCGCCAGGGCGGGGGAGGCCAGTACGAAGTCGATCCGCATGCCTTCCTTCTTGGGGAAGCGGAGCTGGGTGTAGTCCCAGTAGGTGTAGACGCCGGGGCCGGGGGTGTAGGGGCGGACGACGTCCGTGAAGCCGGCCGCTTCGAACGCCCGGAAGGCCTCGCGCTCGGGTTCGCTGACGTGTGTGTAGCCCTGGGTGAGGAAGAGGTCGATGTCCCAGACGTCTTCGTCCCGCGGGGCGATGTTCCAGTCGCCCATCAGGGCCAGCTGCAGGTCAGGGTTGGCCGCCAGTTCGCCGCGGGCATGGGCGTTGAGCATGTCCAGCCACTTCAGCTTGTAGGGCATGTGTTCGTCGTTCAGGGCGCGGCCGTTGGGCACGTACAGGCTCCAGACGCGGACGCCGTTGCAGGTGGCGCCAATGGCGCGGGCTTCCTGGACGGGGTCCTTGCCGGCCTTGCCGAACGTGGGCTGGTCAACGAACGTGCGCTCCACGTCCTCCAGCCCCACGCGGGAGGCGATAGCCACGCCGTTCCACTGGCTGTGACCGAAGTGCGCTACCTCGTACCCCATCCGCTCGAACAGTTCCCACGGGAAGTTGTCGTCCTTGCATTTGGTTTCCTGGATGGCCAGGACATCGCAGTCACTGCGCTGCAGCCAGGCTTCGACCCGGTCCGCGCGGGCCCGGAGGGAGTTAACGTTCCACGTAGCAATCTTCACAGTTCCTAACTTACCGAACTTGTGGGCTGCCCGCCTGAGGGGGCCGCGCTGCCGGGCGTTGGTCCGGCGTCAGCGCATCCCTTCGCGGCGGATGGCCGTGGCAATGGCAGCGGCCCGGGTTTCCACACCGAGCTTGGCGTAGATGTGGGCCAGGTGGGTCTTGACGGTGGCTTCGGAAATGAACAGCTGCTTGCCCAGTTCGCGGTTGCTCAGGCCCTGGGTGAGCAGGCTCAGCAGTTCCGCCTCCCGGGCGGTGAGGACCTCGTCCGGATTGCGCATCTGCTGGAAAAGGCGGGAGGCCACCGGCGGGCTCATGACGCTTTTGCCCTGCACGGCGGCGCGGATGCCCGCAAAGATCTCTTCCGGCGCGGCGTCCTTGAGCAGGTAGCCGATGGCCCCGGCATCCACGGCCCGGACAATGTCGGCGTCGGAATCGTAGGTGGTGAAGACTATCACCGCCTGCTTCCCGTTGCGCTGCCGGAGCTTCCGGATCGCCTCGATCCCGTCCATGCCGGGCCCCATGGCCAGGTCCATCAGGATGACGTCCGGTGAGGAGGTTTCCGCGGCGGCCAGCGCTTCCTCACCTGAGGCCGCTTCACCCACGACGGCGATATCAGGCTGGGTGTCCAACAGTGCCTTGAGGCCGCTCCGGACCACCACATGATCGTCCACGAGGACGACGGTTATGGGGGTCATGGGAGCTCCTGGGTTGATGGGGCTGGCGCGGAACGGGCTGGCGTGGACGGGCTGGCGGTGGATGGGGTTCCGGCCTCCGGCAACGGAATCTGCGCGGCAATGACGGTGCCTTCGCCCGGAGCGCTTTCCACTGACAACATACCGCCCAGTTGCTCCACCCGCTGCCGCATGGCCCGCAGTCCATACCCGCCCTCCTCAGACGGCGCCGGCACCGCCAACGGATTGAAGCCGCGGCCGTCGTCGAACACGTCCAGGGTGACCGCACCGGGAAGATAGCCCAGTGTGATGCTCACGTTCTCCGCGTCCGCGTGCCGCTGGATGTTGGCCGCGGCGCTCTGGGTCACGCGCAGCAGGGCATGGCGGACCTCCCCGGGAACCGGCACCGGATCTCCCGTGACCTGGAACCGGAACGCCTCCAGGTACTGCCCGGCGGCCTGTTCCAGGGCCTCCGGCAGCGGGCCTGTTTCCAGGCCGGGCGCGGAGAGTTCGTGGACCAGGGTGCGGGTGTCGGCAAGATTCTGGCGCAGCAGTGCCGCGGCTTTGTGGATCTCCGCCCTGGACTGCGGCTCCGGCCAGGACCGCTGGGCCGCCTCCAACAGGAGCAGGCTGCTGGCCAGGCCCTGCGTGACGGTGTCGTGGATCTCCCGGGAAACCCTTTCGCGTTCCGCGGCCACGCCTGCCGCACGTTCGCTTGCAGTGAGCTGTTCCTGGGCCTGGGTGACGTCGTCGAGAAGTTGTTTCTGGACCTGGGCGTCCTGCTCAATCCGGCCGTAAATAAGGGTGAGCAGCAGCCCGGCGGCCAGCGGCCCCAGGAGCATGGCGATGTCCGTGCCGCCGCTCATCCGGAAGAGTCCGACGGCGGTGGCCGCCGCCGTGATCCCGGAGGCCACATAGGCAGCCCAGCCGCGGAACGCGGAACGGGCCAGGAAAAACAGGGCGAACGAACCCCATGCGAAGCTCGGCGCCGCGATCACCAGGGCGGACCAGGCGGCCACGAGGGCGAACATCCAGGGCATCCACGGCTGGCCGCGGAGGGAAAGGACAGCCACTGCCGCGTAAAGTGCGCAGACGGTTCCGGCCAGGGCCACAGTCCACAGATTGTCCGCGGGGGAGTGGCGCATAACGTAGCGCACGCCGGAGGCCACCATCAGCACGGCGAAGCTGATGTGGACCACGGCGTCGATCCGGCCGTCGATCCTGGTTGCTGGCATGGGTTCCTGTCCGTTTGAAGGCCTACCCACCATGCTAATTCCCTTGCCGTTGCTGGTCTCTCAGCCATTTGGCTGATACCGCCCGCTGAACGGATGAGGAGGCGCCAACCGCTTGGGCGATGCCTGTGACCAGGGGCTCCGGCGAAGCTTGAAGCATGCCCCGGTGAGAGCGCCGGGAACGCCAATCAACGGGAGAAGCAATGAAGAAGTCCACCATGCTGTTCAGCAGCGCAGCCGTCAGCGCCCTGGTCCTCACCGGCGGGATCACCGCCGTCGCAAATGCCGTGTCCGTGCCCCAGCAGCCGGCTCCGCTGTCCCTTCCCGCCGTCGATGTTCCGGCCGCCCCGAACACCACAGTCCAGCAGAACCGGATCAGTGTTGGCGCCTCCGCCGATGCCGTGAAGGCCGCGCTCGCCAAGTGCCAGGCGGACAACCTGCCGTTTGTCACCGTGGCGCTGGTGGACCGCTTCGGCACCGTCCAGGCGCTGCTGCGCGGCGACAACGCCGCAGAGCACACCATCGAGGCCGCCAAGCAGAAGGCCTACACGGCCGCCGCATTCGGCGCTCCCACCAGCGAACTCGCAGGCCGGATCAGCGGCAACGGCAAGCCCTCCATCGCAGACCTGCCCGGCACCCTCTACCTTCCGGGCGGCGTCCCGCTGAAGGTCAACGGCGTCTCCGTAGCCGGCATCGGCGTGGGCGGCGCACCTGACGGCATGCTCGACGAAGCGTGCGCCACCGCCGGGGCCGACGCCATCGTGGCTGCCGGCCAGTAGGCTCTGGTTCAGTGAAGAGATTCAGGAAAGCAGCGCGGCGCCGTCTCCTGGCGATTGTGGCCGGGCTGGCGGTTGGCGGGCTGCTGGCCGGGTGCTCGACGGCGGCCCCGGAACCGGCCGCGTCCGCATCCTCAAGCGCCGGCGCCACGGCACCACAGGCAACCACAACTCAAGCACCCACGACGCCGGTGCCCACCGCCGCGGAGTCGGTACCGCCGTCGTCGGCTGCTCCTGTAACGCCCGCCGAACGCAGGGCAGCACTGACCCCGGAAGCGCAGATGGACCTTGACCAGCAGTTGATCCTGGCCGCGAAGGCCAACGACCCCGCCCGGGTTGCAGAGCTGATTGCGGCCGGCGGAGACGTCAACGCCAGGGACCCGATCCAGGATTCCGCGTTCCTGTACGCCGGGGCTGAAGGCTTCAATGAGGTGCTCCACTTGACGATCGCGGCAGGGGCGGACGTGCGCAGCATCAACCGCTATGGCGGCACCGCGCTGATTCCTGCGAGCGAGCACGGGCATGTGGAAACGGTGAAGATCCTTATCGCGGCCGGGGTTCCCGTGGACCACGTCAACAACCTGGGCTGGACCGCAATGCAGGAGGCGATCCTGCTCAACAACGGCGGACCCAACCAGCAGGAAACCGTGCGGCTGCTGCTTGAAGCCGGGGCCAACCCGGGCATCCGCGATCCCCAGGGCCGCACAGCCCTGGACAATGCCGAGCGGCTCGGGTTCACGGAGATCGCGGGGCTGATCCGGAACCGCTGATCCTGTCCGGACCCCCTGGCGCCGCCGCTATCCGCACCCTCTGGAAAATAGTAGGAAGTCCGAGTATATTCGGCTGCAAAGATGGCCTGGATCACATGCGAAGGAGCATTCCACTATGGTGCGCGAGCTTTCCCACTACGTAGACGGACAGCGGGTTGATGGCACCTCGGGCCGGTTTGGGGACGTCTTTGACCCCTGTTCCGGCCAGGTGCAGGCGCGGGTTCCGTTGGCTTCCAAGGACGAGGTAGCCAACGCTATCGCTAGTGCGGAGAAGGCACAGCCGGAGTGGGCCGCCATGAATCCGCAGCGCCGCGGCCGAATCCTGCTCAAGTTCGTGGACCTTGTCAACGCCAATATGGACGAGCTGGCCACCATGCTGTCCAGGGAACACGGCAAGACTTTCGCGGATTCGAAGGGGGATATCCAGCGCGGCATCGAGGTGGTGGAGTTCGCCGCCGGCGCCCCGCACCTGCTCAAGGGCGAATTTTCCGACGCCGGCGGGGTGGACGTGCATTCGGTCCGGCAGCCGCTGGGTGTGGTCGCGGGCATAACGCCGTTCAACTTCCCGGCCATGATCCCGTTGTGGAAGTCCGGACCGGCGCTCGCCGCCGGCAACGCGTTCATCCTCAAGCCTTCCGAACGGGATCCGTCAGTCCCGTTGCGGCTGGCCGAGCTTTTCACCGAGGCCGGCGTTCCGGACGGCGTGTTCAACGTGGTCAACGGAGACAAGGACGCCGTGGACGCGCTGCTGGAGGACCCGCGCGTCAAGGCGGTGGGCTTCGTGGGATCCACGCCGATCGCCCAGTACATCTACTCAACGGCGGCGGCCCACGGCAAGCGCGCCCAGTGCTTCGGCGGCGCCAAGAACCACATGGTGATCCTGCCCGACGCCGATCTGGAGATGGCTGCCGACGCGCTCATGGGTGCCGGCTATGGTTCCGCCGGCGAGCGCTGCATGGCCATTTCCGTGGCCGTCCCGGTGGGGGAGGAGACGGCGAACAAGCTCGTGGCCACCCTGCAGGAGCGGGTCAAGGCGCTGAAGGTGGGCCCAAGCCTGGAGCCGGACAGCGACTTCGGCCCGGTGGTCACCGCCGCAGCCAAGGAGCGGATCGAGGGTTACATCCAGTCAGGGATTGACGACGGCGCCACCCTCCTTGCGGACGGGCGCGGCCTTGAAGTGGATGGTTATGACGGCGGCTTCTGGGTGGGCCCCACGCTCTTTGACCACGTCACCAAGGACATGGCGATCTACCGCGAAGAAATCTTCGGCCCGGTGCTCAGCGTGGTGCGTGCCGCCGATTACGAGGAAGCGCTGCGGCTCTGCACCGAGCACGAATATGGCAACGGGGTGGCAATCTTCACCCGCGACGGCGACGCCGCCCGCGACTTCTCCAACCGCGTGCAGGTGGGCATGGTGGGCGTCAATGTACCCATCCCGGTACCCATCGCGTACTACACGTTCGGAGGCTGGAAGGCGTCCGGATTCGGGGACCTCAACCAGCACGGCCCCGACGCCTTCCGCTTCTACACAAAGACCAAAACCATCACCACGCGCTGGCCGTCAGGCGTCCGTTCCGGCGCCAGTTTCATCATGCCGGAGGGAAGCTAGTGACGGCGGAGGGCCGCGGGCCGGAGCTGAACCCGGCAGACGCCCACGCTCCAGAGGTGCTCTTCGAGCGCCGCGGCCACCTCGGCATCGTCACGCTCAACCGGCCCAAGGCCGTCAACGCGCTTACCGAGGGCATGGCTGCGGCCATGCTGGAGCAGTTGACCGCGTGGGCCATGGATGACGCCGTCGCAACGGTCCTGGTCCGTGGCGCCGGCGACCGTGGCCTGTGTGCCGGCGGTGACATCGTGGCCATCTACCGGGACATGCTCACCGGCGGGGACCGGACGGCCAGGTTCTGGCAGGTGGAGTACCGGCTCAACGCGCTGATCGCCGGCTATCCCAAGCCGTACGTAGCGTTGATGGACGGCCTGGTGCTGGGCGGCGGAGTGGGGATTTCGGCCCACGGATCAGTCCGGATCGTTACCGAGCGGACGCGCACCGGGATGCCGGAAACCACCATTGGTTTTGTGCCCGACGTCGGCGGGACCTTTCTGCTGGCCCGTTCGCCGGGGGAGGCGGGAACCCATGCCGCGCTCACCGGGGCGCACTGCACCGGTTCGGACGCCATCTACCTGGGCCTTGCGGACCACTTCGTGGAGTCCAGCCGGCTGTCCGCGCTCGCCGAAGCGCTGGAACACGAAAGCCCGGAAGCCGCCGTCGAACGTTTCAGCTCAACAGCTCCGCCCAGCACACTGGAGGCGCAGCGGGGCTGGATCGACGCCTGCTATGCGGGGGAAGACGCCGAGGAGATTGTCCACCGGCTCGAAGCCGCGGGCGGTGAGGCCGCCGAAGCCGCGGCGACGATCACGGCCAAATCCCCGACGTCCGTCAAGGTCACCCTGGCCAGCATCCGCCGTGCACGGGAGCTGACCCTGGCCCAGGCGCTGCAGCAGGAGTACCGGGTGGGGTTGAAGTGCCTCAGCGGAGCAGATTTCCGCGAGGGCATCCGGGCGCAGGTGGTGGACAAGGACCGCAACCCGAAGTGGAACCCGCCGTCGCTGCATGAGGTGACGGCGGCCGACGTCGAACGGTTCTTCCAGCCGTTGGGCAGGGCCGAACTGGAACTGGAAGCTGGAGTGGAACTGCAGGAGAGGGAGTCCGATCATGTCTGACACCGATTCACAGGGCAGCATTTCGCAGGATCCGGGACAGGCCGGAACCATCGCGTTCCTGGGCCTGGGCCACATGGGCGGTCCCATGGCCGTGAACCTGGTCAAGGCCGGCTACAGCGTTGCGGGGTTCGACGTGGTTCCCGCAGCCATCGAGGAAGCCGGCCGGCATGGCGTTCCCACGGCGGAAAACGCCGTGGACGCGGTGCGGGGCGCCTCGGTGGTGCTCACCATGCTGCCCAGCGGCCGGCACCTGCTGGATGCCTACCGCGGAGCCAACGGCAGCCCCGGCCTGTTGGCGGAAGCGGCCCCCGGGACCCTCTTCCTGGACTGCTCCACCATCAATGTGGACGAGGCCCGGGAAGCTGCGCAACTGGCCATCGACGCCGGGCACCGCTCCGTTGACGCGCCCGTTTCCGGAGGCGTGGTGGGCGCTGAAGCCGGCACCCTGACCTTTATGGTGGGCGGCACGGCGGAAGACTTCGAGGCCGTCCGGCCCATGCTGGAAGTGATGGGCAAACGCATTGTGCACTGCGGGGACCACGGTTTGGGGCAGGCGGCGAAGGTCTGCAACAACCTGATCCTGGGGATCTCCATGATTGCCGTCAGCGAGGCCTTTGTGCTGGGTGAAAAGCTGGGACTGACCCATGAAGCATTGTTCGACGTCGCCTCCAACGCCTCCGGCCAGTGCTGGGCGCTCACCACCAACTGCCCGGTCCCGGGCCCGGTTCCCACCAGTCCAGCCAACCGCGACTACCAGCCCGGTTTTGCCGGCGCGCTGATGGCCAAGGACCTGCGGCTGGCGCTGAACGCCCTGGAAAGCAACGGCGTGGCGGCCCGGCTGGGTCCGCTGGCCACCGAAATTTACGAGACGTTCGCTGCCGAAGGCGGAGCGGGCCGGGACTTTTCGGGCATCATTACGGACATCAGGGACAAATCGGCGGGCATGGCTTCGCGGAAAACTGAACAGCCAACAGAGACGTAAGGGAACAGATGACGCAGCAGGACACCACTTCCCCGGCAGAAACCCACACCTACGCCAACATCCTGGTGGAGCGGCGCGGCCGCGTCGGCGTGGTGACGCTGAACCGTCCGGAGGCGCTGAATGCGCTGAACAAGGGAACGCTTGACGACGTCGTTGCGGCCGTCAGTGCCATGGATGCGGACCCGGAGGTGGGCGCCGTTGTTATTACCGGTTCTGCCAAGGCGTTCGCCGCAGGTGCGGACATCAAGGAGATGGCAGACAAAAGCTACCTGGAGATGTACGCGGCTGATTGGTTCCGGGCCTGGGAGGACCTGACCCGGTTGCGGATTCCCGTTGTTGCGGCGGTGTCCGGCTTTGCCCTGGGCGGCGGCTGCGAGCTGGCCATGATGTGCGACATCATCATTGCCGGGGACAACGCCAAATTCGGCCAGCCGGAGATCAATCTGGGCGTGATACCGGGGATGGGCGGCTCGCAACGGCTAACCCGGGCCGTGGGCAAGGCAAAGGCCATGGACATGATCCTGACCGGCCGGTTCATCGGCGCGGACGAGGCCGAACGCTGCGGGCTGGTCTCCCGGGTGGTTCCCGCCGAGGATGTGGTGGAAGAAGCCGTGAAGGCCGCCGAGGTGATCGCCTCCAAGTCCAAGCCGGTAGCCATGATGGCCAAGGAAGCCGTGAACGCCGCCTTCGAAACCGGGCTGGCCCAGGGCGTCCTGTTCGAACGCCGCCTCTTCCACTCGCTGTTCGCCAGCGAGGACCAGAAGGAAGGGATGGCGGCGTTCGCCCAGAAGCGCCAGCCGGAGTTCAAGCACCGGTAACCGGACTGGTGGTCGGACCGGTGGTCGAGCCTGTCGAGACCCTGCCCGGACCGGTGGTCGAGCCTGTCGAGACCCCGCTCCGGCTAGACCCGCGTGGCAGCCGACTCCCGGTACGCCGCCACGTCCGCGGCCAGTTCCTCGGCCATCAGGCTGTTGTTGAGGTTCACTGCCGCCCAGGTGCCGCCGGCTGCTGCCGGGAGGACCTGCGCCTTGATGTCCGTCACGCTGCCGGCTGCCCAGATTCCGGGGACTGCCGTGGCTCCGCTTTCGTCGGCCTCGAGGTAGTCGCCCATGCCGGATGGGTGGGGAGCGGCGGCCAGGCCCAGCCCGGAGAGTCGGTCCAGCCGCGCGTGCACCTTGGGGCCCACCACCAGGGCGTCGGCAGCCACTTCGCCGGACGCCAGGGCCACGCCGCGGAGCCGTCCGTCCTGGATGCGCAGTTCCTCGATGGCTCCTTCGACGATCCTGATTCCGCGGGCAGCCAGCTGTTCCAGCTCCTCCTCGCTAGGCGTGGCCAGGTCGTTGAGGAACAGGGTGATGTTGCTGCTCCACTGCCGGAAGAGCAGCGCCTGGTGGATGGAGACCGGGCCTGCACCGATGATGCCGATCGCCTGGTCCCGCACCTCCCAGCCATGGCAGAACGGGCAGTGCAGCACGTCCCTGCCCCACAGTTCCTGCACGCCGGGGATGGCGGGCAGATCGTCCCGCAGCCCGGTGGCAACCAGGAGCCTGCGTCCGGAAACCCGGGTGCCGTCGTCGAGCGTGATGGTGAACGCGCCCTCGCTTCCGGAAGCCTCCGCCACCCGCCCGGGAACAATCACGGCGCCGTAGCCCTCAGCTTCGGCGCGTGCAATCCGGAGGAGTTCAAGGGGATTGATGCCGTCGCGGGTGATAAAGGCATGCACGCCCTCGGCAGGGGCGTTGCGCGGCTCGCCGGAGTCGATCACGGCAACGCTGCGCCGGGCGCGGGAGAGGGTCTGGGCGGCGCTGAGGCCGGCCGCGCCACCGCCGATGATGACGGCGTCGTACAGGTTTTCGGTGTTTTTGCTCATGTATCAAGCCTGCTTGCTATCGGCAGGACTGGCAATTATTCTTGCTGGAACGGCAAAAGATCAGGAAGGCGGGCCTGTGGCGGAAGAGGAAGAGTTCGACGGCGTCCTGGCCGCCGTGGGTCCGCGGCTGCGGGCCTTGCGCGTGGACAGTGATGTGACGCTGGCCGAGTTGTCCGCCACCACCGGGATCTCCGTCAGCACGCTGTCCAGGCTGGAATCAGGGCAGCGCAAGCCCAACCTGGAGCTCCTGCTGCCGCTGGCCAGGGCGCACCAGGTGCCTTTGGATGAACTGGTGGGTGCGCCGGACACCGGGGATCCGCGGGTCCATCTGCGCCCGGTGGTGGCTCCCCGGATGACGGTGATCCCCCTGACCCGTAAACCCGGCGGCATCCAGGCCTACAAATGCATCGTGAAGGCAGGCCGTTCCGGGCCGCCTGATCCGCAGGTCCACGAAGGCTACGAATGGCTGTACGTCCTCAACGGCGCGCTGCACGTGGTGCTGGGGGACAGGGAATTTGTGATGGGCCCGGGCGAGGCTGCGGAGTTCGACACCCGCGTGCCGCACTGGTTCGGCTCAGCCAACAATGAAGCAGTTGAATTCCTCAGCCTGTTCGGCCGCCAGGGCGAGCGCGTCCACCTGAAGGCGAAGACCGTTGGCTGAACCGATGGTTACCGTGGAACGCCGAAGCCGCCTGAGCGTCCTGCCGGCCACGCTCCTTTCCGCCTCCGGATTTGTGCTCTTCGCCCTGGAAAACCGGGTTGTCGGCTTCAGTATGCTGGCCGTCGCGCTGCTGGGCGCCGCGTTCGTCAACCGCTCCCTGGCCAAGGACCTTGCCCTTATAGCCTTCGGCCTGACGGTGATGTCCCTGGTGCCCATCACCACGGATATCAGCACCGGGCACATGCTGGAGATGGGGACGGCGATGATTGCCGCCGTCGGCGTCCCCTATGCCGTCTCCCGCTGGGTCTACCGTGAACATGCCGTCCGTTTCCCGGTGTTGACGGGCCAGAAGTGGACCCGTGCCGAGAAGGTGTACCTGTGGGTGGTGCCGCCGCTGGGCTACGTGATGCTGGCCTACTACATGATGAGCACCGGCGTCTATCAAAACTGGCCCGCCGTCAGCGAACCGGACGGCATCATCAGGCTGTTCATCGGGACCAACGGCCTGGGTATCTGGGATGAGCTGTTCTTCATCTGTACGGCGTTCACGCTGCTGCGCCGCCACCTGCCCGAATGGCAGGCCAACCTGCTCCAGGCAGTGCTTTTCACTTCGTTCCTGTGGGAGTTGGGGTTCGAAGCCTGGGGCCCGGTCTTCATCTTCCCGTTCGCACTGCTTCAGGCCAGGCTGTTCACCGTGACCAAATCACTGGCATACATCGTCAGCGTCCACCTGCTGTTTGACTTCATGCTCTTCCTGGTGCTGCTCCAGGCCCATAACAGCGGCTGGTGGGACGCCTTCGGCTTCTGAGGCCGGTTAATTGCCGGCAGCCAGGGCAGAATCGAAGAACTCCCGTTCCAGCCGCACGGCTTCGGCGAACGTCTCCGCCACACGCCGGCGCACCGCAGGATCGGAAGGCTCGACGGCGTCAAACTCCTCCCGCAGCCACCGCACCCAGGCGTTGTACTCAGGATTGTTGTGCAGCCGGATCCACTCCCGGTGCCGGGCCTCAACCGGCCAGCCCCCGGGATCGCCGGCACGGGCGGCCCAGTCCCCGTACAGCCACTCGGCGACGAGGAGAACTGCCAGCACATCGGGGTAGGAACGAGTGCCCAGGGCCTGGCGCATCAACGCATCAAACTGCCGGGTTATGGCTGACAGTTCAGGAGCCTGCCGCTCTGCCCCGGGGACTTCCAGCTCATCGAAACAGTCCTGGAAGTAGCTGTTCTCGTCCGATGCGAACGCGCCCAGCACACCGGCCAGCACCAACCTGGACGGCAATGACGGCGCCGACGCCACGGCCTGCCCCAGGAGCGCCACGAACGCATCGCAGAACTGGTAATCCTGTACCAGGTAGTGCCGCAGCGCCGGATCCGGCAGGCTCCCGTCCAGCAGCCGGTCCACGAATTCATGGCCGACGGCGGCGTCCCAGTTGGCGGCGCTGCTGTCCCGCAGTTTTCCGGCAAAGCTCATGGTTCCTCCTGAAATGTCCAGAGGGAGCCTAGCAGCCCGCGGCCGGCGGCAGGGAAAGCCGCGTGAGCTTGTCCGGGTTGGACACCTGGCGGATTGCCCGGATGGAGCCGCCCGGGGCGACATCGATCAGCAGCACATCGCTCCGGCCCTGATGCCGGAGCACCAGCGCGGGCCCGCCGTTGATCTGGATCTTCTCCGTAAAGACCGGGCGGGCGGGGTTGAAGGCAACGGCCTTCAGGAGCACGCCGGCATAGAAACGGGTGATCCGTTCCGCGCCGAAGATCGGGTTCTGGGCGCTCTTGACCTTGCCGCCGCCGTCGGTCCACAGCACAGCATCAGGATCCAGCATGCCCAGGACGCCGTCAATGTCCGCCTCTTCAATGGCCCGCGCCAGCCGGTCCAGGGCGGCTTCGTCCCGGGCGGGCGGGGCAGGGGCGTCAGGGTCGATGTCCAGGCGCCGTTCCGCACGGGAGACGAGCTGGCGGACGGCGGCGGGTGTCTTGTCCAGGATCGAACCGATTTCCGGGGCGGACATTCCGAAGGCGCGGTGCAGGATCAGCGCCGCCCGGGACTCGGGGGACAGCTGCTCGGCAAGGTGGAGCAGCGTCAGGGACAGCAGCTCCCTGTTCGCCACGGTGTCTTCCGGAAGCCGGCTGGTATCAACCGGCTCCGGAAGCCACGGGCCTGTGTATTCTTCGCGGATTGAGGCGAGCTGCCGGACCCGGTCCACGGAGCGGCGCACGCACACCGTAGTCAGCCAGGCAGGCCAGGACTCCACAGCGGCCCCGCCGCCACGCTCCTGCCGGAGCGCGTCAACGGCCACCTCGGACACCACGTCTTCGGCATGGCCAAAGTCGCCCAGCATCCGGTAAGCGATTCCGAGGAGGCGGTTCCGTTCGTGCTGCCAGGCCGCGGCGGCCGCCATCGGGGGAGTCATGGTGCCCACGCTACTCCCTAGGCGATGGGGTTCATCGCGTCCACCGGCGGCTGAATGCGCGTGCTGATCGCAATCCGGTTCCACACGTTGATCGTCGCTATGGCCAGGACAACATCACCAAGTCCCGTGTCATCAAAGTGCTTTGCCGCCCGGTCCCAAATCTCATCCGTCACAGTGTCCGGGCCCAGCTTGGTGATGGCGTCCGTCAGGGCCAGGACCGCCTGCTCGCGTTCATCGAACAGCACCGTGGCGTGCTCCCACGCAGCCACAGCATGCAGCTTGCGGGTGGGGATGCCCTCCTTTGTTGCGGATGTGGCGTGCATGTCCACGCAGTAGCCACAGCCGTTGAGGATTGACGCGCGGAGTTTGATGAGGTGGAGCAGGTCCGGATCGACGGACCTGCTGATGTGGCTTTCCAGGCCGAATACCGCGGAGTAGCCGGCCTTGTTGGTCTGGCCGATGTTGATGCGTGTCATTTCCGGATCCCTTTCGTGATGGTGCCTTACATCAGGGATGTCGGATGGGCCCACCAAAGTGTGACAGGGGCAGCCGAAGGAAAAGTGGTCAGCCCTCGAAATCCCCGGCATTGCGGCGGAAATCGCCAAGGATCCGGATCAGCTGCGTGACGTCGTCCTCACCGAATCCGGACCGGGCGAAGACCTCGCTGTTCAGTGCCGCCGTCGCGTTCTTCGCCAGCGTCCTGCCTTCCGGGGTGAGCTCCACCAGGGTGGTGCGGCCGTCGCTGGGATGCGGGGAGCGGACCACCAGCCCCGCCGTGGCAAGCCGGTCCACGGCGTTGGTGACCGACGTCGGATGCACCTGCAGCAGGGCGCTCGCCTTGTTCATGGGCAGCGCCCCGCCCCGGGCGAAACTGAGCAGGGCCAGCAGCTCAAAACGGGCGAAGGTCAGCCCGAAGGGACGCAGCACCGTCTCGATCCGGGCCAGCAGGATCTGCTGTGTCCGCATAATTGCGGTGATCGCGGCCATGGGCCGGGCCTCCTCAGCCCAACCGTGTTCCTCCCAATTGCGCTGGGCATCGGCGATCGGGTCCCGGGGGAGCGGTCCGGCCATGGCTAAGCACCGTTCCTGAGGCCGGGAAAATCCGATTCCGAATACTCCACGCCCACTCCCGCTCCGGCGATCTGTGCGATGCCAGCCGCGCCCGGGCTTGCCGCGCCTCCTCCGGCCGTGTGCCGCAGTGCCTCACTGGTGCGCAGCTCCACGCGGCGGATCTTCCCGGAGATGGTTTTGGGCAGGGCGCCGAATTCGAGCCGGCGGATGCGCTTGAACGGAGCCAGGTGGTCGCGGCAGTACCGGAAAATGTCCTCGGCCACCTCGGCGGAGGGTTCCGTTCCGGCAACGAGGACCACAAAGGCCTTGGGCACCGAAAGCCTCAGCTCATCCGGAGACGGTACAACGGCGGCCTCCGCAACGGCAGGATGTTCGATCAGCACACTCTCCAGCTCGAAGGGGGACAGCCGGTAATCGGAGGACTTGAACACGTCATCGTCCCGCCCGATATACGTGATCACACCGTCTGCATCACGGCTGGCCATGTCTCCGGTGTGGTAGTAGCCGTCCCGGAAAGCCTCCGCCGTCCGCCCTGGGTCGCCGTAGTACGCCTTCATCAGTCCCGCAGGCCGGGGATCCAGGCGCAGGCAGAGCTCGCCGTCGTCTCCTTCCTGCCCGGTCACCGGATCAACCAGTACGACGTCGTAACCCGGCAGCGGTTTTCCCATCGCACCAACGGTGACGGGCTGGCCCGGGGTGTTCGCCACCTGGACGGTGGTTTCAGTCTGGCCAAAACCGTCCCGGATGGTCTGGCCCCAGGCCCTGGACACCTGGTCGATGACCTCGGCGTTGAGCGGCTCGCCGGCGGAAACCACCTTGGTGGGCGGGTTCTTCAGCACAGTCAGGTCTGCCTGGATCAGCATCCGCCAGACAGTGGGCGGCGCGCAGAAACTGGTGACGCCCTCGCGGTCCATCTGCTCCATCAGGGCCCTGGCATCAAAGCGGTCGTAGTTGTAGACGAACACGCAGGCTTCAGCGATCCACGGAGTGAACACATTGGACCAGGCATGCTTGGCCCAGCCCGGCGACGCCACGTTCAGGTGCACGTCGCCTGGCTCAATCCCGATCCAGTACAGCGTGGACAGGTGGCCCACCGGATAGGACGTGTGGGTGTGCTCCACCAGCTTGGCCTTGGACGTGGTGCCTGAGGTGAAGTAGAGAAGCAACGTGTCATCGGCCCCCGTGGGGGCGTCCGGCTCAAAAACCGCGCTCGCGTCCCGGGAATCGCCGTACTGGAGCGTTTCGGCACCGGCTGGAGTGCCGCCGTCGTGCGCTTCTGTTTGGGCCGTTGCCGAGGGCTGATCCGCCACTTCGATCAGGCGGTAGCTGCCCGGAACGTCCGCGAACTTGGCGATGTTGGCACTGCCGGCAACGGCCCAGGCGGCCTTGCCGCGCTCCACCCTGTCCCGGAGGTCCGCCGGGCCCATCAGCGTGGTGGTGGGGATCAGGACGATGCCCAGCTTGATGCCCGCCAGCATAAATTCCCACAGCTCCACCTGGTTTCCCAGCATCAGGATCATGTGGTCCCCGCGCCGGACTCCCACGCTGCGCAGCCAGTTGGCCAGCCTGTTGGAATCGTCGGACAGTTGGGCGAAGGTGCGGCGGGTGGCGGAACCGTCCTGTTCCACGATCACCAGCGCAGGGTTGTTAGCGGTGGCGGGGTTGGCTGCGATCTGGTCGAACCAGTCCAGCGCGAAGTTGAAATGCTCAAACCGGGGCCAGCTGAATTCCTCGCGGGCCCGGCCGTAGTCGGTCCGCATGGCCAGCAGTCTGTCGCGCGCGGAACGGAAGTCGTCGGTGACTGACATTGAAGGCCTTTCGCGTGGTGATCCCCATCACTTCGTCTGAACTCTGTGAATATACTAGGACATCCAATGGTCTGGAAGAAGGGATATGTCCCGTGAAGCCACAAGGAAGTGACACCGGGGGAGCAGCGGTACTGCAGGGCGGCCGGGGCGGGGTGCATGGCCAGGGCCCCGTCCCGTTTCCGGACGCAGACCTGATGCACATCGTTGACCTCCTGGCGCCGGCGGAACGCGAACGGTACCTGGAGGTCCGGGAGCTCCTGCAGTCCCGGGTGCGCGCGGCCTCCATCCCGTACTGGAACCGCGAGGAATTCCCCTGGGACCTGCTGAAACTGCTGGCCGGCGCGGGACTCGGCGGGCTACAGACTGACGGCTCCTCGGCCCTGTTCAAGGGCCTGATGTACGTGGAAGTCGCGCGGGCGGACGTGTCCCTGAGCGCTCTGGTGGGCATCCACAACGAACTCATCCTCGGCATGGTGAACGAGCTCGGATCCGACGAGCAGAAGCGGCGCTGGCTTCCGGGACTGGCCGGTTTCACGCAACTGGGGGCCTTCGCCCTCACCGAACCGGACCACGGCTCGGACATTGCCGGAGGGCTGGCCACCACGGCGCGCCTGGACGGAACGGAGTGGGTGATCAACGGCGCCAAGCGCTGGATCGGCGCCGGGACCATCGCGGACTTCGCGCTGGTGTGGGCCCGTGACGAAGCGGACGGCAGGATCAAGGGCTTCATCGTGGAGACGGACAGGCCCGGCTACCAGGCCACCAAAATCAGCAACAAGATCGGCCTGCGTATCATGCAGAACGCGGACATTGTGCTGGACGAGGTCCGGATTCCCCGCGACAACCTGCTGCCCGGCGCCACCGACTTCTCCGCGGCCAACTCGCTGCTCCGCGACTCCCGGGCCTGGGTGGGCTGGCAGGCGGCAGGTATCCAGCTGGCCGCGTTCGACGTCGCCAGGTCCTACGCGCTGGAACGCCAGCAGTTCGGCCGGGAGCTGGCCCGGTTCCAGCTCATCCAGCAGCAGCTCTCCGAGATGGTGGGGAACGCCTCGGCGTCACTGGCCCTGATGAGCCAGCTCGCCCGGATCCAGGAGGACGGCCTGCTGGAAATGGCGCAGGCGGCCATGGCCAAAGCCACCACCACCCGGCTGGCCCGGGACACCGTGGCCATGGGCAGGTCCCTGCTGGGCGGCAACGGCATCAGCAGCGATTATGAAATGGCGAAGCTGTTCGGGGACGCGGAAATCCTCTACACGTATGAGGGCAGCTACGAGATCAACTCGCTGATTGTGGGCCGGGCGGTCACCGGTAAATCGGCGTTTGTGTAACTACTTCCACCAGGTATCGAAGATGGTGACCGGCACGGTGCGCTTGTGGCGGGTGCGCAGGTACTTTTCCTCGATCAGCATAGCCGCGGCCTCGGTGACTTCCCGGCCTTCAAGGTAGTCATCGATCTGGTCATAGCTGAGGCCCAGCTCGTCCTCGTCGGTGCGGCCGGGGTTGTCGTTCAGGAGGTCCGCCGTGGGCACCTTTTCCCAGACGCGCGCGGGGGCGCCCAGCTCTGCCAAAAGCATCCGGTTCTGCCGCTTGTTCAGGCCGAACAGCGGCAGGATGTCCGCGCCGCCGTCGCCGAATTTGGTGAAGAACCCCGTGACGGACTCTGCGCCGTGATCGGTGCCGATCACCAGGTAGTTGTGTTCCCCGGCCAGCGCGTACTGGGCGATCATGCGTGCCCGGGCTTTCACGTTGCCCCTGTTGAAGTCGGAGATGGGGCTGCCGGTGGTCTTCTCGAACTCCTCTTCAAAGCCGTCCACGGCGTGGGAGACGTTGTAGGTCCACTCGGTCTTGGGCTTGATGAAGTCCAGGGCTGCCTGGGCGTCTTCCTCGTCATGCTGGACGCCGTAAGGCAGCCGGACCGCGACGAAGTTGGCATCGACTCCTTCAGTGGCCAGTTCTTCAACGGCCAGCTGCGCCAGTTTCCCGGCCAGTGAGGAGTCCAGCCCGCCGGAGATGCCCAGCACAAAGCCCTTGGTGCCGGTGGCCTTGAGGTAGTCCTTAAGGAAGGTGACGCGTTTCTGCACCTCCCCGGCGGGGTCGATCCGGGGCTGGACGCCCATTTCTTCAATGATCCTGGCCTGGAGTTCGCGCATGGAATCCAGACTAGTCAGGACTGTCAACCCTGCTCAACAGGTGACGGCCCGGTGCCTCGAGCCGGATAAACTTGTCAGCATGACTTCCCCCAGTGTTTCGCCTGCCGCTGCCCGTGCCCGCCTGCTTGAGCTGATTAAGGAACTGGCCGTTGTCCGTGGCAAGGTCACGCTGTCCAGCGGAGCCGAGGCTGACTACTACATCGACCTCCGCCGGATCACCCTCCACCACGAGGCCTCCAAGCTGGTGGGCGAGGTCATGCTGAAGATGATTGACGACGCCGGCATCAGCTTTGAGTGCGCGGGCGGACTCACCATGGGTGCTGACCCTGTTGGAACCGCGGTGATGCACGCGGCCGTGGACGCGGGCCGAAAGGTTGACGCGTTTGTGGTCCGGAAGGCCCAGAAGTCCTACGGCATGGGCCGCCAGGTTGAAGGCCCCTCTGTTGAAGGCCGCAACGTTGTAGTCCTTGAAGACACATCCACTACGGGCGGATCCGCACTGACCGCCGTCGAAGGTGTCCGTAACGCCGGCGGCAATGTGGTGGCTGTGGCCGTCATCGTGGACCGCGACACCGGCGCCAAGGAAAAGATCGAAGCCGAGACCGGCGTTCCGTACCTTTACGCATTCGGCAAGGACGAGCTGGGCCTGAGCTAGTAAGCCTGCTGCTCGACTGGGGCGGCCGGACAACCTATTCTTTTCTTACCTTCTACAGGTGAGTATTTTTCGCAGTATGCCTAAGGGGTGGACGCATGGCCTCGCTTGAACCGGAGCTCTCACCGGTGGACAGGATCCAGAACCTGATCCTGGAAAGCGCCGACTTTGAGGATTTCCTCAACGAGCTGGCGGAGTTGTCCGCGAAGGCTACTTCCGCGGACGGCAACGAGGTCCTCTGTGGCATTACGCTCCTGCGCGATAGGCAGGCAGCCACCATCGGCTGGAGCAGCGAGAAGGCCCGCGAGGTGGACGAGATCCAGTACTCACTGGCACAGGGTCCCTGCCTGACCTCCGCCATGGAGCAGAAGGAGGTGTATGTCCCTGATCTCCTGGAGGAAGACCGCTGGGGTCCGGACTATGCCCTGGCGGTGGCGAAGCACGGCCTGAGGTCGGTACTGTCGCTGCCGTTTGACCTGCAGGGCGAAGCGAAAGCCGCGCTGAACCTGTATTCGGTGGCCCCTAATGCTTTTGGCGATGCCGCCAGGAAACGCGCCTGGGAGTACACCCGCGAGGTATCCCAGGCCCTGCGCCTTGCCGTTCGGTTTGCGCTTCACAATGACAACGCAGTGAACCTGCGGGCCAGCATGAAGTCCAGGACCGCGATCGACCTCGCCCTGGGCATCCTCATGGCGCAAAACCGATGCAGCCAGGATGAAGCCTTCAAGATCCTCAGCCAGGCAGCGAGCAACAGCAACACCAAGCTGCGCGTCCTGGCCGAGAACCTGGTGAGCCGGGTGGGAGGTGCCCAGCCCGCCACGCATTTCGAGGAGCCTACACACAGTCACGCCGGTTGAACACGCCGGGCAGGCGAGACCTTGTTGTTTCCGGGCCACCACGCCTATAAGCTGAGCAAGGTTGAGCACCCGGCCATAGTTGAATCCAGTCTGGAGTATCTATGGTCCACCCACGTTTCCTTAACCGCTTCCACAACCTTCCCGATCCCGCAGCGCTGTCCTCGTGGTCGGATGCCAAGCTGCTCAAAGCCAGCGACAAAGCCTACTCACGCCTGGAAAACGCAGATGATCCACGCGCCGCGGACCACCTCGCCACATACGGCGCCATCTGCCTTGAAATTGATCGCCGCTTCCGGGCCGGCTCCTCGTTCGCAGGAGCCTGACACCTCACCCGCAAAGAATCTTCCCGGCCCGGGACCCTCTATTACGGTAGTGGAGTGGACTTCCGTTCCGAACACGCCGCCTGGGCCGGCCGGCTGCTACGCCAAGCCGGGGACCTCGACAGGTTCTCCCGGCGTAAATTCCTGCTCGGAACCGCCGCCTCCTCCGTACTGGCCGCGGACATGCTTTTCACCCGCAACGTCCAGAACCAGCGCCGCGCCAGCCAGATCCTGCCGGTCAACGACGACTTCGCAGACGAGTACCACCCCAACGCCAGTTGGTTCCTCTTCCCCGGGTACAAGACCAGCTGGGAAGAAGCACAATGGATCCTGAACTCCCTCCGCGGTGCCCTTAACCGCCGGGGCCGGCTTGCCGCCGTCGGGTATTCCAACCTGGGCCTGGACATTGATGAACTGGTGATCGCGGTGATCGAATACGTCCGCGCGGAAAAGCTCACCACCCTCTACTTCTACGGCCACAGCTTCGGCGGCATGGTGGCAACGCAGGTTGCGGCGCGCCTGCGCGAACTCCACGGTGTTGAGGTTGCGTTCATCCTGCTGGATTCCTCGCCCCACAGCCGAACCGACGTCCTTGACCAAAGCTGGTTCGACGGCGTGGTGTTCCTTTACGAATCAGGCTTCAGGGTGCCCAGCGTGGTGCGGGGGAGCTACGAACTGGGGGAGCGGATCGTCCACAAGGACGAGCGCACCTGGCGGCAGATCCTGGACCAGACCCTGGCGCAACTGTCCCCGCTGGCGCCGTCCAGCGTGCTGATCCAAACCGAATCGGCCTACATCTACCACTTTTCCGCCCTCAAGTATGCGGGAAAACTGGGAAACACCCGCATGGCATTCATCGGTAATCCGCAGGACCAGACAGTACGGTATGCAACAGCAAAAGCAGGTTGGCAAACGGTGTTCGCCGACAACTTCGAAACCATGGACCTGCGGACCGACGGCGCCCGGCCGGCCCACGCCAGCCCCGGCTGGAACCCGTTCGTCTACCGCCCGCTGGTGGTTGAACTGCAGGACAGGCTCTTTCCGCTGCCCGGTGGCGGCTCGCGGGTAACGATCTACTAGACCTGGCTCTTCAGGTCCGCCACCGAATCCAGCACCTGGTTGGGCCGGAACGGGAACGAGTTGATGTCCTCCCGCCGGGTGATGCCGGTGAGGACCAGCACCGTGTGCAGGCCGGCTTCCATACCCGCCACGATGTCCGTGTCCATCCGGTCCCCGATCATGGCGGTGGTCTCCGAATGGGCGTCGATCTGGTTCATGGCGGAGCGGAACATCATGGGGTTGGGCTTGCCCACAATGTATGGTTCGCGGCCTGTTGCCTTGGTGATCAGCGCGGCAATGGCACCGGTAGCCGGCATGGGGCCGTCCTTGGAAGGGCCCGTGGCGTCCGGGTTGGTGGCGATGAACCGGGCACCGGCGAGGATCAGCCTGATCGCCATGGTGATGGCCTCAAAGGAATACGTGCGGGTTTCGCCAAGCACAACAAAGTCCGGGTTCTGGTCCGTGAGGATAAAGCCTGCCTCATGCAACGCCGTCGTGAGTCCTGCTTCACCGATGGTGTAGGCACGGTTGCCGGAACCGGACCCGTGCACCTGGTCCTTGAGGAACTGTGCGGTGGCCAGGGCTGACGTCCAGATGTTCTCTTCGGGGATTTCCAGGCCGGATGCCTTCAGGCGGGCGGCGAGGTCGCGCGGGGTGAAGATGGAGTTGTTGGTGAGGACCAGGAAGCGCCTGGAGGTATCCACCCAGCGCTGGATCAGGTCTGCGGCGCCGGGAACGGGCTGGTTTTCGTGGACCAGGACGCCGTCCATGTCCGTCAGCCAGCATTCGATCTCCTGGCCGCTGCGGTAAACCGCTGCCGATGTTTTTACCTGGTCAGCTTCTGCCATGACTTCCTCCGGGGATGATGGATGTACCTCGGACCAGTCTAGATGAGTAATTCCTATTGCGTAGGACGGTGGGGAGCCTTTTAAAGTAGGGCGGAGAGTGTTAAACCCGGTATGTGAACCCCGAACTAGACACTCTCCTGACCACACTCTATGCCCTTCTCACCGACCGTGTCCTCCCTGATCTTGGCGTGTCCCGGGACCGGCGGCCCGGGCGCAAGCCCGGGCTCTCCGATGCCGAGCTGCTCTGCCTGGCGGTGGCACAGCAACTGCTCGGATACTCCTCCGAAACCAGATGGATCCGATACGCCCGGACCCACCTGACGGGGATGTTCCCGGGCATCCCGCAACAGTCCGGCTACAACAAACGCCTCCGGGCCGCCGGGACGCTGATCTCCGCGACCATCACAGCCCTGGCCAAGGACACCCCGTCCTGGCACGACGTGCTCCGACTGGTCGATTCCACCCCACTGCCCTGCGGAATGTCACGGGAAACCGTCAAACGCTCCGACCTTGCCGGGCACGCGGGCTACGGCTACTGCGCGTCGCACTCCCGCTACTTCTGGGGCTTCCGCCTGTACCTGATCAGCACCCCTGAAGGAATGCCGGTCATCTGGGGCCTGGCAAACCCGAAAATCGGAGAACGCGAAGTCACTCAGGCCCTGCTGGAAAAAGACCATCACCTCGTCCACGCCGGCCAGGTCATCCTGGGCGACAAAGGCTTCGCCGGCAAAGACTTCGAACGATTCATCACCGACGACCTCGGCGCCCACCTCATCAGACCCGACCGCAAAGACGAAAAGCCACGCTTCGGCAAACTCGGCGGCATCCGCCAATGGATCGAATCAGTCTTCGACACCCTCAAAGGCCAACTCACCCTCGAAAACCACGGCGGGCGCACCCTTGAAGGCGTCAAAGCACGCGTCGCTGCACGACTCCTGGCCCTCGCAGCCGGCATCTGGCACAACTGGCGAATCGACGCGCCCCGCAAACGCTCCCTAATCGCCTACGACCACTAAATCCAATAGGACTTAATCATCTAGTGTTGAGGGGTGAATCAGACACCCGGGACTCCAACCGACGCAAACGCAGCACCGGAAGCAGGTATCGAGGAAGCGCCGCAGCCGGAAGTGGGCGTTGGTCCCTGGGAGGGCGAACTGCCCGACGGCGACCACTGGGATCCGGAGCTCCTGGCAGCGGGGGACCGGCGCAACGTGGTGGACAAATACCGTTACTGGAAGCACGACGCCATCGTGGCAGACCTGGATTCGAAGCGGCACAACTTCCACATCGCGATTGAGAACTGGCAGCACGACCTCAACATCGGAACCGTGGTGCGCACGGCCAACGCATTCCTGGCCAAGGAAGTCCACATCATCGGCCGGCGCCGCTGGAACCGCCGCGGCGCCATGGTCACGGACCGCTACCAGCACGTCCGCCACCACCCCACCGTTGATGCGTTCGTGGAGTGGGCGCAGGGCGAGGGCCTGGCGATCATCGGGATCGACATCTTCCCGGACTCAGTGCCGCTCGAGACCTATGACCTGCCCCGGGACTGCGTGTTGGTCTTCGGCCAGGAAGGCCCGGGCCTGACGCCGGAGGTCCACGAGGCCGCGCTGGCCACGTTGTCCATTGAGCAGTTCGGCTCCACCCGGTCCATCAACGCCGCCTCCGCTGCAGCCATTGCCATGCACGCCTGGGTCCGCCGGCACGTGTTCAACCAGCACGTGTAGCTCCCTGCCGAGATGGCACTTCGCGGCAGTGTTGCGCCCCTCGACTGCCGTGAAGTGCCATCTCGACGCAGGGTTTGGCCGCTTGCCTGTGGATAACTCATTTTCGGGTTCCGTGGGCGGCCACAATGGACCATGCGCAGGGCACCCCTACCCGAACACCTGATCCAGGGATCCTTCTCACTCCGGGCCTCGGACAAGGCCGGAGTCAGCAGGACGCGGACGGCCGCGCGGGACCTGGCCACGGTGTCACGAGGAATCCGCATGTATCTGGGTTCGGAGGCCACAGGAGCAGCGGCATTGCGTGCGTACACCGATCTGGATGATGCTTCGGTCCTGTCCTTTGGATCGGCTGCCCGCCTCTTTGGCGTTCCACTGCCGGGCTGGGCCGAGGAGGATTGGCGGGTGCACGTCGCCCGCAGGAGGGGGTTCAGCATGCCGCGCCGCGCCAACGTGGTGGGCCATTTGCTCACGCTGCAGCCGGATGAGGTGGTGGAGTTCGACGGCGTCCGGCTCACCTCGCCTGCGCGGACATGGCTGGACCTGGCGTCCATCCTCCGCCCGGATGACCTCACTGCGGTGGGAGACTCCCTGGTTTGTGAGCACGGCCCCGATTTTCCCAAGCCGCGTCAGGCGCTGTGCAGCGCTGAGGACCTGGCGGCAATGGTGGCGCGGCATCCAGGCACAAGGGGCATCAGGTCCGCGCGGGCGGCGCTCGAGGACATCCGGGTGGGCTCAGACTCCCAGCAGGAAACCCGGATGCGCCTGACTCTGGTCCGTGCCGGGTTGCCAGAGCCGGAGCTGAACTATGCGCTGCGGGATCCGAACGGCCGGGCAGTTGTCTGGCCGGACGGCGCATACACCGCCCAACGCATCTCCATCCAGTACGAAGGCGTCCATCACGCGGACGGTGAGCAGCACCTGCGCGACATCCGGCGCGCTGATCTCACAACTGCCCTCGGCTGGCTTGAGGTGCGTGTTTCGAAATTCGACCTGCAGGGGGAACGTCCCGCCGTCGTCAGTAAGGTCCGCGCAGCGTTGCAGTCGCGGGGATGGTGCACGAGATGACACTTCGCGGCAATCCCGGGGCGTGGGACTGCCGCGAAGTGCCACCTCGGCGCACGGGTGGAGGGGCGCCGGGCGTAACCCACCGCACACCCGGCGTGGAAATGACTAGGATGGTTGCTAGCCGACGAGGTCCACTCCAGGGTCAACAACACCCGCAGACGAAATTCACTTTAGGAGTCAGCATGCCCATTGCAACCCCAGAGATTTACTCCGAGATGATCGACCGTGCGAAGGCGGGCGGCTTCGCGTTCCCGGCTGTCAACGTGACGTCCTCGCAGACGCTGAACGCTGCACTCAGGGGCTTCGCTGAGGCCGAGTCTGACGGCATCATCCAGGTCTCCACCGGCGGTGCCGCGTACTGGTCCGGCGCTTCGACGAAGGACATGGTTGCCGGTTCGCTGGGCTTCGCTGCGTTCGCCCGCGAGGTGGCCAAGAACTACGGCGTCAACATCGCGCTGCACACGGACCACTGCCCCAAGGACAAGCTGGACGGCTTCGTCCTGCCGCTGCTGGCTGCCTCGGAGGCCGAGGTCAAGGCCGGCCGGAACCCGCTGTTCAACTCGCACATGTGGGACGGTTCCGCGGAGACCCTGCAGGAAAACCTCCGGATCGCCCGCGAGCTGCTGGCCCGTACTGCTGCGGCGAAGATCATCCTCGAAGTTGAAATCGGCACTGTTGGTGGCGAGGAAGACGGCGTGGAGAACGAAATCAACGACAAGCTTTACACCACCGTTGAGGACGCCCTGGCCACTGTTGATGCCCTGGGCGCCGGCGAGAACGGCCGCTACATCACCGCGCTGACCTTCGGTAACGTGCACGGCGTGTACAAGCCCGGTGGCGTGAAGCTGCGCCCGGAGATCCTCAAGGACATCCAGGCCCAGGTGGGCGCGAAGATCGGCAAGGACAGCCCGTTTGACCTTGTCTTCCACGGCGGTTCCGGCTCGTCGGACCAGGAAATCGCTGACGCCGTTTCCTACGGCACCATCAAGATGAACATCGACACCGACACCCAGTACGCCTACACGCGTCCCGTGGCGGACCACATGTTCAAGAACTACGACGGCGTCCTGAAGGTTGACGGCGAGGTCGGCAACAAGAAGACCTACGATCCCCGCGTCTGGGGCGCAGCAGCCGAAGCCGGACTGGCCGCACGCGTAGTCGAAGCCACCAAGCAGCTCGGCTCGGCCGGAAAGACCTTCTAGGAATGTCTGACGAGTTCCGCAAGAACCTGATGGGCCCCGAGCCCACCCTGCTGCCCGCCGAGACCGAGGTCTACGAGCAGCTGGAGGCCGGCCAGGAAGCGCTGGACCTGGTGGAGAAACACCCCACGTCCTCGCTGCTCTGGGCCGTCCTGGCCGAGGAAGCCTGGGCGGAAGGCCGCACCATCGATTCCTATGCCTATGCCCGGGTGGGCTACCACCGCGGCCTGGACTCGCTGCGCCGCAACGGCTGGCGCGGCGTTGGTCCCATCCCGTGGGAGCACGAACCCAACCGCGGGTTCCTCCGTGCGCTCTACTCGCTGGGCCGCGCCTCCGCAGCCATCAACGAGGCCGAGGAACCGGAGCGGATCGAGAAATTCCTCAAGGATTCGGATCCCACAGCCAAGGCAGCAATCGAAGCCCGGTAACTGTTTGGGCTGAAGCACGACGGCGGGAGGTCACCTTTTCGAAAGAAAGGTGGCCTCCCGTCGTCGTACACCACAGGGGTTTCGACAGGCTCAACCACCGATCCCCGGTGATCGAGCCTGTCGAGATCAACCTATTCCATGGCGGCGGGCTTATTGCCTTGGCCTTGGGTCCACCAGATGCTGGGCGGCGCCACAATGAACCTGCGTCCGGAGATGGACGTCGGAACGATCCGCACGAAGTGGTCCTTGGTTCCCGGTTCCCAAGGGAAGAGGGGGAGTGAGAAGGTACTGAGGATGTCGTCGGTGCTGCTGAGAAGCTGTGCTGCGCCGCGAACCACTACACTCCACGCCAGACCGTTGTCCTGGTTGACGCCGTCCGCCTCCATGGCGACGGGGAAATCGCCCAGCGCCGCTTGTAGTTTGGCTCCCGCCCCTGTCCGGAAAACGATGGTGCCGTGGTCCACCGTGTAGTTGATGGGAAAGATGTCAGGCGCGTCGCCGCGCCACACTGCGAGGCGGCCGACGGAAACCTGCCTGAGGAAGTTCCAGCATTCGTTGCTGGGCAACAGTTCGGTCTGGTGCACACTGGCGTCTTTGTCCATACAGCCGATCCTAGGCTCCACGGCGGGGCAAGGGTAGGCACCCGGTGTCAACAGGCTCAACCACCGATCCCCGGTGATCGAGCCGGTACCTCGGTGATCTAGCCTGTACCCCGGTGATCGAGCTTGTCGAGATCCCTACCCGGCCATCTCGGCGTGTGAGGGCCGGCCCAGCGGGATGACCAGTGGCGTCCGGGAGACGGGATCCTCGATCACGCGGCACGGCAGCGCGAAGACTTCCTCCACCAGTTCTTCGGTGATGACCTCGGCGGGGGCGCCTTCCGCCACCACCTTGCCGTCTTTCATGGCCACGATGTTGTCCGCGTATCGGCTGGCATGGTTGAGGTCGTGCAGGACTGCCACGAGGGTGTAGCCCCGTTCGCGGTTGAGTTCGCGGAAGAGTTCCAGCAGTTCGATCTGGTGGGCAATGTCCAGGAAGGTGGTGGGTTCATCCAGCAGGAGCAGCGGCGTTTCCTGGGCCAGGACCATGGCCACCCATACGCGCTGGCGCTGACCGCCGGAGAGTTCGTCCACCAGGGTTCCGGAGAGCGGCGTTACGCCGGTCATGGACATGGCCTCGGAGACGGCGGCTTCGTCGGCCTGGCTCCACTGCCGGAGGAGTTTCTGGTGGGGGTAGCGGCCCCGGGCCACGAGCTCGGCCACTGTAATGCCGTCCGGGGCGATGGACGATTGCGGCAGCAGGCCCAGCGTCCTGGCCAGCTCCTTCGCGGGGATGGCGGAGATGGACCGGCCATCCAGCACCACTTCACCGGCATGCGGCTTGATTAACCGCGCGAGGGTTTTCAGGAGCGTGGACTTTCCGCAGGCGTTGGGCCCTACGATCACGGTGAAGGCGCCTTCAGGGATGGTGAGCGAAAGGTCCTTGCTGATGACCTTCCTGTCATACCCTGCACTGAGTCCGCGGGCCTGCAGCCGGGCCTGGGCCCTGGTGGAGACGCTCACGATTTCCTCGCTTCCCTGGCCAGCAGCCAGATGAGGTAGATCCCGCCAATGGAGACGGTGACGACGCCTACGGGGAGTTGGATGGGTGTAAAAAGCCGTTGTGCCGCGAGGTCGCTGGCCGCCAGGAGCAGTGCGCCCACCAGCGCGGATGGCAGCAGGGCTATCCCCGCGCTGCCGGTCATCCGCCGTGCCAGCTGGGGCGCTGCCAGTGACACGAACGCGATGGGGCCGGCCGCTGCCGTCACCGCTGCGGTAAGCCCGACGCCGAGAACCACTAAGGCGATCCGCGCCGGTTCGGCGCGCACCCCCAAAGCCCGGGCGGCGTCGTCACCCAGCGCCAGGGTGCGCATGGAAAGCACCACAAAGGTGGTGGCAACCAGGGCGACGGCGATGACACCGGCCGCGGGCAAGGCCTGGTCCCAACTGATGCCGTTCAGCGACCCGGCTCCCCAGACGGCGGCACTCATGGCCACTTCAAGCTCCGCCTGCAGTACGATCCAGTGGTTCACGGACGCCAGGACGGCGCTGACTCCGATGCCCACGATGATCAGCCGGAAGCCCTGGATCCCGCGGCGGAAAGCGAGGACGTAAACGGCGAGTGCGGTCAGCAGGCCACCTACCAACGCGCCACCGGCTACCTGCAAGGTGCCGCCGCCAACTGTCAGGATCACCAGGAGGGCTCCTGTGTACGCGCCGGTGTTGAAGCCGATGATGTCCGGACTGCCCAGCGGATTCCGGGTGAGCGACTGGAAAATCCCGCCGCTCACGCCCAGGGCGGCGCCAAACAGTACGGCCATCAGAACCCGCGGCAGCCGCCATTCCATCACCACGGTCTGGGCCATGCCCTCGGCGGTTCCTGTGAACGCGCGCAGGACCTGCCCAACACTGATCTCCAGTTCGCCGGTGGCCAGTGCGACCACGGATACCGCCAGGGTCAGGAGGGCCACCGGGATGCCGACGGCGACGGCGCGGCGGCTGATCCGGAGGCTGACTGCCCCGCCGGCGGTTCGCAGCTGCCACGCGGACTTCCCGAAATCGACGCTCACAGGCCACTGGCCTTTCGACGGCGGGCCAGCGCAACCAGCACGGGTGCGCCAATGAAGGAGGTGACGATGCCTACCTGCAGTTCCCCGGGCACCGCCACCCTGCCCAGCACATCTGATAGCAGCAGCAACAACGGGGAGAGGACCATGGTGAAGGCCATGATCCAGCGCTGGTCAGGACCGATCAGCCAGCGGGCCACGTGCGGAATCATCAGGCCGATGAAACCAATGGGACCTGCTGCGGCAGTGGCGGCGCCGCTAAGGAGCGTGATGGCGATCAGCCCCAGGATCCGGGCCCGGTTGGCGTTGACTCCGAGTGAGGTGGCCAGTTCGTCGCCCAGCGACACAGCATTCAGGCCCCGTGTGCAGAATGCGGCGATCAGCAGGCCAAGAAGAATGAACGGCGCCGCTACCGCGATGTTGTCCATGGACCGGCTGTCCAGCGATCCGATGCTCCAGGAGCGTAGCTGGTCAAAGGCTTCGGGCTTCAGGAGGGTCATGCCGGAGGAGACTCCGGTCAGCACGGCTCCCAGGGCCACTCCGGCGAGCGTGATGCGGACGGGGTTCACGATGTTCCGGCCGGAGCTGCCGATCAGGTACACCGCGGCGGCGGCCAGAACGGCGCCAGCCAAGGCGAACCACACGTAGCCGCTGATGCTGGAGACTCCGAAGACGCCCACGGCCACAACGATGGCAAAGGTGGCTCCCGCGTTGACGCCCAGCACGCCAGGATCTGCCAGGGGATTGCGCGTGATGGCCTGGATCAGGGCGCCGGCCGAGCCCAGGGCCATCCCGGCGCCGATGCCCAGCAGGGTCCGGGGGAGCCGGTTCTCCAGGACGATTGCGTGGTCAACGGTGTCGGCGTAACTGACGAAGGCTTCTATGACGGAAGACATCGGAATCGACTTGGCGCCCACTGCCAGGCTGAGCAGCGCCGCCCCTGCCAGGGCCACAAGGGCAACAAGGAGCAGGAGCAGCCGCCATTTTCCGCGGCGGACGGCCCCAGGCTTCACCCCGGTGGATGCGGGCAGGGGTTCAACAGCGGTTTGCTTAGTGGCGGCCCCGTCCGGAGGCGGAACGGAAGGGGTGGGTGCCATCACGTGTTGCATGTCTATCAGGTGCTCCGGCGCGGGTTGGGGACCTTCCGGACGGGCACCGGAAAAGCTCAGGAGGAATTCACGACTGATGATTAGGTTATCCTTACTTCGTGAAAATTGACGATTCAGTGACGGAGCACGCCTCCGCACGCACCCGCACCCATTCCCGCGGACGAGCCGCAGGCCTGAAGCTCGCCGGTGCCCTGGTGGTTCTTGGCATGCTGGCAGGCTGCGGCAGCTCAGGCGGTTCCTCCAACGCCGCAGGCAACGCCGAAGTCGCCACGGGCGGATCCAAGTTCAGCACCGCCGACGCCGAGACCGCCAAGCTGGGCAGCGACGCCGAACCTGGCGAATTCCCGCGCGTCGTGAAGCACGCCGCCGGCGAGACCACCATCGATGCGAAGCCCGAACGCGTGGTTGTCCTTGACACCGGCGAGCTGGATGCCGTGATCTCCTTGGGCATTAAGCCGGTTGGCATGCCCACCACGGAAGGCGCCAACTCCATCCCCAGCTACCTGGCAGACAAGGTTTCCGGCGTCGAAACCGTGGGCACCATCCAGGACCTGAACCTCGAAGCGATTGCGGCGCTCAAGCCGGACCTCATCATCGGCAGCCAGCTGCGCGCCGAGAAGCTCTACCCGCAGCTCTCCCAGATCGCCCCCACGGTCTTCAGCATTCGCCCCGGGTTCCCCTGGAAGGAAAACTTCCTGCTGGCTGGCGAATCCCTGGGGGAGGAAACGAAGGCCATTGACGCCCTCAACGACTACCAGGAAAAGGCTGACGAGCTGAAAGCCGCAGTCCCGGACGACCAGAAGGTATCCCTGGTCCGCTTTATGCCCGGCAAGATCCGTCTCTACGCCAACAAGTCACTGATCGGCGTCATCCTGAAGGACGCCGGCATTGCCCGTCCGGCCAACCAGGACATCGACGAGCTCGCTGCCGAGGTTTCCGCCGAGAACATCGGCGAGGCAGACGCCGACTGGATCTTCTACAGCAGCTACGGCGAGCCCTCTGCCACCGGCGAAACCTCCGTTGTTGAAGGTGCTGTTTGGCCGCGCCTTGAGGCAGTGAAGTCCGGCCACGCCAAGGCCGTCAGCGACGACACCTGGTTCCTGGGTCTCGGCCCCACAGGCGCCTCGTTGATCCAGGACGAACTGAAGGACCTGCTGACCTAGCCGGTGATCGAGCCTGTATCCGGTGATCGAGCCTGTCGAGATCCCTCCGGGGGTTTCGACAGGCTCAACCACCGGCCGCCGGCAGGCTCAACCTATGCCGGCGTCAGGCCTGTCCGGGCCATGGCGTCGGCGTAGGCGACGTGCATGTCTTCGATGTACTGTTCCTGGCGGGCGGCGCTGCCTGCGAAGGCGCGGCCGCTGAGGGAGCGGACCTTGTAGGTTTTGAGGCCACGGCGCCAGAGCAGCGGGACTTCGGTCTTGAGCAGCAGGTTGGCCAGCCTGTTGGCTTCGGTTCCGTGGGCGACGATCACTGACGCCCGCGGAACCAGTGCAAGGAACTTCAACAGGGGCTTGAGTCCGGCGGAGATCTGGTCCGGCGTGAACTTGCCGTTGGCCTCGCCGGGCGTGTGCCACGGGTGGACGTTCCACGGCATAACGTACTCGGGGCGCATGCCCAGCTTCCACTGGATGCCGGCCATGCGTTCGACTGCGCCGTCGTCGCCGGGGGTGATGAACCCGGAGGCGTCTGCTTCCCCGATGTTGGAGTACAGGCTGATGATGCGGCACTGGTCAACGTCGTGGATGGGGTCTACGTAAGGGACTACGGTGTCCGGCTTGGTGCCTTGGAGGGAATCGCACAGTTCGTTGATGGCTGCCACCGACGGTTCGTAGCGGCGGTTTATCAGTTGATCTCGGAGTGATTCTGGTGCCAGGGCTGTCATGTAGGGCTTGCTCTCCTGCGGTTGGCGTTAATGCACGCAGAAAAGGGTGCGCCATGGCACGGCAGATCCGAGTGGTGTAAAAGGTGTGGGCCGATTCCAAGTCAGCCGCCTCCAGTTTAGCAAGCCCGGGTACCCAGGTAGCGTTCCAGCATTTGTCAAGGCCATTGACAGGTTATGTCCAGCTTGCTTGGCTGGTGTGACAGCCGGCACGTGTGAAGCCCGGCTGTGCTCCCGAGGCAGGTACTAGAGGAATTCGAAAGAGGCACGCACTGTGAGAAAACCACTGGCAACATTCAGGACCCTGGCAGCAACCGGAGCATTGGCGCTGGCCGTGGTGGCAGCACCCCTGCCCGCGGCGAACGCAGTGGGCGAGGGCCCCAACTACGACGGCAACGGCCAGATCACTACCTCCAAGCTGGCCACCTATGACCAGATGGTGTCCTTCCTCAAGGACCAGGACGCACGCCAGTCCGCCATGGAACTGGAAGTCATTGGCCAGACCGTCAAGGGCCGGGACATCCACCTGGTGAAGTACATCTCGGACCCGGCCAAGCCCACCATCCTGTACCTGACCCAGCAGCACGGCAACGAGCAGCTCACCACTGAGGGTGCCATGGAGTTCATCAAGCACCTGGGAACGGCCAAGTCCGGAGGCATCCTGGATGGCGTGAACATCCTGGTGGTTCCCATGCTCAACGCTGACGGCGCCATGGGTGATGTGAACTTCCCGCTGGATGATTACGTGGCCAAGGGGGACAGGCACCTCACCAGGTACAACGCCGAGGAAGTGGACCTCAACAGGGACCACGTGGACAAGATCCAGCCGGAAACCCAGGCGCTGCACAACAATGTGATGCGCAAATACCCGATCGATTACATGATCGACCTCCACCACCAGGGAACCCGCAGCGAGCGTGACGGCGAGCTGGTCTCCGGCTCCATCCTGTACCCCACCACCCCCAATGCGGACCCCGCCGTCGTCGAGAAGTCCAAGCAGTTGGGCGCAGTGGTGTTCAACAACGTCGATTCAACCGGCTGGGGCCACCTGGGCAAGTACTCCGGCGGCAGCGCTGAGACCATCAGCCGCAACGGCATCGCCGTCGAGTACGGCATTGCCACGCTGTTGTTCGAAATGCGCGGTATGTCGGACCACTACCTGGACGGCTACGCCCTGGGGCTGCGCAGCAACGGCTACCTGGTCAAGCAGACGGTCACCACGCTGACCTCCACGGCCGCCGCCATTGCTGACGGTTCAATTGCCGACGCCGACACCTCCTTCTGGGATACCCTCGCCACCCAGACCTCCCGTCCGGGTGAGGAAGCCGACGGCGAGTAGCAGCACCTGCTGTTGAATGGCGGACCGCGGCAGTTCCCTGACGGATCCAGGGAGCTGCCGCGTGCCCGCGACTGGGGAAAGTCCCGGATCGGCTAAACTTGGGTGGTAAGAGCCCCGGAACTCTTGCATCGCTGTGCTCCTCGCGGGCCGGCGGCAGCCAGTCCAGCCGGGGCATTCTCATGTACGGCGCCGCATCATCTTGGTCCGGCCCGAAACGAATGGGGGAGGATCCCATGCCAGCAATCGTGATCGTCGGGGCCCAATGGGGCGACGAAGGAAAAGGCAAAGCCACTGACCTGCTCGGGCACCGTGTGGATTACGTGGTTAAGCCCAACGGTGGCAACAACGCCGGGCACACCGTCGTCGTAGGCGGTGAGAAGTATGAGCTGAAGCTCCTTCCGGCCGGCATCCTCAGCCCCAACGCCGTCCCCATTATCGGCAACGGCTGCGTGGTGAACCTGGAGGCCCTGTTCCAGGAAATCGACGGCCTTGAGGCCCGCGGCGCGGACACCTCCAAGCTGCGGATCTCCGCCAACGCCCACCTGGTGGCCCCGTACCACCAGGTGCTGGACAAGGTCACCGAGCGTTTCCTTGGCAGCCGCGCCATCGGCACCACCGGCCGCGGCATTGGCCCCGCCTACATGGACAAGGTGGCCCGCCTTGGCATCCGCGTGCAGGACGTCTTCGACGAATCCATCCTCCGCCAGAAGGTGGAAGGTTCGCTGCGCCAGAAGAACGAACTCCTGGTCAAGGTCTACAACCGCCGGGACATCGAGGTAGAGGAGATTGTCAGCTACTTCCTCTCCTTCGCCGAGCGCCTCCGCCCGCTGGTCATTGACAGCACCTTTGTGCTGAATGAAGCACTGGACCAGGGCAAGGTGGTCCTGATGGAAGGCGGGCAGGCCACGTTCCTGGACGTGGACCACGGCACCTACCCGTTCGTGACGTCGTCGAACCCCACGGCCGGCGGCGCCTCGGTGGGATCGGGCATCGGCCCCACCCGCATCTCGCGTTCCATCGGCATCATCAAGGCGTACACCACGCGTGTGGGAGCCGGCCCGTTCCCCACCGAACTCTTCGATGACATGGGCCTGTACCTGCAGAAAACCGGTGGCGAGTTCGGCGTGAACACCGGCCGCCCCCGCCGTTGCGGCTGGTACGACGCCGTCCTGGCCCGCCACGCTTCCCGCGTCAACGGCTTCACTGACTACTTCGTCACCAAGCTGGACGTGCTCACGGGCATCGAACAGATCCCTGTGTGCGTGGCGTATGACGTAGACGGCGTCCGGCACGACGAAATGCCCATGACGCAGACGGACTTCCACCACGCGAAGCCGATCTTCGAGTACTTCCCGGGCTGGACCGAAGACATCAGCGGCGCGCGCACCCTCGCGGACCTGCCGGAGAACGCCCGCAACTACGTGCTGGCGCTTGAAAAGCTGTCCGGCACCCGTTTCTCCGCAATCGGTGTGGGACCGGACCGCGATCAGACAGTTGTGATCAACGACCTCATCAACGACTGATTTCCGGTTCCCTGCAGAACCCCGAACGACGGCGGGCCATCCCAGCGAGGGTGGCCCGCCGTCGTCGTCCGGCAAGGGTGTGGGCTGTAGCATGGAGCCAACAAAACAGGTTGGTGCGTGGGGGAGTCATGGTCGATTTTCGGTTTCAGGGCGGGTTGAACGCCCGGCTCCTGAGGCGTGGAACAGCCGCTCCCGAAAAACTTTTAAAAAAAGTTCCGGAACCGCGTAACCCCCGGCACCTGCCCGGCGATTACGTGTGTGAAAGGCCGGGCTGGAATCTGTCCCCCATCACATTCCAGCCTGGCCCTTCCCCCTTTTCTGCCGGCATCCCCATTCCGTCCGGCGCTGTGTCCGTCAAACGTTGGGCAGGCGCCCATGGCTGAAGTATTGACGGACGACGTCCTCCGGGAGTCGAACGCCAGGGATCCCCGACTCTTTGAACTGGTATATCGCAGTTTTGCATCCCAGGTGCTGGGCTATCTCGCAGCCCGGGGAGTGGAAGATCCCGAGGCCCTTATGCAGGAAGTCTTTCTCACCGTCATCCCCCGCATCGAGGGGATCTCCGGTGGAGTGCACGGCCTGCGTACCTTCATTTTTTCCGTGGCTCACGCGCGTATGGTGGATGACCACCGCCGCCAGCAGCGCAGGCCGCTGCAAGTAGCATTCGACGTCGAACGTGACAAGCGCGAGGCAGCATCCGCCGAAGCCGTGGCCATGGCCGGCCTTATTCCCGCCGAGGTTGCCCAACTGATGCAGGTCCTCCTTGATGACCAACGCGAAGTGCTGACCCTGCGGATCGTCGCTGGATTGTCTGTGGAGCAGACCGCGGAAATCATGGGGAAATCGCAGGGAGCGGTGAAACAGCTGCAACGGCGCGCGCTGGAAAAGCTCCGTGAGCAGGCTGCAGTAAAGGATTACGTCACGCCATGAGCCCTTTGAACACCGACCCCCTGCAGGCGCTTGACGAGCTCCTCACCCAGGAAGGCCTGGCAGATGACGCCGGCCTCCGGAACCTGCTCACTCCGCTGGCGGCCATGGCATCGGTTCCAGCCCCTTCTCCCGGACTGGAACTGGCGGCGCTGATGGCGCGCCCGCACACTGCCGCGAGCTGGCAGCGGTGGCTGCAGAAGCACCGCCCCGCCGCGATAGGAATCGCCGTCCTGGCGGGCATGGGCCTGGGAGTTACGGGTGTTGCCGCCAGCAACCCGGATGCCGCCCATCACCTGTACCGCAGCATTGTTGGCGAACCCGGCGGAAGCTGGGTGTGGTGGTGGGAAACCCCGGGAAGCTTGGCCGAAGGCCAGGGGCAGTCCGTAGGGGAGCCCGCGTCTTCGGACGCTTCGCCCTCCGACGCGGCGGAACCGGATGCATTCCGGGCTGAACAACGGGAAGCGGCTCCCTCCGTCGCGGTGCCTCCGGCAGCTGACGCCGCCAGCAAGCGGTCCAAGGCAGCACCAGCCCACGCGGCGTCTGCCGCCGCCAGGCCAGGACCGTCCACTTTGCAGAATGGTCATTCCGGCAAACAGGGCCCCGCTGCATCCACGCCCGGTCACGCTTTGGGCCAGCCGGCACCCGGGGCGCAGCTGAAGGCCAAACAGGAACTGATCCTCGCGTTCCCAAGCCTTACGCCGGACTTCAAGCTCCAAACCCAGCTGACCGCACCACAGCAGCCTGACGCTGACGCGGCGGGCCTGGGTGAGGTCCTCGACAGGACTCTTGAAAAGCTGGTATCCAAGGGCAACTCCGTTGCCAAGGGCGAGATAACAGCCGGGATTGTGGACCTTGACCTGGGACTTGACCCAACCCTGCTGTCCGGTACGGATTCCACGGAATCAACCACACAGCGGCAGGGCCAGCCGGGAACGGACATCCGGATCAAGGCAGGAACGCAGGACGCCACGCCAGGTTCCGAAGACGCCGGGAGCGGTGCCGGTGCACTCCAGGGTGCACAGAAGGGTGTTGCGACGGACAGTCTTGGCCAGGACACCGCTGGCAAGGACGCCGGGAGCTCAGCTCCAGTGCATCCCGCACAGTCCGGGGAAGCCGGGCCAAAAGACGTCCGGGAACCCGGAACCCATGGCGGGTCCGTTGTTGAGCCTGGTGGCGTCCGGGCCCACCAGTCCGGCGAAGGTCCGGCACCGGCACCCGCACCGAAGTCGCCCGCAGATCGTCCTGCAGACGCCAACGGGACCGGTCTGCTGACCGGCCCCGTGGACGTCCTCAAGGGGTTGCTGGGTTCGAAGGGCTAGGCGCCGGCCTGCCCATCCGCAGCTATGGAGCCGTGTAGCCAGCCAGGTTGGCGAGGTCCACGGTGGTTCCGGCCACGCTGACCTGTGAGCCGCTGACGTTGGCGGACGGCAGGGTTGCCGAGCGGCCTACCGTCATAACGACGTCGATCGTGGTGCCGGTGCCGGTCCGTGCGAAGGACAGGACGCCGTTGGCGGTGCTGGCGGTGACATCAGTGGCGTTGAGGACCCAGCCGCGCATCCAGGAATCGCCGTTCTGGACGGTGAACTGGAGCGTGGTGCCCACCATTTCGGTCTGCAGCGTGACGCCGGCCTGCGGGGCAAGCTGCCACTTCCACTCGTGCGAGGCAGCGTCGCCGAAGGTGTCGCGGATGGCGATGAGGGAGTCCACGTCGCCGCGGTCCTTCATGTCCACGGCCGCCTCGCGGGTAGCCGTTGCGACGCCAACGTTGGCTGCGCCGTTGTACTTGACGTAGCCGCCGCCCTGGCCTGCATAGGCGTTGGACGCGAGTGTGGTGCCCTGGCCCTGCGTCTGGGTGGTCTTGCCGTCGATCAGCACGCGGGAGTACTTGGCGGCGTTCGCCTGGTCCTTGCCCGGCTGGCCTGCCCACGTGGTGTCGTGGCTCATCATGCTCAGGCCGAAGGTTTCGAAGCCGTTCCAGCCAGTGTGCTTGTGGTTGCTGTTGTTGAGCTGGAGCAGGACGTCGTCCTTGTCCACGAGGCGGTTGCGGAACGTGGAGGAGCCGGACTTGGCGTCCATGATCGCCGGGTACACCTTGGCGGGGTCCTAGCCCTGGCCGGCCGGGTAGGACTCGGGCCAGTCGATGAACGCCTGGGTGATGTAGCCCGGGGTGTACCACTTGTCCAGCGATGAACGGTGGCCCTGGGTGCGCTCGAACATCTCGATCATCGGGGCGAGTTCCCCTGCCTTGGCGCGACCCAGGTACAGCGGGAAGCTCGCGCTGCCGGCGTCGTAGCCCACACCCCACTGGAGCTTATGGGTCGGTTCGCGGAAGCCCGTGGTGTGCAGGAGCATGTTGGCCGTGTTCGGACGTTCCCATGAGGCGCGCAGGGTGTCGATGCCGGCGTCGAAGCTGCCGGTGATGCCCGGGACGGAGATCATGTTGGTGTAGTCGAGGTAGTCCAGGCCTTCCTGGAACCAGCCGCCGTCCGTGTGGGCGGCGTCGAGGTGCTGGCGCAGCTGGTCCGAGATCCGGGCGATGCGCGCGTCACGCCAGCCGTAGGTGCCTTCGCCGCGCAACGCGAGGTGCTGTGCCAGTTCGGCGCCGCGGATGACGCCCACCCAGTTGCTGGCCTTGTCGGTTCCGACGACGTTCGGGTGCTTGACGTGCTCGAAGAACACTGCGGTCCGTTCGAAGTAGTCGTGTGCGTAGGCCTTCTGCGCGGCGGTCCAGGCCGGGGAAGCCCAGTCGTAGACCAGGGCCAGGGAGGACACCGGGTTGGCGGTGTTCAGTTCCTGCTCGGCCTCGAACGGCGTCGCCGCTGCTGACTGGACGAAGGCGTCGTAGGCGATGGTTGCGTAGGACGGGTCCTGGGTGACCTGGTAGACGAACGCTGCTTCGCGCGCGTAGCGGTCGATCGAGTAGCCGTAGGTCGCGGAGCCTGCATCAACGCGTGCCTTGACCGTATTCCAGGCGTCCTGGGGCGTTCCCGGGTTGGCGATGAGGCGGTTGATCTTGGCCAGCACGTCGGTGTTCAGGCCGATGCGCGGGTGCGGCAGGTCCTGTCGGGAAGCTGTGGCAATGAGCGTTCCCGAGGCGTCCACGAGGCCGACGTATGCAGCGCCGGCCTGGTCCAGCCCGCCGAGGCGTCCTAGTCCGGATACCAGGACGGTCGCCGATGCGGCGTTCGCCGGGGTGATGGCCGACGTCGAACCGACCACCTTGAGCGGGAGCGTTGCCGAAGCTGCTGCGCGCCAGCCGATGTGGTCCGTGGTGCCGTTCGCTGCGATGGACAGGACGGACGTGGCCGTGGTGTCCGTGGCGGGTGCCGTGGCCTGTCCGACGGAGCTGCGGACAACCTCGGCACCGGCGGCGTCGCGGCCGATCACGAGGTAGTTGTAGGTCTTGCCCGGGAGCCATTCCTGGTCCGAAGCCTTCAGGAGCGTGGAGGGCAGGGTGCGGACGCGGTCTGCAGCCGTACCCGTCGGAGCTGCGCCTTCTGCGCGGTGGAGGTCGTACGTGGCGATGTTGGTGGCCGTCGGCTTGGTCCAGGCGACGCTGATGTCGTTGGAGGCCGTCAGGGACGTGCTGAGTTCCATGTCGCCGGTGGACTTGGTGACCTGGATGTCGTCGTAGAGGGCCGTGGCCTTCACGCCGTCGTTGAACGCGTGGACGCGGATCCTGGTGGCGTCGGCGGGCACGACGATCGCCCCGCGGGTGCGCTCCCAGCCGGCCGTCGGGGTGTTGCGTCCGTAGAACGCGGTGCCCTTGGAGCCGTCCAGCACGTCAACCCGGATGCCTGCCTTGCCGGTGCCGCTGATGGTGTCGATCTTGGAGGCGAAGTCCACCACGTAAGTGCCGCCGCCAGCCGGGAGGGTGATGTCCTGTGTCAGGGCGAGCCGGCTGGCTGTGGTGTCGGTGGTGATGGAGGCGGCGTTGAGGTTCTCCATGCCCGCAGCCTTGGCAACGGTTCCAGTGCCGGCAGCGAGCCAGCGGCCCCAGCTGTCCGGGTTGGCGAGGGTGAAGGCTTCGAAGCCTGCGTTGACCGCGAGGTTGGTGAAGGGTCCGTCCACTTGGACGTCGACGTCGTCAAGGCTCATGGTGCCCTGCATGTAGTCGAGCATCGGCTCGATGCGGACGTTCGTCACGCCTGCCGGGACGGGCAGCGTGGTGGCCACCTTGCGCCAGTCCGGGGCGGCGTCGAGTCCGAAGAACTGCGCGGTGCCACCGGTGAAGGTCACTCGGACGCCGGCCTTGCCAGTACCGGTGACGGTGCCCTTCTTCTGCCAGAAGGAGAGGTCGATCGATTCGGAGCCCGCCGGGATCGCTACGTCCTGCACCAGGAAGCCGCGGCTGCCCTGCGTCGAGGTGGCGATCTGGGCGGCGCCGGAGCCGTCGCGGCCCGTGACCTTTGTATAGGTGGCGGTGCCCGCGGGGGTCCACGTGCTCCAGTCGGTGGGAGCGCTGGCACCCCATGCTTCGAAGGAGGGGTTCTTGACCATGTTCCCGGCTGCGTTTGCCGGGAGGACAGGGACCAGGGTGGTCAGGACGATTGCCAGCAAGGGCGCTGTGGCCAGGAAGCGGGCATGCCGGCGTGAACGGCTTTTTGGGGTGGAGATCGGATGCATCTACGGATCCTCGGTTCAGGCGCCACACTCCCCAATGTGACGCAAGGCACAAAAGTAACTCTCAGACCATACGCGCAGAATCCGGGTGATAACAATCACTTTGATTGCATGATCGATTTGTTCAATGTGATCAATTTTGAGGCCCGGTGCCGGAGGGAAGGGAAGGCCATGGAAGCCAACGGACCTTTCGTCCCAAACCGGCCAGCCGTACCCTAGGGCTGGGAGGTGATTGCGCATGAAGGCAGCTCAGGGAGACCGCATCATTGTCCGCGGCCGAACCGTGGAAACGTCCGACAGGCACGGCGAAATTGTGGAGGTAAAGGGCGCGGACGGCTCACCGCCATACACGGTGAAGTTCGACGACGGCCACGAGTCCATCGTCTTTCCCGGCGGCGATTTTGTGGTTGAGAAACCGCATCAGCCTTAGGCCGGAGATGCCAGCGGGGCCGGTCGATGGACCGGCCCCGCTGGCATCTGCACTGCACTAGCTGCACTGCACTTTGTTGAAGTGCAGCTGTCCTGGTACTAGGCGAGGACCTGCCGCTTGGACGAGATAACCCCGGTGTCGAAGCCGGCCAGGTGCAGGCCGCCGTGGAACCGGGCGTGTTCGATCTTCACGCACCGGTCCATGACCACGTTCAGCCCGGCAGCTTCCGCGTTCCTGGCCACATCCTCATGCCAGGAGCCCAGCTGCAGCCACAGGGTCTTGGCACCGGCGGCGATTGCTTCGTCCAGGACGCCGGGCAGGTCGTCGTGCTTGCGGAACACGTCAACGATGTCCGGGCTTTCCGGCAGGTCCGCCAGTGAAGCATAGGTAGGTTCTCCGAGGATTTCCTTTACCACGGGATTGACGAAGTACACCTTGTACCGCGTGGAGGACAGCAGGTAGGTGGCCACGAAGTAGCTGGCCCGCGACGGCTTGTCCGAGGCGCCCACGATCGCAATGGACTTTGCCTGGCGCAGTAGGGCCAGCCGCTCAGGGGCGGACGGGCCTTCCCAGGTGCGTTCAGCAACAGTGCTCATGCGCGTGCTCCAATCGTGCAGGAATCTGCCTCTGATGTGTCTGCGGATTCCCCGTCGGGGAGCTCCACAGCCTTCTGCGCCTCGGTGAGTGCCTGGTCCAGGTCCCACAGGATGTCCTCGATGTCTTCCAGGCCCACCGAAATGCGGACCAGGTCCTCCGGGACGCCTGCTGAGACCAGCTGCTCGGGGCTGAGCTGCTGGTGGGTGGTGGAGCCGGGGTGGATCACCAGCGTGCGGGAGTCGCCCACGTTGGCCAGGTGGGAGGCCAGCTGGAGGGACTCGATGAACTTCTGGCCCGCCGCCCTGCCGCCTGCCACGCCGAAGGAGAAGACGGAGCCCGGGCCCAGCGGCAGGTACTTCTGTGCGCGCTCGTAATGCGGGTGGGAAGGCAGTCCGGAGAAGTTCACATAGGCCACGCGCGGATCTGCTTCGAGCCATTCCGCCACCGCCTGCGCGTTCTTCAGGTGCTCGTCCAGGCGCTGCGGGAGGGTCTCAACACCCTGCAGCAGCTGGAACGCGGACTGCGGGCTCAGGGCCGGGCCGATGTCCCGGAGCTGCTCGCAGCGCAGCTTGGTCAGGAAGCCGTATTCACCGAAGTTGCCCCACCAGGAGACGTTGCCGTAGGAAGCGACGGGTTCCGTCATGGTGGGGAACTTGCCGTTGCCCCAGTTGAAGCGGCCGCTCTCCACGATCACGCCGCCCAGGGTGGTGCCGTGCCCGCCCAGGAACTTGGTGGCGGAGTGGATCACAATGTCCGCGCCGTGTTCGATCGGCCGCACGAGGTACGGCGTGCTCAAGGTGGCGTCGACCACCAGGGGGATGCCGGCGTCGTGCGCCACCTTGGCCAGGGCATCGAGGTCCTGGACTTCCGACGACGGGTTGGCCACCACCTCCACGAAGATCGCCTTCGTGTTGTCCCGGACAGCCGCGGCGTAATCCGCCGGGTCCGTTCCGGGCACGAACGTGGTGTCCACGCCGAAGCGGCGCAGCGTGACGTCCAGCTGGGTCACGGTGCCGCCGTACAGCTGGGAAGCTGCGACGATGTGGTCGCCGGCCTGGGTCAGCGCCGCGAACGTGATGAACTCGGCGGCCATGCCCGAGGACGTGGCCACGGCGCCGATGCCGCCTTCGAGCGACGCGATGCGCTCTTCGAAAGCCGCCACGGTGGGGTTGCCAATACGCGAGTAGATGTTGCCGTACTTCTGCAGGGCAAACAGGTTCGCTGCGTCCTGGGTGTCCTTGAACACGAAAGACGTGGTCTGGTAGATCGGGACCGCGCGGGCGCCGTGCTCGGCGTCGGGGGTGCCGCCGGCGTGCAGGGCGCGCGTGCGGAAACCGAAGGTACGCTCTGCCATCAGACAGTCACCAGACCCGTGGTTGAGGAAACGCTGGTTGAGCCTGTCGAAACCCCGGCTGCGAGTTCCGTGCCGTTCTTCCGGGCCAGGTCCGCCTCAAGTTCACGGACGATCGGCAGGACGTCCTTACCGAACGCGGCCACCTCCTCCTGGAAGTGCAGGTAGCCCGTGAGGAACAGGTTCACGCCGATCTTCTTGTACTCGACGATCCGCTCGGCGATCTGCTCCGGCGTACCCATCAGCTGGGTCTTGAAGCCGTCATTGTACTGGACCAGGTCCTCGAACGTGGAGTCGGCCCACATGCCCTTGCCGTCCTTGGTGGACGCTCCGGCTTCCTGCACGGCGTCGCGGAAACCTTCGACGGCGGGGCGATGCGCCTTCGCCACGATCTCCCGGAGGGTCTCGCGTGCTTCCTTCTCGGAATCGCGGGCAATCACAAAGCCGTTGAGGCCGAAACGGGGGAGGGGTAGTGCGCCCTCAGTGCCGCGGCGGGTTTCTTCCGAAGCAGCGACGACGCCTGCAATGTTCTCCTTGAAGCCTTCGAGGTCCTTGCCGTTGGAGAAGTACCAGTCAGCAACGCGGCCGGCGGTGGCCTGTGCCGCCGTCGAGTTTCCTCCGAAGAAGATCTCCGGGTGGGCGCGGCCGGGAACGTCCACCGGTGCCGGGTTCAGGGTGAAGTTGTTGATGTTGTAGTACTTGCCGGACTGGCTGTACTCCTGCTCGGTCCACAGGCCGCGGAGCACCTTGATGAATTCCTCGGTGCGGACATAGCGTTCGTCATGCTCCAGCCATTCCAGGCCGAAGTTCTCAAACTCGGCCTTCAGCCAGCCGGAAACGATGTTGACGGCGGCGCGGCCGTTGGAGATGTGGTCCGCGGTGATGATGAACTTGGCCAGGACGCCGGGGTGCCACATGCCCGGGTGGACCGCGGAGATCACCTTGAGCCGTTCGGTGGCGGCAAGCAGCGCCAGGCTGAAGGACGTGGCCTCGTGCTGCTTGTCTGCACCGTAGGAGGCTGCATAGCGGGTCTGGGTCAGGGCGTATTCGAAGCCGGAATCCTCGGCGATCCTGGCCAGCTTCTTGTTGTAGTCAAAGTCCCAGCTGGTGCGCTGCTCAATGGTGGAAACTACCAGCCCGCCGGAGACGTTGGGCACCCAGTAGGCGAACTTGAGCGGTTCTTCGAGCCGGGCGACGTTACTGATATCTGTCATGGGGATTGTCCTTACTTTGCTGCTTGGGATGCTTGGTAGTGCCGCAGGGCTTCCTGGATTCCTGCAATGGCGGGTTCGTTCTGGAGGGACGTGGTGTCCCCGAGCGGAGTGCCTTCAAAAAGTTGGGTCAGCAGCCGCCGCATGATCTTGCCGCTGCGCGTCTTGGGCACGTCCTGGACGACGACGACGTCCCGCGGCTTGGCGATCGGGCCGATTTCCCTGGCCACGTGGCTGCGGAGTTCCTCGGCGGTTGAGCCTGTCGAAACCGTTGAAGCCCCCGACCCCTTCAAAACCACAAACGCGACGACGGCGTGGCCGGTGGTGGGGTCCGTCACCGGACAGACGCCCGCTTCCACGACGTCCGGGTGGCAGACCAGCGCGGACTCGATCTCGATGGTCGAGAGCAGGTGGCCGGAGACATTGAGGGTGTCATCGATCCGGCCGAGGATCCAGATGTCGCCGTCGTCGTCGTACTTGGCGCCGTCGCCGGCCAGGAACCAGCCCTGCTCGGCGTATTGGCGCCAGTAGGAATCCAGGTAGCGCTGCGGGTTGCCCCACACCGTGCGGGCGATCGACGGGCCGAACTTGTCCACCACGATGAACCCGGGAACACCGGGCGCAACCTTCTCGCCGTTCTCGTCCACGATCCGCGCGCTCACGCCGGGCAGTGCGCGTGCGGCGCAGCCGGGCTTGAACTCGGTGTCGGTCGGAGCGGGGGAGAGGATCGTGGAGCCGGTTTCGGACTGCCACCACGTGTCCACCATGGGGGCGGTGCCGCCGCCCACGTTGTCGCGCAGCCAGCGCCACGCTTCGGGGTTTACGGCCTCGCCCACGGTGCCGAGCAGGCGGATGGAGGAGAAATCATAGGTGTCCGGAACGCCGTCGGGGAACCAGCCCATAAGCGAGCGCACCAGCGTGGGCGCCGTGTAGTACTGCGTCACTCCGTAGCGCTGGATGATCTCGAAGTGCCGGCCCGGGTGCGGGGTGTTCGGCGTGCCTTCGAAGATCACCTGCGTCACGCCGTTGGAGAGCGGCCCATAGATCTCGTAGGTGTGCGCCGTAACCCACGCGAGGTCGGCCGTGCACCAGTGGATGTCCTGGTCGCGCAGCGCCGGATCCGGATTGCTGAACAGGTGCTCGAAGCTCCACGACGCCTGCGTCAGGTACCCGCCGGAGGTGTGCACCAGGCCCTTCGGCTTACCCGTGGTGCCCGAGGTGTACATGATGAACAGCGGATTCTCGGCGTCGAACGCTTCCGGGGTGTGCACCTCTGAAGCGGTACCGACGACGTCGTGCCACCACACGTCGCGGCCCGGAACCATATGCACGGTGTCCAGTTGGTCCACCGGAGTGGTGCGGTTCACCACCAGGACGTGTTCGATCGCGTTGTCACCCGCAACTGCGGCGTCCGCGTTGTCCTTGACCGGAACGGCGGTGCCGCGGCGGTACTGGCCGTCCGTGGTGACCAGCAGCTTTGCGCCCGTATCCTCCACACGGAACCTCAGCGCCTCGGCGGAGAAGCCGCCGAAAACGAGCGAGTGCACGGCGCCGATGCGGGCGATCGCCAGCGTGATGATGACCGTTTCCGGGATAACCGGCAGGTAGACCACCACGCGGTCGCCACGGGTGATGCCCAGTTCGGTCAGCGCGTTGGCGGCCTTGGAAACTTCACGCTGCAGGTCCGCATACGTGATGGTGCGGCGGTCGCCCGGCTCGCCCTCGAAGTGCAGGGCAACCTTGTCGCCCCGGCCGGCCTCGACGTGGCGGTCAACGCAGTTGTACGCGACGTTGAGCTTGCCCCCGCTGAACCACTCGATGTGCGGAACGGAGTATTCGGCGTCTTCTTCCGGAATCTCGGGTCCGCTGAGGCGCTCGGCTTTGTCGAACCGGTGGGCCGTGTGCCAAGGCTCGGCCCAGGTGAGCCGGCGCGCGGCCTCTTCCCAGAAGGCGATGCGCTCGTCTTCGGGCTGCAACTGTGTGGATTGGGTGGCTTCCGTTGCGGTCAGGCCCATGGTGACACCCGTCCTTTCCTGGATGAATCAAAGGGCAGACGCGCCCAGTTCCTGGAGGGGACTCCGGCGGGAGACCATCCACTTGCCGGAGCGGACGCCAGGGCGCCCGGCTGGGCAGCGTCTGCCGGTGCTGCGGAGGCGGCTGCAGCACGCTCATCCGCAACATTGGAGCAGGCGAAGCCGGCCGGCGGGCCGGCTGTTTTCGCCTGCTGGTTAAAGGGGAGGGCGCCACGGGCATGGTCCAGGGAACGGGCCTGCGCGGGAACGCGGCCGGTTCGCCTGCCCGCATGCAGGAACGACAGGATTACAGTCATGGGTTCACTCCATCGGTCCTGGCAGTAGCACCCTACGGAATAAGCCTTCGCCGGAGTGGTCAGTTCCGGGTGCCCGTGGCTTGATCCTTGCTATCACTGAAGGCAGTGGGGGCCTCCGGTGACCAGGGTTGCTGCGGCTTCATCGATCCAGGTCTCTCGGCCGCTCGGGATGGTCGTTAACAACTAGAACCGAGCCGCAACACTTAATCCAAAAACCGACGCCAGCCACACGTAATGTTCGTTCATGTTGGTTAAGGGACGATCAATTCGTTCATTTATTCGGCAAACAGTGCTGGATTGCGGACGGAGTAGGCTTGATTTATGGCTCATGTAAACGATCCGGCGGTCATTGACAGGCTCATGCGCACCAAGGGCCGGTGGGCCATCGTTGGCCTCAGTACCAATGAATGGCGCTCGGCCTATGATGTCTCGCTTCTCATCCGGGACCAGCTGGGCATGGAGATCATCCCGGTGAACCTTCCCGGTGATACCGTCCACGGCGAACCCGGGTACCGCACACTTGCGGACATTCCGGACGAAAAGCAGCCGATCGACGTCGTGGATTGCTTTGTGAATTCCTCAAAGGTGGGCGCGGTGGTTGACCAGGCGATCGCCGTGGGCGCGAAGGCAGTCTGGCTGCAGCTTGGCGTGATCGACGAAGCCGCAGCAGAACGCGCGAAAGCCGCGGGCCTCGACGTCGTAATGAACACCTGCCCGGCCCAGCACGCGTGGGGGATGGGGATGCGGCGCTGACCCGACTGGTCAGCGCCTGAGCATCTGCGGGTAGTGGCGCTCCGTGACGTCAGGGTGGGCGCGCATCCGGCCCTTGAGCATGTTCATGCCGAACGAGGAGAGCATGGGGTTCTCCGGATCATCGGAGATGCCACGCGCCTCCCGTTTCAGCTCCTCCGGCAGCGGGACGGGATCTATCACCGCATCCAGCCGGGGAGACCAGAAGAACGGCACCGAATAGCGGTCCACACCGGGCGGCGGCGCCTGGACCCGGTGGATGGTGGCGGCCAGGTACCCCTCGGTGGCAACCTCCAGCATTTCGCCCAGGTTCACCACCAGGGCGCCCTCGATGGGCTCCACCGGAATCCAGTCGGCAGTTCCCGGCGGCAGTACCTCGAGCCCGCCCACGTTGTCCTGCAGGAGGAGCGTGACAAAGCCGTAGTCCGCGTGGCTGCCCACGCCCTGGTCGCCTGCCGCTTCCACCACTCCGCCCACATAATGCACCAGCTTCCCCATCCAGGCCGGCGTCCCTTCGAAGGTTGGATCAAAATAGTCCGGTTCCAGATGCAGGGAGACGGCGATGGCGGACAGCAGCCCGGCGCCCACCTTGGACATCAGCGCGGCCCAGTCCATGGCGGCTGTGCGCAGTTCCGGCAGTGTTTCATCCGGCCACAGGTTGGGACCCTGCAGGAGCCAGTACGGCTGATCCTCCGGGTAGTCCCGGATGGGGCTGCGTTCCGGGGAGTAGTCGATTTGTTCCCGGGCGTCGGCCCGCCCCTGGGTAATCTCGGTGCCCATCCGCGTGTAGCCGCGGAAATGCGGGGACAGCCTGTTGTCCAGCTTCATCCTCTCTTCCAGGGGCAGCGCGAAAAACTTTTTGACGACGTCGAACAGATGCTCAGGCTGCCCCGGAGCGGCCCCGTAGCCCGTCAGCTGGAAGAATCCCACGCGGTGGGTGGCGTCCCTCAACTGATCAATGAACTCCGGGTTGAACGATCCATCCGGAAGTTTGGCGGCACTGAAGTCCAGAACTGGAATAGTCTCCATTCCCGCAGGCTAGCACCGCGAACGGATGCTTTGTAGGCTCCTTGTATGGATGCTGCGCAGCTCCGGGAAACGTGCCTTTCCTTTCCCGGAACCTATGAAGATTTTCCCTTCGGACCTGAAGCGTCCGTATTCAAAGTCCGCGCCGCGGTGAGCGGCGTGGCGCGGCAGCAGGTGAAGATGTTCGCGCTCTCCTACATGGATCCTGCTGCGCTGGCCGTCAGCCTCAAATGCGAGCCGGCGCTGGCCGTCCAGCTGAGGGCGGCCCACCCTGAAATCACCGGGGCCTATCACATGAACAAAACCCACTGGAACGGCGTCCGGCTGGACGGCGCCTTGCCGGACGGCATGGTCCGGGACATGATCGAGGACTCCTATGACCTTGTGGTTGCGTCACTGAGCCGCAAACAGCAGGAGCAACTGGGCTGGGCCCGGCTGGTGGAGTCCCCATGCTGAACCAGGGCGCCCTTGACCAGTTCTGGGACGATGATGACCCCAAGGGATCTGAGGCCCGGCTCCTGGCCGCCATTACCAGCGGTGAATACGACGCCGACGAACGCGCCGAACTTGCCACCCAACTGGGCCGCGCCGTAGGGCTGCAGGGCCGGTATGAGGAAGCCGATGCGCTGCTTGATGCCATTGATGGTTCCGAAGAACCGACCATCGGCATCCGTGTCCTGGTGGAGCGGGGGCGGATCCTGGCCGAAAGCGGCCACGCCGCCATGGCTGCACCGCTGCTGGAACAGGCCGCTGAACTGGGCGACCACCTGGGCGAGGAGTACCTGGCAGTGGAGGCGTTGCACCTTCTTGCCGTCGCGGATCCGGCCCATGCCGAGACCTGGACACGCAGCGCCCTCGAATACGCGTCCACCGCGCATGATCCTGCTGCCCGGCGGTGGGTGGCCATGCTGCATCAGGACCTGGGTGAATTGCTGGAAGGCAAGGGCCGAGGCGCCGAAGCCCTGGTGGAGTTCCAGCTGGCACGCCAGCGGGCCGGAGGGTGAATTGGTAACAAGAATGATTCTTTTTGATCAGAACTAGCCCCAAATATTGATTTACGAGCATCAGTGGTGAAATATGTCACACAGGGCGGACCGGATTGGCCGCCGTTGACCTGGAGGCCATACGGAAACCGGGTCCGCATCAGGAGTCACTGGAAGGTATGAGATGAATATTCAGAATCGGCCGCTCGCACGGCGGGGATTCATCCGTGGGGCACTTGCAGCTGCAGTCCTCGTTCCCATGGGTGGGGCACTTGCCTCCTGCGCTTCCGGCGGCGGGGGCACGGCAGGACCTGCCACTACGGGTGCGGTTTCCGCTGACAACCCGTTCGGCCTGGCGGAAAACTCCACCGCTGACGCCGTCATCTTCAAGGGCGGCTACGGAATCGACTACGTCGAATTCGCCGGCAAGAAGTTCGAGGAACTCCACGAGGGATCCACCGCCAAGATCAGCCCGTCCACGGCCATCTCCGGTGAACTGCAGCCCCGCTTCGCCGGTGGAAACCCGCCGGACCTGGTGGACAACTCCGGTGCACAGGCAATGGGCCTCAGCACCATCCTGGACCAGCTGGAAGACCTGACCCCGGTCATCGAAGCCGAAAACCTCGAAGGCAAGCCCATCAAGGACACCCTGTACGAAGGCGTACTGACACCGGGCACCTTCGACGGCAAGCTCAAGGCCATCAACTACGTCCTCACCCTGTACGGCCTGTGGTACTCCGATTCCCTGTTCCAGGAGAACAGCTGGACGGTTCCCAAGACCTGGGACGAAGCATTCGAACTGGGCGAGAAGGCCAAGGCCCAGGGCAAGTTCCTGTTCCTCTGGGGCAAGGAAGCAGCCAGCTACTACCTAGAAATGGCACTCGCGTCCGCCATCAAGGAAGGCGGCGACGAAGTCCGCGTCAACCTGGAAAACCTCAAGGAAGACAGCTGGAAGCAGCCGGCCGTTATGCAGGTATTCGAGGCGCTGGACAAGCACGTCAAGGCCGGCCACTTCAAGCCCGGCGGCTCCGGTACCGCGTTCACCGCCGCACAGGCCCAGTGGTCCAACGGCCAGGAAGCCCTCCTGTACCCGTCCGGTTCCTGGATCGAAAACGAAATGAAGTCCCAGACCAAGCCGGACTTCAAAATGACCGGTGCGCCGGTGCCTACTCCGTCCGACAGCCCCAAGCTGCCGTACGAGGCGCTGCACTCGGGCGGTGGCGAGCCGTTCATTGTTCCGTCCAACGCCAAGAACCCGGCCGCCGGCAAGGAACTCCTGCGCATCATGCTCTCCGAGGAGGCTGCAGCCAACTTCGCAAAGACGAAGCTTGCACCCACCATTGTCAAGGGCACCGTTCCGGAAGACGGCTTCGGTTCCACGGCACTTGTCTCCCAGACCAAGATGCTCGAAGCCGCCGGCAAGAACGTCTTCGACTGGAAGTTCCTGTCCCTCTACGGCATGAACAAGGACATCCTGGTCATCTGGAACTCGTTCCTGGACGGTCAGTCCAGCGCTGCCGGCCTGGCTGATGCCATGCAGGCGCTCTCGGACAAGATCCGTAACGATCCCAGCATCACGAAGGCAGAAATTAAGTGACCTTGCCACCCCCTGGCACCACTCCGCGCGGCGGCCTGAAGGCCGTCGCGCGGGGGCGGCGCCGGAAGCTTACGTTTGACAAGATTTCGTTCATGGCGGTGTTCCTCGGAATACCGCTGGTGATCTACCTGATCTTCGTGATCTGGCCCTTCGTTCAGGCGTTTGTCTACTCATTGACGGACTGGTCCGGCTTCAGCCCCAACTTCAACTTTGTAGGCCTGGACAACTATGCCCGGATCTTCTCTGACGACCTCTTCCTGCGTGCCCTCGGCAACAACATCATCCTCTTGATCGTGGTGCCGATCGTGACGGTCTTCCTCAGCCTCGTCCTGGCCACGATGGTGACCGTGGGCGGCAGCAGCAAAGGCACCATCAAGGGCCTGAAGAACTCGAGCTTCTACCGGGTTGTCTCGTTCTTCCCCTACACGATTCCCGCCATTGCCATCGGCATCATGTGGGGCCAGATCTACGACCCCAGTGGTGGCCTCCTCAACGGCCTGCTCAACGCCATGGGATTCAACGTGCAGAACTTCCCGTGGCTCGGCAACGCCTCCACGGCCATGGGCGCCTCAATCTTCGTGATCATCTGGGGCTTTGTTGGCTTCTACATGGTTCTGTTCATCGCCGGCATCAAGGGCATTCCCTCAGAGCTGTTCGAGGCCGCCCGCATTGATGGGGCCGGCCGCTTCAGGACCGCCGTAAGCCTTACCATCCCGATGATCCGGGACAACATCCAGACCGCCTACGTGTATCTGGGCATCTTCGCCCTTGACGCCTTCGTCTACATGGCCGCCCTGTTCCCCAATGCAGGCGGACCGGACAACACCACCCTGGTGATGTCCCAGCAGCTGTTCTTCACCGCATTCCAGCGCGGACAGTTCGGCATGGCCACGGCCATGGGCGTCGTACTGGCACTGACCACCCTTATTTTTGCCGGCCTGGTGTTCCTTGTGAACAAGCTGACCGGCGGCACGGACGGAGCGCGGTTGTGACCCAGTTACAGGCACGTACAAACAACGAATCCAAGGAGCCGGCGCCCGAACTCCGGAAGGCGAAGAACTCTCCCGGCGATGTGGCTGTTGCTTCGGTCTCCCATATTGTCCTGGCGCTCTGGTCCCTCATCGTCATCCTGCCGCTGGCGTGGACCTTCATGTCCTCGTTCAAGACCTCATCGGAGATCTTTGCGTCGCCGTTCGCGCTTCCCGAGGTGTGGAAGTTCGAGAACTACGTCCGTGCATGGACCGAAGCCGGTATCGGTGCGGCCTTCATGAACTCGGTGATCGTCGTCGTCGTATCTCTGGTGGTGGTCATGCTGCTTGGTGCCATGTGCGCCTACGTCCTGGCCCGGTTCGTGTTCTGGGGCAGCAAGGCCATCTACATCCTGATGCTGGCCGGCCTGACCTTCCCGATGTTCCTCGCCATGGTGCCGCTGTTCGGCGTGCTCCGCGGCTTTGGCCTGCTCAACCAGCTGCCCGGCCTGATGCTCACGTACATCGCGTTCGCCTTGCCGTTCACGGTGTTCTTCCTGTTCTCGTTCTTCAAGAGCCTGCCGGTGGAAATCGCTGAAGCGGCCGCGATCGACGGCGCAGGGGAGTGGCGGACGTTCTTCCAGGTCATGTTGCCCATGGCCAAGCCCGGCCTGGCCTCCGTGGCGATCTTCAACTTCCTGGGCCTGTGGAACCAGTTCCTTATCCCGGTCACCTTGAATTCCGCCGGTCCCAAAGTCCTCTCGCAGGAACTCTTCGCCTTCGCCGGCCAGATGGGTTACCAGGTGGACTTCGGCGCACTGTTCGCAGCAGTGACCGTCACCGTGATTCCGGTACTCATCGCCTACATCTTCTTCCAGCGCCAACTGCAGGGCTCGGTATCGCAGGGTACGTCCCGCTAGCCATAATGGCCCTATGTGGATCGGATGGATTGAATGCGACGTCCTGCTCGGTGATGTGAACAGCCTGAAGGAAAAACGCTCAGTGGTCCGGCCCATCCTGGCCGAGATCCGGCGCCGGTACGATGTCTCCGCCGTCGAAGCCGGGCTGCATGACCAGCACCGCAGGACCATCCTGGGGGTGGGCCTGGTGGCAGCGGACCGCAGCCACCTGATCGAGGTGCTTGACGCCGTCGAACGCCTGGTAGCTTCCCGTCCGGAAATTGAACTGCTGAGCGTCCGACGGCGGGACCTCAACTCGGAAGACACTTAAACACAGAAGCTCCGCAGCAAGCGCTGCGGAGCTTCTGTGTTTTGGTTTGGTTTGCTTTAGCCGAAGTACTTCGGCAGCGTGCCTTCGTGCGCTTCGCGGAGCGCGTCCAGCGACAGGGTGTCCACGCCATTGATGGCGAGCTCGCCGCTCTGGGAATCGACGACGCCGATCCGGGTGTGGGCGAAGCCGCGGGCGGTGCACATGTCGTTGAAGCGGACTTCCTCGGAGCGCGGGACGCCAACAACCGCGCGGCCCTGCGTCTCGGAGAAGAGCGCCGTGAACAGGTCCACGCCGTCCCGGTCCATAACATCCTGCAGCCCGATCCGGGCACCCACGCCGTAGCGCAGCGAGGACTCCACCAGGGCAGCTGCGAGGCCGCCTTCGGAGAGGTCGTGCGCGGAGTCGATCATGCCGTCGCGGGAGGCGTTGATCAGGATCTCACCCAGGGCGCGTTCGACGGCGAGGTCAACCTTGGGAGGCAAACCGCCCAGGTGCCCGCGCATGTTCGCCCACTCGGAGCCGTCCAGCTCGTTCGCCGTGGTGCCCAGGAGGTAGATGGCCTGGCCGTCTTCCTTCCAGCCTGAGGGCGTGCGGCGTGCGACGTCGTCGAGCTTGCCCAGGACCGCCACTACAGGGGACGGGTGGATAGGCGTGGTGCCCGTCTGGTTGTACAGCGAGACGTTGCCGCCGGTAACCGGGATGCCCAGTTCCATGCAGGCGTCCGAGAGGCCGCGAATGGCCTCGGCGAGCTGCCACATAACATCCGGGTCCTCGGGGGAGCCGAAGTTCAGGCAGTCGCTGACGGCCATGGGAACCGCGCCGGAAGTGGCAACGTTGCGGTAGGCCTCAGCCAGCGCCAGCTGCGCGCCGTTGTACGGATCCAGGTAGGTATAGCGGCCGTTGGCGTCCGTGGCGAGGGCAACGCCCAAGCCGGTTTCCTCGTCAACGCGGACCACGCCGGCGTCGTCGGGGAAGGCCATGGACGTGTTGCCGCCGACGTAGCGGTCGTACTGGTTGGTGATCCAGGACTTGCTGCACATGTTCGGCGAGGCCACCAGCTCGGTGACTGCCTTGGCCAGCTCAGCCGGGGCTGCCGGACGGCCGGCATCCTGCACGGAACCCGTGAAGGAATCGGCCTGGACGGAGTCCTGCCATTCCGGGCGTGCGTACGGGCGGTCGTAGACCGGGCCGTCGTGCGCAACGGTGCGTGGGTCGACGTCGACAATGACTTCGCCTTCCCACGTGATGATCAGGCGGCCCGTATCGGTGACCTCACCCAGCCAGGAGTATTCCACGGCCCACTTGTCCATCACGGCTTCGAAGGCCTCGATGTTCTCAGGGGTGACCACGGCCATCATGCGTTCCTGCGACTCGGACATCAGGATCTCGCCCGGGGTCAGCGTGGGATCGCGGAGCAGGACAGATGTCAGCTCAACTTCCATGCCGCCGTCGCCGTTGGACGCCAGTTCCGAGGTGGCGCAGGAGATGCCTGCGGCGCCGAGGTCCTGGATGCCTTCAACCAGGGAGCCCTTGAAGAGCTCCAGGCAGCACTCGATGAGCACCTTCTCGGCGAAGGGGTCGCCCACCTGGACGGCGGGGCGCTTGGACGGCTTGGTGTCGTCGAAGGACTCGGAAGCCAGCACCGAAGCGCCGCCGATTCCGTCGCCACCGGTGCGCGCACCGAACAGGACAACCTTGTTGCCCTTGCCGGAGGCGTTGGCCAGGCGGATATCCTCGTGGCGCATAACGCCCACTGCCAGGGCGTTGACCAGCGGGTTGCCCTGGTAAACGGAGTCGAACACCATTTCGCCGCCGATGTTCGGCAGGCCCAGCGAGTTGCCGTAGCCGCCGATGCCGGCAACGGCACCGTGCATCACGCGTGCGGTGTCCGGGTGGTCGATCGCACCGAAGCGCAGCGGATCCATCACGGCAACTGGGCGGGCACCCATGGAGATGATGTCGCGGACAATGCCGCCGATGCCGGTTGCGGCACCCTGGTACGGCTCAACGAATGACGGCGAGTTGTGGGATTCGATCTTGAAGGTCACGGCCCAGCCGTCCCCAAGGTTCGTCACACCGGCGTTTTCGCCGATGCCCACCAGCATGTCCTTCTTCATCTCATCCGTCACCTTTTCGCCGAACTGGCGCAGGTGGTTCTTGGAGGACTTGTAGGAGCAGTGCTCGCTCCACATGACCGAGTACATGGCCAGTTCAGCCGCGGTGGGGCGGCGGCCCAGGACCTTGACGACCTCTTCGAACTCGTTCTGCTTCAGGCCAAGCTCGGCCCAGGGGAGTTCGGTGTCAGGGGTCTTGGCAGCGTTCTCCACCGTGTCGATGTTGAACTTCTTGGTCTCGCTGGTTTCGGTGATCGAGCCTGTTTCGGTGATCGAGCCTGTCGAGATCCCGGTCATTTGGTGCCTCCCACAATCTTGGTCAATACGGAGGTGAAGAAGCCGAGGCCGTGGACGTCTGAGCCGCCGATTCCATCGAGGGATTCGGGGCCGAAGCCCACCTCTACCGCGTGCTCCGGGTGCGGCATAAGGCCCACCACGTTGCCGGCCGCGTTGGAGATGCCTGCGATGTCGCGGCGGGAGCCGTTCGGGTTGAAGCCCACGTAGCGGAACACCACGCGGCCCTCAGCCTCAAGGGCGTCCAGGGTTTTCTCGTCCGCGATGTACTGGCCATCCTGGTTCTTCAGCGGGATGGTGATTTCCTGGCCTGCTTCATAGTCCAGCGTCCAGTTGGTGGTGTTGTTCTCGACCCGGAGCACCTGGTCGCGGCACAGGAACTTCAGGTGGTCGTTCTTGATCATGGAACCGGGCAGCAAGTGCGATTCGGTCAGGATCTGGAAACCATTGCAGATGCCCAGGACAGGGAGCTTTGCGTCAGAGTTGGCGGCGTCAATGATTTTGCCCATCAGCGGTGCGAACCGTGCGATGGCGCCCGCGCGCAGGTAGTCACCGTAGGAGAAGCCGCCAGGGATGATGACAGCATCGACGTCACCGAGTTCCGTGTCAGCGTGCCACAGGGAAACAGCAGTGCCGCCGGCAAGACGGACAGCGCGCATCGCGTCGCGGTCATCGAGCGTACCGGGGAAGGTGACGACGCCGATCTTGGCACCGGCGAGGGCACCGCCGTCGAACATGTCAGCGGCAGCCGGAGCCCCGCCGATCAGGGGAAGTTCAGTCATGTCAGGCTCCAACGACCTCGACGTTCACAACGTCCTCGATCACCGGGTTGGACAGCAGGGTCTCTGCGGCGTTACGGGCCTGGGCCAGGATCTCCTCGGTCACCTCGCCGTCGACCGTCAGTTCAAAGCGCTTGCCCTGGCGGACAGAGCTAAACGCGGTGAAGCCCAAACGGGGGAGTGCACCCACGATGGCCTTTCCCTGCGGGTCCAGAATCTCGGGCTTGGGCATGACGTCAACAACGATCCGGGGCATCCGGCAACTCCTGTGCATGAGCATTGGGTAAGGGCGCAGTGCAGGCGCAACGGAGTGGTGCCGTCTCACGCCGTGGCCTAGTGGTCCGATGGGAGATCAGGAACAGAATGGACGGGCGCTCCGCGAGCTTGCCCCCTTATTCTACCGGCCCGTGAGCCCTTACCTGTCTTCGGGGGAAGTTGGGGCATTACTGGTGGGTAGGAACTGTGATCGCCAGGGTGCTGGGGCAAGTTCGCCAGTCTGGTTTCCGGTCGGGGCGGGGACTTCGATCAGGTGTTGGCTGTGGTTGTGGCGAGGGCAGTGAGGAGTGTGTCGTTGACGAGGGTGTTGAGGAGTGCGTCGTTGGCGTCGATTTCGTCGAGCCAGTTCAGGAGTGTTTCGTCGGGTTCTGGTGGTTCGTGTTGTTCTTGTTCGGCCCAGGCTTCGAGGAGCCAGGCTGGTGGTGCCGGGTAGGGTCCGTGCCAGAGGTCTTTGAGCAGGTCCTGGGCCGGTTTCGAGAGCTGAACCGGTGGCGTGGTGGACGGGTTTTGGGCAGGCTTCGCCGTTGGAGTGGGGTGGTCGTCTCGGGCAGCGGCGGGTGCGGCGGGTGGGAGGGTTCCTGGTGGCCAGGTGGTGGGTTGTTGGTGGTGTGGTTGGGGTGGGTAGGTTCGGCCGGTGGGTGATGTCCAGGCGGGTGGTTGGTTGGTGGTGGCTTGGGTGGGGGTCCAGGTGGTGTTGTGTTTGAGGTGGTGGTGTTTGCGGCAGAGTTGGGTGAGGTTGGTGATGGCGGTGGGTCCGCCGTGTTCCCAGGCGGTGAGGTGGTCTGCTTCGTTGTCGAGGGAGTGGTTGGTGCAGCCGGGGAATTGGCAGTGTGCGTCGCGGAGTGCGAGGAACCGTCGCATGTTTTTGGGGATCCGGTAGCTGGTCCTGCCGATCTCCAGGGCGGTGCCGTCGCGGGGGTCGGTGAGGACGCGGTGGAAGGAGTCGGCGCCGTTGGCGACGAGGCGGCGTGCCATGGATGGCGGGATGGGCCCGTACCCGTCAAGGACCGCGGGTTCATCGCCTAGGCCCATGAGGGTGAAGACCGGGACGGTCACCAGGACCTGGGCCCGCGGCGACGGGACCCGGTCAAACCCACGCCCGCCCGCCGCCCCGGGACCTGTCGCGCCGCCGGCAGCGCCGCCACCCGGGTTACCGTCGGTTTCCGGTCCGCCGGTTTCGCTGACGTCACTGACGCCCCTGGTTGGATCGCCGCCGCTCCTACTGTTGTCGCCGCCGCTTTCTCCGCTGCTGCGTTCGTGTTCGGTGAGTCCTGTGGTGAGGAGCCAGGTCGCGGCGATGTCGGCGCGTAGCTGGGTGAGGTTGCGGGGTTCGTCCGGGCCCTGAAGCCCGCGGGCTGTTGCGGTGGTGCGGTTCCAGATGGCTGCTGCGTCGTGGGCGGGGAGGTAGGCGTTCAGCCAGGCCATCCCGTCCTGGTCGGGCCGGCATTCCAGCCGCCTGTCGGCGAGGCCTTTGGTGTGGCGTTGTTCGATGGTGTCGAGGTAGTGGTGTTCGCGCCAGTATCTGGCCCGGGCCCGGAACCGGGAGGGGACCATGTCCCCGGGTGGGCATCCTCGGCCGGCGTCGGGGTGGGCCGGGTCCAGGAACCTGGCTTCGAACCCGGCGGCGGTGGCGGGGGTCATGGTGTTGGTTTCGTCGGCGAGGATCCGGGCGTGCTGCCACGACAAGGTACCCTCGCCGAGGGCTTGAAGGGTCAGCGGCAACGCGGTAGTGATCCGCTGGCTGATTTCCACGAGCCCGCCGGCGGCTCCTTCGCTGACCGTCAGCGCGCAGGCGATCTCCGCGACCGTGGACATCTGCGCCACGGCCTGGTCCTTCTCCGACGCGTCGGGGGCAAGGCGTGCCATTTGCGCGGCCACGCACGCGGCCGTGAGGCGGACCTTCAGCGCCGCGACCCGTGCCTCCAGCCGGGCAACTTCCGCCAACCCGTTCAGGCAGGAATCAAACTCATCCCGCAGAGGATCACTTGGATCGTCTGCGGCAGGGACGGGCCCGGCAGCAGACCCGCCTGAGGCATCCCGCAACGGATCGCTCGGGGCATCGCCGGCGAGGCTGGAGCGCGACCCGGATCCGGTATCAAAACCCGTCAAATTCCGCAGCGCAGCGACGGACGCGGCAACAGCTTCCACCGCTTCAGCAACCGCCCTGGCATCCATAAATCCATCATGCCAAGGGGGTCTGACATTCCTTGTGCCGCAGCAGAATCACGGGGAAAAACCCTGGCAGCGGGATGCCTGTTCGCGGGCTGTTGACTCATCTAGGATTGCGCCATGGCAGAGAACTCGAAGTCAATGCTTTTGCCCATGGTTGCCGCTGCGGTTTTCGCCGGCCTGGGACGGATGGTGTGGCAGAAGGTCCGGGCGGACCGCGCAGCCAGGGAGACCAAAGTGGCCGGGCCGATCGATGACAAGACACGCCAGTGGATCAGCGACGTGGTCCGAACGCCCCGCCAGTAGGAGCAAGAACCCGGCCACTAAGGGCAAGAAAGCAGGAACCCCTGAACTCCGGACAATTTCGAAACAAACAAATGCGCTATTCACACGGGTCTTTTTGCTCCACGCGGGAGTAGCGTGGCTGCATCGGGGCCGTTGGCATACCCGCCAATGTGCAATACCTAATGTCCCAGGCACCATGTCCTCAGCGCGATCTGGATCGAATTTCAGGAGGAAAACATGACAGCTCACGTAGCAGAAGTGTCAGCATGCAGCGTTGGAACCTGTTCGTTCAACCATGATGGCTGCACAGCATTTGCCATCACCGTCAGTGGAAGCCCGGAGCACGCTTCCTGCGCCACCTTTATTGACACAAGCTCGCTGGGTGGCTTGCCCAAGGTTCTTGCCCACGTCGGCGCCTGCCAGCGTGCTGAATGCAAGTTCAACGATCACCTGATGTGCGACGCCCATGACGTCCGCATCGGTCCCGGTTCCGAGCAGGCTGACTGCCTGACCTACCAGCCGGTGGTCCGCTGACCACGCGGTAACTACACACCAAACAAGGACGGACAGCCCCAAGGCTGTCCGTCCTTTTTCGTGCCCCGGCAATCCGTCCCGTGTAAAGCCCACGTAAATTCGCATGACAACCCCAACAACTTTGTTGTGGTCTATGTCATATTCAGCTCTCAATCTGTACTGTGGGAACGGCTGGGCGAGCCGGTTGTCAAAACCTGTCAATCTCCGTAAATCCAGCCAATGTGCCCGGCCACGATGCCGGGACCGTTCCATTGGAAAGGTACTCATCACTCGTGAAACCAGCAGGAAAGAGCTTCCTCGGAAGCCAGGGGGTCCGCAAAGCTGCCGCGTTATCAGTCGGCTTGCCTTTGCTCTTAACATCAGTAGCGATCATGCCGGCCACGGCGGCTCCATTGGGGGACCAGCCAGGGGCGGCGCAGCAGGAGAGCATCGATCCGGGTAACTATCCGGACGGCCGGTACATTGTGGTGCTGGCTGAGAAACCTGCAGCAACGTACGACGGTGGGACGCCGGGTTTGGGGGCCACCAAACCGGAGAAGGGCCGCAAGCTCGATGCGAACCGCCAGGAGGTCCGGCAGTACCAGGCGCACCTTGAGGCGAAGCAGCAGCAGGTGGCAGCCTCTGAAAATGTCCAGATCAAGAACACGTTCACGGCAGCATTGAATGGCTTCACCGCTGACCTGACGGCCCAGCAGGCCGTGGAACTGGCCAAGGATCCGGCGGTCCTCACCGTGGCGCCGGACACCGAGAACGCGCCGGACTATTCCACCACCGATTTCCTCAAGCTCAGCGGCGCCAACGGCTCCTGGAACACCGTCTTCGGTGGAACGGAAAATGCCGGCAAGGGCGTTGTGGTGGGCGTGATCGACTCCGGTTACGCGCCTGCCAACCCGTTCTTCGCGGGCGAGGAAGTCCAGCCGCTTACCGGCGAACCGCAGGTTGGAGTGCCCTACCGGACTGCAGATGGCAAGATCGCCATGCTGAAGGCCGACGGCGACACTTTCGTGGGCGAATGCCAGCCGGGAGTGGACACCGGGGCAGCCTTTGATGGCAGCGCCTGCAACTCCAAGGTCTTGAGCGCCCGCTACTTCGCGGATGATTTCCTGCGCTATACGCCTCCGGCCAACCGTGCCCCGAAAGAGGTCATTTCTCCGGTTGACGTGGGAAGCCACGGAACCCACACGGCCAGCACCGCAGCGGGCAACGCCGATGTCCACGCCACACTGGGCGGGCGCGACATGGGCATCACGGGCGGCATCGCCCCTGCAGCCAAGCTGTCCGTCTACAAGGTCTGCTGGGAGGACACCAACCCGGACACCGGTGGCTGCTACAGCTCAGCATCAGTGGCGGCCATCAACCAGGCCATCCTGGACGGTGTTGACGTACTGAACTACTCCATCTCCGGCAGCACCACGTCCACCACGGATCCTGTGGCACTGGCCTTCCTGTCCGCAGCGTCAGCCGGAGTGTTCGTCTCCGCTTCCGCCGGAAACTCGGGACCGACTGCCAGCACCGTCAACCACGGCGCACCGTGGCTCACGACTGTTGGGGCGTCGTCGTTCTCCAGCGAACTGCAGGGAACGGTCGAGTTCGAGGACGGCACCAAGTACCGCGGCGCCAGCCTGATGGCTGAGCAGGTTCCGGCCAGCAACGTGGTACTTGCGACGGCGGCTGCCGCGGCAGGTGCCGTGAACCCGGCACTGTGTGGACCCAACACCATGGATCCGGCCAAGGTCACCGGGAAGATCGTTGTCTGTGACCGTGGCGTGATTGACCGCGTTGCCAAGAGCGCCGAGGTTAAGCGCGCCGGCGGCGTGGGCATGATCCTGGTGAACGTCACGCCCTCTTCCGAGGACGTTGACCTGCACACCGTGCCCACTGTCCACGTGAATCCTCCCGCCACGGACGAGATCAAGGCCAAGGTCACGGCAAACCCGGAGATCAAGGCCGCACTGATTAACTCGGACACCACAGGCCTGCCCGTTGCGCCCCAGCCGCAGATCGCCGGGTTCTCCTCGCGCGGACCGCTGCTGGCTTCCGGCTCTGACCTGCTCAAGCCTGACGTAACGGCGCCCGGCGTTGCCGTCCTGGCCGGCGTCTCGCAGGTTGCCAGCGGTGGCGAGGACTTCGGAATGATGTCCGGTACCTCCATGGCAGCTCCGCACGTGGCAGGTTTCGGCGCGTTGATCCTTGCAAAGAACCCCACGTGGTCACCCGCCACCATCAAGTCGGCCATGATGACCACCGCCACGGACCTGGTGAACGCAGACGGCAGCCGGAACGCTGACGTCTTCGCCACCGGTGCAGGACAGGTTGCCGTCACCAACACGCTTGAACCTGGCCTGGTGTACGACGCCGGCCAGAAGGAGTACCTGGAATACATCCAGGGAACCGGCCTTGACCTGGGAATCGAAGGGCTGGGCAGCACCGAGGCAAAAAACATGAACGTTGCGTCCTTCGCCCTCGGAGCGCTGACCGGCAAGACCGAGGTCACCAGGACCGTCACGGCACTGACCCCCGGCATCTACCGGGCCGAGGCCAATGTTCCGGGCGTCAAGGTAACTGTCACGCCGTCGGTCCTGAACTTCGATACCGCGGGCCAGACGCGCACGTTCAAGGTGAAATTCGAGAACACCGGCGCAGCACTGGGCAAGTTCGCCATGGGCAACCTGGTGTGGAAGGGTGTGGGCAAGTCCGTGACCTCCCCGATCGCCGTACGTCCGCAGGCTGTGACGGCGCCGTCGAACATTTCGTTCACGTCCCAGGGCGGAACGGGCTCGGGCCAAATCCCGGTAGTTTCGGGAACCAACTCGCCGGTGAACATGACCCTTGATGGCCTTTCCAAGGCCGATTCAACGGGCATTGAACTGGTACCCGGTCCGCTGGTATTGGCCAACGACGCTTCCAACGCAGTCAAGGAAGTGACCGTCCCGGCAGGCGCACCGCTGGCCAAGTTCTCCGTGTTCTCGGCCGACGACGCCGCGGACTTCGACCTGGTGGTCATGGACCCCACGGGCCGGGCACTGCTGGCACAAACGGCTTCGGCGAGTGAATCGCTCTCGGTTCCCAATCCGCGGCCGGGCGTCTACAAGATGTACGTGAACCTCTACGCCAGCCCCAACGGCCAGGCCACCAAGGCATCGGTAGATGCTGCGGTCCTGGGCGCCAATGTTGGCAACGCGACGGTGACGCCGAACCCGCTGAAACTCGGTAACGGCAAGACCGGCGCGGTGACGCTCAACTGGACGAACCTGGCAGCAGGTTCCTATATTGGCCGCGTTACTTATGAGGGCTCCAGCACGCCCACGTTCGTCTCGGTGGTAGTTGGTGCAGCCGGCTAGCTGAAGCAGGCTGGAAACCAATAGCTAATCCAGTCAGGAAAGCCGGCGGGCCTGTAGAGGGTCCGCCGGCTTTTCGTGTTTCACACCGGGCCCGCCGGCGTTACCCGGGCTGGAGTTAGCCGCCTGGAGTCACCCGGCCACCGGTAATAGCGCGTCGTTCAGTCGCTGCCGCAGCACCTGAGCCTCGGCTGCGAAAGCCCGCTGGTGTTCCACGTAGGCTGCCTTGCCCTCCGGCGTTTCGATCCGGATAGGCGGGTAGCCCCATTCTTCGAGGTCGTACGGGGAGGCCTGCATGTCCATGGCCCGTACCCGCCAGGACAATTCGAAGCAGTCCATCACCAGGTCACTGGGCAGTGCCGGGGTGAGTTTGTAGGCCCACTTGTAGAGGTCCATGTTGGCGTGCAGGCAGCCGGGCTGCTCCAGGTGCCGCTGGTTCTCGCGGCTGGGGGTGAGCTCGTTGAGCGGGATGGCGTCAGGGGTGTAGAAGCGGAAGGCGTCGAAATGCGTGCAGCGGATCCGGTTGTCCTCCACCACGCGGTCCGTACCGGCCCCGCCCAGCCTGAGCTGGAGGTACTCGTGCCGCAGTTCGAACTTCTCCTGCCGGTACACCATGGCCCATTCGTGCAGGCCGAAGCAGCTGAAGTTTGCCGGCCTGGCGGACGTGCCGCGAAGGATGATCCCGGCGAAGTCCACGGCCTCGCGGCGGTCCGCCAGGAACGCTCCCTGATCCACGGTGACGGCCACCGACCCCGGCGGGAGGCCCGCGGCAACCAGCTCGCCGGCGTCGAGCATTCTGTAGTGCTTCCACTGCGTCCGCTGCTCCGCTGCCTGCCCCGTGAGTACCACCCCAACACCAGGGTGCCAGCGCAGGAGCTGACCGGGCTTTTGCGTGTAGTAGGTAAAGAGGAAGTCCTCCACCGGATGCTTGCGGCCAGCGGAACGGCGCGCAAGGTAGGGATCGGCATAGCGGCGGACGCGTGCGTGATGGGCAGCTTCAAGCGCCTGCCATTCGTCCGCCGCCAGCGTCCTAAACTGCTCCACCGTGGGCACCCAAGACGTCCCGCGCGGCATCCCATGCGCTGATTTCGCAACCGTCCGTCCGCGAGAACGCAGCGTCTACAGGCACACCGTCCACCACTCCGGTCACGGTGGCCTTCTGCGGTCCGCCCCATTGTTCGGTGCAGATCCGGTTGGGGTCCGGCTTCCGGTGGAGCATGCCCGGTTGAGCCGCAAGTGCGGCGCAGGCTGCACTTGCGTTCGGATGTGAGCTTTCCGCCGCCGCCTGGCCGGCCTCGCAGACCAGCGTGTAGTGGATGGCCGCGGCGCCCTCGCCCGGCTCTACGGTGATGGACAGCTCCGCGTTGCCGGCACCTGCCGGGGTTTCGGTGGGCGAGGGGGGCGGTGGGGCCGGAAGCGTTGATTCGGCGTCGGGCGGGGTGGAGGCGCTGGGGGATTCTGAAGGCATGGTGGTGGCAGATTCTGTAGGTGTAGAGGGCGGCGGGTTACCGCCGGAGCAGGCCGGAAGCAGGCAAACCGCGACGGCGGCCATCACCGGGAGCAGTAATTTGCGCATGGTCCGGGCCTCCTCAGTAGTGGTAATTCTATCGCTGACGGCCGGTTCTACAGGCGAAGTGCAGGAGTCTGGGGAGCGCCCGGTATCAGCGCGAGGTAGCGGCGATCAGCCCCATCATGGAGGAATGCAGGCTGGCCACCTGTTCCCGGGTGAGTCCCAACCGCTCCATCATGGTCCCGGGGACGGCCAGGGCTTTCCCGCGGAGGGCCGCGCCGCTGGGGGTGAGTTCCACGGCGAGTGCCCGTTCGTTGCCGTCCACCCTGCGGCGGGTGATGAGGCCGGCGGATTCGAGCCGGCGGAGGAGGGGCGAGATGGTGGCTGGTTCCTGGGCCAGTGCCTCGCTGATGTTCCGGACGGTCCGCGGGCTGGACTCCCAAAGGCACAGCATGACCAGGTACTGCGGGTGCGTCAGGCCCAGCTCTTCAAGCACCGGCTTATAGGCGCCCACCACGCTGCGCGACGCCACTGTCAGCGCGAAGCAAAGCTGGTGCTCCAGCAGCAGGTCATCTTGTGCGGACTCCTCATTGCGTGCGGACTCCGTGGCGGTGGTGCTCATGCGACTCTTCCTTAACTGGTGGTGCCTGGTGCTATCCACCATACAGTGTGTGCTAATGATTAGTGCACTAACTGTTAGGGTATACTGTGACTGTTGGTTTGATCCTGATGAGGAGTGCTTAGGTGGAAAAGGAAAACCGTGCCCAGCGGTTCATGCGGCTGACCGGAAAGCTTCGGATGTTCTTCGGCCCCGCCACGCGGACGGACCTCCACCATGCCATGACGGAAGAAAACCGGCGGCTGCTGGCCGCCCAGCAACAGGCAGCTTCCGCCCAGTTTGAAACAGTCCGCCGGGCTGATGGCACTACCTACCTGGTGCCGCGGGACCCGGAGGACCGGTCGCTGCGCTAGGTCACACTGCTCCAGCAACTCCTTGCGGCCCAGCGCAACCCGGGTCATGTAAACGAGAAATGCCGGGCGCCAACATTGTTGGCGCCCGGCATTTTCGTACCCGGGGCAAGTTTGCCGGTTGCCTTAGCGGCCGGTGCCGCCGTAAACCGTGGCTTCCTTTTCGCTGTCCAGACCGAACGCCTTGTGGATGACGCGCACTGCTTCATCCAGCAGGTCCGCGTGGGTCACAACAGAAATCCGGATTTCCGACGTCGAGATCATGTTGATGTTGATGCCGGCATCAGAGAGGGCCTTGAAGAAGGTGGCGGAGACGCCGGGGTGGGAGCGCATGCCGGCGCCAACGAGGGACAGCTTGCCGATCTTCTCGTTGTATTCGATGCTCTCGAAGCCGATCTGCGGCTGGGCAGCGCGCAGCGCGTTCAGCGCATCCGCGCCCTCCACGATGGGCAGGGTGAAGGAGATGTCCGTGCGGCCGGTGCCGTGGGTGGACACGTTCTGGACGATCATGTCGATGTTGGAGTGGGCATCGGCAATGACCTGGAAGATCGCGGCAGCTTTGCCGGGAATATCCGGCACGCCAACTACTGTGACCTTGGCTTCCGAACGGTCATGTGCAACGCCGGAGATGATTGGCTGCTCCAAGGCAACTCCCTCTTGAATCGTGATCTTGTCTTCGGCGCCGGGAAGGACCCAGGTGCCTTCGTGCTGGCTGAAGGATGAGCGGACGTGCAGGGGCACACCGAACCGGCGGGCGTATTCCACGCAGCGCAGGTGCAGGATCTTGGCTCCGGAGGCGGCGAGTTCCAGCATTTCTTCGCTGGAGATGGTCTCAACCTTCTTGGCGGACGGTACTACGCGCGGATCTGCGGTGTAGATGCCGTCAACGTCGGTGTAGATCTCACAGACATCAGCTTCCAGGGCGGCGGCCAGTGCCACCGCGGTGGTGTCTGAGCCGCCGCGTCCAAGCGTGGTGATCTCCCTGGTGCTCCGGCTCATGCCCTGGAACCCGGCCACGATGGCGATGTGTCCCTTGTCCAGGGACGTGCGGATCCGGTGGGGATCGACGTCGATAATCCGGGCCTTGCCGTGGATGCCGTCAGTAATCATGCCGGCCTGGGAACCCGTGAAGGACTGGGCCGTGGCGCCAAACTTGTTGATGGCCATGGCCAGCAGCGCCATGGAGATGCGCTCGCCGGCGGAGAGGAGCATGTCCATTTCGCGGGCCGGTGCGGAGTCCGTGACCTGGGCGGCGAGGTCCAGGAGCTCGTCAGTGGTGTCTCCCATGGCCGAAACCACGACCACCACTTCGTTGCCCGCGTTCTGGGCGTCAACAACACGCCGGGCGACGCGCTTGATGCCCTCGGCGTCGGAGACGGAGGAACCGCCGAACTTCTGGACCAGCAGCTGTTTGGTGGCGCCGGACCTGGCGGGCTTGGCCCCGGGCAGGGTCCCCGGACGGGACTCCGTGTGCACTTCGGTAGTGGGCGTGCTCATGCGCGTACCTTCAATGGTCTATCGGATTCTGGACAGTCGTTGAACCGGATGGCCTCACGGCGATGCGGCGTACTGGTGAGGCCAGTTTATCGCCGCCGTTCGCCGGGCGTTGAATTGTGACTGAAAACGCCATCCTGGCGGCTCCTGTACCGCTGCATCCGCCAGGCGTATTCTGGCGGATAGCCAGTATGCATTTTGGACCTTGGGAAAACAGGGGCACCGCACATGAGCGCAGGACCAGAAACAGTCGGTCTCCCCACTCCGGGGCAGGCTCCTATGGAACCGGGAATACGGGCGACGGCGGTGCGCCGCTCCTTTGGTGCCGTACACGCCGTCGAACGTATGGACCTGAGCGCCCCTGCCGGGCAGGTGACGGCCCTGATCGGACCGAATGGGGCCGGCAAGACCACGCTGCTGCTGATGCTGGCTTCGCTCCTGGCCCCCGATTCGGGAACCATCACCGTGGATGGCCTGGATCCGCAGCACGACCGTGCCGCTGTCCGGCGGAAAATCGGCTGGATGCCGGACACCCTGGGAGTCTGGGAATCGCTGACTGCCCGCGAGATCCTCACCCAGATGGCCCGTTTCTACCGCCTTCCGGCTGTCCAGATCCCGGAACGGGTGAACGCCATGCTCGCCACGGTACGGCTCGCGGACCTGGCGGACCAGCCAGCCAGGGTGCTGTCGCGCGGCCAGCAGCAACGGCTCAGCCTGGGCCGGGCATTGATCCACAATCCCAGCGTGCTCCTGCTGGACGAGCCCGCATCAGGCCTGGATCCCGGCTCACGAGTGGAGCTGCGGGCAATGCTCCGCGGGCTGGCGGCAGAGGGCAAAGCCATTGTGGTTTCCTCCCATGTCCTCAGCGAACTGGACGAAATCGCCGACGGTGCCGTGTTCGTCAACCATGGCCGCACAGTGAGCCAGCAGACTACCGCTGACGCTGCGGCGCGCGGACGCAGGTACGCCGTATCGGCGTCGAACGGGCCCGGACTGTTGGCCAAACTGACGGAACTGGGCCTGGTGTACCGGCAGGAGAACAACCGGCGGGCCACTGTCAGCCTGATCCTGATGGATGACGACGACGCCGCGCGGCTGCTGAAGGAACTGGTGCTGGCCGACGTCGGGGTTATCTCCTTCGCACCCGCTACGGGAGCACTGGAAGAGACCTACCTGAACCTGGAGGGGCGGACGTCATGAGCACTGCAACAGAACTTTCCCCGGCCCCCGCCCACGCCGCCGCCACCTACTTTGGTGCTGTCCGGGACGTGGTGGTCCTGGAACTGAAACAACGGCTGCGCTCCCGTGGCTGGTACATCATGCTGGCCATTTGGTTCGCCCTCACCGGGATCGTCACTGCCCTGACCTGGGCCGGCTGGGAGTCGTCCAGGCAGGCGCGCCTGGGCTACAACATGCCCGTGGATGCCAGCCTGGCCATCAACGAAGGGCCCGGCTCGCTGATCTTCGAAGTGGTGCTGGCCTTCGTGCTCCTCTTTGCCCTGCTGGTGGCACCGGCCCTGTCGGCCAACGCCGTGAACGGTGACCGGGCCGGAGGGACACTGGCGATCCTGCAGGTGACGTTGCTGACGCCGGGCCAGATCCTCTGGGGGAAGTTCTTCGCTGCCTGGATTGCGGCGCTCGCCTTCCTGGTGGCCAGTGCGCCCTTCCTGGTCATCGGAGTATCGCTGGGCGGCATGACGCCCGGACACGTGGTGGTTGCCCTGGTGATGCTTGCTGTGGAACTGGCAGTTGTTTGCGGGTTGGGTGTGGGCATTTCTGCGCTCGCCGGCAGGCCGCTCTTCTCCATTGTGGTGACCTACCTGGCGGTGGCTGGCCTGGTCATCGGGACGCTCATCGCCTTCGCCCTGGGCACCGGCGTTGCCCAGGGGACCGTGCTGGCAAACCAGCAGCGTTATCCGGCGTTTGAGCAGGAGAGCGCGCAGCCGCCGGAGCAGACCCTGATGCCACCCGAGTACACATGCGTTGGGCCCCTGGAAGAGATGCCGGCTGTGCGGACGGAACGCGTGGCGTGGCTGCTGGCCATGAATCCCTTTGTAGTGGTGGCGGATGCCATCCCGTACCCGGACCGGACGAACACCACGTACGGCTACCCCGGCGGCACCATCGAGTCGATCAGCCAGGGTGCGCGGCACGCAATCGCCGGACCGGAAGGAACCTACCCCTGCGCCAACGGTGAACCGAAGCCGTACTACCTTGCGCAGACCACTCCCTTGTGGCCGTTGGGCCTGGTGCTGCAGGTCGCCTTGACCGGACTGATCCTGTGGCTTGGCTGGTGCTCGCTCCGTACGCCGGCCACCAAACTGGCGCGGGGTACCCGGATCGCCTGACCCCTCCCAACTGGCTCGCATTAGATGCTCTGAACAGGCCCGTTCGCGACGTCTGCTGCTAGCTACTTGGGCGGTCCAGGCGCATCCGGAGCGAGGCCATGTTCTTTCCGTGCCGGTCTGACGACGCCGGGACGTACAGGTCCTGAACGAAACCCAGGCTTTCCAGCAGGCGGCGGGACGGAAGGTTTGGCTCGTAAACGGCCGCCAGGATGGAATTGACCCTTCGTTCCGTGAAGAGCCAGTTAACCAAGGCGCCGGCGGCTTCGCGTCCCAGGCCCCTGCCGTGGTGTGCCGGATCCAGGACGTAACCAAGGAGTGCCTGGTCACTGCCGATGCTGCCTGGCAGGAGGCACCCGTCGGGTGAGGCTTCGGACGCGTTCCACACCCGTGCGTCGCCAACCAACTGGCCGGTTTCCCTGTCCACCATCGTCCAGGGATACATGAACCATTCGGAGGTGGAGGCTGCGGCCAGCCCGATGGAGCGGCTGGTCCGTTCGCGGGTTTCGTCCACGGAAAGCGGGCCGTGGGAGAGGAACCGGGTGACGTCGGCGCGGCTCCGGTATTGGTGGATGGCGGCAGCGTCGACCTCTGTTGTCAGCCGGAGGGTCAGGCGCGGGGTCTCGATGGGCGCAGGCGTCGCCCCATCCGATGACGGAATTGGCAGCGTTTTGTCCGGAATGGACTTAGCTGAGGGCATTGCGCCGGCCCTCGAAGGCCCGGCCCAGCGTGACCTCGTCCGCGTATTCGAGGTCGCCGCCCACCGGCAGGCCCGACGCAAGCCGGGTCACGGCAATTCCAATGGTTTTCAGCATGCGGGCCAGGTACGTTGCCGTCGCCTCACCCTCCAGGTTCGGATCGGTAGCGATGATCACTTCCTGGATGGCGCCGTCGTTAAGCCTTGTCAGCAGTTCCCGGATACGCAACTGTTCAGGCCCGACGCCGGCAATCGGGTTAATCGCCCCGCCCAGCACGTGATACCGGCCGCGGAAGGACCTGGTCCGTTCAACGGCCAGGACGTCCTTGGACTCCTCCACTACGCAGATCACCGAGGGATCGCGCCGTGGATCGCGGCAGATGTTGCACATCTCCTGCTCCGTGACGTTCCCGCAGACGGTGCAGAACTTCACGCGTTCCTTCACGGTGGTGATCGCCTCAACCAGCCGTTTCATGTCCTGCGGGTCTGCTTCGAGGATATGGAAGGCCAGCCGCTGGGCGGACTTGGGCCCCACTCCAGGCAGGCGTCCGAGCTCGTCGATCAGCTCCTGGACAGCACCTTCGTACACGTTTTCCTCATTAGCTCGGGTTGGATCTGGCCAGCGCCCGCGGAGTTTAGCCCGGGACGTCCGCTACAGCGTTTGCTGGACGAAGTTGTTGGACGTTGTTAGAAGCGGGGTGGCAGCGGGCTTCCGTCGAGGGAGCGTTCGTCAATCAGCTTCCCGCCCAGAATACGCTCGACGGCGGCACGTCCGAACACACCCGACTCCTCAATGGTTTCATCCTCGGGATCAGGGATGTCCTGGATGTAGGGCGTGGCAGCAGCTGCAGCCTGGGCTACGCGGGCACGGCCGGCCTGGGCTTCGGGGCTGTTGGAGAGCCGTTGGTACAGGCTCTGCCTGCCACTTGCCGCCGGAGGCGTTGCCTGTGCCGGACGGGCTGCTGCCGGAGCAGCGGAGAGCGGACTGGAGGGAGCAGGTGCGGTGGTTGCCGGCGCTGACGATGCCATGGCGTAGGCAGGTTCCCGGACCGGGGACCCGGAGGTTTCCGAGTCCAGTGAGCCCCAGCCGGAATCATCCTGTTGCGGAGGAGTTGGCTGTACAGCCGGCTCTGCAGGCGCGGGCGATGCTGGGCCGGGTGAAGCTGGGGCAGGCGCCGGTGACCCTGCTGCCTGGGGCCCCGCAACGTTGCTGCTGGAGCCCACGTGCCATACGCCCGGAGCCTGCTCGACAGCCCTGGACCAGGGGTCGTCGGTATCAGTGCGGGCCGGAACGGGCTCGGCAGAGTTGGACGCAGCCGGGGCAGGGGCGGCCGGGTGCTGGTTGCTCCCGGTTGACGTGCGCGCCGTGGCCGGAGCGCCTGAGGCCGCGGGCTTGGGAGCAGTGCCGGACGGCGGCGTCCAGTCCATGGGCGGCTCTTCATCCAGCGGGGGAGCGTCCTCGTCCAAGGGCGGGCCCCAGTCGTCGTCCGAGTAGCTGTAACTGCCCGCATCCGGTGCATGCTGGGCAGTTGGAGCAGCCGTGGCCGGTGCGGGCTGTTGCAGCAAAGACTGGCTGGCGGCCGGCAGGGGCGTGGCTGGCGCGACCGGTGCTGGGGCGGGTGCCGACTGGTTTCCGACTGCAGCGTTGTGCGCCGGAGCGGGCGCACCGGTCCCTGGCACTGGAGCAGGCGACACAGGAGTAGTCGACACCGGAGTTGGCGTCTGTGCAGCCGACACAGGAGCAGCAGACACAGGAGCAGCCGCCGCCGGAGCAGCAGACACAGGAGCAGTCGGCGACGATGCAACAGCCGCCGGTGAAGCCTGCGCGGCCGTCCCTACCGATGTGCCTGGAGGGACAAGTCCCCATGCTTCATCAACGGACGTCGGCCGGACGTCCGGAGTAGTTGGTGCTTTTGGGTTTGGCTCAGAGCTCACAGGCCCGGAACCGCCAGCAACAGCGGTGATCTGGCAGTCGATGCCTACTACCTTGTGGATGGCTTGGCGGAGGTTGTCCGAATGGTCTGCCCGTCCGAAAGCCCCGGCCAGGCCGGAGGTAGTGAAGGCAAGCGTCAGCAGCTGGCCGTCGAAAGACGCCACCTGCGCGTTCGGCTCAACCAGTGCCCACGTGCTGCGCTTGATCTTGGACAAGGCCTGCAGGACCTCGGGCCAGGCCCGACGCAGGACTTCAACGTCTCCACGAGCACCTGCCGGAGCGGCCTGTGTCGAAGCAGCTTGATTCGGTGCCTGCGGAGCCTGCGCTGCTGAGGGCTGAACAGGTTGGCCGTTCCCCGAGGATGCCGACGCGGGCGCCGGCTGGGCGGAGGAGGATGGAGCAGCCGGTGAAGTTGGAGCGGCTGGGGCCGGAGCTGCCGCAGCTGGGGAGACCGGCGAGGGGTTCGCCGCGGGGTTGGGCACGGACGGGCCGGTCTGTGGGGCCGGTGCATTGGCGCGAGGTGAATCTTCGCGTGGCCAGTCGCTGGTGCTTACACGCGGCGGGGTGATCTGCGGGCGCTCGGAGGCTGCAGGTTCGGCAGGAGCAGGAGCAGGAGCAGGAGCAGGAGCCGAGGCAGGCGCGGCGGCAGCCTGAGCAGGAGCAGCAGCCTGAGCAGCAGTAGGAGAAGGAGCCGATACAGGGGCTGCCGGAGCCGGGGACGCAACCGCAGGTGCCGACGGCGCCGCGGCCGCACGGCCGGCGTCGGACATTCCACGCGACGGCGCCGGCGAGGCCGGAGCGGCCACGTCATTGCCCGCGTAGTTGAGGCGACGTTCCACGCGATCGATCCGGGCTGCCATACCCCGCTCCGTTTCCTCCGCGCTGGGCAGGAGGATGCGGGCACACAGCAGCTCGAGGTGAAGCCGGGGTGAGGTTGCGCCGGTCATTTCGGTCAGGGCGGTGTTGGTGACGTCCGCCGCGCGGGAGAGCTCCGAAGCGCCAAGGTTGTGCGCCTGGGCCTGGAGCCTGGCGATCTGGTCGGCGGGCATACCGCGAAGGATGGCCGTGGCGCTTTCCGGCATGGCCCGCACAATGATGAGGTCCCGGAAGCGCTCGAGGAGGTCCTCGACGAAGCGGCGGGGATCGTGCCCGGTCTGGATGACGCGGTCCACGGCCTTGAAGACCGTAGCGGAGTCCGAGGCCGCAATGGCGTCAACGACGTCGTCCAGCAGTGACGCATGCGTGTAGCCAAGGAGCGCCACGGCGAGCTCGTAGTCAAGCCCGGAGGCTCCGGCGCCTGCCATGAGCTGGTCCAGCACGGAGAGGGTATCGCGGACCGAGCCGCCGCCCGCCCTGATGACCAGGGACAGCACGCCGGGTGCTACCGGCACGTTTTCCTGCTGGCACAGCAATTCAAGGTAGGCCAGGAGCGGCTCCGGCGGAACAAGGCGGAAGGGGTAGTGGTGCGTACGCGAGCGGATGGTGCCGATGACCTTGTCCGGCTCCGTGGTGGCGAAGATGAACTTGATGTGCTCCGGCGGCTCTTCAACGATCTTCAGCAGCGCGTTGAAGCCGGCCGACGTGACCATGTGGGCTTCGTCGATGATGAAGATCTTGTAGCGGTCCCGCACCGGTGCGAACGTGGCGCGCTCGCGAAGATCGCGGGCGTCATCAACACCACCGTGGCTGGCGGCGTCGATCTCAATGACGTCAAGGGAACCGGAACCGCCACGGGCCAGCTCAATGCAGCTGGGGCACTTGCCGCAGGGCGTATCCGTGGGGCCTTCGGCGCAGTTAAGGCAACGCGCCAGGATGCGGGCCGAGGTGGTTTTGCCGCAGCCGCGTGGGCCGGAAAACAGGTAGGCGTGGTTGACCCGGTTCTTCCGCAGGGCCGTCATCAGCGGCTCCGTGACATGCTCTTGCCCGATAACGTCTGCAAAGGAATCCGGACGGTACCTACGGTAAAGAGCAGTTGTTGCGGTCACAGGAAAACCCTACCAATCCGGTGCGACAGTGTGCTGGGCTGTGGGGGAATAGTAAAGACCCCCCATGCACCCGCCAGAGCCCATTTACCCTTGCTACCTTCCGGTCCTGGGGGAGTTCAACAGGATGACGCCACATGAGGGGCCGTCGACAAGCTTACCCGAAGTTGGCGGGCGGCTCGAATCGGGTGGGATGCCCGGACAGGCCGGATTTTCATTGCTTATCCAGCTGGCAGGCACGATCATGGGTATGTACACCGATTGGGGCAATCTCAAGGTTGTGAGGCGCAGGGCCTGGTGGGAAGGCCGGACCCGGCGGCTCAACGGAGTATCGATGGAATGGGCGCATTGGGGGCGTCCATTTTGCCGTTAACGGCTGGAATAGGCTCGATTGGGCGTTGCTGCGAAGTTCAGGTAGTCTAGTATCTGCTTTTGATTCAGAAGCAACTGGAGAATTCGCCTAGCGGCCTATGGCGCACGCCTGGAACGCGTGTTGGGTTAACGCCCTCGGGGGTTCAAATCCCCCATTCTCCGCCGGAAAAACCCGGTCCTGACCACGGTCAGGGCCGGGTTTTTTGTTTCCCTGCAGACAGGACAACGAGGAGCCCGCCCACCGCCAGAGTTGCGTGACGTCAACCGGGCATAAGGAAGCCGCTTCCGAAGTCTGATTAAGGGGTTCACAACAGCGGCCCGTTGTGGTCCCATAAGAAGGTACGTCCGCCCAGCTTGAGGTCTCGCGTACCACTTGGGGAGCAATCTTGGGATCACACCGGGAATCCGGGTTCGGCACTAATCCTGCCGGCGCATTAATCGTCGCGTTGCGTGCCGCCGCCCTATGCCTGCTGGCTCTCGTTGTAGCAGTCGGATTCTCCATGGAAACCCCTTCCGGCAATACTGTGGCTGCCGGGTCCAGCACCTCCGTTGCGTCCGGTACCGTTGGGCCGGAATTCCTTCCGGTAACCAGCCCGGACAGGGTTGAGGCTGCCCCCGCGGCTGAACCGGACGGCGTCGAAGCGCCCCGGACCGCTCTTGTTCCCTTCACCCGAACGTCCGTCAAAACTGTGGGCAAAGACGGCAAGCCCGCCCTGAACGTGGCCCGCGCCGGACTCAAGCGTCCGCCCGCGGGCCATCTGATGTCCCCGCTGGAGTCCCTCGCCGCCAGTTCGGCTTTTGGCTACCGGATCAGCCCCATCTCCGGTGCGGCCGGTGACTTCCATTTGGGGCAGGACTTCGCGGCACCGTGCGGTACCAGGGTTTATTCTGCCGACGCCGGTGTGGTGCGGGCCGCCGGATGGCATCCGTGGGGCGGCGGGAACCGCGTGGAAGTGGACCACGGCAACGGGCTCATCACCACGTACAACCATCTCGAAGCCATAGGCGTGAAGACCGGCCAATCGGTTGACGTGGGCCAGGTCATCGCCCGGGTGGGCACCACGGGCTGGTCCACGGGCTGCCACCTGCACTTCGAGACCATCCTGGACGGCCGGCACGTAGACCCCAAGCGCTGGACCCTCATTCCCATCCAGCAGCTGGATCAGCTGGAGAACATCGCCATGGTGGACTTCGGGGCTGACCGCGGCAAAGGCACCCCGGTGAACTGGGCACTTCCCGCCTCGGACCACAGCGACCACACGGTCCTGGGCGGCGAGCACGAGTTGCCCACGGTCCCCGCAACGGATCCCGGCTGGTCGGCGGCAACGCCAACCCCGACGCCAACTCCGACCCCCACCAACCCGGGGACGCCCGCCACCACGCCAACGCCCACGCCCACCCCGACCGACCCGGGCACGGCCACCCCGACGCCGACGCCCACTCCCAGCCCCACGCCGTCGCCCACCGAAACGGCACCGCCGCCAACGCCCACCGAAACGGCACCGCCGCCGCCAACGGAAACACCCACGCCAACGCCCATCGAAACGGAAACCTCGACGCCGGCACCCGCCCCCAGCGCACCGCCCAGCGTTGAGCCCGTCCCCACTGCCACCTCAACGCTGTCCGTCAGTGAGCCAGTTACCGAACCCGCGCCCAGCGCTCCGGCTCCCACTGCCACGGCAGTTCCCAGCGCCATCCTGCCGGAAGAAACCACAACGGGCACTGCAACCACCACCCCGTAGGAGCGCCCGTCGCGGCGGGCGATGGCACGTGTTGTTGCTTCCATGGCGCCGGATGTCCTGCAGTTGCTGTCTGCTGCAGACATGCCAGGGAAGATCGCCTGAATCGGCGCTGCTGTCTGCTTGGATGGTGCATGGGGACACCCGGGAGGCGCCGCTTCCCACAGACCTAGAGGCAGCAATGGAGCTCATCGAGGCAGAACATCCGAGGCCACGGCATTTCCTTGTCCACATCAGCGACCCCCACCTCCTGGGCGGACCCGAGCCCCTGTATGGCGCCGTGGACAGCGAAGCCAGCCTGAGGCAATTGTTCGCCGAACTCCAGGCATCCGGTGCCCGGCCCGAGGCCGTGATTTTTACCGGAGACCTCACGGACCAGGGCACGCCGGACGCGTACGCCAAGCTGCGGTCCATTGTGGAGCCGGCCTGCCGGGCGCTGCAGGCCAAGGTCATCTGGGCCATGGGCAACCACGATGACCGCGCCAACTTCCGCGCCGGCCTCTTTGACCAGGCCGGCAACGATGCTCCGGTGGACCAGAGCTACTACCTCAACGGCCTCCGGATCATCACACTGGACACCTCAGTTCCCGGATTCCACCACGGCGAGCTGAGCGAAGCGCAGCTGGACTGGCTCAGCGCCGAGCTGGAAACGCCCGCCCCTGATGGCACGGTGCTGGCAATGCACCACCCGCCCATCCCTTCAGTCCTGGACCTGGCCGTCCTGGTTGAACTGCGTGGCCAGGCCGCACTGGCCGCCGTGCTTCGGAACTCGGACGTCCGCACCATCATCGCCGGGCACCTGCATTACTCGAGCACCGGCATGTTCGCCGGGATCCCCGTCTCAGTGGCTTCGGCCAGCTGCTATACCCAGGACCTCAACGTTCCCATCGGCGGGACCCGCGGCCGCGACGGCGCCCAGGCGTTCAACCTGGTTCACGTCTACGAGCACACCATCGTCCACTCGGTGGTGCCGCTGGGGGCTGGTGAAACGGTAGGCGAGTACGTCACGTCGGAGGAAACCATCAGGCGCCTCACGGGCGCAGGCATCCAGATCCCGGGCAGTGGCGCCGGAGCCGTCCGGGTGCGTGCCGCAGCCCGGACCGCCCGCGTACGCTCGGGCATCAGCTAGGAGGATCCGGTGCTGCTTACCGTTCCCAGGGCGCCTTGATCGGGAAGTACTGCTCCAGGAAGTCGGTCACCAGCTTGGCCCGCTCGTCCGCCTCGACCTCCGGGAAACTGCCGTCGTTAAGGCAAAAGAAGTCCATGTGCCGTTTGCGCAGAAGCTTGGGCAGGTAGTTCAGGCCGGAACGCAAGGTGGTGTCCACGTAGCGCACCTTGGCGGCGGTCTGGGTAACAGCCTGGCCGGTCAGGAGCGCGTAGTAGTGGTAGAAGGAGTTGGTAACGGAGATGTTGTCCGCAGCCCTGAACCGGCTTGCGGCAGTCTTCCGGAACTCTTCGGGGAACTCTTCCTCCATCTTGGCGGTCACGCTGCGGCGCAGGGGAGCGGCGGTGTGCTCCAGGTGCCGGGTGGTGATCCGGCCAAACCGGTTCCACAGCAGCTTCCGGTTCACCCGGGCCGCGTTTTCAAAGCCACTGCGTTCGACGGCGTTGTCCCCGAGTCCGATCCTGGTCTCGGCTTCAATGAATTTGGTGATGCCACCGGGAGTGAAGAACATGTCAGGGCCTACAGGGCGGCCGAAAAACATGTCGTCATTGGAGTACAGGTAGTGCTCTGACAGGCCCTCGATGTGGTGCAGCTGCGATTCGACGGCCTGTGAGTTGTGCGTGGGAAGCACCGAGGGGTCGCTGAAGAACTCCTCGCTGCGCACGATCGTCACCGAGGGGTGGTCCGCCAGCCACTCCGGGGCGGGGGAGTCAGTGGCGATGAAGATCCGGCGGACCCACGGCGCGAACATGTACACCGAGCGCAGGGCGTACTTCAGTTCGTTGATCTGCCGGAACCGGGCCTCATGGTCATCGCCCTCGCCCAGGACGGCGTCCTTCATCTGGGCGCGGCGGGCAGCAATGTACTCGGGAGAACTGCCGTCAACCCAGGAGAACACCATGTCAATGTCGAAGCTGATATCGCTGGCGTGGTCGGCAAACATGTTCTCGATGGTGGGCCACGTGTGGCCGTAGCGTTCCACGGTGCCACGGACTGCTTCCTGGGACCGCATGGTGCGCCGGGTCAGCGAGTTTTCAATAGGCAACGTCACCGTATCGCCGTCGAAGCTCCACAACTCCAGCTGCACACCGGCCGAGGAGCCGAATTCGAAGCCGCCGGCAGGTTCAACGCGCGGCCGGTAAAGCCGGAAGATCCGGGCCTGCCGGTTGGGGGACAATTCGCCGTCAGCCACCAGCACCGAGGACTTCTTCTTGGCATCCACCGTCATGGAGTACACGGGCTCATCCCGGCATGCCTCAACCAGCGCGGCGCGGAGGGCCTTTCGGTCCTTCCAGTCCAGGGCAATAACCGGACGGTCGTTATTGCCGCGCACCAAGAGGTAGTCCAGCCCCGCTGCGGCCAGGACACCACGGATGAACAGGAGGTCCTCCACCATGGCCTGGTAGGGCGTCCGGTTGACGTTGATGAGGGCGTAGCGGCCCTTGTGCCTGACGATATCCGGCCTGTTGAGCAGCCGTTCAACTGCTGCCGGCGACGTTACCTCGGGATGGCTGCGGGGATCGACTGCTGCCTGTCCGCCGTAGTAGATATCGTCCTGGATGGTTAGCTCTGTGATGGTTTTCTCCGTGCTTGAAACGTTGTGCAGTGAATGTAAGGGGCCTTACCAGCATGATAAACCCGCCCACGAAACCCAACGGCAACACCAGGGCTGCCCGGGCTAAATCCCCAGGCACTCCCGCCAGCTGCGCAGGAAGGCCGCGCCGGCGTCGTCGTGGATGGTTTCCGGGCCCAGCTGCAGGTCAGCGGCGGTGAGCACCGAATACGGCTTGACCGGAACGCCGTCCGCGGGGCGGACATCCACGTGCTTAACCTGGTGGTCATGATGGTGCAGCCAGTCCGCCATGGCGTAGTCGGTGCGGGAATCGCCCATGGTGCGCCAGGCCTGCGGCGTGATGCCCTGCGCGGCCAGCATCTCCACTGCACGGCTGGCACCAAGGTCCTTGCCCAGCCGCACGGACTCAACGTCCGTGGAAATGATGGTGGGATCCACCCGGTAATCCACCTGGTCATCAGAATCCGGTTCATGGTGGTCCAGCCGCACCACGCCCAGGCCGTGACGGATCATCAGGTCCATGGCATCGGCGTCGAAAAGTTTCTGCTCCGCGAGGTAATCGGCATTGTTGACCGTGATGTGCTGCTCCACGGAAACCATGGCCTTCTTCGTCTCATCGAAGAACATGTGCGTGGCGTAGTCCTCGGCCACCAGGCGGCGCACGTCATCGGCATAGGCGACCGGCACAGCAAGATCGTGATCCACGTGGATGGGGCCGGCGCCCGCGGAATCGTAGCTGAACCAGACGGCGCCCTTCTCGCAGATGGCGTGGATGAGGGTTCCGGACGGCATCCCGGCAGCGATCATGGGCTCCATTACCTGCTCGCGGATGAAGGCATCCGAACGGCCGGTGTTGAAGATGACAGGGATGCCGGCCGTGGCAAGGGCAAGGAGGTCTGCAATGATGGCGGGCTGGACGTCCCGGGTGACAGGGCTTGCAATGGGACCATCCACGTCCAGGAGCAGTGCCAGCGGCGGCTCGGCGGGGATGCGCGGACCAGGAGCCGCTGCAGGGGAGTTGCCAGGTTCAGTCATGGACCCATTCTGTCAGCTGGGCATGGTTACCGTTTGGCTACAACCTTGGCGCGGCCCCGGACAGACATTCCCAATAAGCCGTGATGCTGCCTAGTCTTGCAGGGTGATCTTTAAAGCTGTGGGCGAGGGACGCCCTTACCCTGACCATGGTTTCAACTCGCCCAAGGAGTGGTCAGCCCTCCCGCCGCGGCCGGTGCGCCTGGACGAGCTCATCACCACACGCCGCACCCTGGACCTTGAAGCGCTGCTGGCTGAGGATTCCACGTTCTTCGGTGACCTGTTCCCCCACGTTGTCCAGTACCAGGGCAACCTCTACCTGGAAGACGGGCTGCACCGTGCGGTCCGGAGCGCCTTGCACCAGCGCACCGCCATCCATGCGCGCGTACTGGTCATAGATGACTAGGAAGCTGAAGGACCCCAGCGTCTTCCACGGGCACCGGGTGGTCACGGGGCCGGACCTGCGGGCAACCTTTACCGAACCTGAGGATCCCGCGGACGTTCCCGGGCGGATGACCCGGCGTATAGTCCACGGCGTAGTGCTGGTGCTCCTGCTGGCACTCATCATCAGCGCCAGCCTGGTGGCACTGGGCATCATGAACGGCCACATCAAGCTTCCCGCGGCCGTCAACGAGCCCCGGACCACCGTGAGCCTGTGCCCCGCCACTACCTTCGACTACGTTCCCCCGGAATCCGTGAACGTCAATGTCTACAACGCCACCAACCGGCCTGGCCTGGCGCGGAGCGCTGCCGATGCCTTGCTGGCGAGGAAGTTCGTGGTGGCGGAGGTGGGCAATTCCGACGCGCCCTACCGCGGTGTGGCCGCCGTGATCTCCGGAGCCGCCGGTCAATCCGCGGCCTTCACCATCCAGCGCCACCTTCCGGGCTCGGACTACTTCCAGGACGCCCGTTCGGACGCCAGCGTGGACGTGGTCCTCTCCACCAACTACGCAGACCTGGCCGCTCCGGAGCTGGTGGACCAGACCCCCGGCAAGCTCAGCTGCCCGCGGGAAACACGCCGGATTGCAGATCCCGCGCCCTGGCCGGTCATCGCGCCGAGGAGCTGATCCTGACGGGGCGCCCGGACTCATCAAAGCGTGCCCCGGCTCCGCCCTGGATAAACCGGACAGTCCGGGCAATCCGCTGCTCAAGTTCTGCGGGTTCGTCGCTGCCGCGGGCGGCGCTGGAGGACAGCGTGCCGTGCACCAGCTGCGCCTGCTCCCGCACGTCAGCCTCCGGCAGGTAACCCTGCTCCATTCCGGCGCGCAGGATGTCCTGGAGGAGCACGCTCAGCTCACCAACGTGGTCCGCGAGTTTGGCGAAGGACGACGGCGACAATACAGCCGCCATGGCCGGTCCAGGGGGAAGGTGGCGCCGGGAGAGATCCTCCACCTGGGCGCGCACGTACAGGGCCAGCCTGTCCACCGGGTTGGGCAGTTCGGCAAGCGCCTCACGGAGCTCGGCGAGGAACCGCTCCGTCTCCTCCAAGGCGTAGGAAATCAGCAGCTGCTCGATGTCCGCGTAGTAGTTGTACACGGCAGTCCGGCCCACGCCGGCGTGCCGGGCAACGTCTGTCATGGTCAGGCCGGGCAGGCCGTGGCTGAAGAGGAGCTCGCCAAAAGCAGTCAGGATCCGGCGTTGGGTATCAGCACGTTGGGCGGCGTTACTGGCGGCCGAAATCCTGGGCATGCAGACACTTTATCGCGATGTGTCAGCAAACTCCGGGGAGCCCTGCTGCAAACGCCAAATGCAGCAACCGCCTAGACGCTGCACCCGTCAGGGCCGCAGGCCTCGGCGTCGGCGGCGTTCACCATAACCAGCGGGTGGCTCTCCTGCCAGGCCTGGTTCAACGCGGCCGTGAACGTCTCCGCAGGCTGGGCGCCGGAAAGGCCGTACTTGCGGTCGATCACAAAGAACGGGACTCCGCTGATCCCCAGCGCGCGGGCCTCACTGATGTCCGCGCGGACCTCAGCCGTGTACTTATCGGAGCTGAACAGCTCGTTAACCTCCGCGGCGTCAATGCCCAGCTCCAGGGCGACGCCGGTGAGGTAATCGCGGTTGCCGATGTCCTTGCCGTGCTCAAAGTGGTCGCTGAGGAGGCGCTCCTTGGCCTCGCCCTGCTTTCCGTGGGCGGCGGCCAGGTGGATCAGCCGGTGCGCGGTGAAGCTGTTGGCCACCACCACGTCATCAAACGCGAAGTGCAGGCCTTCGCCCCGCGCCTGGCCGGCCACATGCTCAAACATTCCCCGGACCTGGTCCGCCGGCAATCCCTTACGGCTGCTCAGGTACTCCAGCTCGCCGCCGTCGTAATGTTCCGGAAGTCCCGGGTCCAGCTGGTAGCTGCGCCACTGAACCTCAACGTCCGCGCGGTGCGGGAATTCGGCCAGTGCCGCCTCAAACCGCCGTTTGCCGATAAAACACCACGGGCATGCCACATCTGACCAGATTTCAACCTTCATGCCTTCGGCAACCATTGCACGGCCGCCTGCATTCCCTGAAGCGCCCTTGCCGGGCCCAATGAGAGCCACATAACATTTTGGAGTAGGTGATGCAGCAGCCTTACGGACAAGCCATTGTGGACAACGCCGTCCGTTCTTCCGCCATTTCCGTGGGAGGCAGTGATGCTGGTTGGGCTCATAGCCGGTCCCTGGATTCCGGTGCCTCCGGAAACCTATGGAGGCACGGAAAGGGTCATCGACGGGCTGGCGCGCGGCCTGGAAACTGCCGGCCACGGCGTCCTGCTGGCGGCGCCGTCGGACAGCACGTGCCCGGTGCCCCTGGCCCGTCGCATGCGGGAATCGGATCCGGAATCCCTGGGGACGGCGGTGACTGAACTCAGCCAGGTGATCCGCGCCTATGAGGCCCTGGACGGCGTGGAGGTCATCCACGACCACACCGTGACCGGCCCGCTCTATGCAAGGCGTCCGGCCGGCATTCCCGTGGTGACCACCATCCACGGAATCCTTGATGCCGCAGCCGTTGATGTTTACCGGGTGATGGCGGCGAACACCGCGATCATCGGCATTTCCCACGACCAGGTATCGAGGGCGCGCTTGCCCGTGGACAGGATCATCCACCACGGAATGGACGTCGAATCGGTGCCGGTGGGATCGGGGCAGGGCGGCTACGTGTGCTTTGTGGGCCGGATGTGCCCGGACAAGGGTGTGCTGGAGGCCATCCAGGTGGCACGGCAGGCCGGCATCCCGCTGCGGATAGCCGCCAAGATGCGCGATCGAACCGAAATGACCTATTTCCAGGACGTCATTGAACCGTTGCTGGGAAGCAACGAGGAGTTTCTGGGCGAGGTGGACGACGCCGCCAAGCAGCACCTGATGGGCGAGGCCATGGCCCTGTTGAACCCGATCCAGTGGCATGAACCGTTTGGCCTGGTGATGATCGAAGCGCTTGCTGCAGGCACTCCGGTGGTGGGCACACCCATTGGTTCGGCAGGCGAGATCGTTGACCACGGCCGGACCGGGTTCCTGGCCCCCACGGACCGGCTGGCGGATCTGCTTCCCCGTGCCGCAGGGCTGGACCGCGCACTGTGCAGGTCCCGGGCGCTTCAGTTCTTCAGTACCGGACGCATGGTCCGGGACCACCTGGAGCTATACCGCGCAATACTCGACGGCGGCCTGCCGGAGGGGGTTCCGGACCGCGGGGAGTTGGACCACAATCGGTTAAAGGGGGCAGCAAGGAAGGCGCCAGGCCGTACCGGAAATCCGGGCGAGGACCCGGAGGAAGGAGTCCTCCCATGACCGCGTGGAATGCCGATACCGAGGCCGCCGCCACCGAATCGGGTGCCATGACGGTGGTGGAAGGATCTTCGTTCTGCATCTCCAGCGGTACCGGGGACATAGCAGCCGACGGCGGCACCAACGGCGCGTTCTACCAGGACACGCGCATCATCTCGCGCTGGGTGCTGCGGATCAACGATTCCCTCCGCGAACCCCTGGGGGCCCAGCGCCCCGAATCGTACCGGGCGGTGTTCGTAGGCCGGGCCCGTTGGCCGGGCGGCCGCTTCGACAGCCCCCTGGTGGTCCGGCAGGAGCGCCATGTGGGGCCGGGGCTGCAGGACGACATCACCCTGGAGAACTACTCGTCCGAACCCGTGGACTGCGACATCGAGCTGCTGCTGGACGCTGACCAGGCGGACCTTTTTGACGTCAAGGGCGGCCGGGTTGCTAAGTCCGCAACGGTGAACCGGACCGTCCGCGAGGGCGAACTGGTGCTCGAAGCTGTGCGCAACGGCCAGCGCAGGGGGACGGCGATCCGGGCCCGCGGCGCCTTTGCCACCGAAAGCTCCCTCCGCTTCCGGGCCAGCATTCCGGCCCGCGGCCAGTGGAGTACCAGCATCATTGTGGTCCCGCTGATTAACGGGGAGCCCCCTGCTGAACCGTTCACGGAGGCAACCAGGCCGCAGCACCGGACAGGGGCCCGCCGGCATCGTGACTGGGAGCAGGCGGTGCCGCGGATTACCGTGACGGACAGCAATGTCCAGAACGTCCTGGACCGCAGCCAGCGTGATCTTGGGTCCCTCCGGATTTTCGATTCCCACCACCGCGACCGGGCAGCTGTCGCCGCCGGTGCCCCCTGGTTTATGGCGTTGTTCGGCCGGGACTCGCTCATCTCCTCCTATATGTCCCTGATGGTGGACCCCGGGTTGGCAACCGGGACACTGCAGACACTGGCGGGCCTGCAGGGGAAGGTGGTTGATCCGGATTCGGAGGAGGAGCCCGGGCGGATCCCGCATGAGGTCAGGCTGGGGATCACGGCCGGGCTGTCCCTTGGCGGAACGGCGTACTACGGAACCGCTGACGCGACGCCGCTGTTCGTCAGCCTCCTGGGGGAACTCAGCCGCTGGGGCCTGACCGACGACGTCATTGACGCGCTGCTGCCCCACGCGGACAGGGCCATGGAATGGATCGAAGAGTACGGCGACCGCGACGGCGACGGCTTTGTTGAATACCAGCGGCCCAACCCGCATGGGCTGATCAACCAGGGCTGGAAGGACTCCTGGGACGGGATCAACTTTGCCGACGGCCGGATTGCGGAGCCGCCCATTGCGCTGTGCGAGGTCCAGGCCTACGTGTACTCAGCCTATGTGGGCCGTTCCCGACTGGCGCGGTGTGCCGGCGATGTTGCCACGGAAAGGCACTGGGCAGCGAAGGCAGCTGCCCTGAAGCGGGCGTTCAACGAACAGTTCTGGCTGCCGGACAAAGGCTACTTCGCGCTCGCCCTGGACAAGGACAAAACGCCGGTTGACTCCTGCACCTCCAACATGGGCCACTGCCTTTGGACGGGGATTGCCGACGCCGACAAGGCACCTGCCGTGGCCGCCCGGCTGATGGAGCCGGACATGTTCACGGGCTGGGGCATCCGCACCCTGGCCTCGACCATGGGCGCCTATAACCCGGTCAGTTACCACAACGGCTCCGTGTGGCCCCATGACACCGCCCTGGTGGCCACGGGCCTGATGCGGTACGGGTTCGTGGAGGAAGCCAGCCGGGTGGCCAGTGCCCTCTTTTCCGCGGCGTCGCATTTTGACGGCCGGCTGCCGGAGCTGTTCTGCGGCTTCGACCACACCGAATTCCCCGGACCCGTGCCCTACCCGACGGCGTGTTCCCCGCAGGCGTGGGCGGCGGCGGCCCCTGTGCAGCTGGCCCGGATCCTGCTGCGGTTCGATCCGGACTTCACCCGCGGCGTGGTGCACCTGGCACCGATCCTGCCCGATTCCATGGGCGACTTCCGGGCCGAGAACGTGCACCTGGGCCACGCCCGGGTGGTGGTGGAAGCCCGGGACCATGAAGGGCTGCTGACAGGGCTCCCCGACCGGCTGGAAATGATCAGGGAGCCCCGCCCACCGCTGGACCAGGACCTGGCAGTGGGCGAGCCGGTGCAGGGGAGTTGACGGGCTGCCCCTACGGGCTGCCCGCTACTGGCTGCCCCTACCGGCTGCCCGCTACTGGCTGAATGCGGCGTCGAAGGAGGTGTTTGACGCCGGGAAGTCGAACTTCTTCAGTGCAGCCAAGGCCTCCGGGGCGCCGTGAAGGCGGTCCATGCCGGCGTCCTCCCATTCCACCGAGATGGGGCCGTTGTAGCCGATGGCCGTGAGGGCCCGGAACGAGGATTCCCAGGGCACGTCACCGCGGCCCGCGGAGACGAAGTCCCAGCCGCGCCGGGGGTCGCCCCAGGGCAGGTGGGAGCCCATCACGGTGTTCCGGCCGGTGGGGCGGAGCTTGGTGTCCTTGCAGTCCACGTGATAGATCCGGTCCTTGAAGTCCCAGATGAAGGAGACGGGGTCGATGCCCTGCCACATGAAGTGGGACGGGTCCCAGTTCAGCCCGAACGCCTCGCGGTGGCCGATCGCTTCGAGGGTCCGCACGGTGGTCCAGTAGTCGTAGGCGATCTCGCTGGGGTGGACTTCGTGGGCGAAGCGGACGCCGCATTCGTCGAAGACGTCCAGGATGGGGTTCCAGCGGTCCGCGAAGTCCTGGTAGCCGGCGTCGATCACCCTTGCGGGGACGGGCGGGAACATGGCCACGTACTGCCAGATCGAGGATCCGGTGAAGCCCACCACGGTGTCCACGCCCAGCGCGCGGGCCAGCCGGGCGGTGTTCTTCATTTCCTCTGCGGCACGCTGGCGGACGCCCTCGGGATCGCCGTCGCCCCACACCTTTGCGCCAACGATGGCCTGGTGGCGGAAGTCGATGGGGTCATCGCAGACGGCCTGGCCCTTGAGGTGGTTGGAGATGGCCCAGACCTTCAGGTTGTACTTTTCCAGGACGGCCAGTTTGGATTCGACGTAGCCCGGTTCGTCCCAGCGCCAGGCGTCCAGGTGGTCTCCGGACACGGCGATTTCCAGGCCGTCATACCCCCAGCCGGAGGCGAGCTTTGCTACTTCCTCGAACGGGAGATCGGCCCACTGGCCGGTGAACAGGGTGTAAGGGCGGGTCATGTCAGGCTCCTTCGGACGGTGCGGGAGGTACGACGGCGGCAGTGCCGTTGAGGGGGACAGCGGAACTTTTGGAGGTGGCGGATTCTTCGACAGCGGCCAGGATCCGCTGCACGGTGAGTCCGTCCTCGAAGGATGGCGACGGCGGGGTTCCGGTGGCGATGGCCGTGAGGAAGTCGCGGATCTGGTGGGTGAACGTGTGCTCCCAGCCGATGATGTGGCCTTGTGGCCACCACGCTGCCAGGTAGGGGTGCTCCGGTTCGTTGACCAGGATGCGCCGGAAGCCCTGTTCGCGGGCAGGCGCTGTGGCGTCCAGGAACTGGAGTTCGTTGAGGTTTTCGAGGTTGAACGTGAGGGCGCCCGTGCTGCCGTAGACCTCGATCTCCAGCGCATTCTTCCTGCCGGTGGCCACCCGGGATACCTCCACTGAGGCGATTGCTCCGGAGGCGAGGGACAGTGTTGCCCAGGCGGCGTCGTCGACTGTTACTTCTTCCGGCCCGGAGGTCCCGGGACGCTGGTGCGTGAAGGTCTGCAGCCGGCCGGAGACTTCGGTGACCTGGTCCGCCAGCAGGAAAAGCACCTGGTCTAGGGCGTGGCTGGCGATGTCGCCCAGCGCCCCGGAACCGGCGGTTTCCTTCTTCAGGCGCCAGGTCATGGGAGCGGATTCGTCCGCCAGCCAGTCCTGGAGGTAGCTGGCGCGGACCTGGCGGATGCTGCCCAGCCGGCCTTCAGCGATCAATTCCCGGGCCAGTGCCAGGGCCGGCACCCTGCGGTAGTTGAATCCCACCATGGAGTGCACGCCCCTGGCGCGGGCCTGGCGTGCGGCGGCTGTCATGGCCTCGGCCTCGGCAAGGGTGTTGGCCAGCGGTTTCTCCAGCAGGACGTGCTTGCCGGCGGCCAGAGCAGCGGTGGCTATTTCGGCGTGCAGCCAGCCGGGGGCGCAGATGTCCACCACGTGGATGTCGTCCAGGGTGAGGACTTCCCGCCAATCCGTGGCGGTTTCCGCCCAGCCATATTTCCTGGCAGCGTCAGCAACTCCGGCGGGATCGCGCCCCACCAGGACCTTCTGCTCAAAGGCCGGGACATCAAAGTAGCTGGCGACGTTGCGCCAGGCGTTGGAGTGGGCCTTGCCCATAAACGCATAGCCGATCATGGCGATGCCCAGCGGTTGCGCGGCGCCTTCCCGTGATTCCTGGGTCATGTCTTCCTAAAAGCTTGCAGATTCGGGGGCCCAGTCCTCGGGGAGGGCGGCAGAAGCGGGAGCGGAGCTCACAACGTCCACGAAGGAGCCGGTTTCCATGGACTCGGTGATCGCCACCATGCTGTCCAGGACGTGGTACGCCAAATGCCCGGTGGCCCGGTGCGGAACGCCGGCGCGGATGGACCGGGCCATGTCCAGCACGCCCATGCCGCGGCCGTTTGCCGGACCCGTGGCGGCGATGGTGGTCCAGTCCTCGTCCCCGGCGCGCCAAAGCTTCACGTCGCCGTCGAAATAATTGGGATCCGGCAGGGAGAGGGTGGCCTCCGTGCCCGTGATTTCCACGAAGCCCATCCGCTGGCGGGGCGACTCGAAGGAGAACACGCTGTGGGACGAAGCGCCGCTTTCAAACTGGGCCATCGCTGAGACATGGGTGGGCACCTCAACGGTGAATTCCGCGCCCGTCTTGGGCCCGGAGCCAATCACGCGGACGTCCCTGGACTTGGATCCGACGGCGGCAACCTTGCGGATGGAGCCGAAGACCTGGACCAGCGTGGTCAGGTAGTACGGTCCCATGTCGAACAGCGGCCCGGCGCCCTGCTGGAACAGGAACGCCGGATTGGGGTGCCAGGATTCCGGGCCGGGGGTCTGGAAGGTGGTCATGGCCGTGAGGGGCGTGCCGATGTCGCCGCGGTTGATGACGCGCAGGGCGGTCTGCAGGCCGGCGCCCAGGAAGGTGTCCGGGGCACAGCCCAACCGCAGGCCCGCGGCGTCTGCCGTTTTCAGCAGGCCCAGCCCGGATTCACGGTCCAGGGAGAAGGGCTTCTCCGTCCAGACGTGCTTGCCGGCCGTGACTGCCGCGGTGGCCACTTCCACGTGGGCGGCCGGGATGGTCAGGTTCACGATAATCTCGACGTCGGGATGGTTCAGCGCCTTGTCCACGCCGCCCCACTCGGGGATGCCGTACTCCTCAGCACGGGCCCGGGCCGCCTCCTCGAAGAGGTCCGCCACCACCAGGACCTTTAGGTCAGGGAACGTAGTGAGGTTGTCCAGGTACTGCTTGCTGATGGTGCCTGCGCCAATAACGGCGACGCCAACGGGGCTCATGCCTGGGCTCCGGTGTGGGGTTCGTTCTGATTATCGGGCGAGTCCTGATCCCCGGATGCGTTCAGGAAGGCCAGGCTCTGGGCGATGCCGTCGAAAATGTCCCCGTTGTAGTCATCGAATTCCACCACGCCAACCTCAAGGGAGCGGGCGGCGGCGATGACGTCCCGCACGGCGATTTTCCCCTGGCCCGCGGGCAACTGCGCTTTGGTATCCGTGGTGAGCGGACCGTCCTTGATGTGGATGAACTTCACCCGGTCACCCAGTTTGGCCAGGATGTCCACGGGGTCCTGACCGCCCACGGCCACCCAGTACGTGTCCACTTCAAGGACTACCGCCGGATCAAGGTGGTCCGCGAGATACTCCAGTGCAGTGCGGCCTTCCACCAGGGACTCCAGTTCCCACTGGTGGTTGTGGTAGCCCACCCGGATGCCGTACTCCGCGCCTTTTTGCGCGACTGCGTTGAGCCTGGCGGCGGTGTCCCGGATGTCCTCGGCCGTCTGCCAATGTTCGGCCGGGAGGTAGGGATCGATGACCGTGCCGATGCCAAGCTGCCTTGCGGCCCGGAAGATCTGGTCCTGGTCCCCGGAAAGCAGCGGGGCGTGCGCCGAGGGGGCCGAGAGGCCGGTTGCGGTCAGGGCTGCTGCAAGTTCCTCCGCGTGGGCCACAAAGTTGTACGGCTCAACGAGCGTGAAGCCGAGGTCCGCCACCTTGCGGATGGTTCCGGGAAGGTCCGCTTCGATCGAGTCGCGCACGGTGTAGAGCTGGAGAGAGTAGGACATGGATTCCTTTGCCGGAGGGAGGGACTCACAACAAAGCTAGGAGGACTTTTGACGAACGTCAAGCAAAAGGTGCAGATCATCCGCCAATCTTTCTGCGAAGCAGCGGACATAAGCCGTGCAAGGCGTCAGGCGCTGAGCACCCGAACGGGCTTTCCGGCCAGCCAGGCAGTGACATCCTCAAAGGCTCCGCCGTAGAACTGCCTGTAGCTTTCCCTGGTGACGTACCCCAGGTGCGGCGTCAGGACGGTGTTGGGGGCGGAGAGGAGCGGATGCCCGGCCGGAAGGGGTTCCCGGTCAAAGACGTCCAGGGCGGCCCCGGCGACCCAGCCCTCCGAAAGGGCCTTGACCAGGGCGTCCTGGTTGACCAGCGGGCCGCGGGCGGTATTCACCAGGACGCCCTCCGGCCCCAGCAGGCGCAGTTCTTCCTCGCCCACAGTATTTTCGGACCGGGGCGAGAGCCGCAGGTGAAGAGTCGCGACGTCGGCCTGGGCGAACAGTTCCGCCTTGCTGACCAGCCGGGCACCAGCCTGCTCTGCGGCCTCTGCCGTCAGGTTCTGGCTCCAGGCGATCACGTCCATGCCAAACGCCCGGCCATAGCCGGCGATCCGTGTGCCGATCTTCCCCAGCCCCACAATGCCCAGTGTTTTGCCGGCCAGTTCGAAGCCGACGCCGGTCTGCCAAGCCCCGGCGCGGAGCGAGCGTTCCTCGGCGGGCAGGTTACGTGCGGCGGCCAGCAGCAGTGCCCACGTCATCTCCGGCGCGGCAGCGGGCGAACCCGCCGTCCCGCAGACCGTCACGCCAAGATCACTGGCCGCTCCGACGTCGATCGAGGCGTTTGCCATGCCCGTGGTGACCAGGAGTTTGAGCGCGGGCAGCCGCTCCAGGACCTCGCGGGGGAAAGCGGTGCGCTCGCGCATGGCAATAACAATGCCTACATCGGCAAGGGCTGCAACCAGGGCATCCTGGGAGGCGAAGGGCTCACGGAACGTGGTGACGCTGACGCCGTCACCCTCCAGCGCGGCCCAGTCCGCAAACCCGTGGGCCACATCCTGGTAGTCATCGAGGATGGCAAGACGGTGCTTCATGGCAGTGCCCTTCGTTCCTGTGCCCTTTATCCGGTGGAGTTCATCGTAAGCGGGGCGGTAGCGCGCGTGATAGCAATGGGAGTAATGAAAGCGACTCCCACGCCCACGCGGAGAAGGCTGCTGGCCAGGGCATCCGGCGGCATGGTCCTGCTTGCCTGCATAGCGCTCCTGGCACTTAACCTCCGCGGCCCGTTCGTGGCGGTGGCGCCGGTGGTGGGCCTGATGCAGGCGGACCTGGGGTTCACGCCCGTCCTGTTGGGCCTGCTGACCAGCATTCCCGTGCTCTGCTTCTCCCTGGCGGCTCCCTTGGCGTCGCTGGCCACCAGGAAGCTTGGCGCCGAGTTTGCCGTCACGCTGACCATCCTGGGAGTCCTGGCAGGAGTGGTGGTGCGTTCGGCCGGCGGCCCGGCCCTGGTGGTTGCCGGCACGGCGATGATCGGGCTGGCCATCACCGTGGGCAACATCGCCGTTCCCCTGATCATCAGGCGTGACTTCCAGCCGCGGCACCAGGGAACTGCGATGGGCATTTATACGGCGGCGCTGAACGTTGGTTCGTTCCTCACTTCGGTTGCTACGGCGCCGCTGGCCGAACTGGCCGGCTGGCGCGTTGCGCTCGCATCCATCGGGGTGGTGGCAGTGGCGGCAGTGGTGGCCTGGACGTTCGCTGCGGGTCCCCGACGGGCTTTCGTCCCCAGAGGGAGTGCCGGCGGCGGCAGTACGGAAAGCAGGAAGCCGGCCGTCCGCGGTTCGGGCTGGATCACTGCAGGACTGGCCGCCGGATTCGCGGGGCAGGCATTCTCCTACTACGCCGTCACGGCCTGGCTGCCCAGCTACCTGAACGACGAACTGGGCATGTCCACGTCTGCTGCCGGCGCCGGCTCATCGATCTTCCAGGTGCTGGCCATCGCGGGGGCACTGGGGGTGCCGATGGCGGCCAAATACTTCAGTACAACCACGACGGCGGTCACCCTGGGATTGTTCTGGCTGGCGGTTCCCGCGGGGCTGCTTCTGGCGCCCGGGCTGTGGTGGCTCTGGTCAGTCTTCGGAGGGGCGGCGCAGGGCGGCGGGTTCACGCTGATTTTCCTCGCCGTTATGCGGCTGGCCAGGGACCAGGTTTCTGCCGGGCGGATGTCCGCCATCGTCCAGACGTCCGGTTATTGCTGCGCCGCCGTGGCGCCTCCGCTGGTGGGGTATGTGCACAGCGTCACCGGATCCTGGACGCCGCCCCTCCTGGTGGTGCTTGCTTCAGTGCTGACCTTCTTCCTCGCCACCACCCTGTCAGTCCGCCTGGTGCCAAAGACCCGTTAAATCGCCGCGAGATGGCACTTCGCGGCAATGTTCTTCCGGAACATTGCCGCGAAGTGCCATCTCGGCGGTAGGGGAACGCTTACGCCGCCGCCAGCTCCTCTTCCGTTGCCTTCTCACGGGCTTCGGTGAGGTAGCGGGCGTAGGCCGGCAGGGTCAGGAAGGACGGGAATTCGCGGCTCATGGTGACTTCCTCGAAGATGTCCCGGGCGTCCTCGAAGCGGTCGCCGTCAAAGCGTTCCAGGCGTGCGAACTCTTCATCGAGGATTTCGCTGATCCATTCGTGGGTGACGATCTCGCCGTCGTCCGTGATGGCCCGGGCGAACATCCACTGCCACAGCTGTGACCGGGAGATCTCCGCCGTCGCGGCGTCTTCCATGAGGTTGTGGATGGCCACGGCGCCGTTGCCGCGGAGCCAGGATTCGATGTAGCGGATCCCCACTTCGACGTTGTTGCGGATGCCTTTTTCCGTGATGGTGCCCTCGGTGGCGGTGATGTCGATCAGCGCGGCGTCGTTGGGGGTGACGTCCTCGCGGGTCTTCTCCAGCTGGTTGGGCTTGGGGCCGAGGACGCCGTCGAACACTTCGCGGCAGATAGGTACCAGGTCCGGGTGGGCTACCCAGGAGCCGTCGAAGCCGTCGTTGGCCTCGCGGGTCTTGTCCGCGCGGACCTTCTCCAGCGCGATGGCGTTGGCCTCGGGGTCCTTGCGGTTGGGAACGGCTGCTGCCATTCCGCCGATGGCCATGGCGCCGCGCTTGTGGCAGGCGCGGACTAGCTGCTCGGTGTAGGAGCGCATGAAGGGCGCGGTCATGGTGACCTGGGCGCGGTCCGGCAGGACGAAGCGCGGGCCGCGGGTGCGGAAGTTCTTGATGAGGGAGAAAATGTAGTCCCAGCGTCCGGCGTTCAGGCCTGCGGCGTGATCGCGCAGTTCGTAGAGGATCTCTTCCATTTCGAAGGCGGCGGTGATGGTCTCGATCAGTACCGTGGCGCGGATGGTGCCCTGCGGGATGCCGAGCAGGTCCTGGGCCAGGACGAAGATGTCATTCCACAGCCGGGCCTCGAGGTGGTTTTCGATCTTCGGCAGGTAGAAGTACGGGCCCTTGCCCTGGGCCAGCAGGCGGCGGGCGTTGTGGAAGAAGAACAGTCCAAAGTCAACGATGCCGCCCGCGATAGGGCCGCCGTCGATCAGCATGTGCTTCTCCGGCAGGTGCCAGCCGCGCGGCCGCACCACAATGGTGGGAAGTTCGACGTCGGTGCGCAGCCGGTATTCCTTGCCCTCTTCGGTGGTGAAATCGATCCGGCGTTCCAGGGCGTCGATGAGGTTCAGCTGGCCCTTGATGACGTTGCGCCAGGTGGGGGTGGAGGAGTCCTCCATGTCCGCGAGCCACACCTTGGCGCCGGAGTTCAGTGCGTTGATGGTCATCTTCTTGTCTACCGGCCCGGTGATTTCAACGCGTCGGTCCTCCAGGCCAGGTGCCGGGGGAGCCACCCGCCAGGACGGATCGTTGCGGATGTGCTCCGTCTCCCGGAGGAAGCGGGGGTCCTGGCCGGCGGTGATGTCTGCCCGGCGGGTCCGGCGTGCCTGCAGCAGTTCCTGCCGGCGGCCGGCGGTGGCCTGGTGGAGCTTCGCGATGAAATCCAGGGCGTCCGGAGTCAGGATCTGGTCCTGCCGGCACACGGGCTGCGCGGTCAGGGTAATGCCGTTGATGGTGAAGCTGTCAGTAAACGTGTTCATGGGAATTCTCCTGTGGCGGGCATCGGTGGTTGAGCTTGTCGAAACCGGGTTTCGACAAGCTCAACCACCGGATGAAGGGGCCCACAGCCGCCGGGTTCCCTCGCGAGCTTGCGAGTGGAGGGGGCGGCTGGGGACTAGTGGAACTGGCCTTCTTCGGTGGATCCCACCAGGGCCAGGGTGGATGCGTTCGGGTTGAGCGCTGTGGCGATGTCGTCGAAGTAGCCGGTGCCGACTTCGCGCTGGTGCTTGGTTGCGGTGTAGCCGCGGGATTCGGAGGCGAATTCCTTTTCCTGGAGTTCGACGTAGGCGCTCATGCCTTCACGGGCGTAGCCGTGGGCGAGGTCGAACATCGAGTAGTTCAGGGCGTGGAATCCGGCCAGGGTGATGAACTGGAACGTGAAGCCCATGGCGCCGAGTTCACGCTGGAACTTGGCGATCGTGGCGTCGTCCAGGTGCTTGCGCCAGTTGAATGACGGTGAGCAGTTGTAGGAGAGCATCTGGTCAGGGAACTCGGCCTTGACGGCCTCGGCGAACTTGCGGGCGAGCTCCAGGTCCGGGGTGCCGGTTTCCATCCAGATCAGGTCCGAGTACGGGGCGTAGGCCTTGGCGCGGGCGATGCAGGGTTCAATGCCGTTGCGGACCTTGTAGAAGCCCTCGGCAGTGCGCACCGGCTGTCCCCCTTCGCGGAGGATGAATTCCTGGTCCCGCTCGTCGACGTCGGAGGTGATCAGGGTGGCCGCTTCGGCGTCCGTGCGGGCAATGACCACTGAAGGGGTGCCGGCGACGTCCGCTGCGAGGCGTGCCGCATTTAGGGTGCGGACGTGCTGCTGGGTGGGGATCAGGACCTTGCCGCCCAGGTGGCCGCACTTCTTCTCCGAGGCGAGCTGGTCTTCCCAGTGAACGCCGGAGGCGCCGGCCTGGATCATGGATTTCATGAGCTCGTAGGCGTTCAGGGGTCCGCCGAACCCGGCTTCGGCGTCGGCGACGATCGGGACCAGCCAGTCCTCAACGGTCTGGACACCTTCGGAATATTCGATCTGGTCAGCGCGGAGCAGGGCGTTGTTGATGCGGCGGACCACCGTGGGGACCGAGTTGGCCGGGTAGAGGGACTGGTCCGGGTAGGTGTGGCCGGAGTTGTTGGCATCCGCGGCAACCTGCCAGCCGGAGAGGTAGATGGCTCGGAGCCCGGCCTTGACCTGCTGCACGGCCTGGTTGCCGGTCAGGGCGCCCAGGGCGTTGGTGTAGCCGCCGGTCTTGTGCTCCTCGGTGAGCTGCTTCCACAGCTTCTCCGAGCCACGGCGGGCCAGGGTGTGTTCTTCGGAGACGCGGCCGCGGAGACGGACGACGTCGGAAGCTGAGTAATCCCGGGTCACACCTTCCCAGCGGGGATTGGCAGCCCACTCGAGCTCCAGTGCCTGTGCCTGCTGTTCTGCATTCTGGGCGGCCGGCTGCTGGGTGGGCTCAAATGCTGCGGTCATCGGTAATCTCCTTGTTTGTGCCTCGAAAGGTGGGGGTCCCGGCTGCTTCTTCGCTGCCATCCCGGACCGCCTTCGAAGCGTTGCTTCTTTGCGTAACCACTACTTTTCAGCACTTCCAAGGCCCCGGATAGAGGAAAAGTATGGAAAGAAATGCACTTCTTCGCGTATCCTGCAGAAATGTCGCCTTCAAGCTGGAACCGCAACGCCGCCCCCTCAGCCCCCGCCGCTTCCCCGGAGCTGGACGCCATCAGCCTGGGCCGCCGCATCAGGCATTTGCGGAAGGAAGCCGGGCTGACGCTCGATGACCTGAGTGCCGCCGTCGGGACCGCCCCCAGCCAGCTGAGCCTGATTGAAAACGGCAAGCGGGAACCGAAGCTCGGGCTGCTGCAGCAGTTGGGGAACGCGCTGAATGTGGGGATCGACCAGCTGCTCGGGGCGGAGCCGCCCAACCGCCGGGCGGCTCTGGAGATCGAGCTGGAACGCTATCAGCGCAGCCCGCTGTATGAGTCCCTCAACCTGCCTAAAATCCGCATCAGCTCGCGGCTGCCGATGGATGTGCTGGAGTCCATGGTGGGCCTGCAGCGGGAGCTGGAGCGCAAGCTGAACGAGCAGATCGCCACGCCGGAGGAAGCGCGGCGGGCCAATGGTGAGCTCCGCGCCATGATGCGGGAGCGGAACAACTACTTCCCGGAGTACGAGGCCGAGGCGCAGAAGGTGCTTGCCGGCGTCGGGCATACCAACGGTCCGCTGTCCCAACACGTCATCGCGGACATTGCCGGGCACCTGGGTTTCAGCCTGCACCACGTGAGCGATCTGCCGCATTCCACGCGCTCCGTAACGGACCTGAAGAATCACCGAATTTACCTGACGCAGGGCGGCCGGAGCGATCACGACCCCCGTTCGGTGCTGCTGCAGGCGCTGGGGCACTACGTCCTGGGCCACCAGACGCCGGCCAGCTACGCGGATTTTTTGATGCAGCGCGTGGCAACGAATTATTTTGCGGCGGCACTCCTGCTGCCGGAGAAAGCCACGGTGGAGTTCCTGCAGCGGGCCAAGCAGGCCAAGGAAATCGCCGTCGAGGACATCCGCGACGCCTTCGCGGTGAGCTACGAAACCGCCGCGCACCGGTTCACGAACCTCGCCACCGAACACCTGGACATCCGCACGCACTTCCAGAAGACGCACAAGAGCGGAATCATTTACAAGGCCTATGAGAACGACGGCGTGACGTTTCCGCAGGACCACACCGGCGCCATCGAGGGCCAACCGTCATGCAAGCAATGGACGTCCCGGGTGGTGTTCGACGTGCCGGACAAGTTCAGCGCCTACAGCCAATACACGGACACTCCGTCCGGAACCTATTGGTGCACAGCGCGGACCGAACGTTCCGCCAACGGCGAGTTTTCGCTGTCCGTTGGTGTGCCGTACGCGCACGTGAAATGGTTCCGCGGCCGGGACACCACGGAACGCTCCAAGTCCATGTGCCCCGATGAAAGCTGCTGCAAGCGCCCGCCCGCGGACCTCGCCTCCCAATGGGCCGGCAATGCCTGGCCGTCCGCGCGCGCACTCCCACCTGCTGGCAGCGATGCCGCCGGGCGCCTTCCCTGGTGTGGATGAGACCGAGGTTTATTCGTTCCTGCAGGCGCACTCGGGGAACTGAGGCAGGTTTTCCTTTGGGGGCCGGCTATCGAAGGTCGGCCATCCCGTCGTTCAGTTTCAGGACGCCCGTACCGGTCCTAGCGGACGCCGCCCTGCCACAGAGCATCAAACGGAGCGCCCGACGCAACGCGGTTCCTGATGCCGGCGGTGACGAATTCCTTCGCCGTCCGGGCCGCATCCAGGGGGCTCGCACCCTTCGCAAGTTCCGCCGTCACCGCTGCCGCCAGCGAGCAGCCGGCGCCTGAAACAGCCACCTCGCCCACCTTCGGCGCAGACAGCACTTCCAGCGTTTCGCCGTCATAGAAAACGTCGACGGCGTCAGGACCTTCCAGCCGCACCCCACCCTTGGCCAGGACTGCTGCGCCGCTGATGTCGTGGATCTTCACCGCAGCTGCCTTGAGGGATTCGACATCGGTGATCGCCATTCCGGACAGCGATTCGGCCTCGAAGTGGTTGGGGGTGACGAACGTGGCCAGCGGAAGGATCTGCGCCTTCAGGGCCTGGTCCGTGTCCAGCGCATGCCCGGGTTCCTGGCCTTTGCAGATCAGTACCGGGTCCAGCACCACATTCGCGAAGCTGTTGCGCTGAAGTGCGTCCGCCACGGTTGCAATCGTGGCCGGGCTGCCCAACATGCCGATCTTCACGGTGTCCATTACAGACGGTGCGCCTGATCCGGCGCCGTATGCCGCCGTCGTCGCTTCCAGCTGGTCCGCGATGACCTGCTGGTCCACGGGCACAAAGCGGTGGTTCCAGTTGTCGTTCGGGTTGAAGGAAACGATGCACGTGAGGTTAGCGATGCCGAAGACGCCCAGCTCCTGGAACGTCTTGAGGTCCGCCTGTGCGCCTGCGCCGCCGGTGGCTTCGGAACCGGCAATGGTCAGGACAACGGAGGGAGCGGCAGAGTTTTTCGCGGAAGTCGGTGCGGCAACAGGTGCAGAAGTCATGAATCTATCCTGCCATCCGCAGGCGGAAGGTCATTTACGTTGACCCGGGCCAGCTTCCAGACGCTCAGGCGGCCCACTGCTGTGGAGACACCCATGATGGCTGCTGCGATGATCGCCAAAAAACCTGGATCTTGCCCTGTGCTGATCCTGATGAGTGCCACAAGCGAGACACCCAGGACGGACCCCAACCGGCAAAGGCAAGCACATGGATCCACTGGTTCCTGACCGGATGCAAGAGGATCGCCAGTGGTGCTCCGCAAACAAATGCCAGGACGACGGCGGGAATACAGCCGTAGAGCAACGTTGCGAACAGGACGGCGATCGGGTGGGTGGAGAATCCGAGCGTGGTTGTGAGGATGGCTGCCAGACATGCCAGGCTCGCCGCGGCCCCGACGAATATTGCGGTGGTTCCCAGCACCACCCTCCGCGGCCGGCTCATTTCCGGCCCTTGATGTCCAGTAACGCCGCGCCCAGTTCGGGATGATTGAAGGCGAAGCCTGCATCGAGCAGTTTTTGTGGCTGCACCCAACGGCTTTTGAGCACCAGTTCCGTCTCGGTCCGGACCAGGACGGCGCCGGCTTCCAGGAGCCAGGCGGGCGTCCGGATACCCGCTCTGACCCCATACGCTTTGCGGACCAGGCGCATCAGTTCCCGGTTGTCCACCACGTCCGGGGCCGCGATGTTTACAGGTCCGGTGATGTTGGGCCTGGCTTCAAGGAACAGCGCGGCCCGGTAGAGATCGTCCACATGGACCCAGCTGAACTTCTGGGTTCCCTTGCCCATGGTGCCACCGAGACCAAGCCGGGCCAGATTGCGCAGCGGTTCCATCACGCCGCCCTTTGGACCCAACACAATGGAAATGCGCAGTGGGATCTTACGGGTCCGCGGTGTGTCTGCGGCGGTCAACGTGTCTTCCCAGGCGCGGGCGATCTCCACTGAAAAGCCGGTGCCGATCTCGCCGTCGATTTCGCTTTGGGGCTGGTCCTCGGCGTGGCGGTAGATAGTGCCGGTACTGGCATTTAGCCAGGTAGCCGGGGGAGCGGTGCTGCGCTCCACCGCCCTGCCGAGTGCCGCCGTCGTACTGATACGGGAGTGAAGGATTTCCGCGCGGTTCCGCGGGTTGTAGCGGCAGTTGACGGACCGTCCGGCGAGGTTGATCAGCAGATCGGAGCCGTCAACCACTCGCGTGATGTCGTCGCCGTCGGACCAGATGGCATGGTTATCAGCGCTACGGCCGATGGTCCGGACCGTCCACCCGTCCGCCGTGAACCTTCGCCTGAACTCCTGGCCGATGAACCCGCCTGCGCCCGCAATGACGACTGTTTTCACGATTTCCCCCTGTTTGGAACGGCTATTTCCGGACGCTGCGGCTGAGGTCCAGCACCTCGTCGATGATCTTGCCAACGCCGGGAACTCGGGCCAATTGCAGGCCCCTGGCGATCAGTGGTGCCGCGCCATCCACCAGGCGGCGGGTGCGGCGCTGGCCCTCGGAGGCGTCGTAGACCCAGAACAAAGTGATCCCCATGTAGCCGAGCCACAGGAGCTCCGGAAGATCTGCGCGCAGCTTCTTCGGCACCTGCGGCTTCGAGCCCTCAACAGCCGTACGGAAGATGGAAAGCGATTCAGCGCGCGCCTGTAGGGAGTCGGCGGAGAAAGGATTCACGGCCGACGCCGGTCGGATGGCTGTGGCGATGAAGTCGGCACCGAAGCGGTGGTACGGCGCCATAACGTCCAGGCCTGCGTGAAGGGTGGCTTTGAGCCGCGAAGCCAGGTCCGTCTTTCCCGCTGCCGTTTGCTCCGCGATCGCCTGGGCAGCGAGCGCGGCATGGTCATCCTGGACTTGCCGGTACAGCTCCTGCACCAGTTCATCCTTGGACGCAAAGTAGTAGTACGCGTTGCCGACTGACACGCCTGCCTCTGCCGCGATGGCACGCATGGTGGTCTTCTCAAAGCCGACCTCACGGAACATCCGCAGCGCCACTTCCGCGAGTCGTTGTCTGGTCTGCTCGCTCTTAGCCACCGGCCACTCCTTTTTGAACGTGTTCAGAATTCAGTGTGGCACAAATTTGAACATGTTCAAATACGGGCTTGAAGGTGCTTCGACGGTCTTCGTTTTCCCATGGGAGAATTGGCGGACCAGTGCTAATACAGCCGGCGCCGCGTGAACGTTCCGGGCGCCGAGCGAACCACTACGAATGGACACCCATGACTGCCTCGCCGCGCCCTGCCCCCGCCGTTGCCCCGGCCAAGTTCGCCTCGATTGGCTCGCCGTACTTCGGAATCATGCTGGCCGGTATGGCAGTGGTGCTGATCCTGTCCAACATCGGTGCATCCAAGGGCGTGGCGATCGGCCCGATAATTACCGACGGCGGATTCTTCCTCTTCCCGCTGGCCTACATCCTGGGCGACGTGATCAGCGAGGTCTACGGCTTCAAGGTAGCCCGCAAAGCCATCTTCACCACGTTCGCCCTCTCGGTGTTCGCGTCGCTCTGCTACTGGGTGATCATTGCGCTGCCCGGCTTCGACGACGACTTCGGCACCTCCAAGCAGGCCGCCCTGGAAGGAGCGCTGGGCCCGGTACCGCAGATTGTGCTGGCCTCACTGCTGGCATTCCTGGCCGGCCAGACCATCAACTCCTGGATCCTGGTCAAGATGAAGGCCCGCTCCGGGGAGAGGTCCCTGTGGGCACGGCTGATGGGCTCCTCCGGCGCCGGCGAATTCGTGGACACCCTGATTTTCTGCAGCATCGCGGCCTCCGTCATCGGCATCACTGACTTCCCCACGTTCCTGAATTACGTGCTGGTGGGCTTCGTGTACAAGACCCTCGTGGAATTCCTCTTCGTCCCCGTGACCTCCCTGGCAATCGGGTGGGTCAAGAAGCGCGAGCCGAGTTACGGCGTCGTAGGTTCCTGACGTAGCCCCGCCGTTTCGATGGTGCCGTACGCGCACGATGTTCCGGAACATCGTGCGGGAAACGGAACCGTCGAAACGGCCTGGAGGGTAGCCCGGGCTACCCCTGGGACCCTCGCTCAAAGGCACGGAGGACCCTGTACTTGAACTCGGTTTCGCGGAACAGGTGCTTCCACTCGACCCGGATAAACACCCAGCCCATTTCCATCAGGGCTTTCTCGCGCCGGCGTTCCTGGAACAGGACTTCTTCAGTAGGCCGGTAGTCGAAGTACTTTGTCTTGCCGTCAAACTCCAGTGCGACTTTGCGCTTGGGCCAGGCAAAGTCCATGCGGTGCCGGCCTGCCGGGCTGTCGGCCTCAAACTGCGATTCCGGGGCTTCGATATTGAGTCGGACAAGCAGTTCCCTGGTCAAGGATTCGCCCGCAGACTCGCACAGCGGATCTGCCAGTTCCAAGGCGCGGCGCAGCGCGACCACGCCGTTGCGCCCGGACAAAGCGGCGCAACGGCGGCGGAGTGCAGCAAGGTCCGCTCCGAGGTGCGAGGCATGATCCACCAGAATGAGGGCTTGCCGGACGTTGAACATCAGGCTGCAGTCGATAACCGTCCGCTCCAGGGACGTGCACGGAAGGCCTGCAACGAACGACTTGTCCTCGGGCATCAACTTTCGGGTGTGGGCCACAACGCCGGCGCCATGGGTACATTTCGATGGCGTCGTCTCTTGGGTCAGGTGAATACGCCCATCTGCCCTCCACAAGGTCAACTTCCGTAAGCGGGCAGCCGAGGTGTGGCTGTAGACAAAGCCGCCGGCCGACGTCGTGAGCGTTCCGTGCGAGTGCGCATGCACCATAACCCTGGCCCGGGCGTCCGGATGGAGTGTTCCCCACCAGTCACCGCGAACGTAGCAGCCCCTGCGGAGACGGACCAGCCCACCTTCCTGAACCAGCCTCCCGATGGAACGGGAGGTAAAGCCGGCGGCAGCGAGTTGTTCGGTGCGCCACATTCTCGTGTGAGCGGGCAGTATGCGGGAGTCCATGGTCCTAGCATCGGCTTACCGCTGACGGGCAGGAAGGCCCCCGATGGCCTATGTGGATGACCCGTTTCGGTGGTTCCATACGGTGACGATGGTCCGGAACGTCGTGTGCGTACGGAACCGTCGAAACGGGCAGGGGAAGCCGGCGGGTTCGACGGCGGCACCCGCCCGGGTGCCTACGAGTAGTACTGCGCCAGGGTCTCCGCCTTGAACTCGAAGAACGTGCCGTCCTCGATGGCCAGGCGGGCGTCGTCCACCATCTTCACCACGAATCGCTCGTTGTGGATGGAGATCAGGGTGGCGGAGAGCATTTCCTTGGCCTTGAACAGGTGGTGGATGTAGGCGCGGGAGTAGTTGGTGCACGTGTAGCAGTCGCAGCCATCCTGCAGCGGCCCGAAGTCACGCTTGTAACGCGCTCCGGAGAGGTTGTACCGCCCGGAAGGCGTGTAGAACGCGGAGTTGCGGGCCACGCGCGTGGGGGAGACGCAGTCGAAGGTGTCTGCGCCGTTCTCGATGGCCGTGAAGATGTCGTCCGGCTCGGAGATGCCCAGCAGGTGGCGCGGCTTGTTTTCCGGAAGTTCCTCGTTGCACCAGCGCACGATCGTGCCCAGGTTCTCCTTCTCCAGCGCGCCGCCAATGCCGAACCCGTCGAACGGCATGGCGCCCAGGTCCCGGCAGGCCTTCCGGCGCAGGTCCTCATATTGGGCACCCTGGATCACGCCGAACAGCGCCTGGTACGGCTTGCCCTCGCGGGAGGTTGTCAGCCGGAAGTGCTCCTCGATGCAGCGCAGTGCCCAGAGCCGGGTCCGTTCCAGGGACTCCTCCTGGTAGCCGCGGGAGTTCTGCAGGGTGGTCAGCTCGTCAAAGGCGAACATGATGTCCGCGCCGATCTGGTGCTGGACCTGCATGGAGATCTCGGGGGAGAACCGGTGCTTGTCCCCATTGAGGTGGGACTTGAACCAGACGCCGTCGTCGTCGATGTGGGCCAGGCGCTCCTTGCCGGGGGCGACGGCGTCATCCGGGCCGGAGCTGTCCACGCTCTTCATGTCGATGACCTTCTTGAACCCGGACCCCAGGCTCATCACCTGGAAGCCGCCGGAATCAGTGAAGGTTGGCCCGCTCCAGTTCATAAACGCGCCCAGTCCGCCGGCCTCGTCCAGGATGTCCGCGCCCGGCTGGAGGTACAGGTGGTAGGCATTCGCCAGGAGTGCCTGCACGCCGAGGTCCGTCATGGATTCGGGCAGCACGGCCTTCACGGTGGCTTTGGTGCCGACGGCGATGAACGCCGGCGTCCTGATCTCGCCGTGGGGAGTGGTGATGGTGCCGGTTCGGCCCAGGAATTCGCCCCCATTGGCCTGAACCTGGGATGCCGACGGCGCGCAGCTCTCCGCGAGCCGGGTGCCTACGGCAAACGAGAATTCCGCTTGCCGGGGTGAGGACGCCGGTGAAGCAACAGGCGAAACGGGTGAAACAGGCGTCGACGGCGCGGGGGCAAGGGAGGAAGCAGGTTCGGCTGGCACCGTTCCAGTTTGCCAGCAAACCAGCGGATCCCTCAGCCGGCCGCTTTGGATGTGGGGTAGTTCTCAGCGCGCCAGCCGTCCCACCGCGACTGGATGGATTCCAGCTGGTGGGCCCCGAGATCGTACGTCGAGGCAATAACCATTGCGCCGCCGTCGGGCCTGACATCCTCAAGGACCGGTTTGTCCGCCACTATCAGCAGCCCGTCCCCGTGCTCCGCATAACTGTGGACGGTGAGCCCAACCTGGTGCTGGTCGCGGTACCAGACCTTGCCGGAGATCTCCTCACCGGTGGCCAGCGTCAGCTCGTAAGCCTCGCCGGGTTTGGGCGTTTCGGCGAGGCCCAGTTTCTCAATGGCAGACCCGGATCCGTCCGGGAAATCGAAGAACAAGGTGTGCCGTTTGCCGTGCGGATGGCGTTCCAGGGCGAAGCGGAGCTGCTGGAGGAAGGTCAGCCAGCCCTGGGTAATGTCCTCATCCCAGGCAGCCCACTCGGAATCATGGTCCACGCCGCCCCGGGTGACCTTGACCAGGGTGCCCGTAGCCACAGGTTCCAGTTCGAAGACGTCGCCGCCATGGAGGGTGACGCTTGTGTGGTCCGGCGCCTCAACAACGTCGCTGCCAAAGTAGATCTCATCGATTTCGGCCGGAAGTGTTTCGGCGTCCCAGCCGTGCCATTGGGCAACTTTGGCGGGTTCACGCAGCATTTCCCAGACCTGCCGCGCATCAGCATTGATCACTACGCTCAGATGGTTCGTCATAGCCCGAATCTACAGCTGAAGCAGGCCCGGCGTAAGGGGATCCTGCTGCCGGGAATCAGGCGCGCACGGCCTCGAGCTCGTTCGCGATGCGCCGCTCCAGTTCTCCGGCGCCGATGGTCTCCGAGCCGCCGTGGGCACGCAGGAACAGCAGCGATTCGAGCCGCAGCAGGCGCCATTCCCGCTCGGCGTCGTGGTTGGAGTTGTCGATCGAGCGGAAAATTTCCTTGTCATACAGATTGGGCTCGTTGAGCGAGCGCTGCCGGACCTTGGCGTTCATCCGCGCCTTGAAGGGGTCAGTCTCCAGCGACTCGGGCGTCCTCAGCAGTTTCTCGTACACCGCCGCGCGTTCGGCCTGGCCATCCTGGCGGCAAATGTAGCTGGAGAGGGCCAATGACGCTTCCACCGAAGTCCAGCGGCCCGGATTGCCGTCGTACGGCAGCACATTCAGGATGTCCGCCACCGCCAGCGCGCCCTCGCTGTCCTTGAGGGTGACGAACAGTTCGTGCGCCAGGTCGTTCAGGTCCTTCAGGCAGCTTCCGGATTTGGTGTTGATTCCCTTGGCCAGCCTGTCCGTCAGCAGCAGTACGCCAATCGAATCCTGGTGGTTCTGCGCCACGGCCTCCACTACGGATTCCGGAGTGCCGGAGGGCTCCGGAATCAGCGCCAGGTCTTCTTCGCTGGGGCCGGGCGCCGCGGGTGCGGCCACCGGAAGGGGCGGAACGACGACGGCGGCAGGGGCTTGGGCTGAATCTTCGCCGGGGTGCCCCTCAACTGAAGCGTTGGGGTCACCCGCTGTGCCACCGGCGGCGGTGCTGCCCGGATTGAGGTGGGTCACGGCGTCGTGCGTTTCCTGGATGACCTGCACTGCGGAGGCGGCGGCGATGCGCACCGTGCGGCCGTCAGCCAGGGTGGCCACAATCAGCGCGGGGTTGCCGTAGTCGTCCGCGTCCACGTGGATTTCCAGGACCTCGGCGCTGGTGGACGCATCGGGCAGAACCAGGCGGTCACCCGCACCAAGGGTTCCAGCCAGTTGGTTCCGGGAAAGCGGTTCGGCTGGGTTTTGAGTCATCGGGAATCCTTTGGTTCTCTTGCGGTCCGCCCACCAGTCTACAAAGGCAGGGCCCGGAATCCGGGGATGCGGACCTGGCCGATCCCCCTAGAAGCCCACCCCGGCGAAGCTCAGCGCCTGCCGGATCAGCGCGCCGCGGCCGCCGGTGAATTCCAGCTGGACCCCTTCGCTCAGCACTTCGTCGGGGGTCATCCAGGTGAGCTCAAGGGCGTCCTGGCGGGGCTCGCATTCGCCGGTCACCGGGATGACGTAGGCCAGGGCCACGGCGTGTTGGCGGTCATCGGTAAAGCCTGTTTGCGACGGAGCCGGGAAGTATTCGGCCACGGTGAACGGCACGGGGCTGATGGGAAGCTGCGGAAACGCCAGCGGGCCAAGGTCCTTTTCCAGGTGCCGGAGCAACGCCGCGCGGATGGTTTCGCGGTAAAGGACGCGGCCGGACACCAGCGAACGGACCATGCTGCCGTCCTGGTCGCCCTGCAGCAGGGTGCCCACTTCGTTGACGAATCCCAGCGGATCCAGCCTGACGGGCACCGCCTCCACGTAGACCATGGGGAGGCGTCCGCGGGCTTCGAACAGGTCCTCCTGCGAAAGCCAGCCTGGATTGGGGTCGGGAGTTCGAACGTTCATGGTTAAGTTCTACCTCATGCGGCGGCTCCAGGATGGGGTCGGCTGAGGCGGGGGGTGAGGTTGTCTGTGGCCGGGGGTACCTTTGTGGCATGGCTATCGAAGTGCCCGAACTCCTGGTCAAGGATGCCCATGAATGGCGCGCCTGGCTGGAACAGAACCACGCAACCAGCCCGGGCGTGTGGCTTGTCCTGCACAAGAAGGGCGGCAACACCACGGAACTGGACTACAAGGCCGCCCTGGATGAGGCATTGTGCTTCGGCTGGATCGACGGCCAGACTAGGAAGCGGGACGACGAAACCAGCTTCCGCCGCATGACACGCCGTGGCCCGCGCAGTCCATGGTCGGCCATCAATGTGGGCCACATTGCCCGGCTGGAATCCGAAGGCAGGATGACCGCCGCCGGACGTGCCGCCGTCGAAAGTGCCAAGGCTGTCGGCCGCTGGGACGCAGCCTACGCAGGACAGGCGACGGCGGAACTTCCGGAAGACCTGGCCGCAGCCATCGCAGCGGTTCCGAAAGCCCAGGCCATGTTCGACGTCCTCACCAGCGTCAACCGCTACGCCCTGATTTACCGCACTAACTCGGTGAAGCGGGCTGAAACCAGGGAGCGGAAAATCGCCGGTTTTGTGGAGATGCTGGCCAGGGGTGAGGCGCCGTTCCCGCAGGCGAAGAAACCGGTAGGCGATCTGGAAAGTTAACCCGGCACTGCCGGTTCGGCGGACGGGGAGACAGCAGCAGTAGGGCAGATTGTCAGTACGGAAACACCACTCCTTCGCCCACAACCCGCAGATGGAGCTCGGTTCCGGGCCGTGCAATGGCGGAGTTCCAATGGCGAATGGTGATGACTTCCTCGCCGGCCGGCTTGCGGTCATCCGGTCCGGAGAGCCAGGGTGGCGGCAGCAGCTTGATTTGTACCGTTGATTCAGGACCGAAGTAATCGCATTCCATCACAATGCCCTTGATTGGAGAGTCTGCGGCGATCCTGATCTGCTCGGGACGGAGCATCAATTGGACTTTACCTTGCCTGGGTGGCCGTCGGACGGGGATGGCTCCGAGCGAACACGTTGCCAGGGAGCCTTCCATCCAGGCATCCAGAATGACAGCATCCCCCAGGAACTCGGCGGTGGCCCGGTCCGTGGGGCGGGTGTAAACCACAAAAGGGCTACCGATCTGGGCGAGCTTCCCGTTGCGCATCACGGCCACCTGGTCCGCGAAGCTCAAGGCCTCGCCCTGATCGTGGGTGACCAGGATGGTGGTAATTCCGGCGTCCGCCAGCACCCTGCCGATTGCCCGCCTGGTAGAAACGCGAAGTCCGGCATCCAGGGCCGAGAATGGCTCATCCAGGAGCATAACCTCGGGCTTGCGGGCCATGGCCCTGGCCAAGGCAACCCGCTGTTGTTGCCCTCCGGATAGTTCGTGGGGCCGGCGCGTCCCGGTCGCGGCATCCAGAGACACCATTGCCAGTAACTCCTGGACCCTTGCCGCAATCGCAGCACGTGTGCGAAATTGCTGCCGGTCAAGGCCGAACGCCACGTTGGCTCCAACACTCAGATGCGGAAACAGGGCACCATCCTGGGCCACGTACCCGATGTTCCGCAGATGTGCGGGAACCAGTTGCCTGCCGGTAGCGAGGATCCGGTCGCCCAGAAGCACCGTACCGGAGTCAGCCCCGATCGACCCTGCGATGATCCTAAGAAGCGTGGTTTTGCCGGACCCCGAGGCGCCTACGATGGCGGTAATGGCGCCCCGGGGGACTCCGAGATTGATGTTGTCCAAGGCGGTGACGCCGCCGAACGTTTTCCTGATGTTTCGAAGCACCAGGTGCAGGCCGTCATTCTTGATATTCATTTGGGTTCCTTGAAAACGCGTGCCACAAGGATCCACGTCGGGGTGATGGCCAGAACCACCAGCAACGCCGCGTACGGCGCGGCCGCTGAATAGGACTCCACAGAGGTATAGGTCCACAGGCGGGTGGCCAGGGTTTCGAAGCCGGTCGGGCGCAGCATCAGCGTGGCCGGAAGCTCCTTGATGGCAGTCAGGAGCACCATCAGTGCCCCTGCTGCCACTCCGGGCAGCGCCATGGGCAGCGATATGCGGAAGAACACGCTCAGGGGTGCTGCCCCAAGCGATTGCGCTGCTTCCTCAACCTGCGGTGGGGTGAGCAGGGCGGAAGCAACAATTGGCCCGACCGCCAGGGGCAGGAACAGCGTGCCGTAGGCCAGGGTCAGCAGCCACTGAGTCTGGTAGAGACCGGAGACAAGGTTGATCCCCAGATAGACCACAGAGAGGCCCACGACGATTCCCGGCAGGGAGTGGGCCAAATAGATCAACCGCTCCATGAGCCTGGCAATGCGGGAGCGGCTTCCGGCAATCATGAGTCCCAGCGGTGTGGCCAGCACCGTCGTGAACAGGGCTGCTGCCCCTGCTGCAGAGACCGAGCCGAGGAATGCTGAGCCGAGTTCAGCCAGCGAGCCGGGACGGGACACACCTTCGAAGCTCCACAGCGCCAGTGCGGCCAGGGGGCCTCCCACGGCCACAGCTACCACCAGCCATGAAGCCGCCACAATGGGGGCCGTTAACCTGCCAAGGTTCAGGAAGTCCGCAGGTCTCCGTGATCCTGGGCCCAACTTGGCATAGCGGGTCTTGGTCCGGCGGAAGCGGCCCTCGACCAGGAGTACCAGTACCGTCAAAGCGAGGAGGACTGATGACAGCGAAACAGCTCCGAGCCGATCGAACCCCAAGCTAAATGAGGTAAATACTGCCCGGGTGAAGGTGTCTACCCGGAGGATGGAAACGGCACCGAAATCCGACAGAATGTAGAGCGCGCACAGCAAGGCGCCCGATGCGGTGGCAGGCAGGATCTGCCGTGCAGTAATCCGTACAAAAACGCTGACCGGCGGCAGGCCGAGGCTCCGGGCGGCGTCTTCCTGTGCCGGGTCTGCGGCGAGCAGCGCTGCACACACGGGCAGGTACACGTAGGGGTAGCTGACCAATGAAATAACGAAGACTGCGGCGCCGAATCCCTCAAAGGTGCCCAGCGGATTCACCAGTTCAGATAGCGACGACCAACCGAACGCAGCGACGTAACTAGGGATGGCCAGGGGGAGTGCGGCGGCAACCGCAAGAGCTTTGCGGCCCGGCAGACGGGTTCGGGTGACGAGCACGGCGAGAGTGGTCCCAACCACCAGGCACCAGGCAGTTGACGCAGCAACGAGTGCCAGCGAAGTGGATGCGAGCCGCGCCATGCGCGGGGTGCCCAGCTGCTCGAGCAGGACGGCCGGGGAATACTCGGCTGTCCGGACCACCAGGTAGGCGACCGGGATCAGTGCAATGATGACCGCTGCGGCTGCACCGGCCGTGAGCACACGATGGCGCGAGGGCCACGAATCGCTCCGGGAACGCCGTAGGACGGCGACGCCGGTAAGGCGCCGCCGTCCTACGGACCGTTCGAGTGGAGTCAATGTCAGGCCAGGCCTGCTTCGGTGATCATCCGGACAGTGGTGGCCAGGTCATCGAGATCGTTCAAATCGATGCCAGGTGCCTTGAGCTCCGCGAGGGTCGGCAGGCCGGCCGGGCTGGGTGCCCCGGAAATCATGGGGTACTCGTGGGTCTTCTCAGCGAAGTAGGTCTGGCCGCGCTCCGAAAGGAGGAAGTCCAGCAGCGTCTGGCCATCAGAATCCGCGGTGTGTTTGATGAGGCCGGCTCCAGCGACGTTGATGAGGGATCCGATGTTGCCGTCCGGGAAGATGTAGTTGGCCGCAGCGAGGTCACCGGCATCTACGCCCTTTTCTTTGGCTAGCTGGTAAAGGTAGTAGTGGTTGACCAGCCCGAAGGGGAACTTGCCGTCGTTGACATCTGCCACGATTTGGCCGTTCTTCTCACGGATTTGCGGGTCGTTGCCTGCCAGACCGGCGAGGTACTCAGAGGCGGCCTGCTCGCCGTCGAGTTCGCGCAGCGCAGTAACGAAAGACTGGAAGGAAGCGTTGGTGGGTGCTACTCCGACCTTCCCTGCATATTTTGCGTCGTTGAGTTCCTGGACCGTTGCTGGCAGTTCGGCGGCGGGAACCAGGTCCTTGTTGTAGATCAGTACGCGTACCCGGCCAGTCACGCCGACCCACTGGCCGTTGGCGTCACGGTAGTCTTCCGGCACGGCAGAGACTGTCGACTCGGGGAGATCTGAGAAGAGGCCTGCTTTGCCTACGACTCCGAGGGCGCCCGCATCCTGGCCCAGGAAGACGTCGGCGGGCGACTTGTCGCCTTCTTCAACCAGCTGGGCCGCCATCTGTGCGGTATCGCCGTAGCGAACCTCAACTTTGATCCCGGTCTCTGCCGTGAATTCTTCCAGCAACGGTTTGATGAGGGACTCGCTGCGGCCGCTGTAGAGGGTCACCGTTTTGTCGGACCCGGCATCGGTTCCGGGCTCGGACGGCGACGCTGCGGGGGTGGAGCCGCCGCCGCAAGCGGACAGCGCGAGGGTGGCGGAGGCGGCGAGTGCGACGCCGGCCAGCGCGTTGATGCGGAGCTTCATGGGGACTGCTTTCTCGAATGGACGGAGTGTCCTGCGGGCCGGGGGATCATTGGTGGCGGCTCGCTCGAATTGAACTTTAGGTTAGGCACTCCTAAGTGTCATAGCTCCCCGCTGATTAAGTGATCAGAATCACATGGATTACGACACTATTGCGTTAGCTAATTAGTCCGGGCCCCTGCGCGCAGGGCCCTCCCGTGCCGCCCGGATCCGCGCATCCCCCGCGCCGAGCGGCGAGCTGATGCCGCTCTGACGCAGCCTAAGCGATGTTATCTCGCCGCTCGCGCGAGGGTGGCGGCGGCCTCGATGGCCATCCACGCCTGAAGCTGCGTGGAAAGCTCGACGGCGGCACCTGGCGGGTAGTCTTCCGCGGCTGTGTTGGTGGCATGGATGGCGAACACGCGGCCGTAAGGGCTGCCGTCGCGGCTGTCCGCGCTGCCTCCGGTTGGGGAACCGCTGACGCCGGCTGAGGAGCTGCTGCCCGCCCAGAACGCTTCCGCCGTCGCCTGGACCAGCCTTCCCGCGGTGCGGCGGGACGCTTCGGGCAGGCGTTGATCCTTCGCGGCAAGGGCCAGGTAGCGGCACAGGATTCCGGTGAACAGTCCGCGGTCTCCGGTGCCGTCGCAGCGCAGCACCTTCGCTGCGGGGGTTTCCAGTGTGTCGGTGCCCTTAGCGGGTGCCTCTACCGTCAGGTGGCGTTCGACGGCGGCAATCACCTGGGCTGCCCGTTCCAGGTTGCGTTGCCCGCCAAGCTCCAGGAGCGCGCCGAGGATGGGCCCTTGGTTGTAGGTGTAGACGTTCGCCTCCACGAGGATCTTGCCGTCGCTTCCAAGCCGCGCGCCGTCGAGGTAGAGGCCGCGTTCGTCGTCGAAGAGTGTGGCGTCCAGCCAGTCCACCAGTGCCTGGGCACGTGCCTGCTGGCCGGTCCGGGCGAAGTAGAGGGCCACGGGTGCGGTGGCCGGCGTGTTCTTGAAGTCGCGCTTGCTGCTCCAGAACGTTCCGCCGCCAAGGTCGTCCGTGGAGGCGGAGATGAACTGCGGGTTGAGGCTGCGCTGGACCTTGGCGTACCGTCGGCGGCCACGCTTGCTGGCGTCCGCAGCCAGTCCGTCGAGCCGCAGTGAAGCCAATGCTAGCCATGCCATGTCGTCGAAGTAGTTGTTGACGAAGGTCAGCAGGTTGCGGATCCGGATGCCCCTGAGCAGGCGGGAGGCGAGCCTGCCGGCGCTTGGGTTGCCTGGTCCGTCGAAGCGCGCCTCCGGGGTGGCACCTCGGTCCAGTTCGCGCCGGCCTGCATCCACCAAAGCGTCCAGGTAGTGCGCCTGCCACCAGTAGTGCCACGGCTGGGTGACGTGGCCAAACCTGCCCCATGGCCAGGTGGTGGCGGCCAGGTGAGTACCGGGCAGGAACAGGAGCTTCCGGCCGAACCGGTGCGTTACTGAGCGGGCTGCTTCGTCTGCCCTTGCGGACCAGTCGACTGCTTCGGATTCCGGCTGGATCATGCAGCCAGCCTATCCCCGCGAAAGTGAGTGCCGCCGTCGTACTCGCCGGAAAGCGTTCGGGCACGCCGGTGCGTTCCGGCGTTCCGGCAGGTTTCCCGCGAGCGTGGCGGGGCCCAGTCAGCAAGGGGTGCGGGCCGCCGGTATTTCAGTTAGCATTCATTAACTAAGGCCACATCAAGGAGGATGAATGGACGTCGCAGGAGCTGTTGCGCTGGTTACGGGTGGTGCGTCCGGCCTGGGTGCCGCCACCGCCAGGATGCTGTTCGACGCCGGTGCTTCAGTGGTGCTGGTGGACCTCCCGGGAAGTGCGGGTGCGCAGATGGCGGCGTCGCTGATGGAGGGAAGTACCTCCGGTGCCCGGGCGGTATTTGCGCCGGCCGACGTGACCAGCGAGGCCGACGTCCGTGCGGCAGTGGATGCTGCCAAGGCGCTGGGTCCGCTGCGGGTTGTGGTGAACTGCGCAGGCGTGGCCACCCCGGGGAAGGTCCTGGGGCGCGACGGCGTGCTGCCGCTGGAGGTGTTCAACCGGGTCATCCAAATCAACCTGGTGGGCACCTTCAACGTGATCCGGCTGGCCGCCGAAGCCATGGCCGCCACCGATCCGGTTGTAAGCCACCCGGATACGGGGCCGGGAACTGACCCTGGTTCGGAGACCGGTCCCGGTGATTCGGAACGCGGCGTGATCATCAATACCGCATCCGTGGCAGCGTTCGACGGGCAGATCGGCCAGCCCGCCTACTCAGCCTCCAAGGGCGCCGTTGCCGCAATGACGCTCCCGCTGGCCCGGGAACTGGCGCGCTCGCTGATCCGGGTGGTCACCATTGCGCCGGGCATTTTCGAGACGCCCATGCTGGCCGGGCTTCCGGCCGAGGCGCAGGAATCGCTGGGCAAACAGGTGCCGCACCCCTCGCGGCTTGGGCTGCCGGTGGAGTACGCCAAGCTCGTGGCGCACATCGTGGACAACGCCATGCTCAATGGCGAGACCATCCGCCTGGACGGCGCCATCCGGATGGCACCCAAGTGACCCGGCCGCCGTCGGGCATTCCCGGAACTGTCCCGTCATCCAAACTGCTGGATGCGCTCCCCGGCCCGGACTTCTACGCCTTTGAAGAGCTGCTCAACGACTCCGAGCGGCGCAAGCTTGCCGAATTGCGGGACTTCCTGGCCACAGAGATCGCCCCGTTCGCCGGGGACTGGTGGAACAACGCCGAGTTTCCGGCCCACATCCTGCCCAAGCTGGCCGCGTTAGAGCTGAGCACGCCGGTGCACCGCGGGTACAGCCACCTCTTTGCTGGGCTGGTCATCGCGGAGATGACTCGGACGGACACGTCGATCGCCACGTTTTTCCTGGTGCACCACGATCTTTTTGTGGAGGCGCTGCACCGGTTCGGCTCCGAGGACCAGCGTTCCCGGCTGCTCGACGACGCGTCCAGGCTCCGGGTCACCGGAGCGTTCGCGCTGACCGAACCCGAGCACGGCTCTGACGTGGCGGGAGGAATGGCCACCACGGCGCGGAGGGTGACGTCCGACGGCGGCGACCACTGGGTGCTTAACGGTGCCAAACGCTGGATCGGCAACGGAACGTTCTGCGACTACATGCTGGTGTGGGCACGCGATGAGGAGGACGGCGCGGTGCGCGGCTTCATCCTGGACGCCACCCTGCCGGGCGTGAGCCGCAGCCGGATCGAGAACAAGGTTGCCCTGCGGACAGTCCAGAACGCGGACATCCGGTTCCAGGACGTCAGGATCGAGGAGCGGGACCGGCTGGCCGGCATCAACAGCTTCGATGACACCAAGGAGCTGTTGCGGGCCTCGCGGATCATGGTGGGCTGGCAGGCAGTAGGCCAGCAGTTGGCGGCGTTCGACGTTGCCCGGCAGTACGCCGTCGAGCGTCAGCAGTTCGGCAAACCGCTGGCCAGTTTCCAGCTCATCCAGCAGCAGCTGGTGGAAATGCTGGGAAATGCTGTGGCGTCGATGGGCATGATGGTCCGGGTCGCCGCACTCCAGGAAGATGACGCCGCGGACATGGCGCAGGTGGCCCTCGCCAAATCCACCACCAGCGCCATGATGCGGCGGTCCGTGGCCATGGGCAGGTCCATTCTGGGCGGCAACGGAATTGTGACCGATTACCGGATGGCCCGGATATTTTCGGACGCTGAAGCCATTTACACCTACGAGGGGACATTCGAAATTAATTCCCTGATTGTTGGCCGGGCAGTGACCGGGATCTCGGCCATCACGTAGAAGCCCTGTTGTTGCGGTGAATCGACAGATTTAATTGTTACTTTAGTCACCAGGGCGCGTGTGTTGCCGGGTTCCTGCGACTACCAGTTGCATACTGATTTTGAGCGGTTGCCGCCGCGCGGACATCAGGGCAGGAGGCAGTGCATGGAAACGGTCAGGAAGATTGTCAGAAACGAGTACTTCCCCGCGGCCGCGGTGCTCGCCCTGGTGGTTCTCTTCTGGGCTGTGGCATTGGCAGGTGGCCTGTCCATGCTCAATGACCGGAACCTGCCCATTGGAACCCTGACCTGGATGCTGTTTGTCTACCTGATCGCAGCGCTGACGCCGTTTGCCGGCATCGTCGCGGCCGTAGACCTGGTTCACCGTTACCGGTGGAACCGGCAGGAAGCCCGGGAGCGGGCCGAAGTCGGACACACCCCTTCGCAGCCGGATGCCGAAACCGCGCCCGAACCGGCCCCCGCCGAGGTCCTTCCCGCCGAGCCGGCTCCCGCCGACCAGCCCGTCCCTGAACCTGCAACACCCAAACAGCCTGCCACGCAGCAATCAACCAAGAAGCCCGCCCGCGGGCAAAAAGCAGCCTAATTATTAGGCCGGACAAATTACTCCGGCAGTTTCTCCCCGGCCTCCACTTTTACGTCCAGTGAATTTCCCCGGACCGGCATGGGGCAGGTGCCGTAGGGCGTGAATGCGCTGGGGTAATTGATGGCCCTGTTGAAATCGATGACTACGGAACCGTCCGGGCGGGGCCGGGGAATGAAGACTTTGCGCCATTCGTCGGTGGTGATGCCGTTGGTTTCGTCGTGGAAGGTGACGTTGAGGGCGCCGAGTTTCTCTTCTTCGGCCTGCAGCCGCAGCTCGTGTTCTATGCCGGGGACCCGGAACACCACTTCTCCCACGGAGCGGTGGACGCCATCCACCAGCGGGTTGGCCGTGGCGATCGGTACGTCCACAGGTTCGGGGTAGGGCTCGAAGCGGCCGGTGATTTCCCAGGCCGGGTCAAAGTCGAACGTGGGCACGCCGTCGAATTCCGTGAACACCGGGGAGCCTGCGTCGCGGGTGCGGATGGCGTATTTGCCGCCGCGCATGGCAAGTTCCACCTGCACCTGGGTGCCATCTGCGCCGCCGAACTGCACCCACATCAGCGATTCCTCATCCTCCAGGGTGGCGGAAATGGTGCCGGTAACAGGTTCTCCGGTGTCCACCAGCGTCAGTCCGTCCTCCGCGCCGGCGGTGAGTGCCGCCGTCGTACCGTCCGTGGCCCAGAGCCCCGGGACGAGTTCGACGGCGGAAGGTGTGTCCGCCAGCCACTGGAAGGAGGTGAGGGTGAGCCAGCCGTGTTCGGCAGCCAGCGCCTGGTTGCGGCTGGTGCGGAAGCGCTGCCAGCGTTCGAAGCGTTGGTCTGTGGTGGTGCCCATGTGATCCTCCGTCTAAGCTTGTGCGCCGGGTACAACCCACGCCGGACGCTCTTCATTCCAGCACATCCAAGGGCCCGGTTGGTGAGACGGATTCCCTCTCTGGCGCCGGTGACGGTAATATCCCTTACCAGTAACGTGGCTCACAGTATCCAGCGCAGTGTACGGGCCCAAGTCCAAACCTTCGAAAGAAGCTTCCATGGCACACACTGCATTTAACAAGGGCATTGCCCTGGACACCCATCTGGCGGCCGAACTCCGCGCCGACGTCCGGCGTGTCTCCACCCTCCTGGGTGAATCCCTGGTCCGCCAGCACGGGCCCGAACTCCTTGAACTCGTGGAGCAGGTCCGGCTGCTCACCAAGGAATCCAAGGAGGCTGCCCGGGGCGGTGCCGATGCCACCGGTCCGTGGAGCGCGCACGACGTCGTTGCCCAGGTCCGCGAACTCCTCGCCTCCCTGCCGCTGGAGCAGGCGACTGACCTGGTCCGCGCCTTCGCTTTCTACTTCCACCTGGCCAACGCCGCCGAACAGGTGCACCGCGTCCGCGGACTTCGCACCCGTGAGGAAAAGGACGGCTGGCTGGCCAAGGCCGTGGCGGACATCGCCGGCAAGGCCGGTCCCGGCGCCCTGCAGGATGTGGTGGATTCCCTGGACGTCCGCCCCGTGTTCACGGCACACCCCACCGAGGCGTCGCGGCGTTCCGTGCTGGACAAGATCCGCAAGCTCTCCGACGTGCTGGCCCGGCCCACCGCGGAAGGGACCTCGGCCCGGCGCCGGCAGGACCGCCAGTTGTCCGAGATCATCGACCAGATGTGGCAGACGGACGAGCTCCGCCAGGTCCGCCCCACCCCTGTGGATGAGGCCCGCAACGCCATCTACTACCTTGGCAACATCCTCACTGACGCCATGCCGCAGATGCTGGACGAATTCTCCGAACTCCTGGCCGAACAGGGCGTGAGCCTTGCGGGCAAGGCAGCACCCATCCGCTTTGGTTCCTGGATTGGCGGTGATCGGGACGGCAACCCCAACGTGACCGCCGCCGTAACGCGCGAGATCCTGCAGATCCAGAACCAGCAGGCCATCCGGCTGAACATCGGCATGATCGATGAACTGATCACCATCCTGTCCAACTCCACGGCCCTCTCCGGCGTGGACCACGATCTGCAGTCCTCCATCGAGGAGGACCTGGTCAACCTGCCCGGCCTGGACCGACGCGTCCTTGAGCTGAACGCGCAGGAGCCCTACCGCCTGAAGCTGACGTGCATCAAGGCCAAGCTCATCAACACCGGCAAACGCGTGGCCAACGGCTCCTCCCACGAGCACGGCCGCGACTACAACGGCGCGCCCGAACTCCTGGCGGACCTGGCCCTGCTGGAGGCGTCGCTGCGCAACCACTCCGGGGCGCTGGCCGCTGACGGCGCCCTGGCCCGGGTCCAGCGTGCCGTTGCGTCCTTCGGCCTGCACCTGGCCACGCTGGACATCCGTGAGCACGCGGACCAGCATCACGACGCCGTGGGCCAGCTGATGGACCGGCTGGGTGGCCCCGGCCTGCGCTACGCCGAGCTCAGCCGCAGCGAACGTTTTGAGGTGCTGGGCTCCGAGCTGGCGTCCCGCCGGCCGCTGTCCGGGCATCCGATTAAGCTCGACGGCGCCGCTGACGGCACGTACGACGTCTTCCGGGAGATCCGCCGGGCCCTCAAAACCTACGGCCCCGACGTCATCGAAACGTACATCGTCTCCATGACCCGCGGCGCTGACGACGTCCTGGCCGCAGCAGTCCTGGCCCGCGAGGCCGGCCTGGTGAACCTGTACGGCGATTCCCCGATTGCCAAGATCGGCTTCGCGCCGCTGCTGGAAACGGTGGAGGAACTGCGGGCCTCTGCCGAAATCGTGGACCAGCTGCTGTCCGTTCCGGCCTACCGCGACCTTGTGCGGCTGCGCGGGGACGTGCAGGAAATCATGCTGGGCTATTCGGACTCCAACAAGGAATCCGGTGTGATGACCAGCCAGTGGGAGATCCACAAGACGCAGCGGAAACTCCGCGACGTCGCGTCCAAGCACGGCGTCCGCGTGCGCCTGTTCCACGGCCGTGGCGGCTCCGTGGGCCGTGGAGGCGGGCCCACGTATGAGGCCATCATGGCCCAGCCCAACGGGGTGCTCGAAGGCGAGATCAAGTTCACCGAGCAGGGCGAGGTCATTTCGGACAAGTACTCGCTGCCGGAGCTGGCCCGCGAGAACCTTGAGCTTTCCCTGGCTGCCGTCCTGCAGGGATCCGCGCTGCACCGCAGCCCGCGGACCTCCGATGACCAGCGCGAACGCTACGGCCACGTAATGGAAGTTATTTCCGACGCCGCATTTGCCCGGTACCGCAGCCTGATCGAGGACCCGGACCTGCCCGCCTACTTCCTGGCATCCACCCCGGTGGAGCAGCTTGGCTCGCTCAACATCGGCTCCCGTCCGTCCAAGCGTCCCGATTCCGGGGCGGGCCTGGGCGGCCTGCGCGCCATCCCGTGGGTGTTCGGCTGGACGCAGTCCCGGCAGATCGTTCCGGGCTGGTTTGGTGTGGGCTCCGGGCTCAAGGCGGCCCGGGAAGCAGGCAACTCCGACCAGCTCGCCGAGATGATGGGCTGGCAATTCTTCCAGTCAGTGCTCTCCAACGTGGAAATGACGCTGGCCAAAACGGACATGGACATTGCCGGCCACTACGTTTCCACGCTGGTCCCCGCCGAGCTCCACCACATCTTCGCGGCCATCCGCGAGGAGTATGAGCTCACCGTCCGCGAGGTCCAGGCCCTCACCGGCGAACACATCCTCCTGGACGCCCAGCCCACGCTGAAGCGTTCGCTGGAAGTCCGCGACCAGTACCTGGACCCCATCAGCTACCTGCAGGTGGAGCTGCTCCGCCGCATCCGCGAAGGCAGCGCTGGCGGTTCCGACGGGACCATCACGGAAGCGGAAATCGACGAGCGGCTGCAGCGGGCCATGCTCATCACCGTCAACGGCGTGGCCGCAGGCCTGCGGAACACCGGGTAACTACCGGATCCGGGGCGCGTTAGGGTTGGTGGCATGCCTTCGTTCCAGACCCGACTCAAGATCACCGGCCTTAAGCCCGGCAACCCTCCCGAGTCCGTGATGGCGGCAGCCGTGGAAGCGCTTGAAACCAGGCACCACGTCGAAGCCAACCAGCTGGACATCGCCGGGGGAGTGCCCCAGCTGAACCTGCGCTTCCTGGTGGAACCCACCGAATACAGTGGCGAAAACCAGCAGGCGCTGGAGTCGGCAGCCATGATGCGTGACGCCGTCGAACGCGTTGCACTGACAGGTTCCCTGCTGGTCCTGCGCCGCAATCGCGGGCGCTGGGCGCCGGTCTAGGACTCCGGTTCCGCACCGGGTTGGTCAACCGGGGAGCGGGTGCCGCGCCGTCGGGTGACAATAATTCCGACGGCGGCACCCACCACCAGCCCCACCGCCACCCCGATGAGGGAGCTGGCCCAGAACGGCAGCCCGGTGGTGGAACCGGTGACGAAGCCCAGGCCCGTGAGCCAGCACGCCCACAGCACGGCTCCCAGCCCGGCGCACAGGCTAAAGCCGCGGGTGGTGACCTCACCGATACCGGCGGCGGCCGACGTCGCAAGCCTTCCGCCCGGGATGAACCGCGCTCCGATGATGGTCCCGTACGTGGAGGAGCGGCCGGCTTTGGCGATGGCCTGGTGGATGCCGCTGTGCAGTTTCCTGCCCCATTTCCAGCGATCCAGCAGGTGGCTGAGCCGGCGTTTGAAGAGCTGGAACACCACTACGTCCCCAATCCAGGAGGCCAGTGCCGCCAGGGCCACCACCAGGAAGACGTTGGCCCGGCCTTCGGCTGACAGGGCGCCGCCGGTGATCACCACCATCTCCGAGGGCATTGGTGGAAAAATGGCGTCACCAAGGACCGCGGGGATGATCCAGAAATAGATCGCCGCCCCCCACAGGTCAATGCTGCCAAGGTCCATGGGCACAAGTTACCGCACCTGGGCCTGGCTGTGGGCGGCACTGTGGGCAGGGCGGCGGAACGGCCCGTGGCGGCCCCTGTTTTCGCAGGGCGCGCAATGGCAGACTGAAGCATGCTGACTAAGATCCTGCAGGGCGACATCACCACCCGGGCCGTGGACGCGATCGTCAACGCAGCCAACTCCACGCTGCTGGGCGGCGGCGGTGTGGACGGCGCCATCCACAGGGCTGCGGGTCCCCAACTGCTGGCGGCCTGCCAGGAACTGCGTGCCACGGACCTGCCGTATGGGCTGGCTCCGGGCGCGGCCGTTGCCACCCCCGGGTTCGACCTGCCGGCCCGCTGGGTGATCCACACGGTGGGCCCCAACCATCACGCGGGCCAAACCAACAAGGCACTCCTGGTCTCCTGCTTCAGCGAGAGCCTGCGCGTTGCCGACTCGTTGGGGGCAGAGTCCATTGCCTTCCCGGCTATCGGCGGCGGGGTCTACGGGTGGACGGGGCATCAGGTGGCCGAGTCGGCTGCCACCGCGCTGGAGGGATTCGAGGCGTCGCACCCCGGCACGACCATCGCGCTGGTGGAGTTTGTCCTGTTCAGCCCGGAGATGGAGGGCGAGTTCAGGGCCGTGCTGGGGGAGCCTCGCTGAGCTGCAGCCGGCTGCGGTGCTCAACGGGTTTGCCGGACAGCGGATCGATGAACCGGATGCCGCGCGCCAGGAGTTGGAGCGGCTTGGAGTAATCGTCCGGCGCCTTGTCCAGCAGGTCCGGGTAGAACGCGTCGTTCACAATGCCCAGGCCAAGCGATGCCATATGCACGCGCAGCTGGTGGGTCTTCCCCGAGTGCGGCTCGAGGCGGTACAGGGCCCGCCGTTGTGGAGCCTGCGGGGCACCCTGGTGCGCCCCGGCACCTGCCGGCGTTCCGGCGTCGAACGTTTGCAGGCGTTCGATGCGTGTCTCAGCGTTGGGTTCGCCGTCGATCACCTCGGCCAGCAGGTAGTTGCGGGACTTGGTCATCCGGTTCCGGACCACCACGGGAAACTCGACGGCGGGATGTCCGGGCGCGGGATCGGCCGCGGACACGCACTCGTACTCTTTCTGGACCTGCCGCTTCTCGAACAGCACCTGGTACCTGCCGCGGGTTTCCGGGTTGGTGGAGAGCAGCAGGATGCCGGCCGTCATGCGGTCCAGGCGGTGCATGGGGATCAGGTCCGGCAGGTTCAGCTGGTTCCGCAGCCGCACCAGCGCCGACTCCTGGATGTAGGTGCCGCCGGGAGTGGTGGGCAGGAAGTGCGGCTTGTCCACCACCAGCAGGTGTTCGTCCTGGTGCAGGATGCTCAGCTCAACCGGAAGGCGGGTCTCCGGCGGCAGGCTGCGGTAGTACCAGATGAACGTGTGGTCCTGGAGTTTGGTAGCCCGGTCCAGGGGGACGCCGCCCTCGCCAACGATCTCACCGGCGTCGAACCTGTCCGCAATTCCCTGCGGATCGATGTGGCCCCAGCGGTGCATCATGTAGTCCATGGCGGTGGCCCACGGACCGTCCTCCGGCAGGCGCAGGCGGGTTGCGTTTACGCCGTCGCGCACGGGAAGGGGGGATTGCATCACCGGTCCATTCTACTTTGCGGGCGGTCCCTACTTTGGTGCCCAGCCGCGGATGCCTGCGTCCAGGGTTGCCTCGTACAGGCCGTCCCAGTCGATCGGCATGGAGGCACCGCGCGCCAGTTCAAGGCTCACCAGCCCGTGCACCTGCCCCCAGAAGGCAGTGGCGATCAGCAGCACGTTGTACTGGCCAATCAGCCCCTCGTCCTGCGCCGCGGTGACCGCCCCGATCAGGGGAGCCATGGCATCAACGGTGGCCCCGCCGTCGGCAGGTTCCTTGCCAACGGCATAGGCATCCATGGCGCCGCCGAACATCAGCCGGTAGAGGGCGTCGTGCTCCAGCGCCCATTTGCGGTAGGCCCGGCCGGTTTCCTTCAGGCCGATTTTTCCTGCCGCTTCCTGGGAGGCATGGAAGGACTTGAAGCCGTAATTGACGACCGCGGTGAGCAGCTGTGATTTGCCGCCGAACAGGGAGTAGATGGCCGAGGTGGAGGTGCCGGCGGCCGCTGCAATGTCCCTGAGCGTGACCTTTTCAGGGCCATCGCGGTCCACGAGTTCAGCAGTCACGTCCAGGAGCCGTTGCCGGAGGGCTTCATCGTGGACTACAGGTCTTGCCATGTATCCCATTGTTTCATAACATTGTTCTATAACTGCGTTATGAAAGATTCGATCATGTCCAGGGAATGGCATGTCGAAGGTGGCGGCGCCCCTCAACGGAACTGCCATCCGCAGTTCTTTCTTCCGCGCCGGCTGCAATTGGGGGAGTCGGCGCGGAAGAAAGCTCACGCAATGGCATTGACAGGGACGGCCGGCGAATCGTCCAGGTTCCTGCGCAGTTTCGGCGCAGAGGACAACCGCTCCTGGGCTGCCCGCAACGCCAGCACCGCAGTGCGAAGCTTCTCCGGCGGAAGCGTGAACGGGATCCGCAGGTGGCTCTCGTAGCTGCCACCCACACCAAACCGCGGTCCTGCGGCAAGCCTGATGCCGAACTCCGGAGCGATCACCGTCAACGCGGTGCTTATGGGACCCGGCAACCGGCACCAAACGGACAGTCCGCCGTCGGGCATCTCTGTTTTCCAATCAGGCAGCTCCGCGGCCAGCAGGTCCAGCAGCGCTGCACGGTTGGCCCGTAGCGCATCGAGGCGTTCAGGCAGCAGCCGGTCGAGTTCGCGGACCAGGTGGGCGGCCGCCAGCTGCTCCATTACAGGTCCGCCCAGGTCCATGCTGCTGCGCGCCGCCGCAAACCGGTTCAGGAGCTCCGGCTCGGCACGGATCCAGCCCGTCCGCAGTCCGCCCCAGTGCGATTTACTCAAAGATCCGACGGAGACAACGCCGCGGCCGAACGCTGCCATGGGCAGGCTGGAGATGCCGTCCAGGTTCAGTTCCCGCAGCGTCTCGTCAGCAATCAGGACCGTTCCCGCGCGGGCGGCCGCGCGTACCAGACGGCGCCGCTGCTGGTCCGGCATGAGCCGGCCTGTGGGGTTGTGGAAGTCCGGGATGACATACGCGATGGTGGGGCGGTGCTGTTCAAGGGCGCCCTCCCACGCGTCAATGTCCCAGTTTCGGGAGGAACCGGGCAGCGCCACCGGCACCGCGCGTGCGCCCACGGCGCGGATGGCGTCCAGGGCGTTGGGGTAGCTCGGGTGGTCAACCAGTACCTTGTCCTGCTTCCCGCCGGTCCGGACAACCAGCGCGCGGAGGATGACGTTCAGTGCATGCTGTGCGCCCGAGGTCACCAGGATTTCTTCCGCAGACGTCGGCACGCCGGCCGCCGTGTACCGTTCGGCAATCGCCTCCCGCAGCGCCCGCAGGCCCTGGACCTCATAGCCGAACCCCGGCAGCAGCGCGGGAAGCTCGGTCAACGCGGAGGCAAAGGCGCGGTGCACCTGCTCGCCGCTGGCCGGCAGCGCCGCGTAGGCCAGGTCCAGGATGCCGTCCGGTGCGTTGATTCCGGGAGCGGCCGCTTCGACCGATTGTGGCAGCCTTGTCCGGCCCTTCGCCCCTTGGCCGCTGCTGAGGAACCCCTGTTCGCGCAGCTGGGCGTAGGCCGCCGTCACCGTAGTCCGGCTGATGCCCAGGGTCTCAGCCAGGGGACGCTCGCCGGGCAAAGCGCAATCCAGGGAAACCCGGCCGTCCAGGACCAGGAGGCGGACGACGTCGGCCAGCTCGCGGTAGGCGGGGCCCGTGCCGCTCTGCCACGGGCCAAGCATGCGGGCAAGGGCTGGAGCTGAGAGGTGGCCGGACATAAAGCCAGTATCGCAGACTGGCTATGTATTTCAATGCCAGTTTTCAGCCAAGATGGTGTTCATGATAACCCGCAGACTCGTTCAACTCTTCACCGGCCTCGCCTTATACGGGTTCTCGCTTGCCGTTTTTATCAGGGCAGGACTGGGCCTGGACCCGTGGGACGTGTTCCACCAGGGACTGTCGCTGAAATCCGGTTGGAGCCTGGGGCTGGTGGTGATTGTGGTCAGCTTCCTGGTGCTGCTGTTCTGGATTCCGCTTCGCCAAATGCCGGGCTTCGGAACACTCTGCAACGCCATCCTGGTGGGGGTGTTTGCGGACATTGGGCTGGCCCTGATTCCCGACGTCCACCACCTGGGTGGCCAGATCGCCATGCTGGCCGGCGCGGTGCTGGCCAACGCCGTGGCGTCCGCCTGCTACATCGGTGCCAGGTTCGGGCCGGGCGCGCGCGACGGCCTGATGACCGGCCTGGCCCGGCGCACCGGCTGGTCCGTCCGGCTGTGCCGCACCCTGATCGAAGTGGTGGTCCTCGCGGCCGGCTGGCTGCTGGGCGGTGCGGTTGGTGCGGGCACGGTGGTGTACGCGCTGGCCATCGGGCCGCTGGTCCAGCTGCTGATGCCGTTCTTCGCCGTGCCGGAACCGGCCAGGAAGCCTGAGCTGGCCGCAGATCCGGAGTCCGAACCCGCGGCGGCTGCTACCCCCGCAGGCTGAGAATGCCCGGCGGCCCGATCCGCCGTCGGCCGTCGGCCTGCCGCTCAGTCCGTCTGTGTCGCCGGGAGCGGCTGGCACCGCGGGCAGAACCAGATGTCGCGTTCCTCTTCGCCGCCGGGTCTGCCCAGAAGGCCATGCTGGATGGGCGTCCGGCAGCGCAGGCAGGGCTGGTTTCCGCGCCGGTATACCCAGTACCGGGAACGTCCGTCCGGCCCGCCGCGCGGCAGCGCACCGCCCCGGGGGCCAGGGACCGTCACCCTGCGTGCATCGCCAAGGTTTGCTTCCATCAGCTGCTTGGCGTGGACAAACAACGCGGGCAGGTCAGCCACGTCCTGGACCGGGGTTGCCGGGTGGACACCGCCAAGGAAGCAGGCTTCGCAGCGGTAGATGTTGCCGATGCCTGCCAGGTTCCGCTGGTCCAGGAGCGCGACGCCGATGGGAATCGCAGGCGCGGCCCGCACCCGCCGTTCCGCCTCGGCCGGGTCCCAGTCGGGGCCTAGGATGTCCGGGCCAAGATGCCCGACGGCGGCATCCTCCTGGTCCGTTCGGATCACTTCCAGCTCGCCCAGGGAGAATCCGACGGCGTCAGCAGCAGCAGTCCGGAGGACGCACCTGGCCGTGAAGCCGGGCTTCCGCCACCGGCCGCCGGGCGCGTACACCTGCCAGCTGCCTTCCATCTTCAGGTGCGAATGGATGGTGAGCCGTTGGTCCTCGGGACTGCGCAGCCTCATCAGCAGGTGCTTGCCGCGGGGCACCACTTCCTCCATGGTCCAGCCGGCAAGGTTCAGGGTAGCGAAGCGGGGAACGCGGAAATCCGAGGCGGTCAGCTTTTGGCCAGCCAGGGCAGCGTGGAGTTCGGCGCAGGCCCGCCAGACCGAATCCCCCTCAGGCATGCTTCACCTCAGGCACAGTTCACCTCAAGCACATTTCACCTCAGGCACGGATCCGCAACCCCTTCGGCGTGGAGTAGGCCCCGGCCGCGGCCAGTGCCGCCGCTATGGGGGTGTCCAGGATGCCATGCCCGTTGACCTTCTCCATGATCAGCTTGTCCACCGCACCGCGTTTCACCACGTCCGTCAGGGCAGTGGCGGCGGCAGCCAGGACATCAGGTTCTTCGGAGAAGGCGAGCAGGGTTTTACCGCCGCGTTCCACGTAAAGTGCCAGGCCGCCGTCGACCATCACCACCAGGGCTCCCGCCTTCCGCCCGGGCCGGTGGCCTGTTCCGGCCTCGGCATCCAGCGCAGGCCACGGAAGCGCTGCGCCGTACGGGTTGGCGGGATCGGTGGCCGCCAGCGCCAGCGCGGAGGGCTCGGCCTTGGCGATCGCGGCGTCCTCTGCGTAGCTGCGAAGCCTGTCTACAGTGGCCGGAACGGCGAACTGCGCAGCGCCAAGGTGCTCAATAAAGTAGCCCCTGCGGCAGCGGCCGGCCTCCTCAAGACGGGCCAGCACCTTGTACATCAGGCCAAAGCCGCCCAGGATCTGCTCGGCCATCACCGAGCCGCGGGTGACCACGCCGTATCGGTCCAGCAGAAGCTCGGCGGTGGCGCGCGCATGGATGGTGGGGTCCAGCTCCGGCAGCGGCAAGGCAGACCAGCGGCCGGCAGCTGTTGGCGGCGTGGGTGCGGCGCCGCCGGGACCGAAGCGGCCGCCCACCAGGCCCGGCGAACCCAGCAGCCCGGTGCCATGCGAACGGCCAAGCCGGCTGAGCCGCTGCGCCCGCGCGCGTGGGGCCTTGGCAGTCTGCCGGTGCGCCGTGTGGCCGCCGGCAATCAACGCTCTGACCGGCGCGAAAGTATCACCGGTGATGCGCCCGGCCCAGGCAAGGTCCCAGAGGGCGGCCGTGACGTCGGCGTCGCCCAATACGGCGTCCATGCCGCCAGCCACCTCGGTGAGCTGGCGGAAGAAGAAGCCGCCACCGTGGCCCTGGAGGTGGTCCAGGATGCGTTGGGCGGCGTCTCCGGGTTCGTAATCCGGGGACGGGTTGAGCGTCAGCTGCGCGGACTCGGCGAGGTGCAGGCTGATCCAGCCGTCGTTGCCGGGGAGTGCACCCGCGCCGGACCACAGCACTTCTCCGCCGGCCATCAACTCATCCAGCATGGCTGGCTGGTAATTGGAGACGCGGCTGGCCAGGATCAGCGGCTCCCAGGCGGATGCCGGAACGGGAACGCCGGAGAGCTGGTCCACGGCGGTGAGGATTCCATCCAGGCCGCGCAGTGCCGGCTGGCCGCGTTTGCCTTGTTGGCCGCGCGGTTGGACGTTCTGCCAGGAAGGCAGGAACCGGCCGTAGGCAGCGGCGTCCACCGGCTCCACCTCGGCCCGCAGCGCAGCCAGGGACCGGCGCCGTAGCTTCCGGAGCACTTCTGCGTCGCACCATTCGCTGGCCGGGGGAGCGGACACGGTCTTTGTGACGGGCCCGGCCGTCAGCTCACTGGAAGCACCTCCGGAAGCCTCATCTGGAGTCTCCGCCGGCGCCGTGGCGGTGGGATGCGGGCGGAACTCTCCCTCCACAGTGCGGCCCTCGCCTGCCAGCCGTTTCAGGGCGGCGGTCACGACCGCGGAACCGAGCCCCAGCCGGGCCGCCGCTTCCGCAGCGGTGAACGGCCCATGCGTGCGGGCATAACGGGACACCAGGTCCCCGAGGGGATCGTCAACGGGCTCGATGAAGGCCAGCGGCACACCCATGGGCAGCGGGACCCCGATGGCATCGCGAAGCCGCGCAGCGTCCTCCACCGCAGCGAAACGTTCGACGCCGCCGATGCTCACCTTGATGGCACGGTTGGCCCGCTGGAGAGCGGCGAGATGCGCGGCAGCAGCTTCGGTGGTCGAGCCGTCGACTTCGGTGGTCGAGCTTGTCGAGACCTGGGTTTCGACAGGCTCGGTTTCGACAGGCTCAACCACCGGGGTTTCGACAGGCTCGGTTTCGACGGGCTCAACCACCGGGGTTTCGGCAGGCTCAACCACCGGCTCCAGGCGGGCCGCTACCTCCTCGGCAGTCAACGGTCCCAGGAGCCGGAGCAGGTCCGCCACGCCTTCGAGGCCGCGGACACGCCGGTCAGGAGCCAGGCGCTGCAGTTCCCGCTCGGTGTCCTCAATGACCTTGGCGTCCAGCAGTTCCCGCAGCTCCACCCGGCCCAGCAGCTCGTTCAGCAGCGTGGAGTCGAGAGCCAGGGCGGCGGCGCGGCGTTCGGCCAGCGGGGAATCGCCTTCGTAAAGGAACTGGGCAACGTAGCCGAACAGCAGCGACTTGGCGAATGGCGAGGGCTGCTGCGTGGTGGTCTGGACGATGCGCAGTTCGCGGCGTTCCACGGATGCGGCGATGTCCTTCAGCGCGGGGAGGTCGTACACATCCTGCAGGCATTCGCGGACGGTTTCGAGCACGATCGGGAAGCTTGGGTATTTCCGGGCGACGTCCAGGAGCTGCGCGGACCGCTGGCGCTGCTGCCAGAGGGGCTGGCGTTTTCCGGGAGTCTGGCGCGGCAGCAGCAGGGCACGGGCAGCGCACTCACGGAACCGGGACGCGAACAACGCGCTGCCGCCCACCTCCGCGGTGACGATCTCCTCAAGTTCGTCAGGCTCGAACAGGAACAGCTCGGCGCCCGGCGGCTCGTCTTCCATCATGGGTACGCGCAGCACAATGCCATCGTCCGCGGCCATGGCGGAGCCGTCCATGCCGTAGCGCTGGTGCAGGCGCTGGCCCACCGCCAGCGCCCAGGGCGCGTGGACAGGCATGCCAAACGGGCTGTGCAGGATCACGCGCCAGTCGCCCAGCTCGTCATGGAAACGCTCCACTACAAGCGTGGTGTCGCTGGGCACCACCTCGGTGGCCTCGCGCTGTTCGCGCAGGTATTGGATCAGGTTGCCGGCGGCGAAGTCGTCCAGGCCGCTGGCCTTGCAGCGTTCGGTGGCGGGACCGACGTCGGACGCTGACAGTTCACGCACGAACGCTCCCAGCGCGCGGCCCAGGTCCACGGGCCTGCCGAGGGAATCGCCCTTCCAGAACGGCAGTTTCCCGGGCTGGCCGAAGGCGGGGGAGACAAGGACGCGGTCGTGCGTGATGTCCTCGATTTTCCAGCTGGTGGCACCCAGGGCGAAGACGTCCCCCACGCGGGATTCGTAGACCATTTCCTCGTCCAGCTCGCCCACGCGGCGGCCGCCCTTGGCCGGGGATGCGGCCGGTTTGCCGTCCGCAGAAGGCGACGCGCTGCCTTCCACCTCCGTGCCGATGATGTAGACGCCGAAGAGGCCGCGGTCAGGGATGGTGCCGCCGGAGGTCACGGCGAGGCGCTGCGCCCCGGGACGGCCCTCGATGGTGCCGGCATTGCGGTCCCACACGATCCTGGGCCGCAGTTCCGCGAACTCGTCCGACGGGTAGCGGCCGGCGAGGAGGTCCAGGGTGGCCTCATAAGCGGACCGGGGCAGTGAGGAGAAGGGCGCGGACCGGCGCACCGTGGCAAACCATTCCTCGACGTCGATGCTCCCCAGTGCGGTGGCCGCGACGGTCTGCTGCGCCAGGATGTCCAGCGGGTTGGCGGGGATGGCGAGCCGCTCGATCTTGCCGTCCAGCATCCGCTCCACCGTGATGGCGGTGTGCACCAGGTCCGCGCGGTGCTTGGGGAACAGGACGCCCTGGGACACCTCGCCCACCTGGTGACCGGCGCGGCCCACCCGCTGCAGCCCGCTGGCTACCGACGGCGGCGATTCCACCTGCACCACCAGGTCCACAGCGCCCATGTCGATGCCCAGTTCCAGGGATGATGTGGCCACCACGCAGCGCAGGTGTCCGGACTTCAGGTCGTCTTCGATGAGGGCGCGCTGGTCCTTGGACACCGAGCCGTGGTGGGCACGTGCGAGCACCGGGTCCGCGCCCGTGGTGCTCCCGGCCTGGGCCATCATGTGGGCTGGCGTGGCTGTGGATGTTGGCAAGGAACCGGGACCAGAAGCAGAGTCAGACCCGGGCAGATCCCAGGCGCCACCACCCGCCGCCACCAGCTGCCGTTCGGAGTAGATTTCGTTGAGCCGCGCCGTCAGCCGCTCCGCCAGCCGGCGGGAGTTGGCAAACACAATGGTGGACTGGTTATCCAGCACCAGGTCCACGATCTTTTCCTCCACATGCGGCCAGATGGAGGCCTGCGGCTGCAGTCCGGACGCCGGGCCGGAGTCGAATGCGCCGGCCGCACCCTGGAGATCGGACATGTCCTCCACAGGCACGGACACCGTCAGGTCCCAGGTCTTCCGGGAAGGCGGCGCGACGATGTCCACGGGTGCGCTGCCCGCCAGGAACTGGGCCACCAGCTCGCGCGGCTCCACGGTGGCCGACAGGCCAATGCGCTGAGCGGGCTTGGGGAGGAGGGCGTCCAGGCGTTCCAGGGAGACCGCCAGGTGTGCGCCGCGCTTGGTGCCGGCCACTGCGTGGACCTCATCCACAATGACGGTGTCCACCTCTTCCAGCGTCTCCCGCGCCCGCGAGGTGAGCATCAGGAACAGCGATTCGGGGGTGGTGATCAGGATGTCCGGCGGGTTGGTCAGCAGTGCCCGCCGGTCCGACGCCGGAGTGTCCCCGGAGCGTACACCCACCGTGATCAGCGGGGCCGGGAGGTCCAGTCTCTTGGCCGTTTGGGTGATGCCGATCAGCGGGGCACGCAGGTTCCGCTCGACGTCGACGCCAAGGGCCTTGAGCGGGGAGATGTACAGGACGCGGGTCTTGCGTTTGGGAGCCCGCGCCCGGCCCCGTGGTTTGGGAACATCCAGGGGCAGTTCCGGCGGCGGGGGAGGCGCCGAAACCAGCAGCCGGTCCAGTGCCCACAGGAACGCGGCCAGGGTTTTGCCGGAGCCGGTGGGCGCAACTACCAGCGCATGCCGGCCCGAGGAAATGGCGTTCCAGGCACCCTCCTGGGCAGGGGTGGGAACAGTGAAGGCGCCCAGGAACCACTCACGAGTGGGCCGGCTGAACCGGTCCATTCCCAGAAGTTCCTGACCCTGCATTTCTCCATCATGCCTCAACCCACTGACAGTCCCCGCAGATGCGTCTGCCTCACCCCTTACCGGGCTCCGGCATCTTCGCCAGCGGCATGGTGGCCGGGCCTTCCAGGTTCTCGCCCTCAGGAGTGAAACGTGAACCGTGCAGCGGGCAGTCCCAGGTTTTTTCGGCGTCGTTCCAGTGCAGGATGCCGCCCAGGTGCGTGCACTTTCCGCTCACCCGGCAGGTCCGTCCGTTGACCGTGGACGTCGCCACGGGGCGCATACCGGAACGAGTGACCACGCCGGTGCCCTCCTCCGGTGCGCCGTCCGCCGTCGTGCCCTTCACCAGGAGCTTCCCCCAGTCCTTTGCGAGCGTGGCACCTACTCCTGCATTAAGCCCGACGGCGGACGCGGCCGCCGGTGGCGCGGTGACCCGGCGGTGGAGGGTATCCGCCCAGGGGATCTGGCCGTCCAGGATATCCGCGGCGATGCCGAGGGAGGCGCCCACGGCGTTGGTCATGCCCCACTTGTTATAGCCGGTGGCGAAGTAGATGTCCCCGCGTCCGCGGGGGAGCCGGCCGAAGAACGGCATCAGGTTGACCGCCTGGTAGTCCTGCGCTGACCACGTGTGGGTGACTTTGGCGCCCGGGAAGTGGGACTGCGCCCAGCCCAGGAGGTCGTCCAGGTGCGCCTGTTCGGAACCTGCCTTGCCCACCGGATGCCCGCTGCCGCCCACCAGGAGGAGGGGCTTCCCGGAACCCGTGCCATCTCCTCCGCCGTCCACGGGGTAGTCGCGCAGGGACCGCGTTGGCTGTTCCACGGAAAGGTACATGCCCTCCGGTGCCTGCAGGAAGCCGGGCAGCTCAAGGGCTGCTGCGTAGGAGCGGTGCGGCTTGAGTTTGGCGAAGTAGAGCCCGCGGTCCAGGATGGGCGTTCCGGTGGCCAGGACCAGGCTTTTGGCCCGTACTTCGCCGAGGCTGGTTTTTACCGTGACCGGGCCCGAACCTTCGGCGCCGGTGACCCTGGCGTTGCCCACGATCGTTCCGCCGTGGGCCTTGACGTCCCGGGCCAGCGCCTCGATGACGTCCAGCGGGTTGATCTGCGCCTGGTTGTCCATGCTGACGGCGCCGGTGATGTGGAACGGCAGTCCTGCTGTGCGGACGTAGTTGACGTTCAGCCCGGCGGAAGTGGCGGCCGCGAATTCCATCCGCAGCTTCTCGGCGCCCTCAGGGGTGGTGGCGTAGGTGTACGCGGTGCGGCGCTGATAGGGCAGCCCGTTGGAATCGAGGTAGCGGAGCAGCCAGCTTTGGCCTTCCTTGTTCATCTCGACGTAGGCGTTCACCACCTTTTGTGAGTACTGGCGGCTCAGCTGCGACAGCACTGTGTCCTGCAGCAGCGTCACCTTGGCGGTGGTGTTGCCGGTGGTGACGGCCGCAGGGTGCCGGGCTTCGAGCACCAGCACGTTTTGTCCGGAGCGGGCCAGCAGCAGCGCTGTGACGAGCCCGGTCAGCCCGGCGCCTGCCACAACGGTGTCGTACGTCGTTCCCGGGGCGAACTCATCAGCGGGAAAGTCGATTTTCCGGTCAAGCCACAGCGAGGTCATGGTGCAGTCCGTTCCGGGTCAGTGCCCTTGTCCAGTTACCACCGGCCAGTGAACAACCAGCGGTTCAACAGCAGGTTTAGTAAGTCTACTTACGAACTGGTGGGGGTCAAAGGAACCGCCGGAGAACTGCTAACCCACGGGCTGGAAGGAACCGATTGTCAGCAACTGGATCTCCGCGTTGCTGCAGGCGGTGGTGGGCTGCGGAATGAAGACGGAGCCAAAGTCCTCCGGCGGGTAGATCCGGTAGCCGGCGGCATCGGCCATGGTGCAGTCCGGGTAGTTGCCTGCCTGTACATACCGGAGGACGGCGCCGCCCGCTTCGCCCGGTGCCAGCAGCAGTTCAACAGGCGGCTTGGATTCGTCGCGGACGGCAGGGGCCCCAATGGGCTCACCGTCGGCAGTGGCCGTCAGCGAGACGCCCGGGTAACCCATCAGCATGCAGGGTTCGGTGCCCTTGTTGGTGAGCAGGAGGGTCATGTACACGCTGCCGGCCGCGCCGCCGCCGGTGGCATCAGTGGACGCCGTCAGCGAGTCCGAGGTGCAGCGCTGGGGCGCCGGATCGGGGGATGGCGCCGGCGGGGTGGTGGGGGTGGCTGTGGGGGAGTTCGACGGCGTAGGGCCGGCCGACGTCGTGGGCGTTTCCTGGGTCTGTGGCTGGGCGGGGCCACAGCCGGCCAGGACAAGGGCGCACGCGGCAGCCGCCGTGGTGAGAAGTAAACCGCGGGTGAATGGTTGAGACCTCATCGTTCCACCTTTTCGGTAGTGCGGCGGTCCGTCAACGGCGGCGCGGCTTTGGGGCGGGTTTGATGCCCGGATCGTAATGGTCCGGGCACCAAAACAGCCTATTGTCCCAGTTCAGGCGTTACTTGGCCGCCGTCGCATCCTGCTTGGCTGAGCGGCCACTGCGGGCGAAAGCCACGCCGCCGAGGGCCAGCCCGCCGAGTCCCGCGGCCAGTCCTCCCCAGCTGCGGGCTGCTGCTCCGGAGTCGTCCGTGGCGGTTGCCTCGGCGGGTTCGGCTGCGTGATCGGCGTGGCCGGCGGGTTCCGTGGCCGCCTCCGTCACCGTGAGGGCCGGAGCGGGTGCCTCCAGATCGTGCGGATCCTGCCCCTCCGCGGGGATTTCCGCCCAGTCCGTCTGCCCCGTCTCACAGGTCTGGAGGGTGGGGAAGTAGAGCGTGGTGCCTGCGGCGTCGGGCAGCTTGGCGGACAGCACCAGGGCGTCCCGCAGGCCGTCCGCCACTGGTTCCTTTGCCGTGTAGACGATCTGGCTGGTGCGTTTGGTAATGCTGCTGCCATCGGCGAGTCTGCGTGGTTCCGCAAGGGTCTCCGTCACCTTTTCCACCGTCCAGTTGGGGTTGACGGTGGGTGTGGCGTCGTTGAGTTCCTGTGGCAGCGTGATGGTGATTTTGGTGGTGGCGGCACCCTCGCAGCCGTGCGAGAACGCGAAGCCCAGCAGCGCGTAGCCGTTGGCCCCTGTCTTGTCCGGCGTGACGCCTACGTGGGCGGACGCCGGGCCGACGCCGGCGAGGAGGAGCGCTGCCGTGCAGCCTGCCAGGGCGGTGGCGGAGAGGGCGCGGCGGATCGTGGAGTTGTTCATGGTGTGCCTTTCGCGCACGCCGGTGGCAGTCACGGCGTACGGCAAATAATGCCCCCGGATCAGGGGCTGGTTCTTTGGATTTCTAATGCCAGGTCAGGAAAATACGACGGCGGAAGGCGGGCCGCGCCGGCTGTCCTGCCTGAGGTTCCGCCAGGGGCGGTGAGGGGTTGACGGCGGCGGGCCGGCCGCCGCTGGTGAGTGTCCGGCGTCGAAAGTTACGGCTTCAGGAAGGGACACCAGCGGACGCAACCACGCGGCCAGCGCCCAGAGCGCAGCTTCTCCGCGGGACATGAGGGCGGCGCAGGCCAGGGTAGCGGCGGTGTGGGCAAGAAACATTGCCAGGCCGGCGGCCCCGGCGCCATGGCCCTGCTCCGCCGCGGATTGGCCTGCGGCCGCCAGCGATGCCAGCAGTTCGGTGTGCTCCTGGGTGCTGTGCCCGGCGTGGCCGGGCTGCAGCGACGGCGCGGAAATGGCCGGGCCAAGCACGGTCAACGCCTCGTGGAGGACCAGTTGCCCGCTGCCCAGCACGGCGAGCATGGCCGGCGCGTTCAGCTTGAAGCGGGTTGCGGTGGTGGAGGCGAGTCCGGTGAGCGCCGCGATTGCCAGCAGGATGGGAAGGGCCGGAAGCACGCCGCCGCCCAGCACGTGTGCACCCGCGGCAAGCCCCACAACGGCGCTGCCCACCATGCCGGCCCGCAGCGCATGGAACGGAGCCCGGGCACTGCTGTGCTGCACGGGTTCCTCCTGGGTTACGGGCCTTGGACTGGACGGGGCGGGTCCGTAGTTAGTCTACGTCGATCCGTCCGGGCACCGCCCGTTCATGGATCTCCTTCACCTTGCCGCAACGGGACCACAGGCCAGCCACCACACATGCTGAAGATATTTGATCTTTTTATATTGATTTCGAGCAACTTATTGCAATGGCTTGTCTTCGTCGTTTATGGTCTGTGAAACGGTTAACAAGCGTGGCTTGGATCACATTCAACTTGCCCGGCACTGAGGAGACAGCATGAACTCGACGACGGAACAGGCTCCGGCAAGTCCGGCAACGCCCCGTGTCGCGGAAACGGGCGGAAGCATCCCGCCGGGGAAACGACGGCGGAAGCCCAGACCCGCCGCAGGTCCCAACCGGAGCTTCAGGTACCGCCTCCGCCGCGACAAGCAGATGCTGATCATGATGGTTCCGGCGCTGCTGTCCCTGCTGCTGTTCTTCTACATTCCGGTGCTGGGCAACGTGATCGCGTTCCAGGACTACCAGCCGTTCCTGGGCATCGGCGACAGCCTCTGGGTTGGCTGGCAGAACTTCACGGACCTCTTTGCCAACCCGGATTTCGTGCACGCATTCTGGAACACCCTGTACCTGGCCGCGTGGCAGCTGGTGTTCCTGTTCCCGATTCCCCTGGCTTTGGCCCTGATCGTGGATTCGCTGATCAGCATGCGGGTCCGGAAGGTCTTCCAGAGCATCGCGTACCTGCCGCACTTCCTGTCCTGGGTGCTGGTTATCGCGTTCTTCCAGCAGATGCTGGGTGGCGCCGGCTTTATCAACAACAGCCTGCGCCACATGGGTTTTGATCCCATTCCCTTTATGACCAACCCGGACACGTTCCCCATCCTGGTGGTGGTCCAGATGATCTGGAAGGACGCCGGCTGGGCCATGATCATCTTCCTGGCCGCACTGGCCAGCATCGACAACTCGCTCTACGAGGCTGCTGCCGCGGACGGTGCCGGCCGCTGGCGCCGGATGTGGCACATCACCCTCCCGGGCCTTCGCGCCGTGATCGTCCTGCTGCTCATCCTGCGGATTGGAGACATTCTCTCTGTCGGCTTCGAACAGTTCATCCTCCAGCGCGACGCCGTTGGGCCGGGCGCCGCCGAGGTCCTGGATACGTTCATCTACCACGCAGGCATCATCGGCGGCAGCTGGAGCCCGGGCGCCGCGGCCGGTCTGGCCAAGGGTGTAGTGAGCATGCTCCTGATCTACGCCGCCAACAAACTAGCCCACAAGTTCGGCGAAGACGGCATCTTCGCGAGGAAGGTCGGCTAGCCCGCGGGCGGCCGGTCGAGGAGAAAAACCATGGCAACTGCAACGTTCGTAAAACCTTCCCGCAGCAGGAAGCCCAAGGAACTGACCTACAACCCCAAGCGCCCGGTCTGGAAGGAAAAACCGCACCCGTTCTACCAGTCCGTCAAGGCCCTGGTGCTCATCGGGTTCAGCATTTCCATCCTGGCGCCCATCCTCCTGGTGGTCTCCACTTCCCTGGCGGACAACGAACAGCTGGCCAAGGCAGGTGGCTTCGTGATGTGGCCGGAGCGGCCCACGCTGGAGGCCTATGTGACCATCTTCAAGGGGCCCATGGTGCTCCAGTCACTGGGTGTGAGCCTCTTCATCACCGTGGTGGGCACCCTCCTGGCCCTCTTCGTGACCATCACCATGGCCTATGCAACAAGCCGTCCTGTGCTGTTCGGCCGTCCCGTGATCATTGCCATCCTGTTCACGCTGCTGTTCGCCCCCGGACTCATTCCCTCCTTCCTGATGATCCGGGAGCTGGGCCTGCTGGACTCGCTGTGGTCACTCATCCTCCCGGGCACGTTTGCGGCCTTCAACTTTGTGGTCATGCGGGCATTCTTCATGAATATCCCCGCGGAGCTGATCGAAAGCGCAAGGATCGACGGCGCCAGCGATTTCCAGATCCTGTGGCGGATCGTGATGCCCCTCTCCAAGGCCGTGATCGCCGTCGTGGGCCTGTTCTACGCGGTGGGCTTCTGGAACTCGTTCTTCAACGCCCTGCTCTACATCAACGACCACAGCAAATGGCCCATCCAGCTGCTGCTGCGCAACTTCGTGGTGCAGGGTGCAGCCGCAGACCAGCTGGGCATTACCCAGGTTCCGCCCCCGCAATCCATCCAGATGGCCGTAGTGGTGGTGGCCCTGGTTCCCATCCTGATGGTCTACCCGTTCCTCCAAAAGCACTTTGCCAAGGGCGTTATCACCGGCGCCGTCAAGGGCTGACCCAACAAGCTCCACCCCAATCCCCAGAAAGTAACCAGAAAGGCCTCTTCGAAGATGAGCACACAACAGACTGGATTCAGCCGGCGCGGGTTCCTCGGCCTGGCAGGGCTGGCGGTCACCACCGTTGGACTCAGCGCATGCGGCGGTGGGGGCGGCGCCGCCAGCGGCGAGGGCGGGGCTGCAGCCTCCTCCGCCGTCAAACTGCCCACCTACAAGGAATTCACCGGCGTCACCCCGGACATTCCCGGCAACGCCAAGGGCCTGCAGGCCGCATTCTTCAAAATGCCGGCCAACCCCGTGCAGTCGGTAAAGTCAGCTCCGCTGAAGGGCGGCACCGTCACGGGCCTGACCGAAACGTTCGACACCATGAGCCCCGGGCTGAAGGACAACGCGTTCTGGCAGCGGCTCAACGGCAAACTCGGCGGCACCCTGGAACTCCAGATCGCCGAGGACATTGGAGACGGCTACCCGGCGAAATTCGCAACGGTCCTGGCCAGCAATGACCTCCCGGACTTGATGTGGGTCCCGCCGAACCAGGGCATCCCCAACGTTGGCCCCATGCTTGAAGCAAAGTTCCAGGACCTCACCGAATACCTGTCCGGCGACGCCGTGCTTGAGTACCCCAACCTGGCAGCACTTAAGCCCGATTCCTGGAAGACCGCCGTCGTCAATGGAAAGATCTGGGGCGCGCCCATCCCCAGCACCCCCTTCGGCCAGGTCTGGATCGGCAACGCGGACATGTGGGCGCCGGTAGGCGGGTTCAACGCCAACAACGCGGAGGAATTCCTGGAGAAGGCCAAGGAAATCACCCGCCCCGGCGAGTCCAAATATGCGCTGGAGCCCGCCTACATCAACGCCCTGCACATGGTGACCGAGTGGTTCGGCGCCCCCAACGGCTGGGCCGTGAACAAGGACCGCACCCTGACCCACCTGTTCGAGACCGAGCAGTACAAGGCCGGCGTCGAGTTCGTGGCAAAGATGTTCGCCGCCGGCGTCTTCTACCCGGATACCCAGGCCCCGGATATCCGCAACCGCGTGGCCAACGGCACCGTGGGCGCCCAGGTGAATGCGGGACCGGCCGGCGTCAAGCAGTACCGGTCTGTCAACGCTACCGGCAAGTTCGAAATCCTCGTCCCGTTCAGCGCGGACGGCAAGATCAAGCCGGTGTACGACATGGGCTACGGCACCGTTGGCTTCACGCCTTTCAAGAAGACCGACGAGGGCAAGATCCGCGAGCTCCTGTCGCTGATCGACTACCTGTCTGCTCCGTTCGGCACTGTGGAGTACATGCAGAAGAACTTCGGTGAACTGGGCCAGGACTACACCCTGGATGGCTCCGGCAACCCGGTCCTCACCGAGTCCGGCAGGGTCAACGTGCCGGGTCTGACCTCCGCGCTGAACATCATGTCCAGCCCCGAAAACGTGGTGTTCAACCCCGGCTTCGACGACGACACCCGGTACATCAACGAACAGATGCAGAAGCTGCTCGAAATCTCGTGGCGCAACCCCACCAACGGGACGTACTCGGATACCAACTCGCGGTCCGGTTCCAAGCTCACCAAGATCGTCCGGGACAAGGCCGTGGATATCATCACGGGCCGCGCCCAGGTGGGTGACCTGGACGCCGCCGTCAAGCGCTGGCGTGACGAGGGCGGCGAAAAAATCCGCGAGGAATACCAGGCAGCCCTGGATCCGGAAGCACCGGTCTTCAGCAGCTAGGCCCAACAGGGCAGACTGGGCTAAACAGCAGAACATAAGGGGAACGCATGGCCAAGACAGCAGGAAACAGGGTCAGACCGACCATCCGGATGGTGGCGGCCGAGGCTGGGGTTTCCACGGCCACGGTTTCCTATGTTCTGTCCGGGCGCAGGGGCGTGGGCGGGCCAGGGGTATCGGACACCACTGTGGAACGGGTCCGGGCGGCGGCGGAACGGCTGGGTTACCGGCCCAACCACGCCGCCCGGGCAATCCGGACGGGCCGCACCAACACGGTGATCCTGTCCTTGACCATGCTCGCGGACCCGTGGTCGCTGGCCATGGTTGAAGCAGTCCAGAAGGCGGCCGCGCCGCTGGGCATCACGCCCCTGATCCTGGGGGACGCGGACTGGGTGGAAGTGCTCAACAGCCACGACGCCGATGCCGTGTTCGTTGACGCCGTTACACCTGGACAACGTGCCGCCCTGCACGGACTGGCCGCCCGCGGCACCAACCTCGTGGTGTTCGACGGCGAGCTGGAACCTGACGGGTTCGACGTCATCCGCTCCATTGCCGGACCCGGTTGCACGCTAGCGGTGGAGCACCTGCTGGCAAGCCACCGGATGGTGGCCTGCCTGGTGCCCACCCGCGAGGGGCAGCCTCTTGCCGGGTCACGCTACGACGCCTACACGTCCGCGCTCGCCGGCAAGGGAATCGAACTTAACGAGGACTACGTGGGCGTCTTCGACGGCACCACCGCAGGGGCCTATGCTGCGGCGACGCGCCTGCTGGACCGCCAGGACCGGCCAACCGCACTCTATGCGACGTCGGACTATGCGGCCGTCAGCGCCATCAACGCCGCGCAACGGCTGGGCCTGAAAGTGGGCCACGACGTAGACATCATCGGCGTGGGCAACGCGAGCGAAAGCGAAAGGATGTCGCCGTCGCTGAGCACCGTGGGCCCGGTGGATTTCTTCGAGCGGGTGGCCCGGCTGCTGCTGAAAAGGGCCGTCGACGGCGGCACCCAGGTTCCCGAGGTCCTGGACTTCCCCTGGCAGCTGTTTGTCAGGGACTCGGCTCCACACCGTACCGCGGCCGACAAACGTTATTGAGAACAAGAAAGAAGCACGAATCACATGGGAACCGTTGACATGAAGATCGGCGTCGTGGGCTTTGGCCTGCGCGCAGGGCTGTGGCGCCACGCGCACAAGCCGGGGCAGGGATCAGAGGTGACCATCATCTGCGACACCAGCGAACGCGGCCGGGCCGATGCCGCAGCGCAGGTTCCCACCGCAACGGTGACGGCGGACCTCCAGGTCCTGCTGGACAGCGGCATTGACGCCGTCCTGGTGCTGACCCCGGACAACCAGCACGCCGCCGTCGCGGTTCAAACGCTCAAGGCGGGCATCCCCACTTTCTGCGAGAAGCCGCTGGACATCACCATTGAGGCCTCCGATTCCATCCTGCAGGCCGCCTATGACTCCGGAACGCGCCTGTACGTTGGGCACAACATGCGCCACATGCCGGTGGTGGTCCAGATGCGTGAGCTGATCGAGCAAGGCGTGATCGGCGAGGTGAAAGCGGTCTGGTGCCGGCATTTTGTGGGGCACGGCGGCGACTACTACTTCAAGGACTGGCACTCGGAGCGGAAGAACGTGACCTCGCTGCTGCTGCAAAAAGGCGCCCACGACATCGACGTCATCCACTGGCTGGCCAACGGCTACACCAGGCGGGTGTCCGCCGTCGGAGACCTTGCGGTGTACGGTTCCGTTGCGGACCGCGCGGACAACAGCGGCAAGCGCATGGGTGAGTGGTTCTCGCTGGACAACTGGCCGCCCACCGAACAACACGGGCTGGCGGAGCGGATTGACGTTGAGGACATCTCCATGATGAACATGGTGCTGGACAACGGCGTGCTCGCCTCCTACCAGCAGTGCCATTTCACGCCTGACTACTGGCGGAATTACACGGTGATCGGAACGAAGGGGCGGATCGAGAACTTCGGAGACGGCCCGGGGGAGCGGATCGGCGTCTGGACCAAGCGGACGTCCGGATACGCAGAACCGGACCGGACCCTGATGATTGAGGACGGCGACGGCGGCCACGGCGGCGCGGATCCCCGCCTCATTGACGAGTTCCTCCGCTTCGCTGCCGAGGGCGGCCGGACCCAGACGTCCCCGATTGCCGCGCGCCAGGCCGTGGCCGCCGGGATCCTGGCCGCGCAGTCGCTGCGGGGGAACGGATCCGCCCTGGAAGTGCCGCCGCTTCCGGCCGGGCTGGTGGAGTATTTCGACGCCGGACAGCCTGCCCTGGTGCGGGAGTAGCTTTCCGCCGGGCTGCTTTTCGTCAGGGCAAAGTGGTGCAATTGCGCGGTTGCCACGGAAAAATGGGCCCATGGGTGCGGCTACCCCCGAACAGTTCTACGATGCCCTCGCGTCCGAATACCACCTGCTCTTCGACGACTGGTGGTCCGCCGCCCAGTGGCACGGGCGGGTAATCGCCGGCATCCTCGTGCAGCAGGGCCTGGCCGGTGGCCGCCTGCTGGACTGCACCTGCGGCATCGGAACCCAGGCCCTGCCCTTGGCGGCTCTGGGGTACGCCGTGACGGCCACGGACGTGAGCGAAGCGGCTGTTGAGCGGGCCAGGGCAGAGGCGGCGGCGAGGGGAATCGGCGTCGAATGCGGGGTTTGCGACGTCCGCGGGGTCCGGGACCACGTCCGTGGGTTATTCGATGCGGTTATCTCCTGCGACAACGCGCTGCCGCACCTGCTCACGGACGGGGACCTGGAACGTGCGCTGCGCAGTATCCGAGCCTGCCTGCGACCGGGCGGGCTGCTGCTAGCCACCCTCCGCGACTATGACGCGTTGCGGCTTACCCGCCCGGAAGGGGTGCCGATTTCGATCCACGGGGACGCCGGGTCGCGGCACGGTCCGGCCAGGCATGGACGTGGCCGGAGAACGGCGAGTACGTGGACATCGAGCTGTTCACCTTCGCGGAAGTCGAGCCCGGTTCGTGGCGGACCCATTCGTTGCCGACCCGCTACCGGGCCCTGCAGCGGGAGAAACTCGCGAGCCTGCTGACGGCGGCCGGGTACACCGCCGTCGAATGGCTGATGCCTGGGGAGAGCGGCTACTACCAGCCGGTGGTGCTGGCGAGGGCCGGTCAGCCCCAGAGTCCGTAGGCCACCAGGACGATCAGCGGCGGTATGGACTGCATAAGCGCCCCGGTCCACATCCGCCGCTCCGAAACGTAGAGGACCAGGCCCAGGATGACGTGGGCCGCGCAGGTGAAAAGGACCAGTGCACGGCCCGCCTCCGTCCAGTTGGTGCCCAGCAGAAGCAGGCCAGCGACCAGGCCCAGCGCGTAGGTGAGGTTGTAGAAGCCGATGTTGATGGCGGGCACGCGCAGCACGCCGACGTGTTCGGGTTCGATCAGCGTGAACTTGTAGAGCTCTTTGCGGTGGTAGAAAAACACTTCCATGATGAAGACGGCAACGAGGATCACGACGAAGAACCAGGCGGCGATCTGGCTGAGCAGGTTCATGATGTTGGCCTCAGCCGGCGCTCTCGAAGAACCTGAGGGCCTTGTGTGACACGACGTCCGGGCAGTGGTCGGGAAGGAAATGGCCCTCGCCCGGGAGGATCTCGGCGGTGATGTTGTTCCCGCGGCCCGGGTGGTGGCCCATCTCCTGCAGCGCGGCTGACGGTTCCATGGCGCCGATCAGGGCGAGGGTGGGCGTGGTGAAGTCCCGCCGGGCATAACCCCCGAAGATGATGCCCATGAAGGCGGGGATGAGGCTCCTTCGGTACAGGGCCGATCCTGCCCTGGCCCTTGCAGGCTGCGCCAGTGCGTTGCCGTAGAGCTCGACATCCTCCCCGGTCAGAGCGCCGGCGGGCTCGAAGGCGGTGAAAAGATGCCGCATGAACCGTCGGTTCCGCTGGATGCGCGGCCCGACCACGGGAATGGCAAGGGCGAAGGCGTGCCAGAGCTTGGGGAACAGCGGGATCAGCCGGGCATTAGGACGGATGTGCACGTCAGGGGTGCCGGTGATGACCAGGGACTGGACCAGATCGGGCCGTTCCATGGCCAGGAACTGGGCAACGAGGGAGCCCCAGTCGTGTGTGAGGAACCGGGCCCGCGGGATGTTCAGCTGTTCCATGAGTCCGACGACGTCATCCATGAGCGTCCGGGCGTCGTAGCCGCCGGGAGGTGCATCAGTCCAGCCGAAACCGCGCTGGTCCACGGCGATCACGTGGAAGTGCTCGGCCATGCGGGGGATGACGGCGTGCCACTCCCACCAGTTCTGGGGAAAGCCGTGCAGGAGGATGAGGGGATCGCCGCTGCCCGCCTCCGCAACGTGCATTCGGATCCCGCGGATATCGATCCACCGGTGGGTCACGCCGGAAAGCTGCGGCATGGCGGCTGTGGGCTGGGTTTGGGTCACGTTGTGGTCCTATCGGAAAATGACCGGTGTGCCTGTGATGGATCTAAATTACTACGTTCATAGTGACCTGTCACTACCTTTGTAGTATGGAGTATGGCTATTCGCGAACGCGCCCTGGAAGCTGCCATTGAACTGCTCGGCACGCAGGGTCTCCGGGCCCTCACCCACGTCAGGCTGGACGAGGCGGCGGGGCTGCCGAAGGGCTCGACGTCGAACTACTTCCGTACGCGGTCGGCGCTTCTGACCGGTGTGGTGGAGTGGGTGGCGGAGCAGGATCTGGCCGAGCTGGGGGATCCTCAGGGCCTCCCTGCCGACGCCGATGCTTTCGTCGCGCTGCTGGTCCATGCCGTGGAGGACCTTACTTCGGCATCCCGGACTCGCACGGTCGCCCGGTATGTGCTTTTCCTTGAGGGAACCCACGACGCCGATGTGCGGCGGCCGCTGCTGGCCGGCAGGGTTTTCTTCCGGACCTTCGTAGAAAACGCGATGGCGGCGCTCGGAGCACCGGATCCGGTCAACGCCGCCACGGCACTCACCGCCGTGGGGGAGGGGCTGACCATCCACCGGATCGCGGTGGACCCGGATGCGGAACTCTTCGCGCCGATCGACGCTGTGGTGCGGGCGTTCCTGCCCAGGTGAGGCTGGGGTGGCGGGGCGGGTGTGCGGTCCGGCAGGTTTTTGCTCCACGTCGCTGCGCGCTCGGTGCCAAATCGCCGACTTAGCTGTAAAGCGTGAGCCCGATAACGAGCACGACGCCAACGCCGTAGCGATTACTGCTGGTCGACCGGCAACGAAGATTGGCTACGTGAATAAGCAGAGGGCTAAGTGGGTGGCAGAACTGTTGGACGGCGGGCAGGAACTCGATGGCCTCGTCATCCAGTCCAAGACGTCTTCGCCCCGGATACTGCTCACTACACCTGAAATGCTTGCGTATCTCCGCCGCTGACAGTCTTTGGTCTACCTGCTTTTATAGACCCAGCTAGGCTGAGACTTTTACTGCTGGGTGGATTCTTGGGGGAGCCATGTTGAATTACTTCCGTGAAGGGCGAGAATCACAATTCGCCACGACAGGCCGGCGTTGGTACAACTTCCTCTCCGGCGCGGCACTCCTGGTGATCCTGGGATTGGTATTTATGAGCATCGCGCCGGCCTGGATCCTGTGGATAGCGATTCCCCAGGGTATTGCCGTGGATATCTGGCTCACCAGAAAATGGACCCGCGAAGACGCGCTCAAGAGAAGCAGTGCAATGTAACAGTCCTGGGTTCGACCAGCCTTTATTGGCGTGTCTATGATTCCGATGCTGGACGGACCACGTCCATCCAGTCCACGAACTTCTCCCGGATGGACTTGCTGCGGGTGTTGATCCGCTGGAGCCGATCTTGATGTCTTTCCGCCCATGCGTTACTGCGTGACGAATTCCGGACAAAGCAAAGGCCCCCGCTTCCCTTCTAAACAAAGGGAACCAGGGGCCTTCTAATTGGCGGTGACGGTGGGATTTGAACCCACGTTGGCTTTTACACCAAACAACATTTCGAGTGTTGCACCTTCGGCCGCTCGGACACGTCACCAACCTGACTAGGGTACCGGAGGGGGCGTCGCTTCCCCAAAACGGCCGCCCGGCACTAGATTCGTAAGCAAGATGACTAATGCAGCCGAACCCCGCCAGGCCACCGCCTACTGGACCGTGAGTCCGGAGAAGGGCGAGCTCCGCGCCGAAGAACTGCCGCCCCCCAAGAAGGACGAGGCCGTGGTCAGGGCGCTCTATTCGGGCATCAGCAAGGGCACGGAAATGGTGGTCCACCGGGGCGCCGTGCCGGACAGGGTGGCGGAGCGGATGTGCGCCCCGCGCCAGGAAGGCGACTTCCCGGGCCCGGTGAAGTTCGGCTACCTCTCCGTGGGCGTTGTGGAGGAGGGCCCGAAGGACTGGGTGGGCCAGCGGGTGTTCTGCCTCAACCCGCACCAGGACCGGTACGTGGTGCCGGTAGATCAACTGACAAGGATTCCCGACGGCGTACCCTCCCGCCGCGCGGTTCTCACCGGCACTGTGGAAACGGCAGTCAACGCCCTGTGGGAGGCCGGCCCCCGGCTGGGTGACCGGATCGCCGTCGTGGGTGCCGGGCTGGTGGGTGGCATGGTGGCCACGCTGCTGCGCACCTTCCCGCTGGCCCGTCTGCAGCTGGTCGACCTCAACAAGGAGCGGCAGCAATTCGCCAAGCAGCTGGACGTCGACTTCGCCACGCCGGACCAGGCAGCAGCCGACTGTGACATCGTCTTCCACTGCTCGGCCTCCCAGGAAGGACTGGCCCGCAGCCTCCAGCTGGTGGGCGACGAAGGCGAAGTGATCGAGATGTCCTGGTACGCGGACCGCAACGTCACCCTGCCCCTGGGCGAGGACTTCCACGCCCGCAGGCTCTCCATCACCGCCAGCCAGGTGGGCGTCGTCGCCAAAGCCCGCCGGCACCGCCGCACCACCAGCGACCGGCTGGACCTTGCCGTCAGCCTTCTGGAAGACCCCGTCTTCGACGCGTTCCTCACCGGATCGTCGCCGTTCGGGGAGCTTCCGGAGACCGTCCAAAAGCTGGCCGACGGCAGCCTGCAGGCCCTGTGCCACGTTATTGAATACCCGGAACCAGAGACCCCAGAACCCACCGAAAGCGCGAGGTAACCCATTGTTCAGCCTGACCGTCCGCCGCCACTTTATGATCGCCCACAGCCTGCCGCGCCTGGTTTTTGGACCCGCCCAGGGCCTGCACGGGGCAACGTTCGTGGCAGAGGTGGCCTTCCGCCGTCGTGCGTTGAATGAAAACGCGATCGTGCTGGACATTGGCGAGGCGGGGACCATCATCGAGGAGGTCCTCGCGGGCCTGAACTACAAGAACCTTGACGAACACCCGGACTTTGCCGGCAAACTCAGCACCACGGAAGCATTGGCCGAATACATTGCCCACGGCGTCGCGGCCCGGCTCAAGGAAACAGTGGACGGCCACGCGCTCGCAGGAATCGACGTCACGTTGCGGGAAAACCCGGACGCCTGGGCCAGCTACAGCATGGACCTCCCGGGAGCCTGACATCAGCTCCCCGCCGTCCATCCGGCTGCTGGTTCCCGGCAACGTCCGGCATTCCTCCGGCGGCAACATCTACAACGCCCGACTCGCCGGAGCGCTGGCAAACCAGGGTGCCCGGGTTGAGGTGGTAACTGTCGACGGCGGCTGGCCGGGTCCCAACGCCAAGGAACGGCGCAGGGTGGGCGGCTTGCTTGGGGCGTGGAGCCAGGGGAGCGGTGATGCAGCCGGCGTCACCGTTGTTGATGGCCTGATCGCCTCCGCCTGCCCGGACGAGATGGAGTACGCGGCCCTTGCCCGGCAGTCTCCGTGGGTGCTGTTGCACATGCCGTTCCGCGAGGATCCGGCCAAGGAGCGGCGGGCTTTGGCAGCAGCCGCCGGAATTATTTGCCCCAGCGTCACGGGTGCCCGGGAAGTCCAGGCGCTCCACGGCCTCACCTCCGATGTAGCGGTGCCGGGGACGGAGCCGGCCCCTGTTGCGGAGGGGTCGACGCCGCCGCACCTGGCCATGGTGGCCGCGCTCCATCCCAACAAGGCGCAGCTCCTGGCCGTCCGAGCGCTGGCGCTGGTTGCCGATCAGCCGTGGACGGCGTCGCTGGTGGGATCCGGCGGCATGGACCCGGACTACGCTGCCGCCGTCGAAGCGGAGATCAACCGGCTTGGCCTGGGCGGCAGGATCCGGATGACCGGCGAGCTCACCGGCAGCGCCCTCGCCGCCGAATGGCACCGGAGCAACCTCACGCTCCTGGTCTCCCGCAGCGAAACGTTCGGCCTGGCCGTCACCGAATCACTGGCCCGCGCCATCCCCGTAGTCGTGCGCGCAGGAACCGGGGCCGAGGAAGCCCTCACGCTGGGAACGCCCGACGGCGGCACTGCCCCGGGTGCCGCCGTCGAGCTGATGCACGGGCCGGGGGAGGAGGAACCGGAGCCGCTCTCTGACGCCCTGCGGACATGGCTGGGCGAACCGGAAGTGCGGGAGCGGTGGAGGTCCGCAGCCTTGGAATCCCGGGGCAGGCTGCCCGGCTGGGATGCAACAGCGCGGGCCGTCCTGGCTGCTGTGACGCGCGGAGCCGATGCGGCTGCAGCGTCCGCGGCCGGCGGGGGTTAGCGGTGCCCGGCGAAGAAGTCCCGCAGCAGCGCTCCGCATTCGTCCTCGCGAACACCGGCGTAGACCTCCACCCAGTGGTTGAGGCGGCGCTCGCGGAGCACGTCGAACACGGAGCCCGCCGCGCCCGCTTTCTCATCCCAGGCGCCAAAAACCACCCGCGGAATCCGGGCCAGCACAATCGCCCCGGCACACATGGCACACGGTTCAAGGGTCACCACCAGAGTGCAGTCGGCCAGCCGCCAGCCGTCCCCGGCCAGTGCCTCTCCAGCCACAGCGGACTCCCGCAACCGGGCAGCCGCCTGCCGGATGGCAACCACCTCGGCATGCGCCGTCGGGTCCCCGGACGCTTCGCGTTCGTTGCGGCCGGAACCCAGGATGGTGCCGTCCGGGCCCACCACCACGGCGCCGATGGGGACGTCCTCAGTTTCCAGTGCACGGCGGGCTTCGGCCAGGGCCAGCTCCATCCAGGCAGAGCGCTGCGCCTCGGCCGGAACCATGGCATCAGCCGGGAAAGAATTTTCTGCCGCGAACATGGCTCAATGATAGTTTCGATATTTATCCGGTGGCCGAACGGCCCGTGCCCGGAGGGGGAATGATGGATTCAGTGAAGGACCGGCTGCAGACCTGGTTCAAGCCGTACGCAGCGTTGTGGATCACCATGGCAGTGGGCGGTTTCCTGGTGATTATCCTGGCGCTGGCCGGCGCGGAAGTCTACGAGAACGTGGTGGATGAGGACGGCCTGGCGTCAATGGACATCCCGGCCCTGCAGTACGCCCAGAGCCTGCGGACCCCCGAACTCGACGCCGCAATGACGGCGTTCACCAACATTGGCGGCGGGATCGGCATGCCCATCCTTGCTTCCCTCCTCACCGCCTGGCTGACCTACCTCAGCCGAACCTGGCGCCCCATCATCCTGGTGGCCGGGGCTGCAGCGGTGTCCATCACCGCGACGGCGGTGGGCAAGCGCTTGGTGGGCAGGACCCGTCCGGACCATGTGGACGCTGTCCCGCCGTATGAAACGTCGCCGTCTTTCCCGAGTGGGCACACCCTGAACACCACCGTGGTGATCGGCGTGCTGGTGTATGTGCTGTGCCTGCAGTTCGACATTCTCTGGGCCCGGATCACTGCCATCACGGCGGGCGCCCTGTTTATCATTGCCATGGGCCTGAGCCGGGTGTTCCTGGGGCATCACTGGCTGACGGACGTGGTGGCCGCCTGGCTGCTGGGCATGGCCTGGCTGGGCATAGTTATCCTGGCCCACCGGTTGTTCCTGGGCATCACCAAACGCGAACACGTTGGCCCGGCCCCCACGTTCGACAGGCCGGTGGTGCGGGACGTGGTGAAGGAAGAGATGGCCCACAACGCGGAGGACTCCGGAGGCCCTTCCGGCCCCACCTCCGGTACTCCACGGCAATAAGGCCCGCGGGTGTGCGGATGGTAGTTTTGACCCATGCGCACACTCGTCGTGGACCACCCGCTGGTCGCCCACAAACTCACCGTTCTTCGCGACAAAAACACCCCGTCGCCGGTCTTCCGGCAGCTGACCGAGGAACTGGTGACGCTCCTGGCCTACGAGGCCACGCGCGACGTCCGTACCGAGGACGTCACCATCGAAACCCCTGTTTCCACCACCGTTGGAACAGCGTTTACCAAGCCCACCCCGCTGGTTGTCCCCATCCTCCGGGCCGGCCTTGGCATGCTGGAAGGCATGACCAAGCTGGTCCCCACTGCGGAGGTCGGTTTCCTTGGCATGGCGCGTGACGAGGAAACGCTGGACATCATCACCTACGCCGAACGCCTCCCAGAGGACCTGACGGACCGGCAGATCTTTGTGCTGGACCCCATGCTGGCCACCGGCGGAACCCTCCGCGAGGCCATCAAGTTCCTTTTCCGCCGCGGCGCCTCGGACGTCACGTGCATCTGCCTCCTGGCGGCACCTGAAGGCCTGGCCAAGCTTGAGGAAGAACTCTCGGACGCCAACGTGACGATCGTCCTGGCCTCCATCGACGAGAAACTCAACGAGAAGTCCTACATTGTTCCCGGCCTGGGCGATGCAGGCGACCGCCTGTACGGCGTAGCGGGCTAACTCCGCTCCGGATACGACGGAAGGGCCGGTTCCCAAAGGAAACCGGCCCTTCCGCATGTCCGGCCGCAGGGCTAGCCTGTGCGGATGGACTGGAAACTGGAACTTGTGTTCGTGCCCGTGTCCGACGTCGATGCCGCCAAGGATTTCTACGTCAACAAGGTGGGGTTCAACGCCGATCACGATCACCGCGTGAGCGATACGCTGCGGTTTGTGCAGCTGACGCCGCCCGGTTCGGCCTGTTCGATCGCCATTGGCGAGGGCATCAGTGACGCTCCTCCCGGCAGCGCGCCCAACCTCCAGCTGGTGGTCAGCGACATCCATGAGGCCCACCGGCACCTCAAGGAAAACGGCGTGGACGTCAGCGACGTGCAGGTCCTGGACTGGGGCCATTTTGTGTACTTCGCCGATCCGGACGGCAACCAGTGGGCCGTCCAGTACATGCCATACCGGGACGCCGGGTGAGGATGATGGGGGTTGCCCGCCCATCACGGCGATGCTGCTGCGCTAGCCCTGCCGCTGGCTGTTTAGTACCAGTTGTTGGCCAGGTGGAAGTTCAGTGCACCGCAGGGTGAACCGTAGCGCTCCTGGATGTAGTTCAGGCCCCAGTTGATCTGCGTGCGGTAGTTGGTCAGGTAGTCCGCGCCTGCGCTGGCCATCTTCTCTGCCGGCAGGGACTGGACGATTCCGTAGGCTCCGCTGCTGGGGTTGGTGGCGGTGGTGCTCCAGTCGGATTCCTTGGTCCACAGGGTTACCAGGCAGGGCATCTGGCCGGCGCCCCATCCGTAGGAGCCCAGCTGGCCCTGTGCGTAGGCCTGCGCTCCGGCGGGATCGTTGACTGCCACGGGTTCCGGTGCGGCGGCGGGAGCCAACGCGGGCTCGGGCTCGGGTGCGGGCTCCGGGGCGGGTGCCGGTTCAGGCGCAGGCTCAGGAGCGGGGGCCGGGGCCGCTTCGGCAGCAGCCGGGGCCTCAGGAACAGCGGCGGGATCGGCCTTCATGGCGGCCTGCTCGGCGGCAGCTGCGGCCAGCGACTCAGCGGAGCTGGAGACGGACGTTGCAGCGGAACCGGGCAGGAGTGCCTGCACGGAGGACGCCTGGGTCATGGACGTGCTGCCGGCCTGGCCTGCAGCGGCTGCGCCAATGAGGACGGCGCAGGACGCGGTCACGATTGCGGCGCGGCGGGCCACGGAAAGGACAGCCGACCGGCGGGTTGGTGCCGGCGCAGGGGTGTCCACAACGCGGCTGCGGATACGGGTGGAACCTGCGGAAACGGCGGTTGACGCGGCGGCCCGGCGGCCGCGGGCCTGCTCCGAACCGTCATTCAGGCGCGCGTGATCCTGGAAATCAGACATGATAGTTAGCCTCTCAACGCCTGCGGAGTTAGCTGTCGGATTCGGATGAGGTCATCCGGCCACGCGGAACTTTCACGCGATGGCTTCACCCCTAGGGCGACTCGTGCCCGGGACTGTGGGTCCCCCGCCTCTGCCTGGTTATGAGGAATCCGGATGGCGGCAGAGCTCGGCATTCATCCGGTTATGCGGCCCGAACGGTGGCCGCACCATATCGACGGTACAGGCCGCCGGAGATTAAGTCACGTTTTGGTAACGGAAATCACGACGGCGGAACCCGGCCTGGGAGGCGCGTCTCGGCGCTGGACATCGCGGGAACTTTTCCGGCGTTCTATGGTTGGGTTTCCGTGGGGTGAACATTATGTGGCTTTTCCGCACCTGGGCCACCAAATATTCGGCACACACGGTCCTTGCCCTACTTGATTGCCAAAAGTGCTACCAAAGCGTGCGGCCGATCGAATCGTGACTTACACCACAAACACGGCTTTTGTCTCACTATGCGGACTAAAGCGTCCATTGTTACTTGCAAGTTCGTATTGTTACGTTGCACACTTCATTTGTGAACAAGAACTCAACGGCACCTGCAGCCGCAGAATATTGGCCCAGCACACCTGCTGCTGCCGACATGCGCTGTTGTCGAATGCACGCCTAACTGTCATACCCCAGAGAGTTTTTAGGCATTCGTCCCCACTTAGCCCGCCGCAGGGCAACCCTCCCCAGGAATTTTCCAGTCAGTGCCGGGGAACCCAGCATTCGTGCCGCGATGACGGCCATTCACATTGAGGTAAGCATTCCATGTCAGTTGCATCCGGATACGTCCACATCTCAGTCCGTAACGCCAATAAGTCGGCCCAGCCCGCAGGCCTCCGCCCAGGCTACGCCCCGGGATTCCCTCCCGCGCCGGGTTACGCCCCGCAGGGTTACAACCCCAACTCCTACGGCCAGCTCCGCGCGGTACCGGCTGCCGAGTCGGCGCCCATGACCGCTCCCACCCCCGTGATTGCCGGCCCCAGCGCAGGCATCCGCCCGGTTGCCAATGACAACGTTGCCCGCGGCTTCGTCCTCTACATGGGCATCGACGAGGAAACCGCCGCAGCAGCAGGCACCTCCATCGCCAAGCTGGCCCAGGAAATCCGCGCCTACGCCCAGTCGCTCGTCTCCGGTGCGGAGAGCTACGCCGCCGTGGCAATCGCTCCCGCCAGCGCACCCGGCTCAGCCCTCGACGTCGTACGCTCCACCTTCGGTGACCCCACCGTCAACGCCCGGCAGCGCACGGATAACACCCGCCAGCAGGCCCAGGAACCCCGCCCCTCCGGCGTCCTGATCGACCTCGCCCGCCGCGAAGTGCACCTGGACGGCGAATCGCTGAACCTCACCTTCAAGGAATTCGAACTCCTCAACTACCTCGTTGAGAACGGCACCCGTACGGTCGGTCGCGACGAACTCCTCGAAGGCCTCTGGCGGAACGCTGACGAAGTGCCCAACGAGCGCACCATCGACGTCCATATCCGCCGCCTCCGCTCCAAGCTGGGCCGCCTCGCCAACACCGTCCGCACCGTGCGCGGCCAGGGCTACCGGTTCTACGAGCACCCGGAAGTAGTTGTCTGGGCCGCTCCGGAATACTCGATCTAGCTTTAGCTTCACCCTGCAAAAGGGCGCCCGCTCCCAGACTTGGGGGCGGGCGCTTCCGCTTCGCGGCACGATCCCTCTGCGCCTGCGCTCGTTCCTCACGCAACAACGGCGCTATCGGGATGTGCCGCTTCGCTTCAGCGCCCGCCCCACGTGCAGCCGGGTCTGGGCCTCCGCGGCTATAGGGTGGGGGGATGAGCGAGCATCACATTCGGCGGCTGATTCTTATGCGCCATTCCAAGGCTGATTGGCCCGGCGGCGTGGACGATCACGACCGGCCGCTGGAGGAACGCGGACACCGGGAGGCTCCGCTCGCCGGCCGGTGGCTGGTGGACCATCAGGTTGTTCCCGACTTCATCCTTTGCTCCAGCGCGCTCCGGACCCGCCAGACCTGCACCTGGGTATGCTCCGAGCTGGGCGACAAGGCTCCAACGCCCAAACTGGAAAGCGGACTGTATGCGGCTTCGGCCCTTCGCATGCTGACGGTGATCAACCAGGTCCCGGAAACCGTTACCACCCTGATGGTGATTGCGCACCTGCCCGGCGTCCAGGACCTCGCCATGCACCTGGCATCACGCGATTCGGATCACGACGCCTACATGGACGCCGCAACCAAGTACCCCACCAGCGCACTCTCCGTGCTGGAAACTGAGAAGCCGTGGGCGGAGCTGGATGGCCAGGATGCCGTGCTGACCCGGTTTGCCGTGCCGCGCTCCAAGTAGCTGGCCCCTGTCCCACCCGCCAGAGCCAACGGCATTACGACACTTTGCACTACGTGGTTCCCCTGTGAAGTAAGCTTGCTTACTATTGTTCTTTACAGTGGGACGCGTATCGGGAGGAGAGTGGCTGTGGCAACAGATTACGACGAGCCGCGTAAGTCTGAAACGGATCAGGCTCCGGAGTCGCTGGAGGAACTAAGGACCGCCCAAGGCGCCGTCCGTACTGCCAATCCCGACGTGGATGAGGCGGACACGGCTGAGGGTATTGAGCTTCCCGGGGCCGATCTTTCCGCCATGGAACTGACGGTGGAGGTGGTCCCGCCGAAGAAGGATGAATTCGTCTGCTCGTCCTGCTTCCTGGTCCATCACCGGTCCCAGCTTGCGCGGGAAAAGAACGGGTTGGCCTACTGCCTGGAGTGCGAGGGCAGCTGACAAAAACCCCTTGCGTCAGCAGGTCTCCAGTGCTACTTAATCTATAGCGGCAGGCATAGATCAGCCGCAGCGGCCATAAGGCCGGAGCCGGACGGTGCGCGATGCTCCGACTGCATTTTGGGCGGTCGGCATTAATGCACACGCCACAGCGCCTTGACGGCGCACGAGCAGTCGCCGCGCACCTGTCCGGTCTCCTCTGCGGGCACGTAACACGTTCATCAATTTTTTGTGAGCCCGGACACTCGCGGTACTCTCGAAGAGGGTTAAGCAGCAGCCCTTGAAGGCCTTTTATTGGGGAAATCTCATGGACCACAAGCTGCGCCCAATTGTCCGCGTTGACGCCTATCTGCGTTCTGCAACCGTCGAGTTGCACGGCTGCCTTACAGTTCCTGCCACCACAGCTTTGCTGCGGATCCTGGGCAGGGGCCGATCACTGAATCCCCGCATGGACTTGGGCCTGGATCTCCGCCATGCCCGGCATATTGACGAAGATTGCCTCAAAGTCCTGCACGTCCAGGACGGTCCACATCCCTCCTTCCCGGATGGTGCCGCGTACCAGGCCACCCGTTGGAGCGGCGCGCGGACCTCCGGCGACATCCAGGAACTGGATGCCGACGTGGACGACTTAGGCCATGTCACGGTGCTGATGCCACCGGTGTGGCCAGTCTGCCCCGTGGAAAAAGCATTGGCCGGAACCCGCCGAAAGGGGCTTCACGCATGAGCGGAAACTTTGAACTTCTGGCAGACAACCTGGGCGGACTTCATGTTGTGCTTGTTGCCGCGGACGGCCAGGTCCTGGCTTCCTCTGGTCCGTTTCAGGACGTAGCGGCTGCCGTGGCGGGAATCGCCTCTGTCCGCGAGGTCGCGGGAACGGGGCACATCATCGACAGGACTGCCAGCGCATCGTGCCGGACCTGGGGGACGCGCTAGTTCCTTCACGCCACGGGGGCAGCGACCTCCCGAAGGGCGGCGGCAACGTGCCGGATGGCCGGGCTGGCCGTCATGGTGCGACGATGCACCAACCCCACCTGGCGCACCTGTGCCGGGTTCACCACGGGAACTGCCACCACCTCCGCGGGCAGTGCCGGCCGTCCTAGCCGGGGAACCAGGGCAACCACCACTGCTTGTTCCACGAGCGCAATGTGGGTGGCGAAATCCGGATCGTAAACCTTGATGGCGGGAACGCGGCCGACGTCCGCGAAGATCCGCAGGAGTGCCTCGTTGCAGATGGCGCCGGCCGGAGTGCTGACCCATTGTTCGTCCACCAGGTCCCGTGGTTCCACGGAGGCCCGGCCGGCCAGGGGATGATCCCGGTGGACCAGGAGGTCTGCCACGTCCTCGCACAGCCATTCGAGGCTCATGTGTTCTGGAATCACCAGCGGCACCGAATTCCAGTTATGGACGATTCCCAGGTCGGCTTCCCCGTTGGCCACCCTGGCCACCGCCTCGCGGGGGTCTTCGGCAATGACGCTGATGTCCAGCTCCGATGCGCCTGCGGCCAGCCTGCCCAGTGCCGGTCCCAGCAGTCCCCGGCACGCCGTGGAGAAGGCGACGAGTTTCAGGATGCCGGTGGGTTTGGCGGGGTCCGCCAATAGCGTGGACTGCAGTTCCTCCAGTTCGGAGAGGATCCGCCGGCCATAGGCGGCCAGGGCCAGCCCGCGGTCCGTGAGCAGGACTCCGCGTCCGTTTCGCTCCAGGAGGACGATCCCGGTTTCGCGTTCCAGCTTCTTGATCTGCTGGGAAACCGCGGAGGGGCTCAACCGCATCACGTCCGACGCCGCCACAACAGAACCGTGGCTCTCCACAGCTGCTAAAGCCCTCAGTGAGGTGATGTCGATCATGAAGCAAATCTACATCGATCACCCCCGAATTCAATGCTGGTGCTTCATCCGTGGTTCTGCCAATGTATGGCTTATGAATCTTCGCCATGCAGCTCTCGCCGTACTTGTCGCTGTGCTGTGGGGCGTGAATTTCGTGGCGATCGACCTCGGCCTGCACACCAATGGCCGTGAGGTCCCGCCGCTGCTTTTCGTAGCCCTCCGGTTCGTGCTGGTGGTGTTTCCCTGCATTTTCATCATCCCCAAGCCGGATGTGGGCTGGAAGGCGATTGCCGGCGTCGGGCTTCTGATGAGTGCCGGGCAGTTTGGACTGCTCTACCTGGCCATGGCGTGGGGGATGCCCGCCGGGTTGGCCTCCCTGGTGCTGCAGGCGCAGGTGCTGTTTACCGTGCTGCTGGCCGCCGGGCTCCTGGGTGAGCGGCCCACCCAGCTGCAGCTCGCCGGAATAGCGCTGGGCGTGGTGGGTCTGCTGGCCGTTGCCGTGGGTCGGAGCCTGGTGGCGCCGGTGCTGCCGCTGCTGGTCACCCTCGCTGCCGCGCTGTCCTGGGCGGCCGGAAATATCGTGGCGCGGAAGGCGAAAGCGGCGTCCGGACTGGGCCTGGTGGTGTGGTCCGGCGCCGTGGTCCCCATTCCGTTGCTGGGCTTGTCGTTGTTGGTGGACGGGCCGTCGGCGGTGGTGGGAACCCTGATGGATCTGCAGCCTGCCACCATCGGCAGCGCCCTGTATACGGCGGTTTTTGCCTCACTCGTGGGGTACGGGATCTGGAACGGGCTGCTGAGCCGCTACCCGTCGTCGTCCGTTGTGCCTTTTACGCTGCTGGTACCGGTGGTGGGGATCAGTGCGGCGTGGGTGGTGCTGGGGGAAATCCCGACGACGGCGGACCTGGTGGGCGGTGCGCTGCTGTTGGGCGGGGTGGCCACAGCCGTGTTCGGCTCGCGCCGCAGGCCCGCCGCGCCGAACAAACCGCCCGCTGCGGCTGCACGTCCGGGTGCCGCGGCCCAGCTCACGCCCGCTCCACCCAACTAGGTAGCAATAGGTGCCCTTATGAGCGCTCATAAGGGCATGTACTGCTACCTAGTTGGGGAGGGGGAGGGCTTCCGCGGGGCCGGCTTCTTGGCTGCCCCGCTCCTGGCCGCCGGCTTTTTCGCAGCAGGCTTCCTGGCGGGCGTCTTGCCAGGCTTCCCGGAGGCAGGACGCTTGGCCGCAGGTTTCCGGCTGGCCGGCTTCCGGGGCGCGGGCCGCCGGGGCCGCCGGATGCTCCGGGCCGGCCACACCGCAGCAACAAAGAGGAACGCCAGGGTCAGCAGGCCGGCAACCACTGCCAGGTAGAAGTAGATGTCCGAATCCCGGCTGGTCACGGCCTGGCCCAGCGCCGAGGGATCCTTGTTGAAGGCAAGCCCCCACATGCGCAGGAACGCGATGGCGAAGGCGAGCGCCAGGCTGCTCCCCACCGCGCCGAGCACCACGGCCAGGTAGCGGCCGCGGGTGAAGAGGGACCAGACGGAGGCAATGTAGGTCAGCGCGAGGGCGCCGGCCAGCGTGAACAGCACTGGCTCGTTCAGCGTGAAAATCGTCAGCACCACCAGGCATGCCGCCGCGAGGGCCGCACCTACCGCAATTTTTCCGCTGTTCCCCATGGGTCCAATCATCCCCCGGCCGGCGGGCTACTTTTGGACGTAACCGCGCATGGTGGCCATGATTGCTGCAACACTTTGGTCACGGGTGCGCTCGGGGTTGTACGTCTGCCGGTCCAGACCCACCACAAAGCACGCTCCGAAGATCGCCGTTTCCAGGCTGCCGCGCGAAATGGTTGTGTCCACGGAATAGACGACGGCGACCCTGTCTATCGCCGTCCCGATCACTTCCAGCAGCTCGCCCCGGAGGACGGTAAACGTGTCCTGCCATTCGCTGGGCGTGCGCCAGTTTTCGCTGACCCACAGCCGGGCGAAGGACGGGTATTCCTCCATAAAGTCCATGGCCTCGCCGATCATCGCCTCCATGGCCAGGAGGGGATCGGCGGGCTCCGTAGGGACGCTTCCCTCGCCCAGCAGCCGGGCCTTCAGGATGTCCACGCCGTGCCGCAGCAGCTGCGCGATCAGGTCCGATTTGCTGCCGAAGTTGTAATAGACGGTTCCCTTGGAAACACCGGCCGCGGCGGCAATCTCGTCCACGGTGACGCCTGCTGCGCCCCGTTGGCCGATCAGCTCCATGGAGGCCTCGAACAGCCGCTGCCTGGTGGCATTGGTCCGTTCGGGCCGCAGCTTCTTGGCGGGTTGCCCGGCGGGCTGCGGTGCGTCGGTGCTCATACGGCGATCTCCGGCTTGAGGGTCTTCAGGGTCCAGAACTTGTGCTTCCTGACGGCCAGCGTGGACATCGCGGCACCGAGCAGAGTGTAGCCCAGCAGGCCCAGCACCGTGGGAACAATCATGGACAGGTCCGCCCCGTAAATGAGGTGCCGCATGCCGGTGACCACGTATCCCATGGGCAGGACCTCGTGCACCACGTGCAGGGGAGCGGGCGTTGTCTGCCACGGGAACGTGCCACCGGAGGACACCAGCTGCAGCACCAGCAGGATCAGGACCACCAGCTTTCCGGGCGAACCCAGCAGGGCCACAACACCCTGGATGATGGCGCTGAACGCCATGGCCGCGGCCAGCATGAACAGCCACATCAGCACCGGGTGGGCGGGATCGAGCCCCAGAGCCAGGTCCACCACCAGGGTGAGCAGGGTTGCCTGCACCACGGAAACGGCAAGGAACGGAAGCCAGCCCCCGACGGCGATTTTCCAGGCGGGAGCGTTCGACGCCAGTGCCCGCTGGGTGATGGGCCGCATGGCCTGGACCAGCATGAAGATGCCGATCCAGAGCGCCAGTGTGAGGAAGAACGGAGCCAAACCTGCCCCGTAGGAGTTCGCCTTCGCCTGGGACACATTGCCCACCGAAACAGGATCGGCCATCACCTGGGAAACGCTGGCTTTTTGTGCGTCGTCCGGATGGGGAACCTGGCCGGCGCCCTTGGAAATTTCGTCGGCGAGCGTCCTTGAGCCCTCGGCAGCGGTTCCGGCTCCCGCCTCGAGTTGCCCCGCGCCGCCGTCGAGCTTCACGGCACCTGCACTGAGCCGGCCCGCACCGTCGGTTGCCGACTGTTGGCCGGCAGCAAGGGTGGCGGCCCCGGCGCTGAGCTGGTTCGCACCCCCTGAAGCCTGGACAATGGCATCCCTCAGGGCAGGAGTTGCAGCAGCCAGCTGGGCGGCGCCCGCGCTGACCGCGGCAGAACCGTCTGAAAGCTGCTGGATCTGGGCGGCGTCCGCGTGGATCTTGTCCTTGGCGTCAGCTACCGGGCCCGTTGCGGCGGCTGCGTCAAAATCGGCGAGGATGGTGGCAGCCTGCTCCGGAGTCAGCACGTTCGAGTCCACCAGCCGCTTGGTGGACTCGCTCAAACGCGTCCGCAGCCCCTGGTCTGCCGCGTCGAGCTGGGCCACGGCATCCTGCACCTTGGTGTTGAGCTGCGCGTTCCCGGCGGCAACCTGGGCAGCGCCGTCTGCCAGGGCCTGGGAACTGCCCGGAAGGGTGGCGGTTTTGCTGTTGAGCTCCGCCAGCCCGCTGCTCAACTGGCCCGCGCCGGTGCTGAGCTGGTTGGCGCCGTCGAGCAGTTGCAGCTGCCCGGCGTACAGCTCCCCGGCTCCGCTGCTGAGCTCCGCGGTGCCCTGATGCAGGGTGACTGTCCCGTCCCGGAGGGTGGCCACGCCGTCCGCCAGCTGGCCGGCGCCCTCTCCGGCCTTGACCATCTGCGAATGGATGGTGCCGAAGCCGGTCAGCAGTTTGTTGGCCGTCTCCTCGCCTACATCCTTGGCCACGGTGTTGTGGACGGCAGTGGTCAGCTTGTCCACGATGGTGCTGAGCAGGTAGTTGTTGGCATCGTTCGTGGTGACGTTCAGCATGGCCCGGCTGGCCGAATCGAAGCTGCCCGGGGAGACCAGGTTCGTCGAAAAATCGGCAGGAATTTTCAGGGCGAAGGCGTACTTTCCCGTGCTGACGCCCTCATCAGCTTCCGCCGTGGTGGCCACAGACTTCCAGTTGAAAAGGTGCGCCTCCATCAGGCTTTCCGCTACCTTGGCGCCAGCGTGCAGCTCGGTACCGTCAGCCGAGGTGGCGCCCGTATCTTCGACCACCAGTGCGGCGTCGATCTGGTCCAGGTTGCTGTACGGGTCCCAGTTTGCGTACAAATACACGGCACCATACAGCAGCGGCACCATGGTCAGGGCCAGGATGGTCAGCTTGGGCAGCAGCCCGCTGGTCATCCGCTTGAGTTCAGAGCGGGCCAGCCGCAGCACAGTCACTTGGCGTCCTCGGTTTCGAGTTCGGGTTGGGGGGTGGTTGGGTGCCCCGGTTCGGGCGCCGACTCCGCTTCCGGCTGGGTCTCCGCTTGCACGTCCGGTTCAGGCGCGGGCTCAGGTTCCGCGTTGCCGATTGCCGCCGTCGGGCCCGTCCAGGAGTCCGGGAGGGCAGTGACTGTAACTACGACGGCGAGTGGCCGGCCGGCGTCGTCCGCCAACTGCTGGAGCCGCGGCAGCCAGTCCGACGCGTCGGCACTGTGCCGGTCCGGGGAGTCGACCACCAGGAGATCGGTGTGCGGGTTGGCGAGGGCAAGGGCCGTGAGGAGCTCCATGCGCCGGGCCGGGGGCAGCTGTTCCGTCCAGAGATCAGCGATGTCCTCGAAGCTGTTCACCTTGAGCCACGGTTTGCTGAGCAGCGCGCCACGGTAACGGCGGGGGATCAGCGCGAGGTCCTCCGTGACGAGGTCCCGGACGCTGAGGTGCTGTTCCGGCTCGTTGACGCCGGGGGAGTCCACCAGTGCGCTGACCTGGCGGAGTTGCTTGATCCGGGTGCTGCCGTCCCAGCCGGCGGTGCCACTGCTGGGCTTCATGCGGCCGCTCAGGGTAAGGGCCAGTGCGGTCCGCTGGTCCTGCCGCTCGCCGGTCACCAGGAGGAGTTCGCCGCGTTTTACCTGGAGTGAGGTGGCCGGAAGCAGGGGATCCCGACGGCCTTTCACGTGGAGCTGGCGTACGGAGAGCAAGGAGGGCCTTTCGCAGGGAATGTCTGCGTCCAGCCTAACTGAACTGACCGGTCAGTTCAAATAGAGCTGCCCGTTCCTATCCTCAACTCAGACTGCGCCGAGATGGCACTTTGCGGCAGTCCAGCGGCCGGACATTGCCATCAACTGCCACCTCGCGGGTTTAGAGGCCGTATTTTTCCAGCAGCCTCAGCCACACTTCGCTGATGGTGGGGTAGGAGGGAACTGCATGCCACAGCCTGTCCAGCGGAACCTCGCCCACCACGGCGATCGTGGCCGCGTGCAGCAGTTCCGCCACGTCCGGACCGGCGAACGTGGCGCCCAACAGCACCTTCCGCTCCTCATCGATGACCAGCTGCGCCCAGCCCTCGTAGTTATCCGCGTGCAGCGAAGAACCGGCGACGGCGATGGGCAGCTCCACGCTCGAGACGTTGAAGCCATCCTCCTGCGCCTGCTTTTTGCTCCGCCCCACACTGGCCAGCTCCGGATCCGTGAAGACGATCTGCGGCACCGCGTTGACGTTGGCAGTCTGCGCCTGCTTGCTCCAGTCGGCCGGATCGCCGTTCAGGGTTCCGTTGGACCTTGCCACGATGGCGTCGCCGGTGGCGCGTGCCTCGTACTTCCCCTGGTGCGTCAGCAGCACCTTGCCGGCGGCGTCGCCGATTGCGTACAGCCAGGGCTGCTGGTCTTGGTCGCCTTCGGCGCCTTGTCCCGTGTTAAGCCGGGCAGGGACTCCCTTTACCGCTCCGGTGGTGTCAGTTTCCAGCGTTAGTGGCTTGCCGTCGTCGGACGTAAACCCCAGGTTCTCCAGGCCCAGGCCCTCCACTGCGGGGTGGCGGCCGGTGGACACCAGCAGCTTCTCCGCCGTGACCGTGGCGCCGCCCGCCAGCGTCAGGGTGAAGCTCCCGTTGTGGTTTTGCTCCACGTGCTCCGTGTTGGTGTGCAGGCGCAGTTCGACGCCATCTGCACGCAGCCCGGCCGCCACAAGCCTGGACGCTTCCTCCGGGTAGTTGCCCAGCAGTGCGCCCCGGGCCACCAGGGTGACCTTGGAACCCAGCCTCGCGAACGCCTGCGCAAGTTCCGTCCCGGCCACGCCGCCGCCCAGCACCGCCAGGCTTTCCGGGACTTCCTGCGCGGAGGTCGCTTCCCGGGTGCCCCAGACCTCCAGCCCCTCAAGGCCGTCGATCGGCGGAAGGGTGGGGTGCGAACCCGTTGCCAGCACAATGGCGTGGCGTGCGCGCAGGCGGTGCGTCCCGCCGTCGAGCCCTGCAACTTCCACCTGCCTCGGTGCCGTAATAAAAGCATGCCCCCGCAGCAGGTCTATACCGGTATCTTCGACCCACTGGACCTGGCCGTCGTCCTGCCAGTTGGAGGTGAAGGTGTCCCGCCGCTTCAGCACAGCCTGGGCATCCAGGATTCCGGTCACCGCCTGCTCGGCACCCTGCACCGACTGGGCGCCATGAAGGGCGATTCCCGGACGGAGCAGCGCCTTGGACGGCATGCAGGCCCAGTAGGAGCATTCGCCGCCCACCAGCTCGGCTTCTACGAGGATGGCCGTCAGCCCGCCCTTAACAACGCGGTCGGCCGCGTTTTCCCCCACGGCGCCGGCGCCGATCACAATGACATCAAATTCACGTTCGATAGCCTCAGGCGTCATGGGCACCAGACTACGCCCGGGTAACAAGGCTGTGGAGTCTGCGCGTTTTCGACTCGCATCGTGGCTGGTGATGCGGATAGTGCCGGGCGACGCGGATAGTGCCTGGCGACGCGGAAAGTGCCGGATGACGCGGATATATCGTGCGCGTCAGGACATATGCGCGTCGAAACCGGGAATGTGGGAATGTCCGGGCAGACCACCTGCGAAGCGACCGCCCGCAACGCCGCAGCCCGGGCAACAAAAAAGCCCGCACCAACCGGTGCGGGCTTTTTGATCTGTGCGCCCAAAGGGATTCGAACCCCTGACCTTCTGTTCCGTAGACAGACGCTCTATCCAGCTGAGCTATGGGCGCATCTTGTGTTCGTTGGGATGTTTTCCCCGCCGAACCTCGAATAACTTTACGCGAGGTGGGCCGATGTTCCAAATCGGGAGGCCTGTAATGTGCGCGACTAGACCGGTCTATGTGACCTTAGTCACTAAATATGCCTGTTTTTGGCCCAACTTCCCTGATTTTGCGCGGATTTCCCCGGCGAAGCGCAGTAAACCCGGCGCTGGGCCCCAAAATCCCATACCACTGGGCCAATAGCATTTAGGACACACCGATGACCCCGAGGAAGGGAACCGCAATGGGCGATCTGGCGCGACTGCCGCTGCTTGAGGAAGCACCAACCACCCACGCTGGGCTACTTGCCTGGGTTGAGGAGGTTGCTGCCCTCACGCAGCCGGACCGTATTCACTGGGTGGATGGTTCCGAAGAGGAAATCACCCGCCTGAACGACGAGCTCGTGGCCGGCGGCACCCTGCAGCGCCTGAACCCGGAACTGTTCCCGAACTCGTTCGCCGCTTTCTCCGATCCCGCAGACGTGGCACGTGTTGAGGAGCAGACCTTCATCTGCTCCGAAAACGAGCGGGACGCCGGATTCACCAACAACTGGATGGATCCCGCGCAGATGAAGGAGAAGCTCAAAGGCCTCTTCGCCGGCTCCATGCGTGGCCGCACCATGTACGTCATTCCGTTCGTGATGGGCCACCTCGACGCCGAGGATCCCAAGTTCGGCGTCGAAATTACGGACTCTGCGTACGTTGTGGCGTCCATGCGCATCATGGCCCGCATCGGCACCGACGTGCTGAACAAGATCACCGAGACCAACGCTTTCTACGTCCCGGCCCTGCACTCCGTGGGTGCTCCGCTGGAGCCGGGCCAGGACGACGTTGCGTGGCCCTGCAACCCGGACAAGTGGATCGTGCACTTCCCGGAAGAGCGTTCCATCTGGTCCTTCGGCTCCGGCTACGGCGGAAACGCGCTGCTGGGCAAGAAGTGCTACGCCCTGCGCATCGCCTCGGTGATGGCCCGGGACGAGGGCTGGCTGGCCGAGCACATGCTCATCCTGAAGCTCACCTCGCCGGAACAGAAGACGTACTACGTCTCCGCCGCGTTCCCGTCCGCCTGCGGCAAGACCAACCTTGCCCTGCTGGATCCCACCATTGACGGCTGGAAGGTGGAGACCCTGGGTGATGACATCACCTGGATGCGCTTCGGCAAGGAAGGCGAGCTCCGCGCCGTCAACCCCGAGGCCGGCCTCTTCGGCGTGGCTCCGGGCACCGGTTGGGGCACCAACCCGAATGCCATGCGCGCTATCGCCAAGGGCAACAGCATCTTCACCAACGTTGCACTGACCGACGACGGCGGTGTGTGGTGGGAGGGCATGACCGAGGAAGTGCCCGCTCACCTGACTGACTGGCAGGGCAACTCCTGGACGCCGGATTCCGGTAAGCCGGCAGCACACCCGAACTCACGCTTCTGCACGCCGATCGACCAGATCGACATGCTCGCCGAGGAGTACAACAACCCCGAAGGCGTGGAGCTCTCCGCGATCCTGTTCGGCGGCCGCCGCAAGACCACCATCCCGCTGGTGACCGAGGCCCGCAGCTGGTCCAACGGCATCTTCATGGGTTCGACGCTGTCCTCCGAGACCACCGCCGCAGCCGCCGGTGCCGTGGGCGTGGTCCGCCGCGATCCCATGGCCATGCTGCCGTTCATCGGCTACGACGCCGGCGACTACCTGAACCACTGGGTCAACCTGTCCGCGAAGGGCAACCCGGAACGACTGCCCAAGATCTTCCTGGTCAACTGGTTCCGCCGCAACTCCGAGGGCGGCTTCGCCTGGCCCGGATTCGGCGACAACGCCCGTGTCCTGAAGTGGGCCATCGAACGCCTCGAGGGCAAGGCTGACGCCGTCGAAACCCCCATCGGCTTTGTGCCCACGGGTGACGCGATCGACCTCACCGGCCTGGACATGACTCCGGCGCAGGTGGAGGAAGCCGTCAAGGTTGATCCCGCCGAATGGGCCACCGAGCTGGCCTCGATCGAGGAATGGTTCGCCAACTTCGGTGAGTCCCTTCCGGACGCACTGCAGTCGGAGCTGGCCGGGCTGAAGTCCCGCCTCTCCTAACAACTGAAGTACGACGTCGGGCCCGCACCTTTCGCAAGAATAAGGTGCGGGCCCGCTGTCGTTCCCCGCCGGCCCCTAACCTCGCAAGCTCGGTCAGGGAACCCTCCGGCGTGGGCCCACCGCCGGCCGTGGACGGCTAGCTGGCCAGCCAGATGTCCGGACCGAAAACCTCGTAGTGGATCCGGGTGGCGGGGATTCCGGCGTCGATGGCCTCATTGCGGATGTTCTTCATAAACGGCAGCGGCCCGCAGAGGTAGAGGGAAGCGTTGGCCGGCAGGTCCACCTCGCGCAGTGACATAAAGCCCTCGAAGGACCCGGCGGCAGGCTGCTCCAGCCAGAGCTTGAGTTCGGCACCGTCCAGCCGTTCGACGTCGGAAGTCATCTGGCTGCGGAGCGCCCAGCTGTCCAGGGTGCTTTCCGCGTGGAGGACCAGGACCTGGCGCTTGGAGTCGGTCTCCGCCAGGGACCGGAGAATCGAGGCTGTGGGGGTGCAGCCGATTCCCGCGGAGACCAGGACCACAGGCCCGTCGCCGTCCTTGAGGGTGATCTCGCCGTAGGGGTTGGAGAGCTCCAGGACGTCGCCCACCTGAACGGTACGGTGCAGGACGGGGGAGACTTCGCCGCCGTCGTCCAGCTTGGCGGTGAAGGTGCGGCGCGTTCCGGCGTCATCGGACAGGGAGTACTGGCGGACCTGGCGGAGCCCGTCCTCGACGGCGACCTTGACGCTGACGTACTGGCCGGGAAGGGCTGGGGTGACGGGAGTGTCGTCGGCCGGCTCAAGGGTGAACGTCATGGCGCCGTTGCCCGCCGGCATTTTGGCCGTAACCCTCCACGGCATCCACATCTTGTCATTGGCCTGCTGGGCGTAGAGGTCCTTTTCCAGCTTGATCAGGGCATCCGCCATCAGCCAGTACACCTCGGTCCAGGCTTCGGCGATCTCCGGCGTGATGACGTCGGCCAGGTCCTCGGCGATGGCGGCGAACAGGTGCTCGTAGACCACCTGGTACTGCGGCTCGGTGATTCCCAGGGAGGCGTGCTTGTGGGCGATGCGGGACAGGACCAGCTCCGGGAGTGTGCCGGGGTTGTTCACCAGATGGCTGGCAAAAGCGGCGATGCTTCCGGCCAGGGCCTGCTGCTGGTTTCCGGAGCGCTGGTTGGAACGGCTGAAGAGGCCGTCCAGCAACTCGGGGTGTGCGGCGAAAAGCCGCTCGTAAAACTTGGGCGTAATGGCGCCGATCCGGGAGCCGACCAGCGGCAGGGTGGCCTCAATGATGGGGCGGGATTTGTCCGAGAGCATGTCTACTCCTGAGGGAGGGGCCGGGGCCTTCGTCCGGCCGGAAGGAATACATGTATTTGAAATACGAGTATTCATGCCTTATTTCTACACCCTGTAGAAGTCGGGCACAAATCGGGGGCCTGACGCAGCTACATGGCGAAATTTGGGGTGGTTTAAGGCGGGTCAGAGGCCCGGCCGCATACCGATCAACTGGAAAACGGGAGCCATCTGCCGTGACGAGGGAAGCTCGGCCACCACCACGGAATCGAGTTCCCGGTAGAACGCCTCACGCGCCCGGGACATGGCTGCCCGGAGCTTGCACTCGTTGATCAGCGGGCAGTTGCCGTTGGGCGCCACGCATTCGGCAGGATCCTCGCGGGTGTCCAGGAGCCGGAGGACGGCGCCGGCAGTGGCCGTCCTGCCGGTTGCGCTCAGCCGGGCACCGCCGAGGCGCCCGCGTTCCACGTCCACCAGGCCCAGCATGCGCAGTTTGGCCATGGCTTTGCTGACGTGGTTGTAGGGGGTGCCCACTGCGTCGGCAATGTTTTGCGTCGTGAGGAGCGTTCCCTCCGGCGCGGACGCCAGCACCATGATGGCCCGGAGGCTGACATCGGCGAAGGCGTTGATTTTCATGGGCGTGTGGTCTAGTCCACCCAGATGGTGGCGTCGTTGGTATCGGCTGCCAGGTCTCCGAAGACCCACTCACCCGTGCCGGGATTCGCCGCATACGGCAGGACGGCCGCGAACAGCGAACCGTCCTGATGCTCAGCGGCGACATGGACGGCGTCGGACTCTTCCTCCACCAGCATGATGTCGCAGACGATTGCTGCTGCCCGGAAACCGGACCGCTGCTGCTGCAGCAGCGCTGTGAGGTCCGCGATCATGGCGTCGGCGTCAAATTCGGCGTCGGCAGTGGCTTCCGCTGCATCAGCCGGAGTGACGGCCATCAGCCGCACCTCGCCGTCGTGATCCATCACCAGGGCGAACGGCAGGAACCCGCCCTGGCCCTCAAGCTGTTCCTGCGCTGCACCCACGCCCGTACCCAGGAGGGTTTCGAGGTCCTGGGCGGAGGCCTCCGGCACGGTATCGCGCCAGGACTGCGGCTGGTCACTCATGGTTACTGCCCGCGGACCAGGGAAAGGACACGGTCCCGGACACGCTCCATGGTGGACAGATCCACGGCTTCGGCGTTCAGGCGCAGGAACGGCTCCGTGTTGGACGGGCGCAGGTTGAACCAGTAGCTGCCGTCGTTGGCCGTGAAGGTGCTGCCGTCCATGGTGTCGATCGTCAGGTCTTCCGAGGCGAAATCCTGGCGGACGCGTTCGACGGCGGCCGCCTTGTCCTCGATCTCCGAGTTGATCTCGCCGGACGAAACATAGGGTTCGTACTCGCGGCCCAGCTCTGACAACGGCCCGTCCTGCTCGCCCAGCGCCGCCAGTACGTGCATGGCAGCGAGCATGCCGGTGTCCGCGTTCCAGAAGTCCCGGAAGTAGAAGTGCGCCGAGTGCTCGCCGCCGAACACAGCACCTTCCTCAGCCATGACTGCCTTGATGAAGGAGTGGCCCACGCGCGTGCGGACAGCCCTGCCGCCGTCGTGCTCCACCAGTTCAGACACCGCGCGGGAGGTGAGCAGGTTGTGGATGATGGTGGGGGTTTCTTCGCCCTGTGCCTTGGCGCGGGCAATTTCACGGCGCGCCACCATGCCGGTGATGGCCGACGGCGACACCGGGTTTCCGTTCTCATCGATCACAAAGCAGCGGTCGGCGTCGCCGTCGAACGCGAGGCCGATATCCGCACCCTGCTGCACGACGGCGGCCTGCAGGTCCCGGAGGTTTTCCGGCTCCAGCGGGTTGGCCGGGTGGTTCGGGAACGAGCCGTCCAGCTCAAAGTAGAGGGGGACGATCTGGAACGGCAGCTGCGGGAGGAGGGTGTCGCCCAGCACCGCGGGAGTGGTGAGTCCGGCCATGCCGTTGCCGGCGTCCACAACGATCTTCAGCGGGCGGGAACCGGAGAGGTCCACCAGGGTACGGAGATATTCGGCGTAGTCCTTCAGGACGTCCTGGACGCCGATCAGGCCACGGGTTTGTGCTTCCGGGATGATTCCGGTGTTCAGGTATTCCTCGGCCAGGGCCTGGATTTCCTTCAGGCCGGTCTCGGAGGAGATGGGGACTGCTCCGGCCTTGGACATCTTGATGCCGTTGTAGCCGGCGGGGTTGTGGCTGGCGGTGAACGTGGCACCGGCGGCGTTCAGGGAACCGCACGCGAAGTAGAGCTCGTCGGTGGAGATCAGGCCAAGCAGCTGGACGTTGGCGCCACGGGTTGCCGCACCGTCGGCGAAGGCCTTGCTGAACTCGGGCGAGGACGGACGCATATCGCCACCCACCAGGACGGTCTGGCCTTCAAGCTGCAGGACGTCCACGAAGGCTGCGCCGACTGCTTCGACGATTTCTGCAGTAATGGAATCGCCGACGATTCCGCGGACGTCGTAGGCCTTGAAGGAAGCCGAAAGATCAAAGGTCTTGGTCTGGTCGCTAGTCACTGCTCTATCTTACGGCGGCACGCATACGGCATGATCCATGTGGCGTTTTCCACATAGAACCTTTGAGGCGTGGTGGTGTCAGCGGTGGCTGGGATACTGAATCAATGGCCGATAACCAGAACACCTTTCCCTCCAGCTCCGCGCAGGATCCCGCCCAGGGCCAGGCTTCAGGGCCGTCTTCTGTTGCCGTGGAGGACGCCGGTGGAACACGCGGGCAGGCGCTGGCCGTGCTGCGGGAACTGGTGGGGCACCCGTCAGCGGACTTCCATGACGGCCAGTATGAGGCCATCGAAGCGCTTGTCGACGGCGGCCAGCGGGCTCTTGTGGTGCAGCGCACCGGCTGGGGCAAATCGGCCGTGTATTTCGTTGCCTCGCTGCTGCTGCGGCGCAGGGGCGCCGGGCCCACGCTGATTGTCTCACCGCTGCTGGCGCTGATGCGGGACCAGGTTGCCGCCGCTGCCCGGGCGGGTGTGCGGGCCGTGGCCATCAACTCGGCCAACCAGCTGGAGTGGGATTCGGTTCGCCAGCAGCTGGCGGAGGACCAGGTTGACGTCCTGCTGGTTTCTCCGGAGCGGCTCACCAACCCGTCCTTCCGGGAGAACCAGCTTCCCGAACTCATCCGGCGGACCGGGCTGCTGGTGATCGATGAAGCCCACTGTATTTCGGACTGGGGCCACGACTTCCGCCCGGATTACCGCCGTATTTCGGACCTCATTGCCGGGTTGCCCGGAACCGTGCCGGTCCTTGCCACCACGGCCACGGCCAACTCCCGCGTGGTCCATGACATCGAGGAGCAGCTCGGTGCGGACGTACTCACCATCCGCGGCGCCCTGGGCCGTGATTCGCTGCGCCTGGGCGTGCTGTCCCTGCCGGATTCGCGCCAGCGCCTGGGCTGGCTCCTGACGCATCTTGGCGACCTTCCGGGCAGCGGCATCATCTACACGCTCACGGTATCGGCTGCCGAAGATACCGCCAGGTTGCTCTCCGAGGCAGGGCACAAGGTGCTCTCCTACACCGGCCGGACGGATCCGGCGGACCGGGAGCGAGCCGAGCAGCTGTTGAAGGACAACCAGGTCAAGGCCCTGGTGGCCACCTCTGCGCTGGGGATGGGATTCGACAAGCCTGACCTTGGCTTTGTGGTGCACCTGGGAGCCCCGTCCTCGCCCGTGGCCTATTACCAGCAGGTGGGCCGTGCCGGCCGTGGAGCTGCGAACGCCGACGTCCTGCTGCTGCCCGGCTCCGAGGACCGGGATATCTGGCAGTACTTCGCCACCGCCTCCATGCCATCGGAGGAAAAGGCCAATGCGGTGCTCACAGCCCTTGCCGAGGCCGGAACCGCCGTCTCCACCGTGGCGCTGGAAGCCCGCGTGGACCTCCGCCGTACGCCCCTGGAGCTGCTGCTGAAGGTGCTGTCCGTGGATGGTGCCGTTGAGCGGGTGGGCGGCGGCTGGCGCTCCACCGGGCAGCCGTGGATCTACGACGCCGAACGGTATCGCCGGATTGCCGAGGCCCGCGTGGACGAGCAGGACTCCATGGTGATCTACCAGGACACCGCCGGCTGCCGCATGGAGTACATCACCTCGGTGCTGGACGACGAAACAGCCCACCCCTGCGGCAAGTGCGACAACTGCGCCGGCACGTGGTTCTCCACCGACATCGCCGCCCAGGCCAGCGAAGCAGCTGGTGAAAAGCTGCGCCAGGCCGGCGGAGCCCTGGAGCCCCGGCTCCAGTGGCCCAGCGGCATGGACCGGCTGGGTGTTCCCGTCAAAGGCAAGATCAAACCGGAGGAACAGCTGGCCGAGGGCAGGTACCTTGCCCGGCTGACGGACCTGGGCTGGGGCGGGGCCCTGCGCGAGCTGTTCGCCGCAGGAGCCGCGGACAAGCCCATGGATCCTGCCATGCTGCAGGCCTGCGTGCAGGTACTGCGCGAGTGGGGCACCGGGGATTCACGCACCCCGGGCTGGAGCGGCGCCGGACGGCCTGCCGCAATCGTGAGCATGCCGTCCCGCAGCAAGCCCCAGCTGGTGGAGTCCCTGGCCCGGGGCATCTCCGAGATCGGCAGGATTCCCTACGCCGGGCAGCTGGAACCGGCCCACGGCGGGCCCACCGGAAGCCGCGGCGGCAACAGCGCCTACCGGCTGGCCGGTGTCTGGGACAGGCTGGTGGTGGGGCCGGAGCTCGCGGCTGGCCTGGCTGCGGCACCCGGATCAACGGTCCTGCTGATTGACGACCTCGTGGACAGTCGCTGGTCACTTACTGTCGCCGGCAGGGCCCTGAGGCAGGCCGGTGCCGGAGCGGTCCTGCCGCTGGTCCTGGCGCAGGCGGGCTGATCCCAAAACCTGACCCCAGCCCTGTGCCGGGCCGGGGTACAGGCCGGGGGCGGACTGGCGGGAGAAACCAGAACACCCCCGGTCAGTGACCGGGGGTGTTCGTTGGCGGAGACGGGGGGATTTGAACCCCCGGTGGAGTTTTGCCCCACACTTCATTAGCAGTGAAGCCCATTCGGCCGCTCTGGCACGTCTCCAATTGCTATTCCTAGCCCACCAAGAATACGCAGAACGTGGCAGGCAGTGCAAAACGGGCCGTTTTGCCTCAGGAAAGCCTGCCGGGGTCAGCCTTCGACGGCGGTGATCTCGTTGGGGACGCCGGGCAGTTCTTCGGACGTGGTCACCTTGCCGGTGGCCAGGTCCACGGCGTGGAGCACCTTCTTGGCGGGGTCAGTTACGTAGGCCGTTCCTTCCAGGACGGTGAGGGCCGGGTGCGGGTCCTGCCACTCGGCTGGTCCTTCCCAGGCGTCCACAACGGGAACGGAGTTGGTGATCGCTCCGGTGGCCGGGTCCAGCGTGTGCAGGGAGCCGTCCGAGGCCAGGAGCAGGATTTCGCCTGCCGGTCCACGGGCAACGTCCCGCCAGGTGTATTCGACGCCCTCGGGCAGCTCAACAACCTTCATGGTTTTCGCGGCGGTATCAATCAGCGCGAGTTCGTGGAGCAGGTACCCTTCCGAATCGGGGTCGGAGTTGTAGTCGCCCACGGCGAGGGTGCTGTCCTCTGTGACGTAGGCGTTGCCCATCCGGCCGTACTCGTCCGGGGCGGTGATCTTGGTGATGGTCCCGGCGTCGTAGACCAGCACACCGTTGTTGCATCCGAACACCACTACCTCGTTGGCCGCAGTGCCTTCGCCGTGGACGGAGGGGCACTCGTCGTTGCGGGCGGTTTCCTTGCGGTCTGCGTCCAGCACTCGGATGCCTGAGCGGCTCTCCGAGTTGCCCACGGTGGTGAGCAGGGTGTTGTCCTTGAGCAGGATCGAGACGCCATGGTGGGCCTCGTCGGCTGGTACCACCTCGGTCTTGGGCAGGCTGGTGCCGCCATCGAGCAGGTCGTCCGATTCGAAGATGGTGGTGTCGCTGGTGCCGTCCGCGTACAGGATGGTCTTGCCGCCGTGCCGCACCACGTGACCGGCAGCGTCAGCCTCGAAGACCAGGTCGGTGAGTTCCGGCGTCGCCAGGTCCAGGACCTGGAAACCTGCGGTGGTGGTGACCATGGCGTGGCGGCCGTCTCCGGCAGGGTTGAGCCGGTTGAAGCCCTCAATGGGCAAGTCTCCGGTCAGCGCCAGGGATTCGCCGTCGAGGACTGCAATGCCGCCGTCGTACGTCAACGCCACGCGGGGCCCTGAAGCCGCCGGTGCCGTGGAGGTGGCGGGTTCCGCCGTGCCCGGAGAAGTGCCGGCCGCGGATCCGCAGGCGGAGATCATCAGCACGGAGGCCGTGACGGCGGCGGCCAGGCCCAGCGGGCGCAGGCGTTGCAGGTGGGGTGATGAAGCGTCTTTCATGGGTTCCTTCTGGTTGGGGCCGCTCATGGCGAGAGGCCGGTGGCGATGCGTTCGGTATTGGTGCGCATCATGGTGAGGTACGAATCTGCGCCCTCACCGGGGGCTGTCAGGGACTCTGTGAAAAGTTCGACGACGGCGACGTCCAGGTTGGCGCCGTCCGCCAGTGCTTTGACCAGGCGGTCCGGCTGGGAGGCTTCGGCGAAGATGGTGGACACCCTGGCTTCCTCGATGGCGCTGACCAGGTCCCGGAGGTCGGAGGCGCTGGGGGAGGCCAGTGTTGTGCCGCCGGGAATCACGGCGCCGATCACGCGGAAGTCGAACCTGTCCGCCAGGTAGCCGAACACGTGATGGTTGGTCACCAGGTTCCGCCGTTCCGCGGGGATGGCGGCGAAGGAGGAGCTCATCAGGGCGTCGAGGCCGGAGAGTTCGGTGCGGTAGGCGTCGGCAGTTGATCCGAGGGCTGCGGCGTCGATGCCGGGGATGGCTGCCACGCTGCCTTCCAGCCCGTCCACTACAGCCACCATGCGCGCCGGGTCGGTCCAGAAATGCGGGTCTGCCGCGCCCTGGTCGTCTTCGGAAGCGCCGGACTCCGTGCTGTAGGCCAGGGGCTCGATGGCATCGCCGGCTACAAACACCGGCACGTCATCTGCCTGCGCACCGTCAACGTGCTGCTGCAGCCCTTCCTCCAGGCCGAGCCCGTTGGCAACAATCAGGCCCGCGGAGCGCATGGTCGCCGCCTGCTGGGCGGAGATTTCAAAGGAATGCGGATCAGCGTTGGGCTGCATCAGCGTCACCACCTCTGCCTGGCCGCCCACCATGTTCTGCACCACGTCGCCCAGGATGTTGGTGGTCACCACAATGACGGGCCGGTCCGCTTGCTGCGGGGAACAGCCGGCCGCGGCAAGGGCAGTGAGGAGAAGCCCGACGGCGGCACCCGCCAGGGGGAAGGTGCTGCGTTGTGTACGGGGCTGGCGCATCCGGGTCACCGGCCCGTCACCGTGAAGAATTGGGGAGCAGCAGGCGTTGGGAAGGTCCGTGCCAGCCTGCCGCCGTCGGCAAAATCAATCTCGTACAGCTTCTGTTCCGCCGGCGCATTGAGGTAGGCCCGCTGCTGGTCGGTCACCAGTTCCACGCCGGCCAGCAACTCCGGATCGGCGACTGTTTCCGGCAGCAGGGGCTCGGTTGTGGAGAGCGTTTCGCCGGTCTCCGCGGACAGCACCAGCACCCTGCCGTCGGCGGACAGCGCCACGACGTGGCCCTTCTTGTCGTCAACGGCGGATACCTGCAGCAGGGGGACGTCCGTGCGGATCAGCTGCCAGGCACGCTTGCGGGTGTTCAGCAGCCAGGCGCCCTCGGTGCCGGCCACTGCGGCAACGGTGGGACGGCCTTCCCGGGCCCGGAACACGGAGGCGCGGGCCTCCGCAGCAGGGCCGGTGACGGCGCCTTCCGGGTACGGGATGTGTTCAAACCCGACAGCGCCATCCGTCACCGTGGCCAGGACGGCGCCGTCGGCACAGCCAATGACCACGCCAACCGCCGTGGTGATGGTTCCGCGGGCATCAGGACACGCCTGGACGGCGCCGGGTACAGCGGCCCCGGAGCCGTCGTGGACCTGCACGCTTCCGGCCGTGCCGCTTGCCGTGCCGTCAGTTCCCGGGACTGTTGCCAGCGCGAAGTCGCCCAGCGGCACCACCATGCCCTGGTGGGGTTCGCCGGCAAGCTCCACGGCCCGCCGGACTTCGCCCTTGGCCAGGCCCGCGTTATCCAGCAGCATGCCTTCGCCGGTCTCCGGGAAGAACACCCCGGTCCTGGCAGAGCCTGGGGCAACGACGGCCGCGCCGTCACCCTCCACCGTCCCGACCAGCCTGGACGAGGAACGGTAGTAGTGGAAATGGTCCTCGTGGTCCCAGGTCCAGGTGCCGCTGTCCAGGATGGTGAGGGTCCCGGCATCCGCCGAGGAGGCAAAGATATAGCGGCCGTCCGTGCTGATGGAATCCGTCTCAGCCAGCGTGCCGGCCTCTTTGGTGGATTCATCGGCCAGATCCAGCATGGTGGTGGCTCCGGCCGGATCAATGGTAAGCAGATGCAGCTGCGGTTCAGCGACTTCGCTGGCCCCCGCTACGGTGCCATGGCCGTCACCGGTGGTGCCGCCGTCGGGCGTTCCACTGCCGGGGGTTCCGGTGTTGGAGGCGCCGGCGCCTGCCGGAACTGAACACCCCGCGAGGGCGAGGGCCAGTAAGGCTACGGAAAGACTGAGGACTTTAGGCGTTTGCACTGACTGCTTTCTGGGTTGGTGATTCTGAAGGCTGGAGCGGCCGGATGAACGGCCGGAGGCTGGAGCCGATAAGGCTGGAAAGTGCCGCGAAGGCAACAGCCGCGAGTGCGATGGAGGGGCCTGCGGCAGTTCCGAAATACCAGGAGACCAGGAGGCCGGCCAGGACTGCGGCCGCTCCAAAGACTGCCGCCACGCCCATGGTGGCCGGGATACGCCGGGTCCAGACTGACGCAGCCACAGCTGGTGCCAGGAGGAGTCCCAGCACCAGGAGCGCCCCTACGGCCTGGTAGGAGCTGACGATGGCGAGCGTCACCAGGCCCACCAGGAGAACCTGGGCGAGGCGCGGACGAAGCCCCATCACCTGGGCAACCCGGGCATCGAAAACCAGGGCAACGAAGGACCTGTGGAAGATGGACGCGACGGCGAGGGTCACCGGCAGCGCCCAGGCAAGAAGGGTCAGTCCGGGGGTGTCGATGGCCAGGATGTCGCCGAAGAGGATGGCGGTGGCGTCGGTGGCGAAGCTGCGGGAATGGGAAATGATGATCACGCCCACGGCGAGCATGCCGACGAAGAAGAGCCCGATGCCCGTGTCATGGGACAGCTTGCCGCGGCGTGCCAGGAGGCTGACCCCCAGGCTCATGATGATGGCGCTTCCCGCCGCCCCCAACACGACGGGAATGCCGGTCATCGTTGCCACGGCTACGCCGGGAAGCATGCCGTGGGCCATGGCCTCGCCCAGGAAGGCCATGCCGCGGATGACCACCCACGTCCCCACGACGGCGCAGATCGCAGCGCAGAGGATGCCGCCCAGCAGGGCGTTGAGCATAAAGCCCGAGGTGAAGGGCTCGAGGAGGAAGGTCACAAGCGACCATCCTAGACGTTAATGAGACTCGTTCTCAAAATGCTAGGCTGGGGGTATGCTTCTGCTCTCCACCACTGCCGCCGAATCCAAGTCCGCCGGATCCAGGTCCGCCGAATCCTTAGCTTCCGCCCCCTTGGCTCCTTTGGCCGATGCCGCCCAAACCCCGGAGGCGCTGGTCCTTCGCGATGTCTGGTTCGACCACGACGGAGTCGACGCACTCTGCGGGGTCTCGCTGGCGGTTGAGGCCGGAACGGTCACTGCCGTGGCGGGGCACAACGGATCCGGCAAGTCCACGCTGCTGGGCGTGATGGCGGGACTCCTGTCCCCACGGCGCGGCACCGTTGAGCGGCCGGAACGGCTCCGGACCGCGCTGGTGGTCCAGCGGAGCGCGGTGTCTGACCGGATGCCGCTGACCGTCCGGGACGTCGTCACCATGGGCCGGTGGGCGCACGCCGGACTGTGGCGGCCGCTGCGGGCAGGAGACCGGAAGATCATTGACGCCAGCCTGGAACGGGTAGGCCTTGCCGGCTTCGGGAACCGGCCGCTGGGCTCGCTGTCCGGCGGGCAGCGGCAGCGCACCTTCCTGGCACAGGGCCTGGCCCAGCAGGCGGACCTCCTGCTGCTGGATGAACCAACGGCAGGGCTCGACGCCGACTCCAAGGAAAGAATCGCGGCCATCCTTCTCGCCGAAAAGGACAGGGGCGCGACGATCGTCTGCGTCACCCACGACGAAGCAGCCATGGGTGACGCGGACGCCGTCGTCAGGTTGGACGCAGGGCGGGTGGTCGCCTAAGCAGCCCCCGCCCCTCCCTGCGCCGCCCCTCCCAACTGACTGGCACTAGACGTCGTGAAAACGCGAAATGGGAGCGTTAAATGTCAGTCAGTTGGGAAGACGGGAGGGATCAGGGGTGGCCGGCCAGCACCCGCCACAGGAAGTGCTGGCTCCGGGCCTGGAGCGCGGCGGCCTGCCGGTTGTCCGAGGCCCCCGCGTGCCCGCCTTCCAGCGCTTCGTGGAACCAGACGTTGGGAATGCCCATGGCCTGCATGCGGGCCGCCATCTTGCGGGCCTGCACCGGACCCACCCGGTCATCGGACGTGGCGGTCCAGATGAATGTCTCCGGGTACTCCACACCGTCCCTGAGCAGGTGGTACGGCGAGAAAGTCCTGATGAACTCCCACTGCTCCGCCACGTCCGGATCGCCGTACTCGGCCATCCAGGAGAACCCGGCGGAGAGTTTGGTGTAGCGGCGCATGTCCAGCAGCGGCACCCCGCAGGAGATGGCGCCGAACAGTTCCGGATACTGCGTGAGCATGTTGCCCACCAGCAGCCCGCCGTTGGAGCCGCCCACGCAGCCCAGCCGCTGGGGCGAGGTGACGCCCCGGCTGATCAGGTCCTTCGCGACGGCGGCAAAGTCCTCGTAGGCGCGGTGCCGGTTTTCCTGCAGCGCGGCCCGGTGCCAGGAGGGCCCGTATTCGCCGCCGCCGCGGATGTTGGCCACAACGTAGACCCCGCCACGGGAGTAGCCGGACGCGCTGTCACCAGCTGAGTCCCCGCCTTCCACGCCGTCAACCATCACCGGTTCGGTGCGCCGTTCCAGCCAGGCCCGGCCGATCGCGCCGCTGTAGGCCGGGGTCCGGGAAATCTCGAAGCCGCCGTAACCGGAGAGCTGCGTGGGGTTCTGGCCATCCAGCACCAGATCCCGCGGAGCCACCTGGAAGTACGGCACGCGGGTGCCGTCCGCGGAGATGGCAAAGTGCTGTTGGACCTCGTACCCGGATTCGTTGAAGAACGACGGCGAGGTCTTCACAACTGCGTGGCTGCTGGTGACGCCGTGGTCACCGCCGCCGTGGTCACCGGAAGCCGAACCCGAAGAACCGGAAGCGCCGTAAGCGCCGGCCGACAACGTCCCCCGCATCAGGGTGCTGGGCGTGGTGAAGCCAGTGGCCACCAGCCAGAAGTCGTCGCCGGCTCCTGCCTCGTCCTCGTCGTCGACTGCGTAGGCGTTGACGTCGTGCAGCGGCGGGCAGGCATCCAGCAGCGAGGAAGCCCAGCCGGAGGCGGGGTCCAGGACGCGGATTTCCGAGGAGACGTCGCGGAGCAGGTTCAGCAGCAGGTAGCTCCGGGTCCAGCTCCAGGACTGCAGCGACGTTGCGGCATCCGGGGTAAACAGCACTGTGAGTTCGCCGCCGCCGGCCAGGTAGTCCTCGAATCCCGCGGCCACCAGCGAACCGGCCGGATAGGTGGTGGCGCCTACGGTCCAGGTACCCTGCGGGCGGAACAGCAGCCAGTCGCGATGGGCGCTGACGTCCACGTCGGTGGGCGCGTCGATCAGCACCCACTCACCGTTCCGCAGCACTGCGGTGGTGCGGTTGAAGAAGTCGATGCAGTCCACGGCGAAGGTCCGCTCAAAACCCGGCGTGGAATCGTGGGCCACCATGCCCATCATGTGGTCCTCAGGCACCTCGAACAGGCGCGGTGCCGTGGCCAGCGCCTGCCCGCGACCCAGTCTCACGGTGGTGCGGGCATAGGAGGACGTGGTGCTGGGCAGGCCCTCTGCCGTAGTGGATACCAGCAGGGTGTCAGCGTCCAGCCACGCGATGGTGCCCTTCGCGGTGGGGATGTCGAAACCGCCGTCCGCGGGGTCAACAAAGGTGCGGGTGACGACGTCGAACTCGCGGTAGCGGTTGGCGTCACCGCCGTCGGGCGACAGTGCCAGGATGGCGTTGCGGTGCGGTTCCCCGGGGGCGGGGCGGAGGAAGGTGGCGCCGTGGAAGACCCACTCCGTACCTTCGGCGGCCGCAAGGGCGTCCACGTCCAGCAGGATTTCCCACTGCGGTTCGTCGCTGACGTAGCTCTCCCAGGTGGTGCGCCGCCACAGGCCCTTGGGGTGCCCGCCGTCTTTCCAGAAGTTGTAATAGTGGCTGCCGCGCTTGCCCACCATCGCGATCCGGTCCGTGGAGTCCAGGACTTCCAGGATCTCGCTTTCCAGCCCCGCGTAGTCGGCGTCTTCGAGCAGTTCCTCGGTGCGGGCGTTCTGCTCCCGGACCCAGGCGAGCTGTTCCTCGCCGTAGATGTCTTCCAGCCAGATGTTCTCGTCGAGGGGTTCCGGGGCGGTTGCGGGGGTTGTCCCCGGGCCCGCGGCGGGCGTGGGATCAGCAGCAGTGGTGGTCATCCTCCATCAGAACAACACTTTTGAGGGAACAGCAAGTCAAGCTCCGGAAGGGGAGGGCGCCGCGGGCAGATACTCTGGTAGCCGTGGAAATATCGCAGAGCATCAGGACGGCCATCATCGGGGCGGGGCCCCGTGGCACCAGCGTCCTGGAGCGGCTGCTGGCCAACCGTGCGGCGGAAGCTGCTGCGGCCGGCGTTTCCCCCGGCGCGGAATCAGTGCTCCCTCCGCTGCATATCGACGTCGTGGATCCCTACCCGGCCGGGCCCGGGCACGTGTGGCAGCCGGAGCAGTCGCGGCTGTTCCTGATGAACACGCAGTCCTTCTACCCCACGCTCATCCCGGAGGATCCGGCGCTCGCGGCTCCGGTTGCCGGCACCACGTTCGACCGTTGGCGGACCGCGGCCAGGACCACCCCGGATGAGTCCCTTACCGATGCCGAGCGGGAGGAAATCGCCACCCTCGAGGCCACCGATTTCCCTAGCCGCGCACTCTACGGCCGCTACCTGCAGCGCACTCTGGACCAGCTGCTGCAGCACCTGCCCGACGGCGTCACGCTCACCTTCCACCGGCAGTCCGCCGTCGCCGTCCGCCGTACCAAAGGCGGGGAGTTCGACGTCGAACTGGAGGGCGGCGTCACCCTCACCGCCGGTTCCGTGGTGCTCGCCCTGGGCCACGTTGAGTCGCAGCTGAACCCCGAACAGCGCGCCCTGCAGCAGGCAGCCGCTGACCTGGGCACCAGGTATTTCCCGCCCGCGGCGCCGGCGGACGTCGACTGGTCAGCCGTGCCCGCGGGGGAGACGGTGCTGGTGCGCGGCATGGGGCTGAACTTCTTCGACGCAATGGTCCAGCTGACCATTGGCCGGGGCGGGAAGTTCGTGGGCAGCGGCAGTGCCATGGAATACCTGCCCTCCGGTGACGAACCCCACCTGGTTGCGGCGTCCCGCCGCGGCACGCCGTACCGGGCCAAGGCCACCCTGAAGGGCTACTACCCGGAATCGGTCACCCTCAGGTACCTCACGCCGCAGGCCTTGGAGCGGCTGGCAGTGGCCGGCATCCGTCCGGGCTTCGACCACGATCTTTGGCCGCTCCTGCACCGCGACGCCATCTGGGCGTACTACTCCACGCTGGTCCGCTGCCAGCCCACCGCCGTCACCGCGCCGGAAGTGTTCCTGGACGAGCTCGCCGAGGCCCTTCGCCCGCACGCCCATTCCGCGGCCAAGTGGGAGGACGCCGTGGAAGCAGCGCTGGAAATCCATGTTCCCCGGCGCTACCGGTTGGACCTGCGCGGGCTGGCGGCGCCGTTGTCCGGCCGGCAGTTCGGGTCGCGTGCGGACCTGGACCGCGCAGTCACCGAGTACCTCCTGGACGATGCCTTCCGCTCCGCCCGCGGTGAGGACGATCCGGTCAAGATGGCCATTGGCGCGCTGCACCACGGCCGGGCGGTCCTCAAGTCCGCGGTGGCCGACGGCGGCATCACCGAGGCGTCCTGGGTGTCCGGCCTGCGGGGCTGGTTCGAATCGTTCGTCGAAGGCCTGGCCAGTGGTCCGCCGGCCCTGCGCGTGGAGCAGTTGGCCGCTCTGGTGCGTGCCGGCGTCGTAAGTTTTGTGGGACCGGACCCCAAGTTCAGCGTTGACCGGCGCACCGGTATGTTCCAGGCAACCTCGCCCTGGGTGGATGCGCCGCCGGTGCTGGCCCGCACGCTGGTGGAGGCCCTGGCGCCCGCCAACCGGGTGGCAGTGAACGCCTCGCCCCTGCTCCGGCAGCTGCTGGACGACGGCCTGGTCCGCTCGCGCCTGCTGATGACACCGGAAGGTGTGCCTGTGCAGTCCAGCGGCCTGGACGTGGTGCCGCACCCGTACCGCCCCGTTGGTGCCGGCGGCTCCGTGACCGGGGGCCTGTACGTTCTGGGCCTGCAGCTTTCCGCGAACCAGTGGGGAACGGCCATTGCTGCGGAGGCGATCCCTTCCCACGGGCCGGTGTATCCCAGCGGCCAGCGCACCCTCCGCGATGCGGACGAGATCGCCCGGGCTGTCCTGCAGCACTGACAAACACCGACGCGGACACAAAATGGAACTGCCCTCCCCGAAGCTCCGGGGAGGGCAGTTTCCTTGGTTCGCCGGCAGACCGGCTGGGTGCTGACTGATCAGCCGCGCAGGCACTTCGCGTAGGCGTTGAGGGCCTTGACGTACTTGGCCCAGGCCTTGGCGTCCCACCACTTCTCCGGTGCAACAGGCTTGGTGCACTGGGGTCCCGGCGGGGTGGCCGCTGCTACAGTCACCGCAGTCTTGATCACGGTGCCGGATTCGACAGCGGTGAGCACCAGGGTGCCCGTTCCCGCAGCCGCTGTGGCCGGCACCGCGAGGTTTACGGTGGCGGCGCCACTGGATACCGGTACCGAACCGAGCTGCGTGGGAGTGCCGGCGGCGTCCGTGAACGTTGCCGTCAGTGAGGTGTTCACCGGGCTGCCCAGGGAGGTCAGGTCCAGCTTGGAGACCGCCAGCGTGATGGGCTCGCCGGGCTTGACCTCTGCTGCAGTGGTGTTGGTGACAGCCACTGAGCGGCGGGCGAAGTCCGGGGAAACCGGGCTGCTGGCCTTCAGGTAGCTGATCCAGGCATCGCGGTCCACCAGGCCCGAGTCCCGGGTGTCAGTTCCCTCGGTGAAGATCCGGAAGTTGTCGCCGCCGGTGGCCAGGAAGCTGAACGTGCCCACCCGGTAGGGCCTGGCGGGATCGATCAGTTCACCGTTGATGCGGATGGACGTGATCCGGTCACCTGCGGCGCGGGCGGCGTCGTAGGTGTAGTTCACGTTCTTGGACAGGCCCAGCTGGAGGTAGGCGCGACTGGGAACCGTGCCGTCCGCCAGGGTCTGCCACTGCTGCTCCAGCAGGGTCTTGAACTGGGCGCCGGTCAGCGTTGTGGTCCAGAGATTGTTCACGAACGGCAGCACAGCGTTGGCTTCGGCGTAGGTGATGGAACCGTCCGGTGCGTACAGCAGGTCGCTGCGCAGGCCGCCGGGATTGACGACGCCGATCTCCGCGCCTCCCAGCTGTGCCGGCTGCAGGGTGGACACCAGGGAGTCCGCCACCAGGTTGCCCAGGGTGGATTCGCTGGAGCGGTCATCCCGCTGGGGAAGGCCCGTGACTGGGTTTACCGAGAAGGCGGTGGTGATGTCCTTGGTGACGGAACCGATCTTTTCGTTGCCCACTACCGCTGCAGCGTCCGTCGCCTTCTTGACGATGTCGGCGACGGCGGCAACCCGCGGGTAGGCGGCGATCAGGTCCGCTGCCGGTTCGGTGGTGCGCTTGACGTTTCCAGCGCTGTACGCGGTCACTTCCTTCGTGGCGGTGTCCACGGTGAGCCGGATCTGGCCGATGTGCTCGCCGTAGCTGCCGGTCTGGACGATGGGGCGGGTTTTGCCTTCAACGCCGGGAACCGGAGCGTCCCACGAGTACTCCTTGTGGGTGTGGCCGGTGAAGATCGCATCCACGTCGGCGGACGTTTCGGTGACCAGTTTCGCGAAGGGTCCGCCGGCTGCCACTTCCTCCTCCAGGGTGGCGCCTTCCGGCGTACCCGAGCCGGCGCCGTCGTGGTTCTCCACCACAATCACGTCAGCAAGGTTCTCCGCCGTGATCCTGGCTGCCACCCGGTTGATGGCGTCCACCGGATCGCCGAACTCAAGGTCCGCGATGCCGGCCGGCGTCACCAGCGAAGGCACCTCCTGGGTGACGGTGCCGATCACTGCCACCCGGACGCCGTTGAGGTCCAGGACCGTGTACTCCGGCAGGGCGGGAGTGGTGGTGCCCTTGGTGTAGACGTTGGCTCCCAGGTAGGGGAACCGGGCGTTGCTGCCCCCGGCGATCACACGGTCCGTCAGGTCAGCAAAGCCGCCGTCGAACTCATGATTACCGACGGCGGACGCCTTCAGTTCCAGCGCGTTCAGCACATCGATAGTGGGCTGGTCCCTGGCAACGGCCGAGGCGAACAGCGAAGCACCGATGTTGTCCCCGGCGGACAGGAATGCGGTGGCTCCCGGCGCCGCGGCTGCACGCAGTTTCTCCACGGTGCCGGCAAACAGGGTGGTGTTGGAGTCGATCCTGCCGTGGAAATCGTTGATGTTCAGCAGGTTCAGTTCCACGCTGGCGGGAGTGGCCTCCAGGTCCAGGCCCACCACCACGGGATCGTGGTCGCTGGCGCGGTACTGGTCAGCGGCGTAATAGTTGGTGACGTTGTTGTTGTAGCGGCTGTATTCCAGCGCCACTGACTCCACGGAGTTGATGTTCCAGATGTCCGCGCCGGTGACGTGGGCATCTGCTGCGGGGGAGGCCAGGATGTGGTCCAGTGAACCCACCAGGCCGCCGAACAGATAGGAGTGCTTCGCGGATCCGTCAGCGTTGTGCGCCTTTTCGTCCTGGTTGACGTAACCTGCGGAGGCGAAGACGTTCATCGGGTCCTCCTTGGCGTAGGCGTTGAAATCGCCGATGAGGAACACCTTATCGGTGCCCTTGCTTGCCTGGAGGTCATTGGCGAATCCCAGCAGGGACTGCGCCTGCGCGGTGCGGGCCAGGTTTGAGGCGCCCTGCCCCTTGTCCGTGTCCTCCGGGGTTGCGGCGGAGCCCTTGGACTTGAAGTGGTTGGCGATCGCGATGAAGCTCTTGTCCTCGCCCGCGCCCAGCGGCTTGAAGACCTGGGCCAGCGGCTTGCGGGCCGTGGCGAACGCCGCGGTGTCGTTGTGGATGACGGATTCGCCCACGGTTTCCACCTTGGCGGCTTTGTAGATGAAGGCGGTTCGGATCATGTCCTCGTCGCTGAGCGGCGGGGCGTTGGCGGGGGAGGGAACGAAGCTCCAGACGCCGGGTGTGGCGACGTTGAGGGCGTCCACCAGCTTGGCCAGGGCATCGTCACGGTTCTTGCCGAACTGTGCCGAGTTCTCGATTTCCATCAGGGTCACCACGTCCGCACCGGACTTGGTAATGGCGGCGACGATCTTGGCCTGCTGGCGCTCAAAGTTCTCAGCGTTCGCGGCACCGCGGGCGTTGCAGCCGGACTTCACCGTGATGGGGTTGCCTGCGCGGTCGTAGTAGAACTCGCAACCGGGCAGCTGGTCACCGGTGGTGGGGAAATAGTTCAGAACGTTGAAGGACGCTAGCTTGATGTTGCCGCCCACTTCTGCCGGTGCGTCGGTGCGGGTGGCGCCGAAGCTGGCCGGCTGGACCGTCGCTGCGTTGCCGGCGTTCAGGTGGGTCAGCGGCTGGAATTTCCAGGAGTTGTTGCCGTAGCCCAGCACCACGTTGGTGGTGAAGGTAACCGGCGAGCCTACGCGGACCGGGTCCGTGGCGGTCAGGTACGGCAGGACCTCGGCCTTGGTGGCGGCGTCCTTGAGGAAGTTGGTGCTGGAACCGTCGTCCAGCTTGATGCCGCGGGCAGCGTTCTCCGCCACCGTTGCCGTGTATTCGGCGGAACCATACGGCGCGACGGCGGTGGGCTGGACCAGCGGGGTGGTTCCGCCGGCCAGGCCGATTTCGCCGTACTGGTTCAGGGAGTAATTGTCCGTGACCGTGAGCGGGCCCTGCGGTGCAAGGAGCACGGCCTCGAGGGTTTCGCGGACGGTTTCCACAACCGGCAGGGTGAAGTTGGTGGGCTTCACTTCCGGGGCGGCCTCCGCCAGCTTGGTCAGGCCGGTGGCGGCCGTGACGTTGACCTGCGTCATGCCGAAGTACTCGGAAACGGCGCCGGTCACCTCCACGTAGTCGCCGATCTGGACCGCGGCAGCAGTGGTGGGGGAGTAGACAAAGACGGCGTCCGAAGCGGCGCGGGCGGCGGGGTCCAGATCTCCGCCGGTGCCGGGGGTCTGGATGTAGTAGCCGTCCAGTCCACCGGTGGGGAAGGCCGCCGTGACCTTGCCACGCGTGATGACGTTGGTGCCCACCAGGGGGCTGGCCGTCCCGGTGCCCTGGATCTCGGCAATCGTCTTTGGCGTGGCTGTGGGGTCAGGTTCAGGTTCCGGGGTGACGACGCCGCCGGACGGGGTGGGAGAAATGGTGGCACTGAGCGTGAAGTCCGCTGCGTTGTTGTTGCTGTCCGCGCCGTTGGTCCGGTTCAGGCTCTTGACGTCCGTGTTCCCGGCGGGCGCGGTGGCTGCCTGGGTTTCGAACGTGTTGGACGTGCCGTAGCCCAGGAGGTCTGCCACGTTCTCCGGTTCAACCACGGAGCCGGTGGCAAGGGTGAGCGCCGTTGCCTGCCTGGCCAGGACCAGGGTTCCCGCGGATCCGCTGGGGTTCAAGGCACTGGAGGTGAGGTCCGGCGTCGGAAGTGCTGCGCCGGTGGTTCCGTTGCTGCCGCCCTGGACCAGGTAGTGGCCCTTGGCCGGGATGGAGCCGCTGAGGGCGACGATGCCCGTTGGTGCGGCGGTCCCGGAGGCCGAACGGTACTGCACGGACCAGCCGTCCAGCGGTACTGCGGTGTCCGAGGAGTTGTAGAGCTCCACGAACTTGTTCTTGTAGGCCGCTCCGGCGCTGCCGCCGCTGAGGTAGGCCTCATTGATGACGACCGGCGACGTTCCTGCCGTTGTGGCCTCCACGGCGACCGCGGGGACCGCGGCCAGTGGCGCTGCGATGAGACCCGCAGACAGTGCTGTGCCCAGCGCCAGTTTCAAAGGTGAATAACGCATCTGCTCCGACTTTCATTGAGGTGCCCCGGTAGGGACGTGACGGATAAGCGTCCGGGGGTTTCGCAGCAGGAGCGGCCCGGACTTTACTTGTGGTCAAGTAATGCCCGGGTCATCACAGCAGCCCTGAATGAACACAGGGTTGACGGCACGTAATTTTGGTAAGACGCTCCCCAGCAGGTGCCTGCCGCGCGGACAGCACAAAGACTACCGGCCGGTAGCCTTTTGCAAGGCGACCGGCCGGCATGTCATTCGAGTATTTACGCGGCGGAAACAGTGCCGCGGCGTGGCGGTTATTCCGGAGTGTTTTCGCCAACGATCTTGAACATGGCGCCGGTGGGGTCGTTCAGCGTGGCGACGCGGCCGAACGGGGAGTTTTCCGGCCCGTCCAGCACGGTGGCACCCATGGCGACGGCGCTGGCAATGGTGGCATCGGCGTCGGCCACTGCGAAGTAGACGGCCCAGTGCGAGGGGATCTCTTCGGGAAGGTAGCCGGAGGCGTCAATAATGCCGGCCTGCGCGGTGTCATCCTTGCCCAGGGTGGTGTACCGGAGGTCGGGGGAATCGCTCATCACGTCCGTCTGCCAGTTGAAGACGTCCTGGTAGAACTTGACCGCGGCGTCGTAGTCCTTGGTGTGGAGTTCATGCCAGGCCGGAGCGCCGGGTTCGGCTGCAACGCCAAAGCCGGGCATGCCCTTGGACTCCCAGATTCCAATGGTCGCGCCGCTGGGGTCCGCCACGAATCCCATCACGCCCTGCTCCGGAACCTCCATGGGCTCCATGAAGACCTGGCCGCCGCTGGCCTGGACGGTGGCCGAGGTTGCGGCGGCGTCATCTGACTTCAGGTAGGTGGACCACATGTCCGGCATGGCCTGCTGGTCCTCCTGCTTGGCCATAATGCCGCCAACGTTCTGCCCGTTCCTGGTGGCAACAATGTAGCCGCCGTACGTTTCCTGGTCTCCCTCCTGGAATTCCCAGCCGAACAGCTGGCCGTAGAAGTCACGGGACTTGGCGGTGTCGGACGTCATGAGATCGATCCAGCAAGGTGAGCCCGGCTTGAGGTCGGGAGTTGGCATGGTGTTCTCCTGTTTCGGGGCGGCGCCTGCCGCTGTTGTGGATGGTCCGGGTACAACACGACTGAGACTATGCGCGGGCACTGACACTTTCAATGGTTCCGCAGGTCAATGGGCAGTTAAACGAAAGAGGCCGGTCCCGCCCATCTTTCGATGAGCCGGACCGGCCTCGCCTGCGCAAACTCTGCGCTCCGCGGAAGGTAAGAGATTCGAACTCTTGGTACGGGGTTACCGCACACTGGTTTTCAAGACCAGCTCCTTCGGCCGCTCGGACAACCTTCCCTGCCTAGTAGTGTTTCATAGGCACTCGGCAGTCACAAAAAAGGGGCGGTCGGGGTGCCGGTGCACACTAGTTTGGTAAGCCAGTTCGGAAAATCGGGAGTCGTCCATGAAAGCTGTCTACATTTCACGTCCCGGCGGCCCGGAAGGCCTTGAGGTCCGCGAGGTCCAGGCTCCGGTTCCGGGGCCGGGCGAGGTGCTGATCGACGTCGTGGCTGCCGGCCTGAACCGCGCGGACGTACAACAGCGGCTGGGGCATTACCCGCCTCCGCCCGGCGCCTCGGAGGTTCCGGGCCTGGAGGTTTCCGGCAGGATTGCCGGGTTTGGGCCGGACGTGAACAAGCCGTTCTCCGTGGGTGACAAGGTGGTGGCCCTCCTGGCGGGCGGCGGCTATGCCCAGCAGGTTGCCGTTGCTGCGGAGCAGGTGGTCAGGATTCCCGACGGCGTTGACCTGGTGACCGCCGCGGCCCTGCCTGAGGTTGCGGCTACTGTCTATTCAAACCTGATCATGACGGCGCAGCTGCAGCCGGGCGAGACGGTGCTGATCCACGGGGCCACGGGCGGCATCGGCACCATGGCCATCCAGCTGGCGAAAGCCTGGGGCGCGAACGTGGCTGCCACGGCCGGCAGCGATGAGAAAACCAGCACCGCCAAGGCATTCCTCGGCGCGGACATCGCCATCAACTACAAGGAAGAGGACTTCCCGGAAAGCCTTCGCGCGCAGAACGGCGGCAAGGGCGCGGACGTGATCCTGGACGTTGTGGGTGCCAAGTACCTTGCCCGGAATGTGGATGCGCTCGCGGACTACGGCCGGCTGGTGGTGATCGGCCTGCAGGGCGGCGCCAAGGGTGAACTGGACCTGGGCCAGCTGCTGCGCAAGCGGGGAGCCGTGATTGCCACGGCACTGCGGCCCCGGCCCGTGCAGGAGAAGGGCGTCATTATGAACGCCGTCCGCGAATCGGTATGGCCGCTGGTCACGGACGGCCGGATCAGGCCGCTGGTGGACAAGACTTTTGCGCTGGACCAGGTGCAGGCCGCCCACGAATATTTCGACGGCGGCGACCACGTTGGCAAGATCCTCCTGGTGATGTAAATACTGAGTATTGCGCCGTCCCTGGTTTGCGGCTAGCTTTATTCCATACGCGGTATGTATGGACCATTGGGGGTCTCTGCAACCCGCGTGCCATCTTCCGCTAGGAGTCCTATGTCCATCCGTCACAGCCTGCTTGCCCTCCTGCAGGACCAGCCCCGCTACGGTTACCAGCTGCGGGTGGAGTTTGAGTCCCGGACCGGCGCTACCTGGCCCTTGAACATCGGGCAGGTCTACACCACGCTGGACCGGCTGGAGCGGGACGGGCTGGTGCAGAACAACGGGGACGACGGCGAAGGCCACGTCATCTACAGCATCACCAAGGCCGGCACCGAGGAAGTCCGGAGCTGGTTTGATGCGCCCGTTGAACGGAACAACCCGCCCCGGAATGAGCTGGCCATCAAGCTGGCTTTGGCCGTCACGCTCCCGGGAGTGGACGTGGCCGCCATCATCCAGGCGCAGCGCGTGGCATCCATCCGGGCGCTGCAGGACTACACGAAGGCCCGCCGGGACACCGCGGCCAACCAGCGCTCCGCGGACACCGCCTGGCTGCTGGTGCTGGATTCGCTGATCTTCCAGACCGAAGCCGAGGTCCGCTGGCTGGACCTCTGCGAAGCCCGCATGGTCCAGCAGGCGCAGGCCGCCAAGAACCAGGGTTCACGCCAACAGTCCGCCGGGGTCACATCGGAAGAGGTACGTCACGCGGAAGCCCGCCGGTGAGCGTCCAGCGCGGCCAGCAGGTGCTGGAACTCGCCAAGGTCTGCAGGACTTTTGGTGAAGGTGCGACGTCGGTGGCAGCCCTTCGCGACGTTGACCTCACCATTAACGCGGGGGAGTTCGTTGCGGTCATGGGTCCGTCCGGCTCCGGTAAGTCCTCCCTGCTGGCGCTGTGCGGCGGACTGGACCAGCCGACGTCGGGCGGGGTCTTTGTGGAGTCCACGCCGCTGGCGGAACTGGGCCTGAATGAACTGGCGCGGCTCCGGCGCCGGGCGGTGGGTTATGTGTTCCAGGACTTCAACCTGGTGCCAACACTGACGGCGGCGGAGAACGTTGCCCTGCCGCTGGAACTGGACGGGCTACCCGCCCGTGAGGCGTACCGCCTGGCCCGCGACGCCATGGAACTGGTGGGCATCCCGGAGTTGGCCAACAGGTTTATGGACGAGATGTCCGGCGGCCAGCAGCAGCGCGTGGCCATTGCCCGCGCCATCATTGGCGAGCGCCGCCTCATCCTGGCCGACGAACCCACGGGCGCCCTCGATTCAACCACCGGGCAGGGCGTTATGGAGGTGCTGCGGTGCCGGGCAGATGCCGGCGCCGCGGTCATGCTGGTCACGCACGAGGCCCGGCATGCCGCGTGGGCGGACCGCGTGGTGTTCATCAGGGACGGCCGGATTATGGACCAGGCCACCGCCATGCATGATCCCGCGATGCTCCTGGCGCAGGCCGGGCTGTAGTGCCAATAGACCTTTCGCCGGCTCCCCGCAGCCGGCGCCGGAGCTTCAGCGTGGCCATGCGGATGGCCCGGCGTGACATCCGCCGGCATTGGGGACGTTCCCTGCTGATCGTGCTGCTCATCATGCTGCCCGTGGCCGGGATGACCGGTGCGGTGACGCTGGTGCAGAGCGGCATGGAAACCCCTGCCGAGCGGGTCGAATACCAGTTGGGCCAGGCGCAGGCACGTTACAGGTCGCTGACAATGGGCAGCGCGCAGGCCGTCCAGGATCCGGTCATCGAAACGGTCATCGCCTCCAACCCCAGCTCTGGCTGGGATCCCGATTTCGTTGGTGCCGATCCCGCGGACATCCTGCCGGCAGGTTTCAGCGTGCTGACCGAATCAGCGTTCCCGGTCCGGATTGAATCCGGAAAGGACGATGTACCCGTGATGGGCAGCGCGGTGGACGCACTCAACCCCGCCTTCACCGGAAAGTTCACCCTGCTGCGCGGACGTGCCCCTTCCGCCGCTGGTGAGGCCCTTGTTTCCCCGGGGATGCTGGACAAGTTCAAGCTGAGGCTTGGGGATGAATTTACGACGTCGGCCGGAACCTTTGCAGCGGTCGGCACCGTGCGGGACGCCGGGCTCTCGGACGGAAACGCCATCCTGTATCTGGCGCCCGGGCAGGTACCGGACTCGGGAACCGCGGGCAGCCCCGTGCTGTACTACCTGGTGGGCCCGCGGCCCGTCACCTGGGACCAGGTGCGGTCAGCGAACACTGTGGGCGTTGTAGTGCTGTCCAGGCATGTGGCGCTCAACCCGCCGCCCCTGGACCAGCGCACCGTGGACGGCTCGCTGCCGCAGTATTCGCCATACGTTCCGCTGGATCTTTACCTGACCGGCGCTTACACAGGCGCGCTGGCCCTGCTGGAAGTGGGCCTCCTCGCGGGGGCCGCATTCGCCGTCGGCGCCAAGAGGCAGGTCCGCGAGCTGGCGCTCCTGGGTGCTTCCGGCGCCGACGCGCCCACCGTCAGGGCGGTGGTCACAGCGGCGGGCTTCTGGCTGGGCGGCCTTGGAGTTGTTGCCGGCGCGGCCGCGGGCATGGCGGGGGCGGCCGGCGTGGTTTTCCTGGCCCGGGCCGTGGGCTCCGTCCGCTTCCCGGGCTTCCATCCTGACTGGCTGCTCACTGCGGCCGCCATGGGCATGGGATTCCTGGCCTGCGTGCTCGCGGCCCAGGCACCGGCCCGGCAGATCTCGCGGCAGGCGGCCCTCGGGGCACTTAAATCCGGCAGGGCGCCGTCGACCCCTCCCCGGAGATCTGCCAGGATTGGCTTCTGCATTCTCCTGCTCAGTGTCGGCCTGCTCCTTGCTGGGGTGCTGTATGCCACCAGCACTGAGCACCCGGATGTTGTAGCGGCACGGTTCCCCTGGGTTGCCGGACTGTTGATCAGCGGTGGTGTGCTGGCAGTGGTTGCCATGCTGTTCCTGTCCGGCCCGCTGGTTTCCCAGGCCTCCCAGCGGGTTGGCTGGCTGCCGCTTTCCGCCCGGATGGCGTTTCGCGATGCCGCAAGGAACCTTGGCCGGACCGTCCCGGCTGTTGGGGCAGTCCTCGCGGCAGCCACGCTGGCAGGTGCGGGAATGGTCCTGTCCGCCAGCCAGTTCGAAAGATCCGTCCGCACCGCCTCGGCGCCGATCCTGGTCAACCAGGCCCAGTTGCCGCTGGTCCTCCAGGACCCCAGCGGTTCAAGCGAGACCGCCACGCGGATCCAGCCCGATCGTGTCGTCGCAGTGGTCAGTGGAATATCGGATTCACTGGCCTGGACGCAGGTCCTGAACCATCCCCGTGCCATCCAGAACTGCGAAACGCGTCCCGACGCCGATGTTTCAGGTCCGCCGCGAACTGCCGAAATGAACTGCCTGAAGTATTCAGTGGCCGTGCCGCCCGGCAACGAGTGCATCCTGACAGAAGAGGGAAGAATCAGGTACCCCGGCGACTGGCGGTGCATCGGCCCGATGGGCTACTTCTCCGGCGGCGGCTGGACGGATGCCATGCTGGTGGGCGGTGCAGACGAAATCCGGGCCACCTTTGGCCGGGAAGCCACGCCCGAAGCCCTTGACGTCCTGGAGGGCGGCGGGATTGTGCTGGCCAACCCGGTCTATGAGAACCACGGATCCGCCGTCATTCTCGCCGACGACATCCGCAAGCCCCAGGAATCGGCTCCCGGAACGATGCGATTCGAACCGGCTTCCTCCATGGAACTGCCCGCCATGGTCCTCGAACCAGCCTCCGATATCCGCCTCTACGGGGTGGTTTCTCCAGCAACAGCCGAGCGCCTGGGGATGCAGCCTGAAGCAACCATGCTGCGGCTGCAGTTCGACTCCTACCCGTCGGACGAGGAACTGGATGCCCTCCGCAGCGAAGTCAACACCATCTACGGGTCCGGAGCCTGGAGCTTCCACGTGCAGCAGGCCAGCGCGGGCGGCCAGGACGTGCTCATCTGGGGCATCGTGGGGCTGGCAGCCCTGATCACGCTCAGCGCTGCCGGCATCACCACAGGACTGTCACTGGCGGATGCCCGGACGGACCACATGACCCTGGCCGGGGTGGGTGCTTCTCCGGGGCTCCGGAAGGCGCTCGCAGGATCGCAGGCCCTGCTGACCGTAGGCCTGGGAACCGTCCTGGGCGCCGTTGCCGGTGTTGTTCCCATGGTGCTGATCCTTGCCTCCGCTGACATGAAGCCGTTCATCGCGGTGCCATGGCTGCAGGTGTCGGCTTTGATCGTCCTTGTTCCGCTTGCCGCAGCTGCCCTGGCCTGGCTGTTCACCCGCGCGCAACTGCCCATGTCCCGCCGCGCCGCCGGCACCTGAGCTGGCACGCGTTGGTAATGTTCCTACGGAACTAATCTGAATCGCAGCGCGAATCTCAAGGAGGAGACATGGCCGGAATGTCTGGCGGCAACGGTGGAAACGCCCAAGCCGGGACCCAACTGACGGAGGAACCGGAACTTCCGGCCACTGCCGTGGACGAGGAGGTCCTCGAAGCGGAGGACCGGAAATGGACGCCGGCAAAGATCGGCATCTGGGCCGGCATCGCACTGCTGGGCGGCATCTCCTGGGTGATGCTCGCCATCATCCGCGGTGAAACGGTCAACGCGATCTGGTTCGTCTTCGCCTCGGTCTGCACCTACCTGATCGCCTACCGGTTCTACTCCAAGTACATCCAGAAGCACCTTCTCCGGCCCAACGATCGCCGGGCAACCCCAGCCGAGTACAAGGCTGACGGCAAGGACTACGTCCGCACGGACCGGAACGTCCTGTTCGGCCACCACTTCGCCGCAATCGCCGGCGCCGGCCCGCTGGTGGGCCCTGTCATCGCAGCCCAGATGGGTTACCTGCCCGGCACTCTCTGGATCATCATCGGCGTCGTACTGGCCGGTGCGGTGCAGGACTACCTGGTGATGTTCTTCTCCATGCGCCGCGGCGGCCGTTCGCTGGGGCAGATGGCCCGTGAAGAACTTGGCGTGATCGGCGGAACGGCTGCCCTGATCGCCACCCTGCTCATCATGGTGATCATCGTTGCGATCCTGGCGCTCGTCGTCGTCAATGCCCTGGGCGAGAGCCCATGGGGTGTGTTCTCGGTGGGCATGACCATCCCGATCGCACTGTTCATGGGTGTTTACCTGCGCTACCTGCGCCCCGGCAAGGTCATGGAAGTCTCCATCATCGGTTTTGTGCTGCTGATGGCTGCGATCATTGGCGGCGGCATGGTGGCGGAGACCGAATGGGGCGCCGCGTTCTTCCACCTGGACAAGGTGACCATCGCCTGGGGCCTGATTGTGTACGGCTTCATCGCCGCGATCCTGCCCGTGTGGCTGCTGCTCGCCCCGCGCGACTACCTCTCCACGTTTATGAAGATCGGCGTCATTGTGATGCTGGCGCTGGCCATCATTGTGGTCCGCCCGGAAATCAACGTCCCCGCCTTCAGCGAATTTGCCAGCCGCGACAACGGCCCGGTGTTCTCCGGCGCACTGTTCCCGTTCCTGTTCGTCACCATTGCCTGCGGTGCGCTCTCGGGATTCCACGCCCTGATCTCCTCCGGCACCACGCCCAAGCTGATCGAGAAGGAACGCCAGACGCGCTTCATCGGCTACGGCGGCATGCTGATGGAATCCTTCGTGGCCATCATGGCCCTGGTGGCAGCCATCTCGATCGACCGCGGCATCTACTTCGCCATGAACGCACCGGTCGCCCTGACCGGCGGCACCGTGGAAACGGCCGCCGCCTGGGTGAACAGCCTGGGCCTGGCCGGCGTCAACATCACCCCTGAGGTCCTGGCCCAGACGGCAACCAACGTGGGCGAGGAAAGCATCATTTCCCGTTCCGGCGGCGCTCCCACCCTGGCCGTGGGCCTGGCGCACATCATGCAGCAGTTCATCGGCGGCCCGGCCATGATGGCGTTCTGGTACCACTTCGCCATCATGTTCGAGGCACTGTTCATCCTGACCGCCGTCGACGCCGGCACCCGCGTTGCGCGGTTTATGCTGCAGGATTCGATCGGCAACTTCGTCCCCAAATTCAAGGAAGCCTCATGGCGGCCGGGCGCGTGGCTGTGCACGGCCGTTATGGTGGGCGCCTGGGGTGCCGTGCTGCTGATGGGCGTGACGGATCCGCTGGGCGGCATCAACACACTGTTCCCGCTGTTCGGCATCGCCAACCAGCTCCTGGCGGCGATCGCGCTGGCGGTCTGCATGGCCATCGCCGCGAAGGGCGGGAACTTCAAGTACCTGTGGATCGTGGCCCTGCCGCTGGCGTTCGCCGCCGTCGTCACCATTACTGCCAGCTTCCACAAGATCTTCTCCTCCGTTCCGGCCGTGGGCTACTTCGCCAACAATGCGGCGTTCAGCAAGGCGCTGGCTGAGGGCAAGACCGAGTTCGGCACCGCCAAGTCCGTGGCCGCCATGGAGGCCGTGGTGCGCAACACCATGATTCAGGGCTGGCTGTCCGTGATCTTCGTGGTGCTCAGCATCATCGTTATTGCGACGGCGATCATCGCCACCGCCAAGGCGTTCCGGGACGTGTCCGCAGGCCGGACGCCGCACAACCACGAGGACCCTGCAGTGCCGTCGCGGGTGTTCGCTCCGGCCGGAATCGTCCCCAGTCCCGCAGAGCGGGCCCTCATGGCCGAATGGGAAAAACTGCCCCTGGAAATGCGGGTTGAAAAGGCCGGGCACCACTAATGAGCGCCGCAGGATCGTCAGGCCCGCCGTCAATGGCGGGCCTGACGGCCGGACTCAAAGGCCTGGCCAGGTACTTCCGCGGCGTCCTCGGCGCCGACGCCTACGACAAATACCTGGAGCACCACCGGGCTCTCGGACACCACGGCGTGCCCTTGAGCGAGCGCGAATTCTGGCGGGACCAGACGGACCGGCAGGACGCCAATCCACAGGGGCGGTGCTGCTGAGTGGCTCATGAGAGTATGAACGCATGAGCGATCCGAATGTCAGCGATTCGAATGTCACTGGGCCTGGTGAGGACCGTCCCGTTGAGGGAACACCGCTCGACGGCGATGCCCTCCCGGGTGCCCCGATCCCGGGTCCGGGTGGGGTACCGGGCGGCTCCGGGCAGCCCGGCGGGCAGGTAACGCAGGGAGGCCCCGGCGTTGACGGCCGGCCCTCCGATGCCCAGCGCCCTGAGCAACGTGCCAACAAGCTGCAGGAACTGGTGGATGAACCCGCCAAGGTGATGCGGATCGGCACCATGATCCGGCAGCTGCTGGAGGAAGTGAAGGCCGCGCCTCTGGATGACGCTGCCCGCGGCCGGCTGGCTGAAATCCACGAACGGTCCATCAAGGAGCTCGAAGACGGGCTGGCGCCTGAGCTGATCCAGGAGCTGGAACGGATCAGTCTGCCGTTCCCGGAGGATGCGCCGCCGTCGGACGCCGAGCTTCGTATTGCGCAGGCCCAGCTGGTGGGCTGGCTGGAGGGGCTCTTCCACGGCATCCAGGCGGCCATTGCTGCCCAGCACGCTGCCCGGGAACAGGCCGCAGCACAGTTGCAGCTGCGCCAGCTGCCGCCCGGCACTGTGATTGCTCCCGGCGTCGTCATCGGTGAAAACGGCGAGCCGCAGCGTGCTGCCGCACCGCAGCACGGCCGCCAGCAGGGCAGGCCGGTGGATCCGGATCACGGCCCCGGCCAGTACCTGTAGGACTCCGCTTGGGCTTCTTCACCGCCGCGCGCCAAGGGCGCAAGGACGACTCCGAACTGGGCAAGGGCCTGTGGCGGCGCGCCCACGACCGCTTCCACCGCGGCCTGGACCGGTACCACCAGGTCCTTGAAGGTGTGGAGGATGACCAGCTGTACGCCGAGCTGGTGGAGATCGCCAATGCCCTGGGCGCGTTGTCCGAGCGGGTGCGGGCGGTGTGCGTCGAGGCGCAGCGCCGCTCGCCCAGCGACGGCCTGGACGTTCCCGGCGCCCTGGCCGGTGTGCACAGGGCCCTGTCCAAAGCCGGAAACTCGCTGGCCACAACGGCCGAAGCAGCTGCCATGCTGCGGCTGGCCGTTGGGCCGGTGCCGGTAGGTGCAGCGTCCGTATGGCGGCGGGCCGAATCGGTTTTTGAACAAGTGGCCGACGCCGAAAGGCAGCTTGCCGAGGCCCCGCCGGCTTCGTGACGGCCAGCCTTCGTCCGGCACAGTTTGGCGCGCCCCTCCCGTTTATTCCCTGTTACGCAGGTGGCGGACAGGGGCTTTGGCAGGGCGTGGCCGGGTGGCCGGTTTGGCAGGATATATGTATGACAACTTCACCGAACCTGACATTCAACGACGGCAACACCATTCCCCAGCTGGGCTACGGGGTTTGGCAGGTAGAGGACGATGTAGCGGAGAAGGTGGTGGGCCAGGCCTTCGAAGCAGGCTTCCGCCACATCGATACCGCCAAGATTTACGGCAATGAGGCAGGCGTAGGCCGCGCGATTGCCAACTCCGGCCTTTCGCCGGAGGAGCTGTTTATCACCACCAAGCTCTGGAACGCTGACCAGGGCTACGAATCAACGCTGGCAGCGTTCGAAAAATCCATGGAGCTGCTGGGCCTGGAAACCCTTGACCTGTACCTGATCCACTGGATGCAGCCCAAACAGGACAAGTACGTGGACACCTGGAAGGCTCTTGTTGAGCTCCAGAAGCGTGGCCGCGTGAAGTCGATTGGCGTTTCCAACTTCACGGTTGAGGGCCTGCAGCGCATCATCGAGGAAACCGGGGTAACCCCGGCGATCCACCAGATTGAGCTGCACCCGTACTTCAGCCAGTCCGAACTGCGCGCCTTCGGTGCTTCCAATGGAATCCTCACTCAGGCCTGGTCGCCGCTGGGCCAGGGCGGCGAGCTGCTCAATGACCCCGTGGTCTCCGGTATCGCGGCCAAGCACAATGCCACGCCTGCGCAGGTTGTTATTGCCTGGCACCTGGCAATCGGCAACGTGGTGATCCCCAAGTCCGTCACCGAATCCCGCATCCGCGAGAACTTCGCCGCCCTTGAGGTAAAGCTGGACGACGCCGACGTGGAGGCGATCAACGGCCTGGACCGCACCGCAGCCGGCAGCGGCCGCATTGGTGCGGATCCGGCAGTGAGCGACTTCGCCTAAGCAACCCGGAAATGGCCGCAACCCGCTTGGGTTGCGGCCATTTTGCTGTGGTCTGTTTATCCGCGGGGTCCCACACCTGTGATCTGTTCGAGGACCCGTACGCCAGTGCCGAGGCCGTCTTCGGCGCGGACTGCAGCCCCCACCTCCTGGGCACGGGAAGCATATGAGCCGATGGACGAGGTCGCCGAGGCGTTCTGCCAATCCAGTGCCCAGTTGCCTGGCCGGGAGCGGGGCAGGGCCGACGCCGAGCCGGTGGACCCTGGCGCCCCAGAACGGCTGATCGCCAAGGAACGGCACAATGAGCGTTGGCCGGCCCGCCCTGATGCCTGCCGCGGTGGAACCTGCGCCGCCATGGTGGACGACTGCCGCAACGCGCGGGAAGAGCCACTCGTGGGGAACACCCTCCAGGACCAGGACGTCGTCGGCCTCTGCTTCGCCGGGCGCTATGCCTCCCCACCCGGTTGCGACAATGCCGCGCAGACCGTGAACGCGCAGCGCGGCCAGGACTGCTTCCCGGCGCTGGTCCGCTCCCATGCCGAAGCCCATGGAGCCGAAGCCGATATATACCGGTGGATCACCCGCTGCAAGGAAGTCAACCAACCGCGACGGCGGCTCCCACCCGGCGTCGGGCTCCAGGAACCAGTAGCCGGTAACGTGCGCGGAAGGCGGGTAGTCCCCAGGGACCGGCACGACGTGCCTGCTGTACGGGTACAGGATGTGGACCGGACTGCCGTCCGGGTTCTTCAACGGATCCGCCAGGCGGCTTGTATGCCCCAGGCCCACCTCGCGCCGGAAGTCGCTGATCATGCCGCCATACATGGTTCCGGCCACCCGCCGGAACGCGTACGACGCACGGTTTCCCCAGGCCCCGAAGGAGACGCCACCGAAGAACGGCACGGGATAGGCACGGGTGGGGGTGTAGAGCGGCAGCGGGAGGGAAAACACGCCGGGCACGCCCAGCGCCTCGGCAATGTGCGGGCCGGCAAGGCATTTGGGGTGGTAGACCACCACGTCCGGGCGGGTGGCCTGCGCGGCAGCCCAGCATTCAGCGTTGAGCTCCCGCATGGCTGAGGTCATGACCCCCAGCGTCCGCAGCGCGTCCCGGGGCCCGCTCAGTTGAGGCAACACGTCCTGAAGCAGGCGCAACATGGTGGAACCCGCCGGCCAGTGCGTGACGGTCCCGGGTCCGCTGGTTGGCACCAGGTCAGCAAACTCTTCAGGGACGGCGAGGGTGACATTGTGCCCCGCCCGGGCAAACGCGCCGGCGAAAGCGGCGTACGGCTGGATATCGCCGCGCGTCCCGAAGGACATGATTAGCGCATGCATGGCAGGGTCCTCTGGACTGGTTGCCTGGCGACCGCTCGGCCGCCCGACCGGTGGCCAGGTTGCTAGGCGGCGATGCGGGCCTGGACGATTTCCACAACGTCCACAACAGCCCACGAGTCCTCACCGGCGCATTGGCGGCTGGCGAACCGCTCCGCTTCGAGGGCCGTTTCGAAGATCTCCAGCCGGGACCGGCCGCAGTCCGCATCGAAGTACGTGACGTGGAATTCAGCGTGCAGTCCGGCGCCGGCGTCAGTGTGCGATTGCTGGGGTGCGATGCTCTGGTTCTTCATAACTCCAGTGTGCAACCGGGGTCTGACAATACTCGGTCATCAGTTCCGCGTGTTGCCCAAACGCAGTACACGCTCGTGGGCGAGGTCCGCGCTGCGCAGCGACTTATCCGCGGCACGCCGCAACTGCCGGGCTTCCGCCGCCGCTGTGGCCTCCTGTTTCCGGGCTCGGTCCAGCCGGTCCTCCACAGCCTTCAGTTCCTCGCGGAGCCGCTTGGCCTCTGAGGCCAGGTGCGCCGTTTCCTCAGCAAGTTCTGCCGCTTCGGTTTCACGGTCTTCAGCGTCCCGGGCTGCCTCGTCCGCCTCCTGGCGGGCTTCTTCCGCCCTGGCTTTTGCCTTCTCCAGAAGCGAGGGCGTGGCAGGGCGTTCCTTGGGCTGGACGGCAACGAGCCGGGGTTTTGTGGACTTGGCCTCAGTCTGGTCCGCGGAACGCTCCTTCGAGGGCTTCTTTTTAGGTTCCGCCGCTTCTGATGCGGGCGCTTCCGGACCGGGCACTTCCCGTGCGGGGGCTTTCCGGGGAAGCGATGGCGTCTTTGGAGCCGGAACATCCATGGCGCCCGGCACTGCAACGGCACCATCCAGGGACACCTGGTCCACGCCGTCGGCCGACAACGAACGCAGCAACCGCCCCGTCCGGACAGCGGCAGCGGCACCTTCGTCGGCGGTCAGGGCGCGGAGCGTGGCTTCCACTTCCGTGGCGATCGCAGTGCTGAGCGGGCGGCCCAGTTCAGTGGAGACGTCCCGGGCGGCATCCACGGCGGAGGCGAGGGCCGCCCTGCGTTCCCGGCCCAGCTCACGCAACGCACCGGCGTCGAACTTTTCCTGCGCCTGGCGCATCCTCCCGCCCAGGTCCTCGAGATCCTCCAGGACATCCGGACGCGAGCGGACCAGCATGTTGACCGTCCAGGCTGCGGCCGAAGGCTTGGGCAGGGTGCGGACCTCGGCGGCCTGCTCCTTCCCGGCGTCCTTGGCTGCGGCTGCGCGGGCGGCGATGAACTCATCGAACGGGAGCGCGTACAGCTGGTTGGCGATCTCGGCCAGGTCCTGGTCCTCCATGCGAGCCATCTTAGGACGATGCGCTGGAATTTCCGGTGGTCGAGCTCCGGTGGTCGAGCTTGTCGAGACCATTGGCCGCGGCGCCCGGTCCTGCTAGCGTGAAATTGTCCACGGATTAAGGAGGAGCCATGACTGTGAATTCACCGGATTCATTGCCCGACGACGAGGTCCAGGAAAGTGCCGCAGGCCAGGGGGAGAAATCACGGAACGACGGCGGGATCCCCGGCAAGGAGCAAGGCGTGGGCCTCGGAGCCAGCGATGAACCCAACACTTTTGAGCCCGAAGAAGCGGGAGAAGATGCCGACGGGGATATCGCCGGCGAGGACGACGAGGAAGGCCCCCAATAGAACGTGATAAGTCTGTAAAATACTTGTCAAAAACTTGTCAATTTGTGCCATATTTCCGGTAGGGTCTGATTCGTAATGCACGTTCTGCTACCCGGAAAGGCGCTTCATGCTCTCATCGCTTCTCGGTCTCATCAGCACACTCGTAGGACTTGTTGGCTCGATCATCGGTGGCCTGCCGCCGCTCCCGGGAGTTCCGGGCATCGGCTGACCACCACAGGATCACCACGGAGAACGGGCTGCCACCGCGAACTGGCAGCCCGTTTTTTCGTGTCCCAGTGGTCGAGCTTGTCCCGGTGGTCGAGCTTGTCGAGACCCGGACCGCCGGTGGTCGAGCCTGTCGAGACCCGGGCGCTACTCCGACGGCTGGATGAGCACCTGGTCCACGGACCAGAAGGCGCCGCCGGCCCCCGTATAGCGGAAGTGGACGGCGGCTTGGGTGGCTCCGGCGGGAACGTCCAGCATGATGAGTTCGAAACCGTTCGAGTCGCTCGTGTAGGACCTGAGCAACTGGGGCGCCGTGCCGTCAAAGCTGACCAGCACATCCCCTGCCTGGGAGCCGCCCGCCCGGAAGTTCCCTGCGAAGCTCAGCGCCGCCGTCGAGCCTTCCGTGACCTGGAAACCCGGGCTGATGAGGGTGGAATCGAACACCCCAGCTCCGCCCCAGTTGGCGGAATCTGCCACTGCGAACACGTTGCGGTGGCGCACACTGGTTTCGCGCCCCTGGCCCCGGACGGTGCCGGTCCAGAGATCGTCCGTGGTGAAGGTCCAGCCGCGCCATCCGGGGACGCCGCCCTCCGGCATGGCGGAATTGTCCACCGACCAGCCGTGCGGAACACTGACGCCGTCGAACGCTGCGGCGGGAGAGTCGGCCCGGGCCAGGACTTCGCCGCGGAGGGCATCGAACGCGTCCGGCACCAGGTCCTGGATGCACCTGCCATCCAGATCCCAAACCGCATCCACCGCAATCCCCGCGTGCCGGAGGACTGACGGAGCGATGTCGGTCAGCTTCACGTCATGGCGCACTGAGCCTGGTTCGATCCCGGGGACGTTGGCGATCACAAACACCTGGCGCTCCTCGACACTGTGGCCGCCGTGGCCGCCAGCCGCAGTGTGCCCGTGATCGGCAACCACCATGATGAGCCACTCTTCCCTGGCATACTCGGGCCGCCGGCGGACCGCATCGAGCAGCTGCCCAACACGTTCGTCCGCCCGGCGCAGGGCCGTGAGGTACGCGCCGGAGGCGGTCCCGCTGCTGTGCCCGGCCTCGTCCACCTCATCAAGGTGCACGAACATGGCGTCCGGGTTGCCGTTGGCGAGGTAGCCGGCGGCCCGCAGGACCGTCTCGTCGTCGTCCCTTCCCGCCACGCGCACGTCCACGGCGTCGCTGAACAGCGTGCCGGGAATGGGAGCCCACGTGGCAATCACGGCGGTGGAGGCACCAGGAATGGCCTGTTTCAGCCGGCTGAGGAAGTCCGGGTAGCGGCCAAACTGCGCCCCGGCGAAGCTGTTCTCCAGCACGCGATGCTTGTCCGGCCAGACGCCCGTGGCAATGCTGGACCACGCCGGAGCGGACAGCGTGGGAGCCATGGGGCTGGCAAACAGGTTGCTGACGGCCGTCATGCCGCTGCCCATCAGCCCATCCAGGCGCGGTACGCCGGCTGCACCAAAGGCGGCGAAGGTGGCCCCGTCCAGGCCGATCACCAGCGTCTTCCGGGCCAGGGTCCCTGACGGAAGCCCCTTGTGGGGTGTTGTGTTCTTCACGATTTGTCTCCGAAGCGGGTCAGGCGGCCAGCCGGCGCCTTATCAGCGCGGACGCCTGGTCCACCACAATGATGAGGATCAGCACCACAATGATGTGCGTCAGCATCTGGTCGAACTGGAATGACTTGATGGCCTGGTTGATGAGCAGCCCCACGCCGCCGGCGCCCACCAGGCCAAGGACCAGTGACGAACGCACGTTGACGTCGAAACGGTACAGCAGGAGTCCCACGAACTGCGGGATCACCAGCGGGATGCTGGCGTGGAACGTCTGCTGCAGCTTGCTGGCCCCCGCGGAGGACAGTGCCTGCACCGGGCCCTGGTCGCTTTCCTCCATGGCCTCGGCCCAGAGTTTACCCATCACGCCGGTGTTGTGGCAGATCAGGGCAAACACGCCGGCAAACGGCCCCAGGCCCACGGCTGTCACGAAGATCAGGGCGAACACCACATCCGGGACGGCCCGGAAGAAGGACAGTATTGCGCGGGATGCCTGGTAGACCACCGGATGCGGCGTGGTGGTTTCGGAGGCGAACGCCGCGAGCAGCAGGGCCGTGGGGATGGAGAGCGTGGTCCCCAGGAGGCCGATCCAGAGCGTCACCAGCGTCGCTTCCAGGCTGGGCTTGAGGACCTTCTCCCAGTTCAGGTCCGGCGGGAATGCCTCCGCCAGGAACCGGTCCATTCCCTGCGCGCCGTCCACCAGCAGGGCCGGCTCGAAGTCGGTGCTCTCCAGGGCGATGATGTGCAGAACCACCAGAACCACGACGGCGGTGGCCGTGACGCTGTTACGGGCCATCCGACGGCGGGACGTGGGGACGGGAAGCCGCCGTACCGGCGTTGCCGCCCTCACGCCGCGATCCTGTCCGGTGCGTACAGCGCATCCAGGACACTGCCCGACAAAGCCGCCGTGCCGCCGTCGAACATGATCTTTCCATTCAGCAGTCCGATGGCGCGGTCCGCGTGGCGGATGGCCAGGTCCGGCTGGTGGAGGACGGCGGCAACTGCAAGGTTCTCCGTGTGCGCGAGTTCGGCCAGGAGCGCCATCACCTGTTCGGCGGCGTGCGGATCCAGTGCGGAAACCGGCTCGTCAGCCAGCAACACCGAAGCGCGCTGGCACAAGGCCCGGGCAATGGCGACGCGCTGCTGCTGGCCGCCGGACAGCTTGCCGGCGCGTTCCAGGGCGCTGCCGGCCAGGCCCACACGGTCAAGGCACGCCATGGCTTCCTCCTTCAGTTCCCTGGGAAAAAACGCCGGACTCACCGATCCCAGCCCCTGCACGCGCATCAGCCCGCCGGAACAGACGTTATCCAGTGCGGTGCGCCGGGGGACCAGGTGGATTTTTTGGAACACCATGGCGGCCTGGCTGCGGGCCTTCACCTGCGCGGCACCCTGCAGCCCGCACACCTCGGTGCCCTGCAGGCGGATGCTGCCGGAGTCGGGTGCGGCCAACCCCATCACGCATTTGAGGGTGGTGGATTTCCCGGAGCCGTTGGCTCCCAGGAAGGCCAGCAGTTCCCCGGTCCGGACGGTGAAATCCACGCCGTCCAGGACCGTGGCACCGCCGTAGGACTTGGTGAGTCCGGCAACTTCCACCGCCGTCACAGGTCCTCCTCTGTGAGGCCCATGGTGGCGGCGAGGTCGAACAGCGGCTTGTAGGTGTCCTTGGTGACGGCCAGCAGCGGGCCCGGAGGCGTGACATCCAGGAATGCGCCCACCTCCTCGATGGCTTCCGGCGGCAGGTTCAGCAGGGCATCGCGCACAGCGTCCTTCAGGGCCGGATCGGCGCCGCCGCGGATGGTGATGGGATCATTGGGGATGGGCTCGGAAGTCCACACCTGCCGGAAGTCGTCCGGGTTGAAGGTGCCCGCCGCGGTAGCTGAGGCGATGGTCTGGGAGTTGATTTCCGCAGCGTCCACCGTGCCGTTGGTCAGGGCCAGCAGCGCCTCCGGGTGGCCGCCGGCGTAGTTGATGTTGAGTTCGGATTCGTCGATTCCGGCGGTCTTGAGGCCGTAGCGGGGGAGGACATCCCCGGAGGTGGAACCGATCCCGCCAAGCGCCAGGTCCTTGCCCTTGAGGTCCTCAATGGAACGGACGTTGGAGTCCTTGGCCACATAGATTCCGGCGGTGTAGGTGCTCAGTTTGCCGTCCGCGGTGCCGAAGGAAGCCACCGGTTCGGCGCCGGCCTTGCTGCTGGCGAAGACGTAACCCATGGGGCCGAACTGGCCGATGTCCAGGCGGTTGTTGGCCATGGCCAGTACCTCTGCGGAGTAGTCCTCCACAACCTGTACCTCCACGTCGCAGCCCAGTTCCTTCTCCATGGCATCGGCCAGGACCCGGTAGGCCGGCTCCAGTTTTGCGGGGTCCTCGTAGGGCTCGATGCCGAACTTGATGGGCCCGTCAGAGCAGTAGGAAGCGGTGCTGGCGGTGGACGTTTGGGCCTGGCTGCCGGTGCAGGCGGAGAGGCCGACGGCGGCAAAAAGGGCAAGGGGCAGTAAGGCAGCGTTACGCGTTTTCACGGGAAGTCCTTGGTGTAGGGGCCTGATGGAAGGGAGATTTAGGTGCTGGTGCTGGTGCTGGGGTGGGTCAGGGAAGGGCGTTGATGTTGCATTCGGCCAGGCCAAAGGAGACGGTCATGCCGATTCCGGCGGTCACGGACACGGCTGTTACGCCCTGCCGAATGTCCGCCACGAAGAGCGGGCCGACGTCGCTGGAGGCGTAAATGCCCTGCCAGCGTTCGGTCACAGTGAGGTTTTCGACGCCGAGCACACCCTGAATGCGGTCCAGCAGCAGGTCAGTGGTGCTTTCGGCGAGGAACGGGTCGGCGGTCTTTTGGTAGGCGTGTGAATCGCCCAGCAGCAGGGTGCCGTCCGGGCGCTGGGTGAACATCACGTTGGCGCCGATGTCCAGGAGTTCCGGATCCTCAGCCTGGACCTGGGCCTGGAGGGCAGGTGCGGACGGGAGCTCCACGAAGGCGCCATAGCGCAGCATGGACGTTGCGGTCAGTACAGCGGGCGCCAACTCCAGGCCGCCTGGGGCCTCGGCAGCGGCCATCTGGAGCGAGCAGCGGTCGATCCGGTGTTCGGCGGCAACTTCCGGGAACAGCAGGTCAACGTCGTGGCCCACGCAGACGAACACGTGATCGGCCTCGACGTCGCCGCGGCTGGTCTGCACGCGGGCCGTGCGTGTAGTGCCCGCGGCGAAACCGAGCGCACTGGTGTTCCAGCGCACCGCCGCATCCTGCTGCTGGTCCAGCCACGCGGCCAGCTGCGCCACAGTGGTGCGCGGATCCACCCGCAGATCGTCCCGGAGCCAGGCGCCACCCGCGACGCCGGCACCTTGGTCGGGTGCCGTGTCTTCTGCTGGTGCGCCTTCTGTTGATGCGCCTAATGTTGGTGCATCTTCTGTTGGTGCCTGGTTGGTTCCGGTCCGGCCCAACCGAGCCAGGGTTTGCGCTGCGCTGAGCAACACGATCTGCCCGGGCTCGCGGCGCTCCTCAAGTTCCTGGAGCACCCGCAGTTCCGTTGCGGTGCGGGCCACCACCACGGCTCCGGACTCGGTGGACCAGAACCCTGCCCTGGCCGAGAAATCCAGCCAGTGCTTGCGGCCGGCGGTGGCCAGTTCATACAAGTCGCCGGTCTGGGCGGTGATGCAGCAATGCCCGAAGTTGCGGATGGATGCCCCCACGGCGCGGTGGTCGCGGTCAATGACCAGGACGGAGAGTCCGCGGTCCGCGGCCAGTGCGGCGTGGGCGAGGCCCACAATTCCGGCTCCCACCACTACAACGTCAACGGAAGTGGGAAGGCCGGAGGAGGGCTGGGTTTCAGGGTTTTGCGTCATCACACGATTGATACTGGTCCATCCGGAAGCGTGGTTCAAGCCAAAACTGGCACTTGTTTGAACAAGTTGGTGATTTGTTCACTTCAGCCACCGGAAGTTAAGCCGCGATTCATCTACTTTGGCCGTAAATGCTCGAAGCCCCGCCCGGTCAACTTGTATGATCAACCCATGTCCGTTTCGAAATTTCAGCCCCTGCACCAGCGCCTGACTGATGAGCTCCGCAGCCGCATTACGTCCGGAACCTGGCCCGAGGGATTCCAGATCCCCAGCGAGGCTGAGCTGTGCCGCGAGTTCGAGGCATCCAGGGGAACGGTACGGCAGGCGCTCTCCGCACTGCGGGCCGAAGGCCTGATCCTGGGCGGGCGCGGAAAGCAGCCCGTGGCAGGACGCGCCGCGCTGTCCCAGCCCTTCACCACGTTTATGTCGTTCACCGAATGGGCTGGTTCCATCGGAAGGGTGCCGGGTCAACAGACCCGGGAAGTGGCCAAGCGCCCGGCGTCCCCGGACGTGGCGGCGCAGCTTGGCCTGGAGGCAGGCGAGCCGGTGGTGGAAGTCCTGCGGCTGCGGCTGCTGGGCGACATGCCGGCCATGGTGGAGCGGACCAGCTTCGTCCTGGACGCCGGCAGGCTCCTGTTCGATTTCGATACGGACAGCGGATCGATCTTCAGTTTCCTGAAAAGCTGCGGTGTGGACCTGAGCCGCGGCCGGCACACCATTGACGCTGTTGCGGCGGATGAGCTCGATGCGGAACTCCTCGGCGTCGAACCTGGTTCACCCCTGCTCCGCGAACGGCGCGTGACCTCCTCCGCCGCCGGGGAACCAATCGAGTTCTCCGATGACCGTTACGTTCCCGGGCTGACCAACTTCACCATCGAAAACACCAATGATCACCGCGCCAACCTGGTGCGCGTGCCCACCAGCGCTTAAGGACCACCCACATGATTGAACTTGTTGCCCTCGACATGGCCGGCACCACCATTGACGAGCACGGTGATGTGTACCGTGCCCTGGAAGATTCCGTGGTGGAGGCCGGCGCGCAGGTGAGTGCTGAAAACCTGCAGGCCTGGATGGGTGCGGACAAGACCGAGGCGATCGCGGCGCTGCTGGAACTGGGCGGCGTCCGGGCCGATGCCGCGCTGGTGGAGCGCACCTTTGGGCGGTTTCGGGAAATCCTGGCCGGCTTCTATGCCGCCAACCCGCCCGTGCCCCTGGACGGTGTGGAAGAGGCCCTCCGCTCATTGAAGGCCAGCGGCATCAAGGTGGCGCTGACCACCGGGTTCTCCCGCGATGTTGCCGATCCCATCCTGGCCACCCTCGGTTGGGAAGTGGGCGGCGGCGGGCTGCTGGACGCCGTCGTAACCTCTGACGAGGTGCCCCGCGGCCGCCCCGCACCGCACATGATCCACCGCGCCATGGAACGGACAGGGGTGATGGACGTCAGCGCCGTGATCGCGGCGGGGGATACGGTCAATGACCTGCAGGCCGCCGCCAATGCCGGCGTGATGGGCGTGGGGGTGCTGACCGGAAAGCTCGACGCCGATGCGCTGGGCCAGTGCCCGAACCTCGCCATTCTGGACGGGGTCAAGGACCTGCCGGCGCTGGTGGCGTCGCTGCAGCCGACGGGCTAGTTGTGGTCGAGTGTGTCGAGGCCCCCGGTGGTCGAGCCTGTCGAGACCCGCTGGGCGAGCCCCCGCTAGTCGAGCTTCTCGAGACCGAGCCCGGCGCACACGTCCGGGCGGCCGGGAATGACGGCGATGGCTTCGTCCACCACGCAGGCGGTCAGTTCCGGCACTGGGATCGCGGGATTCGGGCCCATCGTGCCCTCCTTCCACACGTCGGCGCAGAGACGGAGAGCGTCTGACGCCCCGGTTTCCCTGTCACCCACCACAACGTATGGCGGCAACGCCGCCCCGCTGTCGAGGGGACGGATGGCTGAGAGGTCGGCCTCGTAATAGCACCGCACGCCCTGGTTGGGATCCACGGGTGTGAAGAACAGGTAGGCAGCCGCACCGGCCGTGAGCAGTGGCAGTGACAATGACAGCGCCCAACCCCACCGTCGGCGTCGCGCCTTTTGCCGTTCCGCCGCTTCGTTCTGCTGCTGGACGGTCTCAACTGCATTCAATTCCCCCATAACGCCAGTCTGGCCTATGCAACACCGTTGGTCGAGCCTGTCGAGACCTGGGCCCGGTGGTCGAGCTTGTCGAGACCCCGGACCCGGAACAGCCCGGTACCTTCCGTTATCCCACGCAACGGTTCGGCGCCAATGACGCCGGCGACGGATCCGGCGGTTCCGTACGGCTCCACAATGGAAGGACTAAGTCCTGGCCCAGGAGGGTGAGATGCGCAGAAAAGCATCGTCCGGCGTCGTGGTTCCCGCAGTTGTTCTCATGGCGGTTCTGTTCGCCGGCTGCGGCCAGCAGGGCACGCCACAAGCAACACCGGAGCCCACAACAACGGCGGCCGAGTCCCAGACGACGGCACCCGCCCCAAGTCCGACCGGAACCGTTCAGCAGCAGGAACCGTGGACAACGTTCACGACGGCGGACGGCACCTTGGTGTTCGACCTTCCGGCCGCGTGGACCGTCCAGGATCCGGCCGGTGAACTGGCCGAAGGCGGCGGTGCCTTCGCGGAGGTGCGCAACGCGGCGGGCAAGCCGCTTGCCACGCTGCGGACCAACATGGCCACCGGATCAACGTGCACGGAGAAATACCCGTATTCGGTTCTGGAAACCGAGGAGCTTCCTGCAATGGCGCAGGGCGGGGCCGTGCCGAGGTTCATCTACGAAACCCGAGGGAACGCCGCCCAGCCCGGTCCGGCGGACACCCCAGCGGCGGCCTACGGCATCACTTCAGGCCCGCTGCCCGCCGGGGATTCAGCGTGCGCCATCTTCCAGTTCTTCACCTGGCCGCCGAACGCGGCCATGTTCGGGGCTTTCTACAACCCGGAGAACAACCAGACGCCGGGCGACCAGTCCCTGCCGTACCTGGAACTGGCTGAAAAGTATGCGGACACCCCGGAGTACAAGGACATCAAACGGATGATCACCTCCCTGCGGCCCGCTGGCGACGGCTACTGAACAATCCCGGTGGTCGAGCCCCAAGCCGGTTGAGTCCCTTGAGTTCGGGCGGCTACGGTCGGTCGATGTTCGTGAAGATCGCGAGCACGTCCTTATGTTTTGTTGCTACCGTTTGCCGGGATGAGAGACGCAAAGAATGCTGCGGTAGTTGGTATCAGTACCGTTACTGCGGCGCTGAGTGCGTTTTGTGAGTCTCCGACCAGGTATCTGATCCCGAGGGTAAGCATCCCGATCAGGAACCCAAAGCCGAGCCATGCCAGCCGCCGTTTTACATGGTTGGGAGTCCGGTGAGCCATCTCAGCAGCATGTCGCACTTTGGACGCCGAAGAAAATTGCTCCGATCCCGGCCTGGATATTTTTCTGCCTCTATGTTCAACAACCGAACGGTCCCTTAGCCCGGCTAGACTCACACGCATGGGGGAACAGGACAACACATTCAGGGAACACAAAGCGCCGAAGCCAGGCCGTCTTCGCGCCGCTATCTTGCCCGCCGTCGGCCTCATTACAGTGCTTGTTGGCGTTGTGGTCGCGAAGAGCAACGAAAACGAAACTGGCAGCTTCGGCTGGTTCGCGTACGCGCCGTTAAGCAACCAGGTCTTTATAGGCGACGGTGTGGCATTCGTGAGCCAGGGGACGCAGATCGGTCTTGCAGTTGCCGTCGTTGGTCTGCTTATTTTGGCCTTCTGGGCAGGTTACAGGATCGGCAGGCGGCCGGACGCGGCGAAGCAGCTTCCGTAGGAGTCGGTCAGTCGGTGAACCGGATCCCTCGGGCAAGTCGAGACCACGCTTCCCGCATATCGGGCCCGGTCTAGACTCGGGGAATCCATCACCATGAAAGGGGACCATGAACGTGAGCGGGTCAGGAGGCTTCACCGAGGTGGAGCGGGATGCAATGAAGGAGCGCGCGGCAGAGTTGCGTGCGGAGAAGGGCGGGAAAAAGGCGGCGGTCGCCCTCGAGGACCTGCTGGCGAAGATCGCCGAGATGCCGGATGACCAGCGCGTCATCGCGGAACGGATCCACGCGATCGTCACCGAGGTTGCCCCGGGACTGGCTCCGAAGACCTGGTACGGGCAGCCTGCCTGGGCCAACTCGAACGGCAAAGTGGTTCTGTTCTTCCAGGCAGCGGCAAAGTTCGGGACGCGCTACTCCACCCTGGGTGTCCAGGAGGATGCCGCCCTGGACGACGGAAACATGTGGCCCACCAGCTGGGCCGTCACCGAACTGGGTGCGGCCGAGGAAGCCATGATCGCGGAGATCGTCAAGAAAGCCGCCGGCCAGTCATAGAACGGAAGCGGACGACGGCGGGAGGTTCCGCCGACCGGACCCGGACAAGCAGCTTCCGTAGGAGTGGGTCAGTCGATGAACCGCAGCCCCTTGGCTTCGAGTGCGGCTTCCAGAATCCGGATAGCTTTGGGACCCACGCCGTGCATGGCCAGGAGGTGGCTGCGGCTGCAGGCAGCAACCTGAGTCAACGAGGTGATGCCTGCTCGGATGAGCGCAGAGTTCGCCGGGCGTCCAATAGGCGGAAGATCGCCGACCTGCGCGGGAGTATCGCGGGTGCTCATGATGGCATGGTATCCAGTCGGACGAGGGATCGGGGGAAGTTCCATCCCCGGAACCTGAGCGGAGGAAGGATGCCGGCGCCGTTCCGAGTTAGACGCCCATTATCCCCGGCTCTGCTGGCGCGTTCCGCTGCGCAGAAGGAGGGAATCGAAGTACGCGGAAAGTTCAGCCGTGGCGGTTAGGGGAAGGACGTTCGCCACGTACTGGTCCGGGCGTACCACCACAACCACGCCGTCGCGACTCAGTCCGCGAAGCTCGAAGATGTCTGCTGAGGAATCGGCGGCATAGACCTTCTCATAGTCAGTAAGCCGGAACGGGCCAACCTGTGGCCTATACACTGCCGGCACCACGTTGATGTCAATGTCCGCGTAGTGCTGCTGATAGATCACCTTCACATCGAACCAGGCGTCAGGGTCAGCGCCCGACGGCGTTGCAGCCAATGGCGAATCACTCGCCGTTTCCATCCACTCTGCAAAGTCGGCGCCGGCTGACGGGGCACCGGACCCGGGTGCGGCCGCGTCGGCGAAGACGTAGATGCGCCACCGACCGTCGGCGGAGGCGTGGTGGCCGAGATGGACGCGGTTGGCATCCGCGACCCGTCGAACTGGGGCGGACTTGAACCGTTTGCCAAGGGGGAAGCCGGTGGCAAGATGCTGGTAAGCAGACTCAGCCGTGAGGATGGATGGAGCGTACTGGGTCATGAAGCCTGCAGGGAATTCTGCAGTGCTGACGTAGAAGTCCTCCAGCTCAGAAGGGGACGCGAACTCCTCGGGTTTCTTGGCCATCATGCTGGACCATTGCTTGTCGAAGTCGATCAGGTTCTGGGCCACTACCTGGCGTTCTTCGGAGTAGGTGGTGAGCAGGCTTTCCGGGCTGCGTCCCTCCAGCACGTGGCCCAGCTTCCAGGCGAGGTTGAAGCCGTCCTGCATGGAGACGTTCATACCCTGGCCGGCCTTGGCGCTGTGCGTGTGGCATGCGTCCCCGGCGATGAATATGCGTGGTGTGCGTTGGCCGCGCTGGTCCGGAAGAACGTCGTCGAACCGGTCCGTCAGCCGGTGGCCCACCTCATAGACACTGTGCCAGGCGACGTCGCGGACCTCGAGTGTGTAGGGACGGAGGATCTCCTGGCCCTTGTGGATGATTTCTTCAAGGGAAGTATTGCGCACGGCACCGTGATCGTTCGGGTCCACCTCTCCCAGGTCCACGTACATCCGGAACAGGTGTCCGCCCTCCCTGGGGATGAGAAGAATGCTGCCGCCACTGCCGGACTGGATGGCGCATTTAAGCCGCACGTCGGGAAAGTTGGTTTCGGCCAGCACGTCCATCACGCCCCAGGCGTGATTGGCCTGGTCGCCCGAAAGCGTACAGCCAATAGACTCCCGGACCTTGCTGCGGGCACCATCCGCGCCGATCACATACTTGGCACGGACTACGCGATCCTCTCCCCCACGTGGCCCGGCCGTATGGCGCAGCGTCACCGTCACCGGGTAATCGCCTTCGTCGGCCAGTTCGAGTCCTTGGAACTCCAAGCCGTAGTCAGGCTGCATTCTGGCAGGGGAGTTGGCCATCGCCTCGGCGAAGTAGTCCAGAACCCTTGCCTGGTTAACCACAAGGTGGGGGAATTCGCTCATTCCAGTTGCATCATCCGGAGTGCGGGCCGAACGGATGATGCGCGAGGAGTCGGCAGGATCCGGCTTCCAGAAGGCCGTCTCCTCAATGTGGTATGCCTCTGCGATGATCCTTTCGGCAAATCCGAAGGCCTGGAACGTTTCGACGGTCCGGCACTGTATTCCGTCGGCCCGCCCAATCGCGAGCCGTCCGGGCCGGCGTTCAACAATGCGCGTCGTTACTCCCGGGAACTGGGCCAACTGCGCGGCTGCGAGCATGCCGGCCGGACCTGTGCCTACGATCAACACGTCAACGGTATCCGGAATCCCGGCCCGCCGATTGATGCCGGTGCCCGCCGCAGGCCTGACGCGCGGATCCCCGGACTCATAACCGAAACGATGAAACTGCAACTGCTTCCCTACCTTGCCGCGCTCATATTAGGCTGCGTGTCCCAAGCGCCGGGGCGCGGAATGCCGAAGTGGTCGCGCAGTGTGGCGCCCTCATATTCCTCGCGGAAGTAGCCGCGGGACTGAAGCTCCGGAACGAGGAGGTCCAGGATCAGCGACTGGCCACCGGGGACAAAAGGTGAATTCAGGTTGAATCCGTCACAGGCGCCCGAATCAAACCAATCGATCATGATGTCTGCGATCTTCGACGGCGTACCCGTCACCCAGTGATGGCCATGGCCACGGGCATTCTCAACGATGAGCTCCCGGATGGAATATCCCTTGTCCACTGCGAGTGAGCGGAACACTTCGTACCGGCTCCGGCTCTCGATCTTGGGCCCAACAAACATCGACTCAGGAATATGGTCATCCAGATCGAATTGGGACAGATCCATTTCCAGGCGGGTGGCCACGAACCGGCGCCCGGCGTCCATGTTCACGTGGTCAGCAAGGGTGTTCTGCAGTTCGATCGCTTCCTTCTCCGTCTCAGCCACGATCGGGACGATGCCCGGAATGACCTTGACGTGCCCGGGACTGCGGCCGGCGGCCGCTACACGCTGCTTGAAGGCGTTGTAGAACTCGATGGCAGGAGCCTTGTGGGGTTGCGTCGTGTAGATGGCATCCGCCCATTTGGCGCCGACCGTCATGCCCGCTTCGGATGAGCCAGCCTGAACCATGACGGGGCGCCCCTGGGGCGACCGGGGCATGTTGATGGGCCCTTCGACGGAGAAGAATTCGCCCCGGTGGTTGAGGGCCCGAATCTTCTTGTGGTCAGCCCACACGCCATTCTTGCGATCGTTCAGGACCGCGTCGTCGCTCCAGCTGTCCCACAGCTCGGTGGCGACCTGAACAAATTCGTCTGCCATGCGGTAGCGCTCTTCACCTGACGGCATGGTGTCGAATCCAAAGTTGCGCTCGCCTGTGCTGGACGTGACGATATTCCATCCGGCGCGGCCGCCACTCAAGGAGTCAAGGCCGCTGAACTGGCGGGCCACGGCGAAGGGTGGCAGGAAAGTGGTGGAAGCCGTCCCGATCAACCCGATCCGATTGGTGACGGCGGCCAAAGCCGAGAGCGTGCTGATGGGCTCGTAGTGGCCGGAGACTGTGGGGTCGGAGCCGGGGACCTTTCCCGCAGAGGCGATGTCACCCAGGAAGAGGGCATCCAGTTTGGCTGCCTCCGCTTTCTTGGCCATGTCGGCAACAAGGCTGAGCTGGCCCCATTCCTCGGCCCGGCTCCCTTCCATGCGCCAGCTGTCGTAGTGGTAGCCAGCTGTAATGAGGAACATGGTCAGGGCCATCTGCCGCTTTGGCTGTGTTGCAGACATATGTTCAGTCCTTTCTGCTGGAAATGGCGGGGAGAGGAGTGCATCGTTGCAGCCCGGCGATCTCATGCCATTTCATATTGAGATTGTTTCTTTTTACCACGGTCTACGTTGGCTGACAATGCTATTCCGAGTGCTCGGGGAGGGGCATAGGTCGTCAGTGCTCCAGCCAGCCTGAATGTGCGAGCAGGAAACGGTTGCATTATTAGATGATCTGGATTCAGAATGGTATAGGTCACAAGCACACTGAAAGGAACATCCGATGTCAAGCTCTCAAACATCCGGGAACGTTGAGCAGGTTCTTGCGGACCAAGCCGTTTTCCGCTCCGTGGTGGGCCACTTTGCCAGCGGCGTCACTGTCATCTCCACGCAGGTTGACGGGAAGACGGGGGGCTCTACGGCGTCGGCAGTGTCCTCGCTGTCAATGGATCCCCCGATGATGTTGATGTGCCTCAATCAATCCAGCCACACGCATGACATGGTTCAAGCGGCCGGTGGTTTCGCCGTCAACATTCTGGCGGAGGGCCAGGAGGCCGTTGCGATGCAGTTCGCCAGAAAGGGCGAGGACAAGTTTGAGGGAGTGGCACACCATGACTCGCTCGGAATGCCGGTCGTTGATGGAGCATTGGCGACCATCGTGTGCCGGACCGTGGAGACCGTGCGCGGGGGAACCCACACGGTATTCCTGGCTGAGGTTCTTGGGGCAACCGAACATCCGGGGCTTCCCCTTACCTATTTCCGTGGCAAGTTTGGGCGTTTGGACAGGTCCGATGAGAACGGAACCTACGAAAAGGTTCGAAGCTGGGTTCTCAGCCGCAGTGCACCGGTGGGGACGGCTGTGGACATGCAGGAACTGGCCGAGGAACTTGGCGGGCAGCAGGAACATGTCCGCAACGCACTGATCCGCTTGGGCGCGGAGCGCCTCGTGACGCGTGTAGGCGATGGTGCCTACGCCGTGGCATTGCTTCCGGTGGAGACGATCCAACGGTTGCTTGAGGTGCGCACAGGCTTGGCGATGGGAATCATTGAAGCGCACTCCAGCAAGATTGTGCCGGCCCACATAGCTGCGATGAGGGCTCACCTGGGGACGCTGGATTCCTTGCGGATCGACGGCGCCCTGGTTGAGTATCTGGTGGAGTGCGACGCGTTTTATGCCGACGTGGCCAAGATTGCTGGATCCTTGCCGCTGAGCAACGCGAACTACCGCTACAGCATTTCCCAGGTATGGGGGACTGCCACCATCACCGGATGGGCTGATCTCTGCGGACATTCATATCTTCGTGACATCGTCGACGCACTGGAGCTGGGGGATGCAGCCTCGGCCACCGACGCTGTTGCTGCACATGGGAGGGCACTTGGCGGACTTGCCGGTCGAATCACCAAAGGTGTGGGACTGTAGCAACGGTTTCGGCGGGACGCGCACGGTAAAGGCGCGTCCCGCCCAGATGTCACTTCTTGAGCGTGAGCTCAATGATCTCCTGGATGTACGGGGCAATGACCTTCTGGCTGATGCGAAGATCCGCCACGAAGGTTCCCTGTGCTCCCTTGCCGATCCAGGCTTCGAGTTCCGTGAGGTCCTCAAGGGTATTGATGACGGCGGATGAAGCGCCGAACCCTCGGGCAACGGTGGCAAAATCCACTTGGTCGATCTGCATGATGGCCTGGGACAGGCCCTGGGAACCATACTGGTGTACTTCAGCACCGTAAGCGGCGTCGTTGAAAACAAGAACGATGGCTGAGTTTGCTGCGCGGATGAGTGAATCGAGGTCGGGCAGCCCCATGAGCCCGCCACCGTCCCCCACAACAACCACGATGGTGTCATCGGGGCGGGCTATTGCCGCTCCGGTCGCGGAGGGCAGCCCCAATCCGATGGATTGGAAGATGGTACCTACCAGTGTTATGGAGTCCGGGCGTGGCAGATCAAGATAGGTGTTGGCCCAACCAATGAAGTGGCCGCCGTCGGACACCAACTGCCGGTTGGCGGGCAGGATCGTGTTGAGTCGGCGCATGAGTGGGCGCGGGTCAAGGCGGCCGTCGGGCCCGAACTCTTCGCCCTCCTCCCGGTCTAGGTGGGTCCGGGAACCGGCTGCTTCCTCGGCCTGCCCCGCCCAGCGGGGTCCATCGTGGTGCGGAACCATATCGAGCAGCGCAGTAGCGGCAACCCGGGCATCAGACATCAGGGACAGGTCAACCCGCGGGTTGGTCGGGCCATTAATCAGATTGACCTGGACCACGGTGGCCTCGGGATCAAAGGCATGGCCGAAGCTGGTGGTGAACTGGTTCAGGCTTGCCCCGACAGCAAAAATAACGTCCGCCTGGCGAATGAGCCGGGCAGAAGCTTCTGATGCGAAGCCACCGCAGACTCCGAGGTCATAGGAGCGGCCCGCAAAGATTCCGTGGGCGGGTGCCGAAGCAACGGTCAGGGCCCCGACTGCGTCCGCGAGTGATCCCAGCGACTCGGCGGCTTCCCGGGCGCCACGGCCGGCGAGAACCAGCGGACGTTGGGCGTTGGCCAGGAGATCCGCTACACGCTTCAGGTCCTCGATGGGGGCTGCCGGTGGGGCAGGGAGGGGTGGAAGCGCCGTACTTGTGAGGACTTCCGCAGTGTCAGCGGATGCGACGTCATAGGGGATGGCAAGGACTGCCGGCCGCCGCTCGGCAAGTGCCCAATGGATGGCTTCGAGGGTTGTGGCGCCCGGAGTGTCCACCGTTGCGGTAAACGTGCGGACGCCTGCGATGGCTGCCATCGCCGACTGGTCGACGTCCCAGGGGCGAAGGCCGGTGGTGGGGGCATCGCCTACCACTACCAGGAGCGGGGTCCTTGACTGTGCGGCCTCAATTAGGGACGTGATGGTGTTCGTGTAGCCGGGACCGTACGTCGTCGTCGCGACGGCGAGCTTGCGTGTGATGCGATGGTAGGCATCTGCGGACGCGACGGCGGCAGCTTCGTGACGGAGCGCCACTACGCGTAAGGGGCTGCGGGAGAGAGCGTCCACAAAGTACGCGTTGCCGTTGCCCATGAGGGCAAACACCTCTTCCACGTGGTCAACGAGAACTTCGGCGATCCGGGTGGAGACAGTTGTCATGGTTCCCTCTTTCGTGAATGGAGCATTCAAGCTTGTGGCGGCGCGTCTCCGGTGGATTATTGGTCCCCGCCTTGGAAGGCAAGCTCCTTGAGGTACTTCAGGATGAAAGTCCGCTCAGAGTCCGTCAGGGGCGCAAGCGTGAGGTTCTCACGTTCCTGCACGATCTTCCGGGCGCGGGCATAGAGTTCCCGGCCTCGATCGGTTGCGTAGATGGCATTGAGCCTTCGGTCTTTGGAGTGCGCCCTGCGTTCAATCAGGCCTGATTCCTCCAGGTCATCCATGACGTAAACGAGCTGACGGGCGTCCAAAGTCAGGAAGCCGGCCAGTTCGCGTTGGGAGGGACCAATCCCAGTACACGCCAGGGACAGTGCCGAGTATGTCCTGGCGTTCAGGCCCAACTCCTCCAGCCACTTGTCCGTATCCATCATGGTCCTCATGCGGGCGCGCAGCTTGACCAGCACAAACCAGAAGTCGTTGGCCAGGTCTGCTTCCGCTAGGGACTGTGGCGTGGGCACGTTGTCAACGTTCTCGGCGGAATCTGGTTTTGTCATTTCGCCATTGTCCCATCGATTAGTCCTGTAATGCAATCATCCGTAGTAGGACCGTTTCATTTTTTCTCAACCGCACCTTTGCCTGAACCTCGGGTCTTCGATGGGCAGAAGATCGTTTCGTTATGAAATTATCCAGAACTCGTACCTTGACAAATACGGATGGTGTCCTCAGGCTATTGATAGGCGTTTACCTATGACGAACGTCACAAACACCGTTCATGAATGAATGAGGCCCACAATGGCAATCGCAGCTACTTCCATTTTGTCCCGCCGGTCAACGCGGACCTGGGGCACAGCAGTCCTGGCAATGGTCCTTCTCGCAGGCACCGCCGCCTGCAGTGCCCCTGCCGGTCAGCCCGATGCACAAAGCAGTGACTCGGTGAAGACCATCCGCGTGGGGGCGTCCGCGTCACTCACCAGCACCTCCCTGCACCTCGGTTTGTCTGAGGGCATTTTCGAGGACGCGGGCCTCGAGGTAGAGATCACGCCCATCACCTCCCTCTCCGAGGGCCTCACCCAGGTCATGTCGGGCAGCCTCGACTACGCGTTTGGTGACGTCCACAATACGATTCTCGCCCAGAGCCAGGGCATGCCGGTCGCAGTGGCGGCCCCCGTCGTCGTAGGTGCCGAGAAGAAGGCCGACGACACTGTTGGTTTCGGAAACCTGCTGGTACTGAAGTCCGGACCGATCAAATCCGCCGCAGACATGAACGGAAAGACGATCGGCACCAGCAGCCTCAACGGCACCGGGCGGTTGGACATCGAGACGATGTTGAAGGAAGAGGGTGTGGACACCTCGACTCTGAACTGGGTTGCGATTCCAGGGCCGCAGCAAATGGCTGCCCTGCGCCAGGGACAGATCGATGCCGCTACCATTCCGGAGCCAACAGCCACCAAGTCCATTGAAGAGGGCGACGTCATTTCCATCATTGCCAGCGATGCTGCCCTTCCAGGTGCACCGCTGTATGGCATGGTGGCCAAGAAGGAATGGATTGCGGCGAACATGGACACGGCTGAGACGTTCCAGTCCGCGCTCCTCGAGGCGAACACGAAGGCCAACTCCGATCGCGAAGCGGCGGACAAAGCCATCGCCACCTTCACTGATCTCCCGGCCGATCTGATCGGCAAACTGCACCTGCCGCTCTTCGCGGAGGACGAATTTGAGGCGGACGACGCCAGGTCCACCGTCGACCGGATGGTTGATTTTGGACTCCTGAAGCAGGAAGAAGTTCCGGACCTGGGCGGTCTTTTCATCCAGTACTAGCGCCGGATCGGGTCCTGAGACCTGGAACCCCATCACTGTCATTGGAGATCAGCACGTGACTAAAAGTCTCAAATACCTCGTCCCCGTCGGGGGACTGGGTGGAGGGTTCACTGAAGAACACTTCACAGCCGCATTAACCGCAGACCTCGACTTCATCGCCGTGGACTCGGGATCAACCGACGGCGGCCCAAGCGCCCTCGGGCAGGACCACTTCCTGACGTCCCGGGGTGCAATGAAACGGGACCTCAGGCTGCTCATCAAGGCCACCCGCCAATTGGATATTCCCCTGCTGGTCGGCTCCAGCGGAGGCAGCGGAGGCAACAAGAACCTTGAGGGTGTCTGGGAGATAGTCCGGGAGATCGCTGAGGAGGAAAAGCTCAGTTTCAGGACCGCGCTGATACCGTCCGAACCGGACCGCGCCACGTTGGTCCGCAAGTTCCGCGAAGGCCGCATCAAGCCACTGCGGCCGGCTCCGCCCATCAATGAATCCACCCTGACCGACACTCATCGGATTGTGGCGATGATGGGCCCGGAGCCCTTCATCGAAGCTCTGCAGGGCGGGGCCGACGTGGTGTTGGGCGGACGATCCAGTGATGCAGCTTTTATCGCGGCGGTGCCCCTGATGCGGGGCATGAGTCCGGGCCCGGCCTGGCATGCGGCCAAAATCATGGAGTGTGGCGGCGCCGCCGTCACACAGATGGTCAAGCCCGAGGGAATGATCTGCACGCTGACGGATGAATATTTCGAGTTGGAACCGGTCAGCCCGGAACAGTCGTGTTCTCCCCTCAGCGTCGCAGCCCATGCCCTGTACGAGACGTCCAATCCGGTGGTTATGGTGGAACCCGGCGGAATCATGAACCTGAAGGAGGCCCGCTACGAAGCAGTGTCGGACCGGGCCGTCCGGGTGTGGGGCAGCCGGTTCGACGCCGCCCCGTACACCGTGAAGCTGGAGGGCGCGGCGCTGCAGGGATACCGTTCGGCGTCGCTCGGCGGCATTACGGACCCGACGATCCTGCGGGACTTCGACAAATGGTTCGAGGCAGCCAAAGGCGGCGCGGATTTCACGCTCCGCAGGGGTCTCGGCGACGAGCTGGCGGACCAGTGCAGCGTGACATACCGGGTCTACGGCCGCAATGCGGTGCTGGGCGCGAACGAAACACGGGAGTTCGGAAATGACCATGAGGCCGGCGTGCTCATTGACGTGCTGGCGCCCACCCAGGAGATGGCGAACTCAGCCATCAAGACGCTCAGCCACACGATCCTGCACTACGCGGTACCTCAGTGGCACGGGCTTGTATCCAACCTGGCTTTCCCGTTCTCGCCGCATGACTTCGATCTTGGACCGAGCTACAGCTTTGTGCTGAACCACGTCGTGGAGCTGGATGACCCCATGGAACTTTACTCAATCAGATATGAGGAGGTGTAGACATGGCAACGCTTGGCTCCCTTGCCCGTCTGATCCGCAGTAAGAATGCAGGCCCGTGGATGCTGACGATTGACATCATGCTGCCGGACCGGAGCACTTTCCAGCGGGTGGTCAACGCCCAGGTACTGGACAAGGCGCTCATTGGCAGGCTGTTCGGGATCTCGCCGGAGGACGCGGAAATTTACCATTACGCTCCGGCGAACGCGATAAAGGTCAGTTTTCCCCGCGACGTGCCCAATGGCCATCCGCTGGACAGGGACCTCTTTGGCGGCCAGCAATTTGCCGCGTTGGTGGACCTGGATATCCCGGATGTCCCCCAGGACAGCGATGTTGTGGCCGGAAGCGCCGCAGGACGGTGACCGCTCAGATGGACTCCCAGACTCCGGTTGCCAAAGCCGACACTTCAAGCCCGGTAGGTTCCTCGAAACGACAAGGAAAAGTGCGCGACAGGGCGCTTCAGCTGGGCGTAGTTGTCGCGTTCTTCGTGTGTTGGTATCTCTTCTCTCTGACGTCCATGGCGGGCAAGGCGGGCATGCCTAAACCTGTTGAGACTGTCCTCGAGCTGGTTCGGCTGGGCGGAACTGCAGAATTCTGGGCATCGGTGGGGGACACCTTCCTTGCCTGGATGCTGGCGTTCCTGATCTCCACCGTCGTTGGCATTCCTGTGGGACTCATCCTCGGACGCAGTCCCCGAGCGGCGGTCAGCACCCATTTCCTTATTGACTTTCTTCGGACAATTCCAGCCATTGCGCTGATTCCGCTTGCCCTTCTGGTGCTGGGGCCCAGCTTTGCCATGGTCGTGGTCGTCGCAGCCATGGCCGGTATCTGGCCCGTCCTCATCCAGTCCATCTACGCCGGGCGGCAGCTGGACCCGCTGCTTTTCCAGGTGTCGAGGTCCTTCCGGCTGACACGCCTGGATCGGCTGAGGTTTGTCCTGGCCCCGGACATCATGGCGTTCGTGTGGCCGGGCATCCGCCTGGCTGTCACTGCTGCGCTGCTCGTTACCGTTGCGGCCCAGCTGATCGGCGGGGCTCCCGGCGTGGGCACCTCCATCCAGAACGCCCTGCTCAGCGAGCGCCCGGTCACGATGTTCGCTTATGTCATTGCCTCTGCCTTGTTGGGGCTGCTTATAAACGCGGCGCTCGTATGGCTGCAGGAAAAGCTGCTGTGGTGGCATCCGTCCGTGAGAGGAAAGAACCGATGAGTGCAAACCCGCAAACGGGGCGCCGCAACAGCGGCAAGTACTGGAAGAAAGTCGTTTGGTACTCATGGTTGCCGGTACTGGTGCTGGCTGCAGCGTGGTTGATCTCAGCCAACAGCACGGCGTTTTACTTTCCGCCGGCGCAGACGGTGTTCGCCAAGACCGCGGATATCTGGTTTTTTGATGGCATCATCTCTGACATGCTGCCCAGTCTGGGGCGCCTGGTCCTTGGCTTCACCCTTGCAGTCGTCATCGGCGTGTTGTTGGGGCTGCTCCTCGGACGTTTCAAGACTGCCGAGGTCGCAGCGCGGCCCATTACCGAGGTGGTCCGGGCAATGCCAGGTGTAGCTCTTTTGCCCATTGCCATGATGTTCTTCGGCACAGGTGAAGCCATGAAGCTTGTCATGATCATCTTCATCTCCATGTGGCCGATCGTCCTGAACACGATCGAGGGTGTCCGGTCCATCGAGCCCACGCTTCACTCTGTGAGGGCGTCATTCAGGTTGAAGCCCATGGACAACTTCCGGTTTGTCTTTCTGCCCGCTGCGATGCCCCAAGTGTTTGCCGGCGCCCGGACGTCCCTTGCGATCTCTGTAGCAGTGATGGTGGCAGTGGAAATGTTTGGAACGCCGGGTGGGCTCGGCTACTTCATCCGTAACGCGCAGCAGACGTTCAGGATCATCGATATGTGGACGGGCCTGCTCGTCCTGGGAATTTTTGGATATTTGCTCAACGTAGGATTCCGCACCCTAGAAGGCAGGGTCCTGCGCTGGCATCACAACATGGTTAAGCACCAGCAGGGAGGATCGTCATGATCACCGAAGAGACCGATTTGCGGCCTGAGGCAGGCACCCGGACGATCCTGGAGATACGGGACCTTTCCTTCTCGTACGGACAAAAGCAGATCCTGAGCCACCTGTCGGCGGACATTCGTGCGGGGGAGTTCCTGTGCATCGTGGGCCCGTCCGGAGCAGGAAAAACGACGCTTCTGCAGTGCCTGGCCGGGCTTCGCCGGCCAACGAAGGGCGGCGTTTTCCTGAAGGGTTCAGAGGTGGTGGAACCGCCTGCTGAAATGGCCGTCGTGTTCCAGGACTATTCACGGTCCCTGATGCCATGGCTGACTGCGCGCGATAACATTACGCTCCCGTTGAGGTCTGCCGGGATTCCCCGTAAGGAGCGCAACGCCCGAGCTGAACAGGCGCTCAAGGAAGTGGGCCTGGAAGGGTCCGGGGCGATGTACCCGTGGGAGCTTTCCGGCGGCATGCAGCAGCGCGTGGCCATTGCCCGCGCCCTAGCCTACAAGCCGAGTGTTGTCATCATGGATGAGCCATTCGCCTCCGTCGATGCCCAGACGCGCGCAGACCTTGAGGACCTGACTCTCCAGGTCAAGGAGCACCTCGGCATCACCATTGTCCTGGTTACTCACGACATCGACGAAGCTGTTTATCTTTCGGACCGGGTCCTTGTCCTATCCGGCAAACCCGCCAGCGTCGCGGACATCATTTCCGTGGATCTGGGCACAGAACGGGATCAGATTTCAACGAAGGAAAGGCCGGAATTCGGTGGACTCAGGTCCCAGATCTACCGGCTGATCCGCAGGGTTCAGGACGAACCCAAGTAGCAGTGCACCAAAAGGCAAGGGTACGACGGCGGGAGGTTGCCGCCGTCGTACCCTCACCTCTTGCTTTGTGTGACCGGGAGTTCACCCGGCAGAAACCCGAACACCCACCACTGTTCTCCCGCGGCTGAAAGTCTTTTCAGGCACCCCAACCCGAGGAGAACCTGTGTTGCTGAAAAGCGCCATCACCGCCCTGGTGGCCGCCACGTCGCTGGCCGGAATTGCCGTCCCCGCGACGGCGGCACCCGCCGATTCGCCCGACCTTGGCCAGCCCCTGGCCCAGGCTCACGCCCACAACGACTACGAGCACGACCGTCCGCTGTTTGACGCACTGGAACACGGCTTCACCAGCGTCGAGGCTGACGTGTGGCTGGTGGACGGCGAACTGCTGGTGGCCCACGACCGCCAGGACGTCCAGCCCGGCGTCACCCTGGAGAGCCTGTACCTTGATCCCCTCGATGAACTGGTGCGCCAGCAGGGACACAGCGTCTACCCGCAGTGGGACGGCAGTCTGCAGCTGCTAATCGACATCAAGAGCGACGCCGAAAGCACTTACGCGGCGATCGAGCAGGAACTCGGCGAGCACCCCGCCATCATGAGCCGCTACAGCAACGGCACCACCAAAACCGGCCCGGTCACCGCTGTTGTCAGCGGCAACCGGCCGCTCGCCACCATGCAGGCGATGGACAAGCGGTTCGCGTTCTACGACGGACGCTCCGGGGACCTCGCGTCGGGAATGCCCGCCGGGCTCATGCCCCTGGTCAGTGACAACTGGACGAGGCTGTTCACCTGGCAGGGCGTTGGCCCCATGCCGGAAGCCGAGCGCGCCAGGCTGCACACGTACGTGGCAGAGGCGCACGCCGCCGGCTACCGCGTCCGTTTCTGGGCTACTCCGGACCAGGCCGGTCCCGCCCGCGATGCCGTGTGGACCGAGCTGCACCAGGCCGGAGTGGACCACATCAACACCGACGATCTCGCGGCGCTGCAGCAGTTCCTCAGCGCCCAGCCCTCCACCACCGAGGCCGCCACCTCCAGCGCCAGCGCCGCTGACGGTCAGGCCTTCACCTTCGGCGTCATCGGCGACATCCCCTACGGCGCGGCCGAAATCGCCAAGTTCCCGTCCCGCATCCAGGACATCAACGCGGATGAAACGCTGAAGTTCGTCAGCCACGTGGGCGACATCAAGAACGGCTCCACCGTCTGCTCGGACGAATACTTCGCCATGATCCGCTCCCAGTTCGACACCTTCGAGCACCCTCTGGTGTTCACCCCGGGCGACAACGAATGGGTGGACTGCCACCGCACCAACAACGGTGCGTACAACCCGCTGGAGCGGCTGGACACCCTGCGCGCGATGTTCTTCAACGAACCTGGCAAAACGCTCGGGGAGAACATGCCGGTCAAGACCCAGGAGAGCCTCGGCCTGCCGGAGAACGTCCGCTTCACCCAGAACAGGGTGGCTTTCTCCGTGGTGAACATCCAGGGCAGCAACAACTCCCGCCAGCCGTGGACCGGCCTGGGCGAAACGGCCCCCACGGCTGAGCAGCTGGCTGAGGTGGAGCACCGTACGGACGCAGCCCTGGCCCAGATCCGTGAAACCTTCGCCGACGCCGAACGCCGCAACGACCGTGCCGTGGTGCTGATGACGCAGGCGGACATGTTCGATCCTTCGCAGCTCGCTGCGGCCACCGCCAACCCGGAAGCCGTCTCAGGATTCCGGGAGATCGTGGCCGCCATCGTCGAAGAGACCAACGGCTTCGACCGCCCCGTCTACCTCATCAACGGCGACAGCCACGTCTTCGCCGAGGACCAGCCGCTGGCAGAAGGCTCGCCGTGGCTGGAAATCTACGGCCAGCCCGCAGCGGATGACCTTCAGCGCATCACCGTGGACGGCTCCGCCAACGCCACGAACTACGTCCGGTTCGCTGTGTCCGGCAACAGCGCACGCGGCGCCGACGTCCTGAGCTGGGAAAAGGTTCCGTTCAGCGGATAGGCACCAAACAGAAGAGGACGGCGGCGGGAGGTTCCGCCGTCGTCCGCTTCTTCCGGGGGCAGGACTTCCGCGCAACAGAGGATACGAAGTAGAGTCCCCAGTTATGAGCAGCTCATCCCCACGGAACGCAACAGCACCACTAAAGCGCGAAACGTTCTCCTCGCGCCGGCTCTTCATCCTTTCCGCCATCGGCTCGGCGGTGGGTTTGGGGAACATTTGGCGCTTCCCGTACATCGCCTATGACAACGGCGGCGGGGCGTTCCTGATCCCGTACCTGGTCGCACTGCTGACGGCGGGCATCCCGCTGCTGTTCCTGGACTACGCCGTGGGCCATAAGTTCCGCGGCTCGGCGCCGCTGGCGTACCGGCGGCTCCATAGGGCGGCCGAACCCCTGGGCTGGTGGCAGGTGCTGGTCTGCTTCGTGATCGCCGCCTACTACGCGGTGATCATTGCCTGGTCCCTGATGTACACCATCTTCTCCTTCACTGAGGCCTGGGGCGACGACGCCGAGGGCTACTTCTTCGGGGACTTCCTCCAGCTCGCCGAGGCCCCGGGGCTCGGCTTCAGCTACGTGCCGTCCGTTTTCTTCCCGTTGCTGCTGATCTGGGTGGCGGTGATCGTCATTATGGTGGCGGGAATCCGGAAGGGAATCTCACGCGCCAACTCGGTGCTGCTGCCGCTTCTGGTGGTGATGTTCCTCCTCCTGGTGGTCCAATCACTCTTCCTGCCCGGTGCCGCCCAGGGCCTTAACGCCTTCTTCACCCCCGACTGGTCCGCGCTCGCCGATCCTGGAGTGTGGGCTGCCGCGTACGGGCACATCTTCTTCTCGCTGTCCGTGGGCTACGGCATTATGGTGACCTACTCCTCCTACCTGAAGCGCAAGACCGACCTGACGGGCTCAGGCATGGTGGTTGCCTTCGCTAACTCAGGGTTCGAGATCCTCGCCGGAATCGGCGTTTTCGCGGCCCTCGGATTTATGGCGCAGGCCGCCGGTGCGGGAGTCAACGATGTGGTGACACAGGGAATCGGCCTGGCGTTCGTCGCGTTCCCGACCATCGTTTCGCAGGCTCCGTTCGGCGGACTGATGGGCGTGCTGTTCTTCGGCTCGCTGGTGTTCGCGGGCGTCACATCCCTGATCTCCGTCCTGGAAGTCATCGTCTCAGCGGTGCAGGACAAGCTGGGCTGGGGCCGCGTCAGGACCTCTGTTATTGTCAGCGGCCTCGTCGCTGTTGTCTCCCTCGCGCTCTTCCCGACGGCGACCGGCCTGTACCTGCTGGATACCTCCGATGCGTTCGTGAACAGCTTCGGGATCACGCTGGGGGCGCTGGTGACCGTGGTGATCATCGCGTGGTTCCTGCGGAAGCTGCCGCTGCTGTCCGGGCACCTGAACAGGATTTCCACTATCAAGATGCGGCGTGGCTGGATGGTGCTGGTGGCCGGCGTTGTGCCCCTGGCGCTGATCTACATGGTGGCTAACGAATTCATCAGCAAGATCTCCACCACCTATGAGGGCTATCCCGACTGGTTCGTGGGCATCTTCGGCTGGGGCATGGCCGGCGGCCTGGTGGTCCTGGCCGTAGTGCTGACCTTCATCCCCTGGAGCCGCAAATCCAAGGCCCACCACGATCCCGAATACGACTCAGTGGTGGAAGCAGAAGCAAAGGAGACGGCACTGTGACACCTGTTGCGATTGCCATGATGATCATCGCCATACTCACGGTCTGGGGAGGGCTGACGCTCGCGCTGCTCAACCTTAAACGGCACCCGGAAGACGAGGGCGCGCTGCCCGAGGAGCAGGCACCGGAGCTCTAACGGTGGTTGGGCCTGTCGAAACCGGGCCCGGTGCTAGCCAGCCAACGTCCGGTCCACCCACTGCCTGACTGTGAATGCATCGGGCAGAATTTCGCGGGTCTGCTGCGTGCTTATGTCGAACCGGTTCGCGCGCAGCCACCGCCACATCGTCGTCAGGTCCGTTCCAACGAATCGCTCAAAGAGCGGGACCGGAATAGGGAATCCATGGGGTTTCCGCCCGGTCCGTTCTGCCCAGATGTTGCGGCATTGATCGATTGACTGAACATCGGCCGCCAAACTGAGGACCGTGCCGCCCCACCTTTCGGGTGCGGCAAACACGCGTGCTGTAATGGCTCCCAGGTCATCGAGGCACAGCCAGCCTACGGGCCTTGACGGGCCCATCAGCTTTGGCATGACCTGCCAGGTGGAGAGCTGTGGATAGTACTTTTTGTCCGTCATGAGCTCCATAAACGCCATCGGCCGGAGCACGGTAAGGGGCAGGCCCCTTTCGTGGAAGCCTTGCGCTATTACCAGCTTTGAATCCCACGAGCCGACGCCCGTTTCCACGTCGCCCACTCCGGCAGCGCCGTAAACCACGTGCTGGACGCCTGATTGTGCCGCTGCCTCAGCTACGTTGCGCCCTTGCCGAACCTCGGCGTCTGCGCTGCTGGTCATGGGGTTCTGGACGTTGAACACGCCATGGGCGTCGGCAAAGGCAGGCAGGAGGGAGGAGATGTCCTCAGCGTCGGCGCGCTGGATTGATGCACCGGACTCGCGGAGTGCCAGGGAAGCGGCGCTGGACGGATTGCGTGTTAGAGCGCGCACTTGCCACCCGTCCTGCAGCAAGTGGCGAACCACGGCGGAACCTTGCCGTCCGGTTGCGCCCACCACTGCCACGACGCCGCGCGTTCCCCCGACTGAGGAAGAATCCATGGCAAAAGTATGGCACCGGGCCGCGCAGTTTGGGCGGGCAGTTTTCTGTCAGAGCCGCAGTTCCATAAACACGCTGTTGGGGTCCAGCGTGTAGTCGGCAAACGGCGGGCATTCCGTGAAGCCGTTCCGTGCGTACAGCCGACGGGCCGGCGCGAAGTAGTCCTCGGTTCCGGTCTCCAGATACACACGCTCGAGCTTCCTGGCCCGGGCGTCGTCGAGGATGTGCCGCAGCATCAGTGTGGCCACGCCGCGGCCCCGGGCAGCTGCCGTGGTCCGCATGGATTTGATCTCGCCGTACCTGGCTGAGCCTGGCACCAGTGAACCGGACTCGGAATCCAGGATCTTGAGTGCGCCGCAGCCCAGCAGCTGGCCGTCCTCCCGGGCGGTCCAAAAGGTGATCAACGGAGCGGCCAGCGCGGAGTGGTCAAGGGCGTGAACGCTCTCCGCGGGCGAGGTGGCGAACATGTCCGCCAGGTGTTCGCTCAGGAGCTGGTGTACGTCGTCGCGTGTGGGAGCGTCCCGGTCAATGTGGATCATCGCCCCTAAATTTACCGGCTAGGCCGCGTCCCGCCGGTCTGGCTATTGCTCGCCGGATTCGGAGAACGTGAACAGGTCCTCGATGCTGGTGTTAAACGTCCTGGCAAGGCGGAATGCCAGCGGAAGGGAAGGGTCAAATCGTCCGCGTTCGATCGAGATAATCGTCTGCCTCGATACTCCCACCCGCTCGGCCAGTGCTGCTTGGGAAAGACCATGCTCTGCGCGTAACTGCCCGATGGTGTTCTCCATCAGGCGTTCTTGCGACGAAGGACCTGATACCGGACGCCCAAACTCAGAGCCGCAAACGCGGCCGTGCCCATGAGCGCTGCAACGCCTGTGAGCGGGAGGCCGCTGAGGGCAACGACGGCACTGCCTACTCCCGCCAGGACGAACACGTCCGTAAGGGCGCCGAAGCCTGCTCGGTGAAGCCATGAAACCTCAACTCCCTGGTCTGCGTGAAGGTCTGCTTTCACGGTGTACCGGGAGATGAGCAGTACCCACAGCAGCGCGCCCACTGGTCCAAGAACCGACAATCCAAAGACCCAGAACGCCACGGCAAAGGATTCCGGGTAAAGAAATCGGGCAATGAGGGCGGCTGCGCCAAAAGACACCGCAAGGGAGAGGGCAATGGTGGCAGACCAAGCGCTGATTGGAGCGCGCGGTGCCCGGGTGCTGACCATGATGGAGTCCTCCTGCGGAGTGGTGGTTCGGATGAACTCCATCATTGGTCAAGTACGCTTTACTGTCAAGCGTGCTTTACAAGCCGGCTTGCCCTCTCCCTTCCAGTAGCCCGGCGCTACGCCGGCGTCGGCACCACGCTGCAGTCCGCCGTCGTGCCTTCCAGCTGCGGTGCCCAACCGTCAGCACCCTGCAGGTACGTCCGCACCGTGAAGTTGCCGGCGTCGGCTGGCGGCAGCTGCGGGCGGTCGGCCGTGACCTCGGCTCCGGGGCCGCGGTTGTTGTACTCGTGGAACCGGGCCTCGCGCCAGGAGAAGCCGCTCATGTCCGTCCAGGGAGTCCCGGAAATGTGCGCACCCAGCCACGAGTCCCGGTACAGGACCTGCGCCACCGCCCGCGGATCACCGCCTGCGTGCCAGGGCCGGCCCAGGTGGACGCTCTTCTCGGCGGCATCGGAGACCAGGCGGCACTGGTCAAAGAGGTAGCCGTAGGTGATGGACAGATCCAGGCTTCCGGCCGTGACGTAGCCGTTGTTCGTCGTCGAGCCCCGGTTCAGGGACCGGATCTCGCAGCCGCTGAACACGGCGGTGCCGCGGCCGAAGATGAAGTCCACGTCGCCCTCCACGTAGCAGCCCTGGAAGTGGAAACGCGACTGTACGCCCGTGGCCGGGGAGTTGACCAGCAGGGTGTCCTGGTTGCCCAGGCACCTGACATTGCTCAGGACTGAACGGTCCGCGGTGATGTGCAATGCCACCGCCTGGCGGTCCTTTATGTCCATGTTCGCGGCTTCGTCGAAGTCGTTGCTGAACGTCAGGTTCCGGGCCACGAAGTCCGGGCCGTCAATCCGCACGGACGCGCTGCCGGACGTGCCGAAGTTGCCCGTCCCGTCAGGCTTGGGCGTGCCGGACGCGTTGTTGTAGACGATTACCACGTCCTCGGGCCTGCTGCCTTGCCCAATGAAGGAGATCCGTGGTTTGCTGCTGGGCACCCGGACCGCCTCCCGGTACGTGCCCGGCTGGATCCGGATGATCGTCCGCCTGACGTTGCCGGAAGGAACGGAATCGACGGCGGACTGGACCGTCGCGAATGCCTTGCCGGGGCCGACGTCGAGCGTTACCGGAATATCGATGGGGCGTTCTGAAGGCCAGAACATTCCCAGCAGCGGGTCTGTGGCGCCGTCGATATTCAGGAAATAACCGGGCGGAACGATCTGCTTCGACTGCATCTCTCGGGCCACCAGCCGTGCCACCGCAAGGGCTCCGGCAGCCTGGAAGTGCGTGTTGTCCTCCGAGCCTTCCGGGTACTGCGGGTGTTGACCGGGGGACAGGAACAGGAACTGGGACTTGGTTCCTTCGGGTCCCAGCTCCTGCCACAACGCCTTTGAGGACTCGGTCAGGTCCACCAGCGGAGTGCCTGTCGCGGCCGCGAGTTCCCGGACCGCCTGGGGGTATGCCCCGTGGGAATCCCGGGCGTTGCCGAAGGAGTCGAAGCGGCGGCGCTCCACGGGCGTGACCAGCACAGGCTTGCCGCCCTTGGCCCTCGCGCCGTCCACATACCGGCTCAGGTACTCCTTGAACGTGGTGTCCGGGAGGGTTCCGCGCGCCGGATCCGTGACTTTTTCGTCGTTGTGCCCGAACGAGATCAGCAGGTAATCGCCCGGCAGCATCAGCGCCAGAACCCGGTCCAGGAGGCCGGCGTCGGCGAAGCTCTTGGAGGACGCGCCGGACCAGGCGTAATCGAACACGGTCGCCTGTGGTCCCAGCAGCAGCGGCAGTGCCTGGCCCCAGCCTGCGCGCGGCCGCTCAGACTGCTGATACGCGGACGATGTCGAGTCGCCGACGACGAAGATCACCGGTTTGGTGCGGGGCAGGGCAGGGTCGACGGCGGCCGGCGTGACGGCATGTGCGATGCCCGTCCCCGAGAAGGCAACTGTCCCGGCGGTCAATGCCAGTGAGGTCAGGACGCTGCGGCGGGTCGGCAGGAAGGCGGCCATCAGTTCGCTCCTCCTGCGGCCGACCCTGCCGTGGCTCCTGCGGTGGCTCCCGCGGTAAAGATGGGGCCGGTGGTGTTCTGGAGCAGGGCGGGTACTGACTGTGCCGGGTGGACCTGGGTGCGGAAGGACGGCGTCCAGGAGGTGTCCGTAACCAGCTGGTTTTCAGGCGTGGCGGCGGCGTTGTACTCGGCGAGCAGGTCCGTGATCTGGCCGTTGACGGCGTTGCCGATGGTGGTGATTCCCGTCCCCTTGTAGCGGCCGATGATGCTTGCCGGATCAATATCCGCCGGCAGGGTGAACGCATTGGCCTCGGCGTAGAGGTGGGAATCGAAGCCGGCGCCCAGTGTGTAACCGTAGGGGATGGTGCTGTCCCCGGTCACCAGGAAGTGGTTGTTGTACACATCCACCTGGCCGAACCGGACGCGTGGTGCCCGCTGGCCCACGTTCTCGAAGACGTTGTGGTGGATCGTCACTCGCAGCTTGCCGGGGTCCCCGCGGGTGGGGGAGTCCGTGGAGCCGATCAGCAGCAGCTTGTCGTGGTCCGCAAACCGGTTGAAGGACATGGTCACCAGGTCCGAACCGTTGGTGACGTCCACGGCGCCGTCATGCACCTGGTACGGGCGGCCGAAGTAGAGCGGCTGGTTGCTGTCCAGGTTGGGTGCGTCGGTGAAGGTGGAGTGGTCGATCCACACGTGCGTGGCGCCGTTGATGACCTGGAGCATGTCGTATTCGCTGTTCCAGTTGCCTTCGGCGCCGTCCGTCGGATCCCAGGAGGGGAAGCAGTCATGGGCGTCCCGTACGGTGAGGTTGCGGAAAATCACGTTGGTGGCGCCGTTGATGCGCAGGGCTGCGCCCGTGATGGTGCTGTCCGGGGTGGCCCCCACGATGGTGGTGTTGCTGGGGATGTCGATGCGGATGTTCCGGGCCTGCTTGGTGGCGGCGGCCCGTCGTGCAGTTTCCTGGGGCCCGGACGGTTCCTGGGTGCGTCCGTAGGTGGCCGGATCGAAGGCCTGCAGGTACTGCTCCAGGCTGTATCCGGTGCCCTCCGCGTAGTTCTCGCAAGTCAGCTTCGACCCGTCGGCGGCAGTGTTGGCATCAATGGTTCCGTGGACGCGGACGATCTTGGGCTGTGTGCCTGCGGCGGCAAAGGCGGCCATCAGTTCGGCCTTGGTGCCGACGTCGTAAACGTTGCTCTCTTCGGCGGCAGCACCGCCGGTGGTGCCGGTTCCCTCAGATGCCCAGCCGTTTCCCTGACCCAGGACCTGGCGCTCCAGCGGGGTCTGGGATGTTTGCGCGGCGGGGTCGGCAACTGGATTGGGAGACGCCCCTGCAGGCGCCGAAATGATGAGGGTTCCCGCCACAGCAATGGCTGCGGACATGGATAAGTACCTGCTGCGTTTTCGCATGTTCTCTCTTCCGTCATTGGAATGAACTGCGCCCCGGTCCGGCAGCTGCTGTGATGCCGGTCACCACGGAGGCGCTGAAAGGAGACTACTCAGAAAACGGTTTCTCAGCAAGGGGATGTTGTCCAGCTGATGCGTGAAGACCACGTGGTCCAGGATTCGCCGCGAGGTAATTCGCCGGAGGGAAAATGGGATTGGATTCGCAATATTGTTTGGCTGGCTTAAAAAATAAAACCAGGTATGGTGGCGGTAACGCATAGCAAAGAAAGGCGTGGTCCCTATGTCAGGAAAGTCCCCGCGAAGCGGCTCCGCTAAAAAGGCCGGCAGGTCAATTCTCGAAAAGCGCGCCGACAAAAAGGCCAAAAATGAGAACAACGAGCTGAATTTCAGCAAGCCGCGCAAAAACCAGCGTTAGTACCTGCGGGCAGCCGAAAAAGGGACTCCTGGCCCTCCCGGCTGCCCGCGCCACCCGCGCTGGCCGCGGTCAGCATCAAGGACGCATTCCATGAACATGTCACACAGTGCGCTGGTGGTCCCAGCCGCACTCAACCATCCGGTTCACATCATCCTGGTGGAGCTGGGTACAGGCCCGATTCTTCGGCATATTCACGGAGATTCTGGACGCCTTTTTGGCATTGACTGGTGTGTCTACCCCATCAACGGGGACAGCAGGGCAACTCTGCCGAACGTTCGCGCGGAGGTCCTCATCCGTGAAGCCGGCATTGACCTGGACGAGGTTGTCTACGGGTCCGCGGCGTTCCTGGGAATTGGAATCACGGGTCGCGAATCGGATGTTCCTCGTCACCTCATCCGGCTGGCCGAGCAGCTGTTTGACATGCCCTTGGCTGCATAGGCCGGCATTCCTGGAATTTCCACTTCACTTCAGTCGCAGCCCAGTTCGGTAGTTTGTGCACTGAAGGCCGGGAGCGGACAGATTCCCGTCTAGAATTGCAAGGTAGAAGTCCGGGCCATGGTCCGGATAAAAGCGGTGTAAGGCGGGGAAGTCAATGATTAGCAAAGATACCAACGCGACCGGCTATTTCCGCGCCAAACTTCAATTCGAGATCGACGTCATGGACGTCGCGGACCGGCTGGCGTCAGAGGAGTTCGTCCTGGTGGACACCCGCCGTAGGGCTTCCTGGGACCACGGCCATATCCCGGGCGCCATTCACCTGCCTACGGCGCAGATCGAGTCCCGCGCCGCAGAAGTGATCCCGGAAGGTACAGCGGTGGTGGTCTACTCGTGGGGTCCTGGCTGTAACGGCAGTACCTTCGCCGCCTTGGCATTCTCGGTTCTTGGCTACCCGGTGCGCGAAATGATCGGCGGTGTCGAATATTGGGCCCGCAACGGCCTCCCGCTGGAAACCGCGTCGGGCACGGAGGTTCCGGAACCTGACCCTTTGGTGACGGCCCACCAGCCTTAAACGTTCGACGGCGGCTCCCGGGTGGGTGCCACCGTCGAACGTTACTGCTGTGGGAACGGAATTTAGCCCGTCACGGCAAGGGCGTCGATCTCCACCAGCATCACTTCGTGCGGCAGGTCAACGAACACTGTGGTGCGGCTGGGGAGCTGGCCGCTGGGGACGTTTTCGCGGATGAATTCGCCGTAGACCTCGTTCATGGCGGCGAAGTCGTCACGGGTGGTCAGGTAGACGCGGAACATCAGCACGTCTTCCACGGAGGAGCCGCCGGCTTCAAGGATGGCCTTGACGTTCTCCAGGGTGCGGCGGGTCTGGACGCGGACGTCGCCGTCGCCGATGTACTGGTTGGTGGCAGGATCCATGGGGCCCTGGCCGGAGACCTGGAACATGCCGCCCTTCTTGATTCCCTGCGAGAAGACGTGCGCGGGGGCGGGGGCGTTGTCGGTCAGTACAATTTCTTTTTCACTCATGGTGAGGTCCTTTCGTGGCTGATCCAGCCGAGGTCGCGGGAGATTGCTTCGGTGCTGGCTTTGAGGTCCGGCAGCAGCTCCAGCAGTCCTTCGTAGCTGAGCATCACCACCGGTACCGAACAGGAGGCTGCCGCAACAACGGCGCCGCTGGCATCGCGGATGGGCGCGGCAATGCAGTGCACAAAGGCTTCGTGCTCGGCGTTGTCGTGGGCCCAGCCCTGGATCCTGACCTGTTCCAGTTCGGCCAGCAGGGCCTCCGGTGAGGTCAGGGTGTTTTCGGTGACTTTGACGTAGTCCAGGCCCGCGGCAATGCGTTCCTGGCGGCTGCGGGGCATGTCCGCCAGCAGCACTTTGGACACCGCGGCGGAATGCAGGGAAGCTGTGAGCCCGATCCGTGAGTACATCCGTACAGGGTGGTGGGATTCGAACTTGTCGATGTAGACCACCTCGTTGCCCTCGAATTCCGCCAGGTGCACGGTGTGCCCGGTGCGGCCGTTCAGGTCCGCCAGATGCGGGTGCGCCACCTTGCGGATATCCCGCTGTTCCAGGGCCAGGGAGGACAGCTCGAACAGCTTGGCTCCCAGGCGGAACCGCTGTTCATCGTCGCGGACCACAAACCGCTTTTCCTCCAGAGCGTGCAGCAGCCGCATCACGGTGGTCTTGTGTACGGACGCCGTGGACGCCAGTTCGTCCAGGGTGGCCGGTTTGGCTGCGAGTTCCGCTAGCAGGTCCATGGCCCGCATCAGGCTTTGGCTCAAGGCGCCACGCTCCGGTCATTGTTGTTGAAGTGCCCGCCGGACACCTGGATGGCTGCCCACTGGGCATCTGTGGATTCAAGGATCGCAGAAAGTTCAGTGGCCTCGGGAAGCGGGCCCCGGTCTCCGTGCACCGTCAGCGTGCATGCCGCGGCAACGTGGCCCCGGCGCAGGCTGGCTTTCTGGTCCAGCCCGAACAGCACGCCGCTGAGGTATCCGGCGGCGAACGAATCTCCCGCCCCCACAGGCTCCAGGACGTCAACTGACAGGGCCGGCACCTCCGCGCGGCTGCCATCCCGGCTCAGGGCGATGGCGCTGATTGCCTCGTTCTTGATGACCAGGACGGGCGGGTCCGGCATCAGGCTGCGGAGTTCGGCCTCATCGGTGGTGCCGAACGCGTGCTCGGCTTCGTCCTTGCCCACCAGGACAATGTCCGCCATGTTGGCCAGCTTCCGCAGGACGGACCGGTCGCGGCCTTCCCACAGGGCCGGACGCCAATTGACGTCAAAACTGATCAGCGTTCCTTCTCGGGGAGCGGCGAGGATCGCCTCTGTCAGTTCCAGGCATTCGGGGGACAGGGCGGCGGTGATGCCGCTGAGGTGGATCAGCGCTGCCTGCTCCAGCAGGGATCCGACGGCGGGATTGGCAAGGGTTCCCGGGCCCATCGCGGAAGCGGCGGAACCCTGGCGGTAATACAGCACTGAACTGCCACCGTCGGAGTCCGTTTCCTGCGCCGGCACCTTCACGTACAGGCCGGTGGGCAGGTCCTGGTCAACTTCCACGCCGGTGACCCCCACGCTGTGGCTGCGCAGTTCGTCCAGGATTCGCGTGCCGAACCCGTCGTTGCCCACCCTGCCTACCCAGTGCGCTTCCAGGCCCATGGCGGCGAGGCCCATGGCAACGTTCGATTCCGCACCGCCCACGCCGCAGTGCAGCTCAGTGGCCTGATGCAGCGGGATGGCCCCCACGGGGGTGAGCATGGCCATCGTTTCGCCCAGGCATACAGCTGAAAGCATCTGACTCCCGCACTCCCTCTTGCGCTTTTCAGCGGCAGTTTTGGCAGGCAGGGGAAGGGTATTTCCCCGGCCGGACTGCGGTTGGCCGGGCCTCGGCCGCCCTTGACTCGCAATCCTGCACCATGTTAGACATATCACCAACAGCTTTGCAACCAGCGTTGCAAAATACGCAACGCTGACGAAAAGAGCAGCGAAGTGCCCCACCATGAAGGGAACGAACCGGTGAACATCTCCACGCCCGACGCCGGGGCAGCAGTCCCGGCCATAGCGGCAGACGCCATCTCCCGCCTCGCAGACGTCCAGCTCAGTTGGCGGCACAAGGCCGTGCCCGCCTCAGCCAACGGCAGCAGCCATCGCGGGTTCCTCACCGGTAAACCAACACTGGGCGACTTCCAGACGCCACTCCTGACGCTGGACGCCGCGGCGATGCGTGCCAACGCGGACCGGCTGGCGCAGTGGTGCGCCGCGCACAACGTCCTCCTGGCTCCGCACGGCAAAACCACCATGGCCCCGCAACTCTGGGCCGAACAGCTGGACCGCGGGGCCTGGGGGATCACCGTGGCCAACTTCGCCCAGCTTCGGGTGGCCCGGGAATTCGGCGTGCGGCGCCTCCAACTGGCCAACAGCCTCACGGATCCGCACGCCATTGAATGGGTGGCCTCCGTTGCGGGCCCGGACCAGGCCATCCTGTCCTGGGTGGATTCCGTGGACACGGTGGACGTCATCAGCCGCACGCTGGAAGCCGCCGGAAGCACCGCAGTCCTGGACGTGCTGGTGGAACTCGGTGGCCTGGGCGGCCGTACCGGAGCCCGTGGGATTGAGGCCGCACTCGAGGTTGCCCGCGCCGTCGCCGTTTCCCCGCATGTGCGCCTGGTGGGCGTCAGCGGCTACGAAGGATCACTGGCACATACCGCTGATTCCCTCGCACTGCAGGCCGTCCGGGGCTACCTCGGCCAGATCCGCGTACTCCACGAACAACTCCAGGCGGACAACCTCTACGGCACCCGCAACGTCATCCTCACCGCCGGCGGGAGCGCGTATTTTGACGACGTGGTGGACGTGCTCTCACCCTGCAGCAATGCCAACGTCCAGGTCATGATCCGCAGCGGCGCCTACATCATCCACGACGACGGCTTCTACTGCGGGATCTCGCCCTTCTCCCGCCACGGCGGCCAGCCGTTCAAGGCCGGGATGCACGGCTGGGCCCGAGTGGTCTCCCAGCCGGAACCGGGCCTCGCCATCCTCGATGCCGGCAAGCGGGACCTGCCCGTGGACGAAGGCCTGCCCCGGCCGCAGCTGATCGGCCCCACCCTGGGAGGACCCATGAGTCCGCTGGAGGGCGCCAGCATCACCGCCGTCAACGATCAGCATTGCTTTATGGCGTTCGACGCCGGAACCACCACAGTGCGTCCCGGCGACGTGGTGCGGCTTGGCCTATCACACCCTTGCACCGCGTTCGACAAATGGACCCTCATCCCCGTGCTGGCTGACGCCGACGGTGACCAGGCCGTCGTCGACCTCATCCACACCTTTTTCTAGGAGCACGGGATGAAGACACTCATCAGCAACGCCGTCCTGGTGGACGGCACCGGCGGGGCCCGCCGGACAGTGGACGTCCTGCTGGATGGCGCCGTGATTGCGGAAATTTCCGACGCCGGCAGCCTCACCTCCGGGGCGACCGCCGCGGCCGGGGACGTGGGCACCATCGACGCCACCGGCCTGGTGCTCAGCCCCGGTTTTATTGACATGCACGCCCACTCGGACCTGCAGCTCCTGGTCAACCCGGACCACTACGCCAAGCTCAGCCAGGGAGTCACCACCGAACTGCTGGGCCAGGACGGGCTCTCCTACGCGCCGGTGGACGATGCCACCCTGGCTGGCGTCCGCCAGAAGATCGCAGGCTGGAATGACAACCCGGAAGATTTCGACTGGAACTGGCGCACGGTGGGGGAGTACCTGGACCGCCTGGACACGGAGTACGACGGCGGCCGGATCGCCACCAACGCCGCCTACCTGGTGCCGCAGGGCACCGTGCGGGCACTGGTGATGGGCTTCGACGACGCCCAGCCCAGCCCTGCACAACTGGAACGGATGCGTGAGGTGGTTCGGGCAGGGATGACGGAGGGCGCCGTCGGAATGTCCTCCGGCCTGACCTACACGCCCGGCATGTACGCCACCACTGAAGAACTCGGCGCGCTGTGCAGCGCGGTGGGTGAGCTGGGCGGGTTCTATGCGCCGCACCACCGCTCCTACGGGAAAGGTGCGCTGGGTGCGTACGCGGAGATGATCGGGCTGAGCCGGGACACCGGCTGCGCCCTTCACCTCTCCCACGCCACCATGAACTTCGCTGAGAACAAGGGCCGGGCAGGCGAATTGCTGGACCTGATCGACGAAGCCCTGGACGCGGGCGTGGATATCACCCTGGACACCTACCCGTACCTGCCCGGCGCCACCACACTGTCCGCAATCCTCCCCAGCTGGGCCTCCGCCGGCGGTACCGACGCCACCCTGGAACGCCTCCGCGACCCGGAAACCAAAGCCAGGATCCGCGAAAACGTGGAAATCTACGGCTCGGACGGCTGCCACGGCGTGGTGGCCGAATGGGACACCCTGGAAATCAGCGGCGTGCAGAACCCGGCGCTCGCAGCCTACGTGGGCCGTACCATCGCCCGGATTGCCGCTGAAGAAGGCCGCGAACCCTTCGAAGTTTTCACCGGAATCCTCCTCGATGACCGCTGCGGCACTGGCATCCTGCAGCACGTGGGGCATGAGGAAAACGTCCGGGCCATCATGGTGCACCGGACGCACACCGGCGGCAGCGACGGCCTGCTGGTGGGCGGCAAACCGCACCCGCGGGCATGGGGAACCTTCCCCCGATACCTGGGCCATTACTGCCGGGAACTGGGCCTGATGAGCCTGGAGGAAACCGTGCACCACCTCACCGGCAGGCCCGCAGCCCGGCTCAAGCTGGACCGCCGCGGCCTGGTCCGCGAAGGGTACGCCGCGGACCTGGTCCTCTTCGACCCGGAGACCATCCGGGACACCGCCACCTTCGAGAATCCACGCCAGCCCGCAGCCGGCATCCACTACGTCTTCGTCAACGGCACCCCAGCCATCGACGCCGGGCAACCCACCGGAGCCCGCGCCGGACGTGCCCTCCGCCGCCACAGCGACGGCCTCACCAGAACAGGAACCAGCGCATGACCCCCGACGATTTCCTCCGCCAGCTCGAGGCGGACCGCACCCTTGCGGTGGTCCGCGCCCCCGCCATCCCGGACGCCGCGGAACTCTGCAAAGCCCTTGCCGACGGCGGCATCCGCAGTGTTGAGCTGACGTTCACCACCCCGGACGCACTCACCCATGTGAAGCGCGCGGCGGAGACGGCAGCAGAGCATGGTGCCGCCGTCGGAATCGGAACGGTACTGACCGGCGACCAGGCGAGGGCCGCAATCGACGCCGGCGCGCAGTTCCTGGTGACGCCGGGGCTGCGGCCCGAGGTCGCCGCGGTGGCCGTCAAGGCCGGCATTCCGTTCAGCCTTGGCGCCATGACCCCCACCGAAGTGGCGCAGGCGCTGGACCTTGGGTCCGCCGTCGTCAAGATTTTCCCCGCCCGGCAGCTCGGCCCTGCCTACCTGAAAGACCTCCAGGGCCCCTACCCCGGAATCCGGCTCCTGCCGTCCGGAGGCATCGACGCCTCCAATGCCAGGAGCTACCTTGACGCCGGTGCCGCAGCAGTCTGCTGCGGAACCAGCGTTGTTCCACCAGCCGCTGTCGCCGCCGGCGACTGGGCGGACATTTCAGCCAGGGCCGCCGCCTTCACCGGCGCCCTCAAGTAGAAAAGCATCCCCATGACTGAATTTCTGGACTGGTTGCGGAATGACACCGCTGGCCTTCTCCTCCTTGCCGGCACGGGCATAGCCCTGCTGCTGTTCCTGATCATCCGGGTCAAAATCGAGCCGTTTATTGCCCTGGTGGGAACCAGCGTGGTGGTGGCGCTGCTGGGCGGCGTCACTGTTGAGGCGCTGGTGGGATCGCCCACCAAGAGCGGAGACGCCCTGATTGAAAAGGGCTTCGCCGGGATCCTGGGCCACATCACCCTGATCATCGGCCTCGGTACCGTCCTGGGCGCCATCCTGGAGCGGTCCGGCGGCGCAGAGGTGCTGCTCGGCAAGCTTGTGAAGGTGTTCGGCGAAAAGGGCACGCCGCTGGCCATGGGCATCACCGGCTTTGTGCTGGGTATCCCGGTGTTCTTCGACATCGGCATCTTCGTCCTGGCACCGCTGGTATATGTCGCAGCGATCCGCGGCGGCAAGTCGCTGGCGCTGTATGCGCTGCCCCTGCTGGCGGGCCTCTCCGTAACCCACGCCTTCCTGCCGCCGCACCCGGGTCCCGTGGCTGCGGCAGGCCTGTTCGGCGTCGAGCTTGGCTGGATCATCCTGATGGGCCTGGCCTGTGGCATCCCCGCCTGGTTCGCTTCGGGCATTCTCTGGGGCACCTGGATCGGCAAGCGGGTCATGATTGAGGTCCCCGAGGACCGCGTCATCCCGGAAGCGGAAGAAGCCAGGGGCCACGAGCCGTCCATCGGCACCGTCTCCCTGGCCATCGGCCTGCCCATGGTGCTGATCCTCGGCGCCACGTTCGGCAACGTGTTCCTCCCGGCCGGTACCCTGCGTGACGTCCTGGTGTTCTTCGGCAACCCCGCCATCGCGCTGACCGTTGCCGTTGCCCTGTCCATGTACCTGCTGGGCACCCGCCGCGGCATGAGCGCGAAGGACCTGTCGGATCTTAGCTCTGCATCGCTGAAGCCGGTGGGCATGATCCTGCTGGTTGTTGGTGCCGGTGCCTTCTTCGGTGCCGTGCTTTCGGCCACCGGCGTGGGCAAGGCTGTGGCCGATTCGCTGGCCACCGCCGGACTCCCGCTGATCCTGTCCGCCTACGTCATCGCCTGCGGCATGCGCATCGCCCAGGGCTCGGCCACCGTTGCGATCGTGACCACGGGCGGCATCCTTGCTCCCACCCTCACCAGCGGCGACTTTTCGCAGCCGCAGCTGGCCCTGATCGCCATCGCCATCTCCTCCGGCTCGATCATCGCCAGCCACGTCAACGATGGCGGCTTCTGGATCATCGCCAAGTACTTCAACATGTCCGTCAAGGACACACTGAAGACCTGGACGGTGCTGGAAACCGTGCTGTCAGTAGTGGGCTTCGGTATGGCGGCGCTGCTGTACCAGTTCGTGCAGTAACCGGATCCCAAAGCCCTTCGCCGTTTCGACGGTTCCGTGCGTACACGATGATTCGGATCGTCGTGAGCGTACGGAACCGTCGAAACGGAGGGCGGGGGGACGGAGGGAACGTACGACGGCGGCACTCACGTGAGTGCCGCCGTCGAACCGGACGTGGGGGAGAGTTACGCCGTGGCCAGGGACGCCAGGATGGGCGCCATGCTTTCCTGCATGTATTCGGCCACCTCGCTTTGGGTGATGGCGACGTCGAGCACGAACAGGCCGTCGGCGCCGGCGGCAAGCCATTCCTTGAGGGCCTGAAGGTCGGCGAGGGACCTCATCTTCACGCCGTGGGCACCCATGGCCTGCCCGATGGCGCTGAAGTCCACCTCTGGGATCTGCATGGCTGTGTCGTCCAGGCCGCGCGCAGCGTATTGGTGGATTTCGGCACCGTAGGCGGCATCGTTGAACACCACCATCACGCCGCTGGAGATGGTGCGGACAGCTGAATCAAGATCAGCCAGCGCCATCAGGGCGCCGCCGTCGCCGGCAACCAGCACGGTGATCCGCTCCGGCCGTGCCACCGCGGCCCCGGCCGCGGCCGGGATACCCAGGCCGATCGACTGGAACGCGGTGCCCACCATCATGAGGCCCTGCGGGTCGGGCGCCTGGCAGTACATGGGGATCCAGCCGCAGAAGTGGCCGCCGTCCTGGACGATGGTCCGCTCGGCCGGAAGGAGCGCGTCCAGCTGCTGGGCCACGGCGCGGGGATTCAACCGTCCGTCAGCAGCGAACTCGTCTGCGGGTTGTTCTTCCCGGAAGGACGGCAGGAGCACCTCGGGGTGCCTGCTGCGCCAGCCCTCGGCCACGGGGGTTACCGCGGCAGTCAGTGCCTCCGCCATCTCCGCAACGTCAGACTGGACGAAGCGGGTGACCCTGGGATTGGTAGCGGCGCCCAGTTCATCGATCTGCACCACCTCGGCGTCGTCGGCAAACAGCGAGCCGTAACGGGTCTGGAAAGCGTTGAGGCTGGCACCGGCAACAATAACGACGTCGGCCGTGCGCATCAGCTGCAAGGGTGCGGTCCGGGAGAACCCGCCGGCAATGCCGAGGTCCCACGGGGTGTCGAGGTAGCTGCGCGCCATCACGGAGGAAGCGAACAGGGCCCCGACCTTGTCGCCCAATGCCACCAGAGCGGCGCCCGCACCGGAAATGACCGCACCGTTGCCCGCCAGGATCAGTGGCCGCTGTGCGCGGTTGAGCAGTGCCGCAACCTGTTCCACATCGGCGGACTTGGGTGCAACCCGCGGAGCCGCTGGCTGGGCTGGCGCCGGTTCCTGGGGCCCGGCCGGTTCGCTGGAGAGGTCGTAGGGGATGGAGACAATGATCGGGCAGCGCTCGCGGCTGGCGGTTGCCCACGCGTCAGCGGTGACGCGGGCAGCGTTGCCGGCGGAGACCGTGAAGGTCTGGACGCCCAGGCCCTGCGCCACCATCAACTGGTCGATGTCCCACGGGCGGGGTCCGATTGTAGGGGCTTCGCCTACTACCAGCACCATCGGCGTCCGCGCCTTCGCGGCCTCGGTCAGGGCTGTCAAAGCGTTGGTGAAACCGGCCCCGTAGGTCACGGTGGCCAGGGCGATCCTGCCCGATGCCCGGTAGTAGGCGTCCGCCATGGCAACGGTTCCGGCTTCATGCCGGGCACTGACGTACGGCACACCACGGCTGGTGAGGTTGCTGGTGAAGAAGGCATTGCCGTTGCCCATCAGGCCAAATACGGCTTCGGTGTGCTGTGCGCAGACGTCGGCGACGACGTCGGATACGTTAGGGGACTCAGTCACGGTCAATTCCTTGGGGTTAGGGCAGCGGGGGCCAGAAGCCCGGTTGCCTGGCGGGCTACGTCCAGGACTCTGTCGTTGGCTTCCGCGGTGCCGATGGTGATCCGGATTCCTTCGTCGGCGAAGGCCCGGACGGACAAGGCGTTTTCCTCGAACAGGGCAGCGAGGGCAGCCGTTTGCCCGCCGGTGTTGAGCCAGAGGAAGTTGGCCTCGGACGGCAGGACGGGAAGGCCTGCAGCCAGCAGCGCGGCGTACATCCGACGGCGCTCGGCAACAAGGACGTCGATCCGCTCCTGGAGTTCGCCCTCGGCTTCCAGGGACGCCAGCCCGGCCTGCTGTGCCAGCGCGGTGACACCGAACGGCACGGCAACCTTGCGGAGGTTGGTGATCAGTTCAGCTGCCGCAATGGCATAGCCCAGGCGGAGTCCGGCCAGGCCGTACGCCTTGGAAAAGGTATGCAGGACCGCAACATTGCGGTACTTGCGGAACATCTCAATGCCGACGGCGGTACCGGGGTCGGTGTTGAAGTGGACGTACGCCTCATCCAGTACCACCACCACGTCAGCGGGGACTGACTGGAGGAAAGCCTCAACTTCCGCTGCCCCAACCACGGTGCCTGTGGGGTTGTTCGGGTTGCATACGAAAATGACCTTCGTCCGTGGCGTCACTGCCGCAGCCATCGCAACCAGGTCGTGGCCGCCGTCGGCCGTCAGCGGGATGGGCTGCGGTGTGGCGCCCGCTGCTGTTGCCAGGAGTGGGTATGCCTCAAAGGACCGCCAGGCAAACATCACAGAGTCGCCAGGGTTGGTGACAGCGTGGATGATCTGGCTGGCCACCTCAACGGAGCCGGCACCAAGAGCCACGTTGTCCGGCGAGATTCCCCAACGGTCCGCGATGGCCAGGGTGAGCTCCTCGGCAGCCATCTCCGGATACAGGTTGATGCTGGGCACGGCAGCCGTGACGGCGGCAAGTACCGAAGGCAGGGGTGGGTAGGGGTTCTCGTTGGCGGAGAGCTTGTAGGCCGTGACGCCGTCGATGCCCCGGGGAGCTTTCCCCTGGCGATAGGGCGGAAAGTTCTCTAGTCCGGCGCGCTGCGGGATGGTCATTGGTTCTCCTGGTGAGCGGAGCAGATGGGACAATGGAGCGCAGGAGCGCTTGTTTTTCCGACAGTAAGTAGCGGTCATCACATAAACAAGCTGCATGCCCGCGGCCGGACAAACTGCTAAGAGTGACGCAGCTCACGCGCCTTCCGCTGTGCAACTTGCTCAGGTTTTTCCCGATACGTTGCTCATGCCCTCGCAAGTGACTACCGTCACTCAAGGCGCTCACCGGTGAGTCACCGGGCCGGGCGTCCCATATTCCTTTCGAGGTGGATCACGTCCGCCTCCTGACTCTGATGAGGCACCTGCATGGAGACTGCTGTAACGACTGCTGCGCCCCCTGAAACGCGGTCCGGACTGGGCCGGTCCATGAATTCACGCCAGCTGACCATGATGGGGCTGGGCAGCGCCATCGGCACCGGGTTGTTCCTGGGTTCCGGCGTGGGCGTCCAGGCTGCAGGGCCTGCCGTGCTGCTGTCCTACCTGGTGGCAGGCACGCTCGTCATCATCGTGATGCAGGCTTTGGGGGAACTGGCCGCAGCCAACCCAAGTTCGGGAGCGTTTTCCGTCTATACCCAGAAGGCGTTCGGAAAGACCGCAGGATCAACCGTCGGCTGGCTCTGGTGGTTCCAGCTTGTTGTGGTGATCGCCGCCGAGGCCCTGGGTGCTGCCGCCCTTCTGGCCTCGGTGTTTCCGGGACTGCCTGTGTGGCTCCTGTCCCTGGCGTTTATTGGCGTTTTCTCGATCATCAACGTCGCCGGCGTGAAGAACTACGGGGAATTCGAGTTCTGGTTTGCCATCCTCAAGGTCGCCGCCATCATCATGTTCCTCATGATTGGCGCGGCCCTGATCTTTGGCTGGCTTCCCAACGTGGCTTCGCCCGGCCTGACCAACATTTTTGGCAACGGCGGGTTCGCTCCGGCCGGCTGGGCCGGGATTGCCTCCGCACTCCTGGTAGTGGTGTTTGCCTTCGGCGGAACGGAGATCGTGAGCGTTGCCGCGGCGGAAACGGCTGATCCGGTCCGCAGCGTCGGCAAAGCCATCCGCACCGTCGTGTGGCGCATTATGGTCTTCTACATCGGGTCCCTGGCCATCATCGTGACCGTTGTGCCCTGGGACTCCGAGGCGCTCAGCTCCCCGTTCGCTGCGGTCCTGGCTGTCGCGCGGATCCCGGGCGCGGAAACTGCCATCATCCTGGTGGCCGTCGTGGCCCTCCTGTCCGCGCTGAACGCCAACCTGTACGGCGCTTCCAGGATGATCTACTCACTGGCTGAGCGTGGCGATGCCCCACGGCTGCTCCTGCAGCTCAACAGGGTGAAAGCGCCGGTTGTTGCTGTCCTGGTGTCGGTGGCCGTAGGGATCGTCTCCACCGTCCTGGAACTGTTCTTCCCCGATCGGATCCTCCCGGCGCTGCTGAACCTGGTGGGGTCAACTGTCCTCCTGGTGTGGGCCGCGGTTCTTTTGTCCCAGTTTGTCCTCCGCCGGCGGGCAGATGAGGCAGGCCAGGCCCTCACCTTGCGGATGCGGGCCTTTCCGTACCTGACCATGGCCGGCATGGTGATACTCGCGGCCATCCTCATCCTCACCTGCTTTGACCCGGTCGCCAGGACGCAGCTCCTCTCCACCATCGCGCTTACCGCCGGCATTGCGGTGGCCTGCAAGCTGGCGGCACGTTCCCGCAGCATGCCGGAACAGGACGTTGAGGTCAGGTAGCGGCAGCTTCCAGCAGCGGCAGGGTCCTGCCCTGGAAGTGGGTGTTCAGCACGATCACCGAGGACGAGCGAAGAATGGTCTTCGTGGCGATCATTGCATCGAGCACACGCTGCAGATCCGAATTGGACCGCGCAACGATGCGCACCATCAGGTCAAAGCTCCCGGAAACGGTGTGGATCTCCATCAGCTCGGGAATCCCGGCCAGGACCTCCACCACCGTGTCGTGTCCCATGTCCTGATTGATGGTGAGCGAGCAGAAGGACACCACCGGGAAGCCGAAGTGGGCGGGGTCCGGCTGCGGCACCCAGGATCCGATGACGCCGTTCTCCACCATCTTGTCCAGCCGGGACTGGACCGTGGCGCGGGAAATCTTCAGGATCCGCGAAGCCTCCAGCACCGAAGACCTCGGCGAATCGGTAAAGAACCTGACAATTTTGGCATCGATTCCGTCGACTGACACCACAAGCCTCGCCTCCACTCGGTAGTCCTACTGCAGAATGCCAGGTTTCCCAGGGAAAACTCTGCAATCTGCCAACTGCTTCTAGAGTGTAACGGCTGGACCGTTGCGCCGGGATTAAGTTTGCCCCGGGAGCAAAGCAACAGCGGACGACGGCGGGTTCCCTCCCGCCGTCGTCCGCTGGCGTTTGTGGTGGGGTGCTTACCGCATGGTCTCCAGTTCCCGTTCCGCACTGGAGGTCGCAGGGGAGCGCCGCCCCGGAAGCGTCAACACCACCAGGCTGCCAAGGACCAGCGCTGCACCAAGCCAGGCCGGCGCGGCAAGTCGTTCGCCCACGATTACTACGGCGAGGAGGGCTGCCACTACGGTCTCCGTCAGCGAGATGGTGGTTGCCGTGCTGGCCCGGACCCGGGCCAGGCCCCAGCCAAACAGGACATACCCGGCGAACATGGGAACAAGGGCCATATAGGCGCCCACGGCGAAGTTCTGCCACGAGGCAAGCAGCGGAGCGCCGGTGAAGGCCAGGACGGGCATCAGGATCAGGCCGCCAATACCGAAGACCGCGCCCATGGATGCCGCCGACGGGATGCCCGTGCTGATCAGCCGGTGGGCCGCCCACGAGTAGAGGGCGTATGTCAGGCCAGCCGCCAGTCCCAGCCCGATGCCGGCCATGGTGGACCAGGCTGAACCGCCCAACGTGGCCGAATGCCCGGTGTCCGCAAAGCAGAGCAGCACGGCGCCGGTGACGCCCAGCGTCGCCCCAATGGTCCACCGGCGCGTGAACGGCCGCTTGTCCACCACGCGCTCCACCACTGCTGAAGCCAGGGGAGCGGAGCCGATGGAGACCACCGTTCCCACCGCCACGCCCGCCAAGTGCATGGACGAGTAGAACGCCAGGGGGTAGGTGGCCACGGCCAGCGCGCCGAGCATCAGGATCCGCCCCTGGCCCTTCAACTCACCGGAAAACGCAGCGATGGGCCGGGCCGCAATGGCCGCCTGAAGGAGTCCGCCGAACCCCATGGCAACGGCGCCGATGGCCAGCGGACTCACGTCCGGGGCGAACGTGGCGGCCGTGCCGGTGGTTCCCCATAGCAGTGAGGCGGCGAGGACGAACACGGCGCCCCACATGCCGCCGTCGAACTTTGCCGCTTTCACCGGGCTTCCAGCATGGCTGCGGCAATCCTGCGGGCTTCGCGGATGCAGCGGTCGTTTCCTTCCAGTCCTGCCCGGACCATGGAACCCTCCAGGAGGAACGCCAGGTGGTGGGCCATCGCGGCGGTTTCCCTGGGCGACTGCTTTAACGCCTCGGCCACATGCCCGGCCAGCAGCGCCTCCACTTCCTCCTTGTGGCGGCGCACGGCTTCCCGGCCGGGATCGCCAACCGGCAATTCGGCTGCGGCGTTCAGCAGGCCGCAGCCGCGGAATCCGTGGCTGTAGGCAAAGTTGGCGTGGTCGGCGTAGGCATCGAACACGGCGAGGACCCGTTCCTTAGGGTTGCCGGCCTTGGCCAGCCGGGCCCTGTACAACTCCAGCCACTCCTGATGCCGCGCATCCAGGTACGCGGACACCAGCTCGGCCTTTGACGCGAAGTTGTTGTACAGGCTTTTCTTGGCCACTCCTGCCTCAGCCGTGATGGCGTCGATTCCGGTCCCGGCCAGGCCGTCAGCGTAGAAGCGCCGGGCCGCGGCCTCCAACAGCGCATCACGCGCGGGCCGGCGCCGGGTGCCAGGTGCTGCTGTGGCTGGCGCTGCAGTGGCTGGCCCTGCAGTGGCAGTTGCTGCGCTGCTGTCAGTCATGATTACTCCCGCTGGTCCCTAGGTAGGTAGCCTAGTCTACCTACCTAGGGCGGGGGGCCTACTGCTGCCTTGCTTCCTTCTGGGTGGTATCCGCCAGCGGTTCGCCGGCTGCAGAGGTGCGGGCCCGCCGTCGTATGGTCACGAAGGCGGATCCGGCCGCCAGCAGCACCACCACTCCGCCGCCGGCAATGGTCCAGCGGACACCAACCTCCGTGGCCACCCAGCCGAGCAGCGGAGCTCCCAGTGCAGTGCCGCCGTGCAGGACGGTCAGGTAAAGGGCCATCACCCTGCCGCGGAACTGAGGGTCCACGGAGAGCTGGACGCGGGTGTTGCAGCTGTTGAGGAAGGTCATCAGGGCAAACCCCAGGGCAGCCATTACTGTTGCGTAAAGCCAATACGACGGCGAGACGCTGGCCAGCAGTGAGAAGAATCCCAGCCCCAGCGCCCCGCCCAGGAGGAAGCGCAGCCGGGGGAAGGGCCTGCTCGCGGACATCAGGGCGGCGGCCAGCGTGCCAATGGCCATGATGGTGCCCAGGAGGCCGAATTCGCCAGGGCCCAGGCCGAACTCGGTGGTGGCCATCAGGGCATTTGTCACCTGGAAGTTCTGGCTGAAACCGGCCACCACGCCCACCAGGGCCATGATCGTCACCACCTCCGGGTGGCTGCGGACGTATCGAAGACCTTCGGCCACCTGGCGCTTTCCGCGCGCCATGGGTGTTGCGGGGAAAAGTTCTGATGGGCGGATGCGTACCAGGGAAAGGATCACGGCGACGAAGCTGGCGGCATTGAGCAGGAAGACCGGGCCGGTGCCGATCCAGGCGATCAAAAGGCCTGCGACGGCGGGGCCTGCCAGCCTGCCCGTGTTGAAGGACGCCGAGTTCAGTGCCACGGCATTGGGGAGGTCCTTCCGGGGGACCACTTCCGACACGAAGGCCTGCCTGGCCGGGCCGTCGAACGCACTGGCGATGCCCAAACACAGGGCGGCAACGTAGATCTGCCACAGTTGGGCCGCGCCCAGTACCACCAGGAGTCCCACCACCAGGGCGCAGAGTCCCATGGCCGATTGCGTCCACAGGAGGATCCGACGCTTTCTGTGCCTGTCCGCCAGTACACCCGAATACGGTCCCAGAAGCAGCATGGGGAGGAACTGCAGGCCGGTGGTGATGCCAACGGCCGTTCCGGAATGGTCTGTAAGGACTGTCAGGACCAGCCAGTCCTGCGCCACGCGCTGCATCCAGGTGCCGATGTTTGAAACCAGCCCGCCGCCGGCCCACATGCGGTAGTTGCGGTTTTCCAGCGCCCTGAAGGTAGTGATCATTTGGCGCTCATCTCCAGCATGAGCTCCGCGGCCCGGCTGAGCGTCCGGCGGTCCGCCTCGCTCAGCGTGGCCACGCGCTGGGCGAGCCAGGCCGTCCGGTGGCTGCGGGCCTCGTTGATCACGGTTTCGCCGGCCGGGGTGATGGAGAGCAGGATCTGCCGGCCGTCATCCGGGTGGCCTGCGCGTGTTACCAGGCCCTGTTCGGCGAGCGAGTTGGTAATCCGGGTCATGGACGGTGCCTGGACGTTTTCCAGTTGCGCGAGTTCGCGAAGGGTGCGGGAGCCCTTTTGGAGGTGGGTGAGGGCGGCGTACTGGCCGGGCGAGACAAAATCGCCGCTTGCTTCCGTGCGGAGCCGGCGGGACGTCCGCATGATCGCTATCCGCAGGTCGATCGCCAACGCGTCCATGCCTGCCTGGTCAGCGGAATCTGGCGCTTCAGGAGGTTTCGCGTCTGCAGTCATTGGCTCCCCATTTCGTTAGCAGCGTTAATTAGCGTTGCTAACGATTATTCCCCGGATGCCCGGAAACCGCCAGCAGCGGCAGGGGATTGGCACCCAAGCAGGACGTACGACGGCGGGAGGTGCCGCCGTCGTACGTCTTCAGGAGAGCCGGGACTACTTGCGGGGCCTGACGGGATACCGCAGCACCGTCCGCCACTTCTCCGGCGGCAGCCGCCGGAAATCGGTGATGTAGATTTCGTGGTGCATGCCGTTGTACTCGAGGCCGTGATCTTCCATGAAGTGCTTCATGAGCCTGACGGTTTCCGGTTCCGTGGTGAAGGGCCCGTGGTGCATCATCTGCACGGAGAGACCTTCCTCCAGTTCCTTGTAGTGGACCTGGCTGATCACCGTGTTGCCCGGCTTTTTGGCGGAAGCGGTTGCCTTGGCCGCCGCTACGGCGGCTTCATCCACGAAGTCCGGCAGCCGGATCAGCAGGGTCCAGTTCCACGTCTCGCGGGGGACCTCAGCGGCCGGAAGATGCTCGTCGAACCACCACAGCCCCTCCTGCTTGGCAACGGTGAAGTCCCGGCCCTGGGCCTTGGCTGCGAACTTCGCGGCGTAGGCCACCGGGTAGATGGCTTCCATGGCTGCCGTGTGTTCCGCCCCGCCCGGGGCTCCGCGTCCGTCCACAGCCACATACGGGATGCCGGCAAACGTGGCCAGTACAGGCCGGGCAGGCGGGTTGTAGTACTCGGGATGCTGCAGGCGGAGGTCGATTTTCACGGCGGGCCCCTTCGGCGCGGCGAACCGGTGCAGTATGAGCCTAACTGTGTCATTGGGCACTTCCGGCGTCCAATAGGCCGTCAGGGGTTGGGAATTTTCCTGGCATGCTGTACGTTGCAGACGCGACAAGGCAAAACTAGAGAAAAGAGTTGCACCGAATTGGCAGCCGATTACGACGAACTCCGGTCAGACGTTAAGGAGTCCCAGGACAAGTCCCTGGAGGCCCTGCGTTCTGCGAACACGCCCGACGCCCGCAGCGTGGTCCTGGAGTTGGATGAGGCGGACAACGTTGACGGGGTTAACCTCCCCGGAGACTTCATTGCCGAGGAACTGGTGGTCCAAGTCATTCCGCAGGCGAGCGATGAGTTCACCTGCTGGTCCTGCTTCCTGGTCCGCCACCGGTCCCAGCTGGCACGCGAAAAGAACGGCCACGCGTACTGCGTGGAATGTGAAGGCTAAAAGCCCTCACCAATAAAAGATCCCTCCCGCCGCTGGTTTTGCCAGCTGGCAGGAGGGATCTTTTGTCTGTAACAGGACCTACTTGTAGGAAACCCGCACGCCGCCCGTGGGGCTCCAGAAGATGACGCCGCCCTGGTAGTTCTGGGCGACTCCGCCGCCGTACGTGGCGTATTCGTTGCTGGTGGGGTAGCCCAGGCGCCCGTTTTCGTACCCGGTAGCAGCCCAAAGGGTGCGGATGCCGCCGATGGAAACGTATCCTCCGTTTGCGGGGGACCAGATGATGGCCCCGCCCTGGTAGGTCTGCTGGACTCCGCCGTTGCGCAGGCCCGTGATCTCGTTGCTGGTGGGGTAGCCCAAATTGCCGTTTTCCGCCCCGTTGGCCAGCCACACGGTCCGGATACCGCCAGTGGAAATTTGCCCGCCGGTGGCCGGGGACCACACGATCGCCCCGCCCTGGTACAGCTGGTGGACGCCGCCGTTCCGCAGTCCGGAGACTTCATCGGTGGTGGGGTAGCCGAGGATTCCGTTTTCAGATCCGCTGGCGGCCCACACGGTCCTGATGCCGCCGAAGGAGAGCCGTGCGCCGGTCGCCGGGGAGTACACAATGCAGCCCCGCTGGAAGCATTGGTAGCCGCCTCCGTTGCGGAGACCGTAGATCTCGCCGGTGGTGGCGGCGCCGAATGCTCCTCCGAGCTGCGCTGCCTTGAGGGCTATGGCGGTGGTGCCGGGTGCCGGGGTGGGAGCTACCGGGGGTGCGGTGGTACTGGAGTATGCGGCCAGGTTGGAAACCACAATTCGGAGTCCTGCGTAAGGGCCCGACGCCGGGACGGAGTACCCGAGGCCGGCATCAGTGAGGCGGGCGTCCAGCATGGCGGCCCGGTGACCTGCCGAGCCCATCCACCAGCTGACAATTTGCTCCGGCGTGGAGTTGATGCCGATGTTCTCCCGGTACATGGTGGCACCGGGTGGAATCAGGGAGCCTCCGGCGTCCGGGCGGTGGATCTTGGCCCAGTCGAACGTCGGGCTGACCATGGCAACGCCCAGCTTGTTGGCCCAGTCCTGGGAAACGTCGGCAATGCGCTGGTTCCAGGCCAGCTGCCTGACGCCTGCCTTGGCCCTTTCCGCATTGATGAGGTCGTGCGTCTTTTTGGCGAAGGCGTCGTTATATGTGGCCGTCGGAACGCGCGAAGGCAGTGGTGTGGCAGCGGATGCACCTGCCCCAAGGAGTCCGAAGGTGAGCGCAAGAACGACGCCCAGCGTTGCTGACGCAGCGCCGGTGAATGGTCTTTTCATAAATCCCTAGATCGGTTTGGGCCAGGAGCAGTGTCCGGGGCAGGCTGGGTCAGCGGAAGGTGTTGACGGATTGGCACTTCTGGTCCTGCGCCGTTTGCGAGACAACGTCTCGGGTGCTCGGCGCGGGCAGTGTGGGCTGATCGCCCGTGGTGAAGTCTATTCCCAGGTAGAGCTGGACTCCCTGGACCCCTGGTGCCGCCAACACGTTTGCCGGTGGGAGTCCGAAGACTGCTGCCAGGTCCGCCGCCACATCGTCGAAGTCGGCGCCGTAGTAGATGACTGTCTCGTCAGTAGGCTGGGCCGCGATGCGGGTGACGTTGGTGAAACCGGTGCCGGCAAGGATTGCCGCGATGTCGTTGCTTCGGCCCACTATGCTGGTGCCGTTTGCCACCGTAATGGGCTGCAGTGCCTTGTCGTACTCCGGCTGCGGGGCTGGGGACGAAGGCGCATCCGGGGCGGGTGCCGGGCCGGACAGGTCGGCGCTTTGCATCAGCGCGGCGAACAGGTTTCCGGCTGCCGGTTCCGCCAGCTGCAGCCTGTTCGGATTAGCGGCGGGAACCGTGGGGACGGTGATGAAGTTGACCTTGGCCGGATCGATGTTCTTCAGCCTGTCGGCAATCGTCAGCAGCGCCGGGATGGAAGCCAGGCCCTTATCCACGGTCAGGTTCCGGGTAACGGTATCAGCGATACCCAGTACTTTCTGGGGGTCGCTGAGCGTGCCTTCATCTTTGAGTTTGCGGGTCAAGGAGCCCAGGAACGCCTGCTGCGCCTGGATCCGGCCCAGGTCCCCGCCGTCGGCGAAACCGTAACGGGTTCGAAGGAAGGCAAGTGCCTGATCCCCTTGAACCGATGAGCTGCCGGCAGGCAGGCGGAGCCCGGAATCCGGGTCGTAGACGGCGGAGTCAACACAGACCTCGACGCCGCCCACGGTGTTGGAGAGTTCCTTCACCGAGTTGAAATCAGCCATCATGAAGTGGTCGATCTCGAAGCCGGTGACGTTGTTGACGGTATCTACGGCGCAGCCGATTCCGGCCTCTGCCATGGCACTGTTGATCATCGCGTTCCGGCGCGCCGGGTACTCGAGTCCCGTTTCCTGGTCCGTGCATGTGGGGACGTCCACCAGGAGGTCACGCGGGAAGCTGACCACGTTGACGTCCTGGTTGTCCGCGGAAATGTCCAGCAGCATCATCACGTCGGACTGCCCGTAGCCGGTGGACTGGTCTGCGGTGCCGAAATCCCCGTTCTTGCCGTCGCGTGTATCCGTGCCCAGGATGAGGACCTGCAGCCGGTCTGTTTTGTCGTTGATCGGGCCTTCGGACCGCTGGCCGCCTGCGCCCAGGGCAGATGTGGTGATGTTGGACTGCAGGCGCCAGGCCCAGTACCCGCCGAACCCAAGGGCAGCCACCAGGGCCGCGCCCACTACAATCCCGGTGATCTTGAGCCATCCAGGTGCCTGGCGGTAGGAGAAACGCCGGCGGCTGGCTGAAACGAGTTTCCCCTGGCCCGGATACTGTGCCGGTTCGGGATCAGCTGGTTCCGGGCGCGGTGCATTGGTGCGGCTGTACAACGGGACGACCTTTCGAGGTGATGGCCCCTCCACGCTACCGGGGCTCACTTCCGCACAAAGCACCAGATTGGCACATCTTGGACGTTTTGATACTGAAAAGTAACCTTGGGCCGTTGAATGCCTGCAGCCGCGTTAACGGCAAAGGACCCCGTGCAATCGCTGCTGGGCGATGGCACGGGGTCCCTCTACTGAGCTTCCTATCAGAATCGAACTGATGACCTTTTCATTACGAGTGAAACGCTCTACCGACTGAGCTAAGGAAGCACCGCATGCGCTGACCGGCGGGGCCGATCGGTTCACGCAAGAGTCAACTGTAATGGAGTGTCCGCGTCCGGGTCAAAATGAGCCGGGAGAGCTGGCAGCACCCTTCCCTTTTGCCGTTGGCCTGAAGTTCACCTGGCGGTCGCGGGGCATTCAGCCGCTGATCCAGGCAGCCGCGGAAGCTGGGGAGATGCACAGTCGGATGGGGGACGAAAGGTGGGGATTTCACTGGAACATCAAGCAGTTGGGGTGCCGGACGTGAAGCTCGCGGTCCTGGCCATGGTGGGGACAACGGTGTCCGACGGCGGCCTGCTGGACAGTGCGCTGGCCCGGGTTCTTGCCGAGCAGGGAATCCGGGAAGGCTCCCCGGAGCACGCCGCCATGGTGGATTACGCCCGCCGGGCTTCGGGGACATCGAAGCTTGAGGTGTTTGCCAGGTTCTTTCCGGAACCCGGCAGGGCCGAAGAGGCAAACCGGAGTTTTGAACGCCATTGTGATGGGCTGATCGGCTCAGGGGCGGTCCAGCCGATTCCCGGCGCGGAGGAGGCCATCGGCAAGCTGCGCGCCGAGGGGATCCACGTCTGCCTGGCTACCGGATTTGGCCGCCACACGCAGAACACCCTGCTGGAGGCACTGGGCTGGATGGGGCTGGCGGACCTGAGCCTCTGCCCCGCGGACGCCGGGCGCGGCAGGCCCTACCCGGACATGGTCCTGACGGCTGTTCTGGCGCTTGACCTCGACGATGTACGGAATGTAGCGGTAGTCGGGGATTCGACGGCGGATATGCGGTCGGGCCTGAGCGCGGGCGCCGGGCTGGTGGCCGGGGTTCTCACCGGAGCGCACGATGAGGCAACGTTGCGCGCGGCCGGTGCTGCCGCCGTCGTGCCTTCCATCGCGGACGTTCCGCACCTGCTCAGCCGCGGCTGACGGGCTCGGGCAGGGGCGGTCAGCAGACGCTGTTGTCCGCCGGAACGGTGCCGTGCAGGAAGTACTGGTCAACCAGCCCGGTCACGCAGCTGTTGGACCGGCCGTACGCGGTGTGGCCTTCACCTTCCCAGGTGACCAGGGAGGCGTTGCCCAGCTGCTTGCGCAGCGAAGTGGCCCATTCAACGGGGGTGGCGGGGTCGCCGGTGGTCCCAACCACCACGATCGGCTGTTCACCTGAATACTCCACGGGAGCAGGGGAGCGTACGTTCTTGTAGGGCCAGTCAATACAGGTGATTCCGCCGTAGGCCAGGAAGCTGCCGAACGTGGGAGAGGCCTCGCGCAGCCGCTGCTCATCTGCGCGCATGGCTGCCGTATCGGTGACCATGGGGTAGTCAAGGCAGTTGATGGCCGTGAAAGCCAGCGCCGAGTTGGAGCCGTACGTCCCGTTGCCCTCGCGGTCCGCGCCGAAGTCGGAGAGGCTCAGCATGGGGCCGACGTTGCCCTTGAGTGCCTCCGAAAAAGCCGCGGTCAGCGTGGGCCAGTTCGCGTTGCTGTACAGGGGCGTGATGATGCCGTTGACGAACATGGTTGCGTTGACCTGGCGGCCGTCGGAGGCGGTCCGTGGCTGCACGTTGATGTCGTTGATCAGGGCCTGGATCTGCGCCACGGCCTCATCCACGCTGCCCTTGAACGGGCAATCGGACCCCTGCTGGCAGGACCCCACGTAGGTGCGCAGCGCTTTTTCGAACGCCGTGGCCTGGCCGTAGGTCACTTCCTCGTTGCTGAGGGCCGGATCCAGTGCACCGTCCAGGACCATGCGGCCCACGTTGTCCGGGAACAGGGAGGCATAGACCGAGCCAAGGAACGTTCCGTAGGAGTACCCCAGGTAGTGCAGCTTGGAGTCGTTGGATACGGCACGGAGGATGTCCATGTCCTTGGCGGCGGACGTGGTGTCCACGAAGCCCAGCACCTCGCCGGATTTCTCGGCACACTTGGCAGCAAAGGCCTGGTTCTCTGCCCGGGCGGCGGCCAGCCCGGCATCGGTGCCCAGCTCGAAGACCTTGGCCCTGGCGGCGTCGCGCTCCTGGTCCGTCAGGCACGTGACCGGCGCGGATCGCTTAACGCCGCGCGGATCGAATCCGAGGATGTCGTACCTGGAGTGCATCTCGTCGGAGAAATACGTTGCTCCTGCATCCAGGACGAAGTCGTAGCCGGATCCGCCGGGGCCGCCGGGATTGACCAGCAGGGTGCCCTGCTTTTCGCCGGTGGCCGGCATCCGCAGCGCGGAGATGGTGATGGTTTCGCCGGAGGGGTTGGCGTAGTCCATGGGCACCTTGATCTCGGCGCATAACTGGCCGCCTTCGCAGGATTCCCAGGAGACTTCCTGCGCGTAGAACTCCCGCAGGTCTTCCGGAGCTGACTCCACAATTGAGGCGTCGGCGGTAGCAATCCCGGGGGTGGGCTTGGCCTGTTGTCCGCCCGGCAGGAGTGAACACGATGCCAGGACCATGACCGCCGCCAGGGCGCCCGCAGTCCCGGCCAGTGACCCCGCGAACCGCCGCCATCCTGTGGATCGCGGTCGGTCAGAACGTGCGGGTGCGAGGGTCATGCAGTCTCCTGGGTGATGGTTCTAGATCAGGCTGGAAGCCATGGATTCAATGGCAAGCAGCGGTGCAACGTTGGTGGTGGTGATCCGCTGCCGGGCCTTGTTGATGGCATCCATCCTGGCGAGCGTGACTTCGGGCGTGGAACGGGCCGCGAATTCCTCGATCTCGCCCTGAAGCTCAACGTTTACCAGTTCCACGGCGTTCCCCATCTGGACAATAAGCACATCCCTGTAGAAGGAGAGCAAGTCCGTCAGTGTGCGGTCCAGGGAGTCTGTGATGGAACGCTTGGCGCGGCGCTTCTGGTCCTCCTCCAGCTGTTTCAGCTGGCCGCGGAGGGCCGGCGGAAGGACACCGCTCTCCGGTGCCCCCAGGGTTGCCAGGAGGGCCGCCTTCTCGGCGGCATCACGTTCCTCATTGGAACTTCCGGCCTCTGCCGTGGCAATTTTCACCAGCTTGTCAGCCATCATGACGGCCGCGGTGATGCCGCGCAGCCCCAGCGGGAAGCGCACGGTTTCGAGGCGCCGTTCCCGTGCGTCAGCGTCGCGGGCAAGACGCCGGGCAATTCCCACATGGCTCTGCGCCGCGCGGGCTGCACGTTCGGCCAGGACGGGATCGACGCCGTCACGGCGCACCAGGAGCCGTGCGACGTCCGCCGCGGGAGGCACACGAAGTGCCACGGGGCGGCAGCGGGACCGGATGGTGACCAGGACATCCGCCGGAGAAGGGGCGCAGAGCATCCAGATGGTGCGGGGCGTGGGCTCTTCGATGGCCTTGAGCAGGACGTTGGTGGTGCGCTCGGCCATGCGGTCAGCGTCCTCGACGACGATGATCCGCCACCGGCCGTTGGAAGGCCGGTTCCCCGCGGAGGAGACAAGGTCCCTGGCCTCGTCAATGGTGATGGTGACTTTTTCGGTGCGCACGAAGGTCACGTCCGGGTGCGTTTCCGCCAGGATCGTGTGGCAGGAAGCGCAGGAGCCGCAGCCGCGGTCCGCCAGCTGGTCCTGGTCGCAGTTCAGCGCGGCGGCAAAAGCCTTGGCCGCGTTGGAACGCCCGGACCCCGGAGGGCCGGTGAACAGCCACGCGTGGGTCAGGGAGTCGCCCTGGGCAGCCAGCTTGAGCTGCGTGACTACGGCGTCCTGGCCCTGGAGATCGTCCCAGACCGTCATGGCACCAGGGTGTCCCGCGCCGCCATCAACGCCAGCACCCTGTCCAGGATCCGGCCGGCGAGGTCCTCCACGGTGAGGTCGGCGGGCAGCACCAGGTAGTGGTCCGGCTTTGCGGCAGCGAGGTCCAGGAACGCGTCCCGGATCTTCTTGTGGAATTCGTCCGCCTCGGATTCCAGGCGGTCCTCGGGGGCGTCGTTGGCTGTGCGGCGGCGGCGGCCGTGAGAGGGTTCGACGTCGAGCAGCACTGTGAGGTCAGGCTCCAGCATGCCGGTGGCCCACTCGTTCAACTGCCGCACGGCATCGGTGCCCAGATCCCGTCCCGCGCCCTGGTAGGCCACGGAGGAATCAATGTAACGGTCCGTGAGGACGGTCTGGCCACGCTGCAGCGCCGGCCGGATGACCTGTTCGGCGTGGGCGGCGCGCGACGCAGCAAAAATCAGTGCCTCGGTGCGGGCATCGATGTGCCCGTGGCCGTGGTCCAGCACCAGCGAGCGGAGTTTCTCACCAATGGGAGTGCCGCCGGGTTCGCGCGTGCGCAGCACCGACTGTCCGCGGCTTTCCAGCGCCTGGGCGAGCCGGGCAGCCTGCGTTGATTTGCCGGCGCCGTCCCCGCCTTCAAAGGCGATGAACAGTCCGGGCTTCTGCGTAGTCACCCATCAAGCCTACCGACAATCACCGACACCGACCCGCCCGCCGGGGCGTAACCGCTTTTCCTGTGGACAACCACTGCGGCATACCCTATGGTCATGAGTCTTTCCGAGGAACAAGCGCAGTCCCTGTCGGCAGAAACGGTTGTTGTCGCGGCCGGCCGCCCAGCCCGCGAGCGGGACCAGCCGGTCAATCCGCCGATCGTGCTGTCCTCCACCTACTTCGGCACCGGTCCGCTTGCCGACGGCGAACGCGGCTACGGGCGCTATGCCAACCCCAGCTGGGGGCCCTTCGAGGAGGCCCTGGGCCAGTTGGAGGGTGCCACGCTGCCGGGCCTGCTCTACGCCTCGGGCCTGGCAGCCGTCAGCTCCGCGCTCACCTTGATACCGGCCGGGGGAGTGCTGGTCATGCCTTCCCACAGCTACGCCGGCTCGCTGGTGATGGCCACGGAACTTGCGGAAAAGGGCTTCCTGGAACTGCGCACCGTGGACATCTCTGACACGGATGCCGTGCGTGCGGAACTTGCGCCGGAGGCAGGGCGCCCGGCCAGCATGCTCTGGTTGGAAAGCCCCACCAACCCCATGCTTGGCATCGCGGACATCCGCGCCCTCACCGCGGCGGCCCATGACGTCGGGGCTATCGTGGTCACGGACAACACCTTCTCCACACCCCTGGTGCAGCAACCGCTGAGCCTGGGTTCCGACGTCGTGCTCCATTCGGTAACCAAATACCTTGCCGGCCATTCCGATGTGGTCCTCGGTGCCCTGGTGACCTCCAACCCGGACATCCGGGCCGCCTTGCTGCACAACCGCATCATCCACGGCGCCATCGCAGGGCCTTTTGAGGCCTGGCTCGCGCTGCGCGGGCTCCGTACCCTGGCCCTGCGGATTGAACGCTCGCAGGCGTCGGCCGCGGTCCTCGCTGAACGGCTCAGCACGCATCCGCTCGTCGAAAGCATCCGGTACCCGGGCCTTCCTTCGGACCCCGGCCATGAACGTGCCACCGCCCAGATGAGGGGCTTCGGCTCCGTACTCTGCATCCAGGTTGCTCCTGCGGCAGGCCTGGACGGCGCCGCGGCCGCGGACCGGCTGGTCCAGGAACTGAAGCTGTGGCTTCCTGCTACCTCGCTGGGCGGCGTCGAATCCCTGATCGAACGGCGTCGCCGGCACCTCGCAGAGCCGTTGAGCGTCCCGGAGAACCTGGTCCGGTTGAGCGTCGGGATCGAAAATGTTCAGGACCTTTGGGCGGACCTGGAACAGGCGTTTGCCGTCCTGGAAGGCTAGGCTGGACGGGTGGACGTAAACTTGATGATCTTTTACGTGGAGCGGGCCATTTTCTTTGTGCTCGCCCTCGTGGCACTGTGCCTGGAAATCTGGGCCTTCGCGGACTGCGTCCGGCACAAGGGCTCAGCCTTTGAGGCCATGGGCAAAAAGACCAAGGGTTTCTGGCTGGCCATGACCGGCGGCGCCACCCTGATCGGACTGATCTCCCTTTCCGGCGGCGGCGGGGGCCTGCTTGGGACGCTGGGGCTCTTTGGCCTCGCAGCAGTAGTTGCCGCATCCGTATACCTGGCTGATGTGCGTCCCGCCGTCCGCGATGCCGGCCGCGGCGGAAGCCGCAACACCGGGCCGTACGGCGGCTGGTAGGCGCGCCGCGTCCCACATCGCGTCCTAGTTCGCGTCCTGCTGGGAAGCCGCGTCCGCCAGCGGCCGCACTGCTTCCCACGCCACGGTGAGTTCGCCCAGCCTCCAGCGGGAGACGCCGTCGTGAACCGGCCATCCGCCGTCGCGCAGGGCCTTGCACATGGCGGTCCAGCGCTGCCGGTTGCCGAACCCCGCCAAGGGTGCCGCCTCCAGCCACGCGCGGTCCATCGCCTGCAGCAGCCGGTGTACAGGCTCGCCCGGCACATTGCGGTGGATCAGGGCCTTGGGCAGCCGCTCCGCCACTTCTGAGGGCAGGCTGAAACTGCCAAACCGCAGGGACATGCTCAGGCTCAATGGCTGTTCCCGGTCCAGCGCAACCCAGCTGGCACGGCGGCCGATCTCGTCGCACGTCCCGTCAATGAAGATTCCGTCAACGGCAAGCCTGTCCTGGACCATCCGCCACACAGCGGGTACGTCCTTCTCCTCGTACTGCCGCAGCACATTGAAAGCACGCACCAGCACCGGATTCCCGGGCACGGGAAGCTCAAACCCGCCGGGATGGAAGCTCAGCCCTGGCTGCTCCAGCGGCAGCGCGGCGCGAACCCGCTCGGGTTCAATCTCGATGCCACAGAGCCGGACATCGGGCCGGATCGCCTTCAAACGCAGGAAAAGTTCGACGGCGGTGGCCGGCGATGCGCCATAGCCAAGATCCACCACCAAAGGGTCAGCCGCCCTCCGCAGGCGCCAGGCCTGCGGACCTGTGAGCCAGCGGTCCACCCGTCTCATCCGATTGGGGTTGGTGGTGCCGCGGGTGATGTTCCCGATCGGCTTTACCGGGTGCCCGGCGTTGCCGTTCCTGCCCCGGGTTCGCGCGGGAGCTACCCGCTCAGCTTTCTGCACCACCTGCCAAGACTAGCGGCCGGTGCGTCGCGCAATGTAACGCCGGAGGTAACGCCCGCAGCGGCCGGTGCCGCTCGGCTAGGATGAAAATCATGACTTACAAGCTGATTCTGCTGCGCCACGGCCACAGCGAATGGAACGCCAAGAACCTGTTCACCGGCTGGGTGGACGTTGACCTGAACGAGCAGGGACGCGAAGAAGCCGTCCGCGGCGGCGAGCTGCTGGTTGAGCACAATGTGCTCCCGGACATCCTGTACACATCCCGCCTGAAGCGTGCCATCAACACGGCCAACCTGGCGCTGGAAAAGGCAGACCGCGGCTGGATCGACGTCAAGCGCGACTGGCGCCTCAACGAGCGCCACTACGGTGCACTGCAGGGCAAGGACAAGGCCCAGACCCTCGCCGAATACGGTGAAGCCCAGTTCATGGAATGGCGCCGCTCTTACGACACCCCGCCGCCGCCCCTCGCTGACGATTCCGAGTTCTCCCAGGTGGGCGATCCCCGCTACCAGGACATCGGGGACGCCGCCGTTCCGCGCACCGAGTGCCTCAAGGACGTCCTGGTCCGCCTGCTCCCGTACTGGGAGTCGGACATCAAGGAAGACCTCAAGGCCGGCAAGACCGTCCTGGTCACCGCGCACGGCAACTCACTGCGCGCACTGGTCAAGCACCTGGACGGCATCAGCGATGACGCCATCGCCAGCCTGAACATTCCCACGGGCATCCCGCTGGTTTATGACCTGGACGAAAACTTCCAGCCAATTAACGCCGGCGGCACCTACCTGGACCCCGAAGCCGCTGCTGCCGCCATCCAGGCAGTCGCCAACCAGGGCAAGAAGTAAGGCTCCACGCGTCCTTCGCCGGGTGCTGCTCCTTCGTCGCTTTGACGCACTCCGGCCGAAGGACACGCTCCGCATTGGTTTAACGATTAACGACGCCGGCTGGTCACCTTTCGCAAGGTGACCAGCCGGCGTCGTACTTCTTTAAGCGGAAACTAGACCATTTCGCCGTTCGGGTGCCAGTCGCCGGTGACCAGGTATGTGACCTTCTGGGCCACTGAAACGCCGTGGTCCGCGAAGCGCTCGAAGTAACGGCTGGCGAGGGCCACGTCCACGGTGGTGGCCGGCGATTCCTTCCAGTCGCTGCTGGCAACGGCCTTGAACACGCTGGCGTGGAGATCGTTGACGGCCGCGTTGGCCTTCAGGATCTCGCGGGCAACGTCAAGGTCGCGGGTTTCCAGGAGCTCGGTCACCTTGGCGGCAATGAGGCTGTCCTGCTCTGCGAAGCTCTTGAAGGTCTCCGTCATGGATTCCGGGATGACCGAAGCCGGGAAACGGAGGCGTGCCAGCTGGGCGATGTGCCGGGCAAGGTCACCCATGCGCTCGAGGGAGGCGCTCATCCGCAGCGAACCCACGATCATCCGGAGGTCGCTCGCAACAGGGCCCTGCAGTGCGAGGATGTCGATGGCGCGCTCATCGAGGCTGTTCTGCAGGAAGTCAATGCGGGCGTCAGCGGCAATAACATCCTGTGCGAGATCGACGTCCGCGGTTTCAAAGGCTGTTGTCGCATTCTCGATTGCTGCGCTGACAAGTTTTGAAATTTCGATCAGGTCCTCGCCCACCTGGGCGAGCTCTTTCTGAAAAACCTTACGCACGTAGGCGTCCTTTCCTTGGAAACCCGCGGCGGGCGCCGGATTTCATCTTGCCGGTCGGCAGTCCAACCCCTGACTCTTCCAGTCCAGGGTGAACTGTTCGGCACTGCAAGATGAACGTTAGCTGAACCGGGGCGGCATTGGCGAAGTATGGACGTATTGCCGGATGGGGACAGCATAAGCTGGTGCCGTGGATCCCATGATCATCGCCGTCGTCGCCTGCCTCATCGGCTTGTCGCTGGGGGCATTCGGTGTGCTCGCCTTCAGGGCGAGTGAAAGCCAGCGCCGGCTCGTGGACATCGACTTCGAAGAGCCCATCCTGCCCAGCGGTTCCGCCGAAGTGCTGGCAGTCCTTGGCCGTGCTTTTGTTGTGGTGGACGCGATTGACGGCGTGGTTCGGGCCAGCCCTGCTGCATATGCGTACGGCCTGGTGCGCGGGCATACGGTAGTACACCGTGAACTGCTGGATATGACAGCAGGCGTCCGCCGTGACGGCGTCATCCTTGAGAAGCAGCTGGAGCTCCCGCGGGGTCCCTTGGGCCAGGGGACCATCATTGTGCAGGTCCGCGCAGCCATGCTGGGCGAGGAATATATAGTCCTGCTGGCTGACGACCGCACGGAAATCACGCGGACCGAGCAGATCCGCAACGACTTCGTGGCCAACGTGTCACACGAACTCAAGACTCCCGTCGGCGCGATCTCCCTGCTGGCTGAGGCCCTGGAGTCCTCCGCTGACGACGAAGAGTCGGTCCGCCGCTTCGCCAAGCGCATGCATAAGGAATCCTCACGCCTGGCGGCCCTGGTCCAGGACATCATCGAGCTCTCCCGGTTGCAGGGCGCCGGCCTGGCGCAGCAGGGCCAGCCGGTGGACATCAACGCCGTCATCACTGAGGCCGTGGACAGGTCCCAGCTGCCGGCCGAAACCAAGAACATCGAGATCGTCATCGGCGGTAAAACAGACGCCAGGGTGTACGGCGATCCGGATCTGCTGGTCACCGCACTGCGTAACCTCATCGACAACGCCATCCGCTACTCCCCGGAGAACACCACAGTGGGAATCGGTGTGCGGGCCAAAGACGGCCTGATTTCCGTTTCGGTCACTGACCAGGGCGAGGGCCTCACTCCTGAGGACCAGGAACGGGTGTTTGAACGCTTCTACCGCGTGGACGCAGCCCGGTCGCGTCACACGGGAGGCACAGGCCTGGGCCTCAGCATCGTTAAGCACGTGGCCTCCAACCACGGCGGCGAAGTGACTGTCTGGTCACAGCCAGGCCAGGGGTCAACTTTCACCCTTCGACTTCCGGAGATGGAGGGGCAGGAACAGCCAGAGCCCGCTCTCCGGCCAGGGCACCGCGGTGCCGACCACCGATCAGACGCCCACGGCGTCCATGAACAAGGAGCTAGCGCTTGAGCAGGATTCTTATTGTTGAGGACGAGGAATCATTCAGTGATCCGTTGTCCTATCTGCTGGGCAAAGAAGGCTTCGAGGTGGAAGTGGTGGACAACGGGCTGGACGCCATCACTGAATTCGACCGCAATGGTGCAGACCTGGTTCTCCTTGACCTGCAGCTCCCCGGGCAGTCCGGCACTGAAGTCTGCCGGCAGCTGCGCCAGCGCTCCACGGTCCCGGTCATTATGCTCACGGCCAAGGACTCCGAGATCGACAAGGTGGTGGGCCTGGAGCTCGGTGCCGACGACTACGTCACCAAGCCCTATTCATCACGGGAGCTCGTAGCCAGGGTGCGTGCCGTACTGCGCCGGCAGGGTGAGCCTGAAGAGCTGGTTTCCTCAACGGTGCAGGCAGGTCCGGTCCGGATGGACATTGAACGGCACGTGGTCAGCGTGGGCGGCGAGCACGTCTCGCTGCCGCTGAAGGAATTCGAGCTGCTGGAAATGCTGCTGCGCAACTCGGGCAGGGTCCTGACACGGGGCCAGCTGATCGACAGGGTGTGGGGCTCGGACTACGTGGGGGACACCAAGACCCTGGACGTCCACGTCAAGCGGCTGCGGAGCAAGATCGAACCGGACCCCTCGCTTCCGCGGTATCTGGTGACGGTCCGGGGACTCGGCTACAAGTTTGAGCCGTAGGCGGCTGCGCACATAAAAGAGGAGGAGTTCCCGCTGGGAACTCCTCCTCTTTATGTGGTTTCGGCTGGCTAGTGGCCGGCTGAAGCGCTCTCGGTTGCGTGCGGGTCAGCGGATTCGGTGCTGGACCCGGTGGGGGAGGCAGTTTCGGTGGGGGTGCTGCCTTCAGGCAGGTACGGCTGGTATTCGGGCAGGGTGCCGTCAACCACCGGAACGCGGACCGTCTGCTCCACGTTGGTGGCGTCCTCGACGACCTTGACGTCAACCAGGGAACCCGGGATATCGCCCGTGGTGTCCAGGATGGCCTCGTCGGCGCTCTCGTTCAGGAGGGTGTGGGACTTTGCCGGCACCGGAATCTGGGTTTCGGAGCCCTCGGCACCGGTGATGGTCAGCTTCACGTCTTCGGAGGACGAGTTGTACACGGCGCCGATGACGCGTCCGGGCTCGTCTCCGCCGGTGGAGACGATCAGGATGTTGCGCAGCTGCAGGGGCCCGACGTCGGCACGGATGCCATCCGAGGAAGAGTACTGGTGAGTGGTCTGCTGGGGGTTGATGTAACCGCAGCCGGCCACGGACAGGAGGCTGATGCCAAGGGCGGCTGTTGCCATGGCAACCTTGCCGCGCCCGGCCCGGGTCATCGCAGTGAAACGCACGTCACGTACTCCTCGAGAGTCTTGGAACATTATTCAGCCATAGCCTATCTGCAAACGGCCTTAAACGCGGATTCGACGAGGTCATACAGCCCTTGGCAGGGCATGCCGCATGCACTATTATCTGCGTTCGTCAAGGGGGTTGAGGGGGTGGATTCTGGCCCATTTCCGCGTATTTCCGGGGTTCTTGGGCCCATCCCGGGCCAGTCGTATGCCTGAATCGTGATAAACTGGTCTGCGGGAAAGGGGATATGTCCACATGGTATTTGAGGTCGGCGAGACAGTAGTTTACCCTCACCACGGTGCTGCAAAAATTGAAGAAATCAAGATGCGCACCATCAAGGGCGAAGAGAAAATGTATCTCAAGCTCAAAGTGGCCCAGGGTGATCTGACCATTGAAGTTCCAGCAGAAAACGTTGACCTTGTTGGGGTCCGTGACGTGGTGGGCAAGGAAGGCCTGGAGCACGTATTTGACGTTCTCCGCGCCGAGTTCACCGAAGAACCCACCAACTGGTCACGCCGGTACAAGGCAAACCTTGAAAAGCTTGCTTCCGGTGACGTCATCAAGGTAGCGGAAGTTGTCCGCGACCTGTGGCGGCGGGATCACGATCGCGGCCTCTCCGCAGGGGAGAAGCGGATGTTGGCCAAGGCCCGGCAGATTCTGATTTCAGAATTGGCGCTGGCTGAGAAGACTGACGAGGAAGCTGCGGCAAACGTCCTCGACGAGGTATTGGCCTCCTAAGAATTGAACCCCGGTTGCGCGTAGGCGCGGCCGGGTTTCTTTTTGCCCAACTGACTGGCACTTAACGTCCCCAAACGGCGGGGACGTCAAGGGGTCGATGCAACACGTGCGGCTTATGCCGCGGTTTGTTCGAGTAGTTTAGCCATTCGGTTCGCTGGTGTGTCCAGGTCCAATGTGGGCCTGGGCCGCTGGTTGAGCATTTGGGCTATGTTGGCGAGGTCCTCGGCCGTATGGGTGCTTAGGTCTGTGCCTTTGGGGAACCAGTGACGAAGCAGCCTGTTGGTGTTTTCGTTCGTTCCGCGCTGCCATGGTGAATGCGGATCACACAGGTAAACCGGGGCATTGAGTTCCATCCGGATCCTGTCGAACTGGGCTATTTCCGTTCCACGGTCCCAGGTAATTGACCGGCGCAGGTGCTCGGGAAGAGCCCCCATTTCCCGTAGCATCGCCGCAGTAACGGACTCGGCAGTGTGATCGATGGGTAAATGCAGCAAGATCACGAACCGTGTGTTCCGTTCGACCAGGGTTCCTATCGCCGAGCCGGAGTCCTTGCCGATAATCAGGTCACCTTCCCAGTGGCCGGGTACTGCCCGGTCCGCGGCCTCGGCGGGGCGTTCACTGATCGTGAGTGCATCGCTGAAACGCTGCCGCTTCCCTCCGTCCCTGACTGATTCCCGGGACTTCCGGGCCTTGCGTTTGAGAGACTGAGCATCGCAGTAAGGTCCTTGCGGAGCTGGCCCCGGGACTGGACATACAGGCACTGATAGATCGTCTCGTGGCTGATTTGCATGCTTCTATCATCAGGGTGCTCCTGCCGCAGCGTCTTGGCGATCAGCCAAGGACTCCACCCCTTCTTGAGCTTGGACTCGATCTCCTGTGCCAAGTCAGAGCCAACGATCTTGAACGCCTTTGGCCGGCGGGCCTTGTGCAGGGCATTCTGCTGAGCCAACCGGGCCCGATACACACCATCCGGGCCGGTATTACGGCGCAGTTCCCGGCAGACCACCGAACGGTGCCGTCCCAACCCGGAAGCAATCTTCGTCTGAGAATCACCGGCCTTGATTCCTGCCTGAATCGAGATCCGCTCGTCCAAATTCAGCGGATGCCCAGGACCAGAGGGTCCCTCGCTACCCACAAGGACATCAATGCCACCCACACGGCCCCGGCTAAGGTTCATGCCCCCAGCCTGCCGCCACCACCTCGGGCCGGCCTCTCGTGACACTCCCACCACCAGACAAGCCGCAGACATCGACATCCCCGAAGCCACTAACTCAATCAAACGCTCCCGAACCACGCGCGGCACACAACGACCATCGACCACAACAACACCCCCTTCAGTAAGGTGTTGCAACGACCGATGGACTCCGCCCGCGTTTTGGGTGCATCAAGTGCGAGTTAGTTGGGTGGGGCGGCGGGTGTTGGGCGTCGTAGGCTTGGGCGCATGAGTACTGACAACCTAGCGGCCGCCGGGTCGAACGGATCCGCTGATCATCCGCGCCCGGTGATGGCTGCCATTGTGGTGGCCGCAGGATCCGGAGAACGCCTCGGCTACGGCATTCCGAAGGCACGCGTCCCTTTGGGCGAGGTCAGCATCCTTACCCATGCGCTGAGGGGCGTTGCCGCCGCAGGAATCGTACGCCAGATCTGCGTGGCGGTCCCGGGAGATGACCCGGTACTTGCCAGGATCTGCCAGGAGTTCGCGGACGAACTGCGCGACGAAACGGACCAGCCGGACGGCACCCTGGCCAACCCTTTGGTGACAGTGGTCGACGGCGGAGCCACCCGCCCGGATTCGGTGCGGTCCGCGCTGGCAGCCGTCCTCGAGGGAACTGACGCCGTGCTGGTGCACGATGCCGCGCGGGCACTGACGCCCGAGAACGTTTTCAAAAGGGTAGCCGATGCCCTCGCGGCCGGTGCCACCGCCGTCATCCCCGCGGTACCGGTAGTGGACACCATCAAAACGGTGACCACTGCCTCCGGAACCGCGGACGCCGCCGTCGCGCCTGAAGTGGTGACGGGAACGGCTGCGCGTGAGGAACTGCGCGCGGTCCAGACCCCCCAGGGATTTGCCCTGAAGACGCTGCTCCGCGCCCATGAATCTGCGGCCCTGCTGGATGACGCGCAGGCCGCGGCCATCACTGATGACGCCATGCTGGTGGAGTCCATGGGTGAACCGGTGTACGTGGTCCGCGGCTCCACCCAGTCCCTGAAAATCACCACCCCGCTGGACCTGATCATCGCCGAAGGACTCCTGGAAGGTCCTCTCGGAGCCCGCTGGGTGGAAGGCTGACAATGAACGGAACCCCCATGATCCTGCCCCGCACCGGAATCGGCGTCGACGTCCATGCCTTCGCCCCTGAAGACCAGCCCCGCCCGTTGTGGCTGGGCGGACTGCTGTGGGAAGGCGAACGCGGCCTGGCCGGGCATTCCGACGGCGACCCCGTGGCCCACGCCGCGGCCGACGCCTTGTTTTCCGCATGTGGGATCGGGGATCTTGGGACCCACTTCGGCACCGACCGCCCTGAATTCGCCGGGGCATCAGGTGTCACGTTGCTGACGGAGGCTGCGCGGATCGTGCGGGCGGCCGGCTTTGAGATCGGCAACATCGCCGTCCAGTTTGTGGGGAACCGGCCCAAGTTCGGTCCCCGCCGGGAAGAGTCCCAACGGATCCTCAGCGACGCAGCCGGCGCACCGGTCAGTGTCTCGGCAACCACCAGCGACAGCCTGGGGTTCACCGGCCGGGGCGAGGGCATCAGCGCCATCGCTACCGCCCTGGTCTACCCGTCCGGCCACTGAACATGCGGCGCCGCTGCCATCCCGCCACCGGCAGTGGCATCGGCTAATCTGGAGCGGTGACCCTGCGCTTTTACGACACCGCATCCGCCGAAGTCCGCGACTTCGTTCCCCTCGTGCCCGGCAAGGCGAGCCTGTACTACTGCGGTGCCACGGTGCAGGGCAAGCCGCATGTGGGGCACATCCGCTCGGCCGTTGCTTTCGACCAGCTCACCAGGTGGCTGGAGTTCCGCGGCCACCGGGTCACAGTGGTCCGCAACGTCACGGACATTGACGACAAAATCCTCGCTAAGTCTGCGCAGTCGTTTGAGTCCGGCTTCCAGACCGGTCCCGGAGAGGTCGCCCAGGAAGAGTGGTGGGCGCTTGCCTACCGCTACGAGCAGGAATTCCTGAAGGCCTATGACACCTTGGGCGTCTCCCGGCCCACCTACGAGCCCCGCGCCACCGGCCACATCCCCGAAATGCATGAGCTCATCCGGCTGCTGATCGACCGCGGCCACGCCTATCCGGCGCTCGATGACTCCGGTGACGTCTACTTCGATGTCCGGTCCTGGGACAAGTACGGTTCCCTGACACGGCAGAACATCGACGACATGCAGGGCGCCCCTGACGCGGACCCCCGGGGCAAGCGGGATCCCCGCGACTTCGCGCTCTGGAAGGGCTACAAAGAGGGTGAGCCGACGACGGCACGCTGGGATTCGCCGTGGGGAGCCGGCCGCCCGGGCTGGCACCTGGAATGCTCCGCGATGGTCACCAAGTACCTCGGCACCGAATTCGACATCCATGGCGGGGGCCTTGACCTGCGCTTCCCGCACCATGAGAACGAGATGGCCCAGTCCCAGGCGGCGGGCCACGGCTTCGCCAACTTCTGGATGCACAACGGCATGGTCACGTACCAGGGCGAAAAGATGTCCAAATCCATTGGCAACACCATCAGCCCGGACGAGATGCTTCAGCTCGCGTCACCGCGTGTAGTCCGGTACTACCTGGGCCAGGCACATTACCGCTCCATCCTGGACTACCAGCCCACGTCGCTCCAGGAAGCAGCTGCCGCCGTCGAACGCATTGACGGCTTCCTCGCCAAGGCACGGGGCCGGCTCGGCTCTGACTTCGGCTTTATCGCCGGCCAGTTCGGACACTCAACCGAGGCCTTCACCGCTTTTTGCGAAGCCATGGACGATGACCTCAACGTCCCGCGGGCCTTGGCCTCGATCCATGAGACAGTCCGCGCCGGGAATACCGCCCTGGCAGACGGCGATGACGAGGCAGCCAGCCATGCAAGGAACGCGCTGGTCATCATGACCGGGGTCCTGGGACTGGACTCGACGGTGGATACCAACGCAGGCGGCAGCAAGGAAGCAGCGGCACTCGATGTCCTGGTGGAAGCCCAGCTCGAATCCAGGGCCAAGGCGCGCGCCAACAAGGACTGGGCTGCTTCGGACGCTATCCGGGACACGCTGAAGGCTGCCGGAATCGTCGTCGAGGATGGCCAGGACGGCGCCACCTGGAGCCTGCAAAGGGACTGAACCCCCGATTTAACTTGAGTCAGTAGACTGGTATGCAGACTCAGTCAAACAATCAAGGGTGGATTTCTCATGGCCAACAACGGTCGCCGATCGGTTAAAGCAAAGAAGGGCCCCACGGTCGGAACCGGTGGCCACGGCCGCAAGGCTCTTGAAGGCAAGGGCCCCACGCCCAAGGCCGAGGACCGCCCCTACCACAAGGCCCACAAGAACAAGCAGCTGGCCGAGCGCTCGGCTGCCAAGCGCTCCCCGGGCGCCCGCAGCGCCGGTGCCGGCCGTTCGGGCCCCAAGGGCCGCGCTACCGAGGAAGTCGTCACCGGCCGCAACTCCGTGGTGGAAGCCCTCCGCGCCGGCATCCCGGCCAAGGCTCTGCACATCGCCATCCGCATCGAAATGGATGACCGCGTCAAGGAATCCCTGAAGATCGCGGCCGAACGCGGCATCCCGCTGCTCGAAACCGGCAAGCCGGAACTGGACCGCATGACGGACGACGCCGTGCACCAGGGCCTGGTCCTGCAGATCCCGCCGTACGAGTACGAGGACGCCTACGAGCTGGCCGAGCAGACGGTGGAGAAGTGGAAGAAGGGCTACATTTCCAACGCCCCCATCTTCGTCGCCCTGGACGGCATCACTGACCCCCGCAACCTCGGCGCGATCATCCGCTCCGTCTCCGCGTTCAGCGGCCATGGCGTGATCGTTCCGGAACGCCGTTCCGTGGGCGTCACGGCCTCGGCCTGGAAGACCAGCGCCGGCGCAGCAGTCCGTGTTCCCGTGGCCCGCGCCTCCAACCTGAACAACGCCCTCAAGCAGTTCAAGCACATGGGCATCTACGTCCTGGGCCTGGACGGCGACGGCGACGTCTCACTGCCTGACCTCGCCCTGGCCACCGAGCCCGTCTGCATCGTGGTGGGTTCCGAGGGCAAGGGCCTCAGCCGCCTGGTCCGCGAAAACTGCGACCAGATCGTCTCCATCCCGATCGACTCCGCCATGGAATCGCTCAACGCCTCCATGGCCGTTGGCATCTCCCTTTACGAAGTCTCCCGGCAGCGCGCAGCCAAGTAGCCGCAGCCAGGCAGCCGCTAGAAGCTGCGCCGGTTCGCCAGGACCGGAAGGGCCTGGCGGGCTGCCTTCACTACTGCGGGATCCAGGTCTGCGAACAGGAGGCCCGGGGCGCCGTCGAGCTCTTCCAGCACCTCCCCGAAAGGGGAGACGACGGCGGAATGGCCCACCCCGGTGGGGGAGCCTGGCTTGACGACGGCCCCTTGACTGGCCGGATCTCCCTGGCCGCAGGCCAGGACATAGCTGGTGGAGTCCAGGGCCCGGGCCCTGGACAGCAGCCGCCACTGGTCCACTTTTCCGGGTCCCGATGCCCAGGAAGCGCACACAATGTTCACGTCCGCTCCCTGGAGGGCGTTGGCGGTGAAGAGGTCCGGGAAGCGGATGTCGTAGCAGGTGGCCAGGCCAAAGGTGAGGCCGCCGACGTCGAAAGTCACCGGGGCAGTGCCCGGATCCACGGTGTCCGATTCCAGGAACCCGAAGGCGTCGAAAAGGTGGATTTTGTCGTAGTGTGCCTCCACTCCCGGCCCCGTTGCCAGGAGGGTGTTGCGGACCTTGGCGGTCCCGGCGTCCGAAGCGCGTCCCGGGGTGAACATCCCGGCCACCACCACGATGTCCAGCGCGGCGGCGATCGCGCGTACCTTAGACGCCCACGGGCCGTCCAGCGGCTCCGCGATGTCCGTCAGCGAGTGGCCAAAGGCCCGCATAGTGGCTTCCGGGAACAGCACCACGGCAGCACCGCCGGCTTTTGCCTGGCCTGCGACCTCTTCGAGGCGGGCCAGGTTTTCCGAGGTGTCGCGGCCGGAAATGATCTGGGCAAGGGCTACCCGCACGGGAACCTCCACTTCCTGTAGTTCCCTCCAGTATGCCCCGGACGCTGCGCCCGTGCCCTACGTCATATAGCCGGAGAAACCGCATTACCAGGGCTGGCGACTAATATTTGACTAATGGTCATGCCGCTTCTTGAAACAGCTTCCACCGTGGACGCCTCCAAGGCCCTTCCGCTCGGTGTCAGCGTCCCGCGCACGGGCAACCCCGCGCTGGACGAGTCCCGGCATGCCTCGGTGAACGTTGCTGTGTACGCTCCGCGGGTGGACCGGCTGGAAGTCGTGTACCAGGCTCCGGACGGTGAATGGCAGAGCAAAAAGCTGCCCAACATCACCAACGGCGTGCATCACGGCATTGTCACCGGCTTCCCGGTTGGCACCCGGTACGGCTTCCGTCCCACCTCCAAAGAAGAGACGTTGCCGTTGTCCTTTCCCACGGTGGATCTTGACGACGACGGCGGGCAGCCCCTGCTGCTGGACCCCTACGGCCGCGCCGTGGATGAGCATGAGGGCTTCCTCACCAGCGTGCGGATGTCCAGCGATTTCGACTGGGGCGATGACGAACGGCCCCGCCTGCACTGGCGCAACACCATCATTTACGAGGCCCATGTCCGAGGCCAGAGCATGCTGCACCCGGAGGTTCCGGAGGAGCTGCGTGGCACGTATGCCGGCATGGCGCACCCGGCCATCATCGAGCACCTGAAGAGCCTGGGCATCACCACTGTCCAGCTGCTTCCCGTGCACTTCCACCTGGACGAGCCGCACCTGCAGAACCTGGGCCTGACCAACTACTGGGGCTACAACACGGCGGCCTTCTTTGCCCCGCACGGTGCGTACGCCAGCAAGGCCGCCCGGGATGCGGGGCCGCAGGCCATCCAGGACGAGTTCAAGGGCATGGTCAAGCTGCTCCATGCCGCGGGCCTCGAGGTGGTGCTGGACGTGGTGTACAACCACACAGCAGAAGGTGGACCAGACGGCGGGACCCTGAGTTTCCGCGGCCTCGGCGAGGACAAGTACTACCGCACCGACGGCAACGGCCGGTACCAGGACACCACCGGGTGCGGAAACAGCATGAACTTCGGCGAACCCAGGGTGGTGCAGCTGGTGCTGGATTCCCTGCGCTACTGGGTGGATGAGTTCCACATTGACGGCTTCCGGTTCGACCTCGCCGTCACCCTCTGCCGGAACGCAGCCAACGAGTTCGATCCCCGGCATCCTTTCCTGGTGGCCATCGCAGCGGATCCCGTCCTTTCCGACGTCAAGCTGATCGCCGAGCCCTGGGACGTCGGCTACGGCGGCTGGCAGACCGGGCAGTTCCCTCCGGGCTGGGTGGACTGGAACGATCACTTCCGCGACGCCATCCGTACCTTCTGGGTAGCGGACCGCGGCGCCATCGACGCCGGCGGCCACGGAAGCTCAGTAGCCCGGCTGGCGGACGCCCTGTCTGGCTCGGCAGGACTGTTTGAAGCTTCGGGCCGGTCCAGGCTGGCTTCCGTCAACCTCATCACGGCCCATGACGGCTTCACCCTCGCGGACCTCACGGCCTACGACCGCAAGCACAACGAGGCCAACGGCGAACAGAACCGGGACGGCCACGGCGACAACCGCAGCTACAACCACGGTTTCGAGGGCCGCAGCGAGGACGAGAACATCCTGGCCAAGCGTGCCAGGACCCGCCGCAACCTGATGGCGTCGCTGATGATCTCGCTGGGTGTGCCCATGATCACCGCCGGCGACGAACTGGCGCGCAGCCAGCAGGGCAACAACAACGCCTACTGCCAGGACAACGCCATTACCTGGCTGGACTGGACCCCCACCACCGAGTCGCAGGCTATGCTGCGCAGCACCAAGCGCTTCATCAGGCTCCGCAAGGAGTTCCTGGCCGGCCAGCCGCATGATTACCCTTCGCGGGACGAGCAGTCCTACATGTTCTGGTATGGCGCAGATGGCAAACCCATGTCTCCCGAGCAGTGGAATGATTCGAACCACCGCCTGGTCCAGCTCCTGCTGGGTGCGGAAAACGGCATGGTGGCCGGGCTGGTGGTGATCAACGGCGGGGACAAGGACATTCCGATCACCCTTCCGGACGTCCTCAACGACGCCGGTGATGCCAGCCGCAGCTTTGAACTCCGGCTCACCACGGCGGACACCCATGAGGAGCGGCAGGGCACTGTTGTGCAGGCCGGCGGCGCGGATGTGGCCGAGGCCTACTCCATCACCATCTACCGCACCTGAACCACCCGGCCCCAGCGGAAGTTACTTAAGTGCGCAGACTGATTGTTGCTGTCCTCATCCTGGTGGCGGCGGTGGCCCTGTCCCTGGTGGCCACCCAGGGAACCAACGACGCCGGCACCCAGGCGGGTGCCCCGCAGTCGAACACTTCCGCCCCGGCAAGCGTTGGTACAGGCGCCGGCTCCAAGAGCACCGCGCCGTCAGGCAAGGCTGTGCAGAACCCTTCCGGCCTTCCCGAGGTCCGGGAGTCCGAACTGCCTCCTGAAGCCCGGGAGACGCTGGAGTTGATCCGCGACGGCGGGCCGTATCCGTACCGCCAGGACGATGAAAACTTCGGCAATTTCGAACGCATCCTGCCGCGCCGCGCCTCTGGCTACTACCGCGAATACACGGTGGAAACGCCCGGCTCGGATGACCGGGGCGCCCGCCGGATCGTGGCGGGCCAGGATGGCGAGAAGTACTACACCGCAGACCACTACGAATCGTTCCGGTTCATCGCAGAAGGCAGCTGACCCACCATGAAAATCTACTCCGCCGATACCTGGACCGACGAGGAACTGCTGGAGCAGGTCAGCGACGCCGGGCGCCGCAGCCTGCTTATTCCGGCGGCAGAGACCAAGCGGTCGCTGCTGGAAACCTTCGGCGAGGTGCTGGGATTCCCGGAGCACTATGGCGTGAACCTGGACGCCCTCAACGATTCCCTGCACGACTTCGCAGATTCCATCGCTGACGGCGGCCTGGAACCTGTCACCATCCTGTGGCAGGTTCCGGCCGCGTTCCGCTCAGACCGTTCATTCGGGGTGTTTTGCGAGGTGCTCCAGGACGCCGAGAACTACGCCGGCAATGACCTGGCCGTGGTGGCCGTCTGCCTGTAGCGCCCGGGCCACAGGCCGGCGGGCAAATACAGGCAGACGGCTGCGGTCAGGCGTTGACGATCAGCCCGAGCTCCGCCTTGGATGCCAGGGCTTCGTGGCGGGGAAGGACACGCACGGTGTAGCCAAAGGAACCCGAGCGGTCGATCAGCAGTGAACCGGTGAACAGGTGCCGGCCGTTGCCCAGGTCCTCCAGCGGCTTGAGCTCCAGGAGGGTCACGTCATCGAGCTCGTCGCTGTCGCCGGCGCGGCCGAAGGCAACTTCGACGGCCACGTCGTCAGTGGACAGGGAGTTCAGGGCAACGTAGGCGTTCACGTGCAGGGTGTCGCCGATCTGCGGATCCTCGGAAACGCCGAGCGAATCCACGTGTTCAACGTGGACGTGCGGCCAGGCCTCACGGACCTTGCTGGTCCAGGAGGAGAGGTTGCGTGCCTGCTCAAAGCCGTTGGCCACAGCCTTGCGCCCGGCAGCAGCCGCGGGACGGTACAGGGTGTTGACGTAGTCGTGCAGCATACGTTCCGCGGACACCGCCGGTCCCAGGTTGGCCAGCGTGTGCTTGATCATCGAAACCCAGTGCGTGGGGACGCTCTCGTCGCCGCCGGTGGAAGGTCCGGCAGCTCCCGCAGAATCCGTGACGGTGGCCCCGTAGAACCGCGGCCCAACCTGGGTTTCCAGGAGTTCGTACAGCGCGGCTGCCTCGATGTCGTCCCGTTCCTCAGGGGAGGCATCGTTGTTGGCAGTGGGGATGGCCCAGCCGTTCTCGCCGTCGTACATTTCATCCCACCAGCCGTCCAGCACTGACAGGTTCAGCGAGCCGTTCAGGGCCGCCTTCATGCCGGACGTGCCGCAGGCCTCCAGGGGGCGCAACGGGTTGTTCAGCCACACGTCGCAGCCTGGGAAGAGGGTCCTTGCCATGGCGATGTCGTAGTTGGGCAGGAACGCGATCCTGTGCCGTACTTCGGGATCGTCGGTGAAGCGGACCAGTTCCTGGATCATTTTCTTGCCGGCGTCGTCCGCGGGGTGGGACTTGCCGGCGATCACCAGCTGGATGGGATGGGTGGGGTGAAGGAGCAGCGCGCGCAGGCGCTCCGGATCACGCAGCATCAGGGTGAGGCGTTTGTACGTGGGCACGCGCCGGGCAAAACCGATGGTCAGTACGTTGGGATCCAGGACGTTGTCCGTCCAGGCGAGTTCCGCGTCCGCGGCGCCGCGCTTCTTCCACGCTGCCCGGAGCCGGCGCCGTACGTCCTCTACCAGGGCAGTACGCATGTCCCGCCGGAGGCACCACACCTCCTCGTCGCTGACGTTGTAGGCGAGGTCCCAGCGGCCGTGGGACTCGGCGTCGCCACCGAACTGCTTGCGGGCAAGGTCGGAGATCCTGTTGTCCACCCACGTGGGCACGTGCACGCCGTTGGTGACTGACGTGATGGGAACTTCGGACTGGTCAAAGCCAGGCCACAGTGCCGAGAACATTCCACGGGACACCACACCGTGCAGCTTGGCCACGCCGTTGGCCCGCTGGGCCAGACGCAGGCCCATAACGGCCATATTGAAGACGGACGGGTTGCCGCCTTCGAAGTTTTCCCGTCCCAGGCCAAGGATCCTGTCCACCGGCACGGCCGGAGCCAGTCCGGCCTGGAAGAAGTGTTGGATCTGCGCGATCTCGAAGCGGTCGATTCCGGCGGGCACGGGGGTGTGGGTGGTGAAGACGGTGGAGGCGCGGCCCGCGGCCAGTGCTTCATCGAAGGTCAGCGCCTGGTCTCCGGCCATCAGTTCCTGGATGCGTTCAATGCCCAGGAACCCGGCGTGGCCCTCATTGGTGTGGAAGACCTCAGGGGCCGGTGAGCCGGTGAGCTCCTGGTAGACCCGCAGTGCCTTGACCCCGCCCATGCCCAGCAGCAGTTCCTGCTGCAGCCGGTGGTCACCGCCGCCGCCGTACAGGCGGTCCGTGATGTTGCGGGCGGCGTCGTCATTGCCCGGAACGTTGGAGTCCAGCAGCAGAAGGGGCACACGTCCGACGTCGGCACGCCAGATCCGGGCCAGCAGCCGCCGGCCGTTGGGCAGGGGCAGCGAGATCTGGATGGGGGAGCCGTTGCCGTCCTCTGATGGTTCGCGCAGAAGCGTCAGGGGCAGGCCGTCCGGATCAAGGACCGGGTAGGTTTCCTGCTGCCAGGCGTCCCTGGACAGGGACTGCTTGAAGTAGCCGGCCTGGTAGAGGAGTCCCACGCCGATCAGCGGCACGCCCAGGTCCGAAGCGGCCTTGAGGTGGTCGCCCGCCAGGATGCCAAGCCCGCCGGAGTACTGCGGAAGCACCTCGGTGATGCCGAATTCCGGAGAGAAATAGGCAATGGAAGCCGGAGCGTCTTCACCCAGCCCCTGGTACCAGCGCGGCTGCTCCAGGTAACGGTCAAGGTCCTGCGCCGCTTCCTGGACCCTGGCCACCACGTCCGGATCGTCCGCCAGCTGGTGGAGGTCCTCGCGGCTTACCAGCCCCAGGAACGTCACGGGATCATGCTCGGCTTCGGCCCAGATCCTGGGGTTGAGCCCGGCGAAGAGTTCGCGGGTGGGCCGGTGCCATGACCAGCGCAGGTTGGTGGCCAACCTGGCGAGCGGCCGGATCGGCTCGGGGAGGACAGTGCGGACAGTAAACCTGCGGATAGCCTTCACCTGCGACACAGTAACGGACAAGGTGGACGGCAGGAACAGCATTTGGTTTCTTTTTGGTAAATGACGGGTACAGCACCATTAACGGCACTGTACGGGCGTCAGCGGCGCCTGTGCGCAACGTGAAATGAAAATAATGAGAGGGCTTCGCAATCTCCGGATTTTGTCGCTAAGTTCGAGATGTGACGACTAACGGAGTTCATGTACGCCCGGAAAATCAAGTGCCGGGGGAGCGAAAGTCTGCAAGGCCTGCGTCGGGGGGTGTGACTTCCGGCCTGCGGTTTGGGCGGTTTCCGATCACCGCGGTGCAGCCTGTTGTCGAGGACGGGAGGTTTCCCGCCAAGGCCGTGCCGGGCGAGGCCATCACCGTCGGAGCAACGGCATTCCGCGAAGGCCATGACCAGCTCGGCGTCAGCGCTGTCCTGTTTGATCCGCAGGGCGTGGAACGCCAGTGGGTGCGCCTGCGTCCGCCGCGCGGCGAACGCGGCCTGGGCACCGACCGGTGGGAAGGCCTGCTGGTTCCCGGCGATCCGGGTGACTGGTCCTTCGCCATTGAAGCCTGGCATGACCGTTACGGGACCTGGCACCACAACGCAGAAGTGAAGGTCGCTGCGGGGATCGACGTCGAGCTGATGCTCGCCGAGGGTGCCGCCCTCCTGGCCGAAGCAGCTGACGACGCCGGCCGGGACGAAGCTGACCAGCTCACCCTGCGCCGGGCTGCTGATGCGCTCGCTGACGAAAGCCGCACGGCAGGGGAACGGCTGGCAGCCGGCTTCGCACCCGAGGTGGCTGCCGCCGTCGAACGCCTTCCCATCCGTGAAATGGTGACCACGTCCCAGCGCTATCCGCTGCTGGTGGAGCGCGACCGGGCCGGGCGCGGTTCCTGGTACGAATTTTTCCCGCGCTCTGAGGGCGCGGTGTTCCACCCGGAAAGGGGGACGTGGACGTCCGGCACTTTCCGCACGGCGGCAAAGCGTCTTGATGCTGTAGCGGAAATGGGTTTTGACGTCCTGTACATGCCGCCCATCCATCCCATTGGCGTGCAGCACCGCAAGGGTCCGAACAACACCCTGGTGGCCGGCCCCCATGACCCCGGATCGCCGTGGGCCATCGGTGCGAAAGAAGGCGGCCACGATTCCATCCACCCGGACCTCGGCACTTTTGAGGATTTCGACGCCTTCGTGGCGCGGGCCAATGAACTCGGCCTGGAGGTGGCCCTGGACCTCGCACTGCAGGCGGCTCCTGACCACCCCTGGGTGGAATCGCATCCGGAATGGTTCACCACCCGGATCGACGGCAGCATTGCGTACGCGGAGAACCCGCCCAAGAAGTACCAGGACATCTACCCCCTGAACTTCGACAACGATCCCGAGGGCCTCTCCCATGAGATCCTCCGCGTTGTGGAGCTCTGGGTCAGCCACGGTGTACGGATTTTCCGAGTGGACAACCCGCACACCAAACCGGTGTGGTTCTGGGAATGGCTGATCCAGACCGTCAACGCAAAGACCCCGGGTGTGGTGTTCCTTGCCGAGGCCTTTACCCGCCCGGCCATGATGCATGCCCTGGGCCGTGCGGGGTTCCAGCAGTCCTATACCTACTTCACGTGGCGGAACACCAAGGAAGAGCTGGAAAGCTACTTCACCGAAGTCAGCCATGAGAGCCCCGCGTTCTTCCGGCCCAACTTCTTCGTCAACACCCCGGACATCCTGACGCCCTACCTGCAGTTCGGCGGACCGGGTGCCTTCCGGATCCGCGCTGCGCTCGCCGCCACGGCCAGCCCGCTGTGGGGTGTCTATGCAGGCTTCGAGCTCTTTGAACACGTGGCCCGTCCGGGTGCCGAGGAATACATCGACAATGAGAAATTCGAATACAAGGCGCGTGACTGGGAGGGTGCTGCACGGTCAGGCCGCACGTTGGCACCGTACCTGACACGGCTCAATGAGATCCGCAGGGCCCACCCCGCGCTCCTTGACCTGCAGAACCTCACTGTCCATGCCAGTACCGATGACTCCACGGTGGTGTATTCCAAGCACAAGACCCTGCCGGACGGCTCCAAGGACACGATCATCGTTGTGGTGAACGTGGACCCGCATGGCGCCAGGGAAAGCACAGTCACCCTGGACCTAGCGGCCCTCGAGCTGGACCAGGCGGACCTGACTCCCAGCGGGCACTTCCGCGTTGATGACCTCATCACCGGCCAAAGCTGGGAGTGGGGCACTGACAACTACGTCCGCCTGGACCCCCATGCAGAACCTGCCCACATCCTGAGCGTGAGGAGAACGCGTCCGTGAGCTTTAATCCGCCGGGCTCCAGCCAGCACTACACTCCCAAAAACACCTTCGAGCTGAACGCTCCAGGCCTCCCGCATGACCCGCTGTGGTACCGGAAGGCCGTGTTTTATGAAGTGCTGGTCAGGGCCTTCGCGGATGGCAATGGGGACGGTTCCGGGGATTTCATCGGGCTCATCGAGCAACTGGACTACCTCCAGTGGCTGGGCGTCGACTGCCTGTGGCTGCCGCCATTCTTCCAGTCCCCGCTGCGGGACGGTGGCTATGACATCTCCGACTACAACTCCGTCCTGGACGAGTTCGGCACCATCAGCGACTTCAAGCGCCTGGTGGCTGAGGCCCACGCCCGCGGCGTGCGGGTCATCATCGACCTCCCGCTGAACCACACCTCGGACCAGCACCCGTGGTTCCAGGAATCCCGGCGCGACCCCGACGGTCCGTTCGGCGACTTCTACGTGTGGAGCGACACCGACGAGAAATACCAGGACGCCCGCATCATCTTCGTGGACACCGAGGAGTCCAACTGGACGTTCGATCCGATCCGCAGGCAGTTCTTCTGGCACCGGTTCTTCAGCCACCAGCCTGATCTGAACTTCGAAAATCCCAGGGTCATTGACGCCCTCTTCGATGTTGTGCGGTTCTGGCTGGACCAGGGCATCGACGGGTTCAGGGCGGACGCCATTCCTTACCTTTTCGAGGAGGAAGGCACCAACTGCGAGAACCTGCCCGCCACCCACCACTTCCTGCAGGACCTGCGCCGGATGGTGGACGAGAACTACCCTGGCCGCGTGATCATCGCCGAGGCCAACCAGCCGCCGAACGAAGTGGTGGAGTACTTCGGCACCGAAGAGGAGCCGGAATGCCACATGGCCTTCCACTTCCCGATCATGCCGCGCCTTTACTACGCGCTTCGGGACCAGAAGGCCGCTCCCATCATCGAGACCATGGCCGAAACCCCGGCCATCCCGGCAGGGGCCCAATGGGGCACCTTCCTGCGCAACCACGACGAACTGACCCTCGAGATGGTCACCTCCGATGAACGTGCCGCGATGCTGGGCTGGTACGCACCGGACCCTCGGATGCGTGCCAATATCGGCATCCGGCGCCGGCTCGCACCGCTGCTGGATAACTCCCGCGCCGAGATCGAACTGATCAATGCGCTGCTGTTGTCCCTGCCCGGCAGCCCGTTCCTGTACTACGGGGACGAGATCGGCATGGGGGACAACATCTGGCTCGATGACCGTGACGCCGTGCGCACGCCCATGCAATGGAACCCGGACCGCAACGCCGGATTCTCCAAGGCGGACCCGGGGAAGCTGTACCTCCCGGTCATCCAGTCGCTGGTCTACAACTACAACATGGCCAATGTGGAGGCAGAGTCCGCCCATTCGGGTTCACTGCTCCGCTGGACCCGCCAGATCCTCAGTGTCCGGAAGAACCACCCCGCGTTCGGACTGGGGGAGTACAAGCACATAGAAGCAGACCACGACGCCGTCCTGGCGTACCTGCGCGACCTTCCCGCCGGCGCCGTGGCCAACGAACCCGGCGAGACCATCCTGTGCGTCTTCAACCTCTCCCAGCACCCAGTCGCAGCCACCTTGAAGGTTCCGGAATTCGGTGGCCGCGGACTGCGGGATGTCTTTGGCGGCCAGCCGTTCCCGGGAATCCGCGAGGACGGCAGCCTGACCCTGACACTGGGCAGCCACGACTTCTTCTGGCTGCGCATCCGATCCGCTGCCTCCAACCCGGCGTCGCCCTATACGCAGGCCATGCCTGTGCTGTCCATCGAGGGCTGAGTCATGCCGGCCGCCCTTGATCCCGCCCTTGAAAGCCTCCTGCGCTCCTGGCTGCCCCGGCAGCGATGGTTCCCCGTTAAGTCCCCGCAATTCGGACTGTCCCGGGCCGGGGGATTCACCCTGCCCGGCGCCGAAGGCGTGGAACTCGAAGTCCTCCTCCTGTCAGTGGAATCCACCAGCGCCGGGGCCGCAGTCCGGCGCGACGTGGTCCAGGTACCGCTCAGCAAGCATCTGTCCACGTCGGCCGCTCCGGCGAAGGCGTTGGTGGGCGAGATGCCGGCTCCCGACGGCGGCCCGCTCTGGGTCTACGACGCCGTCCACGATCCCGTCTTCATCGCTGCGTGGCTTGACCTGATGCGGCCCGGGAGCGCGTCAGGTCCAGCTGCCGCCGGCGCTCCTGGTGCGGCTGCTCCGGCGCCGGTTTCCGGCCACCGCAGCTTCGCGGGGCCGGCACTCCCCGCCGCGGCAACCACTGTCCGTGTCCTGTCCGGTGAGCAGTCCAACAGCTCTGTGATCGTCGACGACGGTGCTGCCGCCACCATTATCAAGTTCTTCCGGGTGCTCTCCGAGGGCGAAAACCCCGAAGTCGGCGTTGGGGCCGCCCTTACCGCTGCAGGGTGCAGCGAAGTCCCGGCCACCATGGGCTGGGTCCGCGGCCAGTGGGAGGCTTCCGACGCCCAGGGGCAGGCGCACCAGGCCGAAGGCGAACTGGCCGTGGCCCATGAGTTCCTCGCCGGCGGCCAGGACGCCTGGCGGCTCGCCGTGGAAGCCGCCCGGGACGGCCGGGACTTCAGCGCGGAGGCCCGTGAACTTGGCGCCGCTACCGCAACGGTCCATGTGCGGCTCGCGCAGGCCTTGGGCCAAACCAGCGAAGCAGTCCCCGGCCGGGACATCGCAACTGCAGTAGCCCGGCGGGTCCGCGAGTACTGGCGGGAGGCCGGTTCCGCCGTCGGACCCTACGATGAGGCCCTTGGCGGCCTCCTGAAACGTATTGAAGGGAGCCCTGCCGGTCCGCTTCAGCGGATCCATGGCGACCTCCACCTTGGCCAGATCCTCAGGGTGGCAGGAGCGGACGGCGCCCCGGACCGCTGGGCAATCCTTGATTTTGAAGGTGAGCCGCTGCGCCCCGTGGCCGAACGCACAGCCCCCGACGTCCCCCTGCGCGACGTTGTGGGAATGCTGCGCTCCTTCGACTATGCGGCCGGCGCCGCGGAACGGGAGGGCCAGGGCCGCCGTGTCCCCGAACTCTGGGTGGATTCCTGCGCCGAGGCGTTCATTGCGGGCTACACCGCCGTCACACCCGGAACCATAGACCGGACCTCGCCCCTCTTTGTGGCATTGTGGCTGGACAAGGCTCTCTACGAAGTGGTCTACGAACTACGAAACAGGCCGGGCTGGTTGGCGATTCCAGTGAATGCGTCCAGGCGGCTCCTTGGCGGTACAGGCTCCGGCGACCAGCCGGAAGCAGCAGCGGAAGGTGGAACTATGACCAGCTCAGCACCGGCGGAAAAACCGCGGGAGCCGATTAGCGTTGACCCGGACACACTGGGACGGGTCGCCAATGGTGAACACCACGCACCGCACTCCGTCCTTGGCGCGCATCTGGACAACCACGGCCACGTGACCATCAGGACCGTCAGGCACCTGGCTGCTGCCGTGTCCGTGGTGACAGCCGACGCCGTCGTTCCCATGGTCCATGAAGCGCACGGTATCTGGGTGGCCGTGATGGATGCGCCGCAGCCCGGCCATGTCCCGGACTACCGGCTGGAAGTGACCTACCAGGGTGTCCCGGCAGAGACGTTCGATGATCCCTACCGCTACCTGCCCACCATCGGCGAGCTGGACATGCACCTGATTGGTGAAGGGCGGCATGAAAAGCTCTGGGAAGTCCTGGGCTCGCACGTCCGGCACTACAAGTCATCCCTCGGTGATGTGGATGGCGTGTCGTTCGCAGTCTGGGCGCCCAACGCACAGGCAGTACGCGTCAAGGGTGATTTCAACGCCTGGGACGGCCGCGAGCACTCCATGCGTTCGCTGGGCTCCTCGGGCATCTGGGAAGTCTTCCTCCCAGGCGTTTTAGCAGGGGCGTGCTACAAGTTCGAGATCAAGACCCGGCATGGCAACTGGGTGGAAAAAGCCGACCCCTTGGCCTTTGGCACAGAGGTTCCGCCGCTGACGGCATCCAAGGTGGTGGAGCCGCAGTACGTCTTCCAGGACGAGGAATGGATGGAAGCCCGGGCCGCCAGGGATCCGCACAACTCGCCCATGAGCGTCTACGAAGTGCACCTCGGTTCGTGGCGGCTTGGCCTGGGTTACCGCGAACTGGCCAAGGAACTGGTGGACTACGTCCAGTGGCTGGGCTTCACCCACGTTGAGTTCATGCCGGTGGCCGAGCACCCCTTCGGAGGCTCGTGGGGGTACCAGGTCACTTCCTACTTCGCCCCCACCTCGCGGTTCGGGCACCCGGACGAGTTCCGCTACCTGGTGGATTGCCTGCACCAGGCCGGAATCGGCGTGCTCCTCGACTGGGTGCCGGCGCACTTCCCGAAGGATGCCTGGGCCCTGGCTCAGTTCGACGGCGAGGCCCTGTACGAGCACTCGGATCCGCAGCTTGGCGAGCACCCGGACTGGGGCACGCTGATCTTCGACTTTGGACGCACCGAGGTTCGTAACTTCCTGGTGGCCAACGCCCTTTACTGGCTCGACGAATTCCACATCGATGGCCTACGCGTGGATGCCGTTGCTTCCATGCTCTACCTGGACTACTCGCGTGAGGCGGGGCAGTGGCGGCCCAACAAGTACGGCGGGCGGGAAAACCTTGAGGCGATATCCTTCCTCCAGGAAGTCAACGCCACCGTTTACAAGACGCACCCGGGTGCCGTGATGATCGCGGAGGAGTCAACGGCGTTCCCTGGCGTCACGGCTCCCACCAGCCACGGCGGCCTGGGGTTCGGCCTCAAATGGAACATGGGCTGGATGCACGACTCCCTGAAGTACGCTTCCGAGGATCCGGTCAACCGCAAATGGCACCACGGAACCATGACGTTCTCCCTGGTCTACGCGTTCACGGAGAACTTCCTCCTGCCCATCAGCCATGACGAGGTTGTCCATGGCAAGGGTTCGATGCTGCGCAAGATGCCCGGAGACCGTTGGCAGCAGCTCGCGAACCTCCGTGCTTTCCTGGCTTTCCAGTGGGCGCACCCAGGCAAGCAGCTGATCTTCATGGGAACAGAGTTCGGCCAGGAAGCCGAGTGGTCCGAACAGTACGGCCTGGACTGGTTCCTCGCCGACATTCCCGCACACCGCGGCATGCAGCTGCTGACCAAGGATCTCAACGAGGTCTACAGTTCCACGCCTGCGCTCTACGCCAAGGACAACGAGCCTGCCGGCTTCCAGTGGATCAATGGCGGCGACGCTGACCGCAACGTATTGACCTTCATCCGTTGGGACGGTGACGGAAACCCGCTGGTTTGCGCGGTGAACTTCTCTGGAAGCCCGCACCACGAGTTTGCCCTCGGCGTACCGGTGGCAGGGGAGTGGGTGGAAGTCCTCAACACGGACAACACCGTTTACGGCGGCTCGGGTGTGTTGAACGTTGGGTCCCAGGTTGCGGCCACACCCGGCGTCGATGGCCAGCCGGCCTTGCTGACGGTAAGCCTCCCGCCGCTGGGTGCCGCTTACTTCAAGCCCGTTGTTCCGGGTGACTCAGAGCCTGCGGTTCCCACGGTCTAACGGGGATCGATGGGGCCGCCGGTCCTGTCCTCTACCTGCGATACCCCACTCCGGGGAGGCCAATTGGCACTCCCCGGAGAGTGGTGGTAGAGTTTATTTCCGCGCTGCTCCCCGGAGTCAGTCGGTAGGAAGATCCGCTGAGCGGGTCGGAATCCGCCGGTTTGACAGGGATGCGGACAGCGCCTAAGATAGTAAAGTTGCTCCGGAGCGATCCTGAACGTTGGTTTGGGTGGTGCCGGTTAGTGTCTGTTGTTTGAGAACTCAATAGTGTGCCAAGTTTATTGATACCGATTTTTTATGAATTGGTTGATTTGCCAGGCTGTGCCGCCCCTGTGGTGTGGTCTGGTTTTTTAGCTGGTTTCAAATTTTGTGCAGCCTTCTGTCCGCGTTATTTCCGTGGTGGTTGGTTGTGTCTGTTTTACTTCAACGGAGAGTTTGATCCTGGCTCAGGATGAACGCTGGCGGCGTGCTTAACACATGCAAGTCGAACGATGAAGCCAGCTTGCTGGTGGATTAGTGGCGAACGGGTGAGTAACACGTGAGTAACCTGCCCTTGACTCTGGGATAAGCCTGGGAAACTGGGTCTAATACCGGATATGACTCCTCATCGCATGGTGGGGGGTGGAAAGCTTTTGTGGTTTTGGATGGACTCGCGGCCTATCAGCTTGTTGGTGAGGTAATGGCTCACCAAGGCGACGACGGGTAGCCGGCCTGAGAGGGTGACCGGCCACACTGGGACTGAGACACGGCCCAGACTCCTACGGGAGGCAGCAGTGGGGAATATTGCACAATGGGCGCAAGCCTGATGCAGCGACGCCGCGTGAGGGATGACGGCCTTCGGGTTGTAAACCTCTTTCAGTAGGGAAGAAGCGAAAGTGACGGTACCTGCAGAAGAAGCGCCGGCTAACTACGTGCCAGCAGCCGCGGTAATACGTAGGGCGCAAGCGTTATCCGGAATTATTGGGCGTAAAGAGCTCGTAGGCGGTTTGTCGCGTCTGCCGTGAAAGTCCGGGGCTCAACTCCGGATCTGCGGTGGGTACGGGCAGACTAGAGTGATGTAGGGGAGACTGGAATTCCTGGTGTAGCGGTGAAATGCGCAGATATCAGGAGGAACACCGATGGCGAAGGCAGGTCTCTGGGCATTAACTGACGCTGAGGAGCGAAAGCATGGGGAGCGAACAGGATTAGATACCCTGGTAGGTAGTCCATGCCGTAAACGTTGGGCACTAGGTGTGGGGGACATTCCACGTTTTCCGCGCCGTAGCTAACGCATTAAGTGCCCCGCCTGGGGAGTACGGCCGCAAGGCTAAAACTCAAAGGAATTGACGGGGGCCCGCACAAGCGGCGGAGCATGCGGATTAATTCGATGCAACGCGAAGAACCTTACCAAGGCTTGACATGAACCGGTAACGTCTGGAAACAGGCGCCCCACTTGTGGTCGGTTTACAGGTGGTGCATGGTTGTCGTCAGCTCGTGTCGTGAGATGTTGGGTTAAGTCCCGCAACGAGCGCAACCCTCGTTCCATGTTGCCAGCGCGTAATGGCGGGGACTCATGGGAGACTGCCGGGGTCAACTCGGAGGAAGGTGGGGACGACGTCAAATCATCATGCCCCTTATGTCTTGGGCTTCACGCATGCTACAATGGCCGGTACAAAGGGTTGCGATACTGTGAGGTGGAGCTAATCCCAAAAAGCCGGTCTCAGTTCGGATTGGGGTCTGCAACTCGACCCCATGAAGTCGGAGTCGCTAGTAATCGCAGATCAGCAACGCTGCGGTGAATACGTTCCCGGGCCTTGTACACACCGCCCGTCAAGTCACGAAAGTTGGTAACACCCGAAGCCGGTGGCCTAACCCCTTGTGGGAGGGAGCTGTCGAAGGTGGGACCGGCGATTGGGACTAAGTCGTAACAAGGTAGCCGTACCGGAAGGTGCGGCTGGATCACCTCCTTTCTAAGGAGCACCTACAGATCATTGCTGCCGCGTATGTGGTGGTGGGGGTTTGTCAGGAGTATATGCCCGTTGCGCAGACGCAAGTTCTGCGGCGGGTGCTCATGGGTGGAATATCAATGAACAGCGGCTGTCTGTGTCTTTCTCCTTCTTCAGTACGGATGCCTCTTCGGGGGTGTTGTGGAACGGTGGGTGAAGGGTTCGCGGGTGGTTTAGTGTTTGGCACACTGTTGGGTCCTGAGGCAACAGGGCCGTGTGGTTTTCCGCTCCTTTTATGGGTGCGGGGGGTTGGCGCGGGTTTGTTTGTTTCTGGTTTCCTGGCTGCATCGATCATGCACTTGTTGTGTGTGGGGTGTGTGGTTTGGGGTTGTTGTTTGAGAACTACATAGTGGACGCGAGCATCTTTTATAAGAAGCAATTTCCAAGAATATGAACCTGGATCTGGCTGCGCGTGATGGTACTGCCTTTGGGTGGTGTTGTTGGGTGTGGTTGGTTTTCATGGTTCTCTCGAGAAAAGTGTTTTGTTTTGATCTTTGTGGTCAAGTTTTTAAGGGCACACGGTGGATGCCTTGGCATTAGGAGCCGAAGAAGGACGTGGGAATCTGCGATATTCCTGGGGGAGTCGATAACCGGACTTTGATCCCAGGGTCTCCGAATGGGGAAACCCCGCCAGACGCGCGAGTGATCTGGTGACCCGTATCTGAACACATAGGGTACGTGGAGGGAACGCGGGGAAGTGAAACATCTCAGTACCCGCAGGAAGAGAAAACAATAGTGATTCCGTTAGTAGTGGCGAGCGAACGCGGATCAGGCTAAACCGTTCCATGTGTGATAGCCGGCGGGCGTTGCATGGTCGGGGTTGTGGGACTTTCCGTACTGTCTCTGCCGGGGCAGTGGGGTGTGATGTGCTGGCATAGGTGAACGGTCTTGAAAGGCCGGCCGTAGAGGGTGTGAGCCCCGTAACCGTAATGTTTGGTACCGCCCGGATGAGTATCCCAAGTAGCACGGGGCCCGAGAAATCCCGTGTGAATCTGTCAGGACCACCTGATAAGCCTAAATACTCCCTAATGACCGATAGCGGACCAGTACCGTGAGGGAAAGGTGAAAAGTACCCCGGGAGGGGAGTGAAACAGTACCTGAAACCGTGTGCTTACAATCCGTCGGAGCAGTCTTAGTTACTGTGACGGCGTGCCTTTTGAAGAATGAGCCTGCGAGTTAGTGTTACGTCGCGAGGTTAACCCGTGTGGGGAAGCCGTAGCGAAAGCGAGTCTGAATAGGGCGTTGCAGTGGCGTGATCTAGACCCGAAGCGAAGTGATCTACCCATGGCCAGGTTGAAGCGACGGTAAGACGTCGTGGAGGACCGAACCCACTTCAGTTGAAAATGGAGGGGATGAGCTGTGGGTAGGGGTGAAAGGCCAATCAAACTTTCGTGATAGCTGGTTCTCCCCGAAATGCATTTAGGTGCAGCGTTGCGTGTTTCTTGCTGGAGGTAGAGCTACTGGATGGCTAATGGGCCCTACAAGGTTACTGACGTCAGCCAAACTCCGAATGCCGGTAAGTGAGAGCGCAGCAGTGAGACTGTGGGGGATAAGCTTCATAGTCGAGAGGGAAACAGCCCAGACCACCAACTAAGGCCCCTAAGCGTGTGCTAAGTGGGAAAGGATGTGGAGTTGCGAAGACAACCAGGAGGTTGGCTTAGAAGCAGCCATCCTTGAAAGAGTGCGTAATAGCTCACTGGTCAAGTGATTCCGCGCCGACAATGTAGCGGGGCTCAAGTACACCGCCGAAGTTGTGGCATTCAGATAGTAGACAAGCCTTCGTGGTTCAGTCGTCTGGATGGGTAGGGGAGCGTCGTGTGGGCAGTGAAGTCGCGGTGTAAACCAGCGGTGGAGCCTACACGAGTGAGAATGCAGGCATGAGTAGCGAAAGACGGGTGAGAAACCCGTCCGCCGAATGATCAAGGGTTCCAGGGTCAAGCTAATCTGCCCTGGGTAAGTCGGGACCTAAGGCGAGGCCGACAGGCGTAGTCGATGGACAACGGGTTGATATTCCCGTACCGGCGAAAAACCGCCCATGTTGAACAGGGGATACTAACTGCCCGAGACCTGCCCGATCACCCTTGTGGTGTGAGGGTTTTGGTGGAGCGCAGGACCTGATCCTGGGAGGCAAGCGTATTAACAGGTGTGACGCAGGAAGGTAGCCGAGCCGGGCGATGGTTGTCCCGGTCTAAGGATGTAGGGCGAACGGTAGGCAAATCCGCTGTTCATGATGCCTGAGATCTGATGGGACCCCCGTATGGGGGGATTTGGTGATCCTATGCTGCCGAGAAAAGCATCGACGCGAGGTTTTAGCCGCCCGTACCCCAAACCGACACAGGTGATCAGGTAGAGAATACTAAGGCGATCGAGAGAATTATGGTTAAGGAACTCGGCAAAATGCCCCCGTAACTTCGGGAGAAGGGGGGCCCCAACCTTGAACACCACTTGCTGGTGGGAGGGGATCGGGGCCGCAGAGACCAGGGGGAAGCGACTGTTTACTAAAAACACAGGTCCGTGCGAAGTCGCAAGACGATGTATACGGACTGACTCCTGCCCGGTGCTGGAAGGTTAAGAGGACCGGTTAGCCTCACGGCGAAGCTGAGAATTTAAGCCCCAGTAAACGGCGGTGGTAACTATAACCATCCTAAGGTAGCGAAATTCCTTGTCGGGTAAGTTCCGACCTGCACGAATGGAGTAACGACTTCCCCGCTGTCTCAACCATAAACTCGGCGAAATTGCAGTACGAGTAAAGATGCTCGTTACGCGCAGCAGGACGGAAAGACCCCGAGACCTTTACTATAGTTTGGTATTGGTGTTCGGAGTGGCTTGTGTAGGATAGGTGGGAGACGTTGAAGCCCGGACGCCAGTTCGGGTGGAGTCATCGTTGAATACCTCTGGTCACTTTGGACATCTAACTTCGGCCCGTAATCCGGGTCAGGGACAGTGCCTGATGGGTAGTTTAACTGGGGCGGTTGCCTCCTAAAAAGTAACGGAGGCGCCCAAAGGTTCCCTCAGCCTGGTTGGCAATCAGGTGTCGAGTGTAAGTGCACAAGGGAGCTTGACTGTGAGAGAGACATCTCGAGCAGGGACGAAAGTCGGGACTAGTGATCCGGCGGTACATTGTGGAATGGCCGTCGCTCAACGGATAAAAGGTACCTCGGGGATAACAGGCTGATCTTGCCCAAGAGTCCATATCGACGGCATGGTTTGGCACCTCGATGTCGGCTCGTCGCATCCTGGGGCTGGAGTAGGTCCCAAGGGTTGGGCTGTTCGCCCATTAAAGCGGTACGCGAGCTGGGTTTAGAACGTCGTGAGACAGTTCGGTCCCTATCCGCTGCGCGCGCAGGAAATTTGAGAAGGGCTGTCCTTAGTACGAGAGGACCGGGACGGACGAACCTCTGGTGTGTCAGTTGTACTGCCAAGTGCACCGCTGATTAGCTACGTTCGGATGGGATAACCGCTGAAAGCATCTAAGCGGGAAGCCCGCTTCAAGATGAGATTTCCATACACCTCGTGTGTGAGAGGCCCCCAGCCAGACCACTGGGTTGATAGGCCGGATGTGGAAGCGGGGACTAAAGACCCGTGAAGCTGACCGGTACTAATAGGCCGATAACTTACACCACACCACCACTGCGTGAACCCATACTTCAATAGGGGTTCACACCAAAGCAGGTTGGTGAAGATCAATGAATGCTTGCGTCCACTATGTGGTTCCCAAACAACAAACCCGGCCCGGGTTTGCTGCCACGGAACCAACAACTGAATACAACACCACATGTTGTAACCACAAGACTTCCCACACCCCCAACGGGGTGACGGGTAAAAGGGTTACGGCGGTCATAGCGTGGGGGAAACGCCCGGTCCCATTCCGAACCCGGAAGCTAAGACCCACAGCGCCGATGGTACTGCACCCGGGAGGGTGTGGGAGAGTAGGTCACCGCCGGACAAACATTCAGGCCAGGCCCCGGAGAACCAACCGTTCCCGGGGCCTGACCCATTTAACACACCCACCAAAACCCTGGCAGGCAGAGGCAACCCCGGGACCATAGACTTGCCATCATGACTTCCAGCTCCCGCGCTTCGGCCCATAAGCGCGCCACGATCCTCGATGTGGCTGCAGCAGCTGGGGTCTCGAGGCAGACGGTTACCCGGGCAATGAACGATATGCCGGGGATCAGCCAGGCCACCCGGGAGCGGGTGCAGAAGCTGGCACGTGAGATTGGCTATACACCCAGCCGGTTTGCCAAAGGACTGGTCCAGGGTGCCAGGACCTCGATCGGCCTGGCCATCCCGGATCTCACTAACCCCTATTTCCCGGCCTTCGCCTCGAGCGTGGTGGAGATGGCGACCCGGCGCGGCTGGAATGTTGTTGTTGATGACTATGGGCACGGAACCGGCAGGGCCGTGGACGCTGTTGAACGGCTGGCACCGCAGGTGGACGCTGTTATTGGCTACTTGGATGACGATTCAGGCCAGGCCCAGGCGCTGATGGGCAGCCGGCCTGTGGTCCTGCTGGACCAGCCGGCAGGGCGGGCCGCGGGACGGATTACCTTCGATTACTCCCATGCGGCCAGGCTGGCCCTGCAGTACCTGGCGGCTGATGGACGCCGGCACATTGCGTATCTTGATTCCAGCCAGAACAGTTCGCTAAGTGCGCGCGGCAACGCCGTGGCTGATGCCGCCAAAGGACTGGGGATCCACCTTTTGCCGGCCCGTACCCTTGCGTCGGCCAATGAGGCGCGGCCGGCAGTACTGGAGCTGCTGGAACAGTCTCCGGAAGTGGACGGGCTGCTGGCGTTTAATGACCTGGTGGCGGCCGGTGCCCTCAAGGCCTTGGCGCAGGCAAACCGTTCAGTACCGCATGACTGCGCGGTCATTGGCATGGACGGTATTCCGCTGGGCGAGCTGGTTTCGCCGGAGTTGACCACGCTCTCGCTTGACCTGCGGGAAGTAGGCAGGGCCGCCGTCGAACTTCTTGAGGGCTTATTGTCCGGGACCATCGACCCGGGGAGCCCGGACGCCGAACTCGTGCTCCGGCATGAACTGATTGTTCGCGAATCCGCCTAGAACTGATGTGAACCCTATCCAGGACCACCTGGAGCCGGTAACATTTTCATCGGACCGTGAACGTTCACGGCCCGACGAACCGCCGCACCGATGACGGTCTCCCGGCCCAACCCAATCAAGGACTGCCTCATGCACGCCGAGCCCTCCACCCTGACCAACGGGGCGCCTTCCCGCGGCGCCGCTTCGGAGCAGCCCCGCCAACTTGAGCTGGCCGCCCCAGCGGTCCGGAACCTTGAATCACTCGAGCCGGCGCAGGGCACCGTGCCGCCGCGTGCGTATCTCCACAGCGACGCGCCCAGCCTCACGCTCAATGGTGACTGGCTCTTCAGGCTCAGCCCGGGCATCCGCCAGGCGCCCGAGGGCTGGCAGTCGGGGGCGGACAGCAGCGGCTTCACAACCCTGCCTGTCCCGTCCAGTTGGCCGATGCATGGCCATGGGAAGCCGGCCTATACCAACGTCCAGTTCCCGTTTGCGGTGGAGCCGCCGCATGTGCCCGAGGCGAACCCGATCGGCGACTATCTGGTGGAGTTCGACGCCGGCCCGGAGTTCCTGCCGAACGCGCTGCTCCGGTTTGATGGCGTGGATTCAGCCGGAACGGTCTGGTTGAACGGGGTCGAATTGGGCACCACCCGCGGAAGCCGGCTTGCGCACGAGTTTGATGTCACAGGGGTGCTCCGTGAAGGCCGGAATGTCCTCGCCGTCAGGGTGGCGCAGTTCTCTGCGGCCAGTTACGTGGAGGACCAGGACATGTGGTGGCTGCCGGGTATCTTCCGTGACGTCACGCTACAGGCGCGTCCGCAGCAGGGGATTGAGGACGTTTTTGTGCACGCGGATTTCGACCACCGGACAGGGCAGGGGATCCTGCGGGTCGAGGTGGGCCGGGGCGGGCAGCCGGCTGCCGCCGTCGTACATATTCCGGAACTTGGGCTGGAACTTGAGGCGGGAGCAGAGCACAGGATTCCAGGCATCGAGCCGTGGTCCGCAGAGGTACCCCGTTTGTACCAGGCAACTGTCCGCACGCCCGGCGAGAAGGTGTCACTGCAGCTCGGATTCCGCAGTATCAGCATTGAGGACGCCCAGTTCAAGGTCAACGGGCGGCCCATTCTGCTGCGGGGTGTCAACCGGCACGAACATCATCCGAAGCTGGGGCGCGTGGTCCCGCGGGACGTGATGGAAGCTGAACTGCGCCTCATGAAACAGCACAACATCAACGCCATCCGCACTTCCCACTACCCGCCCCACCCGGATTTCCTGGCGCTGGCGGACCAGCTCGGTTTTTACGTGGTGCTGGAATGCGACCTGGAGACGCACGGGTTCGAGAGCGGCGGCTGGAAGCAGAACCCCAGCGATGATCCGCAGTGGGAGGCTGCCCTGGTGGACCGGATGCGCCGCACCGTGGAGCGCGACAAGAATCACGCATCGGTCATCATGTGGTCCCTGGGCAATGAGGCGGGAACAGGCCGGAACCTCGCGGCCATGTCCCGCTGGACCAAGGACCGGGATCCGTCGCGGCCCATCCACTATGAAGGCGACTGGAGCTGCCCGGATGTGGACGTCTACTCCCGGATGTATGCCAGCCAGGCCGAGACGGAGCTGATCGGGCAGGGGAAGGAGGAGCCGCTGCAGGACCCGGCCCTGGATGCCCGCCGGCGCGCCATGCCGTTTATGCAGTGTGAATACGTGCACGCCATGGGCAACGGGCCGGGCGGAATGAGCGAGTACCAGGAGCTGTTCGAGCGCTATCCGCGGCTGATGGGCGGTTTTGTGTGGGAATGGCTGGAGCATGGAATCACCGTGACCGCGCCGGATGGCACTGAACAGTTCGCGTACGGCGGCGACTTCGGCGAGGAAGTGCACGATGGCAACTTCGTGACCGACGGCCTGGTGGATGCCAACCGCACCCCTCGCCCCGGGCTGCTTGATTTCAAGAAGGTCATAGAGCCGCTGCGCATCACGGTGGAGGACGACTGGTCCGGCTTCGCCGTGCGGAACGGCTTTGATTTCGCTGACACTTCCGCGCTCGGTTTCCGCTTCGAGGTGATGTCCGACGGCGTGACTCTCGACGCCGGGACGGTGGCGGTTGACGCTGTGTCACCGCAGTCCGAACGCTTTGTGCACCTGCCTCCTGGCCTGACGGCCTTGGCGGGGTCGGTCCGCAAGCCCGAAGGCGCTGCCGGCGGGTCCGGTCATGCGGCCGCGGTGCTCACCGTCAGCGCTGTGCTGGCATCGGCAACCGAGTGGGCGCCTGCGGGACACGAGGTTGCCTGGGCGCAGGCCATCCGGGAGGCTTCGTCTGGCTCCCGGCCCGCTGCCGTGGCGGCTGTTGGTGTGGAACCGGCTGAGCTGCAGCTGGGACCGGTGACGTTCGACCGCGCTACCGGTGTGCCGACGTCGATTGGTGCGGTGCCCGTGGAGGGATTGTCGCTGGTCCTCTGGTGGGCTCCTACCGACAACGACCTTGGCGCCGAGTGGGACCGTGAGGACACGCGTCCCATGGCGCAGCAGTGGAAGGACCCTGGACTCAACCGGATGCACAGCCGCCTCCTCGGCATAACGGCGAGCCCTTCGCCGGACGGCGGAGACGTGCTGACGGTCCGGACCAGGATGGCGGCCGCGGACAAGCAGTACGGCATCTTCGTCGACTACTCGTGGACCAGTGACGGGCAGGACGTGCAGCTCCGTACCCGTGTGCGGCCGGACGGCGAGTGGGTCAACGGCACTCGTCCGGTGGAGTGGGCGCGGATCGGGCTGGAACTTGTCCTGGGTACGGGGACGCGCACCGTGAGCTGGTTTGGCCAGGGCCCGCACCAGGCCTATCCGGACAGCGGCCAGGGTACCCGGGCCGGCTGGTTCGACCTGCCCGCGGAGGACCTGGACGTGGACTACGTGCGCCCGCAGGAATCTGGAGCCCGCTCAGGTGTGCGAACGGCAAACCTGACGCTCGACGGCGGCACCCTCGAAATCAGCGGGGAACCTTTCGCATTGACGGTCCGCCCCTATAGCCAGGGGGTCCTCGATGCTGCCATGCACCGTTCGGACCTTGTTGCCGATGGCCGCAGCTACGTCTACGTGGATCATGTCCGGCGCGGCGTGGGCACGGCGGCCTGTGGACCGGGAGTGCTGGACGCTTACCGGCTATCACCCCAAGAAGCCGACTTCTCCGTGGTGCTGCGCCCGAGCCGGTGATCGAGCGCCCCGGTGATCGAGCCTGTCGGGATCGAGCGCCCCTGGTGATCGAGCCTGTCGAGATCGAGCCCCCCGGTGATCGAGCCTGTCGTGATCCAGGCCCGATCGCGTGTGACCCGGTACACACGCCGCGACTATCGCCGCGGACAGCCGGAAACGGCCACTTGAGCCCCCGGAATCCCCGTAAGTCCGGGGGTTTCGGGGGCTGCACGACCCTAAGCGGGTGGGTTTGCGGTGGGGCCTCGCTGGGTGTATTGTTTTCTAAGTCGCCGCGAGGGGAACAGCGAAGAGCTGGTCACCGCAGGCGGACAAACTCCCTGAAATCAAGACCAATTCTGGTGGCTTTTAGAGCGCGTCGGAATGCGGTTGAGATGAGTTTTCTTCGGAAAGAATTCCTGAAACATGGATTTGCTTCCGAAAGACTGATCGGGTAAGTTTGGAAAGTTGCTCCGGAGCGATCCTGAACGTTGGTTTGGGTGGTGCCGGTTAGTGTCTGTTGTTTGAGAACTCAATAGTGTGCCAAGTTTATTGATACCGATTTTTTATGAATTGGTTGATTTGCCAGGCTGTGCCGCCCCTGTGGTGTGGTCTGGTTTTTTAGCTGGTTTCAAATTTTGTGCAGCCTTCTGTCCGCGTTATTTCCGTGGTGGTTGGTTGTGTCTGTTTTACTTCAACGGAGAGTTTGATCCTGGCTCAGGATGAACGCTGGCGGCGTGCTTAACACATGCAAGTCGAACGATGAAGCCAGCTTGCTGGTGGATTAGTGGCGAACGGGTGAGTAACACGTGAGTAACCTGCCCTTGACTCTGGGATAAGCCTGGGAAACTGGGTCTAATACCGGATATGACTCCTCATCGCATGGTGGGGGGTGGAAAGCTTTTGTGGTTTTGGATGGACTCGCGGCCTATCAGCTTGTTGGTGAGGTAATGGCTCACCAAGGCGACGACGGGTAGCCGGCCTGAGAGGGTGACCGGCCACACTGGGACTGAGACACGGCCCAGACTCCTACGGGAGGCAGCAGTGGGGAATATTGCACAATGGGCGCAAGCCTGATGCAGCGACGCCGCGTGAGGGATGACGGCCTTCGGGTTGTAAACCTCTTTCAGTAGGGAAGAAGCGAAAGTGACGGTACCTGCAGAAGAAGCGCCGGCTAACTACGTGCCAGCAGCCGCGGTAATACGTAGGGCGCAAGCGTTATCCGGAATTATTGGGCGTAAAGAGCTCGTAGGCGGTTTGTCGCGTCTGCCGTGAAAGTCCGGGGCTCAACTCCGGATCTGCGGTGGGTACGGGCAGACTAGAGTGATGTAGGGGAGACTGGAATTCCTGGTGTAGCGGTGAAATGCGCAGATATCAGGAGGAACACCGATGGCGAAGGCAGGTCTCTGGGCATTAACTGACGCTGAGGAGCGAAAGCATGGGGAGCGAACAGGATTAGATACCCTGGTAGTCCATGCCGTAAACGTTGGGCACTAGGTGTGGGGGACATTCCACGTTTTCCGCGCCGTAGCTAACGCATTAAGTGCCCCGCCTGGGGAGTACGGCCGCAAGGCTAAAACTCAAAGGAATTGACGGGGGCCCGCACAAGCGGCGGAGCATGCGGATTAATTCGATGCAACGCGAAGAACCTTACCAAGGCTTGACATGAACCGGTAACGTCTGGAAACAGGCGCCCCACTTGTGGTCGGTTTACAGGTGGTGCATGGTTGTCGTCAGCTCGTGTCGTGAGATGTTGGGTTAAGTCCCGCAACGAGCGCAACCCTCGTTCCATGTTGCCAGCGCGTAATGGCGGGGACTCATGGGAGACTGCCGGGGTCAACTCGGAGGAAGGTGGGGACGACGTCAAATCATCATGCCCCTTATGTCTTGGGCTTCACGCATGCTACAATGGCCGGTACAAAGGGTTGCGATACTGTGAGGTGGAGCTAATCCCAAAAAGCCGGTCTCAGTTCGGATTGGGGTCTGCAACTCGACCCCATGAAGTCGGAGTCGCTAGTAATCGCAGATCAGCAACGCTGCGGTGAATACGTTCCCGGGCCTTGTACACACCGCCCGTCAAGTCACGAAAGTTGGTAACACCCGAAGCCGGTGGCCTAACCCCTTGTGGGAGGGAGCTGTCGAAGGTGGGACCGGCGATTGGGACTAAGTCGTAACAAGGTAGCCGTACCGGAAGGTGCGGCTGGATCACCTCCTTTCTAAGGAGCACCTACAGATCATTGCTGCCGCGTATGTGGTGGTGGGGGTTTGTCAGGAGTATATGCCCGTTGCGCAGACGCAAGTTCTGCGGCGGGTGCTCATGGGTGGAATATCAATGAATAGGCATCTGGCGGCGTGTGCTGCCGGTTAGTACGGATTCCCTTTTCGGAGGGTGTCCTGGAACGCTGGTGGTGCGGGTTTGCCGGGTGGTGTTTGGCACACTGTTGGGTCCTGAGGCAACAGGGCCGTGTGGTTTTCCGCTCCTTTTATGGGTGCGGGGGGTTGGCGCGGGTTTGTTTGTTTCTGGTTTCCTGGCTGCATCGATCATGCACTTGTTGTGTGTGGGGTGTGTGGTTTGGGGTTGTTGTTTGAGAACTACATAGTGGACGCGAGCATCTTTTATAAGAAGCAATTTCCAAGAATATGAACCTGGATCTGGCTGCGCGTGATGGTACTGCCTTTGGGTGGTGTTGTTGGGTGTGGTTGGTTTTCATGGTTCTCTCGAGAAAAGTGTTTTGTTTTGATCTTTGTGGTCAAGTTTTTAAGGGCACACGGTGGATGCCTTGGCATTAGGAGCCGAAGAAGGACGTGGGAATCTGCGATATTCCTGGGGGAGTCGATAACCGGACTTTGATCCCAGGGTCTCCGAATGGGGAAACCCCGCCAGACGCGCGAGTGATCTGGTGACCCGTATCTGAACACATAGGGTACGTGGAGGGAACGCGGGGAAGTGAAACATCTCAGTACCCGCAGGAAGAGAAAACAATAGTGATTCCGTTAGTAGTGGCGAGCGAACGCGGATCAGGCTAAACCGTTCCATGTGTGATAGCCGGCGGGCGTTGCATGGTCGGGGTTGTGGGACTTTCCGTACTGTCTCTGCCGGGGCAGTGGGGTGTGATGTGCTGGCATAGGTGAACGGTCTTGAAAGGCCGGCCGTAGAGGGTGTGAGCCCCGTAACCGTAATGTTTGGTACCGCCCGGATGAGTATCCCAAGTAGCACGGGGCCCGAGAAATCCCGTGTGAATCTGTCAGGACCACCTGATAAGCCTAAATACTCCCTAATGACCGATAGCGGACCAGTACCGTGAGGGAAAGGTGAAAAGTACCCCGGGAGGGGAGTGAAACAGTACCTGAAACCGTGTGCTTACAATCCGTCGGAGCAGTCTTAGTTACTGTGACGGCGTGCCTTTTGAAGAATGAGCCTGCGAGTTAGTGTTACGTCGCGAGGTTAACCCGTGTGGGGAAGCCGTAGCGAAAGCGAGTCTGAATAGGGCGTTGCAGTGGCGTGATCTAGACCCGAAGCGAAGTGATCTACCCATGGCCAGGTTGAAGCGACGGTAAGACGTCGTGGAGGACCGAACCCACTTCAGTTGAAAATGGAGGGGATGAGCTGTGGGTAGGGGTGAAAGGCCAATCAAACTTCGTGATAGCTGGTTCTCCCCGAAATGCATTTAGGTGCAGCGTTGCGTGTTTCTTGCTGGAGGTAGAGCTACTGGATGGCTAATGGGCCCTACAAGGTTACTGACGTCAGCCAAACTCCGAATGCCGGTAAGTGAGAGCGCAGCAGTGAGACTGTGGGGGATAAGCTTCATAGTCGAGAGGGAAACAGCCCAGACCACCAACTAAGGCCCCTAAGCGTGTGCTAAGTGGGAAAGGATGTGGAGTTGCGAAGACAACCAGGAGGTTGGCTTAGAAGCAGCCATCCTTGAAAGAGTGCGTAATAGCTCACTGGTCAAGTGATTCCGCGCCGACAATGTAGCGGGGCTCAAGTACACCGCCGAAGTTGTGGCATTCAGATAGTAGACAAGCCTTCGTGGTTCAGTCGTCTGGATGGGTAGGGGAGCGTCGTGTGGGCAGTGAAGTCGCGGTGTAAACCAGCGGTGGAGCCTACACGAGTGAGAATGCAGGCATGAGTAGCGAAAGACGGGTGAGAAACCCGTCCGCCGAATGATCAAGGGTTCCAGGGTCAAGCTAATCTGCCCTGGGTAAGTCGGGACCTAAGGCGAGGCCGACAGGCGTAGTCGATGGACAACGGGTTGATATTCCCGTACCGGCGAAAAACCGCCCATGTTGAACAGGGGATACTAACTGCCCGAGACCTGCCCGATCACCCTTGTGGTGTGAGGGTTTTGGTGGAGCGCAGGACCTGATCCTGGGAGGCAAGCGTATTAACAGGTGTGACGCAGGAAGGTAGCCGAGCCGGGCGATGGTTGTCCCGGTCTAAGGATGTAGGGCGAACGGTAGGCAAATCCGCTGTTCATGATGCCTGAGATCTGATGGGACCCCCGTATGGGGGGATTTGGTGATCCTATGCTGCCGAGAAAAGCATCGACGCGAGGTTTTAGCCGCCCGTACCCCAAACCGACACAGGTGATCAGGTAGAGAATACTAAGGCGATCGAGAGAATTATGGTTAAGGAACTCGGCAAAATGCCCCCGTAACTTCGGGAGAAGGGGGGCCCCAACCTTGAACACCACTTGCTGGTGGGAGGGGATCGGGGCCGCAGAGACCAGGGGGAAGCGACTGTTTACTAAAAACACAGGTCCGTGCGAAGTCGCAAGACGATGTATACGGACTGACTCCTGCCCGGTGCTGGAAGGTTAAGAGGACCGGTTAGCCTCACGGCGAAGCTGAGAATTTAAGCCCCAGTAAACGGCGGTGGTAACTATAACCATCCTAAGGTAGCGAAATTCCTTGTCGGGTAAGTTCCGACCTGCACGAATGGAGTAACGACTTCCCCGCTGTCTCAACCATAAACTCGGCGAAATTGCAGTACGAGTAAAGATGCTCGTTACGCGCAGCAGGACGGAAAGACCCCGAGACCTTTACTATAGTTTGGTATTGGTGTTCGGAGTGGCTTGTGTAGGATAGGTGGGAGACGTTGAAGCCCGGACGCCAGTTCGGGTGGAGTCATCGTTGAAATACCACTCTGGTCACTTTGGACATCTAACTTCGGCCCGTAATCCGGGTCAGGGACAGTGCCTGATGGGTAGTTTAACTGGGGCGGTTGCCTCCTAAAAAGTAACGGAGGCGCCCAAAGGTTCCCTCAGCCTGGTTGGCAATCAGGTGTCGAGTGTAAGTGCACAAGGGAGCTTGACTGTGAGAGAGACATCTCGAGCAGGGACGAAAGTCGGGACTAGTGATCCGGCGGTACATTGTGGAATGGCCGTCGCTCAACGGATAAAAGGTACCTCGGGGATAACAGGCTGATCTTGCCCAAGAGTCCATATCGACGGCATGGTTTGGCACCTCGATGTCGGCTCGTCGCATCCTGGGGCTGGAGTAGGTCCCAAGGGTTGGGCTGTTCGCCCATTAAAGCGGTACGCGAGCTGGGTTTAGAACGTCGTGAGACAGTTCGGTCCCTATCCGCTGCGCGCGCAGGAAATTTGAGAAGGGCTGTCCTTAGTACGAGAGGACCGGGACGGACGAACCTCTGTGTGTCAGTTGTACTGCCAAGTGCACCGCTGATTAGCTACGTTCGGATGGGATAACCGCTGAAAGCATCTAAGCGGGAAGCCCGCTTCAAGATGAGATTTCCATACACCTCGTGTGTGAGAGGCCCCCAGCCAGACCACTGGGTTGATAGGCCGGATGTGGAAGCGGGGACTAAAGACCCGTGAAGCTGACCGGTACTAATAGGCCGATAACTTACACCACACCACCACTGCGTGAACCCATACTTCAAAAGGGGTTCACACCAAAACAGTTGGTGAAGATCAATGAATGCTTGCGTCCACTATGTGGTTCCCAAACAACAAACCCGGCCCGGGTTTGCTGCCACGGAACCAACAACTGAATACAACACCACATGTTGTAACCACAAAACTTCCCACACCCCCAACGGGGTGACGGGTAAAAGGGTTACGGCGGTCATAGCGTGGGGGAAACGCCCGGTCCCATTCCGAACCCGGAAGCTAAGACCCACAGCGCCGATGGTACTGCACCCGGGAGGGTGTGGGAGAGTAGGTCACCGCCGGACAAACATTAAAGGCCAGGCCCCGGAGAACCAACCGTTCCCGGGGCCTGACCCATTTAACACACAAAACCCAAGCCACAACCGGGCTCTTCGCGGTTCGTGGGGAAATGCATCCCTGAGATAAGCGTCATGCCGCCGTCCGGACGGCACTTCTCAAGAGAATAACCGATTTGTAGTTGCTTGGGTTGCGATACCCGCGGGCGGTGCGTTTGATGTTTTTTATGGCGGTGTTGTTGGCCTCGACCTTGCCTGTCGTGGCGCCGGTGATGATGAGTACTTCGATCTCCTGCCACCAGCGGCAGACGGTGCGGTAGAGCCTGTTTGTTTCCGGCCGTGCGGCAGCTTTGACCAGTTCCTCCAGGTGTTCTTTCGCTGTGGCGGCGTCCTCCAGGGAGCCGGTGCGCAGCAGGGCCCTGAGTTGTTCCTTGACTTTCCATACGGCTTGGAGGTGCCGGTCGGATCGTCGGCGGCGAACACGTCTTCCAGCTTGAGGGCGGCCCTGCAGCTGAGCGTGTCGCCGCCGCGAAGGAGGAGCATGCGGTGCGCCCAGGCCTTGTCGACGGCCCTGCCGCGGCGGCCCTTGACCTGCTGGGAGAGGTTCTGCCGGGTCTCGGTCATTGCCTGGTTGGCCAGCGAGATCAGGTGGAAGTGATCGACCGCGACGGCGGTGCGGGGAAGCCACATCCGCAGCGCTTTCCGGAACGCCGCCGACGGGTCGATCGCGACGACCTGCACTCCCAGGCGCCACTCCAGGGGACGGACGAACAGCCAGTCCCCGACGCCCTTGTGGTCCCGGCCGTCGACCACGCCAAGGACCTGGCCGGTGTCCAGGTCAACGATCGTTGTCATCCAGGGTTCGAACCGTGTCCACGCCTTCGTGGCGGGGTCCTGGAAGTAGCGCACGGACCGGAACCGGTGTTCATCGATGCCCAGCATCCGGGGGCTGAGTTTGTCCCACGTCCGGCAGCCTGAGCAGGCAGGCCTCATTCAGTGCCGCCCGGACCATCCACCAGGAAACGGCGAAGCCGGCAGCCGTGTCCGACACGGCCCTGCCGGAGCGGATGACCGCGTCCACGAGCTGGTCCCGGAGCCGGCCGGTGGAGCGGGCCCGGCGCGGGACCTGAGGGGTGGATTCAAAGAACGACAGCCGGTCGCAGGCCACTTCTTGGCAATACCAGCGGTACTTGGACCAGAGCACCTCCACCGGCCCGGCAACCGGAATGTCCCTCAGTCGCTGAAAGCGCCGTTCCTTCCGCCGGGAGGAGATGACTCCGCAGCTGGGGCACCCCGGCGGCTGGTCGGTTTCAACGATGACCTGCCGACAGCCGGCAGTGACGGTGGTGGAGACTACGTGGTAGTCGGGCAGGTTGAAGAGGATGGTGGCAGCGTCGGCTGCGACCCCGGTAGGCTCGTTCAAGGGCTCGTGGTCCTGTTCCAGGTTGAATGCTAGACACACTCATCCCAACAGGGCCACGGGCCCCCTTGTCTTCAACGACACGAACTCAATTCCCCACCAACCGCGAAGAGCCCACAACCGCCTGTTCCGGGAGCACGTCCCCCAATGCGGCCGGTAAAGTTGGGCACCATGAACAGTCTCTTCAGCCACGCCGCCAACAACGTTCCCGAGCCTGGCCCGGACGGCGGGCTTGAGACCCTGGTTGCCTCAGTGACCGTCCCGGGACCTGTTTCGCGGGCCTTTGAGGGGTTTACGGACCACACGCATTTGTGGTGGCCCATGGCATCCCACAGCGTCTATGGCGAGGGCTCCTATGTGGAGTTTGAAGAGCAGCTGATCCTGGAAACTGCCGATGATGGCCGGACCAGCATCTGGGGCACTGTGGGGGACTGGCACCCGCCCTTTACCTTCCAGGCATCGTGGCATCCGGGCAGCACCGCGCTGTGGTCCACAGAGATCCGGGTGGTGTTCGTCCGGGGTGAGGACAGCACTACTGTTGAGGTCCGGCACGACGGTTGGGAAGGCGCAGAGAACCCGGCAGCAGTCCGGAACCAGTGGGCGCAGGCGTGGCCTGAGATCCTCGGCAGCTTCGCCCGCTTTATGGGGGCAGGCTAGGCCCTGTCAGCTGCCGGAGGTACAGCCGTACTGTTCCGGATGACAAACTCCGTGGGGTAGCTCCTGTGGTGGCCTGGGTCAGCTGAGTTGCCGTTCAGACCGGCCAGAAGCAGTTCCACGGCCAGCGTTCCCTGCCCGCGGGCGTCCTGGTCAATCGTGGTAAGGCCGAAGACCTCGCCCAGTTCGTGACCATCGATACCTATCACTGACAGGTCCTCCGGTACCCGTAGCCCGAAGTCCCTGGCCGCAAGGATGGTGCCGATGGCCATCTCATCCGATGCTGCAAACACGGCAGTGGGCCGATCGGAGGTCGCGCCCAGCAGCTTGCGTGCCGTGGCGTAGGCGCCTTGGATGGTGAAGTCGGCAGTAACCATCCATTCGGGCCGGACCGGCAGGTGAGCCGCGTTCATGGCGGCTTCGAACCCTTGCTGCCGGGTGCCGGGCAACTGGAAGTCCTGGTCGTACATGGCATGGCCGGTGATATGGGCGATCTTTGAATGCCCCAGCTGAATAAGGTGATTCGCCGCTGAACGGGCTGTGCCGGCGTCGTCAATCCTGATAGTGGAGGCCCCGGCCAGCGGCCCGCCAATACCCACGATAGGGCGGTGTATGGCCAGCAGCTGCTGGATTTCCGTCTCGTCCAGTTCCAGGGAAATGGCGATCACGGCGTCCACGCGTTTGCGCAGCAGGAAGTCATTCAGGATGTTGCGTCGGCGGTGGTCGTCCTCACTGACGTTGTACAGGGTGAGGTCGTAGCCGGCGTCCAGTAAGGTGCCGGAAATGCCTTCCACCACCGCGGAAAAGAACCAGCGGTGGACGGAAGGAACCACCACCCCTACGTTCTGTGTACGTCCCGAGGCCAGGCTGGCAGCGTGGTAGGAGGGGATGAAGCCGAGCTCCGCGGCCGCCCTGCGCGCACGGTCACGGCTTTCGGCTGACACGTTGCCCTTGCCGGACAACGCACGTGAAACCGTGGCGACGGACAGGCCTGAAAGCTCCGCGACGTCCTTGATGCCCGGCATGCTCAGGCAGGATCCAATTGCAGCCACACAGTCTGGTTGGGTGCCACAAAGCCGTCCAGGCCACTGGGGGTTTCACGTCCGGCAGCTGTCGAATTCTGCAGCAGCGTCAGTCCGGTGGGCAGCTCCAGCGATTCGGAACCGAGGTTCATCACAACCAGGGTGGTTCCATTGACGTAGGCCAGCGCCGAATCCGTGCACCAGTCCTCCGCCCAGGCAAGGGAGCCAGTGCCCAGGGCAAGGGTTCGCCGAAGGCTCAGGGCTGTGCGGTAGAGGTTCAGGTGCGACGCCGGATCCTGGGTCTGCAGGTCCCTCGCCAGGGCAGCAAAGCTGTCAGGCTGGGGGAGCCAGGGCTCGGCGTCGGAGCCAAAGCCCAGGTGGGGCGCCGCAGACGTCCACGGAAGCGGCACGCGACATCCATCGCGGCCAAGCCGTTCCCCGCCCGTCCGGGCGAAGGTGGGGTCCTGGCGGCGGTCTGCCGGAATGTCAATGCCGTCCGGAAGGCCCAGCTCCTCGCCCTGGTACAGGTAGGCGCCCCCGGGGAGGCCCAGCATAAACAGGGAGGCCGCTGCAGCGCGCGTGCGGCCCAGTTCCGCGTCCGGCTGGGGGTCCGAGGGGCCGATGCCGTCGCCATCGCGGGGAGCCGGTCCGTTGTAGCCGAACCTGGTGGCGTGCCGGACGACGTCGTGGTTGGAGAGCACCCACGTGCTGGGTGCCCCCACAGCGTCCAGGGCGATCAGCGAGTCAGTCACTACTGTGCGCAGGCGGTTTACGTCCGAACCGGCGTGCAGGTAGGGGAAGTTGAAGGCCTGGTGCATCTCGTCCGGACGAACCCAGTCGGCAAGGCGCGGCAGGGGATCAACGTTCGCTTCCGCACAGAGGATGCGGTCCGGACCGTACTCGGCCAGGATTTTCCGCCATGCTCGGTAGATGTCGTGGAGAGCCGGCTGGCCGAACATCGGCGCGGCACTGCCGGGGAAGCCGTAGGAACTGTTGCCGTCAGGCCGGCCGCCCCATTCGGGCAGTCCCGGCGCCTTGACCAGCGCATGCGCCACGTCCACCCGGAACCCTGCGACGCCGCGATCCAGCCAGAAACGCAGGACGCGCTCGAACTCGGCGTGGACGGCAGGGTTGTCCCAGTTGAAGTCCGGCTGGCTGGAATCGAAGAGGTGCAGGAACCACTGGCCGGGTGTCCCGTTGGGCTCTGTGATCCGGGTCCAGGCGGGTCCGCCGAAGTGGGACTGCCAGTTGTTGGGCGGCAGCTCACCTGTGGCGCCCTTGCCGTCCCGGAAAATGAACATGTCCCGCTCCGGGCTTCCGGGAGCTGCCAGGAGGGCGGCCTGGAAGGCCACATGCTGGTCGGAGCAGTGGTTGGGGACGAGATCGACGATGACCCGCAGTCCCAGCCGCTCAGCCTCTGCCTGCATGGCATCGAAATCGGCCAGCGTGCCAAAGAGCGGGTCAACGTCACAGTAGTCGCTGACGTCGTAGCCGGCATCGCGCTGGGGGGAGCGGTAGAACGGGGAAAGCCACACGGCGTCGATGTCCAGTTCCGCGAGCTTGGAGAGCTCTGCCGTGATGCCTGCGAGGTCGCCTACACCGTCACCGTTGGCATCCCGGAAGGACCGCGGGTAGATCTGGTAGATCACGGCCGAACGCCACCAGCCAGGTGTGTGGTCGGCCGGGTGGATCTCCGTGAGGGGACCGGCGGTGAGTGCGGCTTCGAGGTAGTTAGCTACGGACATGGAGTGAATCCTAAGCCTCAAGGGCAGTAATGTGAAAACGCTTCCATTTGTGAAGCCAACCGCCCGGTGAGCAACCAGCCAGGTAGAAGCCATCCGCATGGAAACGGTTACAGGAGAACCGCGCCAGCGCCCGGGAGCCACCACCTAAACTGGGCTCCGTGGATGAAGCAGAGCGGTATACCCCACAGGCAGGCATCGCCAGTGAACTGGCCCTCCTCCTGGGCATCGGAAAAGTAGCTGTCAATGAAGAGGTGCTGGCCGCCTACGCCGTGGACGCGGCGCCCGTTCTCGACTACCAGCTCCCCGTCGCCGTGGTCTGGGCTGAATCGGTGGCCGATGTACAGGCAGTCATGCGGACCTGCTCGGCCCACGGTGTTGCCGTGGTGGCCCGCGGCGCCGGAACAGGTGTCTCCGGCGGCGCACACGCCACCCGGGGCTGCCTTATCCTCAGTCTGGAACGCATGGACCGGATCCTGGACCTCAATCCGGATGATGAGACCGCCGTCGTCGAAGCTGGAGTGGTGAACGCGGCGCTGAACGTGGCGGCAGCAGAGCATGGGCTGATGTACGCGCCGGATCCGGCCAGCTTCCGGCAGTCGACGATCGGTGGCAACGTGGCCACGAACGCCGGCGGACTGCGCTGCGCCAAGTATGGCGTGACACGTGACTCGGTGCTTGCCCTTGACGTTGTCCTGGCCGACGGATCACTGATCCACACCGGGCACCAGACCTTCAAGGGCGTGGCCGGATATGACCTCACGGCACTGTTCGTGGGCTCCGAGGGAACCCTGGGTATTGTGGTGGCCGCAACCGTCCGGCTCAAATACCTGCCGCGCAACGTCCAGACCATCGCGGCGTTCTACCCTGACTTCCGCCTGGCAGCAGCCGGGGTGCTGGCAGTAGGCCGTGCGCGGGTCCAGCCGGCCATTATGGAACTGCTCGACGCCGGTTCGCTCACCCAACTCGACGACGCCTACGGATCGGACCTCCGGTCCCGTGGTGCGGCACTGTTGCTCATTCAGACTGACGGGTTTGGCGCAGAGGCGGAGGCCGACGTCGTACGCAGTGTCCTGGCGGCGGGCGGCGCTGTTGTGACAACCGAGGCCAGTGCCGAAGCCGAGACGCTGGTGGAGCTGCGGCGGAGCAGCCGCGGTGCCGCGCCGGATGACGACTACCGGGTGGGTGAGGATGTGGCAGTGCCCCGGTCACGGCTGGTGGACTACGTAGCCGGACTGGACCGGATTGCCGCCCGCCACGATGTCCGGCTCAGGGTGGTTGCCCACGCCGGGGACGGCAACCTGCATCCCACGTTCTGGGTTAATGGCAGGGGAGAGGGCGCGGCGCCCGATACTGGCGCAATCCAGCGGCTGAACCTCGCGCTGGATGAATCGGTCACGGTGGCCCTGGACATGGGCGGAACCATTACCGGAGAGCACGGGATCGGACAGTTCAAGCGCCGCTGGCTGGGCCTGGAGCAGGCGCCGGAAGTCCGGGAACTGCAGCGCAGGATCAAGGAACTCTTCGATCCTGCCGGCATCCTGAATCCCGGCAAGGCGATTTAGGCCTTCCGGAGAGAGGTACCTACCCTCTTGGTATTCCAGCAAGGCGGGTAACTGCATTCAGTTTCAGACTATCCGCATATTTACTTTGCAGTAACGGTCTCGTATTCTTCTTTGGTATACCAAACCAGAAAACGAGGTGCCTGTGCGGGAACAACCAAGCGCAATAACTGCCGGAAAGGCCCGCCGGGCTAACCGAAGCCTGCGCAGCCCCATGAAAGTGGCGTTCCTTCTGTGTGCGCTGGCACTGGTATCGATGAACCTCAGGCCTGCCATCACAACGTTGGCCGGCGTGATGGGCCAGCTGCACGGTACCTTTGGCGTGGACGCGCAGGCGCTTCCGCTGCTGGGTGCAGCGCCGGTGCTCGCTTTCGGGCTCTCCGCGCCTATCGGCCCATGGCTGGCCCGGCGCACGGGCACCGCGACTGCCATCGCTGTGGCACTCACGGTCCTTGCGGTCGCGTTGCTGACGAGGGCACTCGTCCCAGGCTTTCTGTTCCCGGGGACGCTCGTGGCAGGCGCAGCCATTATGACGGCCAGCGTCCTGGTGCCGCAGATCGTTAAAGCCAACCGCGGAACCGGCTGGTGGACAGGCCTGTGCACGATGGGGTTCGGACTTGGAGCGGCGCTGGGGGCAGGGCTGGTCCAGCCGCTGCAGGAAGCGCTGGGCAGCCTTGAAATGGCGCTCGCCATCTGGGCCGTACCCGCAGTGCTGGCGGCCGTGATGATCAAGGCGGCTACACGGAAGGCGGCTGCACACCAGGTCGCGCCGGGCACTTCCACGCCGGCCACGGTCTTCGCAGACGTGACCGTTCCGCTGCGCCGGCAGGGTACCGCCTGGGCCATCACCGCGTTCTTCGGACTGCAGGCCATGCTGTACTTCGCCGTCACATCCTGGCTGGCCGTCTTCCTGGAATCCAAGGGTTTCGCCACCGGAGAGGCCGCCGCCCTGCTGGCCTGGTTCAGCATCGCGGGCCTGCCGGGCAGCCTGCTGACCCCCGTGCTGGCCAGCCGTCCACGGATACTCAGGATTCTGGCGCCTGGACTGGGAATACTGGTCGCAGCCGCACTCCTGGCCGTCCTTGTGGCACCCCAGGGCCTGCAATTCACGCTCATCGGGGTGCTGGGAATCATCCAAAGCGCGCCTTTCGGACTCGGAATGGCACTGATCGTGATCCGTTCGGCGGGCCCACGGACCGCTGGCAGGTTGTCCGCCATGACGCAGGGTCTCGGGTTTTCCCTCGCGGCTGCCGGCCCGCTGCTCGCCGGACTTCTGCACACCTGGACCGGAGGCTGGACGGCGCCGTTCTGGTGCATGGCCGGAGTCGGCATACTCCTTGCAGTGGCTGGCTTCGCCGCGGTCAATGGCGCACAGGTGACCGTGGGAGAAGAGGCGGCGGAGCTTCCGGCCCAGCCCGCCGCCGTCGGGCCCTGAAGACCCGTTACTGATCGCAACAATGCGGCCGGTCCCTCCACGGAGGAACCGGCCGCTTTTAGTGTGTGGACTAGAGCAGCTGGAGCTGGTCCGCCACGACCTTGCCCCGGTGCAGCACTGTGCGGTCGGTGCCGCGGTCCATAACGGCTGAGGTGACAGTCCCGCCGTCGAGCAGCAACAGTTCCGCCGGATCGCCGACGTCGACACCCGGGCGGTGTGCCGTGCCCTTCAGCCGGGTGGCACCCGGGTCCAGGATGCTGGCGCCGCCGATGCTGGCAATGGCGTAGCAGTGCTCGATCAGCTGGTCCTGGCGGAAACCGTGCGTGAAGGCGAGCTGCCAGGTGCGGTCCAGCATGTCCGTATTGCCGTAGGGGGACCAGTAGTCACGCTGGCCGTCCTGGCCCAGGCCCAGCCTGACGCCGGCCTCGGACAGCAGCGGAATCGGTAGCTGGCCCGCCACGCCCACGGAACCCGGAGCCACGGAAGCGAGGGAGACGTCCAGTTCGGCGAATGCTTCGATCAGCCGCCGGGTGGTGGCCTCGTTGACGCTGCCCAACTGGTAGGCGTGGGACATGGTGACCTTCCCCTGCATGCCCAGGGCCCGCGTGCGCTCCAGGATGAGGTCTGTGCTGAAGACGCCAAGTTCCCCCGGTTCGTGCAGGTGGATGTCCACGGGGACCTGGTATTTTTCCGCCAGCCCGAACACAATGTCCAGGTGCCTGACGGGGTCCCGGTCCAGGGTGCACGGATCAATGCCGCCCATCACCGTCGCTCCGGCCCTCAGGGCTTCCTCCAAGAGTGCCGGGCTGCCTTCCTCGCGGAGCAGGCCGGCCTGCGGGAACGCGATGATCTCCACGTCGGCCTGGTCCTTGAAGTGTTCCTTGGCCGCCATGACGGCGTCGAAACGCTCCAGCCGGCAGTCCACGTCCACCTGCGCGTAGGACCGGACCCGGGTAGTGCCGCGGGCAATCATGCGGCCCAGGGTATCCCGCACCCGGTCAACCAGCGGCACCTCGGCCGTGCGCCAGTTCAGGCGGTCATTCATCATCATGGCCCACACTCCGGGGCCGCCCGTGTGCTCGCGGAACGGCAGGCCGATCCGGGTGGAATCCAGGTGCACATGGACATCGGAGAAGGAGGGGAGCAGGAGCCGCCCGCGGCCCTCGACGACGGTGGTGCCCTGGTTGGCGGGGCGCGTTGGGTCATGCTTTTCGACGGCGGAAATCCTGCCGCCCGATTCATCCGCAACGATGGTGACGTCGCTTAGTTCCCCGCCCCAGGGGCGGGCGGCGCGGATCAGGGTAGTCACTGGGCAAACTCCTTTGTAGTGCTTTACGCCGGCCTCGTGAAATATGGCGGCCGGGCGCGCACGTCTTGTATACCAAATGAGCGTAGAGTAGGGCGGAGGCGATGTAAATCACAGAGGAGAGTGGAAAGTGGCCCAGCCCATCACTGAGCCTGCCAAGGCGCGCGACGACGAAGCGCGGGCCGAGCAGGTCTACCAGCTGGTGCTTGAAGGCATTGTTGAAGGCCGGTTCGCCCAGGGCTCCCGACTGCGTGAGCGGGAGTTGTCGGAGATGTACCAGGTCTCCAGGATCCCGGTGCGGGAGGCCATCCAGCGGCTGGAACAGGACGGCTTCGTGGCCACCTTTCCGCGCCGGGGGGCAGTGGTCAGGCAGCTGACCCTCACGGACGTCAACGATCTCTTCGACGTGCGGTTGTGCCTGGAATCCTTTGCCGCCCGGATGGCCGCGGTCCGTGTTTCAGAAGGCCTCCCGGGGGAACGCCTGCGCGAACTCCTGGATGCCTCCACGGCTGCGATAGACGAGCACCGCATGGCCGATGTGGCCCCCATCAGCGCCGAAATCCACGCCGAAATCGTCAGGATGTCCGGCAACCGCCTGCTGGTGGACTCCGTAAAACCCCTCTTCGGGCGGATGCGCTGGATCTTTGGCCTGTCGCACAACCGCAGCCACGAACTGCAGCGGGACGAGCACACGGCGCTGTGCAACGCGATCCTCAGCGGCAAGCCGGACCTCGCGTACTCCCTGGCCTACGCGCACATCGAACTGGGCCGGGACCCCGTCCTTGCCGGTTTGGCCGAGACCCTCGAACCCTAGCCCTACGGCCTTAGTCGTCGGCGTCCGGGTATTCATCCTCGTCGGCGCCGTACCTGGATTCCTCGGTTTCCACCGAGAGAATCTTCAGCATCTCCGTGTCCGGGTGCAGCATAATGGCGGCCTCGTCGCGGCGGTGCCGCAGGACAGAATCAATGTAGGACTGCACGGCTTCGGCCAGGGGGATATGCCGGTTGGCTTCCTCCGACATGTACCAGCGGTGTTCCAGGATCTCGTGGACTGCTTCGGCCGGTTCCAGCTTGCCGGAGAGGTCCCTGGGAATGGAACGCACAATGGGCTCGAAGATCTGGCTCACCCACAGGTGTGCACTGTATTCCTCGTCCATGTCCGGGTTGTTGTCCGCGCGGAAAGTATCCATGTCATTGAGCAGCCGCCGGGCCTGGTTCTCTTGGGCGTCCAGGCCGGTGAGCCGCAGCAGGCGGCGCTGGTGATGGCCCGCGTCCACCACCTTGGGCTGGAGCTGGATGGTGGAACCGTTCTGGGTGGTTTTAATCGCGTATTCCTCGACGTCGAAGCCGAGTTCGTTGAGCCGGCGGATGCGGGCACCAACACGCCAGCGCTCGCCGAGTTCGAAGGACTCCTTCTCGGTGAGTTCGGCCCACAGCCTGCGGTAGCTGTCCATGATCAACTCGCTGGTGGCCACCGGATCCACCTTCTCCTCGATCAGGCCGCCGTCCAGCAGGTCCATCAGCTCACCGGCGATGTTCACCCGGGCAATTTCCAGGTCATATTCTCGCTGGCCCGTGGACAGGTCCGGGTAGAGCTCCCCGGTTTCGGCGTCGACCAGGTAGGCGGCGAACGCGCCGGCATCGCGGCGGAAGAGGGTGTTGGAGAGCGAGACGTCGCCCCAGTAGAAGCCGATCAGGTGCAACCGGACCATCAGCAGCGCCTGGGCGTCAATCAACCTGGTCAGGGTGTCCTTGCGGAGCATCTGGGAGAAGAGGGCGCGGTAGGGCATGGAGAACTTCAGGTGCCGGGTCACCAACACCGGGTTCAGCGGCTGGCCCTGGGGCGTGGTGCGGCCAGTGATCACCGCCACCGGCTCTACGCAGGGCACGTCCAGCCGGGCCAGCTTACGCAGCATGTGGTACTCGTGGCGCGCCACGTGCTCGGACGTTTCCTTGATGGCGATCACCGAGCCGCCCAGGTGGGCGAACCGCACAATGTGCCGTGAGATACCGCGGGGGAGCGCGGCGAGGTTCTCGGCCGGCCAGTCCTCGAGCGCGATGTGCCAGGGCAGGTCCAGCAACTCGGGTTCGGTGGCGGCTGCCGTGATGCTCAGCGAGCTGGACACCGTTGCCGCGCCGTCGTTGGCGCTTGCGGCCTCGAAGCGCGGCAGTTTGCCGATCTGGCCGTAGTCGGTGGGCTCGTCGTGCCAGAGCGCGCTGTTGTCCTCAGTCATGGTCCAATTCTTTCCTACTTGCCACGTAAGCGCTAAAAGTCGAAGGGTGACGCCGGTTCCGCGGACCAGTCAATGTCCGGGGCTGCCTGGAAAGCGACCCCCTGGAGCGCCAGCCGGGCGCCCATGAGTCCCAGCCGGGCGGCCAGATCCGGTGCATGGCGTTGCTCCTGCGGACTCCACGCGACCTCAGCCAGGGCCATGGCGCGCGGGTAGAGGAGCCAGTCTGCCTGGCGGCCGCCCCTGACCGTTTCGCTCCAGAGCGGCCCCTCGATGCCCAGGACGCTCCCGCCGGGGATGCCGAGGCCTGCGGGGTCCCAGTCGTAGTACTCCCGCCAGCTGAAGGGACCTCCCTCTACCCAGCTCAGGCCGATCGGGCTTGCAGGATCGTATTTTTGGTCCAGGTACGTTCGTTCGGCGGGCGACATGATGATGGCGGCGCGGGCGTCGGATGTCCGTTCCAGCGTGGCCGCCGTGCTGCCGTGCCAGTACTGGATCACCGAACCGTGCGGGATCCGGGCCGCCGCGTACTCGTTCCAGCCCACCGGGACCTTGCCGGCGGCAACCACCAATGATGCGATCTCCGACACCATGGACAGGTACTCCTCGCGCGGAGTGACCAGGGCTTCATCGCCGCCGATGTGCAGGTAGGGTCCGGGAGTAAGGGCGGCCAGCTGCCGGATCACTTCCCGGGCGAACTCATAGGTGACGGGATTGCCGGCCTCAAGGCTGGAAAACCCGACCTCGCCCGTGGTGTTCATGGCCGGAGTCGTCCCGCCGGCCGTCAGCTGCGGAATGGCCGCCAGCGCAGCGTTGACGTGGCCCGGCATATCAATCTCCGGGACCACCAGCACGTTGCGCCGCGCAGCATAGTCAACGATGTCCGTGAACTCCGCCTGCGTGTAGAAGCCAGTGAGCCCGGGAGACAGCCCGACGCCAGGGAAGTCCACGGCACCCGTGCCGCCCAGCGCAGTCAGTGCACCGTAGTCCAGCCCGGACGGGTTGTCCTCCGGATTATGGATTTCAATCCGCCAGGCCTGGTCGTCCGTGAGGTGGAGGTGGAGCACGTTGAACTTGAACTGCACCATGGTGTCGATCTGCCGCTTCACCTCGGCCACGTCCAGGAAGCTCCGCGCTACGTCCAGCATGAGGCCCCGGTAGGCAAACCGCGGGGAGTCGCGTATCACGACGGCGGGCACCCGCCACTGCGCGTCAACAGGGGAGGAATTTTCGACGGCGGCGGGAAGGAGTTGCCGAAGCGTCTGTACACCGTTGAACAGGCCGGCCGTGGAGGCGCCCGTAATAACCGCACCTGTCCGATCAACCGTGAGCGAATAGGCTTCTGGACCCGGTGCAGGCTCCACACCGGCGCCAAGCGTCAGGTCCGGATTGATCACCAAGGTGATACCGCCGTCGGACTCTTCACCGTCCAGGATGGGCAGTTCAAAACCGGTGCTCCGCCGCAGGATCAGGGTCAGTTCTTCTGCGGCCGTCCGGCATTCGGGACCTGCCGCGACGAACGATGCAGACGAGAGGACAAAGTCCTCACCATCAAGCCTGTCCAGGCGGGCAGGAAGGGGAATCAGCGGTAACGGAAAGTCCACGGTGCTCCTGGTGCGGTAGAAGAGTTAAAACCGCGACGGCGGCCCTTCCGTGAAGGAGGAGCCGCCGTCGTTTTCTGGCCGGGATCGGGACTAGTCGCCGAGGCGCAGGCCGGTCTTGGTGTCGAACAGGTGCACGTGGCCGGACTGCGGGCGGACGAAGATGGAGTCGCCCTTCATCGGAGGACGGCGGCCGTCGACGCGTGCCACGATGTCGTGGTCCTTGCCGTCCAGCGTGGTGTGGCCGTAGACGTAAGCGTCAGCGCCGAGTTCTTCGACGACGTCCACCTCAACCTGCAGGCCTTCGCCGTTGCCAACGGTCTCGAGGTCTTCCGGGCGTGAACCCAGGGTGACCGTGGAGCCGTGGGCTTCTTCGAGGACGTTGCGCGGCACGGGGTAAACCGTTCCGCCGAACTGGACGCCGCCGTCGACGACGGGCAGTTCCAGCAGGTTCATGGCAGGGGAGCCGATGAAGCCGGCAACGAAGACGTTCTTCGGCTTGTCGTAGAGGTTGCGGGGGGTATCCACCTGCTGGAGGAGACCGTCCTTGAGGACCGCAACGCGGTCGCCCATGGTCATGGCCTCGACCTGGTCGTGGGTGACGTAAACGGTGGTGACGCCCAGGCGGCGGGTGAGGGATGCGATCTGCGTACGCGTCTGGACACGGAGCTTGGCGTCCAGGTTGGAAAGCGGCTCATCCATGAGGAAGACCTGCGGGTTACGGACGATCGCGCGGCCCATGGCAACACGCTGGCGCTGACCGCCGGAGAGTGCCTTCGGCTTGCGGTCCAGGTACTGCTCCAGGTCAAGGAGCTTGGCGGCTTCGCGGACACGCTCGGCGCGCTCTTCCTTGGAGACGCCGGCAATCTTCAGCGCGAAGCCCATGTTGTCCGCAACAGTCATGTGCGGGTACAGGGCGTAGTTCTGGAAGACCATTGCGATGTCGCGGTCCTTCGGCGGAACGTCAGTGACGTCGCGGTCGCCGATCAGGATACGGCCGGCATTGACGTCCTCAAGACCTGCGAGCATACGCAGGGAGGTGGACTTGCCACAGCCGGAGGGTCCAACGAGGACCAGGAATTCGCCATCGGCGATGTCGATGTTGAGCTTATCGACGGCGGGCTTTTCTGTGCCCGGGTACAGACGCGTTGCGTTATCAAAAGTAACTGTTGCCACAGTTATCAATCCCTTCACCGGCAGGTACGTGCCGGACGATCCGTAGTGAATGGTGTGTGTATTAAATTAGGTGCTCCCTGAGCCGAAGCCCGGGAGCACTTGAGTGATACCGCACGGTTCTTGTGCGCCACATCACAGGTAAGAGTATGTCAGATTTATCCGGAATGGTCCTAAATGTTACGAACGTCACGTGTGATGTTCGTTAAGGGATGTCCGACGGCGGGACGTCGCCGAGGGCTTTTCGGCGTTCCTTCAGCAGGGCCTCAAGGACTTCTGCCATGTGCACGGGAGTCTCAACCCGGTACCCGGCATGGGTGAATCCGAGGCCCACCTTGATGCCGACGTCGCCCTTTGCAAGCCTGGCAAAGGCGTCCTCATCGGTGACGTCGTCCCCGGCGAAAAGCACCGCCGTCGCTTCCGTTGCCTGCCGGAGGAACGTGATGCCCTCGCCCTTGGACGCATGCACCACAGAGGTTTCCAGGACGCGCTTACCCGTCTTCAGGTGCACACCTTCCAGTCCGCCCAGGGCGGACCGGGCCGCAGCGACAGCGTCCTCAGCGACGTCGTCAGCGGCCTGGCGGGTATGCAGCACCACGCCCGCCGGCTTGTCCTCCAGATGGGTACCGGCGGCCTCTTCGGAGATTTCCGCCAGCGTGGCACGGACCCGGGCCAGCAGCTCAAGCTGCTCCGGATCCAGGGTGAGCGGGGTGGAGCCCGGCCCCAGCCAGGCCTCGGCGCCGTGGCTGCCGATCAGCAGGCTCTCCGCCGGAGGCGAGGCGACCAGCCGGAGGCTGTCCAGGGCGCGCCCGGAGATGAGTGCCGTCGTCGTCCGCTCCAGAGTGGCGAGGGCTGCGAAAGCCGCAGCGGTGCGGGGGAGGGGTCGCGCGTTTTCCGGGCGGTCCACAAGGGGTGCCATCACGCCGTCGAAATCCAGGGCCACCAGCAGGTGTTCGGTGGCGGCGATGGTGCGGATGGCATCGAGCAGCTCCGGGCTCAGGGTGAGCCACTCTGCGCTTGTGGACTCAGGAGTCATCGCGCACCACCTTTTCGTCCAGGGCGGCGAGGAACTCGGCAGACCAGTGGTCGACGTCGTGCTCCAGGACCTGCTTGCGCATGGCACGCATGCGGCGGGCGGCATCCCGCGGGGCCATGTTGACGGCCTTGAGGATGGTTTCCTTCAGCCCGTCAATATCGTGCGGATTGATCAGCAGGGCGTGTTTGAGCTGGTCCGCCGCACCCGCGAATTCGCTGAGCACCAAGGCGCCGTCGTCATTGGTTCTGGTGGTGACATACTCCTTGGCCACCAGGTTCATGCCGTCGCGCAGCGCGGTGACCAGCATGATGTCCGCGGCCAGGTACAACGCCACCATTTCCTCCACCGGGTAGCTGTGGTGGAGGTAGCGGACGGCCGTGTTCTGGATGGTGTCGTAGGTGCCGTTGATGTGGCCCACGGTGCCTTCGATCTCTTCGCGCAGGAGCCTGTACTGCTCCACGCGCTCGCGGCTGGGACTGGCTACCTGGATCAGCGTTGCGTCCCCCACCCGGAGGGCGCCGTCAGCCAGGAGTTCCTCAAAGGCCTTGAGCCGGTGCCGGATTCCCTTGGTGTAGTCCAGCCGGTCCACGCCAAGGAGGATGGTCTTGGGATTGCCCAGGTCCTGGCGGATCTGCCGGGCGCGCTCGATGATTTCCGGGTTGTTGGCCAGATCGTGGATCTGCTGTACGTCAATGGAGATGGGGAACGCCTGGGCCCGGGCAATGTGCGTGATCTGGCCGTTGGGACCCTTGACGTGGACCTGCTGGCGCTTGACGCTGGCGCCCAGGAACCGGCGCGCGGACCGCATGAAGTTGCCGGCGTCGCTGGTGCGCTGGAAGCCCACCAGGTCAGCACCCAGCAGGCCGTCGATAATGGCCCGGCGCCACGGAAGCTGTGCAAAGATCTCCGGCGGAGGAAACGGGATGTGGTTGAAGAAGCCGATCCGCAGGTCCGGCCGGGCCTCGCGCAGCATCCGGGGCACCAGCTGCAGCTGGTAATCCTGGACCCACACGGTGGCGCCTTCCGCCGCGTACTTGATGACGGCGTCGGCAAAGCGTTTGTTCACCCGGCGGTAGGACTCCCACCAGGTGCGGTGGAATTCCGGCGGTGCAATGACGTCATGGTAAAGCGGCCAGAGAGTGGCGTTGGAGAACCCCTCATAGTAGAGCTCGACGTCGTCCGTGCTCAGCTGCACCGGGACCAGGTCCATGCCGCCGTGGCTGAACGGCTTGACTGTCTCGTCCGGGGCGCCGTGCCAGCCCACCCACGCGCCGTCGGTTTTGGTCATCATGGGGGCGAGTGCGGTGACGAGCCCGCCGGGCGAACGCCGCCAGCCGGAACCGTCATCGCCCTCGTCGCCGGCATTGCAGCGGTCCACCGGCAGCCGGTTGGACACCACCATAAAGTCGTACTTGGTTCCCGGCTTTATACCGCGTGTGCCGCGTCCCGTTTCGGGTTGATCCACGGCGTCGTTGTTCGGATTGTGCTGTTCCTTGCTTTCCAATTCGGACCCCTAAGGTTGCTTATGGCGCTCTTCACCACCCTAATGGGGCTGGTACGCAGGGGCTATTTCTGTGTCGTTGGCACGCGAAATTACTTGAAGGCGCAAGCTCCCAGATTTCTCCCCTAAAATAGGGCGGGTTGCCACATTGTGGTCCCGCCCGACGTCGATCGACACGAGGAACAGATGAGCCCCGCAAACGATAACCGCAAGTCCAAAGCTGAGCGCACAGCGGAAGCCCGCGAGAAAGCCCGCGCCATCCGCGAGGCCCAGCTCAAGAAGGACAAACGCAACAAGGTGCTCATCGGCTGGGGCATTGTCATTGCCGTTGTGGCGATCCTGACGGTCATCGCCCTCGTAGTGGTCAACAACATCCAGCGGAACACCCCCATCGCAGACCAGGGCCCGGTCCCGGCCAACGCCAACGTCCATGGCGGCGTCACCCTGCTGGCCAATACGGAAGTGGCTTCCACGGACCCCGCCACGATCGACATGGCGAACCTGCCCGCCAAGCCCGAGACGCGGCCCTCGCCCGTAGTGGCCCCCGGCGCAGAGGCCGAAGAAGGGAAGCCGGTCAAGGTTATTGCCTACATCGACTTCATCTGCCCCGTCTGCCTCCGTTTTGAGAACACGTACAACGAACTGCTGACGGGCCTGCGCAACGAAGGCAAGATTTCCATGGAATACCGCCCGCTGGGCTTCCTGGACCTGCAGTCCACCACCAACTACTCCTCGCGTGCGGCCAACGCCGCAGCCTGCGTGGCTGATTCCTCGCCGGACAAGTACGCCGAATACGTTGACGTCCTGTTCGCCAACCAGCCGGCAGAGGGCGGCGCCGGTCTGTCCGACGACAAGCTCAAGAGCCTGGCCAGTGAGATTGGTGCGGACATCACCAGCTGCGTTGACGACAAGACCTTCCGGCCCTACGTGAAGTACTCCACCGAACTTGCCGCGAACAGCGGAATCCAGGGCACCCCCACCGTTTTCATCGACGGACAGGAATGGGACGGCACCACTGACCTCGCAGCTGCCATCCAGGCTGCATCCGACGCGAAGGCCTGATCCTTCCGCCGCTATTTACCGCGGGCCGCCTGCCGGAATCTACCTCCGGCGGGCGGCCCGCTGGGCTTTAAGCGGGCTTTCGGGGGTGCTTCCTCCGTTTTCGACGCGCATATTTCCTGACGCCGGGTTATTTCAGGCGCACGAGGTTATTTGCGCGTCGCCATTGAATATGGGCGTCATGAGCGAATTTGCGTGTCGTCAGGTCTGGCTGACCGCGCCGGACCGGGCCATCATGGAGCACATGGCCACAGAAGAGGACGTCCGGAGGATCTGCCTGGCACTGCCCGGGGTAGTGGAGCGGCCCAGCTGGAACATGCCGGCCTGGTTTGCAAGGACCATGATGGCCAGGATGTGGGAGGAGGGCGTCCTGACGGTTAAGTCCACTGAACGGGAGGCGCTAGCCGGTACCGACCCGGACACCTACTTCTGGACGCCGCACCACAACCGGTCGCCTGGGCTGGTGCTGGTCCGCCTGGCCAACGTGGACCGGGAGGAGCTGGACGAGCTGCTGCAGGAGTCCTACCGGATTGCCGGCGGCCCAAAGCGCTGAGTTCTGGTTCGTACGGCGGTTTTTTCGTTCTCAGCGCGCGTGGGCTAACCTTATCTAGCGCCGTTTCGGCGCTGCCCGTCCGCGGGTACGCCTCCTTAGCTCAGTTGGCCAGAGCACCGCTCTTGTAAAGCGGGGGTCGTCGGTTCGAATCCGACAGGGGGCTCCACCTCAATTCCTCAAGCGCCTGTGGATCCGCCGGGCGAGCTGCATAATCCGGAATCAATTAACACGCCTTTGACAATCCGGAAACCGGACGCGAACCGGCGCTGGATACGTTGGCCGGATGAACAAGACACCCGCTGCCGGGATTTCCCGGAGGATCGCCTCGTGGTTTGAAGCCGCCTACGTTGAAAATTGCGTTGACCGGCCCCTGGACGGAGTGCTGGAAGCCAGCCGCTGGGGCTGGCTTCCGGCGCTGAGTGGAGTAGCCGTAGCCGCTGACTCCGCCGGAAAACACCCAACCCGCAAAGACCAGGGCGGGCACCCCTGAGCCGCGACTGAAGCGGGACTGAACCGGGGCTGACTCGCGGGACGTTTCGCCCGGACAGAAGCCCCAAAAGGTGCGGCACGGCGTCGTAATTTGTATGGTTTGCCACACTATTGCTCACATGCCTGCATAATGTCCTAAACTGCATCACTGAGGTGCCGGAAATGGCGCTGCGCAGCAAGGAAAGTGAACAGGCTATGGCTACCGATTACGACGCCCCACGCAAGACAGAAGAAGAGTCTCCCGCTGAGTCGCTGGAGGCCCTTCAGGCGTCCCGTACCGGCGCCGCCCAGACGGCCGTCATCGACGTCGACGAGAACGATACCGCCGAGGGCATCGACCTTCCCGGCGCTGATCTTTCCGGCGAGGAACTGACAGTCATTGTTGTTCCGGAGCAGTCGGATGAATTCACGTGCTCATCCTGTTTCCTGGTCCGTCACCGCTCCCAGGTTGCCAAGGAAAAGAACGGCCTGAAGTACTGCCGCGACTGCGAAGGCTAACCTTTCAGCTCGCGCAGCCTGCATGGCATAAGAGGCGCCGGCTCCCGCACGGGAGGACGGTGCCTTTGCCGTTTCCGGGGCCGTTATGGTGCATAACAAAAGGACCTTCCGGCGGGTGAAAAAACCCTCGAAGAGATACAAAAGCGACAGTCCCTACATGCCTGCGTGACGTTGAAAGCCCCGTTTTAACGGTTGCGCCCCGAAGCGGCAACAGCCCTCGTTTTCGCCCCTGGACGCTCCTACGCTTGTGCTATCTCATCACTCGAAGAGGTGGCACCATGAAAAAAATCCTTACCTTGCTGACGGCCCTTTTGATGGCCGTTGGGCTGGGGCTGGTGGTGCCGGGCCCTGCCTCGGCCACCGGTTCCTACTGCGGACTTGTTTGGGGTTCGACGGCGGAGCGGAACGCGGCCATGAGCACCGCTTCGGTCACCAACGTCCGGACGGGGCAGCACTACTGCTTCGACCGACTGGTGGTTGACCTCAACGGCCCTGCCGCCGGCTACTACGTGCGTTACGTTTCGGCGGTTACCGAGGACGGATCCGGATTCTCTGTCCCGCTGCGCGGCGGGGCGTTCATCCAGGTCACCGTCAACGCGCCGTCCTACGACGCCTCGGGCAACTCCACGTACACCCCGGCAAACAAGCGGGAGCTGCAGAACGTGTCCGGCTACCAGACCTTCCGTCAGGTGGCCTCGGCCGGCAGCTTTGAAGGCTATACCAACATTGGCCTGGGCGTCCGTGCCCGGCTTCCGTTCAGGGTGTTCACCCTTGACGGACCGGGATCCGGTTCCCGCCTGGTGGTGGATGTAGCGCACTTCTGGTAAACCGCCATTGCCCACAAGCAGTGCCCGCAACACAAAAGTGGTGCCCTGCCCGGACGATCTCCGGGCAGGGCACCACTTGTTCGGTGCAGCCGATGGGCTACTCCGGAACCACCAGCGCGGGGGTGTCGCGGCGGATGGTTTCACCCCGGAAGAAGCCGGGACGGACCTTGGCCATGACCAGCATGAAGACCGCGCCCATGGCCAGGATTCCGATGCCGAGGATAAATACCAGCCCGATTCCGAAGATCTCGGACCCGCTGCCAAACTCCGGAGCCAGGCTGTCGACCGCCGTCTGGACGAACACCACAAACAGTCCCACGCCGCCGAGCACAGGGCAGAGGAGCCGCAGCATGAAGTTCCGGAAGCTGCTGAACACGCTGTTGCGGAAGTACCAGGCGCAGGCGATGGCGGTCAGGCCGTAGTAGAAGCAGATCATCAGCCCCAGGGCCAGGATGGTGTCATTGAGGACGTTCTCGCTGATGATGTGCATCACCGCGTAGAACCCGGCGGACAGGACGCCGGCCACAATGATGGCCGTGCGGGGCGTTGCGAAGCGTTCGCTCAGCCGGCTCAGGGGCTTGGGCAGTGCGCCATAGTGGGACATGGCCAGCAGGCTTCGCGACGGCGACATAAACGTGGACTGCAGCGACGCCGCCGAGCTGGAGAGCACCGCCAGGGACATCAGGATGGCCAGCGGGCCCATGATGGGGGAGGCCAGGGCGGTGAAGATGTTCTCCTGGTTGTCCGGATTGGCCAGCCCGTTGCCCGTTTCGCCGATGCCCGCGAACATCATGGTGGCGATGCTGATCAGCAGGTAGATGGCCAGGACGATCACGGCTGTCAGGGTGCCGGCGATTCCGGCGGTCTTCTTGCCGTTGCTGGTTTCCTCGTTGACGGTCAGGCACACGTCCCAGCCCCAGTACACAAAGATGGACAGCGAGATTCCGGCGGCGATCTGGCCGAAGGTTTCGATTTTGGTGACGTCGAACCATTCCCAGCTGAACGGGATGGCGGTTTCGGAGGTGGACCAGTTAGCGAAAGCCATCACTACGAAGAGTCCCAGCACCAGGAGCTGGAAACCCACCAGGCCGTACTGCACCAGCTTGGTGGTGCGCATGCCGCGGTAGCTGACCCATACCGCCAGGGCCACGAAGACAAAGCAGGTCAGGACGTTCAGCGGTTTGTTGGCGGAGAGTTCGGCCAGTTCCGGTGAGCCGGTGAGCTGGGAGAGGAAGAGATAGAAGAAGTCCACGGCCACGGCCGCCAGGTTGGACAGCACGATGATGTTGGCTGCAAGCAGCCCCCAGCCGCCCATCCAGCCAACCCACGGGCCGAACGCCTTGGTGACCCATGTGAAGGTGGTGCCGCTGTCCGGGGAGTCCGCGTTGAGCTCCCGGTACGCGAGGGACACCAGGATCATGGGAATGAACCCGATCAGGAAGATCACCGGCAGCTGCAGGCCCGCCTCATTGATGGTGGGTCCCAGCGCGCTGGTCAGCGTGTAGGCCGGTGCAATCGTGGAAATACCGAGGACGACGACGGCGAGGAGCCCCAGTTGCCCGCCCTTCAGTCCCTTCGGGGTAATGCCGTGCGGCGTACGTGCAGTGCCGGCGGCAGTGCCGGCACTGTTGTTATCTGCGCTGTTACGGATGGTTTGGGTCATGTCCGTACTTTCTAGGAGGCAGCAGGCTGCTGTTGGGTAATGCAGTGGATGCCGCCGCCGCGCGCAAATAGTTCGCGTGCATCAATACTGACAATACGGCGGCCGGGGTAGGCCTCGGCGAGGATCTGCAGGGCTTTGTCGTCATTGGGGTCGTTGAAGCTGCAGGCGATGACGCCGCCGTTGAGCACCACGTGGTTGATGTAGCTGTAGTCCACGAAGCCTTCGTCGTCCCGGAGCGTCTCCGGCGCCGGAACCTCAACGATGTTCCATTCACGGCCGGCGGCGTCCCGGGTGGTGCGGAGGTATTCGATGATGCTGCGGCAGACGTCGAAGTCGGGGTGTTCCGGGTCCTGCTGTGAATGGACCAGCAGGGTTCCCGGGGACGGGATGGCAGCCACGATGTCCACGTGCCCGCGGGTGCCGTAGCGTTCCGAGTCCCGGGTGAGGCCGCGGGGGAGCCACACCACGTGGGTGGCTCCGATGGTGCGGGCCAGCTCCTGTTCCACGTCCGCCTTGGTCAGGCCGGGGTTGCGGCCCGGATCGAGCTGGACCGTTTCGGTGACCAGCACAGTCCCCAGCCCGTCCACCTGGATCCCGCCGCCCTCGTTGACCAGCGGCGAGGTGACGTGGTGGGCGCCCGAGTGCCGGGCCACCCCCCGGGCGATGCCGGCGTCCTTGTCCCAGCTGGCCCAGTCCTGCGCGCCCCAGCCGTTGAAGACCCAGTCGACGGCGCCGGTCCGGCCCAGTTCGTCCAGCACGAACGTGGGCCCGATGTCCCGCATCCAGGCGTCGTTGAGCGGGGCATAAAGCACCTCGACGTCGGGGTGCAGGTAGCGCGCGGCTGTTTCGCCGTCGTCGGGGTCCACCACCATGGTGACCGGTTCAAACTCGACGGCGGCATTGGCTACAGCAGCCCAGGTGGACCTTGCCGCGTGGGCGGCTTCCGCGGTCTCGCCGAGAGTGTAACCGCCCGTGGGAAAGGCCATCCAGAGCCGTTCCTGCGGGGCGGTTTCGGCAGGCATGTGCCAGCTCATGGGGCTACCTCCGCCGTAACGGAAGCGGGGGTTTCGCCGCCGAGGCGCTGGTCCGGATCCACTGGATCGGTCAGCCGCCCGTAGGTGTCCGGACGGCGGGTGGCCAGGAACGGGAAGAGCGTCAGCCAGTCGCGGCGCTGGTCCAGGTCGAGGTCAGCCACCAGGACCGCGGATTCGTCCCGGGGCGCCTGGACCAGGATCCGGCCGTAGGGGTCCGAGATGAAGGACGAACCGTAGAAGTTCAGTGTCCCCTCATTGCCCCAGCGGTTGGGGGCGATCATAAACAGGCCGTTGGCGATGCCATTGCCCACGATCACCTGCTGCCACAGCGGCTGGGTATCGAACTCCGGGTGGTCCGGTTCGGAGCCGATTGCCGTGGGGTAGACGATGATTTCCGCTCCGCCCAGCGAGTACAGCCGGGCAACTTCGGGGAACCATTCGTCCCAGCAGGTGGGCATGCCCAGCCGTGCCCCACCCAGTTCGGCGGGCGCGTGGACCTCGTAGGCGTCCGGTGCCGCCGGGCCTTTGCGGAAGAACTTGTCCTCGTAGTAACCGGCGGTCACGGGGATGTGCAGTTTATGGGTGCGCGCCACCAGCTCGCCTTCCGGCGAGACCAGGATGGCGGTGTTCAGCCCCAGCCCGTCGTCGGAACCGTCTGGGTTGTCCGCCTTCTGGTAGAGCGAGGCATGGACAGAGACACCGTACTGGCGGGCGGCTTCCGCGGCGAAAGCAAAAGTGGGCCCGGTGAGCAGGTCCTCGGCGATGTCCGACGGCCGGGGCCTGTCCGCCCAGGGACGGGACACGTCGTTTTCCGGGCGAGTATCCGCGGGGTAGCGGGAGAGCGTGAGCTCCGGGAGGAACACCACGGTGGCGCCGAGCTTGGCTGCGCGTTCAATGCCCTCCGTCAGTTCCGCGTGCAGGACGGCGGTGTCCGCATGCCAGCGGTGCTGGACGACGCCCACCCGAAGGGCGGGACGCGTGGACGGCGTTGTCCGCGCCGGCGAGGCCGGGGCGTCGAGGCAGGAAATTTCAATCATGGGGTTTACTCCAGTGAGACGACTGTCACTAAATGAATGACGTTCATTTAGTATGCGGGCTCATAGTGTCCGGCGCAAGGGTTTAAATGAATCTCGTTCTTTTATGTCGGGGTGAAGTCAATTTAGTAAGCTCACTGAGAAATTTCCGGAATCTCCGTCCCCGCCGCTGACCGGTGCTGATAGCGTCGGAATCACGGACCAATCGAGGAGGATTTCATGAAAGCTTCACCGACCCTGACCAACAACATGCAGGCCGTCCTGACGGACCTGATCGAGCTGCACCTCCAGGGCAAGCAGGCCCACTGGAACATTGTGGGAACCAACTTCCGCGACCTTCACCTGCAGCTGGACGAGATCGTGGACGCCGCCCGGCTCTTTGCTGACGAAACGGCGGAGCGGATGCGCGCCCTGCATGCGCTCCCGGACGGACGCAGTGCCACAATTTCCGGCTCCACCAACCTTCCCGCCTTCCCCGAAGGCCTCATCAGCACGAAAGACGCCATCGAGCGGATCGTGGCAGCCCTCGAGGCCGCCGTCGGAACCATGCGCAAGGTCCATGACGAGGTGGATGAAGAGGATCCCACGTCAGCTGACCTGCTGCACGAATTCATTGCCAAGCTGGAACAGTTCGCCTGGATGGTCAACGCCGAGACCATGAAGGCAACGGCCAGCGTCACGGCTCCCGACTCCAAGTAGGGTAGCGGCGTCGAGCGGCGAGGTGATGCTGCTTAGAAACTTTCTAAGCAGCATCACCTCGCCGCTCGATGCGTTTTAAGGGCTCGATGCGTATTAGTGGGCGGGTCAGGTCGCCTTGGGGACCTTTCGGAGTACGACGCCGGCACTCACCGCTGCCGCTGCCATCAGTCCCAGCGCAATCGCCGCCGTGATGTGCACCCCTGATTCGAAGGCTGACCGGGCGGTGTCCAGGACGGCCTGCGCGAGTGGAGCGGGGAGCGTGTGGGCAAGCTCGACCGCGCCGGCCAGGGTTTCGCCCGCAAGTCCGGTCCCGGGAGCGGAGCCGGATCCGGCAACCTCGGCCGGCAGTATCAGGTTGTGCTGGTAGGAAGCCGTGAGGATGGAACCCAGCACGGCTGTACCGAGCAGCGAGCCCACCTCGTATCCCGTCTCCGAAACTGCCGCCGCGGCTCCGGACTTGCTGGCGGGTACCGAGCCCAGGATCAGGTCATTGGAGATGGTTTCCGCCGCGCCCACACCCAGTGCGAGGACCAGCAGCGCTGCCAGCAGAAGCTGCGGGCCGCCTGAGTGGTTGCCAAAAGCCACCATGGCGTAGCCGAGTGCGCTCAACGTGAGCCCGCCTGCCACCACGGCTCCTGGCCGGATCCGGCGGACCAGCGGCACCACCAGCAGCCCGGCAAGAACGGTGGCCAGCAGCGCGGGAATCATGGCCACGCCCGATTCGGAGGGCGACATTCCTTCCAGGAGCTGCAAGTGCTGCGCCAGGAAGAGGATGAAGCCGTTGAAGGAGAAGAGGGCCAGGATGTTGGCTGCAATGGCGCTGCTGAAGACGCTGTTCCCGAACAGGGACATGTCCAGCAGCGGTGAAGCCAACCGGAGCTGTCGCCGTACAAAAACCACGCCCATGGCTACGCCAAACGAGATGATGGCCAGCGGAATGATGGAGAAGCCCTCGGTGGCCAGATCCTTGATCCCATAGACCACCGGAACCATCACCAGCATGGACAGCAGCACGCTGGGCACGTCCACCCGCCCTGGCTTCGGATCGCGGGACTCCGGAATGACGGCGTGCCCGAAGGCCAGCAGCGGCAGCATGATGGGTACTGCCGCCAGGAGAATGGCTCCCCACCAGAGGTGCTCCACCAGCCAGCCTCCGAAGATCGGGCCCAGTGCGGCGCCGCCGGAGAATCCTGCCGCCCAGATGGCTACGGCCAGCCGGCGGCGGTTGGGCTCGGGGAAGATGTTCCGGATCAGGGACAGGGTGGAGGGCATCAGCATGGCGCCGAAGAACCCCAGCGCCGCGCGGCCGGCAATCAGGAAGCCGGGAGTCGGCGAAAAAGCGGTGATGGCTGAGACCGCGGCAAAGCCGACGCTGCCGATCAGCAGGAGCCGGCGGCGACCGATCCTGTCGCCGAAACTGCCCATGGCCACCAGGAGTGCCGCCAGGACCAGGGGATAGGCGTCCACGATCCAGAGCAGTTGCACTCCCGTGGTCTGCAGGCTCCGGGCAATCTCCGGCAGGGCAAAGGTCAGGGCAGTGTTGTCCACCGCCACCAGCAGTACGGGGAACATGAGGAGTCCCAGCGCCAGCCAGTCGCGCCACGGCGCGCGTCCGGAAGCGGGTAGTGGGGCCGGCTTCCGGAGGGTGGGGCGGCGCGAGGCGTTGTGGGTGGGCTGGAGGGAGGTCATGCATTAACTATACCGTCTGGACGGTATAGTTAAGAACCGATCGCCCGGAAGAAGGCATGATTGACCCCATGGCAAGAAAACCCGTAGCCCGCGACGCCGTGCTGGACGCGTTCGAGTCCCTGCTGATCGAGGTAGGCGAGCGGGCCGCCACCCTCGACGCCGTTGCCAAACGCGCCGGTGTGTCCAAGGGCGGTCTGCTGTACCACTTCCCCAACAAGGAAGCCCTGATTTCGGCCCTCCTGGAACGGCTGGACCAGCTGGCCGGCGAGGATGCCGCGGCCATGGCGGCAGCGGACGAAGGGGCAGCCGCCTACTTCATCAGGTCCTCCGTATGGGCGGACACTCCACTGGACAGGGTGTTTGTTGCCGCGACCCGGCTGGCGGAGGTGGCGCACGAGGAAACACGCCAGCGGTTTGCCGGCATCCAGCAACGCTGGCTGGAGCTGCTGGCTGATGACGTTGGTCCGGAGATGGCCAAGGCTGTCCGCTACATGGGGGACGGACTGTACTTCAACGCCATGTGGGAAGGTGCCCCGGATCCGGGCCCCGAAGAGGGCGGGCGGGCACCCGGCCACGCGGGCGGGCAGGCACCCAACAGGGCTGCCGACGTCGAAAGCCTCCTGGCCGCCGTCGAGCGTCTCCGCGGCTGACCACGCCATTTGCCCCAGCGTCTCCGGCATAGGAGAATAGGAAAGTTACGGGCGCCACATTTGGCCGCCCAAAGCAGTCTTGCCATTAGGCAACACCAACTGAATAAGCCTTTGATCTGCGGCGGGAGAGCCCTGCCAGTACAAGCAGGCGCCGTAGGAGCAAATCCTCCCCAGGAATCTCTCAGGCCCACGTACCGCCGCGGCGAGGCAACTCTGGAAAGTAGCAGGCAGCAGCCCGCTCACCGACGGTGCAAGCGTGATTCCGGTATAGCCGGCCCCGCGGAAACTCTCAGGTTCCATACAGAGCGGGGAGGAGCCCAATCGTTGTGGCGTACCCTGCGCCGCCTGAGTTATGGAGTTCCTTGTGACCGTTATTCCAGCCTCTACTTCTTTTGTTGACAGGCATATTGGCGCCCGCCATGATGCCGACGTCAACACCATGCTGAAGGCCGTCGGCTTCGACTCCGTGGATTCCCTGGTGGATACCGCGGTTCCCAAGGACATCCGGCAGGACACCGCGCTGGAGCTGGGCAACGCGCTCAGCGAGGTGGAGGTCCTGGCGGAACTCCGCAAGCTGGCCGGCAAGAACAAGACGGCCGTACAGATGATCGGCCAGGGCTACTACGACACCGTGACCCCGCCGGTGATCCGCCGCAACGTGCTGGAAGCCCCGGCCTGGTACACCGCCTACACGCCCTACCAGCCGGAGATCTCGCAGGGCCGGCTCGAGGCGCTGCTGAACTTCCAGACCATGGTGCAGGACCTGGTGGGCCTGCCCATTGCCAACGCATCCCTCCTGGACGAAGCGACCGCCGTTGCCGAGGCCGTGCTGATGATGCGCCGGGCCAATAAGAACAAGGACGCCAAGGACGGCAAGACTGTCCTCGACGCCGACTGCCTCCCGCAGACCATCGCGATCGTCAAGGGCCGTGCCGAGGCACTCGGCTTTGAGGTGGAGGTCGCGGACCTGTCCAACGGATTGCCCGACGGCGCCATCAACGGTGTGGTGCTTCAGCAGCCTGGTGTTTCCGGCCGGGTGTTCGACCACACAGCCGTGATTGCCGACGCCAAGGAACGCGGTGCCCTGGTCACCGTCGCAGCAGACCTCCTGGCACTGACGCTCATCACCCCTCCGGGCGAGCAGGGTGCCGACATCGCCGTCGGGTCCGCGCAGCGCTTCGGTGTTCCGCTGTTCTACGGTGGCCCGCACGCGGCCTACATGGCAGTCCAGAAGGGCATGGAGCGTTCCATGCCGGGCCGCCTGGTGGGCGTCTCCAAGGACTCCGCCGGCATCCCCGCGTACCGCCTGGCCCTGCAGACCCGCGAGCAGCACATCCGCCGCGAGAAGGCCACGTCCAACATCTGTACTGCGCAGGCGCTGCTGGCCATCGTTTCTTCCTTCTACGCCGTCTACCACGGCCCGGATGGCCTGAAGGCGATTGCCGAAACCGTCCACGGCCACGCCCGGACGCTCGCCGCATCGCTGAGCTCTGCCGGTTTTGCCGTCCGCCACACCAGCTTCTTCGACACGGTCACGGTCACCGTGCCGGGCAAGGCTGCGGGCATCATCGCCGCCGCCGAAGACCGTGGAATCAACCTGCGCAGCATCGACGCCGACACCGTTGGCGTCTCCACGGATGAGACCACGACGGCGGACATCGTCGACGCCGTCCTGGCCGCCTTTGGTGCCCAGGCCGTGAAGGCGACCGACGCATTCGCCCTGGATACCGCCGTCGGGCGTTCCTCCGAATACCTGCAGCACCCGGTGTTCAACACGCACCGTTCCGAAACGCAGATGCTGCGCTACATCCGCCGGCTTTCGGACCGTGACCTGGCACTGGACCGCACCATGATCCCGCTGGGTTCCTGCACCATGAAGCTGAACGCCACCGCCGAGATGGAAGCGATCTCCTGGCCGGAGTTCGCCTCCATCCACCCGTTCGCGCCCGATTCCCAGACCGAGGGCTGGCGTGAACTGATCGAGGACCTCGAGGCGAAGCTGACCGCCATCACCGGTTACGACCAGGTGTCCATCCAGCCCAACGCCGGATCCCAGGGCGAACTGGCCGGCCTGCTGGCCATCCGCGGCTACCACCGGTCCCGGGGGGACGAACAGCGCAATGTCTGCCTGATCCCGGCCTCGGCGCACGGCACCAACGCCGCCTCCGCCGTCCTCGCCGGCATGAAGGTGGTTGTGGTAGCCACCGCCGCCGACGGCACAATCGACCACGCAGACCTCGCCGCGAAGATCGAAGCGAACAAGGACGCCCTGTCCTGCATCATGATCACCTACCCGTCCACGCACGGTGTGTACGACGCCGACGTCCGCGAAGTGTGCGACGCCATCCACGCAGCCGGCGGCCAGGTGTACATCGACGGCGCCAACCTCAACGCCCTGGTGGGCCTCGCCCAGCCGGGCATGTTCGGCGGCGACGTCTCGCACCTGAACCTGCACAAGACGTTCTGCATCCCGCACGGCGGCGGCGGACCCGGCGTCGGGCCTGTTGCCGCAAGGGCGCACCTGGCACCGTTTATGCCGGGCAACGCGGCCGATCCCGCCAACGGCGAGGCCGGCACCCCGATCTCCGCCTCGAAGTACGGCTCCGCGGGTGTCCTGCCGATTTCCTGGGCCTACGTGAAGCTGATGGGCGGCAACGGCCTGACCGAAGCCACCAAGTCGGCGCTGCTCGCGGCAAACTACATCGCGTCCCGCCTCAACGACTCCTTCCCCGTGCTGTACACCGGTGAAGGCGGACTGGTGGCGCACGAGTGCATCCTGGACCTGCGCGAGCTGACCGCCCGCACCGGTGTGACCGCTGAGGACGTGGCCAAGCGCCTGATCGACTACGGCTTCCACGCGCCCACCCTGGCGTTCCCCGTTGCCGGCACGCTGATGGTGGAACCCACGGAGTCCGAGGACCTCGGCGAAATGGACCGCTTCATCGACGCCATGATCGCGATCCGGGCGGAGATCGAGCAGGTTGCCGCCGGTGACTTCACGGTAGAAGAGAGCCCGCTGCGCAACGCCCCGCACACAGCTGCCGCTGCCATCAGCACCAGCTGGGACCGCAGCTACCCGCGCGAGCAGGCCGTGTTCCCGCTGGCATCGCTGAAGCAGGACAAGTACTTCCCGCCGGTGGGCCGCATTGACGGCGCGGCCGGTGACCGGAACCTGGTCTGCTCCTGCCCGCCCATCGAGGCCTTCGAGAACTAATCCGCCCGGTGGTTGAGCTTGTCGAAACCGATCCCGACAAGCCCGATCACCGCCCGAAAGGACTTTCAATGACTGAGAATTACACGGCACTGTACGAAGAGCACAAAAAGCTCGGTGCCTCCTTCACGGACTTCGGCGGCTGGCAGATGCCCCTGAAGTACAGCTCCGAGCTGGCCGAACACCACGCTGTCCGCAACTCCGCAGGCCTGTTCGACCTCTCCCACATGGGCGAGGTCTGGGTGAGTGGCCCTGAAGCGGCCGCGTTCCTGGACTACGCACTGGTGGGCAAGATCTCCGCCATGGCCGTGGGCAAGGCCAAGTACTCGCTGATCTGCAACGAAGACGGCGGCATCATTGACGATCTCATTACCTACCGCAGGCCTGCTGCTAATGATGGGACGGACGTCTTCCTGGTGGTCCCGAACGCAGGGAACGCCGTGGTGGTTGCCGAGGCCCTGGCCAAGCGTGCGGCAGGGTTCGACGTCGAGGTGCGGGACGCATCCGCCGAAACCTCGCTGATCGCCGTCCAGGGCCCGGAGGCAGAAGAACTGCTGCTCCGCCTGGTCCCGGCCGCCCAGCACAGCCTGGTCACGGACCTGAAGTACTACGCCGCCGTCGAGGTCCCGTTGCTGGTGTCCGGCGCCGGCAAGAACCTCCTGCTGGCCCGCACCGGATACACCGGTGAAGACGGCTTCGAGATCTTCGTCGACAACGACGACGCCGCGGCTCTTTGGCAGGCGGTCGTAGCCATTGCAGATGAGGGCGAGCTGACGCCGGCGGGCCTGGCCAGTCGCGATTCGCTGCGCCTGGAGGCCGGAATGCCGCTGTACGGCAACGAGCTTTCCCTGGAAGGAGACCCCTTCGCCGCAGGACTCGGTGGCGTTGTGGCGCTGTCCAAGGAAGGCGACTTCGTGGGCAAGGCGGCGCTGGCGGCAAAGAAGGAAGCCGGCGTCGGGACCACCTCCGGTCGCAAGCTGGTGGGTCTGAAGGGCCTGGGACGCCGCGCCGGACGCGCCCACTACCCGGTACTCAAGGACGGCACCGCCGTCGGCGAAGTCACCTCCGGCCAGCCCTCGCCCACACTCGGCTACCCGGTTGCCCTGGCTTACGTGGACGTCGAGCTCACCGAGCCCGGCACCGCGCTGGACATCGACCTCCGCGGTAAGGCGGAGCCCTTCGAGGTCGTCGCCCTGCCGTTCTACAAGCGCACCAAGTAACCCGCCGGTGGTTGAGCTTGTCGAAACCGATCTCGCTCCCCAACCGCCCCTAACCTCGCAAGCTCGGCCAGGGAACCCTGCGGCCGTGGCCCCAGGCTCGATCACCGGGCTCAACCACCGACAAAAGGACTAAAAACAAATGGCAACAGTCGCTCCTGAACTGCAGTACTCCGACGAACACGAATGGGTTGCCCGGGAAGCCGGTAACGTTGTGTCGGTGGGAATTTCCGCCGTGGCCACCGATGCCCTTGGTGACATCGTCTACGTGGAACTCCCTGAGGTGGGCTCCACGGTGACAGCAGGGGAGACCTGCGGTGAGGTGGAATCCACCAAATCCGTTTCCGACCTCTACGCACCCGTCACCGGCGAAGTCACCGAAGTGAACCCCGCCGTTGCCGAGGATCCCGCGCTGATCAACAGCGATCCCTACGGTGCCGGCTGGCTGTTCAAGGTGGCCGCTGTTTCTGACGGACCACTGCTGTCCGCCGAGGAATACACGTCCAAGTACGCGTAACGTCCCGCACCTCCATCACTACCTCCATTAAGGAACCCGGCCATGGCTGTTGGCGTCTTTGACCTTTTTTCCATCGGGATCGGCCCGTCCAGTTCCCACACCGTGGGTCCCATGCGGGCTGCCGCGGTTTTTGCCGGTGAACTGAAGGATTCGGCAGACCTTGGCCGGGTTGCTTCGCTGCGGGTGGACCTTTACGGTTCGCTCGCGGCGACGGGCCGCGGCCACGGCACCATGACCGCGGTGCTCCTTGGCCTGGAAGGCTTCTACCCGGAGCTCATCCTGCCGGACGAGGTGGAGACCCGCCTGGCGTCCATCGCCGAGACCGGGACGCTGCAGCTGGCTGGCTCCGTGCCGCTGCCTTACGGGGTGGAGGACATGATCCTCCACCCGCTCACGGTGCTGCCGCGGCACACCAACGGCATGAAGTTCGCCGTGATGGACGACGCCGGCGCCGTCCTTCATGAGGCAACGTTCTTCTCCGTGGGTGGCGGCTTTATTGTGCGTGAGGGTGAGGAAGACGCTGCGCTGAAGGACCTGGACGAGTCCAAGAAGGAGCTTCCGCTGCCGTTCCGCACGGCCGCGGAGCTGCTGGGCCGCTGCCAGTCCAAGGGCCTGTCCATCGGCGAGATCATGCTGGTCAACGAGCGTGCCTCCCGTTCGGAGGAGGAGATCCGTGAAGGTCTCTTGCACATCTATTCGGTGATGGAGGGCTGCGTTGAAACCAGCCTGAAGCGCGAAGGCCTGCTGCCTGGCGGACTGAAGGTCCGGCGTCGTGCTCCTGACTGGCATGAGCGGCTGCTGAAGGAGGACAAGGACCGCGATCCGAAGTACTGGCAGGAGTGGGTGAACCTGATCGCCCTGGCGGTCAACGAGGAGAACGCCTCTGGTGGCCGGGTGGTGACGGCGCCCACGAACGGTGCCGCCGGGATCATTCCCGCCGTGTTGTACTACGCCCTGCATTTTGCCCCGGGCATGGAGAACGCCACGCAGGAGGACCGCGACGACGTTGTGGTGAAGTTCCTGCTGACGGCCGGTGCCATCGGGGTGCTCTACAAGGAGCAGGCCTCGATCTCCGGCGCTGAAGTGGGCTGCCAGGGCGAGGTTGGATCGGCGTCGTCCATGGCTGCCGCAGGCCTGGCTGAGGTGATGGGCGGATCGCCGCAGCAGGTGGAAAACGCCGCGGAAATCGCCATGGAGCACAACCTGGGTTTGACCTGCGATCCCATTGGCGGTCTGGTCCAGGTGCCGTGCATCGAACGCAACGCCATTGCCGCCGCCAAGGCCATCAACGCAGCCAAGATGGCGCTCTGGGGAGACGGGTCCCACCGCGTCTCGCTGGATGAAGTGATCGTGACCATGCGGGAGACCGGCAGGGACATGAGCTCCAAGTACAAGGAAACCGCAATGGGCGGCCTCGCCGTCAACGTGGTGGAGTGCTGACCGGCGCCTGAGTGGCCTGATGCGTGCCAGGCTTTAGACTGGGATCTGGAAATCGGCACCGAACAACACCAGATTGGACACGGCACCCTTGCGAGAATTCACCGCCCGATTCGCCACAGACGGGGAAGTCGAGAACTGGGACAAGCACGTGATGGCCAATCCCAACGGCGGAAACATGCTCCAGTCCGCCGCCTACGCCACGGTCAAGCACGGCAACGGCTGGACCGCCCGGTTCCTGGTCCTGGAAGGATCCGGCACCCCCAGCTACAACTTGGTCCTGGAGAAGAAGTTCCCCATCCTGGGACGCCTCTGGTACCTGATCAAGGGCCCGGACACCACTGACGCCGCGGAACTCCAGCCCATGCTGGACGCCTGCGCAGCGTTCATCCGGGCGAACAAGCTGAAGGTGTTCGCACTGAAGGTGGAACCGGACCTGGTGGCGACGCCGGAAAACCTCGCTGTGCTGGCTGCAACACCGCTGGTGAAGGTTGCCAACATCCAGTCCAACGACTCCACCGCCATCCTGGACATCAGCGCACCGGAAGAGGAGGTCTTCAAGGCCATCTCCTCCCGTGCCCGCAACGCGGTGCGCCGCGCCGAGCGCGAGGGCTGCACGGTAGTCCAGGAACAGCCCGGACCGGCCACGTACAAGGCCCTGTATGACCTCATGGCGGACACCGTCAGCGCCAAGGGGTCCATGCCGCTGCGCAGCTTCGAGTACTACACCCGGTTCTGGGACGAGTTCTGCAACCGCGGGCAGGGCAACTTCTTCTTCGTCTATGAGGACGGCAAGCCCAGCGTGGGCGCGTTCGTGATCAACTACGGTTCCAAGGCCACGTACAAGGACGGCGGCTCCACCCAGAACCGCAAGCAGTACGGTGACTCCCACCTGGTGCAGTGGGCGGCGATCCGCCGCATGCAGGAGCTGGGCTGCGTGGAATACGACTTCTGCGGCACGCCACCGGCGGACCGCATCAAGGACAAGACCCACCCGCTGGCCGGCATGGGAATGTTCAAGACCAGCTTCACCAAGGTGGTCACCGATTTTGTGGGCTGCCACGACCTGGTGCTGGACCCCGTCCGCTACGCCCTGTGGGTCAAGGGCGGCGAGCGTGTGCTGCGCCGCATCGAAACAGCCCGCACCGGCGCCCAGTTCTACTGACGATTCCCGCCCCACCATCCGTTGACGTCCACCACTTTGAGGCGAGGTACACCCTTGAATTCTTCCGGTACAGCCCTGGGCACGGCCCTGGAGCTCAGCATCCTCAGCGACTCCGACTTCGAGGCCTTCGCTTCCGGGCACCCGCAGAACAACTTCATCCAGTCCGCACCGTTCACCCGCTTCCAGCGCTCCCGCGGCCTGAACGTGGAACTGGTGGGCATCTCCCGCAACGGGGAGCTGGTGGCTGCCGCAAAGCTGGCCTACAGCCGTAACCGGCTGGGCTACACCGTATGCGACTGCTCCAAGGGCCCCCTGGTTGACTACACGGACGCCGCACTGGTCAGTGACGTCGTCGGGCTCCTGAAAAAGCATGCGGCGCAGCGCAAGGCGGCCGAACTGCGCATCTCGCCCAACCTGCCCTGGGTAGCGCGGGATGAGGACGGCGCCGAACACCCCGAGGTGCTGGACAACAGGCCGCTTGCGGCACAGCTGGAAGGCCTGGGCTTTGTCCACCAGGGCCACGCCATGAACTTCGTCAACGTCAACTGGATGTTCATCAAGTCGCTGACCGGCATCAAGGACGCCGAAGAGCTGATCATGGGCACCAGCTACCGCACCCGCAAGGCCATCCGCAAGGCCGAGAAGAACGGCGTGTACCTGGAGCAGGCCACGCTGGAAACACTGGACGACTTCTACGATGCCCTCAGCACCGCGGGCAATGAGAAGGGCTTCGTCTTCCGCGAACGCGACTACTACGAGAAGCTCCTGCGGACCACGTCGGACGAGTTCACCAAGCTGATGATGGCCAAGATCGACATCCCGGCCTACCGGAAGTCCATCACGGAACGGCGCGATGCCGAGGCCGTTGCGCTGGCGGACCTCAAGCGTGAGGTTGAAGAGACCGGCAGCAAGAAGAAGGCCAACCGCATCAAGGTGGTCCAGGACCTCGTGGACAGCTACGAGCGCAGCCTCAAGGACATCGAGCGGTTCCCGGACTCCGTGGGCGTGGTGACAGTGGCCGCGATCCACTTCGTTTGCTACGGCGACGAGCTGACCTGCGTTATTGGCGGAACGGTGCAGGACTACATCTACTTCAACGGTGCAACGTCCCTGTACTGGGGCATGATGCTGCATGCGCTGGAGAAGGGCTACACCCGCTACAACTTCTACGGAACGTTCGGCATCCAGGGCCAGGACCAGGAAGGCCACGGCGGCTATGAGTTCAAAAAGGGCTTCGGCGGCGAGGTCGTCCAGCTGATGGGCGACTTCGTGGTCCCGGTCCGGCCGCTGGTATTCCGGGCCAACAGCCTGGCGCGTGCCGCCGTGGCCGCCGGCCGTACGATTGCAGCGAAGCTGCCCCTGAAACGCGGGGCGTAACACCACAGAACCACCAGAACGGGAGGAGGACCAGCGTGACCGACCAAGGTAACCAGCAGAAGCGTCCGCACACGGACGGACTGCCCAGGACCGAGCCGCTTTCACCCTCCCAGGTCCGGCAGAACATCGCTGCCAAGAAGATGCTCAAGCGCCTGGTCCAGGGGGAGAACCCGCCCACGGCGCCGCTGAGCATTGTGGACAGGCTGGCCGGCAGCCCGTACGCCAACCCGATGATCCAGGTAGGCGGGGTGGACACCTCGGCGCGTAAGACGCTGGACTTCGCGCTGCACCTTGCCGAAACCATGTTCCGGTACGGCGCTGGTGCCCTGGAAGTGGAGACGAGCATCATCGCCGTCACCGCCGCCCTGGGCCTGAAGAACATCGAAGTGGACATCACCAACCAGTCCGTCGCGATCAACTACGCCCCCAAGGACCAGCCGCCCGTTGCACTGCTCCGCGTGGTGCGGTCCTGGACCAACAACTACGCCGGCCTGGCCAAGGTCCACCAGCTGGTCAGCGACATCGTTGCCGGGGGAGTGGGCCGTGACGAGGCCATCCGCCGCCTCGACGACGCCATCACCAGCCCCAAGCCCTTTCCCCGGTGGATGGTCACCGTGGCGTTCGGCGTGTTCGCCGCTGCGTTTGTGGGCGTCCTTGGCGGCGGCCCCGTCTCTTCGCTGTTCGCCTTCGCCCTGAACATCGGGGTGAACCTGCTGGGCCGCCAACTGGGCCGGTGGCGGGTTCCGGACTTCTTTACGACGGCGGCATGTTCCTTCGCGGTGACGCTCTCCGCGCTGCTGTTGTGGCGTTTTGAACTGACCAATTCACCGGCGATCGTGGTGGTGGGCGGCATCTTGCTGCTCCTGCCCACCGGCCGGCTGGTCTCGTCTGTGCAGGATGCGATCAACGGCTTCCCCGTAACGGCCGCAGGCCGGTTCCTGTCCACGTTGCTGACGTTCGGCGCCCTCGTGGCCGGCATAGCCGTGGCCTTCCTGGTGGGGCAGCTGACCGGGATGCAGCCTATCGATGTGACCCAGACGTTCCCGCCCGCCTACGACCTTTGGGTGCTGGTGCTCCTGACCGCGATCGCCGTTATGGCCATCGCCATCACCGAACAGACCTCCTGGAACCTCCTGCTGCCCACTGCCGCGGTGGGCATTGCCGGCTACCTGGTGCTGGTGGGTGCCGGAGCCATCGGCATCGGCGACAGGTTCTCCCCGGCGCTGTCCGCCGTCGTCATCGGTCTGCTGGGCCGGGTGGTGGCGCTGAAGATGGGCGCACCGCAGCTGGTGGTGGCCGTTCCGGCGGCGCTGATCCTGCTGCCTGGCCTGACGATCTTCCGCTCCATGTACGTACTCACCATCGAGGAGTCGGAGATCCTGTTCGGCTTCGGCGGCATGCTGAACGCCGGGGCAATCGTCCTGGGAACAGCCGGCGGAATTGTGCTGGGTGACGTCCTGGCGAGGCCGCTGACCGGTGGCCTGGCCAGCAACGAACGTCGCCGGGCCCGCAGGCGCTAGCTGACTGGTGTCTAGACCTGTCGCCTTAGATCTGGCCGATGGGCAGCTTCTTTTCCGCCTGGAAGTCGTCCTCAACGCGGCCCTGGGCCCAGTAGCCGGACAGTGAGACCTGCTTGCGGTCCAGGCCGCGCTCGCTGAAGAACACCTCGCGCAGCGCCTTCATGGATCCGCGCTCGCCGTGTGCGAACACCTGGACCGTGCCCGCTGGCCACTGGGCGGTCCGGACGGCGGTGGCCAGGAATTCAGGGGCACCGGCCGGGCCGCCCCTGCGGAAGATCCAGCGCAGTTCCAGGCCGGCAGGTGCCTTGATGTCCTGGACCTCCGCTTCGTTGTCCACTTCCAGGAAGGCGAGCCCGCGGGCATGGGCCGGAAGGGATTCAATGGCTGCGGCGATTGCCGGGATAGCGGCCTCGTCGCCCGCATACAGGTACCAGTCGGCGTCGGGGTCCGGGTTGTACGCTCCACCTGGGCCGGAGAAGCTGAACGTATCACCGGGCCGGGCGTTGGCCGCCCATGGGCCGGCAAGCCCTTCGTCGCCGTGGTTGACGAAGTCGATCGCGAGCTCCTGCGCGGCCTCATCCACCCACCGGATGGTGTAGGTGCGGGTGACGGGCCACTGCTCGCGCGGCATGGTTTCCTTGATGGCCATCAGGTCCAGCGGCTGCGGATATTCCACCCCGGGCTGCAGGAAGGAGATCTTCACGTAGCGGTCCACAAAGCTGTTGTTCACGAATTGGCCAAAGCCGGGCCCGCCCGCCACAATCCTGATCATGTGCGCGGAAAGCTGTTCACGGCGAAGCACGGTCAGGGTGATAATCGGCCTGGCCCGGCGCAGCGCCGTGGTGCCCGCAGGGGAAGTAGTCATGTAGGTAAGCCTAAGTTAACTCGGCAGTTCCCAGGAAACGGGGGCCGCCCCCTGCTCCTCCAGCAGCGTGTTGACCGTGCTGAAAGGCCGGGATCCGAAAAAGCCCCGGGAGGCAGAGAGCGGACTTGGGTGTGCACTGGCCACGGCGGGGGCGCCGTCCAGCAGCGGTCCGAGGTTTTGCGCATCGCGGCCCCACAGGATTGCCACCAGCGGCTGCCGGGTGCCGTCCGTGCGCCGGCGGCCGGCAACAGCGCGGATCGCGGCGGCGGTGACGGGTTCCCAGCCCTTGCCCCGATGCGAGGCGGCCGCCCCTTCGCGTACGGTCAGGACGGTGTTCAGCAGCAGCACTCCCTGATCTGTCCAGGCCGAGAGATCGCCATGGACCCGTGGGGGGAGCCCCAGGTCCGCTTCGAGTTCCCGGTAAATGTTGGCGAGGCTGCGGGGAATGGGCCGTGTGGTCCTTTCCACGGCGAAGGACAATCCCACTGCGTGCCCGGGCGTTGGGTACGGATCCTGGCCAACCACCAGCACCCGAACGTCCGCCAGCGGCTGCCGGAAAGCCCGGAGAATGTTCGACGGCGCCGGGAGGACCAGGTGCCCCGCTGCGGCTTCGTCTGCCACAAAGGACAGCACCTTCCGCAGGTCCGGCTCCACGCTCACCAACGCGGTTGCCCAATCGGGCGCCATGAGGTCAGCCAGGGGACGCGTCGCCATGTCCCGCAGCTCGGCGGCGTCGTCCTCGCTGCGCCGGGTGGGCGGCAGGTCAAAAAGCGGTTCGGGATCAAACACCCGTCCATTCTTGCAGCCGGGGCAAATGACAACGGTGTTATTCGTCCGTAGCATGGGAGGAACACTTTGACCCTGCCCGCAGGAAGGATTTTGCCGTGGCAGAACCAGCGCACGAACTCCCGCAGCACCAGCCCGCCGGCGAGGCCTCCCTGTTGGCCGGGTTTACGCTCCGCGACTCACCGCTGTCCGAACGCGACCAGCAGATGCTGGCACTGGAACGGCAGTGGTGGAAGTACGCCGGTGCCAAGGAACAGGCCATCCGGGAACTGTTCGGACTCTCGGCAACGCACTACTATCAGTTCCTCAACGCGCTCATCGATACCGAGGACGCTTTGGCCTACGATCCCATGCTGGTCAAGAGATTGCGTAGACTACGTACGTCGCGTCAACGCGCCAGGACGGCACGCCGCCTGGGCTCGGACGCGTAAAAGTCCGCGCTGAGCCATCAGCTGCACCAACCAAGGATGACTCGCCACCATGACCAAATACGCCCGGGATGAATTTGACCAGGTACCGGAAACCTCTGCACGCCAAGGCGTCCACAGGACGGTAGCGGCACCGGCCCGCAAGCGGCTGTGGCCCATCATGGCGGTTGGCATTGCTGCCCTGCTGGTTGGTGTGGGGGCGTTCTTTATCCTTCCCACCTTGGGCTTTGGCCCCGGCGGAACCCCCGCCGCGGTGAGCGACAGCCCCAGTGAATCGTCGGCACCCACTGACGCTCCGACGTCGGAGGCCCCGGCCGAGCCCACGGCCACCGCGCCCGCTGAGGAACCGTCAGCTGAACCGGAACCTGAACCGACGCCGTCGGAAACCACGGGCGGGCTGGATAAGACCCAGGCCGTGGCCGTCTACAACGGCGCCGGAGTAGCCGGCCTGGCCGGCCAGGTGGGCGGCGTCGTGCAGACGGACGGCTGGGCCGTGGCAGAAGTCGCCAACTGGGGCGGTTCCGCGCAACCGGCGTCCGTCATCTTCTATGCTCCCGGGCAGCAGGCCAACGCCGAAGCCCTCGGGGAGTTGCTGCGCATTACCACCCAGGTTGAGAGCGCTGAATTCCAGGTTCCGCTGGTGGTCGTACTGGGACCGGGCTACCAGTAGCCTGCAGCGGTCACGCCTGAATAACTATTGGGCTGCCTCCACGTGGCAGACGCGTGGCGAACCCTGTGGCTGGCTAGAGTAGCCATAAGTTTTGATCCGCGCGCAAGGTGAAAGTTGGGGACCATGGCACTGGGAACCGTCAAATGGTTCAACGCCGAAAAAGGCTATGGCTTCATTTCGGTCGACGAATCCGGCGATGACGTTTTTGTCCATTGGTCCGCCATCCAGGGCGAGGGCTACCGGGCCCTGGAAGAAGGCCAGCGCGTGGAACTTGAAATCGGTGAAGGCCAGAAGGGCCCCCAGGCCGAAAGCGTCCGGCCGGCCCAGTGATTCCTGCTGTGCGAAGCTCTGCCCTGGGCCTCACGGCCGTCCTGCTCCTGGGCGCGACCGCCTGCAGCGGTGTCCCCGGGAATGCCCGTGTGGCCGACGCCGAAGCCAGTGGTGACGGGACCCTCCGGGTCGGCGTCATCCTGGACAACACCGGCAGCCAGTCGTTCCTCAACGATGCCCAGCGGGCCGCAGTTGAACTGGCTGTCAAGGATGTCAACGCGGCCGGCGGCCACAAAGGCAAGCCCGTGGAAGTCCTGGAACCTGCCACCGGCGATTCCGCGGCGCAGGCCAGAACGCTTGCTGAGCGCAAGGCCGACGTTGTAATTGGCCCTACCGATTCCGGTAACGCTCCGGCAGCGATTGACGTCCTCTCACGCGCCGGCATCACCCTGATCTCACCGGCCAATACCTCTGCCGGCCTCACCAGTTACAAGTCCGGCGGCTATTACTTCCGCACGGCGGCGGCAGATGTTGCCCAGGCCGCGGTGCTCGTCAAGATGGCCACCGCCACCGGCGCCAAAAGCATCGCCGTGATCCACCAGGAAGGCGGTTACGGAAAGGGCGTGTCCGACGCCGTTGCTTCCGTTGCGGAGGAATCAGGGCTTGGGGCTCCGGTCGTCGCAGAATTCGCGCCGGGCGAAGCCGCCGAAGCGGCCGGCAAGGTCCGCGACGCCGCCGCGGACGCCGTCGTCGTTATTGCCCGTGAAGGTGCCCAGGGCGCCCTGGCGGAACTGAAGAACGCCGGCATCCCGGGGGAGAAACTGCTCCTGGCTGACGGCGCGTTCGACCAGTACGGTTCCGGGCTGGCAAACGGCACGCTCAAGGGAGCGCGTGCCATACTTCCGGGTGTTTTCCCCTCCGCCCAATTCCAGGACCGGCTGCTCACCGTGGACAAGGGCCTGAAAGACCTGACGTTCGCGGCCGAGGCCTATGACGCCACCATCCTTGCGGCGCTGGCAGCCGAGGCCCGCCAGGATGATTCCGGCAGTTCCATCGCCGCCGGTCTGATCGCTGTTTCCGGGGGATCTGCGGACGACGCCGGGGAACGGACCGTGTGCACCACGTTCGCCGAATGCCGCAAGCTGCTGTCCGCTGGTTCCGGCGCGGACTACGACGGCCAGTCCGGCCCGGTGGCCTTCGACGAAAACGGCGACGTCACCGCTGCCAACTACATGACCTTCACCTATGGGCCGGATAACAAGGCCACACTGTCGGGCAAGGAAGCCGCCGCACGAACTGACGGCTGAGTGCTGCCACAGGCGGCGTCGCCGCGCACGCGCTGCCATGATCGCCGGCAGCGAACCTGCCCCCGGAATGCAGGTCTTGCGGGGTCCCTCTGCTTGCACTCTCATCGGGGGAGTGCTAATTATTGACTTAGCACTCCCGCGTACAGACTGCTAAATGTTGACCGGTTTCCGGCCCGCATGGCGCTCTGGGCAGGGAGCGAAAGAAAACACCTTTGCTGGGTGAGATCCCGCAACCGCCGGCGTACAGAGGCCGGTGGCGAAGGATCGTCCGTCGCGGGCACTACAGCAACGGTCCATTCTTAACGACTGTCCCGAAAGGACTACTGCCGTTATGGCCAAGATCATTGCATTTGATGAAGAGGCACGCCGCGGCCTTGAGCGGGGCCTGAACACCCTCGCCGACGCCGTTAAGGTCACCCTCGGCCCGCGTGGCCGCAACGTCGTCCTCGAAAAGAAGTGGGGCGCCCCCACGATCACCAACGATGGTGTTTCCATCGCCAAGGAGATCGAGCTGGACGATCCTTACGAGAAGATCGGCGCCGAGCTGGTCAAGGAAGTTGCCAAGAAGACGGATGACGTCGCAGGCGACGGCACCACCACCGCAACCGTCCTGGCCCAGGCCCTCGTCAAGGAAGGCCTGCGCAACGTAGCCGCCGGCGCGGACCCGCTGTCCCTCAAGCGCGGTATCGAAAAGGCCGTTGACGCCGTCACCACCGAACTCCTGGCTTCCGCCAAGGAAATCGAAACCAAGGAAGAAATCGCTGCTACGGCGTCCATCTCCGCCGGTGACGATGAAATCGGTGCCCTCATTGCCGAAGCCCTGGACAAGGTTGGCAAGGAAGGCGTTATCACGGTCGAGGAGTCCAACACCTTCGGCCTGGAGCTTGAGCTCACCGAAGGCATGCGCTTCGACAAGGGTTACATCTCCGCCTACTTCGTCACGGACGCTGAGCGCCAGGAAACGGTCCTCGAGGATCCGTACATCCTGATCGTCAACTCCAAGATCTCCAACGTCAAGGAACTGGTTGCTGTCCTGGAAAAGGTCATGCAGTCCAACAAGCCGCTGCTGATCATCGCCGAGGACATCGAAGGCGAGGCCCTGGCCACGCTGATCGTGAACAAGATCCGCGGCACCTTCAAGTCCGTTGCCGTCAAGGCTCCGGGCTTCGGCGACCGCCGCAAGGCCCAGCTCGCTGACATCGCCATCCTCACCGGTGGCCAGGTCATCTCCGAGGAAGTCGGCCTCAAGCTGGAGAACGCCGGACTGGAACTCCTGGGCAGCGCCCGCAAGGTTGTTGTCACCAAGGACGAGACCACCATCGTTGAAGGTGCAGGCGACGCCGACCAGATCGCCGGCCGCGTTTCCCAGATCCGCGCCGAGATCGAGAACTCCGATTCGGACTACGACCGCGAGAAGCTGCAGGAGCGCCTGGCCAAGCTGGCCGGCGGCGTTGCAGTCATCAAGGCCGGTGCCGCAACCGAGGTTGAGCTCAAGGAACGCAAGCACCGCATTGAGGACGCAGTCCGCAACGCAAAGGCTGCCGTTGAAGAAGGCATCGTCGCCGGTGGTGGCGTTGCCCTCATCCAGGCCGGCGCCAAGGCATTCGCCAACCTGACCCTGTCCGGTGACGAAGCAACCGGTGCGAACATCGTCCGCGTTGCCATCGACGCCCCGCTGAAGCAGATCGCCTTCAACGCCGGCCTCGAGCCCGGCGTTGTGGTGGACAAGGTCCGCGGCCTGCCCGCTGGCCATGGCCTGAACGCTGCAACCGGCGAGTACGTCGACCTGCTGGCCGCCGGCATCAACGATCCGGTCAAGGTGACCCGCTCTGCACTGCAGAACGCGGCTTCCATTGCCGGCCTGTTCCTCACCACCGAGGCCGTTGTTGCTGACAAGCCCGAGAAGAACGCTGCCCCCGCGGGCGGCGACGACATGGGTGGCATGGGCGGCATGGGCGGCTTCTAGCCCCCACAGCCGGACCTGCTCCGCACAAAAAAGCGGCTTCCTCCTTGCGGGGAAGCCGCTTTTTTGTGCTTTTTACAGCCTGCTGGTCCTACTTGCTGGCGCTGGAAATCATTCCTTCAACTTCCTTCTTGAACGCCTCGGCTGCGGCCTGCGGGGTGAGCCTGTCGTAGAGCACCTCATCCGTGTACCGCTTGATAACGTTCTGCACGCTGCCGGCACCCACAGGAGGCACGGGCGGCGCCTCCTTCATGTCCGGCTCGATGTCCTTCAGGAACGACACCACCGTGGTATCTGCCGGCTTCAGCGACGGCGTGATGGACTCAACGATCTCCGTGTTGGTGGGCACACCGCGGTCCGTCATCAGGATGGCTCCGGCCTCGGGGCTGTTCGTCAGGAAGTCGATGAACTTGGCCGTGGCTTCCGGGTGCTTGGTCCGCGAGGAGGCGGACCAGAACATGGTGGGCTTGTAGTACATCCCGTTCTCAGCCGCCGTGCCGTCCGCGCTGGGAGCCCGGAGCATCTTGATGCTGTTGCCGGTGGTCGCCTCCAGGGAGCCGAGCTGGTTGGTCCACCACCAGGCCATGCCCACCCGGTTGGTTCCAAAGAGGCTTTCCTCCAGGCCGGCTCCGGCGTCCTCCGTTGCTACGGTGGCGGGCGGGCTTGCCTTGGAATCGCGCTGCTCCTTCAGCCGCTCCCAGAAGGACGCGGCTGTGGCAGTGTCGAAGTCCAGCTTGCCGTCCTCCGAATAGAGGTTCTGGCCGTGCTGGCGGAGCCAGATGATCAGGTCCGCCTCATTGCTTCCATAGGCCGCGCCGTAAGTGCTGCCGTCCCCTGAGGCGCTGATCTTCGCGGCAGTCTCCACGAAGTCGTCCCACGTCCAGGTGGTGTCGTCCGGCAGCGGGACGTTTGCTGCTTCGAAGACCTTGGTGTTGGCCATCACGACGTAGGCGTTCTGGCCCGTGCTCAGGCCATACTGTGCGCCATCGTACTGGCCTGATGCCAAGGCCTCTTCGGCCAGCTTTGAGGTATCGATGCCCTCCTGTTTGGCCAGGTCCAGGAGGGCCCCGCGGCCGCCGTATTCGGCAATGTACTTCTGGTCCATCTGGATGACGTCCGGGGCATCGTTGGCGGCAGTCTTGGTGGCCAGCTTGTCCCAGTAGCTGCTCCACTCACCGGGTTCGGATTCGATCTTGATGGTGGGGTTCGCGGCCTCGAAGGCATCGATCACCTTCTCCGTCTGGGAGTTGAGGTACTCGTTGCCCCACCAGGCAAACCTCAGCGTGACCTCCTTATTGCCATCGGTGCCGCCGGAGCCGCCCGCCGCGCCGCAACCGCTGGCGAGCAGCGAGACGGCAACTGCCACGGCGCCGAGCTGGAACCTTCTCCTGGTCAGGGGTGGAATCGTCATTGATATGCCTTCCGGATTCTGATGGTGCAAAGTTAGGTGAGAAAACGCTTTCTCGAATTGGTTTTCTGATTCTGCCGTGGTGGCGCAGGGGGAGTCAAGGACTTTCGGTAAACGTTTTCCCGCGGAGGACGGCGCACTTGTGGCTCAGGGCGGCAGGAAGACGGCACGTGGATGTCGGCCACTTCTGGCAGGATGGTCCGGTGACGATTACAGCAGCAGCCGACGGTTCGGCATTGGGAAACCCGGGCCCCGCCGGATGGGCCTGGTACGTGGACGAGAACTGCTGGCGTGCAGGTGGCTGGCCGCACGGCACCAATAACCAGGGCGAGCTGATGGCCGTGCTGGACCTGTTCCGCGCCACCGAGCACCTGCCGGACGAGAAGCTACACATCCTCTGCGACAGCCAGTACGTCATTAATTCGGTGACCAAATGGATGCCGGGCTGGAAGCGCAAAGGCTGGCGCAAAGCGGACGGCAAGCCAGTTCTGAACGTGGAGCTGCTGCAGGACATCGACCGCGCGCTGACCGGACGCAAATACACGTTCGAGTGGGTCAAGGGGCACGCGGGCCACAACCTTAACGAGGCAGCTGACGAACGGGCCAGAGCGGCCGCCACTGCCTACCAGCAGGGGATCGAACCCCGCCGCGGCCCGGGATTCGCCATGTCAGGCTCCGCGGCGGCTTCAACAGCACCTCCGGCGGCGCCGGCCCGCCAGGCGGTGCCCGACTCCGAATACTACGCGGATGACCTCTTCAGCGAGCTTGAACGTGAAGCTGCCTCGGGGCTGCAACAGGTGGCGGATAACCCCGAGGCCGAGGTGGAGAGGCTGGAGCGCGAACTGCTCGTGCCGGAAGTACGTGCGGACATCGGCCGGACCGGGGTGCTGCTGCACCCGGACTACCAGGAGATCGGCGCTTCAGGGCGGATGTGGAGCCGTGACGCCATCCTGCTGGAACTGGAGGAGGACCCTGGGGAGAAGCTCCGGATGGACGTCCTTGGCGCGGACCGCGTCGGCACCAGCGCTATCCTGCTGACCTACCGAAGCTATTCGCGGACAGGCTCTGTCCTCCGGAGCTCCCTGTGGGTGCTCGATGGCGAGCAGTGGCGGCTTCGTTTCCACCAGGGCACCCCGGAGCTCTAGCTCCAACCAGGTCCACCAGCTCAGCTGAAGCGCTGCGTGTTGCCCTGCTCCGTCTGGGCGTAGCTCATGGCGGCGGAAGCAAGCGCTGCATTGATGGACGCCAGGGATGCCTCCACCCGGCTCTGCGTCAGGGTCCATTCGGTAACCAGCGCCTGGAAGTTGGTGGCGGCAGAACCGCGCCACGTTCCCTGGAGCTCGTCAAGGCCGTACTTCATGGCCTGGACATCGGCGCTGATCCGCTCAACGGTGGCGCGGACATTGGCTGACTTGAGCTGCAGCAGTTCGGTATCGACGGAAATAATGCTCATGGCGGGGCCTCTTTCAGCAGGTGTCGCATGGCTGCCGGCGGTGTGTGGCGCCGGCTGTCCGGGGAAGTCCGGACCTCTCAACCGAGCCTACGGAGGAGCGGCGCGCAGCCGCCACGGCCAGGCGCCGTATGTGGATAACTCTCCCGGCGCCTCAGTCGGTCCGTGCGGGCAGGCTCACCACAAACGTAGCTCCACCCCCTGGCGTCTCCCTGACGCGCACCGTGCCGCCATGGGAGCCCACTACGGCAGCGACAATCGCCAGGCCCAGCCCGCTGCCGCCGGTTTCACGCGTCCGGGACGTGTCGGCACGGTAGAACCGCTCAAACACCTTCCCGGCCTCGGCCTCGTCGATGCCCGGGCCGTGGTCCCGGACCTCAATCACCGCGGCAGCACCGCCGTCGCCTGTTGCACGGGTGCCCACGGCAATCTCGATGGGTGAGCCCTCGGGCGTGTAGCGCAGGGCGTTGCCCACCAGGTTGCCTACTACCTGGCGGAGCTTGGCTTCGTCTCCGAGGGCAGGTGCCGGAGCGGGGGCGGCGCCGTCGAGCCCTGCCATGGTGATGCTCCGGGTCCTGTCGCTGGCCTGGCTGTCCACCACGGCATCATGGGCCAGGAGCTGGAGGTCCACCGGCTTGTGCTGCAGGGGCCGTTGCTCGTCCAGCCGGGCCAGCAGCAGGAGGTCCTCCACCAGCGAACCCATGCGCTTGGCCTCGCTTTCGATCCTGCCCATGGCGGTGGCGACGTCCTCATCCGTGGGCAGCGCGCCGTGCCGGTAAAGCTCGGAGAACCCGCGGATAGTGACCAGCGGCGTTCGGAGTTCATGGGAGGCGTCGGCGGCGAAGCGGCGCATCCGGCCCTCTGAGGCGGTGCGGGCGGCGAAAGCGGCTTCGATGTGTTCCAGCATGGCGTTCAGCGACTCACCCAGGCGGCCCACCTCTGTGTCCGGATTCTCGACGTCGACGCGGCGGGACAGGTCCCCGGCAGCAATCGCCGCCGCGGTTTTCTCCACCCTCACCAGTGGCCTGAAGGAACGGGACACCGTCCAGCTCGCCGTCAGTGACGCCAACAGCAGGGTCAACAGCCCGACGCCGGTGGTCACCAGGGCGGCGTGGCCCATGACGTCGTCCACGGACTTGAGCGGCAGCCCGATCACCACCACGGCGGATTCGCCACTTCGCGTGGTGACGGCGACGGCCACCACCCGCCAGTTCCCACCGTCGGTTCCGCGCACCTGGAACGGCTCCGCTGCCCGGCGCCGGGCTTCGTCAACGCTGATGCTGCTGATGTCCGGCCGGTTGGCGGTGTTGCTGCCGAAGGGAACCGGGTCCTGGCCGGGGCTGAAAACTATCAGCGAGAATTCGGGGGGCAACCAGGGATTGGGGGTCTGCAGCAGTTCAAAGGAATTCTGGGTCCGGGCAACGTCGACGTAGGAGTCCAGTTTCTGGTCAACCTGCTCCACCAGGAAGGTGTTCAGCATGGTAAGGGTTCCCACGCCGGTGACGGTCAGGGCCACCGCGAGCAGGGCCATGATGATGGCTACCAGCTGCGACCTCAGCGGGGCCGCTTTCCACCGTTCAAGCAAGGTCAGCGCTTGTCCGTGGTGCGTAGAACGTAACCGACGCCGCGCTTGGTCTGGATCAGTGCAGGGGCCTGGGGATCATTGTCCACTTTGCGCCGCAGGTAGGAGATGTAGGACTCCACGATCGAGGCGTCGCCGTTGAAGTCGTATTCCCAGACGTGGTCCAGGATCTGGGCCTTGGACAGCACGCGGTTGGGATTCAGCATCAGGTACCGCAGCAGCTTGAACTCGGTGGGGGAGAGTTCCACCACGGTACCGCCGCGGCGCACCTCGTGGGCGTCGTCGTCGAGCTCCAGGTCTCCCACCTTGATGATGGCGTCGTCATCCACCATGGGCTGCGTGCGGCGCAGCACGGCACGGATGCGGGCCACCACCTCATCCAGGCTGAAGGGTTTGGTGACGTAGTCGTCGCCGCCAACAGTAAGCCCGGTGACCTTGTCCTCGGTGTCGTCCTTGGCCGTCAGGAACAGCACCGGGAAGTGTTTGCCGGCAGCGCGGAGCCGGCGGGTGACCGTGAAGCCATCCATGTCCGGGAGCATCACGTCCAGGACCGCAAGGTCCGGGGCATGTTCCTCGACGGCGGCGAGGGCGTCACGGCCGTTGCCGGCGGAGACCACCTCGAACCCCGCAAACCGCAGCGAGGTGGACAGGAGCTCGCGGATGTTGGGTTCGTCGTCAACTACCAGCAGGCGTGCTTCAGGGCCATTTTTGTTCATGCACCTATCATGCTCCCGGTTACTGGGAGTTCTCTGGACGCCGGATGTGTGTTCCCCCGGCCACGGAAGCCAGCGGGCTCAGGCAGCGGTGCCGGCGTCCTTGGCGTCCATGATCCGGTAGGCGTAACCCTGCTCGGCCAGGAAGCGCTGCCGTTTGGCGGCGAAGTCCTGGTCCAGGGTGTCCCGGGCCACCAGCGAGTAGAAGCGGGCTGCGCGTCCGTCCTTCTTGGGGCGCAGCAAACGGCCCAGGCGCTGGGCTTCCTCCTGCCGGGAACCAAACGAGCCGGAAACCTGGATGGCTACCGATGCCTCGGGCAGGTCGATGGAGAAATTCGCCACCTTGGAAACCACCAGCACCTGGACCTCGCCGGCGCGGAACGCCGCGAAAAGCCGTTGCCGTTCCTTCACGGATGTGTCGCCTTTGATGACGGGCGCGTTGAGGCGCTCGCCCAGTTCGTCCAGCTGGTCGATGTACTGGCCGATCACCAGCAGTTGTTCACCGGCGTGCAGGGCCACCAGTTCCTCCACCACGCGGGTTTTGGTCTCCGAAGTGGAGCAGAGCCGGTACTTGTCCGCGTCCTCGGCCATGGCGTACGCGACGCGCTCGTCCCGCGGGAGGTCCACGCGGACTTCCACGCAATCGGCGGGAGCGATGTACCCCTGCGCCTCGATGTCCTTCCAGGGGGCGTCGTAGCGCTTGGGCCCGATGAGGCTGAAGACTTCGCCTTCGCGGCCGTCCTCGCGCACCAGGGTGGCGGTGAGCCCGAGCCGGCGGCGGGCCTGGAGATCAGCGGTCATGCGGAAAATCGGGGCCGGTAGCAGGTGGACCTCGTCGTAGACAATGAGCCCCCAGTCGTGCCCGTCCACCAGTTCCAGGTGCGGGTACAGCCCGCCGCGCTTTGTGGTCAGGACCTGGTACGTGGCGATGGTGACCGGCCGGACTTCCTTCACCGAACCCGAATATTCGCCGATCTCGTTTTCCGTCAGCGAGGTGCGCTTAAGCAGTTCCTCCTTCCACTGCCTGGCGGACACCGTGTTGGTCACCAGGATCAGCGTGGTGGTGGAACCGGTGGCCATCGCGGCCGCGCCTACCAGGGTCTTCCCGGCGCCGCAGGGAAGTACGACGACGCCGCTGCCGCCGGCCCAGAAGTTTTCCACGGCCAGCTTCTGGTAGGGGCGCAGCGCCCAGCCGTCCTCGTTCAGGGCGATCAGGTGCGGGGTGCCGTCCACATAACCGGCGAGGTCCTCGGCCGGCCAGCCGATCTTCAACAGCTGCTGCTTGAGCTGGCCGCGCTGGGAGGACTGCACCACAATCGTTTCGCCGTCGATCCGCGGGCCCAGCAGCGGCTGGATCTTCTTGGCGCGGATGACCTCTTCAAGCACCGGGTAGTCGTCCGTGCGCATCACCAGGCCGTGCTGGGGGTCCTTCTCCAGGCGCAGGCGCCCGTAGCGGGACATCGTTTCCTCGATGTCGATCAACAGCGAGTGCGGTACCGGAAAGCGTGAGTATTTCAGCAGCGCGTCAAGGACTTTCTCGGCATCCAGTCCGGCGGCGCGGGCGTTCCACAGCCCCAGCGGCGTCAGCCGGTAACTGTGGACGTGTTCCGGGGCGCGCTCCAGCTCGGCGAAAGCGGCGATCGCGTGACGGGCCTCGGTGGCCAGCTCGTGGTCCACCTCGAGGAGGATGGTTTTGTCGCTTTGGACGATCAGGGGACCGTTGTTCATGGGGACCAATCTTCTGCCGGTTCGACGTCGATCACGCGGTGCACGGAAACCACCCGTTCGGTTTCCTTGACCGGATCAAAGACCCGGATCCGCCCGCCGTTCACTGACAAGGGAACAACTGTTTCCAGGGCGGCATTCCCCAGGCCGTCCACCACGTTCATGGTGACGCGCTGCTTGAGCCGGATGGCCTTCTGCAGGGCTTCCAGTCCCAGCTGCGTGGCGGCTTCTCCGGTGCCGGCAGGACCCTGGTGGCGGAGGACCGCGAGCTGGGCGTCGACGTCGGCCTGGGCCGGCGGTGTGCCGGGTGCGGAATAGACGGGCCTGCCGGCGCCGGGTGCGGCAGTCGTCCGGCGAAGCCTCACGGTGCCAGGCTGTCCGCTGTCCTCCACGGCAGGGGAGAGCCCGGCTCCCCGCAGCGCTTCGGCGGTGTCGCGGGGAGCGGCCGCAGATACCAGCACGGTTGGCGCCAGCTGCACCAGCCCCAAGGCGGATAACCGGGGATTCTGCAGGATTTCCAGGATGGTGGCTTCATCTTCGCTCTGGATGAAGCTGGCTGCCCCGCCCACCCGGAGCCGCCCATAGCGCGTGGCGGTGTCCTGGACCAGGTAGTCCAGCGGCTGCGGAACCGGGGTGGCGGAATGTTCGGTGAGGAACGCCAGGATGGCCTGCGCGTCCAGCCCCGCGTCCAGTGCGCGGCGGATCGAGGCCACGGAGAAGCGGTAGATGGTTGCCGGACCCTGCCCTTCGGCGTCGGCCATCTGGAGCAGCCCGGCACTGACCTCGGGGGTAAGGTATCCGGGCGCAACGGCGGTCAGGTCCGCCTGCAGCAGCACATGGTTCAGGGCCGCGGGAAGGTGCTCGCCCAGGAGGTCCAGGGCCGCATCCGGAGCGTCGTCGGCAATGGCGCTGCCCAGCTGGCTCAGCGCCCCGGAGCCCATGAGTCCCAGTAACTCGGCCTCGGTCAACACCCCCTGCACCAGGGAACTGAACCTGCGCGACATCCGGGGCTGGGTCCACTCGGCCCGCTCCAGAACAGCGGCAGCGTCCAGGACGGGGGCATCGACGTCGGCTGCGTTTCCGGACGCACCGTGCGCATTGCCTGAGGGGTCCGGGACCCCGGTGATGGCGTCCCGGGTGAGTTCGGCCAGGATTTCCAGGATCCGTTTACGGACCAGCGGCGCATCCGGCCGCTGGGCTTCGGCCGAGAGCGCGTTGACCTGCCCGGCGGAACCACCCGGGCCGGTCTTGCCGCCAGGGACAGGCTGGCCCACCAGCGACGGAACCCTGTCGCTGCCCAGCCATGCACTGACCAGCCACAGCCACTGCTCCTGGCGCGGCAGGGACAGCCACTCCAGGTCCGGGGGCTGCACCCAGGCGGAACTGTCCACATCCAGGCGCAGGAGGCCCGCCAGCGCGGCCAATTCAGTGAGTATTGCGGCCTGCTGCTGCTCAACGCGGAGGGCATCGGCGAGCCGCTTCAGTTCACGCACGCCAACGCCGCCGCTGCGCAGGGTAGCCAGCGGCTGGCTGCGCACAATGAACAGGAGCTCAGTCACCAGCCGGAGGGTTTCACCGATCGCGCCGAGCGCTGCGTTGCGGCGCCGCAGGGCACTGGTGCGGCCAAGCCGGGGAGTGGGCGGTTCCAGGCTGAAGTCATTGATTATAACGCCGCCACGCAGCGCCAGCCCCACGCTGTGCGGCAGTTCCACGTGCGCGGCATCCAGGGGAACCAGCAGTCCCCGCGCCAACAGCCAGTCAACGGGCCCGACGTCGGAGCCCTGGTTCAGGACGGAGACCTTGCGTTGCGCCTGGGGGACGGCACCCATGGCCCAGTTTCCGAATTTGGCGAGTAACGCCGTCGTACGTTCCGGAGCATCGGCGAGGATGGCGTGCAGGGCATCCGGGGTCGCTGTCCAGTGCTGCAGCGCCAGGGCTGCCTCCATGGGAGTGGCGGCCGGTGGAACGTCAGAACCGCTCTGCCGAAGCTCTGCAACCAGCTGGACCACGCGCTGGGAGAAAGCCGGCTGCAGCCTCACCAGCTCCGTATAACTGCGGCCCAGGCCTGCCGGGTAGATGCCCAGTACGTCCTTCAGGCAGGCCACCGGCAGGTAGAAGTGGTGCCGGCCGCCCGCCGGGGTTCCGTGCGGAGGCGCCGAACGGTGTACCAACGCGAGGTCCTCCAGCGAGCTCAGGAACCGCTCGATGGTGGCCAGGCTGGAACCGGCAATGAACTTTTTCAGGGTAGGCGCCGATGCGCTGTGCCCGGTGTCGGTGTTGGTACACAGGTGGAGAGTCTCCAGGACCTGCATCTGGGGACGGTTCAGGCGCTCCAGGGCCCTCTGGACGCTGACGCGCCCGCTGGCCCTGGCGGCCAGGGCGGCGAAGTCCGGAACGCCGGGGGACATGAGGTCCGGCCGTGCACTGAGCAGGGCACGCAGTGAATCGTCGCTGCGTGCCTCCAGGTCCTTGCTGAGCGCACGAATAAGGGACATCAGTCCAACGTTACCGCCCGCCGCCGTTCCCCGGGGTCCCGCTGCCGGCTGCTCCGCCACGCCGGCGGCCCGCTACCGAGTCCAACACCAGGAACACCAGCAACAGGAATGCCAGGGGAAGGCCGAACAAAGCGGTGAAGGTGACCCACTGCGGTGCAGGGGTTCCGGCGAATGCCATGGCCATCACCGTTCCCACCGCAACCAGCGAAATGACGGCCAGGGCGGCGGCAGTGATCATCAGCGGACGTCGGAAGCGCGTGGGAGTCATAAAGCCAACGTTAACAGTGCTGCACGCTGGCATCGGCACAACGCTGCACAGGATAACCTTGAACCCAGAGACGAGCATTGCAGGATCCAAGAACGAAGAAGGTTGATAACGTGCCTACCGGCAAGGTCAAGTGGTATGACAAGGAAAAGGGCTTCGGCTTCCTCGCAGGCGAGGATGGCCAGGAGGTTTTCCTGCCTAAGTCTTCGCTCCCGGAGGGGACGCTGGACCTCAAGCCCGGTACCCGGGTTGAATTCGGCGTAGCTGACGGGCGCAAGGGCGCCCAGGCACTGGGCCTGCGCGTACTGGACAAGACTCCGTCCATCGCCAAGGCCAAGCGCACCAACCCCAGGGACCTGGCGCCGCTGGTGCAGGACCTCGTGACGGTGCTGGATAACCTCTCCGGCACGCTGTCCGCGGGCAAGTACCCGGAAGGCAACAAGGGAAAAGCCATCGCCACGGCACTCCGTAAGGTTGCCGACGAGCTGGACGCCTAGGCCGTGAACGCCGAAGCCGAAGAACCGGTAAAAACCCCACCCCGGCGCGCAGGCGTCCCGGTGTGGCGCACCGGCAAGCCGGACGCCGTGCTGGCAGCCGCCGTCGATGCCGCCCGGGAGGCAGTCCAGTCGATCGCAAGCCCGTCCGACGTCGGCACCCACGTGGGTGCCCGCACGGAGGGGGACCGCGTGGTCACCCACCTCTTTGAATGCCGGTTGCCCGGCTATCCGGGATGGCAGTGGTTCGCTGTCCTCACGCGCAACTCACGCTCCAAGGTCATCACCGTCAACGAAGTCGGGCTGCTGCCCTCTGAAGCTTCTGTCCTGGCGCCGGAGTGGGTGCCCTGGGCTGAACGCGTTCGCCCCGAGGATGCCCAGCCGGAGGAGACTCCTGAGGAGCCTGCTTCACTGGAGACTCCCGGGGACTCCGAAGCCTCCGACGGCGAAGCTGCCGCCGATGCGGATGTTGACGCAGACGCAGACGCGGCCTCCGACGCAAACGGCGCCGCCCCGGCACAAAGCCCGGACGACGCCGTCGAACACTAGGTTCTGCTGTTCAACCGCCCCTGCCGGAGTTTCCGGCGGGGGCGGCTGCTTTTACTTCCTGAGTTCGCCCACCACGTAGTCGATGCTGGCGAGCAGGGCCGTGACGTCGTCCGGCTCGATGGCCACGAAGGTGGCGATCCGCAGCTGGTTGCGGCCCAGCTTGCGGTAGGGATCGGTGTCCACCACGCCGTTGGCGCGCAGGATCTTGGCCACCTGGGCGGCGTCGATCGAGTCATCGAAGTCAATGGTGACGATGACGTTGGAGCGGTCCTCCGGGTTGCTGACGTAAGGCGTGGCGTAGCTGGAGGCCTCGGCCCAGGCGTAGACGCGGCCGGCGGAATCAGCGGTGCGCTTCGCAGCGAAGTCCAGGCCGCCGTTCCCGTTGAGCCACTGGATCTGGGCGTCCAGCGTTACCAGCGTGGACAACGAGGGAGTGTTGTACGTCTGGTTCAGGCGCGAGTTGTCGATTGCCGTCTGCAGGTTCAGGAAGTCCGGGATCCACCGGCCGCTTTCCTGGATCCGCGCGGCACGCTCGATCGCGGCGGGGGAGAAGAGGCCAAGCCAGAGGCCGCCGTCGGAAGCGAAGTTTTTCTGCGGGGCGAAGTAGTAGACGTCTGTTTCGGAGACGTCCACATCCAGGCCGCCTGCGGCGGAGGTGGCGTCAATGGCCACCAGTGAACCGGCATCCGCACCTTCAACACGGCGCACGGGAGCGGCGACACCGGTGGAGGTTTCGTTTTGCGGCCAGGCGTAGAGGTCCACCCCTGCTTCTGCCACTGCCACCGGACGGGTGCCGGGCTCTGCCTTGATGATGCTGGACTCCGCGAGGAACGGCGCCTTGTTCGTGGCGGCGGCAAACTTGGAACCAAATTCACCGAAGGACAGGTGCTGTGCCTTGTTCTCCACAAGGCCAAAGGCCGCGACGTCCCAGAACGCCGTGGAACCGCCCACGCCCAGGATCAGTTCGTAGCCCTCGGGGGCACGGAAGAAGCTGGACAGGCCTTCGCGGACCGAACCCACCAGGTTCTTGACAGGTGCCTGCCGGTGGGACGTGCCGAGGATGGTGGTGGACGCGGCGGAGAGTGCTTCCAGCTGTTCAGCCCGGACCTTGGACGGCCCGGCGCCGAAACGTCCGTCCTGTGGCAGCAGGTTGGCGGGGATGGTGATGCTGGCGTCGCTCACAAGGGCTCCAAATTCGTCGGGACAGTTCGGCCGCAGCGGCCGGTGGCGGGAGGCCTGCAGTCAGTGATGGCTGCTGTTGAGGCCGCTTTCATTCTGCCTGACGGTATAGTCCTGCGGGAACTGAAGCCGTCACAGAAGGGTGTTTTTGATGGGCCCTGCGGCCCAGCCGGGATTATCCGGAGTAATTCAAAATAGGCTAAGCTGTGGACCTGGTAACCGGCGTGCTGTCAGTACGCGATACGGTTGACGCACGCATGGGACTGCGCTCAAGGAGCTGAGCTGGATGACGGATCTGATCGATACTACGGAGATGTATCTTCGGACCATTTTGGAGCTTGAAGAAGAAAACATCGTGGCGCTGCGCGCCCGCATTGCCGAGCGGTTGCGCCACTCCGGCCCTACCGTTTCGCAGACAGTTGGCCGGATGGAGCGTGACGGTCTGGTGGTTGTTGCCGGTGACCGGCACCTGGAACTGACGGAGGCCGGACGCAAACGCGCCACCGAGGTCATGCGCAAGCACCGCCTGGCCGAACGGCTGCTCTCTGACATCATCGGCCTGGACTGGGCCTACGTCCATGACGAGGCCTGCCGCTGGGAACACGTGATGAGTGAACGCGTGGAGCAGCGGATCTTCGAACTGCTGGACCACCCTACCGAGTCTCCCTATGGAAACCCCATCCCGGGGCTGGCTGCCCTGGGTGGCGAAACCGGATCGGCCTTTACGGACGGTGTGATCAACCTGCTGGACGCCATGGCAGGCTACGGCCCGGAGTCCACGGTGCGGGTCTGCCGCCTCGCCGAACCCATCCAGGTGGAGCCCGAACTCCTCCTGCAACTCGATGAAGGCGGAATCCGCCCGGGCACCGAAGTTGCACTGGAACGTGTTGGAGAATACATTTCGGTCCGCGTTGCCGGTATAGAAGGCGCACTGGAGCTTCCGCCGGAAGTTGCAGCCCACGTGTTTGTCCAGCTCACCTAGGAGTTTGTGAAACCTATAGTGGGGGCGTTGGCCGTTTCGTGACGCAGGATCATCAGTGAACTTTCGTTTATAACGGAATTGTTACTGTCCGGCCGCATCGCCTATAGTTGTTTCTCGACGCCGATACATAAGCGTTACCGGTCCGAAAGCCTAGCTCTGCCAGCGGACCACCAGTACCGAGTCACCTTCTGGCAGGGGCGGGGGAACCACAACTGGCCGTTTTCAAACGGTCTTGGGGTGAAGTCCGCAGCGGCAAGCCTTTTTGATAAACGAATCCCCTGGATACCCGTGTGTCAAGACGGCCTGTTTTGCGGGCCGGGTCACTATCTCTCTGACCCGAATCCGACAGCTAACTTCGCAGGCTTCCAGAGAGGAAAATAGTTGACCACGCAGAATTTCAGGGGCCGCCGTCGCGCTGTCGGCTCCGCTTCGCAACCATGGGTTGCCGAAGTCCCCCTTGCGGACCGTCCCCGGGACCCGCAGCGGGAAGCGCGTCGCCGCCGGAGTCCTTTCCGGCAGCTCACTGACTTCGCCGCCGCCAGCGGAATCGGCCAGAAGGCGGGCGTTGCACTTGCCGCCACCGGCCTGCTTCTGACGGTCACTGTTCCGGTAACCAGCCCGGTGCTTGCCAGCTCCAGCGCCCCCTCCGTCGCCGCCGCATCCGGTGCCTCTGCTGCCGTCGTCGCAGCGCCACAGCCCGCTGTTTCCGCGGAAGCTGCAGCCCAGATCGACTTCAGCCGAACCGCCGTCACCACGGTGGGAGACCCCGATGGCAAGCTGAAGCAGCTGCTGAGCGCCCAGTCCGCCGGAACCGTCGCTCCGGCGGCTTCCAGGGGCACCATCGCCGGCCCGCTCGCTTCCCTGACCACCGTTTCCCCGTACGGCTACCGCGTCAGCCCCATCACCGGCGGCACCGGGGACTTCCACCGCGGTACCGACTTCGCTGCCCAGTGCGGCACCCCGGTCCTCGCTGCGGCCACCGGAACCGTGACCTTCGCAGGCTGGCACCCGTATGGCGGCGGCAACAGGGTTGTCGTCGATCACGGCAACGGGCTTGAGACCACCTACAACCACCTGTCGTCCTTCAGCGCCCAAGTGGGCCAGACCGTCACCCGCGGTGATGTTGTGGCTTTGAGCGGCACTACGGGCGCATCCACGGGCTGCCACCTCCACTTCGAGGTCCAGGTCGGCGGCGAAGTCGTCGATCCCACGGGCTGGCTCTAACAAAATGATCAGTCGCTCTCGGATTGTGGCAACGCGCCGTGACCTGAATGTGACATTCAAGAAGAACTGCTGTACCGTCTAAACCGCGTCAACTTTTCCGAAGTTGACGCTCTTGAGTGGATTGCCTAGCTCTGCCACCGCTCAAGGTCCGTTCGCATGAATTCGTCTGGCAGGGGCGGGGGAACCAATAACGGCCTTCTTTGGAAGGCCTTGGGGTTAAGTCGCAAAGCTTCTACTGAAGCAGCGCGGCCGGGTGAACTCCCATCCGAATCCGACAGCTCACCTCGCAGGCATTGGGAGAGGCTACCTACGTGTCTTCACGCCATAATCTTGCGCGCCACCGCGCCCAGCCGGTGCGCACCAACCCCATGGGTACTGTTTCGAAGGCCGTCAGTGCCAATGCGGGGACCGTTGGTCGCCAAGCAGCGGTTATTGCAGCAGCCTCCGGCCTTATCCTCAGCATCGGCCTTCCGGCCAACGCCGCAGACAACACGGTAGGCGTCTCCGCCTCCGTCGAATCGGCAACCCAGACCTCCCTGGCCGTCACGGCCGCCCCCACGGCCACCGTGTCGTTCGAGCGCCCCGTGATCACCACCGTCGCCGCCCCCGTGGTTGAGGTTGTTGAACCCCAATCCACCGACGACGAAGAAGAAGCCGCAGAAACTGCCACCACCGGCAACACTGCTGTAACGGCCTCTGCCCCCAAGCCCAAGGAAGCCCCGGCAGCCAGCTCTGCCGCAGCCTCCGGCCTGGCAGCGATTGCCTACACGGGCATCGGCAGCCCCTACGTCTGGGGCGGAAACACCCCGGGTGGCTGGGACTGCTCCGGCTTCACCCAGTGGGTCTACGCCCAGGCAGGCATCTCCATCCCGCGCGTCGGTGCATGGAACGCCATGACCCCCACGGCCAACCCGCAGCCGGGTGACCTGGTCATGCAGAACGGTGGCGCACACGTTGGCATCTACGTCGGCAACGGCATGATGATCAGCGCGCTGAACCCGTCCCAGGGCACGCTGCTGCACTCCGTGGCCGCCACGGGCAGCTCCTCCTTCTACACCCTCCGCTAAATCCCCGTTCGGGGCGTGCCGGCGTACCCCAATCCGCCGGCGCGCTCAAAACCCTCGGGCCGCCCAACCGGTCCAGAGGAATCGAAAGTGAGATCCCCCATGTCCAGCAGTGCATCTGCACGGCACCGCGCGGAGGTCACCAAGACCAGCGCGTTGGCCGTCATTGCCAAGACCGTCGGCAGCAACGCCGGCGGCATGGGCCGCCAGGCAGCTGTTATCGCAGCTGCCTCCGGCCTTGTCCTGAGCAGCGGCCTTGCCGCCAACGCCGCGGATTCCGGAATCCAGCGTGAGGCGGCAACCGCCACCGCACTGGACGTCCAGTCCTCGGTCCCCGCAGTCATCGCTGCGGCTTCCAGCGTTGCCATCTCCTTTGAGCGTCCCGCTGTTACCACCACGCCGGCTCCGGTCGTCGAGGAACCAGCACCCGTAGTTGAGGTCAAGGAAGCTCCGGAGGCTCCGGCCCCGGCTCCCGCTGCAGCACCCGTGGCACAGCAGGCCGCTCCGGCTGCCAAGGCTGCTCCGGCTCCGGCCGCTGCGTCCACCGGGCTGAACTCCACCATCCTGGCCGCCGCTTACGCACAGATCGGCGTCAACCAGGACTGCACCATGCTGGTGACCAACTCCCTGGCCGCGGTGGGTATCCACTTCCACGACTGGCCCGCAGGCTACTTGTCCCTGGGCCGCACGGTCAGTGCCGCTGAGGCGCAGCCCGGCGACATCGTCTACTACGCCAACGGCGGCGCAGGCGTTGCCCACGTGGCGATCTACGCCGGCAACGGCCAGGCTGTCCACGGTGGCTACAACGGCAACCAGACTGTCCTCTTCAGCGTCAACGTTGGCTCCGGCCCGGTTTTCATCCGCGTCAACGGCTAGCAAAGCGCTTCAGGCTTAACACAGCAGGGATCCCCGCTTCGGCGGGGGTCCCTGCTGCGTTTAACGCGGTGACACGGTGGGGGCCAAACGCCGCCGATTAGCTCAATCCGTGCTGCGGTGTTTACTCTGGACTTGTCGATCCATAGCCCGGACATGCCGAGGGCAGCCGGCCCTCGTGCCCCTGACGGGTGCGGCCGTGAAGAGGTATGCGCATGCGCACTCTCGTTCTGAATGCTGGATATGAACCGCTGGCGGTAGTCACCTTCCGCCGGGCGCTGGTGCTTGTGCTCACGGGTAAAGCCAGCGTGGTAGCCGAAGGGGATGACCCCGTTGTGGGGCCCCAGGAAATTCTCGGCAGACCCTCCGTGATCCTGCTCAACCGCTATATCCGTCCCCGCTACAACCGGGCCACCGCTGTCAGCCGACGCGGCGTGCTCCGACGTGACGGGCACCGGTGCGCATATTGCGGCAAGGCGGCACACACCATTGACCATGTCCATCCCAAATCCCGTGGCGGTGCCGACTCCTGGGAGAACCTGGTTGCCGCCTGCCTGCGCTGCAACAACCTCAAGGGCGACCACACGCCCGCGGAGATGGGCTGGAAACTGAGGTTCGTCCCCGAGCCGCCGCAGGGAACCATCTGGCAGATCAAGGAGCTGGAGAAGCCTACGCCCGCCTGGGACCCGTTCCTCCTGCCCGAAAACGCAGCCTGATCCGTTTCCGCAACGCCTGGCGCCCGGCGGCGCCGGGTACGCTGGGGCCGTGGAATATGACGCCCTGATCCTGGCCGGTGGCCGCTCCTCCCGGTTGGGTGGCGTACCAAAGGCCGGGTTGATCTACGACGGCGTGCCGCTGGTGGACCGTGCCATAGCTGCGGCCGGGGGTGCGGCCCGGACAGTCGTGGTTGGCCCCGGCGATTCCGTCCGGCCAGATGACGAAGTGTTGCACGCGCGTGAAGACCCGCCCTTCAGCGGCCCGGCAGCAGCAATTGCCGCTGGCCTCGCGTCCCTGGGCCGTGACCGCACGCCCAGCCGTTGGACGTTGGTTCTGGCGTGCGACATGCCGCATGCGGACCGCGCTGTCCCGGTGCTGCTGGCCGCCTGTGAGGCCGCCGCCGGCCGTGATACCGGGGGCGCCGGCCATGCTGCTGAACGCGGCGGCATCGTAGGGGGAGTGGTGGCAGAATCACCTGATGGCCGCAGGCAGCAGCTGGCGGCGGTTTATGACACAGCCATGCTACAAAAGGCGGCGGCCAGGATGGCAACGCTGGGTACCCTGCAAAACGGCTCAATACGTGCCCTCCTTGCTAACCTTGACGTGGTGACCGTCCCGGTCCCCGCAGGTTCAACGGACGACGTCGACACCTGGGCCGACGCTGAAGCGCTGGGTGTGGAACGGGAAGGCCCACCCAATGAAGCAGGCCCGCTCAACGGATCCGGCCAGCGCCTGGATGAAGCTACCTTGGAGGCAGACGGTGAAGACGCAGGACCAGATTCTTGAGGAGTGGAGCAAGCGGCTGCTTGAGGCATATGAACTGGAAGGCCTTGAGGTTGATATCAACGCCATCCTGTCCCTGGCTGGCGTTGCTGCGCACTCGATCGTGAGGCCTGCCGCGCCGCTGACCACCTTTATTGCCGGCTACGCTGCCGGTAAAGCCGCGGCCTCCGGCCAGGCCGACGAGCCTGCCGCGATGGCCGGCGCCCTGGACGTGGCCCGTCAGCTTGCCGGCAACGCATCCACCGACACCGCGGAATGACGCCTCCGGAAACCCCTGCTGCTGCCCCGCACCACCACGCACACACCTGGGAAGAGGCCAGGCAGGCTGCGATCGATGCTGCTGTCCCCATCCCGCCCGGACCCGTACCGCTGCGGCAGGCGCTGGGGCGCGAGCTGGCCGAGGATGTCACGGCGTTGCAGGACATGCCCCACTACGCTTCCTCGGCCATGGACGGCTGGGCTGTCAACGGCTCCGGACCATGGATTCCTGTTGAGCGCGGGCAGCGGCTGGCACCCCACCAGGCCAGTCCCATTGCCACCGGCGGCCTGGTTCCACCGGGAGCCAAGGCCGTGCTGCGCAGCGAGAGCGCGGAGCTGGGAACTGATGAGGACGGCCTGCCCGTGCTGAAGCTGGGTGGTTCCGCCCGTCCGGGGGAGCCGCGCAACGGCCAGCACATCCGCAAGGCCGGGGAGGAAGCGGCTGCCGGCGAGGTTCTGATCAAGGCCGGCGTTACCATCAATCCCGCGCACATCGCCCTGGCTGCGGTGGCCGGCTACGACGAACTGGTGGTTAAGGGCAAAGCGGTGGTCAAGCTGCTGCTGACCGGCTCCGAAGTGGTGGAGAGCGGGCTGCCTGTACCGGGCAGGGTCCGGGACACCTTCGGTCCACAGCTTGCCGACGTCGTCAGTATGATCGGTGGCGTCCGCGGTGAATCGCTGCGGATCGGCGACGGTTATGAGGAGTGGCTGGGCGCCCTTGAGGACTCGCCCGGGGAGCAACCGGCCGACGTCGTTATCACCACCGGCGGGACGGGACGGTCGGACACCGATCACCTGCGCCGTGCCGTCAAAGAGCTGGGCGGCAGGCTGGTGGTGGACGGCATTGCCATGCGTCCCGGCCACCCGGCGGTGCTCGCTGAACTTCCGGATGGGCGCCTGGTGCTGGGCCTTCCGGGCAACCCCCTCGCGGCCATGATGGCCCTGTGCACCGTTGGCTGGCCGCTGTTGGCTGCGCTGGGAGACGGCCGGCCCATGACCGTGCGCGACGTGCCTTGCGGAACCATCATGGAGCCGCAGCTGGGCTACACCCGGCTGCTGCCCTTCAGGATGCTTTATGGCATGGCCTCCCCGGTGCAGCACACCGGCCCGGGCATGATGCGCGGCCTGGCCGCAGCGGACGGTGTGATGGTGGTGCCGCCGCACGGCGTGCAGCTTGGCGAGCCCGTCCCGGCCTTTGCCCTGCCCTGGACCCCGGACCTGCCTGCCCTGGAGGACGCCAAGGCCAAGGAGAAGCCGGCGGCCAGGAAGCCGCGCCGGGGGACTGCGGCGAAATCCTCAGGACCCGTGGACTGGAGCGCCCTCATCGGGTGACATGGTGGCGCCTGGATGATCAGCTTGCAATGATGGAAGTATGCACAGGCAACCACCCCAACAGGACATCAACGAAGATGATCTTGATGTCCACGAGCCCAAGACAAGCGCGGCCGGCCTCAAAGCCGTGGCCGTCGCCATGGAACGCGGGGTGTCCCAGGCCGGTGTAACCCGCACGGTGCGCTCCATGTTGAGGGTGAACCAGCATAGCGGGTTCGACTGCCCCGGCTGCGCCTGGCCGGAGTCGATCACGGGAAAGCGGAAGCCTGCCGAATTCTGCGAAAACGGTGCCAAGGCAATCGCCGAGGAAAACACCACCCGCGTAGTCACCCCCGAATTCTGGGCGAAGCACTCCATCGCTGAACTCGAAACGAAGACCGAGTACTGGCTGGGCAGCCAGGGCCGGATCACCGAACCGGTGGTCATCAGGCCCGGGGATACCCACTATTCACCCATCACCTGGCAGGACGCCTTCAGCCTGATCGGCGAGCGCATCAACGCTACGACGCCGGACCGCTGCGTCTTCTACACCTCCGGCCGCACCGCCAACGAGACAGCGTTTATGTACCAGCTGTTCGCCCGGAGCCTGGGAACCAACAACCTCCCGGACTGCTCCAACATGTGCCATGAGTCCTCCGGCTCGGCACTGAACCCGACCATCGGGATCGGCAAGGGCACGGTGTCCCTGGAGGACATCCACGCGGCTGAACTGGTGCTGGTGGTGGGGCAGAACCCGGGCACCAACCACCCCCGGATGCTTTCCTCCCTGCGCGACTGCAAGGACAACGGAGGCAAAGTGGTTGCCGTGAACCCGTTGCCGGAGGCGGGACTGCTGAACTTCAAAGACCCACAGTCGGTGTTTGGCCTGGTGGGCAACGGAACCACCATCGCCGACGACTTCCTGCAGATCAAGGTGGGTGGAGACCTGGCCCTCTTCCAGGCGCTGGGCCACCTGCTCCTGGAAGCGGACAAACTGAACCCGGGTTCCGTCGTCGACCATGACTTCATCGCCGCACAGACTGACGGCTTCGAGCATTACAAGATGGCCCGCAGCACCATCGACTGGGAGGAGACGCGCCGTGCCACCGGGCTGGGCCGCAGCGAGATCACGCGGTTGGCGGAAATGATGGCCGCGTCCAAGGCCACCATCATTTGCTGGGCCCTGGGCCTGACCCAGCAGCCACACTCCGTGGATACGCTGCGCGAGATCATCAACGTCCTGCTCCTGCAGGGGAACTTCGGCAAGCGCGGTGCCGGCGCCTGCCCGGTCCGCGGGCACTCGAACGTCCAGGGCGACCGCACCATGGGCATCTGGGAGAAACCAAAGGAGCCTTTCCTGGCCGCGCTGGACAAGGAGTTCGGCCTGGCAGTACCGCGCGCCCACGGCTACGACTCGGTGGAAACGCAGGCGGCGCTGGAGCGCGGTGACGTTGACGTGTTCGTCTCCATGGGCGGGAACTTCGTGGCGGCGGGCTCGGATTCCGGGCCCCTCGAAGCAGGTCTGAGGAAAGCCGGGCTCACCGTCCACATTTCCACCAAGCCCAACCGATCCCACGTGGTCCACGGCAAAACCTCCCTGATTCTTCCCACACTGGGCCGCACCGACACTGACGACAAACACCCCGGCGGCAGGCAGTTCCTCTCAGTTGAGGACTCCATGTCCGTGGTGCACTCCACCCAGGGCAGGCTCAAGCCTGTCTCTGACCACCTGCTCAGCGAGCCGGTGATCGTCGCCCGGATGGCAGAGGCAACACTGGGCAGCAGCCACCCGGTGGACTGGAAGGCAATGGCCACTGACTACGACGTCATCCGGGACCACGTCTCCCGCGTCATTCCCGGGTTTGAGGACTTCAACCGGCGGATCCGGGACCGCAACGGCTTTGTGCTGCCCAACCCGCCCCGGGACACGCGGACCTTCGCCACGGACATCGGGCGGGCGCGCTTCACGGTCAGCCCGCTGGAGTACCTCGAGGCACCGCCGGGCCACCTGATCCTGCAGACCGTCCGCAGTCACGACCAGTACAACACCACCATCTACGGCCTGGACGACAGGTACCGGGGGATCAGTGAGGGCCGGCGGGTGATCCTGGTCCACCCCGCCGACCTGTCTTCCCTGGGCTTCGAGGACCGCGAGCTGGTGGACGTTATTTCCACGTTCACGGGAAGTGACGGCCAGGCCAGCGAACGCCGGGCGGACAGGTTCCACCTCATTGCCTACCCCACGGCCCGGGGCTGCGCCGCAGCCTATTTCCCGGAGGCCAATGCACTGGTGCACCGGGAACTGGTGGCCAGGGAGTCCAACACGCCGGGCTTCAAGGCCATGACCGTGCGGTTCGTGCGCCACGGCGGGGACGGCAGCACCCCCCACGGGACATCGAACAACACAACCAGCGGGACAACAAGCGACGCTGTAGAGCCCCAGAACAAAGAAGCGAGGCAACAGTGGGACGCGTAACCCAACGCCGCCGGATCCATAAGTACCTGCTGGACGGTTCGCCGGCCGCAGTCGAATTTCCCATCCGCAACCGGGAGGACGTCCTGGCCGTGGAGGAACCGCTGGAGGTCCGGCTGGGCCAGATGTCCTTCTCCGTGACCATGCGGACGCCCGGTGACGACTTTGACCTGGTGGCCGGTTTCCTGGTGTCCGAGGGTGTCATCTGGGAACCTGAGCAGCTGGTGTCCATGCGTTTTTGCGCGGGCGAAGACGAAGACGGGGTCCAGACCTTCAACGTGGTGGAAGCCCAGCTGCGCCCGGACGTGGCGCTTCCGGAGCGCGGGCGGAACGTCTTCACCAGCAGCTCGTGCGGGATCTGCGGGACTGACTCAATCGACGCCGTCCGGAAGTCCTCCCACCATGAGCCGCAGGGGGAGGGCATGGTGATTCCGGCCGCGGTGCTGGCCTCCCTGCCGGACCGGCTCCGTGAAGCGCAGAGTGTTTTCGAGGCCACCGGAGGCGTGCACGCGGCAGGCCTGTTCAGGATTGATGACGACGGCGGCGTGCAGCTTCTCTGCCTCCGCGAGGATGTGGGACGCCATAACGCCGTGGACAAGGTGGTGGGTTGGGCGCTGCGCGAGGGGCTGTTGCCGCTGCATAACCTGGTGCTGCAGGTCTCCGGCCGGGCCTCCTTTGAGCTGGTCCAGAAGGCCGCCCTGGCCGGAATTCCCGTCCTCGCCGCGGTCAGCGCGCCCTCCAGCCTGGCCGTGGAACTGGCCGACTCCACGGGAATGACGCTGGTGGGCTTCAGCCGCGGCAGCAGCCTGAACGTTTACGCCGGCCAGCAGCGGATTGCGGCGCCTGTTGCTGCCGCGGTTCCGGGGCCAAGCTTGGATATTGCCGGCTGAGACAGTAGATTTTGTCCATCGAATGGACGCGAAAATTGCGGTTCCAGCAAGCTAATGAGGCTATACATTGCATGATGACCGCCGGCTCACGGAAGTCCGTCTTGACCGGTTTATGCGGGAACGGATCGCCCCAGCCGTCTACGCCCGGACCACGCCGCTGCACCTGAGCAGCTGGGAGGTCCCGGGCGAACCTGTGCCGGTGGCCGAAGCCCTCCGCCAGGAGTTCCTGCCGCAGGACCACGGCGCTGCCTGGGGCAAGCCGTGGAGCACCACCTGGCTGCGGCTCCAGGGCGAGGTGCCGCCGGACTGGGGCACTGAGCCGGGTACCGCCGTCGAAATTGTGGTGGACCTGGGCTTTACCAGGGAGACGCCAGGATTCCAGTGCGAGGGCATTGCCTGGCGCCCGGATGGCAGCATCATCAAGGCCATTTCGCCGCTGAACCAGTACGTCCCCCTCAAGCTCCTGGGGTCCGGCCTGGCGATCGACTTCTATGTTGAGGCGGCCGCCAACCCGGACGTTGCCCAGGGCTGGACGTTCGCGGCCACGCCCTATGGGGACAAGTCCACCGCGGGAAGTGCGCCGCAGTACCGCCTTGGCCGGATTGTCATCGCCGAGCTGAACCAGGCTGTCTGGGAGCTGCAGCAGGATATCTGGACGCTGCACGGGCTGATGCACCAGCTGCCCATGGAGCAGCCGCGGCGGCACCAGATCCTGCGGGCACTCGAGGACATGATGGACGTGGTGGATCCTGACGACGTCGGGGGGACGGCTGCCGCCGGAAGGCAGGCACTGCAAGAGGTACTCAGGCAGCCCGCTTATCCCTCGGCGCACCAGCTGGTTGCCACAGGCCACGCCCACATCGACTCCGCGTGGCTGTGGCCCATCCGGGAAACCATCCGCAAATGCGCCAGGACGTTCTCCAACGTGGTGGCACTGATGGACGACCACCCGGACTTCGTCTTCTCCTGTTCCTCCGCCCAGCAGCTGGCCTGGATCAAGGAGTACTACCCGGACCTGTTCCGCCGCATCAAGGAAAAAGTTGCCACGGGCCAGTTCGTCCCGGTGGGCGGCATGTGGGTGGAATCGGATACCAACATGCCTGGTGGCGAGGCCATGGCCCGGCAGTTCGCCGAAGGCAAAGGCTTCTTCCTGGACGAGTTCGGCGTGGACTGCCAGGAGGCCTGGCTGCCGGACTCCTTCGGGTATTCCGCAGCGCTGCCGCAGATCGTCAAGGCCGCCGGAAGCCAATGGTTCCTCACCCAGAAGATCTCCTGGAACCAGGTCAACCGGATGCCGCACCACACCTTCAACTGGGAGGGCATCGACGGCACCAGGCTCTTCACGCATTTCCCGCCCGTGGATACGTACAACTCCGAACTCAGCGGCCGCGAACTGGCCCATGCGGAGCGGAACTACAGGGATCACGGCCGCGGCAACACCTCGCTGGTGCCGTTTGGCCATGGCGACGGCGGCGGCGGACCCACCCGCGAAATGCTGGCTGCCGCGCACCGCACCGCCAACCTTGAAGGCTCGCCCAAGGTCCGGATCGGCACTCCGGAAAGCTTCTTCCGGCAGGCCCGGGACGAATACCGCAACCTGCCCGTGTGGGTGGGGGAGATGTACCTGGAGCTGCACCGCGGCACGTACACCAGCCAGGCCCGCACCAAAAAGGGCAACAGGAGCAGCGAACATCTCCTCCGCGAGGCCGAGCTCTGGTGCACCACCGCAGCCGTCCGCTGTGCCGGCAGCTACGAGTACCCGGCTGCGGAGCTGAAGCGGCTCTGGCGGCTTGTCCTGCTGCACCAGTTCCATGACATCCTGCCCGGCAGTTCCATCGCCTGGGTGCACCAGGACGCCGAGCGCAACTATGCAGCGATCGCCACGGACCTTGAAGCCATCATCGCCACAGCCGCGGAAGCGCTCACCGGTGCCGGGACCACCCGGCTGCTGCTCAACGCCGCGCCCCACGCCCGCGACGGGGTGGCGGCACTGGGCGTTGCCGGGCCGTCCGGGGACGCTGATGGGGTCACGGTCAGCCTGAGCAACGGCTCGGTGGTGCTGGACAACGGCCTGATCCGCGCCAGGCTCGACGCCGACGGCCTGCTGGTTTCGCTGCGGGACCACGCCACCGGACGCGAGGCCATAGCGCCCGGCCAGTTCGGCAACCACCTGGAGCTGCACCGGGATACCCCTAACGAATGGGACGCCTGGGACATCGACGAGTTCTACCGGCGCAACGTCACCAGCATCCGGGAGGCGCAAAGCCTGACGGTGGAGCAGCAGCCCGGGGCCGCCGTCGTGGTGGTGGAACGGGTGGCCGGAAAGTCCCCCGTCACCCAGCGCATTACGCTGGCCGCCGGGAGCCGGTCGCTGGCCATCACCACCAGCGTGGACTGGCAGGAGCGCGAGAAACTGCTCAAGCTCGGCTTCCCGTTGGACGTCCGTGCGGACAGGTCGGCCTCCGAAACCCAGTTCGGCCACGTCTACCGGCCCACCCACGTCAACACCTCGTGGGAAGCAGCCAAGTTCGAGATCTGCGCGCACCGCTGGATCCATGTGGGCGAGCCCGGGTACGGGGTGGCCATCGCCAATTCCTCCACCTACGGCCACGATGTCACCAGGAATGTCAGGGACGACGGCGGCACCACCACCACGGTGCGGCTGTCCCTGTTGCGTGCCGCGAAGTTCCCGGACCCAACGGCGGACCAGGGCTCGCACGAGCTGACCGTCACCATCCGGCCGGGGGCCGGTATCGCCGAGGCAGTGGAAGAGGGCTACCTGGCCAACCTGCCGGCCCGGACCGTCCAGGGCGCGCACGGCGTGGAGCCGCTGTTCACGGTGGATAACCCGGCGCTGGTGATCGAGGCCGTGAAACTGGCCGGGGACGGCTCAGACGATGTCATTGTGCGGCTCTACGAATCGTTGGGGGAGCGCTCGGCCGGCAGCATTACGGCAGGTTTCCCGGTGCAGGGCATTGTGCCGGTTGACCTTCTGGAGAGGCCCGTGGACGCTCCGGGAGTCACCGCGATGCAGGAGGAGGCGCGCCTTGAACTGCGCCCCTTCCAGCTGGTGACCCTGAGGTTCAGCCGCTAGACGTCGTGGTTGAGCCGCTGCACGAACTGGCGGGTCCGCTCCTGCCGGGGTGCGCGCAGCACCTCGGCGGCGGGCCCCCGCTCCACCACCACACCGCCATCCATGAAGATGACCTCGTCGGCGACGCTCCGGGCGAAGGCCAGCTCGTGGGTCACGATCACCATGGTCCAGCCTTCCTCCGCGAGTTCCTTGATGACGCCAAGGACCTCGCCCACAAGCTCGGGGTCCAGGGCGGACGTCGGCTCGTCGAACAGCAGCAGCTGGGGCTTGAGGGCCAGGGCCCGCACAATGCCCACGCGCTGCTGCTGGCCGCCTGAAAGCTCAAAGGGATAGGCATCGCGCTTGTCTGCCAGGCCCACGCGTTCCAGCAGCCGCTCGGCGTCCGCAACGGCCTCCGCACGCGAACGCTTTTGCACCTGGACAGGGCCCTCGATGATGTTCTTCAGCACGGTCATGTGCGGAAACAGGTTGTAGTGCTGGAAAACCATGGCGCTGCGGTCCCGCAGGGAAGCCAGGTCCTTCCGGCTGATGGGTGTGGCGAAGTCGATGGCGAGCGCCGGCGTCCCCGCAAAGGCGACAGTGCCGCCGTCGGGAATCTCCAGCCCGTTCAGTGAACGCAGCACAGTGGTCTTGCCGGAACCCGAGGGGCCGATCAGCGCCACGACCTGGCCGGTGCGCACGTCCAGGTCGATGCCGCGCAGCACCGTATTGCTGCCGAAGGACTTCACCAGGCTGCGGGCGGAAAGGACGGATTCAGTGGGCGACATAGCGGTCCAATCTCTTTTCCAGGACCGACTGGCCCGTGGACAGAACCAGGCAGATGACCCAGTAGACCAGGGCCGCCTGCAGGTACAGGACCATAAATTCCTGGCTGAAGGCGGCAATCTGCTGGGCGTTGCGGAACAGCTCAGTCACCAGGATGAGCGAGGCCAGGGACGTGTCCTTGACCAGGGAGATAAAGGTATTGGACAGTGGCGGGACCGATACCCTGGCGGCCTGCGGCAGGATGATCCGCACCAGGGTCTGCGGCCGGGACATGCCGATGGTGTGCCCGGCCTCCCACTGGCCCTTCGGTACGGACAGGATGGCGGCACGGATGATCTCAGCCGCGTAGCCGCCCACGTTCAGCGAGAACGCAATGATGGCACTGGGCCAGGGATCCAACCGCACACCCATGCTGGGCAGCCCGTAGAAAATCACAAAGAGCTGCACCAGCAGGGGAGTGCCACGGATGACTGACACGTAGAAGCGGCCGGCCGCCGAAAGGACGGCGTTGGGGCTCAACCGCATGAGCGCCACCAGGAGCGCCAGGACCAGCCCCAGGGAGAAGGATGCCAGGGTCAGCGGGATGGTCCCCGTGATGGCCCCGCTGATGATCGGTCCGAAGGAACTCCAGACGAGATCCCAGTCCATCTACTTGGTGACGTCCGCGCCGAAGTATTCCTCTGAGATGCCTGCCAGGGTGCCGTCTGCAGCGAGGTCCGCCAGCGCCTTGTCCACTGCTGCCACCAGTTCCGTGGAGCCCTTGCGGAACGTGAACGCGCTTTCGGTCTTCTCGGTGGTTTCCGCGGCGATCTTCAGCCCGGAGTCAGGCGTGGACTTGGCGTAATCGAGGTACGTCAGTTTGTCGTTGACCGTGGCATCCACGCGGCCCTGCTGGACCAGCGTGGCGCTTTGGGCCCAGCCTTCAACGGCCTGGACATTGGCGCCGGCGTCCACTGCCATCTTGTAGAAGCTGCTGGTCAGGGACTGCGCGGTGGTCTTGCCCTTGAGGCTTTCGAAGCCCGTGATGGAGTTGTCCTCTTCCTTCGTGACGATCACTCCCGTGGAGATCGTGTACGGAGTGGAGAAATCATACTTGCCCTTGCGCTCGTCAGTGATGGAGATCTGGTTGGCAATGGCGTCGAAGCGCTTGGCATCCAGGCCGGCGAAAATGCCGTCAAACTGGGTTTCCTGGAAGCTGGCCTTCACGCCGATCTTCTCTGCAACGGCCTTGGCAATTTCGACGTCGAAGCCGGTGAGCTCGCCTGCGCCGTCCGCGTGGAAGCTGAACGGCCGGTAGGTGCCTTCGGTGGCGAAGACGATCTCGCCCTTTGACTTCACGTCGGAGAGGGAAGTGTCCCCTCCGCTTTCAGCAGGGCCGGACGGGCCGCCGCACGCGGTCAGCGCCAAAGCTGTGGCGGCCAGGATGCTTGCAAGCGCCGTACGGCGGGAGTGGTGGCTCTTCATAAAATCATCTTAGCCACGGACACACGGCGGGTTCGTTTCAAAGGGGCCGTTAAACAGGCTGAGTGGGGGCGGGTCCCCAACGGCCCGCCACCACTCATCCCCCCAATGTGCGTGAAAGCTCGCACAGGTGCAAGAAATTATCCCCGTTCGCAACACCATCGGCTCAGGCGCTTTCACACATTCATGATTATGCCAGTCTCTAATGATTTTGTGAAAGTACTGCAGGTTACTTTTTGGTAAATGACTTTTTGCTTCGCTGGCGGGCTGTGCGGAGCTTGGCAATCCAGATCAGGGTCAGGCCCACCACGTAGCACAGGATGGCTGTGTAATTCGTGACGAATTCGGCCGGGCCAAGGGCAGGCGGCAGCCAGGGGAAGGACAGGGTCAGGATGATGGCCACCGATCCTATGCCCAGCAGCAGGGCACCGACGCGGACCAGCCAGGGCAGGTTCCTGGCGGCGGCACCGAACATGGCGGGCACCAGGACAGCTGCCACATACGAGGGATACAACCGGCCGGCGGCGCCGTAGTACTCCACCAGGGTTGCGTTGGAGTCACTCTTGGCCGCCACCTGGACCAGACCCGCGGAGGAACCGGAAGTGTCCATAAGGAGGAACGTGCCAATCACGGCGATACTGCAGACGGCCAGTGCAATCATGCCGGGTTTGCCGGTCAGCAGGGCGTACTCCCTCTTGGCGCCGAAGCCCTTGGCAATCTTTACGCCGACGAAGAAGATGGCCCCGAAGATGACGAAACGCAAAACGAGGTTGGCAACATTGACCCCGCCAAGCACCCCGTCAATGGCGAGGTACGGTGCCTCGATACTGAGCAGGATGGCAAGGGTCAGCAGGGCAAAGATGTAAAAGAGTGCCCGGTTCTCGCGCCGCAGGGCGCTGGGCAACCGGGCAATCGTTACGCCGGCGCAGACCGCCAGTGTGACCCACTGGAGCGTTGCTATCATCCTAGGTTCTCCCAGATCATGTCGGTTTGTTCCTGGTCCTGCTCCTGGCGCCGCAGGGTGCGCCCCAATGCCTGTAGCCGCTCGCCCGCCAGCGCCACCAAACGGGCGTCGGACATGCTGTTCAGCGCCGCACGCCTGGCCCCCGGATGCCAGCCCGCCTCCACCTCGGTGACCAGGCCGCTGGCCACGAGGCCTGTGGCGGGGCAAACACCTGCCGCCACGGAAGTGGCGAGGGCAAGTTCAGGCGTGAGCCGGTTGGCCGTCAGCTGCGCCGAATAGTTCTGGGGAGCAATCCCGGTGGCGGCGGCCACGCGGTGGCGGAGTTCGCCGTCGTCAATGGCATCAACCCAGTTCTTCACGGAGGTGCTGTGCGGGACTGCGTCCAGCGGGGGAGCCTCAACGGCGGTGCCCTCCGGCTCCGTGGCTGAACGGGCCAGGATGGTGCGCAGCAGATCCGTGGTGGAAACCTGGCTGACCAGTTCCTCGGCCGACGGCGGGGTCCCCGGCTGGGCCAGCACCCGGAACCCGTCAAAGGTGGCAAGTGCCGCAACGGGGTTGACGCCATACGCGCGGCTGATGGCCACCACCGTACTTTCGGCCACCTTGCCCCTGACCATCTGCTGCGCCAGCGTGGTCCGCTTGATGCCCGATACCCGGCAGACGTCGGCCGCGCTGGTGTCCGGGGCGATGCCCTGCAGCCAGCGCTGGAACGCTTTGGCGGGAAGTGGCATTAACGAAGCTCTCTGCCTTGACGGGCTGTCCGGAAGGATGGCTGGGACCGGTGATCCCGATGACTCACATGATCTTAGTCTTGATTTGCTGCAGCAGCCCACGTGGACTAAAGTTAATGGTCGAACCCGTTGGTCCGTACACCCCCCAAGTCCGGACCAGCGGGTTCTTCTATGCCCGGATGTTTTTGCCCCCGGTCTTCTTCCGCAGGGGACGCGGCCGCTGTGCCGGGCGGTGAGAGGATGGACCCATGACTGCAACGCTCGTAGCCAAAGACCTAGCCGGCGGCCACGATCACCGCACCCTCTTCAGCGGACTGTCGCTGACCGTTGCCCCCGGCGACGTCGTGGGAGTCGTCGGAGCCAACGGAGCCGGAAAGTCCACACTGCTGCGCCTGCTCGCCGGAGTGGATGAGCCCCAGGGCGGAACCGTCAGCCTGGCGCCGTCGGACGCCTTCGTGGGCTGGCTCCCGCAGGAGCACGACCGCATCCCCGGTGAGACCATTGCCGGCTACATCGCCCGCCGCACCGGATGCGAACGGGCCACCGCGGACATGGAAGCAACGGCCGAAGCGCTCGGATCCGGGGCTCCCGGTGCTGACGACGCCTACGCGCTCGCGTTCGACCGCTGGATGGCTTCCGGCGCCGCGGACCTGGACGAACGGATTCCGGCCACCCTGGCTGACCTTGGCCTGGAAACCGGGCCGGACGCCGCCATGACCGCCCTCTCCGGCGGGCAGGCCGCCCGCGTTGCGCTCGCCGCCCTGCTGCTGAGCCGGTTCGACGTCGTCCTCCTGGACGAACCCACGAACGACCTTGACCTGAACGGCCTGGACCGGCTGGAATCCTTCGTCCGCGGGCTGCGCGGCGGTGTGGTGCTGGTCTCCCACGACCGCGAGTTCCTGTCCCGCTGCGTCACCACGGTGGTGGAGCTGGACCTGCCCCAGAACGCGGTCAACGTCTACGACGGCGGCTACGAGGCCTTCCTGGCCGAACGCGAAGTGGCCCGCCGGCACGCCCGTGAACGCTACGAGGAATTCGCCTCCACCAAGGCAGACCTGGTGTCCCGGGCCCGCACGCAACGCGAGTGGAGTTCCCAGGGCGTCCGCAACGCCATGAAGAAGAGTCCGGATAACGACAAAATCCGCCGGGCCGCCAGCACAGAGTCCTCCGAGAAGCAGGCACAGAAGGTGCGGCAGATGGAATCCAGGATTGCCCGCCTGGACGTGGTGGAGGAACCGCGGAAGGAATGGCAGCTGCAGTTCAGCATCGGCCAGGCCCCGCGGTCCAGTTCGGTGGTTGCCACCCTGCGTGACGCCGTCGTCCGGCAGGGGGCCTTCACGCTGGGACCGGTGAACCTCCAGCTGAACGCCGGGGAGCGGATCGGCATCACGGGCCCCAACGGAGCCGGCAAATCAACCCTGCTGCGGCTCCTGCTGGGCGTGCAGGAACCGGACGAGGGCGCAGCGTCGCAGGGCGCGTCCGTGGCCATCGGGGAAATCGACCAGGCCCGCGGACTGCTGGCCGGGCACCTGCTCCTCGGTGACGCCGTCGAGGCCGTCCTGAAGGACATGAACCCGGCCGAGGTCCGCACCCTGCTGGCCAAGTTCGGCCTGAAGGCAGACCACACCGGCCGCACCGTGGACTCCCTTTCGCCGGGGGAGCGCACCCGCGCCGCCCTTGCACTGCTGCAGGCCCGCGGCGTGAACCTCCTGGTCCTGGACGAACCCACCAACCACCTGGACCTTCCGGCGATCGAGCAGCTGGAAGAAGCCCTGGAAAGTTACGACGGTGCCCTGCTGCTGGTGACGCATGACCGGCGCCTGCTGGCCAACGTACGCCTGGACACCCACTGGCATGTGGACGGCGGCAGGGTCACCGAAGTCCTGGCAGGAACCGGAGAACACACGCTGTGAGCATGGATCGGGTGGCCTGGGGGTCGCTGCACACCATCACCCGGGCAAAGAGCGGTTCCAAGCCGTTCTCCAAGGAAACCCTGAAGCGGGTGCTGGGCTTCGCCAAGCCGCACCGGGGGAAGCTGATCGCCTTTGTGCTGCTGTCCGTGGTGCTGGCGTTCCTGGCTGTTGCCACTCCGGTCCTTGCCGGCCAGGTGGTCAACGCGATTGTGGCCAAGTCCGCGGCAGAAGAGGTGGTCCGGCTCGCCTTGCTGATCGCCGCCGTCGCGGTCGCCGAAGCAGGCGTTGGGCTGCTGAGCCGCTGGTTCTCCGCGACCATCGGTGAGGGCGTCATCCTGGACCTGCGCACCAAAGTCTTTGACCACGTGCAGAAAATGCCCATCGCGTTCTTCACCAGGACCCGGACCGGCGCACTGGTCAGCCGGCTGAACAACGACGTCATCGGTGCGCAGTCCGCCTTCGCCGGGACGCTTTCGGGCGTGGTGAGCAACGTGGTGTCCCTGATCCTCACCCTGGTGGTCATGCTGGGCACGTCCTGGCAGGTGACGCTGCTGGCCATGATCCTGCTGCCCGTCTTCCTGATCCCCGCCCGCCGGATGGGTTCGCGGCTGGCGGACCTGCGCCGCGAAGCCGCCGAACACAACGCCACCATGGGCACCCAGATGACCGAGCGCTTCTCCGCTCCGGGCGCCACGCTGGTGAAGCTGTTCGGCCGTCCGGACGAGGAATCCCACGAGTTTGCGGTACGCGCCGGCCGCGTCCGGGACATCGGCGTCCGCACCGCCATGCTGCAGTTCACCTTCGTCACCGCGCTGACGCTGGTCTCCGCGCTGGCGCTGGCACTGGTTTACGGCCTGGGCGGCTGGTTCGCCATCACGGGGCAGCTGGCCGCGGGCGACGTCGTCGTGCTGGCGCTGCTCCTCACCCGCCTCTACGCGCCGCTCACCGCACTGTCCAACGCCCGGGTGGAAATCATGAGCGCCCTGGTCAGCTTCGAGCGCGTCTTCGAAATCCTGGACCTGAAGCCGCTGATCCAGGAGAAGCCGGACGCCGTGGCCATCCCCGCGGGGCCCGTTGCCGTGGAGTTCGACGACGTCCGCTTCTCCTACCCTGCCGCGGACAAGGTCTCGCTCGCCTCCCTGGAGGACGTTGCCACCCTGGATACCCGCGGCGGCGAGGAAGTGCTGCACGGCATCAGTTTCCGCGTGGAACCGGGCCAGACGGTTGCCCTGGTGGGCTCCTCAGGGGCCGGCAAATCCACCATCGCCCAGCTGCTTTCACGGCTGTACGACGTCGACTCCGGAGCCGTGCGCCTTGGCGTCGGCACCCACGAGACGGACGTCAGGGACGCCACGTTCGAGGCCCTGCGCGCGACGCTGGGCATGGTCACCCAGGACGGCCACCTGTTCCACGAATCCATCGCCTCCAACCTTCGCCTCGCCAGGCCCGACGCCACAACCGAGCAGATGTGGGAAGCCATCCGGCAGGCCCGGCTGGAGCCCATGATCCGCTCACTGCCGGACGGCCTGGACACCGTGGTGGGCGAGCGCGGCTACCGGCTCTCCGGCGGCGAACGCCAGCGGCTCACCATCGCCCGGCTGCTGATCGGCCAGCCCCGCGTTGTGATCCTGGACGAGGCGACAGCCGCCCTGGACTCCACCAACGAGGCTGCCGTGCAGGCGGCACTGGGGGCCGCGCTGGAAGGCCGGACCGCAGTCGTGATCGCCCACCGGCTCTCCACCATCCGCGCCGCAGACCTCATCCTGGTGGTCGAGGACGGCCGCATTGTGGAGCGGGGCACCCACCTGGACCTGCTGGCGGCGTCCGGCAGGTACGCCGAGCTGTACAGGACGCAGTTCGCGGAGGCCACGGCCGCCGTCGAGGACGCCGGGGCTTAGGCCTTCAGCGCCGGCAGGACGTGGTCCGTCAGGAGCGGGGCGAGGTCTTCCGGCAGGGCTGCGTCCAGATCCAGCCAGCGGATCTCGGCGATCTCCGCTGACGGCACGGCATCCCAGACGCCCGGCGCGGAAAAGACTGTTGCTTCGATGTCCGTGGCGGCCTCATTGGCGGCGTCCGCGATCCAGGTGCCCAGCAGGGTGAGGTCCGCGGGGGCAATCACAATGCCCACTTCTTCGGCCAGTTCCCTTGCTGCAGCTTCAACAGCTGATTCGCCGGCTTCCGGTTTCCCGCCCGGGTGCATGAACTTGGTGGTGCCGCGTTTGCGGACGGTGAGCAGGCGACCGGCGGCGTCATAGACGCAGACGGCGGAGACAACAATGCGGGGATTCTGCGGGATCAAGTGCCCTCGATTGGAATCGAACCAACGACACCGGCTTTAGGAGAGCCGTGCTCTATCCACTGAGCTACGAGGGCCTGCGACCGGGCGAAACGGCCCGGGCACGGATACCAGCATACAAGGTACCGGGGGTACTACGCTCAAACCATGAGTCCAGCCGGCACCGTGGCCTATATCCCTGACACCGCGTCCACCCGGGCGTACATCGGAGCGTGGTCCGTGCTGAGCGTCCTGCAGTATTTTGCGGCGGAGGCCGCGGTGATCGGTGCGTGGGCCGGACCGGCGCCCTACAGCCGCTCCACCGGCCTGATCAGCGATCTCGGCGCCCTGCACTGCGGGATCTACGATGGCCGGAACGTGTGCTCGCCGCTGAACTGGCTGATGAATGCCTCATTTGTGGTGCAGGGGCTGGGCATGCTGCTGGGCGCGCTGCTGCTCTCTTCCGGACTTTTGTGCGTAGCGGCCCGGACGGGAGTGCTGGTGGCCCCCGGCCGCGGCGCAGCCCACCGCAGTCCGTGGTGGGCCGCCGTTGCCGTCAGGGTCCTTACCGCGGCCGCCGGGGCAGGCACGGTAGTGGTGGGGCTGGTCCCGGAAGATGCCGGATCCACGCTGCATTTCGCCGGCGCCGTGGCATACTTCCTGGCCGGGGCGCTGGCGCTGCTGGTGCTGGGCTTCCTCTGGTTGCGGCAGACCCCGTGGGCGTGGTTCCTGCTGGGGTGCGGGGCAGTCTCCCTCGCAGCGCTGGCCGTCGGCGGGATCACCGCAATGAATGTCCCGCTGCCCGGGCTGCTGGAACGGCTGATGGCCTACCCGGTCACGCTGGGCATGGCCGCTGCGGGACTGGTGGTGGCACGGCGCGTCCACCGGCACCGGGCCCGGTTGCGGGCTGCCGCCTATTCAGCGGGAGGCTGAGCAGCTTTCCGTGAACGGGCGCCTGCGGAGTTGAGGAACACCGCGGCACCACCGGCCAGCAGGCTCAGCACCAGCAGTACCCAGCCGGCAACGGTGAGGCCGGACGCCAGGGCCACCTGGCCGGCGTCGAGCGTTTCACTGGACATCACGCCGTCGATCACTGCATTGCCCCACAAGCGGACCACCACAAACAGCAGCGGCACCGCCCAGAGGATCCACCGCAGCACCTTCCGTGCAACGTTGGTACCGATCAGCAGCAGCCACGTGAAGCCGAAAAGAAGCGGGAACAGGACGCCGGCAGTCTTGTGCACGTAGTTCAGCTGGCCGCGGGCGTCACTGTCCATGGCATCGCGGAGCTGCCCGATGTAGGCGGCATCAAAACCGCCCACCAGTGAGTCCGGCATGGCCAGGCCGCCGGAAAGCTGCGAGAGCTGGTTGAGCGTGAGCAGGTGCAGGTACCAGAACAGGAAAAGGCTGGCCACCACGCCTGCAATCAGGATCAGGCTGGCATTGCTGCCGGCCTTCTGCGGGGTCCGGGTGGTGGTGGGGTTCAGGACCGGCGGCAGGTGATGCTGCGGCACCGCAGCCTTGTTGCCGTGCTTCTTCATCCGCTGCGCTGGGGTCTTGGCCATAGCTTCCATTATCGCCCCGCCTAGACTGATTCCATGACCACCGGCAGGCACAGCACCCTTGACCTTGATCCCGCCCTCGACGACTTCGCGCTCGCTTCAGCCCTGGTCCGGGAAGCCGGCCAGCTGGCCCTCCTGATGCGGATGGCGGGCCTGCAGGGCGAACGCAAAACCTCAATTTCCGACGTCGTAACCGCCGCTGACCACGCGGCTGAAGCGTATGTGCTGGAGCAGCTTCGCCGCTGCCGGCCTGACGACGGAGTGCTGGGGGAAGAAGGGGCGGCCTTCGCCGGCACCAGCGGCCGGACCTGGGTGATCGACCCCGTGGACGGCACGTACAACTTCCTGCACGGTTCCAGCTACTGGTGCTCGGCCCTTGCGCTGAAGGACGCCGCCGGGACCGTGCTGGGCGCCATCTACCAGCCGGAAGAGGACAAACTCTGGCTGGGCGGCAGGGGCCGGCCCGCAACACTTAACGATTCGGCCCTGGCAACGTTCGGCGCCGATGGCCTCCGCGGCGACCGCCCGCTGGCTGAAATCGGCGCGGCCACCTACATCCATCCGCTGTGGCTGGCGGACCCCATGTGCGCCATGCCGTGGCACGCCGCGGCTGTCTCAGCGGCAGCGCTGCGGATGCTCGGCTCAGGTTCCTGCGACCTCGGCCGGGTGGCGGACGGCGAGCTGGGCGCCTGGTTCCAGCACAGCTGCCCGGAATGGGACTGGCTGCCGGGCAAAGCGATAGTGGAGGCTTCCGGCGGGGCCACGGACACCGTCTCCATCAACGGGCTGGAGTGGTTTATGGCCGGAAGCCCGACGGCGGTACGCCAGTTGCGTGCGGCCCTCGAGACCGGGCGGGTGGGGTAGCGGACCTTCGCTGTCTGACCCAGCGCCTAGACTTGTCTACACCATGGATATGTTGTTTGACCCTTACTCCAACGGCCCCTTCAAGGCCGCACCCAGTGCTGCCGCACGCCCCCAGACCCGTGCTTTCAGCGCCGGGGACGGGCCGGGACTGGGCGGTGGTGCGGAGCCTGCAAGGACGCCGTCCCTCAACGCGGCGCAGCTCCTGGAGGGGCTGAACCCGCAGCAGGAAGAAGCAGTCAAACACGCCGGCGGGCCGTTGCTGATCGTGGCCGGCGCAGGGTCAGGCAAAACCCGCGTGCTGAGTAACCGGATCGGCTACCTCATTGCCACCAAGCGGGCCCACCATGGCGAGATCCTGGCCATCACCTTCACCAACAAGGCCGCCGCGGAGATGCGCGAACGCATCGAGGCGCTGGTGGGACCCCGCGCCAAAGCCATGTGGATCTCCACGTTCCACTCGTCCTGCGTCAGGATCCTGCGCCGCGAAGCCGCGAACGTCGGGCTGAAGTCCAATTTCTCCATCTACGACTCCGCGGATTCCCTGCGCCTGATCACCCTGGTGGCCAAGAACCTGGAACTGGATCCCAAGCGGTTCGCGCCCAAGGCCATCCAACACAAGATCTCCGCGCTCAAGAACGAACTGATTGACGACGACGCCTACTGGTCCTCGGCCAACCACAACGATCCCTTCGAATCCGCTGTGGCCCAGGTCTTCAAGGGCTACACCCAGCGGTTGCGGCAGGCCAACGCCATGGACTTCGATGACCTCATCGCCCAGACGGTCTACATGTTCAGGGCCTTCCCGGCGCTCGCCGAGTCCTACCGGCGCCGTTTCCGGCATGTGCTGGTGGACGAATACCAGGACACCAACCACGCGCAGTACGCCCTGGTGCGCGAAATCGTGGGTGAGGGTGAGCAGGCGAGCGAGCTGACCGTCGTCGGCGATTCGGACCAATCCATCTACGCGTTCCGCGGCGCGGACATCAGGAACATCGTGGAGTTCTCCAAGGACTACCCCACGGCGCGCACCATCAAGCTGGAGCAGAACTACCGCTCCACCCAGAACATCCTCAGCGCCGCCAACTCGGTGATCTCCCGCAACCCCAACCGGCCGGAAAAGCGCCTGTGGACGGCGGAGGGGGACGGCCACAAGATCATCGGCTACGTGGGCGAAAACGAACACGAGGAAGCCCGCTTCATCGCCAAGGAGATCGACAGGCTCCAGGACGAGGACGGCCTGCGCCCCGGTGACGTTGCCATCTTCTACCGCACCAACGCCCAGTCGCGGTCCATTGAAGACGTCCTGGTCCGCGTCGGCCTGCCCTACAAGGTGGTGGGCGGCACCAGGTTCTACGAACGCAAGGAAATCAAGGACGCCCTGGCCTACCTGCGGGTGCTGGTCAACCCTGACGACGACGTCAACCTCCGCCGGGTGCTCAACGAACCCAAGCGCGGCATCGGGGACCGTGCGGAAGGCGCCATTGCCTCGCTTGCGGAACGCGAACGGACCTCGTTTATGGCCGCTGCCCGGCGCGCGGACCAGGCTCCCGGCATGGCCACCAGGTCCGTGAATGCGGTCCAGGGATTCGTGAAACTGCTGGACGACCTCGCCGTAGTGGCTGCCGGCTCCGGAGCCTCCGCAGCGCTGGAGGCCGTCCTGGAACAGACCGGTTACCTGGCCGGACTGCGCGCCAGCACGGACCCCCAGGACGAATCCCGCGTGGAGAACCTCGCCGAACTCGTGGCAGTGGTGCGCGAATACGAGCAGGAGAATCCCGAGGGAACGCTGGAAGCCTTCCTGGAGCAGGTTTCCCTCGTTGCCGATGCTGACCAGATCCCCGACGCCCCGGGAGCCACCGAGGCAGAGGCCGCAGCCGCCGTCGCGGAAGCCCGCCGCCTGGGCGTGGTCACGCTGATGACGCTGCACACCGCCAAAGGCCTGGAATTCCCGGTGGTCTTCCTCACCGGCATGGAGCACGGCATCTTCCCGCACTCCCGTTCGGCCACGGACCCCAAGGAACTCGCCGAGGAACGCCGCCTGGCCTACGTTGGCCTCACCCGTGCCCGCAAGCGGCTCTACATCACCCGCTCGGAAGTCCGGAACCTGTGGGGCCAGAGCCAGTACAACCCCGCCAGCCAGTTCATCGAGGAAATCCCCGGGGACCTGGTGGAGTGGAAGCGTGAGGGCACCAGCCGCAGCGTCGGAGGCTGGGGGAGCGGTGCAGGCGTTGGCTCCAACCGCTACAGCGGCTCGTTCTGGGGAGCCGGAGCGGCGCGCGGCGCTGGCGCCGATTCGCACGCGGGCTTCAACGCGGACGTCCCGGCCGCCATTGCCAAGAACCGCGTGCAGCCGCAGAAGGAAGTCATCGCCGTCAGTGTGGGGGACAAGGTCAACCACACCAGCTTCGGCAACGGCACCGTGCTCGCGGTGGAAGGCGCCGGAGACAAAACAGTGGCCAAGGTGAAGTTCAGCGTGGGGGAGAAAAGGCTGCTGCTCCGTTACGCGCCACTGACCAAAGTCGAGGCCTAGGTGCGGCGGCACTCACTGCGGGGCGCGCTGATGGCGGGTGCCGCCGTCGTGCTGTTGGCTTTAACGTCCTGCAGCATCAGCCAGGAGGATCCCAACTACGTTCCGCCCGCCCCGTTGCCGGCACTGGAACAGCTGGCCCAGGCGCCGCTGGCGGACCCTGAGCCATACTCCGCGGGGGAGGGCCTGCTGAGCTTTGTGACGGAAGACCGCAACATTGTGTGCTCTCTGACTTCGGTCCGTGGCGAGCACGTCAACCTTCCATACGAACCCAACAATTACGCAGACTCCGCCAACAACAAGCTGCCCATCGTTCCCGCGGCGCACTGCGAACTGGCCCGCTATCCCAAGCCTGAATCCGCGGACGTCACCAGCGACTGCGCTGGCACCAACATGGGGTACCTGGGCGGCACGGCCATCGCACTGCCGGACAGCGCCCGGTACGGCGAATGCAGGACAGGGGTGACCAGCATGGAAGCCGAATACGGGCCCAACGGGCAGGCAGGCGGACCCATTTCCCAGCTGGTGGTGCTCCCTGACGGGCAGAACCTGGAACGCAACGGGCTGCGGTGCTCCGCCTATAACGGGGGCGTGGCCTGCGGGAACGTCTCCGCAGGTGTTGGATTCTTCGTGGCGAAGGACAAATACGAACTTCTTTCGGCCCCGCCCGCGGAGCCCACAGCCGTCCCGGATGCCACAGGAACGGCCCCAAAAACCCCGTGATCGCGCGGTTTTTCTACGCTTCATAGAATAGTGTGCTTACTCACATAACCGGTAGTCTAGGTCGGGCTGGTCCCCGCGAAGGACTAGAGTTCCCCATGGAGCATTACGCCGCGTGGCTCGTTTCCAACAGGCCTGGCGGCACATGCAATTCCGCAGCCCGGTCATCGTCTTCGATGGTGCCCGACTGTACAGAAACTACTTCGACGTAGAAGGACACTAAACCGTGGACCTGTTTGAATACCAGGCGCGCGATATGTTCGAGGCGCACGGTGTACCCGTGCTTGCCGGCATCGTGGCGTACACCCCTGAAGAAGCAAAAGCAGCTGCCGAGAAGATTGGCGGCGTTACCGTCGTCAAGGCACAGGTTAAGGTTGGCGGCCGCGGCAAGGCCGGCGGCGTGAAGGTGGCCAAGTCTGCGGACGAGGCACTGGAGCACTCCACCAACATCCTGGGCATGGACATCAAGGGCCACACCGTTAACAAGGTGATGATTGCCCAGGGTGCGGACATTGCCGAGGAATACTACTTCTCCGTCCTGCTGGACCGGGCCAACCGCAACTACCTGGCCATGTGCTCGGTTGAAGGCGGCATGGAAATCGAACAGCTCGCGGTCGAACGTCCGGATGCGCTGGCCAAGGTTGCCATCGATCCCGCCGTCGGAATCGACCAGGCCAAGGCAGACGAGATCGTCGCTGCCGCAGGCTTCTCCGAGGAACTGCGCGGCAAGGTCGCCGACGTCATCCTCAAGCTCTGGGATGTCTTCAAGAAGGAAGACGCCACCCTGGTGGAGGTCAACCCGCTGGTCAAGACCGGCGCCGGCGACATCGTCGCCCTGGACGGCAAGGTCTCCCTCGACGAGAACGCCGACTTCCGCCACCCGCACCACGCCAAGCTCGAGGACAAGGATGCAGCTGATCCCCTCGAAGCCAAGGCCAAGGCGCAGGACCTGAACTACGTCAAGCTCGACGGCGCCGTAGGCATCATCGGCAACGGTGCAGGCCTGGTGATGTCCACCCTGGACGTCGTAGCCTACGCCGGCGAAAACCACGGCGGCGTCAAGCCCGCCAACTTCCTGGACATCGGCGGTGGAGCATCCGCTGAGGTCATGGCCGCCGGCCTGGACGTCATCCTCGGCGACGAGCAGGTCAAGTCCGTGTTCGTGAACGTCTTCGGTGGCATCACCGCGTGTGACGCCGTTGCCAAGGGCATCGTCGGCGCACTGGCAGAGCTTGGTTCCTCCGCCAACAAGCCCCTGGTAGTCCGCCTCGACGGCAACAACGTTGAGGAAGGCCGCCGCATCCTGGCCGAGGCCAACCACCCGCTGGTTACCCTGGCCGCCACCATGGACGAGGGCGCCGACAAGGCTGCCGAGCTCGCCAACGCAGCCCGCTGATCGAGCCTGTCGAGATCTAGGAAAGAAAACATGTCTATCTATCTGAACAAAGACTCCAAGGTCATCGTCCAGGGCATCACCGGCGGCGAAGGCACCAAGCACACCGCCCTGATGCTGAAGGCCGGCACCAACATCGTCGGTGGCGTCAACGCCCGCAAGGCCGGCAGCACCGTTGTCCACGGCGACCAGGACATCCACGTCTTCGGCACCGTCAAGGAAGCCATCGCCGAAACCGGCGCGGACGTGTCCATCGTCTTCGTCCCCCCGGCATTCACCAAGGACGCCGTTGTTGAGGCCATCGAAGCCGAAATCGGCCTCGTTGTTGTTATCACCGAAGGCGTGCCGGTCCAGGACTCCGCCGAGTTCTGGGCACTGGCCCAGTCCAAGGTTGACGCCGACGGCAAGCAGATCACCCGCATCATCGGACCGAACTGCCCCGGCATCATCACCCCCGGCGAAGCACTGGTAGGCATCACGCCCGCCAACATCACCGGCAAGGGCCCCATCGGCCTCGTCTCCAAGTCAGGCACCCTGACCTACCAGATGATGTACGAACTGCGGGACCTCGGCTTCTCCACCGCCATCGGCATTGGCGGGGACCCCGTCATCGGCACCACGCACATCGACGCCCTGGCCGCGTTCGAAGCTGACCCGGAGACCAAGGCGATCGTGATGATCGGCGAAATCGGCGGCGACGCCGAAGAGCGTGCAGCCGACTTCATCAAGGCCAACGTCACCAAGCCCGTTGTTGGCTACGTGGCAGGCTTCACCGCGCCCGAGGGCAAGACCATGGGCCACGCAGGCGCCATCGTTTCCGGTTCCGCCGGTACCGCCCAGGCCAAGAAGGAAGCCCTCGAGGCTGCCGGCGTGAAGGTTGGCAAGACGCCTTCGGAGACCGCCAAGCTGCTGCGCGAAGTTTACGCAGCCCTCTAGGCCTCATCGGCGGTCGAGCCTGTCGAGACCCCGGTCTCGACAAGCTCGACCACCGGATTTACTTACGACGACGGCCGGTTCCTTCCACACGGAAGGAACCGGCCGTCGTCGTACTTTAAGGGAACTAGGCCTTGACGCCGGCCAGGAGTTCCTCCAGCCGTTCGTATCCTTCGCTCATGCCGCCTTCCATGCCGGACTGCGCCATGCCGTCGCGGGCTTCCTGGCTGGGGTAGACCGAGTGGCCGCGCAGCCTGCAGCGGCCGTTGCCCAGGTCCTCAAACGTCATGAACTCCAGGCTGACAACGTCCGGGTATCCGCCGAATTCGAAGGTCTGGATGGCGAACTCGTTCTCGCGCACCGTGTGGAAGATGCCCTTGAACTCGTAGGGGACGCCCTCCGGTCCCGTGTGCAGATAGCTGTAGCTGCCGCCGGTGCGGAAATCGTAGTGGTCGATGTCCATCTTGTAGCCGCGCGGGCCCAGCCATTGGACAATCAGGTCCGGCTCCTTGTGGGCGCGGAACACCTCTTCCACGGGGAAGTCGAATTCGCGCTCGTAGTCGATAAAAGGCTGTCCCTCGGGGACGGAGAGTTTCAGTGCATTGCTCATGATGCATCCTTAGTGTGCTGGCCGCTGGGTGCGGCGTTGGTACGCAGGACGGCATCGAGGCCGCGGAATTGCTCTTCCCGGACCAGCCGGTACTGGCCGATCCAGGCTGTGAGTGCCTCAAGCCGCTCGGGATTCAGGTGGACGGGCCGGCGCTGGGCGTCGCGTGAGCGGGTAACCAGCTGGGCCTGTTCGAGGACCTGGATATGTTTTGACACTGCCTGTTTGCTGATGGCAAACGGTTCGGCGAGATCGTTCACGGTGGCGGGTCCCTGGCTGAGCCGGGCAATGATGCTTCTGCGCACCGGGTCTGCCAGCGCCATAAAGGCCGCGTTCAGCAGTGCCTGGTTGTCCGGTTCCATGATCCACCTCCCGTTCCACTCGCCGCCCTCGTCACCGACCGGGTAATCAATGTATTGGTTGATCAATGACTTGGTTGATTAAGGATAGAACGCCGGGGGAGGGTGGCGCAAGGGTTTTAACCCTCCGTTCATGAGCCGTATGGGCTGCCTGCACCCGGACCACACCCACGCGGAACCCGTGGGCCCTACCCTCGGCAGGGTGAATAACTCAACCCTCCGCCGCACAGCGTCTGCGGCACTCGCGGCGATCGCAGCGATTGCCGCCGTCGCCCTCGCCCCACTGCCCGCCACCGCCGCTCCGGTCACCGAGCCCACTGTGGCCTACACCCAGGACTTCTCCGGCGCCGGCCTGCCGGAAAGCTTCAACGCCGTCGAAGGTGACTGGAAAGTGGACAACGGCCGTCTCTATGGAACCAGTGCCACCACGTCCCAACTGTCCCGGATCACCTTCGGACCGCACCTGGAAAACTACAGGTTCGAAGCCACCGTCCGGTTCGAGAACGTGCTCAATGCCGGCCGCTGGTCAGCACTCGGCGTGGACATCCAACCGGACGGCACTGTTCCGTACTGGATCGCCACCATGCGCTCCGGCACCACGGCCGCCAACGGACTGGAATTCGCCGAACGCACCGCTGCCAACAGCTGGAACGTGACGGATACGACGGCGGCACCCACCGCTGCCGGTACCGGGACCGACGTGAAGGTGGCCGTTGAAGTCCGTGGACGCAAGGCCGCGTGGTACTTCAACGGGCAGAAAATGATGGAAACGAACCGGCTGATCCGCACCGATACCGGCGTGCTGGGCTTTGTGAACAATGGCGCCACCGTTTCCTATGACGACATCACCGTCACGCAACTGCCGGACACGGAATCGCTGCTGGTGGGAGATGGCGGCCGGCCCGCTGTGATCGCCCACCGCGGGTTGTCCTCCGTGGTTCCGGAGAACACCCTCCAGGCACTGCTCTCCGGAGGACGGGCCGGTGCGGACTGGGTGGAGATGGACGTCAACACCTCAGCCGACGGCGTTCCGGTGGTCATCCACGACGGCAGTGTGGACCGAACCACTGCGGGCACGGGCAACGTGTCCGACCTGACTTCCGGTTACATTGCCGGACTTGAAGCGGGCTCCTGGTTCGCACCTGCCTACGCCGGGGCCAAGGTCCCCACGCTTGCTGAGTTCCTCGACCAAAGTGATGCGGAAGGCAGTGGCATTCTTTTGGAGGTCAAGGGACCCGAAACCCGGGCGGAAGTGCAGCGCATCATCGATATGGTGCGCGAACGCGGCCTGGAGAACCACACCATCCTGCAGAGCTTCGACACGAACGTCCTGCAGTATGCCCGCGAATACGCACCCACGCTGCGCCTTGGCCTGCTGCGGGGCACACTGGACGCCGATGTTGTTGCGGCCGCGAAGCAGTATGGCGTGGTGACCTACAACCCGAGCTGGTCGGCGCTGGCCGCCCGCCCGGGCGCCATCAAGGAACTCCACGACGCCGGGATCGCCGTGATGCCCTACACCGTGGATTCTGCCGAGCAATGGAAAGTCATGACCCAGGCCGGAGTGGATGGCATCATCACCAACCGCGCCGGGGCACTGGTGGGCTACCAGAGCGCTGCCGCGTCTCCGGCGCCCACCGTCAGCTTTCCCTCCGGTGCCGACGGCGCCACGTACGGCCGGGGCACATCAGTAGTTCCCGCCGTCGTGAGTTCCAATGCCGGGGACGTTGCGTTGACCCTGGACGGCAACGCCGTGGAAGAGGGCGCGGCTGTTGCCACCAACTCGTTGACTCCCGGGACGCACACCCTGGCGGCCACGGCAACGGGTGCCGGCGGGGTGGCTACGGCAGAGATCACCTTCACCGTAGCTCCCTCCGTTTCGGGCCTGTACCTGCTGGCCGTATCCGAAGGCGCGGATTCCAAGGTCCGGGACAAGCTCCTGAAGCTCATCGACAAGGCCGATTGGGCGGCGCTCGCAGCGGAGGCTGAGCTTGCGTCAGGGGCGGGGCTGCCGGCCGAGGTTGCCGCGCTGATGGCTGCAGACGCCCGCCTTCTGGCCGGCTAGGTTCCGGAAGCCGCCCCAGCGGAGCTGTTCGGACTGCCCTATGGGTGGGTCCGGATGGCTCCGCTTCGCATTTAACGCTTGTATGCCGTGGAGTAAGTTTGTTAGTATGTCAGGACAAACTACTTAGGAGATATCCCTTGCCTCTCGTGCGTATTGATCTGAACCAGGGCCGCAGCACCGAAGAACTGCAGAAAATCAGCCGGGCCATCCATGACGCCATCCTGGCCGAATACAAGATTCCCGAACGCGACTACTTCCACATCATCACTGAGCACCCGGATGGGCAGATTGTTGCCCAGGATGCAGGGCTCGGGTTCGAGCGGACCGGCGGTGTGGTGATGATCCAGATCTTCACCCAGGGCGGCAGGAGCCAGGAAGCCAAGGAGCGTTTGTTCGCCACTGTGGCGTCCCGGTTGGAAGCGGCCGGCGTTGACGGCGCGGACGTCTTTATTGGCTATGTGGAGAACACGGCGGGGGACTGGTCCTTCGGTTTTGGCCGCGCCCAGTACGTGACCGGCGAGTTGGCTGTACCTGCGAAGTAGGCCGGTCCGCCAGTGCGCGCCGCGATGCCGGCGCGCGCCGCCCGGGGACTTGCCTGAAGGGCTGCAAAAGACGGCCAAATGCAAGTTGTCAATATGTCAGTACAAACCTTTGACAGGACATGGATTCTAGGGCAAAGTAGTGATTGTGTTCCCGCTCACGGGGGCAGCCACACGGAGCTCCAACTGTCATAGGTACCGAGTTCAATGAAGAAAGGTCCGCGACCACCGTGACCCATGAACTGCTTACCATCGGGCGCATCAGCGTTGATATCTACCCGAACGATATTGGGGTTGACCTGGAGGACGTGACGTCCTTCGGGAAGTACCTCGGCGGATCGCCGTCCAACGTGGCCGTAGCCGCAGCACGGCACGGCCGCCGTTCAGGGGTCATTACCCGTACCGGCGATGACGCCTTCGGGACCTACCTGCACCGGGAACTGCGCAAGTTCAACGTGGACGACTCCTTCGTCTCACCGGTCAAGGAATGGCCTACTGCCGTCACGTTCTGCGCGATCAAGCCCGCCACCGACGAGTTCCCGCTCTACTTCTACGGCCGTACTCCCACCGCCCCTGACCTGCAGATCAAGGCCGGCGAACTGGACCTGGACGCCGTCCGCGAAGCCGGGATCTTCTGGTCCACGGTCACCGGCCTCTGCCAGGAGCCCAGCCGCGAAGCGCACCTGGCGGCACACCAGGCCCGCCCCCGCACGGGACTGGCCCCGGGGCAATTCACCATTCTGGACCTGGATTACCGGCCCATGTTCTGGGCTTCTGAAGAGGAAGCCCGTGAACAGGTGGCCAGGATCCTGCCGCACGTCAGCGTCGCAATCGGCAACGACAAGGAATGCGCAGTAGCCGTTGGCGAGGGCACCCCGGACGAGCAGGCAGACCGCCTGCTGGCCGCCGGAGTGGAGATCGCCGTCGTCAAGCTTGGGCCTGAAGGCGTGATGGCCAAAACCCGCACGGAGCGTGTGGTCTCCGCCCCAGTTCCCGTGGAAACCGTCAACGGACTCGGTGCCGGTGACTCGTTTGGCGGCGCCTTCTGCCACGGACTCCTGTCCGGCTGGCCGCTGGCAGACATCCTGGATTATGCCAACGCGGCCGGTGCCATTGTGGCATCCCGCCTGTCCTGCGCAGACGCCATGCCGACGCCGGAAGAGGTCATCTCGCTCCTCGCCGAGCGCGGCCGCCTGCGTCCCGGGCAGTTCGCCACCGAAGGAGCAGCACTGTGACCCTGAGCCCCGCCACCACTGACAATGCACGCAACCCAGGAAACCCAGGTACTTCAGCCGACACTGATCCGCGCCGCTACGAGCACCTGAGTACCATCCGCCTCGAGGATCCCGACGCCATTGCCCGGGCAGCCAAGGCCCGCCGCCCGCACCCGGGAGTCAAGGCTGGGACCCAGAACTTCATCGTGGCTGCAGACCACCCGGCCCGTGGTGCCCTGGCTGTTGGCTCCGATCCCGTGGCCATGGCGGACCGCCGCCAGCTGCTGGACCGCCTGCAGATTGCCCTGGCCAACCCGGCAGTGGACGGCGTCCTGGCGTCACCGGACATCATGGATGACCTGCTGCTGCTGGGTGCCCTGGACGGCAAACTGGTGTTTGGTTCCATGAACCGTGGCGGCCTCACCGGGCTCATCAACGAATTCGACGACCGCTTCACCGGGCATACCGCCGCGGCCCTGGAAGCCCTGGGCGCGGACGGCGGCAAGATGCTGACCCGCATCTGCCTGGGCGATCCGGACACTGTGGCCACCCTGGAAGCCACCGCCAAGGCCATTGATTCCCTGGCAGAGCGCAAGCTGATTGCCATGGTGGAGCCGTTCCTCTCCGTGCGGGAAAACGGGAAGGTCCGCAACGATCTCTCCACTGACGCCGTCATCAAGTCCATCGCCATCGCCGAGGGACTGGGCTCCACCAGCGCCTACACCTGGATGAAGCTTCCCGTGGTGGCGGACATGGAACGCGTGATGGCTGCGACCACCATGCCCACCGTGCTCCTTGGCGGAGACCCGGACGGCACCCAGGACGAGGTCTTCGCCACGTGGGAAGCCGCGCTGGCGCTGCCCGGAGTCCAGGGCCTGACCGTGGGCCGTACCCTGCTCTACCCCCAGGACGGGGACGTGGCCGGCGCTGTTGCCGCCGCGGCCTCGCTGCTCAACAAAACGTCGTCCGTGAAAGTATCGGAGTAAATCAACATGGGAACTGCAACGCGTAGGATGACGGTGGCCCAGGCCGTCGTCGAATATCTCTCCAGGCAGTACACGGTGGACCGCATTGGTGCGCAGGAGTACCGGGAACGGCTCATCCCCGGCACGTTCGGCATTTTCGGGCACGGCAACGTGGCCGGTGTGGGGCAGGCGCTGAAGCAGTACCAGCAGCTGGACCCTGCGATCATGCCGTACTACCAGGGCCGGAACGAGCAGGCCCAGGTCCACCAGGCTGTTGGTTATGCCCGGCACACCCGGCGCCGCCAGACCTTCGCGATCAGCACCTCGATCGGCCCGGGTTCCTCCAACCTGCTCACCGGCGCCGCGCTGGCCACCACCAACCGCCTGCCGGTGCTGCTGCTGCCCAGCGACACCTTCGCCACGCGCGCTGCGGACCCGGTCCTGCAGCAGCTGGAACTGCCGTACGCCTACGACATCACCGTCAACGACGCCTTCCGCCCGCTGTCCCGGTTCTTTGACCGCGTCTCCAGGCCGGAACAGCTGTTCTCCGCGTTCCACCACGGCCTGCGCGTCCTGACGGATCCGGCCGAGACCGGCGCCGTCACCATCTCGCTGCCGCAGGACGTCCAGGCCGAGGCGTTTGACGTCCCGGAGGAATTCCTGGCCGAGCGTGAATGGCGGATCCGCCGCCCGGAGGCCGAGGATGAGGATATCCGCCGCGCTGTTGACGCGATTCGCGCTGCCAAGCGCCCGCTGATCATTGCCGGCGGCGGCGTCCTGTACGCCTACGCCAACGAGGAACTCGCAGCCTTCGCGGAACTCACCGGCATCCCGGTGGGCAACACGCAGGCCGGCGTCGGCGTGCTGCCATGGGACCACAAGCTCTCCCTGGGTGCCATCGGCTCAACCGGTACGACGGCGGCCAACGCCCTGGCTGCCGAAGCGGACCTGATCATCGGGATCGGCACCCGCTACGAGGACTTCACCACCGCCTCCCGCACTGCGTTCCAGAATCCGGACGTGAAGTTCGTGAACATCAACGTGGCCCCGCTGGATGCGTACAAGCACGGCACCTCGCTGCCGATCGTCGCAGACGCCCGCAAGGCCCTGGTCAAGCTCAACCAGGCCATGGGCGGCTACCGCGTGGGCGCAGACCTCGAATCGCAGATCGCCGCGGAAAAGAAGCGCTGGGACGCGATCGTGGATGAAGCGTTCGAGACCCGCTACACGCCGCTCCCGGCCCAGAACGAAATCATCGGGGCCACCAACAAGGCCATGGACGAGACCGACGTTGTCATCTGCGCCGCAGGCTCCCTGCCAGGTGACCTGCACAAAATGTGGCGCGTCCGCGATCCGTTCGGCTACCACGTGGAATACGCCTACTCCTGCATGGGCTACGAGATCCCCGGCGGGCTCGGCGTCAAGCGTGCGGCACTGGCCGAAGCCGCCGCCGGCGGCCCGGACCGGGACGTGGTGGTGATGGTGGGGGACGGCTCCTACCTGATGATGCACACCGAACTGGTCACCGCCGTCGCAGAGCGCATCAAACTGATTGTGGTTCTGATCCAGAACCACGGCTACGCCTCCATCGGATCGCTTTCGGAGTCACTGGGCTCCCAGCGTTTTGGTACCCAGTACCGCGTCCTGGACAAGGAACAGCACAGTTTCGACGCCGGCGAGAACCTGCCGATCGACCTCGCCACCAACGCCGAATCGCTGGGTGCGAGGGTCATCCGGATTGAACCGGGCGAAAACGTGATCGAAGCACTGGGTGCGGCCATCAAGGAAGCGAAGGCAGCCCCGGAGACGGGACCGATCGTCATCCACGTGGAGTCCGATCCGCTGCTGGATGCGCCCAGCTCCGAATCCTGGTGGGACGTCCCCGTCTCCCAGGTCTCCGAGCTTGAATCCACGCAGCAGGCCTACAAGACCTACACCGACCACAAGAGCCGGCAGCGCAAGCTGCTCGGCTGACCCGAGCACCGAACACAGCCACAAGGCCCCTAGCCACAAGCCACACGGCCCTTAGCCACACGACAAGGAAGTCCGCACATGTCGACGACGACCACATTGACCACCATCAACCACTTCATCAACGGCACTGAAACGTCCGGCGAAGGCGACAGTACCCAGCCGGTGTACAACCCGGCCACCGGCCAGGTTTCCGCGCAGCTTCGCCTGGCCAACGAGGCGGACCTGAACAACACCGTCGCGGCCGCCCGTGCAGCAGCGGACAGCTGGGGGGACATTTCCCTGGCCAAGCGCACCGCCGTCCTGTTCAAGTTCCGCGAACTGGTGGCCGCCCACGTGGATGAACTCGCCGAGCTGATCACCGCCGAGCACGGCAAGGTCCTCTCCGACGCCAAGGGCGAGATCGGCCGCGGCCTGGAGGTCATCGAATTCGCCTGCGGCATCCCGCAGCTGCTCAAGGGCGACTACTCGGACCAGGTTTCCACCGGCATCGACGTCTTCTCCTTCCGCGAACCCCTGGGTGTGGTTGCCGGCATCACGCCGTTCAACTTCCCCGTGATGGTGCCGCTGTGGATGGCGCCGATGGCGATCGCCACGGGCAACGCGTTCATCCTCAAGCCCTCCGAGCGCGATCCCTCCGCGCCCATGCTCCTGGCCCGGCTGTGGAAGCAGGCAGGCCTGCCGGACGGCGTGTTCCAGGTGCTGCACGGCGGCAAGGAAACTGTTGACGGCCTGCTGACCCACCCGGACGTGGACGGCATCTCCTTCGTCGGCTCCACCCCGATCGCCCAGTACGTCCACGAGACCGCCACCAAGCACGGCAAGCGGGTCCAGGCCCTGGGCGGCGCCAAGAACCACGCGATCGTGATGCCCGACGCCGACCTCGACAACGCCGCGGACCACCTGGCCGCTGCCGCCTTCGGTTCCGCCGGCGAGCGCTGCATGGCCATCTCCGTTGCCGTCGCCGTCGGGGATGCCGCAGACCTGATCGTCAAGAAGGTCGAGGAGCGCGCCCTGGCCGTGAAGGTCAAGAACGGCACCGAACCCGACGCCGAAATGGGCCCGGTCATCACCCCGGCGTCCAAGGAACGCATCGTCAAGATCGTCAGCGAAGCCGAAGCCGCCGGCGCGGCCATGGTGGTGGACGGCCGCGACCTGGTGGTTCCCGGCCACGAAGAAGGCTTCTGGGTTGGCCCCACGGTCATCGACCACGTGAAGACCGAAATGACCGCGTACACCGAGGAGATCTTCGGCCCCGTCCTGGTAGTGGTCCGCGTGGCCGACCTCGCCGAAGGCATCAAGCTGATCAATTCCAACCCGTACGGCAACGGCACAGCGATCTTCACGTCCTCCGGTGCCAACGCCCGCACCTTCCAGCGTTCAGTGACTGTCGGCATGGTGGGCATCAACGTCCCGCTCCCCGTCCCGGTGGCCTACCACTCCTTCGGCGGCTGGAAGAACTCACTCTTCGGCGACAAGCACATCTACGGCCCCGAAGGCGTCTCCTTCTACACCCGCGGCAAGGTCATCACCTCCCGCTGGCCCGAACCCACCCACGCCTCCGGCGCCTCCTACAACTTCCCCTCCAACTGAAAGACAGCGCTGTCATGACCGACGTCGAGAACAAACTGATCATTGGCACCGCACCGGACTCCTGGGGTGTCTGGTTCGCGGATGACCCGAAGCAGACCCCCTGGGAGCGGTTCCTGGATGAGGTTGCGGAGTCCGGCTACAAGTGGATCGAGCTGGGTCCCTACGGCTACCTGCCCACGGACCCCACCCGCCTTGCCGAAGAACTGAAGCAGCGGGACCTGAAGGTCACCGCGGGCACCGTCTTTACGGCCTTCCACCGTGGTGCGCAGCAGTACGACGAAGCCTGGGAACCGGCCCGCAAGGTGGCGGAGCTGACGGCGGCCATGGGCGGCGAACACATTGTGGTCATTCCCGCCATGTGGCGTGATGACGTGACAGGTGAAGCCGTGGAGAACGGCGAGCTCACCGGCCAGCAGTGGGAGGACCTCTTCGCCGGGCACAACCGGATGGGCAAGGTGCTCCTGGAGGACTTCGGCCTGCACCAGCAGTTCCACTCACACGCCGATTCCCACGTCGGCGCGCAGCAGGACATCGAGACCCTGCTGGCCTCCACGGACCCGCAGTACCTGAACCTCTGCCTGGACACCGGCCACGCCGAATACTGCGGCGCATCCAGCCTTGAGCTGATCAAGAACCACCCGGACCGCATCGGCTACCTGCACCTGAAGCAGATCAACCCGGAGGTCCTGGCGGAGGTCAACGAGAAGAACATGACCTGGGCAGCGGCCAACCTTGCCGGCGTGATGACCGAGCCGCCGAACGGCCTCCCGGACCTGCGGGCCGTCATCGAAGCGGTGGAAGCCCTGAACCGGCCCATCTTTGGCATCGTGGAACAGGACATGTACCCGGTGGCGTTCGACGTGCCCATGCCGATCGCCAAGCGCACCCGCAACTACCTGCTCTCCTGCGGCTCCCGCACGCGGGTCAGCTAACCTAACCGAACCCCATCTAAGGACAGATACAGTGACACAGACTCTCCGCGTTGCCGTCATCGGCGCAGGCCGCATGGGTGCAGACCACATCAAGCGGCTCAACACCCGCATCCACGGAGCCGAAGTGGCCGCCGTCGTGGACGTTGACCTCGCCCGCGCGCAGGCTGCCATCGAAGGGATCGACGGCGCCGTCGCCCTGGCAAGTGCCGACGAGGCGCTGAACAACGGTGACGTCAATGCCGTGCTGATCGCCACCCCCGGATTCCTCCACGAGGAAATCCTGTACAAGGCACTGGAAAAGGACTTCCCGATCCTCTGCGAGAAGCCGCTGACCCCGGACGCCGCGAGCGCGTGGAAGGTTGTCCAGGCGGAGACCGCCCTGGGCCACAAGCGCATCCAGGTGGGCTTTATGCGCCGGTTCGACGCCGAATACGCGGCGCTGGGTTCGATCATCACCAACGGCGAATTGGGGGAGCTGTTGATGCTGCACCACCAGCACCGCAACCCGACCACGCCCGAAGGCTTCACGAACGAGATGCTGATCAACGACTCCGTGGTCCACGAGTTCGACGCCATCCGCTACTTCACCGGCGAGGAAATCACCTCCGTGCAGGTGCGGCTGGGCAAGCCCACCCGTAACGCACCGGCCGGGCAGCACGATCCGCAGCATGTGCTGCTGGAAACCGAATCAGGTGTGCTGGCCGACGTCGAAATCTACGTCAACGCCAAGTTCGGCTACCAGGTGGCCACGCAGGCGTCCTTCGAGGACGGCATTGTCAGCATCGGAGGGGACTCCGGCCCGTACGTCCAGTCCGCCGGCAAGTGGGGCGGCAACGTCACGCCCGGCTTCGAGGAGCGCTTCGGCGCTGCCTACGACGTCGAGGTCCAGTCCTGGGTGGATGCTGCCCTGCGTGGCCAGATCGGCGGTCCCACCGCCTGGGACGGCTACGCCACCGCTGCCTGCTGCGAGGCCGGCGTCGAGGCCCAGAAGTCCGGCGAAAAGGTCAAGGTCCAGCTGAACAGCAAACCGGACCTGTACACCAAGGAGTAATGATGAAGATCGCCCTGGATCCCACCCCGTACCACCACAGCCACAGCCTGCTGGAGTTCCCGCGCGTTGCAGCCGATCTTGGCTACAAATACCTGCAGATGACCCCGCACGCGGACATGATCCCGTTCTACAACCACCCCAAGGCCGACGACGAGCTTGTCACCCTGATGAACAAGGCCTGCAAGGACGCCGGCGTCGAGATTGCCTCGGTGCTGCCCGTCCTGCGCTGGTCAGGGCCTGACGAGGACGCCCGTGAGGCAGCTGTCCGGTACTGGAAGCGCGCCATCCGCATTGCCGTGGACCTTGGCGTCAGCACCATGAACACCGAGTTCAGCGGCCGGCCGGAAAAGGCCGAGGAGTCCGAACGGGCTTTCTACAGGTCCATGGAGGAGCTGTTGCCGATCATCGAGCGCGAAGGCATGGACATCCTGATCGATCCGCACCCGGATGACTTCGTGGAGGACGGCCTGGCTGCGCTGCGCGTGATCCGGGGCGTCAACTCGCCCAACATCGGCATGGTGTACGTCGCGTCCCACACGTTCCACATGGGCAACAAGCCGCTGGAGATCATGCGGGCCGCGGGGGACAAGCTGCGCCTGGTCCACGTCTCGGACACCATGAACCACCATGCGTCCCACGGGCTGCGGTACATCACCAACCCGCCAGGCAACGCGGTCCGCGTCCACCAGCACCTGAAGATCGGCGACGGCGACGTCAACTGGGACGAATTTTTCGGCGGCCTGAAGGAAATCGGCTTCCTGGACAAGGAAAACACCGTGATGGTGTCCAGCGTTTTCGCAGAGGACGAGAACGCGGATGAGGTGTCCCGCTACCAGCTGGACACCATCAACCGCTACGTCCGGGAGGTGAGCGTATGACGGCCTCCTCCGCTGCATCACCCAACAACACCCAGATGCCCGCCCGGAACCACAAACGGGCGCTGCGCACCGTCACCATCATTTCCACGTTCGGCGGCCTGCTTTTCGGTTACGACACCGGCGTTATCAACGGCGCCCTGCCGTACATGCAGGAGGATCTGGGCCTGACGCCGCTGACCGAAGGCCTGGTGACGTCCTCGTTGCTGTTCGGCGCCGCCTTCGGTGCACTGTTCGGCGGCCGCCTGGCGGACCGGAACGGCCGCCGCAAGATGATCATGGTCCTGGCCATGGCCTTCCTGGTGGGCACCCTCGCCTGCACCTTCGCACCGAACACCGAAGTGATGATCCTGGCAAGGTTCGTGCTGGGACTCGCCGTCGGCGGTGCCTCGGTGACGGTCCCCGTCTACCTCGCCGAAGTGTCACCGAGTCACCGGCGCGGACGGATCGTCACGCAGAACGAGCTGATGATCGTCACCGGCCAGCTGCTGGCCTTTGTCTTCAACGCCTACCTGGGCAACACTTTCGGGGAAGCCGGCGGCATCTGGCGCTGGATGCTGGTCATCGCCACCCTGCCTGCCATTGCGCTCTGGATCGGGATGAGCTTTATGCCCGAGAGCCCCCGCTGGCTCGCCTCCATGGGCAGTTTTGGCGAGGCACTCAGCGTGCTGCAGCGCATCCGGGCGCAGGAGGAGGCCCGGAAGGAGTTCGAAGAGGTCAAGGCCATGGCCGTTGAGGACTACAAGTCCAAGATGGGCTCGTGGAAGGACCTCGGCGTTCCGTGGCTGCGGCGGATCTTTATGGTGGGGATCGGGTTGGCGGTCATCCAACAGATCACCGGCGTGAACTCGATCATGTACTACGGCACCCAGATCCTGTCCGAGTCAGGATTTGGCCGTGAAGCCGCGCTGACGGCGAATATCGCCAACGGCGTCATCTCCGTGGCGGCCACGTTTGTGGGCATCTGGCTCCTGGGCAAGGTGGGGCGCCGCAAGATGCTCATAACCGGCCAGATCGGTACCACCAGTGCCCTGGTCCTGATCGGGCTCTTCTCGCTCGTCCTCCCGGAGGGGACCGGCCGCGGCTTTGTGATCCTGGCGTTGACGGTGACCTTCCTGGCGTTCCAGCAGGGTGCCATCTCGCCGGTCACCTGGCTGATGCTTTCCGAGATCTTCCCGCTGAAGATGGGCGGGCTGGGTATGGGAGCCTCGGCGTTTGTGCTGTGGATCGTCAATTTCCTGGTGGGCTTCGGCTTTCCGCAGCTCCTTGCGGCCATCGGGCTCTCCAACACGTTCTTCTTCTTCGCAGTCCTTGGCGTCGGGGCGATCCTGTTCGCCGCCAAGTACATTCCGGAGACGAAGGGCAAGAGCCTGGAGGACCTGGAACATTACTTCAAGAACATCGCCGGCGTGAAGCCGGATGTGGCACAAACCCCTGTTCCCTAGGGTTTGCCACCACCAAAGGGCAGTCCTGGCGCACCGGCGCCGGGGCTGCCCTTCTTGTTTTGGAGAACAAATGCACCGCTTATTACGTGAATACATCCTAATGTCAGGACAAAGTATTGACTTCTGTGGCGTAAGTCACCATGATCGACGTAGGCAGTATTCCGGAGGCTGCAAAGTGGCAGCCCGGGACTGACATCAAAGGAGATTCACGTGGCAAAATTTTCCTGGCGCAAGGCAGCCCTCACCGCTGCCGTAGTGCCGATGCTCGCCCTCAGCGCCTGTTCCAGCACCGGCGGAAAGCCGGCCGACTCCGGCGCAGCTGCCGGCGGTGGCCAGGTGGCTACGACCGAACGCATCAAGGTCGCCCTCATTACGCACGCAGCCCCCGGTGACACTTTTTGGGACATCCTCCGCAAGGGTGCCGAAGAAGCGGCAGCCAAGGACAACGTCGAACTGCTCTACACCTCCGATCCCGAGGGCGGCCGGCAGGCCCAGCTGATCCAGCAGGCCATCGACCAGAACGTCCAGGGCATCGCGGTTACGCTGGCCAAGCCGGACGCCCTGAAGGACGTGCTGAAAAAGGCCGTCGACGCCGGCATCCCGGTCGTCAGCCTGAACTCCGGGGCCGATGTCTGGCAGAAGGTCGGAGCTTTCACGCACTTCGGTTCCGATGAGAACCTGGCAGGTGCCGCCGTCGGTGAGCAGTTGACCACGCTGGGTGTAAAGCACCCCATCTGCGTGATCATGGAGCAGGGGAACGTTGCCCTGGATTCCCGCTGCGCAGGCGTCAAGTCCAAGATCCCGGGCACGGAGAACCTTTTCGTCCAGGGGACGGACATGACCCAGGTGTCCTCCACGGTGACGGCGAAGCTCCAGGCCACACCGGACGCGGATGCCATCATCGGCCTGGGCGCACCGTTCACCCTGACCATCAACAAGGCAGTGGAGTCCCTGGGCCTGCAGGACAAAATGAAGGTCGCTTCCTTCGACATGAACGGTGAACTGGCCCAGGCCATCATCGATGGCAAGGTGGCCTTCACTGTTGACCAGCAGCCGTGGCTGCAGGGCTATGGCGCCGTTGATGCCCTCTGGCAGGCGAAGCGCGGCGGGATCCACGTGGGCGGCGGACTGCCGGTGCTGACCGGCCCTTCGATCATCGATCAGGCAGCGGCTCCTGACGTCCTCAAGTTCGCCAAGGAAGGCATCCGCTAAGGATGCTCTGTGCCGGGTTCCGGAGCCGCCAAGGCTCCGGAACCCGCCCTAGCAGGAGAAACCCATGACCCAGACACTCGCCAAAACCCCAGCTCCCGTGGTCGATGAACGGCTCGGCCGCCGCAATCCCTTCCAGAAGCTCCTTGGCCGCCCCGAGGTGGGCGCCCTGGTCGGCGCAATCGTCCTCTTCGTCTTCTTCGCCCTCGTTTCCTCCACGTTCCTCCAGCCCTCGTCCTTTGCCACCGTGCTGTACGGCAGTTCAACGATCGGCATTATGGCCGTAGGGGTGTCGCTGCTGATGATCGGCGGCGAGTTCGACCTTTCCACCGGCGTCGCCGTGATCAGTTCAGCGCTCACAGCGTCCATGTTCAGCTGGTACTTCAGCACCAACGTCTGGGTGGGAGTGCTCCTGGCGCTGCTGGTTTCCCTGGCCATCGGCTTCGTCAACGGCTGGATCCTGATGAAGACCAAGCTGCCCAGCTTCATCGTCACCCTGGCCACCTTCCTGATGCTGACGGGCCTGAACCTCGGCCTCACCCGGATGATCGGCGGCGGCGTGTCCTCCCCGTCCATCTCGGACATGGAAGGCTTCTCCTCGGCGCAGGCCGTCTTCGCGTCAGCGGTGAACATTGGCGGTGTCGAGGTCAAGATCACGGTTTTCATCTGGATCGCCCTGGTGGCCGTGGCTTCCTGGATCCTCCTGCGAACCAAGGTGGGCAACTGGATCTTCGCCGTGGGCGGAGACGCCAACGCGGCCCGCGCCGTGGGTGTTCCGGTGAAGGCCACCAAGATCGGCCTTTTTATGGGCGTTGGCCTCTGTGGCTGGATCCTGGGCATGCACAACCTCTTCGCCTTCGACTCCGTGCAGTCCGGTGAAGGCGTGGGCAACGAGTTCCTGTACATCATTGCCGCGGTGATCGGCGGCTGCCTCCTGACCGGTGGCTATGGTTCGGCCGTGGGCGGCGCGATTGGCGCCTTTATCTTCGGCATGGCCAACAAGGGCATTGTGTACGCCCAGTGGAACCCGGACTGGTTCAAGTTCTTCCTTGGCCTCATGCTGCTGCTGGCCACCATCGTTAACCTCATCGTCAAGCGCCGCGCGGAACTGAAGTAAGGGGCCCGGAGAATGAACGCCAAACAGATCGACCAGGAAACACTGCTCCAAAACGAAACGGACCCGCTGACGCACACCCCGGTGCACCTGCTGGCGCTGGACGGCGTCGGCAAGCATTACGGCAACATCGTGGCATTGAGCGATGTGACCATGGCCGTGGACAACGGCCGCGTCACCTGCGTCCTGGGGGACAACGGCGCCGGCAAGTCCACGCTGATCAAGATCATCGCCGGCCTGCACCAGCACGACGCCGGGACGCTGAAGATCATGGGGGAGGAACGGAAGTTCGATTCGCCCCGCGACGCCCTGGACGCGGGTATTGCCACTGTGTACCAGGACCTGGCGGTGGTGCCGCTGATGCCAATCTGGCGGAACTTCTTCCTGGGCTCCGAACTGACCAGCGGATTTGGCCCGTTCAAGAGCATGGATGTCCAGCAAATGAAGGACATCACCAAGAAGGAACTGGCAGAGATGGGCATCGACCTGCGCGATGTTGAACAACCCATCGGCCAGCTCTCCGGCGGCGAGCGCCAGTGTGTGGCGATCGCCCGCGCCGTCTACTTCGGGGCCAAGGTCCTGATCCTGGATGAGCCCACGGCCGCCCTGGGCGTGAAGCAGTCCGGCGTGGTGCTTCGCTACATCCTGCAGGCACGTGACCGGGGCCTGGGGGTCATCTTCATTACCCACAACCCGCACCACGCGTTCCCGGTGGGGGACCGGTTCCTGCTGCTCAAGCGCGGAAAGTCCATTGGCTACTACGACAAAAAGGACATCACGCTGGATGAACTGACGGCCCAGATGGCCGGCGGCGCCGAGCTGGCCGAACTCGCCCACGAGCTGGAACAGCTGGGTGGCCACAGCGCCGCCCTGAAGGAAGTCCAGGCAGAGGTCGCCGAAGTCGGTAAAGCAGGGTGACCCTCCGGGTTGGGGTGATCGGCGCCGGCGTGATGGGCGCCGATCACATCAGGAACCTCTCCGGCAGCGTCAGCGGCGCCGAGGTCACCTTTGTGGCAGACCTCGACGCCGGACGGGCGGCAGCTGCGGCGCCTCCCAACGCACGGATCACCACTGACCCCACCGAGCTGATCAACGCGAGCGACGTGGACGCCGTGGTGGTGGCCTCCCACGATTCCACGCATGCCGGACTGGTGCTGGAATGCTTTGAGGCCATGACGCCGGTGCTGTGCGAGAAGCCACTGGCGCCTACCCTGCTGGAGAGCCTTGAAGTGGTCCAGGCCGAGGCGGATATCCTGGCAGCTACAGGCGCCCGCCTGCTGTCCATGGGTTTTATGCGACGGTTTGATCCCGGCTACGCTGCCCTGTGCGAAGCCGTCCAATCGCGCTCGCAGGGCGAACCGCTGCTGGTGCACTGCGTCAGCCGGAACTCTTCCGCGGGTCCGGGAACCAGCTCGGAGTCGGCCATCACCAATTCCGCGATCCACGAGCTGGACATCATTCCCTGGCTGCTGGGCTCGCCCATCACCGAGGTGTCCTGGCAGGCGGGGCGGAGCTCGCAGTACAGCAGCGGGGACCTGAAAGACCCGGCTGTGATGCTGCTGCGCACCGCTGACGGCGCTCTGACCACCCTGGAGCTTTTCCTCAATGCCCGGTACGGCTACACCACCCGTTGCGAGGTTGTCTCCGAACAGGGAACGGTTGCGTTGCCGGAGCCTGCCGCCCTGGCCCTGCAGCAGGACGGACTGTCCCGGACCGGCATCCCGGCCGACTGGCGGCCCCGTTTTGCCGACGCCTACCGGCTCCAGCTGCAGGCCTGGGTTTCGGCGCTCAACCATGGCGAACCTGCCCCGCTCGCCACGGCCGAAGACGGTCTGCGGGCGTCCCAGGTTGCCCAGGCCATGATCCGTTCGCTGCACAGCGACGGTGCGTTTACGAAAGTGATCTACTAGTGGTTATTTCTGCCCTTCCTGCCTCCCTCGTCCCGGATTCGATGGATGTGCCTGCCCTGCGCTGGGGGATCATGGGGCCCGGCTGGATAGCGGAACGGTTCACCGAATCCGTCCAGGCCCATTCACGGCAGGTGATTGCCGCCGTCGGATCCCGTTCCCTGGACAGGTCCAAGGCGTTCGCTGAGGCGTACGGGGTTCCGGCTGCGTACGGCAGTTATGAGGAGCTCGCCGCGGCGCCGGACGTGGACATTGTCTATGTCTGCACGCCGCACAACGTCCACCACCACGCCGCGCTTCTGGCTATCGCGGCCGGCAAGCACGTCCTGATCGAGAAGCCCATCGGCTTGAATGCGGAGCAGGCACGGGAGATCGCCGGGCGGGCCGGTGCCGCGGGGGTGTTCGCCTCCGAGGCCATGTGGAGTTTCTTCCTGCCCAAATTCGACGTGATCCGCCAGGTGCTCGACGCCGGGACGCTGGGAACGGTGACCACGGTGCTGGCGGAGTACGGCGAGTATTTCGAACGGACCCACCGCATTTTTGATGAGGCCTTGGCCGGCGGCCCGTTGCTGGACCTGGGCACGTACCCCTTGGCGTTGATCACCGAGGTCCTGGGCGCACCCCGGAACGTGCATGCCATCGGCCAGCCGCATGAGTCCGGCGTCAACGCCCAGCTCTCCGCGGTCATGGGGTTCGACGGCGGCGCCCAGGCCGTCATGAACACCCACCTTCATAACTTCACACCCACCGCGGCAACCATCGTGGGCACCGAGGCTACGCTCAGCATCGACGGGCCCTTCAACATGCCGGGCGGCTTCGAGGTGCGCTTTCCGGACGGCCGGAGGCTCCGTTATGACGAGCAGGCGGGCGGCCACTTCGAGGGCCTGCATTACGAGGCCGCAGCAGTGGCGCGTGCCATCGCGGCTGGCCAGGCGGAAACCACCCAGCGGCCGCTCGCGGCGTCCATCCGCACCATGGCCGTTGCGGACAGGATCCGCCAGCAGCTGGGCATCACGTTCCCCGGTGAAACGCTGCCTAGCAAAACGGCGCCCAGCGAAGACTTTCCAGGCAGGGTCAACCAGCCCGCCTGACCACCCTTTGTATTGATGATCGAAAGGACGGGCCCATGGCCTACATCAACCAGCTCCCCACTGAGGCTCCCGCTCCCGTCCGCCTTGGCCTGATCGGCTCAGGGTGGATGGGTGCCTTCCATGGCGAGAGCATCGCCCAACGCGTTCCGGGAGCCGTCCTTGCCGCCGTGGCTGATCCCAGCGTGGAATCAGCGGCAGCGGTGGCCGCACGGCTGGGGGGTGCCAAGGTCACCGCGGACGCCGCGGATATCCTGGCCGATCCGGAGATCGACGCCGTGATGATCGCCAGTCCCGCACGTTTCCATGCGTCCCTGATCACCCAGGCCGCGGCAGCCGGCAAGCACGTCTTCTGTGAGAAGCCTGCCGCGCAGGGCCTGGACGAGCTGGACGCGGCCCTGGCCGCCGTCGACGCCGCCGGGATCCACTTCCAGATTGGCTTCAACCGCCGCTACGCCACGGACTTCCAGGCCGCGAAGAAGGACATTGCCCAGGGGACCGTGGGCCAGCCGCAACTGCTGCGCTCGCTGACCAGGGACCCCGGCACCGGGAGCATCGGCCACGCGGCCAGCGTTCCCGCCTGGACCATCTTCCTGGAAACCCTGATCCACGACTTCGACACCCTCAACTGGTTCAACGAAGGCGCCGAGCCGGTGGAGGTCTATGCTGTGGCGGACGCCCTGGTTGAGCCGGACCTGCGGGACCAGGGGTTCCTGGACACCGCGGTGGTCACCGTCCGCTACAGCAACGGCGCGCTGGCCGTGGCGGAGGCGAACTTCAGTGCCCTCTACGGTTACGACGTCCGCGGCGAAGTGTTCGGTTCCAAGGGAATGGTGCAGGCGGGCCGGTCCACAGAAACGGCCGCCGTCCGCTACACCGCCGACGGGCTCTCCGCAGACACGCCGCGGCTGAACGTCGAGCTTTTCCGCGAGGCCTACACGGACGAACTGGTTGACTTCACGGCGGCAGTCCGCGCGCGCCGCGACGGTACGGAACCGCCGTCGGGCCTCTACACCCTCACGCCCGGCGCCGCTGACGCCCGCCGCGCCCTGGCCATGGCACTGGCCTGCATCGAATCCGTCCAGGCCGGCGGGCCGGTTGCCGTGGGCCAGAAGGCTGTCCTCTGATGCGCCTGGCGGTCTGCGCCGAGATGGTCTTCACGGACCTGCCCTTTGTGGAACGGGTGCAACGCATCCATGAGGCGGGATTCGACGTCGAACTCTGGGATTCCCGGACCAAGGACATTGGTGCGCTGCGGGCAACCGGTGCTGTGTTTTCCTCCATGACCGGTTACACCTCCGGCAGCGTGGTGGACGCGGAAACTGCCGACGAGGTGGTGCGCACCGCGGAGACCCTGATCCCCACTGCGTTGGAATTGGGGGTGAGCCGCATGGTGGTGCATTCGGCGGAGCTGATTGACGGCCAGGCCGCCCGCCCCGTTTTCCGGACTACCGGCAGGATGTGGAGCACTGGCGCCCGCACCCTGGAAAAGCTGGGCCGGCTGGGCGAAATGCACGGCATCACGTTCTGCCTGGAGAACCTCAACACCATCCTGGACCACCCCGGCATCCCGCTGGCACGCGCCAAGGACACCCTGGCGCTGGTGGAAGCCGCCGCCCACCCCAACGTGAAAATGATGCTGGACCTCTATCACGCCCAGATGGGCGAGGGGAACCTGATCGAACTGGTCAGGACAGCGCTGCCGCACATTGGCGAAATCCAGGTGGCGGACGTCCCGGGCCGGTGTGAGCCAGGAACCGGCGAAATCAACTACCGGGCGGTGGCCCGGGCGCTCGCGGACGCCGGCTACGACGGCACCGTGGGCATGGAGGCCTGGGCGCAGGGCGACAGCGACGCCGCACTGGCCGCATTCCGCGAAGCATTCACCATCAACGTGAGGGAAAACGCATGAAGAACGTCATTTTGGGGCTTGTTGGGGTGGGACGCATCGGCGTGATGCATGCCGAGAACATCACGGCCGTCAGCGGGGAACTGCGGGCCAAGGGCATCAACGTCACCCTCAAGCTGACCGACGTCGCAGAAGAGCACGCCCGGACCGTAGCCGCCCGGGTTGGGGCGGAGTTCCTGCCCAGTGTGGATGCCCTGATCGCTTCCGGTGTGGACGGACTGGTCATTGCCACGGGCACCGGCACGCACCCGGACCTCATCCGGGCCGGAGTGGACGCCGGAATCCCTGTGTTCTGCGAGAAGCCCGTGGCCATGAACGTGGCGGACGCGCTGCCTGTCCTGGACTACATCCGCGAGAAAAACGGCGTGGTGCAGATTGGCCACCAGCGCCGCTTCGACGCCGGCTACCTTGAGGCGAAGCGCGCGTACCAGGCAGGCGAGCTGGGCTGGATCCACTCGCTGCGGGCTGTCACCTGCGACATGACACCGCCGCCCGTCGAATTCCTGGCAACGTCCGGCGGGCTGTTCCGCGACTGCTCCGTGCACGACTTCGACATCCTGCGCTGGCTGACCGGCCGCGAGATTGTGGAGGTCTACGCCAAGGGTTCCAACAACGGCGATCCAGCCATCGGTGAGGTGGGTGACGTGGATACCGCCCTGGCGCTGGTGACTTTCGACGACGGCACCGTAGGCACGGTGTCCGCCACCCGCTACAACGGGGCCGGGCACGATGTCCGCCTGGAGATTCAGGGGTCCAGCCGGTCGCTGATGGTGGGTCTGGACGAAACAACTGCCATGGCCTCAGCCGAGCCCGGGGTCAGCTTCCCGTCCGGCGATCCGCACCTGACCTTTGCCGACCGCTTCGAGCAGGCGTACCGCTCGGAGATGGCGGCGTTTGTGGACCTGGCGCTGGGTGAAAGCGAAAATCCGTGCACCCCGCAAGACGCCGTAGCGGCCTCGCGGGTGGCGGACGCCGCCCAAGAGTCCCTGGCAACGGGCGTTCCGGTACGGGTCTCGTTGGCAGCAGCCCACGCCTGACCAGCGGGGACCCGAAACGAACAAATGCCCTTTTCGCCAGGCCGGCGAAAAGGGCATTTTGTTGTCGCGAAAAGAGAAACCGGTAGCTCGCTCAGGCGCCGAACGGCAGCCGCGGATCGATGTCCTGGCCGTCCCAGGTCTGGCGTACCCAGCCGTGGTGGGGGTCATCGCTGATGAGCCATTCCCGGACCGGGCCGGGGCCAGCCATCACGTTCAGGTAGTACATGTCGTAGCCCGGCGCGGCCATGGCGGGTCCGTGCCAGCCGTAGGGGACCAGCACAACGTCGCCCGTGCGGACCTCTGCCGAGACGTCGATGGGCCGGTCATCGGAGGCGTAAACGCGCTGGTAGCCCACGGCATCGGCGTCGGCAGGGGCTCCGGATCCGGCGGCCACGCGGGTCTCGAAGTAGTAGATCTCCTCCAGGTGCGTTTCGCCGTCCTTCTCCTCGTCGTGCTTGTGGGGAGGGTAGGAGGACCAGTTGCCGGCAGGGGTGATCACTTCGCACACAATAAAGCGGTCAGCTTCCAGTGCCGCGGGCGTGCCGAAGTTGTGCACCTGGCGTGAGCAGTTACCGGCGCCACGGAGTTCCACGGGCGTTTCGTCGGCGGTCACCAGCCGGGTGGGGTAGGAGGCAGCTGCAGGAGCGGTGGCAACTGCCACCCTGCCGCCGTCGGACGAGCTGATGGTCACCGCACGGTCGATGCCCGAATACAGGACGTCGCTGGGGCCGTGGAACACAGACTCCCGGCCCTGCAGGGGGTACTTGGCGCCATCAACTTCCACGGTGAAGGATCCGTTGAGGGGAACCACAATGCGTTCCTCACCGGTGGCGGGGAGTTCGACGGCGGTGCCCGCGGCCAGGGTGGCCACCTTCAGGCCCGTGTGGGCCCAGCCGTCGACGGCGAGCGAAGAATCGGAGGTGCCGAGCGAGATGTCCCACGCGCCGTCAGTGGCGGTGCCCAGAGGGTAGACCCAGTTGGCCATAAGTTATTTTCCTTGCGTTAGCGCTGTACGAGTGTCATTTCGAAGCTGTAGGAATCTGCGCGGTAGACGTGATTGCCTGTTTCCACACGCCGTCCGGTGTCGTCCGTGGCGGTGCGTTCCATGGTGACCAGTGCTGAATGGGGTTCGGTTTCGAGCAGGCCGGCCTGGTAGTCGTTGGCGATGGTGGCGCCGATGCGTTGGGTGGCCAGGCGGAAGTTCACGCCGCCCCGGCGCAGGATGGCGTAGAGGCCCTCGGAGGCCAGGGTGGCCTCGTCGATGGAGACGATGTCATCGCGCACCCAGTTCTCCATCAGGGCCAGCGGCTTGCCGCCAACTTTCCGAAGCCTGGTGAAGTGGTACACCATGGACCCTTCCGGGAGCTCAAGCGCGGCCAGGGTGGCGGCGTCCGCGTCTCCGTGGGAAAAGCTCAGGACCTCGGTGGTGGGTTTCTTGCCGTTGTTGGTGAGGTCATCAAACAGGCTGGAAAGTTCCAGGTGGCGGCGGACCTGGCTGGCCACCACCTGGGTTCCAACACCGCGCTTGCGCACCAGGAGGCCGCTGCGGACCAGTTCATCCATGGCCTTGCGCATGGTGGGCCGGGAGAGGTTAAGTTGGGCTGCGAGGTCGATCTCGTTGTCCAGCCGGCTCCCCGGTTCCAGCACGCCGTTGTGGATGGCCGCCTCGATGCCCTGGACCACCTGGTGGTACAGGGGCACAGGGGAAGAGCGATCGATGATCAGGCCAAGTTTGTTCGTCATTGACGCCCCTCAGGTTCCACGCTTGCCGGAGTATGTTCGCTTGATAGGACATACTCTCTTTCCAACGATGGTAGCAGCAGTCAACGGGCCGTCAATGGCTAGGCTGGGGGAATGAATCCTTCCGGGAGCCTCACGCCCAGCCCGCGGACGCTCGATGTAGAAAGCCTGGCGCATTTTGACGGATTGCTGGCCGAAAGGGCTGGGAGTGCCCACGGCTGGCACGTCCAGTCGCTGGACCTCCGGGGCCGGTCCGCGTCCTTGGAGGAACTGGACGTGCAGGGCGCAGTTTTCCTTGGCTGCAGCTTCGATCCGGGCGTGGAGGACCGGCTCAGGCGCAAGGGTGCCCTGCTCTTTCCGAAGCTGGAAGGCATCCCGTTCGACGCCTACCGCGGCCGGCTGTATGCCCCGCAGGAGCTGTACGCGGGGCTCGATTCACGGCCTTACGAGGAACTCCCGGACGCGCTGATCTACCAATGGAGCATCCAGCCGGGCCAGCGCCACAAACTCACTGCCACCCTGGCCGCAGCCCTGCACGACCACGCCATCGGCGATGCCCTGGACGAATTCCTTGAACAGGGCCGGCAGGCCGGCGGCAGCTTCGTTGGCGTGATGGGCGGGCACGCGGCCCAGCGCGGCACCCCGGAGTATGCGGCAGCCGCCATGCTCGGCCGGAAACTGGCGCTAGCGGGCAGGACGGTCGCCACCGGCGGGGGCCCGGGAGCCATGGAAGCGGCAAACCTGGGTGCCTACCTCAGCGGTACGACGCCGGCAGAAACCGAGAGTGCGCTGGCCAGCCTTGCCTCCGTCCCCGGCTTCCGGCCCTCAGTGTCCGCGTGGGCACGCGAGGCGGCTGCCGTCGTCGAACGCTATCCGGACGGAACGCCGTCCGTGGGCATCCCCACCTGGTTCTACGGGCATGAACCGCCCAACTACTTCGCCACCCACATCGCCAAATACTTCGCGAATGCCGTGCGTGAGGCGGTACTGCTGGAACTGTGCGACGGCGGCATTGTGTTCCTGCCCGGGGCGGCGGGTACGGTGCAGGAAATCTTCCAGGACGCCTGCGAAAACTACTATGGCGCGGTCCAGACGGTAACGCCCATGGTGCTGGTGGGCAGGGACTATTGGACCACCAAGTATCCGGCCTGGCCCCTGGTGGAGCGGCTGGCCGCCGGCCGTCCCATGGAACGCAAGGTGTTCCTGGTGGACACCGTTGACGAAGCCGTGGAGCTGCTCAGCTGAGCGTTGTTGGAGCGGCGCCTATGGTGCCGGTCAGCCCACCACGGTGCCGAAGACAAGGCCCAGCAGGTAGCTGATCAGGGCGGCGCCCAGGCCGATTGCCAGCTGCCGGAGCCCACGCGTCAGGGGAGAGGTTCCGGAGAGCAGGCCCACCACGGCGCCGGTCAGCAGCAGTGCCAGGCCCACCAGTACGCCTGCCATCACCAGGGCAGCCAGGCCGGTCATGCCGAACAGGAACGGGAGGATGGGAATAATGGCGCCGGACGCGAAGAACCCGAAGCTGGAGAAAGCCGCGCCCCAGGCGGTGCCCACGGCCTCGTGCTGGTCCTCGGCGTCGGGCAGTTCCGGCTGCAGGGACAGGCTGGGATCGCAGTCGCAGTTCAGCAGCCCCATGCGTTCTGCCACCCGGTGTTCTGCAGCCTCACGGGACATTCCACGGGCCAGGTACACCAGGAGCAGTTCGTTGTGCTCAAGGTCCAGCTGCGGTGCCGCGGCCAGGGTGATCTGGGTGGGCCGGGTGGCCGCGAGCAGTTCGCGCTGGGACCGGACGGAGACAAACTCCCCGGCTCCCATGGAGAGCGCACCTGCCAGCAGGCCCGCGATGCCGCTAAGCAGCACCACGCTGCTGGCCACGCCGGAGGCGGCCATGCCCATCACCAGGGCCAGGTTGCTGACCAGGCCGTCGTTGGCGCCGAAGACAGCTGCCCGGAACGTGCCCGCAAGCCGGTTCCGGCCGCGGGTGGCCAGGCCGCGCACCACTTCCTCGTGGATTTGCTCGTCAGCAGCCATGGCCGGGGTGGCGTTCGGGTCCTTGGTATAGGGGGAGCGGCCCTCGGCACGCTGGGCCAGTGCCAGGACGAAGACCGAACCGAAGTGCCGGGCAAGGAAACCCAGGAACTGGCTGCGCAGTGATGCGGGCCGCGGCTTGCCGGCATGGTCTCCCAGGAGCCGGAGCCAGTGCGCTTCGTGCCGCCCCTCGGCCTCGGCCAGGGCCAGCAGGATCTCGCGTTCCTCGCCGCTGCGGTTCTGCGCCAGGTCGCGGTAGACGGCGGCTTCGGCCCGTTCGTCCGCCAGGTACTGGCGCCACCGCCGGTAGTCAGCGGCGGTAGGTGCGGGCGTATTTTCGGTTGTGCCCGGGTGGGTGTTGGCGGGCTGGTTGTGCTCGGACACAGAAACTCCTGGTTCGGAATAGGACATGGTGCGGCCCCATTGCCGGACCCAGCCTACCCCTGAAATCCGCGGATTTTCGGCCGGTATTCCTTAGCTGGCGGTTTCGGTATACCTCAATTCCGGAAGTGCTCCGCAGGACTTCCTTGACCCTGTGTTGCTCCGGTGCTGTCATGAAGGTACAGCTCCATACAGCGCAGTAGTGAGGAGGTTTGCAGATGGCCAGCACAGAAGATCCGAACGATCTCCCGGTACCGGACACCCTCGAATACGATCCCGCGTTCGACTATGCCGAGGACACTCCTGTGGACGAGGACTGGGACGAGGAAGACGACGCTATTGACGCCGAAGACAACGTGGTGATTCACACGCCCCCGGTGCTCCCGGACGAGGACCGCCCGGTTCCGCTGGACCCGGACGAGTTCCGCGGCACTGAATAGGCAGCACTGCAGTTAATGCACGACGTCGGCGCCCCCCACGTGGGGAGCGCCGACGTCGTGCGTTTGGTTACTTGAGTTGTTGCCAGGTGGTGCCGGCCGCTAAACGGGGCTTGCCGCCGTCGGCTCCTCCCGGATTTCCTCGGTGGAGGCTCCCGCTACCCGGGCGTTCCAGGCGCTCATCACGGCGGGATCGGTGGGCCTGCTGAGCAGCGAGACTGCCACATAGACCACCGCGGAAGCGATCAGGCCGTAGTAGATTGGCTCGTTGGCGTAGACACCGTCCAGCGGGGCCTTGGCGTTGATTTCCAGCACGATCATGGTGCCCAGCGTGACGACGGAACCCACAGCCATGGACGCGGCTGCTGCGATTCCGGTTCCGCGCTTCCATACCAGGCCGCCCAGGATGGCAACCAGCAGGCCGCCCACCAGGATGTCGTACGCGATGGTCAATGCCGCAACCACGTCCTTGGTGACGATGGCGATCAGGATGGCCACCACGCCCAGGGCCAGGACCCAGATCCGGTTGGCCTTGACGTCGTGTTCAGGGTTTTCGGTGTCCTCGGTGTTGACCGTCTTGCCGAACCAGCCGGCCACGAAGGGCAGGACGTCGGCGCGGGCCACTGTTGCGGCGGCGATCAGCGCGCCGGACGCTGTGGACATCATGGCAGCCACTGCCGCGGCCAGGACCAGGCCGCCGATGCCGATCGGGAGGAGGTTCTGTGCAACCACGGCGTAAACATCGTCCTTGGCTTCAATTTCCATATCCACCAGGGCAACGCTGGCTGCCATGCCGATCAAGGCGCCGGCCACGCCGTACAGGATGCAGTACACGCCGGCGGTGGCGCCGCCCCAGCGGGCAACCGTGGGGGTCTTCGCGGTGAAAACGCGCTGCCAGATGTCCTGGCCGATCAGCAGGCCCAGGGTGTAGACGACGAAGTAGGTGATGATCGTCTGGAGCCCGATGCCGTCAATCTGGAAGAAGCTGGCGTCCACACGGCTGCGGATGCCATCCAGGCCGCCGGCTGCGTTGAGGGTGAAGGGCAGCATCAGGAAGAAGATGCCAACAGTCTTGATGACGAACTGCACCTGGTCCGCAAGAGTGATGGACCACATGCCGCCAATGGTGGAGTACACCAGCACAATGGCGCCGCCGATTCCGATGGCCAGCGCACGGTCCCAGCCGAACAGGACAACAAAGATGGTGGCGTAGGCGCCGGTGGACGTGGCGCACAGCATCAGCGTGTAGGCCAGCATCACGATGCCGGAGGTCTGCGTGGCCTTGCTGCCGTACCGCAGGGTGAGCATCTGGGAGACCGTGTAGATCTTCAGTTTCTGGATGGTGCCCGCGAAGAGCAGGCTCAGCAGCAGCACGCCGGCGCCGATGGCCACCACCAGCCACATGCCGGAAATGCCGAATTTGTAGCCGAGGCCAACGCCGCCCACCGTGGAAGCGCCACCAAGGACGACGGCGGCCATGGTGCCGGTGTAAAGGAAGGGGCCCAGGCGGCGGCCGGCCACCAGGAAGTCGCTGTTGTTCCTGGTGCGGGACTTGCCCCACCAGCCAAAGGCCAGCATGGCTATCAGGTACACCACCACAATGGCGATGTTGATGAAACTTGCATCCATATTTGGAGCTCCTGGAGTGGGAGGCTGGGCGACCGGGGGAGTCGCGGTGCCTGGGTTTGATGCGGGTGCCGGAGAAGGCGTGTGATTTCAAATACGCAACAGTTGTTGCTCATACGTTAGGTTGTGACTGGGCTAACAGTCAACATGTGACGCGGGCTGGTCCGATGTGCGTCACGCACTGGCAATACTCCGGCGTCATATGGGGCGCGGCCCGTTAGGATTGCTCCAGTAATTGGGGCCAGGCGTCTGGCCGTGAAAGGTTTCGTACATGAAGGCACTGCCCGTTGAGCCCAGTAACGCCCCCGTGGCAATCGGCTCCAGGATCCGTGCTGCCCGGCAGTCGCAGCGGCTCACCATCGAGCAGGTAGCTGATGCAACCGGCCTGACCAAAGGCTTCCTGAGCCGGGTGGAACGGGACCTCACCTCGCCGTCCGTGGCCTCCCTCGTGACGTTGTGCCAGGTGCTCTCCATCTCCATCGGCGAGCTTTTTGCCGCGCCGGAAACCCATCTGACCAAGCGCGACTCCGGCCCGCGGATCTCGCTCGGCGGCGAAGGGATCACCGAACGCCTGCTCACCGCGCGGTCCGAGCGCCGCGTCCAGATCATCCAGGCCGTGATCGCCCCGCACGGCCGCGGCGAGTCCGAGCTCTACGCCGTGGACTGCGACGTTGACGTCCTGCACGTCATCAAAGGGTCAATCGAGCTGATCCTCTCCAACGAGAAATACGAGCTGGACACCGGGGACACCGTCACCTTCCCGGGCCGCGAGCCGCACACCTGGGTCAACCCCACCGACCAGCCCGTCGAGGTCCTCTGGGTCCTGGTCCCCGCAGCCAGCCGTTAGCTTCCCCCCAACTAGGTAGCAGTAGATGCCGTTATGAGCGCTCATAACGGCATCTACTGCTACCTACTTGGGGTCTCGACAGGCTCGACAACCGGCTGCCGGGGGTTGAGCTTGTCGAAACCAATCGAGTAAACAGGTGATGCTTATTGGGCAACTTCGAGTGTATGATGGCAGTCACATCCACCGATCGTCCTCGAAGGAAGGTGCATCTTGGAAGAGTTGCGCATTGAAGCCAACGGCAACCTGGGTCCCATCGATTCCGCCCGTATTCCCCGTTATGCCGGGGCCGCCACCTACGCCCGGCTGCCGCGCCTGGACCAGGTTTCCGCCGCGGACATCACGGTGGTCGGCGTGCCGTTCGACTCCGGAGTTTCCTACCGGCCCGGCGCCCGCTTCGGCGCCAACCACGTCCGTGAGGCCAGCCGCCTGTTGCGCCCGTACAACCCGGCCTGGGACGTCAGCCCGTTCGAGAACGTCCAGGTTGCGGACGCCGGAGACATGGCCGTCAACCCGTTCAACATCAACGAAGCGATCGAAACCGTCCAGCAGAACGCCCTGGACCTCACGGCCAACGGCAGCAAGCTGGTGACCCTGGGCGGTGACCACACCATCGCCCTGCCGCTGCTCCGCGCCGCCGCCGAGCGCGCGGGCGGACCCATTGCCATGCTGCATTTCGATGCGCACCTGGACACCTGGGACACCTACTTCGGCGCCGAGTACACGCACGGCACGCCGTTCCGCCGGGCCGTGGAAGATGGCATCCTGGACACCGAGGCCATCAGCCATATCGGTACGCGGGGCCCGCTCTACGGCAAGAAGGACCTGGACGATGACCACCGCTTCGGCTTCGGCATCGTCACCTCCGCGGACGTCTACTACCAGGGCGTCCTGGAAACCGTTGCCAAGGTCCGGGACCGGATCGGCAACCGGCCGCTCTACATTTCCGTGGACATCGACGTCCTGGATCCGGCGCACGCTCCCGGCACCGGAACACCTGAGGCGGGCGGCATCACCAGCCGCGAGCTGCTGGAGATCATTCGCGGCTTCCGTGGCATGAACCTGGTGGGCGCGGACGTCGTTGAGGTGGCTCCCGCCTATGACCACGCCGAAATCACCGGTGTTGCAGCCAGCCACGTGGCCTACGAACTCATCACCCTGATGGCGGACAACGCCGTTGAGGGCAGCCGCTTCGGGGCTGCCAACGGCTACGCCGCGCAGGCGCTGGGCCAGGAAGTCCGTCGCCCCGCTGGCTTCGTCGCCGCCGGCAAGGAGTAGCAGCGATGATTGACTACGATCCCGGCACAGCAGCCGCCACGAAGGGCACGGATGCGCGCAACGGCGGGGACCTCGTCGTCGAAACCCTCGAGGCGTTGGGTGCCAAGACGGTGTTCGGCATCCCCGGCCAGCACGCCCTGGGCCTCTTTGATGCGATGGGCCGCGGGAACCTGCACTTTGTGTCCTCCCGGGTGGAGAACAACAGCGCGTTCGCGGCGGACGGCTATTCGCGTGCCACCGGCGAGGTGGGTGTCCTGTTCCTGTCCACCGGCCCCGGCGCGCTGACGTCGCTGGCCGGGCTTCAGGAAGCGTACGCCACGGGTGTGCCCATGGTGGTGGTTGCCAGCCAGATTCCGCTGGACGGCCTGGGCGCCCGGCGCAAGGGCATGCTGCACCAGCTTGATGACCAGAAAGCCTCCGCGGCGAACGTCACCAAGAGCCAGCGGCTCATCCAGCATGCGTCAGGGATTCCTTCGGCCATCCAGGATGCGTGGACGGAAGCCATTTCCTCGCCGCAGGGCCCGGTCTGGATCGAGATTCCGCAGAACGTGCTGCTGGACCCCATCATGGTGCCGCCCGTGGAAGACGCGCTGGCGGTTGCCGCGGACAACCCGCCGCGTGTTGAGCTGGTGCGGGAAGCCGTGAAATGGCTGGCGACGGCGGAACGTCCGGCGATCATCGCAGGCGGCGGTACGCGTCGGGGCAAGGGGGAGAAGTCCTTGTTGTCCATCGCGGAGCAGCTCCGGGCGCCGGTGATCTGCACCCCCGGCGGAAACGGCGCGTTCCCGTGGGAGCACGAGCTGTCCCTGCAGTCCTGGATCGAGGATCGCTACATGACGGACCTCCTGGAGGACGCTGATGTCCTGGTGGTCATTGGCTCGTCCCTGGGCGAGGTGACCTCCAACTACTTCACCTTCGAGCCGCGCGGCCGGATCATCCAGATCGACGCCGAGCCCAGGGTCCTGGAGTCGAACCGGCCGGGCCTTGGTATCCGTGCCGACGCCGGCCAGGCCCTCTCCGCCCTGGATGAGGCGCTTGCTGCCGCCTTGCCCGAGGCCCGCCGGCAAGGTTCGGCTCCCAGCTGGCACGGGACGTCGCCTGAGGACCTGGTAAAGGAATCCCTGGCCAAGGTCCGGGCCCGGCTGGAGTCCCAGGACCTGGCCAAGGAACTGAAGTTCATGGCCGATATCCGCGAGGCCGTGCCGGATGACATGCAGACCTTCTGGGACATGACCATTTCCTCGTATTGGGGCTGGAGCTGCTGGGACGCCCGCAGCGGCCAGTTCCATTCCGCACAGGGCGCCGGCGGGCTGGGCTACGGTTTCCCGGCCGCGATCGGCGGCGCCGTAGGGCTGGAAACCGTGGGCGCCCCGTCCCGGGTGCTGGCAGTTTCCGGCGACGGTTCTGCCATGTATTCCATCTCCGAGCTCGCCACCGCCAAACAGCACAATGTGCCGGTCACCTGGCTGATTGTCGACGACGGCGGCTACGGGATCCTGCGCGAGTACATGGTGGGAGCGTTCGGCAAAGCCACTGCCACCGAGCTTGCCCGCCCGGACTTCGTGAAGCTGGCGGAAGCCTTCGGTGTTCCGGCCCGCCGGGTATCCCCGGAGGAAGTGGGGGACGCGCTGAAGGCGGGCTTCGCCGCGGATGGCCCTAACGTCGTCGTGGTTGAGACCCTCCTGAAGATGTTCGCGCCCACTCATTTGGACGACTGACACACCCCGGCAGTACAGGCGGAAGGCCCTGGTTCCCCATGGAACCGGGGCCTTCCGGCGTTTAACCGGCTGAACGTGATCCACCACTCATTACTTGCCCTAAGCAACTAATTGGTATTATGGTTGCTTGAGGCAAACAACTAAGGAGTCTCGGCGGTGGCAGTCAAGTCGGACACGGCGGCGGATCTGGTGTATCAGATCTTCGACCTGCAACGGGCAGTCCGGTGCATCGCCACGGCCAGCACCAAGGGCCAGGAAACCGGCGTCGCACTCCAGGGCGTGCTCCGGTTCGTCGCGGAGGGGGAGACCCGCGCAACGCGGCTGGCCGAACGGCTCGGCGTCAGCGCTCCCGTCCTCAGTCGGCACATCGCGGACCTCGAAGAGCACGGGTACGTCGTGCGAAGGCAGGATCCCGACGACGGCCGGGCCCAGTTGGTTGCGCTCAGTCCGGCGGGTGCCGAAAAGCTCCGCCGGATCGAGGAGCAGCGCGTCGCAGCACTGCAGGACCTCCTGCGGGAGTGGAGCGAAGACGACGCCGGCGAGACCACCCGCGTCCTGCGCAAGCTCACCGAATCACTCAGGATTTCAGCCCGGGCAATGGCGGCCGGAACACCCACCACCACCTCTTAGGAGTACATCCATGGCAAGTCAGACTGCCACCCCCGCGCCGGAGGCATTGCGCGAAGAAACCCCGGAAATGTCGCACCGCCAGATCATGGAAGCGCTGACCGGCCTGCTGGCCGCGTTCTTCACGGCCATCCTCAGCAGCACCATCGTGGCCAACGCCCTGCCCACAATCATGTCCGACCTGCACGGAACGCAGACGGACTTCGCCTGGGTGATCACCGCGGCCCTGCTGGCCAACGCCGCAACCACCCCCATCTGGGGAAAGCTGGCTGACCTCTACAACAAGAAGGTCCTGGTCCAGCTCAGCATCGTCATCTTCGTGGCAGGTTCCGTGATGGCCGGGCTCTCTGACACCATCGGCCTGCTGCTGGTGGCCCGCGTGATCCAGGGCATTGCCATGGGCGGGCTCACCGCGCTGGCCCAGGCCATCATCGGCACCATGATTCCGCCCAGGAACCGCGGCAAGTACTCCGGCTACATGGGCGCCGTGATGGCCGTGGGCACCGCCGGCGGCCCGCTGCTTGGCGGTTTTATCGTTGACAGCCCGCTCGGCTGGCGCTGGACGTTCTTCGTCTGCGTGCCGCTCGCCGTCGTCGCCCTGATCCTGCTGCAGGTCACCCTCAAGATCAGCCACGTCCGGCGCCCCGCCAAGATCGACTGGCTTGGCTCGATCCTGCTGACCTCCGGCGTGAGCCTGCTCCTCATCTGGGTCTCCTTCGCCGGCAACCCCGCCTACTACGACTGGGTTTCATGGCAGTCCGCCCTGATGGTGGGCGGCGGCGTGGTCCTCCTGGCCCTGCTGGTCCTGGTGGAGTCCAAGGTGGAGCAGCCCATCATTCCGCTGAAGATCATCTCCGAACGCACCACCGCGCTGTCCATCATCGCCTCGGTGGCAGTCGGCGTCGCCATGTTCGGCTCCTCCACGTTCCTTGGCCAGTACTTCCAGGTGGCCCGCGGGGCCACCCCCACCGAAGCCGGGCTCCTCACGCTGCCCATGATTGCCGGTAACCTCATCGGGTCGGTGGCATCGGGCCTGCTGATCTCCCGCATCGGCAAGTGGAAGGGCTATCTGGTGGCAGGTTCCATCCTGCTGATCGGCGGACTGGGACTGGGCGGCACCATGGACCACACCACCGAACTCTGGAAGTCGGGCGTCTACACGGCCATCCTCGGCCTTGGCACGGGCATGCTGATGCAGAACCTGGTCCTTGCCGTGCAGAACACCGTCCGGGCCAAGGACATCGGCACGGCCAGTGCCTCCGTTGCGTTCTTCCGTTCCGTGGGCGGCGCGATCGGCGTCTCCGTGCTTGGCGCCATCCTGGCCAACCGCGTCAGCGAACTCGCCACCCGGGGCCTGGCCGACGCCGGCATCCCCGTCCAGGGCGGAACAGCCGGCGCCAGCCTGGACCTGGCGCACATGCCCGAACCCGTGCGGGAAATCATGCGTGCCGCCTACGGTGATGCAACAGCAGAGGTGTTCCTGATCTCGGCGGCGATTGCCGTCGTCGCACTGGTTTCCGTGCTTTTCATCAAGGAGAAGCCATTGCGCAGGACCGTGGATATCCAACCCGCTGAAACCGGCGGAAATCAGTCCAAGGGATGATCTTTAGCCGGTGATGTTCCGCCTGGCCAAGGGATTTCGTAGAGTTGGAAGGCTGCCGGTGTCATACCCCGCTGGTATCCGTTGAAACCACTAATTCGCTTTTTCTTCCTAAGGACCAGTGGGCATGCTTCTCACCCTCATACGGCGGTACTCCCGGCCGTATATGCCGTACATTATCGCCGTCGTTCTCCTCCAGCTTGCGTCCACGATTGCCGCCCTCTACCTGCCCAGCCTCAACGCCCAGATTATTGACGACGGCGTCTCCCGCGGAGATACCGACTTCATCTGGCGCACCGGTGGCGTGATGCTGCTGGTGGCCTTCATCCAGGTGGGCACCGCCATTGCGGGCGTCTACTTTGGCTCGAAGACAGCCATGGCCGTAGGGCGGGACCTGCGCCGGGGAGTGTTCCGGAAGGTCACCAGCTTCTCCGCCAAGGACGTCAATGCGTTTGGCGCCCCCACGCTGATCACGCGGGGCACCAACGACGTCCAGCAGGTACAGATGCTGGTCCTGATGGGCCTGAACTTTATGGTGTCCACGCCCATCATGTGCGTGGGCGGCATCATCATGGCCCTCCGCGAGGACATCAACCTGTCCTGGCTGGTGTGGGTTTCCGTGCCCGTCCTGGTTGTGGTGGTGGGCTACATTGTGGTCCGGCTGATGCCGCTGTTCCGGAGCATGCAGGACAAGATCGACCGCATCAACGCCGTCCTCCGCGAACAGATCATCGGCATCCGCGTGGTTCGCGCCTTCGTCCGCGAACCCTACGAGACGGAGCGGTTCGGCGGGGCCAACCAGGAGCTCACCCAGGTCTCGCTGAAGATCGGTGCGCTGTTTGTCCTGATGTTCCCGGCCATCGGCATGATCCTGCACCTGTCCACTGCCGCCGTCCTGTGGTTTGGAGGCCAGCGTGTGGACACCGGAAATATGCAGGTTGGTGCGCTCACGGCCTTCCTGCAGTACCTGCTGCAGATCCTGATCGCGGTCATGATGGGCACGTTTATGGCCATGATGATCCCGCGCGCGTCCGTCTGTGCGGACCGCATTGGTGAGGTGCTCGACGTCGAACCCTCCATCCATGACCCGGAAGATCCGATCACCCCGGAGCGGCTGGAAGGCGTGGTGGAATACCGCGACGTCAGCTTCGCCTACCCGGGCGCCGAGGAGCCCGTGCTCAGCAACATCAGCTTCACGGCCCGGCCCGGGCAGACCACCGCGATCATCGGCTCCACCGGTTCCGGCAAGACCTCGCTGTTGTCCCTCCTGCCGCGCCTGTATGACATTGCCGGCGGCGACGTCCTGCTGGACGGTGTGTCCGTGAACAAACTGGACCGCGCCGAGATCACCAAGCGCGTTGCCATGGTGCCCCAGCGGCCCTACCTGTTCTCCGGAACCATCGAATACAACCTCCGCTTCGGCAAGACCGACGCCACTGACGAGGAACTGTGGGATGCCCTGGCAGTAGCGCAGGGCGAGGACTTCGTCAGGGAAAAGAAGAAGGGACTCGCGTCCCGGATCGCGCAGGGCGGCACCAACGTCTCGGGTGGTCAGCGGCAGCGCCTCTGCATTGCCCGCGCCCTGGTGACCAAGCCCAAGGTGTACCTGTTTGACGATTCCTTCTCCGCACTGGACGTCGCCACCGACGCCCGGCTCCGCGCCGCATTGAAGGAGAGGACCGCGGACGCCACCGTGATCATCGTCGCGCAGCGTATCTCCACCATCACCGAAGCGGACCAGATCCTCGTCCTGGACAACGGCCGGATCGTGGACCGCGGCACCCATGAGGAACTCCTGGAAACCTCGCCCACCTACCAGGAAATTGTTGAATCCCAGCTGAGCGTGGAGGAAATGGCATGAGCGCCGAAAACACGGTCTCGACAGGCTCGGCCACCGACGGCTCGGTCTCGACAAGCTCGACCACCGAGGGTCCCGCCACCGATTCTGACGCGGTCTCGACGAGCTCCGCCACCGACGTCGTGGACGTCCTTGAGGACGACGACGATTTTGTCGAGGAAGAGTACACGCCCTCGGAGTCGGACGGCGACATGTTCGGCGGCGTCCCGGCCAAGAAGGCTGAGCACTTCTGGCCGTCCGCAAAGCGGCTGCTGGGGCTGCTGAAGCCCGAGGCCGCGGGAATTTACGCCGTGATTGCCCTGGTGGTGGTCTCGGTGGTGCTCAACGTCATCGCGCCCAGGGTCCTGGGGCAGGCCATGGACGTTATTTTCGGTGGGGTGATTGGCAAGTCACTGCCCGCCGGTGCCAGCAAGGAACAGGTGGTGGACGGCCTCCGCCAGCAGGGGGAGACCCAGATGGCGGACATGATCGCCCGGATGGAACTCATCCCCGGAACCGGCATCGACTTCCAGAAGCTGACCGTACTGATCTCGTTCGTGCTGCTGATGTACTTCGTTGCCAACATCTTCCTGTGGCTGCAGGGCTACGTGCTGAACCGGATCGTCATGAAGGTGATCCGGAAGCTGCGCAATGACACCGAGAAGAAGCTGAACCGCCTGCCGCTGAACTACTTTGACACCCGGCAGCGCGGTGACGTCCTCTCCCGGGTGACGAACGACGTCGACAATATCCAGCAGGCGCTGCAGCAGGCCTTCGCGCAGCTGGTCAGCTCGCTGCTGACGGTGATCGGCATTGTGATCATGATGTTCATCGTGTCCTGGCAGCTGGCGTTGATCGCCCTGGTTGCGCTGCCGCTCTCCGGTGTAGCTGCGGGCATTATCGGCTCGCGCAGCCAGAAGCTGTTCGCCGCCCAGTGGAAGAACACCGGCGCGTTGAACGGCCAGATCGAGGAATCGTTCTCCGGCCATGACCTGGTGCGCGTGTTCGGACGCGACGCTGACGCCCTGGATCGGTTCGACGAACGCAATGAGGAACTATTCAAGGCCAGCTTCGGCGCACAGTTCGTGTCCGGCATGATCTTCCCGGTGATGCAGTTTGTGTCCTACCTCAGCTACGTGGGCATCGCCGTCGTGGGTGGCCTGCGTGTGGCCTCCGGTTCCATGTCGCTGGGCGATGCCACAGCGTTCATCCAGTACTCACGCGAGTTCACGCAGCCGCTGGGACAGATGGCCGGAATGGCCAACATGCTGCAGTCCGGCGTGGCTTCGTCCGAGCGTGTGTTTGAATTCCTCGACGCCGATGAACAGGACGTGGAGACCGCCACCTCGCACCTGCCGGCCAAGACGGACGGCCACGTCGAATTCCGGGACGTCACGTTCAGCTACACCGAGGACAAGCCGCTGATCGAGAACCTGTCCTTCACCGCGGAGCCGGGCAACACGGTGGCCATTGTGGGTCCCACCGGCGCCGGCAAGACCACCCTGGTCAACCTGGTGATGCGGTTCTACGAGCTGAACGCCGGCTCCATCACGCTGGACGGCGTGGACATCACGGAGCTGAGCCGTGCCGAGCTCCGCTCAAAGGTGGGCATGGTGCTGCAGGATGCCTGGCTGTTTGGCGGGTCCATTTACGACAACATCCGCTACGGCAACCTGGACGCCACCGAGGAACAGGTGATGGCGGCGGCCAAGGCAACGTTCGTGGACCGCTTTGTCCGCGCGCTGCCCGAGGGCTACAACACGGTCATTGACGAGGAAGGCAACAACGTCAGCGCCGGTGAAAAGCAGCTCATCACCATTGCCCGGGCGTTCGTGGCCAACCCGTCACTGCTGATCCTGGACGAGGCCACCAGCTCCGTGGATACCCGCACGGAGGTCCTGGTCCAGAAGGCCATGGCTGCGCTGCGGACGGACCGCACCAGCTTTGTCATCGCGCACCGGCTCTCCACCATCCGGGACGCAGACACCATCCTGGTCATGGAGAACGGCAAGATCGTGGAGCAGGGCAACCACAAGGTGCTGCTTGCGGCGAAGGGCGCGTACTACCGGCTGTACATGTCGCAGTTCGCAGGTGCCGACGTCGAGGATGCAGTGGTTGATGATTCGACGGCGGTGCACAGCTGACGCGCGCAACGGAACCCGGGGAAGGCGACCCGGTTCCGCAGCGCATTGAGGTGCAGGTGCCCATGCGCTGGGGAGACATGGACGCGTACGGGCACATCAACAACGTCCAGATTGTCAGGATGCTGGAGGAAGCGCGCATCGCTGCCTTCGGACCGCCACGGGGTGCCGGGCTGCCCGGCACCCCGCCGCCGGTCTCGCTTTTTGACGCGGTTCCGGAAGGCACGATGACGCTGGTGGTGGAGCACCGGGTCCGGTACGTCAGGACGCTGGAGTACCGGAACATTCCGGCGCAGGTGCAGGTGTGGGTGGGCGCCGTCAAGGGTGCCAGTTTTGATGTGCACTATCTGGTGAAGGATCCCGTCACGGGGGAAGATTGCGCTAAGGCCACCACCCACCTGGCGTTCGTGGATGAGGCCACCGGCCGGGTCCAGCGGCTCACGCCCGAACAAAAGGAACTGCTGGCACCGTACGTGGCGTAACTGGTGGCCTGGCGGCGCTGGGCTGGTTGGGTAATTTCCGTTGTTGGATCAGTACAGTTGGCGGGTAAGTAACGGGCAGGACTGTTCGACGCTGGAGGCGTGCATGAAGCTGGAAATTGCCGTAGTGAGTGCTGCGGGAGCTGCCGTGGCCATTACGGGCGGTGCTGACAGGGTGGAGCTGTGCAGCGCGCTGGAACTCGGTGGACTGACGCCCAGCCAGGGCCTTGCCGTGGCCACCCTGGAGCGGTTGGCGCAGCTGGCGTCTGAGGCAGGCCCGGGGGATAAGCCGGCCGGAGTGCACCCACTGATCCGCTGCCGGCCGGGGGACTTCAGCTATTCCCAAGACGACGTCAACACCATGGTCGAAGAGGTCAAAGCGCTGCTGGGAATCGGCTGCGCAGGTGTTGTAGTCGGTGCCCTGCTGCCGGACGGCCGCCTGGACCGTGACGCCGTGGCAAGGATGGCGGATGCTGCCAGGGAAACGAGCCCGACGGCGGAACTCACGTTCCATAGGGCCATGGACCAGGTGCCGGACGCCTTGGGACTGATCGATGAGCTGGCCGATCTTGGTTTCACCAGGATCCTGACGTCCGGGCAGGCTGCTACCGCGGGCGCCGGGATCGACATGCTGCGGAAGATGGCGGAGCACGCGGACGGCCGCCTGCAGATCATGGCCGGCGGGGGATTGAAGCCCTCGGACATCCCGGCCATGTACGAGGCCGGAGTGCAGGCGGTGCATCTGTCCGCCAAGCGCATGGTCTCCGGCAACACGTCGGCCGTAGCGGTAGGCAGCGCGGATTCCGCCGCCTACCAGGTCACCGACCAGGAAATTGTCCGGGCTGCCGCGATGGAGTGCGCCAACCTCCCAACTAGGTAGCACTTGTTGCCGTTTAGAGCGCTCTAAAGGGGAACAACTGCTACCTAGTTGGGAGGGGACGGGGAAATAGGAGAGGGGAACACCATGGGAACGAGCAAGGCAGGCAAGTTCAGCAAGGCAAGCAAGTTCAGCAAATCCGGCAAGACGAGCTTGAAGAACAAGAAGACCTGGGGCGAGTTGCCGCCGGGCAGGCGCGCCGGCGTGATCGCGGTCGGTGTGGTCCAGGTGACCCTGCTGATCCTGGCCCAGCGCGACATTTCCCGGCGGCCCGCAGAACTGATTCGCGGGCCGAAGGCGGCCTGGCGGCTGGCGTCGTTCATTAATTTCGTCGGGCCAATGGGCTACTTCATCTTCGGCAGGCTCAAGACGCCCACCAAGCCGTAACGCCGGGCCCAGACCGGGCCCTCAGCCGGGCTACCAACCGGTCGCCGCCAGCAGCCGTGCAGCGGACTCCCAGGCACACGCTGTAAATTTAACGGATGACTCCTGCGCCAAAGACCGCCATCACCCGTGCCCCGGGAGTGTCCCCGGAGATCGAGGACGCCGCCTGGTTTGTGTTGGGCGCCGGCCTGCAGGGCAAGCCTTCGGCGCTGGATGGCAAAACGCTGACCTGGACCACGGAAGCGGCCACCGAGCTGCTGGAGCGGCTGGACAGCGGGGTGGACGATGCCAAGTCGCCCATGATGACCAACCTTCGGGAGTCCCTGGCTGAAGCGTCGCGCGGGGCCCGGCTGCTCGCCGTCGAACTACTGTATTTGCAGTCGCTGCCGTTGGCCCATGAGGTGAAGTCCCTCAAGGTGAAGCAGGCGCGCGTGTCCGAGGCCGCGTCCTGGCTGGAGCCGCCGCTCAGGCTGCCCGTTCAGCTGTACAAGGGGCTGACGGACCATGGCGTGATCCGGGACCGCACCGCAGAGTTCAACTGGACCATCCGTGACCAGCTCAAGTGGCTGTGCCGGTTTGTGCGCCATGTGGACATGCAGGAACCGTCGGTCATTACCAAGGCGCTGAAGGATCCGTTGAAGTTCCATGCGCTGGCCGCGGCAACGCCTGAGGACCAGCCGGCCATCCGCCGCAGCATCGAATACCTGGTGTGGCCGAGCTACTTTGAACCCGTGGTGGCGGACGTGGAGCGCCGCGAGATCCGGGACGCGTTCGCCTCGCTGGTGGGCGGCGCCAAGGGGGACACCGAGGAAGCCATCACGGCGGACATCCACCGCATCCGCCAGCACCTGGACGAGCAGGCCGGGCAGCGGATCGACTGGTATTCGCGCCAGCTGGTCAGCCAGTGGCGGAAGGTCACCGATCCGGGCCGCCGCGCGTGGCTGCTGCGGACGCACGGGGACCAGGCCGCGCTGCTGGAGGCCTGGAGCGGCGGAGAGAAGGTGACTCTCGACGTCGAACATCTCCGCCCGCTGCAGGCTGGAGTTTCCGCGGGGGTGGTCCAGCACGCCGTGGACGAGGACTGCAAGCACCTGGGCTACGTGGAGCGGGAGGACACCAAAACCGCGGTTTTCGCGTTCCTGACCGTGATGAAGCCGGGGGATCTGGTCCTGTACCAGCACGCCGGAACTGTACATCCCGGCGTCGTGCTTGGTGAACCTGACGGCGACGGCGAGGACCGGAGGCTCCGGCGGAAGGTGCGCTGGTTCGACGGCCATCCCACGGCGGACCTGCCGCGGCATGTGCAGCGGCAGCTGGCCACCCCGGGGATTGTTGTGGACGTGACCCGGGTGGTGCAGGCGCTTGAGGCGCTGCTGCCCGCGGAAGCCGAACCGGAACTTGACGAGTCCGGCGGAGCTGTGGAAGTCGAGGCGGTTCCCGAGGGCTTTGGCCGGCTGACGCCCACGTTCGCGGAGTCGCTGCACATGGACCTGGAACCGCTGCAGGAAATCGCGGACCTGCTGGAGGAGAACCGCCAGGTTGTCCTTTACGGGCCTCCGGGCACGGGCAAGACCTACCTGGCCAAGCACCTCGCGGCGGAGCTTGCGCAGGACAGCACTGACGAGCGCGTCAAGCTGGTGCAGTTCCACCCGTCGTATGCCTACGAGGACTTTTTCGAAGGCTACCGGCCGGACAAAACGGACGACGGCCAGGTGTCCTTCAAGCTCGTGGCCGGGCCGTTGCGCCGGCTCGCGGAAGAGGCTGCCAAGCCGGGCAACGAGAAGAAGCCGTACTTCCTGATCATCGATGAGATGAACCGCGCCAACCTGGCCAAGGTGTTCGGCGAGCTGTACTTCCTGCTGGAGTACCGGGATGACCGGATCTACCTGCAGTACAGCCCCAACGAGCCCTTCACGCTGCCGGACAACCTGTACATCATCGGCACCATGAACACCGCGGACCGCTCCATCGCCATGATGGACGCTGCCATCCGCCGCCGTTTCGCGTTCATCGAGTTGCACCCGCAGACGGAGCCTGTGCGGGGTTCGCTGCTGCGATTCCTTGAAGCCCGCGGCCTGGACACCACTCCGGCGTTGCTTTTGGATGCGTTGAACTCGGCGATCGACGAGTGGGACAGGGACCTGATGATCGGCCCGTCCTACTTCATGAAGCCGGCCGCGCAGTCGGTTCCCGGGCTCCGCCGGATCTGGAAGTACGAGCTCCTGCCGTTGCTCGAGGAGCACTATCACGGCCAGCTGACCCGCGCGCAGCTTGAGGAGCGGTTCGGCCTGGAGCAGCTGCTGGGACGCCTTGCAGCGCAGTAGCGTGGCGGGTAGCGCACCGAAAAGCGTCCGGCACGTGGTGCTGGACGAGCTCTCCGGCGGCATTGTGGAAAAGCTCGACGCCGGTTCGGCCGCCTTTATCAACTCCAGCGGCCTGGCCCAGGTCTCGCCGATGGGGATGGGTCTCTACCGGGTGGAGCCGCGGGGCAAGGTGGGTTCGGTGAGGACGCCGCAGCTGCAGCTGGACGTTCGCCCCAAGGACAGGCTGGGGCTGGAGCGGCTGCTGTTCCTGCTCAGCTATGCGGGGGAGCCGGGCTTCCGGGAGGACGACGTCCATGCCGCTGCCGCGCCGGAGCTGTGGGGCGCGTTGGCGGAGTCGTTGGCCCAGCTGGCGGAGCGTGCGCTGAACCGCGGCGTGCTGCAGGGCTACCTCACGGTGGAGGAGTCGCTGCGGACGGTCAAGGGTCGGATCCGGATTTCGGAGCAGATTTCCCGCCGCCCGGGCATGCTGGTGCCGCTGGAGGTCTCCTATGACGAGTTCAGCGCGGACATCGCGGAGAACCGGATCCTGCGCGCCGCCCTGGAACGGATGGGCCAGGTGCCCGGTGTCCGCCCGGATGTGCTGAGCCGGTTGCGGCAGCTGAAGGGAAAGCTCGACGGCGTCACCCGGCTGCCGTCCGGAGCTCCGCTGCCGCCGTGGTCACCGGACCGGCGGAATGTCCGTTACCACGCGGTGCTGCGGCTGGCGGGCCTGATCCTGCGGAACGCGTCAGCCGAGGCCGGAGAGGGTGACCAGCGGGCGGCGTCCTTTGTGGTGGACATGGCCGAAGTCTTCCGCGACTTCGTGGGAACCGCCCTGCGCGCCGCACTGGCCGCATATCCCGGCGACACCCGCCTGGGGGTCAACGCCCTGCTGAACGAGGCAGTGGAGGATGCCGACCGGCTCAGCGTCACCCCGGATGCCGTGCACTACCTGGGTGGCCGGCCCGTGGTGGTGTACGACGCCCGGTACGCGGCCCGCTCGGATGCGGGGGCGTCCTTGTCCGGGGACCATTACCGGATGCTGGCCTACTGCACCGCACTGCAGGTTCCCACCGCCTGGCTGGTGTATTCTGGCGCCGGCGAGATCAAGCTGCGGCGCGTCCTGAACACTGACATCGACATTGTGGAGTTCCCCCTGGACCTGTCCCGGCCGCCGTCGGAAATCCTGGCAGCCGTTGCGGACCTGGCCGAACAGTCGTGGGGCGAGGTGCTGCGGCAGGCGCGGCAGGGCTGACCAGCTGGGCTGACCAGCCTGCTTAGCGGTCCTCGAGGAACTTCACCAGCTGCGTCTCCAACGCCGAAGTCTCCTTCAGCTCGCACTCCCACACCGTGAGCACCTGCCAGCCGGCGTCCTCAAGCTGGGCGCGCTGGCTGGCGTCCCGGTTCCGCGTGCGGGTACGTTTGGTTTCCCAAAATTCCGCGTTGGCCTGCGGGGCGTGCCGGCCCACCCGGCAATCGTGGAAATGCCAGAAGCAGCCATTGACGAAGATGACCTTGCGGCGTCCGGCGAACACCAGGTCCGGCCGGCCCGGGAGCTTCAGGCCGCCGGCGTGGCCGTGCAGCCGGTACCGGTAACCCCTGGCGTGCAGGAACCGGCGGACCAGGAGCTCCGGCTTGGTGTTCTTGCCCCTGATCCTGGACATGTTCCAGCTGCGCCGCTCAGGGGTCAGCTTGTCCGCCATGGGTTAAGTCTAGGAGCTGCTACACATCCCGCTCTGGCTGCTCGCCCAGGAGGAAGTGCCGGCCGCTGACCGAGGTTGGCTCAATCTCCACGTAGTAATCCTTCAGCGTAGGCACCCAGGACTTCAGGCCGAGTTCCTCCACCGCGGCGAGCTCTGCGGAGTTCTCCAGGACCCGCGCCGTACCCCTGACCACCACTGACCACGCTTCGTCAGAGAAGATGCCGTCTGCCTCGAGCAGCACCGTGGAATTGATGGTCAGCTGCGCCAGCTTGTTGCCGGGAGCGGTACGGAGGTAGATCTTGCGGTTGCTGGTGACGAAATTGACCGGGAAGATGTCAGGTTCACCTGCAACGGACACCACCAGGCGCCCATGAAGCGTGGCGTCCAGGAGTTGCCAGGACTGCTCGTCGTTGAGTTCCAGGACCGGGTTTCCATCTGCGTGTGTGAAGGTCATGCCTCCATTCTTCTACGTTCTGTAGAAAACGACAACCGCCCATGGCGGGAGCACTCGGCTGCCCACCCCTGCGGCGTCACCTGCACCTTCATCCGGCGCCGGCACTGCGGGCAGTAGCGCGGCGGTTCCAACGCAAGGTGCCCTGCGCACGCGAGGTGGGAGTCCGACGTCGGGCCCTCACCGCCGCAATGACCGCAGAACTTGGTGGTCCCGGTGGTTGAGCCTGTCGAAACTGTCGAAACCGTCGAAACCCCGTCTGGATCTCGACAAGCTCGATCACCGGAACTCCCGGTGGTTGAGCCTGTCGAAACCCCGGTACTGGCCTCGTTCACAGCGACTTCTGGAGTTCCCTGATGGGCATGTTCAGTTCCACCAGGAGGTTCAGGTCTGCGGTGGCGGGGCGGCCCAGCGTGGTGAGGTAGTTGCCCACGATCACGGCGTTGATTCCGCCGAGCAGGCCGTCGCGGGTGCCGAGGTCGCCCAGGGTCAGTTCCCGGCCGCCGGCGTACCGGAGCACTGTGCGGGGCATGGCCAGGCGGAAGGCCGCGATGGCACGCAGCGCGTCCTTGCCGTCCATGATGGGCTGGTCTTCCAGGGGCGTTCCGGGGCGCGGGTTGAGGAAGTTCAGCGGCACCTCGTGTGGCTCCAGGGCTGCGAGCTGGGCTGCGAGTTCTGCCCGTTGAGCCAGCGATTCGCCCATGCCGATCAGCGCGCCGCAGCACAGTTCCATGCCGGCGGCCTTGACCATGGCGCAGGTTTCCAGCCGCTCCTCGTAGGTGTGGGTGGTGACCACCTCGGGGAAGTAGCTGCGGGCCGTCTCAAGGTTGTGGTTGTAGCGGTGGACGCCCCACCCGGCCAGCTGGTCCACCTGGCGCTGCGTCAGCATGCCCAGCGAGCAGGCGATGTTGATCTCCACTTCCTCGTTGATGCGGTCAATGGCGAACTTGATCTGGTTCATGAGCTTGATGTCCGGCCCGCGGACTGCTGCCACAATGCAGAATTCGGTGGCGCCGGTGGCAGCGGTTTCCTTGGCGGCCTTCACCAGCTCCGGGATGTCCAGCCAGACGCCGCGGACGGGGGAGTCGAACAGCCCGGATTGGCTGCAGAAGTGGCAGTCCTCGGGGCAGCCGCCGGTCTTGATGGAGATGATGCCCTCCACCTCAACGTCCTCGCCGCAGTGCTTCAGGCGGACCTGGTGGGCAAGGTCCAGCGCCGCGGGAATGGCGTCATCCGGCAGTTCCAGGACCTCCAGGAGCTGCGCCTCGCTGAGGCCCAGGCCAGCTTCCAGCACTTGTTGCCGGGCGGCGTCCAGAATGGCGTAACCGGTGGTTTCCTGCGGGCTTGCGTGGCTCAAGAGTGCTCCTCTGGGTGGCGTCTGCCCGGCATCTGCGTCGGGCCCACTTCGACGCTAATGCGCTCCACGCCAACCCATTTTGGAGGGTGCCTACAAGCTCCGGCGGCCGGTTTTGGTGGGGTGCCCGGAGGAAGTAACGGCAGCGAAACACCGCGTTGACCTGGTGGTGAAGTTCGCTGGATAGCGTCGGGAACACATCCGGACGAGGAAAGTGGCCCACTTATGACCGAGAACCCGAGGAACACCCAACTGCTGGATCCGACGGCGGCGAGTGCCGCCGCCGTGCCCGGTACCCCAGTGCCCGGTACTCCGCCTGCGGCGGGCACGGCTGATGCACTCAGCGCCGCGAAGGAGAGCCTGGAGGATTACACCCTCCGGTTCGCGCCCCGCTCCTACCGCAAGTGGAGTGCCGGGGTGGTGGGGACCAGCGCGCTGGGCGGCATCGCGTACCTGGCTGACTTTTCGATCGGCGCGAACATCGGCATCGCCTATGGAACCGTGAACGCGATCCTGGGCATTGTGGTGGCCGCCGTGGTCATCTTCGCCACGGGCTTTCCGCTGGCCTATTACGCGGCCCGCTACAACATCGACCTGGACCTGATCACGCGTGGTTCCGGCTTTGGCTACTACGGGTCGGTGGTCACCAACGTCATCTTCGCAACGTTCACCTTTATCTTCTTCGCCCTTGAAGGGTCCATCATGGCGCAGGGACTTGAACTGGGCCTGGGGATCCCGCAGTGGCTGGGGTATGCGCTGTCCACGGTGATCATCATTCCGCTGGTCATTTACGGGATGAAGACGCTGGCCACGTTGCAGGTGTGGACCACCCCGCTGTGGCTGCTCCTGATGGTGGTGCCCGTGGGTTATCTGGTGATCTCGCACCCGGAAAGCATCGACAGTTTCTTCGCCTACACCGGAGAATCGGGCGACGGCGGACCCAACCTTGCGTCGGTAATGCTCGCCGCCGGGGTGTGCCTGTCCCTCATGGCCCAGATTGCCGAACAGATCGACTACCTGCGCTTTATGCCGCCCAAGACGGCGGAGAACAAGGGTGCCTGGTGGCGCGCGGTGATCCTGGCCGGGCCGGGCTGGGTGATCTTCGGCGCCATCAAGCAGATTGTGGGCCTGTTTATTGCCATCTACCTGATCGCCACCCTGGACCCGGCCGCGTCCGTGCACGCCAACGAACCCGTCCACCAGTTCCTGGGCGTGTACCAGGAGATGATGCCGGCCTGGCTGGCCATGACCCTGGCCGTGATCCTGGTGGTCATCTCGCAGATCAAGATCAACGTCACCAACGCCTACTCCGGCTCCCTGGCCTGGACCAACAGCTTCACCCGCATCACCAAGACGTACCCGGGCCGCATGGTGTTCGTGGTGATCAACCTGGCAATCGCCCTGGTGCTGATGGAAGCCAACATGTTCGACTTCCTCAACACCATTCTGGGCTTCTACGCCAACTGCGCCATGGCCTGGGTGGTCACCGTGGCCGCGGACATCGCCATCAACAAGTACCTCCTGAAAATCTCTCCCAAGGTGCCGGAGTTCCGCCGCGGCATGCTGTACGCCGTGAACCCCGTGGGCTTTGTGTCCATGCTGGTTTCCGCAGGTGTCTCCATCGCTGTGTTCTTCGGGGCGTTCGGTGCCGCCGTCCAGCCGTACTCGCCCATCTTCGCCGTGGGCCTGGCGCTGGTGCTCACCCCGTTGCTGGCCGTCCTCACCAAGGGCCGCTACTACCTGCGCCGCACCGATGACGGGATCGACCTGCCCATGTTCGACGCCGACGGCAACCCCAGCGACGCCAAGCTGCTCTGCCACGTGACCGGCATCGAGTTCGAACGCCCGGACATGCTCCGCTCAGGCCAGGACGGGCCCGACGGCGAACCCCAGTTCATCTCCTCGCTCGCCCTGTCCACGGACAAGACAGGAGCCCTGGTGCTGCCGGCGCAGAAGTAGGGGTCCCCGGTGGTTGAGCCTGTCGAAACCCGGGAATCCGGTGGTTGAGCTTGTCGAAACCGGGATCTCGACAGGCTCGATCACCGGGGCGGGATCTCGACAGGCTCGATCACCGGGGCGGGATCTCGACAGGCTCGATCACCGGGGCGGGATCTCGACAGGCTCGATCACCGAGCCATGGGGTTGTGATCCGCCTCCCATCCGGAATACGTCGCGGGCCTTAAGCGGTTGGGAGATTCAGTAGCACTTCGCTTTGATTCCCTTTTGAAAGGACCGCGCATGCTGTTTTCCCCGTTGACCCTTGGTGAGCTGGAACTTCCCAACCGCCTGGTGATGGCACCCCTGACCCGCACCCGTTCCGGGCAGGACGGCGTGCCTGGCCCGCTGATGGCTGAGCACTACCGGCAGCGCGCGTCCCTGGGCCTGATTGTCAGCGAGGGAACGTGGCCTGCGCATAACGGCCAGTCCTACGCAGGGCAGCCGGGCATTGTCACCGAGGAACAGGTTGCCGGCTGGAGGACCGTAACCGACGCCGTGCACGCCGAGGGTGGCCGCATTTTTGCCCAGATCATGCACGGTGGGCGGGTTTCCCACCCGGACATCACGGGTGGCCGGGAGATTGTTGCGCCCAGCGCCGTGGCCATTGAGGGCGAGGTCCACACGCCCAACGGCAAGCAGGCGTACCCGGTGCCGCACGCGCTGACCAATGACGAGCTCTCCGTGGTGATGCAGGAGTTCGTCACCGCATCCAGGAACGCGATTGATGCGGGGTTCGACGGCGTTGAGCTGCACTCCGCCAACGGGTACCTGCTGCACGAATTCCTGGCCCCCAACAGCAACGTCCGCACGGACAGCTACGGCGGATCACCGGAAAACCGGGCCCGCTTTGTGATCGAGACGGTCAACGCCGTAGTGGCGGCCATCGGCGCCAGCCGCGTGGGCATCCGGATCTCGCCGGAGAACAGCATCCAGGGCATCTCCGAGGAGAACGCCGCAGAGGTCCGCGCCACGTACGAGGTCCTGGTGGACAGCATTGCCCCGCTGAACCTGGCCTACCTCAGCGTCCTGCACGCCGAGCCCACCGGTGCCCTGGTCCAGGACCTGCGCAGCCGCTTCAACGGCACGTTCCTGGTCAACTCCGGCTTCAGCGTGGTCACCTCCCGCGACGAAGCCCTGGCCCTGGTGACGGACGGCCACGCAGATGCCGTGGTGGTGGGCCGGCCCGCCATCGCCAACCCGGACCTGGCACGCCGCTGGAAGGAAGGGCTGCCGCTGAACGAGGCAGACCCCACCACGTTCTACGGCGCAGGCGCGGCCGGCTACACGGATTACCCGTTCTTCGCCAACTGAGCCAATGACGGGCCGGCCCTGAACCGGCCCCTCACCTGAAGTAGGGCAAAATGTTCTGGTGACTCAACAGCCGAACAGCCCTTCCGCCACGCCCAACCCCGATTCCGGAATCTACGCCCAGATCGCCACTGAACTGGGCGTGAAGGCGTGGCAGGTAAAAGCTGCGGTGGAACTGCTCGACGGCGGTTCCACCGTTCCTTTTATCGCCAGGTACCGCAAGGAAGCCACCGGGACGCTGGATGACACGCAGCTCCGTGAGCTCGACGAAAGGCTCCGGTACCTCCGCGAACTGGAGGACCGCCGTCGTACGGTCCTTGAGGCGATTGCCGCCCAGGGCCAGCTGACTGCGGAACTTGAGGCCGCCGTCGTGGCTGCTGATACCAAGTCCCGCCTGGAAGACATCTACCTGCCGTTCAAGTCGAAGCGGCGCACCAAGGCCCAGATCGCCCGCGAGGCCGGGCTGGAACCGCTCGCCGATGCGCTGCTGCGCCGGCCCGATCTGGACCCGGAGCGCGAGGCCGCCAAGTACCTGAATTCCGGGCATTCGATTGACGACGCCGCGGCGGCGCTCGCAGGTGCACGGTCCATCCTGGTGGAGCGGGTGGCGCAGGATCCCGTGCTTGCGGAGCCGTTGCGGGAGCGGTTGTGGACGCAGGGCCGGCTGGTTTCCAAGGTCAAGAAGGGCAAGGAAGCGGACGGCCAGAAATTTGCCGACTACTTCGAGTTTGCCCAGGCGCCGTCCGGGATGCCGTCGCACCGTGTGTTGGCGCTACTGCGGGGTGAAAAGGACGGCGTGCTGGAGCTGGACCTCGCCGAGGCCAACCCGTCCGACGCCGATGCCTTCGCGGCTGCCCGCGCCCGGTTTGAATCCGCTGTAGCGCGGCACCTGGGAGTGGCGGACCGCGGCCGTCCTGCCGACGGGTGGCTGCTGCAGACGGCGCAGGTGGCATGGCGGACGCGCCTGCTGGCCCGCCTCACCGCGGACCTCCGGAGCCGGATGTTCGCCGCCGCCGAGGATGAAGCCGTCAGGGTTTTCGCCGCCAACCTGCGCGACGTCCTGCTGGCCGCACCCGCAGGAAACCGCGCCACCCTGGGCCTGGACCCTGGCCTGCGGACCGGCGTGAAGGTGGCAGTGGTGGACGGCACCGGCAAGGTGCTGGCCACGGACACCATTTACCCGCACGCGCCGGCCCGGAAGTGGGACGAGGCCCTGGCCACGCTGGAGCGGCTGGCACGCGCGCATCGGGTTGAGCTGGTGGCGATCGGCAACGGCACAGCATCCCGGGAGACGGACAAACTGGCGGCGGAGCTGCTGAAGCGGCTGGGTGCTGCGGGTGCTTCCGGTTCTTCGGGGGACTCCAAGCCGCAGAAGCTGGTGGTCTCCGAGGCCGGCGCGTCCGTCTATTCCGCGTCGGCCCTTGCCGCGGCCGAGCTGCCCGGCATGGACGTATCCCTGCGCGGCGCGGTGTCCATTGCCCGTCGCCTGCAGGATCCGCTGGCCGAACTGGTGAAAATCGATCCCAAATCCATCGGCGTGGGGCAGTACCAGCACGACGTCACCGCCGCGAAGCTGGACCGTTCGCTGGATGCCGTGGTGGAGGACTGTGTGAATGCGGTGGGTGTGGACGTCAACACGGCGTCGCCGGCGCTGCTGAGCCGGGTGGCCGGCGTCGGGCCGTTGCTCAGCGAAAACATCGTGGCATACCGGAACGAGCACGGGCCCTTCGCCAAGCGCAGCGAGCTGAAGAAGGTGCCCCGGCTTGGCGCCAAGGCCTTCGAGCAGTGTGCCGGCTTCCTGCGCATTACCGGCGGCCCCGAGGCCCTGGACGCATCCAGCGTGCACCCGGAAGCGTATGGAGTAGCCCGGAAGATCCTCAGCGCGTCCCGTGGGGTGGCGCCGACGTCGTTGGACCCCCAGCAGTTCGTTGATGGCACCTTCGGCGTGCCCACGGTGCGGGACATCATGGCGGAGCTGGAGAAGCCCGGCCGGGACCCGCGGCCCGCGTTCGCTGCGGCCAGCTTTGCCGAGGGCATCGAGAAGATCTCGGACCTCCGGCCCGGCATGGTGCTGGAAGGAACCGTCACCAACGTCGCTGCGTTTGGGGCGTTCGTGGATGTTGGCGTGCACCAGGACGGCCTGGTTCACGTCTCCGCGCTGGCCAACCGCTTTGTGTCAGATCCCCGTGAAGTGGTGAAATCCGGCCAGGTGGTGCGGGTCAAGGTGCTTGAGGCTGACCCCGAGCGGAAGCGTATTTCGCTCACCCTGAGGCTCGACGACGAACCCGGGGCGGGTGCGCAGGGCAAGTCTGCGGGCGGCGGGCAGGGGAGGCAGGGCCAGGGCGGTCAGGCTAGGCCGGGCGGCGGCGGGAAGCCGGCCCAGGGCGGTCAGGGCAGGTCGGCGCAGGGCCAGGGCAAGCCGGGCAGCGGCAAGCCCCAAGCCCAGCGAAGCGGGGCTCCGAAGGCACCGACGGGCAACAACGGCAGCAACGCCAACACCGCCATGGCGGAGGCGCTGCGCAGGGCCGGCCTGGCCAGATAGTCAGCAGGCTTCTTTTCTGCGATGGTGGGGGAATGACGTATTTTCTCGAGTACACAGTTCCCGCATCCGCAGATAACGCCGAGTTTGAGATCCCGCACGACGAGATCAATACCGGCGAGACCATCCCCCTGACGGAGACCGGCGCTGAGGTCATCCACGCCACGGAACTTCCGGCGCGCACCGCCATTGTGGGAGCCACCACGGCCGAGGCGAAGATCGAGGCGGAGCAGTTGCTGCTGCACAGCCGGGCCGCCACGGGCGAACTCTACGACGATCCGTCAGCCTCACTGAACGCGGGCGTGGGCAAGTTGCTGGCCACGTACAACGAGGGCGAGGGCTGGACCGACGTCGAAGGATCCAGCGGCGAGCCGGCCCGCCTCCCCGAAGACTGACCGGGGCGAGGCCGGGGGTAGTGTCGCGTGAAACAGGGTGAAACCCGCTGGCTGCCGGCAGCTTACGGGTGCCGCGTGCCTTCGCCAGCCAGGATGCTGCGGTAGCCCTCGCGGAAGCTGGGGAACACGAACTGGACACCGGTGGCCCGCAGCAGCGCGTTGCTGCACCGCTTGTTGCCGCCGCGCGCGTCAGGCCCGGGGCCCGACGGTGGGGCGTCCAGTCCCAGCTCACCAGCCAGGAACCGCAGGACGTCGCCCAGTTCGGCAGGTTCGTCGTCCACGCCGATATAAACGGGCGCCGCCGGCTGGTCCATGCTGCACAGGCGGACTATCGCGGCCGCGGCGTCGTCTCGGTGGATCCGGTTGGTGAACCGGGGTCCCTCCGGGATGACGGCGCTGCCGGAACGCACCTGGTCGATCAGCCGGGTGCGTCCGGGGCCGTAGATTCCGCCGAGCCGCAGCGAAACACCCTCGGTGGCCTTGCCCGCGGCCCAGTCCTGCAGCAATGCCTCGGCCTCCAGAAGGATACGGCCGGAGAATCCGCCAGGTTCCGGCGTCGTGCCTTCATCAATCCAGTCCCCGCCCGCATCGCCATACGCGGCTGTGGAGGAGACGAACAGGACGCGGCGGGGCACTACGCCGTCGCGGTCCAGTGCGTTCAGGACGTTGCGGACGCCGTCCACGTAGGCGGCGCGGTACGCCGCTTCCGTTGGTGAATCGGCGGCGATGGAGATCACGACGGCGGAGGTCGCCGCAGGGAGGGGCGGCAGGTCCGCGCTGGAAAGGTCAGCCGCGGCGCCGTCGATTGCCGCCGGCAGTTTTGCGGGGGAGCGGCGCCACCCCAGCACCTGCTGGCCGGCCGCGGCGAAACGCAGCCCGGCCTCGGTGCCAAGGTCGCCGCAACCGGCAATCAGAACCGTCATGTTTGCCTCGTTCCTGGGTGCCTACGTGTGGGTGCCTACGGGGCCGTGACCGGGAAGAAGACGCGGGGGTCCTGGAGGATGGCCGGGTAGTCGAAGGCGTCACGTTCGATGACGCTGGAGACCGTGAAGTTCCGCCCAAAACGGCCATCTTCCAAGGTGATGGGCCGGCCGTGGACCTTGCCCAGCGCAAACCGGGCGCCGCCGTCGAACTCCACTGCGATGTCCGTGTTCCCAGGCAGGGTGCGGAAGGCTTCCTCCTGGGCCTGGCGCTTCCGGGTGGGCTTCTTCTCCTGCATGCGGGGCATCTTGCGCAGCTGCTGCGTGGGGCGGCGGGAGGATTCCTCGATGTAGACGGGGCTGTAGCCATCCGGCTCCACGGCCTGCGCAACGGCCTTGCTCCGGACGCGGGGGAGCGCCACGGTGGTGAGGGTTTCCGGATTCACCTCCGGGTGCGGGGAGCGCAGGATCCACAGGATGTCGCCCTGCGGGTCCTCCGGAACGAACTCGTGCTTCGGCTCAGGCCAGATGTAGTCCAGGTCTGCCGTGACGTCGCTGAACGCGGCGCCATAGAACTTCGGGTCCTTGCGCAGCAGCCGGGAGCGGTGGCTGAGGTGGAAATCGGGATCGCCCAGCCAGTACGGCATAGGGATCTTGGCGGCGTAGTCCGGGTGGGCCGCCTGCGGAGCGAACTCTGTGATGCTCTGCCGGGTGTTGTCCGGGTGGCCACGGTGCTCCCACTCATCCACCATGGCCAGGCCATACAGCGTCAGCGCGGGGACGTGGCCCATCCACATCCGGACGGCGGGGTGGGTTTGCCAGCCGTACTCGGGAATCACCAGGGCGCGCAGGATCTGCAGCGCCTCAACACGCTGTTTACCCAGCCGGGCAGTGTCCAGGGTGGCGGCACTCTGCCGGAAATCGGGGTAAGGGAGGAAAGTCTGCATCCTTTCAGTCTGAAGGGTGTTGGGCTGTGCGCCAATTCCTGCAGATGTTCACATACTGGACCCATGCATACGGGCCGGTGGAGGAGCCACTAGGATGTCCGGCAACGCACCCCCTCCCGTTCAGCGTTTCCCCAGTTTTCGGAGCCCGCCATGTCAACCAATCCCACCTCATTGACGCCGGCAGTGAGCCCTGCCGTCGCCAAGCTGCCCCGCTACGGCCAAATGCTGCCGCCGGAAGCCAACGGAATCCTGGTCCTGGACGAATTTGTCCTGGACCCTGCCGCCGCCCGTAAGGAACAGCATGGCTTCAGGGCCGGGCTGGCCGCAGTAGCACTGACGATGCGCCGGATTATTGCGCTGCGGATCGTCATTGCCATCGTTGCCATCGCGAACCTGCCGCTTTTCCTGCTTTCCAGCGGCTGGTGGATCTACGCCGTGTCCCTGGCGCTGGTGGTGGGCGTCCACACCGCGGTGTCCCTGCTCAACCGGCACGAACCACGGCTGCGCCAGCGGAGCCAGCTGCAACTCCACCTGCACCGGGAAAGCAGCAGCAACTACCGGCAGGTCCGGGACGCTGTGAAATACGTCATCGATACCCCCGCCCGGATGAACGAGCACCTCTACCTGGAGCTGCTGGCCGTCAAGCGCGTGGCCCTGAACCTGGCCCACGGCACGGTAGCGCTCCTGGACACCTCGGACGAGGCCGCCTGGAAGGTCCGCATCATCCGCGAACTCCCCACGCTGCGCCCGGTCGCCGCATAAGCCCCCTCGCCGCATACGGCCCCTGTTAACCTCAACTGACTCGCACTTAACGTCGCCAAAATCGATTTTGGGAGCGTTAAGTGCGAGTCAGTTGGGGAAGGGCGGCGGGATTAGGCCGGGAGCTGCAGGACCTGTCCCTCGAACACCAGATCGGGGTCCGCGATGGTGTCTGCGTTGGCGTCGGCCAGCAGCTGCCAGCCGCCTTCGATGCCCAGCTTCTCGGCAACGATGCTCAGGGTGTCGCCGGCTTCAAGCGTGTAGGTCTCTCCGCTGAGGGCAACTTCGGCCACGTGGCGGGCCGCGGGCTCAGCGGCCGGAACCTGTGCCGGTGCCGCCTGCACGGGAGCAGCCTGGGCCTGAACGGGGGCCGGGGCTGCCTGGACCGGAGCCTGCTGGACCGGTGCGGACTGCGTCACGCCGGTCGCGCCGCCGCTGAGGCCAAGCGATGCGGAGCAGGAGGGCCATGCGCCCCAGCCCTGGCCGGCCAGGACGTTCTCGGCAACGGCAATCTGCTGTTCGCGGCTGGCGTCCGAAGCGCTGCCCGTTCCGCCGTATGCGGACCAGGTGCTGGCGCTGAACTGCAGGCCACCGTAGTAGCCGTTTCCGGTGTTGATGGACCAGTTGCCGCCGCTCTCGCACTGGGCAAGGGCGTCCCAGGTGGCTCCGTCAGCGGCGTTGGCTGCAGTGGCGGAAAGGCCAAGGCCGGCGGCTGAAATAGCGGCCACGGTGAGTCCACGGCGCGCGGCAGTACGGAATGAGGTGTTTTTCATGATGTTGTGATGCTCCTGAAGGCCACCGGCGCTCGGCCCGTCCCCGGGCGTTTTCGCGCAACTGCCCAGCCTCTGACGAAATCGAGGTCATTGTGCGGTGGCTGCCGGCGGGCAGTTGCGGTGGAGGCAGCACCGGGCATTCATGGAACCCGCAGTACGGGCATTCCTTCACGCTAGGTCATGTCATGGCCGTTATCAAATCGAGATAATTCCTGAGAGGTTGCTGGGAATTGGGCTCGCCACTACGTGCACAGGCTTGCCCCTCAGTGCATAGGCTTAGTGGATGGAAATGAATACGGACCCGAGTTCGCCAAACCTCCCTGTTGCCGAACTGCACCTGCACATCGAGGGAACCCTGGAGCCGGAGCTGATCTTCGCGCTGGCAGAGCGCAACGGCATTGAACTGCCCTACGCGGACCTCGACGAGCTGCGCGAGCGGTACGAATTCACGGATCTGCAGTCGTTCCTGGACCTGTACTACGCCAACATGTCAGTCCTGCAGACCGAGCAGGACTTCGCGGACATGACCCGCGCCTACCTCACCCGCGCCGCCGCTGCCGGGGTCAGGCACGCTGAAATCATGATGGACCCGCAGGCCCACCTCTCCCGCGGCATTCCGCTGGAAACCTGCGTGAACGGCGTCGCTTCCGTGCTGGCCGGCTCCCAGGAGGAATTCGGCATGTCCACCCTGCTGATCGCGGCATTCCTCCGGGACCTCCCTGAGGACTCGGCCCTTGAGGTGCTGGAGGCGTTGCTGGCCATGAACGCGCCCATCGGCGCAATCGGCCTGGATTCCGCCGAGGTGGGCAATCCGCCGTCGAAATTTGTCCGTCTCTATGACCGCGCGCGCCAGGCGGGGCTCCGGCTGACCGCCCACGCCGGTGAGGAGGGGCCGTCCTCGTACGTGGTGGAGGCGCTGGACCTGCTGGGCGTGGAGCGGATAGACCACGGCATCCGCTGCATGGAGGATGACGAGTTGGTGGAGCGGCTGGTGGCGGATCGGATCCCCTTGACCGTGTGCCCGCTGTCCAACGTGCGGTTGCGGACCGTGGACACCCTGGCGGACCACCCGCTGCCTGCCATGCTTGCGGCCGGCCTGAACGTTTCCGTGAACTCCGATGACCCCGCGTACTTTGGCGGCTACGTGGACGACAATTTCGCCCAGCTGGACGCCGTCCTGGGACTGTCCGCGTTCGACAAGGCCCGGCTGGCAGCCAACTCTATCCACTCGTCTTTTGCCTCCGAGGAGCGCAAGGCCGAGCTGCTGGCGGAGCTCAACGCGTAGGCCCGGATAGGGGATCTGTCACAAACCTTCCGTTTCGGCCGCCCGCGGCACCGGTTGGGTAAAATCTTGAATATGCGCGTGTCGGCATACTTACGGCGGCTACGCACGGGTCAAGCAAATGGCCCCCTGTCCGCACACCCCCGTTCGGAGCGTCCCGACGTCGGCAGTTCGACGTTCATGACACACAAAGTTAACCAATACGCGTCGCACGAGTTAACGGGCTGCAGGCAAGATGCTTAGAGTCCGTCCGCATGATTCAAGGGGAATAATGGCCAAGGTCACCGTAGAAAAATCCAGTCTCCGCCTGAAGTCCGTCCTGGACGTCCTGACCGAAAGCGTGTGGTCAGGCAAGGCGCTGAACGCCGGCCAGGTGCTGGCTGAGGCTACCGCCCGCGTCCCGTTCAGCACCCATGAGGCGGAGCTGCTGAGCGGCGGGATTCCCCGCGGGCACAAGGCGCTCACGGCAGCCACCGCCAAGCTGGTGAAGGCCGGCTGGCTGGTCAAGGGCCGTTCCGGCTGGACCATCACTGACGACGGCATGCGCGCCACGGTCGCCTTCCCGGATGCAGATTCGTTCAAGGAAGCGCTCGACGGCGGCACTCCGGTTCCGGCCGACACCCCCATTCCGTCGGCCCCGGCAGGCGCGGTTGCTGAGAAATCTGCCGCCAAGGCTCCCGCGAAGAGGGCCAGCGCGGGCCAGAAGGCTGCGCAGCTGATCGAGGACGCCGTGAAGCCCGTGGTCAAGGCCGTTCGTTCCCGCAAAGCCAAGTCCGCCGAAGAGGCGCCCGCGGAAGCTCCGGCCAACGGCACTGCTGCTGAGTCAGTGGCAGCAACTGAACAGCAGGACGCCGCCCCGGCCTCCGGCGTCGAAAGCTTCCCGCAGCCTGAGGCTGTTGCAGTGGCCGGAGATTTCAACACCCTGCTGGGAGCCGCTGAGGACTGGGCGCCGCAGTATGACGAGGCCCAGCTGAGCTTCGATGCCCTGGACCAGCTCTGGAAGAAAACAGCGGAACTGCCGGCCGGCTTCTACACGTTCAAGATCGCGCTCAACCGGTCCTGGGACGAAAACTACGGCGCATTCGGCATCTTCGACGGCGCCAACCACGAGGTCCACCACGCAGGCGGCCCGTTGACCATCCGCTACGACCACCGCACGCGGGACATCACCATCAACAGCTAAGAGGCGGGCCCATGGAATCGGACGGCAGCGTACGCCTGACGGCACGTGTTTTTGGCATGGTGCAGGGCGTCGGGTTCCGATACTGGACGGCGCGCACGGCTGAACAGCTGGGCCTGACCGGGCTGGCCGAAAACCTCGACGACGGCTCGGTGACCGTCACCGCCGAAGGGCCCGAAGACCAGGTCCAGGAGCTGTTGGCCTGGCTGCGCTCCGCCGATGCTCCCGGGCGGGTGGAACGCGTCGAGGAGACCCTTTCCTCGGCGCAGGGCGGCTTCCGGGGATTCGGTGCCCGCTGAACTGTGCCGGGCTATCTGGCAGCGTTGGGGCTGAGGCCCAGGAAGGCTCCGAGTTCTTCCAGGGCCTCAGGCCGGCGCGGCATGTAGTTGGTGAGTTCGGGCGAGCGGATAATCACGGCCCGCCATTGCCCGCGGGAGACCGCCACGTTGATCCTGTTCCGGTTCAGCAGGAACGCGGCCCCGCGGGGTGCCTCGGCCACGGCGGAGCAGGCCATGGAAACCAGCACCACCGGGGCTTCCTGGCCCTGGAATTTATCCACTGTTCCCACGCGGACTTCCGTCAGCCCGGCGTTGTCCAGCTCGCGGCGGATCAGCTGGACCTGGGCGTTGTAGGCGGCCACCACCAGGACGTCCTCCTGGGCCAGCGGATGCGGCGCCTCATGGCCGGGGTTCCATTTCAGGCCCAGGTGCCGCTGCGCCTGCCGGACCACCTCAGCAGCTTCCTCGGGGGAGTGCGTGGTGTTGCCGGTGTGCTGGACAAAAACGGTTTCGACGCCGGGCGGCAGCTCATCGAGGCTGCGCAGGGAGGCGGCGGGTGCTGAGCGCAGCCGCCCTTCATAGCTGAGGACCGACACCGCCTTGCAGAGTTCGGGGTGCATGCGCCAGCTGTCCGCCAGGAAGTAGCCTTTTTCAGCTGGCAGTGTGGCATGCCCGGCGGCCAGCCAGCCCAGTGCGGACTCGTCCACGGGCTCCGGATGCGATCCTTGCGAGACCTGCGGCAGCTGCTGCGGATCGCCCAGGAGCAGCAGCCGTTTAGCCGCCCGGGATACGGCCAGCGTGTTGGCCAGCGAGAACTGCCCCGCTTCGTCGATCACCAGCAGGTCCAGGGAACCAGCCGGGACGTGCCTGCCCGTGAGGGTCCACGCCGTTCCGCCCACCAGGGCGCCGCCTGCGGAGCCAGTCCCTGCGGAATCAAGGAGGGCGGCGACGTCGTCATCAGTGGCTTTCTGCCATGGCACCGTGTGTCCCAGCCCGGGCCGCTTGGCAACGCGGTCCGGATCCACGCCGCCGGTATCAATGGCGCGGCACATCAGGTTTTCCACCACATTGTGGGACTGCCCCACCACGCCGATTTTCCAGCCCTGCGCCACCAGCCGGCCGATTACATGCGCACCCACGAACGTCTTTCCCGTGCCTGGCGGACCCTGGACAGCCAGGTAGGAATGGTTGAGGTCCTGCAGTGAGTCGATGATGGCGGATGCGTAGTCGGGGCTGCCGCCGGTGGTTGGCACGGGGACCGGGCCGGGCAGGGTGCGGAACCGCGGAGGCACCTTGCGCAGGATGTCGACGCCGGGATGTTCCGGCAAGGAGGGCACCGTGGACCCCACCAGCTGGGCCAGTTCCTTCAGCGCCGCTTCCATGCTGGCGGTGGCAATGGGATCGTCCTCGGTCAGGGCCATGGGGGTGTGCGGGTAGGCGGGCACCTTGCCGCTTTCCCGTTCCTCGATGGTGACGTGCCATTTGCCGGCCTGCTCCCCGGATGCCTCCATGGCCGTGATCCTGGTCTTGAAGTTGTAGGACCGGGCCAGGGGATCGTGCTCGGAAGCGGCCATTCCTGCCGGGCCGGGCGGATCGTACAGCCGGCACCAGGTGGATCCGGCCCTGAAATCCGAGCCCTCCGTCATGCTGCCCAGCAGCCGAAGCGTGCGCGTCCTCATGCGTTCGCGCGGCTTGGCAAGGTACCAGTCCTCTGCCACCTCTGCCGAATCCACCACAAAGACGTTGCGCTGCTCGGCCCAGCGGTCCAGCTCGGTGCTGGTCCGGTCAAAGTGTTCCCACCAGAACTGCTTGCGTTCGCGCCGGTGATACCCGACGGCGGCGGCCACCATGGCAATGGCGAGCTCGTCGTCGTTCCACGGGCGGTTGTCCGGGAGGCCTGCCAGGTACTTCCGGAGCCGGGTTTCCTCCGGGGTGGCGTCCGGATCCGGCTGCAGCACGGCCTCGGGTTTGGACACCACCACGGGCGGTTCCGCGGGGATCGCGGCCTGGGTGCCGGCGTCGTGATCCTTCCGCAGCTCCAGCAGCCAGTCGCGCAGCCGGAGGGTGGAGAGGCAGTCGTACTGGTTGTAGTCGGAGATGGAGTCGAGGATCCGCTGGGCTTCCTCTGCCTCCCCGGAATCGCGGGCTGCGCAGTAGGCGGCGTAGGCCACCACGGAAGCCCCGGCGTCCTTGACGTCCCCGGAACGCAGGTGATCGCCCATGTACAGCGGCTCGAGTTTCTTGATGGAGTACGAGGCCTCCGAGATGCGCAGCGACTGCCGGACCACCGCGTAGAGATCCACCAGCAGGCCCTCGCGGAGCCACTGGTCCACGGTTTCCTCGCCTGCCAAATGGGCAAGGGAGAGCTTACGCAGCGCCGATTTCTCATAGGCGGCGTAGTGGTACACATGCATGTCCGGGTAGCGGGCCCGGCGCTCTTCCACGTAGGCCAGGAAGTCCAGGAACGCCTGCCGCTCACCGGACAGCGAATGCGCCCAGAACGGCTTGAAAACCAGGGGAGCAGCACTTTCGCCAGCACCGTTCCCGCCGGCATCGCCTGCAGGCGCCTCGATCACCCCGAACAGGTACTCGATGCCCCACTTGCCGGTGGCTGGATCCTGCCAGAGGGGATCGCCTTCGAAGTCGAAGAAGATGTCCCCGGGGCTGGGCGGCGGGATGTGCCCCAGCGTGTTGGTTTCCAGCACCTTGAACGCAACGTGGTGTTCCTCGCCGTCCTTGGTGAACGTCCGCGAGCCGTGCGGCTGGTCCAGTCCCAGCTGCATCCGGGCCTGGTCCCGGAGCTTCACGAGAGGTCCTGTCACCCCGGCCTCCGGAAGGGCTGCCAACGCATCGATGGTGCCCACGCCGCTGGCCATCAGCTTCTTGCGCTGGACCACGGACATACCCGCCACCATCAGGAGGTCCCGGTGGAGCTGGACCTGTTCTGCGCAGTAGTCGCACCTGCCGCAGTGCACCAGCCCGGGCTGCTGCCACTGCACAACGGCACCGGAATCCCGGTGGAGGTTGGTCAGCTGACGGAAGCGCCGGCGTCGTTCGCGGAAAACCGGAAGCAGGTCCGGCAGGGAATGGTGGCTCCGGAGCCAGTCATCGCCAACCCTGGTTCCCAGCACCAGCGTGACCACGGGCGAGGGGTCCAGGCCCATGGCGGTCAGCTGGTCCCCGTAAGCGGCGAGCTGGAGGAGCGCACCCACCTTGGCGTGCCGGGCCAGCTTGGTGTCCCACACTTCATACCGGCCCGGCTCCCCGGAACCGGCGTGCTCATTGACCAGGAAGTCCGCGTAGCCCAGGAATTCGCCGTCGAAAAAGGTTGCCTGGAAGACCACGTCCGCGCCGGAACGCAGGGCACGTTCGGTCTCCGCGTGCTTGGCCAGGAGGAACTCGCGGGTGTTGACGTCCCGGTCGATCAGGTAGACGCCGCCCGGCCGGGATGCGTCCCACCGCCCGTACCGAGCGATGAGGGATTCGAGCACCGTGTTTTCGTGCTTGTCGCCAAGGCGCCCGGCGCGTTCCTGCATGGGGTCGGCAGGGAATTCGGCCTTGGGTGTGCGGCCCAGTTTCTCGTCCAGGATGCGGAGCGTGCGGTACTCACATTCCGCGGCGGCCACCAGGTCACTGGCGGAAAACACCAGGTCCGCCGGTGCGCCGGGAGCGGCGGGATCGAGCAAGAACACGGGGCCTCCCCATCAAGTACGGCTACTAAAAAGAATCTAGCAAGCACCCCTGACAATAGGCCGCGCCCACCGAATCTGCCCGAGCCAACTCATCTGCGGTTCCCCAACTGCGGTTCCCCATCTGACTGGCAGCTAACGTCGTGAAATCGCGATTTGGGAGCGTTAAGTGCCAGTCAGTTGGGAAGGGAAGGGAAAAGGGGAGGGAAAACCCGGGTCAGCCGTTTTCAGCCGCCCGCACCTGGGCCCTGTCGTGCTCGGCGTGCGCCCTCCGGAGCAGGTCCATGAACTCGGTTTCGTCGCGGATGAGCCGCTTGTATTTCTCCGGCAGCGACCGGATCTGGGCTTCCTCGCGGCACATCCGGGCGAAGATCTTGTCCCGCTCGGCCATGTTGGTCTCGTAGTTCAGGTCCAGGTAGTCGATGGCGTGCATCCGGGCTGCGGAAACGGCGTTCTTGGCCTTGCCCTTGGTGCTGAACAGGGAGGCGATGACCGTTACGGCCAGGACCCCCAGGATCACGCTCAGGGACACTCCGGTGCTGACTTCCACCACGTCCACATGCTCGCCGTTGTTGACGAAAGGCAGCGTGTTTTCGTGCAGCGCGTGCAGGATCAGCTTGACGCCGATGAAGCCCAGGATCGCGGCCAGGCCGTAGGACAGGTAGATGAGCCGGTCCAGCAGGCCATCGATCAGGAAGAACAGCTGGCGCAGGCCCATCAGCGAGAAGGCAGTGGCGGTGAAGACGATGAACACGTTCTGCGTCAGGCCGAAGATGGCGGGGATTGAGTCCAGCGCGAACAGGATGTCCGTACCGCCGATTGCCACCATCACCAGCAGCATGGGGGTGAGGACTTTTTTGCCGTCCACCACGGTGAAGAGTTTGTCGCCGTCGAAGTGGTTCGACGCCGGCAGGAACCTCTTTGCCAGGCGCACCATCAGGGTGTCGGCGTCGTCGCTGTGGTCATCGGGTTTGAGCAGGTTGCCGGCGGTGATCAGCAGGATGAGCCCGAAGATATAGAACACCCAGGCGAAGCTGTTGATCAGCGCCGCGCCCAGGAGGATGAAGCCGGTTCGCGCGATCAGGGAGAACACGATGCCGAACAGCAGCACCTTCTGCTGGTCCGCCCGCGGCACCCGGAAGCTGGACATGATGATCAGGAAAACGAACAGGTTGTCCACGGAGAGGGCCTTCTCCGTGATGTAGCCGGCGAAGTACTCCGTGCCCATGGTGGATCCGCCGAACCAGAGCACGCCCAGTCCGAACAGCAGCGCGATGCCCACGTAAATCGCCGACCAGATAGTGGATTCCTTGAGCGTCGGCGTATGGGCCTTGCGGACATGGAAGAAGAAATCGAAGGCCAGCAGGCCCACGATGCCAACAATTGTCAGGGTCCAGACATAAGCGGGAATTTCCATGCTGAGGCCTTTCGTCGGTGACTCCTCCCAGCCTACCTAGGCCGGCTTGAGGAGTCGCTGCTCCAGCACCGCAGTCAGGGAAAGTGTTTTGTAGCCCTCCTGTTCAAAGAGGACGGTGATCACGTCGTCCTCGTGGCGCATCACCATGCCGGCTCCCCACTCCTTGTGGACCACGCCTGACTGCAGCGGAAACTCCTCAGCCCCGTCGGGGGTGCCCTGCTCCTGGGCGGAGGTGCCGCCGTCGTGATCGCTCTGCGCTGCGGCACGAGATGTCCCGGCTTCGCACGTATCGCAGTTGCAGCACGGCTTCGGCAGGTCCTCGCCAAAGTAGCCCAGCAGGAACTGCCGCCGGCACCCGTCCGTCTCCGCGTAGCCGCGCATCATGGTGATCCGGGACTGGTCCACGCGCTGCCGGGCTTCGGAATGTTCGACGGCGTCACGCACCACTACGTCAACGTCCGCCTTCGCGGTGAGCTGCACGCCGCCCCTGCCGGACTTCAACGCTCCGGTTTCCACCAGTTGGTTGACCAGCCCGGTGATGCGCCGCGCCGGGAACCCCGTGGCTCCGGCCAGCGAGCTTTTGGTAACGGGACCGGTAGCGTTCCTGAGCGCCGTGAGCACCGCCAGGAGGGATTCCCCGTCCGGCCGGTGCGTGCCGAAGAACTTCCGCAGACCCAGGTCCTCCGGCCGGTAATGGAGCACTGCGGTGGCTGGTCCGCCGTCGCGCCCGGACCTGCCGATCTCCTGGTAGTAGGCATCCAGCGACTCCGGAATGTCCGCGTGCACCACAAACCGCACGTCAGGCTTGTCGATGCCCATGCCGAACGCGGTGGTTGCCACGGCCACATCCAGCGCGCCGTCCATAAAGTCCTGGTGGATGCGCTCGCGGTCGGCAGCTTTCCGGCCCGAATGGTAGGCCTCGGTGCGCAGCCCGTTCGCGGCCAGGGCGGCGGCATACTGCTCCGTGTCCTTGCGGGTGGCGGCGTAAAGCAGGCCCGCCTGGCCCCCGGATCCGTGCCCTGCGGCCCTGCCCGCCGCTGCCAGTTCCGTGACCTGCTGCACCACTGCCTGGACCTTCGCTTTGTCCTCTTCGTGCCGGGCCACGTCCAGCCGGATGTTGGGCCTGTCAAAGCCGCGGACCAGTACCAGCGGGTCCTTCATGCCCAGCCGCTCAACGATCTCCTCCCGCACGGGAGGCGACGCCGTTGCCGTGAGCGCGGCCACCGGCGGGTTTCCCAGCTGCCTGCGGACCGTGCCCAGGGTGAGGTAATCCGGCCGGAAATCGTGGCCCCACGAGGACACGCAATGCGCCTCATCCACCACAAACAGCGCGACGCCCAGGCCGGCCAGGCGCTCCACGGTTTCCTGCTTGGCCAGCTGCTCCGGCGCCAGGAACAGGAACGCCGCCTGTCCGCTTTCCACAGCGTCCCAGGCCGCGGCAATGTCCGAATCGTTCCGGGAGGAATTAATCGCGGCGGCGGCATCCGGGCCCAGTGCCTGCGTCAACGCGTCCAGCTGGTCTTCCTGGAGCGAGATGAGGGGCGAAACCACGACGGCGGGGCGCCGGCGCTGTTCGTCCGCGTCCTGTTGGTGGAGGTACAGGCCGGCGACGTGGTAGATGGCCGACTTGCCGTAGCCGGTGGGCATCACGGCCAGGACGTCACGGCACTCTGCCAGGGCGGTTATTGCGGCGAGTTGGCCGTCGCGCAGGTCCGTGAGGTTCAGGGAGTCGGCTGCGAGGGTGGCAAGTTCCTGGTGTCCAGGGTGGTTCTGGGGCATCGTTGCGGCTCCGCAAGGATCGTTCGGCGGCCGCTTGCTTCAGCCGTGGTGACCAGCCTAACGGGTGACCAGCCTAGCGTGGCGACCGGGCCCCGGACCGGATGAGGCAAACTGGCTTAGGACACCCGAACAAAGGAGAGACATGACTGAGATCACCGTCAGCCAGAATGCCGCGCGCCACCGCTTTGACCTGCTCGACGGCGGCAAGGTCATTGGCAAGGCCGCGTACCAGGAGTACACCGGGGGCAGCTCTCCGCAGCGGATTTTCTACCACACAGTGGTCAATGAGGAATATGGCGGGCAGGGCCTGGGACTGACCCTCGCCTCGGAGGCCCTGAACGCCACGGTGGCTGACGGCCTGGAAATCGTTCCGGTGTGCCCGTTCATCAAGAAGTACGTCAGCCGCCACCACGAGTACGACGCTTCCGTGGTGGCCGTCACCCCCGAGCACCTGCAGTTCCTGGAATCGGCCCTGCACCGGGACTGATCCGGTACAGGGCCTGATCCGCGACGGGGGAGGCAGGCGGCGCCAGGGGGCTTAATCGCCCGGTACCGCCACTGCCAGCAGTTCCAGCACCCGGCCGCACGCGCTGGGGATGGGCTCGATGATCCGCGCCGTGGACACCTGAGCCAGCCGCCGCGCCGTTTCGCTGAGTGGCCCGCCGGCGATGATCACGGCCTGAGCGCCGTCGTCCACTGACTCCTGGACGGCGGCGGCAAGTTCGTGGAACTGCTGTTCCGGGTCCGCGGCCAGGACCAGGGGTTCCGACGGCGTCAGCCGGACTCCGGTGAACAGCCCGGCTTTGCCATGGGTTGCCACGAGCTTGCCCAGAGCGTCGGCCAACAGGGGTGTGCTGGTAGCCATCCCGAACCGCCGCCCGTCCGCTGCTGCCGCGAGGACGGATGCCTGCCCGATTCCCACCACGGGCACGTCCAGGTCCTTCTCCAGTTCGGCCCGGCCGGGGTCGCCGATGGCCGCGACGATCACCGCGGCGACGTCACCGCCGTCGGGCCCGTCCAGGTAGTGCCGCGCGGCCAGCTGGACGTGGATGGCGGACTCGGCCAGGGCGTCCGGGTCCGTGATCATGGCCGGGCCTGCGGCTGCGGTGAGGCCTACGACGCCGAACCCCCGCGGCTGCAGCACCTCACGTGCCAGCCCGGTCATCAACGCCGTGGTGGCCTTGTTGGTGTTCGGATTGATGAGGAGCACCGCCCGGCGGCGGGAAGCAGCAGCCTGCGTCCCGCCGTCGAACGTCTGGTCAGTGCCCATAGATGGCACCGTCGTCTTCGGTCTCGGTGGCGTCTTCCTCCAGGGGCTTGCCGAACGTTTCCGGCGGGAACTGCACCACAATGCCCAGGATGATGAACAGTCCGGCCAGGGTGGCGAACATGCCCAGGAGGCCGGCGGAGTCGAAAATGACGCCGGAGATCAGGGGGAAGAGGCCGCCGGAGAGGGAGCCCGCAGCGAGGATGATCGACGTGCCGAAGCCGCGGGTCCGGGTGGGGTAGAGCTCCGGGGCGAAGAGCCAGATGGTGGTGTTCAGGATGATCACGGCGAAGTTGAACAGCACGCCGAACGCCACCACCAGGACGATGCTGCTGGCCAGGAACGCCATGGAAAGTCCGGCCACGCAGCCCAGTATGGCGGCCGCGGTGAGGACCTTCTTGCGGGGCACACGGCTGGCCAGGAACGCGGCGGTGCAGGCGCCCAGCAGCGAACCGGACTGCATGATCAGCGTGAACCACAGGCTGGTGTTCACGGCGTAGCCCTGCGAAACCAGGATGGTGGGCATCAGCGTGAGCATGGAAATCTGGGCGGCGTAGGACATGCAGACGGCGATGCACAGCAGGACTGTCCGCTTGAGCAGCCGGCCCTGGAGTGCGTCCTTCCAGTGGCCCGTGGTCTGGGTGACGGCGGGACCGGGGACGGCGGTGATGTAGACCTCGGGGTCCTCGATCTTGCCGGAGAGCTTGCCGCGGGCCAGCCGGGTGATCACCATGTTGGCCTCGTCCAGGCGGCCCTTGGAAGCCAGGAAGCGTGGCGTTTCCGGGACGTAGCGCCGGAAGAACATCACCAGGATGGCGGGAATGAAGAGGAGGCCGAAGACCCAGCGCCACTTGTCCGGGCCGTCGAACAGCGTGAACACCAGGATGCCGAATGCCGGGGCCAGCATGTTGCCAAGGCCCGCCGCGGTGACGTTGATGAGGCCCACTGCGGTGCCGCGGTGCTTGGCGGCGAAGAACTCGGCCATCATGATCACGGCTACGGCGATTTCGCCACCCAGGCCGAAGCCGACGACGAACCTTCCGGCGGCGAGGATCGGATAGTTCGGAGCAATGGCGCACAGCAACGAACCGCCCGCGAAGATGATGAGGTTGATGACCAGCATCTGGCGGCGGCCGTACTTGTCCACGATCAGGCCGGTGGCCAGCCGGCCCAGCGCGGTGGCCGTGAAGGTCATGGTGTTCAGCAGGCCGATCTCGCCGGCGCCCAGGCCCCAGGCCTCGCGCAGTACCGGGCCGGTGATGCCTACGGCGTTCTGTTCAAGGGCGTCGAAGAAGACGCCCAGGAGGATCATAAAAACAATTTGCCGGTGTGCCCCCGTGACACCGATGCGCTGGTAGGCGCCTTCAATCTGCTTGGCCAGGGTGCCTGTGCGTGTTGCACCGGCCGCCTCCGGCGTTGTCCTGTTTTCCACAGTCGCTCTCCTAGGAAGGTTCCTCGTCGTTGAGGTTCAAGGCTCTGATGTTCTGATGTTGGATGCGTGTCCGAAGTGTTTCCATGATGTGAAATCGCTTATCCACATTAAGGAAGATGTGAGTTAGGTTACATCCGTGGGCCCGGGGCGTCAATGGTTTGGTATACCGGCGAAGTGTGACCGGCCAGGTGTGGCCGGGAGGGTTCGCGCGGCCTGGGTTGGGGAGTCCGCGCCCGGGTGCTGCAGACTGATTCCTGTGAGCACGCAACCCCGCCCCGGCCTGGCCCTTCTGGCGCTCAGCCTTGGCGCCTCTCTGAATCCGCTGAACTCGTCCATGTTCGCGGTGGCGCTGGTGGTGCTGCGCGAGGATTTCGGGCTGGACGTCGCCACTGTCACCTGGGTAATCACCTCGTTTTACCTGGCATCAGCGGCGGGCCAGCCGCTGATGGGCAGGCTGGCGGACAGGTTTGGCCCGCAGCGGCTGTTCAGCTTTGGCATGCTCCTGGTAGTGGTCAGCTGCGCCGTCGCGCCGTTCCTGCCCAACTTCTTCCTGCTGTGCGTGGCACGGGTGGTGATGGCAGTTGGGACGGCGACGGCGTTTCCCAGCGCCGTGGTGATGGTGGCCGAGCTGAGCCGGTTGGCCCGGACGCCCTCCACCCTGCCCATGAGCCGCCTCCAGATGGCGAACACCTCCGCGGCCGCGGTGGGTCCGGTGGTCGGCGGTGTCCTGGTGAGCCTGGTGGGCTGGGAGGCGCTGTTTATCCTCAACGTCCCGCTGGCGATTATCGCGATGGTGCTGGTCAGGCGCGCGGCACCGGCCGACGTCGAACGTGAGACCGGGAAGCTGTCCGCGCTGATGCGGGATTCGGATATCCCGGGGATCCTGGCCTTTGTGGCGGCGCTGGTGCTGGGAATGATGGCAATGCTCGACGCCGTTCCTGGCTACCGCTGGTGGCTGCTGGGCGGGTCTGTGGTGCTGTCCGCCGTGTTCGCCTGGCGTGAGCTGAAGTTCAGCCCGCCGTTCCTGGACTTGCGGCTGCTGGGCAGGAACCGGCCGCTGCTCCTGGTATACCTGCTGTTCGCGGTGTTCAGCGGGGTGTACTACTTCGCGTTCTTCGGCTTGCCGCAGCTGCTGCAGGAAGCGGGCGGGTTTGATCCCGGCATTGTGGGTTTCCTGATGCTTCCGCTGGCCGCCGCGTCTGTGCTGGTGACGCCGATGACCGCACGGATGATCGACCGCTTCGGAGTGCGGCCCGTGCTGCTGGTTGGCGTGCTGTCCCTGGCGCTCGCCACCGGTGCGCTGGGCCTGCTGACGGTCTCCTTCTGGCCGCCACTGGTGCTGCTCCTCACCGCGCTCACGGGAATTCCCTACGGGGTGGTGAGCAACGCCGCCAACCAGGGGCTTTTGGTGTCTACGCGGCCCGAGGACAGGGGAGTGGCTGCCGGGATTTTCCAGACCTGCAGGTACGTCGGAGCGATCGGGTCCACCGTGCTGGTGGGCGTGCTGTACGGGCCGGGAATCAACCAGGCCAACTGGGGTGTGATGGTGCTGGTGATGCTGGGACTGAGCGTGGTGGTCGTGGTGCTGGCCCTGTTCTGGCGCGGCCGGGAAGCGTAGGCGGGCTTTCTCTTCGGTGGCCCGGCATTGGATTGGGCGCATAATCTCGCCGCCCGGCGGATGCCTGCTGTAGGATTGTAGACAGTTTACGGGACCTCCCAGGGCCCGGATGGAAGGGGTCAACGGCACTCGTCAGGCGCCGGCGGACCCCCGCAAGGGGAGAAATATGGTCATGCAGAGGTTTGAGCCGGTGGTGCGTGAGTCAACGCCGTCCATCATTGCCGGGAAGCTTCGTCACGCGATCGGCCGGGGGCAGATTCCCCCCGGCGCCCAGTTGGGCGAGGCAGAGCTGGCGCGTGAGCTGGGCGTCAGCCGGGGCCCCCTCCGCGAGGCCATGCAGCGGCTCACCCAGGAAGGCCTGCTGATCAGCATCCGCAACCGCGGTCTTTTTGTGATCACCATGACGGACGAGGAAGTCCGCGACATGTACGTGGCGCGCACCGCCGTCGAGCGTGCGGCAGCGGAACTGATCCTGCAAAAGGGAACCGCTTCGATTGCTGCCCGCCTCCGGGACGTGGTGAAGGACATGAAAAAAGCCGCGGACAAGGGGGACCTGGACGCCATGTCGGAGGCGGACATGGAGTACCACGAAGCGCTCGTCTCAGCGGCGGAGAGCCCCCGGCTGACCCGGATGCACAACACGCTGTTGACGGAAACCCGGATGTGCCTGACCGCCCTGGAAAAGAAGTACCCGGACCCGGAAACCCGCGTGGCCGAGCATGCCGCCATCGCCGATGCCCTGGCCCAGGGCGATACCGAACTCGTTGGAAAGCTGCTGGTGAGCCACATGGAGGACGCCCTGCAGCGGCTCACCCCCGGCGCGGACACCCCGCCCAACTAGGTCGCATTTGTTGCCCTTTACACGGCTGTAAAGGGCAACAACTGCGACTCAGTTGGGGGAGGGGGCGGCTTAGGTTCCGTGGCGCAGGCACATCAGGGCGTAAGCGCGGGAGGCCGCCACCAGCTCGGCGACGCTGACGGACTCGTCGACCTGGTGTGCCTGGTCGTTCAGTCCGCCAGGGCCCATCACGATCGTGGGGATGCCCAGGTCCCGTGAAATGAACCCGCCGTCGCAGGCGGCGGTCCAGCCCGTCACGGCACTTTCGACGCCGGCATCCGCCAGTGCTGCCACCGAATTCACTACCAGGGGGTGCTCCGCCGGAGTCCGGAAACCGGGCATTTCCATGGTGACGGCGGCCTCCACCGAGATGCCGTCGGTGTCAATCCCGGCCTCACTGACCTTGGCCAGGAGCCGGTCCAGGATGGCCGCGGCGTCCTCGCCGGGCATCAGCCTCCGGTCCAGGGAAACCGTGCATTCGGCAGCCACCATGGAGGTTCCGCTGCCGCCGTTGATCAACCCGATGTTCCAGCTGCCGGCCCCCAGCAGCGGGTCCAGCGTCTCCTGGAGCCGCGCGTGGTCTTCGCGTACCAGGGCCAGGATCTTCGCCGCGGCATCGATCGCGTTGCGGCCGTCTGCCGGCCGCCCGGAGTGCGCGGCTTTGCCCGTGACTTTCAGCTCGATGTAGCTGTCGCCCCGGCAGCCGATCACCGTCTCAAGGTCGGTGGGCTCCGCCACTACGCACGCGGAGTATGAAAATCCGGGATCAGCCAGCGCGGCGGGTGTGAAAGCCCGGATGCCAAGGCCCAGGTCCTCCTCATCCACCGTGCAGGCCAGCGCCATGTTGCCGGGCAGCCCGGCGCCTGCCTCCTTGAGCGCGGCAAGGGCAATCACGACGGCGGCCAGCCCGCCTTTCATGTCCGTGGAACCGCGTCCGTACAAACGGCCGTCGCGGACGTACGGCTCAAACGGCGGCAGGTCCCAACCGGGCCCTGCAGGAACGACGTCGGAGTGCCCCAGGAAGAGCAGCCCCGGCCGGTCACCGCCGGGGAGGACGGCGGTGAAGTTGGGCCTCCCCGGGGCAACGTCCTGGGTGGAGACTTCCAGGCCGGCGCGCAGGCAGAAGTCCCGCAGCACCGCCACAGTGGCCTCTTCCGTGCCGCCGGGGTTCTCGCCCGCGGCGGCCACCAGGTCCGTGGTCAAGGAGACCAAGGCGGATTCGCTGATCAGGCCCAGCACCTCCTGCTCGAGCTCCTGCTCGAGTGACAGCGACGCAGGGGCGGACCCGGCAGCCGGGCCGGAAGCACCGCTCATGCGGAGGCCTTCACGGCAGCCAGTTCGCGGTCCATCGCATTGCGAAGCCGGATGATGCCTTCCTCGGCCCGCTCCGGAGTGGTGGATGCGAAGCAGAGGCGGAGGGCGTCGTCGAACTTTCCGCCGGCGGACAGTGCGGGCCCGGGGATGAAGGCAACTCCTTCGGCGAGCGCGGTTTCGAACAGCTTCCGGGTGGAGATCCGTGCGTCCTCGCCTTGCAGCGTGAGCCAGAGGAAGAAGCCGCCCTCCGGGTCGGTGGCAGTGACGCGGGAGCCCAGGTGGCGTTCCAGGTTGGCGCGCATGGCGTCCTTCCGCCGCTTGTATTCGACGCGGAGGCCGGCCAGGTGGTTGTCCAGGCCGCCGCGGCGGATGAACTCGGCCACGATGTGCTGGGCGGGAACGTTGGTGCAGGTGTCCATGGCCTGCTTGGCGTTGATCACCAGCTGGCGCAGGGCCGGATCCGTGTCCACCCAACCCACGCGCAGCCCCGGGGCCAGGATCTTGGAGAACGTGCGGACGGAGAACAGCAGGGGGTCGCCCGGGCTGAGGGCCTGGAAGGACGGCAGGTCCTCGCCCTGGAAGCGGAGCAGGCCGTAGGGGTCATCGTCAATGATGACGGCGTTCCATTCGTGGGCGAGCTCCAGCAGCTGGTGCCGGCGCGGCAGGGAAAGGGTGACGCCGGAGGGGTTCTGGAAGTTGGGGATGGTGTAGATGGCTTTGGGAGTGCGGCCGGTTGCGGCAACCAGCTCCGGCAGCGCCTCCACGATCAGGCCGTGTTCGTCCACGGGTGCCTCGAGCAGCTGCGCCCCGTAGCTCAGGGCCGTGGCGCTGCCGTTGGTGTAGGTGGGGCTTTCCACGATCACGAGGTCGCCGGGGTTGATGAAGATCTTGCAGGCCAGGTCCAGGCCCTGCATGCCGCCGGCGGTGATGGTGACCCGTTCCTCGGTGGTGGGGTCCGAGGTGCCGGCCAGGTACTTCACCAGCTCCTTCAAAAGGACCGGCTCGCCCTCGGTGGCGCCGTAGGTCATGGAGCTGTGGTCCAGCACCTGGGCTGCGATGTCCCGGAATTCCTCCAGGGGTACGGCTTCGTCAGCGGGGGAGCCCATGGCGAAACGGACAATGTCGTGGGTCTGGGCGGCGAGCAGCGAGGTGCTGGAGTCGATGACGGAGCCAACCAGGTCCGCTGCACGGTCAGCCAGCGGGAGGGTACGGGGTGCGGAGGTCATGGGCCTAACCGCCTTTCTGGATCAGTTCACGGGGAAAGCTGGTAAAGGTTTCGACGCCGTCTGAGGTGACGCGGATCGATTCGGAGAGTTCGTAGCCGTAGTTGTCCATCCACATGCCTCCGATGACGTGGAAGGTCATGTTCTCCTCGAGGACCGATTCCTCTTCGGAGCGGATGGAGATGGTGCGCTCGCCCCAGTCCGGCGGGTAGCCGATGCCGATCGAGTAGCCGATCCGGGAGGGCTTCTCCAGCCCGTACTTGGCCAGTGTCCAGTTCCAGGCCCGGGCCAGTTCGCGGACCGGAACTCCCGGCTGCACCTCGGTGAGGACGGCGTTCAGGCCATCGGCGACGGCGTCTGAAAGTTTGGCCAGGCGCTCCGGCTTTTTGCCAAGGGTGATGGTCCGGGCCAGGGGTGCGTGATAGCGGTGATGGGCGCCGGCCAGTTCCACCACCACGGCCTGGCCGGGTTCGAACCGGTCCTCGCTCCACGTCAGGTGCGGGGTGTCTGCGGCCTCGCCGGTGGGCAGCATGGGCACGATCGCGGGGTAGTCACCGCCAACACCGTTGGCGCCGCGGATCTGGGCCTGGCTGATGGCCGCCGCCGCATCGCATTGCCGCACGCCGACGTCGATGGTTTCCACCGCCGCCTGCATGGCCGCCATGCACACCTGCGCAGCGCCGCGCATCAGCTGGACTTCCGCGGGGGACTTCACCGAACGGACCCAGTTGACCAGCTCGAAGCTGTCCACCAGGGTCCACTCCGGAATGGCATTTACCAGGGAGCGGTACGCCTTGGGGGAGAAGAAGTGCGAGTCCATTTCCAGGCCCACGCAGCCCTTCGCCGCCGGCGCGATGAGGTAGCGCTCGCGGAGGGCGAAGGCCACCCAGTCGAACGGGTGGATGTGCGGGCGGTGCACGTACTGCTCCGGGTAACCCACAATGCAGTCTTCCGGCAGCCAGGTGGTGCGGAAGGCGCCGCCGGCGTCCATGGCGCGGGCGAAGAGGATCATGGGCCCGTCCGCGGGGACGAACACCAGCTGCGGTGTGTAGAAGGACCAGGCGTTGTAGCCGGTCAGGTAATAGATGTTGGCGGGATCGGTCACCAGCAGGGCCGAAAGCCCCTGCTTGGCCATCCGCAGCCGCACGCCCGCGAGCCGGGCGTCATACTCCTCTTGGCTGAACAGCAAAGAGCCACCTCCGATTTGTTGCTGGGGAAATTTGGGGCAGGCCTGTCAGCTGGTGCTGACGTAGCCGCGTTCTTTGTTGACCACGTTCTCCAGGGCGCCACCGCTGCTCCAGCGCCGCAGGTTTGCCAGGAACTGCCGGGCCAGGGTGTCCCGCCAGCCCACCACATCACCGCACATGTGCGCGGACATGTGGACGTTCTCCAGCTCCCAGAACGGGTGCGACGCCGGGACGGGCTCTTCGTTGAACACGTCCAGTGATGCCGCCGCAATCAGCCCCTCCCGGAGGGCGGCGATCACCGCGGCTTCGTCAACCAGCGCGCCGCGGCCCACGTTGATGAGGTGGGCGCTGGGCTTCATGGCGGCCAGCACCTGGGCGTCCAGCATGTTCCGGGTCTGTTCGGTCAGCGGGGCGATCAGGACCACGTGGTCTGCCCAGCCAACATGGCGGGCAAGGTCTTCGCTGCTGTATACAGTGCCGAAATCCGGATCGTCCGTCCGGGCCGTGCGGCCCACTCCGCGGACCTCGATGCCCACCGCCCGCAGCAGCCTGGCCGTGGCCCGGCCGATGCCGCCGGTTCCCACCACCAGGGCCCGGCTCCCTTCGGTGGGGGTGAGCTCACGGTGCTGCCAGGTGTGTTGCTGCTGGAGGGACTTGCTGCGGTGCAGCTGTTTGTCATGGGCAAGGATCGAGGCCAGCACGAATTCCGCGATGGGCCTGTCGAACGTGCCGTGGGCGTTGGTGACCACTACGTCGGAGGCGCGGAGCTCCTCGAACATCATGGCGTCCACGCCGGCCGCAGCCACGTGGACCCATTTGAGGGAATCGGCATGTGGCCAGGCATCCTTGAGGGCCGAGGAGAAGAAGTCCCAGAGGAACAGGACGTCTGCTCCCTGCGCGGCTGCGCCGAGCCTGTCCGCCGTGGTGAAGGTGACGTCCGCGAGCTGCTCGATCTCCGGAAGATTGAAGGGGCGGGGTTGGCCTTCAGCTTCGAGGACCACCACCCGGGGACGGTGCGTTCCGGTGGGTACGCCGGAAAGGGCATCAGGAATGTTACTCACACCACAAACCTTACGCGATATTAGGATTGTTGACAATAAACAGATGTGACCTGCATCATGGGGATATGACTTCCCTCAGCCCCGCACTCAAGCAAGCAACGCCCGTCGTCGTGGACCACGCCCTTGGCAGCTGGATCTACGGGACGGACGGCAAAGACTACCTGGACTTCACCACCGGAATCGGTGTGACCAGCACCGGCCACTGCCACCCCAAAGTTGTGGCGGCCGCCCGCGAACAGGTGGGCAAGATCATCCACGCGCAGTACACCACGGTGATGCACCAGCCGCTGCTGGAACTGACGGAGAAGCTGGGCGAGGTGCTCCCGGCCGGGCTGGACTCGGTGTTCTACGCCAACTCCGGTTCAGAAGCCGTCGAGGCCGCCATCCGCCTGGCCCGGATGGCCACGGCCCGCCCCAACATCGTCGTCTTCCAGGGTGGATTCCACGGCCGCACCGTCGCCGCCGCGTCCCTCACCACAGCCGGCACCAAGTTCTCCGCCGGCTTCTCGCCGCTGATGTCCGGGGTCCACATGTCCGCCTTCCCCTACGCCTACCGCTACGGCTGGGACGAAGCGGCCGCCGTCGAATTTGCCCTGCAGGAACTGGACTACCTGCTCCAGACCCGCGCAGCGCCCAATGACACCGCCGCGTTCCTGATCGAACCGGCTCTGGGAGACGGCGGCTACCTCCCCACGCCGCCGGCCTTTATGGAGGGCCTGCGTGAGCGTGCTGACAAGTACGGCATCCAGCTGATTTTCGACGAGGTCCAGGCCGGCGTTGGCCGCACGGGCAAGTTCTGGGGCCACCAGTACTCCCAGGCCACCCCGGACATCATCATCACCGCCAAGGGCATTGCCTCCGGCTTCCCCATCTCCGCGATCGCCGCGTCCACCGAGACCATGTCCAAGGCGTGGCCCGGTTCCCAGGGCGGCACCTACGGCGGCAACGCAGTGTCTGCCGCCGCCGGCGTCGCCACACTCGAGGTGGTCAAGGAAGAGGGCCTGGTGGAAAACTCCCGGATCCGCGGTGAACAGCTGCAGGCGGGCCTGAAGGAAATCCAGCAGCGCTTCCCGGTGATCGGCGATGTCCGTGGCCGCGGCCTGATGCAGGGCATCGAGTTCACCGGCCAGGACGGCAAACCTGATTCCGCCACCGCCGCGGCAGTCCAGCAGGCCACCACTGACCAGGGACTGCTGACCCTGACCTGTGGTCCTGCAGGCAACGTGGTCCGGCTGATCCCGGCACTGGTGGTGACGCCGGAGGAAATCTCCCTGGGCCTGGAGCGGTTCGAGGCGGCTGTGGGCGCCGTTGTTGGTGCCGTCCCCGCAGCGGCAGGATCCTGAGCGGCAATGACTGTCTCTTCCCTGCCTGACGCAACGCACGACTTCGGACCGGCAGCTGCCGGCGCGGCGCACCGGGGCGTGCTGGACAGGCTGGCGGCGGCCGGGATCAGCGCGGACAGTTCCGCGCGGCGGCTGGCCGAGTACTCCTACGATGCGTCCAATTACCGGGTGCAGCCGCTGGCAGTGGTGTTTCCACGCTCGGCGGATGAGGTGGTGGCCACGCTGGCCGTGTGCCGGGAGACGGGGACCCCGCTGGTCAGCCGCGGCGGCGGAACGTCCATGGCCGGGAACGCGATCGGGCCTGGTGTGGTGCTGGACTTTTCCCGCCACATGAACAGGATCCACACGATCGACGAAGCCGCCGGCACCGTGTCCGTAGACCCGGGCGTGGTGCTGGCCGTGCTGTCCCGCGACGTGGAGAAGGCCACCGGTAACCGGTTCACCTTCGCCCCGGACCCGTCCTCGAAAAACCGCGCCACCGTGGGCGGTGCGCTGGGCAACGATGCCTGCGGTAATCACTCCGTGCGGTATGGGCGCACCTCTGACCATGTGGTGGAGCTCGACGTCGTCACTTCCGACGGCGCCCGGCTCACCGCCACTGCCACGGAAGTCCGCGCCACGCATCCGGGGGACGCGGCAGCCGAGGCCCGCGCGGCGGCCCTCACCGATTCGCTGAAGGAACTGGTCCACAGCAACCTGGCTGAATTCCGGGTGGAGCTGGGCCGGATCCAGCGGCAGGTGTCCGGGTACCACCTGGACAACCTGCTGCCGGAGAAGGGCTTCAACGTGGCCCGGGCACTGGTGGGTTCGGAAGGCACCTGCGTCATCATCACCGGTGCCCGGATGAAACTGGTGCCCAAGCCGGCCAGTGCGTTGCTGGTGTGCCTGGGCTACGCGGATGTGGTGGACGCGGCCAGGGATATCGGGACGATCCTCGAATTCCGGCCCGCCGCCGTCGAAGGCATTGACGAAGCAATCGTGGACACCATGCGGTTCCGCCGCGGCGAGGGGGCGGTGCTGGGCCTGCCGGAGGGCAAGGCCTGGTTGTACGTGGACCTGGACGGGGACAACCCGGAAGAGGTGGCCGCGCAGGCGAAGCTGCTCCTGGAACGGCTGAAGGCGAACGGCCGGCTGGTCGAAGGCCGGCCGGTTCCGGAGCTGGTGGAACGGGCCTCGCTGTGGCGGGTCCGGGAAGACGGCGCAGGCCTGTCCTCCCGCCTGTCCACCGGCGGCGAATCATGGCCCGGGTGGGAGGATTCCGCCGTGGCCCCGGAAAACCTGGCCGACTACCTGGCGGATTTCCGCACCCTCCTTGACCACTACGGGCTGCAGGGCGTGATGTACGGGCACTTCGGGGCCGGTTGCATGCACATCCGCATCACCTACGACCTCCGTACCGCCGAAGGCCGGGAGGTCTTCCGGACCTTCACGGCTGAGGCCGCCAAACTGGTGGTCCGGCACGGCGGCTCGCTCTCCGGCGAACACGGCGATGGCCGGGCGCGCTCGCAGCTGCTGCCGCTGATGTATTCGCCGCAGATGCTGGAGGCCTTCACCGCCTACCGCCGGCTGTGGGACCCGTCGGGGATCCTCAACCCCGGTTCGCTCACCGACCCGGACCCCATGGATGCCAACCTGGCGCTTGAGGGTGTTCCGGACCGCGAATGGCGCACCAGCTTTGACCTGCGTCCACTGCACTCCGGCGGCGGCTCGGCCACGGAAGGGGATGATCCCGCCACCTCCGAGGGCAGCGGAACTGATCCCTGGGTGCATGCGGTCCAGGGCTGCATCGGGGTGGGCCGCTGCCGTACGGACACCGGCGGCGTGATGTGCCCCAGCTACCGGGCCACCAGGGACGAGAAGGATTCCACCCGTGGCCGGTCCCGCGTGCTGCAGGAGATGGTCCGCGGCGCCCGGACTGTCGAGGAAGGGTGGAAGTCGGAGGAGGTCCGCGAGGTCCTGGACCTGTGCCTCTCCTGCAAGGCCTGCTCCACTGACTGCCCCACGGGCGTGGACATGGCCACCTACAAGTCCGAATTCTTCGACCACTACTACCGGGGCAAGCGCCGCCCCAGGTCCCACTTCTCGCTCGGCTGGCTTCCGCGGTGGCTCAAGGTCACCGGGCGGGTGGCGCCGCTGGTGAACGCCGTGCTGGCCACCCCGCTGGCCAAAGTGGCCGCGGTGCTGGGCGGCCTCACCACGCACCGCTCCATGCCCCGGTTCGCCGGTGCGGGGGAATGGCGCCGCGAGGTGGCTGCTGCCGGTGTGCTTTCCGGAACTTCCGGAAAGCCGGGAAGGCACGACGGCGGAACCCGCCCGGCTGCCGAAGGCGTGGTCCTGTTTGTGGATACCTTCACCCGCGGCTTCCGGCCTGAAGTGGCAGGAGCAGCTGCCCGGGTACTGGCCGGGGCAGGGGAGCCGGTGACCTGTTCGGCTGACGCCTGCTGCGGACTGACCTGGATTTCCACGGGCCAGCTGGACACCGCGAAAAAGCTGATGGTCAACGCCGCAGAAGTGCTGGACGACGGTACGGACCGGCCGATTGTGGTGGTGGAGCCGAGCTGCGCCGCTGCCCTCCGGAAGGACCTCCCGGAGCTGGTTCACACGGATCAGGCCCGCCGGGTGGCGGCCAGGGTGCGGAGCTTCGCCGGTCACGTGGGCGAGCTCGCGGCCGCCGGCTGGACCCCGGCTCCCGCGCAACCGCTGCCGGAGCAGGTGGTCCTGCAGACGCACTGCCACGAGTACTCCGTCTTTGGTGCGGGAACGCAGAAAGCCGCGCTGGCCGCCGTCGGGGTTTCCAACGTCCTGGATGCCCCCGGATGCTGCGGGGTGGCCGGCAACTTCGGCTTCGAAAAAGAGCACTACGACGTCAGCATGCTGGTGGCCGAACAGGCCCTGGCGCCGGCACTTCGCAGCACCGGAGCCGGTTCCGTGGTGCTGACGGACGGCTTCTCCTGCGCCATGCAGGTCAAACAGCTCGACGACTCCCGGCCGGGCCGCCACCTGGCCCAACTCCTTGATCCAGGCGAACAGACTGATCGCCCAACAGACTTCAACAACACAAAGGATTCCTGACATGACATCCCAGACCACCCAGACCGCCCGAACCTCGCAGCGTGCGCTCGACGCCATCGCCAAGGTCAGTACCGGCCTGCTGATTGACGGCGAGTGGGCCGAGGCCGCCTCCGGTGCCCGGTTCGACGTCGTCAATCCCGCCACGGAAGAGGTCATCGCCACGGTGGCCGACGGCGGCCCCGAAGACGCCCGCCGGGCGATTGAAACCGCAGGACGCGTCCAGAAGGAGTGGGCCAAGACTCCGCCGCGCGTCCGCAGCGAAATCCTGCGCCGTGCCTATGACCTGATCATGGCCCGCCAGGACGAGCTGGCCCTGATCATGACCAGCGAGATGGGCAAGCCGTTCGCCGAGGCCAAGGGCGAGGTGGCCTACGCCGCCGAATTCTTCCGCTGGTTCTCCGAGGAAGCCGTGCGCATTGGCGGGGACCTGACCACCACCGGCGACGGCAAGAACCGCATCCTGGTGTCCAAGGAACCGGTGGGCCCCTGTGTCCTGGTCACGCCGTGGAACTTCCCGCTGGCCATGGGCACCCGGAAGATCGGGCCCGCCATCGCCGCCGGCTGCACCATGGTGTTCAAGCCCGCCAACCTCACCCCGCTGTCCTCCCTGGCGCTGGCGGACATCCTCATCGAAGCCGGGCTGCCCAAGGGTGTGCTCAACGTCGTGTGCACCACCAAGGCCTCAGACGTTGTCTCGCCGTGGATGTCCAGCGGAATCGCCCGCAAAGTCAGCTTCACCGGATCCACCGCCGTGGGTGTGAAGCTGCTGGAGCAGGCCTCCCAGCACGTGATGCGCTCCTCCATGGAACTGGGCGGCAACGCACCGTTCATCGTGTTCGAGGACGCGGACCTGGACCGGGCCGTCGAAGGCGCCGTTGCAGCCAAGATGCGCAACATGGGCGAGGCCTGCACGGCCGCGAACCGGCTTTTTGTGCAGCGTTCTGTGGCCGACGAATTCGCCCGGAAGCTCGCTGCCCGCCTGGGTGCGCTCTCGGTGGGCGATGGCGCAGAGGACGGGACCGACGTCGGACCCCTCGTTGAAGAGAAAGCCCTCACCAAGGTGCAGGAACTGGTGGATGACGCCGTGGCCAAGGGCGCCACGGTGGTCACCGGCGGCTCCCGCCCGGACCGCCCCGGCTACTTCTTCACCCCGACGGTGCTCTCCGGCGTCAACTCCGAATCGAACCTGATGAGCGAGGAAATCTTTGGTCCGGTGGCACCCGTCATCCCGTTCGACACCGAGGAAGAAGTCACCCGGCTGGCCAACGACACCCCGTGGGGGCTGGTGGGCTACCTGTTCACCCAGGACGTGGACCGCGGCTTCCGGATGGGCGACGCCCTGGAAGTGGGCATGGTGGGGCTGAACACCGGGATTGTGTCCAACCCGGCCGCGCCGTTTGGCGGCATCAAGGCTTCCGGTCTTGGACGCGAGGGCGGACGCGTAGGCATCGAGGAATTCCTGGAGACCAAATACATGGCCGTCCCGCGCGGCTGACCCTACCACCCACACTTCCAGAGACAACGGAGTCAAGGAATCATGCGTCAAAGAACCGCAAAACCGAAGGATGGACTCGCCATGGCAAATCCACAGGCAGTGCACAACAACCAGCCGGAACCGCAGGAAGCACCGGGGTCCGAACCCTGCACTACAGAAGGTAAGCAGGCCCTGCACCGGTCCATCCTGGGATCAGCCCTGGGCAACGCCGTTGAGTGGTTCGACTACGGCGTTTACGGCTACCTCACCATCTACATGGCCACCAACTTCTTCGGTTCCGAAGAAGGCGACGGCGGCCTGGGAGTCACGCTGACCCTCGCCACCCTGGCACTGTCCTTCCTGGTAAGGCCTTTGGGCGGACTGATCCTGGGACCGCTGGGCGACAGGGTGGGCCGGCAGAAGGTGATGGTCCTGACCGTCACCCTGATGACGCTGGCCACCGGCTGCATCGGCCTGCTCCCGACGCTTGAGACTGTGGGCCTGCTGGCGCCGGTGCTGCTGCTGATCTGCCGCCTGGTGCAGGGCTTCTCAGCCGGCGGCGAGTACGGCGGCGCGGCCGTGTACATGGCGGAATCGGCGCCGGACCGCCGTCGTGGATTCTTTGGCTCCTTCCTGGAATTCGGCACCACGGTGGGCTTTATCCTGGCCGCGATTGTGTGCACGTCGCTGATCGCCGTGGTGGGGGACCAGGCCATGGAGGACGGTTGGTGGCGGGTGCCGTTCCTGCTGACCATCCCGCTGGGCCTGACCGCACTGTGGATCCGGACCCGGCTGATCGAGGCCCCGGTGTTCTCCGAGGCTGCCCAGCACGCCGAGGTGACCAAGACGCCGCTGCGGCACGTGTTCCGGCACAATTGGCGCCAGCTGCTGGTACTCGCCGGGTTCGTGGTGCTCCTGAACGTGGCGTTCTACCTGATCCTTGGTTACATGCCCACGTACCTGAGCGGGCAGCTTGGCCACAGTACTGCGCAGGGCAACTGGATGCTGGTGGGCATCATGGCGCTGATGCTGGTGGCCATCCCTCCGGTGGGTGCACTGTCTGACCGTGTTGGACGCAAGCCGCTGCTCATGGCTGCTGCAGGCGGGTACACCCTGCTGTCCGTTCCGTCCGTCATGCTGCTGGGTATGGACAGCCTCGCGCTGCAGTTCCTTGGCCTCGCAGTCCTGGGGCTGCTCCTGGTGATCCTGGTGGCCTCGGTGTCCTCCACCCTGCCGGCGCTGTTCCCCACGGCCGTCCGGTACACGGGCTTTGCGATTGCGTACAACTTCTCCACCGCGTTCTTCGCCGGCCCGTCGCAGACCATCGCGAACCAGCTCATCGAGACCACGGGCAACCAGCTGGTCCCGGGCTGGTACATGGCCATTGCCGGCATCATCGGCCTGGTCAGCGTGTACTGCATGCGGGAGACTGCCCAGGCCACGCTGCGCGGCGAGGAACTCCCGGGCCTGCCCGACTCGGTAGGCCTGCCCAAGCCGCGGTTCGTCGAGCTGAACCGGCAAGACGCGGAGGCGCGGCGGGCCAGCTTCTAAGGCTTCCTCCGCCCAGCCAATTACCCATGGACCTTGCGCGCGGTCCTGCCTAGACTGGCAAAATCCCCTATCTCCAGGAAGCTGCCCGCAGCTTGTCCGGTGGGGCTGTTCCTGCACCCGGGGGTGTGTACCAGAAGTTGCTTCATGCTTCATCCGGCCTTCAACGCTGTGGGCCGGCAGAACAAGGAGGAAAGACAGATGGCAGGGAACAAGGCAGTCGCTTACAAGGCGCCTGGCAAGGTTGAAGTAATTGACATCGACTACCCGGAGTTTGAGCTCAAGGATGGTCCGGGAGTCAACCCGGCGAACGTGGGCCGGAAGGTTAACCATGGCGCCATCATCAAGACGGTGGCCACGAATATTTGCGGGTCTGACCAGCACATGGTCCGCGGCCGCACCACCGCCCCGCCGGATCTGGTGCTGGGGCACGAGATCACCGGCGAGGTGGTTGAGGTGGGCTCGGACGTTGAGTTCATCAAGGTGGGGGACCTCTGCTCGGTTCCCTTCAATATTGCGTGCGGGCGGTGCCGGAACTGCAAGGAACGCAAGACCGGGATCTGCCTGAACGTGAACCCGGACCGGCCCGGCAGTGCTTATGGGTACGTGGACATGGGCGGCTGGGTGGGCGGCCAGGCCAACTACGTGCTGGTGCCGTACGCGGACTGGAACCTCCTGAAGTTCCCGGACAAGGACCGGGCCATGGAGAAGATCCTGGACCTGGCCATGCTCTCGGACATTTTCCCCACCGGGTTCCACGGCGCTGTCACTGCCGGCGTCGGAGTTGGCTCCACGGTGTACGTGGCAGGCGCCGGTCCGGTGGGCCTCGCAGCGGCCACCAGCGCGCATTTGCTGGGTGCCGCCGTCGTGATTGTGGGTGACCTGAACGAGGACAGGCTGAACCAGGCGCGCAGTTTCGGGTGCGAAACGGTGGACCTGACCAAGGGCGGGCCGGCAGAGCAGATCGAGCAGATCCTGGGCGTTCCGGAGGTTGATTGCGGCGTGGACGCGGTGGGCTTCGAGGCACGCGGGCACGGCCATGATGCGCAGGAGGCGCCGGCCACGGTGCTGAATTCGCTGATGGAGATCACGGCGGCCGGTGGTGCGCTGGGTATTCCGGGGCTGTATGTCACGGGCGATCCGGGCGGCATTGACGAGGCTGCGAAGAAGGGTGCGCTGAGCCTGAGCCTGGGCACCGGGTGGGCAAAGTCGTTGAGCTTCACGACGGGGCAGTGTCCGGTGATGAAGTACAACCGGTCGCTGATGATGGCCATCCTCAATGACCGCGTGCAGATCGCCAAGAACGTTAACGCCAAGGCGATCACGTTGGAGGACGCGCCGCAGGGCTATGCGGAGTTCGACGCCGGCGCAGCCACCAAGTACGTCCTGAACCCGAACGGATACATCAACTAAGCCGGGGTTGCCACAGGAGGTGGGCTTTCCTCCGCTTGCTCCAATACATCGAATATCGATACACTCCTATTGTTAATCGATACTCGAAGGAGACCCCATGGGAAAGCTCACCATCCTCGCGCTGCGCGTTGTGCTCGCGTTGGTACTGGCCGGCACGTTGTTCGTCCAGGTGTGGATGGTGCCCCTGGTGGCCATCGACATGGAGCAGGCTGGTGCGCCCGCTGAGGTGCGGATTCCGTTCCTGGTGATTGTGGTGCTGGGCCTCCTGATGGTCCAGGTCACGGCCGTCTGCGTGTGGCGGCTGCTCACCATGGTGCGCCGCGGGACGGTGTTCTCCAACGCCGCATTCAGGTATGTGGACATCATTTTCGGTGCGGTGGCCGTGGCCGCGGTGTTGGTCTTCGCGCTTGCGGTGATGCTCGCGCCGGGTGACGTGGCGCCGGGGATCGTGCTGCTGATCTGCGGGGCGTCGTTGATGATCGGCGGGGTGGCGTTGCTGGTGCTGGTGCTCCGGACGCTGCTGGCCCAGGCAGTGGCGGTGGACGCCGAGGCGCAGCAGCTGCGCAACGAGCTGGGCGAGGTGATCTGAGTGCCCATCATCGTGGACATCGACGTGCTGCTGGCCAAGCGCAAGATGCCCGTGGGCGTGCTGGCGGAGCGGGTGGGGATCACGCCGGCCAACCTCGCGGTCCTGAAGAATGGGCGCGCCAAGGCCGTCCGCTTCACCACACTGGAGTCGCTCTGCGAGGTGCTGCAGTGCCAGCCGGGGGACCTGTTGCGCTGGGTGCCGGATGGCCAGGAGGCGGAAACGTACGACGCCGGCCTGCCGCCTGAGCGGTAACCCGCCTACCCCAATGGACCTGTTGCCAAAGTGACGCAAGAGGTCCAGAGTGAAAGGGATCACGCCGTGGCCGCAGCCCGGGCACGGTTCCCCAGGTAGCCGTGAGTTCGCTGTGGAGGTCACCATGAGTACCGCGTCCGATCAGGTGTACGACGTCACTCCCGAAAACCACGAGCCCGCGCTGAAACGCGTCCTTGGCCCCAAGCTGCTGCTCCTGTTCATTGTGGGCGACATCCTGGGCGCCGGCGTGTATGCGGTGACCGGGACCATGGCGGGGACGGTGGGCGGGATTGTGTGGCTGCCGTTCCTGCTGGCCTTTGTGGTGGCCACTCTCACCGCCTTTTCCTACCTTGAGCTGGTCACCCAGTATCCGCAGGCGGCCGGGGCTGCGTTGTATACGCACAAGGCGTTCGGGATCCACTTCGTCACGTTCCTGGTGGCGTTCGCCGTGGTGTGTTCGGGCATTACCAGCGCGTCGACGTCGGCGAATGTGCTGGCGCAGAACTTCTTTGGCGGTATGGAGATCAACGGCTGGATGGGGGAGGCCGCGCCGGGGGTGATTACCGCCGTCGCCATGGGTTTTATGATCCTGCTGGCGCTGATCAACCTGCGCGGGGTGGGCGAGAGCGTGAAGTTCAACGTGGTGCTCACCATGGTGGAGGTGGTGGCGCTGTGCATTGTGATCGGCGTCGGGTTCTATGTGATGGCGCAGGGCACGGGGAACCCGGGGGAGATCTTCGTGTTCCAGGACTACCAGGACAAGGGGATGTTCCTGGCGGTGACTGCGGCCACGTCCATTGCGTTCTTTGCCATGGTGGGTTTTGAGGACTCAGTGAACATGGTGGAGGAGACGAAGAACCCGGAGCGGATCTTCCCGCGGACCATGCTGACGGGCCTGGGGATCGCGGTGATCCTGTACATGCTGGTGGCGGTGTCGGTGGTGAGTGTCCTCTCGCCCACGGAGCTGGAGAACATCCGCGAGGCCGAGGGTGCTGCGCTGCTGGAGGTGGTGCATAAGGGCTCGCCGGACTTCCCGATCGACAGGATTTTCCCGTTCCTGGCCGTGTTTGCGGTGGCCAATACGGCGCTGATCAACATGCTGATGGCCAGCCGGCTGATTTACGGGATGGCACGGCAGTATGTCCTGCCGCACGCACTGGGCAAGGTGCTGCCGGTGCGGCGGACCCCGTGGGCGGGCATCGTTTTCTCCACGGTGCTGGCGCTGGGACTGATCTGGTACGTGAGCAGCGATCCGAAGAGCAACATCGTGGCCAACCTGTCCGGGACCACGGCGTTCCTCCTGTTGTGCGTGTTCACCGTGGTCAACGTGGCGTGTGTGGTGCTGCGGCGGAAGCGGGATCCCAACCGGAAGGTGTTCTTCACGTCGCCGGGGCAACTGCCGTTGCTGGCCGCGCTGCTGTGTGCGTTCCTTGCCGGGCCCTGGGTGGGCCGGAACCCCATCCAGTACCAGGTGGCCGGCGGGCTGATGGCGATCGGCGTGGTGCTGTGGTTCATCACGTGGCTGATCACGCGGCGCTCCAACGGGCATCCGGGCGAGCCGGTGGGGACGCAGAACATCGGGCGGGACGAGGGTGTCCCGCCGCCGCCCCCGGGCCACTGATTCGCCCTGACCCTCCCGGGTGCTGAATCGGGGCACCACTTCCCGGGCACTAAAAAGGAAGTACGACGGCGGTGCTGCCGCCGCCGGAGTGCGGACGGCCGGCGTCGGACGCTGGTACGGCCGCATCTCAGATGAGCGAGCTCAGCAGCTGACGTGGTGCTAGCATCTGAAGCTCCTGGCGGCAGCAGACCGCCCGGACGATTGGGGGAAATACCGTGTTTAGTTTTGGATTCCTGGAGATTCTCTACATTCTGCTGATGGTCGCCCTGACCGGGCTGGCCGTGTACACAGTGGTGCTGCTCATCATTTTCCTGCGGCTCCGCATCAAGGAGCTGAAAGCCGCCCAGCTGCCTGGCACCGGCGGCGGGGACTAGCTTCTCCCGGGTTGCCCAGTTGCAGCCGGAGTTTCTCGTGGACAACAGCAACTGCCTCGGGAATACACTGGCTGGATGGGTGCCGTCGACGATTCCTTAGCTGCTTTGCCTGAGCCGGACCGCGGCTGCCTGGAACGGGTGATCGGAATTGCGCGGGCCCTGGTACCGGGCACCGAGGAGGGCATGAGTTACGGGATGCCGGCGCTGAAGTTTGAGGGCAAGCCCCTGATCGCGGCCGTTGCCACTGCCAAGCACCTGTCCGTGTTCCCGTTCTCGTCAGCGGTGGTGGAAGCGGTGGCGGGCAGGCTGGAGGGGTACTCGCTGTCCAAGGGGACCATCCGCTTCTCCGCGGAGAACCCGCTGCCGGAGGACGTGGTGGAGGAGATTGTCCGGCTCCGGCAGGCGGAGATCCTGTCCAAGACCTGTCCGGATTCTTGACGTAGGGGAGGGGTTCGATGCAATCGAAGGAACTGCTGCTGGATACGTTCGGCAGGATCCGGGAGACCGTGGAGGAAACGCTCGACGGCGTCGATGCTGTGGCTTTAGTGCGCCGGCCTGCCGGTACGGGAAACTCGATCGCCTGGCTCATCTGGCACTTAGGCCGCGTAGAGGACGTCCAGGTGGCGGAGGTTGCCGGACTGGAAGAGGTATGGACTGCTCAGGATTTTTCGGGCAGGTTCGGGCTGGCCCTTCCGGTGTCCGACACCGGGTACGGGCATTCGTCCGCAGAGGTGGACGCCGTGCGTGCCGAGTCTGCTGATCTACTGGCGTATTACGACGCCGTACACCGGCAGACTATCGAGTTCCTGCGCTCGCTGACGGACGAGGACCTGGACCGGGTGGTGGACACCAACTGGGACCCGCCCGTGACCCTGGGCGTCCGACTGGTCAGCACCTTCGCCGACTGCCTACAGCACGTTGGCCAGGCGGCGTACGTGAAAGGGCTTGGGTACGGGCACAAATGACTTTTTGGTTAGCCCGTCACATCGGACTGAGCGATTCAGATAGCCCTGGTCGGACAGGCATCCAAATTTACAAATGAGGATTCTTCCTCCGAATGATTTGACCCCGCTAGCACCAGTGGATCAGGTGACAGTTTAATTGTTGTTTGGAGCTGCGGTCGGCCTCTTCCTGAGACTAGCACCGTCGTAGTCAGTGTCGGTGGATGGTCCAGCAGGCACCCGCACGGATTGACGCCCATGGCAGACATGGGAGACCGACTTCTTGATTCCTATCCATGCCGACTGTTCGCTACCTCCATGTAATGCCCTAGCTGACGGGCCCCGGCCGGAAAGAAATCGCTGCGGAACTTCCGCGCGGGTATGGTTGCCTATAACTAAACTTTGGGCTTAGGTTTTTCTGAGAGCCTTTGAGCGAGCTGATATAATTGAGGCTCGGTTCAAGTCGACAGGAGCTTGTAAATGACTGTTTATATAGCGATCGCCGACCGGACGTCAGGAGACGCACGAAGTACGTTCCAGCTTGAAACGGCCCGCATCGGCATTGTCCGGCGTGGACATGTATACACATATTTACCGAACGACTCGTCATGGATATATAACGAGGCGGTGGAGCGCGACTATTTTGCCGATAGGTCGAAACTTCTTTATCAAGAAATCCCCGCACCCTTAGCGCGTTCTCTGGCGATTTGTATGAGGCCTGTCAATCCGCTCGTTTCAGCTATGCTCCTTGAAAGGCCACACCGATTCCCCAAAATCCCGTTTGGTCGCGGCCTTTCGTTGCGTGCCTCACGCGACCTAACGGCAAAGCGAAAATTCATAGCGAAATGGATTTCTGACAATCAGATAAGACTACCTGAAGGTGTGACCTCAGGGTCAACTGCGACATCCTCAATAGAGGTCAGTAACTTCCAACGCGAGAAGGTTGTTCGAAACTTTCGCCGGCTCAACATGGCGGTTTCTTCAATTGAAAAGGCCAAGAAGGGGCGCGCGATTGTTGGTCGACGCACAACAAGTGACATACTCAAATTCGAAGACAAGCCGCTAGCGGCCTTTGGCCCAAAGTTGTTGTCGAGGTCTCGTCGTGCGGAAGAGACCCGCATTGCGAGGGACGATGAATCGTCTCCATTTCGGCGCAGGCCATGACGGGAAGTTTGTCGCTTGACGACTGAATTAAACTGGCCCAGTCATGACATAGTAAATTCCCATGATGATCCGTTCCTCTTTGAAATCGTGGAATTTCTTGTCAAAGTTCGAGCTGTGGAACCAGACGTCACGGCGTCCATCCAAGCGGCAATTCCGGAAGGTGCGGCACCACATGGCCTTCGATATCGGCTAAAGCACTGGCAGTCCCTGAAGCGCAAAGCCGAAGGCGTGATAGCGATGAACCCTTATGCTTTTGATGGACTCGCAAGCATCGCAGAAATTGCACGCGCCGCTCTTCGTAAAATTGATGACATCCTTAGATACTCTGTGTTATCCACCTCGCATGACGATGTGTCCGTGCACGCTTCCCTATTTCTGGAACAAGTTCATTCTGACGGTATGAGTGTTGTAAGCATCCTAAATAGTTACCATGAAGGATCTCGATATAAAGGCCTGCATGCAATTCTTAGCCTGCAGCATCGGTTTGATTTGGATATAGATTGTGAAGTGCAGTTTCATTCGCCTGAGAGTATCGACGCTTATGTATGTACGCATGAGATCTATGAAGAACTTCGAACCACCGAGGGTCTGGAGGAAAGGCAAGCATTTCATGATATTATAGCCGCTCGGTATCAGCTGGTCGATGATATTATGGTCGACGGCAATATTTTTCCAATTCCAATTACCAATAGAACCCTTAGGCGCCCATTAGAATAGTATCCTGTGTGTTTATGTGAACCTTGTCAGTGCAGACATGCACCCTAGTAGGATGCCTCGTGCAACGAGTCATCCTCATTCGGATATACTGGTTACTTCTAACCTGGATTGCACGACTAATCTAACGACTGCCGAAGTGCCGCCTGGTAGAAAATAACTGCGGTGTAAATTCAAGAAAGCATTCGACGAATGATAGTTTCCACGTCCGACGATGAAGCTAGTCCGACCTGTGTTCTACCCAGGTACTGCGCTTGCAGTGTGGGGACGATCTCATTCGGACCGACGGAGTATGCGGATACCTGCTTGAAGGCGGAAGCGAGTTGCTGCGCGTAGAACGAAGCTTGGTAGAGACCTTGCGCGACGTAGCCGGGGTCTGCAGTTTCGAAGGGGAATTTACACTCGATGATCAACGCCTGCTCTGACCGCTTCGCAAGTAAGATATCGGGGCGAATGTGTCGTGCCGGAAAGCTATCGCCGGACAGGGCGGTCAGTTCCTGGGCCATTTCTGTAAGCGGCAACTTTAAACTGACCGGGTACGGAAAATCTGATTGACCGTTCGCGGCAGTGGTTTTGACCGGCGGCGGCAAGGATTTTTGGACAGCAGCAGGCCACGGTGTGTGGCTTGGCGTGCTGGGATTCCCTTGTCCATCCCTCGTGTCGTTGCGGGGAGAGCCCCTTCCTTCCGCGGTGAAATGGCGATGCCAATCGTCTGTATTTCACCCGTTGTGGGAAGAAAGGGGCTCGTTGTGAAGTCTCCAGGAGAGTTCATGGAAATTTTAGCTGCTTACGATTTGACCCGGTCGTACCGGGATGCCGCGAAGATCTGCGGCGTTTCGCACAACACGGTCCGCTCGTATGTGAAGGCCCGCCAGGAAGGCGCGCAGGCGCCGGTGGCCCGGCAACGCGGCCGGATGACCGACCCGTTCCTGCCGCAGATGGCCTCCTGGGTCGAGCAGTCCCGCGGGAAGATCCGCGGCGACGTGGTGCATGAGAAGCTCCGGGCTTTGGGGTTCACCGGGTGCGAGCGGACGACCAGGACCACGCTTGCTGAGTTGAAGGCGAAATACCGGGCCCGGAACGTGCGCGTGCACCGGCCCTGGACTCCTGAGCCGGGTCTGTGGCTTCAGTATGACTACGGCGACGGGCCCGTCGTTGACGGGGTGAAGACGGTGCTGTTCGTGGCCTGGCTGGCGTTCTCCCGGTTCCGGATCGTGATCGCTTTGCGGGATAAGACCATGCCGAGCGTGTTCGCCGCCCTCGACCGGACGTTCCGCCTGATCGGCGGGGTCCCGACCTACGTATTGACCGATAACGAGAAGACCGTCACGGTTGAGCACGTCGCCGGGATCCCGGTCCGGAACCACCAGATCGTGGCCTTTACCAAGCACTACTCAACCTCGCTGCAGACCTGCCTGCCGGCCGACCCGGCCTCGAAGGGCGGAGTGGAGAACGCGGTCAAGATCGCCAAAGCCGACCTCGTCCCGAAGGAGACCAATCTGCTGCCCGAGTACCGGTCCTTCGCCGAGCTGGAGGCTGCGTGTGAGGCGTTCATGGAAGAGGTAAATTCGAGGGTGCACCGGGCCACGCTGGAGATCCCCAAGGACATGCTCCGGGTTCTCGAAGGACCAAGGTTGCACCCGGTCCCGGCGACACCGGTGACGGCGAGTTTCGGCCACACCCGCCAGGTCCCGCCGAACACGCCCATGATCACCTTTCAGCAGTCCCGCTACTCCGTCCCGCACACCCTGATGGGTCAGATGGTATGGGTGCGCGGGACCGAAACCGAGGTCGTCATCGTCCACGTCGGGAACGCCGGCCCCGTCGAGGTCGCCCGGCACAAACTCACCCGCCCCGGCACCCCCGCGATCATCGACGCCCACTTCCCGCCGGCCCCTTCCGGGGCCCTGGAACGGGTGATCCGCCCGACCAACAAGGCCGAGGAAGAGTTCCTCGCTCTCGGCGCCGGCGCAGCGCTCTGGCTCAAGGAAGCAGCCGCCGCCGGCACCGGAAAGATCCGGCACAAAATGGAACGCGCCGTCACCCTGGCCAAGGTCCTCGGCGCCGACGAGGTCGACAAGGGCCTGGGAGCGGCAGCGGTGCATCAGCGCTTCACCCACGAGGACCTGCTCTCCATCGTCAACACCGGCAACGCCACAAGCCACACAACCAGCATCATCCACACCGTCACCGACCAAGGCCAATGGCTGAGCCAGGGCACCGGCTCCTGGGCCAACTTCGGCACGACACCCACCACCGCGCCGACCACCGGCCCCGCCGTTGACGGCGATCTTGAAGGAGCCATCGATGAGCGCTAAAACCATGACCCGGCCCCTGGCCGATACGGCGGTAGAGAACGTGATCGCGCTGATGCGCACGACCCGGATGCCGCACGCCCGCGCGGTGGTCGCCGACGTCCTGGCCACCGCGAAAGCCCAACGCTGGGACCCCACCGAAGTCGTCCGCGTCCTGCTCGAAGCCGAAGCCACCGGCCGGAACCGGTCGATGCTGGCCACCCGGCGCAAACGCGCAGGATTCCCCACCGGGAAGACCTTCGATGTCTGGGACGAGGCCCTCTCCACCCTCCCGGCCGCGACAACGTCGTTTCTGCGGACCCTGGAATGGGTGCGGCGCCGGGAGAACCTGATTGCCTGCGGGCCCTCCGGCACAGGTAAGACCCTGCTCCTGGAAGCCCTCGGCCAGCAGGCCATCGATCAGGGCATGTCCGTGTCCTGGCTCAGCATGGAAGACCTCGGCGCGCTCGTGCGACGGCACCGGATTGATGACAGCGTCAACAAAGCCATCACCCGCGCCACCAACGTGGATTTGATTTGTATCGACGATATAGGCCTGTTGCCGGTCTCCGCCGACGCGGCCGAGGGCTTCTACCGGGTCGTGGAAGCCTCCTACGAGAAACGGTCCCTGGCGATCAGCTCGAACATCCACCCCTCCGGGTTCGATGAGCTCATGCCCAAAACCATTGCCACCGCGACCGTGGACCGGCTTCTCCATCACGCCCACCTCTGCCAAACCAGCGGCGAGTCCGTCCGGCTTATGCAAGCCCAAAACGGGAAAGGAACCCGACCCATGAGCTAACCCAAACCCCCGGTCAGGCGCCCCGAAACCCGGCACGCCCGGGGCACCTGACCCTGTCCAAAAATACTTGCCGCGACCGGTCACTCACCTGCCACCAGCGGGCAAACCAACCTGCCGCCACCGGTCATTTCTAAGTTGCCGTTGACAATTTCTCTGTAGATGTCCCGGGCTCCGTAGTGCTCCCAACAAGTGGCGGCTTCACACCAGAGGTCCCACTGTTCACCCGTTGGGGATTGAATACTATACGCGGGACCTTGTGTCATTGAGGCCAGGGGCCGGAGGCTCGTGACTGTATAGCCAATCGACTCACTCGCATTGATGATTGCTCCCAGCACGCCGAGCTGGAACAGGGTATCTGGAAATCCGTCTGGTCGAAGGAGCCGTCGGGCCATGGCCTCAGCGCCACCACGATCTACTGCGATGAAGAAGTCAGCAATAGCTGCTATAGGTCTCCAAGGCCATCCAGCTCCCCGAACGGCCGCCAAGTCGTCCCGAGTTGGTGCAAAGCCAGAAGGCTCGTCTAGATACTCCGTTAAGGGCAAAGCACAGGCCAGAACGTCCAATATATCTGCTGGAAGACTTTGCGTCGGGTCGGATCCGTTGAGCGAGCTAGCTGTAGCGTATGTCGCGCCCAGTCTACTTAAAGTCCAAGCAAGAACGGTCAAGGATAACTGATCCAAGGTTCTATGTCTCCGACGGATGGCGAACGACGTCGGCGGCCAACCTCGAATGCGTGTTTTACGCCAATCCACCCTTGTAGCAGGACTTGCTGACCAATAGCGTGTTCGGCTGGTTAATGTGGGAAGGTGATCGAACCAAGCCCTGGCGGTCTTGGGCAGCCGCCTGATTTGCGGGGCGCATTCGAGCAAGAGAATACGGCTTGCCCGCCGCTCGATATCCTTGGCGGACCAGGCGCGATCTAACTTCGGCGCTGATACTTCAGCCAGCGTACGGAACAATGTCCCGACGCCGGACCACTCGGAGAGAACCCGTGATAAACCGTATTCGTCCACGTTCAGCCTCGGGTTATGCATCTTATGCTCGCATCGCGCTCAGGCTATGCGTCACCCACCGCCAATTCTCCGGTGTCAGGGCTTGGATCCGCATCATCGACACTCCAAGGTCATCGAGAAGGTCAGGTTCGTATTTGGCAAGGATGTTTCCAACCGAGATGAGATAGGCCTCGGCAAGCATTTCATCGAAAGTAGATTCTTGACCCGCCAGCACATTCAATCCGTGGCTCGTGTCACGGTCGGAGTCTGTCGAAATCAAATTGCGGTGCTCCAGAGCGTCCTGTTCCGCGACGAGCGCCGTGCTATCTAGGAAACTAAAATCAGGCGGTGTGTCAGGCCTGTCCGGATTCTGTGCCATCGCTGACGCGGGTGATTCCACATCCTCTCGGATCAGTCGAAGGCCGTGCTCCAGATATGACGGCATATCAACAAATAGTCCGGGACCCAGCTGAGCGTCGGGTACCGTTAGATGCGCGGCGTAGAGCCTTGTGACGCGCTCCTGAATTAGTTCTGCCAAATCCATTTCATGAATATGGCTGGTAATGAGCATTCGGAAATCTTCTTCGGAGGCTGGTGGTACTGGCACGTGCTTGAACCTGCGGCCGAGGGCCTGCCCCATCCTGAAGACTCGCTGGGCGTCGACTGCGTTGTAGGTACCTAGGATTCGCCAATCCGATCCGCCAAGGTACTCGCGTACGGGTCCGCCGTTATCGACTTCCCGCATCTCGCTGTTGGCTTGGTCCGTCCAGTCAAGGTAGACCGGAGTGCCTTCGTCTGCGCCGGGCTGTCGCCAGTTCCCTACCTTGACTCGCTTTCCAGAGAGCCATGTAAGAACACCACCGAGGACCCGATCCATGTCCGCGCGGTTGGTCTCATCAAGGATCAGCCAATCGTCTTTTCTTAAAGATGTGAGGAGATCTCCTTCGACGCTTGCTAGCTCGCCTCCGATAATCGTTTCGCCTAGCACGACCTTTTCGAACGTCCACTCTTCTTCTGGTGTTACCCAGGCTGCAGTGACATCCTCGCGGCCAAGTCCAAATCGCTGTGGACTCTTGTCAAATTCATCAATAATCTGCTCAAGAATCTCAGTTTTTCCGGTACCTGGAGGCCCAACAAGCAAAACGGCTCTCGAGGATGCAATAGCCAATCGGAGCATTCTATTCACACGGTCGGACAATCGAAGCTCGACGTTTCGCCCCACGCGGCGCCGCGCGTCTACAGCCTGTCGGCGCCGGAATCTAACGAACTCCTCTTCACCCTTCAAGGCCGCTTGACGCATCAATTCAAATTCGTCGAGATTTGCAAAGGGATTCATTAATCAGCCCGATCGTTGCCGAGAGCGAGGGCAATTTGACGAAGTTTCTGCAACTCGAAGATTCCCTCATTCTTGAATTCTTCAGCGGGCATTCCCTTTAGTGCGAAGTAGGTGGAGAGTTCCTTCTTGGCCGTGGTGGTTCTGATCATGCGGAGCTTGGCGCCCTGCTGATCGTACTCGGATATGTCCAATGTCCCTATCCTGAGCACCGGCGAGGGCATCAGGCCGCGATCGTCCCAATCTTCAGGAGTTGCAGGCTTGAACTCATTCAGTACTGGCTTAAGGTCCGGGGGCAGAATTTGCATCGCTTGAGCACGAATTAGGCCGGACGCTTTACCCATTTGATTTTGATTCTGGGTCCCCTGATAGTGGCTGCATAAGCCGAAGGCTACGATCTTCAATGCCGGAAAGCCTGCCAGGCGTAGTCTCCACCCCTTGTTACTGCGCGCACTGGGCAGCAGAGAATGCAGGTGCACCTCGATTGCGACACGATGAAGTTCTCCGACTGCCTGTGCGTAATCGGAAACAGAGATGTTTTGTGTAGTCAGCCACTTGCGAAAGTCGCTTTGGATCTCATTATTGTACAAATTAGCGTGAGATTCTTGCCCGTAGGAATTCACGTCGTGTGTAATTCCCCAAGTCGCAGGATCGAATACTTTTGCCAGCGTTTCTGCAGTCGCGGGCCATGCGGCATCAACTTCAGGTCTTGTACCTGAAGTTAAACACTCCACCACGGGCATCAAGTCAATTTCGGCCGGCTCAATGTGTGTCTCAGCGGTCAAGTTACCGGTCACCAAGCATTGCTTTGATGGCAGCGCCAATTGCTTGGGCAAAATACGGCGGAACTGCGTTGCCCACTTGCGAGCAACGCGCTACATCAAACTTTCGTCGTGGCCCGTTGATCGTATACCTGCCGTGGAAGTGGAAGTCGTCGGGGAAGGACTGCAATCGTGCCATTTCACGCACCGTGATGTTGCGCGGTTCGGCATAGTGGATGAATTCATCCGGATGGGTGGTGATGGTTGAGACAGGCGCATTCGGATCTATCAGAACTTTCTTGTCCTTCTTAGTTCCACGCGACAGCAAGAAGTCCTTGCTGAGGCGTCCCTTAGGCTGAGTGGCATGAGCGACCTCGTAAAGCCCGCGAACGCGTTCCCCGTGCTTCGTATAGCGGTGGGAGTTTGGAACCGATCCGGTAGGGGCCCCGCCCCGCATGTTTATGGCATAGGGCCCGATGGGCTTTCCATAGGGCGAGCTTTCAAACAGAGGTGAGTCAGGTGAGGTGACCCGTTTGTCACTCAAGAGGTCACCTATGGCCTCCTGCGCAGTGACGGGTCGATCGGTTGGAAGTCCGAGTGCGTCGAGATGACTGACACGAATACTTTCGAGTTTTTCGAAGAACGCGCCAGGTTCAATATCAAGGTCTTTGCGAACTGCAATAATTATGGCTCGTCGTCGCACCTGGGGAACGCCAAAGTGGCTAGCATTGGCGATACCAAAGGAAGCGGAGTAACCCAGCTCGTCGAACGCTTTGACTACGTCGTCGGCGACAGACGTCACCGCTCCCTCTCGAGGGCGTGAGCGGAAGGGACGCGTGATGCCCTCCACGTTTTCCACAAGGGCAACTTCAGGGCGTACTAGTTCAACAGTCTCTAATAGTCGGTGTACAAGATGATTCCTTGCGTCTGTTCCATCGCGGGACCCTCCTACTGAAAACCCCTGGCACGGAGGTCCGCCGGCAACTAGCGTTACTGATCCTTGTAGCGACTGGAGGTGATTGCGGATACTTTCGTCGCTTAGAAACTCATTCACGTCATGGGGGATCCGGGGCAGCCAGGAAGGCCATTTCTGATACGCAGCATATGCGCCCCCGTCATCAACAAGGTTCGAACGGAGGGTGTCAAACGCCATGGGATCTCGTTCGATGGCGAAGAGGCCGTCCCACCCGGATTTGTGGAGGCCAAGGGAGAGCCCGCCACAACCGGCGAACAGGTCGATGCTGGTCATTGGTCGCGCGGACATCAAGAGGCATTCCTTTCTCAAAACCTGTCGCGTGTGGACAAGTCTTACAGAAGATTATCAGTGCTGAAGCGGACAAATCGTCCGACCGACACCCTGCATCGCAGCACATCTGTCAATCGAAGGTTCACCTGTGCTGGTGCTCACTAAAACCCAGGCCGGACGAAAGTTTGGCGATGGCAGAGCGAGGAACGTTCGGTTCAGGGGGCTGATCTGTGGCTGATTGCGGGCACTGTAGGCAGGTAAAGCAGAGGCCGTCAGTCAGTCCAGCCCAGAGGCATCGTTCTAGTTGCAGTGCCCTCTGACCTGACCCACCTGGAGGCTGCCGTAAATAGTCACCTATCCAAGGCCCTGGGGGAGTAGGGGACTGGCAGGGTCTTACTCCCGCACCCCATACCCACCCAACTCCGGCGCCACCCACCGGCCGCCGTCCTTCTCCAGCGGCAGCACGGCTGTGATCACACCACCCTCCATCGGCAGTGCACCCATGATGCGCGGCACCTCGCCAAACTTCCCGGAAGGGTGTGACGAGGCCTCCCACTTAAGGTCAATGCCGGCGTCGGCCAGGGCGTCCTCGTCGATGACGGCCAGCAGCAGCGGCAGGTCAATGTCGCCGTAGATCTCGTCCAGCACGGTCTGCAGCTTCGATGCGGTGGTGGCGTGGATGTAGCCCACCTGGTCCAGGGTGAGGTGCAGGGTGGACACCTCGTACTCGCCGAACCGGGCGCAGGCTTCCCAGTCGTCCTCGATGCTCACATGTACCAGCCGCTGACCACCCATGACATCCTCCTGACCTGACGGAAACATTTACCCGCCCAGTATTCCCGACGCCGGGACCAGCCAACCAGCAAGAAAGGGACTAGCGCGCCTCTTCAGCCTCCACCGGCACCGGATCCCGCAGCTCACCAGGCCCCGGCGGGTAGGCAGCCTTCCGCCCGGCGAACGCAATCACCAGCGCAATAACAACGGGTAGCGCAGCAGCGGCCGGCACCAGCAGCGGCCCGGCCACAACCAAGGCAGCCGAGCCATACAGCGCGCCGATGGTGATGCCCAGTTGGATGGTCAGCACCGTCAGCCCGTTGGCGGCGTCCTTGTTTTCTCCGCCGGCGCGCAGGATGGCCGCCTGGTTGAAAATGCCGATGGCACCCAGGCCCGCACCCCACACCGTCATCAGCGCCAGCGCGAACACCAGGCTGCCGCCCACAAAAGGCAACAGCAGCATCGAAACCGCAATTGCCGCCGTCGTAATCAAAAGAGAACGGCGCGGGTGCGAATCCACGGTGAGCCCCGCGATCCAGATGCCCAGCAGGCCGGAAACGCCCAGAACGGTGAGGGAAAGGCTGATGGCGTAGTCGGGCAGGCCGGCCTCGCGGATGTACGGGGCGATGTACGTGAAGAGCGCGAAGTGCGCCAGCACCAGCAACGGCCACGCGATGGCCACCGCCTTCACGCCCGGCTGGACGATGGCCGCGCGCATTGACGGCCTGGCCTCCCCGGCGGCACGGCGCACGGACGGTAGCAGGAAGAACCCCAGCACCGCCAACAGCACACCAAAGCCGGCCAGCAGCAGGAACGCCGCCCGCCAGCCCATCAGCGTGCCCAGCGCGGTGCCCAGCGGCGCGCCGATGGCCAGGCCCAGGCTGTTGCCGCTGAACACAATGGCCAGCGCCTTGCCCACCTTGTCCGCAGGAACCACCCGCGCAACATACGGTGCCATGGTGGTCCACAGCAGGCCGTGCGCCAGACCGCCCACCAGCCGCGCGATCATCGCCGCCGTGAAGTCCGGCGCCAGGCCCACCATCGCGTTGCTCACCGCGAACGTCAGCACCAGCGCCACCAGCAGCGGCCGCTTCGGGATGTTCGCCAGCAGCCGCGCGGCCGGCACCACCGTGACCACAATGACGGCGGCATACGCGGCCGCCAGGTAACCGGCCACGGGCTCGGACACATTCAGTCCCACGCTCATCTGGGGGAGCAGGCCGGAGGGCAGCAGCTCGGTGGTGATGGCAGTGAAGGCGATGGTGGCCAGCACAGCCATGGCGGCCAGCGGAAAACGCTGGACTGCCGGCTGGGAAGGCGCAGAAGACGCGGAGGGCATGGGGTGGTTCCATTCACGGAAAGGAGGGGACGGAACCGGGCGCTCATTGCCGAACAATTCCACCCATAAACCTACCGGAAGCACCCGCCAACAGAACAGGGAACGGCCGCAAAATCCGGTGAAAGTAATAGCCCGCCATGACTTTAGCAAATGAATGGATTAACTCTTGACCCTGGTCTGGCAGGCGAGGAATATATCCATCAACAGGCTAATTCCCCGCTCGGGGCAGCGGCCTGGATGTCCGCAAAGGGGGGGACTTGTGGTCCAGGAAAATTTTCGGAAATGGCCGGCCAGGTCACGTCACTGGCAGAACCGGCGGATCTCCCTCACCCGGCAAACCGATGACTCAACCATCGGCCTGGGCGATGCAGTCAAGGATCTGACCACCTTGGCGGGCATCGCCCCGTGCTCTGGCTGCGAACAACGCGCAGCCTTCCTCAACAGGCTTGTACGCCTGCCCCGGTTCCGCAAAAAGAACCAGCACTAAAACACCCATCACGCAGCACTGTCTCTTTCCGTGCTGCAGCCTGCCCAAAAACCGGCAGGAAGAGAGTCAGGAGGCGGCCATGCCGCAGCAAGTAGTAGTGACCGAACGTTACTGGTGCCCCGGGCCCTGGCCCTGGGAATGGTTCGATACCTGCACCCGCCAGGTCACCAAATGGTGTTACGACTTCAGCTGGGTGGAGGAGACAGGCTACTTCCTCTTCAGCTACCTCAAGGGCTGCGAAAACGGCACGCTCTACACCTGGTACGCGTTCTCCTTCAACATCTTCGGGAGCACGCAATACGGCCCTGGCCGGATGTGCTTCGGCAGCCAGCTGACCAACGCCGGCAGGTGCGCGGGCTCCGCCGTGTCCGGCCTGAGCGTTTCAGCTGACGTGCCCAGCGTCCAGTCCACGGCCAAACGCCGGATCCGCAGGCCCATCCACCGTCCGCTGGCGGGGGAGAAGGACCAGGTGCAGGGCAAGGACCAGCACGGCGCCGAACACCAGGCCAGGGAGTAGCGGACCATGCGCTCCGTACTGAACCTGGAAACAGTGCTCCAGACCCTGCACTGCCACGATGAAGGGGACGGCATCGGCAACGCCGAACCCTATATCTGGACTGTGTTCTTCAAGGTGGACGGCGACAACTTCGCCGTCGAGGCCGGTTCCGGTCTGATCGGTTCCCCCACCATCGTTTCCAGCAACGGCAGCCACGGAAACCTGGGGAACACCGACGTCGATGAAGGGGACGATGTTGCCATCCCCGAGGCCGTGGGCCGCTGGTCCACCAAGCTCAAGCCCATCCCCATCAACGACGCCGGGCTCCGCGCCCTGCTGGGGGAGGACGACGTCCCGGCCATCGCCGGGGTGGTGGTCCAGGTGATGGAGGAGGACGGCTGGCCGGACAGCCTGGCGAACACCGGGTACAACGCTTTTGTCGACGCCGTTCACCTCGCCGTGGTGAAGGTGGCGGCCAGCTTCCAGCACGCGCTGTCCGCGCCCACTCCGGAGCAGATCAAGGCAGCCATTGAGGTGGTCAAGGCCTCCGCTGCCACCTCGGTCAAGGCGGCCGTCAAAAACGCCATGTCCGGGTGGGAACTGATCTGGTACGGCACCTTCGGAAACAACGACGACGGAATTGGCACCGAGGCGTTCACCACCACCACGGACGAGCTGGTCAAGACGCCCGCGATCACCATCAACCGCCGCTGGTCCGGGGATGAATCCGGCGACGGCGACTGGGAACTGCACGGCGTCTTCCGGGGCTTCCCGCAGATCGACTGCAAGCTCGAAAGGCTGTTCTCCTACAGTTCGGGTGAGAAAGCCGGCAAGGGGAAGGACGCGGGGCAGGAGAAGTCGTTCGAAGCCATGCGCGGGTTCCGCGACGAAGGGTTCCGGCAACTTCCCGGACTGGGGGCCTGGTGGGGCGAGTTCGAGACAGTCAGTCCCGCCTTGTCCATCCTGGCCGCCAAACGGCCGGAGGTGTACGACGCCCTCCACGGATTGCTGCGCGACGCCGGAACCTGGCTTTCGGAGCCCGACTCCCGCATAGACAGGGGAGCCCGGGAGCGGCTGAGCGCCGTGCTGGATGCCGTGGAGGAGGACGCGTCCTCGCACACGCTCCGCGTGGTCCGGCAGGCCCGGCGGCTGGTGGAGCGGCTAGCGGACGCCACCTTCGCTGAGGCGCTGGAACTCACCGCGCAGACAAAGCCGGTGGGGAGGAGGCCGCGCAAGAGGGAACCGGAACAGGCGGTGGCGCAGGCCGAGTAACGCCCGGCGCCCGGGTGCAGTGACTTTTGGTGCCCCGTTGTGACGCGTGACAAACTCATCGCGTGACTACGGAGCACCAGAACACTGACGTTAATGGCACCCCTACTGAAAGCGGCGCGGCAACCCGGCTCCGGGTGAGCCTGCCCAGCCAGGAACTGCTGGACGCGATGGAGCCGGGTACCGCCGTCGAATATCACCTCTGGGACCTGACCGGACCGCCGCCCGCGCAGCAGTTCGACCTCCTGGTGCCGCCCTACATGGGCAAGCCGGCCGGGCTCGCCGCGCTGCACGGCGTGGAGACCGGGCTGGTGCAGGGGCAATCCATCGGGTACGACGGCGTCGCGGATGTCCTGCCCGACGGTTGCGTCTTCGCCAACGCGGCAGGGGTGCATGAAACCTCGACGGCGGAACTTGCGGTGGGCATGATGATCGCCAGCCAGCGGGGGCTGGCCGATTTTGCCCGGAACCAGGCCACCGGAACCTGGGACACGCACATGCTGCCAAGCTTGGCGGACCGGCGCGTGCTGCTGGTGGGTTACGGGGGAGTGGGCAAGGCCGTGGAGGCCCGGCTGCTGCCCTTCGAAACGCACGTTACCCGGATGGCCAGCCGCGCCCGCGACACCGACAGCGGGCCGGTGCTGGGCATCGACGCGCTGTACGACCAGCTGCCGCTGCACGACATTGTGGTGGTCACCGTGCCCCTGAGCGAGCAGACCCGCCAGCTGGTGGACGCACGTTTCCTGGCTGCCATGCCGGACGGCGCGCTGCTGGTGAACGTGGCCCGCGGGCAGGTGGCGGACACGGAGGCGATCCTGAAGGAGACCTCATCCGGCCGGCTGCGCGCCGCGCTGGACGTGACAGAACCGGAGCCGCTGCCGGCAGACCACGCGCTCTGGACGGTCCCCGGCGTGCTGATCACCCCGCACGTGGGCGGCGCCAGCTCGGCGATGTTCCCGCGGATGGTCCGGCTGATCAAGCAGCAGATCTCCCTGATGCTGGACGGCAAGGAACCGGTCAACGTGGTGCTGGGCGGCAGCCGCTCGTCGTGAAATGTCCACCGTTCGGCGCAACTCTCCCACGCCGTCGAACGGCATGAACTAAGTTGGGGCAGACGGTGACGCAGGGACAACGACGTCTTCCACTGCAGGAAGCAAGAGGAGCAAAATATGGGCTGGCTGGACCGTGAACGAACCATCGCACCGCCGGGCTTCAACCGCTGGCTGGTCCCGCCGGCGGCGCTCGCCGTCCACCTGTGCATCGGCCAGGCCTACGCCACCAGCGTGTACAAAACAGCGCTGGTCCGGCACTTCGACGCCAGCCTCACGGAAATCGGCATCATCTTCTCCATCGCCATTGTGATGCTCGGCCTGTCCGCAGCCATCATGGGCACCTGGGTGGATGCTAACGGGCCCCGCAAGGCAATGTTCACCTCGGCCATGTTCTGGGTCAGCGGCTTCCTGATCGGTTCCTTGGGTATCTTCACTAACCAGCTGTGGCTTGTGTACCTGGGCTACGGGTTTGTGGGCGGCATCGGCCTGGGCATCGGCTACATCTCGCCGGTATCCACCCTGATCAAGTGGTTCCCCGACCGCCCCGGCCTCGCCACCGGCATGGCCATCATGGGCTTCGGCGGCGGCGCGCTGATCGCCAGCCCGGTGTCCACGGCGCTCCTCAAAATGTACGATCCCAACTCCGCTGCCAAGGACTGGGTGGCCAGCGGCGATTCCGTGGGCAAGCTCTTCCTGACCCTCGGCGTCGTCTATCTCGTCTACATGCTCTTCGGCGCCTTCACCATCAAGGTCCCCGCCGAAGGCTGGCGCCCGGCAGGGTTCGATCCCGCCAAGGTCAAGAAGGCCGCGCTGGTCACCATGGAGAACGTCTCCGCCAAAAACGCCGTGAAGACCAAGCAGTTCTGGTTCGTGTGGATCGCGCTGTTCTGCAACGTCACCGCCGGGATCGGCATCCTGGAACAGGCCGCCCCCATGATCCAGGACTTCTTCCGCCAGTCCGATGGCGTGTCCCTGGTCAGTGCCGCTGTAGCGTCCGGCTTTGTGGGGCTGCTTTCCATCGGAAACATGGCCGGCCGCTTCGGCTGGTCCGCCACCTCGGACATCACCGGCCGCAAGCGGATCTACATGCTGTACCTGGGCGTTGGTGCCGTGCTGTACACGGTCCTGGCGCTGGCCGGATCCTCCACCACGTTCCTCTACGTAGTGCTGGCCTTCGTGATCATTTCCTTCTACGGCGGCGGCTTCGCCACCGTCCCGGCGTATCTCCGGGACCTGTTCGGGACCTTCCAGGTGGGCGCCATCCACGGCCGGCTGCTCACGGCATGGTCCGCCGCCGGCGTGGCCGGACCGTTGATCGTCAACGCGTTCCTGGACGCCCAGGGCAAGCCCGGGCAGCTCACCGCGGCCTCCTACCAGCCGGCACTGCTGACCATGGTGGGGCTGCTGGTAATCGGCTTCCTGGCCAACCTGATGGTCAAACCCGTGGATGAACGCTTCCACGAACCCCGCCCCGGCCGCACCCGGTCACACGAACCAGCCATGGAGTCCTGAGATGAGCACACCACACAGTTCCGGCAACGTTCCGGTCAACGCTTCCACTGGCAAGCTGGCAATCGGCTGGGCACTGGTTGGCGTGCCGCTGGCCTACGGGATCTACCAGACGCTCACCAAAGTGGCGGCGCTGTTCGGCTAATCGGCCCCGGCTACAGGACCCTGTCAGCCGAACAGCGCTGATTACTCGTTTGTCCCGGACGGCGAGTTGCCGCCTTACTCCGCGATCGGCGTCGGAACGTGCTCTCCGGTGCTTGCCGCAGGAGTGTTCCGGCGGCGCCAGAACGCGGCCAGGATGGCACCCGAAACGTTGTGCCAGACGGAGAAGATGGCGCCCGGAAGTGCTGATTCCGGCGTCAGGTACTGACGTGCCAGGCCGGCGGCGAGGCCGGAGTTCTGCATTCCCACCTCGATGGCAGTGGTGCGCCGCGAGGGGATAGGCAGCTTGAACAGGCGGGCGGCGGTGTAGCCCAGGGCGTAGCCGAGGCCGTTGTGCAGGATGACGGCAACCAGCACCAGCAGGCCCGCGGAGAAGATGGCCTTCGCGCTTCCGGACACAACAGCGATGACCACAAGCGTGATCGCAATGACCGAGACCCAGGGGAGTGCGGGCAGCGCCTTGGTCACCAGGCGAGGCAGGAACACCCGGACCACGAGTCCCAGGAGCACGGGGAACAGCACAATCTGAACAATGGACCAGGCCATGGAGCCGGCGTCAACCGGCATGTACTGGCCGGCCAGCCACAGTGCCAGCAGCGGGGTGAGCAGCGGTGCCAGCAGTGTTGAGACGGTGGTCATCGCAACGGACAGGGCGACGTCGCCGCGGGCCAGGTAGGACACCACGTTCGACGCCGTTCCACCGGGGCAGCAGCCCACCAGGATCACACCGGCTGCCAGCGCGGGCGGCAGTCCCAGAGCGGCGGCGATCAGCCAGCCCAGGAGCGGCATGACGGCGTACTGGGCGATCACGCCGATCACCACTGGAATGGGCCGCTTGGCAATGACCGCGAAGTCCGGCGGCGTGAGCGTCAGGCCCATGCCGAACATGATCACGCCCAGGAGCGGGTTGATCCACGGCGCCAGGCCGGTGAAGGAGCTGGGCGTGGCCAGGGCTACGGCGCCTCCGGCCAGGATCAGGATGGGGAAAAGGGTGACGGCGATGCGGGCGCTGCGCTCTTCGGCGGCGGCAGCTGCTGGTTCAGTTACGGAAGGCATACCTACCGGATTATCACAGCGGGCGCCGGGTTCCGGAATCATGACGCCCCGGGTGGTTGAGCCCGTCGTCCGGTGGTTGAGCTTGTCGAAACCCCAGCACCCCGGCGGTTGAGTTCGTCGAAACCCCAGCACCCGGTGGTTGAGCTTGTCGAAACCAGGATCTCGACAGGCTCGATCACCAGCGCCATCGGAAATATATTGCGAATAGAGGCCGCTCCGGCTGGTTCAATCGAGCCCTACGCGACATTTCAGAAATATCTTGCGAATTCGTCGGTTGCGCCGTGCAGAGCTCACCTGAGAACGACCGTGCCGTCGTCGTCGATCCGCCATCCCGGGTTGTGTGCGATTTCCCAGATGATGCCGTTGGGGTCTTTGACGTGGCCGTGGAAAATGCCGCCGAACTCGCCTGGCTGGGCCGGTTTCAGGATGGTGCCGCCCGCCGTCGAAAGTTTCTCAATGGTTGCCGATACCTCCGCCGCGCTGCCCACGTTGTGCGAAAGGGTCACACCACTGACTCCAGTGGCGGCGCCGGAGTCGTTGAGGTCCTGGCGGAACTTGTCGGCGTCGAACATTCCGAGGACCATTCCCGGCGCTACCTGGAAGAACAGGATTTCGCCGGGGACGTCCATCAGGGGCTTCCAGCCCAGCCCGGCGGTGTAGAAGGCGCGGGCAGCATCCAGGTCTGCGGTGGCGAAGGTGATGAAGTGCAGTTGCTGGTCCATGGAGGAATGGTAGCGGGCGCCCCGGTGGTTGAGCTTGTCGAAACCGCCGTCAGGTGAGGGGCCCTAGCGCGGTGAGGAACGCCGTCGTATCTTCCGCCACTGTTCCGGGCATTCCCACAGCACCAGATGCACGACTGCGAGCTGCTGCCACGTAGCCACCAACTGGAGGAGCCGAGCACGTAGGCGCGGGGAACGTTGAGTGCCTCCAGGACGGCGGCGGCGTCCTCGGACTGTTGGGGCAGGGAATAACCGCGCTCCGGTTTGTCCGTGCAGGTCAGCCGTATAACAGCGACCTGGGAGTGGTGAGAGTCTCGCCGGTTTCCAGCCAGGTTTTCAGGCCGGAGAGCATCATGCTCCAGCCGCCATAGAGCTGTTCGCTGGCACCTTCCCGGAGCTGGTCATGCGTGACGGTGAGATGACAGGAGTCGCCGACGGGATCGATTTCCCAGGTGATGCGGCTGGGTTCTTCAGGCCTGACCTCATCGCTCCAAAGAGCCCGCATGGTCTGGACGAGCCGGCGGGGCGGGTCCACTTCCAGGTTCTCGCCGTCACCCAGGATCTGCCCGTTCCGCGGATTCCTGACTTCGACGTGGGAGCCGGGGGTCCAGTCTGAGTGAACGGTATTGCCAAACTGGTACTTACTGCGGATGTCGCTGTCCGTTATGGCTTCCCACAACCGCTCCGGGGTGGTCTTGATGTAGATGTCGAAGATCTTTTCCATAAGACTTTCCAATCTGACCGGACGGGACGCCATCACCCTGAACGCGGCGTCGTGGGATCAAAGATATTGACCGGATAGCCAGGGGTCAACGAATCCTATGGCGGGAAAGCAGCCACACGGTCCGCGGGATCGGCCAGAGGATCGCCAGCATAAGCACCGGGACCAGCGAGATGCCGACGTCGGGAAACTGCCGGACGATCACCAGCAGGTGGGTGTCGAACTGGACGGGGGCGTAAATGAAACACAGCCAGAGGGCGAACCCGTCCAGGGCCAGGGCGACGGCGGCCCACACCAGGGGAGCGCGGCGTTTCCTTGGTCCGGGCTGCCGCTGCAGCAGGAACCGGAGGACCAGCCCCAGGCTCAGCAGCTCCGCCACCAGGAGCGCCAGGGCGACGGCCCAGCTGTTCCGCTGCAGCCAGTCCTCGTGAATGACCGGGTCAATGGGGGACTGGCCGTGGAGGATGCGCAGGAGGTTGGTGTCGATGGCCTTCAGCCGTGAAGGGGCGGCGGTGTCGTTGCCGTTAATCACCAGGGCCAGGCCCAGGCCGGAGTCCGGAACCATGGCCAGGTAGGTGTGGCTGTTGCCCCATTCGCCCTGGTGCTCCACCAGCAGGGGCAGTTCCTCCTCCGGGACCGAAGGCCCTTCGGCGCTGGTGGATTCCACCAGCGGCCGGGTGAACCAGCCCATGGCGTACCACTTGGAACCCTCGACCTGGACGGCCGGCTCCAGCATCGCCGACACGCTCTCCGGCTGGAGGATCCGCACCCCGCGGTACGTGCCGCCGTCGAGCATTGCGATCAGTTCATGGCCCAGATCCTCGGCCGAGGAGTACAGGGTGGAGGACGGCATTCCGGTGGTGGGTGCGGGTACGTCTGTCTGCCGCCAGAACCGGCCGAACCACAGCGCGTGGCCGGCGGCCGCGTTGTCCGAGCGCGCCTCGGCCCGCGTGGGGTGGCTGTGCGTCATGTCCAGCGGGCCGAACACGTGCTGTTCCAGGTACTCGCCGAACGGCTGGCCGGAAACCGTCTGGACCAGCATGCCCAGGATGTTGAAGTTAGCGCTGGCGTAATGGAAGGCCCGGCCCGGTACACCGGCAAGCGCGGCATCGGACAGGTCCCGGACGCCTTGTTCCAGGGCTGCCGGGTCCTGCGCGTCGGAAGCCTCGAAGGCGGTGTCCTTGGATGCCATGCCGCTGGACTGGTGGAGCAGGTGGCGCACCGTGATGGCTGACGATTTGTTGCTTTCCATCGTGAACCACGGCAGGTAGGTCTGCACCGGCTCGTCCAGCCGCAGCCGGCCGGCCTCCACCTGCTGCATCACGGCGATGGCCGTGAGGGACTTGCTGGTGGACGCCAGCAGCACGGGGGTTTGGATAGTCATGGGCCGGCCGGATTGATCCGCGCGGCCGAAGGCGGCGGTGTGCACCGGGGCACCGTTATGGACGACGGCGACGGCGGCTCCCGGACTCCCGATGTCTTCGATCTGCTCCCGGAGGAAGGAGTCCAGGGCTTGGTAGGTCTGTTCCGTTGCGGCTGGCGCTGCGGGTTCAGGCTCGGCGGGTTCCGGCGGCGGCGTTGCTGCTCCACCGAGGATGCCTACGGCTACGCGGCAGACCAGGAGGCAGCGCGCCAGCCAGGAAATAGTTCGCATGCCCACCCCCTGCATTTCGCGGCCGACCGTTCCTTCACGGTAGGTCGTGGCCGGGCGGACCACAATGCGTTCAGGGCTTGCGGTTGCGTGCGAGCCTGGCCAGCCGGAGGAAACCCAGGACGAAGACCACCTCGATCAGCAACATCAGTCCGAGCAGCAGCCACTGGCTTTGGATGACGAAGATGACGGCGCCGGTGACGGTCAGCGCGCTTCCGAGGGCCAGGGCATAAATCGCGAAGCCGAGGGCCACCCTGGCGCTGCGGACGCCGGTCCGGAAGCCGAACCCTTGCGGCTCGCCACCGGGCAGCCCCGCGACGCGGTCCGGTGCCGCGGGCTTGAGCTTGTCGAACTCATCCCAGAGGTCCCGGTCCTGGTCGGTCATAGGTTAATTATCCCGCGAAATGGGGTGGTTACGTCCGTCGATCCCGGTGGTTGAGCCTGTCGAAACCGTCGGAACCCCTCATACGCAATGCCGGGCTCCTTGGGCATCGGCTGGTCAGGTGGTGCACCCTGTCGTGTTCAATGAAGCTTCCGTCCTTGAGCAAGCGCGCGATGTTCACGTGCTCACGGAGAGGCCCTGCCAGGATCGCGTAGATATCCAGGACGTGGTCGTCGATCCCGGCGGTGGGGGAGACCGTGTTCCTAGTTCCGCTTGTGGCCCGTTTGTGGCCCAGTAGGGCTTTCTTAAAATGGGCTTCGGCAACGTCCACTTGCGTGCTGGGCGCGAAAACCCGCACGATGCCAAACAGGAAGTGACCCGCGTGGGTGGCATCGGTCCCGGCCAACTCGCGAAGGGCCACATTGCCTCCATGGCCGTTCCAGGCATATTCGCTCCAGCGCCCCAGAAACCCCTGCGCTCCAGGACTCAACCAACGGGGGTACCCCATGCGATTTTATTCGAGTTCGGCGTAATAGTAGGGAGGGTGCTCGACCGGCTCAGAGAGTCTCCCATATCGGGAGGTCTCGGGCGCCAATGGAATATCCAGCCCTGACGCCAAAATTAGCGCGTTCACATAGTCGATGTTGCGTGCCCAGCAGCCACCTTTTCTGCCGGATCCTGAAGCCGTTTTGTATACTGACTCGCCAGGAAACATCCACTCTCGTTTACCATCAAGAAGCTCGTCTAGAACGCTCATGAGGGGCATGGACGCTGCTCGAATTTCTCCCGTCCGCGGATCGAAACGACCGGTCGTGCCCGACACTTCCATGACAGGAGTCGAGCAAGGCTGAACGTGGTCCCACGGTGTGAGCGTTCGATGGGGGTGATCGAAGGACCTCACACGTATAAAGGCACCACGTCCTGTGAACACGCTGCGTTTCATTTCTGGAGACAGTTTGGCCGAGTCAGTTATCAGCCAAATGACCTCATGGCCCAGCGCCATCCGGTGGGCAGTCCGTTCCTCTATGTTGGTGTCCCAGCGCTGAATCTCTATTGCGATTGAGCGATTGGTCCGATTGTTTATGATCAAAACGTCTGCGTTGGATTCATAGTCCTCAACGACGACTTGCATATGTGCGCGCTTGCCCACCTGTTTGGCAATTTCTCGCTGGTACCAAAGATGTTCTGCGGACATTGGGCCACCGCCACGTGTGGAATGGTCCGCTCGGCGCGCCGTGAAATGCCGACAGTCGACTGAGCCTCGTGCATTCCGAAAATGACGCGTCCCTTGCCTATCCACGGCGATAAGCTTCACACTGCATGCTCGTACTGGGCACTTGAGCGCGGGTTTTGAGGTCCTTATTGTCAGCCAGTCTGTCTCTCGATGGACGTTCAGGATTCGCCCATCAGGCTCGTCCCACAAGACGGCATCTTGTTTGGATCCTGGAATCAAGCCTTCGGAGTGTTGCTGTTGCATCTTTCTCCCAACCAAATGCAGAGTCGAACGGAACTTGCACTACGCTCTCAGGTTAGGCTCAGCCACTGACATTAGATGTTCCTCCTTCGCGGTCGGAGGAAACTCGTGGTCTTTCCTGCAGAAAAAATTCGCTGGGACAGTGCTTAATTCCACTTGGAGGGGCCGCGTGGCCGTCCGGGTGCTTATTCGAATTGTTGAACGCCGGAACTGCTGGGCCAGTGCTAGGGCTTTGAAGGGGAACTGCGACCTATATTCGCTGATGCCCGCACAAGGCCAGATCTTTCGTGAATGGCGTGTGGGCTGATTGCCGATCGGTGCGTCACGCGTAAATGAGTGGGTCAGGAGTTTTGGCCGGAGGAGCGGGAAGGCCGGTCCGGGGTTGCGAACCTTGTGGACGGGATGCCCATAGCAACAACTGACTAGGGGCACCCCGCTCGCCTAGGGGCTCGACGAAAGCCCAGTCGGTGCCGTGTTCTCCGCCTCAATCGGGTCGGGGGCTGCCACGGGAAGTGCGGGCACTTGTAGCGCGTCGATCTTCACCAAGGCCCGGTACGCCCCGACGACAGTCATGATCGAGCCGATGAAAGCCACAATGAAAAAGATGAAAGCTGTAACTCCTAGTGCTACGGCAGAGCTGTTGCTGTAGTAAGAGGAGGTCTGAGCAGCTGAAGAAAACGCGAAAATTGCACCCAAGAAGTAGCAAATCAACGATAGGACAAAGCCGTTGGCAAAAATGCCAGCGGAGTGCTTAAATTCCAAAAAAACCCCTCAAATAGAACGAATGACGTCGAAATACTACACGAAATCAATCACTATTTCCCGCCAAGCCAATAGAGCGCAACATCGACATCCCTGGCGGACCAACTTTGCCCGTGCTGCTTGGCCGTTGTGCGCAGGATCTCCACCAGCCCCATGTAGCGGCCGTATCGGCCGGCCGCTCTCGAGAGCTTGAGTCCCAAGTGCTCCAGACCCGTTTGGGCTCGCTGGTCGTAGACCGCCATTCGGTGCGGTGCCGCTGCCAGCAACAGAGCCGAGGCGAGGGCATCGCCCGTTGTGAAGCCCGGCAAAGGCGACAGTGTCCGGCGGCCTGCAGAAGCGGCCTCGGGAACAGACATTGATGTGTCGTTCACGGCTGCGACTGCCAGCTTGGTTACCTCTCTGACGTCTGAATCTGTCCAGGTCATGAGCTCTCGGACCCACACCGCGTCGGCTCGGAGCCGCTTCCAGAACAACAGGGCTCCGATATCGGACTTGCCGATGCTGCCTTCCGCACGAATTCGGTCAGCAACGGAGTGAAGCACCTCGTCGTAGGCTAACGCTGTGTTTGATATGTAGTCGGCGTACGACCGTTGAAGCATGTCCCAGGCGCCGGGGGTGATGTCGTCGGGTTGCTGAATTGAAGTTTCCATAGTTGGAGAATGCCATGGAAGGAAAAATAAGGACATTTCGAGAGGAAACATGCCAATTTATTAAGGGGAATGCCGCTAGTTCCAGATGGTTCTTCAGAATTTTGCCTCGGTCTAATCAACTTAGGGGAGGACTCGGCATCGTTAGTTTCCGGATAAATGTCGAGAAGTAGACAAAGCCGATCGTGGAGAAAGCGGCAGCCAGTCAGCTGCGGTGGACAGCCTTCACGAACACGATGGCGGCGACGTATAAGAAGAACATCACTGTTGAGGTACCGAGTGCTTACCTGTTTCCGAAATAGCGCCCTGAAACGTGCTGCCCGGCCCAGGGAAAGAAGACCTGCCGCACGCTTTGTAGGCTCTTCGCGGTTCGTGGGGAAATGCATCCCTGAGATAAGCGTCATGCCGCCGTCCGGACGGCACTTCTCAAGAGAATAACCGATTTGTAGTTGCTTGGGTTGCGATACCCGCGGGCGGTGCGTTTGATGTTTTTTATGGCGGTGTTGTTGGCCTCGACCTTGCCTGTCGTGGCGCCGGTGATGATGAGTACTTCGATCTCCTGCCACCAGCGGCAGACGGTGCGGTAGAGCCTGTTTGTTTCCGGCCGTGCGGCAGCTTTGACCAGTTCCTCCAGGTGTTCTTTCGCTGTGGCGGCGTCCTCCAGGGAGCCGGTGCGCAGCAGGGCCCTGAGTTGTTCCTTGACTTTCCATACGGCTTGGAGGGTGCCGGTCGGATCGTCGGCGGCGAACACGTCTTCCAGCTTGAGGGCGGCCCTGCAGCTGAGCGTGTCGCCGCCGCGAAGGAGGAGCATGCGGTGCGCCCAGGCCTTGTCGACGGCCCTGCCGCGGCGGCCCTTGACCTGCTGGGAGAGGTTCTGCCGGGTCTCGGTCATTGCCTGGTTGGCCAGCGAGATCAGGTGGAAGTGATCGACCGCGACGGCGGTGCGGGGAAGCCACATCCGCAGCGCTTTCCGGAACGCCGCCGACGGGTCGATCGCGACGACCTGCACTCCCAGGCGCCACTCCAGGGGACGGACGAACAGCCAGTCCCCGACGCCCTTGTGGTCCCGGCCGTCGACCACGCCAAGGACCTGGCCGGTGTCCAGGTCAACGATCGTTGTCATCCAGGGTTCGAACCGTGTCCACGCCTTCGTGGCGGGGTCCTGGAAGTAGCGCACGGACCGGAACCGGTGTTCATCGATGCCCAGCATCCGGGGGCTGAGTTTGTCCACGTCCGGCAGCCTGAGCAGGCAGGCCTCATTCAGTGCCGCCCGGACCATCCACCAGGAAACGGCGAAGCCGGCAGCCGTGTCCGACACGGCCCTGCCGGAGCGGATGACCGCGTCCACGAGCTGGTCCCGGAGCCGGCCGGTGGAGCGGGCCCGGCGCGGGACCTGAGGGGTGGATTCAAAGAACGACAGCCGGTCGCAGGCCACTTCTTGGCAATACCAGCGGTACTTGGACCAGAGCACCTCCACCGGCCCGGCAACCGGAATGTCCCTCAGTCGCTGAAAGCGCCGTTCCTTCCGCCGGGAGGAGATGACTCCGCAGCTGGGGCACCCCGGCGGCTGGTCGGTTTCAACGATGACCTGCCGACAGCCGGCAGTGACGGTGGTGGAGACTACGTGGTAGTCGGGCAGGTTGAAGAGGATGGTGGCAGCGTCGGCTGCGACCCCGGTAGGCTCGTTCAAGGGCTCGTGGTCCTGTTCCAGGTTGAATGCTAGACACACTCATCCCAACAGGGCCACGGGCCCCCTTGTCTTCAACGACACGAACTCAATTCCCCACCAACCGCGAAGAGCCGCTTTGTATCTACGGGTTTCGCTGGTGAGCATCAGAACTCGGGAATCTGGACCTTGACCTCGTGCGCCTTCGCTAGGTCAGGCTGCTTGCTCCAGGAGCGCTACCCACCCCTTAGACGGGCGGCCAGTTCTCCGCGCCGGGTCCGTCGAACAACGCGGCGGTGCTGCTCTGTGGCACTACGACGTGGAGGGCGTTGCGCTGGATGGTGAAGTCGACGGGCGTGGTGGTGGCGATTTCACCGTCGAGGTTTACCGGCAGCGGCTCGTCGGTGACCAGCCGGACGCTGCGGCTGGTCAGGTGGTACACCCGGTCGTGTTCGATGAAGCTTCCGTCCTTCAGCAGCCGTGCGATGTTCACGTGCTCACGGAGCGGCCCTGCCAGGATCGCGTAGGTGTCAAGGATGTGGTCGTCGATCCCGGCGGTGGGGGAGACCGTGTTGCCGCCGCCGTAGTGCCGGCCGTTGCCCACGGCCACCTGCAGCACGTCATCGAGTTCCAGCGGCTCATGGTCCCCGTCCGGGAACTCGAGCCGGGCGCGGAACGGTTTGTGCCGGGCATAGGCTGCAAGCGTGGCGATGCTGTACGCCAGAGGTCCGATGTACCGCTTCAGGCGGGGGCTCAGGGCCTCGGTCACTGCCACGGAGAGACCCACGGATGCGACGTTGAGGAACGGCTCACCGTTTGCCCGGCCGAGGTCGATGTCCACCACTTTCCCTTCCGCGACGGTGGCGCACGCCTCGGCAAGGTTATTCGGGATCTCCAGCGTGCGGGCGAAGTCGTTGGCAGTACCCAGCGGCAGGACGCCGAGCATCATCTCGGTGCCGGCCAGACGGCCGGCGGCGTAGGACACTGTCCCGTCACCGCCGCCCACAACCACCAGGTCGTGCCCGTCCGCGAGCACCTGATCAAGTGTCCCGGGGAGATCTGGCCCGGACTGTACGTGGTGCACGGCGGAGATGGGCACGCCTGCCTTGCGCATGCTGTCAACGGCAAGTTGGTGTGGCGCGCCGCGGCGCGATCCGGCGTTGATAACAACGGCGGCGGAGCGGGCGTTCCGGGCAGTTTTCATGTGGCCCATGGTAGGCAGCGCACCTGTGCGTTTCCTATGTCGGAAGCGCACGACGACGGCATGTGGGTTCCAGCAGAAGGAACCTTGGTGCCGAGGGAGCCAGGGCAGCGCGGCACCTGATGCGCGCAGGCCGCTAGGACTGCGGAAGCAGTTGCGGGAGCGCCGGCCTCAGCCCCCGGCTGTATGGCAGCACTCAACCTGAGCGGGACCAAAGTCTATGTCGTCGAGGATCCATGCCCGAGATGAAGGGACTCGTTGGAGGGGCCTCCGTGACGGTTGACACATGCGACAGCGGATGTCTACCATTGTGGAAACGTTCCCATGGAAACGTTCCCACTGAGCAACCCTGGATCCATACTTGGGACCGGCCCTGCCACACACACGAAGGAGTGTTCACGATGACCAGCGTCACCATCAAGGATGTCGCTGCACTGGCAGGCGTTTCCCTGGGAACTGCATCCCGAGTGCTGTCCGGTCATCCGGCTACTTCCAGCGAGTCCCGGGCACGGGTCACCGCCGCCGCCGAGCAGCTGGACTTCCGCCCAAATGCCCAGGCCCGCAGCCTTCGCTCGACCAAGACGAATGTGCTGGGCCTTTTGGTGTCGGACGTGCGGAACCCGTTCTTTGCCGATCTGGCGCACGCTGTGGAACAGGCTGCCCTTGAGGCTGGCTACGTCATTTTGCTCGGCAACGCCAATGAACTCGAAGACCAGCAAAACAGGTTCCTGGACACCCTTATAGACCAGCGCGTTGACGGTGTGATCGTGGCGCCGCAAGGTGACGGCAAGGGATCCATTAGTTCATTCCTGAACCGTGGCATTCCTACAGTTTTCGTGGACCGGACCGTGAGCGGGGTTGATGTCCCGAGCGTCACCACGGACAGCCGCCCCGGTATCAGCCAGGCCGTCCAACATCTTTCGGAGCAAGGCCACCGGCGGATCGGCTACATCGCAGGACCGCAATCAATCTCCACCGGCCGCGAGCGGTACAGCGCCTTCGTCGAGGCGCTGCGCGGCACTTCACTGGATCAGGACCCGGACCTAACGGTGTTCGGCGACTTCCAGCTCGCGAGCGGCGCCTCAGCCACGCAGCAGCTGCTCCAGCTCGAGGACCCGCCCACGGCCATCCTCGCAGCAGACAGTCCCATGGCCGTCGGCTCCGTCTCAAAACTCCATGAACTGGGCATCCAGATTGGGCAAGACGTCGCCCTTGTCGCCTTCGACAACATCAATTGGTTCGCTCTGCTGAATCCTGCGTTGAGCGTGATCGCGCACAGCGTGGAGGACATGGGACGGACATCCGTGGACCTGCTGCTGAGAGTGATCGGCGGCGAAGCGCCCGCTTCCATCACTTTGCCCAGCGAGCTCATCGTCCGAAAGTCATCATCGCATCGCCTTTCGGACACTATGACCACCCAGAGGAAGAACTGACATGACCGATCGCTCCTCCAATCCAAGCGTCGTAGAGCGTGGCGCTGAGCCCGTCGTCACGCTTAAAAACATCAGCAAGTCCTTCGGCCCCGTCAAGGTGATCAAGGACGTCACCGTCGGTGTCTATCCGGGCAAGGTCCAGGTGCTCCTTGGCGAAAACGGGGCGGGAAAGTCCACCCTGATCAAGATCATGGCGGGGGTCTACCAGCCGGACGGCGGGCAGATCCTGGTCGACAACCAGCCGGTTACGCTGCACAACACCCGGGCGGCCGAGGCCCACGGCATTGCCACCATCCATCAGGAATTGAACCTCGTGGCCAGCATGAGTGTCGCTGAGAACATCATGCTGGGACGGACACCGAAGAAGTTCGGACTGGTGGACCGGCACGAGCTGCGGCGCCAGGCGCGCATGGCATTGGACCGGATCGGGCTTCGTGTGGACGTCGATACCCCGGTCAGCGAGCTGGGTATCGCCCAGCAGCAGCTCGTGGAGATCGCGAAAGCGTTGAGCATCAATGCGCGGGTACTCATTCTTGATGAGCCCACCGCCGCACTGACAAAACACGAAACCGAAAACCTGTTCCGGGTGGTTGAAGAACTGCGTGCCGAACAGGTTGGCATGCTGTTCATCAGTCACCACCTTGAGGAAATCGCCGAAATTGGTGACTCTGTCTGCGTGCTGCGCGATGGCGAATTCATCGCTGAAGTTCCAGGCTCCACCGACGAAAATGAACTGGTCAGGCTGATGGTGGGCCGCAGCATCGACGAGCAGTTCCCGCGCCGCGCCAGCGAGCCGGAAAATCCCCAGGTTGTCCTTGAAGTCCAGGGGCTGGGCTCCAAAGGCAAGTTCAGCGATATCTCCTTCGACGTCAAAGCCGGTGAAATCGTCGGTGTCGCCGGCCTCGTAGGGGCCGGGCGCACCGAGGTCATCCGTGCCATCGCCGGGGTGGACAAGCACGACGTGGGCCAGGTCACCGTGCGCGGCAAAAGGTTGCCCAAGGGTGACGTCGGGGCGGCTATTGCCGCCGGGCTCGGTCACGTTCCCGAAGACCGCAAGACGCAGGGATTGGTGCTGGACGCCTCCGTGAACGAGAACCTCGGATACGCCACGCTGAAGTCCAGCTCACGGCTGGGGTTGGCGGATTTCGCCGGTCAGCGCTCGAAAGCGGAAGAAATCGCCAAGAAGTTGCGTATCCGCATGCACCACATTGACCAGCCCATCCGATCTCTCTCCGGCGGAAACCAGCAAAAGGCTGTCTTCGGACGCTGGATTATGGCCGAATCATCGGTGCTGCTGCTGGATGAGCCGACCCGCGGCGTCGATGTTGGCGCCAAGGTCGAAATCTACGAACTGATGAACCAGATCACCGCCGCCGGCGGTGCCATCGTGATGGTTTCGAGTGAACTTCCCGAGGTCCTTGGCATGAGCGACCGGATCCTTGTCATGCGCGAGGGCGCGATCGCGGGCGAACTGTCAGCTGCCGACGCCACTCAGGACGCCGTCATGACTTTGGCTGCCCTCGATACGGATGAAGACCAATGAATACCTCCCGCCCGGAGCCGGCGGTGCCTCAGACCACAATGACCCAGACAAGGAACACCCACATGTCCACAGCCACGCTGACCAAGCAAAATCAGGGCTTCGATATCAAAAAGTTCCTAGCGAACAACGGCGCCCTGGTGGGGCTTCTGGTGCTGGCCCTCGCGCTGTTCATCATCACGCCCGACTTCCTGACCGGGCCGAACCTGCTCAATATCGGCATCCAGGTATCCACCGTTGCCATCCTTGCATTCGGCATGACATTCGTGATTGTGGCCGGCGGCATTGATCTGTCCGTCGGCTCGGTCGCGGCCCTGAGCGCCATGGTGTCCGGCTACATGTTCGTCAACTCAGGATTGCCCGGGGGACTGGCACTTGTGGCTGGCCTGCTGACCGGCCTGGTGGTGGGAACCGTCAGCGGTGCAGCCAGCGCCTACGGAAAACTGCCCTCGTTCATCGCCACTTTGGCCATGCTCAGCATCGCCCGCGGCCTCACACTCGTCATTTCCGACGGCCGCCCGATCAAGACGGCACCTGAGGTATCTTTCCTCGGCGGCAATATCGGCCCTGTCCCCACCCCTATCATCGTGTTGGTGATCGCAGCCGCGGTCGCATCTTTCATCCTGAACCGGACCGTGATTGGCCGTTCCATGTATGCCGTCGGCGGCAACGCTGAAGCGGCACGGCTCTCAGGGCTGCCGGTGAAGCAGATCACCGTCACGGTCTTTGCACTGGCAGGTCTCTTCGCCGCACTGGCAGGCCTTCTGCTGGCCGGCCGGCTGGACTCCGCCCAGCCGCAGGCTGCTGCCGGCTACGAACTGGACGCTATTGCCGCCGTCGTGATTGGTGGCGCCTCGCTTGCGGGTGGCTTGGGCCGGATCTCCGGCACTATCGTCGGCGCACTGGTCCTGGTAGTGATCCGCAACGGCCTGAACCTGCTGAACGTGACCTCCTTCTGGCAGCAAGTGGTGATCGGCGTCGTCATCGCCCTGGCCGTTGGCATAGACGTCCTTCGCCGAAAGACCCGCTCCAGCTAGCCTTCCCAAGTTTCCCCCTCCAATCAAAGGAAAGAACAATGAAGCTCTCCCTCCATCGCGCCCTCGCGCTGACTGCAGTAGGCGCACTCCTGGTCACCGGCGCCACTGCCTGCAACCGCGGCGGCGAATCAGCAGCGGGCAGCAACCCCAAAGTTGTCCTTGCGCTCTCCACCCTGAACAACCCCTTCTTCGTTGAAGTTCGTGACGGCGCCCAGGAGGCCGCCAAGGCTGCAAACATCCAGCTTGAGGTCGTGGATGCGCAAAATGACTCAGCAAACCAGGCAAACCAGCTGGCGAACGCCCAGACATCGGGGGCTAAGGGAGTGATCGTCAACCCGGTTGATTCCGACGCGGCTTCAGCGTCGGTCACCGCGCTGACCAAGGCAGATATACCGGTAGTGGGCGTGGACCGCACGGTGAACGACGCGACGCTCTCCTCGCTGGTGGCCAGCGATAACGTTGCCGGCGGCAAGCAGGCTGCGGAGGAACTCGCAGCCGCACTGGGCGAGAAAGGATCCATCATTGTGCTGCAGGGCGTGGCGGGAACCTCGGCCAGCCGTGACCGCGGCGCCGGTTTCATGGAAGGCATGAAGGCCTTCCCCGACATTAAGATCGTGGCCCAGCAGACTGCCAACTTCGACCGCGCAGCTGCATTGGATGTCACCACAAACCTGCTCCAAGCCAACCCGGGCGTGACCGGAATCTTCGCTGAGAACGACGAAATGGCCCTGGGCGCCGTCCAGGCTTTGGGCGCCAAGGCCGGGAAAGAGGTCAAGGTCGTCGGTTTTGACGGAACGACTGACGGGCTCGCCGCTATCGAGAACGGCACGCTGGTGGCTTCCATCGCCCAGCAGCCGGGAAAGCTGGGTCAGCTGGCTGTCGAACAGATCGCCAAGGTCCTCAACGGCGAAAAGATCGAGGCAACGGTTCCTGTCGGCGTAGTGACCGTCAACGCAAAGAACGTCGGTGAATTCAGCAAGTGACAGTACAGCAAGGGCTCGGCGGCAAAGTCGCCGTAGTTGGCTCCATCAATCTGGACCAAGTTATCCGCATAGGGCGTCATCCCCTACCAGGTGAGACCCTGTTGGGCAGTTCGCTTACGCTGCTGCCCGGCGGAAAAGGAGCCAACCAGGCCCTTGCTGCGGCCCGACTGGGCGCAGACGTAAGCCTCATTGGCGCGATAGGAAACGATGCCAACGCAGCACTGGCCTCAGAGCTGTTGCAGGCCTCGGGCATGGACCTTAGCGCCCTGAGGACAGCGGATGCGCCCACGGGGCTGGCCATCATTTGCGTGGCCGAGAACGGTGAAAACACCATCGTCGTCATTCCGGGCGCGAACTCTGTCATGGATGCAATGGCAGTGGAGTCGGCGGCGGCTCAGATCGCGGAAGCCGCCGTCGTGGTGCTTCAAGGTGAAATCCCGGCTGACGGAATTGCCGCCGCGGCCAGGCTTGCCACCGGACGTGTGGTGCTGAACCTGGCTCCGGTAGTAGCCCTTGACCCGGCAGTCATCCGTAGCGCCAACCCGCTCGTAGTCAATGAGCACGAAGGAGCCCTGGTGCTCTCGCAGTTGGCACCGGAATCCGCGGCTCCGGTCGATGACGAGGCTTTGGTGGCTGCACTGCGGGCCCAGGGAATCCCTTCGGTGGTCCTGACAAGGGGCGCGGATGGGGCTATTTGCTCCGACGACGGCGGGACGCAGCTGCTGCCTGCGCCTAGCGTTCAGGCCGTGGACACGTCCGGCGCCGGTGACGCATTCGTCGGCGCACTGAGCACAGCTCTTGCTGCAGGGGCCTCACTTCTTGACGCCTCCCGCTTGGCAGTCCGGGTGGGAGCTTTCGCTGTGCGGGGTCATGGAACCCAGGCGTCTTATCCATCCCTGGGGGACCTATTGCCTGAGGTGCACGCGTGAAGCGCCACGGAATACTCAACGCTGACCTGAATGCCGCAGTGAGTCGGCTGGGACACGGCGATCAGGTGTTGCTGGCTGATTGCGGCATGCCGGCACCGTCCGGAGTCCCGGTCATTGACTTGGCATTGGTGCACGGTATCCCTAGGTTCGAGGAAGTTCTGGCGGCACTCCTGCAGGACCTGGTGTTCGAATCTGCCATCGTGGCTAGTGAATTGCGGGGCACGGAGGCCGAGACATGGATTGACAAGCACTTCGCTCCGTTGAGCTATGTCAGCCATGCAGAGCTCAAGGCGTTGTCCGGTTCCGCCAAGCTGTTCATACGGACAGGGGAAGCCACGCCCTACGCCAATGCGTTGCTGAGTTGCGGGGTTTCGTTCTAAAGCGTCGGCCACACCGTCCCTGCTGCCCGGCTAACCGGACGCCAGGGACCGTGCTGCGTTTTCCTGACTCGCGCCCACGTGCCGGGCAACATCCGGGCCGTTTATGCATCTCTTCATCACCTGTTCTGCGGCCGTCAGCCAACCCCTGCCCGGGGTTGCAGCGCCGTCCCGGGCCAGGCCTTGGTGCCTCAGGTGTACATCAGCGATCCCGGCGTCGTCAGGGTTTCGCCGGTTTCCAGCCAGGTCTTGAGGCCGGAGAGGATCATGGGCCAGCCGCCGTAGAGCTGTTCGTTGGCTCCTTCGCGGAGCTGGTCGTGGGTGACGGTGAGCCGGCATGAATCTTCCACCTGCTCGATTTCCCAAGTGACACGGGAGGTTCCTTCAGCCTTGACGTCCTCGCCCCAGAGGGCCCGCATGGTCTGGACTAGCCGGCGCGGCGGGTCCACTTCAAGGTTTTCGCCTTCGCCCAGCGGGGCACCGGCTTTCGGGTTGCTCATTTCGTAGCGGCCACCCGGCGTCCAATCGGTCTGGATGGCATTGCCGAACTGGTACTTGCTGCGGATATTGCTGTCGGTGATGGCTTCCCAGAGTCGTTCCGGAGTGGTCTTTATGTAGATTTCGAAGATCTTTTCCATGGGACTTTCCAATCTGGTTTTGAGGTCGCTGAGGCCAGCGGCCCATGGTTCTGCGTACTTGCTGACCCAACGGTCGTGGACCAGGCGGATGGGTACCGGATTCAGGAAGTGCAGTTTCTCTCGACCACGACGGCGGGTGACCACCAGGCCGGCTTCCTCCAGCAGTTTGAGGTGCTTCATGACTCCGTAGCGGGTCATCTCGAAGTGCGCCTCCAGGGCGTGGAGCGTCTGCCCGTCCTCCTGGAAGAGCGCGTCGAGCAGATCCCGGCGGGTGGGGTCGGCCAAGGCCTTGAATACGGCGTCCACGGTTAAAGAATAGGTGACTGTTTGGTCACATGTCTAGGCTTTGGAGAGCAGCAGTGCGGAATCCGGCTCGATTCTGATGGACCACCGGATTCCGGGTGCAAGGATGAACCCATGACGTCATATGGGGAACTCCTGCTGCAGGGACCACGGGGACGCCGGCTGTGCCTCGAGTTGGCCATGGAGTTGGATGACGACGTCAGGAGTGCCGCCTTCTGGTGGAGGTTCGGCAACGGCAACACGGTTGGCAGCCATACGGTGCTGCTGTCCACATCCTCGTCCTATGGGGAAACTGCAAGCCGCCCGGATGCTCCCTCCGACGAAGACGTGGCAGGCCTGCTGGCAGCTATCCATCCCACAGGATTTGGCGTTCAAGCAATCCAGTCAGCGCTGGATCGATCGGTCGACGCGGCGATGTACTGGCAGGAGCCGGACGAGGGCGACCGGCTCGCAGCAATCCCGGTTGTTTCCCTGGCGCTGGAGAACATCGCCCAGCAGCTCATTCGCATACCGGAGATCCAGTGGTGGTGGCAGCCCCGTGGAATTGAACAGTGGGCCATCGACTGGCGTTCGCCGGAAGATCCGGCTCCGCTGCCCAGGAACCCGCAACAGAAGCTCGCCGAGTGGGGGCGCAACACGCGGGCCGAGGAAGCAAGGTCCCAGATCGACCGTCCGGCTGATCCAACCGCCAACATCGGGGGCACCTGGTGGTCCATCCCTCTCGGCTTGGTCAAAACAGTCGGCCGCGTTCCGGCTGGGCTCACACTCGTGGAAGATTCCCTGGGCTGGGAGCACGCCACCACGATTCCTGTCCGCGGAGTAGGCCAGACACTGGAAATCCGGACGGCAGAGGACTGGATAGAGCTGTGCCGGCAGTTTCCGTTGGACGTCACCGCTTCCCGCCGGCACGACTGGTACCGGGTGACCGGCCGCGGCGAGGGCAGGTGGGTGATTCCGGACTGGGAGAGAGTCGCCGGCACCTGGGACGCCGTCCACCTGACCGTTATGGGATACCTCAATGCGGCGACGAGGGCACTTGACCTGGATGACCAAACGGCAACGGTCATGGCCGGGTGGGATCCGGACAGCACCATCTGGCTCACGGACGTTGCCCGTGAATGGGAGGGTCCACGACAGCACTGGACCCGGAAATCCAACCGCGACTCCTGGGCTCCGGCGCCATCCTAGGCTACCTATCTCGACCGGTCGACGTCGTGGAAAAGGGGTGGCTGGGCGTTAAACCAGCCACCCCCTTCGGATGCCGTACGGATGCCGGCTACTGCAGCGTGACTGTCCAGCCGCCGTCGGCCGATACCTCGAAGATGGCAGGGCCGGCCATCCAGCGGACCGTGCCGGAGTACGGGCCGATCTCGTTGATCAGCAGGTCACTTCGGCTGCCGTAGCCCCAGATAGCGAAGTTACTGCTGCCATCGTGGGTGACCGAAGCAGCTCCAGCCTTGCCGCTGTACAGGATGACGTTGTCGCCCCCACTGGTCAGTGGCATCGTCCCGTCCCAGGGAGTTGCACTCTGGACCGATGCCACCTTGACTGTCCACGGACCGTCCGCGGTGATCTCCAGTGAGGAGGACTTATCAGCGGAACGCTTGTCCATCAGAACCGTCCCACCGTAAACCCCAATGGTGTTGACCAGGAGATCGTTGCGCTCCATCGCCGAGTCAAGGCTCCACACGGCGAAGTTGCTGCCTCCCTGATGGGTAAACGTCACGATCGCCGCAACGTCCGCTCCAGCCGGCTTCGTGATAGCCAGGATGGAATCGCCCACACCTGCATACTCGACGGCGGGCGGAATGACCGGAGCCGCCGGAGGCGTGGGCGTCGGTGTGGGCTTTGGTGCCGGAGCCGTAGTTGCCTGGGCCGGCTTGGTGGCGACGGCGGGAGCTGCCGTGGGGCTGGGCGATTCCGCCATGAGCGGGGACGCCTGGGAGCCGCCATTGGCCCCGTTGGCAATACTGCCGAACAGGCCAAGAACCAACACGCCGCCAACGACGCTCAGCACCTTGTGCCGTGCAAACCAGTTCCTTTTGCCAGGGACAGCGGGTGGGTCAACGGCGTCGTCAATCCACAGTTGCCATCCTTCGGGGAGGGGACCCCAGGCGGGATCCGGTTGCCAACCGGCGGGTGGAACCCAGCCGTCCGGCTCCGCCGGCCAATTCGGCGGCGGATTAAATTTGCTTGCCATTTCAAACCCCCAATACTGCGTGCATTCGATGCGAATGCGAACGGTGCGCCAGTAATTACCGGTGCAAGATTGAGGGTATGTACGGGGTATGACATTTCATCGTTCATGGGCGCTGGAACGGCAGGCCGAGCAAGAAGGTGGCGGCAGAATGATCTGCCGCCACCTTCTGGGTGAACGAAGCTGCTAGCGGATGCTGTTCCGGCCCCGCGTCAGGACCAGCGCCAGCGCCACCATGCCCACACCCAGCAGCAGGTGCAGCACGTTGTCGAAGCTGTTCAGCGGCACAAAGTTGCCGGCCGAATCCTGCGGGACCACCAGGCCGTAGACAAACAGGACCAGGTAGATGATGCCGCCGTAGAGCAGGAACGACTTGGAGCCGCCGGCGCTGCGGGCCAGCATCAGTCCGGCCGCGCCGAAGAGCAGATGGACGATGTTGTGCAGTGCGGACACCTGGAACAGGCCCAGCAGCATGGCTTCGGAGTGGTGTCCGGCGAAATGCAGCTGGTCAAAATTGGCCGTGATGCCGGGGACGAATCCCAGGACACCAACCAGCAGGAACACGGCGCCTACGGCCATGGATGCCTTCTGGACATTGGTGCGGCCTGTGGTGCGTGTGAGCGAATGGGTAGTCATGATGATCTCTCCTGAATGCGATGGTGCGTTGATGGTGATGCCTGTTATTCGCTGCGTATCGCGGGCCGGATGGGTGGATCATCAAAAAAGTTTTTGCGTGAGACGGGTTATGGCAGTGCCTCCCACCGGCTCCGCCAATCGTCGTAACGTTGCCGTATGGATAACAGAGCCGAGGTCCGGGAATTCCTGGCCTCCCGTCGAGCACGCATCACCCCCGAACAGGCAGGCCTTGAACAATTCGGTGGCCGCCGTCGGGTGAAGGGCCTCCGGCGCGAAGAGGTGGCACTGCTGGCAGGAGTCAGCGTGGACTATTACACCCGGCTGGAGCGCGGCAACCTCGCAGGGGTTTCGGAGAGCGTGCTGGATGCGATTGCCCAGGCCCTGGAACTGGACCGCGCAGAACACGATCACCTCTACGACCTCGCCCGCGCCGCCGGGCCGGGCCGCAGGCGCCCAGCCGGTGCACCGGCCGCCGTCGTCCGGCCCGTACTGCAGCACCTCCTGGACGCCATCACCACAGCACCTGCGTTCATCGGAAACAACCGGATGGACATCGTGGCGGCCAACGCACTGGGTTACGCCCTGTACTCGGACATGTACCGCACCCCGGCCCGGCCCGCCAACCATTCCCGGTTCATCTTCCTGGACCCGCGCTCGCAGGATTTCTACACGGAGTGGGAGCAGGCTGCGAACGCCAACGTGGCCATCCTTCGCCGCGAGGCCGGCCGCGCGCCGCATGACAAGGGGATCGCCGCGCTGGTGGGCGAACTGTCCATGCGCAGCGAGGAGTTCCGGGTCCGCTGGGCAGCCCACAACGTCCGGCGCCACTATTCAGGGGCCAAGGTCTTCCGACACCCCGTGGTGGGGCTGCTGGAGCTGAACTACCAGGTGATGGAACTTGAGGAAGACCCCGGCCACGCGCTGACGGTCTTTCCCGCCGTTCCCGGCAGCCCGTCTGACGAGGCACTCCGGCTGCTGGCGTCCTGGGGCGCCACGGAGAACATCGTCCAGGCCGCGCAGGCCAACGCACCCAGCGTTTAGCGGCCTAGGTATCCAGCGGGGCGGCGGCCACGGTAGGCAGCGTGGGGGATTCAGACCCGCCATCGGGTTCCACGGTGATCCCCAGCGCTGACGCCGAACTGATCCCGTTCACCACCGCCGGCTTGGACAGGGCCTCCGCGTCCATCAGGCCCTGCGACACCGGCGCGGAGCCGTCCTCCGGGATCAGCCACATCTGGTAAACCTTGCCTGCGGGTGGCGGCGGAACGTCCTTCATCCGCACCACCACGGCATCCTTCGACGCCGAGACCGCCACGGTTGCCGTGCCGCCTCCCGTCACGTCCACGGTTGCCTCGCGGACGTCCTGGGCCTGCAGCACCTGGTTCACGGGATCGTTCTGCGTTGCCACGTAGGAGCCGATGCCCAGCCCGCCAAGCACCAGGGCAGCAGCAGCCACAGCCCCGATCAGCCACCTCCGCGCCGCGGAAGGCCGGCGTCGTTCCTCACGCTTTTGCCGTGCGGCCTGGAGTTCATCGCCCGACGCCGGAACATCCCCGGGTGCCTGCGTTCCGGACTGCGGGGGTGCTTCGGGCAGCTGGGCGAGGGTGCGCTCCAGCAGCCCGGCGGGTGGCTCTTCCTCCACCGTGAAACTGAGGGCCAGGGTTTCCCGGGCGGTGCGGACGCGCTCGTTGAAGGCGTCCCGCTCTGCCTGTGGTGCGGCTGAGATGTAGGCGTCAATCGCTTCCCGCTCGTCATCGCTGACTGCGTCCAGCGCGTAAATCTCAGCCAGTTCAACGGCGCGGCCGGCCTTGAGGTCAGTGGCAATATCGGTGGCGAAAGCGCGGGAGCCCCTGCCGCCGTCGTTCGTGTTCATGCTGGTCATCTCAACTCACCTCCAAACAGGTCTTCAGCCGGATCAGTCCGTCCCGGATGCGGGATTTGATGGTGGGAATTGCCGAGTTCAGGCGCTCGGCAACCTCCCGGTAGGTCAGGCCGCCGTAGTACGCCAGTCGTACGGATTCCTGCTGCGTTGCCGTCAGCGTCTCCAGGCACCGGACCACGGCCTCGGCCTCCAGCCGGCTGCCCACCTCATCGGAGACCGAATCATGCTCAATCTCCTGGCTGTTGGCCCCGTACTTTGCCTCACGGTCCGTGGCCGACTGCGCGGAGCGGACCTTGTCCACGGCCCGCCGGTGGGAGATGGTCATGAGCCAGGCGAGCGGGCTGCCGGTGGCCGGGTTGAACGTGGAAGCGTTCTGCCACACCTGCAGGTACACCTCCTGGGTGGCGTCCTCACTGAGCTCGGGATCGATCAGGACCCGCCGCGCCATGCCAAACACGCGCCGCGAAGTGAGTCGATAGAACTCCGCAAAGGCGGCCCTGTCGCCACCGGCAATCTGGCCCAGGAGCGCACCCAACTGCCGGTTCAGGTCCGTACCGGCAGCACCGGTCCCGGCCCCGAGCGCGGGGGTGGAGGCGTTGGGAGTTTCCATCACTACCCAGCATAGGTCGCGCGTCATCACCGCAGTCACTTCTTCCACCTCCCGATCCGTGTCCGGCTGCCGTCGTCCCTTTTGCCGTCCCTGGGAACGTCCGCCAACTTCGCTTGCCAACGAAAGGTATTCGGCGCCGCCGGCCGTCTGGACGGGTGGGACCGCCGTCGAAAAATACTTTGCAGCGCGCACCCATCCCTGTCGAGGAGTGCTCCGAAGTACCCATGTCCCCCTTCCGGGACGGCACCATCACATGGACGTGTATGAGGAGATTCTCGAAATGAACAAGACGCTTCGCTTTATGGCAGTTCCCACCCTGGCTTTGGGAGCAATGGCCCTTTCCACAGCACCCGCCATGGCCCACGACGGCCCGCATTCCTACCAGTCCACGCTGGCGCAGATCAACGGCAGCTCCGCGTCCGGCACCATTACCGTGGACGTCACGGGCAACCAGGCCCACGCCGTCCTGAAGGTCTCCGGCCTGGCCCAGACCTTCATGGACGCGCCCTACCCGCACGTCCAGCACATCCACGGTGGAGCCCAGGGCACCTGCCCCACGCCGTCCGTTGATGGAAACGGCGACGGCGTCATTTCCACCACCGAAGGCGCCCCGTCCTACGGCGGCATCGTCACCACGCTTTCCACCAGCGGCGACACCAGCCCCGCCGCAGGCCTGGACCTCAAGGTGGCCGGGCAGGGCGGCAGCTACACCGTGGACAGGACGTTCGAACTGAACGCTGAAACCAAGGCCTCGCTGGAAGCCGGCACCGCCGTCGTGGTTGTTCACGGCCTGGATCCGGCCACCCTCACTCCGGCCGCCGCCGAAGCGAAGAGCGACCTGGTTCCCGAACTGCCACTGGCGGCCACCTCGCCGGCACTGTGCGGAACCCTGGCCGAGGGCATGGCGATGCCCGTGGGCGGAGCGGACACCGGCGTTGCTGCCGAATCCTTCCGTGACTCCTCTGCAGGGGCAGTCGCGCTCGGTGCCGGCCTGGGACTCGTTGCACTGGCCGGCGGGGCTTACGTGATCCGCCGCCGCGGCGCTGCGGCCTGATCCGCGCGGGACTGATTCCTGTGGTTTTGTTTCCCGTCCGCCGCGGAGGCCTTGGCGCTTCCGCGGCGGCGGGGGTCCTGCTCCTGCTGGCCCTTACCGGCTGCGGAATGTCCGACGGCGGCACGTCACCTTCCGCTTCAGACGCACCCGTTGTGCTCGCTACTGTTCCCGGGGCTGCTTCGGGTGGGTCGGCTTCGGATTCCCCGAATGGGCCGTCGGTGCCCCCTGGTTCGTCTGCTGCGTCTGCTGCTCCGGGTGCTCCGGATGCACCAGATGCCGGGCTCCCGGTCCTTGCCCCCTCGGCCCCGGTGACGCTCAGCATTCCGTCCATCGGCGTCCGCACGGACCTGCTCCATCTTGGCCTGCGCGAGAACCGCTCGCTCGAGGTCCCTTTGGATTCCGGCAACGGGGCACCTGCCAGCTGGTACACGGGATCGCCGACGCCGGGGGAGCGCGGGCCGTCTGTGATGCTGGGCCACGTGAACGCGCTGGGCGGGGCGAAGGGCGTGTTCGCCGATCTGCGCTCGCTGACGCCGGGCGCGGAAATCAGCGTGACCCGCTCCGATGGCAGTACAGCGGCATTCACGGTTGACCGCGGCGCCACCTACAGCAAGAACGACTTTCCCACCTTCGAGGTGTACGGCAACACGCCCGGTGCGGAGCTGCGCCTGATCACCTGCGACGGCTACGACCCCAACACGGGCCTCTTCGACGACAACTACGTCGTTTACGCGAAACTCAAGGCCTGACTAGGACGGACTCCATGAAAAACCTGAACTTCCCCGGCAGGCGGCTGGCGCTCCTGGCCCTGGCCTCATTGTTGCTCGCAGGCTGTGCCTCAGCTGCGGGCGCAGAGGGGCACGGCAGCCACGGCGCCCATGGCACTCCGCATGGTTCGACGTCGAACGCTGTTTCTTCATCCGGAACCCCGGCGGACGGCCCCAGCGACGCCTCGCTGATGGTGTGCGGCGGGCAGGTCATGGGCAACGTGGTCTCCATCCTGGGCCTGGAAGCGGAGCCGCACACTGTAAATACGTGGTCCAACAGCACCTTCACGTGCACTTACCACCTGCCCGACGGGGACCTGGTCGTCTCAGTCCAGGAAGCGGCGGACCAGTCGTCCGCGCTGAACTATTTCGATGCGATGCAGGCACTGGCAGTGGACGCCCGGCCCATTGAGGGACTGGCAAACCTCGGATTCCCGGCCTACGAAACCCCGGACGGCTCGGCGGTTTTCCAGAAGGACAGGATGATCCTGCACGTCGACGCCTCGGGCCTCCCGGAGCAGCTGGGCCCGGAGGGGATCACGCCGACTGCCTTTGCCTACCAGCTGTCCACCACGATCCTGGCGTGCTGGAAGGAACACCCCTAGACCCCTCCCAACTGACTGGACCCCTCCCAACTGCCTCGGACTCCTCCCAACTAACTCGCAGATAACGTCGTCAAAACGCGATTTCACGACGTCGTCTGCCAGTCAGTTTCGTGTGCAGGGGTCTAGCGTGTCCGGCCGGGGGACTGGACAGTCAGTCCGGCTTCGACGGCAGCCGCCAGCAGCTCCGCGTTATAGGCCACCAGTTCGTCGGCCTGGACGCGGATGGCCGTGGCCAGATGGATTGCGTCGGCGCTCCGCAGTTTTCCTGGCAAGGCAGCGGCGTACATCAGGTCCGAACGAATCAGGTCCACAAGATTAATGCCCTGCAGTACCGCGGTAACCAGTTCGCTGGGGATGCCACGCCGATGTCCTGCGCCGTGCAACTCGGTGTAGAGGAGCATGGACCCGACCAACTGGTGCCCGTTAGAGGCCATGATCTGGAGGTACTCGGCCGTCTCGGTGGACTCCTGCTCCTCGACCATCAGCTTCAGGACAGCCGATGTATCCACGAAGACGATCAACGGTCGCCGCGAAGATCGGTGAGTATCTCCGCCGTCGTTTCAGTCAGCTTGACGCGCGGTATGGCCACGAAATCGACGGCGCCTGGATGTGCGGGACGTACCTGGCTGGCCAGGAGTAGCCGTTCCAGCGGAGACAACGCCGGTGGGATCAGCGTGGCGGCAACCTCGCCGTTATTGGTCACGTCGATGGTTTCGCCGTTCCTGACTCGTTCGAGGATCTTGCTGCTCTGGTTGCGGAGCTCGCGGTGCGGAATTGTTGTCATGAGAGCCTCCGTAGCAATCGTAGCAACGTGGGGTCCGTACGCCATCAGCTTCCTGACAGCCCACCTACTCGCCCGTGGGCCAGGTTTCCAGTTCGGTAGTGTCCGCGTGCACGCCGTGCAGGGGCTCCAGCGCGTGCGTTTCCTCGAACCACATAAAGGCGTCGTAGCGCCTGCCCAGGATGGTGGGAACGTAATTGCCCCACCGTTCCGAGCGGGGGTTATATACGACGCCGACTGCCCGGTGCCCGCGCGCACGGTCCGCCCACGAAGGTGGCTGGCCGTCGAAGATGAACAAGGCCGACGGCGTATCCTCCAGTGCGGAATGCAGCAGTTCCTCGGTGCTGTCCTGCCTGGCCGGCGGCAGGTCCATGACCTGCGTGGTTCCGCCCCAACGATCTGCGGCGACCACGCTCCCGCGGTAACCGCCGAAACCAACCAGCACCACGCCGTCGTCAGCATGCCGTTCCCGGACCAACTGGCCCACATTCACCAGCCCGCCGCGGCTCATGTCCGTCCAACGGGCGTCGCCGATGTGCGTGTTGTGTTCCCAGACGATTGCTTTTGCGGTGCTGCCGTGGTGGTTCATCAGCCTGTCCAGGGTGTCCACCATGTGCCGGTCCCTGACGTTCCAGGATTCGTCGCCGCCGCCGACCATCGCCCGGTAATAGGACTCCGCGCCGGCAGCGGTGATGGCATTCTGTTCGGCGTTGAAGCGTTCGTCCCGGGGCGGAACGTCGTCATTCACGGCGGACGCGCGGACCGTTCCCAGCAGCTCAACCACCTCCGCCTCGCAGCCGGACGGGACCAGCCGGGTGGACAGGGCGTAGGACTGCGGATCCTCCACGAACGGTTCGAAGCAACGGAAGGCTTCAAGCGCAGTGTCCACGTGTCCCGGGTGGTACTTCTTCAGGTAGCCCAGCGTCTCGCGGAGCGAATCCCAGAGGCTGTACACGTCCAGACCGTAGAACCCGACGCGCTCTTCTTCAGCCCGAATCCCGTTGAACTCCCGAAGCCAACGGGTGAATTCCTCGACTTCCCGGTTGGCCCACATCCAGGTAGGCCAGCGCTCAAAGCCGTGCAACACCTCACCCGGATCCTCCGGCGCTCCGCCCAACCCCTTGACGCAGCGGTCCACGGCATAGCAGTCCGGCCAGTCACCCTCCACGCCTATAAAGGAGAAACCCCGCTCGCTGATGAGCCGCCTGCTCAAGGCAGCGCGCCAGGCATAGTACTCGTGGGTGCCGTGGGACGCTTCGCCGATGAGCACATACCGGGCGTCGCCGATGCGCTCCATCAGCGGATCAAGGTCTGCCTCGTCCTGGAGTTGCAGGGCGCTTTGCCTGATCTCAGCCTGGGTCATCGTCCTACTCCTTGTTTCGGATTGCACATGGAGTCGTTCAACAGGTTCACTTTCGAGGCTACTCCGGGACCTGCGCGTGGTCACCCAACTGACTCGCAGCTGACGCTCTCAAAACGCGATTTCAGTGCGTTACCTGCCAGTCACCCGTTAAAACGCAGCGGGCGGTAGGTTCGAAAACCTGCCGCCCGCCGTCGTACTTCTGCTTCTTTAGACCTTGGCTTGAAGTCCGCGAACGCCGTCCAGGATTTCGTAGGAAACCTTGGTGGACACCGGCGCGCCGGGGGTGGTGACGTAGTCCAACACGCGGAAGTCGGCCTGCATGGCGTCCTTGGTGATGCGTGTGTTCACGTAGCCGCGGTTGTCGTTGTAGAACTTCAGGTGCGGGTTCCAGGCCATGACCGGGTCAACGGTGGCGCCGCTGCCGTTGCCGGTGGACGTGATGGATGTGCACACCAGTTCCGAGCCGACCACCGGCGATTCGGGGTCCTTGTAGTCGATCTTTACGTCGGCGGCCCAGTTGCGGTGCACGTCTCCGGTGAGCACGACGGCGTTGCGAACGTTCGCGTCTACCCAGCCCTGGGTGATGCGGCGGCGGGAGGCCGCGTAGCCGTCCCAGCCGTCCATGGAGACGTCGTCGATGGCCGGGTCCTGGGCACGGTCGCGTTCGGTGAAGAACACCTGCTGGCCGAGGATGTCCCAGCGCTGGGTTGAGTTTTTGAAGCCGTCCAGCAGCCACCGTTCCTGATCGGCGCCGGTGATGGAGCGGTTCTCGTCCAGTCGCTCGGCCACGTTCTTCTTCCAGCCGTCGCCCGCGGCCTGGTCGTCGCGGTACTGGCGCGTGTCCATCATGTGGAAGTTGGCCAGTTGGCCCCACTGCAGGGTGCGGTAGATCTTCATGTCGAAACCGGCCGGGACGGAGGACGCGCGGAGGGGCATGTTCTCGTAGTACGCCTGGAACGCTGCGGCGCGCCGTTTGCGGAAGTTCTCGGTGGTGTCGTTGAGCTGGTTCGGGTCCTGGTTTTCCGGAACCTCGTCCGCCCAGTTGTTGTCCACTTCGTGGTCATCCCAGACCACCAGCCACGGTGCAACAGCGTGGGCGGCCTGCAGATCGGCGTCGGACTTGTACTGCGCGTGGCGCTGGCGGTAACCGGCCAGCGTGGTGGTTTCCGGGCCTTCGTGGTCGCGCGGATTGCCGCCGCCGATCACATAGCTGTCCTTTTTGTACTCGTAAATGTAGTCGCCCAGGTGCAGCACCAGGTCCGGGTGGTCCTCGGCCAGGTGGCGGTACGCGGTGAAGTAGCCGTGTTCGAACTGCGAGCAACTGGCAAACGCCATTGCAAGTGCGGCGGGCGTCTCGTGCAGGGCGGGGCTGGTCATGGTCCGGCCGACGGCGGTGACGTACCGTCCGGCGCGGAAGCGGTAGAAGTATTCGCGGCCGGACTTCAGGCCCTTGAGTTCCACGTGGATCGAGTGGCCGGTTTCGACCCTGGCCTGTTCGATGCCTCGGGCCACCACCTTGCGCATGCCCTCGTCTTCGGCGACCTCCCAGGCCACGGGAATGCTGCGGTTGGGCATTCCGCCAAGGCCATCTTCGGCCAGCGGGTTCAGCGCCAGGCGGGTCCAGAGGACAAAGCCATCAGCCCACGGCTCACCGGAGGCGATGCCGAGCATAAAGGGGTCAGTTTTGAGGCCGGTGTCGTCAGCGGTGGAAACCGCGACGGCGGCACCCGGCATTGCGGCGACGATGCCGGCACCGAGGCCAACAGAGAGCAGGGACCTGCGTGAGATGTTTTCCATGCACTCGAACGTATTGGCCTACTTTGGACAGCCGCCGAGGAGTGCGTGAACCGGAAGTGAACTGATGGAATCCGTGGCGGGAACTATCGCGGTGTTCGCAGCCGGTGCGCTTGTCGTCGGTTGCCGGTCGGGCGGGCGCGAACGAGTGGCTACTTTTTGGCTTTAGGTGCCCGGGCCTTGGGTTCCTTTGGAGGCAATGTGGCCACGTATTCGTAGGCCTTGGCGACCCACGCTCTTGCCCGGGCGTCATCGCCGTCGCCCTCTTCATTCCATACCTCGGGCAGGCCCACATACCCGGCCATGGGACGCTCAGCCGGACCGAAGGGGACAGTCCGTTCTGACGACTCCAGCAACGCGCGATCGTCGTCGGCGAGCTTGATGCCGATGACTGGACCGAAGAGCCCTGCGAACATGTTGCCGTTGACGAAGGCCCCCAGGTTGCCGAACATGGGCTTCACAATAACGTCAGGCCGCTCCGGAACAGCCTGCCGGAAGCGTGCCTTGTCTTCTTCGGACGGCTTGGGCATTTCCATGTCTGCTCCTTCTGGAGGGAGGTTTCTGTGGACCTCCCAGAACAGTATGCGGCTGCCGCGATTTCCGGAACACCCCGCCCAGTTCCAGGGGATGATGCCGAAGACCAGGGCGGCGGTCCCAGCAGGAACGCCACCCAGCCGACGAAGGGAATGGAGGAAAAGACGTTCGCGTGCCCGACGGCGGGAGGGTGCGGTTGCGGAGTGCGCCGTGCCGGGATGGGTGCGACCCCAAAAGTTAACCTCCGCAGCTATGGCTTCCCTGAGGTGATCCTGTACAGTTAGACACGTTGTTGTGTTTATGCAGTTGGTAATTCAGGCAGTAAGCGCGGTCGTAAGCCCGTGTTCTTCTGAAGAAGCGGTTTTGAACACCCCACACCGGAGGGCCCGAAAGTCGGGATTTTCCCTCCACCTTCACGAAGGACAAAAATAATGGCTACTGGTACCGTCAAATGGTTTAACGCTGAAAAGGGCTTCGGCTTCATTTCCCCCGATGACTCCTCGCAGGACGTTTTCGCGCACTACTCCGCGATCAACTCCTCCGGCTTCCGCTCCCTCGAAGAGAACCAGAAGGTCTCCTTCGAAACCGAGCAGGGCCCCAAGGGTCCTCAGGCCACGAACATCCAGGCTCTCTAATTTCCTAGAGTCTCTGGAACCGTAAGGTTTCTAAAGCAGGGTCGGTTCATTGCGAACCGGCCCTGCTTTTTCTTAACCCAGGTGTGCCAGTCCTGACCTGACGGATCCAGCCCACTTCCCGCCGTCGTGCCTGGAAGTGACCCGTTTGCGTCGCACTTGACTTGCGCGCAAGGGCAAGGCTGTGGATAACTTTGAGGGGCTTGAGCGGCGCTTGGGTACTCTTGGCTCAGCAGGTCTTGCTCTGTTATCTGCCTCTCCGTCGTCCGGAGCGGGCGGTTTTCCAAAATGTCTGGGGACGTCTATGAATATCCGTACTGCGCTTTCCTCGAACCCGAGGGGCCTGGTTGTGGCGTTCCTCGCTGCCGCCGCTCTGGCGCTGACCGGATGCCAGGGCGGTGGGGATCCTGCTGCTGACCCGACGTCGGCCTCGGCTTCAACAACTGCCAGCGCGACGCCCACGCCAACGCCTACTCCGTCTGCGTCCTACAAGCCGGCCGACGCTTCCGGTAAGGCCCAAAATGTTCCCGTTCCCGTGAAGCCAGCGTTGGCTGACGAGAACTCGAAGGAAGGGCTGGAGGCGTTCACGAAGTACTGGTACGAGTTGCTGAGCTACGGATACGAAACCGGGGATACCTCGGCTTGGGTTGCCGCAACTCAACCCGGATGTCGACTGTGCGACACTTTCAAACAGGGTCTGGCAGATTCCTATGCAGACAACCATTGGGTCGTAGGCGGTCGTCTGACAACACCGAGCATCCAGGCCCACTGGCAGGAAGGTGCGTCAAAACAATCCGTTGCCGTACAGGTTATCCAGGACAGGATTGAGTTTTACGGCCCACCGAGTGTTCAGCCTTTTTCTCCGCTCGAGGAAACCAACGTGGCCGCGGCCTTCTTCGCCACACATGTAAACGGATCTTGGGTGGCCGTTGACATCGGACAACTGGTCTAGCCGTGCGGCAAGTTTTGGCGACTTTCGTCGTTCTTCTGCTGCTGACCGGTGCCGGCATTGCGACTGCCCGTGCAACCCCGGGGCCAACCATCTCCTACGGCAGCGAGACAATTAACATCAAGTCGCAGTTCACCGTAGAAGAAGCCACCAAAACTATAGTCGAATACTCCAAGTCAACCCCGCAGGATCCAAACCAGTATTCATACGCGTTGCAATGTCAGCTGGATGAAAACGCTGTCCGAAATCATTGCCTCCCGGGTCAAATAACGTGTCCGCCAAGCGAAGACGGCACCGAAGGCCAAGCGATTATTTGGAGATACGCACCCAAAAGCATTCCAAACCCCACCTGGACTGAATGGACGCAGTTCGGCGCCCCTACGTGTCTCTATGACCCCAAGCCCGAGGATATCTTGCCTCGTATCGCGGCCCGTATCCTGCAGGACTTCCAACAATTGCCTGTTGTGGCGGGAACGGTATCTGCCCAGCCATCCCCGCACACTCTTGTCGGCGCGGAAACCAACGTGTTCGCGAACGCCACCGAGCAGCAATTCGAGGTCACGATCCTTGGCCAGAAGGTCCATCTCACGGCAACCCCTGCCCAGTACACCTTCAACTACGGCGACGGTTCAACGCTGGGACCTAGCGCAACCTACGGCGGTCCGATCCCAGAGGCAGAGTGGGGCGTGAAGACAAGAACCAGCCATGTGTACGGCGATACGGGTGACTTCAACGTCACGGTGACCACGTCATTCACCGGTACCTACTCGGTGAATAACGGACCCGCGCTGCCGATCAGCGGCACGGGAGAGTTCACCTCTGCTCCGGAAACACTGCGGGTGTGGAGATCAGTCACCAGGAATTACGCCGACGACTGCAACGTCAATCCGCTCGGCGAAGGCTGCCCTGCCAGATAGGCAGGCAAGCTGAAGTGTGGGGGAGCACAGGTGAAAACATTTCCTGGGACGTCCTTGGCGTCTATTTGGTCAGTTGTGGCTGTTTGCGTGTTGCTTACTGGCTGCCAGGTCGCGGGCGAACGGGCAACTGGAACCGACCGCTCGCCCGCGGCCACGTCAATCAGTCCAACATCAACCACGACGCCCGAGTACAAACCGGCGGATGCCTCCGGCAAGGCTCAGAACGTTCCGGCTCCGGTGAAGCCAAGGCTCGCCGACGAGAACTCGAAGGATGGGCTGGAGGCGTTCACGAAGTACTGGTTCGAGACGCTCAATTATGCCAACGAGACTGGGAAAACGCCGGCAAATGTGGCTATCAGCAATCGGGATACTTGCAAACTTTGCGTCCGACTAATGGACGTAGCAGATCGAGCATGGGCAGACGGTAAGTGGGTCTCGGGAGGACAAATTAGGATCGCATCCGTTGAGGGTCATTTTGATCCTTCTCGTGCAACTCAAGAAGTCACTCTGCGTATCATCCAACAGGAATCACGAATTCATATGCCTGATGGAAGCCTGTATCAAGAGGATTCACCGGCTCAGAATAACGGCGTTCAAGCCGTTGTAACCTTCGGGGCTGATGGCTGGAAAATGGATGATCTCGGGCTGATTCTCTAGATTCCCCAATCGAAAATTACGTACAAACGGTTGCGCAGCGTTGCCAGCACTAGGCCAACTGATCTGACCCGATCCCAACCCAACCCCAAAGCATTCACCCACCCGTCGCCACCGGTTCACCAGGGCAGACAACGATAGGTGCATGACTGCTTTCACTCGCCGCACCGTCCTGAAGGGGGCGCTGGCAGCTGCCGGTGCCGCCGTCGTAATTCCCGCGACAGCAACCACGGCAACAGCCGCCAGCCGTCCGCACGCCATTCCTCTTGTCCGCAACCGGCTGACGCTCCCGTCTGGCATTGCCACGGGGGACGTCACCACGGGTTCCGGCGTCCTGTGGTCGCGCGCATCGGGTCCGGGCAGGCTGGTGGCGAACCTCCTGGCAGTAGACGACGCCGGCACGCCCCTGAGCGGTGGCCGCGCCTTCCACAGGGTTCTTCGCGGAACCACCGCAAGCGAAGCGACGGACTTTACTTCAAAGATCCTGGCCGAGCGGCTCCCCAGCGGCACCCGGTTCGACCTGACCCTGTACTTCGAGGACACCGAAGGCTATGCCGGTGAAACGGCGAAGGGCATGTTCAGCACCGCCCCGGACACGGCCTCCATCAAGCGCGACGGCGGCCCCCGGCGCCAGAGCTTCGTCTGGTCCGGTGACACCGCCGGCCAGGGTTGGGGCATCAACGAATCCATTGGTGGCATGCGCGGCTATGCGGCAATGCACGCCACCCGCCCGGACTTTTTCATCCACTCCGGCGACACCATTTACGCCGACGGTCCCATTTCCGCGCAGGTCACTGAGCCGGACGGGCAGATCTGGCACAACCTGGTCACCGAGGAAGTGTCCAAAGTGGCGGAGACCCTCAACGAATTCCGCGGCAGGCACCGTTACAACCTGATGGACGCGAACGTTCGGGCCATGTACGCGGAGGTCCCGGTCATCGCGCAGTGGGATGACCACGAAACCCACAACAACTGGTACCCCGGCGAGATCATCACCGATCCCCGCTACACCGAGCGCAGGATTGACGTCCTGGCTGCGCGCGGCCGGCAGGCGTGGCAGGAATACCAGCCGATCGCCCAGCTCAGCGACGGCAGCACCGGCTTCGAACCCGCGCGCATCTACCGCAAGATCTCCCGCGGCCCGCAGCTGGACATCTTCTGCCTGGACATGCGCACCTTCAAGGACCCCAACACCAACGGCAAGGAATCGGACCTTCAGTCGATCCTCGGCCAGGAGCAGGCCGACTGGCTGATCAAGGAAGTCAGCCGCTCGCAGGCAACCTGGAAAGTGATCTCCGCGGACCTGCCGCTCGGGCTGATCGTCCCGGACGGCGTCAACCAGGAATCACTCTCAAACGCTGACGACGGCGCCCCGCTGGGTAAGGAGCTGGAGATCGCCCGGGTGCTCGCCGCCTTCAAGCGCAACCGGGTTAAGAACATCGTCTGGCTCACCGCAGACGTCCACTACTGCGCCGCCCACCACTACTCTCCGGAACGGGCAGCCTTCCGCGACTTCGACCCCTTCTGGGAGTTCGTGGCCGGCCCCATCAACGCCGGCACGTTCGGCCCCAGCGGGCTGGACCACACGTTCGGGCCCGAGGTGGCCTTCTTCAAGGCAGGCGCCTACGCCAACCAGTCGCCACGCACCGGCACCAGCCAGTACTTCGGCCATGTGGACCTGGACGAGGACGACGTCTTCACCGTCACCCTCCGCGACGCCACCGGCGCCGTCCTCTGGGGCAAGGCACTGAACCCGGAGCGCTGACCCGCACCTGGCATGCGGGCCCGGGGGAGGGAAGGAACACCAGCAGGCCCGGCCGCGTTGTACCAGCGCGGCCGTCTGCAATAAGCGCCGGGCGCCGGAAAATTGAGCAGAGGAATTTCATTGAGCCAGCGAACCATCGTCATCACCGGAGCCAGCGACGGAATCGGCGCATCAGCCGCCCGCACCTTTTCCAAAGCAGGGGACAACGTGGTGATCGTGGGCCGTTCCGAGGCTAAGACCAAAGCCATTGCCACCGAGCTCAACGCCGACTACTTCCTCGCCGACTTCTCGGAGCTCGAGCAGGTCCGCACCCTCGCCACACAGTTGCGCGCCAGCTACCCGCGCATCGACGTCCTGGCCAACAACGCAGGCGGCATCATGGGCAAGCACCAGCTCACCATCGACGGGCACGAGAGCACGTTCCAGATCAACCACCTGGCACCGTTCCTGCTCACCACCGAGCTGATGGACGTCCTGACCGCGAGCTCGGCCAAAATCATCAACACCTCCAGCATGGCCAACGGATTCGGCCGCCTGGATCTCCAGCACATCAACTCGGAAAGCAAATACGCCACCAACCGCGCGTACGGCACCGCCAAGCTGGCCAACATCCTGTTCACCTCGGAGCTGCACCGCAGGTTCGGCCAGGTATCACCCGGGCGGGAAGGAATTACGACGGCGGCATTCCACCCCGGCGTCGTCCGCACCAATTTTGCGAGCGAATCTTCCAGCGCCATGCGGCACGCGTACAAAACACTGCTCAACCGCTTTATGCTCAGCCCGGAGCAGGGCGCTGACACCCTGGTCTGGCTGGCCAACGGAACCCCGGGCAGGGACTGGGATTCCGGGGCGTATTACGTGAAGCGTGCCGTGGCGAAGGCCAACAAACAGGCCTATGACGCCGACCTGGCCCGACAGCTGTGGGACAGCAGCGCGGAGCTGGTCAACGCCTGAAACCCTGCGCCGGGAATCTCCAACTGGGTAGCACTAGATGCCGCTTAGAGCCGCCATAACGGCACCTAGTGCTACCTAGTTGGGGGGGTGAGGGGCGGGTCAGGGGGCCAGCAGGCCGTAAGTGCTGATGACGTTGCCGCTGCCGGTCCGGTATTCGTCGTGCAGGACCAGGCGGGTCAGGGGATCGCCGGGTTCGAACAGCCGGCGTCCGCTGCCGGCCACTACGGGATGCGTCATCAGCGTCAGGGAATCCAGCAGCCCGGCAAAGAGGAGTTGGCGCGTCACGGAGATGCTTCCGCATACGGCGATGTCGCCGCCGTCGGACTCCTTCAAACCCGCTACGAACTCTTCCAGCGGCGCGTCCATCAGGTGCGAGTTCTCCCACTCCAGCGGCCCGGACAGGCTGCGCGAGGCCACGTATTTGGGCACCGGGTTGATGAAGCCGGCAAAGTCCTGGTCCACCGGCGCTGTTGGCCAGTAACCCGCCCACTCCTGGTAGCTCACCCGGCCAAGGACCACTGTGTCCACACGCTGCATCATCTCGGTCATGCCGTTGCCCAGTTCGTCGTCGAAGGAGTCGAACTGCCACAGGAACGGATCGGACACCACCCCGTCAACGGAGTGGAACAGGCCGGCTGTCAGTTTGCGCATGAAATTCCTCCAAGGGCAGGGTTGGTAACCAGCTTTACCCTAGGACGCGGCAGAGGAACGGGGAAGGGGCGTGCCAAACTGCGCGGTTTCCGGTGCGCCTGGAACTGCCGAACCCGGGGCAACACCAGCGGAGGTTCCCAGTCCGCGGACCTTCCAACCGACCGCCCGCCAGGCAGCTGCGTCCAGGACGTTGCGGGCATCCAGGACAGTCCTCCGCCGCACCAGCCGGCCCACGGTAACAGGGGACAGCGTGCGGTATTCGTCCCACTCCGTCAGCAGCAGCACCAGTTCAGCACCCTCCAGCGCCCGCTGCGTGGACTGCTCAAAACGCAGCTGCGGATAGCGCATCCACGCATGGTTGATGGCCTTGGGATCCGTCACCGTCACGTGTGCTCCGGCCATCGCGAGCTGCAGGGCGACGTCCAGGGCGGGGGAGTCGCGGATGTCATCCGTATCCGGCTTGAAGGCAGCTCCCAGTACGGTGATGGTCCGGCCGGACACGGATCCGCCACACAGCTCGGCTGCAAGCGCTGCGGTCCGGTATCGCTGGCCCAGGTTGATCGAATCCACCACGCCCATCCACTCCTCCACAGACGCCACGCCAAGGTCCAAAGCCTGCGTCCTGAAGCTCCGGATGTCCTTGGGCAGGCACCCGCCGCCAAAGCCCAGGCCGGCGTGCAGGTATCTGCCACCGATCCTCGGGTCCATGCCCATCGCCTCACTGAGTTCAGTGACGTCGGCGCCGGATGCGTCGCACAGTTCGGACATCGCGTTGATGAAGCTGACCTTCGTGGCCAGGTACGCATTGGCCGCCGACTTGATCAGCTCCGCCGTGGCAAAATTGCAGACCAGCCGTGGAATCCCCGCCTGCAGCAACGGCTCGTACACAGCATCAAGGGCGGCAGTCACACCGCGCGGCGCACCGCTGACGGGATCCAACCCGGCAGCCTTGCCGCCGTCAACGCCGTACACCAGCCGGTCCGGCACCAGCGAATCCTTCACCGCCGTTCCCTGCCGCAGGAACTCCGGGTTCCAGCCCAGCCGCACATCCGGCCGCCCGGCAAGGGCAGCGCGCAGGCGCTCCACCGTGCCAACAGGCACCGTCGATTTACCCACGACGACGGCGCCCGCTGCCAGGTGCGGGAGCAGCGCCTCCGCGGCCGCGAAGAGGTAGGTGAGGTCGGCGCCGTCGGACGTTTTGGATTGCGGCGTCCCCACGCACAGGAAGTGCACCTGGGCGGAGGCGGCGTCGGAGAAGTCGGTGGAGAACCTGAGCCGCCCCGTGGCCCGGCCCTCCTGCAGCAGCTCATCCAGGCCCGGTTCGAAGAACGGCGCGAAGCCCCGGCCCAGGTGGTCCACCTTGCCGGCGTCTACGTCGATGCCCACCACCGTGTGGCCCATCGAGGCAAGCGTGGCGGCGTGGACGGCGCCCAGGTAGCCGCAGCCAATCACGGAAATTCTCATCGGGAGGCTCCACTCGGGGTTTCGACAGGCTCAACCACCGGGTGGCGGCGGGGCGTGGTTTCGACGGGCTCAACCACCGGGTGGCGGCGGGGCCGGGTTTCGACAGGCTCAGCAAGTGGCCGGCCGGCGATGACGTCCTCGTAGTGCCGGACAAGCGAGGCGCTCAGGGCGGGCCAGGTCCGGCCCTGAACCGAGGCGTGGGCCGCGGAGGCGAAGGCCCGGCGTTTGGCGTCGTCGCCAATCAGGTCCTCGACGTGGCCGCGCATGGCCGCCAGGTTGCCGGGTTCGTACAGCCATCCGGTGCGGGAGTTTTCCACCAGGTCCAGGGGTCCGCCGCGCCCGGTGGCCACCACCGGCACGCCCGACGCCATAGCTTCCTGGATGGTCTGGCAGAACGTTTCGAACTCGCCGGGGTGCACAAAAAGATCGAAGGACGCCACGGTCCGGGCCAGCGCCTCGCCGCCCATAAAGCCGGTGAACACGGCGTCCGGCAGGGCTTCCTCCAGCGCGGAGCGTTGGGGGCCGTCGCCCACAATCACCAGCCTGGTGCCGGGCATTCCGGCCAGGGCGGCCAAGTCCTCCACCTGTTTTTCGACGGCGAGCCGGCCCACATAGCCGATGATTCGCTCACCGTTCGGGGCCACGGAGGCCCGCCAGCCGTCGTCGCGCTTCTCCGGGCTGAACCGCCCGGTATCAACCCCGCGCCGCCACATCCCCACCCGCAGGATCCCGCGTCCGCGCAGCTGGTTCAGCGCAAACGTTGAGGGAACCAGGGTGCGGGTGGCCATCAGGTGGATGTTCTCCACCCGGTTCCAGGCCCAGTTCTCCAGGAAGGGAACGCCGTAGCGGGCGGCATAGCTGGGAACCTCGGTCTGGTAGATCGCCACGGTGGGAATGCCCAGCTGGTGTGCGGCCTGCACTGCCCGCCATCCCAACACAAAAGGAGACGCCAGGTGGACGACGTCAGGTGCGTAGTCGGCAAGGATTCGCTTGACCCGGCTCACACCGCCCATCGCCACCCGTACGTTGGTGTATCCGGCCAGTGGCACTGCAGGAACCCGGTGAACAAACGCCCCGGCCACAACCTCGGAAGCGACGGAATCCTGGGTGGATGGCGCGATCACCAGGACGTCGTCGCCCCGCTCCTGCAGATGGTCCAGCACCCGCAGGATGGAGTGCGTAACCCCGTTCATCAGCGGCAGGAATGATTCGGCAACAATTGCGATCCTCACCCCTCCACGGTGCGATCCGGGCCTGACGCTGCGGGGGAGAGGGCATGACGCCGAGGGAAAACTTGGGTGAACAGCAGCTCCCGACGGCGGGACCCACCACACGCCGATCCCGCACCACAACCGATCCCGCACCAAAGTAAACCCCGGGCACATCGGAGGGCGGCGCCGTCGTCAATATCCCGACGGTACCGCCCTCCGTGGTGAGGCGGGCGAATTGCCCGCGGCCCGGTAGTACCGGTTACCTGCGGCGGCTCGATTCGCGCTCCGAGAACAGCCAGCCAGCCGCGATCATCAGGATGCCAAGCACCAGATGGGCCCAGTTGTCAGGAGTGTTCAGGGCCAGGAAATTGGCCGCGGAATCAACCCCGATGCTGAGGCCAAAAATCGCGAGCAGGATGTACAGGACGCCGGCGCCCATCAGGAAGTTCCGTGCGCCGTGGGCGGTGCGGGACATGCTCCACCCGGTGGCGCCGATGGCCAGCTGCACGATGTTCAGCAGCATGGACACCTGGAACAGATTCAGGAACAGGGCATGTGAATCAGGGCCCAGGAACATCAGTTCGCCATAACGGGTGGTGATGCCGGGGATGAATCCCAGGATGCCGACTACTACCAGGAGAATACCGACGCCCATGCCCGCATTCTGGACGTCTGCGCGTCCCCAATGCGTGTGTGCGTGCGGTGATGCGGTTGTCATGTTGTACCTCCAACCACTGATTTTCGGACACTCCAAGTTTACGTCTGCACTGCCCAAAAAGCGCCGGGATTCCGCGGATTCCGGGGGTCCTGCGGGGGCTGTGGCGGCGGCCCGGTGGGGACTTCTCCCCACCGACAAAACGCGGATCTTCTGGTGGACTGGAACGATCATGACAGCCCGCCGAATCCTCCGCTTCCATCTCGTCCCGGCCCTCGTCCTGCTGGCCGGTTTGGTCGCCGGGTGCAGCGTCGAAGCCCCCATGCCGGCGAACGACTCCGTGGGGATGCTGCAGCTCAGCCAGCAGCGCGCGGCCGTGGCGGCTGCTCCGGAACCGGGTTCGGAAGCGGGTTCGGAAGCCGAGGCAGACGGTACGACGGCGGCAGGCGACCCAGGTGCCGTCCCGCCGTCGGGCGTTCCTGCGGTAAGTCCGGAAGACACCGGGGCCGAGGAACCCGCCGCACCCGCCTCGCGCCCGCTGAACCGCGCGGAACAGATGCTGCCCCAGGTGAACGTCAAACAGTGGCCGGGCAGCCTGCCGGTGGTGGTGCAGTCGGCGGCGAAGGACATGCAGTGCTCGATCGACCGGGATGGTGCCGCCTGCTATCTGCTCACTGAGGTGGCGCCCCGGCCTGCCGACCTCAAGGGCCTGTGCACCGGCGCCGAACAGTATTACGGCGGCTACGCGGTGGTCACCAGCCGGACGGGTCCGCAGTATGGGACGTGCGGGTATGGCGTCTCGCCCATGGAACGTGAGGCCGCCGCGGGCGAGCAGTTCCACGGACCCCTGCTCGAGGACGGCCAGACGGTGCGGATCGGCAACATGGTGTGCGGACGCGGGGACGGGTCCGTGACCTGTGCGCACCTGCGCACCGGACAGGGCTTTATGGTCAGCACCACCGACTACGAACTCTGGTAGCCAGGTTGCCCGGCAGGTGGGTTGAAGCCCGGGCAGGAGCCTCTTCCGTGACACCATGGAAACCGATGAAACTGCGTGCTGATCAAACCGGAGACCGTGGCCTTCCCATGCCCTTATGGCTGCAGGGAGCCCTCGAATCCGCGCAGGCGGCCATCATCTCAGCCATCCTGGTGGCCGCCCCGATCGCGATCGTCTGGCTGACGGGCGGCTTCTCCCAGCCACTGGACGCTGCAGCCCGGCTCGCGGGGCAGGCCTGGCTCCTGATCCACGCCGTGCCCATGGAACTGACGGCCACCGGCGAAGCAGCTGTGGCTGATGGCCAGGCCGGCACGCTCTCCCTGATACCGCTCGGCCTCACCCTCATTCCGTTCCTGCTGGCCTGGCGTGCAGGGCGCCGCCTCGCCAGGGCGTCCTATACGGACCAGCTGTGGCAGGCACTCCTCGGTTCATGGGCTGTCTATTCCGCCTTCGGAGCGGCCACCGGCTTCGTCTGCCGCACGTCCGACGTCGTGATTAATCTCTGGTTCGCCATGCTGATGCCGCTGATCCCGTTTGCCCTGGGAATGGTGGTGGGCGCGCGGCGCGAGGCCGGTTCCTGGAGCCGGCTGATCGGCGTCGACGCAGTGGACTGGATCGCCACCACCAGCCAGCATTCGCGCTGGGCCGGCTCCTACCTGGCCTCGGCGGCGAAGGCCGGCTTTGTGGCGGTGATGGCGGCGCTCGCCCTCGCCTCCGCACTGTTGGCCGTGGACCTTTTTGTCCACTGGAACCTCATCATCTCGGTCTATGAAGCGCTCGACGCCGGTGCCGCCGGAGGTGCCGTGCTCACCATTGCGCAACTCGGTTTCCTCCCGAACCTGGCCATCTACGCGCTGGCATGGGTGTCCGGTTCCGGGTTTGCCCTGGGGGCCGGTTCGCAGCTTGGCGCCCTGGAAACGGCGTCAGGTCCACTGCCGTCCATCCCGGTACTGGCCGCACTTCCCGCCGGCGGCATGGACTACGGCTTCGTGGCCCTGGTGGTGCCGGTCCTGGCAGGAGTCCTGGCCGGCTGGTGGTTCCTGCGCGAAGGCGAGAACCACTTCGACGAGTGGCTGGCCATCAAAGTCCACGCCCGCTGGTTTACCGCATCAGCGTCCACCCTCATCCTGGGTGCGATCATCGGCGTCGTGGCGGGGGCGTTGGCCGCGGTGCTGGCCTGGATCGCCGGCGGATCGGTTGGGATCGGCCGCCTCACCCAGATCGGACCCGACCCCCTCTGGATGGGGATCTGGGTGGCTTCCGAGGTGGGGATCGGCGTCGTTATCGGTTACGCAGCCGGACCCTGGCTGGAACGCCGGCAGTTGCAGGAAGAGACCGGGCTCCTGAAGGTGTGACCCGGCGTCGTACCTGTCTTTGTCCGTTAGGCCCTAGCGCGCCTGGCTGGGCAGTGCTTCCTCCAGCTGGACCCGGCACTGCGCCGCAGCTTTTTGGGTCAGGGCGGAGCGGGCGCAGTCCTGGTACTCCGTGATGGCGGTGAAGAACAACGCGGACACCATGACCAGCAGCGCCATAATGGCGGACACCACCAGACCGGAGATGGTGCCGAACAGGATCAGCCGGGACTCCCTGGCCTTGGCCGAACGCACCAGCAGCACAATGCCCAGGGCAATGCTGACGGCAGTGAGCACGGCGGACAGCCACACGTAATTAACGTCCAGCTGGAAGATGAAGAATGAGCCCAGGACAGTCAGGATGAAGATCCGGAACAGGGTGTGGGTGGTCATCCGGGACGTCGCGGCGGCTTCGCTGAGCGGCTCTTTGGTTCGCGGGGAACCGGCCGGATCCGGGATGGTGTTCATGTTTTCCAGCCTACGCGAGCCTGCCCTTAAGCTTGACCAATGCGCATCGTAGTCCTCGTCTCCGGAACCGGCTCCAACCTCCAGGCCGTCATCGACGCCGTCCAGAGCGGTGAACTGCCCGTGGAGATTGCCGCGGTTGGCGCAGACCGGCCCGGGACGTACGGTGTGGAGCGGTCCGCGGCGGCCGGGATCCCCACGTTTGTGGTGGACTTCAAGGACTACGCGGACCGTGCGGACTGGAACGCAGCGCTGACGGACGCCGTCGCCGCGTTCTCGCCTGACATTGTGGTGTCCTCAGGGTTCATGCGCATTGTCAGCCCGGCGTTCATCGATGCCTTCGGCGGCAAGTACCTGAACACGCACCCCGCACTGCTGCCCTCCTTCCCGGGAGCCCACGGCGTCCGCGATGCCCTGGCGTACGGGGTCAAGGTCACCGGCTGCACCGTGCACTGGGCGGACGCCGGCGTGGACACCGGGCCCATCATCGCCCAGGAAGCCGTAGCCATCGAGCCGGACGACACCGAGGACTCCCTGCACGAACGCATCAAGGTGGTGGAGCGTCGCCTCCTCGTCTCGACCCTGGCCTCCCTCGCCGCCGCCCCACCCAACTAGGTCGCAGTTATTGCCCTTTAGAGAGCTGGGAAGGGCAAGTACTGCTACCTAGTTTGGACGACGACGGCTGGGCTGTGGATAACTTCTGCAGGAGAACCCGTGCCCTGCCACCATGGGCGTATGAGAGTCCCGCAGGCCTTGCCCACTGCCTTCGCCGAAGTTCCCTTCACGTACGCTGAAGCCCTCGACGCCGGTGTCAGCCCCGGGCGGATGCGGCGCCGGAGTATCCACGTACCGAGTCGGGGTATCCGGGTGCCGCATATGACAGATTTCGGCGACAACGCCGGAGCTGACACAGGCTCGGCAGTCAGGCCATATACCCTGGTCACCCAATTCTCTGCCGCATCACATGCAACGGCATTTCGATTATGGGAGTTTCCGGGTCTCTTGGGCGGGTTTGATGAGCCCCTGATCCACATTTCGCGCCCCGACCATATGGCGATTCCCCGCCGTACAGGGGTCCGGGGACACCGCGGCCAGTTCTTCGAGGACGAAATCGTTGATCTCGACGGGCTGCTGGTCACCTCCCGGACCCGGACATGGTTAGACTGCGCCCGAAGAATGAGCATTGATGAACTGACGGTCGTAGCCGATCACCTGCTCCGGATTCCGCGCCCCGACTTTGAGAACCGGACCGAACCGTACGCCACTCTGGCGCAACTCGAGGACATGCTGGACCGGCACAAGGGGACCCCTGGAATCAGGAAGGCCCGGCTTGCCCTGGAGCAGGCGCGCGTCGGGTCGGATTCAGCGCAGGAAACCAGGCTTCGGCTGGCCCTGGAGTACGCGGGCCTGCCTGAACCGCACCTGAACGTGCCCACTGAGTTGAGTCCCGGCGTCGTGCGTCAGCCTGACCTTGGCTATCCGGAACAGAAGGTTGGAGTGGAATACGAGGGTGAGGGACATTCGGACGCCGCCCAGATCGTCCGCGATATTGCTCGTGAGGAGGATTTCGCAAACGCGGGCTGGCTTCTGGTTCGGATCTCCAAACGGCACATGGTGAACGACGCGGGTGCCGCCGTCGTCAAGGTCCGCTCCGCGCTGCTCAACCGAGGCTGGACAGCCAAGTAAGTAGCAGTAGGTGCCCTATAGAGGCCTGTAAAGGGCACCTACTGCTACCTAGTTGGGGGGGCTACTCCAGGCGGCGCTGCTTCGTTTCCGGTGCGAAGAACGCCATCCACAGCACCGCGATCAGCACTAGCCCGCCGGCCAGTGCGAAGGACGTGGCCAGGCCCAACTCCGGCCAGAAGTAGTTGGCGAACACCAGCGGCCCAATGCCCGCGCCAATCCGGGAGAACGTGGACGCCCAGCCGAAGCCCGAGCCCCGAAGTTCGGTGGGGTACAGCTCGGACACGTAGGCGTAGAGCACCGGGATGGCCACCTGCACCACAAAGCCGAACACCAGCAGCCAGAAGATCGCCGCCGAGGGGATATCCACCACAAAAGCCACAATCACCAGCGTCAGCGCAGACAACGGGCCGGTAATGGCCAGGATCCATTTGCGGCCCACGCGCTCCACCAGCAGCGCGGCAACCACCACACCCAGAAGTCCGACGGCGGCCATGGACGCCGTGGTGACGAACGCCTTGTACTCGGCGAACCCGGCGCCGATCAGGATCCGGGGCATCCACGTCAGTGACAGGTAGTAGACCAGCAGGATGCTGAAGAACAGGGCCCAGGAGGCGGCGGTGATCTTCCAGTTGAAGGTCCAGACGGCGCGCAGCTGCTGCCACGCGCTGCCCGGGGACAACCGCGGAACTGCCTGCGCGTCCGGCAGGCTGTACGCCCGGGGTGTGGCTCCGGTGGCCTTCACCAGCCCGTCGATCACCTTGGCGGCTTCCTCGCGGCGGCCCTTGCGGATCAGGAACAGCGGGGACTCGGGGACGCTGCGGCGCACCCAGAAAACCAGCAATGCCGGGAGCACCATGACCAGCATGGTGAACCGCCAGTCCGCGAAGACGGCCACGAGTGCAGCCGAAACAAAGCCACACAGCGCCGCGCCGATGGGCCACCAGCCATCCATCGCGGTCAGGACGCGGCCGCGCTGCTTCCGCGGCGTGAATTCGCCAACCAGGGCGTAGTCCACGGGAATGCAGCCGCCCAAACCGAACCCGGCCATAAACCGGAAGATGCAGAACCAGACAAAGTCGGGGGAGAAGGCGCCCAGCACTGTGAACAGGGAGAAGATCAGGAGGGTCGCCGTGAACGCCTTTTTGCGTCCGATGGTGTCCGCGATGGTGCCCCAGACGAACGCGCCCAACGCCATGCCGATCAGGTTCGCCGTTCCGATCCAGCCCGCCTCGCCGGGGGTCAGGGACCAGTGGCTGGACAGCAGCGGAATGAGGATGCCGTTGAGCGTCACATCCCAGGCGTCGAACATAAAACCGAGCCCGCCGATGAGGAAGATCCGCCCCTGGACCTTCCACCGCCACGGGAGCTCCTGGACTACCTGCTCCCCGCTCGGAACTGCGGTATATGTGTTCATCGATTGGCCTCCTGTGAAAACTTTAGCGCCAAGCACCTAGCTCCGAGGATGCTCCTGGATCGCCGCGCGCAGGAAGCCGCCGGACTGCTCCAGGATGGCAGGTGCCTGGCTGGGGTCCACGTCCGTCAGCAGGACCAGGATGGCCGCCTTCACGGAACCTCCGACGGCGTCCAGCGCCTTCGCGGCGGCGTCCGGGTCAACGCCGGTTGCGGCCTGCACCGTGCGTTGGGAGCGGGCCCGAAGTTTTGCGTTGGTGGCTTGCAGATCGACCATGAGGTTGCCGTAGGTCTTGCCGAGTTTCACCATGGAGAGCGTGCTGATCATGTTCAGCACCAGCTTCTGCGCGGTGCCGGATTTGAGCCTGGTGGAACCGGCCACGAACTCCGGACCCACCGCCACGTCGATGGCCACGTCCGCTTCCTGGCCAATCGCGGAGCCCGGATTGCAGGCCAGCCCGGCCGTAAATGCACCGCGCGCTTTCGCTTCCTTGAGCGCGCCAATAACGTAGGGAGTCCGCCCGGATGCGGAGATTCCGACGACGGCGTCCCCAGCTCCCACATTCGCTGCGGCAATGTCCGCAGCACCGGCGTCGGTGTCATCTTCGGCGTTTTCCACCGCCTGTTCGACGGCCTTGCGGCCCCCGGCGATGATCCCCACCACCATTTCCGGCGGCGTGCCGAACGTTGGCGGGCATTCGCTTGCGTCCAGGATCCCCATCCGGCCCGCGGTTCCTGCGCCGATGTAAAAGAGCCGTCCGCCGGCCGCCAGTTTGGCTGTGACTGCGTCCACGGTCCGGATGATGTCCGGCGCGGCCAGCCCGACGGCGGCAGGCACTGTAGCGTTCTGCGCGTTCATGGCGCTGACCAGCTGGGCCGTGTCCATGGTGTCCAGGAGGCTCAGCTCCGGGTTTGCGGCTTCGGTCTGCAGCCCCGCGAGCTCGGCGCGCAGCGCAGCCAGCCCGTCAGTGGTCGGGGCCGAATCACGCGGCGTCTCGGAGATATCAGGGTGTTCCGTCACGGTGGATGTACCTTTCCTGAAGCAGGTTGTGCCCGGTGGTGGCCAGTTCCGCCCCGGCGAGTCCGTTACCAACGGCAGGCACGACGTCGATGCCCGCCTTCTTAAGGTCAGCCGCCAGCCGTCCGGCGAAGTAGGGGGAATCGACGACGCCGCCGAGGAGGGCCACATGCCGCAGGCTGCTCTGGCCGATGGCCCGGCTGACGGTCCGTGTCAGGTGCAGGCACGCCTCGCCAATGATGCCGCCGGCAACGGCGTCCCCGCCCTCAGCCTGCGCCAGGACAACAGGCGTAAAACCAGCCATGGCCCGGTACGGGTTCTCCTGGCTGGCCAGCCAGCCCGGGAGCCCGGTCAGCGGGGGAAGCTCAGCGGGTGCATCAGACCCGGCCTGGCCCGGCGCCGCGGCGGCAGACCCGGCCGGGATAGACCCGGCCACGGCTGACGCAAGGTGCTCGCCCGCGAGCCGCTCCAGGGAAGTGGCCGGACCGCCGTCGTACGCTTCCAAAGCGGCGGATAAGCCCTGCTGGCCGATCCACCGGCCGCTGCCACGATCGCCCAGAAGCGGACCCCAACCATCGCCGCGGTGCAAAGCCCCCGGCCTCTCAAACTCGTCATCAGGGTCACGTTCAAACCGGAACGCAACGGCTCCGGTGCCGACGATCAGGATGGTGCCCGGACCGCCGTCGAGCGCTCCAAGGTGGGCCGCCGTTGCATCCGAAAGGACGGCGGCCGGGGCCTGGAAATGCAAGGCCAGCAGCCCGGCGAGCTCACGGGACTGCGGTGCACTGGCCTCGACGCCGGCCACAGCCGCCCCCACACCACTCAGCCGCCCAGCCAGGGGACCGGGAACACCAGGGGCGCCTGCAGCACCGGCCTCGAGCTGCCCGGCGGCGTCCGCAATCAGCCGGAACGCAGCGGCGGCGCCGTCGGCGATCCCCAGCCCGGCGAAACCTGCGGCGCCCGCACTCCCAATGACGGAGCTGGAATCTTCAGTAACGGCGCGTAGCTCCACCCGGCAACGGCTCTTGCCAATATCCGCCACCAATACCAGGCGTTCAGTAGTCATCCACCCACCTTAGGCCGTGTGGGGCGGGGGCGCCTGGCAACACGATAAACTGGGCCTATCCCCACCACCCGCGGCCGCAACCGCGTAAAAAGACGGAGACTTTTGTGAGCTTCACGCAGCTTGACCGTGTTCCCATCCGCCGGGCCCTGATCTCGGTATACGACAAGACCGGTCTGGAGGAGCTCGCGCAGGGCCTGCACGCAGCTGGCGTCACCATTGTCTCCACCGGTTCCACGGCCAAGAAGATCGCCGCCGCCGGCATCCCGGTCCAGGAAGTCGAGGAAGTCACCGGCTCGCCCGAAATGCTGGACGGCCGGGTCAAGACCCTGCACCCGCGCGTCCACGGCGGCATCCTGGCTGACCGCCGCGTTCCCGCGCACATGGAAACCCTCGCCGGCATGGAGATCGAAACCTTCGATCTGGTGGTGGTGAACCTCTACCCGTTCGTTGAGACGGTGAAGTCAGGCGCAGGCCAGGACGACGTCGTCGAGCAGATCGACATCGGAGGCCCCGCCATGGTGCGCTCTGCCGCGAAGAACCACGCCGCCGTCGCCATCGTTGTGGACCCCACCTTCTACACGGACGTGGTTGACGCCGCAGCGCACGGCGGCTTTGACCTGAAGACCCGACGCCGGCTGGCCGCGAAGGCGTTCGCCCACACCGCCGCGTACGACACCGCGGTGGCCACCTGGACCGCCACCCAGTTCCTGGACGAGGACGGCGACGGCGTCATCGACTGGCCCGCCTACGCCGGCCTGTCCCTGGAGCGTTCCGAGGTCCTCCGCTACGGGGAAAACCCGCACCAGCAGGCCGCCCTGTACGTGGACAAGGCCGCGCCGGTGGGCATTGCCCAGGCCGAGCAGCTGCACGGCAAGGCCATGAGCTACAACAACTTCGTCGACGCCGATGCCGCCCTGCGTGCCGCGTTCGACTTCTCCGAACCTGCCGTTGCGATCATCAAGCACGCCAACCCGTGCGGCGTGGCTGTCGGCTCCGCTGACGCAGTGGACCCGATTGCGGACGCCCACGCCAAGGCCCACGCCTGCGATCCTGTTTCCGCGTTCGGCGGCGTTATCGCAGCGAACAGCACCGTCACTGCCGGAATGGCCCGGACGGTTGCCGGCATCTTCACCGAAGTAGTTATTGCCCCGGACTTCGAACCGGAGGCCGTGGAAATCCTCTCCAAGAAGAAGAACATCCGGCTCCTGGCCCTGCCTGAAGGATACGGCCGCTACCCGTCCGAGATGCGCCAGGTATCCGGCGGCGTCCTGGTCCAGATGACTGACAAGGTGGACGCCGAGGGCGACAACCCCGCCAACTGGACCCTCGCCGCCGGTGAAGCAGCGGACGAGAAAACCCTCGCCGACCTCGCGTTTGCCTGGACCGCCTGCCGTGCCGCCAAATCCAACGCGATCCTGCTGGCCAACAACGGAGCAGCAGTCGGCATCGGCATGGGCCAGGTCAACCGCCTGGACTCCTGCCGCCTCGCCGTGGAGCGGGCCAACACCCTGGGCGTGGAAGTAGAGACTGGTAGTGCCACCGGCGGAGATGCTCCCGGCGGTGCCTCCAACGCCACTTCGGCCGACGCACCCCAGCGGGCCCGCGGCTCAGTTGCCGCATCCGACGCGTTCTTCCCCTTCGCTGACGGCCTGCAGATCCTGATCGACGCCGGCGTCCGTGCCGTGGTCCAGCCGGGTGGCTCCGTCCGCGACGACGAGGTCATCGAAGCCGCCAACAAGGCAGGCATCACCATGTACTTCACGGGAGCCCGGCACTTCTTCCACTGATCCCCGCCCCCTCCCTAGCCTCGCAAGCTCGGCCAGGGAACCCTGGCGGCGTGGGCCCAGCCGGGTTCCCACACGTCGACGGCGGCTGCCCCCACATAGGGGACAGCCGCCGTCGGGCATTTAAGGAAAGAGGTTCAGTCTCCGTCGGGTTCCTGGCCGCTTTCCGTGCGTGGCCGGTCCCGGGTTTCGGGGCTGACCTCTCGGGGTAGTGCCTGGGACATCCGTTCCGGGGTCCAGTACTCGCGGACTGCGTCCGGGTCCTGGCCGGTCTGGCTCGAGCTCACTGCACCGGGAGTTTCCGGACCGGGGTCCGATGAACCGGGGTCTGGTGAAGCGGGAGCTGCGGAGCCATTGTGTTGGAACGGCTTGCGCGGCTTAGGTTCAGGACGCGGCTGCACTGGTGTAGACCTGCTGGATAGCCGTTCCCCAGTAAGGGCCGTACATGGTGGTTGAACGGGTGCCGTATCCGTAGCTGTTCACGGAGTTCTGGTAGCCGGAGGAGTTGGTACCGATGAACCACGGACCGCCTGAGGAACCGCCGGTCATGTCGCACGGGATGCCCTGGGTGGTGCCGCCGGGGTTGACGGTGTCGTTGGTGGCGGTGCCGGAGCAGCTCTTGAGCGACTGGCCGTCAAACGGGCTGGCAGCAGGGTAGCCGTAAGCCTTGTAGGTCAGGCCGCGTGCCGCGTTGAACTGGACACCGGAGGCGCCAACGGTATCGGAGAGCGTCTGGCCGTTCAGGGGTGCGACGACGGCGAATCCGGTGTCGTACTGGATGTTGCCGTTCGCGCTCCACGCCGTCGTGGTGTGCAGCGAGCGGGCCACCCACTTTCCGTAGGGTGCTGCGCCGTTGAGGTAGGCAGGAACGAAGGTGAAGTTGGTGGCGAACGCTCCGGGGCCCTCGTTCAGGCAGTGGCCGGCAGTGGACACTGTGCTTTCGTTGGTGGAAGTCACGGAGTTTCCGGAGCAGACGTAGTTCTGGCCGCCCAGGGTGAAGAACACCTTGCCGATGTGCGAAACGGGGTTCTCGCTGGCGTGCAATACAGGCTTGCCGCGGGCTGCTTTGCCCTCGATCTTGGTGTTGGCGCCCTTCTCCACAGCGGCGGTTCCGCCTGCTGCTCCGCGGCTCCGCTCCACCGCCTTGGCTGCGAGGACATCGCCGGGGATGGCGGCTTTCATACGCTCGGGGGTCCAGTAGTCGGCCACTGCCGCCGTATTTTCAACGGTGGTACTGGTGACTGAAGGCTCCTGGTTCCCGCCGGGTGCCGCCGTGGCTGCTCCCGCCGAACAGAGGGCGAGAAGGGCGGCAGTGGAGAGGCTGAGCAGGCTGTTGGCCAGCATTTTAGTCGTCATAGGGGTTCCTGACTGTTGGGTGCTGCGGCATTGTTGAGGGGTGGCCGCTGCGTGATGGAGAGAATCTATCCCAATGTGACAAAGCTGTAAATAGTAGTGACATCTCATGTAATGCCGTCGGCCCGGAACGGCCCCCAACCCCGGAGCTGACCGGCCGGCGAGTAATGTCATGCGCCAAACGATCGTCGACAGGCGGCGGCGGGGCCTACTCGGGTAAGTTATACGTGGTGCATTAAGACCGGATTTCCATCTACAGCCGACCTCCAGGGAGACGCCCGCGCATGTCCAAGATCATCTATACGCACACCGACGAAGCGCCGATGCTCGCCACTTATTCATTCCTCCCGATCATCGAGGCCTTTGCTTCCACTGCAGGTGTGGCAGTTGAGACCCGGGACATTTCCCTGGCTGGACGCATCATTGCCGTCTTCGGTGACTACCTCACCGAGGAACAGCGCCAAAGCGACGCCCTTGCTGAGCTGGGCGAGCTGGCGAAGAAGCCAGAAGCCAACATCATCAAGCTGCCCAACATCAGCGCCTCCATCCCGCAGCTGAAGGCCGCAATCGCCGAGCTCCAGTCCCAGGGTTACGCACTGCCGGACTACCCGGACAGCCCCTCCTCGGACGAGGAAACCGCCGTGCGTTCCCGCTACGACAAGATCAAGGGCTCCGCAGTGAACCCGGTCCTGCGTGAGGGCAACTCGGACCGCCGCGCTCCGCTGTCCGTCAAGAACTACGCACGCCAGAACCCGCACTCCATGGGTGCCTGGTCCGCGGATTCCAAGACCAACGTGGCCACCATGGGCCAGGACGACTTCCGCTCCAACGAGAAGTCCGTGGTGATTCCCGCTGAGGGCACCATCTCCATCCAGCTGGTCCGCGAAGACGGCAGCGTCAAGGTGCTCAAGAAGGACTTCCCCGTCCTCGAAGGCGAAGTCATTGACGGCACCGTGATGCGTGCCGCAGCCCTGGACGAATTCCTTAAGGCCCAGGTTGCCCGGGCCAAGGAAGAGGGCGTGCTGTTCTCTGCCCACCTCAAGGCCACCATGATGAAGGTTTCGGACCCCATCATCTTCGGCCACGTGGTCAAGGCCTACTTCGCCGAACTCTTCGACACCTACGGAAAGCAGCTGGCAGCGGCCGGCCTCAGCCCGAACAACGGCCTGGCCGCAATCCTTAGCGGACTCGAAGAGCTCCCCGAGGACGTCCGCGAGGGCGTGCAGGCGCTCATCAAGAAGGGCCTCGAAGAAGGCCCGGCCCTGGCCATGGTCGATTCGGACAAGGGCATCACCACCCTGAACGTCCCCAGCGACGTTATTGTGGACGCTTCCATGCCCGCCATGATCCGCAGCTCCGGCCACATGTGGGGCCCGGACGGCCAGGAAGCTGACACCCTGGCGGTCCTCCCGGACAGCTCCTACGCCGGCATCTACCAGGTTGTCATCGACGACTGCCGGGCCAACGGCGCCTACGATCCCACCACCATGGGCACCGTCCCCAACGTTGGCCTGATGGCACAGGCCGCCGAGGAATACGGCAGCCATGACAAAACCTTCGAGATCCAGGAAGCCGGCACTGTCCAGATCCTGGACGGCGCAGGCAACGTCCTGGTTGAGCACGAGGTTGCCGAGGGCGATATCTGGCGCGCCTGCCAGACCAAGGACGCCCCCATCCGCGACTGGGTCAAGCTGGCCGTCACCCGTGCCCGCGCTTCCCAGACTCCCGCCGTGTTCTGGCTGGACGAGGAACGCGCCCACGACGCCAACCTCATTGCCAAGGTCCGGGAGTACCTCAAGGAGCACGACACCGAGGGCCTGGACATCCAGATCATGTCCCCGGTAAAGGCCATCGCCTTCACGCTGGAGCGCATCCGCAAGGGCCAGGACACCATCTCGGTTTCCGGCAACGTCCTCCGCGACTACCTCACGGACCTGTTCCCCATCCTGGAACTCGGTACCAGCGCCAAGATGCTCTCCGTTGTTCCGCTGATGAACGGTGGCGGGCTCTTCGAGACCGGCGCAGGCGGATCCGCTCCGAAGCATGTCCAGCAGCTGCTGAAGGAAAACCACCTTCGCTGGGACAGCCTGGGTGAGTTCCTGGCACTGGCCGTGAGCTTCGAGCACCTGGCCACCACCACGGACAACGCCCGTGCCCAGATCCTCGCGGACACGCTGGACCGCGCCACTGGCACCTTCCTGCTCGAGAACAAGTCCCCGAGCCGCCGCGCCGGCGAACTGGACAACCGCGGCAGCCACTACTTCCTGGCCCGCTACTGGGCTGAAGAACTGGCAAAGCAGACGGACGACGCCGACCTCGCCGCCGCGTTCTCGTCAGTCGCCGAGGCGCTGGCCGGCAACGAAGACGTCATCGTAGGCGAGCTTGCTGCCGTCCAGGGTTCACCGGTGGACGTCGGGGGCTACTACCACCCGGATGCCGCGAAGGCGGCAGCAGTGATGCGCCCGTCGGAGACCCTGAACAAGGTCATCGCAACCCTCAGCTAGTCCGTTTTCGACGCGGATCTTCGTCCGCGACGCACAAAAGCGCTGGTGACGCCCAAATACGGGGCGCGCCAGCGCTTTTGCGTGTCGTCAGCGGTGGTCGTTCGGGTAGGTCGTTCCCAGCTGGGCCCGGACGCCGTCGAAAAGCCGCATGGTGGCCAGGGTGTCTTCCAGCGGCATGACGGGGCTTTCGGTGAGGCCCTGCTGGATGCAGCGGGTCACTTCGCGGAGTTCGTACGTGTAGCCTTTGCCCACGATGTCGAAGGATTCCGTACGCCGCTCGCCGTCCCAGCCGATGGCCACGTTGATTTCCCGGGGATTGTTGATGGAGCCAACCGACTGCAGGTAGCCCAGGCTGCCCGCGACCGTGGCGGTCCTGGGCCCGTGGGCCAGTAGTGAGGATGTCAGCTGTGCCTGCCCGCCGTGGTTGTAGCCGAGGGTGAGGGCATTCTGGGCGTCCACGCCGTCGTCGTTCACAAAGCCCGAGGCGCTGACCGTCTGCGGGAAACCCATGGTTCCAAGTGCCCACAACAGCGGATAAACGGTGATGTCCAGCAATGCTCCGCCGCCGTCTTCCCGCGCCCACAGCCGGGCCGTGGGGGAGTAGGGCGCGGGGAATCCCAGATCAGCGCTGACCCAGTGCAGGTCTCCCAGTTCCCCGGAAGCGGCGATCTGGAAGGCCCGCTGCATGCCCGGCAGGAACCGGCTCCACACTGCCTCCATCAGGAACAGCTTCTTTGCCCGGGCCAGGTCGATCAGTTCCGCGGCTTCGCGCCCGTTGATGGTGAAGGCCTTCTCGCACAGCACATGCTTTCCGGCGTTCAGCGCCGCCTGGACAATCTCGTAGTGCTGGCCGTGCGGTGAAGCCACGTAGACCACGTCCACCCCGTCATCGGCGAGCAGCCTGTCGTAGCCGTGAACACCGCCGTCGTTCCCGTACGCCTTGCTGAAACCGAACTCCGCGGCGAATTTGTCGGCCCGCTCCTGGGTGCGGGAACTGACCGCGTGCAGTTCGGCATCGGCCAGCAGCGCCAGGTCCGCGGCAACTGCGGTGGCAATGCTGCCCGTGGCGATGACACCCCAGCGAAGGGTGCGGCCGGTGGCAGAGCGGGGATCCTGGTCCGCCTGGCCCGAGAGCCACGGCGTTGCGATAGGTGAAGTCATGGGCCCATCTTCTCACTGCCCCAAGCCGACGCCCCGGAGGCCCTTCGTCGGCGTGGAAACCCCTTGACACGGCCACAACAACGGACGTACAAAGGATCGACCGGCTGAGAAAGCGTTTTCTAGCTTGCCGGCTACGTACCCGAATTATCCGCACCCATCAAGGCATGTGGTCTATTTGGCATGCCGGAAAAAAGGCCAATGACGTCCCCGATCCGAAAACATCAAAGATCTTCCCTCCCCGCGGCCGGCAAAAAAGCTGCAGCCTGGGCAGCCACCTGCACGGCAGTAACACTGGCAGCGGGACTGGTGCTTGCCTCACCCGCTGCCGCCTGGCCCGGCGGCGGGATTGTCAGCCCCGACGATGCGGCACCCACAGGCTGGGCCGCCGTCGACGGTGTTACCAACGGTGGTGCTGGTGCGCCTGCCGCCAACCAATATGTGGTGGACAGCCTGGCAGAGCTCAAGGCGGCGCTGGCCAATCACGGTGAGCCCAAGGCGCCCAAGATTATCTACGTCAGCGGAAAGATCAACGGCAACCAGACTCCCGACGGCCGAATCCTGGGCGAGCAGGACTACGCGCCCGGGTATGACATCAACAAGTACATGTCCTGCTTCGGTCCTGAAGGGAAGACCTGGAGCGACCAGACCTTTGAGTACTGCAAGTCCCAGCGCCAGCTCCGGCAGACCGGCAGCAACAACATGAAACGGCAGATCGAGGTCAGCCTGCCCTCCAACACGTCCGTGATCGGGCTCGACGGCGACGCCGGTTTTGTTGGTGCGAACATCGTCATCCTGAGCGCCACGAACGTGGTGGTGCGCAACGTCAGTGTCGAAGCTCCCGTGGATTTCTTCAGCACCTGGTCACCTGACGACGGCGATCTGGGCGCCTGGAATGCCCGGTTCGACGCCGTCTCTTCAGTGACGTCCAACCATCTCTGGTTTGACCATGTCACCCTCAGCGACGGCCGCTTTCCGGACAGCGAAGCGCCCATCGGCTTTCACGGGAAGCCGGCCAACAGGCATGACGGGCTGCTGGACCTCAAGGACGGCACCGATTACGTGACGATTTCCAACAGCAGGATCATGAACCATGACAAAACCATGCTGCTGGGCTCCGGCGACGAACACGTGGATAAGGACGGCGGCAAGCTCCGGGTCAGCTACATCGGCAACCTGATGGAGAATATCCAGCAGCGTGGCCCGCGGGTCAGGTTCGGCCAGGTCCACGTGGTCAACAACTACTTTGTTGGCAGCACCGACCACCCCGATTACCCGATGATCAGCGAGGCCCAGGGCGGCAGCAGTTACTTCCTGGGTGCGGGGTACGCGTCCCGGATCTTCTCGGAGAACAACGCCTTCGACTACACGGGACCCGGCGCAGATCCGTCAGTCACCGTCAGCAGCTACAACGGTGACCGGTTCCATGACGAAGGTTCCTGGTACAACGGTGCTCCCATAGACCTGAACGCGATTGCCCAGTCCTCCTTTGAAGCGAACAAGGCCGAGGCCCTCGCCGAAGCGGCAGAAGACGGTACTGCTGCTCCGGACTGGACTGCCTGGGACTTCAGCACGGACGTGGGATGGGATCCCGCGGACGTCTACGCGTACAAGGCTTTTACCGACGTTGATTCGGTGCGGGACCACGCACTGAACTTCGCCGGCTCCGGTGTGCTCAAGGTCAAGGCTCCCTAGCAAACCAGCCCCCAACACAGAAGTGCCCGGCTTCCCATCAGGGAAGCCGGGCACTTCTGTGTTCAGTACGTGAAACTACTTGGTCAGCGGGCCAAGTACCGGATCGTCAACGTAAGCGGTCTTGACGTTCTCGGCCGTTACGATGACCGGCTCCAGCAGGTATGCCGGGACGGTCTTGACGCCGTTGTCGTAGGACTCGGTGTCGTTGACTTCGAGTTCCTTGCCGGCCTGCAGGTCCTTCGCCATGGCGATGGCGTGCTCAACCAGGGCACGGGTGTCCTTGTTGATCGTGGAGTACTGCTCGCCTGCCAGGATCGACTTGACCGACTCAACCTCGGAGTCCTGGCCGGTCACCACGGGGAGCGGCTTGCCTGCAGCCTTGACCGAGGTCAGTACCGCGCGGGCCAGGGTGTCGTTGGGGGAGAGGACGCCGTCCAGGGATTCGGTGCCGTAGCTGCCGGACAGGAGGGTGTCCGCACGGCGCTGGGCATTTTCTGCCTTCCAGCCCTGCGTCACGGCCTGCTCGAACGAGGTCTGGCCCGAGACAACCTTCAGCGTGCCGTCGTCGATCTTCGGCTTCAGGACGCTCATGGCGCCGTCGAAGAAGACCTTCGCATTGGCATCATCCGGGGAACCGGCGAACAGTTCGATGTTGTACGGTCCGCCGGGCTTCTTCGCCTCCAGGCCTTCAAGCAGGGCCTGGCCCTGGAGCTCGCCCACCTTGAAGTTGTCGTAGGCCACGTAATAGTCCACGTTTTCGGTGTTCAGCAGCAGGCGGTCGTAGGCGATGACGGTGGCGCCGGAGTCCTTGGCCTGCTTGAGCTGGGTACCCAGCTGGGCGCCGTCGATGGCACCCACGATGATGACCTTGGCGCCCTTGGTGACCATGGCGCTGATCTGGTTCTGCTGCTCGGACACGCCGCCGTTGGCGAACTGCACGTCAGCCTTGAAGCCGGCTTCGGTGAGGCCGTCATTGAACAGTTTTTCCGCCAGCACCCAGTTTTCACTGGTCTTCTGGGGAAGCGCGACGCCGATCAGGGAGTCCTGCGCGAAGCCGGACTCGGTGCCGCCGTCGGTGGTTCCTGAATCGCGGCCGCAGCCGGTCAGGGCAAGTGCCGCAATCGCGGTTACGGCTGCTGCCTTTCCTGCTTTACCAAAAATTCGCATTTCCTCGGTTCGCTTTCTTTGTGGGGATTATCCGTAAGGCCTGGGTTCAGGCTTCGCGGGAGATGGTTTCCTTGGTTGAGGTCGTTTCGTCCGGCTGCAGGGGGTTGCTGGGTCCGCCGCCCTGGCCGCGCTGGAAGCCGCGCATCATCAGGCCGATGATCGACTTCTTGCCCTGGCTCTTGTTGTAGACGTCAAAGGCGACGGCGATCAGGAGCACCAGGCCCTTGATGATCTGGGTGAGGTCCGCGCCGATGCCCAGCAGCTGGAGGCCGTTGTTCAGGACGGCCATCACCAGGCCACCGACGATCGAGCCGATCACGGTGCCCACACCGCCGGTTACGGCCGCGCCGCCGATGAACACAGCCGCGATGGCATCCAGTTCCCAGCCCACGCCGTCGAACGGTCCCGAGGCAGTGGAGCGGGCCACGAAGATCATGCCTGCGAGGCCTGCCAGTACCGACATGTTCATCATGACCAGGAAGTTGACCTTCTTGGACTGGACACCGGAGAGCTCGGCTGCGTGGCGGTTGCCACCCACTGCGTAGACGTGGCGGCCTACGACCGTCTTGGAGGAGATGAACCCGTAAATCAGGACCAGGACGGCCAGGATCAGGCCGGGGATGGGGAAGGAGGTGCCGGGGCGGCCGGTGGCGAACAGGTACGTTGCGTAGAGGATTGCTGCGGAGATGAGGACAAGCTTGGTCACCATGACCCAGGTTTCCGGAACCTCGGCACCCAGTGCCTTGGCGGTGTTGCGGGAGCGGATTTCGCCCCAGACCACAAAGGCAACTGCGACGATGCCGATCAGGAGGGTCAGGTTGTTGTAGCCGGTATTGGGTCCTACTTCAGGCAGGTACCCGGAGCCGATGTACTGGAAATCGCTGGGGACGGGGATGGTGTTGGACTTGCCCACGAACTGGTTGAAGCCGCGGAAGAGCAGCATGCCTGCCAGGGTGACGATGAAGGCGGGTATGCCTACATAGGCTGTCCAGAACCCTTGCCACGCCCCGATCAGGATGCCCAGGCCAAGGCCCAGCAGGATGCCGAGGTACCAGGGGATGCCCCAGTCCCGGATGGCCAGGGCCACCGTCACGCCGACGAATGCCGCGACTGAACCCACTGAGAGGTCGATGTGGCCGGCGATGATCACCAGCACCATGCCGATGGCCAGGATCAGGATGTAGGAGTTGCCGTTGAAAAGGTTGATGACGTTGCCGGGCGTGAGCGTGCGGCCGTCCGTCATCCATTGGAAGAAGAGGATCAGTGTCACCAAGGCAAAAATCATGCCGAACTGACGGGTATCGCCGCCAAACAGCTTCTTGAGCGCGTTCATTGTTTAGTCCTTATGTCCGTGCTGGCGGGGGCCAGGCTCAGGCGGCTTTGCGGTTGGAGGTCATGAGTTTCATCAGGTTTTCCTGGCTGGCTTCGTCCTTGTTCAGCACACCGGTGATGGAACCTTCGAAGATGGTGTAGATACGGTCGGAGAGGCCCAGCAGCTCTGGCAGTTCCGAGGAAATGACGATCACGCCCTTACCCTGGTTGGCCAGCTGTTGGATGATCCCGTAGATCTCGTACTTGGCGCCGACGTCGATTCCGCGCGTGGGTTCGTCCAGGATCAGCAGTTCAGGATCGGTGAACATCCACTTGGCGAGTACCACCTTTTGCTGGTTGCCGCCGGAGAGCTTGGCCACGCCTTCCTCCACCGACGGCGTTTTGGTGCGCAGCGACTTCCTGTAGTTCTCGGCGACGGTGAACTCCTGGTTGCGGTCCACCACCATGCCCTTGGTGATCTTCTTCAGGTTGGCCGCCACCGTGGTGGTCTTGATGTCATCGAGCAGGTTCAGGCCCAGCGTCTTACGGTCTTCCGTAACGTAACCAAGGCCGGCGTCGATGGCCTGCCTGACGTTCTTGAGCTGGACTTCCTTGCCGTCCTTGTAGATGCGGCCGGAGATGAACTTGCCGTAGGAGCGGCCGAAGATGGACCTTGCCAGCTCGGTCCGGCCGGCACCCATCAGCCCGGCAAATCCCACGATCTCGCCGCGGCGGACGAAGAAGTTGGAGCCCTTGCATACCAGGCGGTCCTGGATCTGCGGGTGGGCCACTGTCCAGTCCTTCACCTCGAAGAACACCTCGCCGATCTTGGGCGTGTGGTCCGGGAACCTGGACTCCAGGGTCCGGCCCACCATGCCCTTGATGATGCGGTCCTCGTCCACGCCGTCCGCCTTGACGTCCAGCGTTTCGATCGACTTGCCGTCACGGATGATGGTGATCGAGTCCGCGATCTGCTCAATTTCGTTGAGCTTGTGCGAAATGATGATCGACGTGATGCCCTTGGCCTTCAGCCCCAGGATCAGGTCCAGGAGGTGCTGGGAATCGGACTCGTTCAATGCTGCGGTGGGCTCGTCCAGGATCAGGATCTTGACGGACTTGTTCAGCGCCTTGGCGATTTCCACCAGCTGCTGCTTGCCAACGCCGATTTCCTTGATGGGGGTGTCCGGATCGTCACGGAGTCCCACGCGGGCCAGCAGGTCCAGCGAACGGCGGCGGGCCTCTGCCCAGTCAATGACTCCGCGTTTGGTGGGTTCGTTGCCCAGGAAGATGTTCTCGGTGATGGACAGCTCAGGGATGAGCGCCAGCTCCTGGTGGATGATCACGATGCCGGCGGCCTCGCTGGCCCGGATGTCCCGGAACTGCTGGACCTCGTGCTGGTACACGATGTCCCCTGAGTAGCTGCCATAGGGGTAAACGCCGGAAAGTACCTTCATCAGCGTGGATTTCCCGGCGCCGTTTTCGCCGCAGATGGCGTGGACTTCGCCTGCCTTGACCCGCAGGTTGACGTCCGCCAGGGCTTTTACGCCGGGGAATTCCTTCGTGATGGAACGCATCTCCAGGATGACGGGGTCTCCGTGGGTTCCTTGCGACGACATTGCCGTTGCGCCTCCAATGTATGACTTCGTTGTCGCCCTGCAGATCGCAAGGCCGTCTGAGGAAAAAGTAAACTTGATCACAGGGATTGTCGTCAAGTCTTGAACACAATGCCCGGGTAACGATCTGGCGTTAAGGCCTTCTGAAGCGGGCGTGCTGGAACACGAGGGCGGCAGCCCCCAGGGCCTCGGCGCGGTCACCCAGCGAGGACATGGTCAACACGGTGGACTCGCCAATCACCGGTACAGCGTGCCGGATCAGGCCGCGCCGGATGGGGTCCAGCAGCAGGTCTTCCAGCCCCGCGAGGGGTCCGCCCACCACAATCACCTCGGGGTTGATCAGGTTGGCCACATTGCCCAGCGCCCGGCCCACGGCAAGCCCCGCATCATCGATCACCCGCAGCGTGGCGGGGTCCCGCGCAAGGGCGCGGCTGACCAGGTCCGCCGGTGTGAGCTGCCCCCGCGAACCCCTGCCCAGCAGCTCGATCATGGTGGTGGTGCTGGCGATGGTTTCCAGGCAGCCACGGTTGCCGCAGCGGCAGATCAGGCCCTGTTCATGGATGGTGGCGTGCCCGATTTCGCCGGTGATTCCCACCGCACCGTAGTACGGTGCACCGTTCAGGATCAGGCCTGCGCCGATGCCGGATCCAATCTTGATGAACAGCAGGTTGGTGACCGAGCCGTGCTGTCCCCACGTCACTTCGGAGAGGGCCCCGAGGTTGGCGTCATTGTCCAGGAACACCGGCATATCAAGGGTTTCCTCGAGCCGGTCAAGGATGTTGATGCCCACCCACTCCGGCAGGATGGCGCCTTGGGCGACGGTGCTGGTGCGGCGGTCAATAGGGCCGGGAATTCCGACGCCGGCACCCACCAGGGCGTCCCGCTCCACGCCGTATTCGGCCAGCAGCCGGGAAAGAAGTTCGACGGCGGCCCGGATGCCTTCCTCGGCATGGTGCCCAAGCGGGAGCTGTACGGATTCCTCCGCGATGATGTGGTAGCTCATCGAGGCCAGTACCACCCGCAGGTGCCGCCGGCCGAAGTCGATGCCTACCGCAACTGCGCCGTTGCTGTTGAGCCGGACGTTTAGTGCCCGGCGGCCGGAACTGGTGGTGGGCTCGGTCGATGCCAGCCCGGATTCCTGCATGATTTTCACAATGTTGGAAACCGTTGCAGTGGAGAGGCCTGTCTGCCGGGCGAGCTCCGCCTGCGTGGCCGGCCCTCCCATCAGTGCTTCGATGATGCGTTGCTGGTTCAGATGCCTCAGCGCAGACTGGGACCCCGGGTTCCGGGTCCTGCTCTTCGTTGGGCGTGATGTGGCGGGCATGCAAAGAAGCGTGCCCTATTGGGCGTCTTGTAGTCAAGAAGTTAACGCAAGCGCGCGGGAACGGACGGCGCGGTGGACGGGTGAAATGCCCTCTCGCGTCCGGGTCCAGGTGCAAAAGGACCCGGAGGGCGAAGCCGGGAGATGGCTAGGCTGTGACCAGCGGACGCTCTACCTGCGGCCGCCCCAACGTTGTGAGGTGGTAATGGTGCTGCTGGCGCTGATGCAGGCGAACTCCGCCGTACTGGATATTGAGGCCAACTGTGCGGCTGTGGAGTCAGCTGCCCGGGACGCTGCGACCGCCGGCGCTTCGCTGCTGGTGACGCCAGAGCTTTTCCCTGTGGGATACGCACCCCGGCAGTTGCGGGCCGGCCTGGACCCGGCCTTGCTGCCAGGCATCAGGGAAGCCATGGCCGGCATCGCCCGCCGGCACCGCATCGGACTGGTGTACTGCATTCCGGCCCTTGCCCCGGACGCGGTCTGGAACATCACCTCCACCCTCCTGGATGCCGAGGGCAATACCCTCCTGGAGTACGCCAAGGTCCATCTCTTCGGCGAGGATGAGCGCGCCGTCTTCGTCCCCGGAACGGAACGTCCCGCCGTCGTGGATTTCAACGGCATCCGGACCTCCATGGTGATCTGCTACGACGTTGAATTCCCGGAGGCAGTCCGCGCCGCAGTCACTGCGGGGGCCGAACTCCTCCTGGTGCCCACTGCGCTGGCCCACGGCTTTGAGTCGGTGCCACAGGTACTTTTGCGGGCGCGGGCGCTCGAAAGCCAGGTCAGCATTGCGTACGCCAACCACTCCGGCGAGGAAGACGGTTGCCGGTTCCTTGGCGGCAGCGTTATTGCCGGGCCTGACGGCGCCCTGCTTGCAGCCGCGGGGGAGGGCCCTCAGCTGCTGCTGGCCGAGGTGGACGCCGAATCGGCCGCCCGGGCCCGCGCCGCTGTGCCCTACCTTGACGAACGCCGGCCCGACCTTTACCGGTCCTGGGACTCCTGAAGGTCCTCGATTCCATCCACGTACTGCAGGGCGATCCAGAGTTCTGCGCGGACCTGCGCCTGGCCAAGGTCCATCTCCAGCAGCTCGGCCAGGGCGGTAATCTGCCGGCGCACGCTGTTCCGGTGCAGCCCCAGCGCCTTGGCGGTAGCGTCCCAGTTGCCGTTTTCGCGCAGCCATGACGTCAGTACGTTCAGCTGGGCAGCACGGCGCTCGGCGTCCTGCGAAAGGACCGGTTCCAGCAGGCGTGCCGCGAGCATCACGCCCGCTTCCCTGCCCAGCAACCCGGTGACGGACCACGTCACCTCGTCCACCCGGACGCTCCGCCCGGCCGTCTGGACCCTGCCGCGCAGGGATGACGCACGCTTATAGGCCGCAGGGAGCCCGGAAAGCTCCGTCGCCCCGCCCACTACCAACCGCCAGCCGAGGTCCTCGACTTCCTGCAGCAGTGCATCGTCCACCTTCAGCCGGGTTACTGCCGCAAAGCCGTAGTCGGTCAGTTCCACCATTTTGGTGTCGAACAACCGGCGCCACTGCAGCAGTTCCCGGACGGGTCCGTCCGATGCAGCCTGCCCCGGCTCGTCCACGCGGATGCCCTGGACTACCCTGACAGCGCCTGAGCGGGTGCCGGAAACGCTCTGGGCCAGCAGGTCCTTCAGGATGTTCAGCTCCCGGGTGCCGCCGGTGGCCAGGGTTTCCGGATGGAGCAGCAGTGCAGTGGCCAGCTGGCTCGGGGCCAGCGACCCACTGGTCCGCTGCCGCACCAGCAACTCCAGCAGGCCCACCACCGAGGACACCACGCTGTTTTGCGCTGGCGTCAGCGGTTTGCCGGTGCCCAGCACCAGCCTGCCCAGGGTGGCATCCTTGGCACTGCGCAGCGGGTGGCCGTACACCAGCGCGGAGCCGGGAACGTCAAACGATTCCGTCTCCACGCGCGGACCATTGCCGGTCAGGAGCCGTTTGAGCAGGGGCTGCAAAGCGGAAAGTTCGACGCCGGAACCTCCACGGGTGCCGGATCCGGCCGTTGCGGGGGCAACTGTCGCTGTTCCTGTGGTGGTTGCCGCCGCCCGTGCCCTGACCCGTCCGTCGGAACCGATCAGCAAGGCCCAGACCGGCACCCGCTGTGCCAGGGCGGAGAGGAGTTCGTGTTCGGGCCGCGCGGACAACACTGCCCGCATCAGCTGCCGGTTGGTCTCGGCCAGCTGGCGGAACACCCGGGCATTCCCGGATTCCAGCAGCTGGGAAAACGCCAGGCCCAGGGCTGCGAATGGCACGCTGCTGGGAATCCTGACCAGGGTGAGGCCGTGCGTCCGGCACGCTGACACCAACGGTTCCGGGACGTCGTCGAAATAGGGCTCCAGGCCAAAGCCCAGGGCCGCCACCTGCGCGTCCACCAGCCGTTTGACGTAGGCGTTCGCTGTGTCTGTTGCGTCAGCGGTGCTGCCGGCTTCAAGGAATGGCAGCCCGGCGGTCAGCACAAACTCGCCGTCCAGGAGGTAGGGAGTGGGGTCCTCAAGCTCGCTTGGCTCTACCCAGCGCAGCGGTGCATCGCCGTTGCCGGCGTCGACGAGCACTGAAAGTCCCTTGGGCAGGGCACCCAGGAACTGACCCAGGGTCACGGGATCCAGCTGCGTGGTGGTAGTGTCTCCGGCTGGTGCATTCTGACTCATGAACCAAAACTATAGGGCACTTTGCACCTCCTTGAGATTCGGATCACACCCCTACTGTTGATGAGGGGAAACCGACCAACTACTGATGAACGGACGTCAACGATGACTGTGCCTACACTCTCCGGGACGGCGCCGTCCGGTGCGACTGGACCAACAGCTCGTCCCGGACTGGCCACCCAGCTCCTGCGCCGCAAGCCCATCGCACAGATGGTCCGGGAAGCCGACGGCGGCCAGGGCGGTCCGCGCCTGGTCCGAAGCTTTGGAGTCCTGCAGCTCACCATGATCAGCGTGGGTGCCACCCTCGGCACCGGCATCCTGGTGATCCTGGGGGAGTCGGTTCCGCTGGCCGGCCCCGCCATCTGGATTTCCTTCGCGATCGCCGGCCTCGCCGCGTTGCTCTCCGCTGTGTCCTACGCCGAGATGGCAGGCATGGTTCCGGTGTCCGGCTCCAGCTACTCCTACACCTACGCCACCATGGGCGAGGGGATGGCCTGGATCTGCGGCTGGTGCCTGGTCCTTGAATACGCGGTGTCAGTCGCCGCCGTGGCCGTGGGTGCCGGGCAGTACGTCAACGAAAGCCTCGCCGTCTTCGGGCAGGTCCTCCCTGATGCGATGTCCCAGCCACCAGGGGACGGCGGAATCTTCAACCTTCCCGCCGTCGTGATCGTGTTGCTGGCCACCATCCTGCTGGTGCGCGGCGCCAAGGAAAGCGCGTGGATCAACACGTCCATCGTTGTGGTCAAGGTGGGCATCCTGCTGTTCTTCTGCGCCGTCGCCTTCACCGCCTTCAACGCGGGCAACTTCGAGCCGCTGCTGCCCATGGGCGCGGCAGGCGTCTCCGCCGCGGCCTCACGTGTGTTCTTCTCCTACATCGGCTTCGACGCCGCCTCCACCGCCGGCGAGGAAGCCCGCAACCCCAAGCGCGACCTGCCCCGCGCCATCATGCTGTCCATGCTGATTGTCACCATGATTTACGTGCTGGTTGCCGTTGCTGCCATCGGCGCCCGTCCGTGGGGCTGGTTCGACGGCACCGAAGCCGCGCTGGTCAAGATCCTCGAGGAAACCACCGGACAGCCATGGATCGCACTGGTCTTCGCCGTGGGCGCCGTCCTGGCCATCGCCAGCATCGTGCTCACCGTCCTCTACGGCCAAACCCGCATCCTGCTCTCCATGTCCCGTGACGGACTCATCCCCAGGATCTTCGGCCGCGTCTCCCGCCGCACCGGCACGCCCGTGGCCGGAACGCTCCTGGTGGGCATCGCCGTCGCACTGACCGCCGGGCTGGTCCCGCTCGGGGCCCTCGCAGATGCCACCAGCATCGGCACCCTGTTCGCCTTCGGCCTGGTCAACGTGGCCGTGATCTACCTGCGCCGCAGCCGGCCGGAACTGGAACGCACCTTCCGCGTGCCCCTGTTCCCGCTGACTCCGATCCTCGGCGCCATCATGTGCGGCTACCTGATGCTCAACCTCGGTGCGGATACCTGGGTGGTCTTCGGGCTCTGGATGCTGGTGGGCGTGGCAGCCTACTTCGGCTACGGACGCCGGAACTCCAGGGTGGCAGCACTGAGCCACGAGGAATACCGTGAGCTGAGCGCCGAAGCAGTTTCACCGCAGTCCACCACTCACTCCGCAAAGGCCTAAAAATCATGACCACCGCCACTGAACTGCCGGCTCCGGATCCCTCCAGCACTTCAACTTTTCCGGAGACGCTGCCGATCACCATGCTGAACCCGGATTTCCCGTTCAGCTACGACCACTACCTGGCGCACCCTGAGGGCCTGGGCAGCATTCCGCCCGCCCTCTACGGCACCGAGGTGGCAGTGGTTGGTGCCGGGCTGTCCGGCCTGGTGACCGCCTACGAACTGATGAAGCTTGGCCTGCGCCCGGTTGTCTACGAGGCAGACCAGATCGGCGGCAGGCTCCGCACAGCCAGCTTCCCCTCCGCGCCGGGCGTTGTGGCTGACCTCGGCGGGATGCGGTTCCCCGTTTCCGGCAAGGCGTTCTACCACTACGTGGACCTGCTGGGCCTTGACACCCAGGACTTCCCCAACCCGCTGGCACCCGTCACGTCCAGCACTGTCATCGAACTCGCCGGCCAGAAGCACTACGCGGAAACCACCGAAGACCTGCCGCCGTTCTTCCGCGAAGTTGCCGACGCCTGGAAGGCTGCCGTCAACGACGGCGCCGCGTTCCAGGAAATGCAGGAAGCCATCCGCACCCGCGACACTGCACGGATCAAGGAACTCTGGAACGAGCTCCTGCCCCTGATGGATGAGCAGACCTTCTACGGCTTCATCGCCGCCAGCAAATCCTTCAAGGACGCAGGCTTCGCGCACCGCGAGGCGTTCGGCCAGGTGGGCTTCGGCACCGGCGGCTGGGACACGGACTTCCCCAACTCCATTCTCGAAATCCTCCGCGTTGTCTACACTGACGCGGATGACCAGCACCGGCTCATCAGCGGGGGAGCGCAGAGGCTCCCCGAGGCACTGTGGGAGCACTCGCCGTCGGGCATGGCCCACTGGCCCGAAGGCACGTCACTGGCGTCGCTGCATGCCGGAGCACCGCGCGGCGCGGTAGGCAGGATCAGCCGGGACGCCTCCGGCGACCTCAGGATCGCCGAGCGCTGGGGCCGCGAGGCCACCTACCCGGCCGTGGTGACGACGTGCCAGTCCTGGCTGCTGTCCACCCGCATCCACACGGAGGAAGCGCTGTTCCCGGCGGAGCTGTGGACCGCGATCGAGCGCTCACACTACATGCAGTCGTCCAAGACCTTCGTGATGGTGGACCGGCCGTTCTGGAAGGACATCGATCCCGAAACCGGGCGCGAAGTCCTGTCCATGACGCTGACGGACCGGCTCAACCGCGCCACCTACCTGCTGGACGACGGACCGGACAAGCCCGCGGTCATCCTGCTCTCCTACACGTGGAACGACGACGCCCTGAAGTGGCTCGCCCTCGACGCCGACGAGCGGGTGGAACTGATGCTGCACTCGCTGGAGCAGATCTACCCGGGCGTGGACATCGCCAGCCACATTGTGGGCCAGCCCATCACCGTGTCGTGGGAGGCCGACCCCAACTTCATGGGTGCCTTCAAGGCCAACCTGCCGGGGCACTACCGCTACCAGCAACGCCTGTTCACGCACTTCAAGCAGGACAAGCTGCCCGAATCCCAGCGCGGCATTTTCCTGGCCGGCGACGACGTCTCCTTCACCGCAGGCTGGGCCGAAGGTGCCGTCACCACCGGCCTGAACGCGGTCTGGGGCGTCGTGAACCACCTGGGCGGCTCCTCCGCACCGGGCAACCCCGGCCCGGGCGAGCTCCTGGACGAGATGGGCCCGATCAGCCTCGACTAACGGTGGTTGAGCTGAAAACGGTGGTTGAGCCTGTCGAAACCGGGACCCGGTGGTTGAGCCTGTCGAAACCTAGTGCATGTCCCGGTGTGCCGCCGCCAGCTCCCGGTAGTGGGCCGCATTGTTGCGTACGCCGTCGTACTCTTCATCGGTGAGTTCGCGGCGTACCTTGCCCGGTACTCCGGCCACCAGGGATCGCGGCGGGATGACTGTCCCTTCCAGGACCACGGCACCGGCTGCCACCAGGGAGCCGGTGCCGATCACTGCGCCATTGAGGATGGTGGCGCTCATGCCGATCAGGCAGTCGTCCTCCACAGTGCATCCATGGACGACGGCGGCGTGCCCCACACTGACGCGCGCGCCGACGGTGCAGGGGAAGCCCGGGTCCGCGTGGAGTACCACGTTGTCCTGCAGGTTGGTGCCGGGGCCGACGCTGATGGCGGCGGTGTCCGCGCGGACGGAGACGCCGTAGAAGGCGCTGGAGTCCTGCGCGAGGGTGGCGTTGCCGATGATCGACGCGCTGGGTGCGACGAATGCTGTTTCGTGGACGTCCGGTGTGTGGCCGGCGAAGGTGTAGATGGGAGACATGGCCCCACCCTAACCCCAAGTAGGTAGCACTAGTTGCCCTTTACAGGCGTCTAAGAGGCAACTACTGCTACCCAGTTGGGCTAGTTGAAGACCACCGTGCGGTTGCCGTCCAGCAGGACCCGGTGCTCGGCATGCCACTGGACGGCCTGGGTCAGCGTGCGTCCTTCAACATCGCGGCCCATCTGCACAAACTGCTCCGGTGTGCGTGCGTGGTCCACCCGGATGACTTCCTGCTCGATGATCGGCCCCTCATCCAGGGCAGCGGTCACATAATGCGCGGTGGCACCGATCAGCTTCACGCCGCGGGCGTGGGCCTGGTGGTAGGGCTTGGCGCCCTTGAACGAAGGCAGGAACGAGTGGTGGATGTTGATGGCCCTGCCGGCGAGGTCGTTGCACAGCTCATCGGAGAGCACCTGCATGTAGCGCGCCAGGACGGTCAGCTCGACGTCGTGTTCGGCAATGAGCGCCCGCAGCTTGTCCTCCGCCTGGGCCTTGGTGTCCGGCGTGACGGGAATGTAGTGGAACGGGATGCCGTAAAACTCTGCCAGCCCGGCCAGGTCGCGGTGGTTGGACACAATCGCCGGGATCTCGATCGGCAGGGTTCCGGAGCGCTGCTGGAACAGGAGGTCGTTAAGGCAATGAGCGGACTTGCTGGCCATCAGCAGGGTACGGACCTTCTGGCCCACCGGATTCAGGCTCCACTGCATGCCGAACGCCTGGGCTACGGGCTCGACGGCGGCGTGCAGCTCTGCGCGTGAGGCCGGGGTGGTTGCCTCAACCCTCATAAAGAAGTTCCCCGTGGCGGGGCTGCCGTACTGCTGCGAGTCCGCGATGTTGCAGCCTGCCACCAGCAGTGCGCCGGCTACGGCGTGGACAATTCCGGGGCGGTCCGGGCAGGACAGGGTCAGTACGTACGCTTCGTTCAAATGCTCATTGCTCACGCCTACCAGCCTACCCGCGCGCGCCGGGGGTTTTTGGTAGTCTGGTGGGCGTCGCAACTGGCGTTGGGTGGCTAACCACCAGGGAGCGGCAAGCACGAAGACCACGGATCGTACGCCTGGGCCGAGGGTCATGTTTTGCCGGTTTAGGCCTGTTGCAGCCGCAGCGGGTCTTTCTCAACGCGTGCCCCGTCATCAAGCGGGCGAAGGTTCGCGCCAACCGGTAGCCTGACCTAAGCAGTGCCCGTACCCAGCCAGGAGTTATTCGTGACCACTATTGCCACGTCCGCGTCTGTCAGCAATCAGTCCCTTGCTGAACTGGACCCCGAGATCGCAGCAGTCCTGAACCAGGAGCTTGGCCGCCAGCGCGGCACCCTGGAAATGATTGCCTCTGAAAACTTCGCCCCGCGCGCCGTGATGGAAGCCCAGGGTTCCGTCCTGACCAACAAGTACGCCGAGGGTTACCCGGGCCGCCGTTACTACGGCGGCTGCGAGTACGTCGACGTCGCCGAGCAACTGGCCATCGACCGCGTGAAGGACCTCTTCGGCGCCGAGTACGCCAACGTCCAGCCGCACTCCGGTGCACAGGCCAACGCCGCTGCGCTCGCCGCCATGATCACCCCCGGCGACAAAATCCTGGGCCTGTCCCTGGCCCACGGTGGCCACCTGACCCACGGCATGAAGCTGAACTTCTCCGGCAAGCTCTACAACGTCGCCGCCTACCAGGTCGAGGAAGATAACTTCCGCATCGACATGGACAAGCTGCGCGAGCAGGCCATCGCCGAGAAGCCGCAGGTCATCATCGCCGGCTGGTCCGCTTACCCGCGCCACCTGGACTTTGAAGCCTTCCGCTCCATCGCCGACGAGGTTGGCGCGCTGCTCTGGACTGACATGGCGCACTTCGCCGGCCTGGTGGCCGCGGGACTGCACCCCAGCCCGGTGCCGTACTCCGACGTCGTGACCTCCACGGTGCACAAGACCCTCTCAGGCCCCCGCTCCGGCGTGATCCTGGCCAAGCAGGACTGGGCCAAGAAGCTGAACTCCAGCGTCTTCCCGGGCCAGCAGGGCGGGCCGCTGATGCACGTCATCGCTGCCAAGGCCGTTGCTTTCAAGATCGCCGGCAGCGCGGAATTCAAGGAGCGCCAGGAGCGCGTCCTTGAAGGCGCCAAGATCATCGCAGACCGCCTGAACCAGCAGGACCTCGCCGACGCCGGCGTCTCCGTCCTGACCGGCGGCACCGATGTCCACCTGGTCCTGGTGGACCTGCGCAACTCGCAGCTGGACGGCCAGCAGGCCGAGGACCTCCTGCACTCCGTGGGCATCACCGTGAACCGCAACGCCGTTCCGTTCGATCCGCGCCCGCCGATGGTTACCTCCGGCTTGCGGATCGGTACGCCGGCGCTGGCCACCCGCGGGTTCGGCGCTGCCGAATTCACCGAGGTGGCCGAGATCATCGCCACCGCCCTGAAGTCCGGCCAGGCCACCGACGTTGAGGCCCTGCAGGCCCGCGTGGACCAGCTTGCTGCCGACTTCCCGCTCTACCCCCAGCACGAGCAGTGGTAAGCGTGACGGGCCAGGGCGCCAAGGTCCTGGACGGCAAGGCCGCCGCGGCGCAGATCAAGGCAGAGCTTACCGAGCGGGTGGCCGCGCTCAAGGCCAAGGGAGTAACTCCCGGCATCGCCACCGTGCTGGTGGGAGCGGACCCCGCATCGCAGCTCTACGTGTCCATGAAGCACAAGGAAAGCGCCAAGATCGGCATGAACTCGATCCAGCGTGAACTTCCGGCGGACGCCACGCAGGCCGAGGTGGAGGCGCTGATCGATGAACTCAATGCCGATCCCGCGTGCCACGGGTACATCGTCCAGCTGCCGCTGCCCAAGCACCTGGACACTGACGCCATCCTGGAGCGGATCGATCCGATGAAGGACGCGGACGGCCTGCACCCCATCAACCTGGGGCGCCTGGTGCTCAACGTCAACGGCGAGATCACCTCCCCGCTGCCGTGCACGCCGCGTGGCGTCATCGAGCTGCTGGAGCGCAACGGCTACAGCCTCGCGGGAAAGCACGTTGTAGTAGTGGGCCGCGGTGTGACAGTCGGCCGGTCCATTGGACTGCTGCTGACGCGCCGCGGCGTTAATGCCACGGTCACCCTGACGCATACGGGCACGGAGAACCTCTCCGAACTCCTGCGCCAGGCTGACGTCATTGTGGGTGCCGCGGGCGTGAAGCACATCGTCAAGGCGGAGGACGTCAAGCCGGGTGCTGCCCTGCTGGACGTAGGTGTCACCCGTGCGACGGATCCGGAGACGGGCAAGAGCAAGGTCCATGGCGACATCGATCCAGCTGCCGCCGCAGTGGCCGGCTTCATCTCCCCGAACCCGGGTGGGGTAGGCCCCATGACGGTGGCGCTGCTGATGACCAACGTGGTGGAAACCGCTGAGCGCATGGTGGCCAACGCCGGTTAGCGCATGGTTCCAGGTTCCATCTGGAAAATACTGTTACAAATACAGTTCGACGGCGGCACCGTACCTTTTCGCGAAAAGGTGCGGTGCCGCCGTCGTTCCCCATGTGACTCGCACTTGATGTCCCCAAATCGCGGAATGGGGACGTTAACTGCGAGTCAGTTGGGGGAATGGCTACTTAAGCTGCCCCCGGATCTCACCGCCGGGGAACGTTGGCGTGTGGACGTTGACGTAGTAGTCGCGGGGATTGGCCTCGATTGCCTCCAGGGCTGCAAGGTGGGCAGGATCGGTCAGCACAGGGCACGCCGAGTGCGTCCACGTGGTGCCGCTGCCCACTACGAGGGGGATGACGATGCCGCCCGCTTCGTTGCGGTCGCCAACGTGGATGTGGGCCGCGCCTGCCGGGACCGACAGGTTGCGGGCAGTGAGTGTATAGCAGAGCTGGCTGCCATCGATGGTGTAGCTGAAGAAGCCACTGGCGCCGGTGTTGGAGCCGGTGGTTTCCTGCTCGGTGTTCAACGGAATGGCAGGCCCTGTTCCGGGCGCGGCGCCCGCAACGGTACTGACCCCCATCAGCGCAACAACTGCTCCAGCAACTGCAACTGTCTTCATCACATGATTGACCATGATTCGTCCTCAGCTCGGTGTGTGCGTTCGGCGTCCCCCGTCGGGATTCACGGTACGCCGCAGGCCCACCCTGCACAACGGCCGATGCCGGGGGAGGACGGCACCTCAGTGTGGTTGTTCGCCCGCGGTGGAAGGTGGCCGGAGGGCTGCTGTGGGTTTGAGACAATTGAGCCATGCAATCTCTGGGCAGCTCCAAGTTTTCGGCCGGTACCGCCAAGGGCGGCATGTTCCGCATCGGCGGGCTCGGCATGACGGTCTTTATCATCGCTTTCCTGGTCGCGGTCATCTTCGCCGCAAACCAGAACGACGTCGTCGGCTGGATCGTGGCCATCATCGCCTTGTTCTGGCTGCTGCTGGCCACCTTCGTGGTGTTCAGCATCCAGAAGGCTGCCCGGAAGGCCGGCGCCAAGTTCACCGAAGCCCAGAACGCGTTCAACAGCGCTGCCGGCCGCGCGCCGTCGTCGGGATCCACTGACCACGGCGGCACCCGGGTGGTGTCCGAAACCCGCGAAGACAGTGTCAGGGACCTCAAGCTGGACCACTCCTTCAAGATCGTCCAGGTCCAGGTCCGGGTGATCAACGACGAACAGGCCAAAGGCGCTGCCGCCAACCAGGACACCATCTACCGTGCCCTGGAAACCATCGAGATTACTGCCACCAACGCAAGGGACATGATCAAGTCCTCCGGCGGCACTGACGAGCCGGTCAGCGGCACCATCATCGACTAGAGTAGAGCGGGTGAGCTCGGCATTGGAGAAGGACCACCTTCGTATCGCATCAGTCAACGTCAACGGCCTGAGGGCTGCCTACAAAAACGGCATGGCGGCGTGGCTGGAGCCGCGTGAAGTGGACATCCTCTGCCTGCAGGAAGTCCGTGCCCCTGACGCAATCGTCCGCCAGTTGCTGGGCGAGGGCTGGCACATCCTGCACGCCGAAGCGGAGGCCAAAGGCCGCGCAGGCGTAGCCATCGCCTCACGCCAGGAACCGGTGAACACCCGCAACGGCATCGGGGACGACTACTTCGCCACCGCAGGCCGCTGGGTGGAAGCCGACTTCACGGTTCCCACCGCTTCCGGAACTCCGGCGCAGCTGACGGTAGTGAGCGCCTACGTGCATTCGGGCGAGGTCGGCACCCCCAAGCAGGTGGACAAGTTCCGCTTCCTGGATGCCATGAGCACCCGCCTGCCGGAACTGACCAAGCACAGCGACCACGCCCTGGTGGTGGGCGACCTCAACGTGGGCCACACGGAACTGGACATCAAGAACTGGAAGGGCAACGTCAAGAAGGCCGGATTCCTGCCCGAAGAACGTGCCTACTTCGACCGCTTCTTCGGCGAAGAGATCGGCTGGAAGGATGTGCACCGGGGCCTGGCGGGTAACGTCAATGGCCCCTACACCTGGTGGTCGCAGCGCGGCAAGGCGTTCGATACCGATACCGGTTGGCGCATTGACTACCACATGGCCACCCCCGGACTCGCGGCCGCGGCTTTCTCCGCCGTTGTTGACCGGGCGCCGTCGTGGGACACCCGCTTCTCTGACCATGCCCCGCTGGTAGTGGACTACCAGCTCTAGTTTTAAGGCACTTCCATGACGATTCCCGCAGCTGACGCAAGCAAAAAGCGCATTCTTTCCGGTGCAAAGCCCACCGCAGATTCCCTGCACCTGGGCAACTACATCGGAGCTGTCCGCAACTGGGTCCAGATGCAGGACGAGTTCGACGCCGTCTTCTTCGTTCCGGACCTGCACGCCATCACCGTCGACTTTGACCCGGTGGACCTCGCCAAGCGCACCCGCGTGGTGGCCGCACAGTACATCGCCGCAGGCATCGACCCGGAGAAGAGCACGTTCTTCGTCCAGTCGCACGTGCCCGAGCACGCCCAGCTGGCCTGGGCGCTGAACTGCATCACCGGATTCGGAGAAGCCTCCCGGATGACCCAGTTCAAGGACAAGACGCAGAAGTCGGGTGCCGATTCGGCCACCCTGGGCCTCTTCGCGTACCCCACCCTGATGGCGGCGGACATCCTGCTGTACCAGACGGACCTGGTTCCGGTGGGGGAGGACCAGCGCCAGCACCTGGAGCTCACCCGCAACCTGGCCCAGCGCTTCAACACCCGGTTCGGCCAGACGTTCACTGTCCCCGAGGCCACGATCGTCAAGGCCAGCGCCAAGATCTACGATCTTCAGAACCCGGCCGCCAAGATGTCCAAGACCGGCGAATCGCCCAACGGCGCCATCCAGCTGCTCGAGGATCCCAAGATCGCCGCCAAGCGGATCAAGTCTGCCGTCACGGATGCCGGAACTGAGATCCTCTTCGATCCGGAAAACAAGCCCGGTGTATCCAACCTGCTCACCATCTACTCAACGCTGACCGGCAAGTCGGTCACGGAGCTGGAAACCGAGTACCAGGGCAAGATGTACGGACACCTCAAGGTGGACCTGGCTGACGTGGTGGTTGATTTCCTGACTCCTGTCCGTGACCGCACCAACGAACTCATGGCTGATCCTGCGGAGCTGGATAGGCTGCTGGCCCGCGGCGCGGAGAAGGCCCGTGAGATCGCGGCTGTCACCCTGGCCCAGGTCTACGAGCGGATGGGCTTCCTGCCCTCCCTGAGCCTCCTGGGAGTCCGCTAGTCCCATGACGTCCATCAGCGGTGCCGGCGAAGGAACAAGTGTGGGGGTCATTCTGGGCTTCCCGCCTGCCATCGCTGAGGAACTGCAGCGCTGGCGTGCCTCTTTCGGGGACCCCATGGCGGACGTCATCCCGGCACACATCACGCTGGTCACCACCACGCTGACCGAGGACTGGGAAGCCACGCACCGCCACGTCCGTGAAGTGGCCCGCCGGCAGGAGCCGTTTGTGGTCACTATTTCGGGCACCGGTTCCTTCCGCCCGGTTTCCCCGGTGGTGTTCCTGAAGGTGGAAGACGGCTTCGGGGAATGCGTGGACCTCCACGAGAAACTCCAGGCCGGCCCCTTGGAACGCGACCTCCCGTTCCCGTACCACCCGCATGTCACGATCGCCCACGACGTTGCCCCGGAGAGCCTTGACGAGGCCGAATTGGCGCTCAGTGACTACAGGGCCACGTTCCCTGTGGTTAGCATGGGACTCTACGAGCACGATGCGGACGGAATTTGGCAGCTACGGGAAGAGCTGGAATTTGGCACAGAAACAGAGCATGAGCCCGCGTCATGGCTCGCAGACCGCGGCGGAGCCACCCCTACCCACTGAGCGTGCCCGGCTGAAACTGGCGGTGATCAACCGCAGGATGGACTGGGGACGTGCCCGCAGGTCCCGTGCCGGCTTCGGAGGCGAGGCCCTTGCTTTCTTCCAGTGGCTCCTGGCCTCACTGAATGCTTTCCGGCCCATGCGCGCGTGGCAGCATTACACGCGCCAGCACGGCCCGCTGATGAGCGCCGGAATCGGCTTCACCATGTTCTTCTCCATCACCGGCCTGCTGACCACAGGGTTTTCCATCGCCGGGTTGCTCCTGCGGGACCAGCCGGCGCTGCTGGACAGGGTGGTAGCCAGCGTCTCGGAGTCGGCGCCGGGCCTGCTGAAGGTCAACGGCGGCGAGGGCCTGGTTGACCCGCAGGACCTGCTGAATCCCACGGGACTGGGCTGGACGGCCGTGATTGCCGCCGTCGTCACCGTCATTACGTCCCTCGGCTGGTTGAACGGCCTGCGGGAGGGCCTGCGCGGGGTCCAGCAGCTGCCCCCGCTCCAGGTGAACCCCGTGGTCCTGAAACTGCGCGACGCCGGCACCCTGGTGCTGCTGGGCGTCGCCCTGGTAGTCAGTTCCGGAGCCTCACTGATCTTCGGCACCGCAGCGGGCTGGGTCACCGATTTCCTGGCCCTGGACGACGCCGTGGCGGGTCCCCTGACCACGTCCATCAAGATCGGTGTGCCGCTGGTGCTGAGCTGGGTAACGGCCCTGATTATGTTCCGGCTGGCGGCCGGCCTCAAACTCAGCCGCCGTGCCTTGTTGGAAGGCACCATCCTGGCCGCCGTGGGAACCAGTGTGTTGCAGATCTTCAGCACCGAACTGCTGGCCGGCGCGGGGCGCAACCCGCTGCTGGCGCCGTTCGCGATCATCATCGGCCTGTTGATCTGGTTCAACCTGATCAGCCAGGTCTACCTGGTGGCCGGTTCCTGGGCTGCCATCCGCGAAGGTGACCTCAAGAGCGCGCCCGATGCCTCGGCCCCCGCCTGGGGTGCACGGCAGGTCCAGCCGGGCAGGGTGCCGCGGAAACCCGCGCGGGTCAGTGCCCGGCGTCGAGGTACTGGTCTGCCCAGGCAGCAATAATCTTCGCTGCCCGCGCCGCCTGGCCCTTGCCGGTCAGCAGGTGGTCGCTGCCCTCAAGCGAGACGAAGTTCCTCGGGTGCCGGGCAGTCTGGAAAATGGTGCTGGCATTTTCGATTCCCACGGTGTTGTCAGTGGGGGAGTGCAGCACCATCAGCGGCTTGTGCAGGCCCTTGATGCAGTCCGTGAGGTCCGCGTTTTCCAGGTCTTCGACGAAGTGCCGGCGGATCTCCACCAGCTTCCCGCCGAGGTCCACCTCCGCGCTGCCTTCGGTGAGGATCCGGTCCAGCGCGGCGTCGAACACGTGGGCCACATGCTTGGGCGAGAAGGGCGCACCCACTGTTGCAACGGCGTCGAGCTCGGGAATCTCGCGGGCCGCGGCCAGCACTGCGGCACCGCCGAATGAGTGTCCCACCAGGATCGATATGGCCTTGCCGTTGTCACGCATGAACGCTGCGGCGCGCACGGTGTCTGCCACCTTGTGGCTGAATGAGCCTTCCGCCCAGGTGCCCGCGGATTCGCCCAGGCCCAGGTTGTCAAAGCGCAGCATCCCGATGCCGTTGTCCGCCAGTGCCTTGCACATCCGCGACGCCGCAGGGCTGTCCTTGCCCAGCGTGAAGCCGTGCGAGAACACACCCCAGCCCTTCACGGGGCCCGCGGGGACGTCCAGGATTCCGGAGAGGACCTCACCGGTGGTGCCTTCGAACTGTACTTTTTCGGAACGGGACATTGCATCGCCTTTCAGGGCAGGACCGCTGTGCGGCCATCAGGGGCGGAAAGCACGACGGCGCCGCGCACCATGGCAGGTGGGCGGCGCCGTCGTCGTTCCCGTCAGAGGGACGTCAATCAGATCTTGCGGGAGAGGATTGCCTGCTTGACCTCGGCAATGGCCTGCGTGACCTGGATGCCGCGCGGGCATGCTTCGGAGCAGTTGAAGGTGGTGCGGCAGCGCCACACGCCTTCTTTGTCGTTCAGGATTTCCAGGCGCATGTCGCCGGCGTCATCACGGGAATCGAAGATGAAGCGGTGGGCGTTGACGATTGCTGCCGGGCCGAAGTACTGGCCGTCGGTCCAGAACACCGGGCAGGACGACGTGCACGCTGCGCAGAGGATGCACTTGGTGGTGTCGTCGAACCGCTCGCGGTCCTCGGCGGACTGCAGGCGTTCCTTGGTGGGCTCGTGGCCGCGGTTGATCAGGAAGGGCATCACTTCGCGGAAGGACTGGAAGAACGGTTCCATGTCCACGATGAGGTCCTTTTCCACCGGGAGGCCCTTGATGGGCTCCACCGTGATGGGCTTGGACGTATCCAGGTCCTTCAGGAGGGTCTTGCAGGCCAGGCGGTTGCGGCCGTTGATGCGCATGGCATCGGAACCACAGACGCCGTGGGCGCAGGAGCGGCGGAAGGAAACGCTGCCGTCGTGCTCCCACTTGACCTTGTGGAGGGCATCCAGCACACGGTCGGTGCCGTACATGGTGAGCTCGAAGTCATCCCAGGTGGCTTCCTCGGAAACCTCGGGGTTGTAGCGGCGCACACGCAGCGTGATGTTGAATGTGGGGATCTCCCCGCCGCCGCCAACGCCGGCGGGCAGTTCGATTTTGGATGCTGGCTCAGCGAGTTCAGCGGTCATCTTAGTACTTCCTCACCATCGGCTCGTAGCGTGTAAAGACCACCGGCTTGGTGGCCAACCGGATCCCCGCAATGGCCTCGGCAGAAACGTCTGCCGGAGCGTGGTCGTCCTTGTACGCCATGGAGTGCTTCATGAATTTCTCGTCATCGCGGTCCGGGAAGTCCTCGCGGAAGTGGCCGCCACGGGATTCCTCGCGGTGCAGTGCGGCCACGGTCATGACCTTGGCCAGTTCGAGCAGGAAGCCCAGTTCCACGGCTTCGAGCAGGTCAAGGTTGAAGCGCTTGCCCTTGTCCTGGACGCTGATGTTGCGGTAACGCTCCTCGAAGGACTCGATGTCCTTGAGGACCTGGTTGAGGGTCTCCGCGGTACGGAACACCTGCATGTTGGCATCCATGGTGTCCTGCAGGTCCTTGCGGATTGCAGCGACCTTCTCGGTGCCGGTGCCGTTGCGGGCAATGTTCAGCAGCTCGATCGTGTAGGCCTCAGGATCCTCCGGCAGCTCTACGAAATCGGCGGTCTTGGCGTATTCGGCAGCAGCGATACCGGCCCGCTTGCCAAAGACGTTGATGTCCAGCAGGGAGTTGGTGCCGAGGCGGTTGGAGCCGTGGACGGATACGCAGGCCACTTCACCGGCGGCGTACAGGCCGGGAACAACGGTGTCGTTGTCCTGGAGTACCTCGGTGGTGATGTTCGTGGGAATGCCGCCCATGGCGTAGTGCGCCGTGGGGAAGACCGGGACGGGCTCCGTGTACGGTTCCACACCCAGGTAGGTGCGGGCGAACTCGGTGATGTCCGGAAGCTTGGCATCGATGTGTGCCGGCTCCAGGTGGGTCAGGTCCAGGAGGACGTAGTCCTTGTTGGGGCCGCAGCCGCGGCCTTCGCGGACCTCGTTGGCCATGGAGCGGGCCACGATGTCGCGGGGTGCGAGGTCCTTGATGGTGGGGGCGTAGCGCTCCATAAAGCGCTCACCTTCGGAGTTGCGAAGGATGGCGCCCTCACCACGGGCTGCCTCGGAGAGCAGGATGCCCAGGCCGGCCAGGCCGGTCGGGTGGAACTGGAAGAACTCCATGTCCTCCAGGGGAATGCCGCGGCGGAAGGCGATGCCCATGCCGTCACCGGTGAGGGTGTGGGCATTGGACGTGGTCTTGAAGACCTTGCCCGCTCCACCCGAAGCGAAGACAACCGACTTCGCCTGGAACACGTGCAGCTCACCGGTGGCGAGGTCGTAGGAGACAACACCCGCAACGCGCTTCTGCTTGTACGGCGTGCCGTCCTCGCGGACAGCGTCTTCCTCGACGGTCAGCAGGTCCAGGACGTAGTACTCGTTGTAGAACTCAACGTTGTGCTTGACGCAGTTTTGGTAGAGCGTCTGCAGGATCATGTGGCCGGTGCGGTCAGCGGCGTAGCATGCACGGCGGACCGGGGCCTTGCCGTGGTCCCGGGTGTGTCCACCGAAGCGGCGCTGGTCAATGCGGCCTTCAGGCGTGCGGTTGAACGGCAGGCCCATCTTCTCAAGGTCCAGGACGGCGTCGATGGCTTCCTTGGCCATGACCTCGGCGGCGTCCTGGTCCACCAGGTAGTCACCGCCCTTGACGGTGTCGAACGTGTGCCACTCCCAGTTGTCTTCCTCGACGTTGGCCAGTGCCGCACACATGCCACCCTGGGCTGCGCCCGTGTGGGAGCGGGTGGGGTAAAGCTTGGTCAGTACTGCTGTTCGTGCCCGCTGACCGGATTCAATCGCTGCACGCATGCCAGCGCCACCGGCACCGACGATCACGACGTCGTACTTATGGACCTGCATACCAGACGCTCTTTCTCTCAAAATTCGCTATAAAACCACGGGCGGGCGTTGCCTGCACCGCAAAAATCCCCGCAACGATCGCTGCCCCGGGGGCAGCAGGCCAAGGCCTAGGCGGGGCAGAAGCTGCCGGGCAGCGGAACGCCGTTCACCACGGGGCAGGGGTTGAAGGTGAAGATCACCAGGGTGCCCAGGACGACGATCACGATGGTGGCCGCGTAAAGGACGATCTTGAGCCACATACGGGTGGCGTCCTTCTCGGCGTAGTCGTTGATGATGGTGCGGACGCCGTTGGTGCCGTGCAGCATGGCCAGCCACAGCATGGCCAGGTCCCAGATCTGCCAGAACGGATCGGCCCACTTGCCGGCGACAAAACCGAAATCGATGGCGTGGATGCCTTCGCCCACCAGCAGGTTCACGAACAGGTGGCCAAAGATCAGGACAACCAGCACTACACCGGAGAGCCGCATGAACAACCAGGCAAACATCTCGAAGTTGCCCTTCGAGGCGCCGGTCCGGCGGTACTTGGGTTCAATGCGGGCACTGCCGGGCTGTCCACTGCGCGGGCTGGGAATCGTTGAAGTCATGGCTTAGTGGCCTCCGAAAGCGAGGGACAGGTGGCGGATCGCGAAAGCGGCGACAGTGACGATCCAGAGTCCAAGGACAACCCAGAGCATCTGGCGCTGGTACTTGGCGCCCTGCTTCCAGAAATCAACTGCGATGATCCGCAGGCCGTTGAACGCGTGGAAGACGATTGCGGCAACAAGGCCTGTTTCGCCCAGCGCCATCAGCGGGTTCTGGTAGGTGCCGATCACGGCGTTGTAGGCCTCCGGGGATACCCGGACCAATGACGTGTCCAGCACGTGGACCAACAAGAAGAAAAAGATCACGACACCCGTAATCCGGTGTCCAACCCAGGACCACATGCCTTCACGGCCGCGGTACAAGGTGCCAGCTGGTTTCGTCGGCACTGAATAAACCTCCCTGCAACACAGCGGCGCTGGCATGGGATCCACGCGGGGGAAACGCCTGCTGCGAGAGCACTCATGGCTCAGGCCTAAATCTAGGCTTCGCTCTCAGCTTATTCAATTTAGGAACTCCTTGGTGACTTGCGTACAGGGGGTTTTTGCGCCCTTTGAGACCAAAGACACATTTGCTTGCGTGCCGGGGTGCCGCTATGGGCCGCCGCGACCCGGAATCAGGCAGGGTGGCCCTACCCCGGACCCGGGCCTTGGCCGCGGGAGGCGCGGGCAGGTCAGATACAGTAAGCCGTGATGACTACAGACAAAGCGACAGGCCAAGCAACCCCGTTGGACCGTTTTATTGCGGTAATTCCGGCGGGCGGGGTGGGGACCCGGCTCTGGCCTCTTTCGCGTGCAGCAGCTCCCAAATTCCTCCATGACCTCACCGGTTCCGGCAGTACTTTGCTGCGGGCCACCTACGACCGCCTGGAGCCGCTGGCCGGCAGCCGGGTGCTGGTGGTCACCGGCGCTGCGCACAAGGAAGCCGTCTGCCGCCAACTTCCCGAAGTCAACAACGCCGACCTGGTCCTGGAGAGCGAGCCCAAGGACTCAGGTGCCGCTATTGGCCTGGCTGCCGCGATCCTGCACCACCGCGATCCGGACACCATCATGGGCTCCTTCGCTGCCGATCACGTGATCAGTCCGGACCAGTTGTTCCAGGACGCCGTTAAGGAGGCCATCCACACGGCCGCCACCGGCAAGATCGTCACCATCGGCATTATGCCCACGCACCCGTCCACGGGCTTTGGCTACATCCGTTCGGGAGAAAACCTGAAGGTGCCTGGCGCACCCACGGCGCAGTCCGTCGTCGAATTCGTTGAAAAGCCTGACGAGGAAGTGGCCCGGCAGTACGTCGAAAGTGGCGAGTACGTCTGGAACGCCGGGATGTTCGTTGCGCCGGTCTCCCTGATGCTCAAGCACCTTGAGGCCAACCAGCCGGAGCTGTTCGCCGGTCTGCAGGAAATCGCGGCGGCGTGGGATACGCCGTCCCGCGACGAAGTGACGGCCAGGATCTGGCCTGAACTGCCCAAGATCGCCATCGACTACGCCGTGGCCGAACCTGCCGCCGCCGCTGGCGACGTCGCCGTGGTGCCCGGCACTTTCCGCTGGGACGACGTCGGGGACTTTGCTTCCGTGGGCCGGCTCAACAGTGCCGGAGAAGTGGATGAAGTGACGGTCCTTGGTGCCGGCGCGCGCGTGTTCACCGAGAACTCCAGCGGTGTGGTGGTCTCCGACACCAAGCGCGTGATCGCCCTGATCGGCATCGAGGACGTGGTGATCGTGGATACCCCCGACGCCCTGCTGGTGACCACCATGGCCAACTCGCAGCGAGTGAAGGCCGCCGTGGCAGCACTGAAGGCCAGCGGGGACACGGACGTTCTCTAGTGCCACAGCGCTGCGGAGTCCAGTTCGCCGTAACGCGCCGCAGGTGATGCCGTTATTGTGCGGTGGCTCGCTAGAGTGTTTTAGTGCGCAACTACACTACCGAAGCCGAGCCCACCGTCCTGGTGGGCCCGTGGCTGGAACCGCTGCTGTCCGAGCTGATCGATTTCCGGCGGGACCTGCACGCGCACCCCGAATTGTCCTTCAAGGAGTTCCGCACCACTGACAAGCTGGTGGCCCGGCTCGCCGCAGCAGGCTTGAAGCCCAGGCGGCTTGAGGGTACCGGCGTCACCGTGGACATCGGTGAAGGACCCATTGCCACGGCGCTCCGCGGGGACATTGACGCGCTGCCCATCATCGAGGAAACCGGGCTGCCGTTTGCCTCAAAGAACCACGGTGTGACCCACGCGTGCGGCCATGACATCCACACCACCACCATGCTGGGCGTGGCCCTGGTGCTGCAGCGCATGCACCTGGAGTCGCCGCTGCGCGGACGCGTCCGGATCATCTTCCAGCCGGCTGAGGAAACCATGCCCGGCGGGGCGCTGTCCTGCATCGAACAGGGAGTCCTGGAAGGGGTGCCGCGCATCCTGGCACTGCACTGCGATCCCAGGATCGACGTCGGCCGGATCGGTACGCGCATCGGCGCCATCACCTCGGCCTCGGACACCATCAAGATTGAACTGAGCGGCCGTGGCGGGCACACGTCCCGCCCCCACCTCACCGAGGACCTGGTGTTTGCCCTCGCGCAGATCGCCGTCAATGTCCCGGCAGTGCTCTCACGCCGCGTGGATGTCCGCAGCGGCGTCTCCGTGGTGTGGGGCCAGATCAACGCCGGTTCGGCGCCCAATGCGATTCCCGGAACCGGATACATGGCGGGCACCATGCGCTGCCTTGACCGCGATGCCTGGCATGCCGCCGGCGAACTGCTGGACGAGGTAGTGCAGCAGGTTGCTGCCCCCTACGGTGTTGAAGTCCGGCTGGAACACACCCGGGGTGTGCCCCCGGTGGTCAACTCCGAACACGAAACCGCCCTGATCGAGGCCGCAGCCCGCGCCGAGCTGGGCGAGGGCGCCGTAGTGCTCACCCCACAGTCCATGGGTGGCGAAGACTTCGCCTGGTTCCTGGCGGAGCGTCCCGGCGCCATGATGCGCCTGGGCACCATGACGCCCGGCGGCGAGGAATACGACCTCCACCGCGGCGATTTCATTGTGGACGAGCGTGCCCTGGGCTTCGGCATCCAGGTGCTCGCCGCGGCCGCTTTGCGCACCATCCGCGACCTCTAGGCAACTAAAAAGCCGGCACCGGCAGCCCTGGTTCCTACTTGGCGTAACTAGGTTGTGCACAATTTAATTGTGCGTTAGTGTTTTTGTCATGACCGATGCTCCCCGCCTTGACCGCCAGGTGTGCTTTGCCCTTTATTCGGCATCCCGCGCGGCCACCGCTTTGTACAGGCCGCTGCTGGAAGACCTTGGCCTGACGTACCCGCAGTACCTGGTGATGCTGGTCCTCTGGGAGAACGAGCCACGCGGCGTGAAGGAACTGGGGGAGGAGCTGGGCCTGGACTCGGGTACGTTGTCGCCCCTGCTTAAGCGCCTCGAAGCCCTGGGGCTGGTGGAAAGGCGGCGGTCCGGAGAGGACGAGCGCCGCGTGGCCATCCACCTGACTCCTGCCGGGCGTGAGCTCAGCAGCAGGGCCGCCGGCATCCCGCAGCGCCTGGCCGAGGCAGCCGGACTCTCCACTGCCGAACTTGACCAGCTCCACAGCACCCTCGAACGGCTCACTGCCGCGCTCCACGAATCGCGTTAACGCACAGAACTCCCCGCGCACAGACTTCCCCAGTACAGAACGGAAACCCATGAAGACTCTCTACACTGCCCATGCCCTTGCCTCCGGTGAAGGGCGGGACGGCAACGCCCGCAGCAACGACGGCAAGCTTGATGTGGCCCTGGCGAGCCCCGTTGAACTGGGCGGCAACGGCCAGGGCACCAACCCTGAGCAGTTGTTCGCCGCCGGTTACGCGGCGTGCTTCCATTCGGCACTGCGCCTGGTGGGCCGCCAGGCGAAGGCGGACCTGACGGATTCTGCCGTTGCCGCCCGCGTCCACCTTGGCTCCCTTGAAGGCGGCGAAGGCTTTGGACTGGCCGCTGAGCTGGAGATCGCGCTGCCGGCGCTGGACCTTGCCACGGCCGAAGCGCTGGTCGCCAAGGCCCACCAGGTCTGCCCCTACTCCAACGCCACCCGCGGCAACATCACAGTCGACATCAAGATTCTGGAGTTCGCAGCATGAGCGTCGAGTCCACCGCAGCAGCACGGCCCGCAACCTCATTGCCTTCCGCGTCCCTGCCTGCCACCTCATTGCCTTCCACCTCACGGGAAATCCGGCTGGCATCCAGGCCGAAGGGCAGGCCGGTCCCGGAAAACTTCGAGCTCGCTGAATCGCCGGTCCACGCCCTGGAGGACGGCCAGATCCTGGTCCGCAACCTCTACATCTCCGTAGACCCCTATATGCGCGGACGCATGAATGACGTCAAGTCCTACTCGCCCCCTTTCCAGTTGGGCAAAGCGCTCGACGGCGGTGCGGTAGGTGAGGTGATCGCGTCCCGGTCCGAGGCACATAAGGTGGGTGACGCCGTCGTCCATCAGCTGGGTTGGCGCGAATACGCGGTCCTGGATGCCGGAAGCGCGGCACCGGCCAGGACTGACCTGGCCCCGGCCCAGGCTTTCCTCGGAGCGCTGGGCATGACCGGCCTGACGGCCTATGCGGGCCTGCTGAAGGTGGCGGAATTCAAGCCGGGAGATGCAGTGTTCGTTTCCGGTGCCGCAGGTGCCGTGGGATCGCTGGTGGGCCAGATCGCCAAGGCCATGGGGGCGTCCCGGGTGATCGGCAGCGCCGGAACACCGGAGAAGGTTGCCCGGCTCCTGGATCTGGGCTTTGATGAGGCGTTCAACTACCGCGACGCCCCGGTCCTTGAGCAGCTGAAGGCTGCCGCGGGAGAGGGCGGCATCGACGTCTACTTCGACAACGTGGGCGGCGATCACCTCGAAGCCGCACTGGCAACGCTGAACGTGGGCGGCCGGGTGGCGATGTGCGGTGCCATTTCCCAGTACAACGCCACCGAACCGGTGCCGGGGCCTCGGAACCTGATGCTGGCCATCGGGAAGCAGCTGACCCTCAAGGGCTTCCTGGTGGGAGGCCAGCGCCAGCACGGTCCCGAATTCGCGGAACGTATGGCGGCATGGCTGGCCGACGGCACAATCCGCTATGACGAGACGGTGGTGGACGGGCTGGAGAACGCGCCGCAGGCATTTATGGACCTCCTCGAGGGCGCCAATACCGGCAAGATGCTGGTCCGGCTCTGACCCAGGCGGCAGGGGCCCGTGGGAGGACACCTACTGCTTGGTAACAAATTCTCAACAATCTGAGGTTTCGCGGCCGTGTGTGATAGGACACGTGGCGCAGCCCACTACAGTGTTGTCCATCAGTGCGCTTCGGCGCAGTGCTGCGAAGCCTCAGTGAAAACAGAATTTCAGTGCAGAAACGGACACTCATTGAATTCAGGTCGTAGCGCCACTCTCTTCATCCTGGAGGAAAATTGAAGACATCACTGCGTGCCACCCTCAAGCGCGGTTCCATGGCCGGAATGGCCACTGTGGGTGCAACAGCACTCCTTCTCACTGCCTGTGGCGCAGCTCCGGAAACCGGCGGATCCACCGAGGCCGCCAGCGACTACACCGGCTGCATCGTCTCCGACTCCGGTGGATTCGACGACCAGTCCTTCAACCAGTCCTCCTACGAAGGCCTGAAGAAGGCTGAGAAGGACCTCGGCATCAAGGTCAACCAGGTGGAATCGAAGACCAACAACGACTTCGAGCCCAACCTGCGCGCCATGGTCACCGCCGGCTGCGACCTCACCGTCACCGTGGGCTTCCTCCTGGGCGACGCCACCAAGGCCCAGGCCGAGGCCAACCCGGACAGCCACTTCGCGATTGTGGACTTCGGCTACGAAACTCCCATCGCCAACGTCAAGCCCATCATCTATGACACGGCCCAGGCGGCATTCCTCGCAGGCTACCTTGCCGCAGGAACCACCAAGACCGGAACGGTAGCCACCTTCGGCGGCATCAAGATCCCCACCGTCACCATCTTCATGGACGGCTACGCCGACGGCGTTAAGTACTACAACGAGCAGAAGGGCAAGGACGTCAAGCTCCTTGGCTGGAACAAGGAAGCCCAGGACGGCAGCTTCACCGGCGACTTCGAGAAGCAGGACGTCGGCAAGCAGCTCACCCAGAACTTCCTGGACCAGGGCGCTGACATCGTGATGCCGGTCGCCGGTCCCGTAGGCAAGGGTGCAGGCGCTGCCCTGCAGGAGGCCAAGGCCGCCGGCAAGGACGTCAAGCTCATCTGGGTTGACTCCGACGGCTTCCTGACCGCTCCCGAGTACAAGGACATCATGCTCTCCTCCGTGATGAAGCAGATGGGTGAGGCCGTGGAGAACGTGGTCAAGGAAGACAAGGACGGCAACTTCAGCAACGAGCCCTACGTTGGCACGCTGGAGAACGACGGCGTGAGCCTGGCCCCGTTCCACGATTTCGACTCCCAGGTTCCCGCTGATCTGAAGACCGAACTCGAGCAGATCAAGAAGGACATCATCGACGGCAAGCTGACCGTAGAGTCCGCCGCGAGCCCGAAGGCCTGATTCCCCTGCGCAAGGCGCCACCCCCGGTTGGTCATTGACTGGCCGGGCGGTGGCGCTTTTCGTTGGGCACCAGTCCACTAGGCTGGTGCTGCAGCCGCATATCCCGTCCGGGTCACGGACGCTTCGAGAATGGTCAGAGTTTTGAAACTTGAACTCAGAGGGATCACCAAACGCTTCGGCTCCCTGCTCGCCAACGATCACATAGACGTGGTGGTTGAACCCGGACAGATCCACTGTCTGCTGGGCGAGAACGGGGCGGGCAAATCCACCCTGATGAACGTGCTGTACGGGCTCTATGAGCCAACCGAGGGCCAGATCCTCATCGACGACGCCCCTGTCTCCTTCCGTGGACCGGGGGACGCCATGGCCGCAGGAATCGGCATGGTGCACCAGCACTTTATGCTGGTGCCCGTCTTCACTGTGGCGGAGAACGTGGCGCTGGGCGCCGAGTCCACCAAGGCAGCCGGTTTCCTGAACCTGGAAGACACCCGCCGCAAGATCCGGGAGATTTCGGACAAATACGGGTTCGACGTCGATCCTGACGCTCTGGTGGAAGACCTCCCCGTGGGCGTCCAGCAGCGGGTCGAGATCATCAAGGCCCTGGTGCGCAATGCCAAGGTCCTGATCCTGGACGAACCCACCGCCGTGCTGACCCCACAGGAAACCGATGAACTGCTGGACATCATGCGCCAGCTCAAGTCCAACGGCACCTCCATCGTCTTCATCTCGCACAAGCTGCGGGAGGTCAAAGCAGTCTCGGACACCATCACGGTGATCCGCCGCGGCAAGGTGGTTGGCACCGCGGACCCCACGGCCGCCACCACGGAGCTGGCCTCCATGATGGTTGGCCGCGCCGTGAACCTCACCCTGGACAAGGCGCCGGCCACCCCACAGGAAACCACCTTCCAGGTCAAGGACCTGACGGTGATCGCTCCCAACGGCACACACACGGTGGACGGCATCAGCTTCGACATCGCCCGGGGCGAGATCCTGGCCATCGCGGGCGTCCAGGGCAACGGCCAGACGGAACTCACCGAGGCCATCCTGGGACTGCAGGAACGGGTCAGCGGCTCGGTCGTCCTCGACGGCACCGAACTCCTGGGGCGTTCGGTCAAGGAAGTGCTGCACGCCGGCGTCGGGTTCGTTCCAGAGGACCGCAAAGTGGACGGCCTGGTAGGCACGTTCTCCGTGGCGGAGAACCTGGTCCTGGACCTCTATGACAAGGCTCCGTTCGCGAAGGGCATCAGCATGAGCCCGGCCAAGGTGATGGAGAACGCCAAGTCCCGGATCGAGGAGTTCGACGTCCGGACGCCTTCGGCGGCTGCCGCGGCCGGGACGCTCTCCGGCGGCAACCAGCAGAAAGTGGTCATGGCCCGGGAGCTGTCACGGCCGTTGCGGCTCTTTATCGCATCCCAGCCAACCCGCGGCGTGGACGTTGGCTCCATTGAATTCCTGCACCGGCGCATCGTCGCCGAACGCGACCAGGGCACTCCGGTCATGATCATCTCCACCGAGCTGGACGAGGTCATGGAACTGGCAGACCGGATCGCCGTGCTCTACAAGGGCAGGTTGGTGGGCATCGTCCCCGCCGGTACCGGCAGGGACGTGCTGGGCCTGATGATGGCCGGGATCTCACCCGAGGACGCCGCCCACACCGACGCAGCCCACACGGACGCTGCAGGCACCGCCGGACCAACAGACACTGCCACCTCCACTGCCACCGCCGAAGGAGGCGACCATGCCTGAGGAACACAAACACGTTGCTGACAAAACCGGCAAACCGCACCAGCCCAACCCTGCTGCTGAGGAGACGGCCGCCGTCGTCAGTGTTGACACTGCCGGTGGCATGATGGAACCGTCCGCTGTACCGGCAACCGCCCAGAGCGGACAGTTGGCCGGTGGACCGGACAGCCTGATGCGGAAGATCTTCACCGGAAGCGGCATGGTCTCCGTGCTGGCGGTGCTGCTGGCACTCATCATCGGCGGGCTCCTGATCGCCAGTACCGACGAAAGGGTCTCCACCACCGCGGGCTACCTGTTCGCCCGGCCCACGGACTTTTTCGGCGCCGTCTGGAACGCTGCCACGCGCTCCTACATCGCGCTCTTCCAGGGCTCGGTCTTCAACCCGAGGGCCAACAGCCTGGCGCTGCAGTTCGCGCCGCTGATGGAAACCCTGACCATCGCCACACCGCTGATCACGGCGGGCCTGGGCGTGGCACTTGCCTTCCGTGCGGGCCTGTTCAACATCGGTGCCCAGGGCCAGATCATCATGGCCGGCATCCTCGCCGCCTGGGTGGGCTTCGCGCTGGACCTTCCCATGGGACTGCACCTGCTGCTGGTCCTGGTGGCGGGCATCGTGGGCGGCGCCATCTGGGGCGGCCTGGTTGGTCTCCTCAAGGCCAGGACAGGCGCCCACGAGGTCATCCTGACGATTATGTTCAACTACATTGCGCTGTACTTCCTGCGCTACCTGCTGAACACACCGGCATTCCAGCGGCCGGGGGAGTCCAACCCCATCTCGCCCATCCTGGATCCCACGGCCGTGTATCCGCAGATTTTCGGGACCCAATACCGGTTGCACCTGGGCTTCGTGCTGGCCATCGCCGCCACCGTGCTGGTCTGGTGGCTGCTGAACCGGTCAACGGTGGGCTTCGAGTTCCGTGCCGTGGGTGCAAACCCGAAGGCGGCGCAGACCGCGGGCATCAACGTTTCGCGATCCACCATCCTGGTCATGGCGCTCGCGGGCGCCCTCGCCGGCATGTCCGGCGTAGCCCAGGTGGCGGGTACCGAGAAAGTGCTCACGGACGGCGTTGCGGCCACCTATGGTTTTGACGCCATTACCGTTGCGCTGCTGGGCCGTTCGACGCCGTGGGGAACCTTCGCGGCCGGCCTGCTGTTTGGCGCCTTCCGCGCCGGAGCCGTGCAGATGCAGATCCAGACCGGCACGCCCATCGACATTGTCCTGGTGGTCCAGTCACTGATCGTCCTGTTCATCGCGGCTCCGCCGCTGGTGCGCGCAGTGTTCGGGCTGAACCCCCGCAAGAAGAAGACCACATCCCGCAGGAACGGCGCCACGCCTGAATCCCGCGGACCACGCGATACCGAGACAGCAGCCACCGGAGGTGCAGCATGAGCACAACAGCAACGTCGCCCCGGCCCGGAACGCCGCAGGACGCCAGCGGAGCAGAAGGCCTCCAGTCCACTTCCGCGAAACCGGTGACCTGGAAGATCCCGGTCCTGCTGGGTGCGTTGGGTATTGTGGCCCTCGTTTTCTTCGGACTGATGGCGCCCAACCAGACGGCCACGTTCGGAATCTCCACCGGCAGCGACTTCTTCCAGCTGCCCGCTGTGGAAGTCAATGCGCTGGCCGGCGGAATCGTCCTATCCGTGCTGATGCTGGGCCTGGCCGCGTACTCCGTCTTCCTCAAGACCAAGGACCGGCCCACGCCAACATGGGTGGTCATCGCGTTTATTGTGCTCTTCGCAGCGGCGTTCCTGGTGTGGGTGGTGGGCGGTGCCCGCACTCCCAGCATTTCCCTGGCCGGCCTGATTGCCGGGTCCGTCACCCTGGCCGTCCCGCTGGTCTTCGGCTCGCTTTCCGGCGTGCTGTGCGAGCGAGTAGGCGTAGTAAACATCGCGATCGAAGGCCAGTTGCTGGGCGGCGCCTTTACCGCGGCGATTGTTGCCAGCATTACGCAGAATGCCTTCATCGGCCTGGCAGCCGCTGCCGTCGCCGGGGCTGTCGTCTCCATGGTGCTGGCAGTGTTCAGCATCAAGTACCTGGTCAACCAGATCATTGTGGGCGTGGTGCTCAACGTGCTGGTTTCCGGCGTCACCGGCTTCCTCTTCAGCACCGTGATGCAGGAGGACTCGGCGCACTTCAACTCCCCACCGGGGCTGGGGATCATCGATATCCCGGTGCTGTCCAGCATCCCGATCATCGGGCCCATCCTGTTCAAGCAGTCCCTGGTGGGTTACCTGATGTACGTGGCCGTTGCCGTGGTGTGGGTGGGTCTCTTCAAGACCAAATGGGGGCTGCGCGTCCGCGCCGTGGGCGAGCATCCCCAGGCCGCTGACACCATGGGCATCAAGGTCAACGCCACGCGCTTCTGGAACGTCACGCTCGGCGGCGCCATCGCCGGTATCGGCGGATCCTTCTTCACCCTGGTGGCCATCGACTCCTTCACCAAGGAAATCTCCGGCGGTCGAGGCTTTATTGCGCTGGCGGCCCTGATCTTTGGCCGTTGGAACCCGATCGGCGCGTTCTTCGCGGCGCTGCTCTTCGGCTTCGCGGACAACCTGCAGAGCATCGTCACCATCATCGGAACGCCGGTACCCAGCCAGTTCATGGCCATGCTGCCGTACCTGGTGACAGTCCTCGCCGTCGCCGGGCTGGTGGGCAAATCGAGGGGACCCGCGGCCAGCGGCATCCCGTACGTCAAGGGTTGACGGCCGTGACAGGCTCGACCACCGCCGTGGACTGGAGCGCGCTCGAGGCCGCTGCACAGGCTGCCATGCGCAACGCTTACGCACCGTACTCGAAGTTCCCGGTGGGGGCAGCGGCCCTCACAACCGATGGCAGGATTGTCAGCGGCTGCAACGTGGAAAACGCAAGCTACGGGCTGACGCTGTGCGCCGAATGTGCCCTGGTGGGCAATCTGCACATGAGCGGCGGCGGAAGGCTCCGCGCCTTCTACTGCGTGGACGGTGCGGGCAACGTGCTGATGCCCTGCGGCCGTTGCCGCCAGCTGCTCTACGAATTCAGGGCTCCGGACATGGAGCTGATGACAACCCAAGGCATTAAAACCATGGACCAGGTGTTACCTGACGCCTTCGGTCCCGAACACCTGGAGGATCCCCGGTGAACCATCCCAACCCTGCTCCCGCGCACGAAGCCTTCGACGCCGTCGATATCATCCGCATCAAGCGCGACAAAGGCGTCCTGACTCCCGAGCAGATTGACTGGACCATTGACGCCTACACCCGCGGTGCCATTGCCGATGAGCAGATGGCGGCGCTGAACATGGCCATCCTGCTCAACGGGATGGACCGCAGCGAGATTGCACGCTGGACGCGGGCGATGATCGCCTCGGGGGAGCGGATGGACTTTTCAAGCCTAAGAACGCCCGACGGCGGCACTAAGCAAACCAGCGACAAGCACAGTACCGGAGGCGTGGGGGACAAGATCACCCTCCCCCTGGCACCGCTGGTGGCGGTGTTCGGCGTGGCCGTGCCGCAGCTTTCCGGCCGCGGCCTGGGCCACACCGGCGGGACGCTGGACAAGCTGGAATCCATCCCGGGTTGGCGGGCTTCACTGAGCAATGAAGAGATGCTTGCCCAGCTCCAGGACGTGGGGGCAGTGATCTGTGCCGCGGGGGCGGGGCTGGCGCCTGCAGACAAGAAGCTTTACGCGCTCCGGGACGTCACAGGCACCGTGGAGGCGATTCCGCTGATTGCGTCCTCCATCATGAGCAAGAAGATCGCGGAAGGAACCGGATCGCTGGTCCTGGACGTCAAGGTTGGCTCGGGTGCCTTTATGAAGGATGAGGACATGGCCCGAGAGCTTGCCCGGACCATGGTGGAACTGGGCAAGGACGCAGGCGTGAACACCGTTGCCTTGCTGACCAACATGAACACCCCGCTGGGCCTGACCGCGGGCAACGCGATCGAGGTCGAAGAGTCTGTGGAGGTACTGGCCGGCGGTGGCCCGGAAGACGTCGTCGAACTGACGGTCCGCCTGGCAGAGGAAATGCTGGCCTGCGCGGGGGTACATAACGCAGATCCCGCGGCGGCCTTGAAGGACGGCCGGGCCATGGACGTCTGGAACCGCATGATCGAAGCACAGGGCGGTGATCCCCGTGCCGCGCTGCCGGTTGCCAGGGAATCGGAAACCATCTACGCGCCTGCCGACGGGGTGCTGGTGGAACTGGACGCCATGGCCGTGGGCGTGGCGGCATGGCGCCTCGGCGCCGGGCGTGCCCGTAAGGAAGACGCCGTACAGGCCGGGGCCGGCGTCCGGATGCATGCCAAACCAGGTGCCACGGTCCGCGCAGGAGAGCCCTTGATGACGCTGTTGACTGATACGCCGGAACGGTTCGCCCGGGCAAAGGAGGCCCTGGAACAGGCGGTGGTTATTGCACCCGAAGGCGCCAGGCCCGCCCAGCAGCTGATTATCGACCGGATCGCGTAGGTCCATGCAGGCCATCAACGATTTCATCCTGGCGGGTGCCAGCCAACCCTGGGTGCTGCTGCTGGTTCTTGCCTGCTGCATCATTGACGGTTTCTTCCCACCCGTCCCCAGTGAATCGGTTGTGGTGGGACTGGCTGCGGTCTCTGCCAGCGCCGGGGAGCCGCACGCAGGCCTGCTGATGCTGGTTGCTGCCCTGGGGGCGTTCAGCGGAGACAACATCGCCTACCTGATCGGCCGTAAGGTGGGCACCCGACGGTGGCGGTGGATGCGCGGGCCTCGGATGCAGGCGGCGTTCCGGTGGGCGGGCGGTGAACTGCGGAAGCGGCCGGCGTCGCTGATCCTGGTGGCGCGGTTCATCCCCATAGGCCGGGTGGCAGTGAACCTCACAGCGGGTGCCACGCATTATGCGCACTTCCGGTTCCTTACCCTGACCCTGATGTCGGCGGTACTGTGGGCGGCCTATTCCGTTTCCATCGGGTTGTTTTTTGGCAACTGGTTCAAGGACAACCACCTGCTGGCCGCCGTCATCGCGATCGTCTGCGCCGTAGCCCTGGGCATCGTGGTGGACGTGGTGATCAACAAGATCCGGGGCAAGGAGCCGGTAGTGGAGCGGATGCGCGACCACGGCCCCTGAGCGGACCCTGACGCAACCCTGAACCGGACCCTGATTTTCCGTTAGGCACCAGCAGGCGCGCCCAGCGTTGTCCACCCGTGGGCGGACGCTTGTGGCCCGTAAATCAGCCTCCGGGGCGACGTTGTGGCCACCCTGAACCGTTAGCGTGGAGAGCAGGTTCCCATGGCTGGAGCGTAGCGAACGACGCCCCGGCCATGGGACACTGAATAACCCGTTCAGTTACCTGTGGCAGCATCATTTTCGCTAGGAGCGCGACCCGCGTGGAGTTTATCAATGACGCAGTACTCCATGCAGCAGGGCAATGGTGGATTTATCCCATCCTCCTGCTGTTTTTCTTCGTTGACGGCTTTGCCATGGTGGTGCCCAGCGAGACCCTGATCGTTGCCCTCGCGGCCTTCGCCAGGGTCAGCGGCGAACCCAATTTGTGGATCCTCGGAACCACCGCACTGATCGGGGCCATCGCCGGGGACAACATGGCCTTTATGCTCGGCCGGAAGATCGGCCTGGAGCGCTGGAAATGGATGCGCCGGCCCAAGGTCCGGAAGGTCCTCGGCTGGGCCCGCTATGAACTTGATAAGCGTGGGGCCGTCCTGATCTTCACAGCCAGGTACATCCCCTGGGGCCGCGTCGCCGTCAACTATGTCGCCGGAAGCACGGGCTTTTCCCACCGGCGGTTCTTCCTGCTCGATGCCTTCGCGTGCATCACCTGGGTGGGGTACTCGATCGGTATCGGACTGCTGGCCAGCTCTTTCCCCTGGCTGCACCACAACCCGCTGCTCAGCGCGGGAATCGCCGTTGTCTTCGCGATCGTACTGGGCATTGCCCTTGACCACCTGCTGCGCTGGTGGCACCAGCACCTGGCCCGCAAGGACGCGGCTGAGGTTGACGAATGGCTGGACGGCGGACCGTCCGGGGCTACGCCCACCACCGCACCGGCTCCATCCCTGCTGGCTGCCCGGGTGAAGCCTGAGACCGGCGGGAAATAGCGGCTGGCATTAGCAGCGCACCAACCCTAAGGTTGGAACGTGACTGAGCCTATTGCTGACGCTGCCCCTGCCATCGATTTCGACCTGAAGAGCCTCCCCAAGGTTTCCCTCCACGACCACCTGGACGGCGGGCTCCGGCCGGCCACCATTATTGAGCTGGCCGAAGCCGTGGGGCACCAGTTGCCGTCCACGGATCCGGTGGCGCTCGGTGAGTGGTTCCGGGAGTCCGCGAACTCCGGTTCCCTGGTCCGCTACCTTGAGACGTTCGACCACACCATCGCCGTGATGCAGACCAAAGAGGGCCTCTTCCGCGTTGCCAAGGAATTCGTTGAGGACCTGGCGGACGACGGCGTTGTGTACGGCGAGGTGCGCTGGGCACCGGAGCAGCACCTGCAGAAGGGCCTCACCCTGGACGAAGCCGTAGAGGCCATCCAGGAGGGTCTGGAAGCCGGTACCGAGGCAGTTGCCGAAACCGGCCGCGAAATCCAGGTGGGCCAGCTCATCACCGCCATGCGGCACGCCGACCGCGGCCAGGAGATCGCCGAGCTGGCCGTCCGGCACCGCAACAGGGGAGCGGTTGGCTTCGACATCGCAGGCGCCGAGGACGGATTCCTGCCCGCCCGCTTCCGCGAGGCATTCACTTACCTTGCCCAGAACAATTTCCCCGCCACCGTCCACGCCGGCGAGGCCGCGGGCCTGGAAAGCATCCAGTCCGCCCTGGTTGACGGCCGCGCACTGCGCCTGGGCCATGGCGTCCGGATCGCCGAGGACATCCTGGTGGAATTCGACGACGATGAGGACGCCCAAAACGGTGTCACGGATTTCACCGGCGAAGATGACGCGAACATCGGCCTGGTCACCCTGGGCGACCTGTCCAGCTGGGTCCGCGACCGCGGAATCGCCCTGGAAATCTGCCCTTCCTCCAACCTGCAGACCGGGGCGATCGCCGGCTTCGGTGAGGGGATCGAAAGCCACCCGCTGGACATGCTGTACCAGCTGGGCTTCAACGTCACCATCAACACGGACAACCGGCTGATGAGCGGCGTAACCCTCACTGACGAATTTGAACTCCTGGTGGAAACGTTCGACTACGATCTTGACGACCTCCTGGAACTCACCCTGAACGCTGCCGAAGCCGCCTTCCTGCCCCTGGAGGAAAAAGAGGCACTGGTGGAATACATCAACGACGCCTACGGCAACCTTGGCTAAGGATTTGCCGGCGTATTCCGGGCCGGCTGCGGCTTCCTCACTTGGGGAAGCCGCAGCCGACCTGGTTGCACAAATTGCCGCCCTGCGGCAGCACTGCCCGTGGATGGGGGCCCTAACCCATGCGTCGCTGGTGGAGTACCTGATCGAGGAAGCCTACGAAACCGCGGAAACCATTGAATCCGGCGGCCCGGACGAGGACCTCCGCGGCGAACTGGGGGATGTGCTGCTGCAGGTGGTGCTCCATGCACGGCTCGCCGAAGAACGCGGATCCTTCAACCTGGCAGACGTCATCCAGGGGTTGTCCGCCAAGATGGTCCGCCGGAACCCCCATGTCTTCCGGCCGGACGGCACCCTCCAGGACTCCTTCGCCGCCACTGTGGAGGAGATCGAGCTCAAGTGGGACGCGGTGAAAAAGGCTGAGATGCCCGGCCGCGGCAGCCCCTTCGAGGGAATCCCCGAATCCCTGCCCGCACTGGCCAAGGCGCAAAAGGTCCTGGACCGGGCCGAACGCGCCGGCACTCCCGTCGCCGCGGCGCAGGTGCCCACCGCAGATACGGAAGAAGAACTCGGTGACTACCTCCTCGCCGTCGTACGTTCTGCCCGCGGCAAGGGCCTGGACGCCGAGCGTGCGCTGCGCGGCGCCATCAGGCGTGTAACGCAGGATGCCTTGCCGTAACGCGGGACACTCTGGACTAGGCTAGACCCTGACGAGGTGGTCCACCTCTCCCAAGTTTCCCAGTAGATCGCTTCACCATAAGGAGCAAATTCATGGCGCTTATCGATGCCATCCACGCCCGCGAGATCCTCGATTCCCGCGGCAACCCGACCGTAGAAGTTGAAGTACTGCTTTCCGATGGCCAGATTGGCCGTGCAGCTGTTCCTTCCGGTGCTTCCACCGGTGAGCACGAAGCCGTTGAACTCCGCGATGGGGACAAGGGACGTTACCTGGGCAAGGGTGTGCAGAAGGCCGTTGACGCCGTCATCGACCAGATCGCGCCGGCCCTCACCGGATTCGACGCCACGGACCAGCGCAGCATCGACCAGGCCATGATCGACCTCGACGGCACCCCGAACAAGGGCAAGCTGGGCGCCAACGCCATCCTGGGCGTTTCGCTCGCCGTCGCCAACGCAGCAGCAGCCTCGGCAGACCTGCCGCTCTACAAGTACCTGGGCGGCCCCAACGCGCACGTCCTGCCCGTACCGCTGATGAACATCCTCAACGGTGGCTCGCACGCTGACTCCGACGTCGACATCCAGGAATTCATGGTTGCTCCGATCGGCGCCGAGACCTTCTCCGAGGGACTGCGCTGGGGCGTTGAGGTCTACCACGCCCTCAAGGCAGTGCTCCAGGAGAAGGGCCTGTCCACCGGCCTCGGCGACGAAGGCGGCTTCGCACCGAACCTGCCGTCCAACCGCGCCGCACTGGACCTGATCCAGGAAGCCATCAAGAACGCCGGCTACACCCCGGGCAAGGACATCGCCCTGGCCCTGGACGTTGCCTCCTCCGAGTTCTTCAAGGACGGCGCCTACCAGTTCGAAGGCAAGGCGCTGAGCGCCAACGACATGAGCGCCTACTACGCCGAGCTCGTTGCCGACTACCCGCTGGTCTCCATCGAGGACCCGCTGGATGAGAACGACTGGGATGGCTGGAAGACCCTCACCGACGCCATCGGTGACAAGGTCCAGCTGGTGGGCGATGACCTCTTCGTCACCAACCCCGTCCGCCTGCAGCAGGGCCTGGACACCAGCACCGCGAACTCGCTGCTGGTGAAGGTCAACCAGATCGGCTCCCTGACCGAAACGCTCGACGCCGTCAGCCTGGCGCAGCGTGCCGGTTACACCACCATCACCTCGCACCGCTCCGGCGAAACCGAGGACACCACCATCGCTGACATCGCTGTGGCAACCAACGCCGGCCAGATCAAGACCGGTGCTCCGGCCCGCTCCGAGCGCGTAGCCAAGTACAACCAGCTGCTGCGCATCGAAGAGGAACTGGACGACGCCGCGCGCTACGCAGGCCGCAGCGCGTTCCCGCGTTTCAAGGGCTAATACCCGCCCAATCAACAGACCGGTGGCTATGGTGGAATGACCATGGCTGCCGGTCTTGTTGTTGGATCGAGTCCCGGCCGCCGGCTGCATCACGTTACAGGAGTGTCATGGCAACCCGCCGACCCAACGTTCCCAGGGTTACGTCCCCCGCCCGGGCACCGGAAGCCGAAAAGGACGCCGGCCAGGGCGCAGACGTAATACGCGCCGATTTTGGTGGCGGTGCGCGTGGTCCCGCCGGCAAGGGCGGCACTGGCAGCACACACGCCGGCACATCCGGCAGTGCATCCGCTGCGGCAGGTGGATCCAAGCCCGGCGAGGGAACGTCAGGAGCCGCGAAATCCGCTACTGCGAAGTCGGGTACTGCAACGTCTGGTGTAGGGAAGTCTGCTGCCGGGAAATCCGGCACCGCGAAATCCAACACCGCGAAATCCAACACCGCGAAATCCAGCACAGCGAAGAAAAAAGATGCGCCCGACGCCGGTGCCGAGGCAGCGGAGGACCTGGACCCGGTTCCCGCGAAAGCCTTCTCGGGCAGGATGCTGGCCCTTGCCGTCGTGATGATTGCCATCACAGTGATGCTGGCGCCGACGGTGAAGATCTATATCGACAAACGGGCGGAAATCGCGGCCCTGAACGCGGATATCGCGAGCAAGCAGGCGGAGCAGGACCAGCTGAACCAGCAGATCTCGCGGTGGCAGGATCCCAACTACGTGAAACAGCAGGCCCGCGACCGCATTAACATGGTTATGCCCGGTGAGACCAGTTACTGGGTGTTTGGCAGCGACCTGCCGGCGGAAGCACTCCCGGAAGCAGTTCCGGGCGCAGCTGCCGGAAGTCCGGTGGACGTGCCATGGGTGGACGCCCTGTGGGAGTCCGTCAAGCGCGCCGGCACGGACTGAACCGTGCCCACTGAGTGAACGCCCAAGCAGGCCGGCTCCACTTTCACCCCGCGGTGCCCGCCGCACGTCCGACGCCACAGCGGCGGACCAACCCGGGCAGGAAGGACAGCCATGGAACCGAATGAGGCACCCGCAACGGAGGAATCCCGTCGGCCCACGCCGCAGGACCTGGACGTGCTCAGCCGCCAGCTGGGGCGGCCGGTGCGCGACGTCGTCGAGATCCCTGCCCGCTGTGTCTGCGGCAACCCCCTGGTGGCGGCAACCGCGCCGCGGCTCAGCAACGGCACCCCGTTTCCTACGACTTTCTACCTGACGCACCCGGTCATTACTGCTGCGGTTTCCCGGCTTGAGGCCGGCGGCACCATGAACACCATGAACGGGCGGCTTGAAGGCGATGAAGCCCTGGCAGGCCAGTACCGTGCCGCGCACGAGGAATACCTCAAGGCCCGCGAAGAGATCGGCGCCCGCTCCGGCATTGGCCCGGTGCCCGAAATCGACGGCGTCTCAGCCGGTGGCATGCCCACCCGCGTCAAGTGCCTGCACGTGCTGGTGGGCCACTCACTGGCCGCGGGACCCGGCGTCAACCCGCTCGGCGACGAAGCACTGGACCTGATCAGTGAATGGTGGACAGCAGACCGCTGCTACTGCGAGGGCGCCTGGGATACAGCGGGCGAAGCGCCGGACCGCGACTTGAGCCGGCATGGCCCGCAAGGCCTGCCGGACATTGTTGGCCGCCCGGCACCCGTCCGTAAGTCCTCCGGCACGGGGTCTTCCAACACCGGGAGCGCCCAGTGACCCGCGTCGCCGCCATCGACTGCGGCACGAACTCCATCCGCCTGTTGATAGCTGATATCGACCGATCGGGTGGGCAGCCCCACCTCACGGACGTGGTCCGCGAAATGCGCGTGGTCCGGCTGGGCCAGGGCGTGGACGCCACGGGGGAGTTCGCCGCGGAAGCCCTGGAGCGCACGCTTGCAGCCACGGCCGACTACGCCCGGCTCATCAAGGAACACCAGGCCACGGCGGTCCGCTTCGTGGCAACGTCAGCCACCCGCGATGCACGCAACAGGGATGTATTTATCGACGGCGTCCGGGAGCTCCTGGGCGTTGAGCCGGAAGTGATTTCCGGGGCCGAAGAGGCCGCGCTGTCCTTCGCCGGCGCCAGCAGCGTCCTGCCGATCGCCGAAGGGGACCAGGTTCTTGTAGTCGACCTTGGCGGCGGCAGCACCGAGTTTGTTCTCGGTACTGCCGACGGCGTGACCGCGGCACTGTCCGTCGACGTCGGCTGCGTCCGGATGACCGAGCGGCACCTCCGCGACGATCCGCCCACCCCCGAACAGATCGCTGCCGCAGAAGCTGACGTCGACGCGGCCATCGATGCTGCACGGCGCGCCGTTCCACTGGAGCAGGCCACCGCCGTCGTGGGTGTTGCCGGCTCCATTACCACCATCACGGCCCACGCCTTGAAGCTGCCGGAGTACCTGCCTTCGTCCATCCACGGCGCACAGCTGAGCATCAAGGAACTCCGCGATGCGGCTGATGACCTCCTGACCAGCCCCCGGGCGGAGCGTGCGGCACTGCCGTACATGCACCCCGGCCGGGTGGACGTGATCGGCGCCGGCGCGCTGGTGTGGCGTCGCATCCTGGAACGCCTCGCGGGCCTGACCGGCGGGCGCATCGATTCAGCCACCGCCAGCGAGCACGATATTCTGGACGGAATTGCCCTGAGCATCGGCTGACTGCCACACCGGCCGGGTTCACCGCACGAGCATTGGAACGCAATGACCAGAGCACCAGTCCGGCTTCAACGGATCGCAGCAACCCTGCTGGCCGCAGTTCTGGCGGGAAGCGGGCTGCTTGTGGGCTCCGCGCTCCCCGCAGCAGCGGATGATATCCGGGACAAGGAACACTGGCTGGGCGGCTCCGGCATCACCAAGGCCTGGGAGGTCTCCAAGGGAGCAGGGGTCAAGGTTGCCGTGATCGACAGCGGTGTGGACGCCAGCCACCCTGACCTCAAGGGTGCAGTTACCGGCGGCTTTGATGCATCCGGAGCAGGCAGCCCGGATGGCCTGAAGAGCATTGGCGCCAAGCCTGAACACGGCACGCTCGTGGCCACCATGCTGGCCGGCCGGGGTCATCCCGCTCCCAGTACCGCAAGCCCCAGCCCCTCGGCGTCTCCTACGCCCAGTGCTTCACCCACTGCCGGCGGACCGGACGGCATCATCGGGGTGGCGCCGGAGGCTGAGATCCTGTCGGTTTCGACCTGGCTTGGTTCCGTCAACCCCGGTGGCAAGAGCGATCTGGACCAGATTCCGGAGGCAGTGCGCTGGGCTGTTGACAACGGGGCGTCCGTGATCAACATTTCGCTGGGCAGCACGTCCCCCCAGTGGCCGCAAAGCTGGGACGCCGCGTTCCTTTACGCGGAGCAGAAAGACGTGGTTATTGTTGCCGCCGCTGGCAACCGGGTGGGCGGCAACGTCCAGGTGGGCGCGCCGGCCACCGTTCCCGGAGTGCTGACGGTCGCCGGCCTTGACCGCTCCGGAGTGGCAAGCGTCGATTCGTCCTCCCAAGGGATTGCCATTGGCGTCGCCGCGCCGGCAGAAGACCTCGTGGGCGGCCTTCCCGGTGGCCAATATGCGGAATGGGAGGGCACCTCCGGAGCTACGCCTATCGTCGCCGGGGTGGCTGCACTGATCAGGTCCAAATGGCCGGACATGCCCGCCCGCGACGTCATCAACAGGATCGTGGCCACCGCCAAGGATGCGGGTGCCCCGGGCAAGGACCCGCTGTACGGGTTTGGCGTGCTGGACGCGGAGGCGGCCCTGAAAGCGGACGTGCCAAAGGTAAGCCAGAATCCGCTGGGCACCATTGCAGGCTGGATCCAGGTCCACCGCCGTGGCCAGGCCCCGACTGCCGCCCCTGCGCCGACCTCCGAAGTGGCCCCGGCCGTACCCACGTTGCCGGCCGCGACTGTCCCGGCCGCAGTTCCTCCTTCCGCGCGGGATTCTGTGGTGGCGGGCGCCGTCGTTATCGGGTTTGCCTTGCTGTTTGTAGCGATGGTGGTGGTTGCCGCGATCCAGCTGCGCCGGGCGTACAAAAACCCCGCATTACTGCGCGAGGAAGCGGATACGGGGGTGGTGCAGACAGTCGAGCAGGGCCCCAAGCCCAGCTAGTGAAGATTTTCACAAAGTGTTGTACTCTTAAGCTATGGCAACCACCCCAGAGCTCCAGGACCGTCCCCGGGTACTCGTCGTCGGCGGCGGATACGTCGGCCTGTACGTAGCACTCAAACTGCAGAAGAAGATCGCGAATGCAGGTGGCATCGTCACCCTCGTGGATCCACTGCCCTACATGACTTACCAGCCCTTCCTGCCGGAAGTAGCCGGCGGCAACATTGAGGCGCGCCACGCAGTGGTTTCCCACCGCCAGCACCTCAAGCAGACCGAGCTCATCCAGGGCCGCGTCACCTCGATTGACCACGCGAACCGCACTGCCGTGATTTCCCCGGCAGATGGTGGCGAAAACTTCGAGATCCCTTACTTCGACGTCGTCCTCGCCGCCGGTGCCATCACCCGCACCTTCCCCATCAAGGGCCTGGCGGACAAGGGCATCGGCCTGAAGACCATCGAAGAGGCAGTGGCGCTGCGCAACAAGGTGCTGGACCGCATCGAGGTTGCCTCCACCATGACGGACCCCGCAGCCCGCGCCAAGGCCCTGACCTTCGTGGTTGTCGGCGGCGGCTTTGCCGGTATCGAGTGCATCACCGAGCTGGAAGACCTCGCCCGCGCTGCAGTGAAGAACAACCCGCGCATCAAGCAGGAGGAAGTCCGCTTCGTCCTGGTTGAAGCCATGGGCCGCATCATGCCCGAGGTCACCCAGAGCCAGGCCGAGTGGGTTGTTGAGCACCTGCGCAGCCGCGGCATCGAAGTTCTGCTGAACACCTCGCTGGACAACGCCGAGACCTCCATCAAGCTGATCAACATGGCGGACAAGTCCCCGGCCCAGGAATTCGAGGCGGACACCCTCATCTGGGCCGCCGGTGTACAGGCCAACCCCATGGTCCGTTCCACCGACTTCCCGCTGGAACCGCGCGGCCGCGTCCGCACGTTGCCTGACCTCCGCATCGGCGGAGACGAAGGCATCATCGAGAACGCCTGGGCCGCCGGCGACATCGCCGCCGTTCCGGACCTCACGGGCAGCGGCCTGCCGGATGGCACCTGCGTTCCCAACGCCCAGCACGCGCTGCGCCAGGCCAAGCTCCTCGCGAAGAACCTGTGGGCCTCGCGCTGGGAGAAGCCGCTCCACGATTACAAGCACAAGAACCTCGGCGCTGTTGCCGGTTTTGGTGAGTGGAAGGGCGTTGCCAACATCAACCTCCTGGGCCGCATCGGGCTCAAGGGCCCGCTGGCCTGGCTGGCACACCGTGGCTACCACGGCATGGCCATGCCCACGTTCGAGCGCAAGTTCCGCGTCGTCTTCAACTGGATCGTCCGCTTCTTTGCCGGCCGCGACCTCACCCAGCTGATCGACCTTGACCGGCCGCGGGCTTCCTTCGTTGCCGCAGCCACCCCGGCTCCCAAGCCGGCCGCAGCAGCAGCTCCGGAAAAGGTTGCTGGCGCTCCGGTGGCCGGTGCCCCCGGTTCGGCTGAGGCCACCAAGGTGGATTCGCAGCAGACCGTTTCGGCGCAGGCCAAGTAGGTTCGTTTTTCAACGTCCGGCTTTCACCATCCGGATTTTCGACGGCGGCCGCTCCCGTAAAGGGGCGGCCGCCGTTTTGCGTGTTGCGGGGTTTGGCCGGGCCGGCGGCGGTGCGCATGCCTAGACTGTCCGTATGATCGACCAGACCCACCTGCCTTCCCTCCTGTCGTCGCTCACGCCGTCCCTGCGTGCGGGCGAGTACGTGTATGCGCTGTGGCCCGAAGGCCGTCCCGTGGAGGATTCTGTCGCTGCGGTGATCCGTGAAGCAGAAGGAACGACGGCGGTCCTGTCCAGGGAGCGCGCTGATGAGCTTGGCCTGGACTACTCCTTCATTGCAGCATGGATCACCCTGGATGTCCGCTCGGCGCTTGAGGCCGTGGGCCTGACGGCTGCGGTGAGTACCGCACTGACTGCGGCACATATCAGCTGCAACGTGCTGGCCGGATTCCACCATGACCACCTGCTTGTCCCGGCCGCGGATGCCGAGCGCGCCATGGAGACCCTCAGGGAATTGTCGGCCGCGCAATCAGGCCAGGAACCGGCTGCCGTTGCTGACACGCTGGTGCTCAGGAGCGAGACGCCTGCTGACCGACCGGCCATCCTGGGGCTGATCGGTGAGGCGTTTGCCGTCTCGCCCGTGACCGGCCGTCCTGTTGAGGGACCCATCGTGGAGGTGGGCCTGCTGGAGGAACTGTTTGATTGCGCTGAGTACCTTCCTGAACTCAGCGTCGTCGCCGAGTACGACGGCCGGATTGTGGGCTATGCCATCAGCACCAGGGGTTGGGTGGATGACTTTCCATTGCTGGGGCTAGGGCCGATCGGGGTGGTTCCCAGGCTCCAGCAGCACGGCATTGGCTCCGCATTGATGGCTGAGACCATCAAGCGGGCCAACGCCGCGGGCGAGCGGGGCATCGCCTTGCTGGGCAGCCCCGGCTATTACGAGCGGTTTGGATTCGTTGCTGCCGACTCCTTCGGGATATTGGCGCCGGATGCTTCCTGGGGGCACTACTTCCAGTTCCTCCCGCTGGCTCTGTGGCCAGGGGGAGTCCACGGCACTTTCAGGTATGCCGGGCCGTTTGCCCGGCTCTGACCTACGCCGTGACGGGATACCATTGTCCCGGCGCCCCAGTAGCCCAATTGGCAGAGGCAGCGGACTTAAAATCCGCGTGTTGTGGGTTCGAGTCCCACCTGGGGTACGTGGCCACGGAAGCCGTCCGCACTGTGCGGGCGGCTTCCGTCGTTTAATTCCGCATATGCAACGACTGTTATAAGGCTGTGACCGAAGTCACTTATGTTCGGGCAGAAATTGCATTAGCTTGAGTTAAATCAGGAACACCTGACCCATCCGCATCAAAGGCCGTTCGCACCTTTCGATCGAGGAGATTCTCAATGATTTCACTCCCCCCGGGGGCACCCCGCGCAGCCAAGCTCACAGCGCTTGGCGTCGGATTTGCCCTTCTGGCTACAGCCTGTGGTGGTACCACCACCCCGAGCGCCACGGACAGCACCACCACTGCAGCGGCGTCAGGAATTTCCTGTCCCGCTCCCGGTGAAGGTGCAGGCGGCACGGCCACCGCTACGGCCGGCGGCGGGGGCTCCGTGCCCGCGTCCACCACCACAGCTCCGGCTCCCCTGAAGCTCGGTTCCCTGCTGCCCACTACCGGTTCCCTGGCCTTCCTTGGCCCGCCCGAAATCGCGGGCGTCAACCTCGGCATCAAGGAAGTCAACGAGGCCGGCGGTGTCCTTGGCCACCCGGTTGAGGTCATCCACCGCGACTCCGGCGACACCAAGACCGACATCGCCACGCAGTCCACCACCGCACTCCTTGGCTCCGGCGTCAGCGCCATCATCGGCGCAGCATCATCCGGTGTCTCCAAGACCGTGATTAACCAGATCACCGGTGCCGGCGTCATCCATTTCTCGCCCGCCAATACATCCCCGGACTTCACCACGTGGGATGACAAGGGCCTGTACTGGCGCACTGCACCGTCAGACGTCCTGCAGGGCAAGGTCCTGGGCAACTACATGGCTACGTGTGGCGCCCAGACCGTCGGCATGATTGTCCTCAACGACGCCTACGGCACGGGCCTGGCATCCAACGTCAAGTCTGCTGTTGAGGCAGCCGGCGGCCAGGTCGTGGCAGAGGAACTGTTCAACGAGGGTGATTCCCAGTTCAGCAGCCAGGTGGACAAGGTCATCGCCGCCAAGCCGGACGCCATCGCCCTGATCACGTTCGACCAGGCCAAGAGCATCGTCCCGCTGCTGACCGGCAAGGGTATCGATCCCACGCAGCTGTTCCTCGTGGACGGCAACACCTCGGATTACAGCAAGGACTTCGAGCCAGGCACCCTCAAGGGCGCGCAGGGAACCATTCCCGGCACGTTCGCCAAGGATGCCTTCAAGCAGTCCCTGCTGGCCATTGATCCGGCCCTGAAGGACTACAGCTACGCCGGCGAATCGTACGACGCCGTCAACCTCATTGCCCTTGCCTCTGAAGCTGCTGGAAGCACCAACGGTGTGGACATCGCCGCAAAGCTGAAGGAAGTCTCTGAAGGCGGCGAGAAGTGCAACAACTTCGCCTCCTGCGTGACCCTCCTGCGCAACGGTGAGGACATTGACTACGACGGCCAGTCCGGTCCCATCACGTTCTCCGATGCCGGTGACCCCACGGAAGCCTTCATCGGTATCTACGAGTACCAGGAAGACAACACCTACAAGCCCGTCAAGGAAGAATTCGGCCAGCTGTAAAGCCGGTCTTCTGACACAAAAGACAACCCCCGTCCGGACCAGCCGGACGGGGGTTGTCTTTTGCGGTTTTACTGGTGCCTAGTTCTCATCAGCCAGCGTACCCAGGTAGAGCTGGATAACCTTGGGATCCTTCATCAGCTCGCGGCCGGTGCCCGTGTAGGCGTCCCGGCCCTGGTCCAGGACGTAGCCGCGGTCGCAGATCTGCAGGCAACGGCGGGCATTCTGCTCCACCATGATGACCGAAACGCCGGCCCGGTTGATCTCATGGACACGCAGGAAGGTCTCGTCCTGCTTGACGGGGGAGAGGCCTGCGGACGGCTCGTCCAGGAGCAGAACAGCAGGATCCATCATCAGTGCACGTCCCATGGCCACCATCTGGCGTTCGCCACCGGACAATGAGCCGGCCCGCTGGGCACGCCGTTTGGCGAGCTCCGGGAAGAGGCCTGCCACAAAGTCGAACCGTTCGGCGAAGTCCTTGGGCCGCTGGAACATGCCCATCTGCAGGTTTTCCTCGATGGTCAGTGCAGCGAAGACGTTGTTGGTCTGCGGGACGAAACCCACGCCCTGGGTGACCAGCTTGTTGGCCTTCAGCCCTGTCAGGTCCTTGCCGCGGACCACCACGGTGCCGGAGTGCACCTTGACGAGTCCGAACATGGCCTTCAGGAGCGTGGACTTGCCGGCTCCGTTGGGGCCAATAATGCCGATCAGCTCGCCCTTGCGGGCTTCGATGCTGCAGCCGTTGAGGATGTTAACTCCGGGGAGGTAACCGGCCACCAGGTTGGTGACCTTAACGACGGAGTCGTCAGCGGGTGCCGCAGCCGAAGCCGCTGCGGGGCTCGTGGCGCTCATTCTGCCTCCTTGCTGTGCCGGCCCGGTGTTTCCGGGTCCGTGCGGTTTTGCCCGGACTTGAGGTCCGGGGCCACGGAGTCCACCGCGATGATTCCAGCGTTCTCGGTGCCGACGATTGATTCCTCATCCGCCTCAAGCTCGGCTTCAAGTTCCTTGATGCCCTCGGCGTCACCGAGGTCGACGTCGTGGTGGGCGCCAAGGTATGCGTCAATGACGGCGGGGTCCTTCATCACTTCACCGGGCGGGCCTTCGGCAACAATCTTTCCTTCAGCCATGACCACCACCCAGTCGGCGATGTGGCGGACCATGTGCATGTCGTGCTCAACGAACAGGACTGTCATGCCTTCGGACTTAAGGTTCTTGATGTGATCCAGGAGTGACTGGGTCAAGGCAGGGTTGACGCCGGCCATGGGCTCGTCCAGCATCACCAGCTTGGGCCGGACCATTAGGGACCGGGCCATTTCAAGGAGCTTGCGCTGGCCGCCGGACAATGAAGCGGCGTAGTCGTCCTTCTTGGCATCCAGCTTAAACTTCTCCAGCAGGACCTCTGCCTGTTCGGTGATCTGCTTTTCCTGGCCGCCCCAGATCCCCTTGAACAGGGCCTTGGACAACCTTTCGCCGGCCTGGTTGGACGCGCCGAGGCGCATGTTCTCCATAACGGTGAGCTTGCCCATGACCTTGGTCAGCTGGAACGTGCGCACCATGCCCATCCGGGCCACCTTATAGGAGGAGACCCCCGCCAGGCTGTTGCCCTCGAACTGCCATTTGCCGCTGTTGGGTGTGTCAAAGCCCGTCAGCAGGTTGAACAGCGTGGTTTTGCCGGCGCCGTTCGGGCCGATCAGGGCCGTGATCTTGTGCCGGGGAATTTCCAGGTACTCGACGTCGACGGCGTTAATGCCGCCAAAGCTCCTGGTGACGTTCTCTGCCACCAGGATTGGATCGCGCTTCTTGCAGCCGGGGGTATTGTCCCCGGCGGCGATCGGCCGCGAATCGGTCATGTAATCGATGGAATCGTGTGTGGCGTTTTCGCCGTTGCTGCTCATGCGAATGCCAGCTCCTTCTTATTGCCAAAGACGCCCTGGGGCCTGAAGATCATCAACAGCATCAGGGCGAAGCCCACCAGGATGTAGCGCAGCTGCCCGGCCTGGACGGTGGTCAGCCAGGTCACTGCGCCTGACTCGATCAGGCCGTAGAGGACGCTCTGGGTAAGGGACAGGACCACCCAGAAGATCATGGCGCCGACGACCGGACCCAGGACTGTTGCCATGCCGCCAAGCAGCAGGCAGGTCCACAGGAAGAAGGTCAGCTCGGTGCCGTAGTTGGCGGGCTGCACAGCGCCGCGGGGGAGGGTGAAGATCATCCCCGCCAAGGCGCCGAGCACGCCGCCGATAACCAGGGCCTGCATCTTGTAAGCGTAGACGTTCTTGCCCAGCGACCGCACGGCATTTTCGTCTTCACGGATGCCCTTGAGGACACGTCCCCAGGGGCTTCGCATCAGCAGCCACACCAGCACACAGCACACGGCAACCAAGGACCAGCCCACCACGCGGATGAAGAAGTCGCGGTTGTTCATTCCCATGTAACTGCCCTCAGGGAAGGGGTTGAGCGCATAAAAGCCGCCCTCGAACGCTGCCAGGCCGTTGGCGGAGCCGGTGACGGACGTGAGCTGGTTGGTGGTGACGATGTAACGGACAATTTCGGCCGACGCGATGGTGACAATGGCGAGGTAATCCGCGCGCAGGCGGAGCGTCGGGATACCCAGGATGAGCGCGAAGATCACCGAACATATGATGGCGATCAGCAGGCCGACGAAGAACGGCACCCCGAACGTGAGCGTCGAGATCGCGAAACCATAGGCCCCGACGGCCATAAAGCCGGCCTGCCCGAAGTTCAGCAGGCCCGAGTAGCCGAAGTGGACGGCGAGGCCCAGCGCAGCGAGGGCGTATGCCGCCGTCGTGGGGCTGAACAGTTCACCAAAAGCACTGGAAAAAGCGAATCCATAATCCATGGCGGTCTCCTAACCCACACGCTCACGGCGACCCAGGATTCCCTGGGGCCGGAAGAGGAGGACAACGATCATGATGACAAGGGCGCCGACGTACTTGAGGTCGGCAGCGAGCCCGAACACCGTGGTGAGCTCAACGAAGATGCCAACCACAACGGAGCCGATCAATGCACCGAAGACCGTGCCGAGGCCTCCCAGGGTGACGCCGGCGAAGATCAGGAGCAGGATCTGCGAACCCATGTCGAAGGTGACGCCGGGGCGGTAATAGGCCCACAGGATGCCGCCCAGTGACGCGAGGACACCGCCGACGATCCAGACGAGCCGGATGACGCCGTCGACGTCGATGCCGGAGGCGGCTGCCAGCGCTGGGTTGTCTGCGACGGCACGCGTTGCCTTGCCCAGCCGCGTCTTCAGAAGGACGATTCCCAGAATGCTGATGACCACTGCGCTGATGAGCAGCGACCAAAGGTTGTTCGGCGAGATGGAGATCGGGCCTACCTGGATTTCCGCGCTTTGGGCGAAGGGCAGCTGCTGGGTGGCGCCGCCGAAGTAGAACTGGATGATGTAGCGCACTGCAAGGGCCAGGCCGATGCTGACGATCATCATGGGTACAAGGCTCATGCCCCTTCGACGCAGCGGGCGCCAGAGCCCGGCATCCTGGGCATAGCCAAAGAGGCCGCCGCCCACCAGGGCGAGGATGATGGCCAGCCAGAACGGGACGTTCATGGCGTTCAGGGCAAAGACCAGGACGGCTCCCAGGGTGACCATCTCGCCGTGGGCGAAGTTGGTCAGGCCGGTAGTGCCGAAGATCAGGGAAAGCCCAACAGCGGCCAGCGCCAGCAGGAGCCCGAAGCTCAAGCCAGCAACCAGGCGGTTAAGCAGGTTCTGCCCGAAGTCCTGTTGCTGGACCACGATGCCTTTGCCGAAAGCGAATATGACTGAGAGGTTGGACGTCTGGCTGAAGGAGACTGTCCGGGGGTTTTCCTGGCCTTCGGCGAGCTTGATGCCGTCGGGGAGGGTGGACTCGTCGAGCTCCACCTCGTACGTTCCCTGCGCGGGAACTCCGATGCTCCAGGAGCCGTTTTCGGCAGACTCGGTGGTTCCGGTGAAATCGCCGCTCTTGGCAGTGATGGTCACGCCGGCGAGGGGTGCGCGGGTGTCATCCCGAAGGAATCCGCTGATGGCGTTCTGGAATGACTGCCCCGTGGGGGATGGTGACGGGGCAGGGGACGTGGCCTGCGTTGCCGGAGCCAGGACCAGCAGGATTGCGATGACGAAGGCCGGCACGGCCGCCAGCACCTTCAGCAATCTGCGTGGCCGCCGGCGGGGCGGGCCTTGGGGTGCGCTTCTCAAATTGTTAACCTCCACTTGGGGGTGGAACGGATGCGCCGGTGGGACGCTACGAACGGACGGGAACGGAAGTGGCGTCGATCCTCGCGAAATGTGAGAAACGTCACCCCCGCTTGGCCCATGTTACAGCCGCAAACCTCCAAAAAAGCGCCAAAAATGGCCGCATTGATCGCGATCGGGTAACAACTCCCCTGCGCGGGGAACCATTCGGCTTGGAGCCACTGGTGAAACTTTTGTTGATCTGGCACGCGTTGATCGAAAGCCTCCAGGCAGCCGCTAGGGGCTGGCCGGTTACGTTTGGGTTGCGCCTGCCCGAATGCTGGAACGAATCCGCCCGGTGGAGCGTGGAAATTGGTAGCGTGAACTATACGTTCACGTAAACCGCGTTCGTCTCGTCATATCTATGGAGGAAACCCGCAATGGCACTTGGCGGAAACCCGATCTTCAACGGAAAGAATTTCCGTGGAGCCACCCAGGCACCGCCTGTTCCGCAGGCTCCATGGGGCAACCAGGGTGCGTACGGCACCCAGACCCAGTACGGCGCTCCGCCCCAGGCAATGAGCCAGGAGCAGCTGCAGGATCTCTACAACCGTCCCGCAGCGGGTCCCTTGGACACCGGCCGGATGAGCTACGACGACGTCATCGTCAAGACCTTCCTCTGCCTCGGTGCAGTGCTGGTGGGCGCAGCCGTGACACTCTTCGTGAGCATGGGCCTCGCCACCATGCTCATGATCGTCGGCGCGCTGGGCGGCTTTGCGCTCGCAATGGTCAACACGTTCAAGAAGCAGCCATCACCGGCCCTGATTCTGGCCTATGCGGCGCTTGAGGGCCTTTTCCTGGGCGGCCTCACACGTTTTATTGAAGCCTCTTTCGGGGGTGGCCTGGGCCTGCAGGCTGTCCTTGGCACCCTGTCCGTTTTCGCGGTGACGCTGGTCCTGTTCAAGAGCGGCAAGGTCCGCGCCACTCCCAAGGCCATGCGTTTCTTTATGATCGCCATGATCGGCTATGCCGTCTTCTCGGTGGTCAACCTGGTCATGATGTGGACTGGTGTCACCGACAACCCCTTTGGGATGCGCAGCGGCATCGTAGGGATCCTGATTGGTCTCCTGGCCATCGGCCTGGCAGCGTTCTCGCTGATCATGGACTTCACGTCCATCGAAGCCGCAGTGCAGAGCGGTGCTCCCGAGCGCTTCGCCTGGACGGCAGCGTTCGGCCTGACCGTCACGCTGGTTTGGCTCTACGTTGAAATCATCCGGCTCCTGGCCATATTGCGGGGCGAGGAGTAGTACCTCCCCTGAAGTCCCAGGACTTCCAAAGCACACAGGAATGGCCCCGCCTTGTGGCGGGGCCATTCCTGTATGGTGACGGTTCCTGTCTGGCGAGCGTTCCTGTCGGCTTGCCAGACAGGAACGCAGGAGCCGGCGCTTGGGAGATCAGCTGACCCGGTGCGCGCCTGCGGCCGGGGTCACGGTGAAGATGTCCGGTGCGACGAACCCTGCATCGGCGAAGGCACGTACGACGGCGGCACGGACTTCCGCTTCTGCCGCCACCGGGGTGAGGGCGATCGCTGCGCCGCCGAACCCGCCGCCCGTCATGCGCGAGCCAATGGCGCCGTTCTTCCGTGAGATGTCCACGGCCAGGTCCAGTTCCGGGCAGGAGATCTCAAAGTCGTCCCGCATGGACACGTGGCTGGCATCGAGCAGGGGACCAATGGCTCCGGGGCCCTCGCTGGAGAGCAGTTCCACGGTCTGCAGGACGCGGTCATTTTCCGTGACAACGTGCCGGACCCGGCGGAACGTAACCTCATCCAGCAGCCCGGCCGCCTCCTCCAGGTCTCCGACGGTGACATCGCGCAGTGCAGGGACGCCAAGCACCTCAGCTCCAAGTTCGCACGAGGCACGGCGGGATGCGTAACCGCCGTCGGCATGCGAGTGCGACACCTTGGTATCAATCACCAGCATGACCAGTCCCGCAGGCTCGGCCTCGAACGGGACCAGCTGGACATCCTGGTTGCGGCAGTCAAGGAAAACGGCGTGTCCCTTCGCGCCCCTGAGGGACGCCGACTGGTCCATGATGCCCGTAGGCGCACCGACGAAGTCGTTTTCCGCCTTCTGCGTGGCAAGGACCATTTCCTCGGGAATCAGCCCCGCCCCGGTGAGGTCGTTGAGCGCGGAAATGACGGCGCACTCAATTGCGTGGGAGGAGGACAACCCGGCACCCAACGGCACGTCGGAATCGAGCAACAGGTCAAGCCCAGGAACGTCAATGCCCTTTTGCTGCAGGGCCCAGATAACGCCCAGCGGATACTTGGTCCATCCCTTGGCCGAAGCCGAATCCAGGGAGGCCGCGTCCGCCGTCGTAAGTCCCTGCCCGCCGTAAGTGGACAGCAGCCTGATGGTGGAATCCTGCCTGATTGCCACCGCAACGCGCGCGGTTTTGTCGATCGCGAACGGCAGGACGAAGCCCTCGTTGTAATCGGTGTGCTCACCGATCAGGTTTACGCGCCCGGGTGCCTGCCAGACTCCGTCCGGAAGCCTCCCGAAGCTCTCTTCAAAGCGGCTGACGAGAGCAGCAGTTTCCAGCGGCGCTGAGGTTCCGTCTGCTGCGCCTTCGCTCCTGTGCTTGCTCATGCCGTGGCGCCTTCCGGAAGTGCTGGGGCGAGTGCCGGTGCGGAAGTGCCGGCCTGTCCCGGAACTGAGACGGCTCGGAGTCGTTCTGCAACGGACTCGGGTGTGGTGTCGTTAATAAAGGCTCCCATAGCGGCTTCGGATCCCGCCAGGAACTTCAATTTGTCGGCGGCCCGCCGCGGGGACGTGATCTGGAGGTGGAGGTAGCCGGACTTGCGGAAAGCTGCTTCCAGCGGCGCCTGGTGCCAGGCCGAGATGTAGGGCGTAGGCGTCGGGTACAGGGCATCAAGCTTCTGCAGGAGTTCCAGGTATACCGAGGCAAGCTCATCCTTTTCCTCCCCGGTCAGGCCGGCGAGGTCTGCCACCTGGCGGTGCGGAACAAGGTGGATTTCCAACGGCCAGCGGGCGGCGAAAGGAACATAAGCGCTGAAGTTGTCTCCCTCGAGGACCATCCGGCTGCCGTCTTCGCGTTCGGAATGCAGGAGCGAGCCGGTCAAGGTGGCGCGGCCATCGGCCTCCTCATGGAACTTCTGGGCTGAGGCTGCCATTACACCGGCGCGCGGGGTGATGTACGGGTAGGCATAGATTTGGCCGTGCGGATGGTGCAGGGTAACGCCAATATCCGCCCCGCGGTTCTCGAAGGGGAAGACCTGCTTGATCTCTGGGAGGGCACTGAGGGCCGCAGTACGGTGCGACCACGCCTCAATAACCGTGCGGGCGCGGGTTTCGCTGAGGCCGCTGAAGGAGCCTGTGTGGTCCGGCGTAAAAGACACGACTTCACAACGGCCGAACGCCGGTCCGGTGGTGCCCCAGGCGGGGTTCTCAGGGATGTTGCCGACTGCCGGGCCCAGTGAGGGGAAGCGGTTCTCGAAGACCACCACGTCGTAGTCCGAAGCCGGGATCTCGGAGGGATTGGCCGCCGTGGTGGGGCAGATGGGGCACTGGTCTGCCGGAGGCAGGTGCGTCCTGCTCTGGCGGTGCGCTGCTACTGCCACCCACTCCCGGGTCAGGGCGTCGAACCTGACCTCGCCGGGTTCGCCGCGGGGCGGAAGGGGGCGGAGATCCCGCACTGCCTCGCCCGTTCGGAAGCTGGTGGTTCCGGGGTCGTCGAAATAGATGAGTTCCCGGCCATCGGCGAGGCCGGTAGCGGTGATGTTGATCATGGTGCAGTCCTTTGAAGGCGTGGCCGGAGAGCTGGCTGTCACTCCAATTGTCCCACAACTCCACAGAAAGTGAATAGTTTCTACCAAAAGATAACATTTAACTTCAACGCACCCTTTTATGGGGCCGTGAACCGCCGGGCTGGAGCGGAGACGCCCCTGCGCTGTAGCTTTTACCCATGAGCCCAGAGACGCCCGCAAGGCCCTCCGATTCCACTGTCAGTTCGACGGCCGGGTCCGGAGTTGATTCCCCCGTTGAAACCCCTTCTTCGCCATCCGATCCGCCGTCTGGTCCGGCCAGCGCTCCCGCCAGCCGTCCGGGTAACCGTCCCGCCACCGGACGGCAGTACGTGCTTGAGCGTGGGAATGCGAAAGCTGTGGTCACTGAACTGGCCGCCGGACTCCGGCTGTACAGCGTGGACGGCGTTCCCTTCACGGAGACCTACGACGACGACCAGATTCCGCCGGGTGCCACCGGCATAACGCTGGCTCCCTGGGCCAACCGGGTGGAGGACGGGCTGTGGTACCTGGACGGCCGTAAGCAGCAGCTGGACATCACCGAAGTTCCACGGAACAACGCCATCCACGGACTTCTGAGGAATACCGCCTACGCCGCGTTGGACCAGCAGGCCCACTCCGTGAGCCTTGAGGCAACCATCTTCCCGCAGCACGGGTACCCGTTCCTGGTGCGGCATCAGGTGGAATACTCGCTGGCAGCAGAGGGCGGCCTCGTGGTGCGCCAGACCTTGATCAACGACTCAGCCAAGCGGGCCCCGTTTGTCCTCGGCGCCCATCCCTACCTGAGGGTCGGTGATGTACCTGTGGCAGACCTGGTGCTTACGGTGCAGGCGGAAACCACACTGACGGCGGACGGACGGCTGATCCCGCGTGGCGAGGAACCCGTAAGGGGGGACCACGACTTCAGGTCCGGCCGCCGCATCCGGGCCATCCGGCTGGACGCTGCTTTTACGGGCCTGACGCACGACGGCGGCGTGGCCCGCCACACACTCACGGCCGACGACGGCCGCAGCGTCAGCCTGTGGCAGGACCAGAACTGCCCGTACGTCCACGTCTTTATTTCCACTGAATACCCTGGGCGTGAACTGGTGGTGGCGATCGAGCCGATGACCGGACCCGCGAACGCGTTTAATTCCGGCGACGGCCTGAGCTGGCTCGAACCCGGTGCGGAGTTCGCCATGACCTGGGGCATTGATGCCGTTTCGCAAAGGGAGCAGGCTGCGCAAGGATAGGGCTATGACTCCGGAAAACGCTTCAGAACCCATGCAGGGAGCCACCGCCCCAACCGGGCCGAAGACGGGTCCGGCCGGACCCATGAGGGTGGTGACGGACAAGCAGCTGGACCAGGACATTCCCTATGGAGTCCGCATCGCGGCTTCGTGGGCCTGGCGCCTTGGACTGATCCTCCTGATGGTCGGTGCGCTTGTCTGGCTCCTCAGCAAGATCAGTTTCCTCATTATTCCGGTGATGGTGGCCTCGCTCCTCTCAGGGCTGCTCGCGCCGGTAGTCAATTTCATGGCAAAGCGGGGGGTCCCGCAGGGCCTGGCCGTCGCCATCACCATCCTCGGATTCCTGGGCCTGATTGGCGGAGCGCTGACCCTCGTTGGCAGGCAGCTGATCACCGGCTTCGGTGACCTTTGGTCTGAGGCCCTGACGGGCATACAGCAGATCCAGCAATGGATGGCAGACGGCCCGCTGCACCTGACCACGGCCCAGATTGACACGTATATCGAGGAGGGCGTCGCTGCGCTGCAGAACAACAGCAGCAGCATCCTCAGCGGTGCGCTGTCCTTCGGCAGTACAGCCGGACATTTTGCTGCCGGACTTGTTTTGGCCCTCTTTATCCTGATCTTCTTCCTTCTTGAGGGCGAGCGGATCTGGTCATTTATGGTCCGGCTGCTCCCCAGGAAAGCGCGGGCTGCGAGCTATGGGGCAGGACGCCGTGGCTGGGCCTCCATGGTGAGCTATGTGCGGATCCAGATGTTCGTGGCCTTCGTGGACGCCGTCGGCATCGGCGTCGGCGCTGCCATCATCGGTGTGCCCCTGGCACTTCCCCTGTCAGTCCTTGTCTTCCTTGGTTCATTCATTCCCGTAGTGGGCGCCCTGGTCACCGGAGCCATCGCCGTCCTCCTGGCATTGGTTGCCAACGGTCCCATCAACGCCCTGATCATGCTGGCGATCGTCCTCGCCGTCCAGCAACTGGAAAGCCACATCCTGCAGCCCCTGGTCATGGGCAAGGCAGTGGCGCTGCATCCGGTGGCCGTCATCTTGTCCGTTGCCGCAGGTTCATACCTTGCGGGCATTCCCGGGGCACTGTTCTCCGTGCCGATCCTCGCCGTAGCAAACACCTCGATTCGCTACATTGCTGCCAGAACGTGGGAACATGAACTGGTGCCGGTGGACCCTGGGGACGCGCCGCCGGCGGCAACCCTCGGAACCATTCGGGACACCGATGAGGCCAACGAAGGCGCTGCCAACCAGACCACCACCGGAGAATCATCCGCCAAAGGAGAATAGTTCGTGAATAACCTCGAGAGCCTGCCCGTCAATCTGGACGATGTCCTGGAGGCGCAGAAGCTGCTCGAAGGCATTATTACCCGCACTCCGGTGGAGACATCGCGCGCATTGGGCACCATGGTGGGCGGCAACGTCTTTTTCAAATGTGAGAACCTGCAGCGTGCCGGTTCCTTCAAGGTCCGCGGCGCCTACGTGCGGATGGCCAGGCTGTCCGCGGACGAGAAAAAGCGGGGCGTTGTGGCGGCGTCAGCCGGTAATCACGCCCAAGGTGTGGCTGTGGCTGCCAAGAGCCTGGGAATCAAGGCCAGGATCTACATGCCACTCGGTGTTGCACTGCCCAAGCTTGCGGCAACACGCAGCCATGGGGCCGAAGTGATCCTGCACGGCCACAACGTGGATGAGGCATTGGCTGAAGCCCAGCGGTACGCCAACGAGTCCCGTGCTGTGTTTGTCCACCCCTTCGACAACGTGGACGTGGTGGCCGGGCAGGGCACGGTGGGGCTGGAAATCCTGGAACAGATTCCCGACGTCGACACCATCCTCATGGGGGTCGGCGGCGGCGGTCTCCTGGCCGGCGTCGCAGTGGCCATCAAGGCCCGCGCCAAGGAACTGGGCCGTGACATCCGGATCATCGGAGTTCAGGCTGAAAACGCTGCCGCTTATCCGCCGTCGCTGGCTGCCGATGCGCTGGTGCCGCTGAAAAAGGTGTCCACCATGGCGGACGGCATAGCAGTAGGCCGCCCGGGCCAGCTGCCGTTCAGCATCATCCGGGAGCTGGTGGACGACGTCGTCACCGTCAGCGAGGATTCCCTTGCCCGGGCGCTCATCTTCCTCCTGGAACGGGCCAAGATGGTGGTTGAACCTGCCGGCGCCGTGGGCGTTGCGGCCCTTATGGACGGCAAGATCGAAAACCCCGGCACCACGGCGGTCATCCTGTCCGGTGGAAATATCGACCCCATGCTGATGCTCAAGGTCATCCAGCGAGGCCTGTCCGCTGCCGGGCGGTTCATGACTGTACGGATGATGCTTGACGACCGTCCCGGTTCACTGGCCACGATCGCGCGCATCATCGCCGAAAACGATGCCAACGTTACCGGCTTGGACCACACCCGGGTCGGTGGGGCCATCAGCATGGGCGACGTCTCGATCACCGTGAACCTGGAAACCAAAGGCCACGAGCACGGCGAACAGGTGCTGGGGGCGCTCCGCGCTGAGGGTTTCCAGCCCATCGTGGTCCACTAGGAGCAGGAGTGAAGCTGCCTAGGCGGGGGAGTCCCGGGGGTACCTGGGGTCCTGGAAATGCTGGGAGACGTCGGGGCATCGGGGGTCTTGGCAGCAGAAGCGAGGTTGCCGCCGGGACAGCGGAACGGGCGAAAACAGGCTTGCTGGTAGTGGGCTCCTTCGTGGCGTTGTTGTTCGTGGTGGAGCTGATCAATTTCCTCACGCTTCGCAGCCTCAACACCATTTTCGGGTTGCGGTCACGTTCCGCCGACGGGGTTCTGGACATCCTGACTTTTCCGTTGCTGCACGCCAACATCGGGCACCTCACGTCGAACGCGCTGCCGCTCATCATCTTCGGTTTCCTGGTGTTCCTCGCCGGGGTGAGGGTCTTTGTCACCACGCTGTCGCTCAGTTGGCTGGGCTCGGGTGCAGCCGTGTGGCTTTTCGGTGGAGGAGGCATAACCGTTGGTGCTTCAGGCCTGGTCTTCGGGCTGTTTGCCTTCCTCCTGGTCCGTGGCTTCCTGAACAGGAACTGGTGGCAGATTCTCCTGTCCGCCATCCTGTTCCTGGCCTACGGAAGCATCCTCCTGGGTGTCCTGCCCATTGTGGCCGGTTTCATTTCCTGGCAGGCCCATCTTGGCGGCGCGCTGGGTGGCGTACTGGCCGCATTGCTGCTGAAACGTCCCGCGCGGTAGCTCGCCGCCTCACCCGGATGGTTCGACGGCGTCACATCCGGCTCTGCCTCTGTTACGGAACGCGCCGTCCCCGGCTTGGTTGACAGGCCAATACTGGTTGCCAGCCAATGCCCGTCACGGCGGCTCATCAAACAGCGGCGGCTCATCAAACAGGAGCGGCTCGCCCAACACATGTGGAGCTGCTGGTGGGGTGGAGTCTTCGATCAGGTGTTGGCTATGGCGTTGTGGGGGATGCTGGTGCTGGTGCTGGCTGCGGCGAGGGCAGTGAGGAGTGTGCCGTTGACGAGGGTGTTGAGGAGTGCGTCGTTGGCGTCGATTTCGTCGAGCCAGTTCAGGAGTGCTTCGTCGGGTTCTGGCGGTTCGTGTTGTTCTTGTTCGGCCCAGGCTTCGAGGAGCCACGCGGGTGGTGCCGGGTAGGGTCCGAGCCAGAGGTCTTTGAGCAGGTCCTGGGCCGGTTTCGAGAGCTGAACCGGTGGCGTGGTGGACGTGCTGTGGGCAGGCTCCGCCGTTGAGACCGGGCGAGACTCTGACTTTGGCTCCGGTGATGTTGGAGATTCCGGGTTGTGGGCAGGCTTCGCCGTTGAGTGGGGTTGTCGTCTCGGGCAGCGGCGTGTGCGGCGGATGCGGCTGGTGGGAGGGTTCCTGGTGGCCAGGTGGTGGGTTGTTGGTGGTGTGGTTGGGGTGGGTAGGTTCGGCCGGTGGGTGATGTCCAGCCGGGTGGTTGGTTGGTGGTGGCTTGGGTGGGGGTCCAGGTGGTGTTGTGTTTGAGGTGGTGGTGTTTGCGGCAGAGTTGGGTGAGGTTGGTGATGGCGGTGGGTCCGCCGTGTTCCCAGGCGGTGAGGTGGTCTGCTTCGTTGTCCAGGGAGTGGTTGGTGCAGCCGGGGAATTGGCAGTGTTCGTCGCGGAGCATGAGGAACCGTCGCATGTTTTTGGGGATGCGGTAGCTGGTCCTGCCGATCTCCAGTGGGGTGCCGTCGCGGGGGTCGGTGAGGACGCGGTGGAAGGAGTCGGCGCCGTTGGCGACGAGCCGGCGTGCCATGGATGGCGGGATGGGCCCGTACCCGTCAAGGACCGCGGGTTCATCGCCCAGGCCCATGAGGGTGAAGACCGGGACGGTCACCAGGACCTGGGCCCGCGGCGACGGGACCCGGTCAAACCCACGCCCACCCGCAGCCCCGCGACCTGTCGCGCCACCGGCAGCGCTGCCACCCGGGTTACCGCCGGCTTCCGGTCCGCCGGTTTCGCTGACGACACTGACGCCCCTGGTCGGATCGCCGCCGCTCCTACCGTTGTCGCCGCCGCTTTCTCCGCTCCTGCGTTCGTGTTCGGTGAGTCCTGTGGTGAGGAGCCAGGTCGCTGCGATGTCGGCCCGTAGCTGGGTGAGGGTGCGGGGTTCATCCGGATGTTGGAGCCCGCGGGCGGTTGCGGTGGCGCGGTTCCAGATGGCTGCTGCGTCGTGGGCGGGGAGGTAGGCGTTCAGCCAGGCCATGCCGTCCTTGTCGGGCCGGTATTCCAGCCTCCTGTCGCCATGGCATTTGGTGTGGCGTTGTTCGATGGTGTTGAGGTAGTGGTGTTCGCGCCAGTACCTGGCCCGGGCCCGGAACCGGGACGGTGTCATCTCCCCGGGCGGGCAACCTCGGCCGGCGTCGGGGTGGGTGGGGTCCAGGAACCTGGCTTCGAACGCGGTGGCGGTGGCGGGGTTCATGGTGTTGGTTTCGTCGGCGAGGATCCGGGCGTGCTGCCACGACAAGGATCCCTCGCCGAGGGCTTGAAGGGTCAGCGGCAACGCGGTAGTGATCCGGTTCGAAAGCTCCACGAGCCCGCCGGCGGCTCCTTCACTGACCGTCAACGCGCACGCGATCTCCGCGACCGTGGACATCTCCGCCACACCCCTTTCGCAGTCCGACGCGTCGGGGGCAAGGCGCGCCATTTGCGCGGCCACGCACGCGGCCGTGAGCCTCACCTTCAAGGCAGCGACCCGTGCCTCCAGCCGGGCCACTTCCGCCAACCCGCCCAGGCACGCATCAAACTCATCCCGCGGAGGATCACTTGGATCGTCGGCAGTCAGGACGGGCCCAGCAGCAGACCCGCCTGAGGCATCCGGCAACGGATCGCTCGGGGCACCGCAGGCAAGGGTAGTGTTCGAGTCCGAAGCCGGAGAACCCACCAAATCCCGCAGCGCAGCGACGGACGCGGCAACGGCTTCCACCGCTTCAGCAACCGCCCTGGCATCCATAAAATCATCATGCCAAGGGGGTCTGACATTCTTTATGCCGCAGGAGAATTCGCCTGAGACAGCCCGCCGGCCATTCAAGCCCTGCCCCCAAAAGAAACACGGCCCCCAAAACACGTTCGGCTGCCCCTGAACCAGGAGCAGCCGAACGTGTGTAAGTGAAGCCGGGGTGATTAGCCCGTGTACGGCTTGGCCGAGACGATCTCCACGGCGATGTCCTTGCCGTTAGGCGCTGTGTAGGAGAGCTGGTCGCCTTCCTTGTGGCCGATGATTGCGGCACCCAGCGGCGACTTGTCGCTGAAAACGTCGAGGTCGGAGTCGCCGGCGATTTCGCGGGAGCCCAGAAGGAACGTTTCCTCGTCACCGGCGATCTTAGCGACGACAATCATGCCAGGTTCCACCACGCCGTCGTCAGCCGGGGCGGCACCAACCTGGGCATCACGGAGCAGGACGGTGAGCTGGCGGATGCGGGCTTCGATTTTGCCCTGCTCTTCCTTGGCTGCGTGGTAGCCACCATTCTCCTTGAGGTCGCCCTCCTGGCGGGCGGCTTCAATCTTCTGGACGATCTCCGCCCGGCCGGCGCCGGAAAGGTGGTCCAGCTCTGCCTTCAGACGGTCGAACGCCTCCTGGGTGAGCCAGGCGGCAGACGAACTGTTGGTGGTAGACACGGACTTCTCCTCTTGTGGTCTTACAAGCAAGACACCCCGCCACGGTGGCCACTTGTGGAACTCAGTAACCAGCTCAGCGGGGTGAAGGTATTAGTACATTGTAGTCAACACAGTGGATGAATCCCAACACGGAAGGGGCGCGCGTCACATCAGCCAGTGGCGTCGGGCACCCAGCAGTTATCCACGACGCCGGTGGCCGCGAGTGATTCTGTACGGACCACGGCGCGTTGGGCAACAGTTCGCCCGGAGTCGTTGGCGCCTTCCACGGCTCCAGCTGGTACGTCCACAACTTTCCAGCCGACGATCGCGTATTTGGAGTCCAGTGCTTTCACGGCGCACTTCACTGCTGTCCCGGAGTCCCTGGTTACTTCAAAATCGATCTCGGTCTGGGTCGCATCCGTGGTGCTGTAACTGATGTCCTTGAACGTGACGGCGCCGGTGGCGTTTGACAAGGCAACCCATGCCATGAACCCGACGCCTGCGGCGAGGGCGACGGCGGCCATCACCTTTTTGCTCCGGGCGCTCAGGGCGCGCTTTTGGCGGCCATAGCGATTGGCTAGGCTAGTGTCTGCGGGCAATGATGAAGCAGGCCGGTCCGGGGAACTCACCAGTCCAGTTTAGTGGGCAACCGGCGGCCTGAATCCCACCGGCCGCCACGAAGCAAGAGATGCATCAACAAGACCGCCGCCGGCCAGCCACCCCGGCTCCAGAAACCGGCACCAGAAAGAGGAATCCTTCCCATGACCGCGTCCAGTTCCACGCCGGCGCCACTGCGCCTCCTGGCGGTCCATGCCCATCCCGATGACGAGTCCAGCAAGGGTGCGGCCACCATGGCCATGTATGCGTCCAGCGGCGTCGAAGTCATGGTGGCAACCTGCACTGACGGTTCCCGGGGTGACATCCAGAACCCGGCAATGGAAGACGCGCCACATCCCAAGCGGGATATGGCTGGTGCCCGGCGCCTGGAGATGGACAAGGCGGCCGCCATCCTGGGCATCCGGCAGCAGTGGCTGGGTTTTGTGGACTCGGGCCTCCCGGAGGGCGATCCCTTGCCTCCGCTCCCTGCCGGATGCTTTGCCATGCAGCCCTTGGAGAATGCGGCTGCTCCGCTGGTCCGGCTGGTACGCCGTTTCAAGCCGCACGTGATCCTTTCCTATGACGAGCTGGGTGGCTACCCCCATCCGGACCACATCATGGCGCACAAGGTCGCGGTAGAGGCATTTGAAGCTGCCGGGGATGCTGCCCGGTACCCCGACGCCGGCGAGCCATGGGAGCCCGCGAAGTTGTATTATGACCGCGCCTTCAGCCCGGAGCGGTTCAGGGCGCTGCACTTTGCCCTTGAAGAGGCAGGCCTGCAGTCACCCTACGCCGAACGGCTGGCCGCCTGGCTGGAGAGTGATCCGGAAGGACACATGCCGCCGCCGCCTACCCACCCCACCACAACGCAGATCGATTGCGGGGACTACTTCGAAGCCCGCGACGACGCCCTGCGCGCCCATGCCACACAGGTGGACCCGCTGGGGTTCTTCTTTGCTGTATCGACTGAGATGCAGCGTCGTGCCTGGCCCTGGGAGGACTACTCGCTGATCCAGTCCCGGGTGGACACTGAGCTGCCGGAAACGGATTTGTTCGCCGGGATAAGATAGACACAGTTTTCTATGCTTCGTAGAAGATGCCGCCTTCCGGGCCGTGTCTACCGCGCAGGCGTCTTCCGTCCTCCAGAAGGTTTACAGTGCATCACATCATCCTGCTCCTGACCGCCACGCCTGAACCGTCGCCGTCCCTGCGTCCCGGCATCAGCCAGGAAGACATCACGCCGGGGACGCTGGGCTTCATCATGACGGCGTTCTTCGTTGTGGCCACAACGCTGCTCCTGGTGGACATGGTCCGCCGGGTCCGCCGGGTCCGGTACCGCGGCCAGCTTGAGGAGCACCGTCTTGCCGCCGCTGCCGAAGCTGATGCGGCGGCGGAGGAGGCGGCAGATGCGGGGGACACTCAAACGGAAGCTCCCGACGTCGATGTTCCCGGCACGCGCGGTGATGACACCGAGCCTCCGGGCCCCGGAGCGGGCCCCCGCTGACAGCCGGGACCAACCGCAACCGCGCGGAGCACGGCCTCGACCGGGCGAACGCCTCCTGATCGCCGCTTTCGTAAGGCTGAGCGTTTGATCGATTCATTGACGTGAGCCAAATCACAGTGATTGACTGTGATCGTTTAGGCCAGAATTCCATCAGGAGTCGTCAATGCCCCCTTTTTCTTTCCGTGGATCCCGCGTGCTTGTTCCTATGCTGTGCCTGGCAGTGGGGGCTGCCGTGCTGGTCCCGGCGAATCCCGCAGCATCGGCTCCAGCTACCGAAGCCCCGCCCCCTGCCATAGCCGCGTCGTGGAACGTTGAGTCCGCCGCAGACGCCGCGGAGCGCCTCCTGGGTGGGAAGCGCGCAGCCAGGTTCCAGTTCGTGGCAGAGCAGCCGGCGACCGCTGGCGAGGAGCACTTCCGCATTACCGGGTCCAAGGGCAGGATCGTCATTGGTGGCACAAGCCCCGGCGTCATCCTGCGCGGCCTGGATACCTATCTCGGCCAGCAGGGAATGAATATCTCCTGGAACGGATCCCAGCTGGGTGATGCAGCCAGACTGGCCGTTCCGGAACGGACCACGTTCGTCAAGGCCAACGTAGGCCACCGGTTCGCACTGAACGACACTGACGACGCTTATACCGGCGCCTACAGGACCTGGACCGACTGGGAAAAGGAGATTGACGTCCTTGCCCTCAAGGGCATCAATGAGGCCTTTGTGCCCGTTGGGGCGGAGGCCGTTTACCTCGATACCTTCAAGAAGTTTGGCTACAGCGAGGAAGAACTGCTGGCCTGGATCCCGCAGGCCGCGCACCAGCCGTGGTGGCTCCTGCAGAACATGTGCTGCTTCCCGAGCCCGGTAACCCGGGATCTCGTCGAGAAGCGCGCAGAGCTCGGAGCCAGGATCGCGGACAGGATGCGTTCGCTCGGCATCACGCCCGTCCTCCCGGGATACTTCGGTACCGTCCCGCGCGGCTTCGCTGAACGCAACCCGGGTGCCGTGACCGTGCCGCAGGGTGACTGGGTCGGCTTCCAGCGGCCCGACTGGCTGGACCCAACCCGCGCTCCGTTCCCGGCTGTGGCCGAGGCGTTCTATGAGAGCTCCAAGACCCGGTTCGGTGATTCCGGGATGTACAAGATGGATCTGCTTCACGAGGGTGGCCGGGCTGGCAGCGTGAACGTCGCGGACGCCAGCCGCGCCGTCGAGGCAGCCCTCCAGAAAGCCCAGCCCGGTGCGCTCTGGGCCATCCTTGGCTGGCAGAACAATCCCCTCCAGGAGACCCTGGCCGCCATCGACAAGTCGAAGATGCTGATCGTTGATGGCCTGGCAGACCGCTACAACGGTACGGACCGTGAGCGGGACTGGAAGGGCACGCCCTATGCGTTCGGGTCGATCTGGAACTTCGGCGGCCATACCACCATGGGCGCCAATATCGGCATCTGGAACCAGCGGTACTGGGAATGGAAGGCCAAGTCCGGCAGTGCCCTCAACGGCATCGCCGTCCTGCCCGAGGCCAGCGACAACAACCCTGTGGCCCTCGAATTCCTGGCCGGCCTTGCATGGTCCGACGGTCCCACGGACATGTCCAAGTGGTACTCCGACTGGTCCGCACGCCGCTACGGCACCGCGGACCCGGCCGCCGACAAGGTGTGGCAGACGCTCGGCAGCACGGCCTACAACATGCCCGCTGACGGCTGGAGCGAGGCACAGGATGGTCTGTTCGCCGCCGAGCCTAGCCTGACCGCCAGCACCGCGGCGCTGTGGTCGCCGACATCAATGCGGTATGACGCCTCGAAGTTCGCACAGGCGCTGCCGGAAATGCTGGCCGTTCCGGTCGGGGCCCGGGCCTCGGAGGCCTACCGCTATGACCTCATGGACGTCACCCGCCAGGTGCTCTCCAACAACAGCCGCCTCCTCCTCCCAAGGATCAAGGCGGCGTACGACGCCAAGGACGCGGCCCTGTTCAAGGACCTCACCGGCCAGTGGATCGAGCAGATGCGCCTGCTGGATGAGACCACCGCGACGAACGAGCAGACCATGCTCGGTCCATGGCTCAAAGACATCACGCAATGGGCCGGCACGCCGGATCAGGCTGCGCAGATGCAGTACGACGCACGGAGCCTCATCACCATCTGGGGCAACCGGGAGGGCTACAACTCCGGTCTTGCCGACTACGCGAACCGAGAGTGGGCAGGCCTCATCTCCACCTACTACCTGCCCCGCTGGCAGGCATATTTCACCGAACTCGAGGCCGCGCTCGCCGAGAACCGCGACCCTGGCGGGTTCGACTGGTTTGCAGTCGGTGACGAGTGGGCTAAGGGTTCCAGCGCCGGCCTGCCGGTGTCGCCCACCGGTGACATCTCCGCCGTCGCAAAGAAGGTGCTCGACTACCTGACCGCCCACCCGGCCCCGATTGCTGTCACGACCCCCGCGACCACCGTGGCGACGCCCGAGGCGCCCGGCCAGGTCCAGGTGACCCTTCGCAACCCGAACGCCTACACGACCGTGACCGGGGTCAGCACCGCCGTCGAGACCCCTGCCGGGGTCACGGCTCGCCTGGTCACCGCCGCGAAGACCTCGCTGGTGCCGGGTGAAAGCACTACTGCGACGTACGAGGTGTCCGTGGACCCGGCGGCAGAACCGCCGCTCGTGGCCGAATACACGGTCCGCGCGGCCTACACAACGGCACAGGGCGCGCAGCAGGCCACCGCCAAGGGCCGGCTGTTCACCAAGTCCGGAGTTGAAGAGCCGAACAAGACCGTCTCGTTCAACAACGCGCAGTTCGCCCAGCGTGGTGACGACTATGCAATCGTGGGTGCAGGAGCGGACCTGTGGAGCTCCACCAAGCAGTTCGGCTCGATCTACCGGACCGATGCCCTGACGTCCGGCAACCAGGCCACCACGCAGGTCACGGCACAGGACAACACAGGTCCGTGGGCCCGCGCCGGACTCATCGTCCGCGATGACATGGCCAACCAGGAGAGCCGCGGTTTCCTGAACCTCGCGCTCACCCCGGAGCACGGTTGCGTTCTTACGTGGGACTCGAACAATGACGGCAGGCTGGACTCGGTTTCCGAGAACACGGCGTTCGTTGGGAAAGCGCACCTGAGGATCACCCGGAACGGCAACGTTTACAACGGCGAGTGCAGCGTGGACGGCAGTACGTGGGAACCGGTCGGCAGTGCGACCGTCGCCTCGGCGGCCGCGTCCGACGTCGGACTCTTTATGGTTGCCGCAGGCGGCACTGCCACCGGCGTGGCGCAGTTCCACGGTTTTGGCATCGCTCCCGCAACGTCAGTCCCGACGCCGGGCGCCGGCACCCACTACCTGTCCGATCTCCCGTTCGCCACGGCGACCGGCGGGCACGGCCCGTGGGAGCGGGACATGCACAACGGCGAGACGGCGGCGCGTGACGGGGGCCCGATCGTCCTCTCGGGTACTACGTACGCCAAGGGTTTGGGCACCAACGCCGACGCAGAGGCCACGTTCCTGTTGGGGGCCGCGTGCGCCCGCTTTACGGCCACCGTGGGTATCGATGACACCATGAACCGGGCGGACGCGTTCCCGGACGTCGTGTTCTCCGTCTACGCAGACGGCGTGAAGCTTTTCGACAGCGGCGTTATGCGCGGCGGGGAAACCCGCTCAGTGGACGTTGACCTGACCGGGGCAACCACGCTGCGCCTCGTCGTCGATAAGTACGACGCCGACAACTGGTGGGACCGCTCCGACTGGGCTGATGCGAAGGTGGTCTGTTCCTAGGCTGTTGAGCCCAGCACGGCCAGGGCAATGGCCGCGAAGTGGGCAGCGAAGGCCACCACGGTGAAAGCGTGGAACAGCTCGTGGAACCCGAAGTGCTGGTAGCTGAAATTGGGTTTCTTGAGGGCGTAGAAGACAGCCCCGGCTATGTAGAGGGCGCCGCCAACGCAAATCAGGATCGCTGAGGCGGCGTCCGCCCGGAAAAAGTCCGGCAGGTAGAACAGGGCACCGCAGCCGAGGGCGATGTAGATGGGCACGTAGAGCCAGCGTGGAGCATGCGTCCAGAGCACCCGGAACAGGACGCCGAGGATCGCTCCGCTCCAGATGATCCACAGCAGCAGTACGGCTTTCGGCCTCTCCAGGAGGGCCCAGGCCAGGGGAGTGTAGCTGCCGGCGATCACCAGCATGATGTTGGTGTGGTCCAGCCGCTTGAGCACCATCCTGACGCCGGGGGTCCAGTTGCCGCGGTGGTACACAGCGCTCACGCCGAACAGCAGGATGCCGGTGAAGGCGTACACGGCGCTGGCAATGCGGAGTTCCGCGTTGGGGGCAAGGGCCACGAGGACTATGCCCGCAACGAGGGCCAGCGGGGCCGCCACTGTGTGGATCCAGCCGCGCCACTTTGGCTTGATGGTGAGGAGTTCGGCGATCCTGGTTGCTGCCTCGTCGGCAATTCCCGGGCGCTCCGGTTCGTGGTGCCCGTGGGCCTCCGGAGGGGTGCTGGGAGGAATGCTGTTCATGCTTTAAGCCTAACTTACGTATCGGTAAGTTACTGGTGGGTAGGATTCCGGGGGCGGAAGCTAACGGTAGCCTAGGAGGGAACTGCCCCTCACATCAGGAAGTCAGGTGAACCGCCGCGTGGAACTGCCCGGGCTCCTTTACGGCTATTACGAGCGCCGGCTTTTGCGCAGCCTTTCGGGGGACCGGATTCCCAAACACATCGGCGTTATGGTTGATGGAAACCGGCGGTGGGCCAAGCAGTTTAACGCGCCCACCAGCCAGGGCCACCAGGCGGGCGCGGACAAGATCCATGAGTTCCTGGGCTGGTGCCAGGAGCTTGGCGTCAAGGTGGTCACGCTATACATGCTGTCCACGGACAACATGAGCCGCTCCTCGGAGGAGCTGGACCTCCTGATGGGGATCATCGCCAACACCCTGGACCGCCTGGATGAGGATTCGGATATTTCAGTCCATGCCATGGGTGCACCGGAGCTGCTGCCGGATTACCTGGCCGAAAGGCTGAACAACCTGACGGCCCGGACTCCGGTCCATGAAAAACTCCATGTGAACGTCGCCGTGGGCTACGGGGGACGCAGGGAAATTGTCGACGCCGTCAGTGAACTCCTCCGCGACGCTGCGGACCGAGGGGTCGGGCTTCGTGAGGTCGCGGATTCGCTCACCGTTGAGGACATCTCGCGCTTCCTCTACACACGCGGGCAGCCGGATCCGGACCTGGTCATCAGGACTTCCGGCGAACAGCGGCTCTCCGGCTTCCTGATGTGGCAAAGCGCCTACAGCGAGTTCTATTTCTGCGAGGCGCTGTGGCCCGCTTTCCGCAAAGTCGATTTCCTCCGGGCCCTGCGTGACTATGCAGGCCGGCAGCGGCGTTTCGGGTCGTAGGCTCCGCCAGGGCCGTACGCGTAAGCCCACCGCCGCCGTTTACCGCGAATTCACATGGCGGCAACAAGAATCGCCGGGCGATGAAACCGGAAATTACCTGAGCTGGATTTACGTTGTAAGCATCAGCAGGCAATAACGCCGGCTGATCGGGGAGGCCACTACATGGAGCGTATTCACGCACCGAATGTTGGGGAGGCCGGACCCGGCCTCCAGGCCGAGCCGCCTCACCAATAACAAAGCCGGGCGCACGTCCGGGGCTGGAGTCGATGTGGCTACTTCTGAAGAGCGTTCCACCGTTTCTACCGACGGCGGAAAGAAAGCTACCTCTCGCGCCAAGCGAGCCACCACCGGGACCGGTGCAGCGCAGAATGACGCTGCAGCCGGTCTTTCTGTTTCCGGGCGGGACCCGGGCGTCCAAAGCTTCGTCATCGATACCTCGGTGCTCCTGTCAGACCCGCGGGCATTGCTGCGCTTCGCAGAGCATGAGGTCATCGTCCCCATAGTGGTCATTACGGAGCTGGAATCCAAGCGGCATGATCCCGAGCTGGGCTACTTCGCCCGTAAGGCCCTTCGCCTGCTTGATGACCTTCGCGTCCAGCACGGCGGCCTGAACAGGCCGCTGCCCATCGGCTCCCAGGGTGGCACGCTGATGGTGGAGATGAACCACATCTCCTCCGAGGTCCTTCCTGCCGGCTTCCGCAGCGGCGACAACGACAGCCGCATCCTGGCGGTGGCCAAGAACCTCGCCAACGAGGGCCGGTCCGTCACGGTGGTCTCCAAGGACCTCCCCATGCGCGTCAAGGCATCGGCCATGGGCCTCACCGCGGATGAGTACCGCAACGAACTGGTCCAGGACTCCGGGTGGACCGGCATTGCGGAGGTGGACGCAACAGACGAAGAGGTGGCCACCCTTTACGGCCACGAGCCGGCCTTCATCCCGGCTGCCGCTGAACTTCCTGTCAACACCGGCCTGGTGCTGCTGTCCAACAGGGGATCGGCGCTGGGCAGGGTGGGTGCCGACAAGCAGGTGCGGCTGGTCAAGGGCGACCGCGATGTCTTTGGCCTGCACGGCCGCTCTGCCGAGCAGCGCCTGGCCATTGACATGCTGATGGACCCGGGCGTGGGCATCGTTTCGATCGGCGGCCGGGCCGGAACCGGAAAGTCGGCGCTGGCCCTGTGCGCGGGACTTGAAGCAGTCCTGGAACGCCGCGAGCACCGCAAGGTTATTGTCTTCCGGCCGCTCTATGCGGTGGGCGGGCAGGAGCTCGGGTACCTGCCCGGTTCCGAGTCCGAGAAAATGAACCCCTGGGCGCAGGCCGTTTTTGACACCTTGGGCGCCCTGGTCAGCCAGGAAGTGGTGGAGGAAGTCATGGACAGGGGCATGCTCGAAGTAATGCCGCTGACCCATATCCGCGGCCGGTCCCTGCATGACGCGTTTGTGATCGTGGATGAAGCCCAGTCGCTGGAGAAGAACGTTCTCCTCACCGTGATGAGCCGCATCGGCCAGAACTCCAAGATTGTCCTCACCCATGACGTCGCCCAGCGCGACAACCTCCGCGTGGGCCGGCATGACGGCGTCGCGGCAGTGGTGGAGACCCTCAAGGGCCACCCGCTGTTCGGCCACATCACCCTCACCCGGTCCGAGCGCTCGCCGATCGCCGCGCTCGTGACTGAGTTGCTGGAGGGTGCGGAGATCTAGGCTTCCAGCGAGGGTCCGCTGTCCGGTGTGCCGGGCAGCGGACCCTCGGCGTCTGCGCCCAGGAAGCTGGCGGCGGCTGCATGGCCTGTCACTTCCAAGGCCCAGTCCGGCCGCTTTAGCAGCGCTGGCGTCAGCCGGACATGCCGGACGTCCACCGTGTTGTCACCCCATGAATGGCGGTGCATGCCATTCGGCTCGTAGCCAAGTGACCTCGAGACGCCCAGGGAGGACGCATTCCACACCGCGGCCTCCGATTCCGCCACTTCCGCCTTCAGCCAGTCAAAGGCATAGAGCACGACGGCGGCACGCATCTCCTTGCCGAAGCCGCGGCCCTGTGCGGACTGCTTGAGCCAGGACCCGGTGGAGACTGTTTTGAGCCGGGCAAACTTTTTGGCCCCGATGTCCTGGCAGCCAATGAACTCACCCTCGTGCCACACGCCCAGCAGCAATGTCCAGGACTCAGGTGTGGCCTCGGCCCTGCACCGCCAGTACCACTGCGCCATGTTCGGGCCCAGCTGTTCGGCCGGCACCTCTGCCCACGGGACGCTGAAGGGGCTCTTGCCGGCCTGGTGGACTCCGGACCGTGCGGCCTCCACGGCGGCGGGAATGTCGTCGTCGGCAATGGGCCTCAGCACCAGCCTGGGCGTTGTCAGGGTGAGGCCATGGAGCGGCCAGATGGATGTCAGCGCGGTCATCGTGCCAGCCTAACCGGGGAGTCCCGGAATTCCGGGTTGTCCACAGCGCGCGCGACAAGGCTGCATCCGCCGGGAAAACTCGCGTAGCATCCGAGGAGTGAGCGGACGACTTGGGGAATTGTGGGGCACGTCCCCAGTAGTGTTTTGGCTGGTCCTGGCCGCGTGCGCCTTTTTCGTGGTGATGGCCGTCCGGCTTGCGGTCATTGACATCCGGGAACACCGGCTGCCCAACCGGGTCATCTTCCCCGCGTACCCTGCGGTGGCCGTCCTGCTGTTGGCCGCGGCCGTCCTGCACCACCTGGACGGGGAAGCCCTGTCCTTGATGCCCGACGGCGGCGCGGCACTTTTTGGGATTCCGGGAGGAAGGATTGTGGCCGGAGGAGCGGTGCTGTGGATTTTCTACTTCCTCCTCCGGCTCATCTATCCGCCCGGAATGGGATTTGGCGACGTAAAGCTGGCCGGCATCCTGGGGATGTACCTGGGCTACCTGGGCTGGTCACACCTGGCATTTGCCACTTTCGGCGCCTTCCTGCTCGGCGGACTGTGGGGAGTTGCCCTGATCCTGGCCCGCAGGGGGACCCTGAAGTCCGCCATCCCTTTTGGTCCGTTTATGCTCCTGGGCGCGGGGGCTGCGATGCTCCTGCCGTAGCCTGGCCAGCCTCCAGCCTTTCAGTTTCCAGCCGTTCACCTTCAAGCCGTTCGGCTTCCAGCTGCTCTGCCTCGGCGCCGCCGATTGCCTCGCCGCGGGCCACCATTCCGGCGGTGTCGGACAGCGGGATCTGCTTCAGCGTGATCGCCAGGATCAAGGCCAGCGCAATGAAGGGCACCAGGTACCAGAAAACGGGCGCCAGGGAGTCAGCGTAGGCGTTGACAATGGCGTCGCGGAGCTGGTCCGGCAGCTGGGACAGTGCCTGTGGGTCCAGGGTGCTGGTGGCCTGGACGGCCTGCTCGGCAGTGGCGCCGGCACCGGTGAACGCTTCCGTCAGCGAGGTGGACAGCCGGTTGGTGAAGATGGAACCAAACACCGCCACACCCAGCGCTGCGCCCACTTCGCGGAAGTAGTTGTTGGTGCTGGTCGCGGTGCCAATCTCCCCGGCGGGCACGGCATTCTGCACCACCAGGACGATCACCTGCATGATCAGGCCCAGCCCCGCGCCGAAGACGAACAGCTGAAGGCAGATCACCCAGATGGGCGTGGCGGCGGACAACGTGGTCATCCAGAGCATGGCGGCGATGGTCAACGACGCGCCAATGATCGGGTACATCTTGTAGGTGCCGGTCTTTGAGATCCGGATGCCGGAGTAGATGGACGTGCCCATCAGGCCAACCATCATGGGCAGCATCAGCAGGCCCGATTCCGCGGCGGACGTACCGGAGGACATCTGCAGGAACGTGGGCACGAAGGCGATCGCTGCGAACATGCCCAGGCCCAGGGTGAAGCCGATGGCTGTTGCGTTGATGAAGATCCGGTTCTTGAACAGGCTCAGCGGGATGATGGGGTCTTCGGCCCGGCGTTCAGCCATCACGAAGGCCAGTGCGGAGAGCACGAACGCCGCGCCGAATGCCCACGTCAGCGGCGAATCCCAGCCCTCGTCCTTCTTGCCGCCGAAGTCGGTGAAGAAGATCAGGAAGGTTGTGGCGGCGGAGAGGAACAGTACGCCCAGGAGGTCGATGCGCTTCTCTGCCTTCTTGTTGGGCAGGGTCAGGGCGAACCAGGCGGTGATGAAGGCTGCGATGCCAATGGGGATGTTGATGTAGAAGGCCCATTCCCACGTCATGTGGTCAACGAAGAAGCCGCCCAGCAGCGGACCGGCGACGGCGGAGAGGCCGAAAATGGCGCCCAGGGGGCCCATGTACTTGCCGCGTTCGTTGGCGGGGACAATGTCCGCGATGATGGCCTGCGAGAGGATCATCAGGCCGCCGCCGCCCAGGCCCTGCATGGCCCGGAAGATCACGAAGCCCCAGAAGTCGGTGGCCAGGGCGCAGCCTACGGACGCGAGGGTGAACAGGGCGATGGCTATGAGGAACAGGTTGCGCCGGCCCAGGACGTCGCCGAACTTGCCGTAGATGGGCATCACTATGGTGGTGGCCAGCAGGTAGGCCGTGGTGATCCAGGCCTGGTGTTCCACGCCGCCCAGCTTGCCCACGATGGTGGGCATCGCTGTGGAGACGATCGTCTGGTCAAGGCTGGAGAGCAGCATGCCGGCGATGAGCGCCGAGAAGATGATCCAGATCCTTTTCTGGGTCAGCAGCAGCGGCTGGGCTGCCTGCTTGGGAGCGGTGGCAATGCTCATGATGATCCTTTGGGGCCGGTGGGAAGGTTCTGCAAGGGAAGCGCCTGGCTGAACAGGGTCTTGAGTGCTACAGCGTCTTCGAGCAGGAGCTCACGGAAGGTGCGGGTGTTCGACGCCGAGAAGTAGGTTTCGTGTGCGTGGTGTGCCATGGCGTTGATCATGGTTACCGCCATCACCACCACTGGATGATCTGCCGGAACACCCTCACGCTGGGCGACCAGCTGGCGGGACGCGGCCTCGCGCTCTGCGCTCACACCCGCGATTTTTGCCGTGAGCTGGGGTTCCTTCTTGATGGCCGCGATCAGCTGGCGGACGTCCGTGGCGGACTCGGAATTCACCTTCGACGCCCATATATCCAGGGTGAGCTGGATGAGGTCAGCGAGCAGGGTCTCAGAGATCGTGCCGGGCTCGCCGCCGCCCTTGAGGAATCCGGCCATCAGTTCGCCGGGGTGCTCATCGTCGTGGTGGCCCAGGATGGCGTCTTCCTTGGTAGGGAAGTAGTTGAAGAACGTCCGGCGCGAGACTCCGACGCTCTCGCAGACTTCCTCGACAGTAAAGCCGTTGAGCCCCTTCGTGGCGGTCAGTGAGCGCGCGGCGGCCGTGATGGCCTTACGGGTCTGCTGGCGCTTGCGCTCGCGGAGCCCGCCGTCGATGTTTGCACTATTTTCCACAAAGTAAAGTTTTGCACTGTTTAAGCGAGAGTGCAAAAAGATAGCCACGTGTCATCTGTCACTGGCTCCGGGTACGACGGCGGCGGCCTGCACCTTCCGTGGAAAGGTGCAGGCCGCCGTCGAGGTTCAGGAGGCGGTGGGGCCGTTACGCCTTGTGGGCCGGGCGCGTCATTGTGGTGACGTCCAGGGCCGCGTCCAGGTCGGCCTCGGAGACCTGGCCCTCGCCGTCGCCCACGAAGCCGAGCTTCTCGGTGGCCTGGCGGACGGTGAGGCCCTCCTTGACGGCCGTCTTGGCGATCTTGGCAGCGTTCTCGTAGCCGATGTACTTGTTCAGCGGAGTCACGATGGACGGTGAGGCTTCTGCCAGGAAGCGGGCGCGCTCCACATTGGCCGTGATGCCGTCGATCATCTTGTCTGCCATAACACGGCTGGTGTTGGACAGCAGGCGGATGGACTCGAGCAGGTTGGCTGCCATGACCGGGATGCCAACGTTCAGTTCGAAGGCGCCGTTGGTGCCGGACCAGGCGATGGCGGTGTCGTTGCCGATGACCTGCGCGGCCACCATGATGGAGGCTTCGCAGATGACCGGGTTGACCTTGCCGGGCATGATCGAGGAACCGGGCTGCAGGTCCGGGATGGCGATTTCGCCGAGGCCGGTGTTGGGGCCGGAGCCCATCCAGCGGAGGTCGTTGTTGATCTTCATAAAGGAGATCGCGATGTTGCGCAGCTGGCTGGATGCTTCGATGAGGCCGTCGCGGTTGGCCTGTGCTTCGAAGTGGTCGCGGGCTTCGGTGAGCGGCAGGCCGGTGTCCGTGGCCAGGAGTTCGATAACGCGCTCCGGGAAGCCGGCCGGGGTGTTGATGCCGGTGCCAACGGCGGTGCCGCCCAGCGGAACTTCAGCCACGCGGGGGAGCGAGGCGTTGATGCGCTCGATGCCGTAACGGACCTGGGCAGCGTAACCGCCGAACTCCTGGCCCAAGGTTACGGGCGTGGCGTCCATCAGGTGCGTACGGCCGGACTTGACGACGTCCTTGAATTCAACGGCCTTGCGCTCCAGGGACTCGGCCAGGTAGCCCAGGGCCGGGATGAGGTCGTTGATCAGCGCCGACGTGGCGGCCACGTGCACAGAGGTGGGAAAAACGTCGTTGGAGGACTGTGAGGCGTTGACGTGGTCGTTGGGGTGGACCACCTTGTCGCTGCCGGCAGCCTTCAGCGCACGGGTGGCGAGCTCGGCAAGGACCTCGTTGGTGTTCATGTTGGAGGACGTGCCGGAGCCGGTCTGGAAGACATCGATGGGGAAGTCGCCGTCGTACTTTCCCGCAGCTACCTCATCGGCAGCCTCTGCAATCGCCTTGGCGAGCTCGCCGTCGAGCACTCCAAGTTCTGCGTTGGCCTGGGCCGCAGCCTTCTTGACCCTGGCCAGCGCTTCGATGTGCGCGCGCTCCAGGGTTTTTCCGGAGATGGGGAAGTTCTCGACTGCACGCTGCGTCTGCGCGCGGTACAGGGCGTTCACGGGGACGCGGACTTCGCCCATCGTGTCATGTTCAATGCGGAACTCTTCAGTGGAAGTCATGGGGCTAGCTTAGGGCGATCAGGCACCCCATCGAAAACCGTGAACCGCATGCTACACACCGGCCACGGCAGCGGTTTTAGAGCTCGCCGATTCCCGAAACCACGTTGGCGCGGCCCTCTGCCAGGCTGTAGGACAAGCCCAGGACAGCGGCCCGGCCGGACTCAATTGCGGCGGAAATCACACGGGAGCTGTCCACCAGGCGCTGGGACGTCTGCTTGACGTGCTCCACCACCATGTCGTTGACCTCGTGCTGCTCATTCCTGATGGACGTCAGGACGGACGGCGTGATCCGCTCCACCAGGTCGCGGATGAAGCCCACCGGCATGCTTCCGGTCTCCACGGCGTTCTTGGTGGCTTGCACTGCACCGCAGCTGTCATGGCCCAGCACCACGATCAGCGGCACCTCCAGCACACTGATGCTGTATTCCAGGGAGCCCAGTACGGCGTCGTCAATAACCTGGCCGGCCGTCCGCACCACAAAGGCATCACCCAGGCCAAGGTCGAAGATGATTTCCGCGGCCAGCCGGGAGTCGGAGCAGCCAAAGATCACGGCGAACGGGTGCTGGTTCTCCACCAGCGAAGACCGCCTCGAAGCATCCTGGTTGGGGTGCGAGGATGAACCGGAGACGAAGCGTTCATTGCCCTCGCGCATGCGCCGCCAGGCGAGGGCCGGAGTCAGGTAAGTAGTCACCTGGCTTACTTTACGGTGTAGCCCCGGCGGTGGATGAAACCGTTACGTCCGGTGCCGCATCCATGGAAACCACGACGGCGGAGGCCAGTGTGCCGAACTCGTCCAGGCTCGCGGGGCCGGACAATACAACGGTGGTGCCGCGGTGGTTGAGGATCAGGTTTTTCTCGCCCTGGCCGGTGTCCCGGATCTCCCAGGCCTGGCCGCCGGCGTCGCGGGTTCCCGTCACCGGTGCATTGGTGGTGACCTGCGCCAGCCAGGTCGGGTTGGCGGCGCGGGTCTGGACCAGTCCGATGAAGGATCCCGCCGGCGTCAGGTAACCCACTTCCCAAGTGGGCACACCGTCCGAAGTGCCCGATTCCCAGCGCGCGTAGTTGGAGCGGTAGGACCCGCCGGTGTCCGGCGTGGCCGGTGTGAATCCTGCCACACCTGCTGCGTTCGCGGCCGTCCCGTTGACGTCCACGGTGGAGACAAAGCCGTCAGAATCGGGGGCCGGGTTCATCAGGACCACGGGCAGGAAAGCCAGGATACTGACCGCCAACGCAAGGATCATGCCGATTACCGAGGCGTTGGCACGCTTCGCCGCAGCGGCCGGGATGACGGGTTTGACTGGCTGTTCCTGCAATTCACTCACCCTTCTATAGTCGCCTATCCGGAGGGGGAACTCACATTTCGCGGGGGCGTCATCCAGCGCGGGCTGCCATGGCCCGGCGACTATGATCAGTAGCAGAGGAATCACCGCGGCCACCGAAAACCCGGCGGCGCGGGCTCAATGATCGCCACTCGAAGAAGAGGTTTCCGTGTCACCTGCGCAGTTGAACCAGCAGTACTCCACCATTTCACCGTCACTGGCGGTGGGTAACGATGAGCCGGACCGCAACCTTGCCCTGGAACTTGTCCGCGTCACCGAAGCTGCCGCCATTGCCGGCGGCCACTGGGTAGGCTTCGGCGACAAGAACAAAGCTGACGGCGCCGCCGTCGACGCCATGCGTTCCTTCCTTCAGACAGTCCACTTCAACGGCGTTGTGGTCATCGGTGAAGGCGAAAAAGACGAAGCCCCCATGCTGTTCAACGGCGAGCAGGTCGGTGACGGAACGGGTCCGGAGTGCGACGTCGCCGTGGACCCCATCGACGGCACCCGGCTCACAGCCCTGGGCATCAACAACGCGCTGGCCGTCCTGGCAGTGGCAGAGCGCGGCTCCATGTTCGATCCCTCCGCTGTGTTCTACATGGAGAAGCTGGTGACGGGTCCCGAAGCCGCTGACATGGTGGACCTCCGCCTGCCCGTCAAGCAGAACCTGCACCTGATCGCCAAGGCAAAGGGCGTTAAGGTCAACCAGCTCAATGTGATGATCCTGGACCGCGACCGGCACCGCCCGCTGGTGGAGGAAATCCGCGATGCCGGCGCACGCACCAAGTTCATCATGGACGGCGACGTCGCAGGTGCCATCGCTGCCGCCCGCTCCGGCACCGGCGTGGACGCCCTGATGGGCATTGGCGGCACGCCGGAAGGCATCGTCGCCGCCTGTGCCATCAAGTCCCTGGGCGGCGTCATCCAGGGCCGTCTCTGGCCCACCAGCGATGACGAAAAGCAGAAGGCGATCGACGCCGGCCACGACCTGGACCGGGTCCTGTCCACCAACGACCTCGTCACCAGCGACAACTGCTACTTCGCTGCCACGGGCATCACCGATGGTGACCTCCTCAAGGGCGTCCGTTACTCCAGGGACAAGGTCCTCACCCAGTCCATCGTGATGCGTTCGAAGTCCGGCACCATCCGTTTTGTTGACGGCGAGCACCAGGCCAGCAAATGGGAAGGCTACGCCCGCCGGAGCTAGCCGTTCCCGGGCTTTTAGGCGGTCCCGCGGCATCAGCCGAAGGGGCGTGGTACCTGCTCAAATGCAGGTACCACGCCCCTTTCGCGTGGCGGCGTTGGTATAGGGTTGAGGCCATGAGTCTTGCCGTTATGCCCTGTACTGACCGCGCCCTCTGGGATGAAACTGTTGACCGTTTCGAAGGGCATCCACAGCAGCTCTGGGGCTGGGGCCAGACCAAGGCGATGCACGGCTGGAGCGTCGAACGCCTGCTCCTGAACGACGCCGGAGAAACAGTAGGTGCGGCCCAGCTGCTGGTGCGCCGCCTCCCGTTCCCGTTCCGTTCCCTGGCCTACGTGGCCCGCGGCCCGATGTGCGCGGCGGGGAATACTGCCGCCGTGCTGGAGTCCCTTGCCGGCCATGCGTCCTCCCGCTACGGCGCTGTTGCGCTGAGCATTGAACCGGACTGGGATGCCGATTCCGAATATGCCGACGCCGTTGCTGCCGCCGGCTTCGCGGCCTCTGCCAACACCATCCTGATCCCGCGCACGCTCATCCTGGACCTCACCCGGACAGACGATGAGCTGATGGCGGACATGTCCAAGTCCACCCGGGCCAATGTCCGCAAGGCCATGCGCAGCGAGGTGGTCCAGTTCCGGAAGGTCGCCACGGATGCCGAGCTTGAGCAGGTGCTGGCCGTTTACCATGAGACCGCCGAACGCGCCGGCTTCGGGATCCACGAGGACCAGTACTACCGCGACATCTACCGGAACATGGGTGACGGATCGCCCATCATCGGCGCATTTGAAGGCGACCGGCTGCTGGCCTTCGTCTGGCTGTCCCGCAGCGGCACCACGGCGTTTGAACTTTATGGCGGGGTCAGCTCCGAGGGCCAGAAGCAGCGCGTGAACTACGGCGTGAAGTGGGCAGCCTTCCAGGCCATGCGCGAGGACGGCTGCAAACGCTACGACTTCAACGGCCTCCTCAACGACGGCATCTCCGATTTCAAGAAGCAGTTCGCCAAACACGAAAACATGCTGATGGGAACCTGGGAGAAGCCGCTCTCGCCGCTGTACCCGGCTTACAGCAAGGCCATGCCGGCAGCCCGCCGCAGCCTCCAGGTTGCGCGGCGACTGGTGCGCACGGCAGGAAGCCAGGTCCAGCCTGCCGTCAGCAAGCTCCTTGGCCTGGCCAAGGGTGCCGTCAAGCGGGGCTGATTTCCGCCGCTGGCGACGGCAGGCCTGCTGCCGGCTGCTACCCGCAGGGCCGTTCTGTTAGCGCAGGGCGGTTGTCACGGCGAAGGCCACTGCGGGTCCGGTTGAACCTGCTGCCGGATGAACGTTCACTGGCGCCTCTGCGGCCGGAAGGAAGGCACTTTCGCCGCGCTCCAGCTTAAGGTCGCCCTTGGGTGAGTCCAGGAATACTGAACCGCTGGCAACGATCAGCACGGCGGCACCGGCCTGGGCCAGCGGCACCGGCGCCGAGCCCGGCGCCAGCTCGATGCGCTGCAGCTGGAATTCCCGGAACGGCGGCTGGTACAGTTCCTGGCCCAGGACGGTGGCAACAGTCTCCAGCCGGGGAACGGCCACTGATTCGAAGCGGATGGTCTTGAGCAGTTCCGGCACGTCAATGTGCTTGGGAGTCAGGCCGCCCCGCAGCACGTTGTCCGAGGCCGCCATGACCTCCACGCCGAGGCCCTTCAGGTAGGCGTGGACCTTGCCGGCGGGCAGGTAAACGGCCTCGCCGGGCGAGAGGGAAATCCGGTTGAGCAGCAGCGAATTCAGGACGCCGGGATCCCCGGGGTACAGCTCGTTGAGGTTCAGGACGGTGTCGAAGGCCGGCTGAAGCCCGGCGACGGCGGACGCGCCTGCCGCCCGCGCCGCTTCCAGTGCCTCAACCGCCAAAGCCGTGGCGCTGGTGACTTCTTCGCCGCCTGCGATGATCCGCTGGAAAGCTGCGCGAAGGGCTGTGGCCTCGTTGGCAGCGGAGAGGTCTGCGATGAGGCCGCCCAGGAGGGGCGGAACGTCCTGGCCGGACTCAGCGACGAGCCGCGCAAGGTACGCGAAGATTTCCCGGGTTTCGGAGGCCGGCCGGAATCCGCAGAGCGCCTCGAAATCCGTCAGCGCGAAAATCATTTCCGGTTTGTGGTTGTCATCCCGGTAGTTGCGGTAGGGGGCGCCGGTGGGGACACCGGCGTCGTTCTCCTTCTTGAAGCCTTCCCGGGCCTGCTCAAGGCTGGGATGGACCTGGAGGGAGAGCGGGGTGTCAGCGGCCAGAATCTTGGCCAGGAAGGGCAGGCGGGGGCCGAACTCCTGGACGGACTGGTCACCCAGGAAGTGCCGGGGGTCGCTGGAGATCAACGCATCGAGCGGTTCCTGGGAGCCGTCGGCGAGGACGGCGACAGAGGGGGAGTCCGGATGGGCCCCGATCCACAGTTCTGCCTCAGGCCCGCCCTGGGCAGGCCTGCCCAGGAAGTCGGCGATCGCCGTCGTGGATCCCCACGCGTAATCCCGAATCACGTTCTCAATTTTGTACAAGGAGTGGTCTTTCGCGTTAGGAAATGAGCGTCAGAGGGGAGCGCACTGGCCGTTGCTGGCTACGAGTTCCTGGATGGCCAGCTCGTTGCCCTGGCTCTTGAGCCCGTTCAGCATCTCGGCCGTGATGAGTTCTCCGTCCGGGGTGTGCGTAACCGGAGTGAAGTCCTCCGGCGTGGCTGTCAAAGGCGCGGACAGTGGCGTCTTCAATTCTGCCGGAAGTCCCTGGGCTGACAGGTGGCCCGCCGGTCCCGCGTAGTCGACCAGGGCGTCGGCACCCTTGCCGGCAGTGTTGGCTGGACCCGCAGCTGCGGGCGTTCCCGAGGCTTCGGTCAGGAGCTGCCTGACCCGCTCATGGATGACGTCAAAATCAGGGACGGTGGAGAAGTGCGGCTCAAAATCCGGAGGCCCGATGGTGAGCCGGCGGGTCTCGTTGTCCTTGGCCTTGATGGCAAGGTCCACAAAACTGCCCAGCTGCCCGGCGGAGATGTTGGATTCAACAACCTTGGTACCGGCGCCGGCAATGTCTTCGAACTTGGCCAGGAGGGTGGCCGGGTCCAGCTGCTTCAACATGGCCTGCTGCACGCACTGCTGGCGCGAGATGCGTGCGAAGTCGTCAACGTATTCACGGGAGCGGCCGTACCAGAGCGCCTGGTGGCCGTTGAGGTGGTTTTCGCCGGCTGCGATCCAGCCCTCGGGCATGCCGTAGGTGCCTGTGGACTCGTCCTTGTAGCCGCTCATGGGGACCCAGCCGCCGGCCTTGATGCGGATGCCGCCCATGGCGTCGATCAGCTTGGCAAAGCCGTCCATGTCCACCAGGACATACGCCTGGACGGTGATGCCCAGGCTGCCGGACACGGCTTCCATGGTGGCCTGGGCCCCGGGATCAGCGGAGTCCGGGTAGAGGTCTGCGTATTGCTCGGTCACCTCGGTGTTGATGGCGTTGATCAGGCACTCATCGCCGCAGTTGTAGCCATCCGGGTAAATATCGCGCATGGGTGAGCCCTCGGAGAACTGGGCATTCTGCAGGTTGCGGGGGACTGAGATGATGGCACTCTCGCCGGTCTTGGCGTCCACGCTGATAACGGACAAGCTGTCCGGCCGGCGTCCGGTGCGGTCGTCCCCGGCGTCGCCGCCCATCATCAGGAAGTTGTAGCGGCCGTCGACGGGGTCGATTGCGGGCCCGCCCGCATTGAAGATGCTGCCAATGGCGTTCCGGCTGACGTTCAGCAGGTATGCCGAGTAGCCCAGGGTTCCGCTGCTGATGATCATTGCCCCGAGGAGGGCAACGCCGACGATGGGACGCATGCCGGGAGCCAGCAGGACAGGCCTGATGATGCGAAGCGTGTTGAGGAAAAGCAGCAGCCAGCCAATGGCCAGTGCCACGAGCACAAGAATGATCAGCAGCGACGTGATGGGATTGGTGATGATGTTGATCAGCGCGGTCCGGTTCGCCATCAGCATGACGAGCGCCAGGATTGCCAGTGCCCATACGGTGAAAGTGATCCGCAGTGCAAGCCTGCCCAGCTTCCTGTCACCGGCAACGATCTGGGCGCTGCCCGGGACCAGGAGGGTCAGCAGCAACAGGACGAACGCCCGCTTGGTCCTGACAGGGGCAGGAGCGTTGGCAGGATAGCGCACCGGATCCGTCAAGGTGCCGCCGCCGGCCCGGGAGCTGTGGTCGCTGATCGTCATCCGTGCTCCCTAGGAATTGCTCCGGCCGGCAGAAGGCGAATCTGCGGCCGTGCCGGCGCCGAAGACTTCGCTCACTTTCTGGCGGAGGCTGGCGCCCTTTCGGGAGGCGACGTCATTGAGTTCCTGGGCAAATTCCAGCAGCGAGGCACGAAGCTCCTCGGCGAGATCGTCAGTTCCCGCGGCAAGCATCCGCACGGCCAGCAGGCCGGCGTTGCGGGCGCCGCCGATCGAGACGGTTGCCACCGGAACCCCGGCAGGCATCTGGACAATGGACAGCAGCGAGTCCATGCCATCGAGCGTCTTCAGCGGCACCGGCACCCCGATGACCGGGAGCGGCGTGACAGAGGCCAGCATGCCAGGCAGGTGTGCGGCGCCACCGGCGCCCGCGATGATCACCCGGATGCCGCGTTCGTGGGCGCTCTGGCCGTAGCGGATCATTTCCACCGGCATCCGGTGCGCCGAAACGACGTCTGCCTCGAAGGGGATCCCGAACTCAGCCAGGGCGTCGGCAGCTGCCTCCATAACGGGCCAGTCCGAATCGGAACCCATCACGAGGCCCACCAGGGGTGCGCTAGTGGTGCTTGCGCCGGGATCGGTACTCATGGGGTCTCCTCGGAGTTCTGCTGGTGGACCTGTGCGTCCTGGCCGGTGGCGGCAGTGGCGCGGCCGTCGCGGATGATGCCGGCAACCATGCCCGCCCGGCGGCGGACATCGTCCACTTCGTCGGGGGACTGGCCCACCAGGTTGACGTGGCCGATCTTCCTGCCCGGACGTACTGACTTGCCGTAGCAGTGCACCTTGGCCCCCGGTTCGGCGGCCAGGGCAGCAGGGAAGGCGGAGAAGAGATCCTGGTTGGCCCCGCCCAGGAAGTTCTTCATCACGACGATGGGGCCGAGGAGGTCAGTGGCGCCGAGCGGAAGGTTCAGGACTGCGCGGAGGTGTTGCTCGAACTGGCTGGTGACGCAGCCGTCCTGTGTCCAGTGGCCGGTGTTGTGCGGCCGCATGGCCAGTTCATTGATCAGGAACCCGTAGCCCACTCCCGGGGTTTCGAACAGCTCGACTGCCATCACGCCGGTGACTTCAAGCTCATGGGCGATCCTCAAGGCAGCTTCCTCAGCGGCAGCGGCAACTTCGATCGGGATGTGCAGGGCCGGGGCAATAACTTCATCGCACACGCCGTCCACCTGGATGGTGTGCACTACGGGCCACGCGCGGGCTTCGCCGTCGGGCGTGCGCGCCACCAGGGCGGACAGCTCGCGGCTGAATTCCACTTTGGCCTCGGCCAGCAGCGGGCTCATGACGTCGAACCAGTCCTGCGTCTGCGCGGCCTCGGCTGGTGACGAAACAATCCGCACACCCTTGCCGTCATAGCCACCGCGTGGAGTCTTAAGGACCACCGGCCAGCCGGTCTTGTCGCCGAATGCAACCAGGTCTTCCACGGTGGCGACTTCAGCCCAGGCAGGGTTCGGCAGGTCCAACCGGTCGATGGCTGCCCGCATTACCAGTTTGTCCTGGGCATGGATCAGCGCGTCGGGGCCGGGCTGGACGTTGACGCCCGAAGCCAGCAGCTCCCGCAGGTGTTCGCCCGGAACGTGCTCGTGATCGAAGGTCAGGACATCCACGCCCTGCGCAAACTCCCGCAGCGCCTCGAGGTCCTTGTAGTCGCCAAGCGGTGCCTGGGCCACGGCGGAGACCGCCGAAACGTCCGGGCCTTCCGCCAGGACACGGAGTTCAAAACCAAGAGCGGTGGCCGCGGGGGCCATCATGCGGGCCAGCTGGCCACCGCCAACAACACCTATTACTGGAAAAGTCACAAGGTTCAGCCTACAGAAAAGAGCCGCCGTTCCCTTCTTCCGGCGTGCAGGAGCCGCATCTTTACCCTGTGGTAGCAGGAAGAAGCGCTAAAATGGGGTCTTTGGCCCGATGGCCCATACACAGCAGGCCATGGAGGGTCATGATTAACTCACTTGCAGATCGAATCCGCGGACTCGCGTCACTGTTTTGGCGTGAAGTTGCCAAGTTTGGTGCCGTGGGCGGAGTGGCGTTTGTCATAGACTCGGCCGTTTTCATCTGGCTGTTCACCGGTCCCATGCATGGCAGCGAAGTCTGGGCAAAGGCCCTGGCAACGATCGTGGCGAGTATCTTCTCCTGGATCGCCAACCGCTACTGGACGTTCCGGCACCGTAAACAGGCCAATGTTCTGCGCGAGGCACTCCTGTTTGCCGTCATGAACATTGTTGGCCTGCTGATCGCCTCCGGCTGCGTGTGGTTCGCCAAGTACATCCTGAACCTCAACGACCGGCCCTCGCTCTTCATTGCCGGGAGTGTCGTAGGCCTGGTCCTGGGCACCATCTTCCGCTTCTTCGCCTACCGCTTCTGGGTGTTCAACAACGAGCTGGACCAGGAGCCGGAGTTCTCGCATGACCACGAGCTCATTGAGCTCCATCATGGCGGTGGAGCCGGGCGCGGTGCAGGCGCAGGCCACAATCCAGGAGCCGACGTCGCAGAAGGTCTGCCCGCCTCGGAGACGCGCCCGGTCAAGGGACCGGAACAGGCCTAACCATAATCGGGCCCGGCTTTAATCGGCCTGGTGGGCTCCGGCGTCGGTTACCCGTTCAGCGGCGAGCAGTTTTTCCGTAACAGCCACGTCAGGGTGTACCAGTACTACTGAGCCATCGGCTTCCCAGGCGCCCAGCGCCTTTGCCAGCGCCGGGCCCAGGCCGTCTCCGGCACGGACCAGCAACCGGACTCCTTCGGTCTGCGGCTCACCAAACCCTTCCACCAGTTCCCCATGTGAATATGCGGCGGTCCCGGTATGCAGCGCTGCAGCGGCGGGGTCGGCATCGGAATGGGCCATAAAGACGTCGCCATGGGAACGGACCTCCGAGGCGAAGTCGATGACGCCGCGCGGCAACTCACCTGTCCATTTCATGGCCAGGGCCGGCAGCGCGACGGCGACAACGGCTGGGGCATCCGGCGCCGTAGCCGGGTCCGCCGTGACGGCGACGTCGGCAACCGGCAGGGTGCCGCCGTCGGGAATTACAACCTCCATGCCCAGCTGCCAGCCGGCCAATGACCAGACCACTGACTTCCAGTGCGCGGGGATGTCCACCAGGAGCCGCTGGCCGGGTTCGGCATCGAGCTCGTCCTGGAGCAGGTTGCTGGTTTTGGCCACCCAGTTGTCCAGCACCCGTCCGGAGAGCTCAACGCGCTCTCCCTCGGGGCCGTACCAGGTGAGCCTTGGCGAGGATGAATGCCCGGAACGGAGGAGGGCCAGCAGCAGCGACGCGGGCAGTGCGGAGTCAGGGTTGCTCATGGCTTCATCCTGTCACGACGCTGCCAGGAACGCGGCTGCAGATGTGAGATGCATCACTCGCGGATTTCATCACTTCGCTTGGCTAATATATGGTGTCCGCTTCGGCTCCGCGCCAACCCGCGGAATACGGGCGGTTTTGAACTCTCCGGCACTTGCTGACAGCCAACTTGGCGCGGGCCGTGAAATTCCTGTGAAAATTTATGCGGCGTGGCGCGCCGCGGGAAACGATCTCTTCTTGATTATTATCCCGGCGTGACTTGACTCCCATGTAGTTACACACGTGTAATTAGGTATCGAACACCCTGACGAAACTACCGGCACACAACCGAGTGTCCATGTATCCAGTTTTGGGGCTGCAAAAACCAGGAGGGGCCACCATGGGGCAAGCAGAGCGTATCCACGATGAAGCCGTTGTTGCCGGGCAGGCCACGGCGAAATATCACTCCCGCGGCATACCGAGCGACTGGTATGTGGATCCCGCGGATCCGGACGCGGCAGAGCGTTACAACAGCAATACCCGCGATTCCATAGAGGACCAGGCCACAGCTTTCCTCGCGGCCCATGAGGCCCTGCTGGATGGCACAGGCGAGGTGGATCCGCTGGACCCGCCCATGGAGCTGCTGGCCACGCCGCGCCCCATTGCCCAGCCTGTCTGGATAGGATTGCCGTCGGGCCAGGAGTTCGACGACGAAGGTGAACTCGGGTGGCAGACTGACGCCTTGTGCGCCCAGACTGATCCCGAAGCATTTTTCCCCGAAAAGGGTGGCTCCACCAGGGATGCGAAGAAGGTGTGCGGCTCATGCAACGTACGCTCGCAGTGCCTGGAATACGCATTGGCAAACGATGAACGGTTCGGCATTTGGGGTGGCCTTTCCGAGCGCGAGCGCCGCAGGCTAAGGAAGAGAGCGGTCTAATTCTCCAGGAAGTCCATGTCACCGCCGTTGTGGTAGCCCACAATGGCGGCGACTATCTCCCCAGAACTCTGTCTGCCCTGGCGGGCCAGACCCGGCCCGCCGATTCGGTGATCGGCGTTGATGCCGGTTCCCAGGACAATTCCGCGTCGCTGCTTGAAAGGGCCTTCGGCCCCGCCCGGGTGGTGGGCTTTTCAGGGGGGAAGCCCGGATTCGGTGCCTCTGTCCAGGCCGGACTCCAGTCGCTCTCGCCCTGGCGGGGAAAAAGTGCGGATAACGACGGACCACACGGCACCGAGTGGATCTGGCTTCTGCACGACGACTCCGCTCCGGCGCCGGGGGCCCTCGCCGAACTGCTGGCCGCCGTCGAGCGTGCGCCGTCCGTCACCGTGGCAGGCTGCAAGCAGCTGGACTGGGATGCACCACGGAAGCTGATCGACGTCGGCCTTTCCACCAGCCGCTGGGCTGAACGGCTGACGCTGATCGAGGCGGACGAGCTGGACCAGGGCCAATACGATGGCCGCAGCGATACCTTTGCCGTTAATTCAGCCGGCATGCTGGTCAGGCGGGATATCTGGGAGCTCCTGGGCGGCTTTGACCCGGCGCTTCCGGGAACCGGGGATGACGTCGACTTCTGCTGGCGAAACCGGCTGGCCGGCCACCGGGTTGTGGTGGTTCCCACCGCCAAAATGCATCACGTCAGCCACCGCCCACATGGTCTGGGAACGCCTGCTGCTGCCCGCAGGGCCCAGGTCCACCTCAGGCTGAAGCACACTGCGCTGTGGAAGCTGCCCATCCACGCTGTTGGCGCCCTCCTGGGCAGCCTGTTCAAACTCGTCCTCAGCATCGCTGTCAAGGATCCCGGCCACGGGTTCTCGCAGCTGCTGGCAACCCTGGCGGCCCTGGGCCGGCCGGGGGCTATTGCCCGCGGCCGTCGCAGTGCTGCCAAAACCAGGCGGATCCACCGGTCCGTCATCCGTAAGCTCCAGACGCCCCGCCGCGAGGTGTGGAACCACAGGCGTTCCCTGATGGAAGCACTCGGAGCTGAAGGCTCTCCGGCTGAGCGCTACGGGACCGATCTCCTTTCTGACCAGCCGAGCGGTGATTCCACGGATGACTTCGCCGCCCTCACCACCACGGACCGTGGCTGGGTGGGCACGGGCGCCGTTGTTGCCTTTCTCATCGCCGCTGGTGCGTCGATCGCCGGTTTGTCCGGGCTCTTCAGGGCGGATTCGGTCACCGGCGGTGCGCTGTTGCCGGTTTCCACAAGCCTGGCGGAAGTCTGGCACCATGCCTCGAGCTGGTGGATAGGCCTGGGTGCCGGGCTGCCCGGACACGGCGATCCCTTTGGTTACATCCTGTGGCTGCTGGGCCTCCTGGGCGGCGGTGATGCCAACAGCGCCATAGTCTGGCTGCTTTTCCTGGCCATGCCGCTCTCCGGGCTGGGCGCCTGGTTTGCGGCCGGCGCCCTCACCCGGCGCCGGAGCAGCCGGTTCGCAGCGGCACTGATCTGGTCCGCCGCACCTGCCCTTCAGGTAGCCGTTGATCAAGGCCGGCTTGGCGCCCTGGTGGCGCACGTGTTCATCCCGCTGCTGGCGTTGGCGCTGCTGCGTGCCACGGGAAGCGCGGTGGGCCATGGACGCTTTGCCCTGCCGGCGCCGGGGGAACGCCGTTTTATGGAGATGCCGCCCATCAAGGCCGGCATCAACGGAACGCCGTCCTGGACTGCTGCTGCCGCTGCCGGCCTGGCTCTTGCGGTGGTTACCGCAGCCGCCCCGTCACTGCTGGTTCCACTGATGGCGATCGTCGTCCTGTGCGGGCTGTTGTTGGGCCGGCGTGGCCGAACGGTCTGGTGGGCCCTGCTCCCGGCCGCGGCGCTCTTTGTTCCCTTTGCCCTGGCAATCCTGGACAGGCCCCGCGCCCTCCTCGCGGATCCGGGCCTGCCGCTTGGCTCCGATCCCGCACCCCTGTGGCAACAGATCCTCGCCCAGCCGCTACGGTTTGACGTGGATGCCGGCATCGCAGGCCTGCCGGTCTTCGGCGCCGGATTCCCCTGGGCGCTTGTGCTGGCGCTGCTGATTGGGGTTCCCGTCCTGGCGCTTGCCGTGGTTGCCCTGTTCATCCCTGGCAAGCGCACGCGGCTGGTGCGGGCCTTCTGGGTGGCGGGCCTGATCCTTCTGGCAGGGGGTTGGCTTGCCGGCCATGTGGCCACCGGAGTCAACCAGTCCAGCCTGGTCACCCCGTTCGCCGGCTCCGTTGTTTCGGGCCTCACCTTCGCACTGCTTTGCGCGGCCCTGCTGGGCGGCGAACGGCTCCTTTCCCTGTCTGATCCAAGTGCAAGAAGTACGACGGCGGCACGTACCGGGCGCATGCCGCGCGCCATTGCGGCGCTCGTCCTGGTTGTGGTCCTGGCTGGTCCGCTGGCAGGCATGGTGGCCTGGGCCGCGCGTAACGTGATCGATGCGCCGGCGGCGGACGCGGCTGCGTCCGAATCCCTGCAGCTGGGAACCCGGAACCTGGTGGAGGCCTCCAGCGGTGGCTCGCTTCCGGCCACTGCCGCCGACCGCGGGGAAGGTCCTGAACAGACCCGCACCCTGGTGATCAGTACGGCCGAGGAAGGCAACTACGGGGCAAGCCTGATGCGCGGTTCCGGAACCACGCTTGATGCCCTCTCCACAGTTGCTTCGGCAGCAGTGATCATGGGCGCGCCGGGCCGGGAAAGCATCCGTGATGATGACGACGTCACCTCAACCCTGCGTGGAGTCGTTGCCACCATCGTTGCCGGCCAGGGCGTTGACCCCCGCCCTGCCCTTGAAAGCCTGGGCGCCGGGTTTGTGGTGCTGAAGACTGACGACACCGCCGCGCAGCTGACGGCCAGCAGGATCGACGCCGTCCCGGGCCTGGTGGCCGTGGGCGAGACGGACGCCGGATGGCTTTGGCGGGTTACGCCCCTGAACGCTGCAGCCCTGCAGCCTGCAGATGTCTCCCACCGCGCCCGGATCGTTGATGCCGAAGGTGCAACCATTACGCTGCTGCCGTCAGGATTGAACGACGTCGAAGCATCAGTACCCGAGGGCACGGAAGGCAGGCTCGTGGTCCTTGCGGAACGTGCCGATCCAGGCTGGACGGCCTGGCTGGACGGGAAGAAACTGACGTCCACGAATTCGGGGTGGGCGCAGGCGTTTACCCTGCCGCCGGCCGGCGGTGAGCTGACCGTCAAGTACCAGAACCCCTGGGCTCCGGTCAGCGCCGTTATCCAGTTTGCGGTGATTGGCCTCACCATCCTCCTGGCAATTCCCATGCCTGCCCGCCGCCCCAACACCGGGCTGTCCCGTGATGAGGGATCCCTGCGTAAGGAACGTCAAAATGCATAACGACCCCGCAGACAAGGGCGCCGCTGCGCGCAAGCCGGCTGCCGAAGGACCTGACGTGGCGAAACCCGTTGACGGCGCGCCCGAGGCCGCGAAGCCTGGTGACGGGGCGCCCGAGGCAGTGAATCCGGCCGGGAAGCAGGCAGACAAACCCGCCGCCAAATCCCGGCGCCAGAAAGCAGCTTCGCGCGGTCTCCTGACGGGCCTCCTTTCCGCGGTGGCCATCGTGGCCGCGGGCGGTGCAGTGCTGGCTACCGCCGCAGTCGCACCGCCTAATCCGGGAACGCGTCCCCTGGAGGCTGCCCTTGCAGCGGTGCCTGCCGGCACCACGCAGGGTGTCTGCCCGGGCCCTGCCCGGCTGCTCGAAGGAACGGCGGACGGTACGGACCCGCAGTTCAGCCCCGAATCTTCCACCGCCGCCACCAGCGTTGACGCTGTTGTGGTCAGCACCCCCGGCGGGACCCTGCCACCCAGCCGGTTCGCCGGTTTGGACGGCAAGGGCGGCGTGGACATCGCCAAGGGAACAGCGGCGCCTGCACCCGCCGCCGCCACGGTGTCCGCCGGTGTCCTGGCGGGCCGGGCTGTCTCCGGCATCAGTGTGTTGAACGCGCAGGCAGTGGACAATAACCGTGCTTCTGCCGCGGCACTCGTGCGCTATTCCGCCGGCGATGGCGACCTCCGTGGTATTGCCGCGGCCAACTGCCAGCAGCCCGCAAACGACCTCTGGCTGGTTGGGGCCAACACCAGCCTGGGCCGAACCGCCGTCCTCACCCTCACCAACACTTCCAGCAACCCCGCCACGGTCAACCTGGAGCTGTTTGGCGCAGAGGGCCAGATCCAGGCTCCGGGAAGCCGCGGACTGCTTGTTGCTCCCGGCACCAGCCGCTCGATCGTCCTGGCAGGGCTGGCGCCGGGTGAAAAGGCCCTGGGAATCCATGTCCGCAGCGCGGGTGGCCCGGTGGCCGCCGTCATCCAGCAAAGCGTGCTTCGCGGCCTGCAGCCCGGAGGCGTGGACTACATAGTGCCCGGCGCGGGCCAGGGCATCCGCCAGGCCATGACCGGCGTCGATATCCAGGATCCGGCAGCCGTTGCCTCCCTCACGGCACGGCAGGGATTTTCCGACGCCGGGCCTGTCCTGTACCTGACGGTTCCCGGCTCCACGGACGCCGTCGTCGAAATCAAGCTGTTCGGCAGGGACGGCCAGAAGGCACTGCCTTCGGGGGGTGTGGTGACAGCCAAAGCGGGAGCGGTGACCGAGGTTCCCCTGGCGGGCGTCCCGGCAGGGCAGTACACGGTTTCGGCTACCTCTGACGTCTCCTTCGTTGCCGCCAGCCGCACCACCCGAGGCACCGACCCCGGCGCCCCCACGGATGTTTCATGGTCGCCGTCGGCCCCCAGGCTGGGCAGCCAGCACCTGGTTCCGGTGCCGTCAGCAGGTGAGCGGCGCCTGGTGATCGGCGCCCTGGAAGACCGTGCCGCAGTCTCCTACACGCCGGTCACTGCGGACGGCAGGCTTCACCAGGCCGCCTCAGCGGATATTGCAGGCGGCACCACGGCCAGCATCGACCTTCCCCGGGAGGTTGCCGGATCGGCGGTAACGGCTTATGTCGTTTCCGCCACCGGGGATGCCGCCTACGGGGCGCTTTCGCTGCAGGACGGTACCGGAATCTCCACCGTGGCGCTGACACCCGGCGCGGAAGGCCAGGAACAGGTCCCGGTCCGGCTGGGTTACTAGGAACGGCTCAGTAGCGGCGGCGGTATACGGGGTCCAGGGTTTCCGGGGCAACACCAAGCATTTCAGCGGTGTACTCGATCACAACGTCGTGCACAAGGTCCTGGAGTTCCTCACGGGTATCACAGGCCTGTTCCACAACGCGGCGGTACACGGTGATCAGCGGGCCGTCCCCAGTTCCCGCCGGAATATAGGCGCCCATGGGCGCTGCCTCGCCGGCTGCCACCAGTTCCTCAAGGTTCGTGGGGATCTCGTCGACGGCAAACCGTACTCCGTCCAGGGTTTTGCCCCAGATATCGTGGAGGCGCTGGGCCGAATCCATTACCAGCTCGTCAAACCGTTCGCCGCGGGTACGGAAGCCCGGCAGGGTGGGAAGCATTACTTCGCCGCGCAGGCCGCGGCCATGCCGGTTCCTCCGCCTGGCGCGGAAACCCCTGGCCGACGTGCCGGAAAGCGGATCCTGTTGACCAGACCGCTGGTCAGCCAACCGGACCGTAAAACCTGAATCATGGTTCGATGACTGCATATACCGACTGTAATCCCGGGACGGCGATTCCGCGATACTCCCATAGTGCTCCCCTTCCACGGGACCCTCGTCCGGGATGTGTCCCGTTGCGCGCCGCGGTGTGCCGTTGCCCGCCCTCGGGGCAGCGGCAGAGTACTCTGGGATGTCGTGGGTGCTATTCGTCAATGTTCAAGGTCAGCCTGCCGGGAAGCGGCGGTTGCGACTTTGACGTACGTGTACGCGGATTCAACAGCCGTCCTGGGCCCCCTGGCCACCTACGCCGAACCGCATTGTTACGATTTGTGCGCCCGGCACTCGGAATCGCTGACCGTGCCCCGGGGCTGGGAAGTGCTTCGGCTGGCCATGCCCAACACGCCGCAACAGCCTGGCCCGGATGACCTGCTGGCACTGGCCGACGCCGTCAGGGAGGCCGCTGCCCGCCCTGCCGCGGCAAGCAGCGAACGCCGCACCGGCCAGGCGCCCCTCGAGGCTCCAGCCGGCACCGAAGGCGTCCGCCGCGGGCACCTGCGGGCCCTGCGCGAACCTTCCTGAACGCCCGGCCACGGTAGGCTGATAGCTGCACATAGTCCCCAACGGCCATCAGCGACGATCATGGCCCATGGCACCCGCAGGAGCAGCAAACCATGCCAAAGATCAGCCCTGAACTGTTGTCCGTCCTTCGATGCCCGGTCACAGCTTCGCCGCTGACACAGGACGGCGATGTGCTGGTTGCCGCGCAGCCCGCCGCAGACGGCAGCATCCCCCGTTACCGGATCGAAGACGGCATTCCCCTCCTCCTGCGCCCCGAACTCCTTCCCGCCGCCACAGCCGCGGCGTCGGACCAGCACGATCCCGCCGCAGGCCAGGGCAGCTAGCCCTTCCCCTTCCGCGAGCACTTGAACCGCATTCAGCAAAGGAATCCCATGACTTTCGATTACAAAGTTGCAGACATCAGCCTCGCCGAAGCCGGCCGGCACCAGATCCGCCTGGCCGAGCACGAGATGCCGGGCCTGATGTCCCTGCGTGCGGAATTCGGGGCGGAACAGCCCCTCAAGGGTGCCCGGATTGCCGGTTCCCTGCACATGACGGTGCAGACCGCCGTCCTGATCGAAACCCTCACGGCACTGGGTGCCGAGGTCCGCTGGGCCTCCTGCAACATTTTCTCCACCCAGGATGAGGCCGCAGCCGCAGTGGTGGTGGGCACCGGAACGGTGGACAACCCGCAGGGTGTTCCCGTGTTTGCCTGGAAGGGCGAATCCCTCGAGGAATACTGGTGGACCGCCGAGCAGATCCTCACGTGGCCCGGCGCGGACACCAACCCGGAACTTGGCCCCAACATGATCCTGGACGACGGCGGCGACGCCACCATGCTGGTCCACAAGGGTGTGGAGTTTGAAGCCGCCGGCGGTGTTCCCGCAACGGATGCCGCCGATTCGGAGGAATATGGCATCTTCCTGGAACTGCTGCGACGCTCGCTCGCCGCCGATCCTGCCAAATGGACCCGCACCGCCGCAGGCATCAAGGGCGTCAGCGAGGAAACCACCACCGGTGTGCTGCGCCTGTACCAGCTGGCAGCCCAGGGCAAACTGCTCTTCCCGGCCATCAACGTCAACGACTCCGTGACCAAGAGCAAGTTCGACAACAAGTACGGCATCCGGCACTCCCTGCCGGACGGCATCAACCGGGCCACGGACGTCCTCATGGGCGGCAAGGTCGCCGTCGTCTGCGGTTATGGCGACGTCGGCAAGGGTGCGGCAGAGGCGCTCCGCGGCCAGGGTTCCCGCGTGATCGTCACCGAGATCGACCCCATCTGCGCCCTGCAGGCCGCGATGGACGGCTACCAGGTGGCTAAGCTGGAATCGGTGCTGGCCCAGGGCGATATCTTCATCACCACCACGGGCAACAAGGACGTCATCATGGCCGAGCACATGGCCGGCATGAAGAACAAGGCCATTGTGGGCAACATCGGCCACTTCGACAACGAGATCGACATGGCCGGCCTGGCCCGCATCCCCGGTGTCCGGAAAGTCGAAATCAAGCCGCAGGTGCACGAATGGGTCTTTGACTCGGGCCAGGACAACGAGCGCTCCATCATTGTGCTCTCCGAGGGCCGCCTGCTGAACCTTGGCAACGCCACCGGGCACCCGTCCTTCGTGATGAGCAACTCCTTCGCCAACCAGACCATCGCCCAGATTGAGCTGTGGACCAAGCACCAGCAGCCCGAAGGCCAACGCGAATACGCCAACCAGGTCTACGTGCTGCCGAAGATCCTGGATGAGAAAGTTGCCCGGCTGCACCTGGACGCGTTGGGCGTGGAGCTCACGGAGCTGTCCAAGGACCAGGCCGAGTACCTCGATGTTGACATCGCAGGCCCTTACAAGCCGGAGCACTATCGTTACTGAGGCGTGACGCCCGCCACTCCGGTGGCGGGCATCCCGGAACCGCGGCAAGGCTTAAGATTGTTGGATGACGTCTGACTCAAAGCCACGCCGAACCGGACCCGCAGGGAAGATTGCGCTGATCGCCGCGCTCTGCCTGCTCGCGGCCGGCGGTGGTGTGTTCGCCGCCGTCGCACCGGGATTTGCCGGCGCGGGGATCGAGTCCGAGGCCGCTTCGCCGGTTCGTTCCGAGCCCGGCAAGGCTGCCCCGGTGGTTCCGCCGCTCAAACTGGAAGTGGCGCCGGAGAACGGTGCCAAGCAGGTCAACCCTGCTGCGCCGGTCACCCTCAAAGTTGGTGCCGGCACCATCGAGCAGGTGACAGTGACCGCCACCGACGGCGAGACGGTCAAGGGTGAATTCGGGGCAGACGGCAACAGCTGGAAGTCCACTGACCCCCTGAAGTTTGATGCCACGTACAGCTACAGCTACGTGGTCAAGGACGGTGCCGGGCGTGAAACCCGTGCCACCAATACGTTCAGTACCGTTGCCTCCACACATGAGGCGGACGCCATGATTTATCCGCTGGACGGCATGAAGGTTGGCGTGGCCCAGCCCCTGCAGATTACGTTCAGCGAACCGGTCCTCAACCGGGACGCCGTGGAAGCAGCCATCAAAATCACCACCACCGCAGGCCAGACCGGCGCCTTCCACTGGTACAGCGACACCATGGTCCGCTACCGGCCGGAAACCTTCTGGGCAGCCAACTCCACCATCACCATGGACATGCAGCTGTTCGGTGTGGACCTGGGTAACGGCCAGATCGCAAACTTTAACAAGAAGCACACGGTCAACATCGGCGACAAGGTTTCCGCAGTGGCCGACGCCGCAGCGCACACATTTACGCTCAGCGTTAACGACCAGGTGGTCCGGACGCTCCCCGTCAGCATGGGCGATGAACGCTTCCCGTCCGCCAAGGGCTTCGCTGTGCTGATGGAAAAGCGCCGGTACGACCACTTCCGGGCGTCCAGCATCGGCCTCAAGCCCGGAGACCCCGCCTATTACGGCAATGTGGACGTCGAGTACACCATCAGGCTGTCCCTTAGTGGTGCCTACATCCACCAGGCGCTGGAATCAGCGTTCCCCTACATCGGGAACAAGAACGTCTCCCACGGTTGTATCGGCTTTGACCCGGAAGGCGCGGCCTGGGTCTTCGAGCGTATGACCACCGGCGACGTCGTCGAAGTGATCAACACCGAAGGCGATTTCGCAGCGTTCGAGGACGGCTTCGGCGACTGGAACATCCCGTGGGCCGAATACGACAACTAAGGGCTAATCCGTAAAGGGCAGGTTCCGCAGCCGGGCACCAAGTGCCTGGCTGCGGGCGTGTTCCCGGGCCAACCGCGCCGTCTCCTTGGCGCGGCGTTCGGCGAGGACCGCTGCAACGAAGTCGTAGGCGTTGGTCCCCGCGGGCGGCAGGGGAGCCACGTAGTGTGAAAGTTCCGTGGCGAGCGATCGGACGGTTTCTTCCCGGGAAAGGGGAGACAACTGTCCGGCCTGCCGGACGAACATCGCCGCACGGCGGGCGGTGCCATCAGGAACACGGCCAATATCGGCCACTTCCGCCCATTGGCGCAGGTGGGCCGGCACGGCTGCCAGAACCGGCTTGTCCAGGGGCACCCGGCGGCGAAGCGCATACGTGCCCGCCATCACGTCACCCAGTCGGCGGGATTTATCGCTGAAGAGCGCGACGGCGATCGCCAGGCCTCCGAGGGTGGCATAGATTTCCAGGAATCCCGTCAGGCCGCGGATGAGCGCATGCCGGAAACGGATGGCGCCGCCGTCGTCCCTCACGATCCGTAATCCCAGGGCAAGCTTTCCCAGGGACAGGCCGCGGGAGAGCGTTTCCACGGCCACGGGTACCACCACCAGGAAGAAAACGACGGCCACCAGGGCCAGGGCCCGGAAAGCTGCAGGATCCAGGTCCGGCGCAGCCGACACTATTGTCAGCAGTGCAGCCGCGAGCAGGACAGTGTGGACCACCACGTCAATCAGGAGTCCCAGGGCCCGCGCCCCGAACGAAGCCGGACGGAGCTCAAGGGCAACCGCCTCACCCGTAATAATCGCTCCCACCATCTCCCCGTTCCTGTTGCAACGACTCCTCCCGCAAATCTACGTCAACGTCTAGGCTGGAGCCGTGGATATGGATGCCTTCGCGGCCGTGAACTCCGGCACCTGGGCCAGGCTCCACGTCCTGGCGCACCAACGCCGGCTCAGCGGTGCCGAGGCCGACGAACTGCTCCAGCTCTACCAGTCCACGTCCGCGCATTTGTCCCTGGTCCGTTCGCTCGCCCCCGAAAGCGGACTGTCGGCCTCGTTGTCTGCCTCGCTGGCGCAGGCCCGCACCCGGTTCACCGGGGCGCGCTCCAACTTCATGGAGGACCTGGCAGCCTTCTTTGCCGTCGCCCTCCCGGCTGCCCTCTACAGGCTGCGCTGGCTGACTGTCGCGTGTGGCCTGGCCTTCTGTGTGATTGCCGCCGGCTACGCCTGGTGGGTTGCCGGGTCCCCGGAGGTGCTGCGGGCCCTGGCGCCTGCTGACCTCCTGAAGCAGTATGTCGAGGAAGACTTCATCGACTACTACTCGGAGAACCCTGCGGCCTCTTTCGCCGGTGCTGTGTGGACCAACAACGCCTGGATCAGCGCCCAGGCCGTGGCGTTGGGGATTACGGGGATCTGGGTGCCCATGATCCTCTTCAGCAACGCCCAAGGTCTCGGCATTGCCGCGGGCGTCTTCGCCGCGGCGGGCCAGAGCGAAGTGTTCTACAGCTACATCCTGCCGCACGGCCTGATGGAGCTGACAGCGGTGTTTGTCGCCTGCGCTGCCGGCCTGCGCATCTTCTGGGCCTGGATTTCCCCTGGTCCGCGGACCCGCGGGCAGGCCGTTGCGGAGGAGAGCAGGGCCCTGATCACCGTGGCGCTGGGCCTGGTGCTGGTGCTGCTGGTCTCCGGGCTGGTGGAAGGATTCGTGACTCCGTCCCAGCTGCCGGTCTGGGCGAAAATCAGCATTGGCGCGGTGCTGCTGGCCGCCTTCTGGCTGTATGTCCTGGTGCCGGGCAGGAGCGCCCACCTGGCAGGGGCCACCGGGGAAATGGCGGACGCCGACGCCGGATACCGGGAGATCGCCGCCTGACCCGGAAAGGCTGGGGGAGTGGGCCACCTGCAACGGCATGGCATCCCGGCCCTGTCAGGGCAGGACCGGTAGGCTCTAAAAGAGAAAAAGTGGCGTTGCCTGCCCACGCAGCAACGTAAAGCCCGACGGAAGAGACGCTGCAGTGAACGACAAAACCCAGCCGCCAGGCAAACAGCCCGAGCCGGTCCTGGATACCTCATCGGATAGTGACGAGGCCGCGTTTGAGTGGATGAAGCCACAGGCGCAGGGTCCTGCCACGTCCGGGCCGGCCGTCAACCCCGCCACATCCTCCGGACCGGCTGCCAGCCCCGCTCCCACCCGGGCCGAACGCAAGGCTTCGGAAGCCGCCGTCGCGGATCAGGACACGGCTCCTGATCCTGCAGGAAAGTCCCCGGCGGGCGCCCACTTCAGCGAGCCGCTGCCCACCTCCATGCTGCAGGTCAGGCCACCGGAGGAGGAAGTGGAACGCCGGAATGCTGAACGCGAAAACGCGGCCAACAGCAAACCCGTGCTGCCCCGTGTGATGCAGGTGTTGCTGGCTGTCTTCTTCCCGGTGATCCTGTTGGTCCTGGCGGTACGGGTTGTGGCCACGCCGCTGTTCCTGTGGGTTGAGTATTACCGGCCGGGTTTCCCCGGCGATGGTTACGGATTCAACACCGATGACCGCATCACCTACGGCTCGTACGTCGTTGACTATTTGAGCAACTGGGCGGGGCCAAGGTACCTGGGGGACCTGGTGGGCAGGAGCGGCGATTCGCTGTTCCAGCCGGAAGAGGTCAGCCACATGGCTGACGTCAAACTGGTCTTCCTCAGCGCACTGGCCGGAGGGTTCCTGCTGATCGTGCTGAGTATCGTGGCCATGGCTTACCTCAAGCGGCGCAGTACCGGCGGAATCCGCCGCGGCCTGTTCGCCGGTTCGATCGTCACGCTGGTCCTCATCCTGGGCCTCGGCACCTTGGCTGTGCTTGGCTGGCAGCAGTTCTTCACAGATTTCCACCGCCTGTTCTTCGCCAGCGGAACCTGGACCTTCGCCCTGGAGGACACCCTTATCAGGCTCTTCCCGGGCCAGTTCTGGGTGGACGCCGGAATCGTTATTGGCGCACTGGTCCTTCTGGCCGGTGTGGTGACGCTGGTGCTGACGTGGCCCACCCGCCGCCGTCGGGGCCTTCCGCCGAGGCAGGGCCGCGCCGCCAGGAAGGCGGCCGAAGGAAAGGCGACCGAAGGGAAGGCAGCCGAATCCGGAGTTCCCACGGAATCCGCAGGAACCGCCACGACTCCGTAATTTGTGCAGCTGCTGACCCGCCCCGCCTCCCGGCCGGGCGGGTTAGTCGTTTTTGGGGCCCGTGATTGTGAGGAAACCGTCGCCGTCCAGGGCACCTTTGTTTCCGGTGCGCACGAACCCGTCAGTGAGGGCGGCAGCAGTGGCCGCGGCATCCGCGTGATAGCCGGCAGAAACACCGATGCCTTTCACCAGGACTTCGCCGTCCGCTGCGATCCGGATGGTGGTACCGGGAACCGGCAGCCCCGCCGTGCCCGTCCGGTTCCGCTCCGGGGTGTTGATGGTGCAGGGGCCGGCCGTCCCTGCAGGGCAATAACCCTCCAGGACGGCAAAACCGGCTCCCCGGACAAACCTCCCGGTGTCCGCAGAAAGCGTTCCGCCGGCAACTAAGACGTACTCCAGGTGGCCACCGAGTGCAGCACGCAACTGCCGGTACACCAGCCGATCCAAGGCCGCGTGGCGGATCCGGAGCAGCCTGCCCGGCCCGGCAGAGGTTCCGGAGCGTGCAACGGCTGTCCCGGAAGGCGCAGCGTCTTCCGGAACCGCAATGTCTTCCGGAACCGCAATGTCTCCCGGGACCGCAGTGTCTCCTGGAGCCGGACGTTCTGCCGGACCCGGGCGCCGGATGTGTTCCAGGGCCGCTGAATATTCGACGGCGGTGCGCGCGGCTGCCTCGAACAGCCGCCCGCGGCCGGCAGCCTGCGCCCGGCGGAGCCCCGTACGGTAGATCGCCTCAACGGCTTCCGGGCCGGCGGCCAGGAACCCCGGCTTGAAGGACTGCAGGTCCGCCTGCAGGGCGGCGGACCGGGTGTGGCCAACAGTGATCCCGGCGCACAGGAAGGCGAGCTGGAGCGATGCAGCCAGCGACCCTCCGCCGGGCAGCAATGCCAGGGCCCTGCCCCGGGGATCCCGGACTTCCTCCGGCAGCAGGGGAGCGAGGTTCAGGGCCAGGAGGGCCAGGTTCCCATGCGTGATGGTGCGCCCCCGGCCCGGAGGGCTCCCAACGGCTACGCCGTACACAAGGGAGGCGGCATCTTCCAGCGTTGCGGTACTGCGGTTGCGCTCCAGCTCCGCATCCGTCACCCCGGTCCCCGCGGCGGCGAGGCTGGCGAGGTTCGGGGCGTCGCCGTCGTAATCCATCCGAACGGTACTGACGATGCGCTCCACCGGAAGGTCCGCCGTCCTGAGGACTGCTGAGACGGCTTTTTCCCGGGCCGCATCCTCCACGAAGATCCGGCGGGCGCCGGAATCCTGCAGGACGCCCTCCAGATGGCGGGCGGGCGAGGCGGGATCGACAGGGACTGTGACGCCGCCGGCGAACCACACGGCGAAGTCCACGAGGGTGCGTTCGTAGCTGCTGGAGGACAGGATGGCTACGGGATCTCCCGTCCCGATGCCGCCGGCGATGAGGCCCTTGGCCAGTGCTGTGGCCTCAAGGACAAACTGCTGCGCGGAGACATCCGTCCAGCCGGTACTTCCCTTACGTGAATACAGGGCATGGGAGGGATTACGGTCCAGCTGTTCAAGGACCAGGCCGGTCACGTTGGATCCGGGATCCAACTCGACCAGCAGCCCCGTGTGTGCTTCTCTCACGCAGTTCTCCGTTCCGGAGCCATGCCAGGCGGGCGCGGCTCGGTTTTCAAGGCCTATGGCAATCCTGCCCTAGATCCAGGAGGGCATCCAGATTCTGAGCCGCCAGTCCTGGTAGCTGATGATCTCCGCAGTCCATACCGGGTAGAAGAATGCGCTCAGCAGCAGGACCCCGGCCAGGTAGATCGCCACGAGGTACAAACCGGACCGCCGCCGCCATGCCGGAGCATCACTGCCTCCCAGAACCAGGCCAATGCAGTACGTCAGGGCCAGGATCAGGAACGGCTCAAAGGAGATGGCATAGAAGAAGAAAGTGGTCCGCTCGGGGTACATAAACCAGGGCAGGTAGCCGCCGGCCATGCCTGCGAGGATGGCGCCGGCGCGCCAGTCCCGCCGTCCGGCCCACCAGAAAAGCAGCACCACCAGGGAGAGCGCAGCCGCCCACCAGATCAGCGGATTGCCCACGGAGAGAATTGCCGATGTGCAGTTGGACAGCGTGCAGCCCGGCGTTCCCTCCTCCGGTGACTGGTAGAAGAAGGACGTGGGCCGGCCCATCACCAGCCAGGTCCATGCGGTGGCTTCGTAGGGGTGGTCCGAGCCCAGGCCCTGATGGAAGTTGTAGGCCTCAAGGTGGTAATGGAACCAGGACCTGAGGGTGTCCGGCAGCCAGCCCCACTCTTCGGAAGGATTGGCCTGGGCCCAGTTCCGGTAGTAGGCCCCGGTGGACCGGAACCAGCCCGTCCAGCTTGCCGTGTAGACCAGGGCGGCCACCGGGACCATGGACAGAAAAGCCGCGATGCCGTCCTTGATGACCGATCCGGTGATCCAGCCGCGCACGCCCGCTACCCGCCGTGCGCTCAGGTCCCAAAAGACGGTGAGGAGGCCAAAAGCTGCCAGGAAAAAGAGTGCGGACCATTTGGTTCCGACGGCGAGGCCAAGGCAGACGCCGGCAATGATCCGCCACCACCGGATGCCCAGCCAGGGTCCGGACAGTAACTGCAGGGGCGTGGGGATTCCGGAGCGGGAGGTGAGTCCCTGCCGGGCAAGCCGTTCGGCCAGCCTTCGCCGGCCGTCGTCGCGGTCCAGGAGGAGCGCACCGAAGGCAGCCAGCACCCAGAACATCAGGAAGATATCCAGCAGGGACGTGCGCGAGAGCACCAGGTGGTGCCCGTCCACGGCCAGCAGCAGGCCTGCCACGGCGCCCAGCGTGGTGGAGGAAAACAGCTTCTGGGCGATCAATGCCACCAGCAGCACGGACAGCGTTCCCGTCAGGGCTGCGGCAAAGCGCCAGCCAAACGCGTTGTCCGCCCCGAACAGCCACATGCCCCCGGCGATCATCCATTTGCCCACCGGCGGGTGCACCACGTATTCGCCGGTATCCAGCAGGACGCCCGGGTTGCCGGCGTTAAAGGCGTCATTGGCCTTCTCCGGCCAGTTCCGCTCGTAGCCGCTCATCAGGTAGGAGTAGCCATCCTTGACGTAATAGGTCTCGTCAAACACCAGGCTGTTGGGTTCGCCCAGCCGGACGAAGCGCAGGATGCCCGCAACAACCGCTGTCAGGACGGGCGCCAGCCAGTACCACAGCCGCAGTGCCGGCGGGTACTCGCGCCAGTCGGCAATCCTCCCGCTTAACCGGCGAAGCAGCGACTCCCTGCTGAAGGCTGTGCGGGGGTCAAGGAGCCAGTCCGACGCCGGTCCGGAACCATCGGCGCGGCGGGCACCGGCGCGGGTGTCGGAGGTCTGCGTCACCCGCCCATGCTACCTTTTGCGGCCCGGATGCCCGGGCAGGGCTAGTGTGGACGTGTGCGCGAGAATACCAACACCGAAGATGCCGGCAACGAATCAGTCCCGTCAGGCCCGGGCAGGATTGTTCTGGCCGCCACCCCCATCGGGAACACGGGGGACGCTTCGACCCGGCTGGTGGAACTTTTGGCCACGGCAGACATCGTGGCCGCCGAGGACACCCGGCGCCTCCACCGCCTGGTCCAAAGCCTGGGCGTGACAGTGGCCGGCCGGATCATCAGCTACCACGAACACAACGAGGCAGCGAAGACCGGGGAACTGCTGGACCAGGTCCGTGACGGCAAGACACTGGTGATGGTGACGGACGCCGGCATGCCTGCGGTGTCGGATCCCGGCTTCCGCTTGGTGGAAGGTGCAGTCTCCGCGGGCCTGAAGGTGACCGCGGTGCCCGGGCCCTCAGCCGTTTTGACCGCGTTGGCCTTGTCCGGGCTTCCTACCGACAGGTTCTGCTTCGAAGGGTTCCTGCCGCGGAAAGCGGGGGAGCGGGCAGGCCGGCTGGCGGAGCTTGATGCCGAGCGCCGCACCATGGTGTTCTTTGAAGCCCCGCACCGCCTGGAACCCATGTTGCGGGCGCTTCGTGAACGCTTCGGACCGGACCGCAGGGTGGCCGTGTGCCGGGAACTGACCAAAACCTACGAAGAGGTCCTGCGCGGCAGCCTGGCTGAACTGCTGTCCTGGGCTGAGGACAACGAGGTCCGCGGCGAGATCGCCGTGGTGGTGGCAGGAGCCCCGGAACAGGCACCCGGAACGCCGGAGGACCACGTCGCTGCTGTCAACGAGCTGGTGGGCCAGGGCGTCCGCCTCAAGGAGGCCGTGGCAACCATCGCCGAGGATGTCCGCGTCAGCAAGCGGGAGCTCTACTCCGCGGTTCTCGCCGCCCGCGCAGGGCAACCCTGACATCTGCTGTGCGACTGCACAATGATTGGTCCGTTCCGTGGTGCGTGCAGGCGTAGACCCTGCCCAAACCCCGGCAGTACTGTGGCACTAAATCCACCCGGTACAGGCCAGAGCAGAGCCGGGTAACCCAGCTGATTCCAATGAGGGAGTAACCGTGACCGAGACCGCCACCCCAACTGTCAGTGCGGACCGCGAAAGCGAGCTGCTGTCCTCTGTGCCTACGGGGCTGCTCATCAACGGTGAATGGCGTCCTGCCGCGTCCGGCAAGACGTTCGACGTCGAGGATCCGTCCACGGGCAAGGTCCTGCTGAGCATTGCCGATGCCGGCCCCGAAGATGGTGCCGCTGCCCTGGATGCCGCCGCGGCCGCCCAGGAATCCTGGGCCCGGGTCCCTTCCCGCGAACGCGGTGAAATCCTGCGCCGGGCGTTCGAGATGATCACCGCCCGGGCCGAAGATTTCGCCCTGCTGATGACCCTGGAAATGGGCAAGCCGCTGGCCGAAGCCCGTGGCGAGGTGACCTACGGTGCCGAATTCCTCCGCTGGTTCTCCGAGGAGGCCGTGCGGGCCTTCGGCCGCTACTCGGTGTCCCCGGACGGCAAGTCCCGCCTCCTGGTCACCAAGAAGCCGGTGGGCCCGTGCCTTCTGATCACGCCGTGGAACTTCCCGCTGGCCATGGCTACCCGCAAGGTTGCCCCCGCCGTGGCTGCCGGCTGCACCATGGTGCTGAAGTCCGCGAACCTGACCCCGCTGACGTCGCAGCTCTTCGCTGCCGTGATGCAGGAGGCCGGGCTGCCCGCGGGCGTCCTGAACCTCATCCCCACATCCACCGCCGGTGCCACCACGGGCCCGCTGATCAAGGACACCCGGCTGCGGAAGCTCTCCTTCACCGGGTCCACCGAGGTGGGCCGCCGCCTGATCGCAGATGCTGCGGACACCGTGCTGCGCACCTCCATGGAACTGGGCGGCAACGCACCGTTTCTGGTGTTCGAGGACGCTGACCTTGACGCCGCCGTCTCCGGTGCCATGCTGGCCAAGCTGCGGAACATGGGTGAAGCCTGCACCGCGGCCAACCGGTTTATTGTCCACGAGTCCGTCGCCGCAGAATTCGCTGAGAAGTTCGCGGCGAAGATGAAGGACATGACCACCGCCCGCGGCACCGAGCCCGAATCCAAGGTGGGCCCGCTGATCGACGCCAAGAGCCGCAACAAGGTCCACGAACTGGTCAGCGACGCCGTGGCCAACGGCGCAGTCGCGGTAACCGGCGGCGGTCCCGTTGACGGTCCCGGCTACTTCTACCAGCCCACCGTCCTGTCCGGCGTCACAGAAGGCACCAGGATCCTGTCCGAGGAGATCTTCGGCCCCGTCGCTCCGGTCATCACGTTCAAGAACGAAGACGAGGCCGTACGCCTGGCAAATAACACCGAGTACGGCCTGGTGGCCTACGTCTTTACCAAGGACCTTAACCGCGGAATCCGGATGGGCGAACGCCTGGAGACCGGCATGCTGGGCCTGAACGCCGGCGTCATCTCCAACGCAGCCGCACCATTCGGCGGCGTCAAGCAGTCCGGACTGGGCCGCGAAGGCGGCCTCGAGGGCATCGAGGAATACCTCTACACCCAGTACTTCGGCATCGCGGACCCGTACGCCAGCTAGTTCAGCCGGCTGGTTGAGCCGGCTAGTTCAGTCGGCTAGTTCAGCCGGCTGGTTCAGCCGGTCATCCCTGACGCAGCCGCCGGAGGCCGTCGCGCATTCCTGACCAGGAACGTGCGGCGGCCTTCGCCGTTAACCTGGCAATGGCAGCGGTGGCGCGGGCTGGTGCTGCGGCGAACTGTCCCAGGCGTTCAAGGGTGGACGGCGGCGCCCACTCAGCGCGCAGCCGCGCCATCCTGCCGGCATTGCCCTGCAGCGCTGCCTGCACGGCCGCCACCTTTCCGGCGGCAGACCGCCCCGCAGGGGTACCCGGATCCGGCGGGCCGTAGGTGGCAGCCTCGTAGTCACGGGTGAGGTCCAGTACTGCCTGGTGGCCGGCGTCGTCCATTCCTCCGGCTTCGCCCAGCGCGCTTGAAGCCCGGAGCCGCGCCGAGTAGTTCCGGGGGGTTTCGCTGGGCTGTGGTGGCACGCCGTAATCGGTGCCGAGGTCTTCCAGTTCGGACCAGGCGGCGAGGGTGGCTGCCGCAGTGCCGCTGCGGCCGGCCCGCAGCCGCGATGACCGTGTTGCTCCCCGGATGGCGCGGGGCAGTGCGCCCAGCAGCAGCACGCCAAGAGTTCCGGCCAGCGCACCAAGCCAGAGCCGGGCGCCGCTGCCGGAACTGCCGTCCGTGCCGCTGCCAGGCTCACCGGGAAGCGGCGTGGCTGACGCGGTGGGGGTGGGGGTCGGGGCCGTGGGGACCGGGGCCACCAGGGCGTCGTCGTTCTCCAGGGACTGCGGTGACCCCGGTGCTGCCGAGCTGGACGTTGTGTAGGCGGGAACCACTCCACGGGACGGTGTGGGCTCGAACGGGACCCAGCCCAGGCCCTCGAAGTACAGTTCCGGCCAGGCATGCGCATCGCGGGCGTCCACCTCGTACTGGGAAACTCCCTCCAGCCCGGCCACAGTCATGGTTTCGCCGGTCAGCCTGCCCGGGGCATAGCCAACAGCGATGCGGCTGGGGATTCCCTGCACACGGGCCATCACGGCCATGGCGGAGGAGAAGTGGATGCAGTAACCGCTCTTTTGGGCCAGGAAGTCGGCGAGTACCGACAGGCCGTTGCCGTCGTAGCCGGCCTGCGCCGGTGTGTCCAGGGAGTAGGTGAAGTCGCCGGAGCGCAGGTAGCTCTGGATGGCCAGGGCCTTGGCAAAGGGATTGGACGTGGAGCCTGCGACGGTCTCTGCCGTGGTGCGCACGATCTCCGGCACCTCCGCGGGTACGGCCGTGAAGTCGTTGGGCATGTCCTGCGGAGCGGAGGTGGAACGGGCCAAGGCGTCGGCGGTCAGTTCCGGCATTGAAGACACCACCGTGTACTCCTGGCCGCGGGTGGTGGTGTCCGAGCTCCTGATGGCGAGGTTCAAGGGGTCCCAGCCCCATTGTCCGGTGAGGCCCTGCACGGATTCCGGGGCATACGGGACAGGCAGGTACGGGCTGGAGAAATTGCCTGGGTTGATCTCGGTGACGATGCGCTTGGGATTCTCCGGAACCTGGTTCCGTTGCCGGATCTGCGAGGTCCCCGCCTGGCGTCCGGCTGCGCGGTCGTCAGGGCCCCACGATTCGCCGGAGAAGTTATCAACTGTCACCGAACGCAGGTACGGCGCCGTTGATGCCGTGGTGCCGTAGGTGATGCGGCCGCTGCCGCTGGGTGCGCGGAGGCTGTTTCCGAGGGTGATCATCGGGTTCAGCCCGTTGCCCGTGCCCCAGGAACTCAGCCGCGAGCCCTGGGGAAACGTGCCGCGGTCAAACCCCGGGATGGCCAGCGGCAGCACCATCGTCGCTGCAAGTGCGGCCGCCCCGGTGAGCATTGCCCGCCGGGTCTGCCCCGGGTTCCTGATGGTTTCCCCGGCAACCCTGGTGCCGGTGTCGAACCACTGGCTGCAGGCCAGGATCACCAGGTACCCGGCGGTGGCCAGCACAAACGCAGGCCAGCCCACGCTTTGCGGCTTCAGCATGGCCGGCACCACCAGGATGGCAAGCACGGCTATGCCGCTGGTGGCCGGCATCCCCAAAGGAACGGCTAGGGCGTCAATGAGGATAACCAGGATCCCGACGGCCGCGCACGCCACCAGCACGATGCCGGCATTGGGTGCCACGGGGGTGCTTTCGGACAGGACTGTCTCCCCGGCACGCTGCAGGAAGCTGTCCAGTGCGGTCAGCGTCTGGCCGGTGGGCAGCACCCCTGCCACCGCGGTACCGCGGAAGAACGTCAGGGTCAGGATGCCAATGAGGGCAACGATTCCGCCGGCCGTGACCAGCAGGGCGCGGACCCGCAGGGAGCGGAGGACGGCCATGGCCGCGCTGACCACCACCACGGTGGTCAGCAGTGGCAGGTACCAGGCCCAGCCCCGCATAACGCCATTGAGGGAGACGGACGCCCCCGCGGTTGCCAGCGCGATGCCGGCTGCCATGATCCAGGGCTGGTAGCCCACACGGGCGCGGACCGGCGTGGATGCTTCGGCGGGTTCGGGTGTGGAAGGTTCCTGGTTCCGGGGACTTCGGGAACGTTCAGGGGCGAGGGTCATCTGGCTACCTCCGCGCCGCGGCGGACGTCCACGGCGGCCGGTGCCTGCGCACCTCCGGGGGCATCGGCGTCGAAATTGCTCCACGCTTCCTGGACGGACGTGGAGGGCGTTATGGCGGTAGCGTGCCATCCGCCCAGCCTGAGGATCTCCAGCGCGTCCTGGCATTCGGCAGGAGATTCGGTAACCAGCAGCGCGAAGGCGTTGGCTCCGTAGCCGGCGCCGGCTGCGAGGGAGCGTGCTTCGGCAGGGGAAATCCTGCCCAGCAACGCCACCAGGGGGCCGCGCATGCGGTGGGCTGACAGTTTGTCCATCAGTTCGTCAGTAAAGACGGCGGGACCGTGTTCCTGGCCTGCCGCTGCCTCACGCATCGCCGGCCGGTGGTGGCCGGTGAGGCCAATGGCAGCCAGGCTGTCGGCGATGCTCTGGAGTCCAGCCGTGCCGGAAAACTCCTCGGCCTCCGGTTCCGGCGCTGACGGGGAGCGGCGGAATGCGGCTTCGCCCACGGGATCCAGGCAGCGGAGGGAATAATTGCGTTCCATCAGGTGGGCGCTGATGGACATGGCTGCCACCACAGTCCATTCGAAACAGCGGTTGCTCAGGGGCTGGTCAGGTTCAGCCATACCCGGGGCCGGGGCTTCCGGGAACGCCATGTGCCGGTGATCCAGGATGATGGTGGCTTCGGGCGTGGTGACGGATTCCTCCTGGCGGACCATCAGCGTGCCGTGCCGCGCCGTTGCAGCCCAGTGGACTCGGCGCATGGGATCACCGTGGCGGTATTCGCGGGTCATAACATCGTCTTCGCTGGGGTTTGCGCGGGTCCTGGTTGCCGTCACGCCGTCATTGCCGCGGGCACCTGCCAGCCCGGTGGCCGGAAGTTCGACGGCGGCGGGCGTCACGGTGAGGGCGTCGCCGTCGTCAATGGTGTGGCGGTGCAGGGACATGCCAAAGGGGTCGGTGAACTCAGCAGTCACCGGGCCGATCACATATTGGCCCCGCCGGGCGGACCTCAGGTGGTATTCATAGCGGCTGGTCCCGCCGGACGCTGACCGGGCAGGAAAACGGAACACGGGCGACTGACCGAAGCGATGCGGCAGCCGTTCCTCCATCAGGGTGTGCCCGGAACCGCTGCCGGATTTGGCCACCGCGAGCCTGACGGTGGTGGTGGCCCCGGTTTCCACGGACTGCGGCGTGAATTCCCGGTAGACCGTGAAGGAGGGCTTCAGCAGCCTGACACCGGCCAGTGAAACAATTGGCAGCACCAGGAGGAGTACCGCCAGCGTCAGCAGGTCCCGGCGGCCCATAACGCCCGCGGCAAGCAGGCAAACGGCGCTGGCCAGCAGCAGGCCCCAACCGCGTTTGGTGAAAAAGTGGTGCCGCATGGTTGCGGGCCTAGTGATCCGGTGTGCCGCGGCCCGGCGCGGAATCCGTACCACCGGGTCCATGGACTGCGGCCTGGTCCACCGGCAGCCTGGCGATGATGTCGCGGATCACGCCCGAAGGTGTTTCGCCTGCGCTCGCGGCCTTGCGGTCAAGGATGATGCGGTGTGCCAGCACGGACTCGGCCACCGAGACGACGTCGTCCGGGAGCACAAAATTGCGGCCATCCAATGCTGCTGTGGCCTTGGCCGCCCGCAGCAGCTGCAGCAGGGAACGCGGTGATGCGCCCAGCCGGAGCAGCGGCGACGAGCGGGTTGCCCGGCCCAAGGCGACTGTGTATTCCTTGATGGCCTGCGAAACGTAGACGCTTTGGACGGCGGCGATCATGGAGGCCACATCCGCTGCGCTGGCTACCGGGCGGATTCCCGCCAACGGCGAGCTTGACTGGTGCGTTTCCAGCATTTCGATTTCTGCACCGGCGTCCGGGTATCCCATGGAGATCCTGGCCATAAAGCGGTCGCGTTGCGCTTCCGGCAGGGGATAGGTGCCTTCCATCTCGATGGGGTTTTGGGTGGCTACCACCATAAAGGGCTCGTCCAGCCTGAAGGACCGGCCGTCCACCGTGACCTGGTGCTCCTCCATGCACTCCAGCAGGGACGACTGGGTTTTTGCCGACGCCCTGTTGATTTCGTCGCCGATGACAATGTTGGCGAAGACAGCGCCGGGACGGAACTCAAAGGCCCGCGAGGACTGGTTGTAAATGGAAACGCCCGTGACGTCCGAGGGCAGCAGGTCCGGGGTGAACTGGATCCGGCTGACGGAACAATCGATGGTGCGCGCGAGGGTCTTGGCCAGCAGGGTCTTTCCGACTCCGGGCACGTCTTCCACCAGGAGGTGGCCCTGTGCCAGGAGGACAGTGAGCGCCAGCCGGGCGGCATCGGCCTTGCCATCGATCACGGTGTTGATGGCCGTGAGGATCCGCTGGGTGGCGGCATGGAACGATTCGGGGTCCATTGCCGGGGCCGGTGCCTGCGCCATGGTGTGGGCGGAGCGGGCATGCCCGGGGGCCTGCGGGGTGCGTGCCCCGTGGCCATTCTGGCGCGCGCGCTCTTGCTCCGGGGAAGCTTCTTCGACAGTGATTCCTTGATGGGAGTCCATCCGTAACCTTTCATCCCTGCAAGCGCCTGGGACGCGGCCTAAAAGCCAGCCGATGCCCATCGGTGAGCACACGCCATTCCTACTACCAGACTACTAACACAACTGCCTGGGCTGACAGGTAGTTCCGGTAGTTTTGATGCCATGTGCGATTCCAACGTTCCCGCCCCGTACCGTCCGGCGCTGGAGGCCGACGCTGCAGGCGGGCCTTCGAAAAAGGGCTACCCGCCTGCCCCCGAGCCGTTGCCGGTGCCCGTGATGGACAATCACACCCACCTCGATTTCGGCACACCCCAGGAAGGGCGCGGACATTTCACCGTTGCGGTCAGAGAGGCGATGGATGCCGCGGCCGCCGTGGGAGTCCAGGGCGCAGTGCAGGTGGGCTGTGACCTGGAATCGTCCCGGTTCACCGTGAAGGCCGTGGACCAGGATCCGCGCCTGCTCGGAGCGGTGGCCATCCATCCCAACGATGCGCCGGAGTACGCGGCGCGCGGGGAACTGGAGTCTGCGCTCACCGAGATCGAGGACCTCGCGCGGCACCCGAGGATCAGGGCAATCGGCGAAACCGGACTGGATTTCTTCAGGACCACGGGGGAGGCGCTCGCGGACCAGCGCTATTCCTTCCGCAGGCACATCGACATCGCCAAGCGGCTGGGCCTGACCCTGCAGATCCACGACCGGGACGCCCACGACGATGTGGTCCAGGTGCTGAAGGAGGAGGGCGCACCGGAACGGGTGGTGTTCCACTGCTTCTCTGGCGATGAAGCACTCGCCCGCACATGCAACGAGGAAGGATGGTTTATGTCCTTCGCCGGCACGCTGACCTTCCGCAACGCCGCCAACCTGCGTGCCGCCGTCGGGATCGCTGACCCTGGCCTCCTGCTGGTGGAAACAGACGCGCCCTTCCTGACCCCGCATCCGTTCCGCGGCCGCCCCAATGCCAGTTACCTGGTCCCTTACACCGTCCGTGCCATGGCTGAATTGACAGGAATCGAGCTCTCCACGCTGTGCGCCGGAATCAGCGAAAATACCGTGCGGGCGTACGGATCCTGGGATTAGCTACGGCCGTCGCAACCCTGCCGTTATAAATACCCGGTATGGCCGATTCTTGGCCGCTTTATAACGCTTCGGTTACAGTGGGTAACTATTAGCCGGGGTCGGGGAAGGCCTTCGGATAATTTCACTCCACCCGCGGCCCGTGAAAACGGGCTCCATTGACTCTGCGCTTTTGGATTCTGCCGGGTGTGGTGTGGCGGCGCACTGGTGCCCCGGACATCCCTCAACGGGGCAGTGCGCCGGGAAGCCTTGCGCGTTTCCCCGTGCCCGGATGGTCCTAGAGTTACGGACAATCGTGGTCAAGCTTTTCACATCGGACGGTAAGTTCAGCGCCCTCAAAGTAGGTACCCAGCTGGTAGTGCTCCTGGGCCTTGTCCTGGGCCTGGTGGCCTTCGTTGGCAACAACAAGACGGTCACGCTGAACGTCGACGGCAAGGTCAGTTCCATCCAGACCTTCGGCGGCACTGTTGGCCAGGTGGTCCAGAGCGCCGACGTCGAACTGCAGCCCGCAGACCGGGTATCCCCGGCCGCCGATGTGTCCGTGCAGAACGGACAGGTCATCAACGTCAACCTGGCCAAGGTGGTGACCGTCAACCTGGACGGTTCCAAGCGCACCGTCAACACCACGTCCCCGGACGTTGGCGGCCTGGTCTCCGAACTTGGCGTGGCCAGCAGCTCCGAGGTTTCCGTGCCCGCGGAATCCCAGCTCACCGTCCAGGGCTCCTTCGTGTCCATCTCCACACCGAAGAACATCACCCTGGTTGCTGACGGCGCATCGAACGCCATCACCACCACCTCCTCGTCGGTAGGCGACGTCCTGGACGACGCCGGAATCGTCCTGGGTGCCAACGACCGCGCCTCGCAGCCGGCCAACGCACCCGTGGTCAACAACATGGTGGTCAAGGTCTCCCGCGTGGACACCAGCCAGAGCGCAGCCACCACCGAGGACATCCCCTTCGAGACCCTCAAGACCGATGATCCCGAGCTCCTGGTAGGCGAGGAAAAGGTCACCCAGGAAGGCGCCGCCGGCAAGGTGGACAAGAAGTTCAGCCTGGTCCTGGTTGATGGCCGCGAAGCCTCCCGCACCCTGGTTTCAGAGACGGTCACGCTGGAACCGGTCACCAAGAAGATCTCCGTGGGTACCAAGCCCAAGCCCAAGCCCGCTGCAGCGAAGCCCGCCGCAGGTACCAACACCGGCGCAGCCGCTCCCGCCATGATGAATGAGGCCATGTGGGACGCCATCGCCATGTGTGAGTCCACGGGCAACTGGTCCATCAACACCGGAAATGGCTACTACGGTGGCCTGCAGTTCGACATCCAGACCTGGCTCGGTGCCGGTGGCGGCGCCTACGCCCCCAACGCCAGCCTGGCCACCAAGGCCCAGCAGATCGACATCGCCAACCGCGTCTACGCCCAGCGTGGACTGCAGCCCTGGGGCTGCGGATGGGCAGCCGGCGGCTAAGCCTGACCCCCCATACCTGGCGCAACAGGCCGGATCCCGACCACGGATCCGGCCTGTTGCTTTTAACTGTTTTTTAGCAGCCGTTTTTAGTTGTTCTTAACAGCGGAGTCAGACCCGGGCGGGCGGACTGCCACCGGATCCGGCACTGCAGGCGGGATAGGATACCTAAGTGACTGAACCGATCCCCGCCGCGCCCGCGCCCCTCTTTGGCGCTACCGATATTCGACGGCTCGCGGAGGAAATCGGCATCCGGCCCACCAAGACGCTGGGCCAGAACTTCGTTATTGACGGAAACACCATCCGCCGGATTGTGGCGGCCGCAAACATCGGCCGTGAAGAAACCGTGCTGGAAGTGGGCCCCGGACTTGGCTCCCTGACCCTGGGCCTGCTGGATGCTGCCCGCGAAGTGGTGGCCGTCGAGATCGACCCCGTGCTGGCAGCCAAGCTTCCAGCCACCGTGCAGAAGTGGCGGCCGGACGCGGCAGAGCGCTTCCATCTGGTGCAGTCGGACGCCATGCGCGTTACCGAACTGCCCGTGCAGCCCACCGCGCTCGTTGCCAACCTTCCCTACAACGTGGCCGTTCCCGTAGTCCTTCACCTGCTCCAGCATTTTCCGGGCCTGCAGCACGGCCTGGTGATGGTCCAGGACGAGGTGGCGGACCGCCTGGCTGCGGGGCCCGGGTCCAAGACCTACGGGGTCCCGTCCGTGAAGGCGGCCTGGTACAGCTCCATGCGCAAGGCCGGTGTTATTGGCATGAACGTGTTCTGGCCGGCCCCGAAGATCCATTCCGGGCTGGTGGCATTCACCCGCCGCGAACCCCCGGTCACCTCCGCTTCCCGCGAAGAAGTCTTCGCCGTCATCGATGCAGCCTTTGCCCAGCGCCGTAAGACGCTCCGGGCCGCCCTTGCCGGATGGGCCGGCGGCGCCGCGGAGGCGGAACGCTGCCTCGTGGCCGCGGGTGTGGACCCGACGGCCCGCGGTGAGGTGATCGACGTCGCCGCGTTCGCCCGGATTGCCGAAGCACGCAGGAACGCCCCGGCCCAGGCAGCGGACGAGCCCAAGGCAGAAACAGGATCCGACGCCGGAACGGACGCCGGGTGAATGCCCTGCGGGGCAGCTTCGCCCCGAGGACGGTCCGGGTCAAGGCCCCCGGCAAGATCAACGTTTCGCTCGATGTTGGGCCCCTGCGGCCTGACGGCTACCACTCCGTGGCCAGTGTGTACCTGGCGGTCTCGCTGTATGAGGAAGTGGCGGCCACCAGCACACCAACACCCGGCATCACCGTGAGCATCAGCCCCGCCAGCACCCTTGACCTGGACGGCGTGGACATTCCGCTCGATTCAAGCAACCTTGCCTACCGGGCGGCAGCGATCATGGCGGACGTCTCCGAAAACGCCACCGGCGTCCACCTCGAGATCACCAAACGGGTCCCTGTAGCCGGCGGCATGGGGGGCGGCTCGGCAGATGCAGCGGCCACCCTGCTCGCCTGCGACGCACTGTGGAACAGCGGCCTGTCCAAGGATGAGCTTGCCCAGCTGGCCGCCGAACTGGGAGCGGACGTGCCGTTCGCGCTCCTGGGCGGGACCGCCGTCGGGCTTGGCGTGGGCGATGACCTGTCCCCGGCACTGGCGCGCGCCCAGACCAACTGGGTTCTGGTGGCAGCAGACTATGGCCTCTCCACGCCGTCGGTGTTCAAGACCCTGGACCGCTTGCGGGACGCCGAGGGCCTGGGCATCGAGGAGCCCATGGCCGTGGACCCGCAGGTCCTCCAGGCGCTGCGGGACGGCGATCCCGAACGGCTTGGCACGGTCCTGGTGAACGACCTCCAGCGGGCTGCGATCGAACTGGCGCCGGACCTGCGCAACACCCTGGGCCTGGGCGAAGCGCACGGCGCCGTGGCCGGAATGGTTTCCGGTTCCGGGCCCACTGTCGCGTTCCTGGCCACCCACCCTGCGGCGGCCGACGCCCTGGCCGAAGACCTCGCCCATTACGGCCTGACCGCCATGGCAGTGCACGGACCGGTTCCCGGCGCCCGGATCATCTCCGATACCCTGCTGTAACAGCACACCACACCACCCAAGATTCATAGATTTCCTGATACACAGCAGAAAGCAGTTCCCTTGGCACACCTTCTTGGCGGCGAAAACCTGACGGTTTCCTACGCGACCCGCACCGTCCTTGACGGCGTCACCCTCGGCCTCGAGGAAGGGGACCGCGTGGGAATGGTGGGCCGCAACGGTGACGGCAAGTCCACCCTCATGCGGCTGCTGTCCCAGCGGGCAACGCCGGATTCCGGCCGCGTGACCAAGCGCGGGGACGTCAATGTTGCGTACCTGGACCAGAGCGACGTGCTCGACGGCGATCTCACGGTGGGTGCCGCGATCGTCGGGGACCAGGCGGATTACGAATGGGCCAGGAACCCGCAGATCCGCGAGGTTATGGGCGGCCTGGTGTCCGACGTCGACTGGCACGCCAATGTGCACGCCCTCTCCGGCGGCCAGAAGCGCCGCGTGGCCCTGGCCAAGCTGCTCATTGGCGACCACGACGTCATCATGCTGGACGAACCCACCAACCACCTCGACGTCGAAGGGGTTGCCTGGCTTGCCAAGCACCTGAAGACGCGCTGGCGGGCCAACCAGGGCGCGTTCCTGGTAGTCACCCACGACCGCTGGTTCCTGGACGAAGTGTGCACCCGCACCTGGGAAGTCCATGACGGGATTGTGGACCCGTTCGACGGCGGTTACGCCGCCTACGTGCTGGCCCGCGCCGAACGGGACAGGATGGCCAGCGTCGTCGAGTCCAAGCGCCAGCAGCTGGTCAAGAAGGAGCTCGCCTGGCTGCGCCGCGGAGCACCCGCCCGCACCGCCAAGCCGAAGTTCCGCATTGAAGCGGCCAATGAGCTCATCGCGGACGTCCCCGAACCGCGCGACTCCATGGCGCTGAGCAAAATGGCCACCGCCCGGCTGGGCAAGGACGTGCTGGACCTGGAGAACGTCAGCCTGGACCTGCGCGGCGGCGACGGCGCCAAGCTCTTCGACAACATCACCCTGCGGCTGGCTCCGGGGGAGCGGCTGGGCCTGGTGGGCGTCAACGGCGCAGGCAAGACCACCCTGCTGAAGCTCCTCAACGGTGAAGTCACCCCCACCTCCGGCAAGGTCAAGCGCGGCAAGACAGTGGTCACCGCCGTGCTCACCCAGGAAGTCAAGGAGCTCGACGACGTCGCGGACCTCCGCGTGATCGAGGTCATCGAGCGCGAGAAGCGTTCCTTCAACGTGGGCGGCAAGGAATTCACGGCCGGCCAGCTGGTGGAGCAGCTCGGCTTCACCAACCAGAAGCAGTGGACGCCGGTCAAGGACCTCTCAGGCGGTGAACGCCGCCGGCTGCAGCTCCTGCGTCTCCTGGTGGGCGAACCGAACGTGCTGATGCTCGACGAACCCACCAACGACCTCGACACCGACACCCTTGCCGCCGTCGAGGACGTCCTGGATGGCTGGCCTGGCACCCTGGTGGTGGTCAGCCACGACCGCTACCTGCTCGAACGCGTCACCGACCATCAGATGGCGCTCCTGGGCGACGGCAAGATCCGCGGATTGCCCGGCGGCGTGGACCAGTACCTGGAACTCCGCGAATCCGCGCTGGCCGGTTCCACGGTGGCCGGCGGCGGCAACCCTGTCATAGGCTCCAGCGGCAGCACCGCAGCCCCCACCTCAGGCGCCTCGGAAGCAGAGAAGCGGGATGCCCGCAAGGCCAAGAACCGCATCGAACGCCAGCTGGGCAAGCTCGAGCAGCAGGAAAAGAAGCTCCACGACCAAATGGTCCAAAGCACCAACGCCTCCGACTTCGACGCCCTGGCCGAACAAAACAAGAAGCTCAAGGACCTGGCAGGCGAACGCGAAGCCCTGGAACTGGAATGGCTGGAGGCCCTGGAAGTCCTGGGCGAGTAAGGAGCAGAATTACCCGTCCAGCAGCTCCGGGTCCTTCTTCAGACCGGTGAGTCCGTTCCAGGCGAGGTTGACCAGGTGCGCGGCGACGGTGTGTTTGTCCGGCTGGCGGGCGTCCTGCCACCATTGGCCGGTCATGGCCACCATGCCCACCAGCATCTGCGCGTACATGGCGCCGTCCTGTGCGCTGAAGCCGCGGCGGGCGAATTCGTCGGACAGGATGTGTTCCACCCTGGCGGTGACGTTGGAGAGCAGGGTGGAGAAGGCGCCTTCGGGCTGGGATGGGGGAGCGTCGCGCATGAGGATGCGGAAGCCGTCCGTGCGCTCTTCGATGTAGCCAAGGAGGGCCAGGGCCGCCCGTTCCACGAGGACGCGGGGTTTGGCGTCGGCCGTCAGGGCGCTGGTGATGGAGTCCAGCAGAATGGTGAATTCGTGGTCCACAACCTGCGTGTACAGCCCTTCCTTGGAACCGAAGTGCTCGTAGATCACCGGTTTGGAGACTCCTGCGGCGGCGGCAATTTCCTCAATGGTGGTGCCGTCCAGGCCTTTTGCGGCAAAGAGCCCGCGGCCGACGTCCACCAGTTGGGTCCGGCGCTGGGGCCCGGTCATCCGGATGCGGGCACCTTCCCTCCTGCGGGACGCCCGTACAGGCGGGGGCGTCTGCCGGGGTGTTTCAGCCATTATTCGCACCGTTCGCTCACTTCCAGCCACCCTGCCATCATCCCGCACAAACCGGCGGGGCGCCGTTCTGTGTCGCGGGCACTCCCGGGGGCATGGCAAAATAGGTACTTGTGCCCGGCGCATCCGCGTTCCGGGCACGGTCCGCTCTGGTGTAATGGCAGCACCCCGGCCTTTGGAGCCGTGGAGTATAGGTTCGAATCCTATGGGCGGAACTGGCGTGAGGTACGTCCAGTAGGATGGACCCGGCGCCGTTTGCGGCCTGTGTCCGCCGGACGGCGGCGTTTCCAGCGCCAGTGCAACCGAGCAAGGAGAGCCTGTACGTGAGCCTCGAGTCCACCGGCCCAGCCGCCGTCATTGTTCTAGCGGCAGGCGCCGGTACCCGGATGAAATCCCGTACTCCCAAGATCCTGCACCAGATTGGCGGCCGTTCGCTGGTGGGCCACGCGCTCGCCGCAGCCCGCAGCCTGGAGCCTAAGAACCTTGCCCTGGTGGTCCGCCATGAGCGCGACCTCGTGGCAGAGCACCTGCGCGGCCTTGACGCCGAGGCCCTCATTGTTGACCAGGACGAGGTTCCCGGCACAGGCCGCGCCGTTGAGGTGGCCCTGGAAGCACTCGACGCCGCCACTGCGGCAGGTGCCCCGGGTGCCGGCGGGCAGCTGGCCGGTACCGTTGTGGTCACCTATGGCGACGTGCCGCTGCTGACCGGATCACTGCTGCAGGAACTCGTTGCCGAGCATGAATCCAGCAACAACGCAGTCACCGTCCTCACCGCCCTCCTGGATGACGCTACCGGGTACGGCCGGATCCTCCGGGCGGAGGACGGCACCGTCACCGGAATCCGTGAACACAAGGACGCCACGGAGGAAGAGCGGGCCATCCGTGAGGTCAACTCCGGAATCTATGCCTTTGATGCCGCAGTGCTGCGCGAAGCACTCACCAAGGTCACCACGGACAACGTCCAGGGCGAGAAGTACCTGACGGACGTCCTGGGCCTTGCCCGCGAAGCCGGTGGCCGGGTGGCCGCCGTCGTCACGGAGGACCGCTGGCAGGTGGAAGGCGCCAACGACCGCGTGCAGCTCTCCGCGCTTGGCGCCGAACACAACCGCCGCACGGTGGAGGCCTGGATGCGCGCCGGCGTCACGGTGGTGGATCCCGCCACCACCTGGATCGACTCCACCGTCACGCTTGACGAGGACGTCCGGATCCTGCCCAACACACAGCTGCACGGCTCCACCACTGTGGCGCGAGACGCCGTCGTGGGTCCTGACACCACGTTGACTGACGTGCAGATCGGAACCGGGGCCAAGGTGACCCGCACCCATGGTTCCGGTGCCGTGATCGGTGACCGTGCCGCCGTCGGGCCCTACACGTATCTGCGCCCGGGCACTGTGCTGGGGGAGACCGGCAAGATCGGTGCGTTCTATGAAACCAAGAACGTCACGATCGGCCGCGGCTCCAAGCTGTCCCACCTTGGCTACGCCGGTGACGCCGAGATCGGCGAGGACACCAACATCGGCTGCGGCAACATCACTGCCAACTACGACGGCGAGAAGAAGCACCGCACGGTGATCGGCTCCGGAGTCCGCACCGGCTCCAACACTGTGTTCGTGGCGCCCGTCACCGTGGGCGACGGCGCGTACAGCGGCGCCGGCACCGTGATCCGCAAGGACGTGCCCGCCGGAGCCCTCGCACTGTCCCTCGCAGCGCAGCGCAACGCGGAAGGCTGGGTGGTGGCAAACCGCCCCGGCAGCCGTTCCGCCGAACTGGCTGAAGCAGCCTCCCAGGATTCCTCCATTACCCAGGCATCTACAGAACAGGGCAAGTGACAATGAGTGAAATTACGGCGCGCGGCGAAAAGCGGCTGGTGCTTGCGGCCGGACGCGCACATCCGGAACTTGCACGGGAGATCGCCAAGGAGCTGGACACCGAACTGCTCCCGGTGGACGCCTACGACTTCGCCAACGGCGAGATCTACGTCCGCGCCGGTGAAAGCGTCCGCGGAACGGATGCCTTTGTGATCCAGGCACACCCGGCACCGCTGAACAACCACCTCATGGAACAGCTGATCATGATCGATTCGCTCAAGAGGGCTTCGGCCAAGCGGATCACCGTGGTTTCGCCGTTCTACCCCTACGCCCGCCAGGACAAAAAGGGCCGCGGCCGCGAACCCATCTCCGCCCGCCTGGTTGCTGACCTCTACAAGACTGCCGGTGCCGACCGCATCATGAGCGTGGACCTGCACACCTCGCAGATCCAGGGCTTCTTCGACGGCCCCGTGGACCACCTGATGGCCATCCCGTTGCTGGCCGATTACATCCGGACCCGCGTCGATGCCGAGAACATCACGGTTGTTTCGCCGGACACCGGACGTGTCCGCGTGGCAGAGCAGTGGGCCGAACGCCTCGGTGGCGCACCGCTGGCCTTCGTCCACAAGAGCCGGGACCTCACCGTTCCCAACCAGGCCGTCTCCAAGACCGTTGTTGGCCAGATCGAAGGCCGCACCTGCGTCCTGATCGACGACATGATCGACACCGGCGGAACCATCTCCGGTGCCGTCCAGGTGCTGAAGAACGCCGGTGCCAAGGACGTCATTATCGCCGCGACGCACGCCGTGTTCTCCGATCCCGCGGCCCGGCGCCTGGCGGAATCCGGTGCCCGCGAAGTGGTGGTCACCAACACGCTGCCCATCACCCCGGAGAAGCACTTCCCGCAGCTGACGGTGCTGTCCATCGCACCGCTGATCGCCCGCGCCATCCTGGAAGTGTTCGACGACGGTTCGGTCACCAGCCTGTTCGACGGCAACGCCTAGCACCCGCTGTTCAGCCCCGTTGTGCCCATAACAGGGTGCGGGCCGGTTTCAACAACCGGCCCGCACCCTGTTATGGTTTAACCCGAAACCTTGGCGAGGGAGAGCATCCCGGGCAACCGGCGTGCATGTCTCCGTTATCGACTGGGTCTGAATCTCCTTCTGGTAGGGCCCATCCGGCCCGGCGTTGAAGGTCGTCCCAGACCTCCGCCCTTGCCGGCCCACCAAAGAAGCACTCAAGGAGAGTTATGTCTGAGCAGAAGCTTGCCGCAGAAACCCGTTCCGAATTCGGCAAGGGCTTCGCCCGCCGCGCCCGTGCCGCCGGCCGCATCCCCGCAGTCATCTACGGCCACGGCGAAGAGCCCATCCACATCACGCTGCCGGCCAAGGCCACCACGCTGGCCGTGCGTGTTGCCAACGCCCTGCTGTCCCTGGACATCAATGGTGAAGAGCACCTGGCCCTGGTCAAGGACATCCAGCGCGATCCGATCAAGCAGATCATCGAGCACATCGACCTCCTGACCGTCCGCAAGGGCGAGAAGGTCACCGTTGACATCAACGTGCACGTGGCCGGCGAAGTTGCCCCGGGCAACACCTACAACCTGGAGCTCACCACGATCTCCGTTGAGGCCGAGGCAACCCACCTGCCCACCGCCATCGAGGTCAACATCGAAGGCCGTTCCGCCGGCGAGCACATCCACGCCTCTGACCTGGAACTGCCCAAGGGCACCACGCTGCTGACCGACGCTGACGCCCTGGTGGTCAACATCTCCGAGGCACACGTGGCCGAAGAGGAAGAGTCCGCAGAAGCTGAAGCTGCCCCCGAGGCCGCTGCTGCCGAGTAGTCTTTTGACTCTCTAGCTTTTCAACAATGGCCGGGTCCCCTGCGGGCCCGGCCATTGCTGTGTGCTCTCCACCACCTGCTCTCCACCACCGGTCCCACCATCTTTGACTCTTAGGATTGATCCATGACTGACACCTGGCTGATTGTGGGACTCGGCAACCCCGGGCCGGAATACAGCGGCAACCGGCACAACGTAGGCCAGATGGTGCTTGATGAGCTGGCTTCCCGGGTTGGCGGCAGCTTCAAGAGCCACAAGACCAGGGCCCAGGTTCTGGAAGGCCGGCTGGGAATCGGCGGGCCGCGGGTGGTGCTGGCCAAGCCCATGACCTATATGAATGTTTCCGGCGGGCCGGTGGCCGGGTTGGCGCGTTTCTATGACATCGCGCCGGAGCACGTGGTGGCTGTCCACGACGAAATCGACATCCCCTTCAACACGGTCAAGGTGAAGATCGGCGGGGGAGAAGGCGGCCACAACGGGCTGCGGGACATCTCCAAGGCACTGGCCACCAAAGACTATTTCCGGGTGCGCGTGGGCGTAGGACGCCCGCCGGGCCGGATGGAAACAGCCGATTACGTGCTCCGCGATTTTGGCTCGCAGGAGAAGAAGGAACTGCCGTTCCTGCTGGATGAGGCCGCCGACGCCGTCGAGCTGCTGCTTCGCGAAGGCCTGCTTGCCGCCCAGCAGAAGTTCCATCCGGCCAAAGTGTGACGCCGGACGCCTGTTTCCCCCCTTGCAGTTCGGGGGTACTCTACTCCTAGGCGCAGGGGGGAACATGGTCATCGTCCTCCCTGAAGTATGTTTTAGGGACGAGTCGAATGTCTGTCGAACCACTGAACTGGGGACGTGGGTCTACGCAGCGGTCTGTGCTGCCTTCCACCGTAGCTGTCGTCAATAACGACGGGCAGCGCTGGTCCGTCGCGGCCCGAACCGCTGAAGTCCAGGCTATCCAGCACGCACTGCGCGAACCGGGCTCGGTTGGCGTAGCGCTCACCGGGGCACGCGGTATGGGAAAGTCGTCCCTGGCCAGGATGGCCGTTGCCGGGCTGGGCCCGGATGTCCACACCGTCCAGTTCCGGAGCAACCTCGCAGGGTCACGGACACCCTACGGCTGCCTTTCATTCCTGCTGGCCCGGCTGCCGGCTGCAGCCATGGCTTCCCCAACAGCCATCCTTCAGGGCATCACGTCCCTGATCAGGCAGGATTCCGCCGGCAGGGATTGCGTGATCACGCTGGATTCCGCAGCGGACATTGACGACATGAGTGCCGGCGTCCTGCTTAACATCCTCCTGACAGGCACTGCCCGGATTGTGGCGATTGCCCCGGAAACGGGCGCGCTGCCCGCGGATTTCCATTGGCTGCTGGGCGAACGCCGCCTGACGGAAGTGCGGCTGGAAAACCTGACGGAACAGCAGACCCGCCAGGTCCTGGTGTCAATGCTGGGCCACCGGGTGGCGTCGTCCCTGGTGCGCACGTACCACTCCATGGTGGGCGGTAACCCACAGCTGCTGCGGGCGCTGGTGGCGGAGCAACTGCAGTGCGGCAACCTGGTGCTCTCTGACGCCGTGTGGACCCTGCAGGACAAAGTGGTCCTGTCCGGGGCCACCAGCCTGGAAGACATTGTGCGGTCGCGCTGGGCCAGGGAAAGGCCTGAATGCCGGGAAGTGATCGAGATGCTGGCGTGCTCCCGGCGGGTGCCGCTGGTGAAGCTGACTGACCTGTTCGGGGCGGACGTCATTGCTGACATGGAGGACGCCGGCGAGCTGACGGTAGGCACCAGCGACGCCCGGTGGGTGACGCTGCGTGCACAGTACCTGGGCGAAGTGGTCCGTTCCTGGCTCAGCATCGCCAGGCAGAGGGAACTGCGCGGCCGGCTGCTGGACGGCCGGGAACCTGTTATTTCGGCGATGTCGGCCGAAGACCTGCTGGATTTCGCGGCATGGACCCGGGAATGTGAGGCGGACCTGGAGCCCAGGCTCGCCGCTGCAGCCGCCGGTGCCGCCGTCCAGCTCTTTGACCCCCGTTTTGCTTTGTCCTGCCTGGAAGACCTTCAGCCTTCAGACCCCGAGTGGATCACGGGCCAGCGGTACAAGGCCGAAGCGTACCTGCTGCTGGACCTTCCGGACCGGGCCTGGGCCGCCCTGGAAACCATCAGCAGCAAGCAGTTGCAGGCCCTGCCCCCGGTGGAGCAGGCGCTGCTGACCGGCACCCGCTGCCGGGTCATGGCGTGGCTGCCCGAGCACGCAGGGCGGGTTCCGGAGGTTTTGCGGGAGACCCGGCTCCGGTTGGGCATTAACGACGACGGCACGTGCGGAGTGCCCTGGCCCTCACCGCTGGCGGTGGCTGCCCACCGGCTCTCGCTGAGCGGGTTCGAGTACAAGGCTTTTACAGGCGACTTCGCCAGTATGGTGCCGGACCTGGAACGGGCCGCCGATCCCCAGGTCACCACTGACCCATGGTTCCGGATGCAGGCCTCGATCATCCTGATGACGGCGCTGTCCATTACGGGACGGGAAGTGGATGCGCTGGAACTGATGCGTGCCACTGGAGGCCACCTCACCGACGTCGGACATGCCCCCGGCCTTCGGGAAAGCTACGCCCTTCACCGATTCCACGTCCTGCTGCTGGCTGGCCAGTGGCGGCGTTGCCTCGAAGTGGCCAGCCCCGGCAGCGACAGGGCAGTTTTTGTCCTTCCCCAGCACGCCGCGCTGCCCGAACTCCTGACCGGGATCTCCTACGTCTACGCGGGGCGCGGGGCCGAGGCCCTGGATCCACTGCTCTCCGCGATCGCCCAATTGGAACCGCGGCCCGGCAACCACATGCTGAGGGAGGCCTGTGCGGCCATTGCCCTGGCCTACGCCCAGCAGGGAAACGCCGTCGAATCGCGCAGCTACCTTGACAGGCTGGAGGAGTTATCCGGCCCGTGCCCGTTCACGGCACGCTGCGTCATCGAGTTCTGTTCCCTGCTGGCAGCACGCTGGCTAGGCGATCCGTCCGCCGCGGAAAAGCTGGAAGCCTCGGCCCGCGAGGACATGGCCAAAGGACGTTACACACGTGCCGGGATCAGCCTCCTGGCGGCCACCGTCAACGGCACCGACCGGCAGTTTGCCCTGATGGAAGAGGCCAGCCATCACCGGCAGGGTCCGCTGGCGGAGGTGTCGCGGCTGGTGGCTGTGGGCAGCCGGACCGGGGAGGCCAAAGTACTGCTGGAAGCGGCCGAACACGCAGCGGGGCTGGAGCTGGATGCGGTGGAAGCCAGATGCGCGGCCCTGGCATTGGATTTTGCCCGTCAGTCAGGGGACACCATGTCTGCCCGCACGGCGCAGGCCCGGCTGGACAGGGTATCCGGGCACCTGGCTGCCTTGCCCATCGTTCCCCGCAGCGGTAACCCGCTGCTTACAGGCAGGGAACGTCAGGTGGCGCGGCTTGCCCTGGGTGGTGCGTCGAACCGGGAGATCGCCGAGGAAATGGGCGTCTCCGTCCGGACGGTGGAAGGGCACCTGTACCAGGTGTTCACCAAGCTCGGCGTGACCTCACGGGGTGATCTGCCTGGACTCATTTAGGGGCGGCAAACCCGGTGACGCGGCGCGGCCGTTATGGCGCACCCTGGCCGGCAGGCGCGAGGCAATGGACCGTGCCGGTGGACTGATGGTGGGCAGGGTCCCGCAGGCAGTCTTTGTGATGGCAGGGCCGGGCATTGGAAAGTCGCTGTTCCTTGATGCCGTCACTGAGCGGCTGGCCGGCGCCAGCATCGTAGAGCGCATCCATGCAAGTCCTTCCCTCAAGCATGTTCCCTTCGGGATCCTGGCGCCGTTTACGTCGGGGCTTACGGGGGAGGAGGCCGCCTCTCCGGTGGCCGTGTTGCGCTCGGTATGGCTGCACTTCCAGCGGCTCAAGGCCGGGCGGGAGTGGCCGGTGGTCCTGGTGGTGGACGATGCCCACCACCTTGACGAATCAAGCGCCGCGATCCTCGTGGACATGGTCGCGGCGGGCTGGTCCAGCGTGATGGTGGCCGCGCGTCCGCGGCCGGGCCTGCCGCAGCCCCTGGACCAGCTGTGGTACGACGGCCTGGCCGAACGGATAGACCTCCATCCGCTGGACCGGCAGCAGCTCGCCGAGACACTCTCTGCCATGCTCGAGTCGCCGGTCCCGGCCTCACTTTCAGGCGCGTTTTGGGTGGCGACTGAGGGAAATCCGCTGCTGGTGGGCTGCCTGCTGAAGGATGCACGGACGGCCGGCGTCCTGACCAAGCGGAACGACCTCTGGCAATTGGCAGGGCCCCTGCCTGCGGACGGAACCGAACTGACCGCGCATGTGGCCCGGGAAGTGGCACGCCGGTCGCCGGAGGAACAGGAAGCGCTGCGGATCATTGCCCTTGCCGGTCCCGTGAACAGGCGTTCCGTTGAGGAGCTGTGCTCGGCGGACACAGTCCGTGAACTGATGGACCAGCACCTGGTGGTGGACAGTGGCGGCCATCCTTCCGAACTCAGCATCCGGCATCCGATTATGGGGGAGGCCATCCGGCGGCAGGTCAACGTGTCCAGGAGCCTGCATTTACGCCAGAAACTTCATCAGGTGCCAGGCCTGGTGGTGGCCAGCGAGGGCGGACACCTGCGGCATGTGGAGTGGGCCCTTGAATGCGGTCAGGCTGTGGAGGATGCCGATCTCCTGCGCGCCGCCCTCATCGCTTTGCGCTCCCACCGGAGCACCAGCGCCGTGCGGCTGGCCGGCCGGATCGCCACGGGCAGCCAGGCGCCCCTGGCCCGCGCAGTTTCAGCCAGGGCGAGGTTCAACATGGGCGACTATTCAGCTGCCCGCACATTGTTGGAACATGCCTGGACGGGCCTGCCGGACACCGATGCTGTGGCTGCTGCCATGTTGCGCGCAGCGGCGTGCATGGCAAGCGGCGTACTGCTGGAGGACGTCCTGGCGACTGGCGCGGATCTCCCGGCAGGTGTTGATCCTTCCCAGGGCCGGGTTATGGAGCTGGTCTCAACCGTGGGCCCCCGGGCCCTCTCGGATGAACCGGTCTGTGGCGTGCTGGAAGAGGCTTTCCTTGCCGAAGATCTGGCGGACCGCGGGCAGCTGCACGCTGCATTGAAGCACGTGGTCAATGCTGCCGCTGCCGCGCCCACCGTTGACAACACCTTGTTCTTCTTTGAAGAGTTTGTGCTCTTCCGCGCAGTCTGCGTTTATCTGGGCATGGGAGAGTGGACGGCCGTGGAACGGGAGCTGGGAGGCTACGGGGACCGTCATGGCGGTGTCCCCGGGATCTTTGAAGGTACCATGGAGACGCTCCGCGGCTACTCGTGCATCCGGCAGGGAAAGGTAGAGCAGGCCGTCGGAATACTGTTTCCCGCAGTGGAGCTGCTGCGGCAGTCGGATCCGCTGCAGTTATGCCGGTTTTCGACGTCGCTGGCGTTCTACGCCGCGGCGCGGCTGGGAGACAAGGCACAGGCCCGCCGACTGGCAGCGGACCTGAAATCGGTCACCCATATAGACCGTCCTGGAACCGGTCTCAGGGCAACGGCCTACATCCATGCCGGCAATGAACTCCTTGAACGTGACGGGAAAGGCCTCGCCGCCCTTCGCGAACACGTCACCCGTCCGGAGGTCTCTTCACGTCCGGCCGTTGTGCTCGAATGCCTGCTCCTGGGCACTGAGCTGGGGGAGGACACGCTGATGGAAGCGATCCACCAGGCAGCGGCAGGGATGGATGGCAGGTGGGCAGAAGCCGTTGCCGGCCTTGCCTCGCGATGGCGGGGAGACGATCCCGCCGCGCTGCTCGAAGAGGCCAACAGCCTGGTGACTGCCGGTTTTGTGAACCTCGCCCGGGCAGCCTACCAGCGGGCAGGCGCCCTGCTGCACAACGCGGACGACGCCCGGCGCTTCCGCCAGGCGGTCAGCCTGCGGGAGAAGTGCGATGACCTGCTGGGCCTGAAGTCCCGGGACGGCACCACCGCCCAGGCGCCAGGCATCCGCCTGACCCGGCGCGAGCGGGATATTGCCGAACTTGCTGCGCAGGGGCTCTCGGACAAAGACATTGCGCAGCGCCTCATGGTTTCCGTCCGCACGGTTGAGGGCCACCTGTACCGTACGTACGTCAAGCTTGGCGTGCGCAGCCGCGAAGAGCTTGCCCCGGTTCTGCCGCGGAACGCCGGCTAAAACCAAGTACCGCAGGTCTGCCGCCCGCAAAAAACAAGTACCGGGTACTCGTGCCGTACAGGCTTCCGCCGGGAAGACTGGAGGGGCACCGGATGGACCGCCCGACGTGGGCTGCATATCCGTAAGCGGACCCGTCCGGGACCACAGGTTGCCCGGAACATGAGCCACCCGGCCTTTTAGCGGACCGGGTACTGGACGGGGCCGGCGGCGTCAGAGTCTTCTGAGACCGAGACTCTCCCCCCAGCCGCCGCCGGCCCCCTTAAAGCCCGCAAGGTCCCGACGGCGGTGCTGCCGCTGCGTTGCCGTGGGACAATTGAGTGTCTTCCAACGGCACCAAGGAGTTCGTTTTGGCCCTCGTTACCACCCCTGCCACGCTGGCGCACGCAACCATTGATCTTGATGATGCGGAGGTGCTGCGCATCCGGAACGATTTTCCGGTGCTGCAGCAGGAGGTGAACGGCCAGCCGCTGGTCTACCTGGATTCCGGCGCCACCTCACAGAATCCCATCAGCGTGATGGAAGCCGAGCAGGAGTTTTACGAACAGCGCAACGCAGCCGTGCACCGGGGTGCGCACCACCTGGCGGTTGAAGCAACGGATGCCTTCGAAGATGCCCGGCAGACCATCGCGGACTTTATGTCAGCCGGCTACGAGGAAACCGTGTGGACCTCCAACGCCACCGAAGGCCTGAACCTGATCTCCTACGCCCTGTCCAATGCCGGGCTCTGGGCCGCGCAGGGAAGGGGAGAACCGGGCCTTGCCGGTCTCGCCGTCGGCCCCGGAGACCAGATCGTGGTCACGGAAATGGAGCACCACGCCAACCTCATCCCCTGGCAGGAACTCGCTTTCCGCACGGGCGCCACGCTCCGCTACATCCCGGTGGATGACGCCGGCCACCTGCTGATGGACGAGGCAGCCCGGATCGTGGGGCCGCGGACCAAGGTCCTGGCCTTTACCCATGCCTCCAACGTGCTGGGCACCATCAACCCCGTGGCCGAACTGGTGGCGCTGGCCCGCAGCGTGGGCGCCCTCGCCGTCCTGGACGCCTGCCAGTCCGCGCCGCACCTGCCCCTGGACGTCAAGGCACTGGACGTGGATTTTGCTGTTTTCTCCGGCCACAAAATGCTGGCGCCCACGGGTATCGGCGTGCTGTACGGCAAGCAGGAGCACCTTGATATCCTGCCGCCGTTCCTCACCGGTGGTTCCATGATCACCACTGTCACTATGGAACGCGCCGAATACCTCCCCGCCCCGCAGCGCTTCGAGGCCGGGACCCAGCGGATTTCGCAGGCCGTGGCGCTCGCGGCGGCCGCCAACTACCTCAACGAAACCGGCCTGGACCGCATCCACCGGTGGGAGGCCCAGTTGGGCCAGCGTATGGTCGCAGGGCTCCAGGACATCCCGGGCATCCGCGTTTTGGGCCCGGAGGCGGGCCAGGACAGGATCGGACTGGCCGCGTTTGACGTCGACGGCGTCCACGCCCATGACGTCGGGCAGTTCCTGGATTCCCGGGGCATCGCCGTCCGGGTTGGCCACCATTGCGCACAGCCGCTGCACCGCCGCTTTGGGCTGACTGCCACCACGCGTGCCAGTGCGTACCTCTACAACACCACTGCCGACGTCGACGCTTTCCTGGATGCCGTTTCCGGCGTCCGATCCTACTTCCGTGTGTAAGGACCTTGTATGAGCAGCCTGGACCAGCTTTACCAGCAGATAATCCTCGACCACGCCAAAGCCAGGCATGGCAGCGGCCTGGCCGATACGGACGTTCCCGAGGGCACGTCCAGTGGGCAGTCGCACCAGCTGAACCCGGTGTGCGGGGATGAGGTGACGCTGCGCGTGGCCGTGAAGGACGGAGCCGTTTCCCAGATTTCCTGGGATGGCGCCGGGTGTTCCATTTCCATGGCCTCGGCGTCGGTCCTCAGCGACCTGGCGGAAGGAATGAGCGTTGAGGAGCTCAGGGGAGTGATCGGGACCTTCCGGGACGTCCTGAGGTCCCGCGGAAAGATTGCTGCCGATCCCGAGGTGCTGGGTGACGCCGCGGCCTTCGAAGGGGTGGCCCGCTATGCGGCCCGGGTCAAGTGCGCCATGATCTCGTGGGTCGCCGCAGAGGACGCGCTCAACCAAGCCACCTAATCCCCAACTGACTGGCATTTAACGCACCGAAAACGCGTTTTGGGAGCGTTAAATGCCAGCCAGTTGGGGTGGGGGTCAGAAGAGGCCCATCACTCCAATGGCCAGCACCGCAGCAGCGAGGACCATGGAAACGCTGACCAGCACCAGGTGCACGGTGAGGAATTTCGTGGCCTTGCCGCCAGCGTCGCGTGCGCGGGGATCCTTCATGACCCGGCGCAGGAACTGCGGCCACACAAACAGGGACCACAGCCCGGCCAGGATCAGGACAACGGCGGGAAAGACGGGAATGGTCACGGCCTAGTGGCTTTCGAGCCAGGCCTGGGCCTGCTGGGCCTGGATCTTCAACGCTTTGCCCACCATGGGCTCGGCGGCATCGGCGATCTTCGCGCCAAGGAACGGCACCGAGGACGTGACAGTGCCCTCGAGTTCCACCCGGGTGGAAGCGCCGTCGGCAACCAACCGCTGGACGGCGTTGACGTCCAGCGGGGCGCCGGAGATCTTGAGGTTGATGCTGCTTTCGCGTGATCCGTCAGCGGCCGGGGCGCTCCACTTCTCCACCTGGGTGACCGTCAGGTTTTCGCCGACGAACTTGCGGGCGATATCCGGCAGGCGGGTGGTGGGCAGCGTGCGAATGGAAGTGGTGCTGAATGCGCCGGTCAGATCGCCGTCAACAATAAAGGACTCGAGCGTTCCGCCCACGTGCGCACTGACGTGGCTCTGGAATTCTTCATTCGCCAGGACAGCTGTTACCTGGTCGACGGGGAAGGGAAGGGTAGTTGATGCGCTCAGTGCCACAGGGCCTCCAGGATAGGCATGCGGGATCGCATGCGGTCGGTTTGGTTCCCCAACATCCTACGGTGTGGCCCTGAACGCGGGGATGTCAGGGGAAGGGGTTAGGCTGGAAGTACCTGGTATCCGCTGCGGATTCCGGGCTTTCGTGTTGCCTGCCAGGCCAAATTCACCACAGGAGCCACAGCCATGAGCCTCTCCGGGCCCGCATCTTCCGTTCCATCCCTGGACGGCCTGCGCCGAGTCCTCGCCGCAGACGGCACCTTTGCCCGCGTGCGTGCAGAGGCCGCCCGCGGATTCGACGTCCGCGGCCAGGATTACCAGATCAGCGCGCCGCAGGGCCTCCGCGCTGCACTGCTGGCGGAAATGGCTGACGGCCTGCAGGACGGCGAACCCGGCGTGGTGTTGGCTGTGACGGCCACCGGCCGCGAAGCCGAGGACCTGACCGCTGCCCTGCGCGCCTACCTGCCAGCCGGTACGGTGGCGGAGTTCCCCAGCTGGGAGACCCTTCCGCACGAGCGCCTGTCGCCGCGGTCGGACACCGTGGGCCGGCGGCTGGCGGTCCTGCGCCGGCTGGCACACCCGGAAAGCCCGACGGCGGCCGGTCCGGACGGTGCCACGGGCCCGCTGCGCGTGGTGGTTGCCCCGGTCCGGGCAGTGGTCCAGCCGATCGTCGCCGGCCTGGGTGACCTGGAGCCTGTCACGTTGCGGACCGGCCAGGACGTGCCGTTCTCGGACGTCGTCCGCAGCCTTGCCGATGCCGCCTATGCCCGCGTGGACATGGTGACCCACCGTGGCGAGTTCGCCGTCCGCGGCGGCATTATCGACGTTTTCCCGCCCACCGAGGACCACCCCATCCGCGTCGAGTTCTTCGGCGACGAAGTGGACCAGCTGCGTTGGTTCGCCGTCGCTGACCAGCGCTCGCTGTCCGCGCCGGGCATCGTCCATCCCACGGAGCTGCACGCCCCGCCGTGCCGCGAGCTGCTGATCACCCCGTCCGTGATGTCCCGGGCCGCTTCCCTGCAGTCCCAGTTGCCTGCGGCGGCGGACATGCTGACCAAGATCGCCGGCGGCATCGCCGTGGAGGGCATGGAGTCGCTGGCTCCCGTGCTGGTGGACGCCATGGTGCCGTTGGTGGACCAGCTTCCGTCCGGATCCATCGCCGTCGTCATCGAGCCGGAAAAGGTGCGCACCCGCGCGCACGATCTCTCCGCCACCAATGAGGAATTCCTGGAGGCCGCATGGTCAACAGCGTCCGACGGCGGGACGGCACCACTGGACCTCTCCACCGATTTGGGGTCCCAGGCCTCAGCCGCGCTGCACTCCGCAAGCTTCCGCACCCTTGGAGACACCCGGAGCGCTGCCCTGGAACACGGCGTTTCCTGGTGGTCCATCACCAGCCTGGCCAGCGACGAGGAACTGCTGCCGGAAATCGACGTGCTGAACCTGCAGGCCCGCGAACCGCGCGGCTACCAGGGCGATGTGGCGGAAATGATGGAGTTCATTGGGTCCCATGTGCGGGACCAGTGGCGGATTGTGGTGGCCACGGAAGGCCCCGGCCCGGCACAGCGGCTGGCCGAGCTCTTCCACGACGCCAACATTCCCTGCGCCCGGGTGGATGCGCTCACGGAGGAACCACAGCCGGGCATCATCGAGGTGACCACAGCCGCCGTCGGACGCGGTTTTGTGATGGAAAGCCTGAAGACCGGGCTGCTTACCGAGGCTGATCTCCTGGGGCGCACATCGGCCGGGTCCACCAAGGACATGCGCAAGATGCCGTCCAAGCGGCGCAACGCCGTGGATCCGCTGCAGCTGGTGGCGGGGGACCACGTGGTGCACGAGCAGCACGGTATTGGCCGGTTTGTGGAGCTGATCCAGAGGAAGGTGGCAGGAGGCGGGGACGGCGTCCGGGAGTACCTGGTGCTGGAGTACGCGCCGTCCAAGCGTGGAGCTCCGGGGGACAGGCTTTTTGTGCCCACCGACCAGCTGGACCAGGTGACCCGTTACGTTGGTGGCGACACCCCGGTGCTCAGCAAGATGGGCGGCGCGGACTGGGCCAGCACCAAGTCCAAGGCCCGCAAGGCCGTCAAGGAAATCGCCGGCGAACTGATCAGGCTCTATTCGGCACGCATGGCCTCAAGGGGCTACGCGTTCGGCCCGGATACCCCGTGGCAGCGCGAGCTCGAAGAGGCCTTCCCCTATGTTGAGACCCCTGACCAGCTGACCACCATCAACGAGGTCAAGGCGGACATGGAGCGGGAAATCCCCATGGACCGCCTGGTGTCCGGCGACGTCGGTTACGGCAAGACCGAGATTGCGGTGCGGGCGGCGTTCAAGGCGGTGCAGGACGGCAAGCAGGTGGCCGTCCTGGTGCCCACCACGCTCCTGGCCCAGCAGCACTACGAAACCTTCACCGAGCGGTTCTCCGGCTTCCCGCTGCGGGTCAAGCCGTTGTCCCGCTTCCAGAGCAGCAAGGAAGCGAAGGAAACGGCAGAGGGCGTCAAGACCGGATCGGTCGACGTCGTCATCGGCACCCACCGCCTGTTGTCCAAGGACTTCGAGTTCAAGGACCTGGGCCTGGTGATTGTTGATGAGGAACAGCGCTTTGGTGTGGAGCACAAGGAAGCGCTGAAGAAGATGCGCACCAACGTCGATGTGCTGGCCATGAGTGCCACGCCCATCCCGCGCACCCTGGAAATGTCCCTCACCGGCATCCGCGAAACCTCCACCCTGGCCACCCCGCCGGAGGAGCGCCACCCGGTCCTGACGTACGTTGGCCCGTACACGGACAAGCAGACCTCGGCGGCCATCCGCCGCGAGCTGATGCGCGAGGGCCAGGTGTTCCTGGTGCACAACCGGGTTTCCACCATTGAGCGGACGGCAGCAAAGATCCGCGAGCTGGTCCCGGAGGCCCGGGTGGAAGTTGCCCATGGCCAGATGTCCGAAAGCCGTCTGGAACAGATCATCGTGGACTTCTGGGAGAAGCGCTTCGACGTCCTGGTCTGCACCACCATTATCGAAACCGGCCTGGACATCTCCAACGCGAACACCCTGATTGTGGACGGCGCCGACAAGTACGGCCTCTCCCAGCTGCACCAGTTGCGCGGCCGTGTGGGCCGTGGCCGCGAACGCGCCTACGCCTACTTCCTGTACCCGTCGGAAAAGCCGCTGGGCGAGGTGGCGCTGGAACGGCTCAAGGCCGTCGCAACGCATAACGAGCTCGGCGCGGGTATGCAGCTGGCCATGAAGGACCTCGAAATCCGCGGCGCCGGCAACCTGCTGGGCGGCGAACAGTCCGGCCACATCCAGGGCGTCGGCTTTGACCTGTACATCAGGCTGGTGGGCGAAGCCGTGGCCGAATACCGTGGCGACGCCGAGGAAAAGGCAGCCGAAATGAAGATCGAGCTGCCGGTCAACGCGCACCTGCCGCATGACTACGTGCCCGGCGAGCGGCTCCGGCTGGAGGCCTACCGCAAGCTGGCCTCCGCGCTGACCGTCGAAGCGATCGAAGAGGTCCGTTCCGAACTTGTGGACCGGTACGGCGAGCCGCCGCTTCCGGTACAGAACCTCCTGGCCGTGGCGCTCTTCCGGGTTGCTGCCCGCGAAGCCGGCCTGTCCGACGTCGCACTGCAGGGAAACTTCATCCGTTTCTCGCCCGCACAGCTGCCTGAGTCCAAGGTCATGCGGCTGAACCGGATGTACCCCGGTGCGCAGGTGAAGCCTGCGCTGGATGCCGTCCTGGTACCCAAACCCAAGACGGCCAGGGTAGGTGGCCGCGACCTCCAGGACGCCGAGATCCTGGAATGGGCCAACAACGTTATAGCCAACATCTTCAGCGACGCCCAGGCCCCGGCCGCTGCCGCCTCCGGCGCGAAGTCCGAGCCCTAGGCCGTGATGGGGGGAAACCACGCCGCGTCAGGAGCCGCGGCGTGGGTTGCTGTTGCCTCAACGGGGCCGTACACGCTGGGCTGGTACCCGCTGGATGCCACCGGAATCGTAATTGGGGCGATGGCCACCGCCGGGACGGCGCTGGTCTGCGACTGGGACCACCGCTCCAGCACCATCGCCCATTCGCTGCCGCCGCTGTCCAACGTGATAGCGGTGGGCATCGAGAACATCAGCGGCGGGCACCGCCAGGGAACGCACTCCATCCTGGGCGCAGCGGGGTTCGTCCTGCTGGCTGCCATGGCAGGCCAGTTCCAGCTGCAGACCCGCTGGGGGCTGTTGTCCGTGGGCGCCGGGCTGCTGTGCATGTTCATGATCAACATTGCGGCCAAGGCGTTGAAGCTGTTTCCGAAATCAGGGTGGATCAGCAACTGGGTCTTTGCCCTCCTGATGGCCGGACTGGTGACCTGGTACGCGCCCGACCAGTGGACCTGGCTGCCGCTTTCCATGCTGATCGGCGTGGCAGTGCATATTGTGGGAGACCTCATCACCACCGGCGGGGTTCCACTGCTGTGGCCGATCGTCATCAAGCCGCCGCGCCTGTTCCGGAAGGTGCCGTTGCTGCGCCAGGTGTGGCGCCCCAACGGCGCACTGTCCCTGCCGCTCCTGGGCCGCGCCGGTTCACGGCGGGAATGGCTGCTGCTGATCCCCGTCAGCGCCTATGCAATGGTGGGCATGACCATGGCCGGCTGGGACATCGCCACGGCGCTGGCCCCCGACTGGACGTTGATCTGGACCCGCCTGGGACTCTAGGCAACACATTGCAGGCAACAAAAACGGGAGGCACCAAAAACGGGAGGCACCGGGCGGATTGCCCGGTGCCTCCCGTTTAGGGGGAATCTTTTAGTGCTCGCCCGCGGAGTCGGAGCGGCCCATGATGGTCTGCGGAATCCAGAAGGCCAGGAACACCAGCACCAGGGATGCGCCCATCGGCCAGATGGTGTCAAGGGTCAGGAACCCCAGCACGTAGATGCTGGCCAGGAACAGGACCATCATGATCACGAAGGACACAACGGTGGGAACCAGCCGGTTCTCGTTCTCAGGCGTCTGGACAGTGTTGTTCTGGGACATGCTTTCCTCCTTGGCCCCGCGGGGCTCAAACTGTGGCCGGCCGGCTGCTGTCAGTATCCGGATGTACCTTGTTCACCCTTGACGATTGCAATACCGGAGCTGGCGCCAATACGTGTTGCACCTGCAGCAATCATAGCCTGAGCGTCCGCCAGGGACCGCACTCCGCCGGATGCCTTGACGCCGATTTCCGACCCCACGGTGCGGCGCATCAGGGCGATGTCTTCGGCGGTGGCGCCGCCGCCGTTGAAACCGGTGGAGGTCTTGACGAAGTCCGCACCCGCTTCCACGGCTGCCTCGCAGGCCAGGACTTTTTGCTCATCGGTCAGGAGCGAGGTTTCGATGATGACCTTGAGGATGGCGTTGCTCAAATGGACGGCCTCGGCAACGGCGGAGATATCGTCCACCAGGGCGCCCTTGTCGTTGGCGCGCGCAGCCGCGATGTTGATGACCATGTCCACCTCGTCGGCACCGTCCAGGACGGCGCCGCGGGCCTCGAAGGTCTTGACGTCCGTGGGTGTGGCTCCGAGGGGAAAGCCCACCACCGAGCAGGTCAGGACGCCGCTGCCGCGCAGGGCGTTCTTGACGGTCTTGACCCAGATCGGGTTGACGCAGACGGACTTGAAGGAATACGCAGCTGCCTCTTCACAGACCTTGAGGATGTCAGCCTCGCTGGCCTCCGGCTTGAGGAGCGTGTGGTCGATGTAGGAGGCGATGTCCGCCGTCGTTCCCGGGTTGGTCATGGCTTCCATCTTGCCATAGCGGTATGCGCCGGGAAGCCAGCGCAGGAGCTCAGGCGGCCGCCTGGGCGTCCGACCTGAACGGCTGTGCCGGGACGGCGCCCATCAGCTGGGCCGCACACGCTCCCGCGGCGGAATCAGCGGCAACCAGCAGGCCCAGCCGGACGCCGTCGAACGCCGCTGCATCGCCAATGGCCCAGATTCCCGGCACCGATGTGCGGAAGTCGTGGCTGATCACAATGCCGCCGTCGCGGGCCGTTTCCAGGCCGGCTTCTGCCGCGAGGGAATCGTGGGGCAGGCGGTCCTCGGCCAGGACTACGAGGTCGCCCAGCATGGTGCTGCCGTCGTCAAAGCGGATGCCCGCAGCTTCCAGCGGTGAACCTGCCAGGGAGGGAACGACGGCGGCCGGCCGGGCCGTGGTGCGTACGGGACGGACGCCGCGCGCCCGCAGTACGGCCTCCGCCTGTCCTGCTGCCGCTCCGGTGCCTACGAGGATTCCCAGCGGTCGCCTGCCCAGGATCCGGGTGGCTTCCTTGACGGCATCGCTGACGGCCGTGGCGTCGTCGATGGTGGAGTAGTGCAGCCCGCGCGATGCTCCCTCAATCGGGGCGTGCACGGGAGCGGAACCGGTGGCGATCACCAGCTGGTCGTAGCCGATTTCCAGCCCGCCTTCGGTTGTCACGCGGCGGGCGGCGGGATCGATGTGCGTTGCCGGCTGGCCGAACCGGACCGAAACCTGGGGGAGCGCGGCCAGTTCCAGCAGCGCCTCCGGAGCGTCATCCCGGTTGCTGAGGACCGTGATGCTGCCGCGAAACTCTGCCCGGTCCAGCTGGCCCACCAGGGCCTGGGCGGCGGGACCCGCTCCGGCAATGACGATCGACGTGGGATTTGAGGGACCGGTGGGTGCTGGGATGGACATGTTTGGCCCTTTCGCTGGTGCCGCCACGGTGTGGCGTGGAACGTGATGGTTCCAGCGTAGGGACAGTGCTTTTCAGCGGTGTTTCCCGGGTGTTGCCGCTGTGATGGGCCGTGTTCGCCAGTATTTACCGGCTGGTAACACTGGGCGTGACGCAGCTCTCAAACAGCCCTAGACACGCAGCCTGTACCCCCGTTTGACCACTGTTTCCACCAGTTTGCCGTCCGGCAGCGAGGAGCGCAGCCGGCTGACGGTCATGTCCAGTGCGTGCACGGAACCGCGCAGCTCCAGCAGTTCGGAGAGCGATTCGCGGGACAGCACGGAACCGCCGGCACCCAGCAGGGCACGCAGGAGGAGCAGCGGCGCGGGGGCGAGCTCCACCGGTTCACCATCAATCCGCAGGCTCCGGCCACGCAGCTCGATGTTTCCGGACCGGGTATCCAGGCGGCGGACGTGGTTCAGGGCAAGGTGCTCACACACCAGGCGGATCAGCGCGCCCATCCGGAACCTCTCCGGGATCAGGGGCTTGATGCCGACGTCGAGCAGCGGCTGGGCGGTGACGGGACCCACGACGGCGGTGGTGACGGTGGTCTTCAGGCTCTCGATCAGCTGCTGGTAGAGGCCCATCTCATGGGCTGTGCTCCACAGGGCGTCCACGGCCGGTGCGCTGGTAAAGGTCAGCACGTCCAGGCTGCCGTTGCACACTGCCTCAATGAGCCGGGGAAGCCGGTCCTCGCCGTCGGGCTTGACCCACCGGTACGGCGTGACGGTCAGGACGTTTGCGCCTGACATCCGCAGCCGCTCCAGCTGCCTGACGTCCGTATAGCCGTGCAGCTGGACAGCGACAGTCTTGCCCCGGACCCCCTCAGCCAGCAGCATGTCCACCAGCGTTGCGGTGGTCTCGTCGCTGCTGATTCCGACGTCGGCAAGGCCGGCCGCGCGGACGGCACCGCGGGCTTTGGGGCCGCGGACGAACATCCGGGTGGCGCCCAGGGTTTCGAGGAGTTCCTCGCCGATTCCGAAGGTGTCAGCGGCCTCGCACCAGCGGCGCATTCCGTACGCGGTGGTGGCGATGCAGATGTCCGGCCGGGCCGCGATGATTGCCTTGGTGTCCTCGATGAGGCTTACGTCCTCCTGCACAGGGGCGATCTTCAGCGCGGGGGCGTGCAGTACTTCGGCGCCGCGGCGTTCCAGCGCCTCAATCAGGTCCCTGGAGCGCCGGTGCGACGTCACGCCGATCCGGAAGCCTTCGAGCGGCGCGTCCGCAGGCTCCAGCGCGGCATCGGGCGTCGTACCGGAAGGCGAGGCTGCGGGGGAACCGGCTGTGGGCTCGAGGGGGGCTACGGCGTTCATTGGGTCCAATCTTTTCACGCGCCGAGCAGGGAAGCGGCGAGCCTGTCTAAGTCGGCGGAGGTTTCGGCGTGGCTGCGGTTGGCCTCGGCCACCCGGACCACCTCGCCGATCACCAGGACGGCGGGGTTTGAGCAGGCAGCCGCGGCGGAAGTGATGGTGCCCAGGTTGGCGATGGTGGTGCGCTGCCCCGGACGGTAGCCGCGTTCCACCACGGCCATGGGCATGTCATCGCGCATCCCGGCCTTCCGCAGGCCGGCTGCCAGCTGGTGCAAGGTGCCGATGCCCATCAGCACCACGATGGTCCCGCCCAGGCCGGCAAGGTGGTGGAGTTCGTCCTTGCTGAGCGGGGCGTGGCCGGAGACCACCGTGAACATGTGGCTGACTTCGCGGTGGGTCACAGGGATGCCGGCGGCGGCTGGCACCGAGATGGCGCTCGTGACACCGGAAATAACCCGGACCTTGACGCCGGCAGCCACGCAGGCTGCCACTTCCTCGCCGCCCCTGCCGAAGACGTAGGGATCGCCGCCCTTGAGGCGGACCACGTTGTTTCCGGCCAGCGCCGATTCCACCATCAGCTTTTCGATGTCCGCCTGGCCAACCTTGTGGTGGCCGGGACGCTTGCCCACATCGATGAGTTCCGCCGTCGTCAGCGTTGGCAGCGCCTGGTACGGGGCCAGCCGGTCGTAGAAGACGACGTCGGCATCGCGCAGGGCGTCGACGGCGGCCACGGTCAGCAGATCCGCGGTACCCGGCCCGCCGCCTACCAGCGTGACGTGTCCGGCGGCTCCGGCCGCAGGCTCCACGGAAACCGGAATGCCTGCCGAGCGGCAACGCTCCAGCAGTGCCTCCCAGCCGGGCTGGCCGTCGTCGACGGCGGCAACCAGGAACGGGCGCTCGGGCAAGGGACCGTCGTGCTCGCCGCCGTTCGGGACGGTCAGGCGGTAGACGGCCGCGCCGGCAGCCTCGTAGCGGCGCACGGCCTGGCGGGCGGCCTGTTCGGATCCGGTGACCAGGACGTCGCGGCCGGTGAGATCAATGCTGAGCTGCATGCCTATACCTCGTTTTCGCTGCTGGAACGTACGGGAATGGAAGCTCCGATCAGGACCTTTCCCTTTTCCTCGGCCGTGGCCGGGCGCATCTGGCCGCGCTCGTCGGAGACGAAGGTGATGGAGTCGTCCTTCTGGTCCGGGGCGTTGACGAAGGAGCGGAACCGGCGCAGGCGCTCGGGATCCTTCAGGGTGTCCGCCCACTCATCGATGTAGGTGTCCACGTGCTTGGCCATGGCGGCTTCGAGTTCGTCGGCAATGCCCAGGGTGTCCTTGACCACCACGTCCTCAACGTGCTTGATGCCGCCGTCGAGCTCTTCCTGCCAGCGGGCGGTGCGCTGCAGCCGGTCCGCGGTGCGGATGTAGTACATGAAGTAGCGGTCGATGTACTTGATAAGCGTCTCGTCATCCAGGTCCTTGGCCAGCAGCTGGGCGTGCGCCGGGGTGGCACCGCCGTTGCCGCCCACGTACAGGTTCCAGCCGTCAGCGGTGGCGATCACGCCCACGTCCTTGCCACGGGCTTCGGCGCACTCGCGGGCGCAGCCGGAGACACCCATCTTGAGCTTGTGCGGGCTCCGCAGGCCGCGGTAGCGCAGTTCGAGGTTGATGGCCATGGCCACCGAGTCCTGCACGCCGTAACGGCACCAGGTGGAGCCGACGCATGATTTCACCGTGCGGAGGCTCTTGCCGTAGGCCTGGCCGGATTCGAAGCCGGCGTCCACCAGTTCCTTCCAGATCTCGGGCAGCTGCTCCAGCCGGGCACCGAACATGTCGATGCGCTGGCCGCCGGTGATCTTGGTGTACAGGTTGTACTTCTCGGCGACGGCGGCAATGACGCCGAGCTTCTTCGGGGTGATTTCGCCGCCGGCAATCCGCGGGACCACCGAGTAGGTGCCGTCCTTCTGCATGTTGGCCAGGGCGCGGTCGTTGGTGTCCTGCAGGGTGCCGCGGCCGGCGTCCAGCACGTAGGCGCTGTTCTGGCTGGCCAGGATGTTGGCGATGGTGGGCTTGCAGATGTCGCAGCCGTGGCCGGTGCCGTACTTGGCCATGATGTCTTCGAAGGAGGTGAGCTCCAGGACGCGGATGGCATCGAACAGTTCCTGGCGGGACAGCGCGATGTGCTCGCACAGGGCCTTGGAAACCTCGACGCCGGACTTGGTGAGCTCCGTTTCGAGCAGCTTCTTCAGCATCGGGACACAGGAGCCGCAGCTGGTGCCGGCCCTGGTGCAGCCCTTGAGTTCACCGAGTTCCTGGACGGGAGCGTTGCCCTCGCAGGCACCGCAGCCGTTGACGGCGTCGCGGATGGTGCCGGCGGTGACGTTGTTGCAGGAGCAGAGCGTGGCGTCGTCCGGGAGTTCGGTGTCCGGAGCGTCTCCGCCGCCGGCTGCCGTGAGGTAGGCGCCGGGTTCCGCGGACAGCTCGCGGCCCAGCAGGGGGCGCAGGCTGGTGTACGGTGCGGCGTCGCCGACGAAGATTCCGCCCAGGAGGGTCTTGGCATCGTCCGTGGTGACGATCTTCTGGTACACGCCGCGGGCGGGGTCCGCGTAGACAATTTCGAGGGCGTGTTCGGTCTTGGCGAAGGCGTCACCAAAGCTGGCAACGTCGACGCCGGACAGCTTTAGCTTGGTGGCGGTGTCAAAACCGGGGAACGTGGCGTCGCCGCCGTTGAGCCGGTCGGCAACAATTTCCGCCATGGTGTTTGCGGGGGCAACCAGGCCAAGGCACATGCCGCCGAAGTTGGCCACCTCGCCGATGGCCCAGATGTTGGGTACTTCGGTGGCGCAGTAGTCGTTGATGACCACACCGCCGCGCTGGCCCAGGCTGAACAGCTGCTCTTCGCCTTCTGCGGCGCGGAACAGCTCGTCGCGGGGGCGGACGCCGATGGCGACGATCACCAGGTCCGCGTCAATGATGCGGCCGTCGGCCATCAGGACGCCGGTTACCTGGCCGTCGTCGTCGGAGAGCACCTCGGAGGGAAATACACCGCCGTGGACTTCGAAGCCCTTTGCCTTGATCAGGCGGCCCATGGCCTGCCCTGCGCCCTCATCCAGCTGGGTGGCCATCAGCCACTGGGAACCGTCGATCACGATCGGGTTGGCGCCCAGCTGCTCGGTGCCGGCGGCCGACTCCAGCCCCAGCAGGCCACCACCGATGGTGACGGCGTTGACCTTGCGGCCCAGTTTCTCCTTGAGTCCGGCGATGGCTTCGTTGATGGCCCAGACGTCTTCGAGCGTGCGGTAGACGTGGGTGTGCTCGGCGCCGGGGATGGGCAGGCGGGCGGCGTTGGAACCGGTGGCCACCACCAGCTCGTCGTATTCGAAGGTGTTGCCGGCGGCGGTTTCCACAGTCTTGGACCCGGCGTTGATCTTGACGACGCGCTCGCCGGTCTTCAGCTCAAGCGAGGGGTGGTCCCACATGGAAGCCGCACCAAGGGTCAGGTCCACGTCCTTTTCGGTGAGCGCCTTGCTCAGTGCCACGCGGTCGTAGGGCAGGTGCGCTTCTTCGGTGAGGACCGTGACATGCCAGCCGTCGAGGCCTCGGGCATGCATTGCGTCGGCAAAGCGGTGGGCCGCCGGGCCTCCGCCGGCGACGACGATGCGGCGCGGAGTCTCTGTGCTTGAAATCTGTTCGGTCACGGTGGGCCTTTCGCAACGGCTGCTGCAGGTGCGCGGCAGCCTTCTCTGTACGAGCTTGTGCATTCAGCCTAGGGAGGCGCAGTTTCGCTTCAGTTTCCCAATTGTTTCGTCAACTTAACTTCTGCATCACAAACGCATTTCCGGCCGCGTGAGGTGTCTTTTACGCAATGGACACATTTGCCGCACCGCCCTGAAACACCCGGTCCCTACCGTGGTGGTACGGCCTGACAGTGGCCTTAGCAGACATTCAGCCAGCACCACCCGCAGGGAAGGAGCCGTTATGACGGCAACACTGGAACACGAGGAACTGACCAACGCAGCCACGGGTTGGCAGCGCGTGTGCACCGTAGCTGACCTCGAGCCCGCATGGGGCGAGGCCGCCCTGGTGGAGGGCCGCCAGGTTGCCCTGTTCCGTATGGTTTCCGGAGGCTCGGAAGACGTTTACGCGGTGGACCAGCGCTGCCCGGCCACCGGCGCACACGTTATGGCGCGCGGAATCCTTGGCTCGCGCGGCGAACGGCCCACCATTGCCTCGCCGCTGCACAAAGAGGTCTACGACCTCCGGACCGGCGAATGCTTCAGCTCGCCGGAGCTGCGCCTGGCAACGTACCCCACACGGATCGTGGACGGCTTCATCGAGATCGCCGTCTAAACACCAGCCCTACAGGCCCAGGGCCTCGCGCACATCACTGAGCACCGCGTCCAGCGATGCCCTGGCGCCGAGCCGGACTGCCGGCAACTCGGCAGCCGATTCCACGCCCTGGATGACTTCCAGGTAGCACTTGAGCTTTGGCTCCGTGCCGCTGGGCCGGATGATCACGCGGGTCATGTCCCGCGTGATGTAGAGCAGCCCGTCCGTGGGCGGAAGGTCCTCGCTGCCCTCGGCCAGGTCCACCGAAACCTCCACGGCGGAGCCGCCAAAGGACTCCGGCGGGCTGACCCGCAGGCGGTTCATCATGGCATCCAGCAGGCCCAGGTCCGCTACCCGGATGCTGAGCTGGTCGCTCGCGTGCAGGCCGTGGACCAGGTACAGCGCGTCAAGGGTATCGAACACAGTCCGGCCCTCGGCCTTGGCTGCCGCCGCCAGCTCCGCAATCAGCACGGCCGCTGAGATGCCGTCCTTGTCCCGCACCAGCTCCGGCGCCACGCAGTAGCCCAGCGCTTCCTCGTAGCCGTAGAGCAGGCCGGGGACCCGGGAAATCCACTTGAAGCCCGTGAGTGTTTCCTGGTGGGCAATGCCCGCGTTCGCGGCCACCCGGGCCAGCAGGCGGGACGAAACGATGGAGTTGGCGAAAACCCCGGCTGCTGCTTCGCCGGTGGACTCAGAATCGCCAGGCGTCCCGGAATCTCCGGCAGCGCCGAGCCGGGCGACAATGTGCGCACCCAGGAGCGCGCCCACCTCGTCGCCGCGCAGCATCCGCCACTCGCCGGTATCCGGGTCCTTGGCCGCCACGGCCGCGCGGTCGGCATCGGGATCGTTGGCCAGCACAATGTCCGCCTCTACCCGCTCTGCCTCGGCAAGGGCAAGGTCCAGCGCGCCGGGCTCCTCCGGATTGGGGAAGCTGACGGTGGGAAAATCGGGGTCCGGCTGGGCCTGTTCGCTCACCAGGGTGACATCCTTGAAACCTGCTGCGGCCAGCGTGGCCACCGCCGTTTCGCCGCCCACGCCATGCATGGGGGTCAGCACGATGCGCAGGTCCCGGGACGGGAAGGCCGCGGGCATGGCCAGGCCCGCCATGGAACGCCGGTAATCGTCTGCGATCGATGGCTCCAGGATGGTCCAGCCCCCTTCCGCAAGCTGGATCGAGTCGAGGCTGCCCACGGCGTCAATCCTCGCCGCGATCCGCTCGTCATAGGGCGCGACGATCTGCGCTCCCCGGCCGTTCTCCTCCACAGCGTGCCGGCCCAGGTACACCTTGTAGCCGTTGTCCTGCGGAGGGTTGTGGCTGGCTGTGACCATCACGCCGCCGTCGCACTCCAGTTCCCGTACTGCAAAGGCCAGCAGGGGAGTAGGCAGCGCCGCGGGCATCAGGAACGTCTCGATGCCTGCGGCGGTGAAGATCGCGGCAGTTTCCGCGGCGAAAGTATCCGAGTTGTACCGGGCGTCATAGCCGACGACGGCGCGCGGCCGGGTGCCGGGGGACGCTAGGGCAACGGCGTCAACCAGGAAAGCCGCGAGCCCGGCGGCGGCCCGGCGCACCACCACACGGTTCATCCGGTTGGGTCCGGGGCCAAGTGCTGCGCGTAGGCCCGCCGTGCCGAACTGCAGGGTGCCGTTGAAGCTGTCGGCGAGTTCCTGCGCGGCGGCCGGTTCACCACGCTCCGCCCGGGGGATGAGGTCAAGCAGTTCGGCGGCCGTCTGCGGGTCCGGATCCTGGGCAGCCCACTGGCGGGCTGCGCCGATCAAGAGTGAATCGGCGTCGGAAGAAGTCATGGGACCACGCTATCGTCGTTGGGCACAGGCGGTTGCCCGGACATGGCCGGGCAACCATATTGTGATGTCCGTCTGCTGCTCTGAAGTGAAAAGCTAAAGCCGTCCGATGATTTCCGCAAGCAGCTTGGAGATGCGTGCTGCGGCGGTCTGGCCGGCGTCGAGCACTTCGGCGTGGCTGAGTGGAACGGGGCTGATGCCCGCGGCGAGGTTGGTGACCAGGGAAATACCGAAGACTTCCATCCCCGCGTGCCGGCCGGCGATGGCCTCGAGCGCGGTGGACATGCCAACGAGGTCGGCGCCGATCCGTTTTGCGTACTGCACCTCGGCGGGAGTCTCATAGTGTGGGCCGCTGAACTGCGCGTAAACACCTTCGGCGAGGCTGGGGTCGACTTCCCGGGCCAGGGCACGGATGCGGGAGGAGTACAGGTCCGTCAGGTCCACGAACGTGGCACCTTCCAGCGGTGAGGTGGCGGTGAGGTTGATGTGGTCGCTGATGAGGACCGGAGTGCCCGGCTCCCAGGCTTCGTTCAAGCCACCGCAGCCGTTGGTGAGGACCAGGGTCTTGCAGCCGGCCGCTGCGGCCGTGCGGACACCGTGCACCACGGCGCGGACGCCCTTGCCCTCGTAGTAGTGGGTGCGGGCGCCGAGCACCAGCGCACGCTTGCCGTCCCGGGTGAGCACCGAACGGATGGTCCCTACATGCCCTTCGACGGCCGGAGCATGGAAGCCTGGTACTTCGTCGGCGGAGAGTACGGCTGTGGTTTCGCCCACGAGGTCCGCGGCACCGCTCCAGCCCGAACCCAGGACCAGGGCGACGTCGTGCTGGTCCACGCCCGTCTCCTGGGCGATGTGGTCCGCTGCTGCACGGGCGGCTTCGAAGGGGTCCGTCTTGAGGAACTCTGTATTACTCACGGGTATAAGCTACCGTGCCGCCGCCGCTCTGCCCAGCCGTGGCACACCTCATATCCGGGCCGGATTTCTTGGTGCTCAGGCAGGCCATGGGCGAGAATGGTTGATTGTGACTACGCATCCAGATTTCAGCCCATCCCGGATCGCAATCCTGGGCGGTGGCCCGGGCGGATACGAAGCCGCAATGGTGGCAGCTTCCCTGGGTGCGCAGGTGACCATCATCGAGCGGGCAGGCCTGGGCGGTTCCGCCGTACTGACGGACGTTGTCCCCTCCAAGACGCTGATCGCCACCGCTGACCTCATGACCCGCGTGGGTGAGGCAGGTGAGCTGGGCGTGAAATTCGACGTCGACGGCGGTGACGTTGTGCCGGTGATGCGCGCAGACCTCAAGCACATCAACCACCGGCTGCTGAACCTGGCCCGTAAGCAGTCCACGGACATCCAGGACGCCCTCACCCACCAGAACGTCCGGATCCTGATCGGCTCCGGCAAACTGGTGGACAACCACACCATCGAGGTCCTGACGGCCGACGGCGTGGAGACTGTGGAAGCTGACGCAATCCTGCTGACGGTCGGCGCCCACCCCCGTGAGCTGCCTACCGCCCGGCCGGACGGCGAACGGATCCTGAACTGGGCACAGATCTACAACCTGGACGAGCTCCCGGAGGAACTCATTGTGGTGGGTTCGGGCGTGACGGGCGCCGAGTTCGCATCCGCCTACAACGGCCTCGGTTCTAAGGTCACCCTGATTTCCAGCCGCGAGCGCGTGCTGCCCGGTTCTGACGTGGATGCGGCCGAAGTCTTGGAGGAAGTGTTCCAGCGCCGCGGTGTAAAGGTCCTGTCCCAGTCCCGCGCGGAAGCCGTGGAACGGACCGAGGACGGCGTTGTGGTCACCCTCGGCGACGGCTCCAAGGTCACGGGCAGCCACTGCCTGGTCTGCGTTGGCTCCATCCCCAATACCGCAGGCATCGGGCTTGAGGAGGCCGGCGTTGCGCTGTCCGAAAGCGGCCATGTAAAGGTCGACGGCGTCTCCCGCACCACAGCTCCCAACATCTACGCCGCGGGTGACTGCACCGGCGTCCTGGCCCTGGCCTCCGTTGCGGCCATGCAGGGCAGGATCGCTATCGCCCATATCCTGGGCGATGGCGTCACCCCGCTGAAGCTGCACCAGGTGGCTTCGAACATCTTCACCTCGCCGGAAATCGCCTCGGTGGGTGTTTCCGAAGCTGAGGTGGAGTCCGGAAAGTATCAGGGCGACGTCATTAAGCTCTCGCTGCGCAGCAATGCCCGCGCCAAGATGCGCAACCACCGTGACGGCTTCGTCAAGATCATTGCCCGCAAGGGCTCCGGAACGGTGATCGGCGGAGTTGTTTGTGGTCCCAACGCCTCCGAGCTGATCTTCCCGATTGCCATAGCCGTCAAGCAGAAACTGCATGTGGACGACATCGCCAGCACCTTCACGGTCTACCCCTCGCTGACGGGTTCCATCTCCGAGGCAGCAAGGCGCCTGCACGTCCACATGTAAGCGGAAGGCTGGACCAGGTCTGGACCCGGTGGCGCGGACCTGCATAGACTCCTTGGAGGGACTGGCTGGCAACGGCGATGCCGGGACCAGGCGGTCCTCCGGAGTCCAGACCTAAGGAGATGCCCCATGAGTGCAGCACTGGTAAGGCCCCGAAGCGGGAAAATCATCGGCGGAGTCTGCGCAGCCCTTGCCCAGCGGTTCGGGCTCCCGAAGTTCCTGGTCCGGCTGGCTTTTGTCATCTTTGGGCTGGTGGGCATCGGGGAGCTGGTCTATATCGTCCTGTGGATCATGATTCCCAAGGCTCCTGCGTAGCCAACAGGACTACACTGATGCCAACTGCGGAGGTTGGCCATGAAGAGTCCCAGAACACTGGCGCATGCTGCCGGGCGCAACACTGCGTTGCCGGCCGGTCCCATGGAACGGTTCGCAGGCTACGGCATTATGGGCGTGACCTTCAGCAGCGGCCACGTCCTGGCGCTGCGCCGCTTCGCGGCCTCGTCCATTGGTCCTCCGTACAACGCCGTGTGGCTGCGGGATCCTGCCGGTAAATGGACCATCTTCAGCACTGTGGCGCCCGGGGTCTCCTGTGCCAGGTATTTCGGCAGTGGACTTGAGCAGGCTCCGGTGGCCAAGGTCTCCGTCCATTGGGATGGCCCGGCGTCGTTCACTGTCCGTGTGGAGGGCCCCACGGAACTCACCTGGGACGTTGAGCTCACCGAAACTGCAGTCACCCGGCTGATGTCCGGAATCTGCGGCGCGGTTCCTGAGAAACTCTGGCGGAATACCGTGTTCCTGAGCGCGATGGGCCTGGTGGCAGGCCCCATGATGCAGGCCGGCAAGATCGGCCTGACCGGCAAAGTACCCAACCGGCAGTCCTTCCAGGCCCGGCCGCAGCGCATCTGGTTTGTTTCCTCGTCACGGGCGAGGCTGGACGGCAAGGACCTGGGCAACATGGGGCCGCTGCCGCTGCAGGACCGGCTGGGGGACTTTTGGATCCCGCAGCGTGGCATCTTTATGATCGGCACTTCACTGTTCGACGTGCTGGATCCGCAGCACCACATCCTTACGGAGTAGCGCTGGACCAGCGCCGCCACTTGTACCGGCGCCGGAACAGTGCAGGCCGGAATCAGGCAGCGGCTGCCTGGAAGTGCTGCTCGATCATTCCCCTGATGTCCTCATGGCATCCGCCGCAGCCCGTTCCCGCCCTGGTTGCCTTGGACACCTCGGCCACGGTGGAGCAGCCTTCCTCCACAGCGTTGCGGATGCTGCCGCCGCTGACGCCGGCGCAGCGGCACACTGTTCCGTTCGGGTCCCGCGGCCCGGCGTCCGGTATCTGGTCAGGCCCGTCCAGGCGCAGCATCAGGGACCTGTCCGCGGGAAGCTCGGCGCGGCCCTCGAAGAGGCCTACAAGCTCGGCGGCGGTCCTTGGCATGCCAACGGCCACCAGGCCCTCCAGCACGCCGCCGCGGGTGGTCATCTTGACGTAGCGGCCATGCTCGGGGTCGGCCCATTGGGCCACCTGCAGCCTGTCCCGGCCGTTTCCCGCGCCGGAGGACAACACTTCCTCGTCCCACGGATCGGCGCCGTTGGAGCCGGCCACGGCCAGGTTCATGCCGTTGGCCTTCAGGACGATCACGCCGGGCAGTTCCTGCGGCAGCGGTGGCTGTGCCTGGGCCAGTGCCGGGTCCGTGCCGGCCAGCAGGAGCAGGTGCTCGGCCAGCCATTCAGCCTGCCGCCAGCCCGGGCCCACCAGGCCCAGCGGGCCGGTGGCGCTGCGGCACTCGACGCACGTTTTGTCCGTGCAGCGCACCTCGGCGCAGTCGCCGATGGCAAAGATATGCGGTTCGTGGTGGGCCTTGAGCTGGTGGTCCACCAGGATTCCCACGCCGGTACCCAGGCCTGCCCCCTCCGCCAACTCCGTTCGGGGCCGGACGCCGCAGGACAGCACCAGGAGGTCGCCGTCGATCGCTGAACCGTCATCCAGCAGCAGGGCGGAGAAATCTCCGTTGGGGCCGTTGTGTTCCACTCCCGTGGACCGGGCGTTGCCGGCCACCTTAACGCCACAGCGGCGCAGGCTGTTGGCCAGCACGGCTCCGCCGCCGCGGTCGATGGAGCGGCCCAGCGGGAAGGGGCCGTTATGCACCACTGTGACGCTGGCTCCTTCTTCGGCGGCCGCGAGGGCGATTTCCAGGCCCAGCACGCCGCCGCCCAGCACGATGATCCGTTTCCTTCCAACCACTGCTTCCTTGAGCTGTTCGGCGTCGCGGAGGTCGCGCAGTGGCGTGACTCCGGGCGGCAGCACAGGGTGGGAGGGGTCCGGGTTGATGCCGGTGAGGTTGGGGATGACCGGCCGGGAGCCGGTGGCGAGGACCAACCGGTCGAAGTGGATGTCCGTGCCATCCGTCAGGAGGACCCGTTGCCGGGGGCGGTCGATGCGGCGGACACTGGTGCCCAGCCGGACGTCAACGCCCTCCGCGGCCAGGGCCTCGGCGTCAGCCAACGCCAAGGCGTCCGGCGTGGCGTGTCCTACGCCCACGGAGCCCACCATGACACGGTTGTAGGCGGCCTGGGATTCCTCGCCGATCACCGTCAGGCTGATGCGGCCATCCCGGACACCGGGGAGCAGCTCGTCCACCAGCCGCGCGGCCACGGGCCCAAAACCCACCACCACAATCTGTTCGGTCACAACGCCTCCATAGTTGCGGGAACAGGGTCCAGTCGCTCCGTTGGCGCAGCAGCCAGGGAGACGTGGACCCTGTTGAATTTGAACTCCGGCATGCCGGAGATGGGATCGGTAGCGGCTTCGGTGAGCCGGTTGGCGCTTTCCAGTTCGGGGAAGTGGAACGGCAGGAAGACAGTCTCAGGGCGGATCGCCGTGCTGAGTTCGGCCTTGCACAGGACCTGGCCGCGTTCGTTGGCGACCGAGACGTATGCGCCTTCGCTGATCCCCAGGCCGGCTGCTGCTGCCGGGTGGATCTGGACGGTTGCCTCCGGCCGGGCCGCCAGCAGGTCAGCCACCCGCCGGGTCTGGGCACCGGACTGGTAGTGCTCCAGCAGCCGCCCGGTGATCAGGGTCATCGGCTTGCCGGAAGATTTTACGGCGGGGGACTGGCCGGTTGATCCCGGTGTGGGAGTCCCGGAAGCCCGACGGCGGGGCGTCACCGGAGTCATCACGGCCCGGCCGTCGGCGTGGGCGAAGGAATCAGTGAACAGCCGGGGTGTGCCCTGGGTGCCGGCGGGGTAGGGCCAGTACGCTGCCTCGCCGCGGTCCAGCAGGTCGTAGCTGATGCCAGAGTAGTCGGCCAGGCCGCCTGCGGACGCGAGCCGCAGCTCCTCGAACACTTCCTCCGGGTACTCGCTGAAGGTTGAGGGTGCCTCGAGGGCTTCGGCAAGCCGCGCCATGATCCAGAGTTCGCTGCGTGCACCGGCCGGCGGCTTAATGGCCCGGCGGCGGCGCAGCACCCGGCCTTCAAGGCTGGTGAGGGTTCCTTCTTCCTCGGCCCACTGCAGCACGGGAAGGACCAGGTCCGCTTCAGCGGCGGTCTCTGACATAAAGAAGTCGCACACCACCAGGAAGTCAAGGCTCCGCAGCCCGGCGATGACGGCATTCGCATCCGGGGCGGCCACGGCGATATTTGAGGCGTGCACCAAAAGGCACCTGACGCCGTCGGGCTTTCCCAGGGACTGGAGCAGTTGCACGGCGGGCAGGCCCGGGCCTGGGATGATCTCCTCGGGGACGCCCCAGACGGCGGCCATGTGGGCACGCGCGGCGGGGTCGGTGATCTTCCGGTAGCCGGGAAGCTGATCGGCCTTCTGGCCGTGTTCGCGCCCGCCCTGGCCGTTGCCCTGGCCGGTGAGGGTGCCGTAGCCGCTGCGGGCAGAACCGGGCAGGCCCAGGAGCAGGCTGAGGTTGATGGCGGCGGTGGCGGTGTCCGTGCCGTCCACGTGCTGTTCCACGCCGCGGCCGGTGAGGATGTAGCTGCCGCCGTCCCGGGCGCCGGCGGCGAGCCGGCGGGCGGTCTCCCGGATCAGGTCCGCCGGGACTCCGGTGAGGGACTGGACGCGCTCCGGCCAGAACGGGTTCACGCTGCGGACGACGGCGTCGTAGCCGGAGGTGCGCCCCCGGAGGTATTCGGTGTCTGTCAGGCCCTCGTGGATCACCACGTGGCTGATGCCCAGGAGGAGTGTGAGATCGGTGCCCGGGAGGGGCTGCAGGTGGATGCCGCCGCCGTCGGCAGTGAATGCCGCGGTGGCGGAGCGGCGGGGATCCACCACGATCAGGCCGCCGCTGTCCCGCGCGCCCTGGAGGTGCTGGACGAAGGGCGGCATGGTCTCTGCCACGTTGGAACCAAGGATCAGGATGGTGCTGGCGTCATCGATGTCCGCCAGCGGAAACGGCAGGCCGCGGTCCACGCCGAACGCCCGCATTCCGGCCGCCGCCGCGGAGGACATGCAGAATCGTCCGTTGTAGTCGATGCGTGAGGTACCCAGCGCAATGCGGGCGAACTTGCCGAGGAGATAGGCCTTTTCATTGGTCAGCCCGCCGCCGCCGAACACCCCCACCGAATCGGCACCATAGGTTGCCTGGGCTGCTTTGACCTGCTGCGCAACCAGCTCCAGGGCCTGGTCCCATCCAATGGGTCGGTGGACGCCGTCAGCGCCGCGAAGCAGCGGCTCGGTAACCCGTCCGGGGTGGTTCAGGAGGTTGGCGGAGGTCCACCCTTTGCGGCAGAGCCCGCCGCGGTTGGTGGGGAAGTCGCGTCCGGTGACCTCCAACAGGGGCACGGCCGAAGGCGCGGTGCCAGGCGCGGTACCAGTTCCAGTTCCAGGGCCGGTACCGGGAGCGGACCCAGGACCAGGCCCCGGCTGTGCAGCCGGGGCCTGTCCCTTGGTGGACGTCAGCGTCATGGCGCACTGCAGGGCGCAGTAAGGGCAGTGCGTGGCGGCGCTTTTGGTCATGTTAGACGTGTCCCATCGCGTCTCGGTTGGCGTTGCGGATGTAGAAGGCCCAGCAGACTGTCAGCATCACAACGTAGGCGGCGACGAAGCCGTAGAACGCCGGGGTGTAGGAGCCGCTGGCGGTGTTGGAGGCATTGAGTACCTGCGGGATGACGAAGCCGCCGTAGGCGCCGATCGCGGAGATCAGGCCAAGGGCCGCGGAAGCCAGCCGCTGGGTAATGACTGAATCTGCGCCGTTGCGGGCTGCCCTGCTGGACGTTGCGAAGATGACCGGGATCATCCTGTAGGTGGCGCCGTTTCCAAAGCCGCTGGCGGTGAAGAGCATCAGGAACAGGGCCAGGAACAGCCAGAAGTTCTTGAGGGGAAGGGTCCAGACCATGGTGAGGGTGATAACGGCCATCGAGGCGAAGGCTGCCACTGTCATCCGGGCGCCGCCCATGCGGTCTGCCATGCGGCCGCCATATGGGCGGGCCAGGGAACCCACCAGGGGGCCAAGGAAGGCCAGCGAGAGTGCCACGGTGCCTATTCCGATGGTGGAGAAGTCCGGGAAGTAGTCCTTGATGAGCTTCGGGAACACGCCGGCGAAGCCAATGAAGGAGCCGAAGGTGCCGATGTACAGCAGGGCCATGATCCAGAGGTGCGGTTCCTTCAGGGCCGCCACCGAACCGGCCACGTCACCCTTGGCGCTGGTGAGGTTGTCCATGTACTTCCAGGCGCCAAATGCGGCCAGGAGGATCAACGGCACCCACATCAGTCCGGCCATGGGCAGGTTGACGGTTCCGGCGGCCAGGAGGGTGATGACGATCGGCACGGCAAGCTGTGCGACGGCGGCGCCCAGGTTTCCGCCTGCAGCGTTCAGGCCCAGCGCCCAGCCCTTTTCCCGGGCGGGGTAGAAGAAGGTGATGTTGGCCATGGAGCTGGCGAAGTTGCCGCCGCCAAAGCCGGCGAGGGCCGCCACCAGCAGCAGCGTGCCGAACGGGGTTTCGGGGTTGGAAACGCAGATGGCAAGCCCGATGGAAGGGATCAGCAGCAGGAGGGCGGAAATGATGGTCCAGTTCCTGCCGCCGAAGCGCGGAACCATAAAGGTGTAGGGGATCCGCAGCGTGGCACCGACCAGGCTGGGCATGGAGATCAGCCAGAAGATCTCGGACGTGGAGAGCGTGAATCCCGCCGCCGGGAGCTGGACAACAACAATTGACCAGAGCTGCCAGACGACAAAACCCAGGAATTCGGCGAAGATGGACCAATTCAGGTTCCGGCGGGCGATGGCGCGGCCGGCGGTATCCCACTGTTCGTGGTCCTCTGCGTTCCAGTTGGCAATCCAACGGCCGGGCCGGAATTCAAGCGCGGGGACCTGGCCTACCGATGCGCCGGCAGATGACGGGGTTGCCTGCTCAGTGGCACGATCAACAGTCACGGTGACGCTCCTTTCAGGATTTCTCACGGAGTAAGTTGTTCCTTCCAAGGTAGGCAGCCGGCGTTTCGCGGACGGTCGCGGTTTGTTAACGTGCTGTGACATTTGCCTATCTGCGCCGTGGGGGCCGTGTGAGGAGGCCGGCTCTGGCGGCAGGCACGGGTGTCCGTATAGTGGACTTTTTGTCCATTGACTGGACTGCGGGAACTAATATTGAACTCTAACTATTGGCGGCCCGGGTGGCGGAAGCAGCCCGGCCTGACGAAAGCGTTGATACATGTCATCAGCTGAAACCACTACGGGGCCAAGGGCAGTCAAGCCCGTGAACTCGAAAGGCAAAGTCATCTTTGCCAGCCTTATTGGCACCACCATTGAGTTCTACGACTTCTACATTTACGCCACCGCATCGGTGCTGGTCTTCCCGAAGCTCTTCTTCCCGAACGCCACGGACATCAACGCCCTGCTGAGCTCCTTTGCCATCTTTGGCGTGGCCTTCATTGCCCGCCCTGTTGGTTCTGTGCTGTTTGGCCACTTCGGCGACAAGTTCGGCCGCAAGGGGACCCTGGTGGCTTCCCTGCTGACCATGGGTATTGCCACCTTCCTGATCGGCGCGCTCCCCACGGCCTCGGTTCCGGGCTGGGTAATCCTGGCTCCGCTGCTGCTGGTGGTCCTGCGCTTCGCACAGGGCCTGGCCCTTGGCGGGGAGTGGTCCGGTGCCGCCCTGCTCGCTACCGAAAACGCCCCTCAGGGCAAGCGGGCTGTTTACGGAACCTTCCCGCAGCTCGGCGCCCCGATCGGCTTTATCCTGGCCAACCTCCTGTTCATCTGGCTGAACGCGGCACTCTCTGCCGAAGCATTCCTGGCCTGGGGCTGGCGCGTTCCCTTCCTGCTGAGCGCCGTCCTGGTGATCGTGGGCCTTTATGTCCGGCTGAAGCTGGTTGAAAGCCTCTCCTTCCAGAAGGTGTTGACGGAAGAGAAAGTAGCCAAGCTTCCGTTCGCTGCCACGTTCAAGAACCACTGGCGTCCCGTGCTGGCCGGCACCTTCATCATGCTGGCCACCTACGTCCTGTTCTATGTCATGACGTCCTTCACGCTGACCTACGGCACCAAGCCCGCAACGGTTGAGGCGGCCCAGGCCGCTGCCGAGAAGGCCGGCAAGCCCATGTCTGCCGCGGAAATCGCCAACTTCGTTCCCGGCCTGGGCATTCCGCGCGGCGACTTCCTCTGGATGCTGATCCTGGGTGTGGTGTTCTTCGGCATCTTCACGCTGGTCTCCGGTCCGCTGGCCGAAAAGTGGGGCCGCCGGAAGTTCCTGCTTTCCGTGACGGCAGGCATCTTCGTCTTCGGCATCTTCTGGTTCACCATGTTCGGACCTGGCGCGGGCGCTGCAATTGTTGGACTTATTGTCGGGTTCACCCTGATGGGCCTGACCTTCGGACCCATGGCTGCGATCCTCCCGGAGCTGTTCCCGGCAAACGTCCGTTACACCGGTTCCGCGGTGGCCTACAACCTGTCCAGCGTGATTGGTGCGGCCCCGGCGTCGTTCATTGCCATTGCGTTGTGGCAGGCCGCCGGCGGCAGCACCTGGCTGGTGGGCGTCTACATGGCGGCCGCAGCGGTGCTGACGTTCATCGCCCTGTGGATCACGCGGGAAACCAAGGACACCGACTACGAGAACAACGTAGCCTGACCCGTATAACTGAAATGCCCGGCCTGTTTCCTGAACAGGCCGGGCATTTTTAGTTGGCGTAGCGCTCTACAAAGTTGCGCAGGATCTTCACCGGCTCATCTACGGTGCGCGTCCTGGCCTGGGAGATGAGTTCATCTGCGGCCTCCGGAGCGAAATAGCCGGCATAGCGGTATACACGGATCCGGGTCACCAGGCCCTCCACATCCAGTTCCGGATGGAACTGGGTGGCATAGAGGTTCTGTTTGATCCGGAACATCTGGACGGGGCACGACGCCGAGGATGCCAGGAGTGCCGCATGCTCCGGCAGGCGGGTGCAGGCTTCCTTGTGGCCAACGAAGGCGCTGAATTCAGCCGGGAGCCCCGCAAGCAGGGGGTCGGCAGCGCCGTCGGGAGTAATCCGGACCTGCACGGCACCCAGTGGTTCGCCGAAGGTCCTGTCGATGACCGCGCCCTGGTGGGTGCCCAGGGTGCCCACCCCGTAGCAGGCGCCCAGGAAGGGGAAATCTTCGGCCACCAGCGTGTCCAGGAGGCCGGAGAGTTCCCGTTCCACCCGCTTCTGGACAGCGGACTTGGACTCCGGCGGATCGCTGGAGGTAAAGGGGCTGCCGCCTACGATCACTCCGGAGATACTGTCCAGGTCAATGTCCGGAAGGTGCTCCGCATCAAGCCGGACCCGGCGCAACTGCGCGGGCTCCAGGCCGCAGAACCGCAGGTAGGCCGCATATTCCTCATCCGCAGCCTGCACCTCCGGCCGTGAGGCAAGGAGCACAAAGGGTTTCATCGGCCTGGAGCGTCAGGGGGCCGTAGCGCGCCGGGACTGCGGATGGGCGTTGGTGTCCGCGTGCCGGTGGACCAGCTTCCAGAACCCTTCCTCGCGCCGGAAGATGCTGGTGACGCGCAGGGCGAACTCCTCCGTGCCCTGGCCCGCGCCAACCCGCGCCCGGAAATGCTCCGTCTCTACGAGGTACGCGGTGTCCCGGGCGGTGTAGGAGGTGATGGTTTCAAAACCCAGCATCTCGCCCTCGGCGTAGTACCGGGAGGCCTGGTCAAGCCGCGCCTCCACCTGTGCCCAGCCGCGGGCGATCCCGCCCAAGGGGTTGGCCAGCGTGACGTCGTCCAGCCGGGAGTACAGGTCCTTGACCGGCTGCGGATTCCCTCGCGTGATCTCCGGAACCGCCAGGTGGTAGCGGTCTACTTCTTCTTCAAAACTTGGTGCGAGCACGTGCTGTCTCCGGGCCTAGTCTTCGATCGTGGCAATAACAGCGCCGGCAGCCACTGTCTCACCGGCGAGGGCGGTCAGGCCCGTGATGGTGCCTGCCCGGTGCGCGGTGAGCGGCTGTTCCATCTTCATGGCCTCCAGGACCACCACCAGGTCGCCCTCGGCCACGACGTCACCGTTGGCCACAGCCACCTTGACGATCGTTCCCTGCATGGGGGAGGCGAGGGAGTTGCCCGTAGCAGCGTCTGCGGGACCTGCCGAGCGGGAGCGCTTCTTGGACTTGGCAGCCTTGGCGCCGCCAGGAGTTGCCACGGACAGCGAACCCAGTGATGCCGGCAGCACCACTTCGAGGCGCTTGCCGCCAACCTCGACGACGACGCGCTGGCGTTCTCCGGCATCTGCAGCTTCCGGGGTGCCCTCCGGAGTCCAGGCCGCCAGGCTGTTGGTGAATCCGGTTTCGATCCAGCGGGTGTGGACGGCGAACGGTCCGCTTTCGGGGGCGAAAGCGGGATCGGCCACAACGGCCAGGTGGAACGGAATGACGGTGGGGATGCCTTCAACCACCATTTCCTCCAGTGCGCGGCGTGAACGCTCCAGTGCCTGGCGGCGGGTGGCGCCGGTGACAACCAGCTTGGAGAGCATAGAGTCGAAGTTGCCGCTGATGACGTCGCCCTGCTCAACGCCGGAGTCGATGCGGACGCCGGGGCCGGTGGGGTTGCGGAGCGTGCGGATGGCGCCGGGTGCCGGCATGAAGTTGCGGCCCGGATCTTCGCCGGTGATACGGAACTCGAAGGAGTGGCCGCGGACCTCGGGGTCCTCGTAGCCCAGCTCTTCGCCGCGGGCCAGCCGGAACTGTTCGCGGACCAGGTCGATGCCTGTGACTTCCTCGGAGACGCAGTGCTCCACCTGGAGACGGGTGTTGACCTCAAGGAAGGAGATGGTGCCGTCCTGGCCCACAAGGAACTCGCAGGTGCCGGCGCCGAGGTAACCGGCCTCCTTCAGGATGGCCTTGGAGGATTCGTACAGCAGCCGGTTCTGCTCTTCGGTGAGGAAGGGTGCGGGGGCTTCTTCAACAAGTTTCTGGTTGCGGCGCTGCAGCGAGCAGTCGCGGGTGGAGACCACCACAACGTTGCCGTGGGCGTCCGCCAGGCACTGGGTCTCCACGTGCCGGGGTGCGTCCAGGAAGCGTTCGATGAAGCATTCGCCGCGGCCAAAGGCGGCAGTTGCCTCGCGGACGGCGGATTCGAACAGCTCGGGGATTTCCTCGCGGGTCCGGGCCACTTTGATGCCGCGTCCGCCGCCGCCGAAGGCAGCCTTGATGGCCACGGGCAGGCCGAACTTGTCAACGAATGTCAGGATTTCCTCGGCGGACTCCACGGGGTCGGCGGTGCCGGGGACCTGCGGGGCGCCCACCTTCTCGGCGATGTGCCGGGCCTGGACCTTGTCTCCCAACGCGGAGATGGCCTCGGGGGACGGGCCGATCCAGGTGATGCCGGCCTCGATCACGCGGGCGGCGAACTGGGCGTTCTCCGCCAGGAAGCCGTAGCCGGGGTGGATGGCGTCTGCGCCGGAGCGGACAGCTGCGTCGATGATCTTGTCCATCAGGAGGTATGACTCGGCGGCGGTGTTCCCGCCGAGGGCGTAGGCCTCGTCAGCGAGCCGAACGTGCAGTGCGTCCCTGTCCGGATCGGCGTAGACGGCAACGGAGGCGATGCCTTCGTCACGTGCCGCGCGGATGATGCGGACGGCGATTTCACCGCGGTTCGCGATCAGCACCTTCGTGATGGTCGATGGTGCGTGGGGGGCGGACTGCTCCGAAATAGCTGACAAGGCGTCTCCTTCTTTCTTCAGGGAGCCTAGCGCGATTTTGAGGGTTCCGCCGATATTACTTGCGGAATCCGCGTGTGCAGCCGTCATCCTTTGTAGGGAAGCTACAACTTGCCCCGAAATGGGCCGCTCAGCCCTGCGTCCATAGATCAGTGATGCCCACGCCTGCCTGTGCCAGCAGTCGGCGCAGGGTGGAAATGGACAGGCCCACCACGGCGTGGGGATCGCCGTCAACCTTGCGGATGAAGGCGCCCCCCAGGCCGTCGATCGTGAAGGAACCGGCGCAGTGCAGCGGTTCGCCCGTGGCAATGTAGGCGTCGATTTCCGCTTCGGTCATGTCCTCGAAGGACACCTGCGCTGATGCGACGGCACCCAGCGTGGCACCGGACCCGTTTCCGGAGTCCGTGTCCCGGCAGTCAATCAGCCAGTGGCCGGTGTGGAGGACGCCCACGCTCCCGCTCATCCGAAGCATCCGTTCACGGGCAACAGCTGCCGTGTATGGCTTGCCGTGGGATTCGCCGTCGAACTCGAACACCGAATCGCAAGCAATCACCAGGGCACCCTCGGCTTCCGGGAGCGCAGCGACTGCTTCACCCTTGGCCCTGGCAAGCAGGAGGGCGGTGTCGTGCGGATCAGTCACCCCGTAGCGGGCCTGGACTGCGTCCTCGTCCACATCGGACACCATCACGGTGTGTCCGATGCCGGCGTCGGCAAGCAGCTTGGTGCGGGCGGGGGACTGGGAAGCGAGGATCAGCCGGGTCACGGGTTCAGCCTAATGGACTGGCTGGGGTGCGGTTGGTGCCGAATCCTCTTCGCGGCTGAGCCGGGCGCCTTCAACGTCCACGTCCGGCAGGATGCGTTCCAGCCACTTCGGCAGCCACCAGGCCTTGTCGCCCAGCAGGTACATCAGGGCCGGGACGATCGTCATCCGCACCACGAAGGCATCCAGCAGCACGCCGAAGGCCATCGCGAACCCCAGGGGCCGGACCATGGTGAGGTGGCTGAAGATGAAGCCCGCGAAGACACTGACCATGATGATTGCGGCGGCGGTGACCACGGCCGCCGCGTGCCGGAAGCCCAGCTGCACGGCATGCCTGGCCGGCTGCCCGTGGACGTAGGCCTCGCGCATTCCGGAGGCGATGAACACCTGGTAATCCATGGCCAGGCCGAACAGCACACCAATAACAATGATCGGCAGGAAGCTCAGCACGGCGCCCGGATTGGCGACGTCGAACACGCCACCCAGCCAGCCCCACTGGTAAACCGCCACCACTCCGCCGAACGCAGCAGCCAGGGACAGCAGGAAGCCGCCGGTGGCCAGGAGCGGAACCACGATGGAGCGGAACACCAGCAGGAGCAAGAGCAGGGACAGTCCGACGACGATCAGCAGGTAGGGCGGCAGGGCGTCAGCCAGCTTCGTGGAGACATCGATGTTGCCGGCCGTCTGCCCCGTCAGGCCGATGTGCACGCCGGTCTGCTCCTCGATGTCAGCGTTGCGGTCGCGGAGTTCGGCCACCACCTGGACGGTGTTTTCGCTGGCCGCGCCTTCGCTGGGGATCACTTGGAAGACTGCCGTCCGGCGGTCCTCGCTCAAGGCCACCGGAGCAGCGGCCACCACGTTATCGAGTCCGCGGAGCAGGTCCGAAACGTCATACTGCAGGTTCTGGGCCGCGGACTCGTCCAGGCCTTCGGGGAATTCGCCCACCACAACAATGGGTCCGGTCATGCCCTCGCCGAAGCTCCGTGCGGTGAGGTCATGCGCCTGATACGCCTCGGAGTCCACGGGCTCGGAGCCGCCGTCAGGCAGGGCAAGCCGCAACTGGGTGGCCGGAAGGGCCATCGTGGCCAGGAGGACAACGCCGGCAACCAACGCCAGGACGGGATGGCGGGTGACCAAGCCGCCCCAGCCGCGGGTACTGCGGGCCTCATCCTTGGCCTCATCTTCGCGCTCGTGGCCGGGCTCGGCGTTGTGCGCCTCCGCCTTGGCCCACGCACGCCTGGACACGATGCGGCGGCCCACCAGCGCCAGCACTGCCGGCGTCAGGGTCAGGGCAACCGCAACCGCCACGGCCACCGTGGCCGCGGCGGACAAGCCCATCACGGCAAGGAAGGGCAGGCCCGGAACCACCAGGGCGGCCAGGGCGATGATCACAGTCAACCCTGCGAACAGCACGGCGTTGCCCGAGGTTCCGGTGGCCCGTGCCACCGATTCCCCAAGATCCATTCCGGCCAGGATCTGGGTCCGGTGCCGGTTGACGATAAACAGTGAGTAGTCGATGCCCACAGCCAGGCCCAGCATCAGCGCGAGCATGGGGGAGATGGAACTCATGTCGATCACGCCGGTCAGCGCGAACGTGCCGCCCACGCCTACGGCCACGCCAACAATCGCCATCAGCAGGGGAAGGCCTGCCGCGATCAGGGTGCCGAGCATGATGATGAGCACCAGGGCGGCAATGGCGATGCCGATGATTTCCGCGGTACCGAACAGTTCAGAGATGTCCTCGGTGATTTCCTTGCTGGCATAGGCCGTGACACCTGCGCTGGACACGCTGTGGGCGATGTCCTGCACTTCACCACGGACCTCGGGAGTGAGGGCGTTGATCGAGGTGTTGAACTGGACCTGCGCAATGGCTGCCATGCCGTCTTCGGAAACAAACCGGAGACCTTCGCTGGCTTCGGCCTGGCGCTTGCCCAGCTCGAGCTTTGCCTTCGCCGCCTCAAGCTCGGCGGAACCTGCCTGGTATTGGGCCTGGCCCGCGGCGAGCGTTGCCTTCTGTTCGCCCAGCTGGGCCTCGATGGCCTCGGCGGGAAGCCCGGCCGCTGTCATCTGCTGTTCCGCTGCCGCCAGCTGGGCGGCTCCGGCGTCCAGTTGTGCCTTGGCGGCATCAAGTTGGGCCTGGCCCGCGGCAGCCTGTGCCTCGCCGTCAGCAATGGTGGTGCCGGCAGCGTCCAGCTGTTCCTGGGTGGTGAACGGGTTCACCGTGGCACGCACGTCCGGAAGGTCCCCCAGCCTGGCCAGGGCATCCGCGACGGCGGCCCGGCTCTCAGCGGTGAATCCGCCGCCGGGCGCTTCAAAGACGATGCTGGCAGAGCCACCCGAGGCTGAAGGCAGTTCTTCCTTCAGCTTGTCCGCCATCTGCTGGGTTTCAGTGCCGGGAATCTGGAAGTTGTTGGACATGGTGCCGTGGAACGCGGCGGCGGAGCCGCCAACGGCCACGAGTGCGGCAAGCCAGAGTGAAATCACCAGCCAGCGGCGCCGGTAGGAAAATTTGCCGAGTCGGTACAGCAGGAGTGCCATGGCGTGGGAACCGTTCTGTTGGGAGTCTCTGGAGAAGTTTGGTGGGAAGACGCGGCCGTCAGGACGTGGCGGCGGGTGCGTCGGTGAAGCCGTGGGCCAGCAGGGTGACCGATTCGATCAGGAGGGAACGCAAGGTGGCCAGGGACGCAGGGGAAAGGTCTGCTCCGCACTGCGCGAACCAGCTGTCCACCGCCGCCTTGCCACAGCCCATGACGGAACTGGCCAGCGCGCGGATGTAGAGGTCGCTGACCTCCGCGCCGGATGCGCTGATGCGTTCCTGGATGGCTTCTGTGATTTGGATGGTGCAGGTGTCCCAGGCTTCCAGTTCGGAGCGGAGGAGCCCTGGGCTGGTTTGCGCCAGGCTGTACATCTCCGCGATGGGCGCCACGGTCATGGGGTCCGCAAGTTCCGAGAGTGCGGCCCGGGCGGATTCGAGGATGGGTTCGCCGATGGGGCGCAGCCTGAACCGGACCAGGACGTTGTCCAGGAAGCCTTCGGAAACTGACGCTACGGCGGCCTCGATGCCATTGAAGTAGTTGAAGAAAGTGCGCCGCGAGATTCCCGCGGTGCCGGCGATGTCCTCCACCGTGAAGTTCCCGTAGCCCTTGCTGCGCAGCAGTTCCATCGCAGCGCCGGCGATTGCTTCACGGGTTGCCGCTTTATTGAGCTCACGGCGGGATGGGGCTGGTGGGATCGCTTGTTCGGGGGAAGCCTTCACATGATTACACTACGTGCAACTTTGCACTCTGCGCAAGTTGTCTGGAAGCTTCGAGGAAGTGGGAACGACAACGGCCCCTGCCCGCAACATGCGTTGCGGGCAGGGGCCGTTGTTACAGGATTCTCCGGCGGGGGATGCTCCAGCGGGAGCTAGGCCTTCGCGCCGGCCAGTTCGCGTCCGGCAGCGTCGGTACCGGTTCCTGTGGTTGCAGTGGTTTCAGCCGCAGTTGCGGAATCGGCGTCGTCATCCACGAACGGGCTGCCGTTGCGCGGTGCGTTGTACAGCGACTCATCCAGGATGCCCTGGCGGCGTGCCACGATCGTCGGGACCAGCGCCTGGCCGGCCACGTTTACAGCGGTGCGGCCCATATCCAGGATGGGGTCAATGGCGAGCAGCAGTCCGACGCCGGCCAGCGGGAGTCCCAGCGTGGAGAGGGTCAGGGTGAGCATCACCACGGCGCCGGTGGTTCCCGCCGTGGCAGCGGATCCAAGGACGGAGACCAGCGCGATCAGCAGGTACTGGGTGAAGTCCAGCTGGATGCCGAAGAACTGGGCAACGAAGATCGCGGCGATCGCCGGGTAGATCGCTGCGCAGCCGTCCATCTTGGTGGTGGCGCCCAGCGGCACGGCGAAGGAGGCGTAGGCGCGGGGGACGCCGAGTGAGCGCTCGGTGACCCGCTGGGTGAGCGGGAGGGTGCCGATCGAGGAGCGCGACACGAAGGCAAGCTGGACCGCCGGCCACACGCCGGTGAAGTACTGCTTGACGGACAGTCCGTGGCTGCGCACCAGGACGGGGTAGACAACAAACAGCACCAGCGCCAGGCCAACGTAGATGGCGATGGCGAACTTGCCCAGCGATCCGATGGTGTCCCAGCCGTAGACGGCCACGGCGTTGCCGATCAGGCCAACGGTGCCCAGCGGCGCGATCCGGATGATCCACCACAGGACCTTCTGGATGACGGCCAGGGCGGATGCGGTGAAGTTCAGGAAGGGCTCAGCGGCCTTGCCCACCTTGAGGGCGGCGATGCCAACGGCGATCGCGATGACCAGGATCTGCAGGACGTTGAAGCTGACCGACGTGGTGGCACCCGTTTCGGCCACCGTAGTGCTGGCGCCCAGGCCCAGGAAGTTCTTGGGGAACAGGCCCGTGAGGAAGGCCCACCAGCTGCCCACCTTGCCGGGAGCTTCGCCTTCGCCGGTGATGCCGGTGTTGGCTCCGGGCTGCAGGAGCACGCCCAGGCCAATGCCGATCAGTACGGCGATCAGCGAGGTGATGGCGAACCAGAGCAGCGTGTTCCAGGCCAGCCGCGCCGCGTTGGAAACCTCACGCAGGTTGGAGATGGAGCTGACAACAGCCGTAAAGATCAGGGGAACGACGGCGGTCTGCAGCAGTGCGACGTAGCTGGAACCGATGGTCTGCAGCGTGGCGCCCAACGCGTTGGGCGCTTCCTTGGTGCTGCCGGTGTACTTGGCCAGGAGGCCCAGGGCCAGGCCGACAACCAGGGCGGCAATGATTTGGACGCCGAAGGATCCGGCCCACTTGGGCAACTGGAAGCCGGACGTACCGGAAGACGTGGGGGTGCTCGATGATGTGCTCACCGAAACAAGCTAGGCCCCCGCCGAATACCACCACGAAAGGACGTTGAGAAATATTACGCCGGCCGGCACGCGACCAAGCGACTAAATCCCAGCAATTCCGCCATTTAAGCCCCATTTATGAAGATATTCCCTGCGCGGCTGTGTTAAAAGTCTCGCTGAACGTTCGGTCCGGAAGGCGCACATCCGGCAGCGTGCGTCCAAGCGAGGAACGAGCGAGCACGCAGAGGATGTGGGCCTTCCGGACCTCTGTGAGCAACGAGGCTAGAGCAGCGCCCGGCGGAGGGTGTCCAGGCCAACGGAACCGATGTTCAGGGCCCGGGTGTGGAAGTCCTTGAGGTTGAACCCGGGCCGGGATTCAAGCTCGGCCCGGATTTCCTCCCAGAGCCGCTGCCCGATCTTGTAGGAGGGTGCCTGGCCGGGCCAGCCCAGGTAACGGGTGAATTCGAACTTGAGCTGGCCGTCGCTGATGGGCAGGTTGGCCCGGAGGAACTCGTAGCCTTTCTCCGGCGTCCAGGTTCCGGAGCCCCAGGCGGAGGGTACTTCCAGCTCCAGGTGCACGCCGATGTCGAAGACAACCCGGGCGGCGCGCATGCGCTGCATGTCCAGCATGCCCATGTGGTCTCCGGGATCGGACAGGTAGCCCAGTTCCTGCATGAGCTTCTCGGCGTAGAGTGCCCATCCTTCGCCGTGTCCTGAGGTCCAGCAGACGTTGCGGCGCCACTTGTTCAGCAGCTCCCTGCGGTAGGTGGCTGTTGCGACCTGGAGGTGGTGGCCCGGAACGCCCTCGTGGTACACGGTGGTGGTCTCTGCCCAGGTGGTGAAGCTGTCCTCGCCGGCCGGGACTGACCACCACATGCGCCCGGGCCTGCTGAAGTCCTCCGAGGGGCCGGTGTAGTAGATGCCGCCCTCGTCAGTGGGAGCAATCCGGCACTCGAGGGTCTTCATCGGTTCGGGGATGTCGAAGTGGACCCCTGCCAGTTCGGCAACTGCCTTGTCCGAGAGCTCCTGCATCCAGGCCTGCAGCGCCGCAGTGCCCTTGAGCTGGCGGGCGGGATCGTTGTTCAGGATCGCTTTGGCTTCTGCCACGGTGGCGCCGGGCTTGATGGATTCCGCCACGGCCTGCTGCGCATCGATCAGCCGTTGCAGCTCCTGGACGCCCCAGGCATACGTTTCTTCCAGGTCCACGGTGGCGCCCAGGAAGTTCCGGGAGGCCAGGGCATAGCGCTCGCGGCCCACAGCATCCTTGGCGGGGGCAACGGGCAGCAGTTCGTCGCGAAGGAACACGGCGAAGTCCGCGTAGGCGCTCCGGGCGGCGGCAGCACCGGCGTCGAGCGTTTCCTGCAGCCCGGCGGGAAGCGGCTGGCCGTCGATCCGCGCGTCAGCGGCAAGCTTGGCGAAGAATCCGTCCCCGGCGGCGTATTTGGTGGTCTGCTCGATCACGGTTTCCACCTGCCGGGCTGCGGACACACGGCCGGCTTCCTTGGCGGAGCGCAGCGATTCGATGTAGCCGGCCAGGGCGGCAGGCACGTTGTGGGCGCGGCCCGCGATGTGCTCCCACTGTTCGGCGGTACCGGTAGGCATCAGGTCAAAGATGGCCCTGATTTCCTGGGCGGGGGAGGCGATGTTGTTCAGGTCCGCGGCATCCCAGCCGGACTCGTGGATTTCCAGGAGGAGGCCCAGCCGTTCGCCCATAGCGTCAAGGGTGACGGCGTCAACGTCGTCAACCGGCGCCAGGCCGTCCAGCTCCGCGAGTGCCTTGCGGGCCTCGGCCGCCAGTTCGGCAATGCCGGCAGGAGAGTAGTCCGGATATTCGGTTTCGTGGCCGGGGATGCCCAGCTCTGTGGCAAAGCTCGGGTTGAGCCGGATCAGGGTGTCCGTGTAGTGGTCCGCTACGCCGTCGATGGGTGTGTGGGGGCGCGCGGAAGGAGCAACTGGGTTAGTCATGAGACGAGACTAGTAGTGGCGCAGCCCACTTCGAAGGCCCGCCACGCCGCGGATGCGCTGCAGCGACTGCCCTGTTCCTGCAATGTGGGCCGCCTGCCGCAGTGACGGACAGTCAGCCCCGGCTGCGCCGCCAGGCTCCTGGGCCCGGGGTGGGGGCGAGCCGCAGCTGCTGGCGGCGCACCCAGTGCCGGATACTGGGCCGCAGGGGTGCGGCGGTTTCGCTTCCCGGAAGGGAGAGCACGACGGCGGTCAGCGCCGCGAGCTCCTCAGGCGTGGGATTACCCTTCACCACGGACAGGACAGGCCCGGTTTCGACAGGCCCGGTTTCAACAGGCTCGGTTTCGACAGGCTCAACCACCGGTTTTTCGGCGGTCACAGCGGGATGTTCCCGTGCTTCTTGGTGGGCAGGGAGGCGCGTTTGTCCCGCAGCGCCCGCAGCCCGCGGATGATCTGCACGCGCGTCTCCGACGGGGCGATGACGGCGTCAACGTACCCCAGCTCGGCGGCCTGGTAGGGGTTCAGCAGCTCTTCCTCGTACTGCCGGATCACCTCGGCGCGGCGGGCCTCAACATCGCCGCCGGCTTCGGCAACGGCGGCGAGGTCGCGGCGGTACAGGATGTTGACGGCGCCCTGGGCACCCATCACGCCGATCTGGGCGGTGGGCCAGGCAAGGTTGAGGTCTGCGCCCAGCTTCTTCGAACCCATGACAATGTACGCGCCACCGTAGGCCTTGCGGGTGATGACGGTGAGCTTGGGAACCGTGGCTTCGGCGTAAGCGTAGAGGAGCTTGGCGCCGCGGCGGATGATGCCCTGGAACTCCTGGTCCTTGCCGGGCAGGAAGCCCGGCACGTCCACCAGGGTAATGATGGGAATGTTGAAGGCGTCGCAGTTGCGCACAAAGCGGGCTGCCTTTTCGGACGCGGCAATATCCAGGGTGCCGGCAAACTGCAGGGGCTGGTTGGCCACGATGCCCACCGTGTGGCCCTCGATCCGGCCGTAACCGATGATCACGTTCGGCGCGTACAGGGACTGCATCTCCAGGAAGTGCGCGTCATCCACCAGCTGGCCGATCACGGTCCGCATGTCGTAGGGCTGGTTGGCGGAGTCCGGGATCAGGGCATCCAGGGCGAGGTCATCGGCGTCGACCTCCAGCTCCTGGTCATGTTCGGTGACCGGCGGTTCGGAGAGGTTGTTCGAGGGCAGGAAGTCCAGGAGTTCACGGACGAATTCCAGGGCGTCTGTTTCGTCCGCGGCCAGGTAGGTGGACGTGCCGGTGTTGGCGTTGTGCTGGCGTGCCCCGCCCAGGGTTTCCATGTCCACGTCCTCGCCGGTGACCGTCTTGATGACGTCCGGGCCGGTGATGAACATGTGCGAGGTCTTGTCCACCATGACCACGTAGTCGGTCAGGGCGGGGGAGTAGGCGGCGCCACCGGCGGAGGGGCCCATGATCACGGAGATCTGCGGGACAACCCCTGAGGCGTGGACGTTGTTGCGGAAGATATCCGCGAACATGGCCAGAGAGGCGACACCCTCCTGGATGCGTGCTCCGCCACCGTCCAGGATGCCCACCACGGGGCAGCCGTTCCGCAGGGCAAACTCCTGGACCTTCACGATTTTCTCGCCGTTGACCTGGCTGAGTGAGCCGCCATAGACGGTGAAGTCCTGGCTGTAGACGGCAACCGGACGGCCATCCACGGTGCCGTAGCCGGAGACGAGGCCGTCACCGAGCGGCTTCTTCTTCTCCATGCCGAACGCGGTGGAGCGGTGCACGGCCAGGGCGTCGAACTCGACGAAGGAGCCTTCGTCCAGCAGCAGGTCGATGCGCTCGCGGGCGGTGTGCTTTCCGCGGGCGTGCTGCTTTTCGATCGCTTCCGGCCCCGATGGCTGTTCCGAGCGCGCCTGGCGGTCGCGGAAGTCGGCAATCTTCCCCGCTGTGGTGGTCAGATCGTGGCTCATCAGGTGTCTCCGGCTCTGTTTCGGGTTCGGTGCAGTACTCAGTGAAGATGTGAAGCGAAAAATACAGGGGCCGCCCTGCCGGGAATTAAGTAGCTTCCGCACAATGTGCCAGGCAGTCTTTCCGGCTGGGTACGCGCCTGTTGGCTAGTCTAATGACGCCAACCGCCGGGACCGCTGTAGAAACCCTACAATTTTGCGGCGCCGGTTGTTTCTGCCGGCCGCACCACGATGTTACTGGCCGGTAACATTTCTCCGCTACAGTATGGCTATGACTGCCAGCAATGATGCTCAGAGCACTGTTTCCACGCCGTACCAGCCCCAAGGCTCGCTGAAGGGCCGCACCATCCTGATGTCCGGCGGCAGCCGTGGAATCGGCCTGGCCATCGCCCTCCGCGCGGCGCGTGACGGCGCGAACATCGTCATGCTTGCCAAGACCGGCCAGCAGCACGCGAAGCTTGAGGGCACGGTGTTCACCGCTGCCACCCAGGTGGAGGAAGCCGGTGGCAAGGCGCTGCCCCTGGTGGGGGACGTCCGGAACGACGACGACGTTGCCGCCGCTGTTGCCGCAGCCGTTGGCACCTTCGGTGGAATCGACGTCGTTATTAACAACGCCTCCGCCATAGACCTGTCCAAAACCCCGGACATCGACATGAAGCGCTACGACCTCATGCAGGACATCAACGTCCGCGGCACCTTCCTGCTGGCCAAACTGGCTCTTCCGGCGCTGCTGGAATCCGGTGACGGGCAGATCCTGACTTTGAGTCCGCCGCTGAACCTCGACCCCAAGTGGGCAGGCAGCCACCTGGCCTACACCATGGCCAAATACGGCATGAGCCTGACCACCCTGGGCCTGGCGGAGGAGTTCAAGGGCAAGGGCATCAGCGTCAACTCGCTCTGGCCCTGCACCCTGATCGATACAGCGGCCATCCGGAATATGCCCGGCGGCAGCAGGATCGCAGAAGCCGCCCGTGGGCCCGAAATCATGGCCGACGCCGCCCACGCTGTCCTCACCGCATCCCACCGGGCTCCAGGCACCGGCCGCGAAAGCGGGAAGTTCTACACGGATGAGGAAGTGCTGGCCGCCGCCGGCGTCAGGGACTTCACCCCGTACAGCCTGGGCGCCCCCGAAGACCAGCTGGTGCCGGACATCTTCCTCTAAAGACGCTCCGGGGCCGACTAGGATTCTGTTTATGGATGACGCCCAGAACCCAGGCCCTGAACAGACTCCCGGAGGCTCCACGCCCAACCGGCCAGCCCTGGACCGTTCGGCGCTCGTCGCACCTGAATTCCTTGCGGCCACGGGCATCAGCAGCATCGACGTCGTAGAGACCACCGGGTCCACCAACGATGACCTGCTGCGGGCCGTCACCGTTGATCCGAAGTCGTGGCCGGACCTGTCAGTCCTGACGGCCGAACACCAAAGCTCAGGCCGCGGCCGCCTGGCGCGCCACTGGGAGGCGCCGCCCCGCAGTTCCATTGCCGTTTCGCTGGTGCTCCGCCCGGTGAACGCCCAAGGTCTTCCGGTGCCCACGCACAGCTATTCGTGGCTTTCCATGGTTGCCGCCCTGGCGTTGCGCGAGGCGCTGATGGAGACGGCCGGGCTGCCGGCGGAGATCAAATGGCCCAATGACGTCCTGGTCCATGGCAGGAAAATCTCCGGCATCCTTGCGCAGATGGAGCCACTCAGCGGCCCGGGAGTTCCCGCCGTGGTCCTCGGCACGGGGATCAACGTAACGCTGACGGAGCAGGAACTGCCCGTGCCCACCGCCACGTCGGTGCTGCTGGAGCAGCCGACCACCACCGACCGTACCGAACTCCTCAAGAGCTATCTTTCCCGCTTCACCGCGCTCTACCGGGCGTTCTGCAATGCCGACGGCGATCCCGCGGCGGGGCTGGCCGGTGGCCCATCCCTGCACAAGCGGCTGGAGCAGGTAATGGTCACCCTGGGCAAGCAGGTCCGGGCTCAGCTGCCCGGCGATCACGAGATCATCGGCCATGCCACCCGGCTGGACCAGTATGGGTCGCTGCTGGTGGAAGACGACGCCGGGCACGAACATGTGGTGACGGCCGGCGACGTCGTCCATGTCCGGCCGTGGTCCCGGGAGACCGGCAGCGAAAGTGGTTATGCGTAAGGACCTGCTTCCCGGCGAACAGGTCATTGTCCTTACCCGGCCACAGCCCCGCGCACTCACGGCCCCCGCCGCCGTTTTTGTCCTGACGCCGGCTCTTGCGGCCTTCGCCAGCGCCTGGATCATCAAGGGCGAGGCCGCCACGCTCCTTCCGGTGGTGGAAGGCCTGGAGTTCTGGCTGGTTGCGGCGTGCGTGGTGCTGGGTGCATGGATCTGGCTGGGCTACTGCCTGCCTCGGCTGATGCGCTGGAGCGGCACGCGGTACATCCTGACCAGCCGCCGGGCGATCGCCAGGTTCGGTACGGTCCGGCGCCGTGACCGCCAGCTTTCCCTGGCCGCTGTGCGCAACGTTCTGGTGAGCCAGTCCATCCTGCAGCGGATGTTGCGCTCGGGGAATATATCCTTGGAGTCCGGCTACGGCGGGAGCCTGGTATTTCCGGACATGCCGGAGGTGTCCCGGTTCCGGAATTTTGTCCTCGAGGCGATCGATGACCTTCCGGAAGAGGAATTCAGGGAAATAGAGCGGTTGAACGGCCCTGCCACACAGGCAGAGCCACGGAACGGGGAGAAGAGGTGGAAACGGTGAGCGATGAAGACATGAACGACGGCGGCACGAACGCCATGCCCCCGGCTCCCCACACGCTGCCCTTGCCCGTGATTCCTGAACCCGTGCCTGGACCCGCTCCTGAACCTTCGTCCGGCCCGCCAACCAGCACGCTCTCCACCGAACGCCTGGCAGCCAAGGCCCTTGAAACCCGGCTGTTGGGTGGCGAACGCAAGCTCCGCCGTCGTGAAGTTGCCGCCGGTGCCGGGCTTTCACTGCTGTCCGCACGCAAACTCTGGCGCGCCCTGGGGTTCCCCAACTACAGCGATGAGGACGTTGCCTTCACCGAACGCGACCAGTCCGCCCTGGGGACCGTTGTTGACCTGGTCCGCGGCGGGAAGCTGACGGAGGAAGCGGCCATCTCAGTCACCCGGGCCATCGGCCAGATGACCGACCGGATGGTGGTGTGGCAGATCGAAGCACTGATCGAGGACATGGTGCACGAGCAAGGCGTCACGGATGCCGTTGCCCGTAAACAGTTGGTGAACGATCTCCCTGCGTTGGTTGATGCCCTCGAGGAAATGCTCGTCTACTCCTGGCGCCGCCAGCTCAACGCCGGTGTGCAGCGACTGGCGGTCCGCGCGGAAGCCGGTCTGCAGGCCAGTGAGGAAGGCCGCGAAGGTGACGAAGATGACGCACCGCTGCCGTTGGCGCGGGCCGTTGGCTTCGCGGACCTCGTTTCCTACACCAGCCTGTCCCGGCGGATGAACGAGAAAACACTGGCCCGGCTGGTGCAGCGGTTCGAAAACAAGTGCGCCGAAATCATTTCGGTGGGCGGCGGCCGGCTGGTGAAGACAGTTGGCGACGAAGTCCTTTATATCGCCGAGACCCCGGCTGCCGGTGCCGAGATTTCACTGGCACTGGCCCAGGCCTTCACGGAGGACGAGATCCTGCCCGAGGCCCGGGTGGCCATGGTGTGGGGACGCATCCTGTCCCGCCTGGGCGATATCTATGGCCCCACCGTCAACCTGGCGGCAAGGCTCACATCCCTGGCGAACCCCGGCACGGTCCTGGTGGATTCCATGACGGCGGCGGCACTGGAAAATGACGAACGGTTCGTCCTGATGCCGCAGCCGGCGGAGGACGTCCGCGGGTTCGGCGAGATCCACCCGGTGCTGCTCTCCCGCGGCCAAGGTAAGGGCCTGATCCTGGACTAGGGCGTCCCGGACGTCTATCATCCGGCCCGGGTGGAGGTTTATCCATTCGATGGGGATGCGATAGGATCGGCCCCGTCCGGGCGCCTTGTGTGGAGGACTGCCCATCGCGGACTTTACGCGGGTCCGTTAGGCTAACGCGGGAACACTGAGCCCGCATCTTACGGGTATTTGGTCAGGCTGTCCTTCGGCGGCTGCAATTTTGAGGAATTCGTAACGCTGTGACAACTCTGCTGGGGAAGCTTGGGCTGAAAAAGCGCCACAACAAACTCGTCTCGGGTACCGCTTTCGGCGTGGCCGCAGGTTTCCTTGTGGCCGGTGCCGTGCTGTACCCGGGTTTCAAGACCACCGAGGTGGAGCTGAACGACGGCGGTGTATGGGTTGTCTCCAAGTCCCGCAATGCCGTGGGGCGGCTGAATTACCCCTCCCGCGTCCTTGACGGCGCCGTCACCCCGGCCTCCACGTCCTTCGACGTGCTGCAGAACGGCCTGGACGTTTTTGTTGATGACGGCGCCGGGTCCACTCTGAACCAGGTCTCCGCCGCCAACCTCCGCCTCGGCGGGGACAAGCAGCTGCCGGGCTCTTCCGACGTCAGCTTCGGAACGAAGGTTATTTCCGTCACGGACCCGGCTTCCGGCAAGGTCTGGGCGGTTTCCCCCTCCACGGTCAACGGCTTCGATGAGGAAGTCTCCGAACCGGTCCTGGATGCTTCCGAGGGCGTGGTGTCAGTGGTAGGCGACGATGACCGCGTGTACTCGGCGGACCCCGAAACCGGTGAGGTGACCATCACTGAGGTGGACGCAGAGGGAGCGGCCGTCTCTTCGGATTCCTCAACGTGGAACGGACTCAAGGGTTCCGGCGACCTCCAGCTGGCGGTAGTAGGGGACAAGCCCGTAGTCCTGGACGCCGCCCGCGGCAAGCTGTTCCTCCCGGGCGGGCGTGAACTGGCCCTTGCCGACGCCGGTGAGGCTTTGCTCCAGCAGTCCGGCCCGGCCGCGGATTCGGTGGCGTTGTCCACCAAGAAGGCGCTGCTGATGCAGCCGCTGGATGGGTCAACGGCCAAGACCGTCACCTTTGACGGCGAAGGCATCCCGGCTGCTCCCGTGCAGCTGGGCGGCTGCGTCCACGCGGCCTGGTCCGGTGCCAACAAGTACGTCCGTGAGTGCCAGGATGACTCGCAGGACAAAAACGTTGACGTTCCCAAGGCCAGTGCATCGCCGTCGTACGTTTTCCGGGTGAACCGGGACCTGGTGGTCCTCAACGACGTCAACTCCGGCAACGTGTGGCTGGTCAACCAGAACATGCAGCTGGTCAACAACTGGGAAGACGTCATCCCGCCGCAAAACGAATCGGACGAGCAGGACCAGGAATCTGCCGACAACAACACCATCAACGTCCTTCCGGACCGCACCAAGCCCAACCGGCCGCCGGAAACCAAGCCTGACAGCGTGGGCGTCCGGCCCGGCCGCACCACTGTGCTGAGCGTCCTGGACAATGACTCCGACCCCGACGGCGACGTCCTCACCGCGTCGGTGCCGAACAACGGGCCCACCAGCGGCCAGCTTCAGAACATTTACGGCGGCACGGCCTTCCAGGTGAAAGTCCCCGCTGACGCCAAGCCAGGGACTGAGACCTTCAGCTACACCGCCGACGACGGCCGCGGACTCAGCGCCACCGGCCAGGTCACGTTGAACGTTGTTGGCCCGGACGAGAACCACGCCCCGGTCTTCAAACGGGGCGGCAACCCCACCACCATGCTGGTGGAGCAGGGCAAGACCGTCAGCCAGAACATCCTCACCGACTGGATGGACCCTGACGGTGACGATCTGGTGCTGCTTGACGCCAAAGCCGACAACGAGCAGGACCAGGTCAAGGTGCGCCGCGATGGCCTGCTGACCTACCAGGATTCCGGCGCCACCGCAGGCAAGAAGAACGTCACAGTCACCATCTGGGACGGCCGTGAAACAGTGACGGGCACGGTTGTGGTGAACGTCCAGCCGCCCGGGGCGCTGGCTCCCGTGGTGAACGCTGACCACGTGACGGCGGTAGCCGGCCAGGACCTGGTCATCTCGCCGCTGAAAAACGACGTCGATCCGAACGGCGGTGCGCTGCGCCTTGCCCAGGTGGAGGCCAGCGGACCCGCCGAGATCGGTCCCATCACCGACGGTGGGACGTTTACGTTCAAGAGCGGCACGACCGGGCCCATCTACCTGACGTACATCGCCAGTAACGGGCCGCAAAGTTCCCAGGGCCTGATCCGCGTGGACGTTAAATCCGGCGAGGACAGCGGCGACCCTGTGGCGGTCCACGACGTCGCCCTGATGCCGGTGGGCGGCAGCGTTCTGCTGGATCCGCTGGCCAACGACTCCGATCCCGCCGGAGGGGTGCTGGTGCTGCAGTCCGTGAAGGTCCCGGAAGACTCCAGCGCGTCCATCAGCGTTATTGACCACAGCGTCATCCGGATCACCGATCTGGGCGCCACGGCTGAGCCGTTCCTGTTTGAGTACACCATGTCCAACGGTAGTAAGTCGGCCACGGGAAGTGTCACAGTGGTCCCCGTACCGGCGCCAGCCATTGTGGAAGCACCGCAGCCCAAGCCGGATGAGGTCAACGTCCGCGTGGGTGACGTCGTCACCATCCCGGTCCTCGAGAACGACACCCACCCGCAGGGCCAGGAACTCACCGTGGACCCCGTGCTGCCCCAGGGCATCGATGAGGTGGATGGCAAGGTGTTCGTTTCAGAGAACACGATCCGGTTCATTGCCGGACCCCTGCCCAAGACCGTCCGCGCCATCTACAACGCCGTTGACCCACAGGGCCAGAAGAGCGCGGCCGCTGTGACCATCCACATCCTGCCGCTGGAAGGCGCCGAAAACTCCCGGCCGCAGCCAAAGAACCTGACAGCCCGCGTGGTGGCCAGCGGCACCGTCCGGATTCCCGTGCCGCTTGACGGCATTGATCCCGACGGCGACTCCGTGCAGCTGACCGGCATCGACAGCACGCCGGCGATGGGCACTGCCACCGTTGGCAGCAACTTCATCGACTTCACCGCAGCCGGCGATGGCTCCGGCACGGACACATTCCGGTACAAGGTGGTGGACCGTCAGGGCGCCACCAACACGGGCACCGTCACCGTTGGCGTGGCCCCCCGCGGCGACGTCAACCAGAACCCCACCCCTGTGGACGACGAGGTCAAGGTACGCCCCGGCCGCCAGATTGCCGTGGACGCCAGCGGCAATGACACGGATCCCGACGGCGACCCCATCCGGATCCTGACGGACGGCATCACCGCCGATCCGTCCCTGGAAGCAGCCGTCAGCCAGACGAGCGGCCGGATCATCCTCCGTGCTCCCGCCCAAGAGGGCACCGTCAACCTGCAGTACACGATTGCTGACGACCGTGACGCCACGGCCCAGGCGGCGATCACCGTGGTGGTGGACAGCACCGTGCCGCTGCAGGCACCGATTGCCCGCGATGACCGTGTCACGTCCGCGCAGACCCTGGGCAAGACCGCCGTCGACGTTCCGGTCCTGAAGAACGACGAAGATCCGGACGGCGTGGGTGAAAACCTCAAGATCAGCACCGAGGCGCTGACGGCCCGCCCGGGCAGCGAAGGCAACATGATCGTCGAGCTCACCGAGGGCCCGCAGCTTATCCCGTACACGGTGGAGGACGTCGACGGCCAGAAGGCCACGGCCATCATCTGGGTACCGGGCCTTGGCCAGCAGGTTCCCACGCTCGCCAAGGACGATGTCCTGGAACTGGTGTCCGGGCAGTCCATCACGGTGGATCTGAACGAATGGGTCAAGGTCCGCGATGGCCGCACGCCCCGCATCACCCAGGCTGACAGCATCAAGCTGATCGGCGGCGACGGCAGCGACCCCCTGGCCAGCCCCACGTCCCTGAAATACACGGCCGGCGCAGAATATGTGGGCCCCGGTTCCATCAGCTTCGAGGTCACTGACGGCACCGCCGTGGACGACCCCGCCGGACTGAAGTCCACCCTGAGCATCCGCACCAAGGTGCTTCCGGATCCGAACAAGAACAACCCGCCCACCCTGCTGGGGGCAAGCGTCACCGTCCCCAAGGGCGAAAGCCGCGACACGGACCTGTCCAGGCTGACGGAGGACCCGGACAAGGACGACGTCGGCAACATGAAGTACGAGCTCGCCGGCGGAAACACCGGCTCGTTCAAGGTGAGCATGGACGGCAAGGTGCTGAAGGTTTCCACCGACGCAACCACGGCCACCGGCGTTACCGGGACCGTGCAGGTCAAGGCAACTGACCCCCGCGGCCTGGAGGCAACTGCCACGTACCAGCTGGCTGTGACGGCCTCCGACCGGCCAAAGCCCGTGGCGAACGATGACGTGGAGGACAACGCAGCCGCAGGCAAGCAGTCATCCATCAACGTCCTGGCCAATGACACCAATCCGTTTCCGGAAACGGCGCTGAAGATCGTCGAGGCAACAGTGGAGACCGGGCAGGGCGGCACGGAGGTGGCCGGCGACTCTGTCCTGGTCACACCGGCCAGCGGTTTCTCCGGTTCGATGATTGTGGCCTACACAGTCCAGGACAAGACCGGCGAGGCCTCGCGCCAGGCCACCGCCAGGATCAGGCTTAACGTCAAGGACAAGCCCATGGCACCCGGCACGCCCCAGGCTCAGAGCGTGGGGGACCGGACGGCCCTGCTGACCTGGACGGCGCCGGCAGACCGCGGCTCACCCATTACGGGCTACACCGTGTATGGCGAAGCCGGATTCCAGCAGGCCTGCCCGGCCAACACCTGCACCCTGAATGGCCTGACCAACAACACCAAGTACCACTTCGAGGTCACGGCCACTAATGCCCTGGGTGAGTCGGACCGTTCACCGGCGTCTGCCGAGGTCCGCCCGGACGTCAAACCGGATACCCCGGCTGCACCTGCCGGAAAGTTCGGCGACAAGCAGGCCACGTTTACGTGGACAGCCCCGCTGAGCAAGGGCTCTCCCATCAAGTCCTACGACCTTGAGATTTCCCCGCAACCGGCGGGCCAGAACGCGCAGGTACAGAACCTGACCTCCACCAGCTATGTGTGGCAGGGCCTGCAGAACGGCGTCTCCTACAAGGTGCGCGTCCTGGCCCGGAACGATGCCAAGGACCCCTCCGAGTGGAGCCCGTACTCTGCTGCCGTCGTGCCGGCCGGACCGCCCATGACGCCCACGGCCCCGACCGCCACTTCGGCGCCCTCAGTGGGCGCGGAAAGCCAGATGAGGGTTTCGTGGACAGCGCCCAACAACAACGGCGATGCCATCTCCGCGTACACGCTGACGACTTTTCGTGGCGGTGCAGTGGTCACGTCGCAGCAGGTTGCGGCGACGTCGGCGAACGTCACGGTAGACAACTCGGAAGCGAACTACACGTTTACGGTTTCGGCCACCAACAAGGCAGGAACCAGCCAGACCAGCCCGCAGTCCTCTCCGGTCCGTGCTGCCGGAAAGCCCGGCATGGTCAACGGCGGCACTGTCCGGGAAACCGGCAACAGCGGCCAGCTTGAGGTGACGTTCACCCCGTTGACGGAGCCGCAGCGCAACGGGTCCACCCCCGGTGAGATCCAGTACACCTACACCACCAGCACCGGCGCGCGCGGCCCGATTGCCCCGGGCGGCGGAGTGATCAACGGCCTGCCCAACGGAACCAACGTGACCGTCAACATCATCGCCACGTCCACCAAGACCGGCCAGGCCGGCGATGCCAGGAACATCGGTGCCGCCAACCCGTACGGTCCGCCGAATGCCCCGAACGTCAATGGTCAGAAGTCGTCTCCGGAGGACAAGCGGGTCTACTGGACCTGGAACAACCCGGCTACCAACGGGCGGGCTCTTGACCACTATGAAGTCCGGGTCAACGGCGGCGCCTGGCAGGGTGTCGGCAAGGCCAATTCCTATGACGTGGGTACCGGAGGCTTCAACGAAACCCGCACCCTCGAGGTCCGTGCGTTCACGGTGGTGTACGGTCCGGCGGGCAGGGCGAATTCGACGTCGGGCAACCCGCCGCCACCGCCCCCGCCGCCCGTGAAGAACATGGTCAAGGTGACCTCCCAGGCCATCAACAGCTGCACCGAACCCGCCGGTGGCGGAAGTGGCTATGACCCTGGCCCGCCGAGGCGCTGCTACGGCGTCACCAGCCCGGGTGGCCCCGGCGCGCCGTACCCGTGGCTGAGCATGAACGATGCTGCCGTCGAGGTCAGCCGGTGCGGCAGCCCGTGGGGCACCAGCGGCTGGTACCAGATCACTGGTGGCCAGTACAACAGCCGCTGGGTCCGTGCCGACACTGTGTACTTCTCCTCGGGAAGGGCGCCCTGTTAGCAGGCGTTGCCCGGCAGGCACCCGCCATTCTTCGCCCGCCCGTCTGACGGGCACCACCATTCCTTAAGAAAAGGGGAACCACCCATGACAATGACAAGCGAGCAGGCCACCTGGTTTGCGGGCACCTTCGAGAAACTGGTGGCCAATGTAAGCAAGGCGGTGCTGGGCAAGGAGCACGTTGTCCGCCTGACGTTCACCGCCATGCTCGCCGAGGGCCATGTTCTCTTCGAGGATGCTCCCGGTACAGGCAAGACCTCCCTGGCGCGTGCCCTGGCGGCCACTGTCCAGGGATCCAACAACCGGATCCAGTTCACCCCCGACCTGCTGCCCTCGGACGTCACGGGCGTGACGATCTACGACCAGAAGACGCAGAAGTTCGAGTTCCACAAGGGCCCGATCTTCAACAACATCGTCCTCGCCGACGAAATCAACCGAGCGTCGCCCAAGACGCAGTCGGCGCTCCTGGAGGTCATGGAAGAGTCCCGGGTCACCGTGGACGGCGTGACGTACGAGGCCGGCCGGCCGTTTATGGTGCTGGCTACCCAGAACCCGATCGAGCAGGCCGGTACCTACCGGCTGCCCGAGGCCCAGCTGGACCGCTTCCTGATCAAGACCTCCATCGGCTATCCGGACCACGCCTCCACGGTCCAGCTGCTGGGCGGCGCCAACCTCAAGGACCGCTCCAGGGACCTGAGTGCCGTGATCACCACGCAGGCTGTGGCGGACATGGCAGACCTGGCTGCCACTGTCCACGTGGACACCGCCGTGCTGGAGTACATCTCCCGGCTGACCGAGGAAACCCGCAACGCCCCTGAAACCCGTTTGGGCGTATCTGTTCGTGGCGCCCTGGCGATGGTGCGCGCGGCCAAGGTCTGGGCGGCAGCCCAGGGCCGCAACTTCGTCCTCCCGGACGATGTGAAGGAACTGGCTCCCGTGGTTTGGACGCACCGCTTTGTGATGGACCCTGAGGCAGAGTTCTCCGGCGCCACGCCCGAAGTGATCCTTGCCCGTGTCCTGGGCGATGTTGCAGCGCCCCAGCAGCGCGCCACCACCTAACTGACGCTGCACTGTTCGCAGCATCAAGACGGCACTAACACAGCACCCTTAGCCAGCACGAACGAAGGTCCCCTCTATGTCCAGCAGCACACCGTTGACCCGGCTTGCTGAGCGCGTCAAGCAGCCGTTCAACAAAGGCGGTGCCGCGGCACGCGTCGGTGAGCAGCTGCGCAAACCCTTCGTCCGTGATGGCCGGCAGACCCGGCTCCACCCTGCGGCTGTCTGGGCCGAGGCCAGCAGTACCCTGGGCATGGTCCTCCAGCCGGCCTGGCGGCTGGTGAAGGAATACTGGCTCCGTTACGCGTGGCCGGTCCTGTCCGTGGTCAGCGTGCTGGGCTGGTCCGTGCTGGCTGCGGCGCTCCTTCTCTGGACGCTGGGCCAGTCGTTCGGCTGGCAGGAAGCCAAGGCGGCCGCCGTCGCGGCTTTTGTGCTGTTCGTTATTGCGGTCGGATTCATCCTGGGCCGGTCCTCCTACGGGGTTGTCCTGGACCTTGCCCGCACACGCGTGGCCGTGGGGGACAGCGCAGTGGGCAGCATCGCGGTGTCCAACACGTCCACCAGGCCGCTGCTTCCGGCTGCGCTGGAGCTTCCCGTGGGGTCGGCAACGGCCTTGTTCCACCTGCCACGGATGAAGCCGCAGCAGGTCCACGAGGACCTCTTCACCATTCCCACGGCCCGGCGTGCCGTCATTTCGGTAGGGCCGGTCCGCTCGGTTCGAGCCGACCCCCTGCACCTGCTGCGCCGCCAGGTGCTGTGGACCGAGCCGGAGGACCTTTACGTGCACCCGCGGACCGTTGCCCTGGCGGGTTCGGCCGCGGGATTCATCCGGGACCTTGAAGGCATGCCCACCACCGACCTCTCCAGCGCCGATGTCTCCTTCCACGCCCTGCGCGATTACGTGCCCGGCGATGACCGCCGCCACATCCACTGGAAAACGACGGCCCGGATCAACAAGCTGATGGTCCGCCAGTTTGAGGAAACCCGCCGCGCCCACCTGGCCATCTCGCTGTCCATCAACACTGACGAATACGACTCCGAGCAGGAGTTCGAGATGGGCATCTCCGTGGCGGCGTCCATCGGCCGGCAGGCCATCCGCGAGCAGCGGGACCTGGACGTTGTCACCCAGAAAGGTCCGCTGCGCTGCGAAACCGGCCGGAACCTGCTCGATGACATGACCAGGATCGTGGGGGCACCCCACCGCCGCACCGCCGTCGACCTCGCGCGCACTGTGGCTGACACCATCCCCAACGCCTCGGTGGTCTTTTTTGTGGTGGGCCGCCACGTAACACCCACCCAGCTGCGCACCGCTGCCGCCTCCGTGGCGCCTGGCGTCCGTGCACTGGCGGTCCGGGTCCACGCCGGCGCGGCCCCGTCCCGGGCCAACATTGCAGACCTCACGGTACTGACCATTGGCGACCTGGCAGACCTGGGCATCATTCTTCGAAAGGCAGCAGCATGAGCACGGCACCCGGACTTCGGCCCAGGCGCTCCGCCCGGCAAGGGAGCCAGCCCGCGCGGCCGGCTTCCCTCTCGCCCTTCACCGACGGCAGGCCTGTGTGGCACACGGTGCTGGACGCCGTCGTCCTGGTTGTCCTGCTGGGACTGGGGGTCCTTGGCTTCAGCCTGAGCTTTGGCGGGGACCCGTACTACCTGGTTTCCGGCTTCGGCGGCATCCTGCTGGGCCTGGCCATCGCCGCGGTCAGTTCGCATTTCCGGCTGGGCCTGATGATCACCACAGCCATTACGCTGGGCGCCTACCTGGTCCTGGGGACAGCACTTGCCGTCCCGGATGCAGCCATCGCCGGGGTTGTTCCCACCCTTGACTCGCTCCGGACCCTGCTGCTGGGCGTGGTGTTCTCCTGGAAGGACATGCTGACGGTAGGCGTGCCGGTGGGTACGGCCGGCGGTGTCCTGATTGTTCCGTTCCTGAGTTCCCTCATCTGTGCAGTGGTGGCCGGTGTCCTCACCTGGCGCCTGCGGACCCCGTACTGGCCGCTGCTGCCGGTCCTGGTCCTGTTCGTTACGGGCATCGCCTTTTCCACCAATGCAACCTTCCTGACGGTGGAGCGCGGAATCGGGCTGACGGTGGTGGCCATTGCGTGGGCAACATTCCGCCGCGATGAATTACGACGCCGGGACACCCGGAAGATCTCCGTCAACAGCCCCCAGGCGGACACCGCCACAGCCCGGCGCGCCAGGGTGCGCCGGCTCGGTACCGCAGCGGCAGTGGTGGCCGCCAGCGTGGGGGTCACCGCGCTGACAGCACCCCTGATCACCGCGGCGGATGACCGAAAGGTGCTCCGCAACGTCGTCGTACCGCCGTTTGATCCGAAGGATTACATCACTCCGCTGGCGAGCTTCCGGACGTTCGTCAAGGACCAGAAGGACGACACCCTGTTTGTGGTCAAGGGCCTGCCCCGGGACGGCCGTGTCAGGCTGGCCGCGCTGGATGCCTTCGACGGCACCAACTACAACATGGACCCCAACGGTTCCGGCAGCTTCAGCAAGGTGGGCGACACCGATTCGCTGAACACCCTGGCTGATGCGTCAAGCGTGGGCGGCACCAACGATTACACTCTGGACATCACGATCGCCGACTACCAGGGCTACTTCCTGCCCGGTGGCCGGCAGACCACCGGCATAAGCTTCTCCGAACCTGGTTCGCGGGCAGCGTCCGGCCTGTACTTCAACGCCGGAACGGACACCGCTGTGACCACCCAGGGCGTGGCCCAGGGGGATTCGTACAGTGTCCAGGTATCCGAACCCGTGAAGCTCGAACACGGCCAGCTGACCCAGTACAACTTCGCGAACGTGTCCTTGCCCGAGGCGTTCGAGGTTCCGCCAGTGGTGGGTTCGCAGGCCAATGACCTCTCCGTTGATGCGCCTACGGCGATTGACAGGGTGCGCCAGATCGAGGCCCATTTCCAGAAGACCGGTGCCTTCAGTAACGGCCTCATCTCCGAAGGACAGCTGCCCAGCGTGTCCGGGCACAGCGCCGCCCGCATCCGCAGCTTGCTCACCGCCAAGCAGATGCTGGGCGACGACGAGCAGTACGCCGTGGCCATGTCCCTGATGCTGCGCCACCTGGGCATCCCGTCCCGCGTGGTGATGGGCTTCTACCCGGACCCCACCAGCCCGGAAAACGGTGCCGGAGAGGTCAACATCACGGGCAAGAACGTCCATGCCTGGGTTGAAGTGGCGTTCGAACGCGTGGGCTGGGTTGCCTTTGACCCGACCCCGCCCAAGGACAACGTGCCCATCCCGCCGGATCCGGAGAACAAGTCCAAGCCCAAACCGCAGGTGCTCCAGCCGCCGCCCCCGCCGCAGGAGCCGGCGGACCTGCCGCCGGATTCCTCTCCCGATGCCCTCGATGCTGACGAGAAGAAGGACAATCCGTGGCTGTTCTGGGGTCCGCTGCTCATGGCCATTGGCATGGCCATGATTCCGCTGGTGATCCTGGCCATTCCGCTGATCCTGATTGCCCTGCTGAAATCCCGGCGGCGCAAGGCCAGGTTTGCTGACGGGCACCCCGCCCAGCGTGTGGGCGGTGGCTGGAACGAGGTGGTGAGCCTTGCCACGGACGTGGGCGCCGGACTGAACCACCGGGCCACCCGCCGTGAAAGTGCCGCCGTCCTGGCCGAGGCGTTCCCCAAGACGCAGGCCAGCACTACGCTGCTTGCCCACCGTGCGGACGCCGCGATTTTCGGTGCGGGGCAGCCCAGCGAGCAGGAGGTCAAGGAGTACTGGACCATTGTGGACTCCTCGCTGAAGGAGATGACCGGAAGCCTCGGGTTCTGGCGCCGGCAGGCCGCGAAGTTCTCGCCGAGGTCGTTGCTGGCGGACGGCCGTGCTGCCATGGCAGCGCGCCGGGCAGCCAAAGAAACCGGTGCCGGGGGTGCTTCGCGTTCAGGATTGGGCGGCGGCATCGGCCGGAAGCCCGCCGGTAAGGTTGCCACAGGCCCGTCCGCCGCCGCGCACATACAGTCGGCAGCGGATTCCGGACTCACGGCCGAACGCCTTAACGCTCCGGGGCAGTCCGAACCGGACGGCACAACCGTGCTGCGCAACAACCCGCCCCAGCAGTAGACGCAACAGGAAGAGTCCCACCGAACAATGAGCCAGGAAGCCGAGCGTTGTCCCCGCTGCCAGCAGCTGATCCGCCCGGGTGCCACGTTTTGCACCTCCTGCGGCTCGCCGCTGCGCAACCGTGCAGCGCGTAGTTCACGCAATGTGGACCACTCCCACCGGAACCATCCGGACCGTAGTGCTGAGCACGAGGGGCAGAATCCCGGTAATATCCCGGTAGCATCTGCCTTGGCGGTGCCGGCACAGGCAGGTTATGGCCGGAGCAGTAATCAGGGCCACAGTCAGGCGCAGGGTCAAGTGGGAGGAATGAACGTGGCGAAGCTTGAGCTTGTACCTGCAACGGCGGGCAAACGGTTGGGGGCAGCAGTCCTGGACTGGCTTCCGCCGTTCGCCGTACTGGTCCTGGCCTTCGCCCTGGGCTTTGCCGGCGTGACGCGCAGCCAAAGCGGCGGCTTTATTGTGTACGACACCAGTTCCCTGGTGCTCTTTGGCGGCATCGGCGCCGGGATCGCACTGATCTACGCCTTCGTCATGATGGGGCTGGAAGGCCGTTCCGGCGTCACGCTCGGCAACCGCCTGATGGGCATCCGCAGCACCGATTCGGACGGCTTTGCCCCGGGTGCCGGTCCTGTGTTCGTACGCGGGATCATCACCGGAGCGGGTGTATTCCTTGCCCTGGTGGCCGCAGTCCTGGTAGTGATCTTCCGCTGGTTCGACACCGCCATGTTCATTCTGGGCCCCGTGATGCTGGTGGCCGTGGCATGGGCAGTGCTGGTTGTCATCTCCAATTCCTGGGACCGGAACAACAAGCTGCGCGGCTGGCATGACAGAGCAGCGAAGACCCTGGTCTTCGACGTCAACGCCGGACGCAACCCTGTTGCCACCGGAGGAATCCAGGGCCCGTACACCTTCGCCCCGCTGGACCTGCCACCCGTGCAGCAGGTTGCCTCGCCGGTGGCCGGCGCCCGGCCCGCTCCCGCCGTGATCAATGCGCAGGCGCCGGCAGACTCCGGTACACCTGCCGACGCCGGAACCTGGGCGCCGCCGCAGGCCCCCGCTGCTGCCGCTCCGTTTCAGGCACCACCGGTCCAGCCGGCACAGCCCCAGCAAGCCCAGTTCCAGCCACAGCCTGCGTCGTTCCAGGCACCACCGGTCCAGCCGGCCCAGGTCCATGTGGCACAGCCCCAAGCGGCACAGGCCCCTGTAGCGCAGTTCCAGCCACAGCCCGTCCAGTCCCAGCCTTCAGCGCACCCCGATGACGATCTTGACCGTACGCAGATGCGCGGTGGCGGCGTCTCGAAGGCACCGGTTGCCGTGCTGCGCATCCGGTTGGACGACGGCCGTGATTTCCAGCTGGACCGCAACGTCCTGGTGGGTCGGAACCCAGTAGCCCAGGGCGGGGAGCAGAGCGCCATGGTGCTGGCCGTGGACGATCCCGGCCGCTCCATTTCCAAAACCCACCTGCACCTCCTGACGGACGGCGCAGGAGTCTGGGTGACGGACCGCAACTCCACCAACGGCAGTGCCGTCAGCACCCCGGACGGTGCGCGCACACCACTTCAGGCAGGCGTTCCCGTGTTTGTAACCCCCGGCTCCACGGTCCACTTCGGTGACCGCCACTTCGTTGTTGGCCAGGCATGACGGCGGACCAGGCGGAGCCGTCCGCAGCACGTCCCCAGACCGGCCTGAGCCTGAGCTACGGCTACGGAACGGACCGTGGCCTGCGCCGGGAGCTCAACGAGGATTCCTTCATTGCCTCCGATCCCGTGTTCGCGGTGGCGGACGGCATGGGCGGCCATGAAGCCGGTGAGATCGCCAGCGGCATGTGCGTGCGCGCCCTGGCGGCCATGCCGCAGCTGGCCAAGGGGGAGCGCAGCGTCACCGCCGCGGTCCTCCAGCAGTACCTGGTGCGCGCGGACCAGAGCATCCGGGAGGCAACAGGGGCCAGGGCCGGCACTACCCTCAGTGGCGCCGTCGTGGTTGAACAGATGGGCATGCCCTACTGGCTGGTGATGAACATCGGTGATTCCCGCACGTACCGCCTGAGCCAGGGCCGCTTCAGCCAGGTCAGCGTCGACCATTCTGAAGTCCAGGAACTGGTGGACGCGGGGGACATTACCCCGGAGCAGGCCACAGTCCATCCGCGCCGTCACGTGGTGACCCGCGCGCTGGGTACCGGGGATGAGACCGAAGCGGATTACTGGCTGCTGCCCGTCGAAGAGGGCGACCGCGTGATGGTCTGTTCTGACGGGCTGAACGCCGAGCTCACGGACGAGCACATGTTCCGGATCCTCAGTACGGTGGGCCACCCGCAGGACGCCGTGGACGCGCTCATCCAGGCGGCCCTGCGCAACGGCGGGCGGGACAACGTCACCGTCATCATCGTGGACGCCAAGAACGTGATGAACGACGCCGGCATTGCCACAACGGCGCCCCGGCCCGCCGTCGGTGATGAGGAAGTCACCACGCTGCCGCGGGCCCAGGTGCTCGCGGAAGCCGCAGAAGCATCCGCCGCCACGGAAGAAGACGCCGCCGCCGAAGAAGACAGTGAGGAGAACCGCGATGACCGCTAGCTATCACCCGGGTCCCTGGCTGGGCGTGGTCCGTGGACAGACGGCTGTGCTGCTGGAGGCAGGGACTTCCCGCGAACTGGTCCTGGCCATCTGGGACCTCCTGGCCGAAGCGCCTGAGGTCCACGAGGTCCTCCACGCGGTCACCGCAGGGTTCGGCGGTTCACTGACGGGCATGCCGTCCTTTGGAATCGTTGGCTACAAGGACTCGTTGCGGGTTTTCCTGCGCGGGGACCTGGACCTTGAGATCGACGGCCCGGATGGCCTGGTGGAACTTAACGGACGCAACGTGTCCACCTGGGCCGAACGCTGGCTGGCGGAACCCGGCGATTTCCGCATCTCCGTGGCCGGACAGTCCCGGGACAGCGCGCTGCCGTTGGCCGAAGGCGTAGTCCAGTTGAGTGGCCTGGCCGTTGAAGTGGGCGCAACGCCGCCGGAGGCCGCCACCGCTGCCGTTGCCGCGGCTGCTGCCCCGGTGGTTTCCGAACCTGTTGTTTCGGAGCCTGTTGTTCAGGACCCGGTGGTACTGGAGCCGGTTGATGCGGAACCGGTAGTGCCGGAGCCGGTGGATGCGGAACCGGTAGTGCCGGAGCCCGTTGAGTTTGAGCCTGTTGAGTTTGAGTCCGTTGTTCCTGAGCCGGTTGTGCCGGATCCTGATGTCCCGGAGCTCGCTGAGCCGGAGCTTGAAACCCCGGTGATGGAAGTGTCCGCGGAAACCATGATGGGCCTGTCGGACGAGGATCTGGACTACACAGTGGCACCCGCGGACCTGCCCTCCGGACCGGCACCGGAAGAAGTCCCACCCGCAGCACCGGCCTCCGGGCCCGCGGCCCCCGAGCCTGCCTATGAGATGACCAGCAACTACGATCACCTCTGGGAAAAAACGGTTGCGCGCAGCATCGAGGACGCCGCGGTGCGGGATGAACCGGAAGAGGAACACGGAGCCGGACCCGAACTGCCTGGCACCCCGGAACCTCCGGGCACGGACGAACCCGTTGCACCTATGGAACCTGCCGAAGCAGGCGCCTCCTCGCCCGGGTCTTCGCCGCAGGGCGCGCCAGCCCCGCCCAGCCTGCCGGATCTGCAGGCAGGCGCAGGCTCCGGGCTTATTGATTCCGTTCCGTGGCGGACACAGGGTCCGCCGGCATCGGCGCCCGCGTGGACTCCGCCGGCCGCGACTGTCCCTGAGCCGGTGGAACCCGCACCGGCGCAGTATCCGGCGTCCTTCGACGACGATCACGACGGCCAGACCATCATGAAGAGCGACCTCGCCGGCATGGTGGCCCACCCGGCGCCGGTGGTGGCCGAGCCTGCCTCCGGACCGCTTGTCCTGGCCCGGGTCTGCGGCCAGGGCCACGCCAACCCGCCTACCCATGCCCAGTGCGCTGCCTGCGGCCAGCCGTTGCCCGCGGACGCCGTCCAGGTTCCACGGCCGCGCCTTGGCGTTATGCGGATCTCCACCGGTGAAGTGGTGGAGCTGGACCAGTCTCTGGTGATTGGCCGCCAGCCGTCTGTGTCCCGGGTACAGGGCGGCGGAATGCCGCGCATGGTTCAGGTGGCCAGCCCCAGCGGCGATATTTCGCGCTCACACGTGGAGGTCCGGCTTGAAGGCTGGCACGTGATGCTGTGCGACCTGAAAGCCACCAACGGTACGGTCCTGGTCCGCCAGGGCCAGCCGCCGCGGCGGCTTGCGCAGAACGAAATGGCCATCCTGCTCGACGGCGACATCGCCGAGCTTGGAGACGACGTCTCGCTGCGGTTCGAGGAGATCCTGTGAGTTCCAAGCGTCCCGTTGCCCCGCCACCCCGGATCCCCGGATTCACCTACCTGAGCCTGCTGGGCTCGGGCGGGTTCTCCGACGTCTACCTGTACGAGCAGGACAGGCCGCGCCGGAAAGTCGCCGTGAAGGTGCTGCTCTCGGACCTCAAGACCGAGGGCGCCCGGCGGCGGTTCGAGTCCGAGGCCAACCTGATGGCCCAGCTGTCCTCGCACCCGTACATCGTCACGATCTTCGAAGCCGAAGTGACAGAGGACGGCCATTCCTACCTGGCCATGGAATACTGCTCCCGTCCCAGCCTGGACGTCCGTTACCGGCGCCAGCGGTTCAGCGTTGACGAGGTCCTGGCTGTCGGCATCCAGGTGGCGTCCGCCGTCGAGACCGCGCACCGCGCAGGCATTGCCCACCGCGACATCAAGCCCGCGAACATCCTGGTCACGGACTACAACCGTCCGGCCCTGACGGACTTCGGGATCTCCGGCACGCTCGGCACCGACGCGGATGAAGACGCCGGCATGTCCATTCCATGGTCGCCGCCGGAGCAGTTCCGTGATGGCCCGGTGGACGGCGTGATGGTGGACGTGTGGGCGCTGGGCGCCACGCTGTACACGCTGCTGGCGGGGCGCTCTCCCTTTGTGATGCCCGGTGCGGACAATTCCCAGCGTGAACTGATTTCCCGGATCACGTCCATGCCGGTGCCCAGGCTGGGCAGGGCGGACGTACCGGCCTCGCTGGAACTGGCGCTGTCCACGGCCATGGCCAAGTCGCCGGCGTCGCGTTATTCGTCAGCACACGCCTTCGCCCTGGCCCTGCAGCGGATCCAGGCGGAACTGAACCTGTCAGTGACGCCCTTCGAAGTCCTTGAGGAACCCAGCCAGGAAGACCACCACCCGGACGACGGGTTCGAGGAAACCCGGGTCCGCAGCATCGCTGCCATCGACCCCGAACGCACGGGCAGTTCGCCCACGTTCCCGGCCCGGACACGGCCCAGTGTTCCGGCGCCCGCCACACCAACAGTTCAGAACCCGGCTGCCCAGACGCCCGCAGCCGGAGCTGCCCGGGCTGCCCAGCCCCAGGTTCCCGGGCAGTTGTTCGAAGGTGTGCCGCCACAGCGCAGCGCGGACGACTGGGCCCAGGCCACGATGCTCCGCGGTGGCCCCACGTCCACGGCACCGTCAGCACCTGCTGCAGCGCCGGAATTCGACGAAGCAACAGTCCAACGGGGAGCCCAGCGCGCTCCCGTGGCTCCGGCGGCGCCGGCTGGTCCACATCCAGGCCAGCCGGCAGTCCAGACGGGCGGTCCCTCCTGGCACGCTGCCGGCCCGGAACTGGACGCCACCGTCAGCAGGTCCGCCCTGCCGGCCGAACCGGCACAGGACCAGGCCGATGACGCCGAGGCACACCCGTCCCGGCGGAACCTCTGGCTCGCCATTACGGGAGGCACCCTGCTGGTGCTCGCCGTCGTCGTCGGAATCATCATGGCCAACACGGCACCCGAGACGAAGGCATTGCCGCAGGAAACCATCAACAGGCCACCGGCGGACGCATTGGACAACGGAACTGTCCCTGATGTCAGCGGCCTGGCCGGCACGATCGGCGCGTCCGGTCGGGTGACATTCACCTGGACCAACCCGCAGCCCAAGGACGGCGACACGTACAAGTGGCGGGTCTACGCCTTGACCGGTAGCGGCGATTTCCAGTCGACGGAATCGCCCACGGCAGAGGTGGCACTGAACCCTGCCGAGCCAACGTGCATCCAGGTGATTCTGGTCCGCAGCGATGGTGCTTCGTCGCCGCAGGAGCAGGATTCAATCGCCTGCGTGCGGCCATGAACGCCGCCTGCGGCAGCGATGTCAACACAATGAGGAGGTACCCGGCATGGGGGATTTGAGCCTGGATTTCTGCGGCGAATGGTACGAACCGTCCGACGAGGACATCTTCAACATCGGCCGGGAGGGTGACCTCGAGATCGATGACAACCCGTACCTGCACCGGCAGTTCCTCCAGATTGCCCGTTACGACGGCATCTGGTGGCTCAGCAACGTGGGCAGCATGCTCTCCGCCACGGTGGCCGACGGCTCGGGCGGCATGCAGGCCTGGCTGGCTCCCGGCGCCAGGATCCCGCTGGTGTTCAGCCATACCAACGTGATCTTCACGGCCGGACCCACCACCTACGAATTCGCCGTCCACCTGCGCACCCCCTCGTTCCGGCAGGAGGCCCGCGATGACGACAGCGACGGCGAAACCACCATTGGTCCCGTGGTGTTCACGGACTCCCAGAAGGCGCTGATCGTGGCCCTCGCTGAGCCCATGCTGCGCCGCGAAGGGACCGGTTTCAGCGCCATCCCGTCATCCGCGCAGGCCGCGAAGACCCTGGGCTGGGCCCTGACCCGGTTCAACCGCAAGCTGGACAACGTATGCGACAAACTCGACCGCGTGGGCGTCGTAGGCCTGCGTGGCGGTGGCGGAAAGCTGGCCACCAACCGCAGGGCGCGGCTGGTGGAACACGCCGTAACGTCCCACCTGGTCACCGCCGATGACCTGTACCTGATTGAAAAGATGAGAGGGGTCGACGAAGGGTGAGGATCCGACTCACGCTCCGCCGCGAACCGGCCGAAGCCAAAGACCTGGCGGTAACAGTGGACGGGCTGGCCACTGTGGCCGACATCGCCGTCCAGTTGTGGGCCGCAGATCCCGACCGCAAGGGAACCCAGCCGCCGGAGGGATTGTCCTTGCGGATTGACGAGGCCTTTGTGGCAGGCGGCATGCGGGGCCTGGTCCTTGACCGCAGCGACAACCTCCTTGAATCCGGGCTGCGGCCCGGATCGGTGGTCTCCCTGACCCAGGTGAGCGAGCAGTTCAGCGTCCCCGGTGCCAGCCGGGGTCCCGCGGCGGCGACCCTTCGCGTCCTCTCAGGTCCCGACGTCGGGCAGGAATTTTCGCTGCCGTCCGGAACCAGCTACATCGGCCGGGACCCCGACGTCGACATCCGCCTGTCCGATCCCATGACCTCCAAGCGCCACGCACGGATCACGGTGGGCGAGACCGTGGAAATCGTGGACACGAACTCCGCCAACGGCCTGCTGATGGATGGCCTGCCTGTCACCCGGGCCACGCTTAACTCTTCGGACACCGTGACGCTCGGCGACACCACCGTCACTGTGGTGGCGCTGTCCCGGAACCAGGCGGCAGCACCGACGTCGCCCCTTGTTGACTTCAACCGTTCACCCCGGGTGGTTCCACGGTTTGATCCCGTGAAGAAGGTTCTTCCCGCCGGGCCCAAGCGGCCGGACCACCACCCCTTCCCGTACATCATGCTGGTGGCGCCGCTGCTGATGGGTGCCGTAATTTTCGCGATCACCCGGAACGTGCTGTCCGTGGTGTTCATGGGCATGATGCCGCTGTTCATCATTGGCCATTACGTGGACCACAAGATGCAGACCAAACGGGAGCACAAGGAGCAGGTCAAGCATTTCCGCGAGTCCATGACTGCGTTCCGCGAGGACATCACGGAACTGCAGCGGGTTGAACGGGCGGTGCGCCTGCAGGAGGCGCCGTCCGTCGAGGACACCGTTGACTCCATCTACAAACTCGGCCCGCTGCTGTGGACCCACCGCCCGGAACACTCCGGCTTCCTGGGCCTGCGCTTCGGCCTCGGCACCAGTCCCTCGCGCATCACGTTCGAACAAGGCAACAACGACACCGAAGTCGAATACACCCGCGAGATCCAGGCCTGCATCAGGCAGTTCCAGGACATTGAAGGCGTGCCGATCGTCTCCCAGCTCCGCTCCGCCGGGTCCTTCGGCCTGGCCGGCTCCAGGGGCCTGGTGGACGACGTCGCCCGCGGCATGGTGCTGCAGATGGTGGGCCTGCATTCGCCCGCCGAAGTCGCGGTCACCGCCATCACCTCCGCCCAGTCCAGGGAACGCTGGGACTGGCTGCAGTGGCTGCCGCACGTGGGTTCGGGCCACAGCCCGCTGGCCGGGGACCATCTGGCCGCCGGTTCGGCCGGCGGCTCCTCGCTGCTGGCCCGACTGGAAGACCTCGTTGAGTCCCGGGAAGCCGGAGCCAAGGATGCCCGCCCGGTTCCCCGGCCCGCCATCGGCCAGCAAAGCCTGCCTGACCCCGGACCCGTCCTTCCCGTGGTGCTGGTCATCGTCGAAGACGACGCCCCCGTGGACCGCGGCCGGCTGACCCGGCTCGTGGAGCGGGGGCCGGATTCCGGCGTCCACGTGATGTGGGTTGCCGCGGACATCCAGTCGCTGCCCGCGGCCTGCCGCGACTTTATGGCCGTTGACGGCGACCACGGCACCACCACCGGCCAGGTCCGGCTGGGCCGCCACACCTACCCGGTCAGCTGCGAAAGCGTTGACGCCGAACTGGCAGGCCAGCTGGCCCGCATGCTGGCACCGGTTGTCGACGTCGGCAAGCCGCTCTCGGACGATTCGGACCTTCCGCGCGCGGTGTCCTATGCGACGCTGATCGGCAAGGACTTTATGGACAACCCCCAGGCGGTGGCGGACCGGTGGAAGGAAAACAACTCGGTCCACGCGTTTGCCGTGCCCAACCGGAAGGACAACGGCACCCTGCGGGCACTGGTGGGTTCCAAGGGTGTTGAGCCCCTGTACCTGGACCTGAAGAACGAGGGCCCGCACGCCCTGGTGGGCGGTACCACCGGTGCCGGCAAGTCCGAGTTCCTGCAGTCCTGGGTGATGGGCATGGCCGCGGCCTACAGCCCTGACAGGGTGAGCTTCCTGTTCGTGGATTACAAGGGCGGCGCGGCCTTCGCCGACTGCCTGCACCTGCCACACACCGTGGGCCTGGTGACGGACCTGAGCCCGCACCTGGTCCGCCGGGCGCTGACCTCGCTGCGGGCCGAGCTGCACTACCGCGAGCACCTTCTCAACCGGAAAAAGGCCAAGGACCTGCTGGGCCTCCAGCGGGAAGCGGACCCCGAGGCGCCGCCGTACCTGATCATCATCGTGGACGAGTTCGCCGCGCTGGCCACCGAGGTGCCGGAGTTCGTGGACGGCGTGGTGGACGTTGCCGCCCGTGGCCGGTCCCTGGGCCTGCACCTGATCCTGGCCACGCAGCGCCCTGCCGGCGTCATCAAGGAGAGCCTGCGCGCCAACACCAACCTGCGTGTGGCTTTGCGGATGGCTGACGAGGACGACGCCACGGACATCCTTGGTGTCCCTGACGCGGCGTACTTCGACCCCTCCATTCCGGGCCGTGGCGCCGCCAAGACCGGTCCCGGCCGGATCCAGGGATTCCAGACCGGGTATGCCGGCGGCTGGACCACCGAGAAGCCGCAGCGGCCGCAGATCGACATCGTGGAGATGGCGTTCGGTTCAGGCCCCGCCTGGGAAGAGCCGGCGCCTGACAAGCCGGTCAAGGAAGAACCCGCCGGGCCCAACGACATCTCGCGGATGACCTCCAACATTGTCCGCGCCGCCGAGGTACTGGCCATCGAACCCCCGCGCAAGCCCTGGCTGAACGAACTGGCCACGGCCTACGACTTCTCCAAACTCCCGAACCCGCGCACCGACGAACGACTGCTGCTGGGCGTCGCTGACGATCCTGCGCACCAGGACCAGCCCACCGTGTTCTACGAGCCGGACAAAGACGGCAACATGGCCATCTACGGGACCGGTGGCTCCGGTAAGTCTGCTGCACTGCGCGGCATCGCGATCGCCGCCGCCGTGACACCCCGCGGCGGGCCCGTGCACGTCTACGGCATCGACTGCGGTTCCTCAGGCCTGAAAATGCTGGACGGCCTGCCGCACGTTGGCGAGATCATCAACGGTGACGACGTCGAACGCGTAGGCAGGCTCCTGCGCTGGCTCCGAGACGTGGCTGATGACCGCTCCGCCCGGTTCGCCGAAGTCAGGGCCTCCACGATCGTGGAGTACCGCAAACTTGCCAACATGCCGGACGAGAAACGCATCTTCATCCTGGTGGACGGCATGTCCGCGTTCCGCGAGGCGTACGAATACAGCCGCCTGTCCGCACTGTGGGACATCTTCCTGCAGCTGGCCACGGATGGCCGTCCCCTGGGCATCCACCTGGTGGTCTCCGGTGACCGCACCAACTCCGTGCCGGCGTCGTTGTTGGCCTCGATCCAGCGCCGGCTGGTACTGCGGCTGTCCTCCGAAGACGATTACATCTCCATGGATGTCCCCAAGGACGTCCTGAGCCCTGCTTCGCCGCCGGGACGCGGCATGCTGGGTGGCTATGAGGTGCAGCTGGCGGTCCTGGGCGGCAACTCCAACCTGGCGCTGCAGGCCCGCGAGGTCAACAAGCTCAGTGAAGCGATGCACCGCCAGGGTGTTGAACCGGCGCCGAAGATCCAGCGCCTCCCGGAACAGGTGGACCTGGACATCCTGCCCACGGGCAGCACCGACCTTCCGGTGATCGGCGTGGACGACGAGACCCTCCAGCCGGCCGAAATCATGGCGAAGGGGCCGCTGCTGGTGGCCGGTCCTCCGGGTGCGGGCCGCACAGTGGCACTGGTGACCATGGCCTACGCGCTGCGCCGCTCCAATCCTGCTGCGGAACTGGTGTACATCGGCTCCCGCCGTTCGGCAGTGGCGTCGCTGCGCATCTGGAACCGTTCGATCGTGGGCGCCGAGGACCTCGAAGCCGTTGCCGAGGAACTGATGGAGCACTCGGTGGCGAATCCGCGGCAGCTGGCGTTCTTCATCGAAGGCCTGACGGAGTTCACGGATACCGAGGCCGAGTCCGGGCTGGAACAGCTGATTTCCGCCTCGATCAAGGCGGACCAGTGGGTCATCGGCGAGTCGGAGACCTCCACCTGGTCCTCCGCCTGGTCCCTCGCGCAGCCCTTCAAATCGGGCCGCCGCGGCCTGCTGATCAACCCCGGCGACATCGAAGGGGACGCCCTCCTCAACACCTCACTGGGCCGGATCAGCACCGATTTCATCCCGGGACGGGGCTACATTGTGGGCCGGGGCAAGGTGCGCAAACTCCAGATTGCGCTGCCTCCGGAGAACCGCGGATAGCGCTGCTCCAGTGGCGGCGGAACAGGGCCTATGACGGTGCACGTTAACTGTGCCCATTTGCTCCGCCGCCACGAGGTGTAGCAGACTACACGAAACCCATGTCAGCTGCGGAGGGGGCCGCACGACGTCGAAAAGGTCCCCATGAATACTCCTTTCGCACTCCGGAGAGCAGCCGTGTCCGCCCTGGCCGCCGCCGTTTTGGCCGTGTCCGCAGGCACCGTGGCAGCAGCCCCGGCGATGGCCACCACGTGCCTGACGGTCATCTGCCTGGCTGATGACAAGAAGAATCCGCCGCCCAAGGAAGATGATCCGCCCGCGCCGGAGCCAGCGCCCGCGCCGAAGCCCGCTGATCCTAAGCCCGCGCCAACACCGGCACCCACTTCTGTAGCTCCGGCCCCGCAGCCTACCGTGGCCCCCGCGCCGGCGCCCGCCCCGGAACCGGCCCCGGTGACAGAGCCTGTAGCCGAAACCGCGACGCCGGAGCCCACGGCCACTCCTGCGGACACGGCGTCGCCGTCGGAGACGGCCTGGACCCCGTCGCCGCGCACCAGCACCGAATCGAGCTGGAACAAGCCCGTCAAGAAGTCCGCCGAACCCACCAACGAGGCAGCGCTGATGTCCTTCAACGGGCCAGGCAAGGGACTCGGCGGGCTGGCTGCCATCCTGGGCGGCGTCTTCCTGGTGGGCGTCGCCGGACTGGCATTCGCCTGGTGGGCGCGGGGCCGGTTCTCCAGCCACTGACCCACCACTGACCCAACTGAGTCGCACTTGTTGCCCTTTAGAGGCCCCTAAACGGCAACAAATGCGACCTACTTGGGTGGGGGATGCAGGAACGGGAGCCTGCCACCCAATGTCGTGGACGTAGGGCAAGATAGGTCTGTGAGCACAGCACCAGGAGAATCCACAGCCACTGCCTCCGGACCCGAGGTGGTCCCCGCCGGATCGCTGCGGGAGGAATACGAGAACCTGTCCGACCTGGTCCGGAAGTACCGCTTTGCGTACTACCAGGAGGATGAGCCGCTCGTTTCGGACGCGGAATTTGATGAGCTCTTCCGTCGTCTTGAGGAACTTGAGGCGCTGCATCCGGAGCTGGTGTCCAATGATTCGCCCACGCAGGAAGTGGGCGGCGAGGTCTCAGCGGCGTTCGCCGCCGTCGAACACCTGCAGCGGATGTACAGCCTTGAGGACGTCTTTTCCCTTGAGGAACTCGAAGCCTGGATGGTTAAGGCGCAGGCCGGCATCGAACGTGTCGGCGGGGTGCGGGGCGCCTGGCTGACCGAGCTGAAAATCGACGGACTGGCCGTGAACCTCCTCTACCGTGACGGCAAGCTGGTCCGCGCCGCCACCCGCGGTGACGGCACTACCGGCGAGGACGTCACGCACAACGTGCTGACCATCAAGGAAATCCCGCAGCAGCTCCAGGGCACCGGTTTTCCCGCCGAAATGGAAGTCCGCGGCGAGGTCTTCATCCCGTCACAGGCATTCGCCGAATTCAACGAAGCCCTGATCGCGGAGGGCAAGGCACCGCTGGCCAACCCACGCAACGCCGCCGCCGGTTCGCTGCGGCAGAAGGATCCCGCCGAAACCGCCAAGCGCCCATTGCGGATGTTCGTCCACGGAATCGGCGTCCGGGACGGGCTGCCAACAGCCAGCCAGTCGGAAACATACACGCGCCTGGCTGAATGGGGCCTGCCGGTCAGCCCCTACTCCCAGGTGCTGGGCAGCCTGGATGAGGTTCTGGCGTTCATCGCTGAATACGGCGACAAACGCCACAGCCTGCTGCACGAGATCGACGGCATTGTGGTCAAGGTGGACGATTTCGCCACCCAGCGCGCCCTGGGCTACACGTCCCGCGTGCCGCGGTGGGCAGTTGCGTACAAGTACCCGCCGGAAGAGGTGCATACCAAACTCCTGGACATTGCCGTGAACGTGGGCCGCACGGGCCGCGTTACGCCGTACGGGGTGATGGTCCCCGTGAAGGTTGCCGGGTCCACCGTGGAAATGGCCACCCTCCACAACCAGGATGTGGTCAAGGCAAAGGGCGTCAAGATCGGCGATGTTGTGGTCCTCCGCAAAGCCGGCGACGTCATCCCGGAGATCGTGGGCCCGGTCCTTGCCCTGCGCGACAAACAGGATCCGCCCGCCAGGGACTTCGTGATGCCCACCGAATGCCCCTCCTGCGGCACGCCATTGGCACCTGCCAAGGAAGCCGACGTCGACATCCGCTGCCCCAACGCGCGGTCCTGCCCGGCACAGCTGCGCGAGCGGGTGTTCCACCTGGCAGGGCGCGGAGCCTTTGATATCGAGGCCCTGGGCTGGGAGGCTGCCATGGCATTGACGTCCGGCCCCGGCCCGGACCCGGCCACCATTGGCGGCCGTCCGTCGGCGGAAGGCCCTGGCGTCCTGGAAAACGAGGCGAGGATTTTCGACCTCGCGGCGGATGCGCCGGATTCGTGGTTGCGGGATGCCCTCGCTGAGGTCAAGGTCTGGCGTGAAAAGCGGTCCAAGGGCGTTGGCTCGGGGGAGTGGGAGCTGGTCCCGTACTTCTGGACCAAGCCCACCGCCAGGACGCCCTCCAAGCCCACCGCGTCCACGGAGAAGCTTTTCGCCGAAGTCCAGAAGGCCAGGTCCCAGCCACTGTGGCGCGTGCTGGTGGCGCTGTCCATCCGGCACGTCGGGCCACGGGCCTCACGCGCGCTGGCAACGCGGTTCGGCACCATGGAGGCCATCCGGGCCGCTTCCGAGGAAGAGCTCGCCGGCGTTGACGGCGTAGGCCCCACCATTGCTGCAGCCCTCACCGAGTGGTTCGCCGAGGACTGGCACCGCGAGATCGTGGACCGCTGGGCCGAGGCCGGAGTACGGATGGCGGACGAGCAGGACGAATCAACACCGCGCACCCTCGAGGGCCTGACGATTGTGGTCACGGGTACGCTGCCCAACTTCAGCCGGGACGAAGCCAAGGAAGCCATCCTCACCCGCGGCGGGAAGGCCTCCGGGTCTGTCTCCAAGAAGACGGACTACCTCGTGGCGGGTGAAAGTGCGGGCACCAAGCTGGACAAGGCCGAGCAGCTGGGTGTCCCCGTCCTGGACGAGGACGGTTTCCGGAAGCTGCTGGACGAAGGCCCCGCTGCTGAAGAGCCGGAAGATCCGGGGGAGCCCGAAATGCCGGAACTACCGGCCAGAGACGCGGAAAACGCGGAAGCGAACCAAACCAACGACGACGGAGCAACCGAATGAGCGTGTCCACCCCTGATGCCCTGCTGAACGTAGCCCGGGAGGCTGCGCGCGCCGGCGCCACGGTCCTGGCCGGCCGAAGCACAGCCACACTGGAACTCACCAACAAGGGCGAAGCCGGCGACTGGGTCACCGATTTCGATGTTGCGGCCGAGCACGCGGTCCGTGGCGTTATTACGCAACGGCGGCCTTCGGACGCCATCACGGGCGAGGAACACGGGACCACCAGGCCGGAAAACGGCAGCGGCTACCGCTGGTCCATCGATCCGCTGGACGGCACCACCAACTTCATCCGTAACATCGTCTACTACGCCACCTCGGTGGCGGTGGCCGATGCCAACGGCGGCTGGCTGGCCGGCGTCGTTGATGCTCCGGCGCTGGGCCGCACCTACTATGCCTCACGGGGCGGTGGCGCCTGGCTGGAGGAGGGCGGTGTCCGGACCCGGCTCACCGGCCCTCAGCCAGGGCGCAAAGGCCAGATCCTGGCCACCGGGTTCAGCTACGATCCGGCAGTCCGCGCAGAGCAGGCGGCAGTCCTGGGTGGACTGATGGACGGCTTTGCTGATGTCCGCCGGCTGGGTTCGGCAGCACTGGACCTGTGCCTGGTGGCCGACGGCACCCACGATGCCTATGGTGAACGCGGGCTCAACGAACACGACTTCGCGGCCGGTGCGCTGATCGCCGAGGAAGCAGGCTGCTGGGTCCGCCGGCCGCTCCTGGCGAGCCCGCTGGACGGCGGCCCGGAGGATCGCCATCGGCTGGCGGCCTGGACCTGCGCGGCCACCCTGGAGCTGTCCGGCAAATTCCCGCTCTAGCGGGGGAACTGCGGAATTGATAGTTCAGTCACGGAATGGGCCTTCCGGGGCCCGGCCGGCGTGCGCTGGAACTACCATTGATAGGTGCATCCGCAGATCATTGTCCGTCCAGCCGTTCCTTCCGATTACGACGCCGTCGCCCGGGTAACCCGGGACTCCTACCTTGCGGCGGGGTACTTCGAGGACGCCGACCACCCCTACATGCGCCGGATCCAGGATGTGGCGGCCCGTGCCGCCGAGGCGACGATCTGGGTGGCCGAGCGGGCCGGCCGGGTTGTGGGATCGGTCACTCTGGCTGTGGCAGGAGAACCCTATGCGGACATCGCGCTGCCTGACGAGCTGGAATTCCGGATGCTGGTGGTGGATCCTGCGGTACAGCGCAGCGGCGCGGGCAGGGCCATGGTGGAGGCCATCATTGAGCACGCCAGGAAGCTGGACGGCATCAACGCGGTGGCACTGACAACGGGAATGAGCTGGGAAAGCGCGCATGGCCTGTACAGGAAAACCGGGTTCAGCAGGGCGCCGGAGCGTGACTGGTTCATCCCGGATACCGACATAAAACTGCTGGTTTACCGCCAGGAGGTTTAGCGCGCCTAGGGTAGTGCCGGATCATCCAGCACTGAAAGGCACCAGCATGCGCAAGACATTCGGCACCGGCTCCGTCTGGGAACAGACCCTTGGCTATTCCCGCGCGGTCCAGGTGGACAACACGCTCTACATTTCCGCTACGGCCGCCAGCGGCGATGACGGAATCGTGGGCGATGACTTCTACACCCAGACCCAGTACATCCTTCAGAAGCTGGGCACCGTCCTGGCGGACGCCGGGTTCAGCTTCCACGACGTCGTCCAGAGCAAGCTGTACCTGACGGACATCAGCCAGTGGGAAGAAGCCGGACGGGCACACGGCGAAGTCTTCGGCGAGATCCGCCCCACGCTGTCCCTGGTCCACGTGCTGCCGTTCCTGGACCCGAAGATGCTGGTGGAGATCGAACTCGTGGCCCAGAAGCCCGCCAACTAGCCCGTACCTACGAGGACGCCGGCCTGGCCGGAATGCCGTAGCGGTGTTCCGGTCGGCCGGTGGCCCCGTAACGCAGCTGGATGTCGACGGCGCCGTCGTCGGCCAACGAGGACAGGTACCGCTGTGCCGTGGCCCGGGAAACGCCAACCCGTGCCGCGACCTCTGCCGCCGAATACTGTTCGCCGGGCACCAGGGATTCAAGGACCGCTGCCTCAGTGGCGGAGCGTGGCTTGGCCGACGGTGCAACATCGCCCGGGATCAGCGCGCGTTTGGCCCTCTCCACGGTGTCCTGGTCCAGGGCGCCGGGCTGGTTGAGGATGCGCCGGTAACGGGCGTAGGAACGTAGCTGCTGGGAGAGGGACTCACCGGTAAACGGCTTGAGCAGGTAACCCAGGGCGCCGCGCCGGAACGCCAGCCGCATGGAGGTTTCGTCCGAGGCCGCCGTCAGCATAATGGTGTCCACATCCAGCTGGTGCAGCAGGTCAAGGCCGGAAGCGTCGGGAAGGTAGACGTCCAGCAGCACCAGGTCCGGCCGCAGCGAATGGACGGCCTGGAGCGCAAGGGACGCCGTGCCCACCGGTGCCAGTGCCATAAAGCCGGCCACCGAATCAACGTAGGCGGCATGCAGCTTGGCTACGTGGAAGTCGTCATCGACGATCAGCACCCTGAAATCCTCAGGCATTGCGGTCCTTTCCATCCAATTCTTCTCCATGGGCCGCGGCGCCAAAACGGGTGACACCGGGCAGTGTGGCCATGAACACGGCACCGGGCCCGCCGGGCCTTCCCGGCTCCAGCACCCTGACGTCCCCGCCCCGCCGGCGGGCCAGGGAACGGGCCAGTGCCAGCCCCAGTCCCTGCCCGCCTGCGGCACGCACCGGGCCTGCCGCCGTCGTAAATCCTTCAGCGAAAACCAGTTCGGGCTCTTCGGCCTGCGCCGCGCCCAGGCCGTCACCGGAATCCGCCACGACGATGTACAGCACACCACCCTCAGGACCAGCCTCAGTGCCGCCGACAGCGGTGTCCGGAGCCGGCTCATCCAGCAGTTCCAGCTCCACCCACCGGTTTGTGGAGGAACCGGCGACGGCGGCATTCACCGCGTTATCCAAAAGGTTCCCCAACACTGTGGTGACGTCCTGCGGCTCGCTGACCTGGCCGCGCACCAGTGTCTCTGGACCAATGCGCAGCGTCACGCCGCGTTCGTCAGCCTCCACTCCCTTGGCGCCTACGAAGGCCTGCAGGTACGGGTCCTGGAGCAGTTCGGCCTGGTCCACGGGGAACTTTAGCGGCCCGGTGGCCGCCAGGCGTGCCAGGTAGTCACGGGCGTCGCGGTGCTGGCCGATGCTCAGGAAGCCGGCGATCGTGTGCAGCTGGTTGGCGAACTCGTGGCGCTGCGCGCGGAGTGCTGTGGACATGGTGCCCACCGCGTCCAGTTGGCGGGTGAGCTGCTGCAGTTCGGTCCTGTCCCGGAGCATCAGCACCCAGCCGAGGTCGTCACTTCGGTGCAGGGCCTTGCGTGCACTGGCCACGATGACCCGGCCCCCGGCAACCAGTTCCTGGGCGTCGGCCTCGTCCGCGTCGGGGCGGGTGAGGGACTTCAGGAGCTCCGGAACGGGCGCGTCCCGCCATGGTGTTCCGGCAAGGTCGGGCTGGTCCAGCATCCGCTGCGCGGCGGCGTTGAAGACGGTGATCCGGCCTTCCGCGGAGACGCCGATGACGCCGTCGTCCACACCCTGCAGTACTGCCACCTGGTCGTGGACCAGGGTGCTGATTTCTTCGGGTTCAAGGCCAAGCGTGAGCCGTTGCAGCCGGTGCCGCAGCAGGAATGAGGCCAGCACGCCGGCCAGGAGGGCAGCAGCTGCTGTGATGGCCACCGGGCCGATGTCCCGGCCCAGGCTTTCACCCACGGTTTCCATGGAGTAGCCCACGCTGACCTCGCCAACAACGGAGCCCGTTCCGGGTGCGTAGACAGGCACTTTCGCGCCCGCCGAGGGCCCCAGGGTTCCGGTGTTTCGCGTGGTCACCTCCCGGCCGGCCAGGGCCTCGGAGGGGTCCGTGCTGACCTGTTCACCCAGGCGATCGGCGTCGGGATGGGCCAGCCGCAGCCCTGTCTCATCGGTGATCACCACAAACAGTGCACCCGTCCTGGTACGGGCACCCTCGGCAACCCCCATGAGCGGTCCGGTAAGGAGCTCGGCCGCCGGGGGAGTGCCTTCCCGGGCGCTGATGCCGGCCACGTCCGCCCGGACGCGGGGATCGGAAGCCACGGTGCGGGCAAGGGTCAGTGCCTGGTTCTCCGCTTCGCGGCCTGCGCGGTCGTAACTGAGCCACGCGTGCACACCGGCGCTGAGCATAACCACCAGCAGCACCACGCCAAGCTGGAGCAGGAGCGTCTGGGTAGAGAAGCGCCACGGCCGCCGGGCAGCAGAGCGTGTCATGGGCCTCCCTTGGCGCTGTGGCTGAAGTGCGGATGGTGTCCGGCTGTCAGTAACGGGACGGAACGGATCGGTGAGCACAATGAGCAAAATGCTCCCAATAAGCAGTATGCCAATCAATTGAGCCAAAGGCACAGCCGTGACCGGCGCCACCCTACAGTCTGTAGCACGCGTCACACCGTTGTGCCGCCGTTCACAAGAAGGAGCCGGCCGTGCTGGTATTACTTGGATTCGCAATGATCGCGGTATTCATGGTGCTGATCATGACGAAGAAGTTGACGCCAGTGTTGGCGCTGATCATCGTTCCCACCGTTTTTGGCCTGTTTGCAGGCGCGGGGCTGGGGATCGGGGACATGGTCCTGGATTCCATGAAGTCCATGACGTCCACCGCGGCGCTGCTGATGTTCGCCATTATCTACTTTGGCCTGATGATCGACGTCGGGCTCTTTGATCCGCTGGTGAAGTTCATCCTCCGCAAGCTGGGTAATGACCCCGCCAAAGTGGTGCTGGGCACCGCCTTGCTGGCTGCCGCAGTGTCACTGGACGGCGACGGCTCCACCACCTTCATCCTCACCACCGCCGCCATGCTGCCCATCTACCTGCGGCTGAAGATGAGCCCCGTGGTCCTGACCTGCGTGGCCGGCCTGGCCAACGGCACCATGAACATCGTCCCGTGGGGCGGCCCTACGGCACGCGCCGCCACGGCGCTGAAGATCGACGTCAATGAGGTCTTCGTTCCGATGCTGCCGTCCCTCATTGGCGGCATCACTGTTGTCCTGGTCTTCGCCTGGCTGCTGGGCCTGCAGGAACGCAACCGCCTCCGCGCCACCCAGCCGGAAATCTGGGGCACGCCTTCCTCCGCGGACCCCTTCACCACGGAAGCGTTCGACGGCGGCACGCCAGTATCCGCCGGAGGCGCCGGTGGCAAGGGCGCACCTGCCCCCCTCCCGGCAGGGCCTGCAGGCGGCGGTTCCGTTGCTGTGCTGGAACGTCCAGAAACGCTGGTCGACGTGCACGACACCGCGATGGCGGACACCGCCCTGGACCCCAACCGCACCACGCTTCGGCCCAAGCTGTTCTGGTTCAACCTCGCCCTCACGGTTGCGGTCATGGGCATGCTGATCGCCGATCTGGTGCCCCTGCCGTACGTCTTTATGGTGGGTTCCGCCGTCGCCCTGCTGGTGAACTTCCCCAAGGTCAAGGACCAGGGCACCCAGCTGATCGCGCACGCTCCGTCCATTGTCGCCGTCGTGAGCATGGTCATGGCCGCCGCAGTCCTGACCGGTGTCCTGACCGGCACGGGCATGGTGGAAGCCATGTCTGCGTGGCTGGTCCAGATCATCCCCTCCGACATGGGCCCGTTTATGGCCGTTATCACCGGCGTCCTCAGCATCCCCATGACCTTCTTCATGAGCAATGACGCCTTCTACTTCGGCGTGCTGCCCGTCCTGAGCGAAACCGCGGCACACTTCGGCATTAGCGCAGCCGAGATGGCCCGCGCCTCCATTACCGGCCAGCCGTTCCACATGCAGAGCCCGCTGGTCCCCGCCATCCTGTTGCTGGTGTCGCTGGCCAAGGTTGATCTGGGCGACCACCACAAGAAGGTCCTGTGGCGCAGTGCGGTGGTGTCCCTGGTCATGCTGGGAATCGGCATGCTGACCGGCGCCATCGGGATCGGTTGAGCCCGGCTGCGCAGCACGTTGGCACCGGCTGGAAGCACTAGACTGGACCGGAAACCAATTCGAACGTGCAGGGGAGATCCATGGCTGCGATCAACCGTGAGGATGTTGCGCATCTCGCGCGGCTTGCTCACATCGAGATGAGTGCTGAAGAGCTGGACAGGATGGCGGGCGAACTCGCCGTCATCGTCGAGTCCGTCAAGTCGGTGAGCGAGGCCGCCGGTGACGACGTTCCGGCTACGTCGCACCCCATCCCGTTGACCAACGTGTTCCGCGAAGACGTTGTGGGCCACACCTTCACCGCTGAGCAGTCGCTCTCCGGCGCACCTGACTCGGCGGAGAACCGCTTCAAGGTCCCGGCAATCCTGGATGAGGCGTAACCATGACTGAACTGAACACCCAGGACGCAGCCTCGCTGATCCGCTCCTCCGCCGCCACGCTGGCCGGGAAACTGGCCGCGGGCGAGGTCTCCGCCGTCGAAGTGACGCAGGCGCACCTTGACCGGATTGCCGCCGTCGACGGTGGGGACCGCGGCGTCAACGCCTTCCTGCACGTCAACACCGAAGAAGCGCTCGCGGTGGCCGCGGAGGTCGACTCCATCCGCGCCGCCGGTGGCTCCGGGGCTGAGTCGCTGCACGCGCTGGCCGGCGTGCCCATCGCCGTCAAGGACCTGATCGTCACCATTGGCCAGCCCACCACGGCCGGTTCAAAGATCCTCGAGGGCTGGCACAGCCCCTACGACGCCACGGTGGTCAAGCGGCTCCGCGCCGCCAAAATGCCCATCCTGGGCAAGACCAACCTGGACGAATTCGCCATGGGCTCCTCCACCGAGCACTCGGCGTACGGCCCCACCCGCAACCCCTGGGACCTGGACCGGATCCCCGGCGGCTCCGGCGGCGGTTCCGCTGCCGCCGTCGCCGCCTTTGAGGCTCCGCTGGCCCTGGGCACGGATACCGGCGGCTCCATCCGCCAGCCCGGCGCAGTCACCGGAACCGTGGGCGTGAAGCCCACCTACGGCAGCGTTTCGCGCTACGGTGCCATCGCCATGGCATCCTCGCTGGACCAGATCGGCCCCGTCTCGCGCACCGTGCTGGACTCGGCGCTGCTGCACCAGGTCATTGGCGGGCACGATCCCGCAGACTCCACATCGCTGCCGGACCCGCTGGCGGACCTCGTGGCCGCAGCCAGCATTGGCAACGTCCAGGGACTGCGGATCGGCATCATCAAGGAGCTGCACGGCGAGGGCTACCAGGCCGGCGTCGAGAACCGCTTCAACGAGTCGCTGGAACTGCTCAAGGGTGCCGGCGCGGAAATCGTCGAGGTTTCCTGCCCCAACTTCCAGTACGCGCTGGGCGCCTACTACCTGATCATGCCGTCGGAGGCCTCCTCCAACCTGGCAAAGTTCGACGGCGTCCGGTTCGGTTTGCGCGTCCTGCCCAAGGATGCGCCACTCACCATTGAACGCGTAATGGGCGCCACCCGCGCCGCCGGATTTGGCGACGAGGTCAAGCGCCGCATCATCCTGGGCACCTACGCCCTGAGCGCCGGCTACTACGACGCCTACTACGGCTCAGCGCAGAAGGTCCGCACCCTGGTGCAGCGCGACTTCGATGCCGCGTTCGCCAAGGCGGACGTCCTGATTTCCCCCACCGCGCCCACCACGGCGTTCAAACTGGGCGAGAAGCTCGATGACCCGCTGGCCATGTACCTCAACGACGTCGCCACCATTCCGGCCAACCTCGCCGGTGTTCCGGGACTGTCCCTGCCCGGCGGCCTGGCCGACGAGGACGGACTTCCCGTGGGCATCCAGCTGCTCGCCCCGGCCCGCCAGGACGCACGCCTCTACCGTGTGGGTGCCGTCCTTGAATCCCTGCTCGAAGCCAAATGGGGAGGCCCGCTGCTGGACCAGGCCCCGTCGCTGGTTGAGCTGGTCGAAACCAAGGTGGTCGAGCCTGTTGAGACCCTCGTCGAAACCCACGGAGGTTCGCACTAATGACTGACGCAATCCTGAGCTTCGAAGAGGCCATGGCCAAGTACGATCCCGTACTCGGTTTTGAGGTCCACGTTGAGCTGAACACCAAGACCAAGATGTTCTCCTCCGCGCCCAACGTGTTTGGCGATGAGCCCAACACCAACGTCAACGAAGTGGACCTGGGCCTGCCCGGCGTCCTTCCGGTAGTGAACAAAACGGCCATCGAATCCTCGATCAAGATCGGCCTGGCGCTGAACTGCAAGATCGCCGAGAGCTGCCGCTTCGCCCGGAAGAACTACTTCTACCCGGACACCCCCAAAAACTTCCAGACGTCCCAGTACGACGAACCCATCGCGTATGACGGCTACCTGGACATCGAACTCTCTGACGGCACCGTCTTCCGCGTGGAAATCGAGCGGGCCCACATGGAGGAAGACGCCGGAAAGCTGACCCACATGGGTGGCGCTGCCGGCCGCATCCAGGGCGCGGACTACTCACTGGTGGACTACAACCGCTCAGGTGTTCCGCTGGTGGAAATCGTCACCAAGCCCATCGAGGGCGCCGGTTCCCGCGCGCCCGAACTTGCCAAGGCGTACGTCGCGGCTGTCCGGGAAATCGTGAAGAACCTGGGCGTTTCCGATGCCCGCATGGAACGCGGCAACGTCCGCTGCGACGCCAACGTGTCGCTGCGTCCGCACGGCCGGGAACGGTTCGGCATCCGGTCCGAAACCAAGAACGTGAACTCGCTGCGCGCCGTCGAACATGCCGTCCGCTACGAAATCCAGCGGCATGCAGCCGTCCTGGATTCGGGCGAGCCTGTTGTCCAGGAAACCCGGCACTGGCATGAGGACACCCGGACCACCACGTCCGGCCGTCCCAAGTCGGACGCCGACGACTACCGCTACTTCCCGGAGCCGGACCTGGTGCCGGTTGTGGCTTCCCGCGAATGGGTTGAGGAACTCCGCGCCACACTGCCCGAGCCGCCCGCGGAGCGCCGCAAGCGCCTGCAGGCCGACTGGGGCTACTCGGACCTGGAATTCCGCGACGTCGTGAACGCCGGTGTGATGGACGAGATCGAGGAAACCATTGCGGCAGGCGCTTCGGCCACCGTTGCCCGTAAGTGGTGGATGGGCGAGATCGTCGGCCGCGCCAAGGCAGCGGACGTGGATCCCGGCCAGCTGGGCGTGCAGCCCGCCACCATCGTTGAACTGAGCAAGCTGGTGGAAGCCGGCAGCATCAACAACAAGATGGCGGCAGAAGTCCTGGATGCTGTCCTGGCCGGTGAAGGCACGCCCGCGGAGATCATCGAGAAGCGCGGCCTTGCCGTTGTCTCCGACGACGGTCCGCTGCTGGAAGCGATCGACGCCGCACTGGCCGCCCAGCCGGATGTTGCGGACAAGATCCGTGGCGGCAAGGTGCAGGCCATCGGCGCAATCGTTGGCGGCGTCATGAAGGCAACCCGCGGGCAGGCTGATGCAGGCCGGGTCCGCGAACTGATCCTGGAGAAGCTGGGCGTCACCGTCTAGCCCGCCAGCCCAAGTAGCTCGCAGATAACGCACTCAAAACCCGGTTTTGGGAGCGTTATCTGCGAGCTACTTGGGTTTAACCGCCCAGGCCCCTCATCACCTTCGCCAGGGCGTCGCAGACGGCCCGCACCGAGCGCCGTTCCAGGTTCTCCGGACGGGCCAGCACGTCGATCCGGCGCCGGGTGTTGATGCCGCCCAGCGGACGGAGGACGACGCCGGTCCGCCCGCCCTGGTCCAGTACCGGGCTGGAGGTAAACCGGGGGAGCAGGCCCAGGACGCTTCCCGTTGCCACCAGTGAGGCCACGGTGGTGTAGTCATTGACCCGGTGGACGATCTCCAGGGGCCGGCTGGCCACCGCGGCCACTGCACGGAGGACGTCATCCGGCGAATACCCGGGGCGGCTGGTCACCCAGGGTTCACCGGCAACGTCCTCAACGGTCAGCGTCTCCTTGGCGGCCAGGTGGTGGTCGCGGGGCACCGCCACATCCAGTGGTTCGCTGGCCAGCGTTATCACTGACACGCGGTCTTCGGGCCACGGCGGGCTGTGTTCCATCCGGTGCGCCAGGACCAGGTCGTAGCGGGCCGTAAGGGCCGGGAAGTCCTGCTGTGCCACGTCCTCGTCGGAGAACCTGACCCTGGGAAGATCAGGCCCCTCGAGCTCGCGGGCCAGGGGAGCGAAAAGCGCCTGGCCCGCACTGTGGAAGCCACTCAGCGTGACGGCGGCGTCCGGCGCTTCCTGGTAGGTGTCAATCGCTGCCCGGGCCTGTGCCATGGCCCGCACCACGGCACCTCCGGCATCTGCCAGGACCTGGCCGGCGTCGGTCAGCACCAGGTTCCGTCCCTCCTTGCGGGTGAGGGGGACACCGGCACTGCGCTGGAGCAGGGCCAGCTGCTGGGACACCGCGGAAGGGGTCACCATCATGGTGTCCGCTACGGCTTTCACGCTGCCCAGCTCACCGAGTTCCCGAAGCACCTGAAGCTGCCGAATATCCATGAGCCAAGCCTAAAGCGTCAGCCTCCACCGTGTAGGAATACTGAAGCCTGCTCAGGCGTCGTTGCGCACCACTGTCCCCTGTGCGACGACGGCACGCACCTTTTCCAGCGCCGTTCCGTCGGCGAGGGGATCGGCGTCGACAATCACTGCGTCTGCGAATCCACCGGCCACCAGGCGTCCGGCCTTGCCTTCCCAGCCAAGGAGCCGGGCTGCATGCGTGGTTGCCGAACGCAGGGCCTCCAGCGGCGACAGCCCTGCCTCAGTGAGCAGCCGCACCTCTGTGCCCAGCGGAGTGACGTCGGTGCCGAAGGAGTCCGTTCCGGCCACCACTGTGACTCCGGCTTCGTGCGCTGCGCGGACGGCGGCCTGGATGACCGGGGTGTACTCGGCGCCCCGGGCCGCCAGGACGGGATTGGCGGAGCGGGCCATGCTGGTGATGGCGTCCATGGTGGGCGTGAAGAAGGTACCGCGGCCGGCCATTTCGGCAATAGTCGCCTCCGTGACGAAGACGCCGTGCTCGATGCTCCGCACCCCGGCCCGGACGGCGCCGTCGATTCCTTCAGCGCTGTAGGCGTGGCACAGGACGCCGGCGCCGCGGGCGGCGTGCACGATTGCCGAGAGCTGGTCGACGTCGTAGACCAGTTCGCGGGGATCCTGCTCCGCGAGCCCGGCGCGGGGGTTGGCGCGGGTCTTGATGACTTCGGCGCCGCGGCTGAGGTTGACGCGGGTCAGGTAGGCCAGATCGGCCGGATCAACGATGCCGTTGCGCAACGCGGCCAGAGGGGCGAGGACCGAATCGCCCAGTTCCGGTGATACAAAGAGGCCGGCAGGGCGCATCCGGGGAGTGGCCCCTGGCGCCCAGGCGGGAAGGCCGGCCAGCGCAACGTCCTGGTAAAAGCTGGAGGATCCGCTCCGGACGCTGGTGGCGCCGCCCTGGAGGATGAGCCGCGTGTCTGCCAGTGCGTTGGCGTGGACATGCACGTCCACCAGGCCCGGCACCACCCAGCGCCCTGCGGCGTTCAGCACCTGGGCGCGGCCGGCAACGTCGGCCACCGCTTTGCGGGTGGCGTCGCGCGTTCCCACGGCGGTGACCTTGCCGCCGTCGAGCACCAGGACACCGTCCGCGATGGCGTCCCCAGTGAGCGGATCAACTATGGTTCCGCCCTCGATCACGACCGCCCCCGGCGTTGCGGGCCTGCCGTGATAGCTGGGGGCAGCCGGCTGTTCTCCCGCGTGTGCTGCGGGTGCGTTGCCCAACTGGGCAGCGACGCTGGCGAGGGTGATTCCGGCAAGGGCGGTGGCCCCTGCGAGGACTCCGCGACGGGACAGGCCTTCGGGCGGCAGGGCGGGAGCGGAGTGGTCGTGGTTGCACATGGGTTCTCCTGGGGACGGGGAGGATGAAAGTGGTACCGATCACTCTATTTGGTATACCAAAGCGATTTCAAGGGCTTGTTCCAATATGACCCGGCAAAGCAGTATGCATTAGTAATTCCTAAATCATTGAGTGAGATACTTGAGCTTGTTCTAACCAGTGCCAGGGCTTCTAATGGGATCCATGAAGGCTCTCTACAAGTCCGGCGCGCACGCCGGCTTCGAACTCGTTGACCGCCCGGAACCGGAAGCGGGCCCCGGCGACGTCAAGATCCGCGTGATGACCACCGGGATCTGCGGCACCGACCTGCACATCCAGTCCTGGGATGCCTGGGCCCAAAGCATCATCGAAACGCCCCTGATCGCAGGCCACGAGTTCTACGGCGAAGTCGTGGAAACCGGCGCGGATGTCCGGGACGTCAAGGTCGGTGACCGGGTATCCGGCGAGGGGCACATCGTTTGTGGGATCTGCCGCAACTGCCGGGCCGGCCGCCGCCAGATGTGCATCCACACCGTGTCCGTCGGTGTGCAGCGCGACGGCGCCTTTGCTGAGTTCGTCGTCATCCCCGAAACCAACGTCTGGGTCCACCACGATCCCTCCGTCACGCCTGAGCTCGGCGCCATTTTTGATCCCTTCGGCAACGCCGTGCACACCGCCCTCAGCTTCCCGCTGGTGGGCGAGGACGTGCTGATTACCGGAGCCGGGCCCATTGGGCTGATGGCCATCGCCGTGGCCCGCCACGCCGGCGCCCGGAAGATCGCCATTACTGACGTTTCCGGTCCGCGGCTGCAGCTGGCGCGCGACCTCGGCGTGGACCTGGCGATCGATGTTTCCACCACCCGGGTCAAGGAGGCCCAGCAAGCGCTTGGCATGCGCGAAGGCTTCGACATCGGGCTGGAAATGTCAGGACACCCCACCGCGCTGCCTGAGATGATCGACAACATGAACCACGGCGGCCGCATCGCCATGCTGGGCCTGCCCAGCCAGTCGATCGACATCGACTGGGGCAAGGTAGTCACCCACATGCTGACCCTCAAGGGCATCTATGGACGCGAGATGTTTGAGACCTGGTATGCCATGAGCGCCATGTTGTCCTCCAACCCCACCCTCCACGCCAGCATCTCCGCAGTGGTTACGGACAAGCTTCCCGCCTCGGAGTGGGAGAAGGGCTTCGACATTGCCCGCGCTGGCACCGGCGGCAAAGTTGTCCTCGACTGGACCGAACTCTAACTCGACTGAACTCTAAGGAGCACCATGTACACCTCCCTCAAGGACCAGCTCGAGGACGAGCTGGCAGCCCTGCGCACGGCAGGCCTGTTCAAGACTGAACGCCACATCGATTCACCCCAGGGCAGCCACATCGCGGCCGGCCAGCTGGGCGATCCTGCCCGCGCAGTGCTGAACTTCTGCGCCAACAACTACCTGGGCCTGGCCGACCATCCGGACATCATTGCGGCAGCCAAGGACGCCCTGGATTCGCGGGGCTTCGGCATGGCCTCCGTCCGCTTCATCTGTGGCACCCAGGACCTGCACCTCGAACTCGAAGCCCGTGTTTCGGAATTCCTTGGCACCGAGGACACCATCCTGTTCTCCAGCTGCTTCGATGCGAACGGCGGGGTGTTCGAATCCCTCTTCGGCCCCGAAGACGCCATCATTTCCGATGCCCTCAACCACGCCTCGATCATTGACGGCATCCGGCTCTGCAAGGCCAGCCGGTACCGCTACGCCAACCGCGACATGGCCGAGCTCGAAGCACGGCTGATCGAGGCCACCACGGGAGAAAACCCCGCGCGCCGGACCATCGTGGTTACGGACGGCGTCTTCTCCATGGACGGCTACCTGGCGCCCCTGGAAGCGATCTGTGACCTCGCGGACAAATACGGCGCCCTGGTGATGGTGGACGACTCCCATGCCGTGGGCTTTATGGGCTCCACCGGCGCCGGAACCCCCGAGCATGCAGGAGTCTCGGACCGGGTGGACATTTACACCGGCACCTTCGGCAAGGCCCTGGGCGGCGCATCCGGCGGTTACGTTTCCGGCCGTGCGGCCATCGTGGCCATGCTCCGCCAGAAGGCCCGCCCCTACCTGTTCTCCAACTCGCTGGCGCCGTCGATCGTCGCAGCGACCCTCAAGGCGCTGGACCTCGTGGAAAACTCCGCGGAGCTGCGGGGCAGGCTCTTTGAAAACGCTGCGCACTTCCGCACCAGGATGACCGAGGAAGGCTTTGACCTTCTTGAAGGCGAACACGCCATCATCCCGGTGATGTTTGGCGACGCCGTGATGGCGGCCAAGGTGGCGGACCACATGCTGGGCGACGGCGTTTTCGTCACCGCCTTCAGCTACCCCGTGGTCCCCAAGGGTGCCGCGCGCATCCGCGTCCAGCTCTCCGCCGCACACAGCGCGGAGGACGTGGAGCGCTGCGTCCAGGCGTTTGTGGCCAGCCGCACCGCGATCGCCGGCTAAGGGTTTTCCGGGGAAGTACGACGGCGGCACGCGGCTTCCGTGCGCCGGCTCTGCAAGGATGGTGCCATGGCGGCGAACTATGACGTGGTAATCGTTGGCGGTGGGATTGCCGGGCTCTCCCTTGCCTCGGAACTGGCAGGGGAGTGCTCGGTAGCGCTGGTGGAGGCGGAACAGGAGCTGGCCTACCACTCCTCCTCACGGTCTGCCCGGCAGCTCATTCCCAGCTACGGTCCGCAGGTGGTTCAGGAACTGACCGTCCGGACCCTCGAGCTGATGATGGCCCGGGACGCCGGCCGGGCGTCCGGGCAGGTGCTGTCGCCGCGCGGTTTTATGCTGGTGGGCTCGGCTCCAGACGTTGCGGAGAAGGCCAGTGGCCACATGGAGCCCATCAGCCACGCCCGGGCCCTGGAGCTGTGCCCGGTCCTGCGTCCTGAATGGTTTGAGGCTGCCGGGCTGGATTCGGGGTCCTTCGCCTGCAATGCGCCGCTCCTGATTGAGGACCACCGGCAGCTGGCCATAGCCGCCGGTGCGGACATCATCACCGGCGCGCGGGTCCATTCTGCGCAGCCCCTCGGCAGCGGCTGGCAGATCGGTGCCGGCCAGGAGGCCCTGCAGGCCGGGGTCCTGGTCAACGCTGCCGGGGCCTGGGCTGACGAGCTTGCCGTCATCAGCGGCGTGGAACGCGTGGGGCTCCAGCCCTACCGGCGCACTGCGGCGATTGCCGACGTCGACCATCCTCCCGCCCCGGCCGCACCCATGGTGGCCGCGGCTGATGATTCCTTCTATTTCCGGCCGGAGGATGGCGGCGTGTTGATCTCTCCGGCTGAGTCCGAACCCAGCGCTGCGGAGGATGCGCAGCCGCGGCAGGCGGACGTTGAGCGCGTGGTTGCCCGGCTGGAGCAGGCCACCACGCTCGGAATCAGGGGCATCCGGCGCGCCTGGACCGGGCTGCGGACCTCACCCGCGGACGGGATTCCGGTGGTGGGGTTCGACGCCGAGGCGCGCGGCTTCTTCTGGCTGGCCGGACAGGGCGGGTATGGCTTCCAGACCTCCTCCGGTATTGCCGAGCTCGCAGCCGGGCTGATCCTGGGCCATGATTCCGGGAGCGCGCACCGCACCGCGGAACAGGACATTCCGGAATCCCGGACGGCACAGCTGCTGGATCCGGCGCGGTTTTCCATCCGAGGCTGAAGAATGTCCGTATGAGCACTCTGATCACCAACATCGGCGAACTGATGACCCAGGACGCCGAAGGCCGTACCCTCACCGACGCCGCAATGGTATTCGAAGGCGAACGGATTTCCTGGGTCGGTTCCGCCTCTGCGGCGCCGGCCGCTGATGAAGCCGTTGATGCCGGCGGGCGTGCCGTGCTGCCGGGCTGGGTCGATTCCCACACGCACCTGGTGTTCGCCGGCGACCGCACGGCCGAATTCACCGCCAGGATGGCCGGGCAGGATTACAGCGCGGGCGGCATCGCCGTGACTACGGGCGCCACCCGGGCCACGTCGGACTACGACCTGACCCGGCTGCTGCTGGGGCGCGTGGCGGAGGCAACGTCGCTCGGCACCACGTACCTGGAGACCAAGACCGGTTACGGCCTGGATGTGGAGCACGAGGCCCGCAGCGCCCGGATCGCCTCCACTGTGGCCGACGACGTGACGTTCCTGGGCGCGCACCTGGTTCCGGCCGGCATTTCGGCGGAGGACTACGTGGACCTGGTCTGCGGCCCCATGCTGCAGGCGGTACTGCCCTACGTTTCCTGGGCTGACGTCTTCTGCGAAACGGGTGCCTTTGATGAGGCGCAGTCCCGGCGTGTCCTTGAGGCCTGCAGTGCCGCCGGCCTGGGGCTGCGCGTGCACGGCAACCAGCTGGGTGAAGGGCCCGGGGTGCAGCTGGCTGTAGAGTTCAAGGCCGCCAGCGTGGACCACGTGAACTATTTGTCCGATGCCGACGTCCAGGCCCTCGCCGGCAGCTGGTCCGAAGGCCGGGGGACCGTGGCCACCTGCCTTCCGGCCTGCGATCTGTCCACCAGGCAGCCGCTTGCCCCGGCCCGGCGCCTGCTGGACGCCGGGGTTCCTGTGGCCCTGGCTTCCAACTGCAATCCGGGAACCTCCTACACCAGCTCCATGCCTTACTGCGTTACCACGGCCATCCTGCAGATGGGCCTCTCCGTCGAGGAGGCAGTGCGAGCCGCGACGTTCGGCGGGGCAATGGCCCTGCGCCGGGAAACGGGGAAGGACGTGGATGGCAAACGCGCAGTGGGCTCGATCGCCGTCGGCCACCGTGCCGACGTGCAGCTGCTGAATGCGCCGTCCGCCACACATCTTGCCTACCGTCCCGGCATGCCGCTGACGCACACGGTGTGGCGTGCCGGACGGCGGGCTTTCCCGGCCGGCAGCTGAACCCGGGGTTCACGAAGCCGCGATTGGGGCGTTGCTCCTTGTGCGCGCGAAATTGATCGTTTACTGTTTCTACAGATCATAAAACGTCACTGCGCTGTCAGGCCCCCGGGGAACCTGCGCGGAGGTGGACCTGTAGAACTGGAGCGGCACGCGCAATGAGCAACGAAACCCTGGGCGCCTTCATGGACGAAGAGCTGACCTCGCAGCCGGACGTTTGGGCGCGTGCCGTGGAACAGGCCGCGTCCGAGCAGCTGCTTCCCGCGGACGGTGCCCGGGTCGCCGTCGTGGGCTGCGGCACCTCCTGGTTCATGGCGCAAAGCTACGCGGCGGCCAGGGAATCCGCGGGCAAGGGCGTCACCGATGCCTTCGCAGCATCGGAAGCCTTCGTCAACAGCAACAGTGCCGGACGCCAGTACGACGCCGTTGTGGCCATTACGCGCTCCGGTACCACCACAGAGGTGCTTGAGCTGCTGACCGCATTGAAGGGAACAGTGCCAACGGTTGCCATTATTGGCGATACGGAATCACCCATTGTGGGGCTGGCGGACGCCATCATCGGTCTTCCCTACGCCGATGAGCGCTCAGTGGTCCAGACCCGCTTTGCCACCAGTGCGCTCGCCTACCTGCTCAGCAGCCTGGGCGTTGACCTGGCCGCCGCGGTGGAGGACGCCCGGACCGCCGTCAGCGCTCCCGTTGAACAGGAACTTCTGGACGCGGAGCAGTTCACGTTCCTTGGCACCAACTGGACAGTGGGCCTTGCCCATGAGGCAGCCCTGAAAATGCGCGAAGCCGTGCAGGGGTGGACAGAGTCCTACCCGGCCATGGAGTACCGCCATGGCCCCATCTCCATTGCTGCGCCGGGACGTGTCACCTGGCTGTTCGGCGATCAGCCCGAGGGCCTTGATCGCGACATGGCGGCAACAGGGGCCCTTTACATCAGCAACGGCAAGCACCCGCTGGCCGAACTGGCCCGGGTCCACAAGGTCACCCTCGAGCGTGCCAGGGTGCGGGGCATGAACCCGGATCTTCCCCGGAACCTGACGCGCTCTGTCATCCTCGATCCTTCCGCGTAGGGCAGCACGATGGTCCTAGGTCCTGCTCCAGCAGCCGTACCAGGCGGTCAGCCTGCCGCCGTCCTGGCCTTCGACGTCGGCGGTACAGACATCAAGGCCGGCCTCGTTGACGGTGAGGGCACGGTCCTCGGGATGCGGCGCGTCCCCACCCCCCTTGATCCCCACCGTCCGGCGGAGGTAATCCTGGACCGCCTGTCCGGGCTGGCTGCGGAGCTGGCTTCCGAATTCCCGGGCATCCCGCCCGCCGCTGCCGGCATTGTGGTGCCCGGCATCGTTGACCCGGTGGCCGGCATCGGCATCTACTCGGCCAACCTGCGCTGGCGGGACTTTCCGTTCACGGCCGAGGGCAGCCGCCGGCTGGGCGTTCCGGTGGCTTTTGACCACGATGTCCGTTCGGCAGCCGCCGTCGAACACCGCTACGGAGCTTCCCGGGAATTCGGCGACGTCCTGGTCATGGTGGTGGGCACCGGCATTGCGGCAGCTGTTTTCTCCGGCGACCGCGCCGTGACTGCGGGCGGATATGCCGGTGAGCTGGGCCACGCGCTGGTGCCCGATCCTGACGGACCAGGCACCGTAATCCTTGAGTCGCTGGGTTCGGCCGGCGGCATCGCGAAGCGCTTCGCGGCTGCAACAGGGGAGCCCATCTCCGGAGCGAGGACCGTGCTGGAACGTGCACGGGCCGGCGACGCCACTGCCGCACGCATCTGGTCCGAAGCCATAGATGCCCTGGCCTTCAGCATCTGCCAGTGCGTCAGCATCATCGGCACCGAAGCCGTGGTGATCGGCGGCGGGCTGGCCGAAGCCGGCGAAGAACTCCTGGAACCCCTTCGACGCCGGATCGACGCCATGCTGGACTTCCACAGGCGCCCGGTGATCCTCCGCGCACACCTGGGCCAGGACGCCGGACTGCTGGGTGCCGCCCTTAATGCCCGGAACCTGGTAGCCGGCATGCCCAGCCAGGTGGAGCACCAAAGCGGTGGCTCGTGACCCGCATCATCACCGTGACGCCAAACCCCGCCGTTGACGTTACCTACCACGTGGCAGGCGTAACCCCCGGCGGCAGCCACCGTGTGCAGTCGCCACAGAGCAGGGCCGGCGGCAAAGGCATCAACGTCGCCAGGGTGGCGCACCAGCTGGGCCACAGCGTCCTGGCCATTGCGCCGTGTGGCGGCAGCGCCGGCGTCGAATTCGCCACGGAGATCGCCGCTTCAGGGGTACCGCACCGCCTTGTCCCGGTGGAGGCTCCCATGCGCCGCAGCGTAGCCGTGGTGGATACCGCCAGCGGGCAGACCACCATCTTCAACGAGGCGGGCGCACCACTGCAGCAGGAGGACTGGCGGGCGCTGGCAGCGGCCGTCGTGGAGAGCCTGGGTGCTGATGACGGCCAGCTGCCCGGCGCGCTGGTGGGTTCCGGCAGCCTGCCTCCCGTTGCCCCTGCCGATTTCTATCCTTCCCTGGTGGCCCTGGCCAGGATGGCTGGAGTCCCGGCGGTCATCGATACGTCAGGTCCCGGAATCCTCGCGGCTGCCTCAGCCGGAGCGGACCTCCTCAAGCCCAATTCCGACGAGCTTCTCGAAGCCACCGGTGAGGCAAACCGGGTCCTCGCCGCCCGGCAGCTCCTGGCGCTCGGTGCCAGGCGCGTGCTGGTCAGTGCCGGCGAAGAGGGCATGCTGCTTTTCGACGCCGCCTCCCCCGGGCACTGCCTCACCGCCCGCCTTCCGGAACCACTGGCCGGGAACCCCACCGGCGCCGGGGATGCCGCGGTGGCAGCAGCTGCCGTGGCCCTGGCGGCACATTCGGACGCCGCATCGCTCCTGCGGGCAGCAACCGCCTGGTCCGCCGCCGCCGTCCTGATGCCTGCCGCAGGCGAGGTCTCGGCGTCGTACGCAGAGCTTGAAAGCCAACTGGTCCTGTCCCGGAAGGACATCGCATGACCCTGGTCAACACCGCAGACCTGGTCAAGGACGCCGTAGCCCGCGGCGCCGGCCAGGGCGCCTTCAACATCATCCACCTTGAAACCCTGGAGGGCCTGGTGGCGGGTGCCGAGGCCGCGGGCCTGCCCCTGATCCTGCAGATCTCCCAGAACTGTGCCGCGTACCACGGCGGACTTGAACCCCTTGCCCTGGCGGCACTGTCAGCCGCCCGGGATGCCGCCGTTCCGGTGGCGCTGCACCTGGACCATGCCGAATCCGAGGAACTGGCGCTGCAGGCCGTGGACCTTGGTTTCGGTTCGGTGATGTACGACGGCGCCAGGCTGGCTTACGCGGAAAACGTCGCGGCCACCCGGCGCGTCGTCGAGTACGCCCATGCGCAGGGAGCGTATGTCGAGGCGGAGCTGGGGGAGATCGGCGGCAAGGACGGTGCCCATGCTCCTGGAGTGCGGACGGACCCCGCCGAGGCACTTCAGTTCGTCGAGGAGACAGGCGTGGATGCGCTGGCGGTAGCTGTTGGCTCATCGCACGCCATGACGGACCGCAGCGCCAGCCTGGACCTTGAACTCATTGGCCGGCTGCGCGGAGCCCTGGACGTGCCGCTGGTGCTGCACGGCTCCTCGGGCGTGGCGGATGACGTGCTCGTCGCGGCGATCCGGGCAGGCATGACTAAAATCAATGTATCCACCCACCTCAACGGGTTCTTCACGCGCGCCGTGCGGAACTACTTGAACACGCATCCGGACATGGTGGATTCGCGGACATACCTGAAAGCAGGCCGGGAAGCACTTGTGCCGGAAGCTGCCCGCCTTTTGACCCTTTTCGCGAAAACCACCTAGTCCACACCCGGAGGTAGTGATGACACGCACCGAACGCCTGACGGCGATCCTGGATCTCCTGGCCGAATCAGGACAGGTGGACGTCGAGGACATTGTCACGCGCCTGGGCGTTTCGCCGGCAACGGCCCGCCGCGACCTGGACAGCCTGGCCAAGCAGCGGCTCCTCAGCCGGACAAGGGGCGGTGCCACCACCGGCGTGGTCTCCTACGACCTTCCCGGCCGCTACAACAGGGACGACCACGCGGAAGCCAAGCACCAGATCGCAATGGCAGCGTCCGCACTGATCGAGCCCGGCGCGGTGATCGGCCTCAGCGGCGGAACCACCAGCACCGCCCTCGCCCAGGTGCTGGCCACCCGGCCGGACCTGAACACCCCCTCGCAACGGGCCACGCTGACGGTGGTCACCAACGCCATCAACATCGCCTCGCAGCTGGCCGTACGCCCCAACATCAAGATCATGGTGACAGGCGGCATCCTCAACCCGCGTTCCTATGAACTGGTGGGCCCCTACACGGACATCATCATGGGCAAGGTTGCCCTGGACATCGCGTTCGTCGGCGTCAACGGCATTGACCCGGAATTCGGACCCACCATCACGGACGAGGGTGAAGCTTCAGTTAACGCGCTGATGGCCCAGCGCGCCGCGGTCTCCTACGTGCTGGCCGACTCCTCCAAGGTGGGGAAGCGGTCCTTCGCCACTATGGCCGGCTACGAATTCCGCCGGCTGATCACTGACGACGGCATGTCCGCCGAGGACCGCGCGGCTTTCGAGGCAAACGGCACAGAGGTGATCGTCGCGCCTCCGGTGGAGGACCGCTGACCGGCACCCTCTTGGTCCGATCCGGCGGCTACCACGTCACGATCGGGGCATCCAGCACGGAATCGTCCACCGACCGTTCCACCCACTGGCTGAACGGTTTATCCAAAACGTACTGGCCGCCGTCGCCCCTTACCAACGTGCGCACGTCCGCGTTGTCCGGGTTGTTCAGTGACTCGAAGTACTCCACCGTCCAGTGGAACCAGCGCATGCAGAACAGCCGCATGGTGAGGCCGTGGGTGACCAGGAGCGCATTAGGCGCGTAGGAAGGCTTGGACCAGTGCCGGTACAGCGTCTCCATAAAGGATGAGATCCGGTCGTACACATCAGAGCCGGATTCGCCTTCCCGGAACCTGTAGAAGAAGTGCCCGTAGGCATTGCGCAGCTCCTTCTGGTCCTCGATGTCCCCGGCAATCTGGAAGTTGGCCCAGTCCTGCTCACGTAGGCGAGGCTCCTCCACCACCCTGTCCACCAGCGAACCGAGGTTCAACGCCTCGAGCGTCTGGTAGGCGCGCAGGTACGGCGAGACATAAACGCAGACCTGCTGCCCGTCCAGCTGGCGGCGCACGGCCTCGCCGGCGGCCTTGGCCTGGTGCAAACCGAGCTCCGTCAGCGGAATCCTGTAGTCAGGCACGCGGTTGTAAATGGAAGGGTCCACGTTGGCCGCAGACTGGCCATGCCTGATCATGATGATTTTCCCTGGCGCGCTCACGCCCCCAGCATAAAGCCCAGTGGCGGGCAGCGAGGCCAACCCGGATAACAGGCCCGGAACATCCAGTCAGCAAACTGCCGGGAAGAACAGGCAAGATGGGAACATGCTGGTTACGTCCCGCCGTCGTCTGCGGTTTGAAGTCTGGATTGTCCTTGGCCTGTCACTGGGGCAGTCAGCCGTGTATTCGGTGGTGCAGCTGCTGGACAAGATGAGCCGGGCTCCCTTGGCCGAGGGCACGTCCACGCTCAACCGTTCCCAAAGCAGCCGCGAGTATTTCGACCTGACCTACCAGCTGCTGGACATTGTTTTCGCGTTGGTGCCGGTGGCCCTGGTGCTGTTTTTCCTTAGCTCGGAACGGCAGGGATCGGCGGCCGGCGTGGCCCCGGGAGCCGTGGCGAGGAACGCCCCTGGACTTTCGCTGAGGCCGGTTCCGGGCCTGGCCACGGGGGAGCCGCCATCGGTGTTCTCGCGGCTGGGCATGGACTTCCGCCGGCCCGGCAGGGACATTCTTTATGGCGTCGGCCTGGCTGCGCTGATCGGCGTTCCCTCGCTGGCGCTCTATGCAGCGGGCCGGGCGCTGGGCATCACCACGGCCATCATCCCCAGCGCACTGGACGCCTACTGGTGGACGGTTCCGGTGCTGGTCCTTTCCGCCATCCGGCACGCCCTGGTGGAAGAGGTCATAGTGGTGGCGTACCTCATGGACCGGTTTGGCCGGTTCAGCTGGAGCGTTCCCATGGCAATCCTTGCCAGCTCTGTGCTTCGGGGCAGCTACCACCTTTACCAGGGGTTCGGTCCGTTCATCGGCAATGTGGTGATGGGCATTGTGTTCGCGTGGATTTACACCAAAACCGGCAGGGTCATGCCGCTGATCATCGCCCACGCGCTGCTGGACATTGTGGCCTTTGTGGGCTTCAGCCTGGCGGGCAGTGCCATAGGCCTGGGCTAAGCCAGCAGCTGCGCCACTGCAGTTAACAGGCCTGGGTTAATCGGCTTAAAAGGATCCGGCCGCTGGTTGCAGGTGGCATCATTGGCACCCGCAACCAGCGGCCGAAGCTGTTGGTTGACCAGAGCGGAACTGCTCAGATAGTGACGGCGCCCGAGGCGGTTTCGAACGTCACGGACAGGATTCCCGGGGTGCCGTGCGGCGCCATCCAGTTCACTGCCACGTCCTCCAGCGGCTTCTCCACCGGCTCGCCCAGCCATTCGGTCACGCGTTCGGCGGAACCGGCAATGGTCAGGCTGGACATCTTGACGTTGCTTGCGTAGGCGTTTGACGGGTGAAGGGCGGGGTCGCCTTCCCATTTGAGCATGTACGGCACCTGGGGATCGGCGATGAGTCCCAGGATGCCTATCTGCTTCCAGACGAGCTCGCGGCCGTCCGGGAACTTGCGGTTGCCGTTGACCGCGGAGCGGCCCAGCCGGATTTCAAAGGGGGCGAGGTCTTCCACCTCGACGCACCAGCCCATCCATCCGCCGCCGGCTGCGGACCGGGCACGGACTGCCTGGCCGAACGGGGCCTTGTCCGATGCAGGGTGGTCCAGTACTTCAACGACTTCAAGGTACTTGTGGCCGGCCAGGGGAATAATCATGTTCCGGGTGCCGAAGCGGGGGTGGACTCCACCCTTCACGGCGTCGACGCCGAGTGCGGCGGCGATGCGTTCGGTAGTGGCCGCGAGGCCGTCGTGTTCACAGGCGTAAGAGACGTGATCCATGCGCATGCCTTCATCTTGGCACTTTGTGATGGGGCTCTCAGCTTAGGGTACCCTTAGCTGAATCCGAGGCGGGAACCTGTCATAGGCGACCATCTTCGTCATACTCCTGTTGCTCGGGCCGAAGCTGTTTTTACACTGGTTCCAGGTCATGAGTGCCAGCGCTAAACCCCGGTTTGCTGGCCGGCAACCCTCCATCCGCGGTGGGGTGCCCCGGGTGAGGACCTGGCAGTCCGGCAACCGCCGGCCGGCAAGCGCGCCCCGGATCCTGATGATGCCGGGCTTCCACAAGGAGTACATTTTTGTCTAACGCATGGTCCTTTGAAACCCGCCAGATCCACGCAGGCCAGGAGCCTGATGCCGCAACCGGTGCCAGGGCACTGCCCATCTACCAGACCACCTCGTTCGTCTTCCCGTCCGCCGAAAGCGCTGCCAACCGCTTTGCCCTGAGCGAGCTTGCGCCCATCTATACGCGAATCGGCAACCCCACGCAGGACGCCGTGGAACAGCGGATCGCCAACCTGGAAGGCGGCCTGGGCGCGCTGCTCCTGAGCTCGGGTCAGGCCGCGGAGACCTTCGCCATCCTGAACGTTGCAGAGTCCGGCGATCACGTTGTGGCCAGCCCAAGCCTCTACGGCGGCACGTACAACCTGCTGGCACACACGCTCAAGCGCTTTGGAATTTCCGTGACGTTCGTTGAAGACCCGGACAACCTGGACCAGTGGCGGAACGCAGTCCAGGAGAACACGAAGCTGTTCTTCGCCGAAGTCGTCTCCAACCCCCGCCAGGACGTGCTGGACATCGAAGGCGTCTCAGCGGTGGCGCACGAGGCCGGGGTTCCGCTGATCGTGGACAACACGCTGGCCACGCCCTACCTGATCCGGCCCATCGAATGGGGCGCGGACATTGTGGTCCACTCGGCCACCAAGTACCTCGGCGGGCACGGGACGGCGATCGCCGGTGTGATCGTGGATTCGGGCAACTTCGACTTCGGCAAGGACCCGGAGCGCTTCCCGGGCTTTAATACTCCCGATCCCAGCTACAACGGCCTGGTCTTCGCGCGCGACCTCGGCGCCGACGGCCTGCTCGGAGCAAACCTGGCCTACATCCTCAAGGCCCGCGTCCAGCTGCTGCGGGATCTTGGCTCCTCTGTGGCTCCGTTTAATGCCTTCCTCATTGCCCAGGGCCTGGAGACGCTCAGCCTGCGCGTGGAGAGGCACGTTGCCAATGCGAGGGCGGTTGCCACCTGGCTGGAAGGAAGGTCCGACGTCGAATCCGTCGCCTATGCCGGGTTGCCGTCAAGTCCCTGGTACCAGCGCGGGCAGAAATACGGCCCCCGCGGCACCGGCGCGGTGGTCAGCTTCAACCTGGCCGGTGGCGCCGAAGCGGGGAAGGCCTTTGTTGATGCGCTGGAGCTCCACTCCCATGTGGCTAATATCGGCGACGTGCGCTCCCTGGTCATCCACCCGGCGTCGACCACCCACAGCCAGCTGTCCCCGGAACAGCAGGCGGTAGCGGGTGTCACGCCCGGACTCGTCAGGCTTTCGGTGGGCCTGGAGCATATTGACGACATCATTGCGGACCTGGAAGCAGGCTTCCGGGCGGCCAAGGAGGCCTGAGGCAGGCAGGCGAAACGGCGGAGCGGACGTCAAAAACGTCATACGCTTCGCCTTTTCGCTGTCCTTTTTCGTAGAATCGTGCGAGGTCATGAGTGCCAGCGACAGCCCCGGCTTGCTGGCCGGCAACCCTCCTTCGCGGTGGGGTGCCCCGGGTGAGGACCTGGTCTGCCCGTCAGCCGACTGCAGGCAATCGCGAAGAAAAGGCTCCAAAGATGACCATCACAGTCGCCCGTACCGAAACGGCCAGCACCGAAACCGCCGGTGCCGTTCCCGCCGTCGATCAGCCGGACGGAACCCTGAAATACCTCTCCGTTGGCGCGCTGGACCTTGAAGCCGGCGGCCACCTCCCTGACGTTACGTTGGCCTATGAAACGTGGGGGACCCTTAACGCGGACCGCAGCAACGCCGTCCTGATCGAGCACGCGCTGACCGGGAGCACGCACGTCACCCGGGGCGGCAGTGACGAAGAGGGCTGGTGGGAGCAGCTTGCCGGGCCGGGGGCGCCGGTGGATACTGACCGCTTCTTCGTGGTCTCCATCAACATTGTGGGTGGCTGCTATGGCTCCACCGGACCGGCGTCAGCTGCGCCGGACGGCAAGCCCTGGGGTTCCCGGTTTCCGCTGATCACCTTGCGGGACAGCACCGAGGCGGAGGCCAGGCTGGCGGACCAGCTGGGCATTGACTCCTGGTACGCCGTGATCGGCGGCTCCATGGGCGGCGCCCGGGCGCTGGAATGGGCAGTAACGTACCCGGAGCGTGTCAGGCGTTGCGGCGTTATTTCCGTGGGAGCCAGCAGCACGGCGGAACAGATCGCCTTCGCCCAGGCGCAGACGCTGGCCATCCGCCAGGATCCCAACTTCCAGGGCGGCGACTACTACGGTTCCGCAGCCCCTGAAGCCGGGCTGGCGCTGGCCCGCAGGATTGCGCACATCACCTACCGGTCAGCCCACGAACTTGAGGCGCGGTTCGGACGCGGCGCCCAGGAACCGGAATCCCCGTTGCAGCAGGCCACGTTGGGGGACCGCGGGCGCTACCAGGTGGAAAGCTACCTGGACCACCAGGGGACCAAACTGGTGAAAAGGTTTGACGCCAACAGCTACATCGCCATTACCGAGTCCCTGATGAGCCACGACATCTGCCGCGGCCGTGGCACCCTGCAGGAAACCCTTAAGGACGTCACCGCCAGGTTCTTTATTGCGGCGGTCGATTCGGACCGGCTGTACTTCCCGTCCCAGTCCCATGAGCTTGCCGAGGCCCTGCCCGGGGAGGTTCCGGTGCACGTTATTAACGCACCCATTGGGCACGACGGCTTCCTGACGGAAATCGGCCAGCTGGACCTGGAGTTCAGGAACGCCTTCTTCGACCAGGCCTAGCCGTGGTTCTCGAATACCCGAATGTGCATTAATGCAGACGGCCTCTGCATGATTCGGCGTTGAGCTGGGCGTACAGGCAGACCATACTCGTTTGAACCCGGCGGTTTCGTGACCGAGATCACGGGCATCCGCCATTGCCTGTCCCCGTGGTGTCGAAGGCGACGCCGAAGGAGTTCACATGAGTACGGAAAGCTCCGCCGCACGGCGGCCAGAGGAAACCGACGTCAAGGCCTCAGGCCTGAAGAAAGTCGTCACGGCCTCCATGGCCGGAACAGTTGTTGAGTGGTACGAGTTCTTCCTCTATGCCTCGGCCGCAACTTTGGTGTTCGGCAAGATGTTCTTCCCCAATTCAGGCACCGAACTGGATGGCATCATCGCCGCCTTCGTCACCTATGCCGTTGGCTTCGTGGCCCGTCCCATCGGCGGCATCGTCTTCGGCCACTTCGGTGACAAGTTCGGCCGCAAGCAGTTGCTGCAGCTCAGCATCATCCTGGTGGGTGTGGCCACCTTCCTTATGGGGTGCCTGCCCACCTTCGCCCAGATCGGCTACTGGGCCCCCGCCCTCCTGGTGTTCCTGCGCTTCGTCCAGGGCTTCGCCGTCGGCGGTGAATGGGGCGGTGCCGTCCTGCTGGTTGCCGAGCACAGCCCCAACAAGTCCCGCGGGTTCTGGTCCAGCTGGCCGCAGTCAGCGGTGCCGATGGGCAACCTCCTGGCCACCGGTGTGCTGTTCACCCTTTCGGCCACACTTTCGCAGGAAGCGTTCCTCGGCTGGGGCTGGCGCGTCGCCTTCTGGCTCTCGGCCGTGATCGTGATCGTTGGCTACTACATCCGCACCAAGGTCCAGGACGCGCCGATCTTTCTTGAGGCCCGCAAGGAAGTCACAGTGGAGAACAAGGGTTACGGAGTTGCAGAAGTCTTCCGCCGCTATCCGCGCGGCGTCTTCACCGCCATGGGCCTGCGTTTTGCCGAGAACATCCTCTACTACCTCGTGGTGACTTTCTCCATCACGTACCTCAAGGTCGTTGTTGAAACCGACACCTCCCGCATCCTCCTGCTACTGCTCGTGGCGCACTTCATCCACTTCTGCGCCGTCCCGCTCGTCGGAAAGATGTCCGATGCGTTCGGCCGGCGCCCGGTCTACATGGCAGGCGCCATCCTGGGCGGCACCTGGGGCTTCTTCGCCTTCCCCATGATGGACACCGCCAATGACATCATCATCCTGGCCGCCATCACCATCGGCCTGCTGTTCCACGCACTGATGTACGCGGGCCAGCCGTCCATCATGGCCGAGATGTTCCCCACCCGGATGCGGTACTCGGGCGTTTCCTTGGGCTACCAGGTGACCTCCATCGTCGCCGGTTCATTGGCACCGATCATCGCCACATCGCTGCTGAGCAGTTTCAATTCCTCCACTCCGGTGGCGCTGTACCTGCTGGGAGCCTGCATCGTGACGGCAATCTCCGTGTTCTTCCTTAAGGAAACCCGCGGTATCTCGCTCCATGACGTGGACGCAGCAGACGCGCAGGGAACGGCGGACCTTCTCGCGGCCGGCAAGAAGTAGCCAGCGGCACCACAAGAAGCCAATGGCACGCCTACTGCCCGGACCCGCGATCACGCAGGCCCGGGCAGTTGGCGTCAGTATCTTCGACGACGTCAGGATTTTCCATGAAAGCAGCCGTTCTTTACGCCACGGTCCCGTCCGGAACCAGGTACACCGAAGCGCGCCCCCTTCAGGTGGAGGAGCTTGACCGGCCCGAGCCCCGCGCCGGCGAACTGGGCATCGCCATCACCTATTCGAGCCTGTGCCACTCAGACTTGTCCGTGGTGGACGGTTCCCGCGTCAGGCCGCTCCCCATGGCGCTGGGGCACGAGGCTGTAGGACGGGTCGCCGTAGTGGGCGAGGGTGTCACGGATGTTTCGCCCGGCGACCATGTGGTGCTCGTCTTCGTCCCCAGCTGTGGTGACTGCCGCGCATGCCGGGCGGGCCGCCCTGCGCTTTGCCACCGCGCGGCGGAAGTGAACGGGTCGGGCGACCTGCTGCACGGTGAGGCCTTGCTGCGGACGCCAGCGGGGGAGCGGATCAACCACCATCTGGGGGTTTCAGCCTTCGCCGACTACGCCGTGGTGGCCCGGGAGTCGGTAGTGGTCATCGACGACGACGTCCCGGACAGTGTCGCGGCAATGTTCGGTTGCGCCGTGCTCACCGGGATGGGAGCCGTCCTTAACACCGCGGCTGTCCAGCCCGGCCAGTCCGTAGCTGTCTTCGGGCTCGGTGCCGTGGGGCTCTCGGCCGTTATGGCGGCGGCGCTCGCCGGTGCCTCCTCCGTGATCGCGATCGATCCCAATGCCGGTAAGCACGGTCTTGCCCTGAAGTGCGGGGCAACGGCCGTGGGGACCCCGGACGACGCTGCCCGCCTGATTGCCGCGGCCTCCGGTGACGGCGTGGATACCGCCGTCGAAGCTGTGGGGTCAGCCAGGGTGATTGCATCGTGCCTGGAGCATGTCACGCGCGGCGGCGCCGTGGTCTCGGTAGGGCTGCCGCATCCGACGGCGGAATTGACGGTGCCCGCGCTCCAGTTCGCCGGTGCGGGCAAGCGGCTGCTGGGCTCGTACATGGGTGACGCGGTTCCTGGGCGGGACATCCCCCTCTACCTTGGCTACTGGCGGGAGGGCAGGCTTCCCGTTGAACTGCTGCACACCGATACCCGGCCGCTGGACGAGATCAACGAAGGCCTTGACGCGCTCGCCGCGGGACTGGTGGTCAGGCGGCTCTTCAAGGCCTGACGGCGAAGCAGGATGCCCAGGGCCCTAGGCAGACAAAAGGTCCTGGCGGGCCGCCACTTCTTCCTTCAGGGCAGCAATTACGGCCCGCACCCTGGCCGAGCGGAGCGATTCCGGCCGGGCCACCGCCCAGATGGGCACCTGGCGCTGGAAGGCGTCCGGAAGGACCGGAACGAACTCCGGATTCCGCGCCACCATAAAGTTCGGGAGCAGCCCGATGCCGGCGCCGCGGCGCACCGCCTCCACCTGGGCAAAGATGCTCGTCGCCTGGAAGCTGGATTTCGGCATCGGCAACTGCGAGGACCGGTGGCCCAGTTCGGCAACCTGCAGGGCGGACTCAACGTAAGAGACGAAGCCGTGCTGCCTCACGCCGTCGGGCGTTTCCGGTAAGCCCCGCTCGGCGGCGTAGGCAGGGCTTGCGTAGAGCCGCAGGAAGTAGTTGGTCAGGAAAATGGCCTGCGCGTTGCTCACGTCCGTGCGTCCCACCACCACTTCCAGGTCCACGCCGGAGCGGTTCTGGCTGACCTTGCGCGTAGCGCTGAGCATCTCCACATCCAGCAGCGGGTGCCGCTGCTGGATGCGGACCAGGGCAGGAGTCACGAATTCGGCGCCGAAACCATCAGAAGTGCTGATGCGCACCATGCCGGACACGGCATCCCGGTCCTGGCCCACGACGGCGGCCAGTGACCCCAGCGTTTCCTCGATGGTTTCCGCCGCTGCGACGGCGGAGGCGCCAAGCTCCGTGAGCTCCCAGCCGTGCGGAGTGCGCTCCAGCGTTCGGCCACCCAGTTGCTTGTCGAGGGCGAGGATCCGCCGCGAAATGGTGGTGTGCGTAGTACCCATCGTTTCCGCCACGGCGTTGAAGCGGCCCAGCCGGGCCACAGTGAGCAAAATCAGCAGGTCGTCCGGACTTGGAAGCTGCGCCACCTGGTGTCCCTTCATTCGTGTGCATCAGTGCACATACCGTCTGTGATTTTTCCCCTTGTTTGCACTGTAGCAGGGTGTGATGGTGGACACAGACCTTCCGGCTGATCCTGGCCGGAGGCACAGCAAAGGAGCTTATGCCATGGCAGTAGTGGGTTGGATCGGTTTGGGAAACATGGGCGGGTCCATGTCTGGAAACCTTGCAAAAGCCGGTCACGACGTCCGAGGATTCGACCTCAACCCGGCTGCCCTTGCCGCTGCGGAGGCCGGAGGGGTGAAGCCGGTGGGAAGCATCGCCGAAGCAGTGGCGGGCGCCGACGTCGTCTTCACCATGGTTCCAAAGGGCGAGCACGCGAAGGCCGTCTACCTGGGCACGGACGGGGTGTTGGCGAATGCGGATACGGGCACGCTCCTGGTTGATTCCTCCACCATCGATATTGCCGCCGCGAAGGAGCTGCACGACGCCGCTGCTGCCGCCGGCTTCCGGTTCGTCGACGCCCCGGTTTCGGGTGGCATGAGCGGCGCCAAAGCAGGAACGCTGACGTTTATGGTCGGTGGTGAAGCAGGCGCCGTCGCCGATGCCACGCGTTACATCGAGCCGATGGCCGCAAACGTCATCCCGACCGGTGCAGCGACCACCGGCCAGGCGGCCAAGATCTGCAACAACCTGATGCTCCTGATCAACCTGGCCTCCACTGCTGAAGGTGCCGTGCTGGCCGACCGGCTGGGCCTGGACAAGAAGGTGTTCTGGGACATTGCGTCCGTCTCCTCCGGGGACAGCTGGGCCCTGCGGACCTGGTATCCGGTTCCGGGCGTGGTTCCCACCGCCGCATCCAACAATGACTTCGCGCCCACCTTTACCGCCGAGCTGGCGAACAAGGACATCGGGCTGGCCATCAGCGCTGCCGAGGACACCGGCACCCCGCTTGAAATCGGCAGGCACGTCCAGCAGCTCTACCAGCGCCTCATCGACGCCGGTGAGTCCGGCAAGGACTGCTCCATGATCATCAAGCTCGCCGACGGTTCGCTCGATTCAGCACAGTAGAAAAGAGACTCCCATGCAAACCATTCCGCATTACATCAACGGCGCCCGCGTCACGGACGCAGAACGCTTCGGACCCGTCTTCAACCCCGCTACCGGAGAGCAGGAGAAGCAAGTGGCGCTGGCTTCCGCGGCCCGGGTCGAGGAAGCAATTGCCGCCGCCAGGGCTGCACTGCCGGACTGGCGGGCAACGAGCCTCGCGAGGCGGACCAACATCTTCTTCCGGGTCCGGGAAATCCTCACGCAGCGCAAGTCCGAACTGGCAGCGATCCTCACCAGCGAGCACGGCAAGGTACTGTCCGACGCCGAAGGGGAGATCTCCCGCGGACTTGAGAACATCGAGTTCGCCACGGGGCTGTCCCACATGCTGAAGGGGGAGCGCTCCGAACAGGTCTCCAGCGGCGTCGATGTCCACTCCGTCCGGCAGCCTGTAGGTGTCGTGGCCTGCATCACCCCGTTCAACTTTCCGGCCATGGTGCCGCTCTGGATGATCGGCAGCGCGCTTGCGTGCGGCAATACCGTGCTCCTGAAGCCCAGCGAAAAGGACCCGTCCTCCGCCGTGTTCATCGCGGAAGTCTTCGCGGAAGCAGGACTGCCGGCCGGCGTGCTGAACGTGGTCCAGGGCGACAAGGAGGCGGTGGATGTCCTGCTCGAACACCCGGACGTCAAGGCCGTCAGCTTCGTGGGGTCAACACCCGTCGCGCAGTCGATCTACAAGCGCGCGGCGGACCACGGCAAGCGGGTCCAGGCCCTGGGCGGGGCCAAGAACCACATGGTGGTCCTGCCGGACGCGGACCTGGACATGGCCGCGGATGCCGCCATCTCGGCAGCCTATGGCTCGGCCGGTGAGCGCTGCATGGCAGTCAGCGTGCTCGTCGCCGTCGGCAATATCGCCGACGATCTTGTGGCAGCGATCCGGAGCCGGATGGCCACCCTCCACATCGGTCCGGGAACCGACCCGGCATCCCAGATGGGCCCGCTGATCACCGCCGAACACCGCGACAGGGTGGCCTCTTATGTGGCCGGCGCTGAAAACGAGGGCGCCACGGTGGTTGTCGACGGACGCTCGCAGCAGTTCGATTCCAAGGGGTTTTTCATCGGAGTCAGCCTGGTGGACCACGTCAAACCGGGCATGAAAGTGTACGACGACGAAATCTTCGGCCCCGTGCTGTCCGTTGTCCGGGTTGATACGTACGGCGATGCAGTCCGGCTGGTCAACGACAACGAGTTCGGCAACGGCGTTGCCATCTTCACCCGCGACGGCGGCGCCGCCCGGCAGTTCGAGTTCGACGTCGAGGCAGGCATGGTGGGCGTCAACGTGCCCATCCCGGTTCCGGTGGGTACCTTCTCCTTCGGCGGCTGGAAGAGCTCCCTGTTCGGCGACACGCACATGTACGGCCCGGACAGCATCCGGTTCTACACCCGAGGCAAGGTGGTGACCACCAGGTGGCCGGACCCGTCGACGTCCGTCATCGACCTGGGCTTTCCGCAGGTGGACTGAGGCGGGTCAGCCGTTCATGATTTCGCTGCGGCGGGTCATGTAGTCCTCCATGGAGAGCTCGCCGTTGCTGTACTGGGCATCCAGTTCCGCGAGCTTGCGTGCGCGGTAGCCCTGCGGAGCCGACGGCGGCGGGGGAGTTGCGGGGGCAGCGGGCTGGCGCTGGGGTTCTTCGCCCTGGCCGGGTACCTGCTGCCCCGGCTGGCCGTAACCCGGCTGGCCGTAACCCGGCTGCCCGTAACCCGGCTGCCCGTAGGGCGGAAACTGCTGGTCCATCGGCGGGACCGGAAGAACCGGCGGGAGGGGTTCGCCCGGGAGGGGCCGTGGCCGGTCAAGCTGCCGGAAGCCGCCGGCAAAATAGTCCTGCTGGGTGAAACCGTCCCGGGGCTGGTTCTGCTGGCCCGGGAAACCCTGGCCATTCCCCGGCCCGCCCGGCTGGCCGGGCCCTCCGAAGTACCGCTGGTTCCGGCCCTGGGATGAGCGCCTGTACCAGCGCATCAGGAACGGGATCAGGATGGACAGGATAATAATCCAGAAAAACAGGGAACTCACGGTGCCGGACCTCTCATCGGTGTGGTTCCAGTTTAGTCCCGCGGCCGGGAGCGGGGCTAAACCCAACGCTCCTAGCGGCGGGCCACCTCGTCAGTGCCCTTGGGGCCCTCGCCAGAGCCCAGGGGAACGCCAGGGCCGAAGACGGGACCCGGCGTCGGGCGTTTGGCGCTGATGCCGTCGCCGGAGGACCGGTGCCGGAGCCGGCGGATCACCCAGGGGACGAAGTACTCCCTGGCCCAGACGAGGTCATTGGAACGGGCCTCCCGCCAGCTGACGGGCGGCAGGGGCTTGGGCGCCAGCGGCTCCAGAGAGTGCTCGACGTTCAGCGCGTCGAGCACCATGGCGGCGATGGTGTGGTGGCCCAGCGGGGAGAAGTGCAGCCTGTCCGCGTCCCACATCTGCGGATCACCCAGCTGCCGCAGGGACCACATGTCCGCAATGATGGCGTCGTGCCGGGCCGCTACCGTGCGCAGGTTTTCGTTATAGATGGCCACCTTGCTGCGGATCCTGCTGAGCACGGAGGAACCGGTGTCCGGGCCGTTGAAGAGTACGACCGTGGCGCCGCTCATGGACAGGATCTGCACTACGGAATCCAGTTTTTCCGCCAGGGCATCAGGATCGCCACCGGGCCGGATGAGGTCGTTGCCGCCGGCAGAGAGCGTCACCAGGTCCGGCTTCAGCGCCAGGCACGGGGCCAACTGCTGGTCAACGATTTGCTGGAGCAGCCGGCCGCGGACTGCAAGGTTGGCGTACGCGAAGTCTTCGTGGCCTTTGCTGAGTTCTTCGGCCACACGGTCTGCCCAGCCGCGGAAGCCGCCGGGGCGGGAAGGTTCGGGGTCGCCGATGCCCTCCGTAAAGGAGTCTCCCAGGGCGACGTACCGGCTCCAGGGATGGTTTGCGTCGGGTTCCATTTCAGTCACGCCCCTATCCTGCCTCCTAGTCTTCAAGCTACGCCACCGTAGGTTGTTACCGATGAGTAACTGTAACAATGGGAACCATGACTAACGCCCCCGTATTTCCTGCCCCAGTTGTTGTGTGGTCCCAGCCTGAAGAAGACCGGGCAGGCAAGCCGCTGTTGGTGTTCCTGCACGGTTATGGTGCCAACGAACATGACCTGCTGAGCCTGGCGGAGATGCTGCCGGATGATTTTGCTGTGGCTTCGGTGCGCGCGCCCATCGCCATGGGCGCGGGATTTACGTGGTTCCCCTTGACCGGGAGCCTTGACTATTCCCTGGAGGCCGTGAAGAACGCGGCCGGGCATGTCCAGGACTGGCTGGACACCGTCAAGGGCAACCACTCTTCAGTGACGCTGCTGGGATTTTCCATGGGCATGGCCATGGCCACCACCCTGCTCCGGTTCCGGCCCGCCGATTATGCCGCGGTGGTGGGGCTTTCCGGTTTTGTGGTGGACGCCGGCGATGATCCGGACTTCCGGGACGGCGAACTCGACGGCACAGTGCCGTTCTTCTGGGGCCGGGACCAGCAGGATCCGGTGATCACCCAGGACAAGATCGAGTACACCATGGGGTGGGTACGGGGCCACGTGAAGCTGACCAAGGTGCTGTACACCGGCATGTGGCACGGCATTAACCAGCAGGAGATCGGCCACGTTTCGGAGTTCCTCACCCATGAGGTCCTGAAACCCTGACGACGGCGGTCTGCCGGGCAGGAGGCGGGTAGTCAGTCCGCGGCGGGGGCGGAAATCCGGACGCTCCGGCCGTTGACAGTGACGGTGTCGCCGTCGTGCAGCTGGCGGCCGCGGCGCTCGTCGATTTCGCCGTTCACCTTTACCAGCCCGTTTTTGATCAGCTCGGCGGCTTCCACGCCGTCTTCCACCAGGTCTGCCAGCTTAAGCAGTTGGCCCAGCCGGATCATGCTGTCCCGCAGAGGAATTTCCACCATGCTGTTTTCGTCGTTCAGTTCGTCCATGCCCATGGCATCCATCATGCCCGACGCCGGGTCCCGGCGATGACCGCACGCGCGCTCACGCCGGCGCTGGGTCTTCCGCTTGCCGTTGCGGCCGGCCTTGCCATTCCCGCGCAGGGCAGGATCAACGGTGCGCTGGGTGTCCGGCTCAATGACGGGATCGGTGCTGCAGTGGTCAGCTTCACCACGGGGCTGCTGCTGATGCTGGTGGTTTCGTTTGCGCTGCCTGCCGGCCGCGCCAGCCTGTCCCGGGTCCTTCCCGCCCTCCGCAGCCGTGCCTTTCCGCGGATCTACGTAGCTGCCGGTGCCATTGGTGCGCTGTTTGTTTTTGCGCAGTCGTTCACGGTGGGACTCATCGGCGTTGCGCTGTTTACCGTCGCCACTGTCACTGGGCAGACAGTCAGCGGCCTCCTGGTGGACAGCCTCGGGATCGGCCCTGCCGGCCGCAAGCGGCTCACCAGGATCCGGCTGCTGGGCTGCGTGCTGACCATTGCCGCGGTGATCCTGGCAGTATCTCCACGGCTGGGGGCGGCAGGTGCAGGGGGAACGTCCGACGGCGGAACCAGTGCAGGCGGTCTGGCGGCCCTTTTGCTGGTGCTGCTTTTGCCCGTGCTGGCCGGGTTCATGATGAGCTTCCAGCAGGCGATGAACGGCACGGCCACCATGCACTACGGCAGCCCGCTGGCCGCAACACTGATCAACTTCGTCACCGGCGCCGCTGCACTCTGGATTGCCTGGCTGGTGAAGGTCCAGGTCTCAGGCCCCGGCAATCCGCTGCCGGGGGAGTGGTGGTACTACCTGGGCGGCCCCATGGGCTGCATTTTCATCGGCGTGGGGGCACTGCTGGTCCGCAGCCTGGGCGTCCTGCTGACCGGCCTGGGCATGATCGCCGGGCAGCTGGTGGGCTCCCTGGCCCTGGACATTGTTTTTCCCACGGCCGGAACGGTGGTGGCGCCTGCAACAGTCGTGGGCACCCTGCTGACACTTGGCGCTATTGTCCTTGCCACACTGCCCTGGCCGCGGGGAGCCATCCGGCGCCGTGGCCGGTAGGCTAGGTCACGCAGCTTTCCTGCAGTAATTCCCTCGCACCTCCCCGCCCTGCATATTGCCGGACCGGGGCCAGAACCACGGACCGCACCCAGCGGCCCTGGAGAAATTGGAGTCTTCCATGGCAGCAAAATCCGTTCTCGATCAGGTCATTTCCCTCTCCAAGCGGAGGGGCTTTGTGTTCCAGGCCGGTGAGATCTACGGAGGTTCGCGTTCTGCCTGGGACTACGGGCCCCTCGGTGCCGAGCTCAAGGAAAACATCAAGCGCCAGTGGTGGCAGTCCATGGTCCGTGGCCGTGAGGACGTAGTGGGCCTGGACTCCTCCGTGATCCTGCCCCGCCAGGTCTGGGAAGCTTCCGGGCACGTCGAGGTCTTCTCCGACCCCCTGGTGGAATGCCTCTCCTGCCACAAGCGCTACCGTGCTGACCACCTCGAAGAGGAATACGAGGAGAAGAAGGGCCGCCCCGCGGAGAATGGCCTCAAGGACATCGTCTGCGCCAACTGCGGCACCCGTGGCGAATGGACCGAGCCGCAGGAATTCTCCGGCCTGCTGAAGACCTTCCTTGGCCCGGTGGCCAGTGAAGAAGGCATGCACTACCTGCGCCCGGAAACTGCCCAGGGCATCTTCGTGAACTTCAACAACGTCCTCACCACCGCCCGCAAGAAGCCGCCGTTCGGAATCGGCCAGATCGGCAAGTCCTTCCGCAACGAGATCACGCCCGGAAACTTCATCTTCCGCACGCGTGAGTTCGAGCAGATGGAAATGGAATTTTTCGTGGAGCCGGGCACGGACGAGGAATGGCACAAGTACTGGATGAACGAACGCATGTCCTGGTACACGGGCCTTGGCCTGCGTGAGGAAAACCTCCGCTTCTTCGAGCACCCGCTGGAAAAGCTGAGCCACTACTCCAAGGGCACCACGGACATCGAATACCGCTTCGGCTTCCAGGGCTCGGAATGGGGCGAGCTCGAAGGCATCGCCAACCGCACCGACTTTGACCTCTCCACCCACGCCAAGGCCTCCGGCACGGACCTGAGCTACTTCAACCAGGCCACCAACGAGCGCTACACGCCGTACGTGATCGAACCTGCCGCCGGCCTGACCCGCTCGTTTATGGCGTTCCTCATTGACGCTTACACCGAGGATGAGGCCCCCAACGCCAAGGGCGGCGTGGACGTCCGCACCGTGCTCAAGCTCGATCCCCGCCTGGCACCGGTCAAGGCCGCCGTCCTGCCGCTGAGCCGCAACGAGGACCTCTCCCCGAAGGCCAAGGCCCTGGGTGCCCAGCTGCGCAAGAACTGGAACATCGACTTCGACGACGCCGGTGCAATCGGCCGCCGGTACCGCCGCCAGGATGAGATCGGCACGCCGTTCTGCATCACCGTGGACTTCGACACCCTCGAGGACCAGGCAGTCACCATCCGCGAACGGGACACCATGGCCCAGGAACGGGTGTCCCTGGACAAGGTGGAGGGTTACCTGGCCGCACGACTGATCGGCGCCTGAGCATGGCCATCGAATATCGTGAATGGCGCGAAGGCGACGACCTTGCGCTGCTGGAAATCTGGGGAGACCCGGAGACCCACCAGGCCGGCCAGTTCCGTGGCGCGCTGGCCGTTTCGTCCTCCGGTGCCCACGGTGAACCGTGGCGCCGGTGCATCGTGGCCGAGGACGTTGTGGACGGCATCGGCATTCCGGTGGCAGCCGGGGTTGTCTATGAGGCTTCCCTGCACCCGGAGCGGCTGTGGGCCTACATCGAAGTGGCGCGGGACCACCGCCGTGCCGGCATCGGTGCCACGCTGCTGACCATGCTGCGCCGCGAAGCTGAGGAATCGCCGTCGGGCGTTTCCAGGCTTCGGGCAAAAGTGCAGCCGGGCACCGCGGGTGCCGCCTTCGCCGAAACCTTCGGCCTCAAGCCCATCCAGCGATCACGCCTGGTGGTGGTGGACGCCGCAGCCCTGCGCCTGCCTGCCTTCCCGTCATCCGGGGACGCCGGCGGGCGTCCGGCCAATGGCGAAGACGCCGGGTCAGACATTGTGATGGATCTGGCTACCGGGTCCGTGGAACTCAGCGACGTGGTGGGCCGGTATTACAGTTCAATCCACGGCTGGGATTCACCGGGCACACTGGGTGTTGGCCAGGTCCAGAAGCTGTTCCTGGACGAACTCACGGGAGCCCACGGAGCCATTGTGCTGCGCGCCCGGCCCGAATCGGCGTTTGGCAGTTCCGTGGCGCCCGCGAAGAAGGGCCGGATCAGGGCGTTCGCCGTCAGCTATGCCGACGCCATCCAGCCAGGGGAAGGCGCCGGGAGCCAAGAGCCCACGGACGTCTTCATCGGCCATGAGCCGGACCTTGAACAGGACGATGCCGCAGAGGCCGTGCGGGACCTGCTCTCCCTGGTGGCGTACCAGCACCCGGTCATGGTGGAACTGGACGATTCGATGGCAGCCCTGCGTGCCGCCGTCGAACCGCTCCTTGCCGGCGGAAAGGCCCGGCTCGCCGCGCCCGAGACGCTGATCGTTTCGGACTGAACCGCTACCAGGCACAACGAATCATGGGGTCAGGAATCTGATGGGTGCAGGACACTCGCACGGGCACGCGGCAGCAGCGGAACCCACTGCCCAGTCCCTTGAGGTGCGGCGGCGGGCCAACCTTGTACTGGCGGTGATCCTGATTCCGTTGGCGCTGCTCACACTGGCAGGCATGGCCATGCTCTGGCCGTCCGGCAGTAAGGAAGGGATGACGCTGGCCAGCCCGTATTCGGCTGCGCCCGGCGTCACTTTCGACACCGGACGCGTCCAGCGCGTGGCTACGGAACCGTGCGTGGCGGCCAGCGCCGCCCCGGACGGCACGCCCATGCCGCAGGGCTCGGACTGCATGTTCGCCTACACCCAGCCGGACATTGGCGGCAGTCCCGTCAAGGTGGTGATCAACCCGGACGTGGCCAAGTCCGGCGGGGTCTCGGCAGGGGATGACATCCGGTACCTCAACCTCTCCAATGCCCAGGGTGCTACGGAGCAGCAGGGCTCGCCCGCCTACATCTTTGTGGACTTCGTGCGGACGCTGCCCATCGTCTTCCTGGCGGTGCTCTATGCCGTGGTGGTGATCGCGGTGGCGCGCTGGCGTGGCCTGCGGGCGCTGGTGGGTCTGGTGGGTGCCTACTTTGTGCTGGTGAGTTTTATGCTGCCGGGCCTGGCGGAAGGGAAACCGCCGCTGCTGCTGGCGCTGGTGGGCTCCACGGTGATCATGATCGGGGTCCTCTACTTTGCCCATGGCTTCTCCGCCAGGACTTCCACGGCGTTGCTGGGGACCATGTTCGGCCTGCTCATCACGGCGCTGCTGGCGGCCTGGGCAACCGATGCTGCCAACCTGGTGGGTGTGGGCAGCCATGATGCCACCACGTTGATCAATATTTCCGGGAACATCTCGATTTCCGGAATCATCCTCTGTGGCCTCATCATCTCCGGCCTGGGCGTGCTCAACGACGTCACTATCACGCAGTCCTCCGCTGTGTGGGAGCTGTATGAACTGGCGCCGTCCACCAGCGTGCGCAAGCTGTTTACCTCGGCCATGAGGATCGGCCGGGACCACATCGCCTCCACCGTCTACACCATCGCCTTTGCCTACGCTGGTGCCGCGCTGCCGGTGCTGATCATCGTTATGCTCTACGACAGGCCGTTGGGGGAGACCCTCACCAGCGCCGAGCTTTCCGAGGAAGTGATCAGGACTTTGGTGGGCTCCATCGGCCTGGTTCTGGCCATTCCCGTGACCACGCTCATTGCCGTCCTGGTGGTCAAAGCCACGGGTGCCCGGACCCCTGTAGCCAGCACAGCGCCGGACGCCTCGCTTCCCGCAGGAGTGAACGATGCCGGATCGCTGGCTGCCGCCGCAGAGGCCGGACACGATGTGCCCGCGGCTTTTGATGCACCGGATGAGGGCGCTCCGCGGACCCGCCGCGGGCGCCGGGCGGACCGCGGGGAGTAGGGCGGGAACCGATTTGCCCGGATTTGCGACAATGGACAAGTGACTGTTGTAGCAACGCCTCCCGCCCCCAAGCTGGAGCTCCCGCCCCTGAAGCTCGGCCCCATCACCGTGGACACCCCGGTGATCCTGGCGCCCATGGCCGGTATTACCAACTCCGCTTTCCGCCGACTGTGCCGTGAATACGGCGGCGGTATGTACGTGGCGGAAATGGTGACCTCCCGGGCCCTGGTGGAGCGGACTCCGGAATCGCTGCGGATCATCTCCCACGACGAGGATGAGAAGGTCCGCTCTGTCCAGCTCTATGGCGTAGATCCAGTGACGGTCGGAGCGGCAGTGCGCATGCTCGTCGAAGAAGACCGCGCAGACCACATCGACCTCAACTTCGGCTGCCCCGTTCCCAAGGTCACCCGCCGTGGCGGCGGGTCGGCGCTGCCCTGGAAGATTGACCTCTTCACCTTGATCGTGCAGACAGCCGTCAAGGAAGCGTCCAAAGGCAACATCCCGCTGACCATCAAGATGCGCAAGGGCATCGACGACGATCACCTCACCTACCTCGACGCCGGCCGCATCGCCCGCGACGCCGGTGTTGCCGCCGTCGCCCTTCATGGCCGTACAGCGGCGCAGTTCTACTCGGGCCAGGCCGACTGGTCCGCCATCGCCCGCCTCCGCGAGGCCCTGCCGGACATTCCGGTGCTGGGCAACGGCGACATCTGGTCCGCCGAGGACGCTGTCCGGATGGTCCGCGAAACCGGAATCGACGGGGTGGTGGTGGGCCGCGGCTGCCAGGGCCGTCCCTGGGTCTTCGGCGATCTGCAGGCAGCCTTTGAAGGCAGCGACACCAGGTACAAGCCGAACCTCCGGCAGGTGGCGGAGAGCGTCTACCGTCATGCGGAGCTGATGGTGGAGACCTTCGGGGATGAAGGCAAGGCACTGCGTGAGATCCGAAAGCACATCGCGTGGTACTTCAAGGGCTACGTGGTGGGCGGCGAACTCCGTACCCGGCTGGCGCTGGTGACCAGCCTTGAAGTGCTCCGGGAAACCCTGGACCAGCTGGACCTGGAATCGCCCTACCCCGGATCGGACGCCGAAGGCCCGCGGGGCCGCGCAGGTTCCCCCAAGCGGCCGGCACTGCCCAAGGACTGGCTGGAATCACGGTCGCTGAACGAGGACCAGTCGCGGGATATTTCCGCGGCGGAACTGGATGTCTCCGGTGGCTGAAACCGGTACGGCAGGGCAGGTGCTGGGCACGGCCGTGCCCGGATACGAGCCCCGGGACTCCGAACGCTGGGTCCAGGAACCCGTCAAGAGCACTTACCGCTCGGACTTTGAACGGGACCGGGCCCGGGTGCTGCACTCCTCTGCGCTGCGGCGCCTTGGAGCCAAAACCCAGGTTGTGGCTCCGGACACCGACGACTTCGTGCGGACCCGGCTCACCCACAGCCTGGAAGTGGCCCAGGTGGGCCGCGAGCTGGGCCGCACCCTGGGTTGCGATCCGGACGTGGTGGATACGGCATGCCTGAGCCATGACCTCGGCCATCCGCCATTCGGGCACAATGGCGAATCCGCGCTGAATGAGATGGCGCAGGCAATCGGCGGGTTCGAAGGAAATGCGCAGACCCTCCGGCTGCTCACCCGCCTGGAACCCAAAGTGCTGGACGCTGACGGACGGCCGGCGGGGCTCAACCTCACCCGCGCCAGCCTGGACGCGGCCGCCAAGTACCCCTGGTCCGCCCTGCAGGCACCAGTCATCCATGGCCAGCGGACCAGCAAGTTCGGTGCCTACGAGGACGATCTCCCCATCTTCAACTGGATCCGCGAGGGCGCCCCGGAACGCCGCTCCTGCCTCGAAGCGCAGGTGATGGACCTCGCTGACGACATCTCCTATTCCGTCCATGACGTCGAAGACGCCATTGTGGCCGGGCATTTCCAGCTGCGTTGGATGGACAATCCGGACCACCGTGCCCGGGTGGTGGGCTACGCCAGGCAGTGGTACCTGCCGCATAACGATCCCGCCGCGATCGATGCCGCGCTGGCCAGGCTGGAAGCCACGGACGTCTGGGTTCCGGAAGCCGACGGCAGCCGCAAGTCCATGGCGGCGCTGAAGAACATGACCAGCCAGCTGATTGGCCGCTTCTGCCAGAGCGCGCTGGAAACCACCCGGGCCGTGTACGGGCCGGACAACCTCACCCGCTACAACGCCGAGCTGATGGTCCCGGACGAAACCGTGATGGAGATCGCGGTGATGAAAGGCCTGGCCACCACGTTCGTGATGACCACCGAGCACCGGCAGCCCATCTACGAGCGCCAGCGTGAAGTGCTGCACGCCCTGGTCACGGCACTGAGTTCCACCGGTGACCGCCACCTGGAACCGATGTTCGCCGCCGACTGGCGTGACGCTGCCGATGATGCCGCACGGCTGCGTGTAGTGATCGACCAGGTGGCCTCCCTCACTGACGGTTCCGCCCTTGCCCTGTACGAACGCCTGGTAGGCAGCCTGCCCTCGCTGTGGTGACTAGGATGGCTACGTGGCCGGCCTGATCAAACGCGAAGACATTGAAGAAGTACGCCAGCGGACGGACATCAAGGAAGTCATTGACGGCTACGTGACGCTCAAGGGCGCCGGCCTGGGCGCCTGGAAGGGCTTGTGCCCGTTCCATGACGAACGTTCGCCGTCGTTCACGGTGCGCCCGCAGGTGGGCAGGTACCACTGCTTCGGCTGCGGTGAAGATGGCGACGTCATCTCCTTCGTCCAGAAGCAGGACCACTCGTCCTTTTCCGAGGCAGTGGAGAAGCTCGCTGCCCGGATCGGTTACGAACTGCGCTATGAGGACGGCGGCAACGGCCCCAGCCGCGAGGAAGTCGGCCGGCGGCAGCGGCTGCTGGATGCCCACAAGATCGCCGCGGAATTCTTCCGGGCGCAGTTGCTCACCGCCGGTGCCGCTGAAGGCCGGAACTTCCTGCAGGGCCGCGGTTTTGACCGTGCTGCCGCCGAACAGTTCGGCGTCGGATACGCGCCGCAGGGCTGGGACGCGCTGCTCAAGCACCTCCGGGGGCGTGGGTTCACGGATGCTGAGCTGAAATTGACCGGTATGTTTTCTGAAGGCAACCGTGGCATCTATGACCGCTTCCGCGGCCGCCTCATCTGGCCCATCCGGGACATCGCAGGGGACACCATCGGGTTCGGCGCCCGGAAGCTTTACGAGGATGACCAGGGCCCCAAATACCTGAACACCCCGGAGACCACGCTCTACAAAAAGTCCCAGGTCCTTTACGGAATCGATCTCGCCAAGCGCACCATCGCCAAGGAACGCCAGCTGGTGGTGGTGGAGGGCTACACGGACGTTATGGCCTGCCACCTTGCGGGAATTACGACGGCGGTGGCCACCTGCGGCACGGCGTTCGGCACCGAACACATCAAGATCGCCCGTCGCCTCCTTTCAGACGACGGCTCCGGCGGCGAAGTGGTGTTCACTTTCGACGGCGATGCCGCAGGCCAGAAGGCTGCCCTGCGCGCCTTCGAGGAGGACCAGCGGTTTGTGGCCCAGACCTTCGTGGCCGTGGAACCCAGCGGCGCGGATCCGAACGAACTAAGGCTCAGCAGGGGAGACGAGGCCGTCAGGGAACTCATCAAGACCCGGCGGCCGCTGTTTGAATTCGCCATCAAGGCATCGCTGCGCCGCCACAACCTGGACACCGTGGAAGGCCGGGTTTCAGCACTTCGCGAAGCTGCCCCCGTGGTGGCCCAGATCCGGGACTCCAGCATGCGGCCTGCCTATGCCCGCGAGCTTGCCGGCTGGCTGGGCATCTCCGTGGAAGAGGTCAACCGGGCCGTCGGCGTCGCCATCAAGCGGGCCGGCACTCCGGCCCCCGGAGGCAATGCCGCTGCCAACGGCTCCGTCCAGCACACGCAAAGGCCTGCTCCCGGCGTTGCCGACGTTCCGGCGTCGGGAGCTGTTCCTTCCTTCCACCGGCCTGATCCGCGGGACCCCGTGGCCTCCATGGAGCGGCAGGCGATTGAGGTGGCACTGCAGGAGCCCTCTGTCCTGGGCGGCGGCAACTGGGAACGCTTCAGCGCCGCCCGCTTTGCCACACCGGTGTTCCAGGCCATCCATGACGCCATGCGGGCTTCCGGCGTCGGGCTCCTGGCGGACCCGGCCCGCTGGGTGGAGCAGGTCATGCATGAGGTGCCGGAGCCGCTGCGTCCGCTGGTTTCCGAGCTTTCCGTGGTGCCGCTGCCGGCCAGCAACGAGGAAGCCGTACTGCGCTATTGCCGTGACATCCTGGCCGGTCTGTTCGAGCTCCAGATCACCAGGATCAAGGCTGACAAGATGGGCCAGCTGCAGCGCCTGGACGCGACGGCGCATCCGGAGGAATTCCAGCGCCTGAACCGGGAGCTGATGATGCTGGAAATGGAGCGGCGGACGCTCCGCGCAGAAAGCTGAGCCGAGGACGGCCAGGGACGGCCCGGCTTTCCCACCGTAGGGTCGGCCGATTTCGTACCTGGCCGGGCATTTGCTAGGCTTATAGCCGCTTCATTCCTCCTTAGCTCAATTGGCAGAGCATTCGACTGTTAATCGAAGGGTTGCTGGTTCAAGTCCAGCAGGAGGAGCGCGCAGTCCCCGTTCCGGCCTCCGGAACGGGGACTTTTTTATACCCTGGAGGGGTATCTGCGCCCTGTCATGGCGCCGATTTCCCATAGCCGCAAAACGTTTGCTAATGTCATACCTGCTTCATTCCTCCTTAGCTCAATTGGCAGAGCATTCGACTGTTAATCGAAGGGTTGCTGGTTCAAGTCCAGCAGGAGGAGCCAGCCGTAAAAACCCCGCTTCCATCCTGGAAGCGGGGTTTTTTCATACGAAGTCCATTTCCACCTGGAGGAAGCATTCAGCCTCGGCGATTGCTGCTGCGAAGGCTTCGGCCTCGGTGGGTGGCTTCCGCGGCTCGCGGGGATACCACTCGTGGGGCTCGGAGTGCACCCGGACAAAGCCGGCATCCGGGGGTGCGTAGAAGATGGCGAAACGCTGGACCGGCCACTCGGGAGTGGTTTCCGGTGCCACCAGCAATGCTGCGTTGAATGCCGGATTGAACCACTGGGCGATGGGCCGGCGCCGGTCCTCGGTGAAGAGCCCGCCGGCAAACAATGCTGCCGACTGCGGGCTGGTCTGGGCGCACAGCCGGGTCCACCACAGGGGCAGAATGCGCTCATCACAGCGCTGCCACGTGGCCGGATGCGGTGGTTGTTCCTGCGGTTGTTCCTGCCGGTTGGGCACGCTTCCATTTTATCGCCGGAATGCTCCGGGAACAGCCCTCCGGCGCGCGCTCAGCCCGATCACTTCCGGTTCCCGGTCAACTCCGGTTCCAGGGGCCGGGGTTGAGCCTGTACAGCAGTGCCGAGCCAATCAGGGCGCCGAAGATGATTCCGTAGCCTGCGCTGCCCACGGCCCGTCCGGCAAAGTACCCGGCAATACCGCCCACGACGGCGCCAATGAAGAGGCCGCGCGGGTTGCGGTGCGGCTTCCTGCCGGATGACTTCCCGGAGGGCTGTTGCGCCCCGAAGGATGCCGCGGACTTCCGGTGCCTGAAGATATTCCACATGGATTTGCCTGCCGCCGCGGTTGAAGGGGTGTGCCTGACCCATCCTAGGGGTGTTGTCCCACGTCCATGCCGCGCCGTCACGTGCCCTCGCGGAAGGTACAGGGAGGCTCAATGATAGTTTTGAGGGCGGGACTGTGCACCGGCACGAGCCCGGCACCTGCGGAGGCTGTAACAACGATGGATCCAGTTAGGCGGTACCGATGAGTGGACGTCACACCGGACGCACAGGCAAGGGCCTGCGCTTCACTGCGCTGCCTGCCACCTTGCGGCTGATCTTCAAGCTGGCCCCACGCCAGCTCAACGACGAAATTGCGCTCGCCAAAGTCGAAATCAAGCGCAAAGGCATCCAGCTGGGCGTCGCCGCCGCGTTCTTCGGCGTCGCCCTCGTCTTCCTGGGACTGCTGGTCATCGCGCTGGTTGTCGCAGCCATCATGGGCCTGGCCACCGTCATGCCCGCTTGGCTCGCAGCCCTGCTGGTCGCCGCCTTCTTCCTGGTCGTTGCCGGTATAGGTGCCCTGGTGGGCCTGGCCAAGTTCAAGAAGGCCATGCCGCTGATGCCTGAGGAGACGATCCGCGGGATCAAGCACGATCTTGGCGTGGCGAAGGAAGGCTCGGCCTTCAACGCTGCCGTCCTTGACCCGAAGAGCCCGGAGGCCAAGGCGGCAAAGGCGGCCAAGGAAGAAGCGGCCGCCAAGGCAAAGGCTGAGAAGGAAGCCAAGGCGGCAGCGCAGGAGAAGGAGCTGCCGCCGGCCAGCGAGGCCGAGCTCCATCGCAGGCTGTCCATGCGCCGTAAACACCTGGTTGACGTGCGCGACGACCTCGGCGAAGAGCTGGACGTCAAAACGCAGCTGGGCGTGGTCAAGGCGGCCGCAAGCCAGCAGGCCAAAGCCGGTCAGCGGCTGCTGCATAACGGCCGGGAACGCCTTGACGGGACAATGCACAGCCTGGCCGGAGGCAAGGAACTGGACAAGCGCTGGAAGCCCTTGCTGGCACTGGCCACGTCCGGCGCAGTCCTGGTGATTCTCCTCCGCAAGTTCTTCAAGGGGCAGTAGGAACCAGCCATCGGGCAAACGCACGAATAATGGGGGAGTGATGAGATTCATCGGTGCCGGCTCGCGGCCGGGCCACGAACAGGTCGACCATGACCTGGTCTTCACCGTGCCTAATATCCTCACCGTCGTCCGCTTCCTGGGCGTCCCCCTCTTTATGTGGCTGGTCCTGGCCCGCCAGGATTACGGCCTGGGCGTGATCGTCCTGGTGGTTATGGCAGGCACGGACTGGGTGGACGGCTACATCGCGCGCCGCTTCGACCAGGCCTCGAAACTGGGCAGGGTGCTGGATCCCCTGGCCGACCGCCTGGCCCTGATCACCGTAGCCATAACCCTGGTGGTGGCCGGCGTCATCCACTGGCTCTACCTGCTGGCGCTGCTCATTCCCGACGCCATCCTCCTGGCCATGACGCTCTCCTTTTTCCGCGGCCATCCGGATCTTCCCGTCAGCACGGTGGGAAAGATCCGTACCGGACTGCTGCTGGCCGGCACGCCCTTGCTCCTGCTCTCCAAGCTGGACGGTCCGGCGGCAGGAGGATTTTATGTTGCTGCCTGGATCATCCTGGGCCTGGGCCTCGTCGGCCACTGGATCGCGGCGCACAATTACTTCTGGGCCATCCTCCGCAAGGGCCGGCAACAGGGTTCCGGCAATACCGGACGCTATCCGGATGCCGGTAGCAGCTGATGGTGTGGATCGCCGTCCTCCTGGCCGTTATGGGTGCCTTCTGCCTTGCTTTGGGCGCCCAGCGGCAGGGGAGTGCAGTCAAAGCCGATACCGGAGGCCTGGCACTGAATTCCGCCGGCTTCGTTCGGCTGCTCCGCAATCCACGCTGGGTCTTCGGCCTCCTCCTGCTGGGAGCGGGGATGGCCATGAACGCCGTTGCGCTGGTGTCTGCGCCGCTGACAGTGGTGCAGCCGATCGGCGCGATTGCCCTGGTGATCACTACGATCGTGAATGCCAAGGACCAGGGCATCACCATCAACCGGGCCACGGTGGTCGCCATTTCCGCGTGTGTCACCGGCTCCGCGCTGTTTGTGCTCCTCGCCGTGAACGTCACACAGGAAAACCACCACGTCAACGGTGAGGACGAGTTGACCATCGTGCTCCTGCTGGCCATGGCCGTGGGACTCTTCGGGTCGCTGGCGGTGATCTTCAAGCACAGGATGAGCGCCTTCATCTACATCCTGGGAGCAGGCGTCCTGTTCGGTTTTGTCGCCGTCCTGACCCGGATCATCGGCAAGCACCTGCTGGACCCGAACGGACTGTTCATCGCCAACGTCCAGTGGTACAGCGTGCTGGCCATCATCGCCGCCGGCGGCCTGGGTTCCTGGTTTGTCCAGAGCGCCTATTCGGGCGGTCCGCCGGACCTGGTGATCGCCGGGCTGACGGTCATCGATCCGATTGTGGGTATTGCCATCGGAATCATGATCCTGGGCGAGCTCCGGCCCGATGTCCACGCCGTGCTGGCAATTGCCATGGCCACGGCCGCCTTCATTGCTATCGTTGGGGTGATCGCACTGTCAAGGCATCATCCCGAGGTCACCAAGCGCAGGAAGGAAGCGCGGAAGGCCGCCGGCAGTCCGAGCCATTAGCCGATTCTTCATCAGCGGCCCGGCGAACCACGCCAACGGCCAGTGGGCGTTTGGGGGCAAAGCCCCGGCGCCCTGACCACCAGGAGCACTTTACGTGACGACGCCCGCTAACCAGCGCCCCCTGACCATCCTGATCGCAGCGGACACCTATCCGCCCCACGTCAACGGTGCGGCCCAGTTCGGGTACCGCCTGGCCAAGGGAATGACTTCCCGCGGACACGACGTCCATGTCCTGGCCGGACGCGCGGACAAAGGCAAGCCGTTCAGCGAATTCCGATCCGAAGCCACGGTCCACCGGCTGCGCTCCCACAAGGCGTTCACGCATGAGTACTTCCGGATCTGCCTGCCCTGGGAGATCAAGAAGGACATCAGCCTCCTTTTTGACCGCATCAACCCCGACGTGGTGCACATCCAGAGCCACTACATGATCGGCGAGCACGTGCTCTACGAGGCCGTGAAGCGCGGCGTCCGCGTGGTGGCAACCAACCACTTCATGCCGGAAAACCTCAACCCGTTCCTGCCGTTCCCCCAGTGGTTCAAGGACATCGTCGGGAAGGTTTCGTGGCGGGACATGGGCCGCGTGATGGGCCAGGCGGACGTTATTACGACACCCACTCCGCTCGCCGCGAAGGCCATGCACGAGCACGCCTTCCTGGGCAACGTCCTGCCGCTGTCCAACGGAATCGATTCGGCTGCCTACGAACTCCAGCCCGGAGAAGTCATTGAGCCGCACCCGTACCCCACAGTCCTGTTCGCCGGCCGGCTGGCCGAGGAAAAGCACGTGGACGTCCTGATCAAGGCGGTGGCTGCAACGCCTGCGGAGCTTAATGTGCACCTCGAAATTGTTGGCGGCGGTGAGGTCCGGCCCGCCCTGGAGGCCCTGGTTGCGCGCATGGGGCTGCGGGACCGGGTGAAATTCCTGGGCCTGGCCAGTGATGAGGAGCTCCGTGAGGCGTACATCAAGGCGGACGTCTTCTGCATGCCCGGCACGGCCGAACTGCAGTCCCTGGTGACCCTCGAGGCCATGTCAGCGTCAACGCCGGTAGTGCTGGCGGATGCCATGGCGTTGCCGCACCTGGTCCGGGACGGCGAGAACGGCTACCTGTTCAGGCCAATGGACACAGCAGACCTGGCAGCCAAGATCACCAGCATCCTTGAACTCCCGGCTGCCGAGCGGGCAGCCATGGGCAAGGCCAGCCGGGCCATGGTGGAGCCGCACAGCATTGGGTCCACCCTGCAGACGTTCGAAGATCTTTACCGCGGTGCCGGCTACGAGGACAAGTTGGTCTAAGCGCCGCCCCGGGGTTTGCTAGAGTGTTTTTGCCCCTGCGCAGGATGCCGCATTTCTGTGGCTGACACGGCGGGGCAGGGGGCTATAGCTCAGCTGGTTAGAGCGCGGGACTCATAATCCTAAGGTCCTCGGTTCAAGTCCGAGTAGCCCTACATCTTCTCCAAAGGAACCCAGGCAGACTGCTATCTGCCTGGGTTTCTTTTTCTTTTTACCCGGCCTGCGGTATGTTACTGCTCAGTAACTTACCCTTCCCGGTCCGGGTTCCCCGGTCAGCGCTGATCCTTGTGGAGGAACGCCATGTCCCAGTCCGCTCCCGACATCAACAACCTTCCCTACGCCGACGGGGACTTCTTCGCCTTCGAGCAGCTGCTCAGCGAAAAGGAACGCGACAGGCTTGCCGAGATCCGTGAATTCCTGGCCCGTGAGGTCAAGCCGCTTGCCGTGGACTACTGGAACCGGGCCGAATTCCCGTTTGAGCTGATCCCCAAGCTGGCCGAGATCGACCTCGTCAGCCCGGTGCGGCGGCAGGGCCACTCCAATCTGTTTGCCGGCCTGGTGCACGCAGAGGCCACCCGGGCGGATACCTCGATTGCCACCTTCATGGGCGTCCATGACGGATTGTTTACCGGTTCCATTGAGGCGCTTGCCTCCCAGGAGCAGAAGGACGCCTGGCTGCCGGACATCTACTCGCTGAAGAAAATCGGCGCGTTCGGCCTGACCGAACCCCTTGGCGGATCCGATGTTGCCGGCGGTACACGTACCACCGCACGCAAGGAGGGCGACAGCTGGGTGCTCAATGGGGCCAAGCGCTGGATCGGCAATGCCACGTTCTCCGACTGGGTGGTCATTTATGCCCGCGACGTGGCAGACAACCAGGTCAAGGGATTCCTGGTGGACACCAGGCTCCCCGGTTATTCGGCCAGCAAGATCGAGAACAAGATATCCCTGCGCATTGTGCAGAACGCTGACATCACGCTGGACAACGTGGTGGTTCCCGACTTCTACAAGCTGGCCCACGCCAACAGCTTCCGCGACACCAACAAAGTCCTGAAGGTCACCCGCCTGGCGGTGGCCTGGCAGGCAGTTGGCCAGCAGTTGGCTGCCTTCGACGTCGCCCGCCGCTACGCCGTGGAACGCCAGCAGTTCGGCCGCCCCCTGGCCTCCTTCCAGCTGGTCCAAAGCCAGCTGGTGCAGATCCTGGGCAATGCCGTCAGCTCCATGGGAATGATGGTGAGGCTGTCCCAGCTCGAAGATGCCGGACAGGCCAAGGACGAACAGTCCGCGCTGGCCAAGGCCTTCACCACGGCCCGCATGCGCGAGAGCGTTGCGATCGGCCGGAGCCTGCTGGGCGGCAATGGAATAGTCACGGACTTCGAGATGGCCAAGATCTTCTCCGATGCCGAGGCAATCTACTCCTACGAGGGCACCCATGAGGTCAACACTCTGGTGGCCGGACGGTCGATCACCGGCATCTCAGCCATCGTTTGAGCGCTGGCCCGACTGGACAGCGGCAGCAGCACTGAGGGCCTGAGATCCACGAAGAACCCGAGCGGGTTGATGTAATCGCCGTTGCGCCGGACGCCCCAGTGCACGCACGGGACGCTGCCACAATGGCCGGCGTCCACGGTGCCGAGCGCGTCACCGGCCGCCACCGACGCGCCGACGGTGAGGCCGCTGGCCACGGGTTCGAAGCTGCTCTTCAGTCCGCCTCCGTGATCCACGGTGATGACCGGCCGGTCCACCACGGTGCCCACAAAGCTCACAGTGCCCGCGGCAGGCGACGTGAGGGTGGCGGCGTCGGAAGTGGTGGCCAGGTCCACGCCGCGGTGCCCGCTCAGCCACGGCTTGTCCGGCGGATCAAAATCCCGGAGCACAGTACTGCGGACAACCGCCGGCCTGGGGTGCAGCGGCCACTCCCAGGCCGTTCCCGGAGTGGCCGCGGCAGCTGGCCCCGATTGTTGGCCGGCAGCTGCGGGCTGTGCTCCCGCCAGTGCCGAGGGCAGCAACAGTGTGGTTGGCAGCAGTGCGGTCAGCAATATGGCGGACTTAACCCTCCGGATGGCCTTCATGGCTCCAGCATGGAGGGTCGGGAAATTCCGCGTAACCCCGGCCTTTGCCTATGTGGATAGCTGTGTCCATACCCGTGGCCGGTGCCCCTGTGCCATCCGGTTCCTGGCGTCGGGAGACTGGCTGCTGTAGTACACTGGGTGGAGCAGTTTGCTGTGCCCTCAACGCTTTCATTTTTCATGGATGCGTCGGCACGTCTCATTCAGAGGTGTGGGGGAGCAGTGGCTGACTACGCGTATCCATCCCTCCTTCAACGAAGCCCCCGGGTTCCGGCAGGGGAGGGTTGTGCCTCCTGCGGTCATCGCCTTCGGCGGTGATGGGAAGTGCAACGGATGCCAGGGGCTGAGCCTGAACCGGGTGAAGCTAAATAACCGTCAACTATTGGCAGGGTAAGAGTGGCCAGCGGCCCTCTCATGAATGACCTGCCGGAAGGAGCGTCGGCATGCCCGTCGTAACTATGCGCCAGCTGCTTGACAGCGGCGTCCACTTTGGACACCAGACCCGTCGTTGGAACCCGAAGATGAAGCGCTTCATCTTCACGGAGCGCAACGGCATCTACATCATTGACCTGCAGCAGTCGCTGTCCTACATCGACCGTGCCTACGAGTTCGTGAAGGCCACCGTTGCACACGGCGGAACCGTCCTCTTCGTTGGTACCAAGAAGCAGGCCCAGGAATCCATCGCCGAGCAGGCCACCCGCGTTGGCCAGCCTTACGTCAACCAGCGTTGGCTCGGCGGTATGCTGACCAACTTCTCCACGGTTTCCAAGCGCATCCAGCGCATGAAGGAACTCGAAGAGATCGACTTCGATGACGTTGCAGGCTCGGCTTACACCAAGAAGGAACTGCTGCTCCTTCGCCGCGAACTCACCAAGCTCGAGAGCAACCTCGGCGGTATCCGCAACCTGACCAAGGCACCTTCCGTGCTCTGGATCGTGGACACCAAGAAGGAACACCTCGCCGTTGACGAGGCCAAGAAGCTGAACATCCCCGTTGTTGCCATCCTGGACACCAACTGCGATCCCGACGAAGTCGATTTCCCGATCCCGGGCAACGACGACGCCATCCGCTCCGTGAACCTCCTCACCCGCGTAGTTGCCGACGCCGTTGCCGAAGGCCTCATCGCCCGCAACCAGCGCGCCACCGGCACCACCGAGGCTCCGGAAGAGCCGCTGGCTGAGTGGGAGCGCGAGCTCCTCGAAGGCAGCAAGGCTGAAGAGGCTGCCCCCGCAGCTGAAGCAACCGAAGCTCCTGCAGCTGAGGCTCCGGCAGCCGAAGAGGCTCCCGCCGAAGAAGCCAAGTAACAACTCAATCGGGTTTTCCCCGGCCTGTCCGCAGTGCCGGGGTCACTGACAGGATGGCCGCTCACCTGGTGAGCAGCCGTCCTGTCAGTCCGTACACACCATTAAATTTCTAGACAGAGGGGTTCACATGGCGAACTACACTGCCGCAGACATCAAGGCACTGCGCGAGCGCACCGGCGCCGGCATGATGGATGTCAAGAAGGCTCTCGACGAAGCCAACGGCGACGCCGAGAAGGCCATCGAGATCATCCGCATCAAAGGCCTCAAGGGCGCCACCAAGCGCGAAGGCCGCTCCACCGCCGAAGGCCTGGTTGCAGCCAAGGTCGACGCCGGCGTTGGCGTAATGGTTGAGGTCAACTGCGAGACCGACTTCGTCGCCAAGGCTGACAAGTTCATCCAGCTCGCTGACAAGGTCCTGGCTGTTGCCATCGAGTCCGGCGCTGCCGATCTCGAAGCACTCCTGGCCACCGAGGTTGACGGCAAGCCGCTCTCCGAGGTTGTCATCGAAGAAGGCGCCGTCCTCGGCGAAAAGGTTGTTGTCCGCCGTATCGCCCGCATCGAGGGTGCAACGGTTGACGCTTACCTGCACAAGACCTCCAAGGACCTCCCGGCACAGGTCGGCGTTCTGTTCGCTGTTGACGGTGAAGGCGAAGCCGCTGCCACCGCAGCACACGACGTCGCCGTCCACGTTGCAGCCATGGCTCCGAACTACCTCAGCCGCGAAGACGTACCGGCCGAGCTGGTCGAATCCGAGCGCCGCATCGCCGAGGAAACCGCCAAGGCTGAGGGCAAGCCCGAGGCTGCCCTCACCAAGATCGTGGAAGGCCGAGTGACGGGCTTCTACAAGGGCGAGGTCCTCCTGGACCAGGCATTCGCCAAGGATGCCAAGAAGTCCGTGGACCAGGTCCTCACCGAGGCCGGCGTCAAGGCAACTGCCTTCGCACGGTTCCGCGTAGGCTCCTAGTCTCTTCCGCAAAGGGGTGGCCACTTAGGTGGCCGCCCCTTTTGCATGCGCGGCGGTCCCCGGTCTGAACTCCCGCTGGGACCTTTGGCCGCGCTCAGGATAATCTTTTGTCGAGTTCATCAACGGGAAGGCATCATGGAAGCCGAGAACACTTCACCCCATTCAGAGAAGACCAGGCGCCGCGTCCTCCTCAAGCTCTCCGGCGAGGTCTTCGGCGGCGGAAAGCTCGGTGTCGATCCCGAAACCGTGCGTGCCACCGCCAAACAGATCGCGGCTGCCGTTCCCGACGTCGAGGTCGCCATCGTTGTGGGTGGCGGCAACTTCTTCCGCGGCGCCGAGCTCTCGCAGAGCGGCATGGACCGCTCCCGCGCAGACTACATGGGCATGCTGGGCACTGTCATGAACTGCCTCGCCCTGCAGGACTTCCTGGAGCAGGCAGGCGTTGAGACCCGCGTGCAGAGCGCCATCACCATGGGACAGGTTGCCGAGGCCTACATCCCGCGCCGCGCCATCCGGCACATGGAAAAGGGGCGCGTGGTCATCTTCGGCGCGGGCGCCGGCCTTCCCTACTTCTCCACCGACACTGTGGCCGCACAGCGGGCACTCGAGGTGCATGCCGACGTCGTCCTCATGGCCAAGAGCGGCGTGGACGGCGTTTACACCGCAGACCCCAAGAAGGACCCCAGCGCCCAGAAGCTGGACACCCTCAGCTACGACGACGCCCTCCGCCGGGACATCCGCGTGATGGACCAGACGGCCATGACCATGTGCAAGGACAACAACCTCTCCATGGTGGTCTTTGGCATGGAAGGCGAAGGCAACGTTACCCGTGCCATCCTGGGCGAACGGCTGGGCACCTTGGTGACCCCCTAGCACCGGCTAGGATAAATTCAGGAAGTTCCGCCCATTTCTAGAGGAGAAACCGTGATCGAAGAAACCTTGCTCGAAGCCGAAGACAAGATGGACAAGGCCGTCGAGGTAGCCAAGGAAGACTTCGCCTCGATCCGCACCGGACGGGCCAACCCCGGCCTGTACAACAAGGTGCTGGTGGACTACTACGGTTCCCCCACCCCGCTGCAGCAGCTGGCGTCCTTCGCAATCCCGGATGCCCGCACCATCCTGATCACCCCGTTCGACAAGACCGCCCTGCGGGACATCGAACGGGCCCTGAGCGATTCCGAGGTCGGCGCCAACCCGTCCAACGACGGCAACGTCATCCGCGTGACCATTCCGGAACTGACCCAGGAACGCCGCAAGGAATACGTCAAGATCGTCAAGTCCAAGGGGGAGGACGCGAAGATTTCCATCCGCAGCATCCGCCGCAAGGCCAAGGAAACCCTGGACCGCCTGGTCAAGGACGGCGAGGCCGGCGAGGATGAAGGCACACGCGCCGAAAAGGAGCTGGATGCCTTGACCAAGTCGCACGTCGATGGAATCGACGAGCTCCTCAAGCGCAAAGAAGCCGAGCTGCTCGAGGTCTGATGAGCCAGCCAAAGCAGGCTCCGGGGCGCTTCCCGCGGCTGCATTCCAGGACGCCGCGGGAAAACCCCACCCCCAAGGCCGGGAGGGACCTTCCGGCAGCAATCGGTGTAGGGCTGCTGATGCTCTTCGGCGTACTGGGTGGGCTGCTTCTCCTGCCATTGGGCTTTGTTGCCGTCACCGCCGGCTTTGCCGTGCTGGGTGTGTGGGAGGTCTTCCGTGCGCTGGAGGCCAACGGGACCCGGATGCCCATTGTTCCCGTCCTGACAGGGGCCGCGGCCATGCCGTTTGCCGCCTACTTCGGAGGCCTCGAAAGCCTGCTGTTCGCGATGCTCCTGAGCTGCGTCGCCGTGCTGCTCTGGCGTTCGATCGAGAGCCCGGTGGGGTCGGTGAAGAGCATTTTCGCCGGCGTCTTCGCCCTGGGATGGATCCCGTTCCTGATCGGGTTCGCCTCGCTGCCGCTGCACGCCACGGACGGCCCCACCACCCTCGGCCTGTGGCCGGACGGGGAGATCCCGCACGGTGCCTGGCAGATCGTGGTGCTGCTCCTGCTGGTGGTGGCCAACGATACCTTCGGCTACCTGTTGGGGGCATCGTTCGGGAAGCACCCCATGGCGCCCAAGATCAGCCCCAAGAAATCCTGGGAAGGCTTTGCCGGATCCGTGGCCGGAGCCGTCGCCGTGGGCATCCTGGCCACCATTTTCCTACTGGACCGTCCCTGGTGGATCGGTATTATCCTCGCAGTGGGCATGGTGGCCGCGGCCACCGCCGGCGACCTCGCGGAGTCGATGGTCAAGCGCGAGCTGGGGGTCAAGGACATGAGCAGCATCCTGCCCGGCCATGGGGGCGTGATGGACCGGCTGGATTCGATAGTTTTCGCTTCCCCGGTGGCCTACGTCCTGTTTGTATTGACGGGCGCCTGATGATCAGCGCCCGATCAAGCACCTAGAATGGTTCCCACCCGTCCGGGCAGCGAAGCGAAGGCCGGAAGCGAAGAAGGAATGAAATCACAGTGAGTAGTCAACGGCAGGTCCCTGCGTCCTTTCAGCGTGTGCCGCGAACTGAGTACGGCTACAACGCCAAACAGGTGGATCAGTTCCTCCAGCGTGCCAAGGTGTCCCTTGAGGCGCCGGAAGAATCCCAGCGGCCCGTCACCAGCGGCGACGTCCGGTCCGTGGCGTTCGACCCGGTCAAGGGCGGCTACTCCGCTGCAGTAGTGGACGCTGCGCTGGACCGCCTCGAAGACGCCTTTGCGCGCCGTGAACGCGATGAACTGATCGCTGCCAGCGGCGAGGACGCCTGGCTGCGCAGCATCGGCCAGTTGTCCGGCACTCTTCGCAGCCGGCTGCACCGGCCGGACGGCGAACGGTTCCGCCGGCCCTCCAAGGCCAAGGCCCGCAGCTACAACACCTCGGACGTTGACAACCTGTGCCGCGAACTCATCGGCTACCTCGAAGAGGACCAGCCGCTCAGCGTGGACAGCGTCCGCCGCGCCGTGTTCCGTCCGGCCGTCGGCGCCGAGGGCTACGAGGAAACCCAGGTTGATGCCTTCCTGGACCGCGTGGTGGAACTGATGGCGGCCATCGACTAAGGCACGCTAGCCTTCGGGGCTGGGGGAGACCGGAGTATGGCCTGCCCACACAGTGCGGTAGCGCCTGTAGCCTCCGGCAAGGGTCAGGCCCAGGAACGCCAGGCCGCACACCGCACCAAGGGCTACGGCCACGGCCGTCCCGGCGCCGGCGGCGGTGACCACAACGCCCGCCAGGATTCCCAGCAGCGTGGAATTGGCCGCCGTCATGAACATGGCGCTGCTCCCGGAGACCTGGCTGAAGTCGGTGCGGCTGCCGAAGAAGTCATAGGTCCGGCCCGCGCCCGCCTCGTCGTCATGGGCTGACGCCATCAGGTACCGCGCCACTCCCGGATCGAGTTCCACGTAGGCTGCCCGCAACCTGTTCATGGCAAGGACATACATCAGGTCCTCCATGGCAACATTCATCACCCGTTGCTGGGTCAGCAGCCCCATCAGGGCGTCGATGGCGATGACAATGATGGCCAGCATCAGGAACATGCCTGTAAATCCCGTGGCCTGCCCTACAAGGGCGAGGCTGACCAGGCTTGCCGAGGTGAACATCAGGAACATGCTGATCCTGGTCAGGACCTCCGCCTGGGCAGTACTGCGGGATGCCAGCAGTCCCCAGTGTTCCGTGGCAAGGAGCTGTGCCCGCACCGAAGGAGCAGGCAGCGGCTTCCCGGGACCGGGAGCTCCTGCCGAGTTGGACATGCCGTCATTGTGCACCCGCGGCGGCGGATGTGCCAGAGCGGCCCCCGACCTGTTCCCCGGAGGGACTCCGGACGCGGCTCCGGACCCTTCCCGGGCACGGGCCCGGCCGGCGTCAGCGGGTGGTGGCCAGCGGACGTTCGGGGGTATGCAGCCGCGTCATCACCCGGGTCAGCGTCCGCGGCACACGGCCCTTGGTGGCACGCGAAACCAGGACCATCACGGCGAAGGCGGCGGGCACGGTCCAGGCTGCCGGCTGTGCCAGCCACATGGGAGACCCGGCCGGACCCAGCAGCGCCCCGGCCACCATGGCCCCGCCACAGAGCAGCCCGCCGGTGAGCATGCCGCTGATGGCACCGGCGTCGGTGAGGCCACGCCACCAGATCCCCAGCAGCAGTACCGGGCAGACAGTGGACGCCGTGAAGGCGAACACCATGCCCACGCTGCCGGCCAAGGCCAGCGAATCGGTGAGGAACGCAAAGCCCAGCGGCACCAGGGCGGACAGGACAGCCGCCAGCCGGAAGCCGCGGACGCTGCCGCCGAGGATGTCCTGGCTGATCACGCCGGCCAGTGAAACCACCAGCCCCGACGTGGTGGACAGGAACGCGGCGAAGGCGCCGGCCACCACCAGGGCGGAGAGCAGTTCCCCGGCCACGCCGCCCACCAGGTGCCCGGGCATCAGGAGCACCACGGCGTCTGCCCGGCCCGTGCGGGCAAGCTCCGGAGCAAACATCCGGGCCGCCAGGCCCAGCGCGGTGGGGAAGAGGTAGAAGAGGGACAGCAGGCCCAGCACGATCAACGTGGTCCGGCGTGCGGACTGGCCATCAGGGTTGGTGTAGAAACGCACCAGGACGTGGGGGAGGCCCAGGGTGCCAAAGAGCAGTGCCACCAGCAGGGAGACGTTCTGGTACAGGCCGCCGGGCGGCTGGCCGGTGGGATTGGCCGCTGCCGGGGCCACGGGCTGGGCACCTGTGCCCGCGAGTACCAGGAGGATGAAGATCACGGGGATGGCCAGCGCGGTGAGCTTGAGCCAGTACTGGAAGGCCTGCACGAAGGTGATGGAGCGCATGCCGCCGGCCACTACTGTCAGGCAAACCACCACCACCACGGCCACCGGACCCACCCAGGACGGCAGCCCGGTGGTGGCCCGGATGGTCAGGGCAGCGCCGTGCAGCTGGGGCACGATGTACAGCCAGCCCACCACCACGACGACGGCACTCGTCACCCGCCGGACCAGCCTGGAGTCCAGGCGCGCCTCCGTGAAATCCGGAATGGTGTAGGCGCCGGAACGCCGCAGCGGGGCGGCAACGAACAGCAGCAGCATCAGGTAGCCGGCGGTGTAGCCGATGGGAAACCACAGCGCGTCCGTGCCGGAGAGCAGGATCAGCCCGGCCACTCCCAGGAAACTGGCCGCGGAGAGGTATTCGCCGCCGATCGCCGACGCGTTCCACCATGGCCGCACCGTCCTGGAGGCCACGTAGAAGTCGCCGGTGGTGCGGGAGATCCGCAGCCCGTGGAAGCCGATGGCAGCCGTGACGATGGAGACGGCCGCGAAGGCAGCGATGGCGACGGCGGGGCTCACCGTTTGTCCGCGAGGTGGCGGTACCGGGATTCGTTGCGGTTGGCGGCCCGCACAAAGAGCCAGGCGCTCAACGCGATGACGGGGTAGAGCCCCAGGCCAAGGAGCAGCCAGTCGAACGGGATGCCGCCAACGGTGGTTTGGGCCAGCCCCGGGACAAAGGCGAGCAGGGCCGGGAAAGCGCCAAGGATCACCAGGAATCCGATGGCTACCACCATGGCCAGGCGCAGCTGGGACCGGATCAGTGAGCGGACGAACAGCTGGCCCACATCTGTCTGCTCGGCACCGTCCGGCAGGTCCGGCGTCGTGCGTGCAGCGGATTGTGGCGCGACCACCCTGACCCTGGTCACGGCTGCGGCCTGACGCGCGTGGCTTCGAGCCTTTCGCGGACGGTGGGAAGGTGCCGGCGGCTGATGGGCACCCCGGCGCCGGCCACCGTGACGTGCGGTCCGTCGGCCGAAAGCCGGATCTGCGTGACGTGCTTCAGGGCCACCAGGTAGGACCGGTGCGTGCGGATGAACCCGGCGTCCGCCCACTGCTGTTCAAGGTCGGCCAGCGGAACCCGGACCAGGTAGCTCGCCTCCGCGGTGTGCAGCCGGGCGTAGTCGCCCTGGGCCTGGACGTACATGATGTCGTCCCGGGGCCTGGACGTACATGATGTCGTCCCGGCGGATCATGCGGGTAGTACCGCCCTGGTCCACGGTGATCATTTCGGCGGCGGGAGCACCGCCGTCGCGCAGCAGTTCCGCGATCCTGCCCACCGTCCGGGTGAGGCGCTCGGCACGGAGCGGCTTGAGCAGGTAATCGACGGCGGCGAGTTCGAAGGCCTCCAGGGCACAGTCCTCATCCGCCGTGACAAACACCACCAGGGGCGGCTTGGCGCGGCGCGAGATGGCCCGGGCGATGTCCAGGCCGGAAACGGCAGGCATATGGATGTCCAGGAACACGGCGTCCGGGGAGGCGGTGGCGAGGATCCGAAGGGCTTCACTTCCCGAGGAGGCGCGGTGAATGGTTCCCACGCGGTCATCCCTTCCCAGAAGGAACGCGAGCTCTTCAACGGCGGGCAGCTCGTCATCGGCGACGAGTACATTGATCATGCTTCTACAGTAACCGGATCAGGCATCATGGCCGGGCTGGGATTTGGGCACCCGCATGGTGATCAGCGTTCCCTCGCCCGGAGCTGTTTCGATCACCAGGCCGTGCTCGTCCCCGTAAACCTGCCGCAGCCGGACATCAACGTTGCGCAGCCCCACATGGTCCCCGTCCCGGTGCCCCGCGAGCAGGGACCGCAGGTACTCCGGATCCATCCCCACGCCGTCGTCCTCGATCTGCACTTCAGCGAAGGCACCCGAATCGTGCGCGGTGATACTGATGTGGCCGGGGCCTTCCTTGGCCTCCAGACCGTGGCGCACGGCGTTTTCCACCAGCGGCTGCAGGCTCAGGAACGGAATCACGGTGCTCAGCACCTCCGGGGCCACCTGCAGGCTGACCTGCACGCGCTCGCCGAACCGGGCACGCTCCAGCAGCAGGTAGCGGTCAATGCAGCGCAGCTCCTCGGCCAGCGTGGTGAAATCACCGTGCCGGCGGAACGAGTAGCGGGTGAAGTCGGCGAATTCCACCACCAGCTCGCGGGCCCGGGCGGGATCGGTGTTGATGAACGAGGCAATGGCGTTCAGCGAGTTGTAGATGAAGTGCGGGCTGATCTGGGCGCGGAGGGCGCGGACCTCCGCTTCCATCAGCATGGTCCTGGATGCGTCCAGCTCGGCGAGCTCCACCTGGGTGGCCACCCAGTCCGCCACTTCGCCAGTGGCCCGCGCCAGCCCGGCGCCGGCCTGCGGGGCGAGGGCCGCAACGCACCCCACCACCCTGGATCCCGCGCGGATGGGGGCGATCACGGCTGCCGGCGCGGCCTCCTGCGCTTCATCAGCTGCGGAGACATCCCCCCATGCACGGGGCTGCAGGACGGTAGGCCGGCCCTCGCGCAGGGCTTCTCCAGCCAGTTCCATCAAGCGGGGCCGAAGGTGTTCGTGGCTGCCGTCCCACGCCAGCACGCCCGTGGCATCCGTGATGGCCAGCGCGTCGCAGCCCAGCAGCGCCCTCAGCTGGCGGCTGGCTTTTGCGGCACCTGCAGCGTTCAGCCCGGTGCGCAGGTGCTGGCCTGCCCGTGACGCCGCGTGGAGGGTGGTGTAGGTGGCGCGCTCGGCGTCGCTGCCAAGGTCCCGGAAGGACCGCAGCACCTTCAGGCCAATACCCACGACGGCGGCGATCGCCAGGGTGATCAGGGCGATGGCGGCAGCGGTCAGGAGGGGGGAGTCCGGCATGGAGAAAGCGTAACGCCACCAGCCGCCAGCAAGCCCCTGCCGGCCCACGCTGTGCCGCTCGCCGCAGCCAGGGGACCGTTGGGCGACGGCCGGTGGCGTTGCGCCGCATATGGCGTCCGCCACACGGCAAAGTGATAGCAGTCACATTGGCGGTCGTATGGGCGTGGAGCGCCCGCCGCTTCGGCTCATGCCGTACTCAATGAGGAGGAACGATGGGTAACGATGCCCCCACTCCGGACGCAGCGGCGTCCGTGGACTTCGTGCAAGTCCAATCGGCTGAACAGTTCCAGGAACTGCGCAAACGTCACCGCAGCTTTGTATTCCCCATGGCACTGGCATTCCTGCTGTGGTACTTCGCGTATGTCCTTCTGGCCGACTACGCCGTGGACTTTATGTCCACCAAGGTGTGGGGCAACATCAACATCGGCCTGCTCCTGGGCCTGTTGCAGTTCGTCTCCACGTTCGCGATTACGGGCTGGTACGTCAGCTACTCAAACAGGCGGCTGGATCCGATTGCCACGGAGATCCGGCAGGAAATCGAAGGCCACCAGTTCGATAAGGACGGCGCAGCCGTGAGCGGAGTGAAGAAATGATCGCCATCCCGACCGCGGTTGATGTCGCCGCACTGAAGGACACCACGCTCCTGAACATGGGCATCTTCGGCTTGTTCGTTGCGGTGACCATGGTCATCGTGTTCCGCGCCAGCCGCAACAACAAAACTGCCGCGGACTACTACGCCGCAGGCCGTTCGTTCACCGGCTCCCAGAACGGTACGGCGATCGCTGGCGACTACCTGTCCGCCGCGTCCTTCCTGGGCATTACCGGTGCGATCGCCATCAACGGCTATGACGGCTTTATGTACTCCATCGGCTTCCTGGTGGCGTGGCTGGTTGCCCTGCTGCTGGTGGCCGAACTGCTCCGGAACACCGGCAAGTTCACCATGGCGGACGTGCTTTCCTTCCGGCTCAAGCAGCGTCCCGTACGCATTGCGGCGGCCATTTCCACCCTGGCCGTCTGCTTCTTCTACCTCCTGGCCCAGATGGCCGGTGCCGGCAGCCTCATCTCGCTGCTCCTTGGCATCAGTGACTGGGGCGGACAGGCGCTGGTGATCATCGTCGTCGGCGGGCTCATGATCATGTACGTGCTGATCGGCGGCATGAAGGGCACCACCTGGGTCCAGATCATCAAGGCCATCCTGCTGATTGCCGGTGCCGCAGTGATGACGTTCTGGGTCCTGGCCATCTATGGCTTCAACGTCTCCGCGCTCCTGGGTGGTGCCGTGGAAACGGCGAACAACCCGGCGGTGCTGAACCCCGGCCTGCAGTACGGCAAGTCGGACGCTTCCAAGCTGGACTTCATGTCCTTGGGTCTGGCCCTCGTGCTGGGTACGGCAGCCCTGCCGCACGTGCTGATGCGCTTCTACACGGTTCCCACGGCCAAAGAAGCCCGCAAGTCAGTGGTGTGGTCTATCTGGCTGATCGGCCTGTTCTACCTGTTCACGCTGGTCCTGGGCTACGGTGCTGCAGCCCTGGTGGGTGCTGACACCATCAAGTCCGCTCCGGGTGGCGTCAACTCCGCTGCTCCGCTGCTGGCCTTCTTCCTGGGCGGTCCGCTGCTCCTGGGCTTCATCTCAGCCGTGGCGTTTGCCACCATCCTCGCGGTGGTGGCCGGCCTGACCATCACGGCCGCGGCGTCCTTCGCCCATGACATCTACGCCAGCGTCATCGCCAAGGGCAAGGCCGACGCCGAGACCGAGGTCAAGGTGGCCCGCCGCACCGTTGTGGTGATCGGGGTCCTGGCCATCGTGGGCGGCATCTTCGCCAACGGCCAGAACGTTGCCTTCCTGGTGGCGCTCGCTTTCGCCGTGGCCGCGTCCGCGAACCTGCCTACCATCATCTACTCCCTGTTCTGGCGGCGGTTCACCACGCAGGGCGCGCTCTGGAGCATGTACGGCGGCCTCGGTTCAGCCATCATCCTGATCATTTTCTCCCCGGTGGTTTCCGGCTCCGCGACGTCCATGATCAAGGATGCGAACTTCGCCATCTTCCCGCTGAGCAACCCGGGCATTGTGTCCATCCCGCTGGCGTTCCTGCTGGGCTGGCTGGGGACCGTCCTGGACAAGAAGCGCGAAGACACCACCAAGCAGGCTGAAATGGAAGTCCGTTCCCTCACCGGAATCGGTGCCGAAAAGGCCGTGGACCACTAGCCACTGCTCCTGGCCACCCAACGGCCAGGGCCGCCTGGCTGCGGCAACGAAACAGCTGCGGCAACGAAACAGGGCAGGTCCCGCACCAATGGTGCGGGACCTGCCCTGTTTGTGTGCCTCTTTTGTGTGGTTCGGTGGTTATTCCGGCGGCTTCAGCTTGATGTTGATCATCTTGAGGTCCTCGGTCCCTTCGAACCGGTACTCGAGTTCAACAGTGGTGTCCGCGCACGTGATCAGGCCGGCGACGTCCGCGGACTTCCTGCCGTTCTCGGTGGCGGCCGTGACGTTCCGGTACTCCGGCTTGCAGGTGTCGTCCATGTTCAGGCTGGCCACCCCTGCCACGAAGTCCTCCTGGCTGAGCTGCTCCTGCAGGGCCGGATCGAGGTAGTCGTAGGCCTTGTCCGATTCACCGGCGATCACCAGGTCCGTGAAGTCCTCGGCGACCCCCTTGGCCTGTGAGGTGGCGCTGCCGGCCAGGGACACCAGGACGATGATTCCGGCCACCACGAGCACCACTCCGGCAGCCACGATGCCAAGGACGATGTACAGGCCTTTGCGGCTTTTGGTCCGGGGCGGCTGGCCGGGAAGGCCAAACGGGGCCGGGGGTGCATTCTGGCCGTAGGGCGGGGGTGTGTAGCTTGCCGGCGGGTTGGAGGGGGGAGGCGGCGGCGTCAGGCCGGCCTCCACGGAACCCGGCTGGATGGAACCCGGCTGGTTCGGTTCCTGGGGACTGCTCAAGATGGAGCCTTTCCGGCGGGATCGGGGGAACTCCGCCTGATTGCCCGGACCGCCAGGCCCGTCGCGCTTATTTCAACGTGTAACAGCCTATAGCCCCGCGGGGGCCGGGGTCATTGCTGTCCCTGGCCGCGGTCCAGGAGCGGCTGGACCCTGAACGGAATCATTTCCCGCATGGCCAGCGCAGTATCAGTCCGGTCCACGCCATCACACGCCAGGATTTTTCCGTTGATCCGGAACAGGTCCTCAGCGTCGACGGCAACAACACGCAGCAGCAGGTCAGCTGATCCTGTGAGGCCGTACCCTTCCAGGATCTCCGGGATCCCGGCGAGGTCCTTGGCCAGGGCACCCAGCTTTTGCTGCTGCACGTGGACCGAAATGAAGGCTGTCAGGGGATAGCCCAGCGAGGCGGGATTGATGCGCCGTTCAAAGGACAGGAAGACGTGCTTTTTCTCCAGCTGGGCCATCCTGGCCTGCACCGTGTTCCGGGACAGCCCCAGTTTCTGGGCGAGCGCCACCACCGTGCGGGCGGGGTCCTTGGCCAGGGCCGAAAGCAGGCGTGTGTCCGTGCCATCCAAAGCTTGCATAATGCGCAAGGCTAGCACGGTCCAGAGGGTCAAAACAGGGCACTTTGCTCAGTTTGGAGCGTGTCAGTTGTACCCCATGTTCATTGTGAGTAGGGTCACAAATATCGGGTAAAGGTGCCCGGCAGACCTCCTGGAGGAGGGACCACAAGTCCCGCCGCGGCAGGTCAAAGAGGACGTCGGAGGTTGACGAACGTGATCACAGAACACCAGGGGGCCCGGCATCCAGGGCTCGTCCAGCTGATAACTCCGGACGGGGAACGCGTGAGCCACCCCGAATACGATCCATGGGTCCAGGACGTTGGCGACGAACAGCTGATTGCGCTGTACACGGACATGGCCATCGTCCGCCGGATCGACACCGAAGCAACCGCCCTGCAACGCCAGGGCGAACTGGCCCTGTGGCCGCCGCTGCTGGGGCAGGAAGCCGCCCAGGTGGGGTCGGCAAGGGTGGTCCGGGCCGAGGACTTCATTTTCTCCAGCTACCGCGAGAACGGTGTCGCCTGGTGCCGTGGGGTGGACCTGGCGGACATCATCAGGATGTGGCGGGGCAACGCGGCATCCGGCTGGGATCCCTACACCGTCAACATGGCAGCGCCCCAGATCATCATCGGCGCCCAGACCCTGCACGCCACCGGTTATGCCATGGGCATCCAGTTCGACGGCGCCGATACCGCCGCGATCACCTACTTCGGAGACGGCGCCACGAGCCAGGGCGACGTCAACGAGGCCATGGTGTTCGCGGCCAGCTTCCAGGTCCCGGTCGTCTTTTTCTGCCAGAACAACCACTGGGCCATTTCGGAGCCCGTGAGCCTGCAGTCCCACACCCGGATTGCTGACCGGGCCCCGGGATTCGGCATCCCGTCCATGCAGGTGGACGGCAATGACGTCCTGGCAGTGATGGCAGCCACGCGGATCGCCATGGACCGCGCCCGGAATGGCGGCGGCCCCACGTTCATTGAAGCCGTGACCTACAGGATGGGCCCGCACACCACAGCTGACGATCCCACCCGCTACCGGGACCCCAACGAGCTGGAGGACTGGGCTGCCAAGGATCCGCTGAAGCGGGTCAAGGCGCTGCTGGACCGGAAGGGCCTGCTGACTGACCACCTGCTCGAAGAGGTGGAGCGGAAGGCTGCAGAAGTAGCCACCCAGCTGCGCAAGGCCTGTGTGGAAATGCCGGACCCGGCGCCGTCGGATGTCTTCCGCCACGTTTACAGCACCCCCAATTCCTGGCTGGACCGCCAGGAGGAGCAGTACTCCCGCTACCTGGCCTTCCTCGGCGATCCCGCAGGGGCCACTCCGGCCGAAGGAGCCACACGATGACCACCATGACCTTCGGCGCAGCCATCAACGCCGGGCTGCGCAAGTCCCTCGAAAACGATCCCAAGGTGGTCCTGATGGGGGAGGACATCGGCACGCTCGGCGGCGTCTTCCGCATTACGGACGGCCTGCAGAAGGACTTCGGCAAGCACCGGGTGATCGATACCCCGCTGGCCGAATCCGGAATCATGGGCACCGCAGTGGGCCTGGCCTACCGCGGATACCGGCCCGTGGTGGAGATCCAGTTCGACGGTTTCATCTACCCCGCCTTTGACCAGATCGTCTGCCAGGTGGCCAAGATGCACTACCGCACCCGCGGCGCCGTCACCCTTCCCATCACCATCCGTGTCCCCTTTGGCGGGGGCATCGGTTCACCCGAGCACCACTCCGAGTCGCCCGAGGCCTACTTCACGCACACCTCCGGGCTGCGCGTCGTCAGCGTATCCAACCCGCAGGACGCCTACACCATGGTCCAGCAGGTCATCAGCTGCGATGACCCGGTGCTGTTCTTCGAGCCCAAGCGGCGCTACCACGACAAGGGCGAGGTGGACCTCGGCGTCGATCCCGCCACGGCGCCGGACATGGGTTCCGCCGCGGTGGTAACCGCAGGCAAGGACGTCACGCTGGTCGCCTACGGGCCGCTGGTGAAGACGGCCCGGGACGCGGCGCAGGCTGCCGCGGACGACGGCATCTCAGTCGAGGTCCTCGACCTGCGCTCGCTGTCCCCGGTGGACTACGCCACTGTTGAGGCTTCGGTGCGCAAGACCGGCAGGCTGGTCATCACCCACGAGGCAGGAATGTCCGGCGGCGTGGGAGCGGAGATTGCCGCCAGCATTACCGAGCGCTGCTTCAACTACCTGGAGGCGCCACCCATCAGGATTACGGGTTTTGACATCCCCTACCCGTACTCAAAGCTGGAGATGCACCACCTTCCGAACCTGGACCGCATCCTGGACGGCGTTGACCGGGCCATGTACAGGCCCAACTCGTTGAGCGGACTGGAAGGATGAGCGCCACCATGATCAAGGAATTCAGGCTCCCGGACCTGGGCGAAGGCCTCACCGAATCAGAAATCCTCAACTGGCGCGTCAACGTCGGAGATACTGTGACGCTCAACCAGGTGATCGCCGAGGTGGAGACCGCCAAGGCTGTGGTGGAACTGCCGTCGCCTTTTGCCGGCGTGGTCACCGCCCTGCATGAGACACCGGGAACGGTGGTGGAAGTGGGAAAGCCGATCGTCTCCTTTGAAGTACCTGACGACGGCGGCAACAACGGGCGGCCGAACGGATCCAGTGGGGATGCCGGTTCCCAGGCCGCCGAAGGGCAGGGCGCCCCAGTGCAAGGCGCCGATGGGCAGGCTCCAGCCAAACGCGAGCCGAACCTGGTGGGGTACGGCGCCATGGTGGAAAATTCCGGCCGGCCGGTGCGCCGCCGTCGTTCCGGCATCAGCCAGGAAGCAGCTGCGGTTCCGGCGCCGGCCGCCGTCCCCGCGCCTGCGGCATCTCCGGAAACTTCCGAAAGGCCGCGCTCCACGCCTCCCGTCAGGAAGCTGGCCCGGGACCTGGGCGTGGACCTCGGGTCCGTAGCCGGAACCGGCGAGCGCGGGCTGATTACCCGTGATGACGTCCTCAATGCCGTAGGGCAGGCTGTTCCTGAAGGGGCCGGGGCCGGGGCAGGAACAGGGGTCGGGGCTGGGACCGCGCCGGCAGGCCAGCGTGAAACCCGCATTCCCATCAAGGGGGTCCGCAAGGCCACGGCATCGGCCATGGTGGCCAGTGCCTTCACCGCCCCGCATGTCACCGAATTCCTGACCGTGGACGCCACAGCCTCCATGGAGTTCCTGGACAGGCTGAAGTCGGGGAAGGATTTCGCCGGCGTCAAGCTCACCCCGCTGACGCTGGTGGCCAGGGCCGTCCTGATTGCCCTGAAACGGAACCCGTCCCTGAACTCGGCCTGGGATGAGGCCAAACAGGAAATCGTCCAGTTCAACTACGTGAACCTGGGGATCGCCGCTGCCACCCCGAGGGGGCTGCTGGTCCCGAACATCAAGGACGCTGAAACGCTGCCCTTCCCGGACCTGGCAGCAGCCCTTGCGGACCTCGCGGAAACGGCCCGGGCGGGCAAGACCAGCCCGGCCCAGCTTTCAGGGGGGACCATCTCCATCACCAACATCGGGGTGTTTGGCATCGACGCGGGGACACCCATCCTGAATCCGGGTGAGGCCGCCATCCTGGCTGTTGGTGCTGTCCGCCGGATGCCATGGGAGTACCAGGGCAAGATCAAGCTCCGGCAGGTCCTTACCCTGAGCCTCTCCTTCGACCACCGGTTGGTGGACGGCGAGCAGGGGTCACGGTTCCTGGCAGACGTCGGCAGGCTCCTGGCCGATCCCGCGCTTGCGATGACCATGGCGTAGGAGCAACCACCGGAATCGGTTGCGGCCCGGGCTCAGGGAGTTGTCAGGGCCGCAAGCGCCATGCGTTCGAGGATGGGGGCGGCGGATTTTGCGCCGATCCGCCGCCCATGTGCCCGCACCGAGTGTGGTGTTGAGTTGATGAGCCCAAATGCGGCATGCGCCCGCATCCGCAGCTCGGCAACGTCCACGTTCGGGTGGATCGCGCCAAGCACCTCCACCCAGACTTCGACGTACTGGCGTTGCAGGTGCCGGACCTCGGCCTGGTCCCCGGCGGAGAGGTTGCTGAAATCCCGGTCCTGCACACGGATCACATCCGGCTGGTTGAGGGCGAAGTCCAGCTGGAAGGCCACCAGCTGCTCCAGCGCCGCCCCGGGACTGCCTGCGGCGGCCACCACGGCGTGGCCGCCGTCCAGGAGGTCATGGCTGACGCTCAGCAGAAGGGCGCCCAGGACTGCCTGCTTGCCGGGGAAATGCCTGTAGACGGCGGGTCCGCTGACGCCGGCGGCCGCACCCAGGTCCTCGATGGACACCCGGTTGAACCCCTCGCGGGCAAAGAGTGAGGCGGCGGCACTGAGGAGGGCCTGCCGGCGGTTCTCCTTGGCTTGCCCGCGCTGGGTCAGGGGAGCGGCCGGCTCCGGGGGAAGTGGTGCGGACATCTGGCCTCCTGGGCGCTGCACCAGCCACGCGCCTGATGCGGCGTGGCGTGTGGTGGACTTCACAGTTAATAGAGACTAACCTGAATTACAGTTATTCGTCATTAACCGAAACCCACATGAGGGGGATTCGGCAGGGAGGACGTCGTCAATGGAGACTATCGCCACCAAGGCCGATGCAGGCAGCCCGGACTTCGCTGCCAACGCCAAGGCGCAGGCCGCGTTGGCCGAGGAGCTTCATGAGCGACTGCAGGCCACGGCGCAAGGCGGACCTGCCGCGTCGCGGGAACGGCACCTGGCCCGCGGCAAACTGCTGCCGAGGGAACGGATTGAACAGCTGCTGGATAACGGCAGTCCCTTCCTGGAGATTGCTCCGCTGGCCGCCAACGGCCTGTATAACGATGAATCCCCGGGTGCCGGAGTTATTGCCGGCATCGGCCTGGTCCATGGCCGGCACGTGCTGGTCATTTCCAATGACGCCACCGTCAAGGGCGGCACCTATTACCCGTTGACCGTCAAGAAGCACCTCCGCGCCCAGGAGATCGCCCTCGAAAACCGCCTGCCCTGCATCTACCTGGTGGATTCAGGGGGAGCGTTCCTGCCCAAGCAGGATGAGGTGTTCCCGGACCGGGACCACTTCGGCAGGATCTTCTACAACCAGGCCCGGATGTCCGCGGCCAAAATTCCACAGCTGGCCGCAGTGATGGGTTCCTGTACGGCAGGCGGCGCCTACGTTCCGGCCATGAGTGACGAAACGGTGATCGTCCGCAACCAGGGGACCATTTTCCTGGGTGGACCGCCCCTGGTGAAGGCGGCCATTGGCGAGATCGTCACTGCCGAAGAACTGGGTGGCGGGGAGGTGCACGCCAAAATTTCCGGCGTCACTGACCATCTTGCCGAAAATGACGAACATGCCCTGCAGATCATCCGGGACATCGTGGCCACCCTGCCCAAACCGGCGGCCCCGGCCTGGGAGGTGGAGCCCGCCGTCGAGCCTTCCGCGGACCCTGCGGAGCTCTATGGTGCGGTTCCCGTGGATGTCAACGCCGCCTACGACGTCCGCGAGGTGATCGCCCGGCTGGTGGACGGCAGCAGGTTCCACGAGTTCAAGAGGGAATACGGCACCACACTCGTTACCGGGTTCGCCCGGATCCACGGCCACCCGGTGGGCATCGTGGCCAACAACGGCGTGCTGTTCAGCGAGTCCTCCCTCAAGGGTGCGCACTTCATTGAACTCTGCGACCAACGCGGCATCCCGCTGCTGTTCCTGCAGAACATTTCCGGTTTTATGGTGGGCAGGGATGCCGAGCAGGGCGGCATTGCCCGCAACGGCGCCAAGATGGTCACCGCCGTGGCAACCGCGCGGGTACCCAAGCTCACCGTGGTGATCGGCGGTTCGTTCGGGGCGGGCAACTACTCCATGTGCGGCAGGGCCTATTCGCCACGGTTCCTGTGGATGTGGCCGGCGGCCCGTATTTCCGTGATGGGCGGCAACCAGGCCTCCAGCGTGCTGGCCACCGTCAAGCGGGACCAGTACGCGGCCGCAGGCACTGACTGGTCCACCGAAGACGAGGAAGCCTTCAAGGCACCCATCCGGCAGCAGTACGAGGACCAGGGGAGCCCGTACTACTCCACCGCGCGCCTCTGGGATGACGGCGTGATTGACCCCGCGGACACCCGCACCGTCCTGGGACTGGCGCTGGACGTCGTTTCCCGCAGCCCACTGCCGGAGACCTCCTTCGGCCTCTTCAGGATGTGAGCGCATGAACCACACTTCTGCCCGCCAGGCCCCGCACGCAAGGCCGGACGTCCGCCCGTTCAACACGGTGCTGGTTGCCAACCGCGGTGAAATCGCCTGCCGCATCATCAGGACCCTGCGACGCATGGGGATCCGGTCCGTGGCCGTTTACAGCGACGCCGACGCCGGTGCGCGCCACGTTCTGGAAGCAGACACCGCCGTCCGGATCGGCCCGGCAGCAGCAGCGGAGAGCTACCTGAACATTGATGCCCTGGTGCGGGCCTGCAAGGAGTCCGGTGCCGAGGCCGTCCATCCGGGCTACGGATTCCTGAGTGAGAACGCACTTTTTGCCGACGCGCTGCAGTCCGCCGGACTGACCTTCATCGGCCCGCCGGTGGATGCCCTGACGGTCATGGGGGACAAAATCCGGTCCAAGAACCACGTGGCCGGCTACGGCGTGCCCGTGGTCCCGGGCATCGCGAAGCCCGGCCTGTCCGATGCCGAACTCGAGGCTGCGGCCGGTGAGGTTGGCTACCCGTTGCTGATCAAACCCTCCGCCGGGGGCGGCGGGAAGGGCATGCATGTGGTGACGAATCCCCAGGACCTCGCCGCCACCCTGCTCACTGCGCGGCGGGTTGCCGCCGCTGCCTTCGGGGACGACACCCTGTTCCTGGAGCGGCTTGTGTCCACACCGCGCCATATTGAAGTCCAGGTCCTCGCGGACGCCCACGGCAACGTCATCCACCTGGGGGAGCGCGAGTGCTCGCTGCAGCGGCGCCACCAGAAAGTCATCGAGGAAGCGCCCTCACCGCTGCTGGAATCGCTGCCCAACGGCGAGGCGATCCGCGCCCGCATTGGTGAAGCAGCGTGCCAGGCGGCGCGCAGCGTCAGTTACACGGGCGCGGGAACTGTTGAATTCCTCGTGTCGGACCAGGCCCCTGAGGAGTTCTTCTTTATGGAGATGAACACCCGGCTGCAGGTGGAGCACCCGGTCACCGAGATGGTGACCGGCCAGGACCTCGTGGAATGGCAGGTGCGGATCGCGGCAGGCCAGGAGCTGGCACTGCGGCAGGCCGACGTCGTGCTTCAGGGCCACGCCGTAGAGGCAAGGGTCTACGCAGAGCGGCCGGAGCAGAACTTCCTGCCATCCTCAGGCACCGTACTGCTGCTGGACGAGCATGCCGGGAACGGAGAATCCGAAGAGTCTGCTGCGGCCACGGGTGAGCCGGGAATGCAGCCCAGGGTCCGCGTCGATTCCTCGCTCCTGCCCGGCCTGGAAGTGTCCTCCAGCTATGACCCCATGCTCTCCAAGGTGATCGCCTGGGCGGTGGACCGCCAGTCAGCGCTGGACACGCTGGACTCCGCGCTCGCCGGGTACACGGCCCTGGGCATCGACACCAACGTCGAATACCTCCGGCTCCTGGTCAACGATGCGGATGTCCGCGCCGGCAGGCTGGATACCGGCCTGATCGAGCGCAAGCTGCCGGACCTCGCTTTCCGCACCGTGTCTGAGGCTGACTTCGCCGCTGCGGCACTGTTTCTCCTGGCCGGTGATGATACTCCCGGTGGTGCTCCCGGCCGGCTGGAAGCAGCCAGGACCGGTCCCGCCGCCCTTACAGGTCCCTGGCAGCGTGCGGACGGCTGGCGGCTTGGCGGCCGCGCACCGCTGCGGTTCTCTTTCGCCGGTCCGTCCGGGGAAGTTGTCACTGTGCGGGTCACTCCTGACGCCTCGTCGCGTTCAGCCGGCATGGTCCAGGTCGGTTCCGGAGCCGGCCGGCGTGCGTCCCTCCACCCAACCCGGCCCGGATTTGCTGACCTGACGCTCGACGGCGAAACCTCCAGTTATGCCTTCGCCGCCACTGCCGCCGCGGGAACCGGAGTCCGCGAACTGTTTATGGGCAGCGGAGGCTGGTCCTGCCGCCTTGAGGTACTGGACAGGGAGGCCAGGCTCGCGAAGGTGCTGGCCGCCGTCGAACGTGGAGCCGGAACCGCAGACCCGGAAGTCCGCTCGCCCATGACGGGAACGGTGGTTTCCCTCGCGGTCCGCGACGGCGACCACGTACCGGCCGGCCAGGCGCTGCTGTCCGTCGAAGCCATGAAGATGGAGCACCAGCTCACCGCGGAACTCGCCGGCGTGGTCCGCCTCAACGTCACCACCGGGGACCTGGTGCGGGCCGGCCAGGTGCTGGCCACCATCCACCCCGATCCAGCAACCACGCATCCAGCAGCAAGTCCAGATACCAACGGCAAGGGAGACCAGCCATGACAGATTCGCAGCTCAGCGAGGAATACCAGGACCTCAGCGACACCGTACGGGCCTTCGCCGACGAAGTGGTGGCACCCGTTTCCGCCCATCACGACGAAACACACACCTTCCCCTACGAGGTGATCTCGCAGATGGCGGATATGGGCCTGTTCGGCCTGCCGTTCCCGGAAGAGTACGGCGGCATGGGCGGGGACTACTTTGCGTTGTCGCTGGCGCTGGAACAGCTGGGCCGGGTGGACCAGTCGGTGGCCATCACCCTCGAGGCCGGAGTCTCCCTGGGCGCCATGCCGGTGCACCGGTTCGGAACCGAAGAGCAGAAGCAGGAATGGCTCCCGCTGCTGGCCTCCGGCAAGGCGCTCGCGGGATTCGGGCTGACGGAGTCCGAAGCCGGTTCCGATGCCGGAGGAACCAAAACGGCTGCCACGCTGGCTGACGGCACCTGGACGATCAACGGCACCAAGGAATTCATCACCAACTCCGGCACCGACATCACGCGGCTGGTCACGGTGACGGCGGTAACCGGCCGGGAGGAACGCCCGGACGGAAGCGTCAAGAAGGAAATCTCCACCATCCTGGTCCCTACGGACACTCCCGGGTTCACCGCCGAAAAGGCCTACAACAAGGTGGGCTGGAACGCCTCCGACACCCACCCGCTGACCCTGCGCGACGTCAAGGTTCCCGAAGCGAACCTCCTGGGCGAACGCGGCCGCGGTTACGCAAACTTCCTCTCCATCCTGGACGAGGGCAGGATTGCCATCGCCGCGCTGGCCACCGGAGCGGCCCAGGGCTGCGTTGACCTGTCAGTGAAATACGCCAAGGAACGCAGCGCCTTTGGCCAGAACATCGGCAAGTACCAGGCGGTGGCCTTCAAGATCGCCAGGATGCAGGCCAGGGCCCATACCGCACGCCTGGCCTATTACGATGCCGCCGCCCGGATGCTGGCCGGCAAGCCGTTCAAGACCGAGGCGGCCATCGCTAAGATGGTCGCAGGCGAGGCGGCCATGGACAACGCGCGGGATGCCACCCAGGTATTCGGCGGCTATGGCTTCATCAACGAATTCACCGTGGCGCGGCATTACCGGGACTCCAAAATCCTCGAAATCGGTGAAGGCACCACGGAAGTCCAGCTGATGCTGATCGCCCGGGAGCTGGGCCTGTAGGCCCGGTGGTCGAGCTTGTCGAGACCGTCACCGGTGGTCGAGCTTGTCGAGACCGTCGAGACTGAAAGGATCAACGATGATTAACAAGGTTGTTGCCAGTCCGGCCGAGGCCGTGGCGGACATCCCGGACGGTGCCTCGCTGGCGGTGGGCGGGTTCGGCTTATGCGGCATCCCGGTCACGTTGATCGACGCCCTGCACAGCCGTGGCACCACGGACCTGGAAACTGTCAGCAATAACTGCGGTGTTGACGACTGGGGCCTGGGCGTTTTGCTCAAGGACGGCCGGATCCGGCGGACCATCAGCTCCTACGTTGGCGAAAACAAGGAGTTTGCGCGGCAGTACCTGGCCGGCGAACTGGAAGTGGTGTTGACGCCGCAGGGAACGCTGGCGGAGAAACTGCGGGCCGGAGGTGCCGGGATCCCGGCCTTCTACACCCGGGCGGGGGTAGGGACCCAGGTGTCCGACGGCGGCCTGCCGCAGAAATACGATGCTGACGGCGCAGTGGCTGTCGCGTCGGCGCCCAAGGAAGTCCGGACGTTCAACGGCATCGACTACGTCCTGGAGGAGTCCCTGACCCCGGATTTTGGCCTGGTCCACGCCTGGAAGGGTGACCGGCACGGGAACCTGATGTTCCATGCAACGGCGATGAACTTCAACCCGCTGTGCGCGATGGCCGGAAAGATCACCATCGCGGAGGTGGAGGAACTGGTGGAGCCGGGTGAACTTGACCCCGAGCACGTCCACATACCGGGCATCTTTGTCCAGCGTGTGGTCCTTGCGGCCAGCACCGAAAAGCGCATCGAAAAACGGACTGTGGCGGTGGCACCAGCAGCCGGCCCCGACCAGGCAGGAGCGTAACGCCATGACTCTTCCAGACCAGCAGGTGCAGCCCGAACGGCCGGAATCCGTACGGCACGAATACCGGCGGGCGCAGGCACTTGATCCGGACAAGAAGGGCTGGTCCCGGAACGAGCTCGCCGCGCGCGTTGCCAGGGAACTGCATAACGGGCAGTACGTGAACCTTGGCATCGGCATGCCCACGCTGATTCCCAATTACATTCCTGAGGGCGTGGAGGTGGTGCTGCACTCCGAGAACGGGATCCTCGGCGTCGGGCCTTACCCCACCGAAGACGCGGTGGATCCGGACCTCATCAACGCGGGCAAGGAAACGGTCACCGTCAACAAGGGCGCCGCCTTCTTCGATTCTGCTGCCTCGTTCGGCATGATCCGCGGCGGGCACGTGGATGTGGCAGTCCTGGGGGCCATGGAAGTTGCGGAGAACGGGGACCTGGCCAACTGGATGATCCCCGGCAAGATGGTCAAGGGAATGGGCGGTGCCATGGACCTGGTGTTCGGGGCCCGCACCGTGATCGTCATGATGGAGCACGTGGACCGTAACGGCAACCCCAAGATTGTGCGGCAGTGTTCCCTTCCGCTGACCGGGAAGGGCTGCGTGGACAGGATCATCACGGACCTCGCCGTGATCGACGTCGTAAAGGACCCCTCCGGATCGCGGCTGGTGCTGCGCGAACTGGCCCCCAACGTGACGCTTGAGGACGTTGTGGCGGCTACAGGTGCCGAGCTCTTCGAAGAAGACCAGGAACTGACTGTATGAAGCGCGTGATCGAACAGCGCGGACTGTACTTCGACGAGCTCGAGGAAGGCGTTGTCTACGCCCACCGGCCCGGCCGGACGGTGACCGACGCGGACAACGTGCTGTTCACCACCATGACCATGAACACCCAGGCCCTGCACCTGGACGCCGCCTGGAGTGCGGGCCAGCCGTTCGGCCAGCGGCTGGTGAATTCGATGTTCACCCTCGCCACCGTCGTTGGGCAATCGGTAACCCAGCTGACCCAGGGGACCATCATCGCCCAGCTGGGACTCACCGACGTTTCATTCCCGCACCCGCTGTACCTGGGGGACACCCTGTACACGGAAACAACAGTCACGCAGAAGCGGTTGTCGGCGTCCAGGCCCGGCCAGGGTGTTGTCACCATGGAGCACACGGGCCGGAACCAGGACGGCGACGTGGTGGCCCTGGCCACGCGCACTTGCCTGATGTGGACCGAGGCAGCCCACCGCGAGGCGACTGCAGGCTGAGCCTGGAAAAGCTACTTCAGGAAAGGTACAAAGGAGAAGAATGCTGTTATGACGTTTCTGATGGGACCCGCACTCCTCTTCTGCCCCGCTGACCGGCCGGAACGGTTCCACAAGGCCGCCCAGCGGTCCGACGCCGTCATCCTGGACCTGGAGGATGCCGTAGCCCCTGCGGACAAAAAGCGGGCACGCGGCGCTATCCTCGCCCAGCTGGGGACCAAGGGCGAGGTTCCGGAGCTGGAGCCCAGCCGGACCATCATCAGGGTCAATCCCGCCGGCACGGAGGACTTTGAAAAGGACCTGCACTGCCTGGCCCACACACCGTACCGTACGGTGATGCTGGCCAAGGCCGAGGACCCTGCGCAGCTGGCGCGGCTGGAGGGTTATAACGTGATTGCCCTGTGTGAGACCGCTGCGGGAGTACTGAACGCCCCTGCCATTGCGGCTGCGCCCAACGTGGTTGCCCTGATGTGGGGCGCCGAAGACCTCCTGGCCTCGCTGGGCGGCACCTCCAGCAGGGACGGATCCGGCAGGTACCGGGACGTAGCCCTGCACGCCAGGTCAACAGTGCTCCTCGCAGCCAGGGCCCATGGCAAGGAAGCAGTTGACTCCGTGTACGTGGATATTCCCGACCTCAGCGGGCTCGCTGCGGAAGCCGCTGACGCCGTTGCCTCCGGATTTGGGTCCAAGGCCTGTATCCACCCCACACAGGTTGCCGTGATCCGCGCCGCCTACGCGCCCACGGAGGCCGAGGTGGCGGCGGCCAACCAACTGCTGGCCGCAGCCCGGGCTTCAGGTTCAGGTGTTTTCCAGCACGAGGGCAAGATGGTGGACGGCCCGGTACTCAGGCATGCCGAGGCCACCCTGCGACGGGCCGCGGGCCAGGTGCCGCCAAACGCGCTGTGAGGAGCGGGCAGTGAGGACCGAACAGCGGCACTAAGGCAGGACCGTGCAGCAGCGGCTGCCCCAAGTACGGGATACTGGGTCAATGCAGCCACGCAAAATCGTCCTTCTCGGCTCCACCGGCTCCATTGGCACCCAGGCAATTGACGTCGTCGACGGCGCCCCGCACCTTTTCGACGTGGTGGCACTCAGCGCCGGCGGCGGCCAGCCCGAACTCCTTGCCCGGCAGGCTGTCCATACGGGGGCGTCCGTAGTGGGCATGGCCTCCGGCGACGCCGCCCGGCTGAACCAGCTGATTCAGGAAGCCTCCGCTGCTGCGGGCCGGAGCGGCTACCACCCCGAGATCATCGTGGGTCCTGATGCTGCGGCAAAGGTCGCCGAAGTGCCCTCGGACGTGGTGCTGAATGGGATCACCGGTTCCATCGGCCTGGCACCCACGCTGGCCGCCCTTAAATCCGGGGCAATCCTCGCCCTTGCCAACAAGGAATCCCTGATCGTGGGTGGCTCCCTGGTTACCTCCGCTGCCGCCCCCGGGCAGATCGTGCCGGTCGATTCGGAGCATTCAGCGATCGCGCAGTGCCTGCGTTCGGGCAGCGCCGGGGAAGTGGAAAAGCTCATCCTGACCGCGTCCGGCGGCCCGTTCCGGGGCCGGAGCCGGGCGGAACTGACAGATGTCACGCCGTCGGAAGCCCTGGCGCATCCCACCTGGGACATGGGCCTGATGGTCACCACCAATTCCGCCACCCTGGTCAACAAGGGCCTGGAAGTCATTGAGGCACACCTGTTGTTCGATATTCCGCTGGACAGGATTGACGTTGTGGTCCACCCGCAGTCGGTGGTCCACTCCATGGTCCAGTTCGTGGACGGCTCCATCATTGCCCAGGCGTCACCACCGGACATGCGGCTGCCGATCGCCCTGGGCATGGGCTGGCCGGACAGGGTTCCGAAAGCGGCCAAGGCGTGCGACTGGACCCAGGCCGCCGCCTGGACCTTCGAACCCCTGGACACCGTGGCATTCCCCGCTGTGGGCCTGGCCAAGGACGCCGCAAAACAGGGGAGCACGTTCCCGGCAGTCTTCAACGCCGCCAACGAGGAAGCCGTGCTGGCCTTCCACCACGGCCGGATCCGCTTCACCGAAATCGTGGACACCATCGATGCCGTCCTCAGCGAACACACAGGATCTTCCGGGCTGACGGTGGAATCGGTACTGGATGCTGAAAAGTGGGCACGCATGCGGGCCCAGGAACGTTTAGCCCTCAGCAGTCTCTAAGGAAGCAGTACAACAACGAATGAGTCCGGTTCTTCTTTTTATCCTCGGTGTGGTCTTTGTGGCCCTCGGCATTGCCGTGTCCATCGCGCTGCACGAGGTGGGCCACCTGCTGCCGGCCAAGCTCTTCAAGGTGCGGGTCACCAAGTACATGATCGGCTTCGGTCCCACGCTGTGGTCCCGCCGCAAGGGCGAAACCGAGTACGGCATCAAGGCCATTCCCTTGGGCGGCTACGTCTCCATGATCGGCATGTATCCGCCCAACAAGGACGACGGCGGAGTCCGGCCATCCAGTACCGGGATGTTCCAGACGCTGGCCACCGAGGCCCGCTCCATGGCCCACGAGGAAGTGGGCCCTGCTGACGAAAACCGGGTGTTCTACAAGCTTCCGGTATGGAAAAAGATCATCGTGATGCTCGGCGGCCCGGGCATGAACCTGCTGATTGGTGTGGCGCTGACGGCGGTGCTGCTGATGGGCTTCGGCGCGGCCACGGCAACCACCACCATTTCGGATGTTTCGAAATGCCAGGTGGCGGAAGGCCAAACCGTGGACCCGGAATCGGCTGACTGCCGGCCCACCCCGGCGGCTGCTGCCGGACTGCTGCCCAACGATGTCGTGACCTCCTTTGACGGCAAGGCTGTTGAAGAGTGGGGCCTGCTCACCGAATGGATCCGCGCTGCCGCGGGCCGGGAAGTGGCCATCACCGTTGAACGCGCCGGCACGGAGGTCTCCACTACCGTGACACCCGTCCTGTCCGCCCGGCCGGTAGTGGGGCCTGACGGCCTGCAGGCCATGGACGACGAGGGGCAGCCGCTGTACCAGGACGTCGGCTTCCTGGGCATCGGTGCCAAAACCGAACTGGTTCCCCAGCCGGCGTCGACGGTCCTGCCCATGGCCGGTGAGAACATCCGGCAGGTGGCCGGCGTCATCCTGAACCTGCCGGCCCGGGTGGTGGGCGTGGCGCAGGCTGCCTTCAGCTCGGAACCGCGGGACCCCAACGGTCCCATCAGCGTGGTCGGCGTGGGACGGGTGGCTGGCGAGGTGGCTGCCATGGAAGAGATCCCGGTGGAGTCCCGGGTGGCAACCCTGGTGGGGCTGCTGGCCGGATTGAACTTTGCGCTGGCGGTTTTCAACCTGGTGCCGCTGCTGCCGCTTGACGGTGGCCACGTGGCGGGGGCCCTGTATGAGGGTGCGCGCCGGCAGGTGGCACGGCTGTTCGGCAAGCCCGATCCCGGAGCGTTCGACATCGCCAGGCTGCTGCCGTTGACCTATGTGGTGGCTGCCCTGCTGATGGGATTGTCCGCGTTGCTCATCTATGCGGACATCGTTAAGCCAATCAACCTCTTCGGGTAGCCTCTAAACCATAAACAGCTGATTCTTATCAATCATCCGAATTTGATTGATTATTCCAGATAAGCCACCTACGGTTGAGTCATGTACGTATTGACCATCGACCAACGCGGCAGCACCCGCGACAGGGACCGTGTCCCGGAACTGCTGGCTGAGCTGACTTCCCTGGGCTTCCCCTCCTTTGAACGCTCCGTGGGGGATGAGCTCCAGGGAGTTGTGGACCACGCCGGCCAGGCTGTTGATGCCGCCCTGCACGCCCTCCGCAGCGGGCATTGGTACGTCGGGATCGGCCTGGGTGAAGCCGTAGTTCCCGACGGCGGCAGTCCGCGTGAGGGAATCGGTTCGGCTTTTGTTGCGGCACGCCATGCAGTGGAGTTCGCCAAAGGCGCAGGCAGTCGCGTTCCGTTGTCGGTGGTGGCTGGAATACTTGCCGCAGGAGCGGTGGAGGAGGATGGCATGGCCACGGAGAGGCCTGACGCGAACGGGCAGGGAACAGATCCCGCAGCGGAGGCGGTTGCCGCCTGTGCGGACGCCCAGGCAGTGCTCCGGCTGATCGCCAGGCTCCGCCAGGAGCGCACGGCCCCGCAATGGAAACTGGTGGACACCCTTAATGAACTCACTGCCGCTGCGCCCCACGGAATCCAGAAGCTGGCAGCGGAACGGCTGGGTGTCAGCGAGCAGTCTGTCAGCCGCACGTTGATCCGGGCCGGGTGGCAGGAGGAACTGGCGGCCAGGCCAGCCGCGGCGCGCCTCCTGGAGTTTGCGCATCGCTCGGTTGCCGCCGCGCACGGTGCGGCCGGCGCCAAAGGCGGGGCTAACTGATGGAGCAGGCATGGCTTGACGTTCTGTGGGTTGCAGGGGCCCTGCTGGTTGCAGGCTTTGTGGGCTGGCCTGTCACCGTCCTTGTCTTCAGGCTGGCAAGGACCATCGACGAGAAAACGGATGAGCCGCTCCCTGGCGCGCAGAAGCGCGTGGGCAGTGAAGCGGATCCTGCGGCGGATGTCACGGTTGACGCCGATCCGGGGACCGGGAATCCCTCCGGGGAGCACGCCGCCGCTGTGGAGCCGCCGCCGGCCGTCGCTGTCACGGAGACCATCCTTCGCGGTGGCGCCATCATCGGCGTGCTGGAGCGGCTTGCCGTTGCCGTCGCCATCCTGGCGGGGCAGCCGGTGGCTATCGCCTACATTGTGGCCATCAAGGGCCTGGGCCGGTTCGCCGAACTGAAGGAAACGCCAGCGGCTGCCGAGCGGTTCATCATCGGCACGCTGACGTCAATGCTGTGGGCGGCAGGAGTGGCCGCCGTCGTCAAAACCGTCTTTCTGGGGTGAACCGCCAGGCCCGCGGGATGGCGGCAGCAAGCCCCGGATCGGCGGAGGGGCCGCTGGCGCGTTAGGGTATCCATATGACTGTTTTTGCCGTTGAGTATGTGTACGCCGCCGATTCCGCAGCTGTCCTCGATGAGGTGCGTCCGGCTCACCGGGCCTGGCTGAGCGGTCTGGAAAGCGAAGGCAAGCTGCTTACCAGCGGCCCGTACGGTGATGGCGCCGGCGCGCTCCTGATCTTCAAGACCTCTGATGAAGCGGCGCTCACCGAGCTCCTGAAGCAGGATCCTTTCGCCACGGCGGGAACGATCGCCGGCATCCGGACCATGGAGTGGAAACCGGTGATCGGCCTGCTGGCCGCACACGCTTCCTAAAGTCCTCCCCAACCCGTTCCACCCAATCAAGGAGTCCACGTGACCTCGGTCAGCCTGGGAATGCCGGCAGCCCCGCCACCCGTTCTCGCCCCCCGCCGCAAGACGCGGCAGATCAAGGTTGGGCCTGTCGGTGTCGGTTCCGACTCGCCGATCAGCGTCCAGTCCATGACCACGACGCCCACCACCGACATCAACGCAACCCTGCAGCAGATCGCCGAGCTCACGGCATCAGGCTGCGACATTGTCCGCGTTGCCTGCCCGTCCGCTGACGATGCCGAGGCCCTGCCGATCATTGCCCGGAAGTCGCAGATCCCGGTGATCGCTGACATCCACTTCCAGCCCAAGTATGTTTTCGCGGCCATCGAAGCAGGCTGCGCGGCCGTACGCGTCAATCCGGGAAACATCCGCAAGTTTGATGACCAGGTCAAGGAAATCGCCGCGGCCGCCCGTGACCACGGCACCTCCATCCGCATCGGTGTTAACGCCGGTTCGCTGGAGCCCGGCATCATGAAGAAGTACGGCAAGGCCACTCCGGAGGCCCTGGTTGAATCTGCAGTATGGGAAGCCTCCCTGTTCGAGGAGCATGGCTTCCACGACTTCAAGATCTCCGTGAAGCACAACGATCCCGTGATCATGGTTGCGGCGTACGAAATGCTCGCGGAGCAGGGCGACTGGCCCCTGCACCTCGGCGTTACCGAGGCCGGTCCGGCATTCCAGGGCACCATCAAGTCGGCTACCGCCTTCGGAGCCCTGCTCTCGCGCGGCATCGGGGATACCATCCGCGTCTCGCTGTCTGCTCCTCCGGTGGAGGAGATCAAGGTGGGCAACCAGATCCTGCAGTCCCTGAACCTGCGCCCGCGCAAGCTCGAGATTGTGTCCTGCCCTTCCTGTGGCCGCGCCCAGGTGGACGTGTACACCCTCGCGGAGCAGGTCACCGCAGGGTTGGAAGGCATGGAGGTGCCGCTGCGTGTTGCCGTGATGGGTTGCGTGGTGAACGGTCCGGGTGAGGCCCGCGAGGCAGACCTCGGTGTGGCTTCCGGGAACGGCAAGGGCCAGATCTTTGTGAAGGGCGAAGTCATCAAGACTGTGCCTGAGAGCCAGATTGTTGAGACACTGATCGAAGAGGCAATGCGGCTGGCGGAGGAGATGGGGGAGGCCGATGGCGAAGATGCTGTCAAGGGCGGCCCCGTGGTCAGCGTCTCGTAAAGGCGCAACGGAGCCGGAAGGGCCCACGGTCCGTGTCCTGCAGGATGCGGACACCAGGGCGTTGCGGGAGTTGGCGGACCAGGATCCCGTAGCCAATGTTTTCATCCTGGCGCACCTGGCCTCGATTAACAGCGCGGGGCCAACCACCGGCGGTGCGTCCATCTTTGGAGTGTTCGACGCCGGAACGCTGGTAGGTGCCTGCTGGGCGGGGGCGAATATCGTCCCGGTCCAGCTGGCTCCCGAGTCGGCGCCGGCCGTAGCCGCGGCCGCCAGCCGGACAGGCCGGCGGTTCGCCTCGGCTTTCGGCCCGGCGGAGGCAGTCCTCGCCATGCACCAGGGCCTCCAGGAGCTGGGCCACGCCGCCCATGAAGTCCGCCCCGAGCAGCCGTTGATGGTCATCGACGGCCCGCCGCTGGTGGCTTCGGACCCGGCCGTCCGGCGCGGCACCATGGCGGACTTTGACCGGATCCTTCCTGCGTGTGCGGCCATGTTCGAGGAGGAAGTGGGCTATTCGCCCTTCCTTGGCGGCCGGGATTTCTACAGCCGGCGCGTTGAAGGGCTCATCAGGCAGGGCCATTCCATGGTGCTGATGGGTGCCGCCGGGGAAGTGGTCTTCAAAGCCGAACTCGGCGCTGTCACCAGGGACGTGACGCAGGTGCAGGGCGTGTGGATGAACCCGCAATACCGTGGACGCGGGCTCGGTGCCGGCTACATGGCCGCCGTTGTGGAGATGGCCCAGGAAGTGGCCCCCGTGACCAGCCTCTACGTCAACGACTACAACTCCAGGGCACGGGCCGTGTACCAACGGGTGGGCTTCCGCACGGTTGGCACGTTCGCTACTGTTCTTTTCTAGCCGCCGGCAGTTCCCCGGTGAGGTACCGCTGGATAGTGGGGGAGAGCAGCGCCACCACTTCCTCAGAGGAGATCGAGGCCAGCGGTTCCAGCCGGACCACGTAGCGGGCCATCATGAGCCCCACCATTTGGCTGGCCACCAGGTTTCCGCGCAGCGACACTTCGGCAGGGCTGCCGGGGACGCCTGCCATAACCCGGGTCAGGATGGTGCGGGTGACGGTTTCGCGGAGCAGGATGGTCCGGGCGCGCGAACCGATCGTGCCGCGGATGAAGGCGATCAGTCCATGCTGTGCCGGGCTTTCCCAGAGCCGGAGTACTGCGCGGACTACGGCTTCCGCCCGGACCGCCGGGTCCTGTTCGCTGACTCCACGCAACACCTCGGCCGGGTCCGCGGGAAGCGCGACGCTGAGGGCGAAGAGCTCCTCCTTTCCCTTGAAGAAGTGGTGGACCATGGCCGGATCAACGCCGGCCTCGCGGGCCACCTGGCGCAGGCTGGTTCCGTCGTAGCCGTGCTCGGCGAACAGGCGGCCGGCCGCCGCAAGGATGTCCTCACGGGAGCCCGGGTTTCCGGAACGCCCGCTCCGGCGGCCACGCCGGGCTCCCCGCTCGGCCGCATCGTGCTGGCTCACGAGGTGCGCCGCCGCAGCGTCAGCGACGCCAGGACCAGCACCACCAGGACGATTCCCACCATCACCAGGGTGTCATTCCACATGGTGTCCGTGGCCTCGCTGTGCAGGGCGATCTCGGTCAGGGCATCCACCGAAAAGGTCAGCGGCAGGACGTTGGCGATTGCCTGGAGGACCTCGTTCATGTGCTCGCGGGCAACAAACAGGCCACAGAGCAGGATCTGCGGAACCACCACCACCGGCATAAACTGCACGGCCTGGAATTCGGTACGCGCGAAGGCGGAGCACAACAGGCCCAGCGCCACGCCCAGCACTGAATTGATGACGGCGATCATCACCACCAGCCCGGGGCTTCCTTCGATGTCCAGGTTGAAGATCCAATAGGCGACGGCGGTGGCCACCAGGGACTGCAGTGCAGCCATCAGCGAGAAGGCCAGGGCGTAACCGAACAGCAGGTCAGCCTTGTGGATGGGTGTGGTGAGGAGCCGCTCCAGCGTTCCGGTGGTCCGCTCGCGCAGCATGGTGATGGAGGTGACCAGGAACATGACCACAAAGGGGAAGATGGCCAGCATCATCAGGCCAACGCGGTCGAAGGTGCGCGGCATTCCGGGCGGCAGCACCTCGTTCTCGAACAGGTAATAGACGGCGGTGAGCAGCAATGCCGGCACCACCAGGATCAGTGCGATGCTGCGGTGGTCGTGGCGGAGCTGTTCAAGGACCCGGCGGGCCGTGGCCAGCATCATGTGGACGTTCATGGCTGCGCTCCTTCGGGGGCGTCTGCCGCAGCCTCCGGGTTGAGGATGATGTTCAGGAAGGCCCGCTCCAGGTCCTGGCTCCGGCCGCGGCGGCTCAGTTCGCCAGGGGTGAGCTGCGCCAGGAGCCTGCCGTCGCGCAACAGCAGGAGGCTGGCGCAGTGACTGGCCTCCTCCATCACGTGGCTGGACACCAGAAGTGTGGTGCCGGCGTCGGCCATGTTCCGGAAACGGTCCCAAAGTTCCGCACGCAGCACCGGGTCCAGGCCAACAGTGGGTTCATCGAGCACGAGGAGCCGCGGCTTCGCCACCAGGGCGCAGGCCAGTGATACCCGGCTCAGCTGGCCGCCGGAGAGATCGGCTGTCTTCTGCCGCGCCTGTTTTTCCAGTCCGACGGCGGCAATCGCCTCCGCCGTGTCAGCGCGGTTCCTGCCATGCATGGCGCCGAAATACCTGACATTGGCCTCCACGCTGAGGTCCGGATAAACGCTGGGCGCCTGGGTCACGTAGCCCACCTGGTGGCGCAGGTCAGCGTGGCCCGCCGGCCGGCCCAGCACCTGGACGGTGCCGTGATTGATCTTCTGGACTCCTACGATCGCCCGCATCAGCGTGGTCTTGCCGCTGCCGGACGGGCCAAGTAGGCCGGTGATCCTGCCTGGAGGTATGGCGAAAGCGAGGCCGTCAAGAACCGTCTGGCCGCCGCGGTTGACGGTCAGCTCCCGGACGTCAACGGCACCCCCGGACGGGCGGGGCGGCAGAACTGCTGAGTGGGACATGGATGCCTCCGACTAATTCATCAGTTGATGAATTAAAGCTAGGGCTCCGCGCCCCCTTCGTCAACGGGCCAAAGATTCCTTCAGCCAGCCGGTAGATTAGTACCCAGAAGAAACGCCGGCGCTGCCTTTCGCAGCATTCCCTCCAGAAACGGAATCCATCAGTGGTCACAAGACTGTCCAACCTATTCCTGCGCACGCTGCGTGAAGATCCCGTTGATGCGGAGGTGGCCAGCCACAAGCTCCTGGTGCGCGCCGGGTATATCCGCCGCGCCGCCCCGGGGATCTACACCTGGCTGCCGCTTGGACTGAGTGTGCTCCGCAAGGTTGAGCAGATCATCCGTGAGGAAATGAACGCCATCGGCGCCCAGGAAGTGCACTTCCCGGCCCTGCTGCCGCGGGAACCCTACGAGGCCACCAACCGGTGGACGGAATATGGCGAGGGCCTGTTCCGCCTCCAGGACCGCAAGGGAGCCGACTACCTGCTGGCGCCCACGCACGAGGAAATGTTCACCCTGCTGGTGAAGGACCTGTACTCGTCCTACAAGGACCTGCCGCTGAGCCTCTACCAGATCCAGAACAAGTACCGCGATGAGGCACGTCCCCGCGCGGGCCTCCTCCGCGGGCGCGAGTTCATCATGAAGGACTCCTATTCCTTCGACGTCGATGATGCCGGCCTGGAGGCCAGTTACGCTGCGCACCGGGCGGCCTACGTCAGGATCTTTGAGCGGCTGGGCCTGGAAGTGGTCCCGGTGTCTGCAACCGCCGGTGCCATGGGCGGCTCCAAGAGCGAGGAATTCCTGCACCCCACGGAGATCGGCGAGGACACTTTCGTTCGTTCCGCGGGCGGCTACGCCGCCAACGTGGAGGCCGTCACCACGGTGGTCCCCGCAGACATCGATTTCACCAACCTGCCGCCGGCCCGGGTCCTGGACACGCCGGATACGCCCACCATTGACACCCTGGTGGCCTCCGCCAACCAGTTGGCACCCCGCAGCGAAGCCGACGGCGGTGCCTGGACCGGAGCTGACACGCTGAAGAACGTGGTCCTCGCCGTCACGCTGCCCACCGGCGAGCGCCAGATCGTAGTGATCGGTCTTCCCGGTGACCGTGCCGTGGACCTCAAGCGCGTGGAGGCCAACATCGGGGCCTTCCTGCCTATTGCAGGTGAGATAGGCCTCGAGGCTGCAGGTGAGCTGGACCTGAAGAAGAACCCGCTGATCGTCAAGGGCTACCTTGGCCCCGGCATGACGCTGGAAGAGCCGCTTCTTGGCCTGGAGGGTGCCAGCAAGCTGCTGTACCTGGTGGATCCCCGCGTGGTTTCCGGAACCAGCTGGGTAACAGGCGCCAACGAAGACGGCAAGCACGTGTTCGGCCTGGTTGCCGGCCGCGACTTCACCTGGGACGGCGTCATCGAATGCACGGACGTGCGTGCCGGCGATCCCGCCCCGGACGGCTCCGGCCCCCTGGAAATCGCCCGCGGCATCGAGATGGGCCACGTGTTCCAGCTCGGCCGCAAGTACGCCGAGTCGCTGGACCTGAAGGTCCTGGACCAGAACGGCAAGCAGGTTGTGGTCACCATGGGTTCCTACGGTGTTGGCGTCACCCGCGCCGTGGCCGCCCTGGCTGAGGCAAACCATGATGACCGCGGCCTCGTGTGGCCCCGCCAGGTGGCACCGGCTGACGTCCATGTGGTGGCCGTGGGCCGTGGAGAGGACATCTTCGCTGCAGCGGAGAAGATCTCTGCTGAACTTCACGCAGCCGGGCTGGACGTCATTTTTGACGACCGTCCCAAGGTGTCCCCGGGCGTCAAGTTCGGCGACGCCGAACTGGTTGGTGTCCCCACCATCCTGGCCGTCGGCCGCGGCCTGGCTGACGGCGTCGTGGAAATCAAGGACCGCCGCACCGGCGAAGCGGAGAACATTGCCGTTGACCAGGCCGTTGACTACGTCCTGGCTGCCGTCCGCGGCCGGTGATTTCAGGCTTCGAAGCGATTGAGCCGGCCACCCTCCTGCTGATTGTGGTGGCCGGCCTTGCCGCCGGCTGGATCGATGCCGTGGTTGGCGGAGGCGGGCTGCTCCAGCTTCCTGCGCTGCTGCTGGTGCCGGGGATTACCCCTGTCCAGGCGCTGGCCACCAACAAAATGGGGTCGATCTTTGGCACCACCACCAGCGCCGTAACGTACTACGGCCGGGTGAAGCCGGATCTGTGGACTGCCGTTCCCATGGCGGTGATCGCGCTGGCGGGCAGCTTCGGGGGAGCGATCCTGGCTGCTCAGCTGCCGTCGAGCGTTTTCAAGCCGATCATCGTCGCCGCGCTGGTGGTGGTGGCCGTGTTCACTGCCCTGAAGCCCGACGTCGGCGACATCACCCTGTTGCGTCACAACGGTAAGCGGCACTATGTAGTGGCCTGCCTGATCGGCGGCGTCATCGGTTTCTATGACGGCCTGATCGGACCCGGGACGGGATCCTTCCTGGTGATCGCACTGGTCTCGGCCATGGGCTACGCCTTCCTGGAGGCGAGCGCCAAGGCCAAGATCGTCAACATGGCCACTAACGCCGGCGCCCTGCTGTTCTTCCTGCCGCACGGTTCCCTGCTCTGGGGCGTGGGCCTGGTCCTTGGTGCGGCCAATATGGCGGGCGGATACCTGGGCGCCCGTACCGCGGTGAAACAGGGCAGCCGGTTCATCCGGGTGGTTTTCCTGATCGTCGTCGCCGCGCTCATCATCAAGCTGGGCTATGACGTCTGGGTCGAGAACTTCTCCTAGGCCGTGCCAGCCGGCTTTCGGGGGAAGGCTGATTCAGGAGGAGGGCCATTGGCCACCCGGTTCAGGCAGCTCGTGCGCGGCCGGGAGGCCCTCCAGCGTCCGTCCGGCCAGGGTGCTGGCCACCCAAAGGGAGCGGGCCAGATCTCCCTCATGATGCCGGTGGCCCGCATAGTCGAGGGCGTTGTCCACCTCGCGTGCCAGGCTCCACTGCCGGGCGGTTTCGGCGTCCAGTCCTGCCGCTGTACTGAAGTCCCGGCAGCGTTCCAGGAGGCCGGCCGCGGGGTCTGCGTGCGGCAGCTCAGAGAGACGGTTCCACAGCAGGGGTGCCACGGCGAATTCGGCTTCGCCCACCATGGGCTGGGGATCGATCGCTGCGAAGCCGCTGCCGTCCAGGCGGGCCAGAACGTTCAGGTAGTGGAAATCCGTGTTCACCAGGACGTCGCGACCGGAGCGCCGCCCCACTGCTCCGCGGGTCTGGCAAACCTCCAGGGCGGCTTCCAGCAGCCAGCGGGGGAAGGGGCGGGCCAGTCTCTCCCACTCGGCCGGCATGTCATCGCTCCACTGTTCGGCCCGGGCTGCGACGTGGTCCAGTTGCAGCCACTGCGGGCGCGGGTCCGGGGCAAGGCTCAACTGCTGCATCAGGCCGCCCCAGGCGGAGACGGCAACGTCCATCGGTTCAGTCTGCAGGGACCGGCGGGCATCGAGCCGCTCCAGCAGCATGGCGCAACGTCCCACGTCCGACTCCATGAGGCGGACCGCGCCGTGCCCGCCCCACAGCTCAAGTGCATGGCGTTCCACCTGCGCTTCGTCGTGCGGGAAGGCGATCTTTGAGGGCGGCCGGCGTCCCGTCCGTCCGCCGCACGGGCAGCACCAGTGCGCCGTGACCGCTCCAAGGGAGGTCCCCGGGAGGAAGGTCAACGCCCAGGTCCCATTGCTCCAGGCATTCGGCCAACAGCCCGGGCAGTGCGGCCAACCAGCGGCGGCCCTCGAGGCTGCGGTTGTAGCGGGCGGAGAGGTCGGGAGGGATCGGCACTGCGGCAGGCTGGCTCATCGGTTTCAGCGTAGTGGAGCCGGGGTCAGACCACGCCCGCGGCACCCAGCAGGTTTCCGACGGCGAACGTGGCAGCCAGCGCCAGCGCCCCGCCGGACACCACCCGCACGGCCGCCCGGACTGTGGACCCGCCACCGATCCAGGCTCCCACGGCGCCCGTCACTGCCAGGGCCACCAGCACGGCGGCGAAGGTCAGGGGCACCCGGATGTCCGGTGGGGGCAGCAGGATGGCCAGCATGGGCAGGACGGCGCCGAGCGTGAAGGCCACCGCCGAGGCAAACGCAGCATGCCAGGGGCTGACGATGTCCTCCTCGGCAATGTTCAGCTCTGCGTCCAAGTGCGCGGCCAGTGCGTTGTGGGCCGTCAGTTCCTTGGCTACCTGGAAGGCCGTCTCGCTGCTGAGTCCGCGGTCCCGGTACAGCCCGGCGAGTTCAGCCAGCTCCTCCTCGGGGTCCTCGGCCAGTTCCCGGCGTTCCTTGTCGATCATGGCCTTCTGGCTGTCGCTTTGGCTGCTGACGGAGACGTATTCGCCCAGGGCCATTGAGATGGCGCCACCCACCAGCCCCGCTGCGCCGGCTGCCAGAATGGCCCCGGTGTCCTGCGTAGCGCCTGCAACGCCGACCACGATCGCGGCCACTGAGACGATCCCGTCGTTGGCGCCAAGGACGCCTGCGCGCAGCCAGTTGAGCCGGTGCACCATGCCGTTGGCGTGCGGTTCGCCGTCGTGATGGGCGGTGGGCTGTTCTCCTGCGGCCGAAGACTCCATGGGATCAGCAAACCATCTTCGCTGCGGTTGGGCGAGGGTGGAGTGGGGGTCGGTGCGTCGGGCGGCTGCGGGTCAGGGTGTTGGCTGCACCGGAGCGGGGGAGCCGGACGCCGGGTCCGTGGGAAGTGCGGGCAATGCGGAGGTCTCGAGGGCAAGTCCGGGTAGGGGGCCCGGATCGGTACCCCAGCGCTGGGCCCGCAGGGCGGTGTCGAGCAGGGCCTGGACAGTCCATTCCCGCGCGGCACCGTCGGTGAACGCCACAAGGTCGCCGTAGGCCGGCAAGGCGCCGGCCTCGAGGACTCCAAGCCCTGCGGCCGGGTTGGTGAAGAAGTCTGCCGCCAGGGCGTACCCCGGGGCAGGAGCGGGAGGTTCGAGGCAGTAGCGTGCCAGCATTGATTCGGCGTCGGCGGCCAGTTCGCGGTGCCGGGCCCAGGCCGTGGATGCCTGCGCGGCGGCTCCGCCCGTCAGCCGCGGAAGGGCCACCTGGTACGCGTAGTCGCTTTGACGCTCCACCTCCAGGGCGGCGGTCAAGGCTGAGGTGAATCCTGACGACGCCGGCACCTGGCACGTGGCCGACGATTCGGCCGGGGTGGTGGTTGCCGTTGGTGTGGCGGATGCAGTGGGGCCGGGTGCTGACGTGTGGGGAGCCTGGGCATCGGCTGTCGGCAGCGGGGGGACGGTCAGCGCACCCTCGGGCAGGGAAACGCCTGCGGCGGCAGCCAGTGATGTGGCTTCCAGCAGCTGCCCGGTGCCGACGGCAGCGAGCAGGCGGGACGTCCCGCCGTCGGCCTCCTGTGCATCCGTGAGCCGTTCGGCGGCGCTGGCCACCAGCCCGGCGAGCAGGTCCGCTGTCGTCGCAGGTGCCGGCATGGTGGGCGCGCCCGATGCGGAGGCAGAACCGGACGCGGGAGCAGAGGCAGAACCGGACGCGGCGGCTGACGTTGCGGTGGCCGTGGACACGGCGGACGGCAACTGCCGGAACAGAGCCCGTTCCTGGACAGTCAGCAAAGTCACAGTGCCCTCCAGCAACGCCGTTTCGGCGGCGTCTGCTGGCGCATTTTGCTCGAGGTTTCTGGCTGTTAAACGCAGCGCGGCGGCGTCCGAGGAAGCATCCGCAAGGGCCTGTTCGGAGAACGTTGGAGGCGCTGGGGGCGCAGGTTCCCGCAGGGTAAGCACCATTCCGCTGCTCAGGATCACCGCGGAAGTAGCCACCAGGATCCCCGTACGGAGAGCCGTTCCCCGGGGGCTTCGTTTACTGGCGTTGCTGCTCACAACATCCCATGGTGTCACGTCGGGAAGGCTGCCCGGTGCACCAAGGCTGCCGGAAAATCGCTACGCTAGTACACACAACATCATCTAGCGGAAGGCGGCCGGCATCGTGAGCAATGCAGAAGCCACGGCTTCATCGGAACCTACCGGATCGGGCAAGGCTGGAGCCGCACCCGCACACAACCCTGAGGCAGCGCGTCTCCGCGCCCTTTTTGAGCCTGCCGTGGAAGCCAGCCGGCTGTACCTGGAGGACGTTTCAATCACCGTTGCCGGTTCCCACCGGACCGTCCACGTCGTGGTGGACCTGCCGCAGGAAGAGACCGGGGGAGTGAACCTCGATGTCATCGCGGAGATCTCGCACGCGCTTTCGGACATCATGGACAACGATCCCGCCCAGGACTCCCGTCCGTATGACCTCGAAGTCTCCTCACCGGGCGTTGCCCGTCCCCTCACGGAACCGCGCCACTGGCACCGGGCGCGTGGCCGTATGGTCAAGGTCAACGTCAGCCAGGGCGAGAACGTCACCGGCCGCATTCAGTCCGTGGACGACTCCGGCGTCACGCTGATTCCGGAAATCGCCGTCAAAAAAGGCATGAAGCCCCGGCAGGGCGAGGCCATCACACTTCCTTTCGACAGGATCCGCAATGGAAAAGTCGAGATCGAATTCAGCCACCTCGACGAGGCCGGTCTGGACACTGAGCACAATGGACCTTCTGAGGAGGCCTGATGGATATTGACATGAGCGCGCTGAGACTTCTGGAGCGTGAGCGCGAAATTCCGCTGGATCTCCTGATTCCCACCATCGAGCAGGCACTGCTGGTGGCCTACCACAAGTCCCCGGGGGCCTTCGAGAAGGCCCGGGCCGAGCTTGACCGCAAGAGCGGCAAGGTCACCATCTGGGCTGTTGAAATCGACGACGACGGCGCCCCCATCGGTGAGTTCGAGGACACCCCGGCAGGGTTCGGCCGCATTGCTGCCAGCACGGCCCGCCAGATCATCCTCCAGCGCCTGCGCGATGTTGAGGACGACAACGTCCTCGGCGAGTTCAAGGGCCGCGAAGGCGAGCTCGTCGCCGGCATGATCCAGCAGGGCAACAATCCGCACATGATCCAGGTCAACCTCGGATCCGTCGAGGCCCTCCTGCCGCCGCCCGAGCAGGTCCCGGGTGAGAAGTACATCCACGGCCAGCGCCTGCGCGCCTTTGTGGTGGACGTCCACCGCGGTACCAAGGGCCCGTCCATCACTTTGTCCCGCTCACACCCGGGCCTGGTGCGGAAGCTGTTCGAACTGGAGGTTCCGGAAATCGCGGACCGCTCGGTCGAGATCGTTGCCCTTGCCCGCGAAGCCGGACACCGTACCAAGATCGCGGTCAAGGCGAACATCCCCGGCGTCAACGCCAAGGGCGCCTGCATCGGAGAAATGGGCAGCCGTGTGCGTGCCGTTATGACGGAACTGAACGATGAAAAGATCGACATCGTCGACTTCAGCGAAGATCCGGCCACGTTCATCGCCAGCGCACTGTCGCCGTCGCGTGTGAATTCGGTCACGGTGCTGGATGAAGCTGCCCGCTCCGCACGGGTTGTTGTTCCGGACTACCAGCTCTCGCTGGCCATCGGCAAGGAAGGGCAGAACGCCCGCCTGGCCGCCAAGCTGACTGGCTGGCGGATCGATATCGTCTCCGACGCCGCCCCCAAGGACGCCCCGCGCGAGGCATAACGCCTGCAGAGGGGCTAGAATAGAAGGTAACCGCGCCCAAGGGCCGGTATTCGTGTGCCGTCCAACCGTAGGCGGCACCTGGTATGTCAGGAAGAACCATCGCAGTTAGTGAGCAGTTGAACCGCGAAAGTTCGCCCCACCGTACCTGCATCGGATGCCGGAAGCAGGGCCTGCGGTCCGAGCTGATCCGGCTTGTCGCCTCCCGGAGTGACCCCGTCACTGTTGTGGTGGATGAACGACGCCGGCTGGCTGGCCGGGGTGCTTGGCTGCACCCCAGCGAACCGTGCCTTGCACTGGCCGTCAAACGGCGGGCCTTCGGAAGGGCGCTTAACGGCGCGCACCTGATTGCCGACGTCGAACGGCGGATCCTTGCAGCCACGGCCACTGCGGACACTCCGGTGCCCGCGGAACCAACCGTCCAACCTGAAAGCGGGTCAGAAATCTGATGGAAACCCGATGAGTTCCCAGCGATGAGTGCGTAACGATGACAACTTTGTTGCGCTCTGCAATGGGCCTCCCAGCTGTAATTGCGGCGGAGGCCCGCAGTAAGAAGTAGACGGTTCGTGCCTGGCTCGGTGCGGACCGAGACAGGAGAAATGTGGCCAAGGTCCGCGTACACGAGCTCGCCAAAGAGCTCGGTATTACTTCCAAAGATGCAGTGACAAAACTGCAGGAACTGGGCGAATTCGTTCGCTCCGCCTCTTCCACCATTGAGGCCCCCGTTGTGCGGAAACTGCGCAACGCCTTCCCCGACGCCGCGGCCAAGTCCGCAGCGCCGGCAGCCGCACCCAAGGCGCCCGCCCCGGCACCTTCGCGTCCGGCAGCGCCGGCAGCCCCCAAGTCTGCTGCTCCCGCAGCACCGGCAGAAGCTCCTGCAGCAGCGCAGACCCCTGCGGCATCTGCCGCTCCGGCTGCACCTGCTGCCAGCGCTCCGGCAGCTCCTGCTGCCAGCGCACCCTCGGCACCGGCACCTTCGGCGGCAGCACCGTCCACCGGCGCCAAGCCCGGCGCCCGTCCGGCGCCCCGCGCCGAAACCCCCGCAGCTCCCGCCCGCCAGGGTGGACAGGGCGGATCGGGTGCACGTCCCGGCGGTCCCCGTCCGGGCAACAACCCCTTTGCCACGTCCCAGGGCATGCCCCGCGGCCGTGGTGGCGACGGCGAGCGTGCTCCCCGTCCCGGCAACAACCCCTTCGCAACCTCACAGGGCATGCCCCGTCCGGGTGGCCGCACTGAAGGCGAACGCCCCGGTGGCCCGCGTCCCGCAGCAGGTGCAGGTGGCCCCCGTCCCGGTGGTCCGCGTCCCGCAGCAGGTGCAGGTGGTCCCCGCCCGGGTGCACCGCGTCCCGGCGCACCCCGCCCTGCGGGTGCCGGCGGAAACCGTCCCACACCCGGCATGATGCCCAACCGCACCGAACGTCCCGCACCCGCTGGTGCAGGCCGTCCGGGCGGCGCAGGCCGTGGCCCCGGCCGTCCGGGTGGAGCACCCGGAACCGGTGGCGCTCCGGGCGCCGGTGGCGGAGCTCCCGCCGGCGGTGGCTTCGGCAAGGGTGGCCGCGGTCGCGGTGGCACCCAGGGTGCCTTCGGCAAGGGCGGCGCCGGCCGTGGCAAGCAGCGCAAGTCCAAGCGCGCAAAGCGCCAGGAACTTGAGCAGATGAGTGCCCCGTCGCTGGGTGGCGTGAGCGTACCCCGCGGCGACGGCAACACGGTAGTACGCCTGCGTCGTGGCTCGTCCATCACGGACTTCGCCGACAAGATCGAGGCAAACCCGGCAGCACTGGTCACCGTCCTCTTCCACCTCGGCGAAATGGCAACTGCCACCCAGTCGCTGGATGAAGACACCTTCGCCCTGCTGGGCGAGGAGCTTGGCTACAAGCTGCAGGTTGTTTCCCCCGAAGACGAGGAGCGCGAGCTGCTCTCCGGGTTCGACATCGACTTCGACGCCGAACTGGAAGCCGAAGGCGACGAGGAACTCGAAGCACGTCCTGCGGTTGTCACCGTTATGGGTCACGTTGACCACGGTAAGACCCGCCTGCTGGACGCCATCCGCAAGTCGGACGTTATGGCCGGCGAGCACGGTGGCATCACCCAGCACATCGGTGCCTACCAGGTCACGCACCACCACGAAGGCAACGATCGCAAGATCACCTTCATTGATACCCCGGGCCACGAGGCGTTCACCGCCATGCGTGCCCGTGGTGCCAAGGTCACCGACATCGCCATCCTGGTGGTCGCAGCGGACGACGGCGTAATGCCCCAGACCGTTGAAGCCCTCAACCACGCACAGGCTGCAGGTGTGCCGATCGTGGTCGCGGTGAACAAGATCGACAAGGAAGGCGCCAACCCTGAAAAGGTCCGTGGCCAGCTGACCGAGTACGGCCTGGTTCCCGAAGAATACGGTGGCGACACCATGTTCGTTGAGGTCTCTGCCCGCCAGAACCTCAACATTGACGAGCTGCTCGAGGCCGTCCTGCTCACCGCAGACGCCGCCCTGGACATGCGCGCCAACCCGAACAAGGACGCCCGCGGTATCGCGATCGAGGCCAACCTGGACAAGGGCCGCGGTGCTGTTGCCACCGTCCTGGTGCAGTCCGGTACCTTGCGCGTCGGCGACACCATTGTTGCCGGCACCGCGCACGGCCGTGTCCGTGCGATGTTCGACGACGACGGCAGCGCACTGACCGAGGCCGGCCCGTCCCGCCCCGTGCAGGTGCTGGGTCTGTCCAACGTGCCCCGTGCAGGCGACACCTTCTTCGTGACCGCTGACGAGCGCACCGCCCGCCAGATCGCCGAGAAGCGTGAAGCTGCGGACCGCAACGCCGCCCTGGCAAAGCGCCGCAAGCGCATCAGCCTGGAAGACTTCGACCAGGCAGTGGCCGACGGCAAGATCGACACCCTCAACCTCATCCTCAAGGGTGACGTGTCCGGTGCCGTGGAAGCCCTCGAGGACGCCCTGCTCAAGATCGACGTCGGCGAAGGCGTGCAGCTGCGCGTCATCCACCGCGGTGTTGGTGCCATCACGCAGAACGACGTCAACCTGGCAACTGTGGACTCCGCCGTCATCATCGGCTTCAACGTCAAGCCCGCCGAGCGGGTTGCCGAACTGGCAGACCGCGAAGGCGTGGACATGCGCTTCTACTCCGTCATCTACGCAGCAATTGATGACATCGAGCTGGCCCTCAAGGGCATGCTCAAGCCGGAGTACGAGGAAGTCCAGCTCGGCACGGCCGAGGTCCGCGAAGTGTTCCGTTCCTCCAAGTTCGGCAACATCGCAGGCTCGATCGTCCGCTCGGGAATCATCCGCCGCAACACCAAGGCGCGCATCTCCCGCGACGGCAAGGTCATCGGCGACAACCTCACCGTCGAGACCCTCAAGCGGTTCAAGGACGACGCCACCGAGGTCCGCACGGACTTCGAGTGTGGTATCGGCCTTGGCTCGTACAACGACATCAACGAAGGCGACATCATCGAGACCTTCGAGATGCGTGAGAAGCCGCGCGTCTAGGTTGTATCAGTAGTGGGGCGCCTCCGGTTCCGGGGGCGCCCCGCCTGTTAGCCCCCATACTTGTTATTTCTATCCAGGAGGATGTCATGGCTGATCCCGCACGGGCTGCCAAACTGGCGCAGCGCATTAAGGTCGTTGTTGCCGAGGCTTTGGGCCGGAAGGTTAAGGATCCCCGGCTGGAGGGCATCACTGTTACCGATGCCCGCGTCACGAACGATCTTCAGCACGCCACCATCTACTACACCGTTTTTGGCGACCAGGCCGTCCAGCTGGACGCTGCCAAGGGTCTGGAAAAGGCAAAGGGCATCCTTCGGCAGGAAGTGGGCCGGAACATCACAGTCCGGCTGACCCCCACGCTTGAGTTCGTTGCGGACCGGATTCCCGAGGTTGCCTCCAACCTCGAAGAGCTGCTCCGTGAAGCCAAGAAGCGTGACGCGGAGGTTGCTGCGCTGGCCGAGAAGGCCAAGCACGCAGGCGATCCCGATCCGTACCGCACCGGTGACTCCGACGAAGAGGACACTGACGAAGACGACCTCGAAGAAGAAGCCGGCCGGAAGTAGCAGCCGCTGAACCTGCAGGAAAGCCCGGACCGCAATGCGCGGTCCGGGCTTTCCTGTCTCCGGTGGCATTCCGTGGCTAGGATTTAGCCATGAGCCAAGCGGATGATCAGGACCACGTCAGGCGCTACCTGGAACATGCCGTGGCGCTTGCCGTGCAGAACGTGGCCCACGGCGGCGGTCCCTTCGGCGCGCTGGTGGTCACCGCTGACGGGCGTTCCTTTGAAGGGACAAACCGGGTCACGCTGGACAACGATCCCACCGCCCACGCGGAGGTGGTGGCCATCAGGGCAGCAGCGTCAGGGATCGCCAGTTTCGACCTTAGGGGCTCGGTCCTGTACACCAGCTGCGAGCCGTGCCCGCTGTGCCTGGCCTCCGCCCTTTGGGCCCGCATCGACCGCGTGTACTACGCGGCGGACAGGCACGGGGCAGCAGCAGCCGGATTCGATGATGCAGTCTTCTACGAATACTTTGACGGAACGCGTCCGGAACTGTTGCCCGTGGCACACAAGGAACTTCCGACGTCGGACCTTCCGTTTGACGCCTGGCGCGGCAACCCTTCGCGCACCGATTACTGAACCGGCAGCCTGCTACGCCCTCGCTGGCAGCCGGCTGACGCCGTCGAGCAGTTCCTGCCGGCTCCCGCACAGCGCAATCCGCACCCAGCCCTCGCCGATGGAACCGAAAGCGGTCCCGGGGGCTACCGCAACGCCTGAGTCCGCCAGGAGCCTGTGCGTCCAGGCGCGGACGTCGCCACCGCTGGCGTGGGAGACGTCAGCCCACAGGTAGAACGCACCCTGCGCACTCAGGTAGGGGATGTTCAGGGTGTCCAGCACGGCCGAGGCAGCGTCCCTGTTGGCCCGGTAATGTGCGCCCGCATGGGAAACGTAGTCCTGCGGTCCGGTCAGCGCAGCCAGGGCCGCGTACTGCGACGTGGAGGCCACACAGGACACAATGGCCTCCATGGCGTTGTTCATCACCGTTTCCAGCCCGGGAGGGCAAATCAGTGCGCCGATCCGCAGGCCCGTGAGGCCGTAGGTCTTGGACAGGGTCAGGGACGTGAAGACCCGCGCCTCGCCCGGGACGTCGCTGTCGAAGACCGCGGGACTGACATGCGGCACGTCGTAGGTAAAGGCCTCGTAGCACTCATCCGAGATGATCCAGAGATCGTGCCGGCGGGCCAGTTCCACCAGCTCGCGCGTCAGATCGGCGCTGAACACGGCACCGAGCGGATTGGATGGGGAGTTCAGCACCAGCACCCGCGTGCGTTCGGTGATCAGTTCCTCAAGGTCGCTGATCCTCGGCTGGAATCCATGGGCGGGGTAGAGCGGATACCTCACGGGGACGGCGTGCAGCAGGCTGGCGGTCATGGTGAACGTGGGGTAGCCGGGATTGGGGATCAAGACCTCGTCGCCCGGTGCCAGCAGCAGGCTCATCGCGAAATGCAGGCCCTGCTGGGCTCCGTCCACCACATAAACGCGGTCCGCCCCGATGCTGCTGGAGACTTCACCGGTGGCCGCAGCATCACCGGTACCCGTGCGTTCACGGAACCGGGCAGCGAAGGCTTCGCGCAGCGCGGGCAGCCCGGCGTTGGGTGTGTAGTTGGTCTCATCCCTGTCCAGGCACGCGATGCCGGCATCCAGCACATGGCGGGGCAGTGGAAAGCCCGGCTCGCCGATGCTGAGGACTATCGCGCCCGGCGTCCGCCAGGCCTGCTCGGTGATTTCGCGGATCTGGTTGGCTGGCAGGCTGGTTGCGGCGGCGGAGAGCTGGGGCATGGGAGCCATCCTAGCCGTGCGGCGGACGCCTGTTCCGGCGCGGATATACTGGGAGGCGTGCTTTCTGGACTGGTGATAGTGGACAAACCGCAGGGATGGACCAGCCATGATGTGGTTGGCCGGATGCGGCGGCTCGCCGGTACCCGGAAAGTGGGCCACGCCGGCACGCTGGACCCCATGGCTACAGGCGTCCTGGTGGTAGGGATCAACAAGGCCACGCGCCTGCTCACCTACATTGTGGGCACCTCAAAGACCTATACGGCCACCATCCGCCTGGGGCAGTCCACCATCACTGACGACGCCGAGGGCGAGGTAGTCAGCACCGTCAGCGCCGCCGGGGTTGAGGACGCCGCGGTCCGGGCCGGGATTGCCGCGCTGACGGGGGAGATCCAGCAGGTTCCCAGCAGTGTCAGCGCCATCAAGGTCAACGGCGAACGCGCCTACGCCCGGGTGCGTTCCGGTGAAGAGGTCAAACTCGCCGCCCGCCCCGTCACCATCCACCGCTTTGAGCTTTCTGACGTCCGCCGTTCCACGGACCAGCAGACGCTTGACCTGGACGTCACCGTCGAATGCTCTTCGGGTACCTACATCAGGGCCCTGGCCCGGGACCTCGGCGCAGGCCTGGGAGTAGGCGGCCACCTCACGGCGCTGCGCCGTACCCATGTGGGGCCGTACTCGCTGGACCAGGCGCACACGCTCGAACAGCTGGCGGAGCACCTGGACGTCCTGGAAATGTCCCAGGCCGCGCGGGCCCTGATGCCCAACCGTGAACTGAGCGAAGAGGAAACCCGCGAAATTTCGTTCGGCCGCCGCATTGCGGCAGGCCCTGGGGCCGGGACGCTGGAGGCGGCCACCGTTGACCGTCCCGCCGCGGCTTTCGCTCCTGACGGCCAACTGGTTGCCCTGCTGGCCGATTCCGGTACGTCCGCCAAACCCGTCCTGGTCTTCGCCCCGGACACGGCCGGAGCCGTGGAGAAGTAGTGGACGCGTATTTCTACATCATCCTGGTGGTGGGCCTGGCCTCCACGCTGCTGTGCCTGGGTGCCGGAATCCTGAAGAAGGCCCCCAACGACGTCACCATCCTGTCCGTCATTGCGGTGGAAGTGGCGCTCCTGGTCTACCTCGTGGGCTCCATCATCCGCGTGATAGCGGGCGAGGCCATCGCCGGCGAAGCCTGGGAGTTCTGGGGCTACCTGGCCACGGCCCTGATGCTGCCGCCCGCCGCCGTCTACTGGTCAGTCCTGGAGCGAACCCGGTGGAGCAACTTCGTGCTGGCCGCCGTCGGGGTTACAGCCCTGGTGATGGCGGCGCGCATGAACCAGATCTGGTACTGAGAATGGAACGGAACGGCAACGTGGAAAAAGGAAACACCCTGGTGGAAAGCGTCAGTGATACCCGGAACACCGGTCCCGGCCGGCTCCTGATCGCCGTCTACGCAGTGTTCGCCATCTCGGCCACCGCGCGCGCCGGCTACCAGATCCTCACCAAGTTCGAAGAAGCTCCGCTGGCGTACCTGCTCTCCGCTTTTGCCGCCGTCGTGTACATCATTGCCACTGTTTCACTGGCCAAACCAGGCCCTGCGTGGTTCAGGATCTCCGTCGCCGCGGTGCTGGTGGAACTTGTGGGAGTCCTTGTGGTGGGCGCGCTGAGCATTTTCGACTCCGTCCAGTTCCCGCATGAGACGGTCTGGTCCCTGTTCGGCCGCGGATACGCCTTCATCCCGCTGCTGCTGCCCATCCTTGGCCTGATCTGGCTCTACCGCAGGCGCCCCTCAAGGTAGGGTTTTGAACGAGATATCGGCAGTGTCAACGAATGAAGGCGTAAAGGCGAGGGTGATGGTCCACATCTGGAACGATCCGTCCGAGGTCCCGGCGGACTTTGGCCCTTCCGTAGTGACTTTCGGAAACTTCGACGGCGTCCACCGCGGCCACCAGCAGGTCCTCTCAGAACTCATCCGGACGGCTCGGCTCAGCGGTTCACGGGCAGTCGCCGTGACGTTCGATCCCCACCCCGCGTTTGTCCACCGGCCGGAATCCGCTCCGGAAATGATCATGGGCCTGGATGACAAACTCGTGGCCCTCGGCGAACTGGGCCTGGATGCCGTCCTGGTGGTCAAGTACTCACTGGACCTCGCCAGCCTCACCCCTGAGGAATTTGTGGGCCAGTACCTGGTGGACACCCTGCACGCCCGCCAGGTGGTCATTGGGCACGACGCCCGCTTTGGCCGGGGGAACTCCGGGGACCTGGACACCATGAAGGAACTGGGCAGGAAGTTCGGGTTCGACGTCCAGGTGATCAGCGAGTTCGGCTATGAGGGATACCCGCTGCACGACGACGACGGCACGGACCGCCGCTGTTCCTCCACCTGGGTGAGGGAAGCCCTGCAGGCCGGGGACGTGGCCACCGCGGCTGCCGTCCTGGGCCGTCCGCACCGGATGCGCGGCGAAGTGGTCCACGGGGCTGCCCGCGGCCGCGCCCTGGGTTTTCCCACTGCAAACCTCGCAGGTTCCGCCACCGGCTTTATACCGGCGGACGGCATTTACGCCGGCTGGCTGGTTGACCAGGCGGGGACCCGTTGGCCTGCTGCAATTTCTGTTGGCTCCAACCCTACCTTCGACGGCGTGAGCCGGCAGGTGGAAGCTCACGTCATCGACCGCCCCGAGGAAGCAGTGGAGGACTTCAACCTCTACGGTCAAAGCGTTGTGGTGGAGTTCGTGGAGCGGCTGCGGGGCATGGTTGCGTACACGGGACCCGAGGCGCTCGTGGAGCAGATGAAGCTGGACGTCGTCCAGGCCCACGAAATTCTGGCCACCGCCAAACTGAAGCACTGAACTGAAGCACTGAACTGAAGCGCTGAACTGAAGCGCTGACCCCGGCGGTTTCGACAAGATTGCGGGCGTGCCGGTAAACTAATCGGTGGATCCGGCTGCAGTCCGTGGCGGCTGGTTCCTGCTGCGTCCAGGCACTCCCGGTTTGTCCGGCAGTCCAGGCGCGTGCATCACCCGGCAGTGACCTGCTGTTTCGGGCCACACGGCACATCTCTAGGAGTTATTGTGGCACTTGACGCCGCTGTAAAGCAGTCCATCATCAAGGAATACGCAACGTCTGAAGGCGACACCGGTTCGCCCGAGGTCCAGGTTGCTGTCCTGACCCAGCGGATCAAGGATCTGACTGAGCACATGAAGGAGCACAAGCACGACTTCCACACCCAGCGCGGTCTGCTGGCCATGGTTGGTCGTCGCAAGCGCATGCTTGGCTACCTCAAGAAGACCGACATCGAACGCTACCGTTCGCTCATCGAGCGCCTCGGCCTGCGCCGCTAGTCGTATCGGGAGCGGCCCGTTCCCACCCGGAACGGGCCGCTTTCTTCAAATGAAAATTCAATAGGAGGATCAACCGCATCACGCATTCGCGGTCCTCGGTAGTGATCCCCGGGAACGGCTTCGTTGACAGAAGCCCCGGCCCGTGGGTCTCGATCGATGACCGGGTGCAGTGCAGGCCAGTAGACAGATGCTGGTCTGGGTTGATGCGGCTGACTTCCGTGAAACAAGAAACGGAGGTGACTCTCTTGGAGGGTCCCGAAATCCAGTTCTCAGAAGCAGTCATTGACAATGGCCGCTTCGGCAAGCGTGTAATCCGCTTCGAAACCGGCCGTCTTGCCAAGCAGGCAGCCGGCGCAGCCATGGTGTACATCGACGATGACACCGCGCTGCTGTCCGCAACCACCGCCGGCAAGCACCCGCGTGAAGGCTTCGACTTCTTCCCGCTGACGGTCGACGTCGAAGAGCGTATGTACGCTGCCGGCCGCATCCCGGGTTCGTTCTTCCGCCGTGAAGGCCGCCCGTCCACCGAAGCGATCCTGGCCTGCCGCCTCATGGACCGCCCGCTGCGCCCCGCGTTCGTCAAGGGCCTGCGCAACGAGGTCCAGATTGTCGTCACCGTTCTGTCCATCAACCCGGACGAGCTCTACGACGTTGTGGCCATCAACGCCTCCTCCATGTCCACCCAGCTTTCCGGCCTCCCGTTCTCCGGCCCCATCGGCGGCGTGCGCGTTGCCCTGGTTGCTGACGAAAACGGCTCGCAGTGGGTTGCCTTCCCGAAGCACTCCCAGCTGGAGAACTCGGTTTTCAACATGGTTGTTGCCGGCCGTGTGGCTGGCGATGACGTCGCCATCATGATGGTGGAAGCCGAAGCCACTGACAACTCCTGGAACCTCATCAAGGAACAGGGCGCCACCGCCCCCACCGAAGAGGTTGTGGCTGAGGGCCTCGAGGCCGCAAAGCCCTTCATCAAGGCCCTGTGCGACGCCCAGGCTGACCTCGCTTCCCGCGCGGCCAAGCCCACCGTTGAGTTCCCGGTCTTCCTGGACTACGAGGACGACGTCTACGCAGCCGTCGAAGCTGCTGCAGCCGACAAGCTGGCTGCCGTCTTCCAGATCGCTGACAAGACGGAGCGCAACGACGCTTCCGACGCGCTCAAGGACGAGGTCACCTCTTCCCTGGCCGCCCAGTTCGAAGGCCGCGAGAAGGAGCTGTCCGCAGCATTCCGCTCGGTCACCAAGCAGGTTGTGCGCCAGCGCATCCTCAAGGACCAGGTCCGCATCGACGGCCGTGGCCTGACGGACATCCGCCAGCTCACCGCCGAGGTTGAGGTCCTGCCCCGCGTGCACGGCTCGGCCATCTTCGAACGCGGCGAGACCCAGATCATGGGTGTCACCACGCTGAACATGCTCAAGATGGAACAGCAGATCGATTCGCTGTCGCCGGTAACGCGCAAGCGCTACATGCACAACTACAACTTCCCGCCGTACTCCACCGGCGAGACCGGCCGCGTCGGTTCCCCGAAGCGCCGCGAAATCGGCCACGGCGCGCTGGCAGAACGTGCCATCGTCCCCGTGCTGCCGTCCCGCGAGGAATTCCCCTACGCCATCCGCCAGGTGTCTGAAGCACTCAGCTCCAACGGTTCGACGTCGATGGGTTCCGTCTGCGCCTCCACCCTGTCGCTGCTGAACGCCGGTGTGCCCCTGAAGGCCCCCGTCGCCGGTATCGCCATGGGCCTGGTCTCCGACCAGGTTGACGGCCAGACCCGCTACGCAGCACTGACTGACATCCTCGGCGCCGAAGATGCCTTCGGCGACATGGACTTCAAGGTTGCCGGCACCTCCGAGTTCGTTACGGCCATCCAGCTGGACACCAAGCTCGACGGCATCCCCGCCTCGGTCCTGGCAGCAGCACTGAAGCAGGCCCGCGAAGCCCGCCTGCACATCCTCGAGGTCCTCAACTCGGCTATCGACACCCCGGACGAGCTCTCCGAGTTCGCACCGCGCGTCATCGCCGTGAAGATCCCCGTGGACAAGATCGGCGAGGTCATTGGCCCCAAGGGCAAGATGATCAACCAGATCCAGGAAGACACCGGCGCTGACATCTCCATCGAAGATGACGGCACCGTCTACATTGGCGCCACCAACGGTCCGTCTGCAGACGCAGCACGCTCCGCCATCAACGCCATCGCGAACCCGCAGGTCCCGGAAATCGGCGAGCGCTACCTGGGTACGGTCGTCAAGACCACCACCTTCGGTGCCTTCGTGTCGCTGACCCCGGGCAAGGACGGCCTCCTGCACATCTCCGAGCTGCGCAAGCTGGCCAACGGCAAGCGCGTGGACAACGTCGAGGACGTCGTCTCCGTAGGCCAGAAGGTCCAGGTGGAAATCACCAAGATCGACGACCGCGGAAAGCTCTCGCTCGCCCCGGTTGTGGCTGAAGAAGAAGGTGCCGAGGCGGCCACCGAACGCGTTCACGCGTCCGAGCCCGCTGAAGGCGCTGACTCCGAGTAGTCGCACCAGGGTGTGACTGCACACCCCAAATGGCGGGACCGGTGGAATTTCCACCGGTCCCGCCGCTGTTACCATGGCAGCCAGATCCCGCTGCCGCACCTGAAAGGCCTCAATGACTGTTGTTCCCCTGCCGCTTGAGCAGAACCATTCCATCGACTCACTGGTGCACGGATCCGACGGCGGCGCCGAAGTGCGGAGGTCAGTTCTGCCCGGTGGCGTGCGGGTCCTCACCGAGGCAATGCCCGGCCAGCGCTCGGCCACCATCGGTTTCTGGGTAGGCGTTGGTTCCCGCGACGAAGCGGACGGCCAGCACGGGTCAACGCACTTCCTTGAGCACCTGCTGTTCAAGGGGACCAAGCGGCGTACCGCACTGGAGATCGCCTCGGCCTTTGATGAGGTGGGCGGCGAATCCAACGCGGCCACCGCCAAGGAGAGCACCTGCTACTTCGCCCGGGTCCTGGACACGGACCTGCCCATGGCCATTGACGTCATTGCGGACATGATCACCGGAGCCGTCCTGGACCCTGCCGAGATGGAGCAGGAGCGGGACGTCATCCTCGAAGAGATCGCCATGGACAGCGATGACCCAACGGACGTCGCCCACGAACATTTCGTCGCCGACGTCCTGGGCGCACACCCGCTGGGCCGGCCCATCGGGGGCACTCCGGCCGCCATCAGGGCAGTGGCACGGGACTCTGTCTGGGAGCACTACCGCCGCTATTACCGTCCGGAGGAGCTGGTGGTCACGGCCGCAGGCGGGCTGGACCACGACGTTGTGTGCGGCCTGGTGGTCGACGCCCTCGAATCCGCCGGCTGGTCACTGGCTGCCGACGCCACGCCCGTCCCGCGCCGCTCCACCGAGCCGGCTCCCATCACCGGGACCGCCGGCCTCAAGGTGGTCAAGCGTGCCGTGGAGCAGGCCAACATCATCATGGGCTGCCCCACGATCGTGGCCACGGACGAGCGCCGGTTTGTGATGAGCGTGCTCAACGCCGTCCTGGGAGGCGGCATGTCCTCCCGGTTGTTCCAGGAGGTGCGTGAGAAGCGCGGACTGGTCTACTCCACGTATTCGTTTGCTTCGTCCTACGCCGACGCCGGCTACTTCGGCATGTACGCGGGCTGCACCCCGTCCAAGGTCCAGCAGGTCCTGCAACTGCTGGGGATCGAGCTGGACAAGCTTGCGGCAGACGGCATTACTGAAGAGGAACTCCGCAAGGCCGTGGGCCAGCTCTGCGGCGGGATTGTCCTTGCGCTGGAGGACACCGGTTCAAGGATGTCCCGGCTGGGCCGGGCCGAACTGGTCTCCGGCGAATACCAGGACATCGACGAGACCCTGCGGCTTATCAAGGCAGTCACGGCGGAGCAGGTCCAGGAACTGGCCAAGGAACTGGCCGCTGCGCCACGTACCGTCACAGTGGTGGGCCCGTTTGAGGAAAACGAGACCTTCGGACTCTGACCTGCGCAGTACCGCTAGGCTGCCTGGATCTCGACTTCTGCCGGGTTGCTGGCGTCGCTGCCAAAGACCAGCCTCTTGTTGGCGATGGTGTCCGTGAAGAACCGGTCATGGCTGACCACCACAACGGCGCCGGGGAAGTGGAACAGCGCACGCTCCATGACCTGGGTGCTGGAGACGTCCAGGTGGTTGGTGGGTTCGTCCAGGATGAGCACGGATGCACCGGACAGCAGGCACTGTGCCAGGGCCACTCGGGCCCGTTGCCCGCCGGAGAGGTTACCGATCCGCTGTTTGAGATCGGCTTCGGAGAACTGGAACATCGCCAGGAACCGGTTCACGGACTTCCTGGTGGCCGTCAGGGCCAGGCTGCCCGGCATGGCGTTGACTGCGTGCGATACCGTGTCCCCGGCGTCGAGTTCATCGAGGATCCGGTTGTAAGAGACCACTCCGGCGCCCTTGGCCCAGGCCACGGTCCCGGCGTCCGCGGCTTCTTCCCCGGTCAGCGTACGTAGCAGGGTTGACTTCCCGCTGCCGTTGGAGCCGAGGACCACGATCCGGTTTCCCCGGCGGATCTCGAAGCTCAGCCCGCTGAACAGGGCCCGGTCGCCGTAGGACTTGCCGAGGTCCTCCACGCGGCACAGAACGTCCTTGACGTGCAGGCTGCCGTAGATTTCGGTGATGATCTGGTCTACCGGACGTGGCGCACGGGACTTCTTGATCTTTGCCAGCTGGCTTCCCAGCCCATTGCCGGCCGCCTTGGCTGCTTCGCGCCGGTCCGAAATGCCCTCGGCCTCGAAGGCCAGGAGTTCGGCCTCATGCAAAAACTGGCTTTCCAGGGTTTTGAGCCGGAAGTGCTTTGCCGTGACGTAGGCGGCGTAGCTCCCCGGGTACTCGTGGAGGTGAAAGTTCTCCACCTCCACGATCCGGGTCACCACCGCGTCGAGGAACTGCCGGTCGTGCGAGACGATGATCGCAGCGCCGTTGAAGGAGCGGAACCAGCCCTCAAGCCATTCGACGCCGGCTACGTCCAGATAGTTGGTGGGCTCATCCAGAAGCAACACGTCCGGGGCCTCCAGCAGGATCTTGGCCAGGGCCGCACGGTTGCGCCAGCCGCCGGACAGGTCATCGATCGCGCAGGCACGCTGGGCTTCATTGAAGCCCAGCGTGGTCAGCACCTTGTCAATGGTGCGGGGATAATCCCATCCGTCCAGGCGGTCCATATCTTCGAACAGTGCGGACTGCCGATGGATCAGGCGGTCGAGTTCGTCAGGATCTGAGAGCTCGGCGGCGATGGCCGCGTCGATCTCCGCGAGTTCGGCTTCGATGGCCTTGATGGCTTCAAACAGTCCGTTCAGCACTTCGAGGATCGTGGCTTTGCCGTCGAGTTCGGAGAACTGGGAGAAGTAGCCCACCCGGATGCCCGCTTCGAGCGTGACGGTCCCCGAATCCGGGGACACCTGATCCAGGACCAGCTTCAGGAGGGTGGACTTGCCCGAGCCGTTTTTGCCGATCAGGCCCACCCTGTCGCCAGCGTCCAGCCGGAAGAACGCCTCACGGAGTACTTGCACGTTGTCGAAACGGACACTGACGTCGTTCAGCCGGATCAAGCTCATGAGGTGGGGTCCTATCACGGGATGGATGTGGATCCGCAATGCCTCGCGTGGCAGTAGCGTCCTGTGGCCGGGCGGCCGCAGCCAATTCTACTGGTGGCCGGACCAACGTGGCCGTGGCTGACACGGGGCGATACCGGAGATGGTGCCACCCCGCCTTTGTCAGTCCTGGAGTAACTTACCCGCCGGCGAACGGGGGCAGCACGTCAACGACGTCGTCCTGGTCCAGGACCGCTGATGGATTCCGCGCGGCCACTCCGTTGAGCAGGAAGCTGCTGCGGGACAGGATCCGGGGGAGCGGCGGGGTTCCGGCAGGCGGTTCCGCCCGTTCCACAGCGGCGACGGCGGCGAGCAGGCCTTCGAGGGTGGTGCCTTCGGGCAGGTCGAAGCGTTCCTCATCGGCGCCGGCCGCGGCGCGCGCGGCAGCGAAGTAGCGTACGTTCAAGAAGTTCAGCCTCCGATGGCGCTCATGCTGCGGTCCGGCTGGACGAAGTCGGGTGCGTCCAGGCCAACGTGGTCCATTCCGTGTGCCTTGGGCTTAACCCACATGGCGTCCTGCCAGCGGCGGGCCAGTTCGTCGTCTTCCGCGCCTTCGCGGAGCAGGCCCAACAGGTCAAACTCCTCGCGGGAGAACAGGCAGCTCATGATCTTGCCCTCTGCGGTGATCCGGGTACGCCGGCAGTCCGCACAGAACGGCTCCGTTACCGAGGCGATGATGCCTACCGTACCCGGCAGGGGTCCGGACAGCAGGCCCGATCCGGCGTTGGATCCGGAATCCGGACCCAACCGGCGTCGGACTTCAAAACGCTCGGCAGGGGCGCCGTCGCGGGCACGGGGATCGGGGCTCAACACAAATTCGGTGGACAGCAGGTCCCGGATCTCTGCAGCCGTAATCATGTCCCGGCGGGTCCAGCCATGGTCAGCATCCAGCGGCATCTGTTCGATGAAGCGCAGCTCGTAGCCGCGGTCCACGGCCCACGCCAGCAGGGATGGTGCCTCGTGGTCGTTGATGCCCCGCATCAGGACCGCGTTGATCTTCACCGGACCCAGCCCGGCGTCGCGGGCAGCGTCAATGCCCGCAAGGACCCGGTCCAGGAACGGGCGCCGGGTCAGTTGGGTGAACGTTTCCTCGTGCAGTGAATCCATGGAAACGTTGATGCGGGTCAGGCCGGCAGCCTTCAGGGCGGCCGCCTTTCGGTCCAGGCCCACACCGTTGGTGGTCAGCGAGATGGGCAGCTGCGGGTGGTTGCGCCGGATGGCGGCGATGATCTCCACCAGGTCCGCGCGGACCAGAGGCTCGCCGCCGGTGAGGCGAAGCTCCCGGACGCCCAGCTGCTCCACGCCGATCCGGACGATGCGTTCGATTTCGGCGGCCGTCATCACGGCCTGCTTGGAAAGCCATTCCAGGCCCTCCGCGGGCATGCAGTAGGTGCAGCGGAGGTTGCATTTGTCCGTCAGGGACAGCCGCATGTCCGTTGCCCTGCGGCCATAACGGTCCACGAGCCCGGCAGGCGCGTCCGAGGGGCGGCGCGGCGGAACCCCGGGCATTCCGGCGTCCGGCAGCGCCGGACCGCCTTCCCGTGGTTGCGGCATCCCCAGCTGAACAGTCATAAATTCAGGCTACGCCACGTTGGTGAAAGCATCACCTCCGGTCCGTAATGGCACGGTTACAGTTGGTGCTGATGCACAGCCGGAAGCTACGGCCGTGAGAACCAAGCCCAGCACTGGAAGGCCCGCATGCACAGCCCTTCGCACCAGCACCACCAGGCTTCCACTCCTGCCCTGCACCGGGAAGAGGTGCGCCGGTTGCTTGCGCCGCTGGTGGCCGGCCGGCAGCCGGAACAGGTGAAGCTGGCCGACGCCCTGGGCAGGGGCCTGGCCGCTGATGTCCTGGCCCCGGTGGACCTGCCGCCCTTTGGCAACTCGCAGATGGACGGATTTGCCGTCTCCAGCAAGGACATTCCCGACGACGGGGCTCTTCTTCGGGTCTCAGCGGCCATTCCGGCGGGGTCGGCTCCCGCACCGCTGGAGCCCGGCACAGCCGCCCCGATCATGACCGGAGCCATGCTCCCGGATGGTGCCGACGCCGTCGTGCCTGTAGAGCGGGCGGAACCTGACTCTTTCCCTGCCCCGGGCGCCGATGCCACCGTCCGCCTGCCTGCTACCGCGCCGGGCACGTATGTCAGGCCGGCAGGCAGCGATATCAGGGCAGGGCAGCTGGCGCTTGCGGCCGGAACCTTCCTTGGCCCGAGGCAACTGGGGCTGCTGGCCGCCTTGGGAATAACGGACGTCGCGGTCCACAGGGCCCTGACCGTCCTGTTGATCACTACAGGCGACGAGGTGGTGGAACCGGGCCACGCACTGGCTCCGGGGCGGATCTACGATGCCAATGCCACGCTCCTGTCAGCGGCCATGCAGCAGGCGGGCCTGCGCGTCATCCATCCGGGGATCGTCAGGGACCAGCCCGGCCGGCTGGAAGAAATCCTGATGGAACACCGGGACAGCGTCGACGTGATTGTTACGTCAGGTGGCGTCAGCAAGGGCGCGTATGAGGTGGTCCGGCAGGCGCTGGCGGACCACCCCGTCACCTTTGGCCACGTCAGCATGCAGCCTGGCGGCCCACAGGGGATCGGCACGGTCCACGGAATCCCGTTCCTGGGCTTCCCGGGCAACCCGGTCAGCTCGCTGGTGTCCTTCGAGATGTTCCTGCGCCCGGTATTGTCTGAGCTGCTTGGCGCGCCGCAGCCACGGCCCGCTGTCCGGGCACGGCTGGCGGCCGACCTGGCGTCTCCCGCCGGCAGGCACCAGGTCCGCCGGGGCACCCTGGCGCCGGACGGAACGGTGCGGCTCGAAGGCGGCGAAGGCTCCCACCTGGTGCACTCGCTGGCCCTATCCAACGCGCTGGTGCACGTACCCGCCGGCATTGAGGCTCTCACCGCGGGCCAGGAAGTGGAAGTATGGATGTTGTGACTTCTGAACCAAACGCCGATCAGCAAAAAGTCCTCACGCATCTGCGCCAGGACGGCACCGCCCACATGGTGGATGTGTCAGGCAAACCCGAAACCACCCGCGAGGCCACGGCCACCGCCACGGTCCGCAGCACCGCAGAGGTGCTTGCCCTGCTGGGCAGCGGCGGTCTGCCCAAGGGTGACGCGCTGTCCGTGGCCCGGATCGCAGGGATCCTGGCCGCCAAGAAGACGCCGGAGCTCATTCCGCTGTGCCATCCGTTGCCGTTGTCGAAGATCACCATCGACTTCGAACTCCACGAGGACAGTGTCGGGATCCTGGCCAATGTGCGGACCCGGGGAGTGACAGGCGTCGAGATGGAGGCCCTGACCGCGGTCAGCGTGGCCGCCCTCAGCGTGTACGACATGATCAAGGCGGTGGACAAGCACGCCGTCCTGACTGATATCCGCGTGCTCGCCAAGAGCGGCGGCAAGAGTGGGGACTGGACAGTATGAGCAACGAAACAAACACGGGCAACGGGATCAACACCGGCGGTGAAACGAAGACCGCGCCGGTGCACCAGCACGGTCCCGTAGGCGGCAAGGCCGGCGTCGTTATTGCCTCCACCCGGGCCGCAGCGGGTGCCTACAAGGACGAGACAGGGCCGGTCATCAGCGATTGGCTGACGGAGCACGGTTTCGAAACCCTCCCGGCCGTGGTGGTGCCGGACGGCGATGCCGTAGGAGCAGCCATCCGTGCGCTGCTGATGCTGGATCCGGCCGTCATCATTACCAGCGGCGGTACCGGGCTGAGCGCGGATGACCGCACCCCGGAGGTCACCTTGCCGCTTCTGGACCGTGAGGTTCCCGGCATCATGGAAGCGATCCGCCGCGCGGGTGCGGCCAAAACCCCGCTGGCCGCTCTCAGCCGCGGTTATGCAGGCGCTGCGGGCACAACGTTCATCGTGAACCTGCCGGGATCGCCCCACGGCGTGATGGACGGCCTGTCCGTCCTGGATCCCGTGATCGGGCACGTCTGCGAACAGCTGGCAGGTGGACATGGGCACTGAGGCAAGGTTCGACGTCGTCGCTGCAGTTCTGAGCGACGCCCCCATTTCCGTGGACCAGGCCATCGCCGCCGTTGAGTCCGATACCGCAGGTGCGGTGGTGAGCTTCAGCGGTGTGGTCCGCAACCACGATGGCGGCAAGTCCGTGCAGCGGCTGAGCTACACGGCCCACCCCAGCGCGGAACAGGTGTTGGCGGACGTGGTGGCAACACTGCTCGCCGAACATGCCGGGGACCCCGGAGAGGCGACGGTCCGGATCTGGGCAGCACACCGCACGGGTCCGCTGGAGATCGGAGACCCCGCGCTGGTGTGCGCCGTCGCCGCCGCGCACCGTGGCCAGGCGTTCGCGTTGTGTTCGGAACTGGTGGACAGGATCAAGGAACAGGTGCCCATCTGGAAGGAACAGTTCTTCTCCGACGGCACCGTGGAGTGGGTCGGGGCCGGCGGGTAGCAACTGTAGGCTTAACGCCATGACCGAACTTCTCAACGTCGCCGTGCTGGGCGCAGGCGGCCGCATGGGTGCCGAGGCCGTCAAGGCCGTCGAAGCAGCACCTGACCTCAAGCTGGTGGCCGCGCTGGGCCGCAATGACTCCCTTGACCTCGTCACCAGTTCCGGCGCCGATGTTGTGGTGGACCTGACCGTCCCCGGAAGTACCGAAGAGAACGTCCGTTTCGCCGTCGAGCACGGGATCCACGCCGTGGTGGGGACCACCGGCTGGGACGCGGAACGGCTGGCACGGCTTGAAGAACTGCTGGCGGCGCACCCGGCCACCGGCGTGCTGATAGCGCCCAACTTCGCGCTGGGCTCTGTCCTTGCCTCTGCGTTTGCCGCCAAGGCATCGCAGTATTTTGAATCCGTGGAACTCGTGGAGCTCCACCACCCTAACAAGGTTGACGCCCCGTCCGGGACGGCGGTCCGGACGGCGCAGCTCATTGCCGCAGCGCGCCAGGAAGCCGGCGTCCCGGCCAGCCCTGACGCCACGGAAACCAGCCTTGACGGTGCCCGTGGCTGTGATGTTGACGGTATCCGCGTGCACAGCGTCAGGCTCCGCGGCCTCGTTGCCCACCAGGAAGTACTGCTGGGCGGTGCGGGGGAGCAGCTGACAATCCGTCATGATTCGTTTGACCGCGAATCCTTTATGCCCGGCGTCCTCTTGGGCGTCCGCAAGGTGAATGCGCACCCTGGCCTGACGGTAGGCCTGGACGGCTACCTGGACCTCGGAATCTGAGCATGGCCGGCTTGAAAGTCCTTCAAGGCAGCAACCGCACCAAGATCTGGGTGGGTGCTGTCACGCTCCTCCTGGTGTTCTACCTCGTGGTGACTTTCCAGCGCTCGGTGCTGCTGCTCACGGACCCCGACCCCATTGCCAAGGCATTCGGCGCCGCCTACCTGGTGCTGCCGGTGATCGGCGCCTGGGCCCTGGTCCGCGAACTCCTGTTCGGTGCCAGGACCGAGCAGCTGGCAAGGATCCTGGAGGCCGAAGGCGGGCTTCCCGTGGATAACCTTCCCCGGACGCCAGGTGGCCGGATCGTGCGTGCCGCCGCGGACCAGGAATTCGACAAGTACCGGCTCGAAGCCGAGGCAGCGCCGGAGGACTGGCGCTCGTGGTTCCGCCTCAGCTGCGCCTATGACGCCGCAGGTGACAGAAAGCGGGCCAGGTCTGCCATGCGGGACGCCGTCAAGCTGCACCGGGCTGGTGCCGGCAGCGTGTAGCTAGCGGACTGGGGTCAACGGCCGCGAGCCCAGCACGTGGGCGCCGTGGGCCACCTGCTCCAGGGGACCGCGCCACTTCAGCACAGCAAACAATATGCCCAGCGCTACGGCGGTGATGGCCTGTGCGGTGTACATGCCTTCGTCCGTCCAGCCGTCAGGCCTGCCGTCGACGTAAAACGCCGCGAGCACCCAGACGTGGACCGTGTAGAGGCTGAGCGTCATGGCGCCTGCTCCGCGCAGCGGCAGCAGAAGGTCAAGGTTCAGCCAGGTGCCCAGGGAGCCCAGCAGCAGGCAACCGCCCAGCACCGCAGCTGCGGCGGAGGCCGAGTGCAGCAGGTCAAGCGTGGTTCCGGAATGTGGCGCCGCAGTGGCCAGCCACCACCACGAACCGGTCTGTTCGATCCCTGTCAGGTTGACCTGCAGCAGGCTCTCCAGGGGCCACCGGGGTTCGTCCAGTACAGCTTCGAGGGCCTGCCGGCCGCCCCAGTCTTCCATCAGGGCGTTGCCCAGTGCTTTGGCCGCTATTGCGACGGCGGTGCCGGCAACCAGCAGCAGCGCCGCCACGCGTGCCCGGTGCAGCGGGATCCGGCCGATGGCGAGCCCCACCAGGACGAAGGCCAGCCATTGGAAGACCGGGTAATAGCCGGTCAGGAAGAGATCGCCCAACAGGGGACCTGGTGTCCCCAGGTCCTCCCACGACGGATTATGGCCCAGGTGCAGCGGCGGATCGCCGGCGAGGAACCAGGGGCGGAGCAGGTAGGCCACCAGGGGTGCCAGCAGGATCCAGCCACCCGCCCACGCCAGCAGATGCCTCACCGGAAGCCCCAGGAACGGAAGTACGCAGAGGAACAGTGCGGCGTAGTGGACCAGGATGATCGCCACGTTGACTTCCAGGCCGCCCAGGGTGAGGCCGACGACGGCGATCACCAGGGCCCGCAGCGCGATTCCCCGGCGGGCCAGGCCCAATGCGGGGCCGGCAAGAGGAACCTGCCGGCCCGTTGAGAGCGCCAGCCCAACCCCCGCCAGGACAGCGAACAAAGCCGACGCCCGCCCGGAAAACGCCAGTCCCACCCAGGTGGGAGTGAGGTTGGCATCGGATTCGAAGGTGGGCATCAGGTGCGTGGCCATCATCCCCAGCAGTGCCAGCCCCCGCGCAGCGTCGACGCCTGTCAGCCGGGCCCCGCTGAGGGTGCTGTGGCCACCGGCGGCGGGGGAAGGGGAGCGGGCCATCATGGGCCGATACTCTCATATCCACCCCAGGCGCAACTGCGAAAGGCACTTGTTTTCGAATATATGTTCGAATAATATGGCGGACATGATGAAGGCAATGAGCCCAGGCGTTGTGGATTTCCTCTTCCGGCAACTGGTCACCGGCGAATCCCCCGAGGACCTCTCCTGGCAGCGCGAAGGCATCACGCTGGCAGCCCAACCTGCGGGGCCCGAACTGGCCAGGCGGCTGTCCGAAACGGATCTGGACTCCCTCACTCCCACAGAGCTGTTCCACTACGTCCGGGCGGCGCAGCGGCTTGCAACGTGGGCTGAGGGGCTGCGGGAAGCCGCGGTAGGGAAATACTGCCAGCCGGGTGCCGTGTGAACCTGCGGAGCGTTCTTAGCCGTTATTTGACGCTCATCACGTCCGGGCTATTGTTCTAACCAGCCGCGGACAGGGTAACGTTTTTTCCATGCCTGAAACTTCCGCGAACATTCCTGCTCTTGGTACCCTCCTGACCGCCATGGTCACGCCGTTCACCAAGGACGGCGCAGTGGACTACAAGCAGGCAGCGGAACTCGCCAACAAGCTGGTGGATGACGGCTGTGACGGCCTGGTGGTCACCGGCACTACCGGCGAAACCTCCACCCTTACCGACGAGGAAAACCTCGGGATGTTCCGCGCGGTCAAGGAAGCGGTCGGGGACCGCGCCGCCATCATCGCCGGTACCGGCACCAATGACACCGCCCACTCGATCCACTTGTCCCAGCGGGCAGCAGCCCTCGGCGTGGATGGCCTGCTGCTGGTGACGCCGTACTACAACAAGCCCAGCCAGGCCGGCGTCCGCGCGCACTTCGAGGCCATCGCCTCCGCAGCCGGCATTCCCGTGATGCTTTATGACATCCCCGGCCGCTCGGCCATCCCCATCGAGCCCGAGACCATTATCCGCCTGGCCCAGCACCCGAACATCGTTGCCGTCAAGGACGCCAAGGCCGATTTTGCGGCAGCAACCCAGGTTCTGGCAGAGACGGACCTGGACTACTACTCCGGCGACGACGGCCTCACCCTCCCGTGGATGGCCATCGGCGCCGTGGGACTCGTGGGCGTCACCACCCACGTTGCCACCCGGCGCTTCCGGGAGCTCGTGGACGCCATCAACGCCAATGACCTTGCCACTGCCCGAAAGATTAACTTCGAGCTGCAGCCCGTGATCCGTGCCACCATGACCCGCGTCCAGGGTGCCGTGGCGGCCAAGCAGATTCTTAAATGGCAGGGAGTCCTGCCCAACTCGATTGTCCGTTTGCCCCTCGTGGAGCCGGACGAAACCGAGATCGAAATCATCCGCGAGGATTTGGCAGAAGCGGGGCTGGTGTTCTCCTGAAGGTGATCCCGGCACCCTTCCGCCTGGAAAGTAGTGCACTATGACCCAAACCGCCCTTCCCGGCCTCACCACTCCGCCCCGGCTCGCTCCGGACACGCTGCGGATCGTGCCCCTTGGCGGCCTCGGTGAGATCGGCCGCAACATGGCCGTCTTCGAAATCGCCGGAAAGCTCCTCATCGTCGACTGCGGTGTGCTCTTCCCGGAAGAAACCCAGCCCGGCGTTGACCTGATCCTGCCGGATTTCTCCTACATCGAGGACCGCCTGGATGACATCGTCGCCGTCGTCCTGACGCACGGCCACGAGGACCACATCGGCGCCGTCCCGTACCTGCTCAGGCTCCGCAATGACATTCCGCTGATCGGTTCACAGCTCACGCTGGCGCTGATCGAGGCCAAGCTCCAGGAACACCGGATCCGTCCGTACACCCTCACCGTCTCCGAGGGCCAGGTGGAATCCTTTGGCCCCTTCGAGTGCGAATTCGTGGCGGTCAACCACTCCATCCCGGACGCCCTGGCAGTCTTTATCCGCACGGCAGGCGGCACTGTGCTGCACACCGGCGACTTCAAGATGGACCAGCTGCCCCTGGATGGACGCATCACGGACCTGCGGCACTTCTCCCGCCTGGGCGAAGAGGGCGTGGACCTCTTTATGTCCGATTCCACCAATGCTGACGTTCCCGGTTTCACTACCGCGGAAAAGGAGATCGGCCCCACGCTGGAGCGCCTTTTCGGGCAGGCCAGCAAGCGGATCATCGTCGCTTCCTTCTCCTCGCACGTCCACCGCGTCCAGCAGGTGCTCGACGCCGCCGCCAAGCACAACCGAAAGGTGGCCTTCGTTGGCCGCTCCATGGTGCGCAACATGGCCATTGCCGCCAAGCTCGGCTACCTGGACGTACCGGACGGTCTCCTGGTTGACCTGAAGAACATCGACCAGCTGGCGGACAACCGCGTGGTGCTGATGTCCACCGGTTCCCAGGGCGAGCCCATGGCAGCCCTCTCCCGCATGGCCAACGGCGACCACCGCGTGGTGGTGGGCGAAGGCGATACCGTGATCCTGGCCTCCAGCCTGATCCCCGGCAACGAGAACGCCGTGTTCAGGATCATCAACGGACTGCTGAAGCTCGGCGCTGACGTCATCCACAAGGGCAACGCCAAGGTGCACGTTTCCGGGCACGCGGCTGCCGGCGAGCTCCTGTACTGCTACAACATCCTGGAGCCGCTGAACGCCATGCCGGTGCATGGCGAGACCCGGCACCTGATCGCCAACGGCAAGATCGCCATTGAATCCGGCGTCCCTGAAGCCAGCGTGATCCTCGCGGACAACGGCACAGTAGTGGACCTCAAGAACCACCGCGCAGACATCGTCGGCCAGGTGGAGGTCGGATTTGTCTACGTCGATGGCTCCAGCGTTGGAGAAATCACGGACGCCGACCTGAAGGACCGCCGTATCCTTGGTGACGAAGGCTTCATCTCCATCATCACCGTGATCAACCGGACCACAGGCAAGGTTGTCTCCGGCCCGGAGATCCATGCCCGCGGCGTGGCAGAGGATGACGCCGTCTTTGACGAGATCATCCCCAAGATCAACGCTGCCCTGGAGGAAGCGGTCCTGAACCACGCGGACCACACCAGCCACCAGTTGCAGCAGGTTGTCCGCCGTGTTGTGGGCACGTGGGTGAACCGCAAACTGCGCCGCAAGCCCATGATCATCCCCGTGGTGCTCGAGGCATAAGGCCGCACAAGGGCAGATCATCCGGGCTGCCGGGGGCACTGAACACAGCTGCCCCCGGCCCGGAAATCCGCGGAATTGCGGCCCTCCTGGGGTAGCGTGGCGGTATGGCCACACGCACTACTTCCGCGCCCAACGGTAGATCCACCAGCAAATCCGGTGGCTCCGCACGGGGATCCGCTGCCGGGACATCCCGCGCCTCCAAGGGCGCCGGGTCAGGTTCCGCGCGCACCCGCCAGCTTCCCGCCGTCGAACACCGGCAGCCGTGGCTGGGCCGGGTCATCGGCGGCGCCTGGCAGGGACTGGGGCATCTGGTGGGCGGCGGTGTCCGCCGGATCGGCCATGACGTCAGCGGCCTTGATCCAGAGGACCGCAGGGATGGCGCGGCACTGTTCAACCTGGTCCTCGCCGTTTTTATCGCCACCTTCGCCTGGTGGGGCTTCAAGGGCTGGTTCCCCGACGCCGTCTACAGCGTGGTCAACGGAACCTTCGGCTGGGTGGCGCTGCTGCTGCCCCTGATGCTGGGCGTCTGCGCTTTGCGGCTCTTCAGGCAGCCCGCAGACAGCCGCGGAAACAACCGCGTCGGCATCGGCTTCCTCATCATGGCCTTCTCAGGTTCCGCACTGGGGCACGTGCTCGGCGGCCAGCCCACTGTGGCTGACGGCTTCGACGGCCTGCGCGAGGCCGGCGGCATGCTGGGCCTGCTGGCGGCTGCGCCCCTGGCTGCCATCCACCCTGCGGTGCCCATACTGGCGTACTCGTTGCTGGCGTTCGTCTCCCTGCTGATTGTCACGGCCACGCCGTTCACGGCCATCCCGCGCCGGATCCGGCAAGGCTACGAGCACCTTGTAGGCCTTGACCTGCAGGAGCCGGGTGAATCCGGACACGCCCATGACCGCAGCTACCTCTTCGAGAACAACGGCTCGGCCCAGGCGCCCAAAAAGAAGCGCCGCAAGCTCTTCGGCAAGGACGAAGACGCCGCTCCACGCCTCGAAGGCTACGTAGGCGACGAAGCCTTCGAGCACGCCGTCATCGACGAGGACGCACCCGCCGCGGACCGTCCCGCTCCGGGAGTCCGGCGCCCCACGCAGGCGGAGATCGCCGTCGAGAAGATCAAGGCGGCCCAGGGACTGGGTACCAAGGCTCCGGAAGGTGCCACCGAGGCCATTCCCTTGGTTGCCCCGGGCGGGGGAGCTCCTGCCGCGGCTGCGCCGTACGTTCCCGCCAAACCCGTGGTGCCGGCCCCGCTGCCCACGCCAATTCCGCAGCGTACGGAGCAGCTGTCGCTGGCCGGAGACGTGACGTACACGCTTCCTGCCTCGGACTACCTGACGCCCGGATCCATCCCGAAGGAACGCACTGAAGCCAATGACGCCGTCGTCGCCGCCCTGACCGATACCCTCCAGCAATTCAATGTGGACGCCACCGTCACCGGCTTCAGCCGTGGCCCCACTGTGACGCGCTACGAGATCGAACTCGCCTCCGGCACCAAGGTGGAGCGCGTCACGGCCCTGTCCAAGAACATCTCGTACGCCGTTGCCTCCAGTGACGTCCGCATCCTGAGCCCCATTCCGGGCAAGTCGGCCATCGGCATCGAAATCCCCAACACTGACCGTGAAACCGTTTCGCTGGGTGATGTGCTGCGCAGCCAGAACGCGCGCCGGACAGATCACCCGATGGTCATGGGTGTTGGCAAGGACGTCGAGGGCGGCTACGTGGTGGCCAACCTCGCCAAGATGCCCCACCTGCTCGTGGCCGGTGCCACGGGCGCCGGTAAATCCAGTTTCGTGAACTCGATGATCACCTCGATCCTCATGCGGGCAACACCTGACGAGGTACGCATGGTCATGGTTGACCCCAAACGCGTGGAACTCACGGCGTACGAAGGCGTCCCGCACCTCATCACGCCCATCATCACCAACCCCAAGAAAGCCGCCGAGGCGCTTCAGTGGGTAGTGCGTGAGATGGACGCCCGCTACGACGACCTCGCCAATTACGGCTACAAGCACATTGACGACTTCAACAAGGCAGTGCGTGCCGGCAAAGTTGTCCCGCCGGTGGATTCCAAGCGCGTCATCAAGCCCTACCCGTACCTGCTGGTGATTGTGGACGAGCTTGCGGACCTCATGATGGTTGCCCCGCGCGACGTCGAGGATTCCATCGTCCGCATCACTCAGCTGGCACGTGCGGCAGGTATCCACCTGGTGCTGGCAACGCAGCGGCCGTCCGTGGATGTGGTGACGGGCCTGATCAAGGCGAACGTGCCGTCCCGTATGGCATTTGCGACGTCGTCCGTCACCGATTCGCGCGTGGTGCTGGACCAGCCGGGTGCCGAGAAGCTGATCGGCCAGGGCGATGCGCTCTTCCTGCCCATGGGTGCCAACAAGGCCATGCGCGTCCAGGGTGCCTGGGTCACCGAGTCGGAGATCCACAAGGTGGTGGAGCACGTCAAGGGACAGCTCCAGGCCGTCTACCGGGACGATGTCGCTGCGGAGGCGCCGAAGAAGCAGATCGACGACGACATCGGTGACGACCTCGAGGTGCTGCTGCAGGCCACGGAACTGGTGGTCACCACGCAGTTCGGCTCCACCTCAATGCTGCAGCGCAAGCTGCGCGTGGGCTTCGCCAAGGCCGGCCGCCTGATGGACCTGCTCGAATCCAGGGGAGTGGTGGGGCCGTCCGAAGGGTCCAAGGCCCGTGACGTCCTCGTGAAGCCGGACGACCTCGCGGCAGTGCTCGCTGCCATGAAGGGCCAGGACGGGCCTGCCGTCGCCGACTCCCAGACGGCTGCCCTGAGCGACAACGCCAACGCCAACATCCCCCAGGGTGGCTACGCGGAGGACCTGGTGGCAGCTGACCTGGACCAGCGTGCCCAGGCCGTGGAATATTACGACGGCGCTGACGCCTCGTCAGGCGACGATGACGAGGACGGCTCCGAGGACGCCTGGTCACTCACCGGACGCTGACGGGACTGCCGGAGGACCCAGGGCCCGGAGGCGTTAGCCTAGATACGTGACTAGCCCCGACGTAGCAGCCTCCGGTTCCAGTGCCTCAACCATCTGGAACCTGCCCAATGTCCTGACGATGCTCCGCATTGTCCTGGTCCCGTTCTTTGTCTGGTTCCTGGTCCTTGATGCGCCAGGACTGGAGAGTGCCGCCGGTGTGTGGAGGTGGGCAGCCTTCGCTTGCTTCGCCGTCGCCATCTACACGGACAAGCTCGACGGCGACATCGCCCGCAGCAGGGGACTGGTCACCGACTTCGGAAAAATTGCCGATCCCATCGCCGACAAGCTGCTGACCGGGTCCGCCCTGGTCATGCTGTCGATTCTCGGCGAGCTGCCGTGGTGGATCACCCTCGTGATCCTGGTGCGCGAATGGGGTATTACCGCGCTGCGCTTCTTCGTGATCCGCTACGGGGTCATTCCCGCCTCCAAGGGTGGAAAGCTCAAGACCGTGGTGCAGACGGCCGCGATCCTGCTTTACCTTTTCCCGCTGACTGTTGGCACCGCCTGGCTCGGAATCGTTGCCCTTGTGGTGATGCTGGTGGCCGTGGCCGTGACGGTGTGGACCGGCGTCGATTACGTGGTGGAAGCCCTGAAACTGCGCAACGCCGGCCGCGCCGTTCCCGGAGAGGCGGGGAAAGCCGGTAACGCCGGGGACGCGGGCGCCCGGTGAGCAAGCTGCACGAGGTGGCCGCAGAAGTGGTTCGTGCCGCTCTCGACGCCGGCGTGACCGTTGGCACGGCAGAGTCACTGACGGCAGGACTCGTCTCAGCTTCGCTCGCGGATATCCCCGGAGCGTCTGGGATGCTCCAAGGCGGGGTGGTTGCTTATCAGAATTCTGTCAAGGCTGACGTACTGGGCGTGCCGGAGGACCTCCTGGAGCGTGTTGGTTCCGTGGACGGCGCTGTGGCGGCTGCGATGGCGTCCGGGGCGCGGAAGGCCTGTGGAGCCGGCCTGGGAGTTTCCACCACGGGAGTTGCCGGCCCGGAAACGCACGACGGCAAGGCCGTGGGAACCGTGTTCATTGGAATAGCCGGCGAGCACGGCGAAAAATCGTTTGAATACGCCTTTACCGGCGGCCGCGCAGCCATCCGGTCGCAGGCCTGTCAAGCTGCACTGGAGCGGCTGCTCGCTGAAATTGAGTCGTTGCTTTACCAGCGGTAAAGTCGCCGGGAACAAATTCCGGTAGCCAATAGTTGTTACTTTGTGTCGCCCCTGATGAAGCGGGGCGCCTAGGATGATTAAACAACCGGTTCGCCCACAGCGGCCGGATCGAAGAGGGAGCAAGGCGATACAGATGGTAAAGCAGCCCGTATCCGTAAACGGCGTTGTCCGCTGGAAGGATGTGGGCCTCGCCAATCAGGGCAAGAGCGATCAGAAGGAGCGCAAGATGGTTGTACTTCGTCATGAAATCGGTGATGTATTGCGCGATGTCCGCCAGCGTCAGGGACGCACGCTCCGTGAAGTTTCCCACAGCGCCCGCGTGTCGTTGGGTTACCTCAGTGAAGTTGAGCGCGGCCAGAAGGAAGCATCCTCAGAACTGTTGTCATCTATTTGTTCCGCACTGGATGTCCCGTTGTCCAGCATGCTTCGCGAAGTCAGCGACCGCGTAGCCGTAGCTGAAGGTGTTGCAGTTCCGGACACCGTTCCCCAGGAATTTGCCCAGCGCTACGGCCGCGATCTTGGTGCGGAACTCGCAACGGACCTGAACGACGAACTGTCCAAGGGCCTGCTCTCCGGGGCCCGCTAAGCTCAAAATTCCACCCCTTTAGACCAGCAGGAAAAGGCCTCCGCCACACGGGACAATCCGTGGGGCGGAGGCCTTTTCCGTGTCCTGGCCGCCTGCATTCCAGCAGGCCTGCTGCTAAATCTCGTTCAGGCGGGCCAGGTAGCCGGCCAGGGTCTCGAGCTCTTCATCCGGCCACTCGTTCAGCCGTTCGCGGAAAGCCTGCCGGCGCGCGTCCTGCACCTGGCTCATCTTCGCTTCACCCTCCGGGGTGAGGCGGATCGAGGATGCCCTGCCGTCCAACGGGTCAGCTTCCTTGTAAACCAACCCGATGTTTTCCAGGAAAGCCACCTGGCGGCTGACGGAGGGCTTGCCCACGCCAAGGCAGGAGGCCAGCTCCGTCAACCGGATGGGCCCTTCGCGCCGGAGCACGGACAACAGGCCGTAGGCCGCCGGCTCCATGTCCGGATGGACCTGCCGCGAGAGCTGCGCCGACAGGGACCGGGCGCGGCGCCAGAAGAGGCTCAACTGGTCCTCGACGGAGTTCAGGGCCTGGTCGTGCGCATCGCGGTTGCTCATGGCAATCATTCTAGTTGCGGACCGCATGGCATCCGGTCGGGGAGGCAGTTGCCGCGTGAGAGACTCGTTAGGTGAGAATCAGTGACTTTTGGCGCCTGATGGACGACGAATTCGGTGCCGGGTATTCCCGGGTGCTGGGCTCCTCCCTCATCCTGGCGGGAGGGCGCGGTGTCGCAGGCCGGACTGCCCAGGAGGCCCTGGCATCTGGAGCCAACCCGCGGGAGGTATGGCTTGCCGTCTGCGAGATCCAGGACGTTCCACAGGAACGGCGGCTGGGCAGGGATATCAAGCCCAAACCCTGACCCAGGTGACACGCCGGGTGAAGTGTTCGAATATCTGTTCGGGTAAAGCTATGATTTTTTCAAGACTTATCCACATACGCAAAGTCATCCCGGGTCATTGTCAGAGGGTGCCGTTAGCGTCAGAGATGACCAGACAGTCGGCCGGCGAGGCCACTCCACAGCGAGAAAACATTAGAGGTGTGAACCATGGCGGCAGCCCCGGATCGTGAAAAAGCGCTGGAAGCAGCACTGGCCCAGATCGACAAGCAATTCGGCAAGGGATCGGTCATGCGCCTGGGGGATGAGGTCCGTGCCCCCATTGAGATCATCCCCACCGGCTCCATCGCACTGGATGTCGCACTGGGAATTGGCGGACTGCCACGTGGCCGTGTCGTAGAGATCTACGGCCCTGAATCCTCAGGTAAAACCACAGTTGCGCTGCACGCTGTGGCCAACGCCCAGCGGCAAGGCGGCATTGCCGCGTTCATCGACGCCGAGCACGCCCTGGATCCGGAATACGCTGCCAAGCTCGGCGTGGACACGGATGCGCTCCTCGTCTCCCAGCCGGACACCGGCGAGCAGGCACTGGAGATCATGGACATGCTGGTGGGCTCCGGCTCGCTGGACGTCATTGTGATCGACTCCGTGGCTGCCCTGGTTCCCCGCGCGGAAATCGAAGGCGACATGGGAGACAGCCACGTTGGCCTGCAGGCCCGTCTGATGAGCCAGGCCCTCCGTAAGATCACCGGCCGCCTCAGCCAGACCAAAACCACCGCCATCTTCATCAACCAGCTGCGCGAGAAGATCGGTGTGTTCTTCGGGTCACCGGAAACCACCACAGGCGGTAAGGCCCTGAAGTTCTACGCCTCCATCCGCATTGACGTCCGCCGCATCCAGACGCTGAAGGAAGGCTCGGACTCGGTGGGTAACCGCACCAAGGCCAAGATCGTCAAGAACAAGATGGCGCCGCCCTTCAAGATCGCAGAATTCGACATCATCTATGGCCAGGGCATTTCCCGTGAGGGCGGCATCATCGATATGGGCGTGGAGCACGGCATCATCAAGAAGTCCGGTTCCTGGTTCACCTACGATGGGGACCAGCTGGGCCAGGGCATGGAAAACTCCCGCCGCTTCCTGCGTGACAACCCGGAGCTGTCCGCCGAACTGGAGCGCCTCATCAAGGAAAAGCTCGGTGTTGGTGCCAGCGCGGCCACCGAAACCGAGGAGAGCCCCAAGCTGAAGGCAGTCGACGGGTTCTAGGATGGCAGGCCCCGAATTTGATGCGGAGGCGGACCCGGCAGCCGTAGCGCGCAACATCGTGCTGCGCCAGCTCACCGCCTCCGCCAAGAGCAGGTTGCAGCTGTCCCGCAAACTGGCGGAACGCGGCATTCCTGAAGACGTGGCCGAATCGGTGCTGGACCGCTTCGAGGAAGTCCACCTGGTTGACGACTCCGAATTCGCTGAGGCATGGGTCCGCAGCCGTGCCGCAAGCCGGAAACTGGCCAAGGGTGCGCTGCGCCGGGAGCTCTCAGACAAGGGCATCACGGCTGAACAAGCCGAGGCAGCGTTGGAGCAGCTTTCTGATGAAGACGAAGAAGCTGCTGCCCGGGAGCTGGTCCGGAAGAAGCTGCGCGGCAAGCCGCTGCCCGTAGACAGGGCTGAACGGGAGAAGGTCACCCGCAGGCTGGCTGGCATGTTGGCCCGCAAGGGGTATTCCCCGGCATTGGCCTTCAGGATCGTCGGCGAGGAATTCGACGTCGCGGACCTGGTTCCGGGCGACTGACGTCCCGCTGTTCGTGATCCGCGGCGGACACGCCGGAGGTGCTGAGCCGTTACCCTTAATGGGTGAGTTTGACCATTCCTTCCCCCGCAGCCAGCCAGTCTTCCCTTGAGCCAGGGGAGGATCGTGCCGGTGGCGTTGCGCCGCGAACCTACCAGGTGCGGACGTTCGGTTGCCAGATGAACGTCCACGACTCCGAGCGCATGGCCGGCCTGCTCGAAGGCGCCGGAATGGTTCCCGTCGAGGACGGCCACGCAGACGTAGTGGTGTTCAACACCTGCGCGGTCAGGGAAAACGCGGACAACAAGCTCTACGGCAACCTGGGAATCCTCGCGCCTGTCAAGGCTGCCAACCCGGGCATGCAGATTGCCGTTGGAGGCTGCCTCGCCCAGAAGGACCGCGAGACCATCCTCCGGAAAGCCCCGTGGGTTGACGCCGTCTTCGGTACCCATAACGTGGGCGCCCTCCCTGCGCTACTGGAGCGGGCCCGGCACAACAGCGAAGCCCAGCTGGAAATCCTGGAATCCCTGGATGTCTTCCCCTCCACCCTGCCCACCAAACGCGACTCGGTGTACTCCGGCTGGGTATCCATCTCCGTGGGCTGCAACAACACCTGCACGTTCTGCATCGTGCCTTCGCTCCGCGGCAAGGAGAAGGACCGCAGGCCGGGGGACATCCTGGCAGAGATCCAGGCGCTGGTGGATGATGGCGCCATTGAGGTAACCCTGCTGGGCCAAAATGTGAACTCCTACGGTGTGGAGTTCGGCGACCGGCAGGCGTTCTCCAAGCTGCTGCGGGCCTGCGGAGAGATCAAGGGCCTGGAGCGCGTCCGCTTCACCAGCCCGCACCCGGCAGCCTTCACCGATGACGTCATCGAGGCCATGGCGGAGACTCCCAACGTGATGCCACAGCTGCACATGCCGCTGCAGTCCGGCTCTGATTCCATCCTCAAGGCCATGAAGAGGTCCTACCGCTCCACCAGGTTCCTGGGCATCCTGGACAAGGTGCGTGAGCGTATTCCGCAGGCCGCCATCTCCACGGACATCATTGTCGGCTTCCCGGGCGAAACAGAAGAGGACTTCCAGGCCACACTGGACGTCGTCGCCCGCTCACGCTTCGCCACGGCTTTTACCTTCCAGTATTCAAAGCGGCCCGGGACCCCTGCCGCCGAACTCGCGGAGCAACTCCCCAAGTCCGTGGTGCAGGAACGCTTCGAACGCCTCACCGCGCTGCAGGACCGGATTGCGGCCGAAGAAAACGCCAAGCAGCTTGGCCGGCGGGTCGAGGTGATGGTCACGGCACAGTCGGGCAGGAAGTCGGAGGAGACGCACCGGCGTTCAGGTCGCGCGCAGGATCAGCGGCTTGTCCACTTCTCCGTTCCTGAGGGGGCGGAATCTCCCCGTCCCGGAGACCTGGTGACGGTCACGATCACGGAAGCCGCGGCCTTCCACCTGGTGGCCGATCCGGACCTTGCTGACTACAGCCTGCGCCGCTCCCGGGCGGGCGACGCCTGGGACCGGTCGCAGGCGGATTCCTGCGGCGTTCCCGCTCCAGGCGGCAACCCGGCAGGCACCACCGGGGTATCACTGGGGATGCCTGCACTTCCTCCGCGCGCCGGCTGACGCACGTGGCAATCGACGCAAACATCTCCGCGCCGCCGGTGATCGCCGTCGTCGGACCTACCGGTTCAGGGAAATCGGACCTGGCGGTTGAGCTGGCCCTGGCCCTGGACGGTGAGGTGATCAACGCCGACGCCATGCAGTTCTACCGCGGCATGGACATCGGGACCGCCAAGATCACTATTCCCGAACGCCGCGGTGTGCCACATCACTTGCTGGACATCCTGGAGGTCACCGACGAAGCCAACGTTGCGGATTTCCAGCAGCTGGCCAGGGCCGCCATTGAGGATATCCATGGACGGGGGAAGCGGGCCATCCTGGCAGGAGGGTCAGGGCTGTACATTCGTGCCGCGCTTGATGTCCTGGAGTTTCCGGGAACAGACGCCCAGGTCAGGAGCAGGATCGAAGCGGAATTCGCCCGGCAGGGCCCGGCAGCCATGCTGGCCCGGCTGGAAGCCGTTGATCCCGTTTCCGCGTCAAGGCTGGGGGATGAACGCCGCATTGTCCGGGCCCTGGAAGTCCATGAGCTGACGGGACGGCCCTTCAGTTCATTCATGCCCACCCGCGAGTACTTCCGGCCAGCCGTCCAGATCGGGCTGGACGTCGACCGCGACCAGCTGCGCGGGCGCCTCGCCTCCCGTGTGCACCGCATGGTGGAGGGCGGACTCCTTGAGGAGGTGCAAAGACTCGACGCAGCAGGGTTGCGGCGCGGGCGAACGGCGGCGCGGGCGTTGGGGTATGCCCAGTTCCTCCGCGTCCTGGACGGCGAATCCGATGTTGAAACAGCGGCTGGGGAAACGATTGTGGCCACCAGGCAGTTCGCCCGGCGCCAGCTGACATGGTTCCGCGCCGACCCCCGCATCAACTGGCTGGACTGGCAGCACCCTGCCTTGGTGGCGGAGGCCGTGAGGCTTTCGTCAACGTCCCTGCCACCCCGGTAGGCTTGAATCATGGATCCGATTACCGCAGAAGCCCTTGAACCCGCGCAGACCGAGCTGACCGGTCTTGAGTTCGCCAAGGGGCACGGCACGGGCAACGATTTTGTCCTTGTTGCCGATCCTTCAGGGAAACACACCATCACCGCCGGCCAGGTTGCCACGCTGTGTGACCGCCACCGGGGAATCGGCGCTGATGGGGTGATCCGTGCTGTACCGTCGCGTTTCCTGCCTGAGGGCGAGGCGCTTCTTGCCACCCATCCTGAGGCTGAATGGTTCATGGACTACCGGAACGGGGATGGTTCGCTCTCGGAAATGTGCGGTAACGGGGTGCGGGTATTCATCCACTTCCTCAGGACCGAAGGCCTGATCAGCCTGGCAGACGGTGAGGCGATCACCATTGGAACCCGTGGCGGCATCAAAACAGTCGTGCGCACCGGCAACGACTACGCGGTGGACATGGGCCCGTGGGAATTCATCTACCCCGGCGAGGCCGCCGCGAAGGCCATGGACTCGACTGTCGCTGCGGACGGCCTCTCTGTTCCCCGCCCGGCCCTTTCCGTCAGCATGGGCAACCCGCACACTGTGGTGGCCCTGGCCGAACTGTCGGAATTGTCCGCCACCCGGCTCTGGGAAGCTCCAGCTGTGGAGCCCGTTCCCGCCCATGGCACCAATGTGGAATTCGTTGTACCGTCCGAACCTCTGGTCAAGGACGGCGTCGGCAGCATCACCATGCGCGTCCATGAACGCGGTGTGGGGGAGACGCAATCGTGCGGTACGGGTGCCTGCGCCGCAGCAGTCGCCATCCGGCATTGGGCCGGCGCCGGGGCGCCGGACGCCTGGCAGGTTCACGTTCCCGGCGGCGTTGTGGGAGTGAAATTCTTTCCGGGCGCCGAGGGCCATGAGCACGTCGAGCTGAGCGGGCCGGCCGTGATCGTGGCTAAAGGGCAGCTTTCCTGACCCGCAGGATGCGGAAGGACTTGGCTGTGCTTTCCCGCGTAACCGAGTAACCGGCGTCGAGGGTCTCGGCCAGCCAGCGCTGGAGTGAATCCGCTCCAAGGTTCTTCTGCACCACCAGCCATGCCGTGCCGCCGGGAGCCAGCCGCGGCAGCCATTGGAGCAGCAGGGCGTGCAGGCCGTCCTTGCCGATCCGGATCGGTGGATTGGACCAGATGGTGTCAAAGCGCAGTTCCGGGTCCACGGATTCGGGTGTACCGGCGGTGACGTTGGCGAGCCCGAGCAGCCCGGCGTTTTCGTTGGTCAGGGTGATGCAGCGTTCGTTGACGTCCACGGCGTAAACGTGGGCGTGCGGAGCCTGCAGTGCCATGGTCAGGGCGATGGGCCCCCACCCGCAGCCGACATCGAGCAGGTTTCCAGTAGGCGCCGGGGGCGGAACCTCGGACAGCAGGATCGCCGTGCCTTTGTCGATTCCGTCAGGGCTGAAGATTCCCGTGGAGGTCTGCAGGTGGCGCGTTTGGCCTGCGAGTTCGACTGTCAGCGGCTTGCGCTGGAAGGGGCCGGCGGGCGAGGCCGTGAAATAGTGTGCAGACTCCATAATGGGCCAGACTAGTATCGGCCATGCACGAATACGAATCGTGGGGCCAGGGCCCGGCTCTGCTACCATGGAGACCATGATTTTGATTTTCCAGTAGCTGGACTTTCCCCCAGCGGCGATGCAGGCACTCAGTTGCCTTCCGCCGTCGTCGTGATCACCGTTGGTTTGACAGGTATCAGGCGACGTCCCACACCAACCGATGGGCGGCCTCAACGTTCCGCCCCGGCCGGAGAATCAAAAAACGCATCAGCCCCTGTATCCGCCGGATGCGGATTTCGCGGGCATTCCTTGGCCTCTCCGGCCACCTGAAACCCGTCACGTACGCCAGGAACCAGCGTTGCTGTCCGGCCCTACGTGGCAGCCAGGAGAACCATGACCCAAACACATCAGCCCAGCGCGAATTCCGCGCCCCAATCACCGAATCGGCACTATTCTGGAAGTGTCACACCCTTTAAGGAGAGCATGAGCACACAGCAGAGCACCGGATCCGATCCGTCAGCCCAGGACCTCAGTCCTGCGGAGATCCAGGCGGTCATCGACCGGATCCTGTCCAAGGATGTTCCGGCCGGCAGCGCAGGCGCCGCAGGTCGTGAATCCGAGGACGGAGTCCTTGGCAAGGCGCAGGCCATTTCACGCCAGGACGAGGAACACAGCGAGTACGACGGCGACCAGCAGGACCTGCAGGACCGCCGCGCACTGCGCCGCACGGCTGGGCTGTCCACCGAGCTCGAGGACGTCACCGAAGTCGAGTACCGGCAGCTGCGCCTGGAACGTGTTGTCCTCGCCGGGCTGTGGAGTGACGGAACACTTGCCGACGCCGAGAACTCGCTGCGCGAGCTCGCTGCCCTTGCCGAAACGGCCGGTTCTGAGGTCCTTGACGGACTGGTCCAGCGGCGCAGTAAGCCGGACCCCGGCACCTTCCTTGGTTCAGGCAAGGCCCAAGAGCTCAAGGACGTTGTGATGGCCACCGGAGCGGACACCGTGGTTGTAGACGCCGAACTCGCGCCGTCACAGCGGCGTGGACTTGAGGACATCGTCAAGGTCAAGGTCATCGACCGGACTGCGCTCATCCTGGATATCTTCGCCCAGCACGCCAAGAGCCGCGAGGGTAAGGCCCAGGTTGAGCTGGCGCAGCTCGAATACCTGCTGCCGCGCCTGCGTGGCTGGGGCGAATCCATGTCCCGCCAGGCCGGTGGCCAGGTGGGCGGCGCGGGCGCCGGCATGGGCTCACGTGGCCCCGGTGAAACGAAGATCGAGCTGGACCGCCGCCGCATCCGTACCCGGATGGCCAAGCTGCGCCGCGAGATCGCCGCGATGAAGCCGGCACGTGAGACCAAGCGGGCCAACCGCCGTCGTAATGCTGTTCCTTCTGTTGCGATTGCCGGGTACACCAACGCAGGCAAGTCTTCGCTGCTCAACCGCCTTACTGACGCGGGCGTCCTGGTGGAGAACGCACTGTTCGCCACCCTGGACCCCACGGTGCGGAAAGCCGAGACTGCGGATGGCATGAACTACACGCTGGCTGACACCGTCGGCTTTGTGCGGTCGCTGCCCACGCAGCTGGTGGAGGCTTTCCGGTCAACGCTGGAGGAAGTGGCCGATTCGGACCTCATCCTGCACGTGGTGGACGTCTCGCATCCGGACCCCGAAGGCCAGATTGCGGCCGTACGGAAGGTCTTCAGCGAGGTGGACGCCCGCAAGGTGCCTGAAATCATCGTGTTGAACAAGGCAGACGCGGCGGATCCCTTCGTCGTGGAGCGGCTCAAGCAGCGCGAACCGCGGCACGTGGTGGTTTCCGCCCGTACCGGGGAGGGCATTCCCGAGCTGCTGCGCGTCATCAGTGAGTCGATCCCGCGGCCCGGTGTCAAGCTTGAACTGCTGATCCCGTACGACCGCGGAGACCTCGTGAGCAAGCTGCACGATTCCGATGTCGAGATCCTCAGCATGGAGCATGAGGAAACCGGCACCCGGGCCGTTGTGAAGGTACGCGAAGGACTCGCCGCGGAGCTGGAACCGTTCGTCAGCAATGACTGAGGTGGCCGCCGGAACAACGCCTCCCACCGCCGTCGAGCAGTTCGTCCTTGAGCTGCTCGACACCGCGGTGGAGGGGATGGGTGGCCAAAGCCGCGAGGGTCAACACCAGATGGCCCGTGAGGTGGCCCGGGCCATTGAAACCGGCGAACACCTGCTGGTCCAGGCCGGTACGGGCACGGGCAAGTCTCTGGCCTATCTCATTCCGCTCATTGCGCATTCCCTGGTGAGCAACAAGCCAACGCTTGTTTCCACGGCCACGCTGGCCCTCCAAACGCAGATCGTGGGCCGGGACCTGCCCAGGCTCCTGAAAACACTCACCCCTGCGCTGGACCGGCCCGTCAAGGTTGCCTTGGTCAAGGGGCGTTCCAACTACGTGTGCCGGCACAAGCTCGAAGGCGGATTCCCCTCGGAGGAGCCATCCGAGGGGCAACTGTTTTCCCTTGGCGAGGACACCAGCGTGCCGCATTTCGCCGCAGCTGCCGGCGGGCCGGCCTCGGCGCTTGGCAAGGAGGTAGTCCGGCTCCGTGAGTGGGCGGAAAAGACAGGCACCGGCGATCGCGACGAATTGCTGCCCGGCGTTACGGACCGAGCCTGGCGGCAGGTTTCCGTGACCTCCATGGAGTGCCTCGGTGCCCAGAAGTGCCCCCTGGCCGAGGAATGCTTCAGCGAACTTGCACGCCAGGACGCCGCCGACGCGGACGTTGTGGTCACCAACCACGCCATGCTGGCCGTCAGCGCCTTCGAAGGGCTGGCAGTGCTGCCGGAATATGACGTTGTGGTGGTGGATGAGGCGCACGAGCTGCAGGACCGTGTGACGGGCGCCGTCTCGGGGCAGCTTTCGGTTGCCATGGTCCACGCTGCTGCGGCCGGTGCCCGGAAACACACAGCCATCACCGTGGACGCGCTCAATGCAGCAGCGGCGAACCTTGAGCTTGCCCTTGCCGGGGTATCCAACGGGTTGCTGCCCAACGGCCTCAACGCGGAGCAGCTGGACTGCGTGGACCAGCTGCGTGAGGCCTGCCGTGCGGCACTTTCCGATTCCAAGGGCGACAGTTCAGGGACTGCCGACGGCGGCCGGCAGCTCGCGCGGTCCCGGCTGATAGTCATCCTGGAGCTTTGTGAACGGCTGCTGCTGGCCCGCGAGAACCGCGAGGTGGTGTGGATTTCCCGTGCCAGTTCCTTCGATCCCCAGCAGGGATACTCCCAGCCGGACGACTCCGCTCCGGCACTGGTCAACATTGCGCCACTCAGCGTCGCCGGAAAGCTGCGCGAGGGCCTTTTTGCCGGTCACACGGTGGTGCTGACTTCCGCGACGCTCGCGATCGGCTCTGCGTTTGAACCGACGGCCGGCGGGCTGGGGCTGGTAGGGGACGGCGCCCCTTCGTGGACCGGCCTTGACGTTGGTTCGCCGTTTGACTACCCGCGGCAGGGCATCCTCTATGTGGCAGGCCACCTGCCAAAGCCCGGCCGCGGAACGTCCCCGGAGGCACTTGATGAGCTTGAAGCGCTGATCAAGGCGTCCGGCGGTGGCGCATTGTGCCTGTTCTCCTCCCGCAGGGCGGCGGAAGAGGCTGCCGAGGCCATGCGGAGCAGGATGGACGTGAAGATCCTGTGCCAGGGCGAGTCAACCATGACGGCCCTGGTCAAGCAGTTCGGGGATGAGCGCGACACCTGCCTCTTCGGCACCATGTCACTGTGGCAGGGCGTCGACGTTCCGGGAGACTCCTGCCGGCTGGTGGTGATCGACCGTATCCCGTTCCCGCGGCCGGATGATCCGCTGATGACGGCACGCTCCCGTTCGGTGGCCCAGGCCGGAGGCAATGGCTTTATGGCGGTGTCAGCCACGCATGCCGCGGTCCGGCTGGCCCAGGGTGCGGGCCGCCTGATCCGCTCCACCCGGGACAGGGGAGTAGTGGCAGTCCTTGATTCGCGGCTCTCCACCGAGCGCTACGGAAACTTCCTGCGCTCCGCGTTGCCGCCGTTCTGGCCCACCCGCGATCCGAAGATCGCCTATTCGGCCCTGGCCAGGCTGGCAGAGACGAAATAGGGGGTTCCCGGCGACGGCCGGGAACCCCCAATTTGTGGTCCTTACAGTGGATGCGGTCCTGCAACGCGTGCAGTCCTAGAGTGAGCGCATTCCTAGAGTGAGCGCAGGACCGAAACCACTTTGCCCATAATGCTGGCGTGATCGCCCAGGATGGGCTCGTACTGCGTGTTCTGCGGCAACAGCCAGGTGTGGCCATCACGCTGCCGAAAGGTCTTGACTGTTGCCTCGTCGTCCAGGAGGGCGGCTACGATGTCACCGTTGACGGCATCGCTCTGGCGCCTCACTACAACCCAGTCGCCGTCGCAAATGGCGGCGTCGATCATGGAGTCGCCGGCGACCTTGAGCATAAAAAGCTCGCCCTGACCCACCAGCTGGCGGGGGAGCGGCATCACGTCCTCCACCGCCTGGTCTGCAAGGATCGGCCCGCCGGCCGCGATACGCCCCACGAGCGGGACCATGGCGGTGTCCACCGCAGTGGGCAGTTGGGTAACAGTGGCAGCAGGCGCTGTGCGGTCCTCGGCCGTGGCTGCCGTGCGCGTCCCGCCGTCGAGGGTCAGCGGCATCAGGACTTCCATGGCGCGGGGCCGTTTGGGATCCCGTCGCAGGTAACCCAGTTTCTCCAGCTGGGAAAGCTGGTGCGTGACGCTGGAGAGGCTGGCGAGCCCAACGGTGTCCCCGATTTCACGCATGGACGGTGGGTAGCCATTGTCATTAACCGAGCGCTGGATGGTTTCCAGGATCTTCTTCTGCCGGGCAGTCAGCCCCTTGGGGGCGCGGGCAGCCGGCAAGCTCCGGGACGTGGACTTGCCTCCCGTGGCCTGTGTTGCCATGTGATACCCGTGCCTTTCGTGCAGTCCTCCGGACGGCGTCCGGCCGGAATGTCAGACCCTGCTGATCAACTGCAGTGGTGGTTGTTCTTGTGATCCAACGTAGGCCAGCCACATGGCTTTTTCAAACATTTGTTCTAGCGAGTCTCGACAATGTTCGTTCATAGATGCTAAAACTGAACAAGCAAACTTCGAATATGTGTTCTAGTGGTTGCGATTGGTTCGGTCATTCGTTCGAATGCCGGCAGCTGCGGAACACGGAAGGTCCCCATCCAGGGCGGCCGGGAACACGTCGGGCAGCATCGCAGGTCCAGGAGGGCTCAGTCCATGTCAGCTGTAACTGTTTTTCAGGGTGTAGGTAACCACTACGGCGCCAAGGCCGCTGGGGGTCGTCACTATGGGCGTTCCATATCAACGGGCCATGCGCGGCAGCTCCCTGCCCCGAATGCTCGGTTGAAGCTCACCCGGCGCGGCCAGTTCGTGCTGATCGGCCTGCCGCTGGTCATGCTCGCCGCACTCCTGCTCTCGGTTGCCGGGTTCCTGCTCGCACCTGCCAAGGCCTCTGACTCCGCACAGGACCTATCAATCACGCCCACAGTGTCCGTGGTTGTCCAGCCGGGTTCCTCGCTGTGGTCCATCGCGGCCACCGTAGCTCCGGACCGGGATCCCCGCGACGTCGTGGCGGAGATCGCCCAGCTGAACAATCTTGCGGATGGCACCGTTGTGGCAGGCCAGCAGTTGTTTGTTCCGGCGGAGCGCAACTGAGCGTTGAACAGCGTCACAGTTTCAAGGGCCGTGCCGCACGGACTTAAGCTTGTTCAGTGACCGAAAAGCTTGAGCGACTGAATCGACTCCCGTTGCGGAGCAACCTCCGGGGACTTTCCCCCTACGGGGCCCCGCAGCTTGATGTCCCCATCCTGTTGAACGTCAACGAAAACACCCATGGCGTGCCGGCGGATGTGCAGGCTGCCATCGCGGAAGCTGTCACGGCAGCGGCCTCCGGCCTCAACAGGTATCCGGACCGCGAGTTCACGGAACTTCGGACCGAGCTGGCCGCGTATCTCGGCCACGGCCTGACCCCGGACCACATCTGGGCCGCCAACGGCTCCAACGAGGTCCTCCAGCAGATTTTGCAGGCCTTCGGCGGCCCGGGCCGCTCCGCGCTGGGTTTCCCGCCCACGTATTCCATGTACCCCCTGCTCGCCAGCGGCACGGACACCGCCTACCTGAAGGGCCAGCGGACTGACGACTACGGACTGAGTGCCCGGTCTGCCGCCCGCCAGGTCCGTGAGTTGAAGCCCAATATCGTCTTCCTGTGCTCGCCCAACAACCCCACGGGCACCGGCCTTGGGCTTGATGTAGTGGAAGCCGTGTATGAGGCCGGCGAAGACAACCAGGCCATCGTGATTGTTGACGAGGCCTACCACGAGTTCGCGCACGACGGCACACCCAGCGCGCTGACGCTGCTGCCGGGCCGGGAACGCCTGATCGTCTCGCGCACCATGAGCAAGGCCTTTGCCCTGGCCGGCGCGCGGCTTGGCTACATGGCGGCCGCCCCGGAAGTTACCGATGCACTCCGGCTGGTCAGGCTCCCGTACCACCTCTCCGCCGTCACGCAGGCTACGGCGCTGGCTGCCCTGGCGCACCGCGAAGCCCTGATGGCTGATGTTGAGGACATCAAGCGCCAGCGCGACCGGATCGTCGAGGGGCTGCTGAAGCTGGGCTTGAAGCCGGCAGCGTCAGATTCCAACTACGTGTTCTTCGGCGGCCTGGACAATCCCCACGAGGTCTGGCAAGGCCTCCTGGACGCCGGAGTGCTGATCCGCGACGTCGGTATTCCCGGGCACCTGCGCGTTACCGCGGGGACTGAGAGCGAAACCACAGCCTTCCTGGCCTCCCTGGAAAGCATCCTGGCCGGGGCAGCCCGGCTCCCGGCATAAACTGGAATAAGCCAGTCAACGCCTGAAACTCCATTCCCAAAGGACACCCCACCATGAGCAATGCCGGTTCCAATGCCCTCCAGGCCCGGACTGCCCGCCTCGAGCGGACCACCAGCGAATCCTCTGTGCTGGTGGAGATCAACCTGGATGGCACCGGTGTTTCGGACATCAGCACCTCGGTACCGTTCTATGACCACATGCTGACTGCGCTGTCCAAGCATTCACTGATTGACATGACCGTCAAGGCCACGGGCGACACCCACATTGACGTCCACCACACGGTCGAGGACGTGGCCATCACGTTCGGCGAAGTCCTGCGTGAAGCGCTGGGAACCAAGGCCGGCATCCGCCGTTTCGGCGAAGCAACGGTGCCTCTGGACGAGGCCCTGGCCCATGCAGTGGTTGACGTGTCCGGGCGGCCCTACCTGGTGCACGGCGGGGAGCCTGCAGGCCAGGAGTACCACCTGATCGGCGGACACTTCACCGGCTCGCTGACCCGCCACGTGTTTGAGGCCATGACACTGCACGCCGGCATTTGCCTGCACATGAATGTGCTGGCGGGCCGGGATCCGCACCACATTGTGGAGGCCCAGTTCAAGGCCTTCGCACGCGCACTCCGGTCCGCTGTGGAGTCCGATCCCCGCGTTGACGGCATTCCTTCCACCAAGGGGGCCCTGTGAGCGGCCAGATTCTGCGCGATGGCGCCGTGATTGATCCGGCGGCCTTCCGCAAGCCGGAGAGCCCGGAGGGAAAGCTCACCGTTACGGTGCTGGACTACGGCTCCGGCAACGTCCGCTCGGCAGTCCGTGCACTGGAACGTGCAGGGGCCCAGGTGCTGCTCAGCTCCAAGCCTGAGGACGTCCTGAACGCCGATGGCCTGGTGGTACCGGGTGTTGGCGCCTTCGAGACCGTGATGAACGAACTCAAGGCAGTGGACGCGGTGCGGCTGATCGGCAGGCGGGTGGCCGGTGGCCGTCCCGTGCTCGCCATTTGTGTTGGCCTGCAGGTCCTCTTCGAGGCCGGTGTGGAACACGGCACCGAAGCAGAGGGCATCGGTGAATGGCCGGGCAAGGTTGAAGCCCTGCGCGCCGAAGTCGTGCCGCACATGGGGTGGAACACCGTCAAGGTGCCCGAAGGCTCCCGCCTGTTTGCCGGCGTCGAGGATGAGCGCTTCTACTTCGTGCACTCCTACGGCGTTCAGGAGTGGAACTTTGAGGCCGCGGCACCGCGGATCGCGGCTCCACTGGTGACCTGGTCCGAGCACGGCGGCCCGTTTATTGCCGCCGTTGAGAACGGCCCGCTTTGCGCCACCCAGTTCCACCCCGAAAAGTCCGGGGATGCCGGTGCCCGCCTGCTGCGCAACTGGGTGGAAAGCCTGCGCCGCCCGGCTCCGGCACAGCCTGGAACCGGTGCAGCCTGAATGTGGTCGATCGTCTTGATGGGGCTCGGCGGCCTGCTGGTTGGCGGAGCGCTGTCTTTCCGGCAGCAGGGCAGGCCACTGTGGACCCAGGTTTCGTTTTACGTCCTGGCGGTCATGGCTTTGCTGGCCGCCTACCTGCTGACGCTGCCCGGCGCCTGAGCCGGACCATTTGAACGGGGCGGCCCAGCATGCCCCGCCAACCTACCTGAGGACTGAGATGACCACTGCAACAGATCTGCCCGTGCTGGAACTGCTTCCCGCCGTCGACGTCGTCAACGGCCAGGCAGTCCGCCTGGTCCAGGGCGAGGCCGGCAGCGAAACCAGCTACGGGACGCCCCTTGAGGCCGCGTTGAACTGGCAGGAGCAGGGCGCTGAGTGGGTGCACCTGGTGGACCTTGACGCAGCCTTCGGCCGCGGTTCCAACTCAGAGCTCCTGCGCGAGGTTGTGGGGCGCCTGGACATCAAGGTGGAGCTTTCCGGAGGCCTGCGTGACGATTCCTCCCTGGAAGCAGCCCTGGACCTCGGCGTGGCCCGCGTGAACCTCGGCACGGCCGCCCTGGAAAACCCGGAATGGACCCGTCGCGTCATTGACCGCTTCGGTGACAGGATCGCCGTCGGCCTCGACGTCCGCGGCACCACCCTGGCCGGCCGGGGCTGGACCAAGGAGGGCGGGGATCTTTGGGAGGTGCTGGCCCGCCTCGAAGACGCAGGATGCGCACGCTACGTCGTCACCGACGTCACCAAGGACGGCACCCTCCAGGGGCCCAATGTTGAGCTGCTGCGCCAGATGGTGGCGAAGACCAACAAGCCGGTGGTGGCATCTGGTGGTATTTCCAGCCTGGATGACCTCGCGGCCCTTCGTGCGCTGGTTCCGTTGGGCGTGGAAGGCGCAATTGTTGGCAAGGCTCTTTATGCTCCGGCATTTACGCTCCCCGAAGCGCTGGATGTTGCAGGACGTCGCTGAGCCACGTTCCGGAGAACAGCATGAGCAACAAACCTGATCCTGCGGGCGGCGCCCCGGCACGGCATCTTCCCGGCCACATCGCCGCGGCACTTGCCGGCGCCGGCGGCACTGCGGATTCCGCTGGACAGCCGTGGGCGGGGCGCAGCCTCGCAGGTGATGATGCCGTCATTCACAACTTTGACGACGACGACGGCACCGCGCACCCTGCGTACCTGGCCGCACTGGCTGCCGTCCACGCCGGAACGGCCGGTGAAGAAGGCGTAATTGCGTCGCTTGCGTCCGCCCGGGTTTTTGTCCCCATCGTGGCCTCCGTGGCGGAAGAAGCGGCCGGAGCGCATGGTGTGGTTGGGGACAAACAGGCGGACATGGCCCTGGTGACGTTGCAGGCTGCGGACGGCCGCAAGGTCCTCCCGGTTTTCAGCAGCACCCAGGCGCTGGCCGACTGGCATCCGCAGGCCCGGCCCGTTGCTGTGTACGCAGCCCGGGCCGCGCTGTCCGCAGTTGCCGAAGGTGCCGAACTGATGGTCCTGGACCCGGGAAGCCCGGCTCCGTTTGTAGTGCGGCGGCCGGCTCTCTGGTCACTTGCGCAGCAGAGGCCCTGGCATCCTTCGTACGCGGATCCTGAGGTGGCCGAAGCCATGGCGGAAGGGCTCCACCATCACCACGCCGTCCGCCGGCTGGAGATTCAGCCCGGCAGCGGTGTCGCGGCCCTTGCTGCCGACGGTCGCGCAATCAGCGGGGGCGGCGCAGGACCTGAACTCCAGGCCGTCCTGTACCTCGAAGACGGCCTGGACGCAGCTGCTGTGCAGGCACTGGTCGGGGACCTCCACGCGGCATGGGCGCGGAATGTATTGTTTTCAGAGCGCGTCGATTCAATCGAAATCAAGATCAGGCGCGCCTCGCAATAGCTTTCGGTCAGTGGGGGTGATCCTCGCGCTGCCCGGCAGCGGATCAAAAGGACGCCCTCGTGAACTTCGCCCTCTACCGGGAACTGCTGGCCATCAAAGCCATCAGGCGGCTGCTGCTGGTAGGCATGATTGCCCGCATACCGCACTCTGCCGCCGGTGTACTGCTTACCCTGCACATCGTCCTGTCCCTCGGGGAAGGCTACGCGGCGGCCGGAGCCGCAGCTGCGGTGATGACCATTGGCATCGCCGTCGGCGCTCCCTGGCGCGGCCGGCGCGTGGATACCGTGGGCCTGCGCAAGGCGCTGATTCCGTCAGTGGTCTCCGAAACCGTCATCTGGTCCATCGTTCCCCATGTGAGCTACCAGTGGCTGCTGCCCCTGGTGTTCATCGGGGGCCTGCTGACGCTGCCGATCTTCAGCGTCCTGCGCCAGTCCCTGGGCGTCCTGGCCGACGGAGAGCAGCGGCGCACCGCGTTTGCGCTGGATTCGATCACCACCGAAGTTGTCTTTATGATCGGTCCGGCACTTGGCGCCATCGTCGCCACCACCGGCAACAGCGTGATCGGGCTGACCATCGTGGGTGTTTCCACGTCCCTGGCCGGCCTTTTCCTGATGTGGTTCAACCCGCCTACACGCAGCGTCACCTCGAACCTGGCTCCAGCGGAGGAACAGCTCCACGCTGCGGAAGCTGCAGTGGTTTGCGCGGCCCCGGCCCATCTTCCGGAAGCCGCAGCGGAGATCGCCCCGGCTGCGAAACGTACCGTTGAAGGCCGGACTACGGCCCTCAAGTCCAAGGTGGTGCGGAACTTCACCTGGTTCACAGCCAGCGTTGCGGCCGTGTTCGCCGTGGCGGCCGGTTCCGGAATGGTCCTCAGCGGCACTGACGTGGGCATCGTTGCCGCGCTGGAACTTACCGGGCGGCAAGGCGAGATCGGCATCGTCTTTTTGTTCTGGTGCGCGGCATCGGTTGTTGGCGGGCTGATTTACGGTGCCATGCACCGGCCCGTTTCGCCCATCCTGCTCCTGCTGGGCATGGCCGCCCTGACCCTTCCCATGGGCTTCGCGCACAACACCTGGGACCTGGCGCTGCTGTCGATTCTCCCCGGCCTGCTGTGCGCACCGGTCTTGTCTGCCGCGTCGGAGAAGGTGGCGGACCTCGTTGACGAACACCGCAGGGGAGAGGCCATGGGCTGGTATGGTTCCGCGCTGACCTCGGGCGTGGCCCTGGGCTCGCCGCTGGCTGGCGTGTTCATTGACTCAATGGGCCCGTCCGGCGGCTTCCTGTCAGTAGGAATTGCCGGTGTCCTGGTCTGCCTGGTGGGCCTGCTGCTGCAGGCGCTGCGGCGCCGCCGGTTGGCCGCCGCAGCATTGCCCCAAAGCCAGGAATAGACGACGGCGGCATGTCCCGGTCAATGGGACATGCCGCCGTCGATACTGCTTCAGTTTTAGTACACGCTTTAGCGCAGGCGTGCGGGTTTCAGTTGACCGGACCGGTGAATTTCTCTCCCGGGCCCTTGCCTGGTGCGTCCGGGATGATGGATTCTTCGCGGAAGGCAAGCTGCAGTGAGCGGAGGCCATCGCGCAACGGTCCGGCGTGCTGTGAGCCGATCTCCGGAGCAGCTGCGGTGACCAGGCCTGCCAGTGCGGTGATCAGCTTGCGGGCCTCGTCCAGGTCCTTGAGTTCGGCTGCGTTGGCTTCCTCAGCGAGTCCGAGCTTCACTGCTGACGCGCTCATGAGGTGGACGGCCGCCGTCGTAATAACCTCGATTGCCGGGACTTCGGCGATATCCCGGATCTGCTGGGCGACGCCGGCAGCTGCCTCTTCCGGTGCCTGGTAAACGTGTGAATTGCTGTCTGGGGTGCTCATACTGGTAAGCTTGTCACAGACCGACTGAATGTCGTTATTTTGTGATGAACGGAACCCGGACGCCTCGCGCACCGGGATCCATCATTTGTGAGTAGCCTTCAGTTTGCAAGCGGAGTTCTCTCCCACCCGCGTCAGCCGTTGTTCCAGGATTCATTCCAGGGACGCAAGGTTGCCGGGTACAGGTCGGCGTCTGTTGGTATAACCGGCAGAATGGCAGGTGCTGTGGACGTGTTCCGCAGTGCAGGCAGTATCCGATCTTCGAGGCCTTCGATTGCTCCGGCAATTGGAGGCCTTCTCTGTTTGCCGGTGGAATACCCAACAACAGACACAGGAGCTTTAACATTAGCGAGCCAAGAATCAATGAGCGTATCCGCGTCCCCGAGGTGCGGCTGGTCGGCCCTGCAGGTGAACAGGTAGGAATCGTCCGTATTGAGGATGCCCTGCGTTTGGCTGCCGAGTCCGACCTTGATCTCGTTGAAGTTGCACCTCAGGCGAAGCCTCCGGTGTGCAAGCTGATGGACTTCGGCAAGTACAAGTACGAGGCCGCAGTCAAGGCACGTGAAGCGCGGAAGAACCAGACCAACACGGTCCTGAAGGAAATCCGCTTCCGCCTGAAGATCGACACCCACGACTACGAGACCAAGCGCGGCCATGCCCTCCGCTTCCTCGGCGCCGGGGACAAGGTCAAGGCCATGATCCAGTTCCGTGGCCGCGAGCAGCAGCGACCGGAAATGGGCATTCGCCTTCTCCAGCGTTTCGCTGAAGATGTAGCCGAGGTGGGCGTGGTGGAATCCAGCCCCCGCATTGACGGCCGCAACATGGTCATGGTCGTGGGCCCGCTGAAGAACAAGGCAGAAGCCAAGGCCGAAGCCCGTCGCGCCACCCAGCGCGCCGAGGCCAAGGCGCAGAACGAAGCGAAGGCCGCCGGCCGCGTGGACGTCTCCGGTGACGACAGCGCTCCGCTGACGCAGTCGCTGGCGGATCTGCTGCCCGAGGGCTTCACCGTCAATTCCGAGCCGGAAGCTGCCGTAGAGGAATCTGCGCAGCCTGCCGCCACTGAAGCCGTAGAGGCTGCCGACGAAGCACCGAAGGCTGAAGCTCCGAAGGCTGAGGCCCCCAAGGTTGAAGCTCCGAAGGCTGAGGCCCCGAAGGCCCCGGCCGCCAAGGCCGCTCCGAAGGCTGAAGCACCCAAGGCCGCTCCCAAGGCTGCGCCTAAGGCCGAGGCTCCTAAGGCGCCGGCCCCCAAGACCGCTCCGAAGGCTGAAGCTCCCAAGGCTGAGGCTCCCAAGCCGGCGGTTCCGGCGGCAGCGCCCAAGCCTGTTGCCAGGCCCGCAGCGCCCAAGCCTGCGGCACGGCCTGCAGCGCCCAAACCGGCTCCCAAGCCGGCTGGCAAGAAGACCAACTAGTCAAGCTGCCGGGTTCCGCCCGGTCAGTCAGCAACCAGCATGCCGCCCCCAGGGGAGGCTGCGCGATTGAACTGCAGGCCCCGCCTGCAGACACGTAAGGAGATCGGTTCCCATGCCGAAGATGAAGACCCACAGCGGCGCCAAGAAGCGCTTCAAGCTGACCGGTACCGGCAAGCTGCGCCGCCAGCAGGCCAACCGCCGTCACTACCTCGAGCACAAGTCCAGCCGGCTGACCCGCCGCCTGGCCGGTGACAAGATCGTCTTCAAGGGCGACGCCAAGGTCATCCGGAAGATGCTCGGCATCTAAGTTCCAAGTTCCTGGCTCTGCCGCCTGGCAGCAGTCAACTACCAAACAGCCTTCTCAGGCCGCCGGGAGACCGGCAGTAGATGCTTGGGATATGAATTTTTGAAGGAGTACGCACGTGGCACGTGTGAAGCGGGCGGTAAACGCCCACAAGAAGCGCCGGGTTGTCCTTGAACGGGCCAAAGGTTACCGCGGTCAGCGTTCGCGCCTGTACCGTAAGGCAAAAGAGCAGCTGCTGCACTCGTTTGTGTACAGCTACGGCGACCGCAAGAAGAAGAAGGGCGACTTCCGCCGCCTTTGGATCCAGCGCATCAACGCTGCATCCCGCGCCAACGGCCTGACCTACAACCGCCTGATCCAGGGCCTGAAGGCCGCTGAGGTCGAGGTTGACCGCCGCATGCTCGCAGAGCTGGCCGTTTCTGACGCCAACGCTTTCGCTGCACTGGTCAAGGTTGCCAAGGACTCGCTGCCCGCGGACACTTCCGCTCCGGCCGCCAAGGTTGAGGCTGCTCCGGCCGCTAAGGCTGCCCCGGCTGCCAAGGCTGCTGCCAAGCCGGCACTCGAAGGTGCCGTCACGGCTGTTGAAGGTGAAGGCGCTCCCGAGGGCTACACCATCAAGGGCAACGCCGAGTCCAACAAGTACCACGTCCCGGGTTCCACCTGGTACGACGTCACTGCTGCTGAGTACTGGTTCTCCAGCGTTGAGGCCGCCAAGGCTGCAGGCTTCGAGCCCGCAGGTGGCGAAGCACGCCAGCAGATCAAGAACTAGTCGCAACAGCCACTAAAGTTCTTATATGAACGAAACCGGGCGCCCGCAAGTCTTTCCACTCTCCAATCCCCGAGCCGATCGGGTAAGGGAAGTGGCAAAGCTTGCAGGGCGCCCGGCCCGTTTAAGGCAGGGCCGCTTTATTGCCGAGGGTCCCCAGGCCGTCCGGGAGGCACTCCGGCTCCATCAGTCCAGGCTGGCGGCCGGGGGAGAAGGCGTGGTCCTCGAGGTTTATGCCAGCGAGGCTTGCCTGGACAAGTTCCCCGAGTTCGAAGAACTTGCGGAGGGAACGGACGCCCGGATTGCCACGGACGAGGTCCTGGCCGCCATGGCGGACACCGTCAACCCGCAGGGAATCGTTGCAGTGTGCCGTTTTGTGGATGTCACCCTGGAATCAGTGCTCGACGCCGGCCCGCGGCTGATTGCCGTGCTGTGCCAGGTGCGGGATCCCGGGAACGCCGGAACAGTCCTGCGGGCGGCGGATGCTGCCGGTGCTGATGCTGTGGTGCTGACCGGCTCCAGCGTTGATATCTACAATCCCAAAGCAGTCCGTTCCACCGCCGGCTCGTTGTTCCACCTCCCGGTTGTGCTGGGCGCGGACATCGCCTCGCTGGCCACCGAATTGCGTGGGCGTGGCATAGGGATCCTTGCCGCCGATGGCTACGGCACGCTCAACCTGGACCAGTTGCAGGACGAGAACGCCGCACGGCGGCTCGGCAATGAAAGCAAGTTCTCAGACTATGCCCTGGAAGAGCCCACCGCCTGGCTTTTTGGGAACGAAGCGCAGGGCCTTTCCGCCGACGAGCTTTCCCTGGCGGACCACCGCGTGGCCGTTCCTGTCTATGGGGCCGCGGAAAGCCTCAACCTCGGTACAGCCGCCACCGTTTGCCTGTACGCCAGCGCACGGTCGCAGCAGCCGGTGGGCTGATCGCCCCTCTGGCTGTGGAACGATGATGGCTGTTAAACGCTGATGGCCGTTAAACGTTGAAGGCTCCGTCCCTTGGGACGGAGCCTTCAGCTATAGATTGTCTGGTTTCGCAGCTCTGGAGGCTACGTTGTGGTCTTGTTCCGGCCCGTAATGGCGCCGTAGATGCCGGCTACAACCAAGCCGCCGACGATAGCGAGAAGCCAGGAACCGATGTTCCAGAATTCCATCCGGCCTCCGCCGAACAGAAGGTCGCCGATCCAGCCGCCGACGATGGCGCCGACGACACCCAGCACGAGGCTGGTGACCCAGCCGCCGCCTACCCTGCCGGGCATAACGGCCTTGACGATGGCTCCAACAATGAGTCCGAGAATGATCCAGCCTAGAAAGCCCATATCTCCTCCTACATATTCGTCGGGACGGAATCTTCCCGATAATGCTTCAAGCTAACACACAGCACCCTTATTGTCAGTACGCTTAGGGCATGTTTGGGCGGCGTGTCGCCACCGTGTGCCGGCCACGTTTCCCCTGTATGCGGGCTGTCCGCGCAGGCGTCAGGACACCAGTGGCTTCCGGCGTTCGAGGTATCCGCTGTACAGGGCAACGCCCAGGCCAAGGACAGCCAGGACTGCCCCCACCAGGGCGGGTGCCACATAGCCCCAGCCCCACGCGATCACGAGGCCGCCGAGGAAAGCACCCAGTGCGTTGGCGACGTTAAGGGCCGCGTGGTTCAGGGACGATGCCAGCGAAGGGGCATCGGGAGAGGCATCCAGGAGCCGGGTCTGGAGTGCAGGAACCAGCATGGATCCCGCGGCTCCCACCACAAAGACCATCAGGAAGGCGCTCCACGGCCAGTGCACGGCGACCGCGTAGACCACCAGGGCAACAGCGATGCCCGGCAGGACGCGGTAGATGGTGCCCATCACGGACTTATCCGCCAGCCGGCCGCCCACGACGTTTCCGGCCACCATACCCAGTCCGTACAGGGCCACCACAATCGGGATCCAGCTCGAAGGCATTCCTGCAACGAGGGTCATGGTGTGCGCAATGTAGGTATAGGTGGCGAAGAATCCGCCAAACCCGACGACGCCGATGAGGATCGCCAGCCACACCTGGACGCGCCGCAGGGCGCCCAGCTCACGCCGGATGCTCGCGTCCGGATGGGCGGCCTGGTAGGGCACGGACCGCCAGATCATGGCCAGCGTGATGAGGCCAAGGACGGCCACCATCACAAAGAGGAACCGCCAACCGAAAGTCTGGCCAACCCAGGTGGCGAGGGGAACTCCCACGACGTTGGACACGGACAAGCCGGCCATCACCATGGAGATGGCCCAGCCGCGGCGGCTCGGTGCCACCAGCGAGGCGGCGATGACGGCGGCGACACCAAAGAATGCGCCGTGGGGGAGCCCTGAGGCAAACCGTGAGACGAGCATGGTGGCGTAGTCGGGAGCAATGAAGGAAGACAGGTTGGCAATGGTGAAGGCCGCCATCAGGCCCAGGGCAAGGTGTTTCCTCGGCAGCTTGGCACCGACGGCGGCCAGCAGCGGAGCGCCCACCACTACTCCCAGTGCGTAGGCGGAGATCAGGTGGCCCGCCTCAGGGGTGCTGATCTGCAGGCCTTTCTCCACTTCAGTGAGCAGCCCCATCATGGTGAACTCTGTAACGCCGATGCCGACGCCACCCATGGCGAGGGCCAGGATTGCCCAGGCGAGGTTGAAGGGCTGTGCCTTACGAAGCGTGGGGGACTGTAATGACTGCGTCATGAACCTGCATTTCGGAGTGTTGAATGGAGCGGCGGTGCGCACGGGAGCGGGCCGGCAGGCACCCTTCGATCCTAGGGCAGCACCTCAGTGTGCAACCTTCGAAGGGCGGGATTCCTTCCCGCAACTGCCACGTAAACTGGCCCAGTGACTGAACTCATACACGTGGTGGGCGGCGCCGTCCTGGATTCGTTGCAGGACCCGCAGCGGCTGTTGGTGGCCCGCCGGACGGCGCCCGAACGCTTTGCCGGCATGTGGGAATTCCCCGGCGGCAAGGTGGAACGGGGCGAGGAGCCCACGCAGGCGCTGCATCGGGAACTCAAGGAAGAACTGGGCATCGACGTCAGGCTCGGACCAGAGTTAACCGCCGCTGACCCGGCAGGCTGGCCACTGAACGAGAAGGCTGTGATGCGTGTCTGGTTCGCCGAGATCATTGACGGGGTCCCGGAGCCGCTCGAGGATCACGACCAGTTGCTGTGGGTCAATATTGACGCAGGTGACGAAGCTCTCAGTCTTCCGTGGATCCCTGCCGACCTCCCGATTGTCCGGGCCCTGCAGCAATACCTGGACTCCGCCAGGCCCCTGCGGACCCTCCGCTGAATTTTAGCGCGATCAGGGGCTGATCAAGAGGGCAAAAATTCGGATTTTGGGCTCAGGGGGCCGCTTGGAAGAATCCTAGCTTGGATGCCGTGTGCCGTGAGGCCGGCCCAGCCCCCATTCCTGAAGGAGCGCCATGATTTCCGTAGACCGGGTCACGAAGAGCTACGGCTCCGGTACCGCCCGGGTGGAGGCCCTCGCCGACGTGTCACTGACGGTGCGCAGTGGTGAGATCTTCGGCGTCGTTGGCCAAAGTGGTGCCGGCAAAAGCACGCTGATCCGGACCATCAACTCCCTGGAGCGCCCTGATTCCGGTACCGTCACCGTGGACGGACGGAATATGAGCACGCTGGCCGGTGCTGAGTTGCGCGCAGCCCGGCACAACATCGGCATGATTTTCCAGCACTTCAATCTCCTGAGCAGCCGTACTGTGCAGGCGAATGTCGAACTGTCGCTGGAGATTACCGGTGTGGCCCGGTCTGCGCGGCGCGCCCGTGCCCTGGAGATCCTGGAACTCGTGGGACTGCACGGAAAAGCCGACGCCTATCCGGCCCAGCTCTCCGGTGGCCAGAAACAGCGTGTCGGAATTGCCCGGGCCCTGGCGTCAAGCCCCTCTGTCCTGCTGAGCGACGAGGCCACCTCCGCCCTTGATCCCGAAACCACCCGGCAGATCCTGGACCTTATCCGGCAGCTGAGCAGGGACCTCGGGCTCACGGTGCTGCTGATTACCCATGAAATGGACGTGGTGAAGCGCATCTGCGATTCGGCAGCTGTGATGAGCCAGGGCCGGATCCTTGAGCAGGGTCCAGTGGAGCAACTCCTGACCACCGAAAAGTCGTTGTTGGGCCACGCGCTGTTTCCCCTCGGCGAGGTCCCGGACACCGCCAACAGGGTGGTCGAAATAACCTTCACCGGCGTAACGTCCGACAAACCCGTCATCGCACGGCTGGCCCGGGAGCACGGCATCGACGTGGGGATCCTGGGCGCTGCCCTGGAGACAATCCACGGCCACCAGACGGGCAGGACCCGGCTGGAACTTCCGGGAGAGGAACAAACTGTGGCGGCTGCCATCGCAGACCTGCGCGCGCAGGGACTTTTTGTGGAGGTCATCAAGTGATCGACCGCGATGATCCGTATTTCTGGCAGGACCTGCTGGACACCATCCTCAAAGGCACGGGGGAGACGTTCTACACAGTGGGTGTCAGCCTTTTGTTCACGGTGCTCTTCGGCCTGGCCGCAGGAGTTCTCCTGGTCACCACCGAAGCCAACGGCCTGCTGGCGAGGCCTTTCGGGAGCCGCGCCTTCGGTGCCGTCCTGAACCGGCTGCTGGACTTCCTGGTCAACGTGGGCCGGTCCATTCCGTTCATCATCCTGATGATCCTGCTTATTCCGTTCACCAGGTTGATTGCGGGCTCGTTCATCGGACCTACGGCAGCCATTGTGCCGTTGACGATCGCCGGGATCCCGTTCTTTGCCCGGCTGGTTGAAATCGGCATCCGTGAGGTTCCCGTGGGGCTGGTCGAAGCGGCGCAGTCCCTCGGGGCGACGCGCTGGACCATCCTGACGAAGGTGATGATCGCCGAAGCCGTGCCCGCACTCGCCCTGGGGCTTTCCACTACCGTGGTGGGACTTATTGGCTATTCGGCCATGGTGGGCGCCGTGGGTGGCGGCGGCCTGGGGGACGTGGCGTTCCGCTACGGATACCAGCGCTACAGCCCCGAGTACATGTTCGCCGTCGTCATCCTGCTGATCCTCATTGTCCAGATTTTCCAGTCGCTGGGAAGCTTGGCAGCCCGCCGGCTGTCCCACCGCTGACTTCACCCCGCTGCAACTCCGAACACTCCAGTTCCATCGTGAAAGAGATCCAATGACCCGTACATATGTCCTTAAGGCTGCCGCCGCGGGAATCGCCGCCATCCTGTCGCTGACCGCCTGTGGCGGAGGTTCCGGTTCGGCTGACGCCGCCAACACCATCAAGGTAGGCGCGCTGGCAGTTCCTGCTGGCGACATGCTCAAGCACGTCCAGCGGGAGCTCGCAGAGAAGGAAGGCCTGACCGTCGAGTACAAGGAGTTCAGCGACTACAACACGCCGAACCCCGCCGTCACGGACGGTGACATCGACGCCAACCTCTTCCAGAACACCACGTTCCTCGAAACCTACAACAAGGCCGCCGGGCAGGACCTGGTCAGCGTAGGCAAGGTCTACCTGCCGCCCATGGCCTTGTACTCCAACACCATTGCCGGTCTGGAGGACCTCCCGGATGGTGCCAGTGTGGCCATCCCGAACGATCCGACGAACGAGTCACGCGCGCTCAAGCTCCTGGCCTCAGAAGGGCTGATCGAGGTGACGGAGAACCCGATTACGCTCAAGGACGTCACGGCCAACCCGAAGAACCTTGAATTCACCGAGATCGAAAACGCCAGCCTGCCGCAGGCCCTCAACGACAAGGACGCGGCGATCGTCACCCTGGCCTTTGCTTTGCCTGCAGGGCTGAGCGCTGACAAGCAGCTGCTGGTGGAAGGCAAGGACAGTGCGTACTACAACGTCCTTGCGGTAAAGGCCGAGCACAAGGACGATCCGCGGGTGCAGAAGCTGTACAAGATCCTGACCTCGCAGGAGATGAAGGACTTCCTGCAGGATGAGTACAAGGGACTGGTTATCCCGGCAGGCTAGGGCTTGACCCGGGGAACTGACCCTAGAAAAGGGTGGGCTGTTGACGCAGCCCGTGGACGGCCGGCGGGGAGCTCCCCGCCGGCCGTCCTGCTTTGGCTGGCAAGGTGTGTCCGCTGGGCGCAGGCCCGGCCATGCTGCCGGCTGGATACTGGGCTTCTTCCTCCCGGGGATCATCCTCAAGATTGCGGTGGCTGAAACCCGAACCGGAACCCGAGAAACCGTGCCGGGCCTTGAAGTAGCGCACCTTTCCGGCAAGCCAGGACCGGTACTCCTTCGAAGCGTAGGAGCCTGTGCCGTAGAGACGCCGGTACTTGCCGGCCAGCGCCGGGTGGTTGGCGGCAATCCACTGCATAAACCATTCCCGTGTTCCCGGCTTCAGGTAAAGCGCCCCGGCGGTGACACCCGTGGCACCGGCGGCCGCCAGGGACGCGAACAGGGCATCGAGTGCTTCATCGCTGTCCGAAAGCCACGGCAGGATGGGCATGGCCATCACGCCGCAGGGCAGCCCGGCATCGCGCAGCCGTGAAACAAGCTTCAGGCGGGCCCGGGGGCCGGGAGTTCCGGGTTCCACTGCTTCGGAGAGTGCCTCGTCCGTCATGGCCAGGGAAATGCCGATGCCTACCGGGACCTGGGCTGCGGCTTTTTTGAGGAGCGGAATGTCCCTGGCAAGGAGTGTGCCCTTGGTGAGGATGGACAGGGGAGTGCCGGAATCGGCCAGGGCGTTGATGATGCCCGGCATCAGCTTGTAGCGGCCTTCGGCACGCTGGTACGGGTCCGTGTTGGTTCCCAGGGCCACCTGGTGGCGGCCCCACGATGGCCGCGCAAGTTCCTTCCGCAGCACCTCCGCGGCGTTCACCTTTACCACCACCTGGCTGTCGAAATCCAGGCCGGCATCGAAGTCCAGGTAGGTGTGGCTTTTCCGGGCGAAGCAGTAAACGCAGGCGTGGCTGCAGCCGCGGTACGGGTTGATGGTCCACTCGAACGGCATGCGGGAACCGGCAACCACCTTGTTGAGCACCGATTTGGCGGTGACCTCGTGGAAGGTGATGCCGGCAAACTCAGGTGTGGTGACGGAACGGACCAGGCCGGCAAGCGGGATGAGTGGCGGCGTGGAGGTTTCCTGTAGCGCTTGTGCATCCCATCTCATGCCCCTAATTCGAATATATGTTCGAACTTAAGTCAAGCACCCGGATAGGCAAGTTGCCACGTCACTGTCAGCGCGCAACTGGCTGCCGTGGTGCCTGCTTCAACGGGAACGGACTCAACGGCGGCGGCACGCCGCACGCCGGACATTGGCACCACGTTCCCTGACGGCGGGTGTTCGGCAACCGCCTCCACCCTGCCCAGGGTGGCACCTGCCAGGCTTGCCAGCTGGGTGGCGGCAGCTTCGGCGTCGTGCCATGCCTTTTCCCTGGCCTGAGCCATAACTGCCGCTTCATCAGCAAACCCCGGGACCATCCCGTTCAGGCGGACATCGTTGCCGCCGGCTTCAACGGCGTGGGCAATAACCTGCGAGGCGTCAGGCATTCCCAGGCGGACGCCCAAGGCAGAAGAGGCTACGTAGCCGGTGACAACCTGCCCTTCGCCCTCGCGCCACGTTACGTCGGCCCGGACGTTGATGCCGGTGGTGGAGATGTTCCGGTCCGGCACGCCGTCGCTGCGCAGTCTGCCGGTGACGGCCCGCACCGCACTGCCCAGGCCCTCATAGGCTGCCGCGACATCCTGTCTTCGGGACTCCACCGCCAGTGAGAGGGTGAGCAGTTCAGGCACCGCTTCGGCTGTTCCCGTTCCGGTCACTGTGACGGTGTTCGTTTTTTCCATGGCGTCCTCCATCGGGATTCGAGCAGCGGATATCCACCGGCCTGGAGCCCGGCGTGGCGTTCAAAGGCATTGGCCGAACCGGGGTTGCCCGTCCTCAGCATGGACCAGGCTGCCGCAGCAAAGTACAGCGGCAGGAAAGGCAGCCCCAGGAAGGCTGCATACTGGCTTGCGTGGCGCTCCTCGTGGTGCAGGAGGATCGGGTCCGCCAGCCGGGGATCGGGGGTGGTGCCTGTTCCGCGCGTGCGGAAGATGACAACGTTGCCCACGGTGAAGGCGCCCGCCACCGGTAAGGGCCACCGGTAGCCCGCAGCCAGCAAGAGGCCGCGCGGGCCGGGGACCACCGCCAGTCCGGCCGCTGAAGCCAGCAGGATTCCCAACGCCGTACTCCCGTTGAGGAGGTTCGCCGCCTGCCGGATTCGCTGGCCCCGCGTCAACGGGATCTTCGCCGCTGTCATGGGGACATCGTAGCTGGCGGCTTCTACTAGACTGGACGCTAGTGGCCGCCGGATTCCGGCGCGCCTGGACCATGTTGTCCCGCGGGCGAGCCGGTGGTTGCTGCCGGTCTCCAGCGGGCGCCGCCAAACTCGTAGCTAAGAACAGTAGATGACTGAAACTCTGCCGGGCGCAGACGCCCCGAACCCCCTGGACGAAGCCGCCATTACCGCCGCCGTCGGCCGCGCGCTGGAGGCCATCGCCGCCACCACCTCGCTGGATGACCTCAAGGCCGTACGGCTGGCCCACACCGGGGAGAAGTCGCCGTTGAGCCTGGCAAACCGGGAAATCGGCAAGCTGTCCAAGGAAGACAAGGCCGCCGCAGGCAAGCTCATGGGAGCATCGCGCGGCCGCGTGAACCAGGCCCTGGCTGCCCGTTCCACCGAGCTCGAGGCGGAGAACGACGCCCGCATCCTCGTCGAGGAAACAGTGGATGTCACGGCCGCGCAGCGCCGCCGCCGCGCCGGAGCCCGCCACCCGCTGTCCACGCTGCAGGACCGCGTCTGCGACATCTTCGTGGGCATGGGCTGGGAAATCGCCGAAGGCCCCGAGGTCGAATCGGAGTGGTTCAACTTCGACGCCCTGAACTTCAAACCGGACCACCCGGCCCGCGAAATGCAGGACACCTTCTTCGTGGAGCCCCCGGAAGCCCACCTGGTGATGCGCACCCACACCTCGCCCGTCCAGGTCCGGTCCATGCTGGAACGCGAAGTGCCCATCTACGTGCTGTGCCCGGGCAAGGTGTTCCGTACTGACGAGCTCGACGCAACGCACACCCCCGTGTTCCACCAGTTCGAGGGCCTGGCCATCGACAAAAACCTGAACATGGCTGACCTCCTGGGCACGCTGGAGCACTTCACGCGCCAGATGTTCGGTGACGACGCCAAGGTCCGCCTGCGCCCCAACTACTTCCCGTTCACCGAGCCTTCCGCGGAGCTGGACATCTGGCACCCCGGTGCCAAGGGCGGCCCGCGCTGGATCGAGTGGGGCGGTTGCGGCATGGTCAATGCCAACGTGCTCCGCGCCGCCGGGATCGATCCGGACGTCTATTCAGGTTTTGCCTTCGGCATGGGCATCGAGCGCGCCCTGATGTTCCGCAATGAAGTGGGGGACATGCGCGACATGATCGAGGGCGATGTACGTTTCAGCGAGCACTTCGGGATGGAGATCTAACAGTGCGTATCCCACTTTCCTGGCTGCGTGAATTCGCGCAGGTACCGGCCGGAGCAACGGCCGAAGATGTTATGGCGGACCTGGTCAAGGTCGGTTTTGAAGAAGAGGACGTCCACCGTCCCGCGGACACCCTGAGCGGTCCGATTGTGGTGGGCCAGGTGCTGAGCCTGGTCAAGGAACCCCAGTCCAACGGCAAGACCATCAACTGGTGCCAGGTCCGGGTTGTCCCCGAAGGGCAGCCACAGACCCTCACCGGGGACGGCATAGACCCCTCCGGTGTGCAGGGCATCATTTGCGGAGCCCACAACTTCGTGGAGGGGGACAAAGTCGTTGTCACCCTGCCCGGCGCCGTCCTGCCCGGTGACTTCCGCATCTCGGCCCGCAAGACGTACGGACACCTGTCCGCAGGCATGATCGCCTCCGTCCGCGAGCTGGGTATCGGGGAGGACCATGACGGCATCCTGGTGCTGTCCCGGATCGGGCTGGATCCTGAAATCGGCACCGACGCGATGGAGCTGCTGGGCCTGTACGATCAGGCTGCGGAAATCAATGTCACTCCGGACCGTGGATATGCCTTCTCCATCCGCGGTGTGGCACGCGAGTATGCCCACGCCACCGGTACCCCGTTCGTGGACCCGGCCTCGAAGGTCACACTGCCTGCCTCGCTCAAAGCCGGCTATCCGGTGAAGATCAACGACGCCGCCCCCATCTACGGCAAGCCCGGATGCGACCGTTTCGTGGCCCGCACCGTCACCGGCGTGGATGCAACCCGGCCTACCCCCGCCTGGATGTCCTCCCGGCTGCGGCTGGCCGGCATCCGTTCCATCTCCTTGCCCGTGGACATCTCCAACTACGTGATGCTTGAACTGGGCCAGCCGCTGCACTTCTACGACCAGGACAAGCTGTCCGGCGAGATCGTGGTGCGCCGCGCCGTCGCCGGTGAAAAGCTCACCACGCTGGACGGCAAGGACCGCGCGCTCGACGCCGGAGACCTCCTGATCACTGACGCTTCGGGCCCGATCGGCGTTGCCGGCGTTATGGGCGGCGCAGCGACGGAGGTGACGGATTCGACGTCGACGGTCCTGATCGAGGCTGCGCACTTCGAAGAGGTCTCGATTGCCCGTTCACGGCGCCGCCACAAGCTGCCCTCCGAAGCGTCCAAGCGCTTCGAACGCGGCGTTGACTGGCACATTGCGGACGTCGCCGCCCAGCGTGCGGTTGACCTGCTGGTGGAGCTGGCCGGCGGTACCGCTGAGGAAACCGGAACTGATGTTGGGACTGCACCTGACGCCGTCGTGATTGATCTTCCTGCCGGATATGCGGCGGCCCGGATCGGCATCGACTTCACCGAAGAGCAGATCACCACTGCGCTGGAGGATCTCGGAGGAACCGTTGAGAAGGTGGGGGAGACTGCCGCAGGCGCCTCCTACCGGGTGACGTCACCGAGTTGGCGCAACGACCTCGAGACCAAGGACGACCTCACCGAGGAAATCGTGCGGCTGGTTGGTTACGACCAGATTCCGGCCACCCTGCCGGTAGCTCCTCCTGGCCGTGGCCTGACCCGCGCCCAGCAGCAGAAACGCCGTCTGGTCCAGGCCCTGGCGGACGCCGGGCTGACCGAAGTGCTGTCCTACCCGTTCGTGTCCAAGGCGGCAAACGACACCTTCGGCACGCCTGAACAGGGCGCAGAACGCAGTGCGCTTAAGCTGGCCAACCCGATCAGCGAGGAGCAGGGCTACCTTCGCACGTCCATCCTGCCCGGCCTGTTCGAGGTGGCCCGCCGCAACCAGTCCCGCGGGTTCCGGGACCTCGCGCTCTTCGAAACCGGTTCCGTTTTCCTCCCCGAAGGAACGCTGGGAACGTCCTCCATTCCTCCTCTGGGCGCCCGGCCCTCGGATGAGGTACTTGACGGACTGTACGACGGCGTCCCGCACCAGCCGCTGCACGTCGCCGCGCTGTTCACCGGCAACGATTCGCCCGCTGCCGCGGCCCACACGCCGCGTCCCTGGGACTGGGCAGATGCCCTGGACATTGCCCGGCTTGCCGGGGACGTCCTGGGCGTTGAACTGGTGGTCAGCCAGGGCGCCCACCAGGCCTTCCACCCCGGCCGTACCGCGCAGCTTTCACTCCGCTCCGGTGAGGTGGTGGGTTACGCCGGCGAGCTGCACCCGAAGCTGCTCGCGGCTCACGACATGCCCGCCAGGAGCGTGGCACTGGAGCTGGATGCCGAGCTGATCTTCGGCGCCGCTGCGGACGTCATCGTGGCCCGGCACATCTCCGGTTTCCCCGTGGCCACCCAGGACGTTGCCCTGGTGGTGCCGCAGGAGATCCCGGCTGCCGAGGTTCTGGCCGCGCTGCGCGAAGGCGCCGGTGAACTGCTGGAGGACGTTGCACTGTTCGACGTCTACTCGGGCAAGGGCATCCCCGAGGGCAGCAAGTCGCTGGCCTTCGGTCTGCGCTTCCGGGCGGATGACCGCACGCTGACGGCAGACGAGGCCTCGGCTGCGCGTGAAGCTGCCGTTGCGCTGGCCGCTGAGCGGTTCGGCGCCGTCCAGCGGTAGTCCCCGGGCTGCAATCACCTTCACCAGGACAGCAGGAGGCGCGGAAGCTATGTCATCAGACGTGGTCTTCCGCGCCTTTGCTGTTGGCGATGTTCCCGGGCAGGAGCCTGTCCGGCTGGATCCCGCCGAAGAGCGGCGAGCCGTTGCCATGGCGCCGGCTGTGGCACGGCGCTTCCGTGCCGGACGGATGGCCCTTCGCGGTTTCGCTGGTGCGCTGCTGGACGTTCCGCCGTCGGAGTTAACTGCTGACTATTGCTGCCCGCAGTGCGGACTTGACGCGGACCTTGCCCACGGCCGGCCCGGGTACTCCCTGCACGGCAGGCCTCTTCCGCTGCTGCTTAGCTTGGCCCGCGCCGGTGACTGGATCCTGCTGGCCGGTATGCGGGTGCCTGCTGCGGGGCTGCGCCTGGGCGTGGACATCGAAGATCCCGCGGACGTCGGATTCCCCGGCTTTGACAGGACCGCCCTGACCGCTGCCGAAGCCGCTACGGTAGGCCGCACACGGGAGCGGCTCCGGAACGCAGCCCGGGCAAGGTTGTGGGCACGTAAGGAAGCCTGGCTGAAAATGGAGGGCGGCGGCCTGCGGACCGCACCTGTCGCCGTCGACGTTCTGTCCTTGCCGGGGCTGCGGGACCTTGTCCCGGAGGAAACGGGACTGCCGCCGCACCTGGCCTCCGCCATGGCACTGGGCTAGCGATGGTCCGGCGGATTGCCGTCAGGCCCCGCCGAAGCCAGGCACTGGAAATTCCGGCAGCTTTTCCTCCAGCAGCCAGGGGTGCAGCAGCTGTTCGCAGTCCAGCCCCGTGGCGTGGTCTGCGGCAAGGATGAAGTCCGCGGTGGTCACAGAGCCATAGGCGTGGGTCCGCGTCCATTCATGCAGCAGCGCAAAGAACGCCACATCGCCGCTGCGGACCCGCAGGGCGTGCAGCGCCAGGGCACCACGTTTGTACACGCGGTCATCAAACATCAGTTCCGGGCCGGGATCGCCGATCATCAGGTCCTGGACGCCGTTGCTGAGCTTCCGCCAGGCAGCGTAGGCGCGGTCCTCAACGGACGGGCCACCGCTTTCCCCGGACCAGATCCACTCGGCGTAGCAGGCAAATCCCTCATGCAGCCAGATGTCGTGCCAGGAGGCCAGGGTCAGGGAGTTACCGAACCACTGGTGCGCCAGTTCGTGGGCAATCAGCCGTTGCGATTCCCAGTCCTGGCTCAGGTGGTTCCGGCCCAGGATGGACAGGGACTGAGCCTCGAGCGGGATCTCGAGATCGTCATCGGCCACCACCACCGTGTACTCCGGGAACGGGTAGGGGCCAAAGCAGCGCTCGAAGGTGCGCATCATGTCATCCTGGCGGGCCAGTCCCACCCGAGCCTGGGCGGCAAGTTCAGGGCTGACGGCCACGTTCTGGATCACCGGAGCCTGATCTGACGCTGCTGGTCCGGACTGCCCGACGGCGGCCACCAGCGGCATCAGCGCATACCGGCCGATCTGCACCGTGGCCAGGTAGGTGGCCATGGGTTCATGCTGCTCATAGGTCCACGTCTCACGGCTGGACTTGCGGGTCCGGGCAACCAGCCTGCCGTTGCTGACGGCGCGGTAGTTGTCGTCAGTGGTGATGCTGATCCGGAACCTGGACTTGTGGCGCGGGTGGTCGTTGCAGGGGAACCAGGACGGAGCCCCGTTTGGCTGACCGGCCACCAGCACGCCGTCGGTAAGTTCCTCCCAGCCCACCTCGCCCCAGAGTCCCCGGCGGGGCGCGGGATTTCCTTCATAGCGGATGTCCAGCGTGAAGTCCTCGTGAGCGGCCAACGGCTGGGCCGGGACAACCACCAGCTGGCCCGCGCGCTGGCTGAACCTGCTGGGTTTCCGGCCGTTGAACAGCACTTTCACGGCCCGCAGCCCGGTGAAGTCCAGGACGATTGCGGACGAGGCGCGCAGGGCCCTGGCGTGCAGCACAACTCGGGCGGTGAGCTTGTTGCTGGCCAGCCGGTAATCCAGGTCCAGGTCGTAGAGCCCGACGCGGTAGGCGTCTGTGCCCTGCTCCGGCATGTAGGGATCGGGCCACGGGTGCGCGTCTGGCATCGCCGTGGTGGAACCGGGGATGTGGGGGAAACTCATCGGGGCCTTAATCTTCGGGGGCGGGAAGGACTGGTCCCTTCCAGGGGCTGACCGGATTGCCCATCCAGTAGGTTCCGGCCGGGACGTGCTCGCCACGCATTACCAACGACGCCGGCCCTACCGTGCCGCCGCTTCCGATCGATGCCTGGGGGAGGATGACCCCGTGCGGACCCATGGTTGCGCCGTCTTCGAGGTGGACGGTATCCAGGTTCATGATCCTGTCATGGAACAGGTGTGTCTGGACAACGCAACCGCGGTTCACTGTTGAGTTCTTGCCCAGGGTCACCAGGTCCGCCTCAGGCAGCCAGTAGCTTTCACACCATGCGCCGCTGCCGATTTTGGCGCCGAGGGAGCGCAGCCACCAGACCAGGGCGGGCGTGCCTGCCGCGGCCCGGGCAAACCATGGTGCACTGACCATTTCAATGAAGGTGTCCACTACTTCGTTCCGCCAGATGAACTGGCTCCAGAGCGGATGCTCACCGGCACGGATGCGGCCCACCAGGAGCCACTTGGCCACTACGGCGCTGCCCGCGGCAACGCCGCCGGCCAAGAGCATGACGATGCCGCCCAGGGCCGCCGCGGCCCAATAACCTGCAGTTGCGGCGATGGCGTCAGCGGCCAGCATAACCCCGGCAGCAATGGCCACCGTGAGGACCACCGGAACGAACCGGCACAGTTCCCAGAGCGAACGTGCCACCTTCAGTTTGGTTGGCGGCTTGTAGGTGAGGCTGGAATCGGAAGCGACGGCGGTGCGGCGCAACCGGACTGGCGGGCTGCCCAACCATGAGCTGCCGGACTTGGCCTTGGTGGGGGTTGCGGACAGCACGGCAACCAGCGAGTTCTTGGGCACGTTGCGTCCGGCGGCTGTCATGCCGGAGTTGCCCAGGAAGGAGCGTTTGCCGATTTTGGCCGGCGCGATCTTCATCCAGCCGCCGCCCAGTTCGTAGGAAGCCACCATGGTGTCGTCAGCCAGGAACGCGCCGTCGCCCACGGTGGTCATCTTGGGAAGCAGCAGCACGGTGGAGGCCTCCACGTTCTTGCCGATCCTGGCGCCCAGCAGCCTCAGCCACACCGGCGTAAAGAGGCTGGCATAGATCGGGAACAACAGGTCCCGGGCCAGGTCCAGTACACGCTCAGTGGCCCAGACCTGCCATCCGATCCTGCTGCGCACCCGGTAGTACCCGGTGGCCAGCCCGATGCTGAGCAGGCGGGTGGTGCCCAGGACCAGCAGCATGTTCGCCAGGAACCAGACCAGGGCCGCCAGCGGCAGGGCAGCGAACACGCCGGGCAGCGCTGCGGCCAAGGAGCTGCTGCCACGGATGAACAGGAACACTACTGCGGCTGCTGCTGCGGCCGAAAGATAGGGGATCAGGGACAGGACGGCAGAGGCGGCCGCGAACGCGGAGAACCACAGCCGCTCTTTTGCCTTGCCAACAACTGGCGCATCCGGCCAGTCCCGCTTGGCCTTGCCGCGGCGCTCTGCCGGGGAACCGGCAACCGACTGCCCGGCCTTGACCTTGCCCAGCACCGCAGAACCCGCGTCCACACTGGCGCCGGCCCCGATGGACGCTCCGGGCATCAGTGTGCTCCGGGCGCCCACAGTGGCGCCGGCGCCAACATGCACGCGGCCGATGTGGACGTGGTCCCCGTCGATCCACCATCCGGAAAGGTCAACTTCCGGCTCGATGTTGGCTCCGTGGCCCAGGGACAGGAACCCGGTGACGGGCGGCAGCGAATGGAGCTGGACGTCGTTGCCGATCTTCGCGCCCAACGCGCGGGCATAGGAAGGAACCCACGGGGCGCTGGCCAGGCTCACGGCGCCGGCGAGGTCCTGGATCTGTTCCGCCAGCCACAACCGAAGATGGACCTTGCCGGACCTGGGATAGCGGCCGGGCACCACGTCCCGGAGGAGGATCCTGGCTGCCGCAATGGAAATGGCCATCCGGCCGGCAGGACTGACAAAAACCAGCCACGATGCGGCAAGCCACCACCAGGAGACGGTGGGTGCCTGGTGGAAACCCGCAAAGGCGGAGAGCAGGTTGTTTGCCACCATGAGGTAGGTCAGCCACCGCATCCCCACCAGGATGTGCAGCGGGATGCCCATCAGGGTCTGGAACAGCTGTGATTTGAAGGCCGTGGGCCGCACGGAACGCTGGGCGGCCGGGGCGGCGGTGACGCCGTCCGGGAGGGATTGGCGGGCGGTGTCAATCAGGGCACCCACCCGCGGCGTGGCGTAGATTTCGGCCACCGTGATGCTGGGATAGCGAACCCGCAGGGCGGAAACCAGCTGCGCCGCGGCCAGCGAACCGCCGCCGTACGCGAAGAAGTCGGCATCAAGGGTGGTGACGGGGCTGCCCAGGACGGAGGACCACCGCTCCACAATCCAGTGCGCGTCCTCGGGGAGGTTCAGGGGAGCGGCGTCGGCGTCGGCTGCGGCAGCACCCGCCAACGGCCAGGGAAGAGCGTGCCGGTCCACCTTGCCGCTTGTTTTGGTGGGCAGGGAATCCACAACAGCCAGCAGCGGGATCAGTGGCGCGGGAAGGCTTGCTGCCAGGAGCGCGCGTGCCTCGGTAAGGTCCAGGTGGGCCGTACCGGCGGGGGCAAGATAGCCCACCAGGATCTGGTTGCCCGCGGCCGTGGTCTGGACGGCGGCTGCCGCTCCGGCAACGTTGGGCAGGGACTGCAGTGCGGCGTCGATTTCACCCAGTTCAATACGGCGGCCACCAAGCTTGACCTGCTCATCCGCCCGGCCCATGAACACCAGGCCCTCGGCCTCGAACCGGACCAGGTCCCCGGACCGGTAGGCCCGTTCCCAGCCCAGGGAGGGCATCGGCGCGTATTTCTCCGCGTCCTTGGCGGGATCCAGGTAACGGGCCAGGCCCACCCCGCCAATGATCAGCTCGCCAATGGCCCCTTCGGCAACTGGAACGCCGTCGGAATCAACCACCGCAAGGTCCCAGCCATCCAGCGGAAGGCCGATCCGCACGGGGCCGGGACCGCCCAGCGGTGCCGCGCAGGCCACGACCGTGGCCTCAGTGGGGCCGTAGGTGTTCCAGACTTCGCGGCCTTCCACGGCCAGCCGTTCCGCGAGCTCCGGAGGGCAGGCTTCACCACCGAAAATCAGCAGCCGGACGTTTTCCAGGGATTCGGCGGGCCACAGCGCTGCAAGGGTGGGGACGGTGGAGACAACAGTGATGCCATGGTTGATCAGCCACGGCCCAAGGTCCATACCGGTACGGACCAGGGCCCGTGGCGCCGGTACCAGGCAGGCGCCATGCCGCCACGCCAGCCACATTTCCTCGCAGGAAGCGTCGAAGGCAACCGAGAGTCCGGCCAGGACCCGGTCCTGGGGACCCAGCGGATCGGAGCTCAGGAAGATTCTGGCTTCGGCGTCAACAAAGGCCGCCGCGGAACGGTGCTGGACGGCCACGCCTTTGGGCGTCCCCGTGGAGCCGGAGGTGAAGATCACCCAGGCGTCGTCGTCGGCCTTCGCCGTGCGCGGAGCCGGGAACGGCCGGGGCCGCTCCGCTGCCATGGTGATGCTCGACGCCGGGCCAACAACCGCTGCCACTTTTGCCTCGCCGAAGACCAGGCGTGCACGTTCCTCGGGGTCATCGGCGTCGACAGGAACATAGGCGGCGCCCACCAGGAGAATGGCCAGGATGGCGACGTAGAGTTCGTTGGTCCCTGAGGGGACACGGACGCCGATCTTGTCGCCGGCGCCAAGGCCGGCGTGGTGCAGGCGCCTTCCCATGGCGCGGACTTCGGCCAGCAGCTGGGAATAGCTCAGTGACGTGGTGCCGTCATCCAGCGCGGAGGCTTCCGGATTGGCCGCCGCTGTCTCTTCCAGGATGTCCACCAGGGTGCGCTGCGGGGGTGCAGCGCCGGCGCCGGGCAGCTGGGGCAGGTACACCTGGGGCCGGGGCGCGGTGGTGCCTGCGAGGTTCTCAATCACAGTCACAGTGTCCCGGTACTACATGAACAAAAGGTGTCGAAGTTTGCCTGATGGTCGTTGCCCGTTCCTGAGTTGTTAATATCCTGCTGGCCTTGTGGCCGCTTTTCGTCCGATATCCGAAGAAGCTATCAGGGACGTTCTCCGGGGAGCAGGATCAGTTTGCCGGTGGTGCGGCGGCCTTCCAAAGCGGCGTGCGCCTCGCCGGCCCGGGCCAGCGGATATTCCCCGCCGATGCGGACCTTGAGGCTGCCGTCTGCTGCGGCGTCGAAGATTTCCTTGGACCGCCAGCGCCGTTCCGTGGAGTTAAGCAGGTAGTGACCCAGGGCCGGGCGCGTCAGGAACACGCCACCGGCGGCATTGAGCCGCTGCGGATCCACCGGCGGGACCGGACCGGACGCCGCGCCGAACAGCACCAGCATCCCGCGGATGCGGAGGCTGGCCAGTGAATCATCAAAGGTGTTCTTTCCGACGCCGTCAAACACCACGTCCACGCCGGTGCCGTCCGTGAGCTCCCGGACTTTGTCCGCAAAGCCTTCGTAGCGGAGCACCTCATCTGCTCCGGCTTCGCGGGCAAGTTCAGCTTTTTCGTCGGTGGAAACTGTTGTGATCACCCGCGCACCACGGGACTTGAGCAGCTGGGTCAGCAGCATGCCTACGCCGCCGGCGCCGGCATGGGTGAGTACCGTCTGGCCGGGCTCCACCCGGAACGTGGAGTTCATGAGGTAATGCGCCGTCATGCCCTGTAGGGGCAGTGCTGCGGCGCTGCGGTCATCAAGGCCGTCGGGAACGGGAAGAGCCTTGGCCTCGTCCAGGACGGTGTGTCCGGAATAGCACGCGCTGCCCTCTGCCGTGGCCACGCGGTCGCCCACGGAAAAAGTGCTGACGCCCTCACCTACGGCTTCCACAGTGCCGGCCATTTCCGATCCCGGCGTGAAGGGGTAGGGGACCTTGTATACGCCGCTGCGCTGGTAGGTATCGATATAGTTCACGCCAATGGCGGCCACCTTGACCAACAGCTGCCCGGGGCCTGGAGCCGGTTGCTCTACGGAGGCGTATTCGAGGACCTCAGGTCCGCCGGCCTGCCGCGCAACAATTGCATGAGTCATGGAGTTCTCCTTCTCCGGCCGGGACTTTCCCCATCCGGACCCGTAAGCCATCATATTGAGAAGGCAGGCGCTGTCAGCTAATCGGCACATCACTACGTCACCGGGCGCCCTGCATAAATATCGGGACTCATGAATATTCTTGCTGTACAGTGGGAGCCATGACTATTTCAGTTGCCGTCTCCGGTGCCAGCGGTTACGCCGGCGGCGAGGTATTACGCCTTCTTGCCGGCCACCCTGACGTCACCATCGGAGCCATCACCGCCCACAGCAGCGCCGGATCCCGCCTCGGTGAAGTGCAGCCCCACCTGCACTCCCTGGCCAACCGCATCCTGGAAGAAACCACCGTGGAGAACCTGTCGGGGCACGACGTCGTGTTCCTGGCGCTTCCACACGGTGCCTCGGCCGAGCTGGCGGCGCAACTGCCCGGGGACACCCTGGTGATCGACGCCGGAGCGGACCACCGCCTGACCGATCCGATGGCGTGGGAGAAGTTCTACGGCTCGGCGCACGCAGGCAGCTGGCCGTACGGCCTCCCGGAACTGCCCGGACACCGTGAAAAACTGCGGGACGCCCGCCGGATCGCGGTGCCGGGCTGCTACCCCACGTCCTCCTTGCTGGCCTTGGCACCGGGGTTTGCCGCGGGGCTGCTGGAACCGGCCGACGTCGTGATTGTTTCTGCCTCCGGCACCTCCGGCGCGGGAAAAGCGGCGAAGGTCAACCTGATCGGTTCCGAAGTGATGGGTTCCATGAGCCCCTACGGCGTAGGCGGCGGGCACCGGCATACTCCGGAGATCGAGCAGGGTCTTTCCCTGGCCGCCGGTGAACAGGTGTCCGTATCGTTTACGCCCACCCTCGCCCCGATGAGCCGCGGCATCCTGAGCACGGCAACGGCGCGGGTAAAAGCCGGCACCACGGCCGGGCAGCTGCGCCAGGCCTGGGCCGATGCGTACGACGACGAACCCTTCGTTCACCTGCTGCCGGAAGGCCAGTGGCCGGCCACCAAGGCCGTGCAGGGTTCCAACCACGCAGCCATGCAGCTGGCGTACGACCAGCACACCGGACGCGTGATCGTGACGTGCGTGATCGACAATCTGACCAAGGGCACCGCCGGCGGAGCCGTGCAGTCCATGAACATTGCACTTGGCCTGCCGGAGACGGCCGGCCTTAACCTCCAGGGAGTTGCCCCGTGACCGTTACCGCCCCCCAGGGATTCAGGGCCGCCGGCGTCACCGCCGGCCTGAAGGCCTCCGGCAAGCCGGACCTTGCACTGATCGTCAATGACGGCCCCAGCAAGGCCGCTGCTGCCGTTTTCACCACCAACCGTGTGGCAGCGGCCCCCGTGCACTGGTCCCGCCAGGTGGTCTCGGACGGCCGTGTTGACGCGGTGATCCTGAACTCCGGCGGCGCCAACGCGTGCACCGGCCCGCAGGGCTTCCAGAACACCCACGCCACGGCAGAAAAAACTGCCGAGGTCCTGGGAATTTCCGCCACTGACGTTCTGGTGTGTTCCACCGGCCTGATCGGTGAGCAGCTGCCCATGGACAAGATCCTTCCGGGTGTTGAGGCCGCAGCGGCTGAACTGAACGTCGACGGCGGTGCTGCCGCCGCCACCGCGATCATGACCACCGACACCGTGCCCAAGGCGGCACTGTTCATCGGCACCGATTCCACTGGCGTGGAATTCTCCATCGGCGGTATCGCCAAGGGAGCCGGCATGCTGGCTCCCGGACTGGCCACCATGCTGGTGGTCCTCACCACCGACGCCGAGGTCCCCGCGGAACTGCTGGACGTCGCACTCCGTGATGCCACGCGCGTCACGTTCGGCCGGGCTGACTCAGACGGCTGCATGTCCACCAACGACACAGTGGTGCTGATGGCCTCGGGCGCTTCCGGCGCCGTGCCGTCCGCCACCGAACTCGGTGTTGGATTGACCTCGGTGTGCGCCGAACTGGCCCGCAAGCTGATCGGCGACGCCGAGGGCGCCAGCCACGACATCGCGATCCGCACCTTCAACGCCGCAAGCGAAGCCGACGCCGAAATCGTCAGCCGCGCCGTGGCCCGCTCCAACCTCTTCAAGGCCGCCATCTTCGGCAAGGATCCCAACTGGGGCCGCGTCCTGTCCGCAGTGGGAACCACGGACGCCGTCTTCGATCCGGACCAGTTGAACGTGGCAATGAACGGCGTCCAGATCTGCCGCAACGGCAGCATTGGCGATGACCGTTCCCTGGTGGACCTTGAACCCCGTGAAGTCCACGTCGAGATCGACCTCCAGGCCGGCGATGCCGAAGCCACCATCTGGACCAACGACCTCACCCACGACTACGTCCACGAAAACAGCGCATACTCCAGCTAGCCGTCTTCGGACCTTCCGGAAGAGACACGATGAACGCCCAAACCCGTGAGAACACCTCCATGCGCGACGCCCAGGCCAAAGCGGCAACGCTGATCGAGGCACTGCCCTGGATCCAGCGCTTTGCCGGCACCACCATGGTGATCAAATACGGCGGAAACGCCATGGTCAACGACGAACTCCGCCGCGCCTTCGCAGAGGACATCGTCTTCCTGCACCACGTTGGCATCCACCCCGTGGTGGTGCACGGCGGCGGTCCGCAGATCAACGCCATGCTGAGCCGGCTGGACATCGAATCCGAATTCAAGGGAGGCCTGCGCGTCACCACACCCGAAGCCATGGACGTGGTCCGGATGGTGCTGACCGGCCAGGTCGGCCGCGAACTGGTGGGCCTGATCAACTCGCACGGGCCGTACGCCGTGGGAATGTCCGGCGAAGACGGCGGGCTGCTGCGTGCCGTGCGCACCGGAACGGTGATCGACGGCGAGGAAGTGGACCTGGGCCTGGTAGGCGAAGTGGTTGGCGTCAACCCGGATGGCATCATGGACCTCCTGGCAGCCGGCCGGATTCCGGTGATCTCCACCGTCGCGCCGGAAATCGAAGGCGGAACGGACAACGCCGCAGGCAGCCACCAGACCACCGGCCAGGTGCTGAACGTCAATGCAGATACCGCCGCTGCAGCCCTCGCCGAGGCGCTGGGGGCGTCCAAGCTGGTGATCCTGACAGACGTCGAAGGCCTGTTCGCGAACTGGCCTGACCGGTCCTCGCTGATTTCTTCGATCTCCGCAACGGATCTGAAGGAGCTGCTGCCGACGCTGGAGTCCGGAATGATTCCCAAGATGGAAGCCTGCCTCAAGGCCGTCCAGGGCGGCGTGGAACGGGCACACATCGTGGACGGCCGGCTCGCCCACTCGATGCTCCTGGAAACTTTTACAACAGCGGGAATTGGCACGCAGGTCATCCCGGATGAGGGCGTGAACTACGGTGGTTGAGCCTGTGGAAACCCAGAACCCGGTGGTTGAGCTTGTCGAAACCCAGAACCCGGTGGTTGAGCTTGTCGAAACCCAGGGATCTCGACAGGCTCGATCACCGGAGGGCGCCACTACCGGCGCCGAGTGGCTGAGCCGCTATTCGTCGTCGCTGATGGGCGTTTTTGGTACCCCGCAGCGCGTCCTGGTCAGGGGCGCGGGCTGCCTCGTCTGGGATGCTGACGGCAACGAATACCTTGACCTGCTGGGCGGCATTGCCGTTAACGCGCTGGGTCACGCCCACCCGTTTGTGACGTCGGTGATTTCCAGCCAGCTGGCAACGCTGGGCCACGTGTCCAACTTCTTCACCAGCCCCACGCAGGTGGCCCTTGCGGAGAAGCTCCTGGAGGTGACGGGCGCTCCGGAGGGTTCGAAGGTCTTCTTCACCAACTCGGGCACCGAAGCCAACGAGGCTGCGTTCAAGCTGGCCCGCCGGAATTCAGCCGGGCCGGAGGGCCCCCGGACCCGGATCATCGCCCTCGAAGGTGCCTTCCACGGCCGGACCATGGGTGCGCTGGCGCTGACTGCCAAGGAAGCGTACCGGGCTCCCTTCGCACCGCTGCCCGGCGGTGTCACGCACATTCCCTTCGGAGACGTCGAAGCCCTGCGCGCCGCCGTCGACGGTTCAGTTGCCGCCGTATTCCTGGAACCCATCCAGGGCGAGGCGGGCGTGCGCCCGTTGTCGCCGGAGTACCTGCAGGCTGCCCGCCGGATCACGTCCGACGCCGGTGCCCTCCTCATCCTGGACGAGGTCCAGACGGGGATGGGCCGGACCGGCAAGTGGCTGGCCAGCGCCGAAGCGGGAATCGTTCCGGACGCCGTTACGCTTGCGAAGGGCCTGGGCGGGGGCTTCCCCATCGGTGCCATGATCACCTTCGGCGAGGCAACGTCGCAGCTGCTCGCCGCTGGCCAGCACGGCACCACGTTCGGCGGAAACCCCGTTGCAACGGCTGCCGCGCTGGCCACCCTGCACGTCCTGGAAACCCAGCAGGTCCTGCAGAACGCCATCACGGTGGGGGAGCACCTCCGGTCCGGACTGGCAGGGCTCGACGGCGTCACGGCAGTCCGCGGCGAAGGCCTGCTGATCGGCTTCGACCTTGACGCGGACGTGGCGCCGGCAGCGGTCACGGCGGGCCTCGCAGCAGGATTTATCTTCAACGCACCCGGGCCGCGCACCCTACGGCTGGCGCCGCCGCTGATTCTTACCATCGACCAAGCCAACACCTTCCTTGCCGCCTTCCCGGCAATCCTCCAGAACGCAAAGGATGCCCAGTGAGCACACCAGTCCGGCACTTCCTCAAGGACACCGACCTCAGCCCCGCGGAGCAGGCCGAGGTCCTTGACCTGGCCGTCCGCATGAAGGCTGCTCCCTACAGCGTGCAGCCCTACGCAGCAGAGGGCAGCGGCCGCAAGACCGTGGCCGTGATCTTCGACAAAACCTCCACCCGCACCCGGGTTTCCTTCGCCACGGGTGTGGCGGACATGGGCGGCAGCGCGCTGATCATCAACCCGGGCGAATCCCAGATCGGCCACAAGGAATCAGTGGAAGACACCGCCAGGGTGCTGGAACGGATGGTCTCCACCATCGTCTGGCGGACCGGTGCGCACGCCGGGCTGGTTGCCATGGCGGAAAACTCCAGCGTGCCGGTCATCAACGCACTGTGCGATGACTACCACCCCTGCCAGCTCCTGGCAGACCTCCTGGCCGTCAAGGAACACAAGGGATCCCTGCAGGGCCTCACCATGAGCTACCTGGGTGATGCCGCCAACAACATGGCCAACTCCTACCTGCTGGCCGGCGTCACAGCGGGAATGCATGTCCGGATCGCCGGCCCCGAGGGCTACCTGCCCGCAGCGGAGATCGTCACCGCCGCAGAGGCCCGCGCAGCTGAAACCGGCGGTTCCGTCCTGATCACCACCGACGCCGCCGAGGCCCTCAAGGGTGCCGACGTCGTTGCCACGGACACGTGGGTGTCCATGGGACAGGAAGCGGAAAAGGAAGCCCGCCTGCAGTTGTTCCGCGAGTACTCAGTGGATGAGGAGGCCATGGCACGGGCTGCGGATGACGCCGTCGTGCTTCACTGCCTCCCCGCCTACCGCGGCTACGAAATTTCGGCTGGCGTGATCGACGGCCCGCAGTCCATCGTGTGGGACGAGGCCGAAAACCGCCTGCACGCCCAGAAGGCGCTGATGGCGTGGCTGATGCACCAATCGGGCCTGGCCGTTGTTGAGGGGCTGGCGCCCGTGGTTGCGGCTCCGGCGAGGGAGCGCGGCTAGGTGACCGTCCAGCCTCCGACGCCGGGCAGCAGTCCGGCCACCAAAACCGCCCGGCAGGCGCGGATCACCGCGATCTTGCGCGGCGAGAGCGTCCGCTCCCAGGCGGAGCTGGCCGCGCGGCTGGCTGACGACGGCGTTCAAGTCACCCAGGCCACCCTGTCCCGGGACCTCGTGGAAATCGGTGCTGTCCGGGTCCGGGGGAACGAAGGTGTGCTGGTTTACGCCGTTCCGGGCGAGGGCGGGGACCGTGCCGCCACCAGTGGAGTGGGCCAGGAAATCCTGGACGCCCGGCTGGAGAAGCTTTGCGGCGAGCTGCTGGTGACGGCGGAGGCCTCGGCCAACCTGGTGGTCCTGAGGACCCCTCCCGGCGCCGCCAACTTCCTGGCCCTTGCGATCGACCATTCGGTGATGCCCTCGATCCTGGGCACGATTGCCGGTGACGATACAGTGCTGCTGGTTTCCCGTGATCCGCAGGGCGGCGAAGCCCTGGCAGCCCGGTTCCTGGTGATGGCGGAATCGAACTCCAACTGACCGCAGTATGTATAAATACGCATAACGCTGTATAGTCATTCACAAATAAATGATCTGTCCCAAAGGAGAACTCTCGTGACTGAGCGCATTGTTCTGGCCTACTCCGGTGGCCTTGATACGTCCGTAGCAATTGGCTGGATCGGTGAAGCCACCGGCGCCGAGGTCATCGCCGTGGCAGTTGACGTCGGGCAGGGCGGCGAGTCCCTGGAGACCATCCGCCAGCGCGCCCTCGGCTGCGGCGCCGTCGAAGCCTACGTGGCTGACGCGTCGGACGAATTCGCCAACGAATACGCCATGCCCACCCTCAAGGCCAACGCGCTGTACCAGGGCCACTACCCGCTGGTCTCCGCCATTTCCCGCCCGGTGATCGTCAAGCACCTGGTCAAAGCCGCCCGCGAATTCGGCGCCACCACCGTGGCCCACGGCTGCACCGGCAAGGGCAACGACCAGGTCCGCTTCGAAGTGGGCATCCAGACCCTGGGCCCGGACCTGAAGTGCATCGCACCGGTCCGCGACCTCGCCCTCACCCGGGACAAGGCCATTGCCTTCGCCGAGGAAAAGGGACTGCCCATCGAGACCACCAAGAAGAACCCGTACTCGATCGACCAGAACGTCTGGGGACGCGCCGTCGAAACCGGGTACCTCGAGGACATCTGGAACGCCCCCACCAAGGACATCTACGACTACACGGCCACCCCGGAATTTCCCCCGGCACCGGACGAAGTCACCATCTCCTTCGAAGCCGGCGTGCCGGTAGCGATCGACGGCGTCCGCGTCACCCCGCTGCAGGCCATCAAGGAACTGAACCGCCGTGCCGGCGCCCAGGGCGTAGGCCGGATCGACGTCGTCGAGGACCGCCTGGTGGGTATCAAGTCCCGCGAAATCTACGAGGCACCGGGCGCCATGGCCCTGATCACCGCGCACAAGCACCTCGAGGACATCACCATCGAGCGCGAGCAGGCCCGCTTCAAGGCCACCGTTGGCCAGCGCTGGGCCGAGCTGGTCTACGACGGCCAGTGGTTCTCCCCGCTGAAGCGTTCACTGGACGCCTTCATCGAAGACACCCAGAAGTACGTTTCCGGCGACATCCGCATGGTGCTGCACGGCGGCCAGGCGATCGTGAACGGCCGCCGTTCGGACACCTCCCTGTACGACTTCGACCTCGCCACCTACGACACCGGCGACACCTTCGATCAGTCCATGGCCAAGGGCTTCATCGAGCTGTGGGGTATGTCCGCCAAGGTTGCCTCCGGCCGCGACATCCGCGTCCAGGGCCAGTAATCATGGCTCACGGAACGAATGCGGGCGCCCTGTGGGGCGGGCGTTTCCAGGGCGGACCGGCTGACGCGCTGGCTGCACTGAGCAAGTCCACGCACTTCGACTGGCGCTTGGCCCTGTACGACATCGCCGGGTCCAAGGCCCACGCCCGGGTCCTGCGCACCGCGGGATTGCTGGACGACAACGAGCTGGCGGAAATGCTTGAGGCCCTGGAACAGCTCGAAGCCGATGTGAAGTCCGGTGCCTACCGGCCCGCAGTTTACGACGAGGACGTGCACGGTTCCCTCGAACGCGGGCTGCTGACGCGCGCGGGCACCATCCTGGGCGGAAAACTCCGTGCCGGCCGTTCCCGCAACGACCAGATTGCCACGTTGGGGCGCATGTACCTCCGGGACCACGCACGAATCGTGGCGGCCGGTGTCCTGTCAGTGGTAGATGCGCTGGTGGAGCAGGCGAAGGCCCACCAGGGCGTGGCCATGCCAGGCCGCACGCACCTGCAGCACGCGCAGCCGGTCCTGCTGAGCCATCACTTGCTGGCCCATGCCTGGGCACTGCTGCGCGATGTGCAGCGGCTCCAGGACTGGGACAAGCGCGCCGGCGTTTCGCCGTACGGTTCGGGTGCCCTGGCCGGTTCTTCGCTGGGCCTGGATCCCGAGGCCGTCGCCGCTGACCTGGGCTTCTTCTCCGCCACCCACAACTCGATTGACGGCACCGCATCGCGCGATGTCTTCGCCGAGTTTGCGTGGGTAGCGGCCATGATCGGCGTTGACCTTTCCCGGATCTCCGAAGAAGTCATCCTCTGGGCCACCAAGGAATTCTCCTTCGTCACGCTGCACGATTCGTACTCCACGGGGTCCTCGATCATGCCGCAGAAGAAGAACCCCGACGTCGCCGAACTTGCCCGAGGCAAGGCCGGCCGGCTGATCGGCAACCTTACGGGGCTCCTGGCCACGCTCAAGGGCCTGCCGTTGGCGTACAACCGGGACCTGCAGGAGGACAAGGAGCCGGTGTTCGACGCCGCCGACACCCTTGAGCTGCTGCTGCCCGCGGTGTCCGGCATGATCGCCACCCTGAAGTTCAACACTGAGCGCATGGAGTCGCTGGCTCCGCAGGGTTTTGCCCTGGCCACCGACATCGCCGAATGGCTGGTCCGGCAGGGCGTTCCGTTCCGGGAAGCCCACGAGCTTTCCGGTGCGGCCGTCAAGCAGGCCGAGAGCCGCGGCGTGGAACTGTGGGATCTGACGGATGAGGAATACGCGGCGATCTCCGCTCACCTGACGCCGGAGGTCCGCACGGTCCTGTCCACGGAGGGTTCGCTCAACAGTCGCAACTCCCAGGGCGGAACCGCGCCGGCCGCCGTCGAACGCCAGCTTGCCTCCCTGGAGGCCGAACTGGCAGAGGCGCGCAGCTTCGCCAACTAGGTCTCGACAGGCTCGACCACCGGTTGCCGGTGGTCGAGCCTGTCGAGCCGGTGGTCGAGCCTGTCGAGACCAGAAACCCGAGACCCGGTTAGTATGAGCGCCATGACTTCCCCTGCACCGGATGCCCTGCTCGCCGAACTGCACAAGGCCGCAGGTATCGCCGCCGATACTGCCGCCTCGTTCACCGACCAGGACATAGCCGCCCCGTCAACGCTGCCCGGATGGACCCGAGGCCACGTTTTGGCCCACTTGGCAGGCATCAGCAACGCCATGGCCCGCCAGCTTGAATTTGCTGCGCGTGACCAAGCCATCGAACTGTACGACGGCGGCTTCGAGGGCCGTACCAAGGCCATCGACATGGCGGCGGGGCACTCCGCGGCCCAGCACCAGGCAGACCTCCAGGAAGCCCTGCGCCGGGCCCTGCACAACTTCGACTCGCTGCCTGATGTCAAGGATTCCGCGGCCTACCGCACCGGCTGGTACGCGCCCATCAGCTACCGGAACGGCGTAGTGCTGGACGGCGGCCTGGCGCTGTGGCGTGAACTGGTGATCCACACATCAGACCTCGGCACCGGCCGGGGTCCCGAAACCTGGAGCCGGCAGTTCTGCGAGCACCTTTTTGACTTCCTGGCGGCCAGGATCCGCCCCGAGGACAGGGTGGTCCTGCAGCCGTTGGGCCTGCAGCCCGTGACCATTGGCGACGGCGGCCGCACCACCGTGGTCAATGGCATGCTCACGGACATCGCAGCGTGGCTCGCGGGCCGTGAACCGAGCCTGGGCAGCCTGAGGGCGCAGGCCGCGGCCGACGGCGTTGACCTCCCCGAGCTGCTGCCCTGGCCCGCAGGAGTTCAGGCGGCGAAGTAAGGGCCTCGACCAACGAACCGGTGGTCGAAGCGGTGGTCGAGCTTGTCGAGACCCGAGACCAGAGACCCAAGGCCCTCAGGCGGCCTCGCGGGCCAGCAGGCTTTCCTTCACGGTGAGCCCCCACCGGAATCCGCCCAGCGAGCCGTCCGTCCGGACAACGCGGTGGCAGGGCACGAACAGGGCTGCTGCGTTGAAGGCACACGCACTTGCTGCTGCCCGGACGGCTTTGGCGTTGCCCGCCAGGGCGGCGTACTCGGTGTAGGTAACGGGCCGGCCGGGCAGTACCGTGCGCAGGACGTCCCAGGCATGGCTGCGGAAGGGGCCTGATTTCTGCAGGACGGGCACCTGCATGGCGGGTGCGGGGTTGCCGGCATAGAACGCCTCGACGGCGTCGGAAATGGAGCCCAGCGAATCCACTTCCGCCACATCAACGGGAAGCAGGCTCGGGTGGATCTGCCCCGTGAGCTGCCCCGGTTCAGCAGTCCAACCGGAGGAAAGTACAAACCCGTCCCGGGCGATGATGGTGAAGGGGCCGTCGATGGTATCCATGGTGAGCAGTTGGGCAGTCATGGTGTCGCTTTCAGGGGTGAGGGAGTTGAAGGATTCGAGTGAGCCGAGGGTGACGGTTTTGTGGCCGCCGCCCTCCACAGGTGTATGGTGGCGTAGGAGCGCCAGGGGCTGAGTTCGAGGAAATCGGCGGAGCGGGCATCCCCGGGGCCGTCTTCGGGCGCCAGCCGCCGCACGCCGTTCCGTACGGCGGCGTCGTTGGCCAGGAAAATATCCGGGGAGCCCAGGATCCGCATGGCGGCGTAGCCAACGGTCCAGGGCCCGACGCCGGGGACCGGCAGGAGTTTTTCATGGAGGCCGGGAAGGTCATCGCCGTAGCCGAAGTCCAGTTCTCCGGATGCCATCCGTTCCGCTGCCGCAAGGAGGGAGTCGATCCTGCGCTGTGGCCCCCGGAGGAAATTTCGGCCGTTCGCGGCAATTTCCGCGGCTGTTGGAAACATCCTGTCCAGGCCGTCCGACGGCGTGTGGCTGGCACTGCCGGCCGCAGCCAGTTCGGTGAGTGCCGTCCTCGCGGCCGCGACAGTGATCTGCTGGCCGATCATGGCCCGGACCAGCAGCTCATGCGGATCTACGGCACCGGGCAGCCGGATTCCCGGGTACGCAGCCACGGAGGCCGCCAGCCGTGGATCAGCGGCCAGCACGTTGTCCACTGCGAGCGGATCGGCGTCGAGGTCGAACAACCGCCGCACCCGGCTGAGCAGTGCGGACAGGTCCCGAAGGTCCACCGCGTCGACCGTCAGCGTGAGTTTCGCCGGGGCACCCGGACGGGTTCCGCCGTCGTACTCCACATGGAAGGCGGCATCGCCGTGGGGGAGCCGCAGGGTCCGGCCGTAGCTGGTGGCGCTGCCGGTCTCAATGCCGGGAATCGCGCGGACGGCAAGGAAGGCGAAGACTCCGGGGTCGAACGGCTCGCGGACGGGGAGGTTCAGGGTCAGTGCAGTGCTGGCTGTCCCCGCGGGTGGCCGGTGATGGCGTGCCGTTGCGCGCAGGGCCGTGGGTGTCATGGCAAAGACCTCGCCGATGGTCTCGTTGAATTGCCTGACGCTGCTGAATCCGGCGGCGAAGGCAATGTCCACGATCTTCATCGGCGTTGAGACCAGGAGCGTGCGGGCGGTCTGGGCCCGGCTGGCCCGTGCCAGGGAGAGCGGGCCGGCACCGAGCTCCTGGCTCAGGATCCGGTTCAGCTGGCGGGCCGAATACCCCAGCCGGGAGGCCAGGCCTTCCACGCCGTCCCTGTTGATCACGCCGTCGTTGATCAGCCGCATGGCCCGCCCGGCGATGTCCTGGCGCACGTTCCACGCCGGCGTGCCCGGAACGGCTTCAGGCAGGCAGCGCTTGCACGCCCGGTAGCCGGCCTCATGCGCAGCGGCAGACGTTTCATAGAAGGTGACGTTCGCGGCTTTCGGCGTCCGCGCGGGGCAGGATGGGCGGCAATAGATACCTGTGCTGCGCACCGCGGTGAAGAACTGCCCGTCGAATCGGGTGTCCCGGGTATCGATTGCCCGGTAGCGCTGCCAGAAGTCCATGGACTCCATCCTGCCAGCCCGCGGGGAGTGCGGCTAGCGGAAATCGGACACGGCCGTGGGCATCGTTAGGGCTCCGGTTAGAGTCGAGGGATGAGCGAACCGAATGGCCTGGTGGGCAGCCCTGGGATGGTCCGGGACCTGTTGTCCGAGGATGCGCGCGTGGTGGCGCCCCGGCTGCTGGGTGCCGTACTGACCCATCACGACCACGCCGGAACGGTGTCCATCCGGTTCTCGGAGGTGGAAGCGTACCTGGGGCCGCGGGATTCGGAATTCCCGGATCCTGGATCGCACACCTTTCGCGGCCGGACCCCGCGCAACGCCCCCATGTTCGGGCCTCCGGGCCATTTGTACGTCTATTTCACCTACGGGCTGCACTATTGCGCCAACATCGTCTGCGGCCCCGAGGGCACGGCGTCGGCGGTCCTGCTCCGTGCGGGCACGGTGGTGGACGGCCTGGAGCTCGCCCGCGCCAGGAGGCCGGTGTCCAAGCGCGACGTTGACCTTGCCAGCGGTCCGGCCAGGCTCGCCACTGTCCTTGGACTCACGACGGCGGACAGCGGCAGGGACGCCCTGGCGCACCCTTTCGAGCTGGTACTTCCCTCACAGCCGGCAGGGGAGGTTATGACCGGACCCCGGGTGGGGGTTGCCGGCCATGGTGGTTCCGAGCAGTATCCGTGGCGGTTCTGGCTGCCGGAGGATCCAACGGTCTCGCGCTATAAGGCGGCACGCCCCCGGCAGGTGCCATGACCCGTGTGTTGAGGCAAAATCAGGGCAGTTTCCGCCGTGTTAATCAAAATGGCTGTAGAATGGACGGTCCGTATTTTGCGATAGGGGAACGCCTCAATGCTCGACGCTGATTTGGTCCACGAACGGACCTATGTTGCCGGTTTGTACGCCCGCCTGGATGAGCTGCGTGCCGAGAAACGGGACCAGCTGGCCTCGGTCCGGCGTGCCGGCGGCCGCGGGACCATGCAGAACGTTTCGGAACGTGACGCGTTCGCTGCCCTGTACGAGGACCGCCTGGCCCAGCTTGACGCCGTCGATGACCGCCTCGTTTTTGGACGCCTGGACCTGGATTCCGGGGAAGCCCAGTACATCGGCAGGATCGGCCTCACCACCGAGGACCTGCAGCGGCTTATGGTGGACTGGCGTGCGCCGGAGGCCGGCCACTTCTACCAGGCCACCGCGTTCGACAGGCAGGGCGTCCGGCGCCGTCGCCACCTGATCCTGCAGGGCCGTGACGTCAAGGCCATCGAAGATGACGTCCTGGATCCGGACATGCTTTCCGACGCCGATTCGCTCCAGGGTGAGGGCGCGCTGCTGGCGGCCTTGAACTCCAAGCGCACCGGGCGGATGTCGGACATCGTTGGCACCATCCAGTCCGAACAGGACCGCATCATCCGGTCCTCCATCTCCGGAGCCCTGGTGGTCCAGGGCGGGCCCGGTACGGGCAAGACCGCCGTGGCACTGCACCGTGCCGCCTACCTGCTGTATACCCACCGTGAGCGGCTGAAGACCGCGGGCGTGCTGCTGGTGGGGCCGTCGTCGTCGTTTATGAAGTACATCGAGCGGGTCCTGCCGTCCCTCGGCGAGACCGGCGTAGTGATGGCCAGCCTTGGCCGCCTGATGCCCGGAATCCACGCCGTTGCCGAGGCCGAAGGTTCCGTGGCCGCGCTCAAGGGCCGGCTGGACATGGCTGACGTGGTGGCCAACGCCGTCGCCAACCGTCAGCGCCTTCCGGCGGAGAACCGCATCCTGGAGGTGGACGGCCGCAAGCTGGTCCTCACCCCGCGCCAGGTGCGCCGTGCCCGGGAACGCGCGCGTTCCACCGGCAAGCCGCACAACGAGGCCAGGGTCACGTTCGTCAAGATCCTGCTTCGTGAACTTACCGAGCAGCTCACGGAGATCGTGGAGGCCGGCAGCCTGGGGAACAACGCGGACCGGTCCTACCTGGCAGAGGACGTCCGCAGCGCCAAGGATGTGCGGATCGCCTTGAACCTGTGCTGGATGCCCATGACGCCCACCAAGCTCATTTCCGAATTGTTCAGCAAGCCCAACATCCTCGAAGCCTGCACGCCCCACCTGACGCCCGCAGAGCGCGCGCTCCTGGCCCGCCCGGCGGACGCACCCTGGACCGAATCCGACGTGCCGTTGCTGGATGAGGCGGCGGAGCTGCTGGGAGAGCTGGATCCTGCGGCCGGCCGTGGCCTGGCGCAGCAGGAAAGCGACCGCGCCCGCGACCTCGCCAATGCCAAGCAGACGCTGGTCAACATGGAAGCTGCCGGCTACAACGTCATGATGTCCGCAGAAGAGCTGATGGACCAGAACCAGGAACGCGAGACCCGCCAGACGGCGGCTGAGCGGGCTACCAGCGACAGGACGTGGGCGTTCGGCCACATCGTGGTGGACGAGGCGCAGGAGCTCTCGCCCATGCAGTGGCGGCTGCTGGTCCGGCGCTGCCCGCTGAAGTCCTTCACCATCGTCGGCGACATCGCGCAGACCAGCTCAGTGGCCGGCGCCAACTCGTGGCAGTCGGCGCTGGGTCCGCTCTTCGGCGACCGCTGGCAGATGGAGGAATTGACTGTTAACTACCGGACGCCGTCGCAGATTGCAGAGGCCGCGGTCCGCATGGCCAACGCCGCCGGCCTTGTGGTTTCCGCTCCCAAGGCGGTCCGCGAAGGCCAATGGTCACCGGTTATTGACCGTGTTGCGCCCGAGGCCATAACTGACCGGTTGCTTGAAGTTCTGCCGGAAGAGCTGGAAATGCTCGACGGCGGCCTCCTTGCCGTTATTGCCGAAGGCGGGCTGCTGGAGCAGGCAACGGCGGCACTGCGCAGTGTCTATGGCAAACGCCTGGGCACGGGGGCCGGCAGTTACGAGCAGGACATCGTGGCCATCAGCCCGCGCGAGGCCAAGGGCCTGGAGTTCGATGGCGTGATCATCCTGGAGCCTTCGGACCTGCTGAACCAGGAGCACGGGCGCGTGGGCGATCTGTATGTTGCCATGACCCGGCCCACGCAGCGGCTGCGGCTCATTGCGTCCGGAGAGGTCCCGGCGGGCATCGAAGGCTGAGCCCGGGCGGCACGATTCCTGCTAACTTAGGAGTCGTGCCGCAACTGAACAGCCTCGAGTCCCAGCAGAACGACGCCTCTTTCGCCAACATCTGGCAGGAACTGAAATGGCGCGGTCTGGTTCACGTATCCACCGACGAAGCCGAGCTGGAAAAACTGCTCTCCGGTGATCCGATCACGTATTACTGCGGATTCGACCCCACCGCACCGAGCCTGCACCTGGGAAACCTGGTGCAGTTGCTGGTGCTCCGCCGCCTGCAGCTCGCCGGTCACCGGCCGCTGGGGCTGGTTGGCGGCTCCACCGGACTGATCGGGGATCCGCGTCCGACGGCGGAACGTACCTTGAACACCAAGGACACAGTTAACGAATGGGTTGGCTACCTCCAGGGCCAGGTCAGCCGTTTCCTCAGCTTTGAGGGCGCGAACCCGGCCCGGATCGTGAACAACCTCGACTGGACCGCGCCGCTGTCCGCCATCGACTTCCTCCGCGAGATCGGCAAGCACTTCCGCGTGGGCACCATGCTCCGCAAGGATGCCGTGGCATCACGGCTGAACTCCGAGGAAGGCATCAGCTACACGGAGTTCAGCTACCAGATCCTGCAGGGCATGGACTACCTTCAGTTGTTCCGTGATTACGACTGCGTCCTGCAGACAGGCGGTTCTGACCAGTGGGGGAACCTGACCAGCGGAACCGAGCTGATCCGCAAGGTTGAGGGCAAGAGCGTCCATGCCCTGGGTACCCCGTTGATCACCAATGCCGATGGTTCCAAGTTCGGCAAGAGCGAGGGCAACGCCATCTGGCTGGATCCTGCCATGTGCAGCCCTTACGCCTTTTACCAGTTCTGGGTGAATACTGCGGACGCCGACGTCGTGGACCGGCTCAAGATCTTTACGTTCCTTTCGCGCACGGAGATTGAGTCGCTGGCCCAGGAAGTTGCCGATCGTCCCTTCGCCCGCGAGGGCCAGCGCCGCCTGGCCTTTGAAGTGACCTCCCTGGTGCACGGTGTGGAGGCAACCGAGAAGGTCATCGCTGCTTCGGCTGCTGTGTTCGGCAACGGCGATCTTTCCGTCCTGGACGAAGACACCCTTGCTGCCGCGACGTCCGAGCTTCCCTCGGTTGCCGTGGACCGGGCCGGCCTTGGCATTATCGATCTCCTGGTGGCCTCGGGTCTTTCCGACAGCAAGTCAGCTGCCCGCCGGACCGTGGGGGAGGGCGGCGCTTACGTCAACAATGCCAAGATCTCCGATCCGGAAGCCGTGGTTGACGCCAGCCAGCTGCTGCACGGCAAGTACCTGTTGCTGCGTAAGGGCAAGAAGAACCTGGCTACCGTCCAGGTCGCCTGACCGCCCCGGCAGGACCCCCAGCACCTCCCGTTACACGCTCTCCCTGGCCGATTTGCACGGCCGTGGGGGAGCGTGTAATGTTTTCTGAGTTGCCGCCGATAAGAGCGGGAACCACCCCCACCAAAGACGAAGCAATTCAGCCTGCGGATAACGCAGGATTGAAAGGTTGCTTCGTATTTTGCTGGGGAAATGCTTTTCCAAGAGTGAATATCCGGTAAATATCCGGATTTGCGAAATGAAAAAGTATGAAATAAGATTGAAACATCGCAGCGAAGAAATACGGAAATAAAAATTCTTTGAATTGATTCCGGGAAGTATTCGAATGTGTCTGTTGTTTGAGAACTCAATAGTGTGCCAAGTTTATTGATACCGATTTTTTATGAATTGGTTGATTTGCCAGGCTGTGCCGCCCCTGTGGTGTGGTCTGGTTTTTTAGCTGGTTTCAAATTTTGTGCAGCCTTCTGTCCGCGTTGTTTCCGTGGTGGTTGGTTGTGTCTGTTTTACTTCAACGGAGAGTTTGATCCTGGCTCAGGATGAACGCTGGCGGCGTGCTTAACACATGCAAGTCGAACGATGAAGCCAGCTTGCTGGTGGATTAGTGGCGAACGGGTGAGTAACACGTGAGTAACCTGCCCTTGACTCTGGGATAAGCCTGGGAAACTGGGTCTAATACCGGATATGACTCCTCATCGCATGGTGGGGGGTGGAAAGCTTTTGTGGTTTTGGATGGACTCGCGGCCTATCAGCTTGTTGGTGAGGTAATGGCTCACCAAGGCGACGACGGGTAGCCGGCCTGAGAGGGTGACCGGCCACACTGGGACTGAGACACGGCCCAGACTCCTCCTACGGGAGGCAGCAGTGGGGAATATTGCACAATGGGCGCAAGCCTGATGCAGCGACGCCGCGTGAGGGATGACGGCCTTCGGGTTGTAAACCTCTTTCAGTAGGGAAGAAGCGAAAGTGACGGTACCTGCAGAAGAAGCGCCGGCTAACTACGTGCCAGCAGCCGCGGTAATACGTAGGGCGCAAGCGTTATCCGGAATTATTGGGCGTAAAGAGCTCGTAGGCGGTTTGTCGCGTCTGCCGTGAAAGTCCGGGGCTCAACTCCGGATCTGCGGTGGGTACGGGCAGACTAGAGTGATGTAGGGGAGACTGGAATTCCTGGTGTAGCGGTGAAATGCGCAGATATCAGGAGGAACACACCGATGGCGAAGAAGGCAGGTCTCTGGGCATTAACTGACGCTGAGGAGCGAAAGCATGGGGAGCGAACAGGATTAGATACCCTGGTAGTCCATGCCGTAAACGTTGGGCACTAGGTGTGGGGGACATTCCACGTTTTCCGCGCCGTAGCTAACGCATTAAGTGCCCCGCCTGGGGAGTACGGCCGCAAGGCTAAAACTCAAAGGAATTGACGGGGGCCCGCACAAGCGGCGGAGCATGCGGATTAATTCGATGCAACGCGAAGAACCTTACCAAGGCTTGACATGAACCGGTAACGTCTGGAAACAGGCGCCCCACTTGTGGTCGGTTTACAGGTGGTGCATGGTTGTCGTCAGCTCGTGTCGTGAGATGTTGGGTTAAGTCCCGCAACGAGCGCAACCCTCGTTCCATGTTGCCAGCGCGTAATGGCGGGGACTCATGGGAGACTGCCGGGGTCAACTCGGAGGAAGGTGGGGACGACGTCAAATCATCATGCCCCCCTATGTGTCTTGGGCTTCACGCATGCTACAATGGCCGGTACAAAGGGTTGCGATACTGTGAGGTGGAGCTAATCCCAAAAAGCCGGTCTCAGTTCGGATTGGGGTCTGCAACTCGACCCCATGAAGTCGGAGTCGCTAGTAATCGCAGATCAGCAACGCTGCGGTGAATACGTTCCCGGGCCTTGTACACACCGCCCGTCAAGTCACGAAAGTTGGTAACACCCGAAGCCGGTGGCCTAACCCCTTGTGGGAGGGAGCTGTCGAAGGTGGGACCGGCGATTGGGACTAAGTCGTAACAAGGTAGCCGTACCGGAAGGTGCGGCTGGATCACCTCCTTTCTAAGGAGCACCTACAGATCATTGCTGCCGCGTATGTGGTGGTGGGGGTTTGTCAGGAGTATATGCCCGTTGCGCAGACGCAAGTTCTGCGGCGGGTGCTCATGGGTGGAATATCAATGAATAGGCATCTGGCGGCGTGTGCTGCCGGTTAGTACGGATTCCCTTTTCGGAGGTGTCCTGGAACGCTGGTGGTGCGGGTTTGCCGGGTGGTGTTTGGCACACTGTTGGGTCCTGAGGCAACAGGGCCGTGTGGTTTTCCGCTCCTTTTATGGGTGCGGGGGGTTGGCGCGGGTTTGTTTGTTTCTGGTTTCCTGGCTGCATCGATCATGCACTTGTTGTGTGTGGGGTGTGTGGTTTGGGGTTGTTGTTTGAGAACTACATAGTGGACGCGAGCATCTTTTATAAGAAGCAATTTCCAAGAATATGAACCTGGATCTGGCTGCGCGTGATGGTACTGCCTTTGGGTGGTGTTGTTGGGTGTGGTTGGTTTTCATGGTTCTCTCGAGAAAAGTGTTTTGTTTTGATCTTTGTGGTCAAGTTTTTAAGGGCACACGGTGGATGCCTTGGCATTAGGAGCCGAAGAAGGACGTGGGAATCTGCGATATTCCTGGGGGAGTCGATAACCGGACTTTGATCCCAGGGTCTCCGAATGGGGAAACCCCGCCAGACGCGCGAGTGATCTGGTGACCCGTATCTGAACACATAGGGTACGTGGAGGGAACGCGGGGAAGTGAAACATCTCAGTACCCGCAGGAAGAGAAAACAATAGTGATTCCGTTAGTAGTGGCGAGCGAACGCGGATCAGGCTAAACCGTTCCATGTGTGATAGCCGGCGGGCGTTGCATGGTCGGGGTTGTGGGACTTTCCGTACTGTCTCTGCCGGGGCAGTGGGGTGTGATGTGCTGGCATAGGTGAACGGTCTTGAAAGGCCGGCCGTAGAGGGTGTGAGCCCCGTAACCGTAATGTTTGGTACCGCCCGGATGAGTATCCCAAGTAGCACGGGGCCCGAGAAATCCCGTGTGAATCTGTCAGGACCACCTGATAAGCCTAAATACTCCCTAATGACCGATAGCGGACCAGTACCGTGAGGGAAAGGTGAAAAGTACCCCGGGAGGGGAGTGAAACAGTACCTGAAACCGTGTGCTTACAATCCGTCGGAGCAGTCTTAGTTACTGTGACGGCGTGCCTTTTGAAGAATGAGCCTGCGAGTTAGTGTTACGTCGCGAGGTTAACCCGTGTGGGGAAGCCGTAGCGAAAGCGAGTCTGAATAGGGCGTTGCAGTGGCGTGATCTAGACCCGAAGCGAAGTGATCTACCCATGGCCAGGTTGAAGCGACGGTAAGACGTCGTGGAGGACCGAACCCACTTCAGTTGAAAATGGAGGGGATGAGCTGTGGGTAGGGGTGAAAGGCCAATCAAACTTCGTGATAGCTGGTTCTCCCCGAAATGCATTTAGGTGCAGCGTTGCGTGTTTCTTGCTGGAGGTAGAGCTACTGGATGGCTAATGGGCCCTACAAGGTTACTGACGTCAGCCAAACTCCGAATGCCGGTAAGTGAGAGCGCAGCAGTGAGACTGTGGGGGATAAGCTTCATAGTCGAGAGGGAAACAGCCCAGACCACCAACTAAGGCCCCTAAGCGTGTGCTAAGTGGGAAAGGATGTGGAGTTGCGGACACAACCAGGAGGTTGGCTTAGAAGCAGCCATCCTTGAAAGAGTGCGTAATAGCTCACTGGTCAAGTGATTCCGCGCCGACAATGTAGCGGGGCTCAAGTACACCGCCGAAGTTGTGGCATTCAGATAGTAGACAAGCCTTCGTGGTTCAGTCGTCTGGATGGGTAGGGGAGCGTCGTGTGGGCAGTGAAGTCGCGGTGTAAACCAGCGGTGGAGCCTACACGAGTGAGAATGCAGGCATGAGTAGCGAAAGACGGGTGAGAAACCCGTCCGCCGAATGATCAAGGGTTCCAGGGTCAAGCTAATCTGCCCTGGGTAAGTCGGGACCTAAGGCGAGGCCGACAGGCGTAGTCGATGGACAACGGGTTGATATTCCCGTACCGGCGAAAAACCGCCCATGTTGAACAGGGGATACTAACTGCCCGAGACCTGCCCGATCACCCTTGTGGTGTGAGGGTTTTGGTGGAGCGCAGGACCTGATCCTGGGAGGCAAGCGTATACAACAGGTGTGACGCAGGAAGGTAGCCGAGCCGGGCGATGGTTGTCCCGGTCTAAGGATGTAGGGCGAACGGTAGGCAAATCCGCTGTTCATGATGCCTGAGATCTGATGGGACCCCCGTATGGGGGGATTTGGTGATCCTATGCTGCCGAGAAAAGCATCGACGCGAGGTTTTAGCCGCCCGTACCCCAAACCGACACAGGTGATCAGGTAGAGAATACTAAGGCGATCGAGAGAATTATGGTTAAGGAACTCGGCAAAATGCCCCCGTAACTTCGGGAGAAGGGGGGCCCCAACCTTGAACACCACTTGCTGGTGGGAGGGGATCGGGGCCGCAGAGACCAGGGGGAAGCGACTGTTTACTAAAAACACAGGTCCGTGCGAAGTCGCAAGACGATGTATACGGACTGACTCCTGCCCGGTGCTGGAAGGTTAAGAGGACCGGTTAGCCTCACGGCGAAGCTGAGAATTTAAGCCCCAGTAAACGGCGGTGGTAACTATAACCATCCTAAGGTAGCGAAATTCCTTGTCGGGTAAGTTCCGACCTGCACGAATGGAGTAACGACTTCCCCGCTGTCTCAACCATAAACTCGGCGAAATTGCAGTACGAGTAAAGATGCTCGTTACGCGCAGCAGGACGGAAAGACCCCGAGACCTTTACTATAGTTTGGTATTGGTGTTCGGAGTGGCTTGTGTAGGATAGGTGGGAGACGTTGAAGCCCGGACGCCAGTTCGGGTGGAGTCATCGTTGAAATACCACTCTGGTCACTTTGGACATCTAACTTCGGCCCGTAATCCGGGTCAGGGACAGTGCCTGATGGGTAGTTTAACTGGGGCGGTTGCCTCCTAAAAAGTAACGGAGGCGCCCAAAGGTTCCCTCAGCCTGGTTGGCAATCAGGTGTCGAGTGTAAGTGCACAAGGGAGCTTGACTGTGAGAGAGACATCTCGAGCAGGGACGAAAGTCGGGACTAGTGATCCGGCGGTACATTGTGGAATGGCCGTCGCTCAACGGATAAAAGGTACCTCGGGGATAACAGGCTGATCTTGCCCAAGAGTCCATATCGACGGCATGGTTTGGCACCTCGATGTCGGCTCGTCGCATCCTGGGGCTGGAGTAGGTCCCAAGGGTTGGGCTGTTCGCCCATTAAAGCGGTACGCGAGCTGGGTTTAGAACGTCGTGAGACAGTTCGGTCCCTATCCGCTGCGCGCGCAGGAAATTTGAGAAGGGCTGTCCTTAGTACGAGAGGACCGGGACGGACGAACCTCTGGTGTGTCAGTTGTACTGCCAAGTGCACCGCTGATTAGCTACGTTCGGATGGGATAACCGCTGAAAGCATCTAAGCGGGAAGCCCGCTTCAAGATGAGATTTCCATACACCTCGTGTGTGAGAGGCCCCCAGCCAGACCACTGGGTTGATAGGCCGGATGTGGAAGCGGGGACTAAAGACCCGTGAAGCTGACCGGTACTAATAGGCCGATAACTTACACCACACCACCACTGCGTGAACCCATACTTCAAAAGGGGTTCACACCAAAACAGTTGGTGACGATCAATGAATGCTTGCGTCCACTATGTGGTTCCCAAACAACAAACCCGGCCCGGGTTTGCTGCCACGGAACCAACCAACTGAATACAACACCACATGTTGTAACCACAAAACTTCCCACACCCCCAACGGGGTGACGGGTAAAAGGGTTACGGCGGTCATAGCGTGGGGGAAACGCCCGGTCCCATTCCGAACCCGGAAGCTAAGACCCACAGCGCCGATGGTACTGCACCCGGGAGGGTGTGGGAGAGTAGGTCACCGCCGGACAAACATTCAGGCCAGGCCCCGGAGAACCAACCGTTCCCGGGGCCTGACCCATTTAACACACAAACCACCTAACCACCCCCTGTTGCGGAGCCCACGCTGGGTTCGGTCATGGGCTGGTGGTGTCTCGCCTAGAATTGGATGAGACGTTTGGGCCTGTGCCGGATCACTGGAGCCAGGCCCGGTAGGAAAAAACAACATAATGATGAGGACGGCTGCAAGTCATGCCTGCAGGCGGCTCACAACAGGAGGAATCCATCATGGCTGAGCACGACGGCGGCAACCGAGGCGCGAACTCCGGGAACGAGCGCCGATCCCATGGTGGTGCCTTCCGCGGTGCCAACAACTCCGGTGGCCAGCCGCGCGGCTTCCGCGACCGGGAGGGTGGCGGCCAGCCCGATCGTCCGCGCCGTGAGGGTGATGGCGAGCGTCGCTCGTTTGGCGATCGTGACAACCGCGGTGAGCGTAAGCCCTTTGGTGACCGGCCGCGTCGCGAAGGCGACGGCGAGCGTCGCTCCTTCGGCGATCGCGATAACCGCAAACCGTATGGTGACCGGGACAACCGTGGTGAGCGTAAGCCGTTCGGTGACCGGCCGCGCCGTGAAGGCGACGGCGAGCGTCGCTCCTTCGGCGATCGCGATAACCGCAAACCGTATGGTGATCGTGACAACCGTGGTGAGCGTAAGCCGTTCGGTGACCGGCCGCGCCGTGAAGGTGACGGGGAGCGTCGCTCGTTTGGCGACCGCGACAACCGTGGTGAGCGCAAGCCGTTCGGAGACCGTCCGCGCCGCGAAGGCGACGGGGAGCGTCGTTCCTTCGGTGACCGCGACAACCGTAAGCCTTATGGCGACCGTGACAACCGTGGTGAGCGCAAGCCCTTCGGAGATCGCCCACGCCGTGAAGGCGACGGCGAGCGTCGTTCCTTTGGCGACCGCGACAATCGTAAACCGTATGGCGACCGGGACAACCGCAAGCCGTTCGGAGACCGTCCGCGCCGTGAAGGCGACGGCGAGCGTCGCTCCTTTGGCGACCGCGACAACCGCGACAACCGCGGCCCCCGCCAGTATGGTTCCGACCGGGCCGAGCCGCGCCCGGTACGCGTTCCCAACGCGGCGGACCTGCGCAGTGCCAACCGTCCTGACCGCGAGCGTTCGCCGGAGATCGATGAGGACGTCACAGGCAAGGAGCTTGACCGCGCCACCCAGCACCAGATCAAGACCCTCGAAGGCACCAGCGCCGAGTGGGTCGCGAAGCACCTGGTAATGGCCGGCCGGCTCATCGACATCGAACCTGAGCTGTCGTTCCAGCACGCCCTTGCTGCCAGCCGTCGTGGCGGGCGCCTGGCTGTTGTGCGCGAAGCCGTTGGCCTGACCGCCTACGCCGCCGGCCACTACGGCGAGGCCCTCCGCGAATTCCGCACCTACCGCCGTATCAGCGGCTCGAACGTGCACCTGCCTGTGATGGCCGACTGCGAGCGTGGCCTTGGCCGCCCGGACCGTGCCCTGGACGTTGCGCGTTCCGAGGAAGCCAAGGACCTGGACGCCCCGGGCAAGGTGGAACTGGCGATTGTCGCTTCGGGTGCGCGCTCGGATCTTGGCCAGCTGGATGCTGCCATTGCCGAACTCGAGATTCCGCAGCTGGATATCAACCGTGCGTTCTCCTACAGCCCCCGGCTTTTCCGTGCTTACGCGAACGCCCTGACCGCAGCCGGACGCGAACAGGAAGCTGTGCGTTGGGAGAAGCAGGCCGTCGTCGCTGAAAACGCCCTGGGCGTTGGTGTTGACGAGGAGCCGGAGATCATGGACCTCGGCTGGGACCAGGAAGAAGAAGAGCGCGAGGAGAAGGAACGACGCCGGCGCCTCGCCGCAGTGCCTTCCGCATCGCGCGAACCCGCTCCGGCAGCCGCGGCAGCAGCAGTCCCCGCAGCCGAGGCGGCAGGCGTTGCCGGCGCCGAGGCCCAGGAAGTCCGGAACGAGCTGGGCGACAACGCTGACGACGCTGACGCCGCAACGTTCGAATCGGATGACCTTGAGTCCGATGAGGACTCGGTGGAGCAGGACGAGCTTGACGAAAACCAGGACGAAAACGCCCAGGACAAAGAGGACTGACCCGGATGCCGGCGTTGATTTCCGGGTTTGATGCAGTCCTGGCGGACCTGGATGGCGTTGTCTATGCCGGTCCGCACGCCATTCCCGGCGCGGTTGAGTCGTTGCAGGCTCTGGCCGGGCACGGCGTGGGGCTGGGGTACGTCACCAACAATGCGTCCAGGTCTCCCGCCCAGGTAGCCGCCCACCTTCGGGAACTTGGTGCGCCTGCCGAAGATGAGCAGGTGGTGAGTTCCTCCCAGGCCGCGGCGGCTCTGCTGGCGGACATGCTTCCTGCAGGTTCCCACGTACTGATCACCGGAAGTCCGGCGCTTGCGCACGAGGTTGAACTGGTGGGGCTCCGTCCGGTGCACAGCCAGGCGGAGAACCCGGTGGCTGTGGTGCAGGGCTTCAACCCGGAGATCGGCTGGAAGGACCTGGCCGAGGCCGCTTACGTGATCTCTGCCGGAGCGGCGTGGGTGGCCACCAACACTGACATGTCCATCCCGCAGGCGCGGGGGATCGCCCCGGGGAACGGCACGCTCGTTGCCGCAGTGGCGTCGGCTACGGGCATTGTTCCCACGGTGGCCGGCAAGCCGGAGGCCCCGCTGTTCCACACGGCTGCCCGGCGGCTTGGGGCACGGCGGCCGCTGGTAGTGGGCGATCGCCTGGACACTGACATCCTGGGCGGCAACCGGGCAGGCTTTGCTACAGCGGCAGTGCTCACCGGCGTCGATACCCGTGAATCGATCCTGGCCGCGAAGACTGCCGAACGGCCCACGTACCTGTTGGCGGATCTCACCGGCTTCTACAGCCCCTACCCGGATGTAGTGGACGACGCCGGGACGTTCCGTTGTGGTGCCGCGGCGGCCAGTGTGAGCGGGGAGACAGTGCGCATCGAGGGTTCGGTGGATGACCTCGATTCCTGGCGTGCCGCCTGCGCCGCATGGTGGGCGGCCAACCCGGTGGCAGACTCGCCCAGGGCACCAAAGCTTGCCTGGACGGCCCCTGTTAATGACCGGCTGCCTACTGCATAGTCATTAGACTGGAGCAATGACTGAGCTGAACCCACCTGCCGCCGAGGCTGTACCGGACTGGCCACACCTGGACCATCACGGGCATAACCCGGAGGCCGGCGGGGACGCCGCAGTGTCCCGTGCAGTTGCGCCGCTTCAGGAGATTCCGGATCTTCCCGTGGCGGATCACCCTGAGCGTTTTGCGCAGATGCACGACGCCCTGCTGGAAGCCCTGAACAGCGAGCCCGCGCTGAACAGCGAACCAGCCCTGTACACCGCGGTGAACGAACAGACAGCACAGGATCCTGCCAATGACGCCCCGCGTCCGGGCGGGCGCTGACGTGGCCCGTCTGGACCAGGCGTTGGTGGCCCGGGGACTGGCCCGTTCCAGGACGCACGCGGCGGCCCTGATTGCCGAGGGAAAAGTCAGTTCGGATGGCAACGTACTGAACAAGGCTTCACTTCAGGTGGACGACGCCCGCAGCATCGACGTCGCCGCTGACGAAACCGATTCCTACGTCAGCCGTGCCGGCCACAAACTGGCGGGCGCCCTGGATGCGTTCTCGCAGGTCGACGTCGCCGGGAAACGGTGCCTGGACGCCGGTGCCTCCACGGGCGGTTTCACTGAAGTGCTGCTGAGGCGCGGTGCCGCACACGTGGTGGCTGTCGACGTCGGGCATGGCCAGCTGGTACCCCAGCTCCGGGACGATCCCCGCGTGGCCGTCCATGAGGGCCTCAACGTCCGCTACATGAATGCGGAGGACATCGGCGGACCGGCAGCGGTGACCGTTGCGGACCTGTCCTTCATCTCGCTGACCCTGGTGATGCTGCCGCTGGGATTGAGCACCCAACCCGGCGGAGACCTGGTGCTGATGGTCAAGCCACAGTTCGAGATCGGCAAGGACCGGCTGGGACGGACCGGAGTGGTCACCTCGGAGCGGGAACGCCGGATGGCCGTGGAAAAGGTGGCCAATTCCGCGCTCGACGCCGGCCTGGAACTCCGTGGGCTGGCGGCAAGTCCGTTGCCGGGCCAGGACGGAAACGTCGAATACTTCCTGTGGATAAAGCGTCCAATGTCACATGTGGTGCCTAAGATCGAGGAGCGGGAGGCGGCAATTGCCGGCCTGCTCGGACAGGTCTGGCAACAGTCCTGAACGCGAAGGTTCCACACAGCAACGATTCCACCCACAACCCACAAGAGAGCGAAGCGATGAGCAGGCGTGTACTGATCCTTGCCCACACCGGCCGGGAGGAATCACTGAAGGCCGCGTGGGAGGCCTGCGTGCAGCTGCATGCCTTCGGGATTGTGCCGGTGATGCAGGATTCCGAACTGGATGACATGGTGCGCTTCTTCGGCCGGCTGGAGCAGCCGGTTGAGGTCCTCCACGATCACGTCCAGCTGCCGGACGTTGAGCTGGTGATGGTCCTGGGCGGCGACGGCACCATCCTGCGCGCGGCGGAACTGGTCCGCGAAGTGGACGTCCCGCTGCTGGGCGTGAACCTTGGCCACGTGGGATTCCTGGCGGAAAGCGAGCGGGCGGACCTGGCCCAGACCGTCGAGTGGATCGCCAGCCGCGAATACACGGTTGAGGAACGCATGACCATCGACGTCCAGGTCTGGGTCCGTGGCAGCAAGATCTGGCACACGTGGGCCCTGAACGAGGCCGCCATCGAGAAGGGCAACCGGGAGCGGATGCTGGAAGTGGTCACCGAAGTGGATGAGCGCCCGCTGACGTCCTTCGGCTGTGACGGCGTGGTCCTGGCAACGCCTACCGGCTCCACCGCCTATGCGTTTTCCGCCGGCGGTCCCGTTGTGTGGCCGGAAGTGGAAGCCCTGCTGATCGTGCCCATCAGCGCGCATGCGCTCTTCGCCAAACCCCTGGTGGTTTCGCCCCGGTCCCGGCTTGCCGTGGAAGTGCTTAACCGCACTGACGCCTGGGGCGTGCTGTGGTGCGACGGCCGCCGTTCCGTTGACCTGCCGCCGGGATCCCGGGTGGAAGTAACCAAGTCCGCCACGCCGGTCCGCCTGGCCCGGACCCACCAGACTCCGTTCTCCGGCCGCCTGGTCCGCAAGTTCGAGCTTCCCATCCATGGCTGGCGGGGGCCGGTTGCCCAGGCTGAAGTGGTCCATACCGGTCCCATCCCGGTCATCCGCACCCCTCGCCCCATGCCGCCGCTGCCCTCGCCGCAAGCTGATCTTTCCCCGGACACAGACCTGCCAGAAGAAACTGACCCTCCGAAAGCACAGTGACCCATGCTTGAAGAACTGAGAATCAGAGACCTCGGCGTCATTACGGACGCCACCCTCCCGCTGGGCCCAGGCCTGAGCGTGGTTACCGGCGAGACAGGTGCCGGTAAAACGATGGTGGTTACCGCCGTCGGACTCCTGCTGGGCGCCAGGGCAGACGCCGGTGCCGTCCGGAGCGGGGCGAAGAACGCCAGCGCGGAGGCTGTGGTGAAGCTCGACGCCGGTCATCCCGCTGTGTTGCGGGCAACGGACGCCGGTGCTGACGTGGAAGAGTTCGACGGCGGCTCGGAGCTGATCCTCGCCAGGCGCCTGGGTGCCGACGGACGCAGCCGCGCGTTCCTGGGCGGCCGGGCCGCGCCGGTGGGTGTCCTGGCCGAGATCGGTGAGTCGCTGGTGGTGGTGCACGGCCAGTCGGACCAGATCCGGCTCAAGGGCGCAACCGCACAGCGCGGCGCACTGGACAAGTTCGCGGGGGAGGCGCTGGCCGGTCCGCTGGCTACGTACCAGGCCCTGTACAGCCATTGGAAGGCCAGCCAGGCCGAGCTGGACACCCTGCGCAGTGCTGCCCGGGACAGGCTGCGTGAGGCGGAGTCCCTGGAGATCGCGCTGGCAGAGATCGACGAGGTGGACCCGCAGCCGGGCGAGGACGAGTCACTCAAGGCCGAAGCCGTCAAGCTCGCCAACGTCGAAGAACTCAGGATTGCTGCCAACACGGCCCACCAGGCCCTGATCGCCGAGGACTTCGGTGATGCCGGAGACGCCACCACCCTGGTGGATTCGGCCAAGCGAACGCTGGAACACGTGGCTGAGCACGATGCCGAGCTGGGTTCGGCTGCTGCCCGGCTGGCGGAGGTCGGCTTCCTGCTCAATGACATCGCCACCGAACTGGCCAGCTACCAGGCAGGGCTTGATACCGAAGGCCCGGAGCGGCTGGCCGAGATCGAAGACCGCAGGGCTGCGCTGGCCAAACTGGTCCGCAAGTATGCGCCCAGCATCGATGAGGTGCTGGTCTGGGCAGAGAACGCCCGGGTCCGCTTCGATGAACTGCAGGACGATTCCACCCGGATCGAAGCCCTGGACGCGGAAGTGGTCCGCGCCGGGGCCGAGCTGCAGAAGCAGGCCGCGGCCATCAGCAAGATCCGTGCCAAGGCGGCCAAGGACCTCTCCGCCCGGGTCAGCGCGGAGCTCAAGGCCCTGGCCATGGCGGATGCCACGCTGGTCATCAACCTTGAGGCGGCCGGCCAGCTGGGACCGCATGGTGCCGACGACATCAGCTTCCTGCTCCAGCCGCACTCCGGCGCGCCGGCCAGGCCATTGGGCAAGGGGGCATCCGGCGGTGAACTGTCCCGGGTGATGCTGGCCATCGAAGTGGTGCTCGCGGCCGTGGACCCGGTGCCCACGTTTGTCTTCGACGAGGTTGACGCCGGTGTTGGCGGGCGGGCCGCCGTCGAAATCGGCCGAAGGCTGGCCATGCTGGCGCAGCACGTGCAGGTCCTGGTGGTCACCCACCTGCCGCAGGTTGCGGCGTTCGCGGACCAGCACATCACCGTGACCAAAACGTCCGTCAGGGGAGCCGACGGCGGTACGGCCACCGGGTTCACCTCCAGTGACGTCCGGCTGCTTGACGGCACGGAGCGGGTCCGGGAACTGGCCAGGATGCTGGCCGGCCAGGAGGATTCCGAATCAGCCCAGGCCCACGCCCAGGAACTGCTGGACGACGCCAAGCTCCTGCCCCAGCGGGCCTGACACCCGGGCCCGACGCCCGCGCCTGACACCCGCGCCTGACACCCGCGCTGACACCCGGGGCCGACGCCCCCGGCGGCCGCTCGGCTGCCCGCTGCCGCCAAGCCAGGGGATGGACACTGTTCCGGCTGTCCGGCAAACTGGGACGTCCCCGATACTCGCAGGCATCTGACCGGGGAGAGGCCGGATGGAGCACCTCAGCAGGTTCACGGCGGAATTCTTCAAGGCGCTCAGGAACCTGCTGCCCATTGTGGTTGTAGTCGTGGTCTTCCAGGCATTTGTTTTCCGGTCCATGCCGCAGGATCCGTTGGCCCTGGTGGCTGGCCTGCTGATTGTGGCGGTGGGCATCGCCCTGTTCCTCCAGGGGCTGGACCTTAGCATTTTCCCCGTGGGCAAGAACCTGTCCAACCAGTTTGTCCGCCGCGGGGCGCTTAAGCTGCTGCTGCCGTTCGGATTTGCCATTGGCTTTGCTGCTTCGGTTGCCGAACCCGCCGTTCTTGCCGTAGCCGAGCAGGCCCAACATGTCAGCGGCGGCCGGATCGACAGCGTTGGTTTGCGCTTTGTCATAGCCGCATCGGTAGGGCTGGTCATGGTGGCCGGGATTTTGCGGGTGTTGCGGGGATGGGCCGTCCACCGGATACTGATCGGCGGTTACGCCGTGGTGCTGGGGCTGACGTATGTGGCCCCGCCTGAGATTGTGGGCCTTTCCTATGATTCAGGCGGAGTGACCACCAACATCGTCAGTGTTCCGCTGATCGCCGCCATCGGTTTGGGCCTGGCCAATTCCATCAGGGGGCGCAGCCTCCTGGCGGACGGCTTCGGCCTGGTGGCACTGTGCGTTATGGTCCCCATGATCGGGGTCCAGCTGTACGGCATCTGGGTTTACAACTTCGGCGGCGGTGCCGCGGTGCTGCCAGTGGGGGAGTCCGGGGAGGATCCCACTGACTGGGTGGCCGGAATGATCTTCGGCCTGGCCGGGATGATCCGTGAAGTCCTGCCGATCGTGGGGGTGGTCCTGTTTTTCCAGTTCGTTGCGCTCCGGCGCCGGCTGGCTCATCCGCTGCGGGTCGGTGTGGGCTTTGTGCTGGTCCTGGTGGGCCTTTACGCCTTCGTCGTTGGCCTGAGGCTGGGGCTGTTCCCGCTGGGGACGCTGATGGCCGAGCAGCTGATCCGGCAGGCCAACCCCGTACTGATCCTGCTTTTTGCGTTTCTCATCGGTTTCGCAGTCACCATGGCCGAACCGGCGTTGGTGGCCATCGGCGAACAGGCACAGGACGCGGCGCCCGGAAGAATCAGTGCATCCGCCCTCCGGATCATCGTCGCGCTCGGGGTTGCCCTGGGGATTGCGTTTGGCGCCTTTCGCATCCTCATCGGTGGACCGTTCCACTACTTCATCATGGTGGCCTACGCGGTGGCGATCGTGCTGGTTTTCTGTACACCCAAGTACATCGTGGCATTGGCTTTCGACCTGGGCGGCGTCACGACGTCGGAAGTCACCGTCCCGCTTGTCACTGCCCTGGGCATCGGGCTGGCCGCCACGGTTGAAGGGCGGGACGTCCTCATCGACGGGTTCGGACTTATTGCCTTCGCCTCCATCTTCCCTGTCATCGCTGTCATGGTGTATGCCATGGTGATGGAAGGATTTCCCCGGCTCCGAAAGGAAGCGCCGTGAAGTTCACAGCAATAGTTGTCATAGCTCCGGACGAGCTTGAGGAACGGGTGATTAAACACGCCCAGCGCTCAGGCGCAACGGGGGTGACCATCCTGCCCGGCAAAGGCATCGGCGGGGAGGCCAGGAAGACGTTTTTCGGGCTGACTTTTGAAGGCGCCCAATCGGTCCTGCTGATGGTGGTGGGCAATCATCTGACCGCTCCCATCCTGAAGGAACTCCATCAGGTGCTGGTGAAGGACAACGAATCACGCGGGCTCGCCTTCGCGATCCCCATTGAGCACCTGACGGGAATCGACCTGCGGCAGGTGGTCCGGTTCGAAGAGCACCTGCGACGCGAGGGTTCCTGAAGCCGGCCCGGAAAAAAACCAGGAGGAAAATGCGATGCTCACGGTCAAAGATGTGATGGTGCCCAAGGTGGTTACCATTTCCCCCTACAGCTCCCTGCGTGAAGCTCTTTCGGCGATGAAGGAGAACGCGGTCAAGAGCCTGGTGGTCGAACCGCAGCACCCCCATGACGCGTACGGGATGCTGAGCTACAGGGAACTCCTGCAGACTGTGGTGGCGGAAGAGGGCGATGTGGACCTGCTCAACGTCTACGACGCCGCAACCATTCCGGCCATTACCGTCAACGAGGATCTGTCCGTCCGGCAGGCAGCAACGCTGATGAGCCGGTATGACCTGAGCAGGCTGGTGGTGGTGGAGGGGAACAAGCTGGTGGGGCTGCTCGCCATGAACGACATCCTGGCCCGGCTGATGGATGACCTGACCTAGGAGTGGTCACCCCTTGATCGCAGGCCTCCGGCCCGGCACACTGAATCATTTGGGAAATGTCCCACCGGCCAGTGGAAGGCTCAATTGATGATAAGCTCGAATTCCGTGGTGCAGCGATCAAATTCCCGTGTAAATTCCCGGTTCCCGGGCTCGTCCAAGACGACCAAACACATCTTCGTCACCGGTGGTGTGGCGTCCTCGCTCGGTAAGGGACTGACGGCTTCGAGCCTCGGCCACCTCCTGCGGGCACGCGGCTTGTCTGTAACTATGCAAAAGCTCGATCCCTACCTGAACGTGGATCCGGGCACGATGAACCCCTTCCAGCACGGCGAAGTCTTTGTCACTGACGACGGCGCCGAGACAGACCTGGACATCGGGCACTACGAACGCTTCCTTGACGAAAACCTCGAAGGATCAGCGAACGTCACCACCGGGCAGGTCTACTCCACGGTGATTGCCAAGGAACGCCGCGGCGAATACCTCGGCGACACCGTCCAGGTCATCCCGCACATCACCGATGAAATCAAGCGCCGCATGCGGCTTCCCGCCGAGGGCAAGAGCGCGCCGGACGTCATCATCACTGAGATCGGCGGCACCGTTGGAGACATCGAGTCCCAGCCGTTCCTCGAATCCGCCCGCCAGGTCCGCCAGGACATCGGCCGCGGCAACGTTTTCTTCCTCCACGTCTCCCTGGTCCCGTACATCGGCCCGTCCCAGGAACTGAAGACCAAGCCCACGCAGCACTCAGTCGCCGCGCTGCGTTCCATCGGTATCCAGCCGGAAGCGATCGTCATCCGCTCGGACCGCGAGGTACCCGATGCCATGCGCGAGAAGATCGGCCGCATGTGTGACGTCGATATCGACGCCGTGGTTAACGCCGCAGACGCCCCCAGCATCTACGACATCCCCAAGACCCTGCACTCCCAGGGCCTGGACTCCTACATCGTCCGCGCCCTGGACCTGCCGTTCAAGGACGTTGACTGGACCAGCTGGGACAGGCTGCTCGAGGCAGTCCACAACCCGAAGCACCACGTGGAAATCGCGCTGGTTGGCAAGTACATCGATCTCCCGGACGCCTACCTGTCCGTCACGGAGGCCCTGCGCGCCGGCGGTTTCGCGAACGAAGCCAAGGTCAAGATCCGCTGGGTCCCCTCGGACGAGTGCGAAACCCTCGAAGGTGCCCAGAAGTCCCTGGCCGGCGTGGACGCCATCTGCGTTCCGGGCGGCTTCGGCATCCGTGGCCTCGAAGGCAAGCTGGGCGCGCTGAAGTTCGCCCGCGAAACCAAGCTGCCGGTGCTGGGCCTCTGCCTGGGCCTGCAGTGCATGGTTATCGAATATGCCCGCAACGTGGTTGGCCTTGAAGGCGCGTCTTCCTCCGAGTTCGAGCCCGATTCCAAGTATCCGGTGATTGCCACCATGGAAGAGCAGCTGGACATCGTCGAAGGCAAGGGAGACCTGGGCGGCACCATGCGCCTGGGACTCTACGAGGCCAAGCTTGACGCCGGCTCCGTGGTTGCCGAAACCTACGGTGCCACCACCGCCAGCGAGCGTCACCGCCACCGCTACGAGGTCAACAACAAGTACCGCGAGCAGATCGCTGCCGAAGGCCTGGTTTTCTCCGGTACGTCCCCGGACGGCAAGCTCGTCGAATACGTTGAGCTGCCGCGCGAGGTGCACCCGTACTACGTCGCAACCCAGGCCCACCCGGAACTGAGCTCGCGTCCCACCCGCCCGCACCCGCTCTTCGCCGGGCTGGTCAAGGCCGCGCTGGACCACCAGAACGGTCCCGCAGCCCAGGCAGCAGAGCCGGTTGCCGCCGTCGGGAAGTCCCGCGCGGCTGCAGCCAAGTAGACACCACAAACAAAGGACGGCGCGATGCCCGGTAATTCTGAAACTGCTTCATCTGTACGGCAGGTTTTGGATGCGCCGAGCCCGCGCCGTCTGGTGTCTTCCCGGAAGGTCTATGAAGGCCGGATCTGGGATGTGGTCAGTGACGACTTCCAGCTGAGCGACAACTCAGCGGTGCTGACCCGCGATTTCATCGACCACCCCGGTGCCGTTGCCGTGCTGCCCATGAACGAGGCCGGCCAGATCCTGCTGCTGAAGCAGTACCGCCACCCGGTGGGCATGGACCTGTGGGAGATTCCGGCGGGGCTGCTGGATATCGAGGGCGAGGATTTCGTCGTCGGTGCCGCCCGCGAGCTGGCCGAGGAAGCGGACATCGCCGCAGGCACCTGGCATGTCCTGGCCGATTTCTTCAATTCGCCGGGTTCCTCCAGCGAAGCCATCCGCATCTACCTGGCCCGGGACCTCACGGACGTCCCGCACCACGAGCGCCATGAGCGCACGGATGAGGAAGCGGAGATCGAGTTCCACTGGATCTCCCTGGACGATGCCGTGACGGCAGTCCTGGCAGGGCACCTGCATAACCCTTCCGCCGTCGTCGGAATCCTTGCCGCGGCAGCCGCGCGCGCCAACGGCTACCGGGACCTGCGTCCGGCAGATGCGCCCTGGCCTGCCCACCCCAAGCAGCGCTGATGGCAGGTGCGGCCCCGGCGGAAGTTCGGACCGCCGTCGACCATGCCGTGGGGGACTACCTCCAGCACATGGGTGTGGAACGCGGACTGGCCGCCAACACGCTGTCCGCCTACCGCCGCGACCTCTCCCGCTACGCCGCCTACCTGCGGGAACAGGGCTGCACTGAACCGTCACAGGTAACGCGGCAACATGTCACGGGATTCGTGCAGGCACTCTCTGACGGATCCGACGGCGGCACACCCCTGGGGGTGCGGTCAGCGGCACGGACGGTGGTCGCTGTCCGGGGACTCCATAAATTCTGGGCACTGGAGGGGCTGGCCCCTTCCGATCCCGCCAGCGACGTCCACCCGCCCATGCCCGGCAAGCGGCTGCCCAAGGCCATCAGCGTGGATGAAGTGACCCGGATCCTGGAGGCCTGCGGGGCCGATACTCCCACGGGGCTGAGGGACCGCGCGCTGCTTGAATTCCTGTACTCCACCGGCGCCCGCATCAGCGAGGGAGTGGGCCTGGACGTGGATGATCTCAGCCTGGCCACCGAAGAACCCGGTCCGGCAGTGGTCCGGCTGTTCGGCAAGGGTTCCAAGGAACGCCTGGTGCCCCTGGGTTCCTATGGTGCCCGGGCGCTGGAAGCCTACCTGGTGCGCGGCCGCCCGCTGCTCGCAGCGAAGGGGAAGGGCACACCGGCCCTGTTCCTCAACGCGCGTGGCGGCCGGATCAGCAGGCAGAGTGCCTGGACCATCCTGAAGACTGCTGCGGAGAAGGCCAACATCACCAAGGACGTTTCACCGCACACCCTCAGGCATTCCTTCGCCACCCATCTCCTGGAAGGCGGAGCCGATGTCCGTGTGGTCCAGGAACTGCTGGGCCACGCCTCGGTAACCACCACACAGGTGTACACCCTGGTTACCGCGGACACGCTCCGGGAAATCTACGCAGCCGCGCATCCCCGGGCGTTCGGGTAGCCATGGCAGCCGTTACCCTTTGCTTCCTGCTGCGCGGCAGCCCGGAGTCCGGCCAGGTGCTGCTGGGACTGAAGAAAACAGGCTTTGGCGCCGGCAAGATCGTGGGAATCGGCGGGCACGTTGAACCGGGTGAAACCGATGCCGAAGCCGCCTGCCGCGAGGTGTTTGAAGAATCCGGCGTGGTGGTGCTGGAACAGGACCTGGAGGACGCCGGAGTGGTGCTGTTCGATTTCCCGGCAAAACCAGAATGGAACATGACCACCCGGCTGTTCGTCACGCGCCGTTGGTCCGGGGACCCGGTGGAAACCGATGAAATCCGCCCTGAATGGTTCGACGTCGGCGCCTTGCCTGCCGAGCGTATGTGGCAGGATGCCGAACACTGGCTTCCCCTGGCACTGGCCGGCCAACTGCTGGATGTCACTGTGACACTGAACGACGACAACGAGACCGTGCGTTCCTTTACCCACGGCCCGTAGCGCGCGCCCGGTAGCCCTCCGGTAGTCCCGGGGTCCCGCCGGGAAACTCTGGGAAATTCCCGGCCGCAGTACCTGACTTTTTCTGCGCACTACTTGGTTGGTGCCCTCAGGACCCCGTCTGCTACGCAGTTAACCCTTTCACCCGATTTACGGCCAAATAATGCCCGGCCACACGGCGCTGGATCGGCGTACGCTCTGCCCTGTACGGACATGGGGGCTGGGGAGCTGCCCGTTCAATCGTTGGTTGTCTTGGGGAGACATTTGGGCCTGGGACAGCTGGTAAGTGCGCTGTCCCGCAGGGCGACGGCGCTTGGGCCGTCAGTTCCCTGGAGATGTCATGAGGCATGCAGTACCGCGCAGGCGCTTACAGCGCCGCGGATTCATCACCTTTCTTACCGCGGTGGTCCTGGCTGTAGCCGGGCCCTTCGGGCTTGCGGCTCCGGCTTTCGCAGCCATACCGGGCCATACCGCAGGCGGTGAATTCACCTCTTTCGCGATTGATGGCAACCGGGCCGGTCCCAATGACTGGAACGCGCCGTATGGTCCGGGCCTGACTCCGCAGGGGCGGCCGACGACTGGCCTCCTTGACCTGACCCAGAATCCTGATGACGTCTGCGGTGCCGGCACGGAGACCTCCTACACCGGCAAGCTCAATGACAATCCCTGGGCGCAAACGGTGTCTAACGTTAATACCAAGGATGACATCTGTTCCGGCGGCAGCGCCTATGAGGTCGTTGATGTGGACGGCCAGTACCACTACGTGCTCTACCAGTCCATGGCCCGGGATCCCCAGGGCAGCGGCGATATGTCAATGCTTTCCATCCTGGAAGGACCCATCGCCGGGCGTTCAGATGACATTCTGCTGGAATTCGACTTCGCGCCCAATACGGGGACGGCAAGCCTCACGTCCTACCGCTGGAACGGCAGTTCGTGGATCGAGTCCGCCCCGCTGGTTGCCTTCCAGTGGGCGCAAGGCCCGAATCCCGATTACCCCAGCGCGAATCCGGCCACGTTCGTGGAGTATGCCGTTGACCTGACTGCGAACAACCTGATGGGTGACGGCTCCAATCCGGACAGCCCCTGTGGCGCGTTTACGGTAGCGGGCATGCTGACCAGGACCGGCAACTCGATCCAGGCCGAGCTCCAGGACCGGTTCGCCTTCGCGGATCCTGTGGTGATCAACAACTGCTCCACCGTCAACATCTCCAAGGTGGCATCGCCCGACGTGGCCAGCAACGCGGTCTTCACGTATGAGCTCAACCAGTCCGACGGCGCACAGGTCTACTCATCCAATCTCCAGGCGAGCGGCGGGGGAGTGCTCAAGGCGCCCGTGGCCAACAACATGATCCGTTCGGATATCCAGATTGGGGATACACACACCTGGAGCAACGTCATCGCCGAGCCTGACTACCAGCTTCGCGAAACCGTGCTGCCGGACGGCTGGCAGCTGATGAACATCACCTGTACCTGGTACAACCCGTTCACGGGCCAGATTGTGCCGTCCACGATTGTGTACCAAAACGATGATCCTGCAACTCCTGCCAATGAAGCCATCGACATCGACTTCCAGATCCCGCCATCAAGCATTTCGGGCATGCAGACCTCGTGTGTGATCACCAACAGGACCTCCGGCCTGGTGGTTGCCAAGGCGGGCGCCGGTGACACCAACGTGCCGTTCGCTTTCACCGCCACGGGCAAGCCGGGCTTCAACCTGACACTTGGCGACACCTCTGACGTCCTGAACTACACACCGGGCACCTCTGTCACCATCTCCGAAACCCTGCCCTTGGACACTCCGTCGTGGACCTACGCGGGGACTACCTGTGTCACCCCGGGGCAGCCGGACCAGGTCTTTTCGCCACAGGTCGCTGTCACTGTCACCACGGTGCCCGGGCAGGTCACCACCTGTACGTTCACGAACAACCAGGCGGGCCAGATCGTGGTGGCCAAGGACGGCCGCGGCAAGACGCCCACCGACACCTTCGGCTTTGATACCAACTACGCGAATAATGCTGTGGCTCCGGACGGGACATCCGACTTCAGCCTGATGATCGGCCAGTCCAACGCTTCGCCGGAACTGGCACCGGGTGAATACACGGTTGCCGAGCTGCTGGGTGCTGCGAACGTGGAGTACGACCCCGACTATGCGCTGGTGAACATTGCGTGCACCATCACCACTGAGGGTTCGGGAGCTTCGTCGGCCACGGGTTATCTTCAGGGCAATCTGTCCACGACGGTCACCTTGGCAGCCGGCGACATCGTCACCTGTACCTTCACCAATGACCAGCAGGGCCGGTTGATCGTCAAGAAGACCACCACCCTGCGTGATGGCACCTTCAGCTTCGATGGCAGGGATGCCCAGAACACGCAGGTCCTCACGGGCAGCATCACCACCGTCAACAACGTCACCCCTGTGGGGGCGGAGTTGGCTGAAGAGATGAATCCGGGCGTTTACTCGGTAACGGAATCCACCGCTGAGCAGTTCTGGACCAAGGTGTCCGCTACTTGTGTGGACGGCACTGATCCGCTGGCCGGTACTACGTTCGATCCGGCGACGGGCACGCTGTCCGGGATCGCCATCCAGCCGGGCCACATCGTGACCTGTACGTTCAACAACGCCAAGCAGACAGCTGATGTCCGGGTGGCCAAGACGCTCACCCCGGCCGCGGATCCGGGCCTGTTTGACCTCTCCATCAACGCCAACGTTGTCAGCCCTGCCGCAGGTGTTGGAAACGGTTATGTATCCGGCACCGTCCAGGTTGTTCTGGGCGAGCAGGTCAGCGTTTCAGAGGCCGCCCACACCGGAACGAACATGGACCTCTACTCATCGGTGCTGGTCTGCGACAACGGCATTGCCCCCGCTGATAACACAGGAACCAGCGGCAATTTTGTTGTCACGTCGCCCGATGTCACGGTGACCTGTACCTTCCAGAACACCCGCAAGTCCGCCGAGCTTACGCTCACGAAGGCCTGGGTCAACGGCCTGGCCGGGGACACGGCATCGCTGACGGCCTCGGGCAGCAGTGGCCTGGTGCCGGGTGGCGCCGCGGGTTCTTCGACTGCGCCGGACACCACCAGCCCGGCTGTCCTCACCATCTACGCCGGTGAGACGGTCACGTTGAGCGAGCTGCTGGCAGATGCCAATGGGGCTTCCTATACGGCGGCCCTGGCTTGTTCCGCAGATGGACTGACGTACACACCCCTTGCCCTCTCCGGCGCCTACCAGGTGCCGGTCACTCCGGTGCCGGTGACCTGTACCTTCACCAACACGCGCACCAGCGCCGTGGTGACCCTGCAGAAGCACTGGACCAACGCAGCCGCCGGCGACACCGCGGACCTGGACATCACCGCGACGCTGGGACAGACCCCAGCCGACGGAGCGACCTCGACGGCGGACGGCACCGCGCAGTTCACTGACACCACCAACGTGGTTACCGCCAACGTCCTGTCCGGCGAAACCATTCAGCTCGCGGAAGTTCTCGGAGCCGCGAACATCGGTGCGTACACCAGCTCGCTGTCCTGTAACGCAGGACCGTCGACGGCGGGAACCACCGGTTCCTACACAATGCCCAAGACCGCGGCTCCTGTGACCTGCACGTTCACCAACAACCGCACCAGCGTTGAACTGGTCCTGGAGAAGGAGTGGATCAACGGCGCTGCAGGTGACGCCGCAGAACTGGCGGTCACCTCCACCTTCCCGGGCTCCCCGGAAACCTCCGTATCTGCAGGTATTGAAGGCAGCGAAGTGGATTCCCCGGTCAAGACGGTTACCGTCCTCTCCGGCGAAACGGTGGGCCTTTCCGAAGTGCTGGATGCCGGAAATGACGCGGCTTACGCCAACTCACTGGTGTGTACCGGCGTCGAACCCACCTACCAGCCGGAGGCGCTGACCGGCAGCCTGGTCGTGCCCAAGGACGCCACCACGGGCATCACCTGCCGCTGGGTCAATGAGGCCGGCCGCGGAACGATCGTGATCGTCAAGAACGTCGAGGGAGAGGACGGCACGTTCGACTTCAGCGGCGACTGGAGTGATCCCGAAACCGGCGAGGTAGTGAACGGATTCCAGCTCACTACGGAGAACGGTACGGCCAGCCAGACGTGGAGTGGGGTGGTGGTCCCCAAGGACGGTTCGCCGTTTACGGTCACCGAGTTCGATCCGACTCCCGAATATGACGGAACCGCGCTAACCTGCGTGGGCAGCCTTGACGGTGACACCAGCTCCGCAGCGGGCATGGTGGGCACTATCGATCTGGATCCGGGCGAGACGGTGACGTGTACCTACACGAACACGCAGCGCTCGACCATCGTGATCATCAAGGACGCCGATCCCAACGATGACCAGGACTTCCTGTTCACAACGGGCGGCCCGGACACCACCGATCCTGCGGACTGGCCAGGGACGTTCACCTTGGACGACGACGCCGATGCCACCTTGTCCAACACCTTCACCTCGGGCCTCCTCCCGGCCAACGCGACCTACACCGTGAACGAGACAGCAGTACCGGGTTGGACTCTGGACACCACCGCATCGGTCTGCAGCAACCAGGCAGCGGTCACCGCCAACGGGGTGTCCCTGACGCCAACCCCAGGACAGACCATCACCTGCACCTTTGTGAACCGTGCGGCACCCGCCAGCGTCACGGTGACCAAAACTGTTGAGGGCGTTGCCGACGACTACGCCTGGGCCTTCGACATTGCGATCGCCCCCGTGGAGACAGGTGTAGTCAGCCCGCAGGAGGTCAGCGGAACCGGCAATACGTCTGACTCTGTGACGTTCCAGCCGCTGGTGCTGAACAAGCAGTACACCATCACCGAACCTGGCCTTCCGGATGGCTGGACCCAGGGCGCAGTGACCTGCACAGGCCTGGTGGATGAAGACACCCAGCTGGCGGGCTTCCAGTTCACGGTGACCACGCCGGGCCAGGCGATCACTTGCAGCCTGACCAACACGGCAACGCCGGGTGAGGTGGAAGTGACCAAGACGGTGACGGGCGTGATGGATGACTTTGAGTGGTCCATTCCGTTCACCATCAACCCGGTCCCTGCCGGCCAGGACGCGACGCAAAACGCAACCACCGCGGACCCGACTGTCGGCTGGACCGGCCTCCTGACCGGTGAGCAGTACACCCTGACGGAGCAGGTCCCGGATGGCTGGACAGGTGGCGCGATCACCTGCACCGTCACGCACGCCGATAACACCACTGACAACGTTGAAGGCACGTTCACCATCGAGGCCGGCGATTCCGTGGCCTGCGCGGTGACCAACGAGGTGCTTCCGGGTGAGCTGACCATCATCAAGAACACGGTGGGCGGCAACGGGTCGTTTGACTTCACCGTCACTGGTGCGGAGAACGGCGTCGTCGTTCAAGAAACGATCGTGACCGCGGACGGCACCGGAAGCACCACGGTTCCCCTGGTGCCGGGCGTCCACTACACGGTCACGGAAGTGAACCCGGGCGCGGGCTGGACCATGGGCGACTTCGTCTGCACCTTGAACAACCAGACGGTTACCGTCCCGTTCACCGTGGGCGCTGATGATGACATCAGTTGCTCGATCACGAACACCGCCCACGGCCGCATCATCGTCGTCAAGAACGTTGACGGCGCGGACGGCACGTTCGAGTTCGACGGCAGCTGGACCTCCGGTTCGCCGGCCCTGGTTGACGGCGGATTCGACATCACCACCACCGCAGGCACCGGCAACGCGACGTTCAACGACGTCGCGCCGGGCACTTATTCAGTGACCGAGCTGGATCCTGCTCCCGAGTATGACGGCACGGGCCTGACCTGTGTGGGCAGCCTCGATGGTGATACCAGCTCCGCCACGGGCATGGTGGGCACTATCGATCTGGATCCGGGCGAGACGGTGACGTGTACCTACACGAATACTCAGCGCTCCACGATCGTGATCATCAAGGACGCAGATCCCAACGATGACCAGGACTTCGCGTTTACCACGGGCGGACCGGACAATGCGGAGGCAACAGCATGGCCGCCGTCGTTCATTCTTGATGACGACGCCGATGCCACGTTGTCGAATACGTTCACCTCGGGCCTCCTTCCGGCCAACGCAACCTACACGGTGAACGAAACCGCAGTGCCCGGTTGGACGCTGGACACCACAGCCTCAACCTGCACGAACCAGGCAGCCGTGACCGGCACCGGCGTGGAGCTCACGCCCACTGCCGGCCAGACCATTACCTGCATCTTCGTGAACCGGGCAGCGCCCGCCAGCATCACCGTCACCAAGACAGTTGAGGGCGTCGCTGACGATTACGCGTGGGAGTTCAGCATCGCGATTTCCCCGGTGGAAGCCGGCGTCGTGAGTCCCCAGCTGGTCAGCGGAACCGGCAACACGTCCGATTCCGTGGCGTTCCAGCCGTTGGTGCTGAACAAGCAGTACACCATCACCGAACCGGGGCTCCCTGTCGGCTGGACCCAAAGCGCCATCACCTGCACGGGCCTGACGGACGAGGATCCACAGCTTGCCGGATTCCAGATCACCGTCACCAGTCCGGCCCAGGCCATCAGTTGCAGCCTGACCAACACCGCAGCTCCCGGTGAAGTGGAGGTGACCAAGACCGTCACCGGTGTGCTGGATGACTTCCAGTGGTCCATTCCGTTCACCATCAACCCGGTACCTGCGGGCCAGGACGCTACCCAGTCGGCCACTACGGGGGATCCGACGGTTGGTTGGACGGGACTCCTGACCGGTGAGCAATACACCCTCACGGAGCAGGTCCCGGACGGCTGGACCGGGGGAGCCATCACCTGCGTGATAACCCACGCGGATGACAGCACCGACGAGGTCCAGGGCACGTTCATCATCGAGGCCGGCGATTCCGTGGCCTGCGCGGTGACCAACCAGGTGCTGCCGGGCGAGCTGACCATCATCAAGAATGCGGTGGGCGGCAATGGCTCCTTCGACTTCACCATCACGGGCGAGGAAGACGGTACGGAAACGCAACGGACCATCAGCACCGTTGACGGCACCGGCAGCGCGACGGTTCCGCTGGTTCCGGGCGTCCACTACACGGTGACCGAGGTAAATCCCGGTGCGGGCTGGGCTGCCGGTGACCTTGTCTGCACACTGAACAACCAGAGCGTCACTGTTCCGTTTGTTGTGGGCGCAGGCGATGACATCAGCTGTTCCATCACCAACACGGCGCAAGGCAAAATCGTCGTCGTGAAGAACGTCGAAGGCGTGGACGGCTCGTTCGAGTTCGACGGTGACTGGACCTCCGGAACGCCGGCTCTTGTTGACGGTGGATTCGGAATCACCACGGAGCAGGGAACGGGCCAGGCCACGTTTATTAACGTTGCGCCCGGTACCTATTCCGTCTCCGAGATGGACCCGGCGCCCCTGTATGACGGGACTGGCCTGACGTGTGTGGGAAGCCTCGAGGGGGACACCAGTTCGTCCTCGGGCCTGACCGGCACCATTGACCTGGACGCAGGGGAGACGGTGACGTGTACCTACACGAACACGCAGCGATCCAGCATCGTGATCATCAAGGACGCCGATCCCAACGATGACCAGGACTTCCTGTTCAGCACTACGGGCACCGGCCTCCCGCCATCATTCACGTTGGATGACGACGGCGATGCCACCTTGTCCAACACGTTCACCTCGGGCCTCCTTCCGGCCAACGCAACGTACACGGTGAGCGAGTCCGCCGTGGCGGGCTGGACGCTGGATCTGCAGGCATCGATGTGCAGCAACCAGGCGCCGGTAACGGCAGACGGTGTTTCGTTGACGCCGGCTCCGGGCCAGACGATCACCTGCACGTTTGTGAACCGTGCGGCACCGGCCGGTGTCACGGTGACGAAAGCTGTTGAGGGTGTTGCCGACGATTACGCTTGGGCCTTCAACATTGCGATTGCCCCCGTTGAGGCCGGCGTTGTCAGCCCGCAGGAAGTCAGCGGGGTGGGTAATTCGTCGGATTCCGTGACGTTTGAGCCGCTGGTGCTGAACAAGCAGTACACGATCACCGAGCCGGGCCTTCCGGTGGGCTGGACCCAGAGCGACTTCACCTGTGTTGGTTTGACGGATGAGGACCCGCAGCTTGCCGGGTTCCAGTTCACGGTGACCATGCCGGGCCAGGCCATCAGTTGCAGCCTGACCAACACGGCAACGCCGGGCGAGGTGGAAGTGACCAAGACGGTGACGGGTGTGATGGATGACTTTGAATGGTCCATTCCGTTCACCATCAGCCCGGTGCCTGCGGGCCAGGATGCGACGCAGAACGCCACCACCGCAGATCCAACGGTTGGCTGGACAGGCCTCCTGACCGGCGAGGCATACACCCTCACCGAGCAGGTCCCGGACGGCTGGACCGGCGGCGCCATCACCTGCACTGTCACGCATGCCGATGACACCACCGAGGAAGTGGAAGGCACGTTCACCATCGAAGCGGGCGATTCTGTTGCCTGTGCAGTGACGAACCAGGTCCTGCCGGGTGAGCTGACCATCATCAAGAACACGGTGGGCGGCAACGGGTCGTTCGACTTCACCATCACCGGTGAGGAGAACGGCGTCGAGACCGAAAGGACGATCGAGACAGTAGACGGCACCGGGACTGCCACGGTGCAGCTGGTTCCCGGCGTCCACTACACCGTGACCGAGGTGAACCCGGGGTCAGGCTGGACGGCAGGGGAGTTCGTTTGCACGTTGAACAACCAGACGGTTACCGTCCCATTCACCGTGGGTGCAGACGATGACATCAGTTGCTCCATCACGAACACCGCCCACGGCCGGATCATCATCGTGAAGAACGTTGACGGCGCGGACGGCACGTTCGAGTTCGACGGTAACTGGACCTCCGGTACCCCGGCGCTGGTTGATGGCGGATTCGACATCACCACCACAGCAGGCACCGGTAACGCGACATTCAACGACGTCGCGCCGGGCACCTATTCGGTGACCGAGCTGGATCCCACCCCCGGCTATGACGGCACAGGCCTGACCTGCGTGGGCAACCTTGAAGGAGACACCAGTTCGGCCAGCGGCCTGGTGGGATCGATCGACCTGGATCCAGGTGAAACGGTGACGTGTACCTACACGAACACGCAGCGGTCCACCATCATCGTCATCAAGGACGCCGTTCCCAACGATGACCAGGACTTCCTGTTCACCACCACGGGAGGTGGACTCCCGCCGTCGTTCATCCTGGATGACGACGGCGATGCCACCTTGTCCAACACGTTCACCTCGGGCCTCCTTCCGGCCAACGCGACCTACACGGTGAGCGAGGCGGCGGTGCCCGGTTGGACGCTGGACACCACAGCCTCAAGCTGCACCAACCAGTCCGTGGTAACGGCAGAGGGTGTTTCCCTGACCCCGGCTCCGGGCCAGACCATCACGTGTACGTTGGTGAACCGGGCAGCGCCTGCCAGCGTTACGGTCACCAAGACCGTTGAAGGCGTGGCTGATGACTATGGCTGGTCCTTCAATATCGCGATTGCCCCGGTGGAGACAGGTGTTGTCAGCCCGCAGGAAGTCAGCGGAACCGGCAACACCTCGGATTCGGTGACGTTCCAGCCGCTGGTACTGAACAAGCAGTACAGCATCAGCGAGCCCGTCCTCCCGGACGGCTGGACGCAGGGTCCGCTGACGTGTGTTGGCCTGGTGGACGAGGATGCCCAAGATCCAGGTTTCCAGTTCACCGTGACCATGCCGGGCCAGGCGATCAGTTGCAGCCTGACCAACACGGCGGCTCCGGGCGGGGTGGAGGTCACCAAGTCGGTCATGGGTGTGATGGATGACTTTGAGTGGTCCATTCCGTTCACGATCAGCCCGGTCCCTGCCGGCCAGGACGCAACGCAGTCGGCCACAACGGCAGACCCGACAGTCGGGTGGACGGGACTCCTGACGGGTGAGGAATACACCTTGACGGAGCAGGTCCCGGACGGCTGGACCGGCGGCGCCATCACCTGCGTGGTCACCCACGCGGATGACACCACAGAGGAAGTAGCGGGCACGTTCACTATTGCGGCCGGTGATTCCGTTGCCTGCGCAGTCACCAACCAGGTGCTGCCGGGCGAGCTGACCATCATCAAGAACGCAGTGGGCGGCAACGGCACCTTCGACTTCACCATCACCGGTGAGGAGAACGGCGTCGAAACCGAAAGGACCATCACCACCGTTGACGGCACCGGAAGCACCACGGTTCCCTTGGTTCCGGGCGTCCACTACACCGTGACTGAGGTCGACCCGGGAGCGGACTGGACTATGGGCGGGTTCGTCTGCACCCTGAACGAGGAGACTGTCACCGTGCCGTTTGTGGTTGGCGCGGACGACGACATCAGCTGCTCGATCACCAACACAGCCAAGAGCCGGATCATCATCGTCAAGGATGCTGTTCCGAACGATGATCAGGACTTCCTGTTCACGGCTACGGGCAGCGGCCTCCCGGAGTCATTCAGCTTGGATGACGACGGCGATGGAACCTTGTCGAACACCTTCACCTCTGATCTGTTGACGGCGAACGCGACCTATACCGTCGCTGAGGCGGCGGTGGCCGGTTGGACGCTGGATACTGCGGCGTCGAGCTGTTCCAACCAGGCTGCGGTGACGGCAGACGGTGTTTCGTTGACGCCGGCTCCGGGTCAGACGATCACGTGTACGTTTGTGAACCGTGCGGACCCGGGAACCGTGACGGTCACTAAGACGGTTGAGGGTGTTGCTGATGACTACGCCTGGTCGTTTGAGATTGCGATCTCCCCGGTGGAGACCGGTGTTGTGAGCACGCAGACGGTTAGTGGTACCGGTGATGGCACGGACAGCGTCACGTTCGAGCCGCTGGTGCTGAACAAGCAGTACACGATCACCGAGCCGGGCCTTCCGGTGGGCTGGACCCAGAGCGACTTTACCTGTGTTGGTTTGACGGATGAGGACGCACAGCTTGCCGGGTTCCAGTTCACGGTGACCATGCCGGGCCAGGCCATCAGTTGCAGCCTGACCAACACGGCAACGCCGGGCGAGGTGGAAGTGACCAAGACGGTGACGGGTGTGATGGATGACTTTGAGTGGTCCATCCCGTTCACCATCAACCCGGTCCCTGCCGGCCAGGACGCGACGCAAAACGCAACCACCGCTGACCCGACGGTCGGCTGGACCGGCCTCCTGACCGGTGAGCAGTACACCTTGACCGAACAGGTCCCGGATGGCTGGACTGGTGGCGCGATCACCTGCACTGTCACGCATGCCGATGACAGCACGGAGGAAGTGGCGGGCACGTTCATCATCGAGGCCGGCGACACAGTTGCCTGTGCGGTGACGAACGAGGTCCTGCCGGGTGAGCTGACCATCATCAAGAACACGGTGGGCGGCAACGGTGAGTTCGATTTCACCGTCACTGGTGAGGAGAACGGCGTCGAGACCGAAAGGACCATCACTACCGTTGATGGCACGGGAAGCACGACGGTTCCGCTGGTCCCCGGCGTCACCTACACCGTCACGGAAGTGAACCCGGGATCAGGGTGGACCATGGGCGACTTCGTCTGCACCCTGAATGAGGAAACAGTCACAGTCCCGTTCACTGTGGGCGCCGATGACGACATCAGCTGCTCCATCACCAACACGGCAAAGGGCAGGATCATCATCGTCAAGAACGCCAGAAGCGCAGAAGACACGCCTCCGACGTTCGGCTTCGATGGCAGCTGGACGAGTGGGAGCCCGGCGTTGGTCGATGGTGGATTCTCAATTGAGACCAGCCCCATAGCTGATCCCATGCCGGAGGGCCCGAACGTTTCCGGCCAGGCGATGTTCGTGGACGTGACTCCCGGCAGCTACACGGTGACAGAGGACGACACGATGCCCGAGTACTCGTCGCGGATCGTCCAGTGCACCGACGGTGAGCACAACGTCGTCAGCAGCGGCGTAGACGGTCCCACCAAGACCGGAAACATCAATGTGGATCCGGGCGAGACGGTCACCTGCGTGTTCGAGAATACGCAGACGGCCACGGTGATTGTGGACAAGGTGACAGTGCCGGCAACGGACATGACCGAGTTCGAGTTCGAATGGTTCCTTCAGGCCAGCGAATTCGGCGAGGACTTCACCCTCACCGGAGCGCAGGATCCGAAGGTGTTCACCGGCGTCAACCCTGACCAGGACTGGGGCCTTCGGGAACTGGCCAAGGACGGCTGGCGGTTCCTGGGTGTTGAATGCACCCTGGATGGCGAAACGTTCGACGGCGCCACGATCGAAGGTGCCACGGTGGGACTCGATCCCGAGCCGGGCGACGTGATCACCTGCACCTTCACCAACGGCAAGCGCGGCCCGGTGGTGATCGAAAAGGACGTTACGTCCGGTCCCGTGAAGAATGCCGACGGCAGCTACACGGTCACCTACGACGTGACGGTTACGTCCGGCTCGTCCGTCACCGAGCAGTACACGCTCGACGACGAACTCGCCTTCGGTGGTGGAATCACCGTGGTGTCCGCAACGGTCGCCAGCAGTGATGCCGCCGTCAACGCGGCCTGGAACGGGACGGCCGTTACAGCCGTTACCACCGGATCCACCACCATCAATCCGGGAGCAACGCACACGTTTACGGTCACCACGACGTCGACGATCGCTCCGGCCACCGGATCCGAGGCAAGGAACTGCACCCTCGGCGAAGGCGAAACCGGTACAGGGTTCCTGAACACGGCCGAACTGACCGTTACAGATGGCCCGGGCGGCGAAGCTGAAGCCTGTGTCCCGGCACCGGATGAGGCTGATGTCTCCATCGTCAAGACGGGTACGCAGAAGGTCCAGCTTCCGGCCACCGGAGGCTCGGCACGGATCGATTACACGCTGACGGTCAGCAACGCGGGCCCGACGGCGGCACGGGACGTTGTGGTCACGGACACCCTTCCTGCCGAGGTCAAGGCGGAAACGGTTTCCTCCAGTGTTGGAACCTGCACCAACTCGACCACCACCTTCACCTGCACCCTGGGTCTGGTGGAAGTGGGGCAGACGATCACCATTACCGTTGTTGCTTCCATCAGCAACTACAACGGCAATGGTCCGTTCACCAACGTCGCCACAGTCACCACCAGCACGCCGGAGACCAAGACCGAGAACAACAAGTCGGTCCACGTCACGACTGTGGAGCGTGCGGCGCTTGCGGTCACCGGTGCCGGCTTCGGCCAGTGGCTGTGGCCCGCAACAGCGCTGATCCTGACCGGCGCGTTGTTGGTCGTCGCCGTACGGCCCAAGCGGCGGCGGGGCTACCGGGTCGCATGACCTGGTAGTTGGCAAAAGAACAAACCGCCTGCGGCTCCGGCTGCAGGCGGTTTGTTTTTTGCCTGGCGTATTGCGCCCGAAAAACTTTCCTCCACACGATGTAAATAAGCGGTGCCGGCGGGACACTTAGTCATTAAAAGGTCCCCCAAGGGACCTGGCAATTACCCATTCATCGACTCGGGAGGGTCACGATGTTGGCAGTCAGGGAGCACGAGTTCACGGCTCTTCACGCACAGCATTTCACGCGGGTTTACCGCTACATTGCCTACCGCATCAGCGATCAGGCCCGGGCCGAAGAGCTGGCCTCGGACGTCTTCAGGATTGTCTGGGAGAAGCAACTCCACGAACCACCGGGCATCGGCTGGCTGATCGCCACGGCCAGGAACGTCCTGGGCAACGAGTACAAGGGCAGGCGGCGCCGCGAGCAACTCGTGGAGCGGCTGGAAGCAGAAGCCCGCACCCAGGCAACCGGCGGGAATGACGGCCAGCGGGCCGCCGTCGCGGATGTCCTGCAGCGGTTGAACGACCGCGACCGCGAGGTCCTGATGCTCAGCTACTGGGACGACCTCACCACGGCCGAGCTGGCGGAGAGCCTCAAGTGCTCACCCTCGGCTGCAGCCGTCCGCCTCCACAGGGCACGCAAAGCATTCGCGAAAGCTGCCCCCGCGCACCTCATGACAGAACGGAAGGGCTAGCCATGGACCGCATCGAGCAACTGATGAAGAACGCCAAGCCGGACGTCGGAGAACCCACCACCACCCCGGGCACCGATTCCGCCCGCTCCATGGTGTTCTCCAGCGATCCCAACGTCGTATCCCTGGCCGACCGCCGTCCCCGGTGGACTCCAGGCCGGATGGCGGCAGCAGGCATGGTTGCCGCAGCCGGCCTGGCAGTGGCGGGCGTGGGCGCGGCCGTAGTGGTGGGCGGGGTCCTGCTGCCGGCGGGGGTCCAGGATCCGGCCAGCACGGGAACGCCGTCGGCCGTGGAAACCCCAACACCGTCACCGGCCACGGGTGTCCCGTGCACCGTGGGAAACATCGAGCAGCAGGGCGAGGGGATGGCCCGCGCGGCGATCCCCGCCGGACAACAGCGCTACTACACGGTGCTGGGCTGTGCGGAGGGCTGGCTGGTCTACGACATCACAGATGAAGGCGCGACGGCGGTGGAGGTCGCCGGAGTTGAATCTTTCCAGCTGCCCTACACGTACCTGGTGGCAAAGGCCGACGGCGGGCGGTGGCTGACGGACCTGCAGCAGGACTGGTCAGTGCTTTCCGACTGGCCCTCGACCGGACGGGCCAACGACATCCCCGTGAACGGCAAGATGCTCACCCACGCGGAGGCCATGGACCTGCAGTTCCAGCAGAAGGGAATTCCGGTGGCGCTGCGCCCGGCGCTGGTGGGTGAGCCGCCGGCACCGCCCAGCCAGGGTGTTCCGGGGACCTTGACCACTTACACCAGCGCCGATGGCAGGGTGAGCTTCGACCATCCCGCCGAATGGACAGTACGGGAAACCACCAGCGACACCTGGACCGCTCCGGATGCCGTGAACCTGGTGGTCCTGGACCTCACCGGCCGCAAGGTGGTGGAGGTCGGCTTTGGCGGCGCCGCAACGGGGCTGGGCGCGGCCTGCGACGCCCCCGTCCTCCCGTACACCGTGCTGGAGTCCGTGGAGGTTTCAGGCAAGCCCTACAACGCGGCAGCTCCCGGAAGCGTACCGCCCCGGTTCGTGTACCAGGCGTTTGAGTCCGACGGCGTAGTGCTGGTCTCCTTCGGCCTCACCACCCGGACGGGTGCCGCCAGCGGAACCGCCTGCCAGCTGCAGAACATTGTGGACGGCCCGGCTGAAGCACCCCAGTACGTGTTCGCCAACGTCCCGGTGATGTCCGCCGCGGATTCCCGTGAGCTGGCCCAGTCCAAGGGAGCCCATACCTTCGCCAGCATGGACGAGGCAAGGAACTGGCAGAACACGGACGAGTACAAGCAGATCAAACAGATGATCCTCTCGTCCGCGTTCCAGCTCCAGGGCTAGGATCCAGGGACCTGCCCCTCCAAATGCCGCTCATCCGGTCCGTTGTAAGCACTCAACGGCCGGATGAGCGAGTTTGCGGCCTGTTGTTCCATGATGTGGGCGGTCCAGCCGGTGATCCGGCTGGCCACGAACAGCGGGGTGAACGTGGGGGTGTCGAAGCCCATCAGGTGGTACGTGGGACCCGCCGGGTAGTCCAGGTTCGGCTTGATGGACTTGGCTTCGTCCATGGCAGCTTCCAGTCCGTCGTAGAGGCCCAGCAGTTCCGGCCGGCCGTAGTGGGCAATCATCTTGTCCAGTGCGGCCTTCATGGTGGGAACTCGGGAATCACCGTGCTTGTAGACCCGGTGGCCGAAGCCCATCACCTTCTTCTTGGCGGCAAGCGCCGCTTCCATCCAGGCCTTGGCCCGGGCAGCGGCCTCGGCATGGGACTCGCTGGGGCGGATGCCGATCTCGTCGAAGGTGTGCATCACGGCCTCGTTCGCCCCGCCGTGCAGCGGCCCCTTGAGGGCGCCGATGGCAGCAGTCACGGCCGAATGCAGGTCAGACAACGTGGACGTCACCACCCTGGCCGTGAACGTGGAGGCGTTAAAGGAGTGCTCCGCGTACAGGATCATGGAGACGTTGAACGCCTCCACCACCTCGGGAACGGCTTCCTCGCCAAACGTCATCCACAGGAAGTTGGCTGAATAGTCCAGGTCTTCCCGGGCAGCCACCGGCTCCAGTCCGTGGCGGCGGCGTTGGTCATAGGCCACCACGGCGGGCATGGCCGCGAACAGGTCAACGGCCTTGGACAGGTTCGCCTCAACGGAGGAATCCTCCGCCATCGGGTGCCTGGCGCCGAGCACTGATGCCGCGGTCCTGCAGACGTCCATGGGATGGGATTCGGTGGGGAGGGTATCAATTACCTGCTTCAGCACCGGGTCCAAAGCCCTGGCGCCGCGCTCGCGGGCGGTGAACTCCTTCAGCTGGGCGTCGGAGGGCAGCTCGCCATGCCACAGCAGGTAAGCCACTTCCTCGAAGCTGCAGCGGGCTGCGAGTTCCTGCACCGGATACCCGCGGTACAGCAGCGAGTTGGTGTCCGGGTTGACCTTGGAAATCGCCGTGTAGTCCGCAACCACGCCGGCAAGGCCTTTGCGGATCTCTTCATCAGCCATGGGAAACTCCTTCGTTCCTGATCTTGGAGGGGGTCGTGAAAACTGTGCCTGTAGGAAACTCTGCTAGTACCTGCCGGGAACCCGGAAGTTGAAGATGCCGCTGTCGAAGCGGTTGTAGGCCTCGTAGTCCACCAATTCATAGAGCCGTGTCCGGGTCAGCATTGACGGTACCTGGGCTTCCTGGGTGCCGTCCGCCTTGATGGAATCCAGCGTACGCTCGGCGGCGCCCATCGCACTACGGAGCAGGGTCACCGGATAAATGACCATGTTCACGCCGGCTTCCTGGAGCTGGTCCACGGTGAACAGTTCGCTTTTTCCGAACTCGGTCATGTTGGCCAGGATGGGCACGTCCACGGCCTCGCGGATTGCCTTGAACTCGGACAGGTCCTTCATGGCCTCGGGGAAGATGGCGTCCGCGCCGGCGTCCACCAGTGCGCGGGCGCGTTCCTGTGCGGCCTGGAGTCCGTCCACGGCACGGATATCGGTCCGGGCCATGATGAGGAAGTTGGGGTCCCGGCGTGCATCGGCCGCAGCCCGGATGCGCTTGGCTGCGGTGTCATCGTCCACCACGTTTTTCCCGTCCAGGTGTCCGCAGCGCTTGGGGTTGAACTGGTCCTCGATGTGGCAGCCGGCCAGCCCGGCGTTCTCCAGTTCCTGCACGCTGCGCGCCACGTTCATCGGTTCGCCAAAACCGGTATCGGCGTCCACCAGTGCCGGTAGGTCGGTCATTCTCGCGATCTGCCCGGCGCGCTGGGCCACTTCGGTGAGCGTGGTCAGGCCGATGTCCGGCAGCCCAAGATCGTTGGCCAGCACCGCACCGGAAATGTAGACCCCGGCGAAGCCCTTCTCCTCGATCAGCCGCGCGGAGAGCGGGTTGAAGGCGCCCGGGAACTGCTGGACGGTACCGGAGGCCAGGAGCTCGCGCAGCCGGATGCGCTTCTGCTCGGGGGTGGTTGTGGAATACAGCATCTAGAACAGTCCCTTCGGTCCGGCCGTGAGGTCAATGACGCCCTCTGCTGCTGCGATGTTCAGCTGGTCCAGTTCGCCCGCTGCCAGTTCAGGCAGGCGTTCGACGGCGGCGAGGAACCTGTTGATCTCCGCCTCCTCCACGAGCCCTGCCGCCAGGCTGCGGAACTTGTTGACGTACTGTTCGCGGGCGAACGGCCGGGCGCCGAGCGGGTGTGCGTCGGCCACGGCGATCTGGTCCGTGATGACCGTGCCGTCCGTCAGCGTGATGTCCACGGAGCCGCCAAAAGCCTTCTCGTTGATGTCCAGCGAGTGGTAGCGCCGGGTCCACTCGGGATCCTCTTCGGTGGTGACCTTGTGCCATAGCTCCACGGTGTCCGGCCGGCCGGCGCGCTCGGGGGAGTAGGAGTCAACGTGGTGCCACGTGCCGTCCTGCAGTGCCACGGTGAAGATGTACGGAATCGAGTGGTCAAGCGTTTCGCGGCTGGCGGTGGGATCGTACTTCTGGGGATCGTTGGCGCCGGAGCCGATCACGTAGTGCGTGTGGTGGCTGGTCTTGATGAGTACTGATGCCACGTTGGCGGGATCGGTGGTCTCGGGGTGTTCGCGGTGGAGCTTCCGGGCCAGGTCGATCCAGGCCTGGGCCTGGTATTCGGCGGAGTGTTCCTTGGTGTAGGTGTCCAGGATGGCGCGCTTGGCTTCGCCCGGGCCGGGCAGGGGCACCTCGTAGGCGGCGTCGGGGCCATCCAGCAGCCAGGCGATCACACCGTCTTCACCCTCATAGATGGGCACGGGCGAGGTCTGGCCGCGCATGGCCCGGTCAACCGATTCAACGGCCATCTTGCCGGCAAAAGCGGGCGCGTGGGCCTTCCAGGTGGAGATCTCGCCCTTGCGTGACTGACGGGTTGCCGTGGTGGTGTGCAGGGCCTGGCCCACCGCCTGGAAGATGGTTTCGACGTCGAGTCCCAGGAGGGTGCCAATGCCGGCGGCAGCCGAGGGTCCCAGGTGGGCGACGTGGTCGATCTTGTGCTTGTGCAGGCAGATCGCCTTCACCAGGTTCACCTGGATTTCGTAGCCGGTGGCGATGCCGCGGATGAGCTCGGCGCCGCTGGAACCGCGGTGCTGCGCCACAGCCAGGATCGGCGGGATGTTGTCTCCCGGGTGGGAGTAATCGGCCGCGAGGAAGGTGTCGTGGTAGTCCAGTTCGCGCACGGCCACCCCGTTGGCCCAGGCCGCCCACTCGGGGGAGACGCGCTCGCTGATGCCGAACACCTTGGCTCCGGCGCCGCCAGTTCTGGGCGCGTGGGTCAGTGCCTGGGCGCGGGCGGCGACGATGGGACCGCGGTTCAGGGAGGCGATGGCCACGGAGGCGTTGTCGATGATGCGGTTGATCACCATGTCGGTGACCTCCGGTGTTACTGCGACATCGTCGACGGCGACGGTGGCGATCTTGTGGGCCAACTGTTCTTCGCGGGGGAGCTTTTCTTCGCTCTTGTACACGCGGACGGGGTGGAGCTTAACCATGTGGATTCCTTCTTAGTGAGGCGGGTGGGTGGCTTTGACGTGGGTGAGGCTTCGGTGCAGGTGCAGGGTGGTTGCCGCCTGGGCCAGCGCGGGGTTGCCGCTGGCAATGGCCTCGGCAATGGCGGCGTGTTCGGCGGCAGCAGCCTGGAGCCGGGTGGGGTCGTCGGCAGCGAGCCGCCGGACGCGGACCAGGTGCACACGCAGGCCGCGCATCGCCTGGGCCAGGTAGGCATTGCCGATTGCGGCGTCGATGGCCGCATCCAGTTCGGCGGCCAGGCCGTAGTAATTCTGGAGGCCTGCTTCATGGTCGCTCAGCAGTGCCGGAGCTTCGAGCAGTTCTTTCTGCAGGCGTTCAAAGACCGCAGGATCGCCGCGTTCGGCGGCCAGTGCGGCGGCCTTGCACTCCAGCGTTTCCCGGAGCTCGAACAGTTCGTCGATATCCTCCAGGGAGATATCGGTGACGACGACGCCGCGGCCTCCTGCCGCCGTCGTCAATCCTTCAGCGGTGAGCCGGCTCAGCGCCTCCCGCAGCGGTGTGCGCGAGACGCCCAACCGTTCGGACTGTTCGACTTCAGCCAGCACTGTGCCGGGACGCAGGCGCCATTCAATGATGTCCTCACGAAGGGCGCTGTAAGCGCGATCACTGGCCCGCATGGCTTCAGTGTATACATTGATGAGCCGAAAAAGCGACGAACTTAGGGAGATGACCGAAGTGCGGGAGCTTATGTATACACAAAATTCGCCTCTTCCTTTCTATCCATTCGATAGATAAACTTGTTAGGCCTGCTGGGGAGCATCCGTCCAAAACGAGAGACCCCAATGCATATGCAATTCACTTCCCATGACGTGTCTGAACTCCGTTTCGCCGCCAAAGGCCCGGTTTTCCAGCCGTCGGACCCCGGATTCGCAGCGGAAATCGCTGCCTTCAACCTGGCCACCATCCATTCGCCCGACCTCGTCTTTGGTGCCTTGGATGCCAGCGACGTTGTGGCCGCAGTACAGTGGGCGGCCGCGCGGCAGTTGCCCGTCGCCGTGCAATCCACAGGGCACGGAGCCACCAACCCGATCGAAGGTGGGCTCCTCATCAGCACCCGCAGGATGCTGGAGCTGAGCGTGGACCCCATCGAGCAAACGGCGCGTGTAGGGGCCGGCGTCACATGGAAGGCGGTTGCCAAGGTTGCCGCGCTCCACGGACTGATGGGCTTGTCCGGGTCCACGTTCGACGTCGGTGTCATCGGCTACACCCTGGGCGGCGGACTGCCCGTCCTGGGCCGCAAATACGGCTTCGCCTCGGACCACGTGGTGTCCATGGACTTTGTCACGGCCGACGGCAACCTGCACGTCGTGGACGCGGAGAGCCATCCGGAACTCTTCGCGCTCCTGCGCGGCGGCAAGGGAAATCTTGGGATCGTCACGGCCCTTGAGTTCCGTCTGTTCCCGGACCACAGGCTGTACGCCGGCGGTATCTACTACCCGGGCGAATCCGCCGGCGACGTCCTCGAGGCGTTTGCCGCCTGGGCGCCCGGCCTGCCGGAGGACGCCTCGGCGTCGCTGGCACTGATGCGCCTGCCGGATGCTGAAACAGTGCCTGAGCCGGTACGCGGCAAATTCCTGGCGCATCTCCGGTACGCACATCAGGGCGACATCGTCCAGGCCGCCCGCCTGCTTGAACCGATGCGGGCCTGCGCGCCAATAATGATGGACTCTGCTGGCCTTCTGCCGTACCAGCGATTCGAAACCATCCATCAGGACCCCGAACAGCCGGTGCCCGTGCGTGAAAGTGGTTTCCTGCTGTCCGGGCTGGATGCGGGCGCAGTGGCCGCGATCCTGGAGCATTTGGGCCCGGGCGTTGATTCCCCGGTGCTGATGGGCGAGATCCGCCTGATGGGCGGCGCCCTGCGCGGAGTACCCGGAACCGATTGCGTGGGTGGACGGGACGCGGCGTTCAGCTTCTTTATGGTGGGCATCGCAACGCCGGACACGCTTGAACCGCTCCAGCAGGCATTCAGCGGTGTGCGGGCGGCCCCGGAGCCTTCCGTCACCGGCCGGACGTTCGTCAACCTGCACGGCCATTCCACCGACGCCGCAGACCGGGCCCGGGCGTGGGACGAGGCCACATACCGCCGGCTGGCGGCCGCAAAAGCCGCGCTGGACCCGCTGAACACGTTTCGGTTCGGCCACGTGGTGGAAGCGGCCGCGCTTCCCGCCGTGGTCTAGCCCTTGCTCCAGCGGTATTCGTTTTCCGGCCGTCCGGGCGTCCCGTAACGGGGCGCCCGGACCACCAGGCCGGCGTCGGCCAGGTATTCCAGGTAGCGGCGGGCGGTGACGCGCGACATGCCCAGCGGCCCCATCACCTCACTGGCGGAGACCGGAGCTCCCTGCTCCTTCAGGAAATTGCTCACTGCCTCCAGCGTGGACGCTGACAGGCCCTTGGGCAGCGGGAGTTCGGTGGGTGCGCGGAGGCTCGCGAACGCCTGGTCCACGTCGCTCTGCGAAGCACCGGCACGGGAGGCACCGGACAGGGAACCTGCCAGTTGCTGCCGGAACGTCCTGTAGCTGGTGAGCTTGTCCGCAAAGGTCGCGTACGTGAACGGCTTGATGAGGTACTGCACCACGCCGATGGATACGGCACTGCGCACGATGTTCAGTTCCCGGACGGCCGTGATGGCGATGATGTCCGCGAACAGCCCGGCTGAACGCATGCGGCGGGCAATATCCAGGCCGTGCAGATCGGGCAGGTTCATGTCCAGGAGCACCAGTTCCACGGGCGATCCTGCAGCGGCAAACTCGGTGAGCAGACGCAGCGCCGACTGCCCGTCCGGTGCAATGCCGGCCAGGGCAAAGCCCTCCAGCCGGCCGATGTACGCAGCGTGCGCCGCGGCGGCAACGGCTTCATCCTCGACGACGAGGACGCGGATTTCGCTCATGTGTGGACTTCCGGTTGATGGGCGGGGAGGAACACCTGGAACTTGGTGCCCCGGACGCCGTTGATGGTCAGTGTGCCACCCAGCCGCTGGACCGCCTGGCGCACCAGCGCGAGCCCGATTCCACGGCCGCCGACGCCGGTGCCAGCGCCGGACCCGGTGCCGGGTGAGTCCGTCGGCTTGGTGCTGTAGCCGTGCCTGAGGATGTTATCCACTTCGCGGGGGTCGATGGGCGGTCCTGAGTCGTGGACGCCCAGGTCCAGTCCTTCTTCATCGGACTCAACGGTGAGTTCCACCACCCGGGGAAGGGGTCCTTCGGCTGCCGAGTCGATGGCATTGTCCAGCAGGTTGCCCAGGATGGTCACCAGGTCCTGGACGGCCAGACCTGCCACGGAGGCTGAACCTTCAGTGTTCAGGGTCAGCTTCACGCCGCGTTCGTTGGCCTCGGAGGCTTTGCCCATGATCAGCGCGCTGAGGACGGGTTCGTCCACGGAGCTGATCATCTCGTCCGTGAGCTGCTGGCTGAGTTCCAGGTCCTGGGTGGCGAAGTCCAGGGCCTCGCGGGTCCTGCCGAGTTCCAGCAGGGACACCATGGTGTGCAGCCGGTTGGCGTGTTCGTGGGTCTGGGCGCGGAGGGCGTCGGAGAGGGTCCGCATGGTTTCCAGCTCGCTGCCCAGGGACTCGATCTCCGTCCGGTCCCGCAGGGTTGCCACGGTGCCGTAGACTGCGGGCCGGCGGGTGCCGGGGGAGGTGGGCCCCACCGCCGGCTCCTGGTTGACCACCACAATGCGGGGCCCGGTGAGGTGGATTTCGTCGTGGGCCGTCCGGCCGGACTCAAAGAGCTCCTTGAGGCTGGCTGTCAGTGGAAGTTCAGCCAGCGGCTGCGGGTGGACGGGCCCTGCGCCAGGGGTGCGCTGCGGCAGTCCCAGCAATTCGCCGGCCTGGTCGTTGTACATCACTACGCGGCCCCGCGTGTCCACCAGGATCAGCCCCTCGCGGACCGAATGCAGCACTGATTCGTAGTAGGCGAAGAGCTGTGCGAGTTGCTCCGGCCCCCAGCCGCGGGTGACCCGTTTCAGGTAGCGGCCCAGCAGCCAGGCCGCCAGGGAGCCACCCACCAGCAGGGCAAGCCCAATGGCCAGCAGTGCCATCAGCCGGCTGGAAAGCGCCACATCCACGGTCCGGACGGTGACGCCGGCCGCCACCAGGGCCTTGACGTTGCCGCTGGCATCCTTGACCGGAGCGATCGTCCGAACGGACGGGCCCAGGGTTCCTGCCGTGACCTCGGTATACACCTGGCCGTCCAGCGCGGCGTCGATGGAACCGATGTACGGGTTGCCCAGCTCCTCCTCGCGGGGATGGGTCCACCGGGTGCGGTCCGGGGCCATGATGGTGATGAAGTCGGCCCCGGCACTGGCCATCACGTCCAGCGCATAGGGCTGCAGGACGGCGGTGGGATCGGGAGTGTCGGCTGCCTGGAGCACCAGCGGGTTGGCGGCAACGGCGGCGGCAACGCCGGTCATCCGCAGCCCGGCTTCCTGGTAGGCGTGGTCCCGGGCGTCCACAAACGTGGCAGTTCCCACGATCGCGGTGAACACCAGGACCACCAGCAGATTGGCCACGAACAGGCGGCGTGCGAGGCTCCAGCGGTGGATCATCAGTACCTCCCATGACCAATATGAACGCAACAGTGAGCCGTGTCACGCCGTGCCCAATGATGGAGATCACATCGGATTGACGTGATGAGCCCAGTGACTGTGCGGCAGCGTCCACCAGACTATCCATAAGGAGACACATCATGGCTTCTCAACGAGGAGAGTCAGCGGCACCTGCCAAAGCAGCCCGCAAAGGCCTCGACAAATCCCACTACCTGTACATCGCCGTTATTGCGGCAGTGATCCTTGGCGCCGTCGTCGGGCTTATGTTCCCGGAAGTGGGCAAATCCCTCAAGCCCCTGGGTGACGGCTTCATCAAGCTGATCAAGATGATGATCGCGCCGATCATCTTCTGCACCATCGTCCTGGGCATCGGCTCCATCGCCAAGGCGGCAACGGTTGGCAAGGTGGGTGGCCTGGCACTGGGCTACTTCGTCATTATGTCCACGTTCGCCCTGGGCATCGGCCTGGTGGTGGGCAACCTCATCCACCCGGGCGAGGGCCTCAAGCTGGCTCCTTACGACCCCACCAAAAAGGCTGAGGTGGACAGCACAGTTGCCTTCCTCCTGGGCATCATCCCGGGCGACATCCCCGTCCTGCCCACCTTGTTCGCCGCCCTCCTGGTCGGCTTCGCCCTCCAGAAGATGGGCAGCACCGCCACCCCGATCCTCACCGCCATCGGCCACGGCCAGGCGCTGGTCTTCCGCATCCTGATCATGATCATGTGGCTGGCCCCGGTGGGCGCATTCGGTGCCATTGCCGCCGTCGTGGGTGCTACCGGCTTCCAGGCAATCGTGAGCATGTTCACCCTGATGGCCGCGTTCTACATCACCTGCGCCCTGTTCATCGTGATCATCCTGGGCGGCCTGCTGCGGGCAGTGGCCGGCGTCAACATCTTCAAGCTGATGAAGTACCTGGCACGCGAGTACCTCCTCATCTTCTCCACGTCGTCCTCCGAGGCAGCCCTGCCCCGCCTGATCGCCAAGATGGAGCACCTGGGAATTTCCAAGCCCGTTGTTGGCGTCACGGTTCCCACCGGCTACTCCTTCAACCTGGACGGCACGGCCATCTACCTGACCATGGCTTCCCTCTTCGTTGCCAACGCCATGGGCACCCCGCTGGACCTGGGCGCCCAAGTCTCTCTGCTGGTCTTTATGATCATCGCTTCCAAGGGTGCAGCCGGCGTCACCGGTGCCGGCCTGGCCACCCTGGCCGCAGGCCTGCAAGCCCACAAGCCGGAACTGCTGGGCGGCGTGGGCATGATCGTTGGCATCGACCGCTTTATGTCCGAGGCCCGCGCCCTGACCAACTTCACCGGCAACGCCGTGGCCACGGTGCTGATCGGCACCTGGGTCAAGGAAATCGACGGCGGCCAGATGGGCCGCGTGCTCTCCGGCGAGGTTCCGTTCGACGAGACCACCATGATCGCCGGACACGGCGAACAGGCACCTGCGGCCGCAGCCTCCGAAGCGCCGGTTGGCGAGCCCGTCCGGGCAGGCGTCTGACCTCCGCAGCCACCTGATCCAACAGACCTGATCCAACGACGGAACCGCCCGTGCGCCAGCAGTGCGCACGGGCGGTTCTGCCGTTCAGGAAGACCAACCTTCGACCTCTAGTAGAGGGTCAAGGCTCAAAAGTCCGGCCAAGTCAAGTTCCCCCGAATACCGTGTCGGGCGCTGTAGCCTAGGGTGAAAGCAGGATCGGCGCTGGACATCCAGCGGCACTCAGCCAGCAAGACAATCGCCGTCATCGAAAGTGTGGATAGATACGTGAGCAGCGAACAGGGTTCAGCAACTCTGGAAGGCACGGAAACCGATCTGGAAGAGTCCGTCATGGGCCCCACAGGACGCCCGTATCGGGAATTCCCCGAGCCCGCGCCACTGCCCTCGCACGGCCCTGCCCGGGTCATCGCCATGGTCAACCAGAAGGGCGGGGTGGGTAAAACCACGTCCACCATCAACCTGGCCGCAGCCTTGGCCGAATACGGCCGGCGCGTCCTCCTGGTGGACTTCGATCCCCAGGGCGCGCTCTCGGCAGGCCTTGGCGCCAACCCGCATGAGCTGGACCTCACTGTCTACAACGTGCTGATGGACCGCAAGGTGGACATCCGGGACGCCATCCAGCAGACCGGCGTCGAAAATGTGGACCTGCTGCCTGCCAACATCGATCTCTCCGCAGCGGAAGTCCAGCTGGTCAACGAGGTTGCCCGCGAGCAGGTGCTGGACCGTGCGCTGAAGAAGGTCGAAGACGATTACGACGTCGTCCTCATCGACTGCCAGCCCTCGCTTGGTCTTCTCACGGTTAACGCGCTGACCGCGGCTCACGGCGTGATCATCCCGCTGATCTGCGAGTTCTTTGCCCTCCGTGCCGTGGCCCTGCTGGTGGAAACCATCGACAAGGTCCAGGACCGGCTTAACCCGCGCCTGCAGGTGGATGGCGTGCTGGCCACGATGTATGACGCCCGCACCCTGCACAGCCGCGAGGTCATCACCCGCCTGGTGGAGGCCTTCGGGGACAAGGTGTTCGAAACAGTCATCAAGCGGTCCATCAAGTTCGCTGACGCCACCGTCGCGGCAGAGCCCATCACCAGCTACGCGGGCAACCATATCGGTGCGGACGCCTACCGCCGGCTGGCCAAGGAACTGATCTCGCGCGGCGGCGCGCCGTAGCAACAATGGCTGAGCCCAGGGCCGGCTTCGAAGTCCGGCTGGCGAACTTCACCGGCCCCTTTGACCTCTTGCTGGGGCTGATTGCCAAGCATGAGCTGGACATCACTGAAGTGGCCATTGCAACGGTCACTGACGAGTTCATCCAGTACATCCGCCGGCTCCAGAAGCTGGGGGAGGAATGGGCGCTGGATGAGGCCAGCGAGTTCCTGGTCATCGCCGCCACCCTCCTGGACCTCAAGGCGGCTCGGCTGCTTCCCGCAGGCGAGGTCGAGAATGAGGAAGACATCGCGCTGCTGGAGGCCCGGGACCTCCTGTTCGCACGGCTCCTCCAGTACAAGGCCTTCAAGGAAGTGGCGGGCATGATGGCCCGGACCCTTGAAGATGAAGCCGCCCGGTATCCCCGGCAGGTTGCCCTGGATGACCACTTCGCTGCCATGCTGCCCGAACTCGTCTGGCGGCACACGCCTGAGCAGTTCGCGGAGCTGGCCCGGAAGGCGCTGGAGCCCAAGGAGCCGGCGCCCACGGAGGTTGGCCTGGCGCACCTGCACGGCGGCAACGTCAGCGTCCGTGAGCAGGCCGAGATCCTGGGCGTCCTGCTCCAGCAGGGCGGCGCCTTGTCCTTCCGGACGCTGATTGCCGACGCCGATTCCACCCTGGTGATCGTGGCCCGGTTCCTGGCGCTGCTGGAGATGTACAGGGACAAGGCGGTGGCCTTTGAGCAGGTGCAGCCGCTGGGTGAGCTGACGGTCCGCTGGAGCGCCGGGCCTGATGAATGGACCAGCGAGAACCTGAGTGAAGAGTTTGAGGAGCAGCCATGACGGAACAGTCAGTGGAACAGCTGGAGAACCTGGACGATCAGCACGAGTTGGACGATCTCCCCGGTGGCCGGAAGGCCGCGCTGGAAGCCGTGCTGATGGTGCTGGACCAGCCGGCCACGACGGCGGAACTCGCCGCGGGGCTGCAGCTGACCGTGCCGGTGGTGGAGGCGCTGCTGGCGGAACTCCAGGCGGAGTATAACGGCTATACTGTTAAAGCCCCGGATGCGGGTTCCGATTCAGGAACCGCCCCCCGGGGTTTCGAATTGCGGAACATAGCCGGCGGTTGGCGACTGTATTCACGCGCCGAATTCTCCGACGTCGTTGGCCGTTTTGTCCTTGAGGGGCAAACAGCAAGGCTGACGCAGGCGGCCCTGGAGACACTGGCGGTGATTGCCTACCGGCAACCGGTGAGCAGGGCCAGGGTGTCTGCGATTCGTGGCGTCAATGTTGACTCCGTCGTGCGGACGCTGACCCAGCGTGGACTGATCGAGGATTCGGGAACTGATCCGGAATCCGGTGCTGTCCTTTACCGGACCACATCCTATTTCCTTGAGAGAATGGGTATTGGTTCGGTGGCTGAATTGCCGCAGCTTTTGCCCCATCTTCCGGGGCTTGAAGGAATCGACGAGTTTTACGACGCCGGCACCATGTAGGCGGGGAATCCCGCCTGCAGATTTACTCACTATCCGTGCAGACGAATTCTGCGCGGCTGGCTAGGGTTGTTTCCGGACAGCTCTTTGCCGGGCATCATCAACGAAGGACGGGTCATGACACAGGCGGGACGCCAGGGTTCACCACGTAACGGTTCGGGACGTAACGGTTCGGGACAAAATTCAGGACGCAGTTTCCAGAGCGGCGCAGGGCGCGGCTCGGGAGGCAGCTCCGCAGGACGCGGCGCGGGTTTCGGCGCAGGTTTCGGCGGCTCGGGCCGCCCGCAGCGCGCTCCCAAGCCGCGCGAGGAACGCTTTATCGATCCGGATGAGCAGGGTGGCCAGGACGCCGCCGCTGCCGCCGCCGGTTCGCGCAAGCCGGCCGCGCGCTCCAATGTTCGCAAGGCAGGTGCCGGGAAGCCGGGCGCCGGCAAGGCCCCGGGTACTCCGGGTGCGCCGAAGCCGCGTACTGCCACTGCCAAGACTTTCGGTACCCGTGCCTTCGGTGGCGAGCGGTTCGGCCAGAACCTGGGACCGGTCCGCAAGCCATCACGCAAGCGCGGTCCCCGCGGCCCCGTGCCGCAGTCGGAGCTGCACGACGCCGACGGCGTCCGCCTGCAGAAGGTCATGGCCCAGGCCGGCGTGGCATCGCGCCGCGTCTGCGAGGAAATGATCGCTGAAGGCCGTGTTGAGGTCGACGGCCAGGTTGTCACGGAGCTCGGCGTCCGCGTTGACCCGGAGAAGGCTGTGATCCACGTGGACGGCATCCGCATCCAGCTGGATGAGAGCCTTGTCTACATGGTCTTCAACAAGCCCAAGGGTGTTGTCTCCACCATGGAGGATCCTGACGGCCGTCCGTGCATCAGCGACTTCGTGCGGAACACGCACGGCGAACGCCTCTTCCACGTGGGCCGGCTGGACGTCGCCACCGAGGGTCTGCTGCTGCTGACCAACGACGGCGAGCTGGCCAACCGCCTGACGCACCCGTCGTACGAGGTACCCAAGACGTACCTGGTCCAGGTCAAGGGCCCGTTCCCGCAGGGTGTTGGCGCGCAGCTGAAGCACGGTGTTGAGCTTGAAGACGGCATCGCCGCGGTGGATTCCTTCCGCCTGGTGGACTCCACTCCTGGCCACGTGCTGATCGAAGTGGTGCTGCACTCCGGCAAGAACCGTATTGTCCGCAGGATGTTTGACGCCGTGGGCTTCCCGGTGATCCGCCTGGTCCGGGTCAAGGTTGGTCCCATTGGCCTGGGTGACCAGCGCCAGGGCAGCATCCGCAATCTGGGCAGGCAGGAAGTCGGCCACCTGATGGCTTCCGTGGGGCTCTAGGGATGTCCGCATTCCGTGCGCAGGGTCCGGGCCAGCTGAAGGGCCCGGTCCTGGTGATCGGTACGGGGCTGCTTGGCACCAGCATTGGCCTGGGGCTGCGCGGCCGCGGCGTGCCGGTTTACCTGTCTGATCCTTCGCCCACCAACCAGGCCGTCGCCGTTGATATCGGCGCCGGCCGGCCCGTGGGTGAGCTTGCCGGCGCTGCGCCGGAGCTTGTAGTGGTGGGCGCACCGCCTGACGTTACTGCCGACGTCGTACTTGATGCCTTGAAGCGTTACCCGGATGCCGTGGTGGTGGATATTGCCAGCGTGAAGGCGGCCATCCAGGCTGATCTTCGGGCCAGGGGAGCGGACCTGGGCCGTTACGTGGGGACGCACCCCATGGCCGGCCGGGAGAAGTCCGGGCCGGTGGCGGCGCGCGGTGAATTGTTCACGTCCATGCCGTGGGTGCTGTGCCCGGCGGAGGAAACCTCGACGGCGGCACTTGCCGTTGCGCGGGCCCTCGCCACCGATCTGGGTGCTGTGGTTTCGCAGTTCACGGCTGAGGAGCATGACGAGGCTGTGGCGCTGGTGTCGCACCTGCCGCAGATTATGTCCTCGCTCCTGGCCAGCCGTTTGCAGGGGACTCCGCTGCATGCGCTGTCCCTGGCTGGCAACGGGCTGCGGGATGTGACCCGGATTGCCGCGAGCGATCCGGCCCTGTGGGTGCAGATCCTGGGCAGCAATGCCGAAAAGGTGGTGGAGATCCTGTACGGCGTGCGTGAGGACCTGAACCGGCTCATCGGCACGCTCGAGGACCCCACCGCTCCCGGCGCCAGGCTTGACCTTGCCCAGCTGATCAGCGAGGGCAATGCCGGCCAGGTCCGGATTCCGGGCAAGCACGGCGGACCACCGCAGGCGTATTCGTGGCTGACGGTGCTGGTGGATGACCGTCCGGGCCAGATCGCGCAGCTGCTCACGGAGATCGGCGAGATCGGCGTCAACCTGGAAGACCTGCGCCTGGACCACTCGTCCGGACAGAACGTCGGCATGGTGGAGATTTCCGTGTTGCCCAACAAACATGACCACCTGATCGAAGCTTTGAACGACCGTGGATGGCGGGTACTGCAGTGATGACACAGGAACTGATCGACACTATGCCTGCCCTCCGGGTGGGCCGCTCGCTGGTGATCGCCATTGACGGGCCGTCCGGTTCGGGCAAGTCCAGCGTGAGCAAGGAAGTGGCCCGGCGGCTGCGCGTTGCGTACCTGGATACCGGCGCCATGTACCGTGCGCTGACCTGGCATTGCCTCAACGCCGGGATCGACCTCCAGGATGCCGCCGCCGTTGAGCAGGCTTCGAGGGACCTGGTGCTGGACATCAGCACCAGCCCGCGCGAGGAGTACGTCCGCGTGGGCGGTGTTGAGGTCACTGACCTGATCCGTGAGCCCGCCATTTCCTCGGCCGTCAGCGCCGTGGCCACCACGCTCGGTGCCCGGACGGAACTGATCAGGCGGCAGCGCGCCATCATTGACGAGCACCACCGGCGCATCGTTGTTGAGGGCCGCGACATCACCACCGTGGTTGCCCCCGGCGCCGAGGTCCGGATGCTCCTGACCGCCAGCGAGGAAGCACGGCTTCGCCGCCGCGGCGCCCAGCTGGGCGGCACCCAGAGTGACGCCGAGCTGGCAGCCCAGGTGACGCAGCGCGATGCCAAGGACTCCGCCGTCGTGAATTTCACCCAGGCAGCCGATGGTGTGGTGACCCTCGATTCCTCCGATCTGGACTTCGAGGAAACCGTCCAGGCGGCCCTGGTGATCGTGACCAAAGTGCTGAACCGTGACTGAGCGGCGGATCCCGTCCCCGCTCACCATGGGATGGAGCCGGGGCGTGGGCTGGATCCTGGACCACGTGGTCTACCGGACCACCGTGACCGGGCGTGAGAACGTTCCCGTCAGCGGCCCGGTGATCTTCGCCGCGAACCACATCAGCTACCTGGACGGGCCGGTCCTGTTCGGCGCGGCACCGCGGAAGATGCACATCCTGGTCAAAAAGGAGATGTTCAAGGGCTTCCTTGGTTTTGTGCTGCGGGCGTCCGGGCAATTGCCGGTCGACCGCACGGGGGACCGCGGCGTGCTGCACCTCAGCAAGGAAATCCTCGACGCCGGGCGGTGCATCGGGATCCTGCCGGAAGGTACCCGGGGTGGCGGGACGGCGGACGCCATCAACAACGGCGTGGCCTGGCTGGCACTGAATTCGCAGGCGGTGGTGGTTCCCGTGGCAATCCTGGGCACCAGGACCGGCGCTGACCATCTTGACTCGCTGCCCAGGCCGGGGCGGCGCTTCCATGTTTATTTCGGCCCCGCCATTGGTGTTGGACGCCAGGACGGGGAATCCGGCCGTGTTTCAATGGACAGGGCGGCGGCGGAAATCCGGGCTGCGCTGGCCGGCACGGTCCAACAGGCCATTGAGCGCAGCGGGCAGGCTTTGCCCGATTCTGTGCCTGACGTTCTGCCGCAGGCAGAGCGCACCGCAACCACCACAGCAGTAGCCGGGACGCCGGCAGATGACCATCTAAGGAAAGTGCAATGAGCGAATCGACTCCCAACTCCGGCCCCCAGGGTTCCGGCGAAGAAGACTACACGCCCACCGGCACGGACCAGGTGGCCGAGCGGCTTGCGGCGATTGACGACGACGAGGCCGAGGTACGTGCCGCGTCCCTCCGGGCGGGTCTTGAAGACTACGACCTGGATGAGGATGACGCCGCGCTGCTGCGTGGGGATTACGACGATGAGGACTTCGACGGTCCAGTCAAGCTGGATCCGGTCCTGGCCATCATCGGCCGGCCGAACGTGGGCAAGTCCACGCTGGTGAACCGTATCCTGGGCCGCCGCGAAGCCGTGGTGGAGGACACCCCCGGTGTGACCCGCGACCGCGTGATGTACTCGGCCAGCTGGAACGGCCAGAACTTCACGGTAGTTGACACTGGCGGCTGGGAGCACGATGCCCGCGGCATCCACGCCCGCGTTGCCGAGCAGGCCGAAATGGCCGTTGAGCTGGCTGACGCCGTGCTGTTCGTTGTGGACTCCGCTGTTGGCGCCACCGCCACTGACGAAGCCGTGATGAAGATGCTGCGCCGCAGCAAGAAGCCCGTGATCATGGTGGCCAACAAGGTGGACGACTTCGCGCAGGAAGCGGACTCCGCAACCTTGTGGGGCCTGGGCTTCGGCGAGCCGTACCCGGTGTCCGCGCTGCACGGCCGTGGTGTGGCTGACCTCCTGGACCACGTCATTGACACGCTGCCTGAGTACTCCACTATCGAAGGCGTGGAGCGCTCCGGCGGCCCGCGCCGTATTGCGCTGATTGGCCGCCCGAACGTGGGCAAGTCCTCGCTGCTGAACAAGCTGGCCGGCTCCGAGCGTGTGGTGGTGGACAACACCGCCGGCACCACCCGCGACCCGGTTGACGAGTTCATTGAACTGGGCGGACGCACCTGGCGTTTCGTGGACACCGCAGGCATCCGCCGCCGCCAGCACATGGCACAGGGCGCGGACTTCTACGCTTCCCTCCGGACGCAGGCCGCGCTCGAAAAGGCGGAGGTCGCCGTCGTACTTCTGGCGGTTGATGAGGTGCTCAGCGAGCAGGATGTCCGCATCCTGCAGCTGGCCATCGAGTCCGGCCGCGCGCTGGTTCTCGCGTTCAACAAGTGGGACCTGCTGGATGAGGAACGCCGCACGTACCTGGAAAAGGAGATCGAGCGGGACCTGGCTCACGTTGCCTGGGCGCCGCGCGTGAACATCTCCGCCAAGACCGGCTGGCACAAGGACCGCCTGGTTCCTGCGCTGGATGTTGCGCTGGAGAGCTGGGACAAGCGTATTGCCACCGGACGCCTCAACGCCTTCCTGGGCGAGCTGGTTGCGGCGCACCCGCACCCGGTCCGTGGTGGCAAGCAGCCGCGCATCCTGTTCGGCACGCAGGCGTCCAGCCGGCCGCCGAAGTTCGTGCTGTTCACCACCGGCTTCCTGGATCCGGGCTACCGCCGTTTCATCACCCGCCGGCTGCGCGAGACGTTCGGCTTCGAGGGTACGCCCATCGAGGTCAGCATGCGTGTTCGTGAAAAGCGGAGCCGGAAGCGGTAATTCCCTTCACTGATTGACGACGGCGCGCCTTCCCTTTGCGGGGGAGGCGCGCTGTTTTTTGTTCTTTTCTCCCTGGTGGCGGCTTTGACGGTAAAAATGTCAGTGGTCGGTGATGTGGTTGATTCATGGAGATCACCAGCACGTTGAGGGAGGGAACGCCGCTTCATTCTGCTGTGCCCGATCCGCTGCTGTTGCTGGACGGAATGGTCTCCACTCTTGATTCCCTGGAGTCCGCCATCGCCAGTTTGCAGGCATTGCGGGAGTGCACGCTGGCCATGGCGTCGCGGCTGGCGGATGTAATGAACGACGGCGGTGCGCAGCCCGGATTTGCCGATCCCGGCTGGGATTCGCGCTCGGCGGAGCTGGCCCAGCGGGCGGTAGCTGCGGAGATCGCCACTGCCACCCGGGCGAACGACCGCACGGTGCAGCGGCAGATGGGCCAGGCCGTTGAATTGCTGGACCGGTTCCCGGCGACGTTCCAGGCCTTTGCTGCGGGCCGGATCAGCCTGGCTCATGTGCGGGTGATCCAGGATGCCGGGACTTCGCTTGAGGGGCCTGCCGTCTTGGCGCGTTACGAGTCAGTGGTGGTTGCCTGCGCCGAACAGCAGGCGCCCGTCCGTGTGCGGCGCCTGGCTATGCGCGAGGCTGAGAAGGCCCAACCAGCGTTGCTGGCTGACCGGCATGCGCGGGCCGCGGTAGAGCGCCATGTCCGGGTGGCGCCATTGCCGGACGGAATGGCCGAGCTCGCTGCGGTATTGCCTGCTGCTGTGGCGTACGGGATTCACGACCGGCTGACGCAGATGGCGCGGGCGCATTCTTCTTTTGGACCTGATTCTGCGGCTGACGGGCTGGATGATGCAGGAACGCACCGGACCATGGACCAGCTCCGTGCTGATCTGCTGTCGGATCTGCTGCTGTGTGGGGCGCCGCTGGGTCATGACACGCCTGATGGACTCCTCGCCGCCATTCAGGCTCGGCTGGATGTGACGGTTCCCGTTCAGAACCTGATTGATGGCGCAGCCGGTCCTGTCGCTGCCGGTTCCGGGAAGGTCCCCGCCGAAGTGGACGGGAAATACCCCATCGACCCCGCTACCGCCCGTGCTCTGGCCGGGCAGGCCACTGCCTGGAACCGCGTGCTGACGGATCCGTTCACCGGCGCGGTGCTTTCGGTGGACCGGTACCGGCCCAGCGAGGACCTCAAACGATTCCTTGCCGCTCGGGACTCTCGCTGCCGCTTCCCTGGTTGCGGGATCAAGGCTCGGGAACTCGACCTGGACCATACGCACGATGCCACGCTGGGTGGAGCCACCGAAACCGGCAACCTCGCTGGGCTCTGCCGGCGCCACCACATGCTCAAGCACCATTCGAGGTGGAAGATCCGGCAAACAGGGGCCGGGGTCCTGGAATGGATCAGCCCTACTGGTCGAAGGTACACAGACCATCCACCGTCGCCGCCGACTTATATGGCAGTTAGTGACACCAGCCGAAGCCGTGCACCTGGTGATCCTGTTGAGCTCGGAAGCACTTCGGACCCGCCACCGTTCTGAGTGGTTCCGGTTGGCGAGGGCTGTCGGTTTATTCAGCCACGCCTCGGAGTTGAGTCAGTCACTGTTAACCATGCTTCGGAACGCTGGACCGCAGCACCTCCGTCACGCCGTCGGCATGGACAGGCGGGCTTCGAGGGCTTGTTCGTCGTGGCCAGCAGTCGCGTCAGTCGAAAAATGGCCGAAAACGCTGGTGGTTTGGTCATTGGCACCCCTTGGAATCGTGTAAGCTTTTCAAGGTGGTTCGGCCGGACTGCTGAGATGATTCCCATGGAAACACTGGTATTCGTTGCAGCGGAGAACGGCGGAACTAACGGGCTGTAGCGCAGCTTGGTAGCGCACCTGACTGGGGGTCAGGGGGTCGCAGGTTCAAATCCTGTCAGCCCGACCAGCGAGGATGAGGTCCCGGAAATCGAAAGGTTTCCGGGACCTTTGTCGTTCAGTGGGTTATAGGACAAAACGTGTGTAAATCCCGGGTGCGTCCTGCCCTTCCTTGCGGTGCCAGAGGCCTCCGTCTGCGCTGAGCCCGGTGCTCGGGACCCGGGTCCTGCTCGATGGTGGTCCTGGTACCGGTCTCTGCCAGACGGTAGTGCCGGGCCTTGATGAGTTTGGGAGGGGGCAGGGGTTCGCTGTGGAGGTGCAGTTACCACTCGATCGCGGGTGTACGGTGCGCTTCGGTCACGCCGCGGTGGGGCGCTGAGCAGCAATTGATTCGTACTGAACTACCCCGGGATAGGGGCTTGAACAGGTGCCCATGATTTTTGATGCCAGTTGTTCAGTCTGCCCACCCAGATGGCGGACTCAGCGGCGGTCGTGATCCTCGTCAGGGGACCAACAGGTTCGTTCCTTGGAGCATTCTGGGATCGCGGCGAGCTTTCTCTTCGCCAGCTCCGGTCTTTAGCCCGGAAATGGAAGAGTTGCAGCAGGTGCGTTGTCCTTATCCGCGGAACACCGTGGAAGGTGCGTAGTATCTACAGTGCCAAGCAAAAATTTTTGGACAAGAGGAAATATGAACAGTGCACGCAGTCTGCTGGCGCTCTTTGGCAGCTGGGAAATACCACCCAACCAAAGCGCTTTGAACGCCAGGGGTGGTAATGCCGATTCACCAAATTTTTGGGCCGAGCACCAACGGGCACTTGATTGGCTCAGTGACATTCAGATGGCTTTGAATGCTCTTGATGAATCGGGAACGGACGTTTCCGTGTACAGAAAGAAGGTTCCTGCCTGGTATCAGGGAATCTTCGCCATTAGCACGGGTTGGACCACCGCGAGCAGTCAGCCTCTGGTGGACGAATCAGCGCTGGACATGCTTCATTCATTGGCTTCCATGCTGGATGTGGTGAAGTGGGAACCTGTATTCGGAGACGTGCAGGCCATGTTAGCGGCCATGAAAAACTGCCCATAGGCGGCCACGAAAGTGCCCGCTGGCGGCCAGCAGAACTGCCCGCCGGTGGCCATGAGATCTGCCCACTTCCTTACTTGTTCCTGCCGCGTCTTTAAGCGGTGGGGGCCTCTCCCTGCGGTTTGATGACGGTGTCTAAGCGCACCAAAAGCGAACCAGGAAGAGGCCCTGTATGAAGTCTGACGGAGAAATCATGGAAATTCTTGCTGCCTACGATCTGACCGGATCGTTGCGCGCCACCGCGGAGCTCACGGGCTGCTCGCACCACACCGTTGCTAAACACGTCACCGCCCGTGACGCGGGCCGGCCGATCGGGGAACCCGCGGCCCGCGGCCGGGTCACCGACGCGTTCCTGCCCAAGATCGAGGAATGGATCGAAGCCTCCAAGGGCCGGATCCGGGCCGACAAGGCCCACGAAAAGCTCCTCGCTCTGGGCTACACCGGTTCGGAACGGTCTACCCGCCGGGCGATCGCGCAGGTCAAAGCCGCGTGGCGGCTGGGCCACACCCGCGTCCACCGGCCGTGGATCACAGAACCGGGGATGTGGTTGCAGTACGACTTCGGCGACGGGCCCCGGATCGGCGGGGTGAAGACCATCCTTTTCGTGGCCTGGCTGGCGTTCTCACGCTTCCGCATCGTGATCCCGCTCAGGGACAGGACCGCGCCGAGCGTGTTCGCGGCCCTGGACCGGTGCTTCCGGATCCTCGGAGGGGCGCCGACCTATGTCCTCACGGACAACGAGAAGACCGTCACCACCGCCCACGTCGCCGGGGTCCCGGTGCGCAACCAGCAGACCCTGGACTTCGCCCGGCACTACGGGGTGACCGTGCTGACCTGCCAACCGGCGGACCCGGCCACCAAAGGCGGAGTCGAAGCGTCCGTGAAACTCGCCAAGGCCGACCTCGTGCCCAAAGACACCAACCTCCGCGATGACTACCGCACCTTCGCCGAGCTCGAGGCCGCCTGCACGGCGTTCATGGACGAGGTCAATCACCGTGAGCACCGGACGACGCGGCGGAAACCCGCGGCCATGCTCGCCGAGGAAGCCCCGCGGCTGCACCGGATCCCGGACACCGCCCACACGGTCGCGTTCGGCCTGGCCCGCGGCGTTCCGGAGAACACCCCAATGGTCACCTTCGAAAACGCCCAGTACTCCGTCCCGGCCCACCTGCTCGGAGCCCGGGTGTTCGTCCGCACCCACGGCACCGGGCCCGGCGAGCAGGTCATCATCGTCCACCACGGCACGACCGGGCCCGTCGAAGTCGCCCGCCACGAACGGGCACGGCCCGGCAGCCCCGCCATCAACGACGAACACTTCCCCGGAACCCGGGCGAAGCTCCCCGGCGACTACGAGGTGAGGGCCCGCAGCGCGGACGAGGCCGCGTTCCTGGCCATCGGCGAAGGCGCCAGAACCTGGCTCGTCGAGGCCGCCGCGGCCGGGACCGCAAGGATGAACGTGAAAATGGCCGAAGCCGTTACGCTGGCCAAAATCGCCGGCACTGATCAGGTCGACCGGGCCCTGGGCGACGCCGCCCTGCACGGCCGGTTCGCGCACCCGGACCTCGCCTCGATCTTGAACGCCAACATCCGCCGCACTACCACCCACGCCGCCAACGAAGCCACCTCCCTCACCCAAGGAACAGGGGCGTGGGCCGCGATCGGCAACCCCGCAACCATCACCACGCCGGAGGAGGCCCGATGAGCCCCGTCACCACGACCAATACCGTGGCTCCGCCGCTACCGGCGGACCTGGAGGCCCTGATGCGGTCCCTGAAAATGCCCCACGCCCGGGCGCTGGCCCCGGACCTGATCGCGACCGCCCGCGCCCAGCGGTGGGAACCGGCCGAGGTCATCAAGGCCCTCTTCACGGAGGAAGCCGCCGGCCGGGCCCGGTCCATGCTCGCTTCCCGCCGCAAAGCAGCCGGGTTCCCGACCGGGAAGACCTTCGAGGCGTGGGACCCTGCAGCGTCCTCCATCCCGGGCCCGACCCAGCAGGCACTGCGGACCCTGGAATGGATCACCCGCAGGGAAAACTTGGTCGTCTGCGGGCCCTCGGGGACGGGGAAGACGTTCTTCCTCGAAGCCCTCGGCCAGCAGGCCGTCGAAGCCGGAATGCGGGTCGCTTGGTTCAGGCTCGAGGACCTCGGCGTCCTCATCCGCGCCCACCGAACCGATGACAGCGTCACCCGGGCCGTTGCCCGGATCCTGCGCGCCGAGCTCGTGGTCATCGATGATATTGGTCTGTTGCCCGTGGCCACGGACGCCGCCGAAGGCCTCTACCGGGTCGTGGACGCAGCCTACGAAAAACGCTCCGTCGCGATCAGCTCCAACCTCCACCCCGCCGGGTTCGATGAGCTCATGCCCAAAACCCTCGCCACCGCCACCGTTGACCGACTGCTGCACCACGCCCACGTCTGCCAGACCAGCGGCGATTCCGTCCGTCTTACCCAGGCCCTCGCCGGAAAAGGAGTGACCCGCTTGAACTGACCAACCCAACGATGGCCGACCCCGCCGAAACGAATCAGTGGGCAGATCTGTTGGCCATAACCGGGCAGTTTTACTGGCCACCAGCGGGCACATCAACTGGCCGCCCATGGGCAGAACGTAATGGCCATTGACACAGGCCAACATTTTTGAGACCTTAGTACACGCTGAGGACCTGATTCGCAACGATGACTCACTTACAGACTCCACAAAGCGATACCTGATCCAGCTAATCCAACACGTGCGGTTCACGATGAACAATCTCGCGACTGACGGTAGTGCGGTCGCTAGATCAGCCTCTATGCAGTTGGTTGGTGCGCTGACAACCACTGCAGTTACGGCTGGAACCAAGGAGAAAGGAAGTACATATCTGAAGGTTGCCGCCGAATTGGCCCGGACCGCAGCTACAACGCTCACAACAAAGGTTGTGGAGTCGGGGTTCGATTGGATTAACAGCCTGACACCATAGCCATGGTGGTGGCTTGAGTTGGCGTCGTATTCGCCCATCCCCGGTGCTATCGCTAGACGTAATGCGTAACCAGTTCGCTAAGGCATGCAGCAACCAATGGGGCTTTCCTTGTGTGCGTTTGCCACTTGGCAACACCCAACTCGCAGCCCGGGTATCAACACCGAAGCGCAGGAGTGATACCTCTGCTCTTGCTGCACCAATCCTTGAAAATTCCGGATCTTCACTGCCGTCCATTGACGCCAGCGATCGGCAAACTCATCGACAAGCGGACGTGCCTCTACCAACAAGCGTTCATAAGACTCGCCAGAGAGAGTTGTCTGGCGCCGCATTGCAAAGTTATGGGCGATATTTTGCCTCAATAATTTTCCTGTTCTTTCAACAGAGGCTCAGAATTTTCCTTGCTCCTGGCGGCTGCACTTGCCGCGTATGCTTTCGTTATGCCACGGTTTTGCGGGCAGGCGGCGCCCCCTGCTATCAGCAAGAGTCCATAGTGTGACATTCTTTGAATCGATGAACAGAGAACTGAGGCAAGAGGTCTTGTACGGGCGGGATGCCGAAGCACTTAGGGTATTCGTCAGTTCGAGAATGAACGGAACACTCGATGATGAGCGTGCCGCCGCAGTCGATGCCATCAATAAATTTCCCACACACAGATCCTGGTCGTGGGAAAAAGACGCCCCGGCTGGGGCGTTGCACTCCGAGAACGAATGCATTGGCTTTGCCGGAACTAGCGACGAGCTTGTCCTTCTGCTAGCCAGGGATCTCACGCCGATTACCGAGGCAGAATACAGAGCTGCGAAGCAGAACGGTGCACAGCGCTATGTTTTCATCCGCGAAGGCGACAGCAGGGAACAGGACGAGAACGTCAAGACCTTTATTGCCGAAGAACGCGCTGACCGCACCGTTACCCGGTACTTCCAAAATATTGATGAGCTTCAAACCCACCTCGTGAACTCAATCAAACAGGCCCAAGTAAGGGCGTCACGTGAACAGATCTTGGTTCGCAGAAATCTGAGAATCGGGAGGGACGGCTCTTGAGTGGCAACTCAGAGGGGCTTGAGGCTGAGGAGTTGGGCGACCTCATCGGCGCGAGCCTTCAAAGGGTGAAACGTGATCAAGACTCCGACTCCTTTGAGACGTTGGCGGATATCGTTCACGAGAGTCTCGACAAAGACATGCCGGAGATGGCAGGGCTGATCACACATGCCCTTTTCACGATCATGTCCGAAAGGAAGCCGCAAGGCGATTTCCGTAAAGAAGACCTTCTCCAAGCCCTGTCGGATGACTTGAACACTCCCATTTCCTCAAAGTGGGGTGGTGTGGAAGCAGGCCGACTCCACTACTTCGCTGGTCGAGTCGCCGTGCATCTATCTGCGTGGGATACCGCGCAGGAGTTTTTCCGCCGGTCCCTGGCATATTTTCGTGAGACCGACATGGGGTTTGACCAAGCACTTACGCATCAGGCAGCGGCCGGCGTCTACTTTACGCAGGGGGATCTCGAAGCATCTACCGCGAGCTCACTCGATGCCTTGAATTGGTACGAACAAGTGGGGGATACGAGGAGAACAGCAGAGATATTACTCAATCTCAGCCAGAACAGTCTGCCCGCCTCTGTCGAACTAGCTGGGGGTTATTTAGACCGCGCTGAGCAGCTAATTCAGACGATAAACGACGGGCACTTAAACGCATCTCTGCTAGGTCTTCGGGCCATGATCCGCGTTCAATCATCCGACTTTGAAGGTGCTGAACCCATCCTCCGGAAGGCACTAGCAAGTGCCCGCCGTCGTCTTGATCAGAGGCAGGAACAGGACTTCTCTCAGAATCTGGCAAACGTAGTCGAAGAATCAAAGGGCCCCCGACAGGCTCTTTCATGGCGCCTTAAAGCCCTAAGCGTTGCAGAAGACCGGGGAGATCTTTCTGCGCAGGCAACGCTCCAGCGCTCGGTGGCAATCACCTTCGCCCGGATCGGCAGAATGGCCGAAGCTCTTCCGCATATGAAGAGAGCCGTCGATCTAGCGCGGGACACGAAGGATCAACGAGTTCTAGCGGAGTCGATGGCCGATCTTGGTGCAATGATGCTCTCGGACGCAGCCGGGGTCTCCTTAACCTTCGACGATGACGACGGCACATCCTCAAGGAACAACGCACAGCCTTCTAAGTCGGGCGAGCCTCCGCTTTCTCCGGAAATGGACGATCAGGTCGATGAGGCGCTTCGTTATTTGGAGTTGGCTCTGGAGACGTTCTTGGAGTTACGAGACTCCGAATGGATACAACGGGTTACCATGAACAGGCGCAACCTGATTCAAAAGCAGGCGCCAGAGCAGGCGGTTCGGGATCTGCTTTCGGTGAGCCGACAGGTCAAACTCTTTGACGAAGGGCTCTCTGCAGATCTCATCAGGGAGGCTGCGCGAACGGAATGTCAGATCGGCGTCGACCCTAGCTCAGCGCTCCAGCTATACCGGGACGCCATCGCTGCTCACAAATATGACCATGATTCCGAGCGAGCCTGGGCGCTGGGAGAGGCCGCCGCAGAACTGTCCGCGCTCGGTGAATTCCACGAGGAGGCGTCAGTTCTCTTGGGAGAGGCAGTAGCTATCTACACAGCACTCGACGATCCAATTACAGCCGCAACCGCATCCAACGACCGTGGAGTGGCTCTGTCCAATGCAGGTCGCGAGAGAGAGGCCATTGGCGTATTTGAGAGTGTTGCTGAAATCGCAGAGACGCACAACAACCGCGTCCTGATGGAAATGGCCTTCAACAACCTTGGAGAAATCTGGCACCGGCTCGGGGACGATCGACAAGCGATCATCGCTACCTACAAAGCGGCTGAACTTGCAGCAGACCTGGGTGATCATGCTGCGTCAGTAAAACACTGGACGCAGGTTAGCGGAATGCTGCTGAACGTAGAATCACCCAGCCAAGCGGATAGAGCGCTGGACCGAGCCAGAGAGCAAGCCGAGGCGGATGGCACTGACGAAGCCGTGGCATTTATGGAGTCTGCTGAAGCGGCTAGGGCCTTTGCCAATTTCGACTTCAGTGGCGCGGCCCAGTTCTGGGTTGCATCGAGTGAAAAGACGAAAGACTGGCAGAGACTTGAACGTATCTCGTTCGCGCTCGAAGCTAACGCACGAGGTGGACGAAGTGCCCAATACCGAAAACTGTTGGGCAAGTTTACGGATTCGGCACAGTCCGGCAACATGGGACAAGAAGCATCAGAGATGCTGTGGAGGCCAGCACGAGCCTGGCTCGGGGCTGGACAACCAACAGACGCAGCGCTTGCATTGGGCGAAGCGGCGTTGCTTTCGATTTCAAATCTACTGGACAGACGACACCGCATCGACTTTTCGCGATTGTATGATGCTCCTCGAATTCCCAAGCCTCTTCAATCCTTCTACGCGACTCTAGCCCAGATCGCTACTGTCCTGTCCGACGAGGACATTCCCCGGGAGATAAGGGCGAAGTGCCGAACCCTGATGGTTCAGGAGTGGCAACGAAACCAGGGAATTGAGCTCGCCGAGTTCCTTGACCGCCAGCTACGGGAGACCGAAGAATCGCTGGCGAGCGAAGAGCCTTAACCAGCTGCGCCCATACGGCCCCTGGACAAGAATTGCAATAGTGCGTCCACGGGCCGCACTCTAGTTACTTGATCTTCCGGCGCAGAACTTGGCCCGCGCGTCAGTCGGGCTTGCACACCTAGCACCGATTCCGTCGGGAGGACTATTTCCTGTCCTTCTGGACGGGCTTTCGCCCTTGTTCTTGAACTGAACTTTCCAATGCCGGAAACAAATGATCGGGAGGATCCATCACGAGGTCTACAGGGCGCGACCGCACCAAACGTCCTTGACGGGTCCACCATTCAGACCGAAAGCAGTTGTGTGGGATCCTCAAGTCCAGCGCCCGTATAAAAAGGGCTCCTACGATTGCATGTAGCTGGCCGCCGGCGAGGAACAGGAATCCCCGGCAAAAAGTGCACTCATCGGTGACGACGTGAACCAGCTGCTGCATCACTGGTTCGGATACTCCATCAGTCGGGAAGGCCGTTGATGGGCCCGGTCCACGGCTGGCAGCGTGAATTCGGTCCTGATCCCGTCCCGCATGTGTTCGCTGATCGGTTGCCAATTCAGCGTGGGCTAGTGCCCGTTCATGATGGAAGCCCTCGGAAGCCCATCCATCCCGTCCCCGTCGTAGTACACGGACACAGCGCCGGTGACGGCCCCCACACGTAACCTTGTCAGATGCCTCGTTTCGCGCTTGATATCGACTCTGTCCCTCGCCCGGTTCTCTCCCAGGAGCTCCTGGATGCCGTGAACCAGCGGGGTGTTATTGCTGATGGCGCGATGGGAACCATGTTGCAGGGGCGGGAACTGTCGCTCAAGGAAGACTTCCAGAACCTCGAGGGCTGCAACGAGATCCTGAACGACACACGGCCGGACGTCATCGGGGACATCCACGACGCGTACTTCGCCACGGGGATTGATGCCGTCGAAATCAACACCTTCGGCGCCAACTGGTCCAACCTCTCGGATTACGGCATCGATGACCGGATCGAAGAGCTCGCCCGCAAGGGTGCCGAGATCGCCCGGGATCGTGCAGAGGCGGCAGAAAAGACAGACGGCCGGATGCGCTGGGTCCTCGGCTCTGTGGGTCCGGCACCAAGCTCCCACGGCCGCGGTCGACGGCTGCAAGCACGCAATTTCCGTCGTGCTGTAGCGATTTAGTCCAGTCTTGCGAGGCTCTCATGCCCGCTGCTGGGACTTGAAGTAGCGAGGCTCTGCCCCTAAATCCTCCCCAGGTCAGGGTCGCTCAGCACCCCAAACCTGCCCCGGACCCATTCCTCCATCTGGATCACCACCTGCTCGATCTCCGGTGCGGCGTAGTGGTGGGGGTCCCATGCGGCCCAATCGCTGATCGCAAGGTCTACGCCGTCGGCCTGCAGGTAGCTCGCCTGAAGGCCGAACTGGGGTGCTTCCGCCGCCACAGCGAGGCCTCGGCCCGCGGCGGCCAACGACTGGGCCACTGTTCCTGATGCCACTTCCCGCACGTAAGTCAATGGAATTTCGTGTGCGGCGGCTACCGCGTCCAGCTCGTGTCTGGTCGCGCTGCCGCGCGCCGGGACCAGCAGCGGCAGCCCCTTCAGCGCCGCCAACTCAACCCCCTCGAGCCGCTTTAACCCGGGCTCCGACAAAGCCCATGGGGAAGACGCCGGATACTGCACAGTCAGGCGCGGTCGCCCAACCATCCTCATCGCAAGTCCTTCTGGGGGCTTCATCGTTCCCACTGCCAGGTCCACGCCGAGGGTGTCCAACTGCGCGTAAACATGTGCCGGCGGGAAGTCCCGAATGTCAGACACGGGCGCCCCTGTCGCTGCCACGAATGGTGCCACCCAGAAGACGCCCACCGTCATGGGGCACGCCACCACCAGGTCCACCCGGCTGGTCTCCAGCCCCTTCATAAGCCGGGATCCCGCATCTGCCCGGGTCACCAGATCCTGAGCGATCGGCCGGAACCTTTCACCCGCCGGGTTCAACCTCAACCCCCGCGGACTACGGGTAAAGAGTTTCAGCCCCAGCTCAGCCTCCAGACCGGCTAGCTGCCGTGATATTGATGGCTGCGTCACGAACATCCGATCCGCCGCTGCACTTACTGAGCCAGAGTCCGCCACGGCGAGAAAGTACTCAAGCACCCGTAGTTCCACTATGCCTCCCAGGCATAGGAGATGAGATATATAGGCATTGGACAATCATATCTGTGGGCGGAAAAGTGGACCTGAACACTTTGCATGACCCGGATCACTCCGGGCCGATCTCAAGGAAGAGTCCATGTCCAAGCACACCCCTGAAGTCGCGCAACGACGCGCCACTGTCGCCGCCTTCGTCGGCACCGCCATCGAGTGGTACGACTTCTACATCTTCGGCACCGCCGCCGCCCTCGTCTTCGGCAAGGTCTTCTATCCGGAAGTCGCCTCCGGCGCAGGCCTCATGGCCTCATTCGCAACGTTCTGGGTCGGATTCCTCGCCCGCCCCATCGGTGGACTCGTCTTCGGACACTTCGGCGATCGGTTCGGCCGCAAGAACACGCTGATCGTCACCCTGATCATGATGGGCGCCGCCACCGCACTCATCGGTCTCCTTCCCGGTTACGCCACGATCGGCGTCGCCGCGCCCATCCTCCTGATCGTGCTCCGTGCAGTGCAGGGCCTCGCGGTCGGCGGAGAATGGGGCGGAGCCGTCCTCATGGCCACCGAAAACGCCCCCAAAGCCAAGCGTGGCATGGCTGGCTCCTGGGTCCAGCAGGGTTCACCTGCAGGCTCCATCCTCGCCACCGTGATGTTCCTCATCGTAGGAACCCTCCCCACGGACGACTTCCTTTCCTGGGGCTGGCGTATCCCGTTCCTGGCGTCGGCACTTCTGGTCGTGGTGGGGCTCGTCGTCCGCCTCGCCGTGGAGGAATCCGCAGCGTTTGAAAAGACCAAGGCGTCTGCTGCCGTGGTCCGCATCCCGGTGGCAGAGGTGTTCCGTAAGGCACCCGCCGCCGTCGTACTTGGCGTAATTGCTTCCATCCTCGGCATCTCCAGCGCTTACTTCAGCAACACCTTCCTCTTGGCTTGGACCACCGGCGAACTCGGCATGAACCGTCAAGCCATCCTGAACATCCTTCTCATTACCGCGATCGTTCAGTTCATCTGGCAACCCTTCGCAGCACTGCTCGCTCAGCGCTTCGGAGCCATGCGCGTCATGATGGTCGCCCTGACGTACGCGTTTGTCATCGTGGTCCCCCTGTTCTTTGGCATCCTCTCCGGAAACCTGCCCGCACTGGGCGTCATGATCGTCCTTAACGTCCTTGGCGGCGCCGCATACTACTCACTGCTGGCCGCCTTCCTTGCCGAAGCTTTCCCGGTGAACGTCCGCTACACCGGTGTTTCAGTCGCCTACCAGTTGTGCGCAACGCTCATCGGCGGTACTACTCCGCTGATCGCCCAGGCCATCCTCCAGAGCGCCGGTCCCTGGGGCGTCGCCGTCTTCTATTGCATTCTGATCGCGGCCACCGCCGCTGGCGTTTGGGGGCTCGGCCGCCTCACGAGCCGCACGCAGGAACGCGAAGCCGTCGCAGTCCTCAACTGACCTACATCCGCCGATTTTTGAAGGGAACCACGCGTGAAGATCGACGCACTGTGGACCAACGGACGCTTCTGGACTGGTGACCCCAGCCACCCGGAAGCCCACACCATCGCCGTCCATGCCGGCAGCATCGTTGCTATGGACGACGACGCCGCGCAGCTTAATCCCGTTGCCAAGCACGACCTGGGTGGAGCCCGGGTGATCCCCGGCCTCCATGACGCCCACAATCACCTTGCGCACCAAGGGCATCGGCTCCTCATGGTGGATCTGCGCGGCGTGCGCTCCCTGGACGCCCTGTACGACGCCCTGGCCGAGCGTGCTGCAAACCTGCCCATCGATGCCTGGATCAAGGGCACCGGGTACGACCAGAACCAGCTCGGCGGAGAACACCCCACGGCCGAGGCCCTGGACCGGGCTGTCGGTGGGCGGCCGTGCATCGTCGAGCATGTTTCCTCCCACATGGTCGTGGTCAACACCATTGCGTTTGAGCTCGCCGGGTACCCAGACCGTCGCTATCCGGATGTCCCCGGCGGGCGCGTATTCCGGGACCCGGACGGGCGCGCAACGGGGCTTCTGCAGGAGCGCGCCATGGATGAACTGCGGGACTTCACTTCGCGGCCGAGCATCAATGAAGCCGTGGAAGCCATAGGCCTGGCCAGCGACCAAGCCATCTCCTATGGACTGACCAGCATCACCGAACCCGGAGTCATTGCAAGCGGGTCACTGAGCAGGAAATGGGCCGACATCCACGTCTACCAGACTGCATCTGAGCGCGGACTTCTCAAGCCCCGGATGACGCTCATGCCGTTCCACTTTTCCCTGCACCCGATTGACGCGCTGGAAGGCTTCCGGTCCTTGGATCTGGGGATCCGAACCGGGTTCGGCGACGATCGGCTGCGGATTGGTCCGGTCAAAATCATCTCGGATGGTTCCCTCATTGGGCGCTCTGCTGCCGTGCACGAGTGCTACTGCGGTGAACCTGAAAATCTCGGGGTTATGCAGCTTGACCCGGAGGAGCTCCGCGAGGCCATCATCGCTTTCCACCGATCCGGTTGGGCGGTTGCCACCCACGCCATCGGTGACCGCGCCATTGACTACGTTCTGGACGCTGTGGAAGAGGCGCAGAAATCCGAACCACTCAAGGTCCGGCACCGCATTGAACACTTCGCCATCGCCAGTGACGCGCAGGTGGACCGTTGCGCGCAGCTCGGAATCATTCCCGTTCCCCAGGGCGTCTTCATCTCGGACTTTGGTGACGGAATCCTAGAATCGATCGGACCAGACCGCTCAGCCGGAACCTACCGGATGAAGTCCCTCATGAACGCCGGAATGACCGTACCGGGCTCCACGGATTCCCCGGTTTCCGACGCCAACCCGTTTGCCTGCATGCACGCTCTGGTCAACCGACTGACGGCGGAGGGTCAGGCTTTTGGGCCGGCAGAAAAAATAACAGTGGAGGAAGCTGTTCGTGCCTACACGCACGGTTCCGCTTATGCGGTGAACCGGGAGGACGCCGTGGGTACGCTGAGCGTGGGGAAGCTGGCGGACTTTGTGGCCCTTGACCATGACATCTTTACCGTGGATCCAGAGGGAATCCGCGACCTCACCGCCACGGCCACAGTTATTGGCGGGGAACTTGTGTACGAAGGAGGACGGAATGCCTGAAACGCTCACCATCCGGGGAGCCGTTCTGGAGACCATGGATGCTGCTAGGCCCTACGCCGAATCGACGCCGATCACCATCTCCGAGATGGAACTTGGCGCTCCCGGGGACGGTGAGCTGCTGCTCAAGATTGAGGCCGCAGGGATCTGTCATTCGGACCTCTCTGTAGTGGATGGAAACCGCGCCCGTCCGCTGCCCATGCTCCTGGGGCACGAAGCCGCTGGCCGGATCGAAGCCATCGGGCCCGGCGTGGAAGGTCTCACAGTTGGCGACCGGGTGGTCCTCGCCTTCCTGCCACGTTGCGGTGAGTGTTCGGCCTGCCAGACAGACGGGATCATGCCTTGCTCCGTGGGCAGCAAAGCCAATGAAGCGGGTGAGTTGCTTGGTGGAGGTTCCCGCCTCAGCCGCCACGGGGAACATATCAATCACCACTTGGGCGTTTCAGGTTTTGCCACGCGCGCGGTCGTTGATCATCGCTCCGTAACCCGGGTGGACGACGACGTTCCGCCAGAGGTTGCCGCGGTGCTTGGTTGCGCCGTGCTCACTGGCGGCGGAGCCGTCATCAACGCAGGCAAGCCAAAGCCAGGCCAGCGAGTCGCCGTAGTAGGGCTCGGGGGAGTCGGCATGGCTGCGTTTCTTGTCGCACTCGCGCAGGACGGGGTCACGGTGATCGGCGTCGACGGTATGCCGGAAAAACTGGAGCTAGCCCGCGAATGGGGCGCCGCGGAGGTCTACACGCCACAGGAAGTAACTGTCCAAGGGATTACCGCCGACGTCGTGATCGAAGCAGCCGGCAACGCCCGGGCCTTTGAAACCGCCGTGGACATGACTGCGCCCGGTGGCCGCATGGTCTCCGTGGGCCTGCCCGCGCCGGATGCCCGGTCCAGCATCTCACCCCTGAAGATGGTGGCACAGGCAAAGACGATCATTGGCAGCTACCTCGGCTCGGCCGTACCTGCCCGGGACATCCCGACCTTTGCCCAGTGGTGGCGTGAAGGGAAGCTCCCTGTAGAGAAGCTCATTACCGCCAAGATCACGTTGGACCAGGTCAATGAGGCCATGGATGCGCTCGCCGATGGCAAGTCGGTCCGTCAGGTGATCATGTTCTGAGGTTCCGGGGCACGGTTCTGGAACCCGAAGATGACCGTAGCACTCAGACACACAGCGCCGCGGTGACGGCCCCCACACGTAACCTGTTTAGATGCCTCGTTTCGCGCTTGATATCGACTCTGTCCCTCGCCCGGTTCGTTCCCAGGAGCTGCTGGATGCCGTGAACCAGCGGGTGGTTATTGCTGACGGCGCGATGGGCACGATGCTGCAGGGCCGGGATCTGTCGCTCGAGGAGGACTTTCAGAACCTTGAGGGCTGCAACGAGATCCTCAACGACACGCGTCCAGACGTCATCGGGGACATCCACGACGCGTACTTCGCCACCGGCATCGACGCCGTGGAGACCAACACGTTCGGCGCCAACTGGTCCAACCTTTCGGATTACGGCATCGACGACCGGATCGAAGAGCTCGCCCGTAAGGGCGCGGAAATCGCACGGCAAAGAGCGGAAGCCGCAGAACAAGAAGACGGCCGGATGCGCTGGGTCCTCGGCTCCATGGGCCCGGGCACCAAGCTCCCCAGCCTCGGCCACACCAGCTACGACTACCTCAAGCAGACCTTCGCGCTGCAGGCAGAAGGGCTCATCGACGGGGGAGCGGACGCCTTCCTCATCGAAACCAGCCAGGACCTCCTGCAGACCAAAGCTGCGGTCAACGGCTGCAAGCAGGCCATCGTCACCCGCGGCATCCGCCTCCCCATCTTCGTCGAGGTCACGGTGGAGACCACCGGCACCATGCTCATGGGCTCCGAAATCGGCGCCGCGCTCACCGCACTGGAACCGCTCGGCGTCGACGCCATCGGCCTGAACTGCGCCACCGGTCCGGACGAGATGAGCGAGCACCTCCGCCACCTCTCCAAGCAGTCCTCCGTCGCCATCGCCTGCATGCCCAACGCCGGCCTGCCCGTCCTCGGCCCCAACGGCGCGCACTATCCGCTCTCGCCGTCGGAACTCGCCACCGCCCACGAACAGTTCGTGCGCGAATTCGGTTTGGGCCTGGTGGGCGGCTGTTGCGGTACGACGCCGGAACACATGGCCGCCGTCGTCGAACGTTTGGAACCCTTCCGTACCGCGAAGACGACTACGAAGACGGAGGGAGCCACCAAACGCGTCCCCACCGAGCGCGAAGCCGGCGTCGCCTCCCTCTACCACCACGTGAATTTCGACCAGGAGCTGTCCTACCTGGCCATCGGTGAGCGCACCAACGCGAACGGTTCCAAGGCGTTCCGCCAGGCCATGCTCGAAGAGCGCTGGGACGACTGCGTTGACATCGCCCGCGAGCAGGTCCGCGTTGGCGCACACCTGCTGGACGTCTGCATCGACTACGTGGGGCGCGACGGCGTGGCGGACATGAAGGAGATCGTCTCCCGTTTCGCGTCCGCCTCCACCCTCCCGCTGGTCATGGACTCCACCGAACCGGCAGTGCTGCAGGCCGGCCTGGAACTCATCGGCGGCCGCCCCGTGGTCAACTCCGTCAACTATGAGGACGGCGAAGGCCCGGAGAGCCGGTTCGCCCGCATCATGCCGCTGGTGAAGGAACACGGGACCGCCGTGATCGCCCTGACCATCGACGAACAGGGCCAGGCACGCACCACCGAGGGCAAGGTGGCCATCGCCTCCCGCCTGGTGGACGCCCTGGTGGGCGAATGGGGCATGCGCGTTGAGGACATCATCGTCGACTGCCTGACCTTCCCCGTCGCCACCGGCCAGGAGGAAACCCGCCGCGACGGCATCGAAACCATCGAGGCCATCCGCCAGATCACCACCAAGTACCCCGGCATCAACACCACCCTGGGCGTCTCCAACGTCTCCTTCGGCCTGAACCCTGCAGCACGTATGGTCCTGAACTCGGTCTTCCTGCATGAGGCCGTGCAGGCAGGCCTGACCAGCGGCATCATCGACGCCGCCAAGATCGTGCCGCTCGCCTCGCTCCCGGAGGAGCAGCGCAAGGTTGCCCTGGACCTGGTCTGGGACCGCCGTGAGTACGACGCCGAGGGCAACACCACGTACGATCCGCTGGCGATCATGCTGGACATGTTCGCCGGCGTCGATACCGCTGCCCTCAAGGACCAGCGCGCCGCTGAACTTGCCGCGCTGCCAACCGGCGCCCGCCTGGAACGGCGCATCATCGACGGCGAGGGCAAGGGCCTCGAAGCGGACCTGGACCTGGCGCGCTCCGAGGGCCTGACCCCGCTCGGCATCATCAACGACTACCTGCTCGAGGGCATGAAGGTGGTGGGCGAACGCTTCGGCGCCGGCGAGATGCAGCTGCCGTTTGTGCTGCAGTCCGCAGAGGTGATGAAGAACGCCGTCGCCCTTCTGGAGCCGCACATGGAGAAGTCGGATTCGTCCGGCAAGGGCACCATGGTTATCGCCACCGTCCGCGGCGACGTCCATGACATCGGCAAGAACCTGGTGGACATCATCCTCACCAACAACGGCTACAAGGTCATCAACATCGGCATCAAGCAGGGCATCGCCGAGATCATGGCGGCGGCCGAGAAACACAACGCGGACGTCATCGGCATGTCCGGTCTCCTGGTGAAGTCCACGGTGGTGATGAAGGAGAACCTCGCCGAGCTGCAGTCCCGCGGCCTGGCCAAGAAGTGGCCCATCATCCTGGGCGGCGCTGCCCTGACCCGCGCCTACGTGGAGCAGGATCTGGCGGAGCAGTTCGACGGCGTCGTCCGCTACGCCAAGGACGCCTTCGAAGGCCTGGCGCTGATGGAGCCGCTGGTGCGGGTTGCCCGCGGTGAATCCCCGGACGACGTCGGCCTGCCGCCACTGAAGAAGCGCCTGCACAAGGGCGGCGCCAAGTTCACCATCACCGAGCCCGAGGCCATGCCCGGACGCTCCGACGTCGCCACCGACAACGCAGTGCCCACGCCGCCGTTCTGGGGTACGCGTATTGTCCGCGGTGTGGCGCTCAACGACTACGCCGCCTTCCTGGACGAGCGCGCCACCTTTATGGGCCAATGGGGCCTCAAGCCCGGCCGCGGCGAAGACGGTGCCAGCTACGAGGAACTGGTGGAGAGCGAAGGCCGGCCGCGCCTGCGGTACTGGCTGGACCGGATCCTCGCCGAAGGCATGCTGGACGCCTCGGTCGCGTTCGGCTACTTCCCGGTGGTCGCCGAGGGCAACCAGGTGGTGGTGCTGCACCACGGTGAAGACCCCGACGGCGTACTCGGCACGCCCGGGCTGCTCGCCCCTGACGGTGGTTCAGGCGGCCCCATCGGCACCGACCGCCTCCGCTTCGACTTCCCGCGCCAGCGCCGCGACCGCCACCTGTGCCTGGCCGACTTCGTGAAGTCCCGCGAATCCGGACAGGTGGACGTCCTTCCCATTCAGCTGGTCACCGCCGGCTCGAAGATCGAAGAGTTCACCTCCAAGATGTTCGCCGCCAACCAGTACCGCGACTACTACGAGCTCAACGGCCTGGTCATGCAGCTCACCGAGGCGCTCGCCGAGTTCTGGCACGCGCGCATCCGCAAGGAGCTGGGATTCGGGGCAGAGGAGCCGAAGGACACCGCAGGCTATTTCAAGCTGGACTACCGCGGCGCCCGCTTCTCGCTGGGCTACCCGGCGTGCCCGGACATGGAGGACCGTCGCAAGGTGACTGAACTGTTGAAGCCCGAGCGGATGGGCGTGGTCCTGAGCGACGAGCTGATGCTGCACCCGGAGCAGTCCACCGACGCGTTTGTGTTCCACCACCCGGAGGCGAAGTACTTCAAGGTGTGAGCTGGAGCCGGGCCTGGTCTTCGGTGGAGGCGGGTGCAGGCTGCCTGCTCCCGCTGGAGACCGGCTTTACCCTCCGGAGTGCTGCGAGGATGGCACGCCCCACCACCACGATTCCGATGATTGTGGTGACGGCGCGCAGGGTGTCCCATCCCGCCGTCGAGGTTAACAGTGAGTACAGCAGGAAGCTGCTGAGGTTGGTGCCCAGTGGAGCACCTGCCACGTAGGAGATGCCCGTCCCGGCGCCCACCGCGAACGGCCAGAACCACAGGTTGGTCAGCAGGCCGAACACGTAGGACGCCACGGCGCCGTAGCCGCACAGCATCCACAGTTCGGCCCTGCCGCGCACCCGCCGGGGGAGCAGGCCCGCCCCGGCGCCCACCCACGCGCACGCGAAAATCTGGAACGGCGTCCACGGCCCCACGCCACCCCACAACACACTGGAGACCGCAATCGTTGCCGCTCCCAGCAGCATCCCGAAACGGGGACCGTACGCGCGGCCGGCCAGGATCAGCAGGATGAACACCGCTTCAACACCGCCGACGCCGGTACTCGCCACCCGCACCGCCGCCCCGATTGCCGCCAGGACACCCAGCAACGCCACCATGTGTGCCGACCGCACCGAACCATCCAGGGAAACCGCGACGGCGACAGCGGCCAGGGGTGCGATGGCCAGCGCCGCGTAGGGGGTTGCCGCTGCGGCGTCCTGGGGGAGAGCCGTGGCCAGGAGGGGCCAGCAGAAGGCGGCGAGGGCTACGAGGTTCGCCGCAGCCAGGATTGCCAGCTCGGCAGGGCGGGGGAGTTGGAGCCTGGGTTTGGCTGGCTGGGCGGGTGCTGCCTCGAGGGACCTGGTTGCGGGATGTGTCGAGGGTGTGGCAGGCGTTCGTGATGCTGCCACCTGTTCGGGTGTATCGGCGGGCGCAGGTTGTGGCGCCGTTGCCGGGACTACGCCCTCGTGCATAGGCAGGATCCGGGCGCCCAGGCCGTGGGCAAAGTCGAGGTCGTGGGTGGCGATCAGCACTGCGGCGCCATCCTCGGCTGCAGACCGCAGCGCTGCGGCGACTGCCTGGCGGGCGAGCGGGTCCAGGCCGCGGGTGGGCTCATCAATCAGCAGCACCCGCGGGTTGTCCGTAGTCTGCAGTGCGATAGCAAGGATCCTGCGCTCGCCGGCCGATAGGTCCCTTGGATGCTCGTGCCCGATCGGCATGGCCACGCCGCCGCGCAGGCGCGTCAGCCGGGATTCAGCGTCGCCCTGTGCAGTGTCTTTTCGGCGCCGGTCCGCCGCCCGAAGTTCGCCGCCCACGGTGTCCCTGGTGAAGAGGTCGTCCGAGGTATCGGGCACCAGGGCAACGCGCCCGCCCTCGACTGTTCCCTTTGTGCCTGCACCATCGCCCAGCGCCAGGGCCACCAGCAGGGAGGATTTTCCGGCGCCGTTCGGGCCCACCAGGGCCACAATTTCGCCGGGGTGCAGGGACAGGGAGGCGTCACGGACCAGCGGCTTGCCGTTGCGTTCGACTGAAAGATTCGCGGCGGTGAGCACCGGGACGGACTCCCGCGGCGCTGGCTCCGGACAGGTTGGGGGCGGGACCGCAGCGGGACCGGGCGCCGTGCCGGGAACCAGGGCGCCGCCGTCGATACTCCACCAGTTATCCGCAACGGATACCAGTTGCTCGGCCCGGTGCTCGGCCACGATGACGCAGACGCCTTCCTGGTGCGCGAGGGTGCTGAGCGCGGCGATGACGCGTGCGCGGGCTTGGGTATCAAGGTCCGCCAGCGGCTCGTCCACCAGGAGCAGGGCAGGATGATCCACGACGGCGGCCGCGATGGCCACCAGCGTGGCCTCGCCGGCTGAAAGCGTGCTGAGGGTCCGGTCCAGGAGGCCGGTGACGCCAACGCGCTCCGCGACGTCCAGGACGCGGGCCTTGGTGGCGTTCGATGGCACGCCGCGGAGTTCCAGCGCGAGGGCGATCTCGTCCCGCACCCGTGTGCTGGCAAAGGCCGCGCGTGGGTTCTGCAGGACGACTCCGACGTGCCGGGCGGTGTCGCGCGGCGGAACGGTGGCCCGGTCCACGCCCGCCGCCTGCACAGTACCGGCAATGACTCCGCCGTCGATATGGGAGAGGAGGCCGGCCAGCCCCCGCAGGATGGTGGATTTACCGGAGCCCGTGGGCCCGGTGACCACGTTGAGGGAGCCGCTGGGCGGCGAGAATCCGGGGACGCGCAGTTGTGTTGTGCCTATGCTGAACACAGCATCCCGGACCAGAAGCGGCGAGCGGCCGTCGCGCACGTGGGGTGTGCCGCCGTCGTACTGCCTGTCCTCCTGTTGCGTTACCCGACTTCCGAAACCGCGGAGCTCCAGCGCAGCAGCCACCCGGGCCGCGTGTTCCAGGGTACGTTCCAGCACGGGGACCAGGGCTCGGGGGCCGAAGCGTTCGCCCCGAAGCCGGAAGGCCAGCCGAACCGAGCCAACCGCCTCGGCGAGGGCCGGGAGTGCGGCCCAGGCCACCACCAGCATCCGGGCAATGCCCTGCAAGGGGCCGCCGCGGGCCAGGAAGACGAAACCGCGCGCCACGTCCAGCACGGAGTTAAGCAGGCCGAAGCCCAGGATCAGCCCGGCGATCGGCAGCGCGGAGAGGACAGCTGCCCAGAGTCCCTCTGCCGTGACGGGTCCCAGGAGCACCACATGGGCGTAGGGGGCTGGCAGCGGGATTCTCGGCGTGCTGAGAAGGATCGTCTCGCCGAAGTGCGCCCCGTTGAACAGGACGCGATAGATGACCCGCGCCGCCACGAAGACGGCGGCGAGGACCGCCGCTGCACGTAACGGCGCGGGCCGGAAGGTCACGCCGTGGGTGCGGCCGGGGCGCCGTCGAGCGTGTACAGCAGTTCCAGGCTCTCGCCCGGGTTGACCTTCAGCGTGGCCAGGCCTTCCTGCGCGTAGCCCCACTCGCCGGCCGCCGGCTTGGTCCAGAGCGCCCAGTAGGCGAATGCGGCGGGCATGTCCTTGCATTCTTCGCGGTAGGTGCCGGCGCTGTGCTTGATGTCCATGTCAGCGGCGGGGATGCCGTTGACGCGGCACACCAGCTCGGTGGGGTAGGTGGTGGTGCCCTCAGTTTTGACCTCTGCCTTGGCCAGGACCTCGGACGCCAGTGTTTCGCCGTCCACGGGGACGCAGATGCTGGTGGCGTCCTGCTTCAGGGCGGTGGCGTCCACGATCACCTTGACGCCGTCGCAGGGCGCTGCGGGGTCAGCTGATGCGCTGGTTGCTGCCGTAGCGGCGGGTGCTGTGGATGCTTCAGGGGTGGCGGCCGGAGTGGAACAGGCGGCGAGGGAAATCAAGAGACCTGCGGCGGCGAGTGAGCTCGCGGCGGCGGTGCGGAGTTTAGTCAATGTCACTCGTCAAGGGTAGGTCCAGGCGTGCCCGGAACCGGAGGTCGTGGCGTTGTGTGACGGGCTTCGTGGTTGGAGCCGGGCGACCACTCCTAGGCTTGTCCGCCACTCAGAACCTTGAAGCTTAGGCCTTGCGAACAAGCCTGGGACCGGACGCGCTACCGGCTTTCGTTTCAGTCCCCCAAGTGCGCAAGTGATCGATCATGATTGCAACCAGCTGGAAATGATTGACATCAATCATCAGGCTCTGGTGTGATGAGCCTCACGTGTTAGCAGGCGCTGGCGCCCACACCCCTGAAGGAGCATTGATGCGAGCCGTCCCCCGCACAACTTCCGCTTTAAGATCGGGGCGTCAATGCGTCGCCGGTCTGGCGCTGTCGGGCCTGTTGGCCGGAGGGCTGTGGGCAATGCCTGCAGCCGCCGCGGCGGCAATCGACACCCTGACCCTCTCCAGCGCGGACCTCAGCGTCGACGTCGCGGCCGCGTTCCCGCAGGTAGTGGCGTACCACCACGCCTCCGGCGGCGAACTGGGCGGCAACCCCGAGGCACTGACCTCCGTGGTCCTCAACGGCAAGCCCTACGCCGTGCAGGCCACGGGCTCACAGATCAACAGCACGACGGCGGAATGGAACCTTGCGTTCCCGGACCTCCCTGGCGTCTCACTCACCGCGCGCATCACGGTTGAGGGCGCTGTCGTCACCTTCGCGGTCACCGGGGTCACGGATACCGAGGCCTTCCGCGTCGGCACCATCGACATCCCGGGCCACGACCTCGTCACGGTCAACTCCAACCAGCCCGGTGCCACCGTGGTGAGCTCCAAGGTCAGCCCGGACCGCAACACCTCAGGCGACACCATCCAGCCGGTCACCGCCGACCTCGCAGCGGGTAACGCTTCGGGATCCGCCTACGGCATCGTCCATACCAACACACTGGCTGCGGCGATCGACACCAACTCGGTTTATGACCAGTCCAACGGCCCCGCGCAGAGTGAAGGCGGCCGTGTCTGGCGCCAGGTCCAGGACCAGGACGGCGCCAAGGCAGTCTCCCTGTGGAGCGGCCAGTGGACCTACCGCGCCGCGCAGGCACCGTTCACCGAAGAGCTTCCGTGGGCCAAGATCGTGGTGACGCCCGAAGCAAACGGTGATGGCGCCGTCGACTGGCAGGACGGTGCAGTGGCGCTCCGCGGGATCCTCCGCGCTCCGCAGGGTTCCGAGGAAACGCCCGAGCGCGTCATCCCGCACATCCCCTTCAACTTCGCGAGCCAGGCAACGCACCCGTTCCTGCGCACGCTCGACGACGTCAAGCGCACCTCACTCTCCACGGACGGCCTCGGCCAGCTCGCGGTGCTCAAGGGTTACGGCTCCGAGGGCCACGACTCGGCGCACCCGGACTACGGCGGAAACTACAACACCCGCGCCGGCGGCCTGGAGGACATGAACACGCTCCTGCGCGAAGGCGCCAAGTGGGGTGCGGACTTCGGCGTGCACGTCAACGCCACCGAGGCCTACCCGGAAGCGAAGACCTTCTCCGAGACCCTGGTCAATGAGAACGCACCCGGTTGGGACTGGATCGACCAGTCCTACTACATCGACCAGCGCACGGACCTGGCCAGCGGCGCCATCCAGAAGCGCTTCCAGCAGCTGCGCGACGAAACCGACCCGGCGCTCAAGTTCCTGTACATCGACGTCTACTACCAGTTCGGCTGGCTCCAGGAGCGCCTGGCGCAGGAGCTCCGCGGCCAGGGCTGGCAGATCGGCACCGAATGGTCCTACCACTTCGAGGAAGACGCGCTCTGGTCCCACTGGGCCAATGACGAGTCCTACGGCGGGTCCACGAACAAGGGCCTGAACTCGGACGTCATCCGCTTCCTGCGCAACCACCAGAAGGACACCTGGAACCCCAACAAGCTCCTCGGCAACACTGAAATTGTCGAGTTCGAGGGTTGGACCGGCGAAACCGACTGGAACGCGTTCCTCAAGAACGTGTGGCAGCGGAACCTGCCCACCAAGTTCCTCCAGACCCAGCAGATCCTGGACTGGGACGCGAACAAGGTGCGCCTAACCGGCGACGTGCGCGTCGAGAACGACGGCGCCGACCTGACGAGCCGCAAGATCTTCGTCGGCGACGCGCAGGTCCTCGCGGGCAACACCTACCTGCTGCCGTGGAAGACCAGCAACGGCACCGAAAAGCTGTACCACTACAACGCCGACGGCGGCCAGACCGCTTGGCAGCTGACCAAGCCGTGGCAGCAGGTCAAGCAGGTGCAGGTGTACAAGCTCACGGACCAGGGCCGGCAGCACGTTGGCACCGTTCCGGTGCGTGGCGGCAAGGTCACGCTCAACGCGGAAGCCGGTGTTGCGTATGTGCTGGAGCGGTCCACGCAGGCTGTCGCTTCACCGGACGCCGCGTGGGGTGCAGGCACCAACATTGCCGACCCCGGGTTCAATGCCGGCAACCTCACCAAGTGGAACCCAACCGGCGGCGCCAGGATCGGCGTCGTCAATGGTGGCCATGCGGTAGCGGAGCTGCCCGTGGGCGGTGAGTCCTCCATCCACCAGGACGTCGCCGGCCTGACCCCGGGACGCAACGCCCTCGGCGTGTGGGTCGAAATCGAGAAGGGCAAGACGCGGAAGACAACTGTCAGCGTCACCTCGGGCGGCACAACCCGGGACGTCGAGATCGACACTACTACCGCGGAGAACTTCGTCGCGGCTGATGAGAAGCACGGTTCGTTCTTCCAGCGCATTGAGGTTCCGTTCGACGTCGCTTCCAAGAAGGACAGCGTCCGCGTTGCCGTAAAGGCGGGCGACGGCGACGGCGGAGTACGCGTCGACGATGTCCGGATAGTGGCGAAGGACCGTCCGGTCGAAGGCCAGCTGCCCCAGGGCGTGCTGGTACAGGAGGACTTCGAGAACGTGGTCCAGGGCTGGTCACCGTTCGTGAAGGGCAACGCCGGCGGTTCCACGGATCCGCGCACGCACCTGGCCGAGCTGCACGCGCCGTTTACCCAGGCCGGCTGGAACGGAAAGAAGATCGACGACGTCCTTGCGGGCAACTGGTCGCTCAAGTCGCATGCGGAGAACGGCGGCCTTGTGTACCGCACGGTACCGCAGACGGCTGACTTCCAGGCAGGCCACAAGTACCGCGTCAGCTTCGACCACCAGGCAACGGCCGGAGGCTACGACTGGGTGGCCGGCTACGATTCGGTCCGCGGCGGCGAGCCGCGTTCGGTCACGCTGAAGTCCACACCGATCACTGCCCAGACCACCACCAAACGGTTCGTCGACGAGTTCGTCGCCGGCTCCTGCGGTGAATACTGGGTGGGCCTGTCCACGGGCGGCAACGGCGGCGACTTCGTGATGGACAACGTCCTGATCGAGGACCTCGGTGCCGATGCAACCCCGGTGGCCTGTGGCACGCTGGCCATCGACGCCCCGGAGAAGCTGCTGCCCGGCCAGGCGAACGACCTCACCACCACGTTCACCTCCGACGAGGCAACCGCAACCGGTCCGCTCACGCTGGACCTGAACGCACCCGAAGGCTGGACTGTCACCGCAAAGGATGCCTTCACGTTCCCGGCAGTCAACCCCGGGGATACCGTGACCACCACGTGGACTGTTGTCCCGGCGTCGGACGCTGACAAGGGTCCGCACGCACTCGACGCAACCGCCAAGTACACGATCGACGGCGCGGAACGCAGCGCTACGGCGGCCACCTCGGTCGGCGCCCTTGCGGCACCGCCGGTGGGCGACAACTGGGCCAGCGACCTCGACTGGGTATCGGCCGAAAACGGCTGGGGCCCAGTGGAACGTGACCGTGCCAACGGCGAGTCAGGCGCAGGCGACGGTCCCGCGCTCAAGCTCGAAGGCGTCACGTACGCCAAGGGCCTGGGCGTCCACGCTGTCTCCAACATCCGCTACTACCTTGGCGGCCGCTGTGAGACCTTCACAGCGGAGGTTGGCGTCGATGACTACCAGCCGACGCGTGGTTCCATCACCTTCGCAGTACGGGCCGACGGCGTTCAGGTCGCTCAGACCGCGAAGATGACTCCGACCACTCCGACGGTTTCCCTGGTTGCCAACGTTGACGGCGCACAGTACGTGGACCTCGTGGTCGGCGACGCCGGCGATGGCGTGGGCAACGACCACGGTGACTGGGCCAACGCCAGGTTCAGCTGCTCCGGAGACGGCACCGGCATCCCCGGCACAGGCACGGGCGGAATTATCCCGAAGAGCCAGCTGCGCATTGCCGACGTCAGCAGCGCCGACCCCGCAGGTGGCCAGGCCAGCTTCGCGATCGACGGCAACATCGTCACGCAGTGGCACTCCCGCTGGTCCGACGTCGACCCCGACGCCGGTTACCCGCACCACATCACGATCGACACCGGCTCGGCCCGCCAGCTGAAAGCACTGCAGTACCTGCCGCGCCAGGACGGAGGATCGAACGGTCCGATCAAGGGTTATGAAATCTACGTGAGCGCTGACGGCACCACGTGGGGTCCCGCCGTCGCTACCGGTGAATTCCCCAACAACCGCGAAACCCAGCGTGTGGAGTTCGCTCCAGTAGACGGTCGGTACATCAAGCTCGTGGCCACCAGTTCGCAGAACGGTGCGGTGTTCGCCTCGGCAGCGGAGATCGACGTCGAACAAGTAATCCCCTGATTGCCCCTCTATAACTCGGGCGGCCGCGTGATGCGGCCGCCCGAGCCATTTAACCGGAAGCCCGGCTTCGGACCCTCGGCCCAGTTCTACGTGGGCTAGCCTGAAAACCTGACCCGGGACTCGCCGGATGAAACTACTTGGGGAGTTCTGTATGACAGCGTCGAAGGTCCTTGCCCATGGAGCGCTTGCACTGACGGTTGCGGTGTCCTTCGGGCTGGCTGGTTGTGCTTCCGGAGAATCACCAGAGCCGGCAATCACGACGGCGGCGCAAGCTACCTCCCAGCCTGCAGCGGTCACTTCCGCTGCGGCCTACAAGCCAGCCGACGCTTCCGAGCGCGCGCAGAACGTTCCATTTCCGGTCTTGCCGGAAGCCGCAAAGGCGGGGACCAAGGAAGGCCTGGAGGCCTTCGCTACGTATTGGTTTCAGGCGCTGAACTATGGATATGAGACCGGCAATACGGACCTTGTTTCTGCGGTATCGAGTCCCGACTGCGTTTTCTGCCAAGGACTCATCGACAACATCGGATTGTCGTGGAGCAACGATAAATGGATATCCGGAGGACAGATACAAGCCGCAGACATTGCGGCGCAAGTCTCATCGGGAGCACCGGCGCGCGTAAGTGTGCAAGTGACCCAGAAGGAACTCGTCATCCGTAATCCGGACGGCAGCCTGTATCAGGAACCCACGCCGGCCACTAATGCAGGAAGCCAAGCCACTGTTGCGCACAGTGGAGCCGGGTGGACCATCAGTGACCTGAGCCTGATCCGATAGGCCTGTGGATAAGTCTCAAGGCGCAAATTTGGCGTGGGCTACCCTTAGACAGTGTCCGGGGCTGGCCGGGCTGAATCTACTGGGGGAGTCTCGGCCCATGACATCGTCGAACATCTTTGTGTCCGGTAACTGGCGCGCTGGAGTAGTTGCCCTGGCTGTCGCGGGGTCCTTCGCACTTGCTGGTTGCAATTCAGGAGACACACCGGGGCAGGCCGCGACCGGCTCAGAGACTGCCTCGGTAAGCCCAACGCCAAGTGCTTCCGCAACACCGACGGCTGCTTACAAGCCAGCGGACGCCTCAGGGCGCGCCCAGAATGTTCCAGTGCCTGTCCTTCCCGAGGTGGCTAAGACGGAGACCAAGGAAGGCCTGCTGGCGTTCGCTGAGTACTGGTACGCCACACTCAGCTATGCCTACGAAACCGGGGACATGGCTCCCCTAAAGTCAGTGTCTGCTCCAGGATGCGCCAACTGTGAAGCCGCTGAGAAAATTATCTCCAATTGGTTCTCGAACGGACGGTGGATGTCCGGAGGAAAGATCGCGACGCCAGCCGTTGAGACCACGTTCATAGTTGCGCCCGATGGAAACTACCAAGTCGTCGTCCAGGTCCAGCAATCTGAACTTCGCGCGTTCAAGGCAGACGGTACCCCCGCTGACACCACCGTTCCGGCAACCGATGTAGCCCAGATCTTCCTCTCAAAGTTCGATGCAGGCAGTTGGAAGCTCGTGGACGCTCAGCGGCTGAACGGATAACTGATATGCGGTGCACGTTGGTCCCTTGGCGAAGCATCGTGGCTTTTATGAGGTCGGCGCCAAATGGAAGTTCGACCCAGTGACAGGGACCTTCCACATTGATACGAGCCCTGCGCGTGATCCAAATCCGGATCCCTGGCAGTACAAATATCTGCACCAATGTGAGCTGGACGGCGGTGAGTACGCCACTCCTTGCCAGGGCCGTGAGCTGACATGCAAGGGTGGGCCAAACGGTGAGAACGGTATCCCGGTGGTTTGGTACCACGCTCCAGCAGGCATCGCGAATCCGGCGTGGACTTACCATTCCGGTCCAACGTGCTTCTACGACGCTGAACCCGAGGACCTGTTGCCACGCATCGCAGCGGACATTCAGCGTGAGTTCCAGAACCTTCCTATCAGCGCCGGAAGTGTGACGTCCCAGCCCAGCCCGCACACCCTCCGAGGTGCGCAGACCAACGTATACGCCGACCCCGTCGAGCAGGAATTCGACATCACGATGTTCGGCCAGCGTGTCCATGTGACGGCTACCCCTGTCCAGTACACGTGGAATTACGGGGACGGAACGATCGTCGGCCCTCATGGTTCAAAGGGAGGAGCCCTTCCCGAAGAGCGCTGGGGAGAAGAAACACGTACCAGTCACGCCTATGCCGAGACGGGCGATTTCCAAATAATGCTGACAACCTCGTTCCAGGGGACGTACTCGGTCAACGACGGTCCACCATTACCGATACCGGGGCAGGGCCAGTTCAGCTCCGATCCGCAGACCATCTCCGTCTGGCGATCTGTCACCCGGAACTACGCGGACGACTGCAACGTCAACCCGCAAGGCCAGGGATGCCCCGGAGTCCGTTCGCGGTAGCCCCCGTTGAGCAGGTCCTGGGGACGAATCCTAAGCTTGTTCGCGAGTCCTAACCTTGAAGCCTGGGACTCGCGAACAAGCCTAGGATTCGCTGGAGAGCCGGAGAGCAGGCCAGGCCTGGGACAGTCGCCGGAGAGTCAGCCAGGCCGAAAGCCCAGACCTACTTCAGGAATTTGGACGTCCTCCGGTCCGCGAGGATCTTGCCCTTCGTCTGGCAGGTGGGGCAGTACTGCAACGCGGAGTCGGCGAACGATACCTCCCGCACGGTGTCCCCGCATACGGGGCATGCCTGGCCGGCCCGGCCGTGGACCCGCATGTGGCTGCGTTTCGCGTCCTTCAGCTCGCTGGGAGGCTTGCCGCCGGCTTCCTGAACGGCGGCGCCAAGCACAGAGTGGATGGCGTCGTAGAGCGTTTGGACGGAGTCGGCGTCGAGCTTGTTGGCCACGGCGAACGGCGAGATCCGCGCCGCGTGCAGGATTTCGTCGCTGTACGCGTTGCCGATTCCCGCGATGGTGCCCTGGTTCCTGAGCAGGCCCTTGATCTGGTGCCCGCTGGAAGCGAGGATCTCGGCAAACACCTCCACGGTAAAGGCGGGAGCGAACGGGTCCGGGCCCAGAGAGGCGATCCCGGGCACTTCCCGGGGGTCGTTCACCACGTAGACGGCCAGGCCCTTGTGGGTTCCGGCCTCAGTGAGGTCCACGCCCAGATCCGGCTCGTCACTATTGAAGGAGAAGCGCAGGCGGGCAGCTATGGGACCTTTCCCGAGCTTCAGCGGTGCAGTGGACGGCGATTCGGTGACCCGGGCCCAGCCTGCCCGGGCGAGGTGGAAGACGAAGAACAGCCCGCCGGCGTCGATAGCCACAAATTTCCCGAACCGGCTCACCCCGGCAACTGCCCGGTTTTCAAGGGCGTAATACGGCGGGTCGGCCGTCTTGAGTACGGCGATGGACGCGATCTGCACTTTGGCGATCCGGGCATCGCGGAGCCGGCCGTCCAAATAGGAGGCCAGCGCGGCGACTTCGGGCAGCTCAGGCATGGATCAAGGGCCTACATTCAGTGCCGCTTGCCCGGATCGTCAGCGTTTTCATCGGACGAAGCAGGACGGGTCTCCGGCTTGCCGGCAGAGGATGAACGCGCATCGCGCTCGGCGTTCTTTGCGGCCAGCGCACGTTCCGCCTCCGCCTTCTTGAAAGCCTTCACCTTCTGCCCGCGGTGCCGCCAGATCTTCCAGAGCACGACGCCGGCAACAAAGGCAACAACCGCGGCTACGGCCGAGATCTGGGTCCAGATGGGGAACCAGGTCGCTTCGGTGCCCAGGATCCGCTGGCCGTTATGGGCCGATTCGGAGTTGCTGATGAGGATGGCCGCCGTCAACAGGTTGGGGGTTGCCAGGGCCACACCCAGCAGGATCAGGACGATCTTCCACGGCCAGGAAACCTGCTTGCGGGTGGCCTGCCAGGCCACCATGAGGGGGAGGAGCGTGAAGACGAACCCGTAGAACATGCCTACCCACACACCGGCGGCGAGGTCGCCCTGGACCTGGTTGCCAATGGTGGTGGCCCACCAGACCGGCAGGAACGCGGCCAGGATGAAGTACGCCAGAACCAGGATTACCAGTGCTACGACACCAAAGATGATGCGGGCAACCCAGTTGGTCTTTTTCACCGGCTGTGCCTGTGTGTTTTCAGTCATGCCACCATCATGGCAGAACCCCTCCAGCAACCGGCGGATGTGCCTATACTTTCAGCGGCGGCTTGTTGTTAAGGCCCCGGCGACCTTGCTGATTGATCCTAGGAAAGGCCCCTGATGAGCAACATTCCCGAAGACCTGTACTACACCGCCGAACACGAATGGGTTACCGCGCCCACCGATGGTGTTGTCCGGATCGGCATCACCGACTTCGCGCAGGACGCCCTGGGCGACGTCGTCTACGCCCAGATGCCCGAGCCCGGAACCGCTATCACCGCCGGCGAAGTCATCGGCGAGGTGGAGTCCACCAAGAGCGTCAGCGATATCTACGCGCCCGTCACCGGGGAAGTGGTGGCCCGCAACGAGTCCCTGGACACCGATTCCGCCCTGATCAACACCGACGCCTACGGCGACGGCTGGCTCCTGGAAGTCCGGCTTGCAGAAGCAGACGCCGTCGAGTCGCTGCTCAGTGCATCTGAGTACGAACAACAGGTAGGCTAAAGCTAACCGGGTTTTCACGTCCCGCCGTACTGACGGCCAGCGGCTTTGTTCAACATCGCCGCACGTCAGCGGCATGGAATCGGGTCCGGAGGCAAGTGTTGATTGCAGGAGCAAGTGCTGCAGCGGAAGAGGAGGAACCCATGGTTGGCCACGAACGGAACCCTGCCAATGGTCACAACGGCACAGGTGCGGAACCAGCTTCGGAGACCACTTCGATCCACCTTCCGCCTATCACTAACGAGCCGTCGATCGCGCCGCAGCTTTCCCTTGAGGAACGCGCTGCCGTTGAGGCGTTGCCGGCCGGCTCGGCCCTTTTGGTTGCCCACAGCGGCCCCAACAGCGGCGCCAGGTTCCTGCTGGATTCGGACATCACCACGGCCGGCCGGCACCCTGATGCGGATATCTTCCTCGACGACGTCACGGTCTCCCGTAAGCACGTCGAGTTCCGCCGCACGGAACGCAGCTTTGAAGTGGTAGACACCGGCAGCCTCAACGGCACGTACGTCAACCACGACCGCGTGGACAAGGTGGAGCTGCGCTCGGGCAGTGAAGTCCAGATCGGAAAATTCCGTCTCACCTTCTACCTGAGCCCTGCCCGCGCAGCAGGCCGCTCCTGATCAAGGGGCTGCTGCCTGTGGCAATGGCGCAACCGGACCGGCGCGGTCCCCAGGTCCTGAACATCGGGGAAGTCCTCGCGCAGCTCAGCGATGACTTCCCCGGAATGTCAGCCTCAAAAATCAGGTTCCTTGAAGAAAAGGGCCTGATCAATCCCCGCCGGACTCCGGCGGGTTACCGGCAGTATTCCGACGGCGACGTCGAACGCCTGCGTTTCGTCCTCGCTCTGCAGCGGGACCAGTACCTTCCGCTGAAGGTCATCAAGGACTACCTGGATGCCATCGATCGTGGAGAACGTCCCGAAAACCTGCCGCCCGGCGTCGTGGTTTCCCCCCGGATCGTCTCGGATGAACTGGCTACCGAGCTGAAGAACCGTGGACGCAAGCTGACCGAGGAGCAACTGCGTGCCGAATCCGGTGCCAGCGTCCCGCTGCTGCAGTCGCTGCTGAGCTTCGGGCTGATCGGACACACCGGCGGCATGTTCGATGAGCATTCGCTCCAGGTGGCCAAGGCATGTGTCCAGCTGGAAAACCATGGCCTGGAACCGCGCCACCTGCGGCCGTTCCAGGCTGCGGCGGAACGCGAGTTCGGACTGGTGGAGCGCGCTGTTGCACCGCTGGCTTCCCGGAAGGACGCGGCCTCACAGGCGCGGGCAGCAGAGGCGGCCCGCGAGATCAGCGATCTGTGCCTCACCCTGCACCGTGCACTGGTGCAGGACCACATCTCACGCATGGAACTGTGATGATCGAAGTAGAGATAGTCGGAGTCCGGATCGAACTGCCGTCCAACCAGCCGCTGGTGCTCCTGCGCGAGCTCCATGGCGAACGGCACGTCCCTATCTGGATCGGGACGCCTGAGGCCAGCGCCATCGCGTTGGCGCAGCAGGGCATCACGCCGCCGCGGCCCATGACGCACGACCTCCTGGTGGATGTGGTGGAGTCTCTGGGCCACTCGATTGTCAGCGTTAATATCGTGGCGGTCGAGGACAACATCTTCTATGGCCAGCTCCAGTTCGAGAACGGCACCACTGTCAGCTCCCGCGCTTCAGACGCGCTGGCCGTGGCCTTGCGTGCCAAGTGCCGGATCTGGTGCGCCGATGCCGTGATGGACGAGGCAGGCGTGCGGATTACCGAGCACGATGAGGGCGAAGACGCAGAGCCCGGTCCCAGCGTCGATGAAGAGGGCGAGCTGCGCCGTTTCCGCGAGTTCCTGGACGATGTGGAGCCTGAGGACTTCGACGGTTAGGTCACGTTAAGGTTAAAGTTGAGCCTGAAACTTTCGACACGCCTGCCGGATGGCGCCAAGGTCTTTGACCTTGGGGCACAGCAGGCCTAACGTCGAAGTATCAAGTTCCCATTGCTTACAGCGGTCCCGCAAGTCACACTGGAGAGTGCGCTCTGTGCGGAATTACATGCATGGCCTTTATTCCGGGCCTGTGGCTGTATGGAATCCCCGGGGAGCTTAGGACAAGGAGGATCCAGGTGAGTCCCAAAGGCGATTCAGGCCAGCTCAAACAGCCCGCAACGGCTGGTACGGCTGTGCCCGTGAGCGGGGCCCAGGGGCTGCTGTTTACCGAAGACCTTCCGGTGCTGGATGAAGACGCCGGCTACCGTGGCCCCACTGCCTGCAAGGCGGCGGGCATCACCTACCGGCAGCTGGACTATTGGGCACGTACCGGCCTGGTTGAGCCGGCCGTCCGCGGCGCCGCCGGTTCGGGTTCACAGCGGCTGTATGGCTTCCGGGACATCCTGGTCCTCAAGGTGGTCAAGCGACTCCTGGACACCGGCGTTTCCCTCCAGCAGATCCGCACGGCTGTGGAGCACCTGCGCGAACGCGGTGTTGAAGACCTGGCCCAGATTACTTTGATGAGCGACGGCGCCAGCGTCTACGAGTGCACCTCCGCCGACGAAGTGATCGACCTCGTCCAGGGCGGCCAGGGCGTTTTCGGCATTGCCGTCGGCCGGGTCTGGCGCGAAGTGGAAGGCAGCCTCGCCTCCTTGCCCAGCGAACACGCCGCGGAGCAGTCCTTTCCGGACGATGAGTTGAGCAAAAGGCGCGCTGCACGCAAAATCAGCTGACGACGTCGAAATCCCGTCAGGCGGGAATGCAGAAAAGGTGGGGGTCCGGTCAGGACATCCCACCTTTTGCGTGTGCGGAACCTTCGGTGATCGAGATTGTCGAGATCCGGGTTTCGACAGGCTCAACCACCGGGGGAGTCAGCGCTGCGCCCGCCTCGACGCCCGCCCGGCACCGAGGATGTTTGTCAGCAGCGCGTCGAACAGGGCTGCCGCGTTCTTCGCGGAATCGCCCGGCCAGCTATGGACCGGATGCGCCGCGCCCTGGATCTGCTGCCAGTTGGCCTGTTCGGGAATGCGTGGTTCCAGCAGCATGCCGCCGAACATCGATTCCATTTCAGAGAGCCGGAAGGCGTGCTCGGATGATCCGGTGCGGACACGGTTGGCCACAATGCCTGCGGGGGCAAGGCCAGGTGCGAACTCCTGCCGGAAAAGCTGGATGGCCCGCATGGTGCGTTCGGTGCCGGCCACGGAGAAGAGGCCAGGCTCTGCCACCAGGGCCACCTTGTCGCTGGCGGACCAGGCCATCCGGGTGAGCCCGTTCAGGGAGGGCGGGCAGTCGATCAGGACCAGCTGGTAATTCTCTGCGCCGGCGAGGACCGTAGAGAGCCTGCGGAGGTCGCGCCGGCCAAGATCGGGACGGTCGTAGATGCCTGTGAACGCGGAACCCACTGCAACATCCAGGACGGGGTTTACCGTGCCCTTGGCTGCCGCCGCTGAAACCCAGCCGCTGGCCGTGACGTTTTCCGCAAGGCGGGCCCGGCGGGGGCTTTTGAGCATCCGGCCAATGTCCAGATGGCCGTTGGACTGGACGCCCAGGGCAGTGGTGGCGTCTGCATGCGGATCAAGATCCACCACCAGGGTGGGGATGTTCGCGGCCAGTGCCGCCGATGCCAATCCAGTGGTGACGGAGGTCTTGCCGACTCCGCCCTTGAGGCTGCTGATGCTGACTACTTGCACGTGAAAACCAAGACCTAACGCCGGATGCCGAGTTGGGGCAGGATTGCCGATGGATTACCGGAAGGTAATTTACGCAATGCCGCCACCCCATCATATGTTGACCGGCGGGGAATCGGGGCCTTGACCGTGCGGGCATGGCAGACTGGTGAGGCTGTCGCGATGACTCCTTCAAATGTGCAGGGCACATGACGGAAATCTGTGTGACGGTGAACACAATCATTTGTGTTTGTCCGCAGCGGTCTTAGACACTGTGACCACTTACCGATCCGCCCGCAATGATGCAGGAGCAGCATGTTTTCGAAAATTCTGGTGGCCAACCGCGGCGAAATTGCAATCCGCGCTTTCCGCGCCGGCTACGAGCTCGGCGCCAAGACTGTAGCTGTCTTTCCGCATGAGGACCGCAACTCCATTCACCGCCAGAAGGCCGACGAAGCCTATCTGATTGGCGAGGAGGGTCACCCCGTCCGCGCCTACCTCGACGTGGATGAAGTCGTGCGCGTGGCCAAGGAGGCCGGCGCAGACGCTATTTACCCCGGTTACGGCTTCCTGTCCGAAAACCCTGACCTGGCCCGGGCTGCTGCCGCAGAAGGAATCACCTTCGTCGGACCGCCCGCTGAGGTGCTGGAACTTGCCGGCAACAAGGTGTCCGCGCTGGCGGCTGCCAAGTCCGCCGGCGTCCCCGTGCTGAAGTCCAGCGCGCCGTCCAAGGACGTGGATGAGCTCATTGCCGCGGCGGACGAAATCGGCTTCCCGATCTTTGCCAAGGCAGTCGCCGGCGGCGGCGGGCGCGGCATGCGCCGCGTTGATACCCGCGAGGCCCTGCCGGAAGCCCTGCAGGCCGCCATGCGCGAGGCCGACGCAGCCTTCGGTGATCCCACCATGTTCCTGGAGCAGGCAGTCCTGCGTCCGCGGCACATCGAAGTGCAGATCCTGGCCGACGCCGAGGGCAACGTGATGCACCTCTTCGAGCGTGACTGCTCCATCCAGCGCCGCCACCAGAAGGTCATCGAAATCGCCCCGGCGCCCAACCTGGACGAAGGAATCCGGCAGGCGCTGTACCGCGACGCCGTCAAGTTCGCCAAGGCCCTCAACTACGTCAACGCAGGCACGGTCGAGTTCCTGGTCGACACCGTGGGTGAACGCGCCGGCCAGCACGTCTTCATCGAAATGAACCCGCGTATCCAGGTGGAGCACACTGTCACCGAGGAAGTCACGGACGTGGACCTCGTCCAGGCACAGCTGCGGATCGCGGCAGGGGAGACCCTCGCCGATCTGGGACTCTCCCAGGACACCGTGCAGCTCCGCGGCGCGGCCCTCCAGTCCCGCATCACCACCGAGGACCCTGCCAACGGTTTCCGTCCCGACGTCGGAAAGATCACCGGTTACCGTTCCGCCGGCGGTGCCGGTGTAAGGCTCGACGGCGGTACCGTCTACTCGGGTGCCGAGATCAGCCCGCACTTCGACTCCATGCTGGTGAAGCTGACCTGCCGTGGCCGGGATTACCCTGCCGCGGTGGCCCGTGCCCGCCGCGCCCTGGCCGAGTTCCGTATCCGTGGTGTGTCCACCAACATCTCCTTCCTGCAGGCTGTGCTTGAGGATGCCGAGTTCGTGGCCGGCAACGTGGCCACGTCCTTCATCGACGAACGCCCGGAGCTGCTGAAGTCCCGCGTGTCCGCCGACCGCGGCACCAAGCTGCTGACCTGGCTCGCCGAGGTCACCGTCAACAAGCCCAACGGTGAACTCACCGTGATGACGGACCCTGCCCGCAAGCTTCCGGCACTGCCTGAAGGCACGGCACCGTCGGGCTCCCGCCAGCGGCTGCTGGAACTTGGGCCTGAGGGATTCGCCAAGGCGCTCCGCGAGCAGAACGCCGTAGCCGTTACGGACACCACGTTCCGCGACGCCCACCAGTCCCTGCTGGCTACCCGCGTCCGCACCCGCGACCTCGTGGCCGCCGGTCCCGCCGTCTCGAAGCTCCTGCCCGAGCTGCTGTCCGTCGAGGCCTGGGGAGGCGCCACGTACGACGTCGCGCTCCGGTTCCTCGGCGAGGACCCCTGGGACCGCCTGGCGGCACTGCGCAAGGCCATGCCCAACGTGTGCCTGCAGATGCTGCTCCGTGGCCGTAACACGGTGGGCTACACGCCCTACCCGGAGGAAGTCACAGCGGCCTTCGTCAATGAGGCGGCGGCAACCGGCATTGACATCTTCCGCATCTTCGACGCCCTGAACGACGTCAACCAGATGGCCCCGGCCATCCGCGCCGTCCGGGCAACAGGTACTGCGGTGGCCGAGGTGGCGCTCTGCTACACCGGCGACATGCTGGACCCCGCCGAAGAGCTGTACACCCTGGATTACTACCTGGAGCTCGCGCAGAAGATCGTCGACGCCGGGGCACACATCCTGGCCATCAAGGACATGGCGGGCCTCCTGCGTCCGGCAGCGGCTGCCAAGCTGGTCGCGGCCCTGCGGGAACGCTTCGACCTCCCGGTCCACCTGCACACCCACGACACCGCGGGCGGGCAGCTTGCCACCCTGCTGGCCGCTGTGGACGCCGGTGTGGACGCTGTGGACGTCGCCGCCGCGTCCCTGGCCGGAACCACCAGCCAGCCTTCGGCATCCGCCTTGGTGGCCGCGCTGGCCCACACCCCGCGGGACACCGGCCTAAGCCTGGACGCCGTCAGCTCGCTGGAGCCGTACTGGGAAGCCGTGCGCCGCGTCTACGCTCCGTTCGAGTCCGGGCTGCCGGGCCCCACAGGTCGCGTCTACCAGCACGAGATCCCGGGCGGGCAGCTGTCCAACCTGCGCCAGCAGGCCATGGCCCTTGGCCTGGGCGAGCAGTTCGAGGCCATCGAGGACATGTACACGGCCGCTGACCGCATCCTGGGCCGCCTGGTCAAGGTGACCCCGTCCTCCAAGGTGGTGGGCGACCTCGCCCTGCACCTGGTGGGCCTCGGCGCCGACCCTGCGGACTTCAACGAGAACCCGCAGAACTACGACATCCCGGATTCCGTCATCGGGTTCCTGTCCGGCGAGCTGGGTGACCCTCCCGGAGGCTGGCCTGAGCCGTTCCGCACCAAGGCCCTGCAGGGCCGCACCGTCAAGGTGCGCGACGTCGAGCTCAGTGCCGAGGACAGCGCCGCCCTGGCAGGGGATTCCAAGACCCGCCAGCGCACGCTCAACCGCCTGCTCTTCGCCGGTCCCACCAAGGACTACGAGAAGAGCCAGGAAACATACGGCAACGTCTCGGTCCTGGACACCCGGGACTACCTCTACGGCCTGCAGCTGGGCCAGGAGCACGTCATCCAGCTGGAGCGCGGCGTCCGCCTCATCGCCTCACTGGAAGCTGTTTCCGAGCCGGATGAAAAGGGCATGCGCACCGTGATGTGCAAGCTCAACGGCCAGTCGCGCCCCGTTGTTGTCCGCGACCAGTCGGTGGACAGCAACGTCAAGGCGGCGGAGAAGGCGGATCCGGCCAACAAGGGCCACGTTGCAGCGCCGTTTGCCGGTGCAGTCACCGTGACCGTGCGTCCGGGCGACGAAGTCAACCCCGGAGACACTGTGGCCACCATCGAGGCCATGAAGATGGAAGCATCCATCACGACGCCGGTGGGCGGCAAGGTCTCCAGGCTCGCCATCTCGGAGATCGAGCAGGTCCAGGGCGGAGACCTGCTGCTCGTCGTCGAGTAAGCGGCAGTGTAAAGACGGTCTAAACAAAAGGAGGAGGCCCAACCGGTTCGCCGGTTGGGCCTCCTCCTTTTGTGGCGGACCCGGTGATCGAGCCTGTCGAGATCCAGGTTTCGACAGGCTCAACCACCGGTGATCGAGCCTGTCGAGATCCAGGTCAGGCGCGGGGAGCCTTGTACATCTCCTCGATGACCGGTTCAAAGTCCTTGACCACCTGGGCGCGCTTGACCTTCATGGAGGGCGTCAGGTGTCCTGATGCCTCGGTGAAGTCGGAGGGCACAATCCGGAAGGACTTGATGGCTTCAGCCTGGGACACGGAGCCGTTGGCCTTGGTAATCAGCTCCTGCACAGCTGCCTTGATGACGGCGTTGTCGGCGGCTTCTTCCATGGTGGTTTCGGCGGGCAGGCCATGGCGCTGCAGCCAGCCGGGGAGTGCCTCCGGGTCCAGGGTAACCAGCGCGCCGATGAACGGCCGGTTGTCGCCCACCACCAAAACCTGGGAAACCAGTGCATCGGCGCGGATCTGGTCCTCCAGCAGCGCAGGGACCACGTTCTTGCCGCCGGCGGTGACAATGATTTCCTTCTTGCGGCCGGTGATCCGCAGGAAGCCTTCGTCGTCCAGCTGGCCGATGTCTCCGGTCTTGAACCAGCCGTCGTCGAAGGTTTCGGACGTGAGGTCCTCGCGCTTGTAGTAGCCCTTCATAACGCAGACACCCTTGACCAGGATCTCGCCGTCGTCTCCAATCTTGACGGTGTTGCCCGGCAGGGGCTTGCCCACGGTGCCGATCCGGATCCGGGACGGCGTGTTCACGGAGACGGGGGCCGTGGTCTCGGTCAGGCCGTAACCTTCGAGGATCTGCAGCCCAATGCCCTGGAAGAAGTGGCCCAGGCGTTCGCCCAGCGGCCCGCCGCCGGAGACGGCGTGCGCGACGTTGCCGCCCATTGCCGCGCGCAGCTTGCCGTACACCAGTTTGTCGAAGAGGGCGTGCTTGACCTTCAGGCCCAGGCCGACCTTGCCCGACTCGCGTGCCTTGGAGTAGGCAATGGCGGTGTCCGCGGCCTTGTGGAAGATGCCGCCCTTTCCGCCGTCCTCTGCCTTGGTCAGCGCGGAGTTGTATACCTTTTCGAACACCCTGGGTACGGCCAGGATGAAGGTGGGCTGGTAGCTCTGCAGGTCCGCGAGGAGGTTCTTGATATCAGGAGTGTGGGCGACTGTGGTGCCGGCCGCGACTGCCAGGACCGAGATGAACCGTGCGAAAACGTGGGCCAGCGGGAGGAACATGATGGTCTTGGCGTTCTCGTTGACCACGTCACCCAGCAGGGCAAGCGCGTTCTCGGACAACTCCACGAAGTTGCCATGGGTGAGCTCGCAGCCCTTGGGCCGGCCGGTTGTTCCGGAGGTGTAGATGATGGTGGCGACGTCGCTGAGCTTCGCTGCACTGCGCCGTGCTTCGAGTTCGGCGTCGTCAATCCCTGCCCCGGCGCTGCGCAGGGCGTCCAGGCCCTGGCCTTCCAGCTGCCAGACGTGCTGGAGGGCGGACAGTCCCTCGGACGAGGCCGCCTGGCGGATGATGTTTTCATGGTGGGCGGTCTCGCCAAACGCGGCCACGGCTCCGGAATCACCGAGGTTCCAGGCCACCTGGGAAGGTGAGGAGGTTTCGTAGATGGGAACAGAAACGCCACCTGCAAACCAGATGGCGAAATCAACCAGTGCCCACTCGTAGCGGGTGCGGGACATAATGCCCACGCGGTCGCCGGGGCCCACACCGCTGGCCATCAGGCCCTTGGCCAACAGGGACGCATCCGCAAGGAAGTCCGTTGCGCGGATGTCCTCCCACGCGCCGGTGGACCCCAGCCGGGAGAACAGGGCGGGGTTGCTGGCCTTGTTGGCCTGGCGGATGACCAGGTCAGTGATGTTCGTCTCCGGCGGGACGACAACCAGGGGCGGAACACTGAATTCGCGCACTGTAGCTCCTTTGATATCAGACTGCCCTTGCGACTACTGATCTAAGAGTAGTACGCAGGCACAGCGCATGTGCAGAGTTAAAGCTACTGGCCAGTAACAACGAGGTCAATGACACGAACCCGGGTCCAGCGGTTGTCCGGCCTAGACTGAACAACTATGAGCGCCGCGATTCCCGGGGAGGACCCCGGCACCAGCCCCCGCACCGGCAACTGGCGGCGGCGCCCCCGCTATTCGGCGACTGCCGCACCCTGGAGGCTTGCCCGCGCCGACGGCCGGGGCGGGCGCCTGCACCTTGGCCGGCGTGGCCTGGCCATCGGCATCGACATTGGCGGCACCAAGGTGGCCGCCGGAGTGGTGGATGCGGGTGGCCGGATCCTCAGTGAAGCCCGAAGGTCCACTCCCGGCGGGGATCCGCGTGCAGTGGAAAACGTGATCGTGGAGCTCGTGGCAGAACTTTCCGCGCAGTACCGCGTAGGCAGTGTTGGCATTGGTGCTGCCGGGTGGATGGACCTCGACGGCGGCACTGTACTTTTCAGCCCGCATCTTGCCTGGCGCAACGAACCGCTGCGGGCGAACCTGCAGCGGTTGCTCCGGCGTCCTGTCTTCCTTAGCAACGACGCCGATGCCGCAGCATGGGCGGAATGGCGCTTTGGTGCCGGGCAGGGGCAGCGCCGCCTGGTCTGCATCACGCTCGGAACCGGCATTGGCGGTGCCATGGTGATGGATGGCCGGGTGGAGCGCGGTATGCACGGCGTCGCGGGGGAGTTCGGCCACCAGGTCATGATGCCCGGCGGCCACAGGTGCCAGTGCGGAAACCGGGGATGCTGGGAGCAGTACGCCTCGGGCAACGCCCTGGGCCGCGAAGCGCGCGCGCTGGCCCACGCCAACTCTCCGGTCGCGAGGGAAATCCTCGCCGCTGTCCATGGCAACCCGGAGCGGATCACAGGTGCCGTGGTGACTGAACTCGCCCTGGCCGGGGACGCCGCCTGCATTGAGCTCATTGAGGACGTTGGCGAATGGCTGGGCCTTGGCCTGGCGAACCTCGCCGCCGCACTGGACCCGGGCCTGTTTGTGGTGGGCGGTGGCCTGTGCTCAGCCGGCGACCTGCTTCTGGAACCAGCGCGGCGGGCCTTTGCCCGGAACCTTACCGGCCGCGGGTTCCGGCCTGCAGCTGCCATCGAACGGGCTGCGCTGGGCCCCAGCGCCGGGTTGATCGGTGCGGCGGACCTCTCACGCGTCAGCAGCCGCAGCCGGCGCTGACGGCGACGAAGCCGTTAGACCCGGGCGCCGTCGTCGGAATCGTTCTTCTCGTGGGGCAGTCTCATGATCAGGTATCCCACAGCGGCGACAAAGGCCGCGATGACGCCGAGGATGGCCAGCAGGGGCGCCGCACGCCAGAACATCGCAAACATCAGGAGCGTCACGGGACCGCCCACCGCGCCCAGCCACGCAAGCATGGTCAGGGGCTCCGTTCCGGCCAGGCTGGGTGGTTCTTCCGGCACAAAGCCGCCCTCGTCGTCGTCGTCAACCTCATAGTCCCGGGGGCCTGGGAGGGGAGCGGCCCCTTGGCCGGATCCGGCGCGCTCGGCAGCGGATGGTTCACGGTGCGCAGGGCCATGCGCCGGGTTGGAAAGCCCCAGGGGGTCAAAGTCGGCAAACCGGGGCGTCGCCGGCTGCACAGGCGCTGCCGGCGCAGGGTTCTTCCCCGCTTCGTGCGTTTCAGCTGAGGGGCCTTGTTCATGGGGCGGAGTCTGTGGCTCTTCCTGCAGCCGGGACACCAAATCCAGCCAGACGGCGTCGTCCTGGTTGGCCCCCTGGTCAGGTGATCCTGGTTCCGGTCTGTTCATTCTGCCGTGCCTTCCGGGAGGGGCGCCGGGCCGGTAGTGGCCTGGCGGCGGATGAAGTCCACGGAACCCGTGAAGATGCTGTGGGCATCATTGTCCAGTGTGGCCACGTGGTAGCTGTTTTCCAAGTAGCTTACGTCCAACGGCGCCCCGGTCAGGCGTTCGCGCAGCAGGTTCATGGAGGCGTCGGAGACGATGTGGTCCACAGTGGAACGGAACACCCGCACCGGTGCCGTAATCCGGGGAAGCAACCGCACAGTGTCCTTGAACATCAGGTGGAGCTGGTGGGCCGCAGCCACAGGAGTGCGGGGGTAGGCGCCTTCGTCCATCCCTTCCTTCATGATGTCGTTCGCGATGGCCGGGGTGCTCCGAAGGACAAACTTCAGCAGACCGGCAATGGAGGAGCGGGGATCGTCGATCCGCAAGGCCGGATTGACCAGGATGACGCCCGCAACGGGCCGGGTGGCCGCGATCCGAAGCGCCAACGCGCCGCCCATGGAGAGCCCGGCGGAAAAGACGTGTTCGCACTCGGCGTCGAGTTCCAGGTAGGCCTCGTCCAGCGCCGCGTGCCACTGGCGCCAGTTGGTCCGGGCCAGCTCTTCCCACCGGGTTCCGTGGCCCGGCAGCAGCGGCATCCGGACGGCAAAGCCGGCGTCCGCGAATGCTGCCGCCCAGTCCCGCAGGCCGTGGGGGCTGCCGGTGAAACCGTGGGACAGCACCACGCCTACGCTGGGTCCATCGCCCCGGAAGGGACTGCTGAACGGGCTGTGGTCCGGGAGTGCTTTCACAGGGATTCCTTCGTTGATTCCCGGGCGGCGGCCTCGCGGCGGATGAAGTCCACCGACCCGGAGAAGATGGTGGGGGCCTCGGCGTCGAGCGTTGCCACGTGTCCGCTGTGGGGAAGATCGACGACGGCGGCCGGCCGGGGAAGTCCGCGCTGGAGGATCGCCAGGGAGGTGGGCGGTACAACGGCATCCGTGAGGGAACGGAAGACCTGGACCGGCGCCGCGACGCCGGGGAGGGCGCGCCGTGTTGCCCCAAACAGCTTCTTGAGCTCGTGGACGGCGGCCAGGGGCGTGCGGGAGTAGTCGCCGTCGTCCGTGGGAACGGCCGTGACGTTTTCTTCCACAATCGGCATGGTGGTGTGCTGGAAGTGCTTGAGCACGCCAATAACCCGTACGCGCTTGTCATAAAAGCTCAAGCCGGGATTGACCACGCAGACGCCATCCACGGGATGCCGGGACGCCGTGAGCAGCGCGATCGCACCGCCCATCGACAACCCCGCAACAAAGGTTTTGTCCGTCCTGGCCGCCAGGTCCCGGTAGGCATCCTCGAACGCCGTATGCCAGTCATGCCAGCGTGATCCGGCCAGTTCCTGCCAGTTGGTTCCATGGCCCGGGAGTAACGGCACGGACACGGCAAAGCCCTGGCCGGCCAGATGCTCGGCCCACGGCATGATGCTCAGCGGGCTGCCGGTGAACCCATGGCAGACGGCGATTCCGATGGCAGCGTTGGCCCCGTGGCCCGGGTAGCTGAAACCCGCAGGGGGGCGCTGCTGGCTGCTTTCCGTCATGACTCCATCGTGACACTGTTCCGGGCAATTCTCACTAGAGTAGGGTTGCAATGGATTCCCGCCCAGCGGCTTGTTCAGCTGGCCTGCTGCCGTCCGGAGAGGTGCGTCGCGTGTTCTATTGGGTGATGAAAAGGATCTTCCTGGGGCCGATCCTGAAGCTGCTTTTCCGTCCCTGGGTCAAGGGCCTGGACAACGTTCCACAGCACGGCGCCGCCATCCTGGCTTCAAACCATTTGTCCTTTTCGGACTCAATTTTCCTGCCCCTGATGGTTCATCGTCCGGTGGTGTTCCTGGCCAAGTCGGAGTACTTCACCGGCACCGGACTCAAAGGCCGGCTCACTGCCATGTTCTTCAGGATGACCAACCAGCTGCCCATGGACCGCTCGGGCGGCGCGGCATCGGCGGTTTCCCTGAGCGCCGGAATGGACGTCCTGCGCAATGGCGGCCTGCTGGGGATCTACCCGGAAGGCACCCGCAGCCCGGATGCCCGCCTCTACCGGGGCAAAGTGGGCGTGGCCAAGCTGGCGCTGGAGGCAGGCGTTCCCGTCATCCCGGTGGCCATGATCGGTACGGACAAGGTACAGCCCATCGGCAAGCGGCTGCCCAACATCCGGCGGATCGGCATGATCTTCGGTGAGCCGCTGGACTTCAGTGGATACGCTGACAGGGCCGAAGACCGGACCGTCCAGCGCGAGGTAACGGACCGCATCATGGCCCAGCTGATGCGGCTCTCCGGCCAGGAATACGTGGACGAATATGCCGCCGTCGTCAAGCTTCGCCTCAGCGGGGCCGCGGCCCCGACTCCCGCGGATCCAGGCGCCGGTACGGGTTCCGGCACGGGTACTTCTCCGGAAACGCCCGACGCCGGTACCTGAGTGTGACGCCGGGGCACCGCTGATGACGGGGGCGGTACGCGGATCGCGTCTGAGGATACTACTCTTGTATGGTGACTGAGCTATCCGCAAAACCCGTATTCTCCCTCTCCAGCACCGCCCAGAGCGGCGCCGCCGATTACCCGGGGCTGGACCACTGGCGTGACCTGCCCATCTCGCAGCAGCCCAGCTGGCAGGACAAAGCGGTCTTTGACGCCTCCGTCCGCGAGCTTTCATCAGTGCCGCCGCTGGTTTTCGCCGGTGAAGTTGACATCCTCCGCGACCGGCTCGCCGCCGCCGCGCAGGGCAAGGCCTTCCTGCTACAGGGCGGCGACTGCGCCGAGACCTTCGAGGCAGCCACCGCGGACCGGATCAGCGCCCGCGTGCGCACCATCCTCCAGATGGCGGTAGTCCTCACGTACGGTGCCGCCATGCCTGTCATCAAGATGGGCCGTATGGCCGGCCAGTTCGCCAAACCGCGCTCCTCCAATGACGAAACCCGCGAGGGCGTCACCCTGCCGGCCTACCGCGGCGACATCGTCAACGGCTACGAGTTCACACCTGAATCCCGCGGCCACGACGCCTCCCGCATGCTCCGCGCGTACCACACCTCGGCTTCCACGCTGAACCTGATCCGTGCGTTTACGCAGGGTGGTTTTGCTGACCTGCGCCTGGTCCACCACTGGAACAAGGGCTTCACCGAGAACCCTGCCCACGCGCGCTACGAATCCCTGGCCCGCGAAATCGACCGCGCCATCACCTTCATGGATTCCTGCGGCGCCGACTTCGAGGCCCTCAAGCGCGTTGAGTTCTTCGCCAGCCACGAGGCACTGCTCCTGGATTACGAGCGCGCCCTCACCCGGATCGATTCCCGGACCGGCCTGCCGTACGACACCTCCGCCCACTTCCTCTGGATCGGTGAGCGTACCCGCGAACTGGACCACGCACACGTGGACTTCCTGTCCCGCGTCCGCAACCCCATCGGCGTCAAGCTTGGCCCGGGCACCAGCGGGGACGACGCCCTGCGCCTGATCGACAAGCTCGACCCCAACCGCGAACCGGGCCGGCTGACGTTCATCACCCGCATGGGCGCCGGCAACATCCGCGAGAAGCTGCCGGCCGTCGTCGAGAAGGTCACTGCGTCCGGCGCGCAGGTCCTCTGGGTCACCGACCCCATGCACGGCAACACTGTCACCTCCCCGAACGGCTACAAGACCCGCAACTTCGACGACGTCATTGACGAGGTCCGCGGGTTCTTCGAAGTCCACCAGTCATTGGGTACGGTGCCGGGTGGCCTGCACGTCGAAATGACCGGGGACGACGTCGCTGAGTGCCTCGGCGGTGCAGACCCGATCGACCAGGACGCCTTCCTGGACCGCTATGAGTCCGTATGCGACCCCCGCCTCAACCACATGCAGTCCCTGGAGATGGCATTCCTGGTAGCAGGAGCGCTGTCCAGGAAGTAGCTGGGCATAAAACAGCCGGGCCGGTGAATCACCGGTCCGGCTGTTTGCTTTAAGGCCTTAGACCACCGTCAGCGTAATGACCGAACCTTCGGGGAGTTCCTTGTCCGCGGGCTCCTGTGCCCGGACGGTGCCGAACAGGCCGCCAAGGATCTCATTGATCCGCACCGAAAAGCCCAGGTCCTGCAGTTCCTTCTGGGCAACGTTCGCCTGCTTGCCCACGAAATTGGGCACCTTCACCATTTTTGGGCCCTTGGAAATGGTCAGGCCCACTTTGGCATCCCGGGTCAGTGTGCCGTTGGCGGGCGTCTGGGCTACCACGTGTCCCTTTGGCACGGAGGCGTCATTGACCTCATCCACCACCTCGGCCTTGAGTCCGGCCGCCTTGATGGCCTCCTCTGCCGCCTTCTTCTCCATTCCCACTACCACGGGCACAGGGAGGGGTTCGGGGCCCTTGGAAACCGTCAGGGCCACGGGGGTGCCGCGCCGGACGTCGGTGCCGGCGGCAGGGTCCTGTGCCAGGACTGTTCCTGGCGGCGCCGATTCATGGAAGGCCTCTGTAACGGGACCCAGCGCCATCCCCGTGCTGTTCAACGTTGATTTGGCCTCGTCCAGGGAGGCGCCCGTGAGTTCCTCCAGGGAGAACAGTTCCGGGCCCCTGGACACGATCAGCGAAATCCGTTCGAAGCGCCGGATTTCAGTGCCCGACGGCGGCTCGGTACCCACCACGTGGCCCGCGGGCACATTGTCGTCGAACGTGCGGGTGGTGCTGTACTGGAAGCCGGCCTCGGTCAACTCCAGCTTGGCTGCATCCTCTGTCTTGTTGACCAGCTGCGGGATGATCCCGGGCGAACCGGGCCCCATGCCGAAGAACCATCCGGCACCGGTTGCCAGCGCCGTCACCAGGATCAACACAATCACCCACAGCACTCCACGACGGCGGGAGTTCCCTTCGCGGAGGTTCCGCACCGGAGTGGCGGCTGCCCTGGAACGCGCCTTGTCCGCTTCCCGGGCCGCCTTCTGCTGTGCGCGCTTGCTCAGCGGCCGGTCCGGGGCAGCAACTCCGCCATGCTCCTGGATGGCATATGGATGATCCTGTCGGGGCGGAGCCGCATAGGGTCCGGGCCAGCCGCCGTCGCGTCCCAGTTCGGGGGTGGGTACCTGTGTGGCCGCGCCTGATCCGGCCCGCCCGCCTGCGCCGTCAATCTCCCCGGTCCCGTCAAGTTGGGCTGTGGGGTATTGCCGCGGCAGGAATGACGTGGCGGGTGCTCCGAGCGCGCTTGCAGGAAAAACGGTGGTGGGGTTGCTGGTGGCCTGGATGACCTCCGTATGTTGCGCTGACTCCGCTCCCGGCGGGCGGGAAGGGGCCGGCGGCGCCACGCGGTCCGTGGCAGGGAACAGCGGGGAAGCCTGTGGAGCGCCAGGTGTTGCGGCGGACTGTGCTGCGGCGGGCTGTATTGCGGCGGGCTGGGCATCCAGCTCGGCGTCGGTAAGGCGGGTGCGGATGTGGCTGAGTTCTTCAAAGAGGGCCCGGCCGTCAACGGGCCGGTTCTCGGGATCATTGGCCGTGCACCACTGGACCAGTTCATCAACGTCCGGTGCCAGGCCAGGAACCAGCGCCGAGGGCGGCGGCACGGTGCCATTAACGTGCTGGTAGGCAACCTGGATGGGGACGTCACCCTGGAACGGCTGCTGGCCGGTGAGCATTTCGTACAGCATGATGCCGGCGGAATAGATGTCGCTGCGGGCATCTGCGGGTTTGCCCAGCACCAGTTCGGGGGAGATATAGGCAACGGTGCCCAGGAGCGCGCCTGTGCTCGTGGACGTGCTCACCGCCCGGGAGAGTCCAAAGTCGCCAATCTTGATCCGTCCGTCCTTGGCGATGAGGACGTTTTCGGGCTTGACGTCGCGGTGGATCAACCCGGCGGCGTGGGCAGCTGCCAGGCCTTCGATCACCGGGCTGGCCAGGGCGAGGGCCAACCGGGTGGACAGGCCGCCCTTCTCCGTGATGACGTCACGAAGCGTGTGCCCCTCGATGTACTCCATTACCAGGTAGGCGGTGCCGCCGTCGTGGCCCTGGTCCAGCATGCCGACCACATGGGGATGCGACAGCCTGGCGGCAGCCTTTGCTTCGCGGCCTAGGCGGTCAAGGAAGTTCTGGTCGTGGGCAAGGTGCGGGTGCAGGACTTTGAGCGCAACGTCCCTGTCCAGGCGCAGGTCGGTCGCCAGGTAAACAGTGGACATACCGCCGCGGGCAATACGGGAGCGGATCACGTAACGATGATCCACCGTTGTTCCCACCAGGGCGTCAGAGAGGTTTTCCGGCACCTTACGATCCTAATCCTGACTGGATCACTGCCCCAGCCGACAGACGGGCCAGAACCGTATCGTTATGTTGGCCGGCGGCTGTCCGGACCGGTTACTGGAAGTTCTTCTGGTGCGCCAGGATGGCGGCCACGTAATCCTTGGTGTCGTCGTACATTCCGTTCTTGCTGACGGAATATTGGCCCTGGTAGTAGCCGGCAATCGCGTTTTCGATGCCGTCGCTGGTGGCCAGGAGCCTGCTAATGATCGCCACGCCGGCAGTGGCGTTGTCGTGCGGGTCCAGCAGGTTCAGGCGGCGGCCCACCATGTCCGAGGCCCACTCGCCGGAGCTGGGGATCACCTGCATGGTGCCAATGGCGTTTGCGGGGGAAACCGCGCGCTGGTTGAAGCCGGATTCCTGGTAGGCGAAGGCCATGGCCAGGGTGGGGTCAACTCCCATGGACCGTGCGGTGTCAACAACAATGGCCCGCATCTCGTCACGCGAGGGGACGGGCGAGTTGTTCAGGATTGCCTTGTTCTCGTTTGCTGAGCTCACTACGGCAGCGGGGTATTCGAAACCGAGGAAGGTGCTCGGAACCAGGGGCGTCACGCTTGACGCTGCCTGGAGCGGTGCAACAGTGGGCGTGCCGCCCGGAGCGGAAACCTTGATCTGCTGGCCCGGCTGGATGAACTTCGTGGGCGAGAGCTGGTTCCATTCCAGGAGTTCGGACAATGAAACTCCATGGCTCGCGGCGATCCCCGTCAAAGTGTCTCCGGCCTTTACTGCGTAGCTGGCTGCCTCGGCAGGGGCCGGGGCGGGTGCAGGGGATGCCGTGGGGGCCGCCGCTGCCGGCTGGCCAGTGAGCTTGATCTTCTGGCCGGGGTAGATCACGGAGTTGGCAGAGAGGTTGTTGGCTGCGAGCACCTCGGATGTCTTCAGCCCGAACTTGGCCGCTATGGCCGTCACAGTGTCACCCTGGACCACCGTGTAGTCCAAGGGAGTTGACGGTGAGGCAGGGCGGAACGCCGTGGGCAGCGTGGCGGGGACCGCAGCTGCGGGGATGACCGCCGGTGTCGCGGCGGCAGCCTGGGCCTGGATGGCTGCGGCCAGGGAGGCCGGAACGGGACGCGCCGGCTTCTGGGCCTGCGCAGGCTGGGCTACAGCCAGGGACGTGAGTATGACAGCAGGCATCGCCGCGGTAGCGGCCGCCATCCGGGGAAGACGTGATCGAATCGGCTGTTGGGGCAGGCGGGTCGGTGTCATGGAAGGAGTGTCCTCTTCTCGGCCGGGCTGCTGGCGCGGGTCGGTGTGGGGCGGGTGCTTCTGAAGGTACTGCTGTTACTAATGTTACTAATGTTGTAAAAGTGGCTCCTGTGAATGTCTCACGAAATTTCGGCTAGCACAAGAATGGCCGCGCTGCATGAAATGCCTGTTCAGGCGGTGTGTCGGCACTTTGGCCGCGTCTCGGGCTCCCCACCAGGATCCCGGACTAGGCTCCCGGGCGCGCCGCATGGCAACCTTGTGTGGTGAGTAATGTTGAAAGCCTTGTGGGCGAGTGGCTGCCCCTGCCCGATGTCGCGGAACTTCTGAACGTCTCCATCACCAGGGTGCACAGCCTGCTGGATGAACGCTCCCTTGCTGCCCTTCGCGTGGGCGAGCGGAACATCCGGAAAATACCGGCAGCGTTCATTCAGGACGGCGAAGTTGTTGACAGTCTGAAGGGCACCATTGTTGTGCTGTCGGACGCCGGGTACTCGGACGAAGACCTGATTGTGTGGCTGTTCACGCCTGATGAATCCCTGCGCGGCCGCCCCATCGACGCCCTGCGTGAGGGCCGCAAGACCGAAATCCGGCGCCGGGCCCAGACCCTGGCCTGGTAGGCAGTATCGGCACCTAGGCAGCACTGGCGCGCGTTGGCTTCCCTGCCGGGGGAGCCAGCGCGCGGCTGTTTCGCCTAGGAAGCGCGGCTGACTGAGGCTTCGGCCAGCTTTCGCAGCGCGGTCCTGGAGAATTCGTCCACCGGCATATCCGCAAGGGCTGTCAGGGCTGCATCCGCATACTGGGTGATCAGGAGCTCGGTGGCCTGCAGGGCGCCGCAGTCCACAATGATCCGGCGGATCTCGGCCACATCTGAGTCATCAAGTTCGGGGCTGCCCAGTTTCCGGTCGATGAAGGCCGATTCCGATTCGCTGGCCTGCTCCAGGGCCAGCGCCACCAGGACTGTCCGCTTACCTTCCCTGAGGTCATCTCCCGCCGGCTTGCCTGTGGTGACGGGATCGCCGAACACGCCAAGGACGTCATCACGCAACTGGAAGGCTTCGCCAAGCGGCAGGGCGAAGGACGAGTAGCCGCGCAGCAGGCCGTCATAGGCTCCTGCCAGCGCGCCGCCCAACGCCAGCGGGTGCTCAGTGGAGTACTTGGCCGACTTGAAGCGGATGATCGACTGCGCGCGGCTCACAGCCTGTGACCTGTCCCGGACGGGTCCCGCTACTTCCTCCAGGATGTCCAGGTACTGGCCCGCCATGACCTCCGCGCGCATCAGGTTGAAGATGAGCCGGGCGCGTGTGCCGGAGGCGGCCCGGATCCCGATATCGGTGAAGGCCTCTTCGCTGAAGGACAGGCAGAGGTCACCGGCAAGGATTCCGGCGGCCTGGCCAAAACGTTCGCCGTCCAGTGCCCAGCCCTGTTCCTGGTGCAGGTGGCCGAAGCGCCGGTGGACGCTGGGGCCTCCGCGCCGGGTATCCGAGCGGTCAATGATGTCGTCATGGATCAGGGCGGCCGCCTGGAAAAGCTCCAGGGCCGCACCCGCAGTGACTATCTCCTCAGCGCCTGCTTCGCCGCCTGCTCCCCGCCAGCCCCAGTAGCACATGAGGGCACGGAGCCGTTTGCCGCCGGTGACCAGGTTGGCAATGGAATCCATGATGGGGTCTATGTCCGGGGAAATCGCGGACATGATCTCCTGGCGGCCCGCCAGGAACTCACGCAGCTTGGCGGCCACTGCTGCCACATAATCGGCCTGCTCAACGAGGAGCTGTTCTGCCGCCGTCACTTGATGGACTCAGGTGCCACGTTGGCGCCGAGGGTGAAGGTGGAGGCGCCGGCAACTTCGACCACCGAAAGGTTGATGGTCTCGTTCGTTCCCCGGACGAAGTCCTTCGAGGCGATGGATCCAGCGGAATCACCAGGAACAGCTTTGAAGCCCTGTGCCTCGATGGCGCCAGTGTAAAACTCGACGACGGCTGCCGGCGGCCCCGCGATCGTCGCCACGAGCGCGGCGTTGGCCGGGGTTGACGACTTATCGAAGCTGCTGGAGACCACCGTGGCGCCGGGCATCAGCGGCAGCAAAGCGCTGGGGAAGCCTTCGACGACGGCGCCAACAGTGGCCGATGCTGTGGGCTTTCCAGTGGGTTCCGCTGATGCCGAAGCTGTTGCGCTGGACGTGGCGGACGTTGTGGCCGCGGCTGCGGGGGAGGATGATTGAGCCGGGCCTGAGGGGCCCGGAGAGCAGGCCGCCAGCGCAAGGATGGCCCCCGTGGCGAGCAGCGCCAGGCCATGCGGCGCCTTCATACCAATAGTCGTCACAGGGCAGTTCCTCCTGGAGTTGAAAACGGGATACTGCCTCCAGTTTAGTCAGTCCCCCAACATAGGATTGCAGGGTGCAGGTGGACAGGGAACGCAGCGGGCGGCGGCAGAGTGCAATCCTGCACGTGGATATGGACGCCTTCTTCGTCTCCGTGGAACTTCGCAGCCGCCCGGAACTGCGCGGCAGGCCCGTCATTGTGGGCTTCCCGGGCGAACGTTCAGTGGTGTTGTCCGCCTCCTATGAGGCGCGGGCATATGGTGTGAAATCGGCCATGCCCATGGCCGTTGCCGTCCGGATGTGCCCGCAGGCGCTGATCATCGAACCACGGCATGGCCTCTACTACGAGGTGTCCTCCCAGCTGATGTCCCTCTTCGGAACCATCACTGACCTCGTTGAACCATTGAGCGTGGATGAAGCGTTCCTGGATGTCTCCGGCGCGGTCCGCCGCCTTGGTCCGCCTGCAGAGATCGGCGCGCTGATCAGGAGGCGCGTCTCCAGTGAACTCGGCATCACCGCTTCGGTGGGGATCGCCGTCAACAAGTTTGTTGCCAAGATTGCCTCCACCCGATGCAAGCCGAACGGCCTGATGGTCATCGAACCCGAACAAACCGTGTCCTACCTGCACACCCTGCCCGTCGGGGCATTGTGGGGCGTGGGGGAGAAGACAGCCCAGGTGCTGGCACGCATGGGGATCAGGACGGTCGCAGACGTCGCTGCCACACCGGCGTCGTCCCTCAAAAGAAGCCTTGGTGCTGCCGGCGAGCATATCCACCGGCTGGCCTGGGGAATCGACTCGCGGCCGGTTACCCCGGTACGGGAGGAGAAGAGTATTGGTGCCGAGGAAACGTTCAGCACCGACACCGTGGATGATGCCCTGCTGCACCGCGAGTTGCTTCGGCTCGCGCACCGCACGGCCTCGCGACTGCGCAGCTCGGGCATGGTGGCCAGGGCCGTGTCCCTGAAGCTCCGGTACTCCGATTTCTCCACGGTCACGCGCACCCGGACGGTATCCACGCCCATCGACAGCGCACAGCTGGTCTATGAAGTGGCCCTGCAGCTCCTGGCCGGCCTTGGTGCACGCCCCATGTCAGTGCGCCTGGTGGGGGTAAGGGTTGAGCAACTGGAATCCAAGTCCCAGGCTGCACTCCAGCTCAGCCTGGACCGCCGGGATGACAACTGGCGGGCCGCGGAGGAAGCACTGGATGAGGTCACCCGGAGGTTCGGCAGCCGGTCCGTCCTGCCCGCAAGACTCCTCGACGCACGGTCCACGCCTCGCCGAGAATCAGGGCCCGCTGAGGGTGGTCAGGCGGGGACCTGACCGACTTAGGGAAAGTCCCATGGAGCCAGTACCTCCGGTGTCTTTTAGTTCCGGCCGGGACAAACTATCCTTGGGTGTATATAGATTTTTCGAACGTTTGGACATGCTCAGGGCTTCGTGCCCCAGCTTCGGCGATGGGCACTGCGGCTTCGATGTCCGGGCGTCTTTGGTTCCACCCGCCAGTGGCGGCGGGAACGGAACCAAGTCAGGTGGCCGGGCGTTGAGGAAGTGGAAGTACTTGCTGGGCCTGTCCGGACGCAGGCCTACATTAAGGAGGTCGTGATGCCGCTCTCGGAGCACGAACAGAAGCTGTTGGAACAGCTCGAGAAGCAACTGCATGAGGACGATCCCAAGTTCGCCAGTTCCATGGGGTCCGATCCTGCACGTACCTGGTCCACGCGCCACATCATCATGGGTGTGTTCTGCGCACTGGCCGGGATTCTCCTGCTGCTGGTGGGCGTGACCCTGCAGAACATTTTTGTGGGCGTGCTCGGCTTTGTGGTGATGGGTGCCGGTGTCTACTTCGCCACCCTCCGCAGTTCGGCAGGCGCAGCAGGCAAGGGCGCCACACGTCCGGGCAAGGCCGGCAAGCAAAAAGGCACGTTCATGAGCAGCCTGGAAGAACGCTGGGACGAACGGCGCCGCGGCGAGTCCTGACGGGCCGCTCCACTTTCCTCCCTGCTCCACTTTCCTCCCCGCCAGGCCCCACGCCCTGGGATGAACCCCGATTGACCCGCCCCGGCGGGTCTTTCGTTGTTTAACCGGATCTTCGGCTCCACGAATCACTGAACATCCTCCACTTCACACCACCGGCACCTTTCCCAGTGCTGGCGCGGAATCTTCGACGTCGAATGGCCCGTTGGTGCCCCGTGTCGCGTTGACTGTGGAGCAAAGTGGAGTAATGTGGAGGACATAAGAGGGTAGTGGCAGTGCAGGGGAGTGCGGGACCTGACATCAGACGGGCGGTGGGCCAGTGTTTTTGGGCACTCATTCGCCGCGGCTTGATGAAAAGGGCCGGATCATCCTGCCGGCAAAATTCCGTGAGGAACTTGCCGCCGGACTGGTCCTGACCAGGGGCCAGGAACGCTGCATCTACGTCTTCAGCGAGAAGGAATTCGCGCGGGTACACGAACAAATGCGGGAGGCGCCCATTTCCTCCCGTCAGGCACGTGACTATATCCGCGTCTTTCTCTCTGGAGCCTCTGACGAGGTGCCAGACAAGCAGGGCCGGATCACCATTCCGCCGGCGCTGAGGGAGTACGCAGGATTGGGGCGCGAGCTGGCTGTCATTGGGGCTGGAACGCGTGCTGAGATCTGGGACGCCCAGGCCTGGAGCCAGTATCTGGCGGAGCAGGAAACAGCCTTCTCCGAAACCGACGACGCCATTCCGGGAATCCTGTGATTCCCGGAGGAAGCCCGCCGGCAGGTTCTTGAATGGGATCTCCAGCCGCCCATCCGCACGTCAACCTGGCTCACTTCCCCGGAGCCAGGCGGACGCACCGGATAGGCGCGGATGGGGATCCGGTTTAAGAACCAGCTCAGTGTCCAGCTTTTTCACATCACCGGGTCGACAGGAGGACGAAGGCATGAATGACCAGCCCAAGCCAACGTCCGAACGCCATGTGCCGGTCCTGCGGGACCGGTGCATCAATTTACTGGCTCCTGGATTCGAGGCTGCACGCCAACGCGGCGAGACCCCTGTTGCCATCGATGCCACCCTGGGAATGGGCGGCCACTCCGAAGCCATGCTCCAGCGTTTTCCGGACCTCCACCTCATCGGCATCGACCGCGACGAGGAAGCCCTTGCCCTTGCCGGTGCCAGGCTTGCCCCTTTCCAGGACCGCACGGACCTGGTCCACGCTGTCTACGACGAAATCGAAGACGTGCTGGAGGACCTCGGCGTCCCCGAAGTCCACGGCATCCTGATGGATCTGGGTGTCTCCTCCCTGCAGCTTGACGAGCGCGAACGCGGCTTCGCGTACTCCTTTGATGCCCCCCTCGATATGAGGATGGACACCAGCCGCGGCCAGACCGCTGCGGATGTCGTCAACAACTACAGCGAAGAGGACCTCGTGCGGATCATCCGTACCTGGGGCGAAGAAAAATTCGCCGGCCGGATTGCCAACCGGATCGTGGCGGCACGGGCCGCCTCACCGTTCGCCACTACCGGCCAGCTGGTTGACGTCATCCGCGCCGTTGTGCCGGCAGGCGCCGCAAAATCCGGGGGACACCCGGCCAAGCGGACATTCCAGGCGCTGCGCATCGAAGTCAACGAGGAACTGGATGTCCTGCAGCGCGCGGTCCCGGCCGCGGTGGCCGCAACCGCCCTCGGTGGCCGGGTTGTAGTGATGTCCTACCACTCGCTCGAAGACAAGATCGTTAAATCGGTTTTCCAGGCCGGCTCCAAATCCTCCGCTCCCTTGGGCTTTCCGGTGGAGCTGGAGGAACACAAACCGCAGCTGAAGACCCTCACCAAGGGCACCGAGGTGCCCACCGCCGCCGAAATCGAAGAAAACCCCCGCGCAGCGTCAGCCAGGTTGCGCGCAGTGGAACGGATTAAGTCCAGGAGGACCGCATGAGCTCAGCAGCAGCACGCCAGGTACCCCTGTCTGCAGGCGGCAGGACCCGCAGCCTGGACGTGGGCGGCCGCCGGGAACGCACGCCCCTCTCCGTAGTCCGGTCGGTACCCCGGAAACGGCGTACCCCGTTTGTGGTGATGTGCTTCGCCCTCCTGGCCCTGGCGCTGGTTACCGTCCTGGTCCTGAACATCCAGGTGTCCTCGGCGCAGTACAGCCTGGTACAGCTCAAGAGCACCCAGTCCACGCTGACCAAGGAGAACCAGGATCTGACACAGCAGGTCCAAAACTTCGAAGCTCCACAGAATCTGGCCGCCAAGGCCACACAATTGGGTATGGTCGCTTCCACTGCCAAGGGTCAGATTGACGTTTCCACGCTGACGGTCACCGGCAAGGCAACTCCTGCCGCCGCCGGAGCTTCGGCAGGAGCAGTCATCCCGGCTCCGGCGGTAGCGGGCCAGCTCAACGTTGTGCCGCCTGCCACGGCCGGTGAACCGCTGGCAAGCCGGGCCCCCGCAGCGGAGGCCGCGGCCGGCGCATCGGCGGCAGAGGCCGGAGCTTCCCAGGCAGGACAGGCAGGACAGGCAGCAGCCGCACCGGCCCCCGCTCCAGCACCACCCGCCGTCGAACTTAACGGCGGATCCGTACCGGCACCCGAGCAGCGGACCCCGGGACAGTAGTCAAGGCCCGGCAGCACGAAGGCAGTACAAGGCAGCAAGGGATAATCGTGGCGCAAAGTACCGGCAAACCTCGGCCGACAACACGTCGCCAACCCGCAAGGACTCCGCAGCGTGCCGGAACCAGCCCGCCAGGCGCCGGCGGGCGCCTGCGCCTCGGCCTGGGGATCATGCTGGTGCTCCTGCTCGTCGTTGGCGGAAAGCTGTTTATGGTCCAGGGCCTGGACGTGGGTGGTGTTGCAGCCGAAGCCCTGGAGAACCGCTTGCGGCCGGCCGTCCTGCTGGCTGAGCGCGGCAGCATCCTCGATGCCAAGGGGACAGTCCTGGCCAACAGCGTCATCCGCTACGACGTCTCCATCGACCAGGTGGTCAACACCGAAACCGAGGAGTTCCACAGGCTGACGGATGCCGGGGACCTGGTTAAAGTCACCCGCGACCAGGGGCTTAGCGAGCTGGCTGCGTTGCTGGGGACGAAGGTGGAGGACGTTCGCGAGGCCTCGACCGGGGACCGGAAGTACTCGCTCCTGGCGCGGGACGTGGAACCGGATATTGAAGACAGGATCTCCAAGCTCCAGATTCCGGGGCTGGTCACCACGGGAACCAGCAAGCGCGTGTACCCCAACGGCTCGGTGGCCGGCGGGATCGTCGGCTTCCTCGTGGACGGGACCACGGGCCAGGCAGGCATCGAGCAGACGCAGGATGAGTTGTTGCGCGGCACCAACGGCGAGCGGCTCTATGAAATCGGTGCCGACGGCCTGCGGATCCCTGTGGGCATTGACGAATTGACGCCTGCCGTGGACGGCAAGGACGTCAAACTGACCCTCGACGCCGATCTCCAGTATTTTGCCCAGCAGGCGATCCAGACGCAGAAGGAAGCCCTGGGTGCGGAATGGGCCTCACTGGTTGTGTCAGAGATCAAGACCGGCAACGTGATTGCCATGGCGGACACCAACACCCCGGACCCGAACAATCCCGGCGGCGTGGATGCGAAGGACCGCGGCGTCCGGTCGGTGACAGCTGCCTATGAACCCGGTTCGGTGGAGAAAATGATGACCCTGGCCGCCCTGATCGAAGAAGGCAAGGCCACGCCGTTGTCCGAATACGACCTGCCGTCCTGGGAGATGAACTTTAACGGCCAGACCATTGGCGACTCCTTCGAGCATGGCCCGGAGAGGCGTACGCTGGCCGGCATCCTGGGATACTCGATGAACACCGGAACGGTCACGGCCGGCAAGGCACTTACCAAGGAACAGCGCTATAACTGGCTCAAGAAATTCGGCATTGGCGAGGCGCCCGACGTCGGGCTGCCGTCAGAAGCCGCCGGCATCCTCGCGCCTTGGGAGCAGTGGGACGAACGCCAGGAACTGACGGTGATGTTCGGCCAGGGCGTCTCCCAATCAACATTGCAGACGGTGCGCGCCTACCAGTCGATCGGCAACAACGGCGTGATGCTCCAGCCCCGGTTGATCGACAGCTACATTTCTCCGGACGGAACCGAGGAGAAAGTTGAGCCCAAGCCGCCGCAGCAGGTGGTGTCGGCCGGAACGGCCCAGCAGGTCCGGGACATGCTGGAGAGCGCAGTGACCGAAGGCCGGATCAAGGACGCTGCCATCGACGGCTACCGTGTAGGCGCCAAGACGGGAACAGCTGAGTCGCCATGTGACAACGGCGCGGGGTTCTGTGGTTTTACCTCGTCCCTGGTGGGGATGGCTCCCATGGATGACCCACAGTTTATTGTTGAGGTTGTGGTGCAACGGCCACAGCCCAAGCTGACCACCTTCTCCCTGGGGCCCACCTTCAGGTCCGTCATGGGCCAGGTCCTGCGGACCCACAACGTGCAGCCGTCCACGGGAGAACCGGTGCGGCTCCCGCAGTTCGCCGAGTAGCCGGAAAGGGCTGCCTCGCGGCAGTATCTGCCGGTCAACCAGGCCTGCGGACCGTTTTACCCAGCATTGCCTGCTGCGGGGACAACCCCCGCGGCATGGAAGTATTACTAGCGCCAACGGAGATTCCTTTGTCAGAACCAGCAGTGCCCGGCATCAATGAACCGGCCCGTCCCGCAGGAACGCCTGCCGTTCCGGGGGAGTCCCGTTCCGCCTTCCGGCCCGCCGCTGTTCATCCGGTGTCGCTCGCGGACCTGGCCGCGGCCACGGGGGTGGCACTTGGTGTGCCGGCAGGGGAAACTACCGTCACGGGCATCACGTTGAACTCACGGGCTGTGGAGCCTGGCGATCTTTACGTTGCCCTGCAGGGCGCCTCCCGCCACGGAGCCGATTTTGTGGCCCAGGCGGCGGGCCGCGGCGCCCATGCTGTGCTGACCGACGAGGCCGGAGCCCGCATCCTGGCGCTGGACGAAACGATCCAGCTGCCAGTGCTGGTTGCTCCCGATCCCCGCGAGCTGGTAGGCCGGTTGGCTGCCCGGATTTATGGAGGCCCTGCTGACGGCGCGGCCGGTTCGGGGCGCGGCAACAACTCCTCCCTCAAGCTCTTCGCCGTCACGGGAACCAACGGCAAGACCACCACCACCTACTTCGTTAACTCCCTTCTCCGCGCACTGGGGCAGCGTCCCGGGCTGATCGGCACCATTGAGATCCTGGCCGGCGGGGAAGCCATCCCCAGCCTCCTGACGACGCCCGAATCGCCTGATGTGCATGCGCTGCTGGCCCTCATGCGCGAACGTGGACTGGACAGCGCGTCCATGGAGGTTTCCTCCCACGCGCTTGCCTTCCACCGAGTGGACGGCGTGATGTTCGACGTCGCCGGGTTTACCAACCTCACCCAGGACCACCTGGACCTGCATGGCACCCTGGAAGACTATTTCCAGACCAAGGCTGAGCTGTTCACCCCGGCTCGGACACGTGCTGCCGTGGTCACTGTGGATGACGACTGGGGCCGGCAGCTCGCAGCGCAGACGGCAGTTCCCGTCCTGACGCTGGCCACCGGACCCGGAACCGGGCAGGCAGCTGCCGACTGGACAGTCTCGGCACAACGGCCCAAGGGCCTTGGCTCCGAATTCACGCTGACCGGCCGCGACGGCACGGAACTTACCGTCCACTGTGGCCTGCCCGGGGGCTTCAACGTCTCCAACGCCGCGCTGGCCACGGTTATGGTACTGGCCTCCGGCGTGGCTGCTGGGGACGTCCAGCGGGCCCTGGACGTCCACGATCCCTTTATGGTGGCCGTGCCCGGCCGCATGCAGCTGGTGGCCACCCGGCCCGCCGCCGTCGTCGATTTCGCCCATAATCCGGACGCATTGGCCAGGGCCCTGGAAGCCGTGCGGCCGCCAACCCCCGAGGCCAAGCTGATTGTGGTTTTCGGCGCCACCGGCCAGCGAGACCAAGGGAAGCGCCCGGGCATGGGCGCCATCGCCGCCGCCGGCGCCGACGTCGTGATTGTCACGGATGACGATCCCCATGACGAGGACGCAGCCGCCATCCGGGCGGACGTGCTTGCGGGGGCCATCAAGGCCCGGGACGAGGGCAACCTGGACTGCACCATCCTGGACATTTTCCCGCGGGCCGAGGCCATTGAACGTGCCGTTGCCCTGGCCGGCCCCCTGGACACCATCCTGGTGGCAGGGCGGGGCCACGAGGTCTGGCAGGAAGTCAAGGGCGTCAACCTGCCCCTTGACGACAGAGTTGAACTGCGGGCTGCCTTGACAGCCAGGGGATTCAACGTTCTCCAAGACGAGCGGATAGAGTCCTAAACCGAGATGATTGCATTTACCGCGGCGGAAATCGCCGACATCACCCATGGCCGCCTCAACGCAGACCCGGCACTCATTCCCACGTCGGTTGTCACCGATTCGCGGGAGGCCGTCCCGGGTGCCATGTACGTGGCCAAGCCCGGCGAGCACGCGGACGGACACGACTTTATGGAGTCGGCCTTCGAACGCGGAGCAGTGCTGGCCCTTGCGGAACGTCCGGTGCAGGCTTTGGACGGTACTGAATTTCCCGCAGTGATCGTGGAGGATGCAGTCCTGGCCATGGGCGATCTTGCCCGTGAAGCCGTGCGCCGCATTCGGGCGGAACGCTCCGCTGAAGGCCAGGACGTTACTGTCATCGGGATCACCGGGTCCGCCGGGAAGACCACCACCAAGGACCTGCTGGCCGGAATCCTGTCCGCCGAAGGGCCGACTGTCGCGCCGAAGGGCTCCTATAACGGTGAAGTGGGTGTGCCGCTCACTGTTTTCGCAGCAGACACCGACACCCGTTACCTGGTCATCGAAATGGGTGCCACCGGCATCGGGCACATCAAATACCTCGCAGGCATCGTTAGGCCGGACATCGGCGTCGTCCTCGGCGTCGGAACCGCCCACGCCGGCGAGTTCGGCGGCGTCGAGAACATCGCCAAGGCCAAGGGCGAACTGGTGGAGGCCCTCGCCGCGGACGGCGTTGCTGTGTTGAACCTTGACGACCAGCGCGTTGCGGCCATGGCTTCGCGCACCATTGCCCCCATCCTGGGCTTCACATCGGAGCAGGCAACGGCGGAAGCAGCAGTCCGGGCCACCGGCGTAGACACCAACGACGCCGGCAATCCCGTTTTTGACCTCTCCCTGCCTGGAAGTGTGGAACAGGGCGCCGTGGAAGAGGAAGCGGTTGTACAACACAGGGTCAGCAGCCAGCTGATCGGCAGGCACCACGTGGGAAACCTCCTGGCTGCCGCAGCTGCCGCGCACGCCGCCGGCGTACCGGGCGAACGGATCGCCGAAGGCTTGAGCAGGCAGGGCGCCGCCAGCCGCTGGCGGATGGAGCGGACCGAGCGCGCCGATGGTGTGACCATCATCAATGACGCCTACAACGCCAACCCCGAATCCATGCGGGCTGCCCTGCGCACGCTTGCGGACCTGGGACGGGGGCGCCGCACCTGGGCAGTCCTGGGTGCCATGCTCGAACTGGGGGAGGACTCCATCCGTGAGCACACGGCTGTAGGTACCCAGGTGGTCCGCCTGAACATTTCCAGGCTCCTTGTTGTGGGCCGGGAAGCGCGGGCCCTCTACGTCTCCGCCGTCCAGGAAGGCTCCTGGGGCGACGAATGCATCTTTGCCGAAACAGTCGAGGAAGCCTACGCGATCCTCACTGCGGAACTGGCACCCGGGGACCTTGTCCTCTTTAAGTCCTCCAACGGCGTCGGCCTGCGGCATTTGGGCGATCGGATAGCATTACCTCCACATGCCGAAGCTACAGCCCATGAGGGGAGCGCCCTGCTGTGATTGCACTTCTGATTGGCGCCGGGATGGCGTTGTTGCTGGCCCTGGTAGGAACTCCGTTGTTCATCCGGCTCCTGGTCCGCAAGAGCTACGGCCAGTTCATCCGGGACGACGGACCCACCTCGCACCACACCAAACGCGGGACGCCCACCATGGGCGGAACCGTTGTGGTGGGCGCAGTCCTGGTGAGCTACGGGTTGACGCACCTGATCATGTGGCTGATGAATCCGCGGTCAGCGGGTCCGTCGGCCTCGGCACTGATCCTGTTGTTCCTGATGGTCGGCATGGGCCTTGTGGGCTTCCTGGACGACTTCATCAAGATTTCCCGGCAGCGAAGCCTGGGCCTGAACGCCAAGGCAAAACTGATCCTGCAGGCTGCCGTGGGCATTATTTTCGCCGTACTGGCACTGAACTTCCCCGACGGGGACGGCCTGACCCCCGCGTCTACGCAGATATCCCTGGTCCGTGACATTCCATGGCTTGACCTGGCCTTCGGCGGCACGGTGCTGGGCGCCATCCTCTTTGTGGTCTGGTCCAACCTGATCGTTACCGCGGCTACCAACGGCGTCAACCTGACCGATGGCCTGGATGGACTCGCCGCCGGAGCCTCGGTAATGGTCTTCGGGGCCTACACGCTGATCGGAATCTGGCAGAGCAACCAGTCCTGTGGTTCTCCCCGGGAGGCTGGCAGCGGCTGCTACATGGTGCGCGATCCCATGGACCTCGCCCTTTTGGCTGCCATCATCAGCGCTGCCCTGGTGGGGTTCCTGTGGTGGAACACGTCACCGGCCAAGATCTTCATGGGGGACACCGGCTCCCTGGCCATCGGCGGCGCTGTTGCCGGCTTCGCCATCCTCTCCCGCACCGAACTGCTGCTGGGCATCATCGGTGGCCTCTTCGTCCTGATTACCCTCTCCGTGATCATCCAGGTGGGCTACTTCAAGGCCACACGCGGCAAGCGGTTCTTCAAGATGGCACCGCTCCAGCATCACTTCGAGCTCAAGGGATGGGCCGAGGTCACGGTGGTGGTCAGGTTCTGGATACTCTGCGGCCTCTTCGTCGCAATCGGGCTGGGCATCTTCTACGCGGAATGGGTAGTACTCCTGTGAACACCGGCAGACTTGATGGATTGACCAGCTGGGACGCGGACTGGGCCGGACTGCGGGTAGTGGTGACGGGAATCGGCGTTTCCGGTTTCGCGGCCGCCGATACGCTCATTGAGCTGGGCGCCAAAGTAGTGGTGGTTGATGCAGCCACCACGGAACGGGCCCTGGCCCAGGCAGACACCCTCAAGATCGTGGGCGCCACGGATGTCCTCCTGGGCGAGGACGCCGTCACTGCGGTTCCCAAGGTCGACGGCGAATGGCCCGACCTCATCGTGACCTCACCGGGGTGGCGACCGGACCAGGCGCTGCTGGCTTCGGCGGCACGCAAACACATTCCCGTGTGGGGCGACGTCGAACTGGCCTGGCGGCTGCGGGTCCGCGCCGGACGGAAGACCACCGAATGGCTCACGATCACCGGAACCAACGGCAAGACCACCACTGTGGGCCTCACCGAATCGATGTTGCAGGCCGCGGGCCTGAAAGCCATAGCCGTAGGAAACGTGGGCACCCCCATCCTTGACGCCCTGCGGGACCCGGTGGACTATGACGTCTTCGCCGTGGAGTTGTCCAGCTTCCAGCTTCACTGGTCCCATTCCATCTCGCCCGTTGCCAGCGTGTGCCTGAACGTCGCCGAGGACCACGTGGACTGGCACGGCTCCTACGAGTCCTACCTGGCGGACAAGGCCAGGGTTTATGAGAACACGCAAAAGGCCTGCATCTACAACGCGGAGCAGATCGAGACCGAGCGGATGGTGGAAAACGCGGACGTCGTCGAAGGCTGCAGGGCTGTAGGTTTCACCACGGTTACCCCCGCCGTCAGCATGTTGGGCGTGGTGGAGGGGCTGCTGGTGGACAGGGCCTTCATCGAGCAGCGCAAGGACAGCGCCGCTGAGCTCGCCGCAATCTCGGACCTGGGCCGGGTGGCTCCCCGGCACATGGTGGCCAATGCCCTGGCCGCGGCCGCGTTGGTCCGCGCCTACGGAGTGCAGCCCGACGCCGTACGGCAGGGAATCCGCAGTTACCTTCCCGGGGACCACCGTATCCAGCCGGTGGCCAGGGCCAACGACGTCCTGTGGGTCAACGATTCCAAGGCCACCAACCCGCATGCCGCGGCAGCGTCGCTTTCCGCCTTCGGAAGCGTTGTATGGATAGCCGGCGGGCTGTCCAAGGGAGTCAGCTACGACGACCTGGTACGCGACCACGCCGGCCGCCTCAAGGGTGTTGTACTCCTGGGGACGGACCCTGCGCCGTTGCAGGAGGCGCTTCGGAGACACGCGCCCGATGTCCCCGTGATCACCTCCGCCGCGGGCCAGACTGAAACCATGCAGACTGCCGCAGCGGGCGGACACGGAGCAACGGCATCGCCAGGTTCACAGGAATCCGGCGAAGCCGCAATGGCCCGAGCCGTAGCGGCGGCAGCGCAGCTCGCTTCACCCGGGGACACCGTCCTGATGGCACCGGCGGCTGCTTCCATGGATCAATTCTCTTCCTACGCTCACCGCGGTGACGCCTTCATTGAAGCCGTCCGCGAGCTGGTGGAAGGGCAGGCCCAGACCGGCGAGGAGTAACAATGGCCAGCACTGCCACGCAGCGTGCCAGGGCTGTGAAGCCGATGGAGTGGTACCGGAAGTTCTGGGCAGCCCTGGAAGGGACGGGAACGTCCCGGAATGGTTCCACGTACTACCTGATCCTCGGGTCAACGCTTGCGTTGACCGCCATTGGCATCATGATGGTGCTCTCCGCCTCCAGCGTGGAATCCATCGCCGCCGGTGAGTCGCCTTATGGTGACGCCATCAAACAGGGAACGTTCGCCGTCGCCGGGCTGGTGGTGATGTTCGTCCTGTCCCGGATCAACGTGGCGTGGCTCAAGCGGCTTGCGTGGGTGGGCATCATCGTGGCCTGCGCGTTGCTGGTCCTGGTGTTGTTGATCGGCACCAACGTCAACGGCAACCAGAACTGGATCCAGGTAGGCAGCTTCACGTTCCAGCCCTCTGAAGCGGCCAAGCTGGCCCTTGCATTGTGGATGGCAACGGTCCTGGCGCGCAAGGGCAGGCTGGTGGAAAGGGGAATGCACGCCTTCGTCCCGGTCGTTCCCATGGCCGCGATCGTCATCGGACTGGTCCTGGCCGGAAACGACCTCGGTACGGCCATGATCATCGTGATGATCGCCGCCGCGGCCTTGTTCTTTGCGGGCGTGCGGCTGTACTTCTTTGGCATCGCAGCTGTTGTGGCCGTCATCGGCGTAGTCGTCATGGCCATCACCAGCCCCAACCGCGTACGCCGCATCACCGCGTGGTGGACCGGCGAGGACACCACGGACACCAACTACCAGGCGATGCATGGCCTGTACGGCCTGGCCTCCGGTGGCTGGTTCGGCGTGGGCCTGGGCCAGAGCCGGCAAAAGTACAGCTGGATTCCGGAAGCCCACAACGACTTCATCTTTGCCATCATTGGCGAGGAACTGGGCCTGGTGGGTACCGGCGTCGTACTGATTCTCTTCGCCATCCTGGGAGCGGCAATCTACCGGGTTGTCGTAGCCCAGGCAGACCCTTTCCACCGTGTACTGGCCGGCACCATCATGGTCTGGCTCCTGGGCCAGGCCACAGTGAACATGGCGGTGGTTACGGGCCTGGTGCCGGTGATCGGCGTACCGTTGCCCTTTATCTCTTACGGCGGTTCGGCACTGCTGATGTCCTTGTGTGCCATCGGGGTCGTCCTTTCGCTGGCAAGGGAGCAGATGGATCCTGCCTTGCGCGAGAAGCGGCTTATTCCTTTCGGCCGCACAGGCAAGGCGCAGCCCGGAACAGCCAAGCGCCCGGTAAAGCAATCCACTCCACGAAAGCGCAAATAAACTTCCATGACTTCATCACCTCTGTCCGTGGTCCTCGCAGGAGGCGGCACGGCAGGCCACATCAGCCCCCTCCTGGCCATAGCTGCCGCCCTCAAGTCAGCCCGGCCCGATGCCCTCCTGACGGCAGTTGGCACGGCGGCCGGAATGGAAACCCGGCTGGTTCCCGCCGCCGGCCTGCCGCTGGAGACGATCGACCGTGTGCCGTTTCCGCGGCGTCCATCCGCAGACCTGCTTCGTCTGCCGGGCAGGCTGGCCGGTGCCGTCAAGCAGGCAGGGCACATCCTGGACAAGGCGGACGCCGATGTCCTGGTAGGCGTTGGCGGATATGTATGCACGCCCATGTACCTGGCGGCACGCAAGCGCAACATCCCCATCGTCATCCACGAAGCCAATGCCCGCCCCGGACTCGCGAACAGGGTGGGAGCGCTGTTCACTTCCCGCGTGGCGGTGGCCTTCGAAGGCACCGCACTGCGCGGTGCGCGGCACGTGGGCATGCCCATGCGGCAAGGCGTCTCCGGCCTGGACAGGGCAGCACAGCGCGCCGGCGCCCGGCAGCAGCTGGGACTGGACCCGGACCTTCCCACACTGATCGTGACCGGCGGTTCATCGGGGGCCCAGTCCATCAACAGGACCATCGAGGCCTCCCTGCCCGCCCTGGCCGCCGCCGGAGTCCAGACCCTGCACATCACCGGCCGCGGCAAGTCCCTGCTGGCCGCAGACGGCTCGCTGCTGGCTGCTCCGAACTACCACCAGACCGAGTACGTGGACGGCATGGAACTGGTCTACGCGGCCGCAGACCTCCTGCTGGCACGGGCAGGTGCGGCCACCGTCAGCGAGGTTGCCGCCGTCGGGTTGCCGTCAGTCCTGGTTCCGCTGCCCATCGGAAACGGTGAGCAGGCCCTGAACGCGGCAGGGCTGGTTCGCGCAGGCGGAGCAGTGCTCGTCGCCGACAGTGACTTTACGCCGGCATGGGTCCAGGCCTCCCTGCTGCCCCTGCTCAGCGATCCGGCACGGCTGCAGGCAATGGGCAGCGCCGCGTATACGTTGGGAATTCGAAACGCCGATCAGCGCATGGCTGATCTTGTCCTGGAAGCGGTATCAGCATGACGTCCACAGAGACCCCCGGCCCGCTTGGCCGCGTCCACTTCATTGGCATCGGCGGCGTGGGAATGTCAGCCGTGGCCCGGATTATGGTGGCCAGGGGAGTGCCCGTCAGCGGATCGGACGCCAAGGACCTGCCGGTTATGGCGGACCTGGCAGCCGCTGGAGCACGGATCGCCGTAGGGTACGACGCCGGCAACCTTGGCGACGCCACCACGGTAGTGGCCGGCTCGGCCATCCGGCAGGACAATCCCGAACTCGCCGCAGCCCGTGAAGCCGGGCTGCCTGTCCTGCACCGTTCCGAGGCGTTGGCTGCCATTATGGCCACAGACACCGTTGTGGCCGTCGCAGGAACCCACGGCAAGTCCACCACCACCTCCATGATTACCGTGTTGCTTCGGGGTGCCGGGCTGGACCCGTCCTTCGCGATCGGCGCCAATGTGCCGGCGCTGGGGGTCAATGCCGCCGATGGCGCAACCGACATTTTCGTTGCCGAGGCTGACGAGTCCGATGGATCCTTCCTGAACTACAGCCCGCAGCTGGCCGTGGTTACCAACGTGGAGCCGGACCACCTGGACCACTACGGCACCGCTGAAGCCGTTTATGCCTCGTTCGACAAGTTCAGCGAACTCCTGCCGGCGGACGGTGCCCTCATTGTGTGCGCTGATGACGCCGGTGCGGAGGCCCTGGCTGGCCGCACTGCCGCCAGGGGCAACACCCGCGTTATCCGGTACGGGACGGGCGCCGATGTTGACGTAAGGATTGACGACGGCGGCCCCGGGGATCTGTGGGTCAGTGCAGGGGGGACGCGGCACCAGCTCAACCTCCAGGTTCCCGGCCGCCATAACGCGCTCAACGCCGCCGCCGCCGTTGCTGTTGCACTGGAACTCGGGGTGCCGCTTGCGGCGGCGGCAGATGCCCTGGGCCGGTTCTCAGGCGCGTCCCGCCGCTTCGAGTTCAAGGGCGTTGCCCGGGGAGTCCGGGTCTATGACGACTACGCCCACCATCCCACCGAGGTGCGCGCCGCCATTTCAGCGGCCCGCAGCGTGGCGGGGCAGAACAAGGTCCACGTCCTGTTCCAGCCCCACCTGTTTACACGGACGCGCGAGTTTTCCCGTGAGTTCGCGGAGGCCCTCAAACTGGCAGATTCGGCGTGGGTGCTGGATATCTACCCGGCGCGCGAGGATCCCATTGCCGGGGTCAGCAGTGAACTGATCACGCAGCACCTGGGTACCGGCGGCCGGCTCGTGGGGGCAGGCGAAGCTGTGGCTGCTGTGGCGGGTGCCGCCGTCGACGGTGACATTGTGCTGACCGTTGGGGCCGGGGATGTCACGGCCTATGGGCCAAAGATCGTGGCGGCCCTGGATGGCTAGCAGCAGGAAGCCTCCGGTGCCGCGGGACAAGTCTGCCGGTGCCAAGCCTGCCGGTGCCAGGGCTGCAGCTGCCAAGGCGGCCGGAACCGGCGTGATTTCGGCGTCCAAGAGCGTCCCTGGTGTGCCGGATTCCGCAGCCACGGGCGGGATGAGTCCAGCTCCCAAGCCCAAGGAGCCAGGGGTGCCGGCCGGCGCCAGCATCCTCGCTTTTCCCGAACCCAGGGGCAAGAAGCGGCGCCGGAACGTCCTCCTTGCCGTAGGCATCGTGGCCGCTGTGACGGCCTGCATCCTTGTGGCGGCAATCTTCTCGCCGGTCCTGGCCATCCGGACCGTGACAGTCTCCGGGACGAAGCTCTTGACGGCGGACCAGGTCCAGGCGTCCCTGCAGCCTCTCCAGGGGGTCCCCTTGCCGCAGGTGGCAGAGGGGGAAGTGCGGGAACTCCTGGCTCCGCTGGTCCAGGTCAAGGACGTGAAGGTGGAGGCCCGGCCTCCGTCGGAACTGGTGGTCAAGATCCAGGAGCGGGTGCCGGTGGCGCAGGTCAAACAGGGGGAGCAGTACCTCCTGGTCGACGTCGAGGGTGTCCAGCTGGCCACCTCCGCTGATCCTGCCTCTACTGCACTGCCCGTGATTGACGGCGGTGCCGGTGCCATTGGCCAGGAGCTCTTCCAGGCAACTGCTGCCGTCCTTGGCGCCTTGCCGCCGGACATCCTGGCCAGGATGTCCAACGCCTCAGCGCAGTCGGTGGATGCCGTGGAGTTGAAGCTGGTGGACGGCCAGACGGTGGTGTGGGGCAATGCTGAGGAGCGTGAGCTCAAGGCCAAGGTCCTCCAGGCGCTGCTGCAGGTTCCGGCCGATCCCAAGAACCCGGTCAGGATCTATGACGTGAGCGCGCCGCGCAACCCCGTGACGCGCTGATTCCCTGAAATTACCGTGGATTAGTACGACACGCGGGGGCGGTTATTGAATGTGGGAAGCATAGGAAATAGCGTCGCAGACAAGAGTTACTTGACATAACTGTAACCTTCAGGTCGAGGGTTAAGGTTGCTGGCTTCAAGCCCGACTCCAGCAGATTTCGCAACAGGACACGAACAAGGGACACGTAACGTGGCAGCACCGCAGAATTACTTGGCCGTCATCAAGGTCGTCGGCATCGGCGGCGGTGGCGTGAACGCAGTCAACCGCATGATCGAGGTCGGCCTCCGCGGAGTCGAGTTCATCGCCATCAATACAGACGCACAGGCCCTCCTGATGAGTGATGCCGACGTCAAGCTCGACGTCGGCCGTGAACTCACCCGTGGCCTGGGCGCAGGAGCCAACCCGGAGGTGGGCAAGCAGGCCGCCGAGGACCACGCCGACGAGATTGAGGAAGTCCTTCGCGGGGCGGACATGGTCTTCGTGACAGCGGGCGAGGGCGGCGGCACCGGAACCGGTGGCGCACCAGTTGTGGCCCGGATTGCCCGGTCACTGGGCGCGCTGACCATTGGCGTTGTCACCCGTCCGTTCACCTTCGAAGGCCGTCGCCGTGCCGGTTCCGCTGAGGCCGGCATCGATGCCCTCCGCGATGAAGTGGACACCCTGATCGTCATCCCCAACGATCGCCTGCTCTCCATCAGCGATCGCAACGTCTCGGTCCTTGACGCCTTCCGCTCCGCGGACCAGGTCCTGCTTTCAGGTGTCCAGGGCATCACAGACCTCATCACCACGCCCGGCCTGATCAACCTCGACTTCGCGGACGTGAAGTCCGTGATGCAGGGTGCCGGTTCAGCGCTGATGGGTATCGGTTCGGCGCGTGGTGAGGACCGCGCCGTCAAGGCAGCCGAACTCGCGATCGCCTCGCCGTTGCTGGAAGCATCGATCGACGGCGCCCACGGCGTGCTGCTCTCCATCCAGGGTGGCTCGGACCTCGGTCTCTTCGAGATCAATGAGGCCGCCCGCCTGGTCCAGGAAGTCGCCCACCCGGAGGCAAACATCATCTTCGGTGCCGTCATTGACGACGCCCTGGGCGATGAAGCGCGCGTGACGGTCATCGCCGCAGGCTTTGACGATGTCAAGGCCACGTCGCCGTCCATGGACCAGTCCCAGCCGGCTGCAGCTCCGCAGCGGCCGGCTGCGCCTGCTGCCGCTCCTGCCCAGCCCCCGGCGCGGCCCGCCCAGGTCCAGCCCGTGCACGCAGGCATCGGTGCGGCAGGTCTCAGCAACTGGGGCCAGCAGCGTCCCGCAGCTGTTCCCGCTGACTCCGGGTTCGACGTCGACCTTCCGGCAGTTGTTGAGCCGGATCTGTCCGGCAGCAACTCGGACGACCTGGATGTTCCTGACTTCCTGAAGTAGGCAACACTTGTTCGTTTGGCGTGGCGAGGCCCTGCCCGGTGTCTCTGTGGCGTTCACCAACAGTGTGGCGGGTAACCTCGCGCTGCACGTTGGTGACAATCCCCGGGACGTCGGGCAGCGCCGTGTTGCCCTTGAATCCGCTGTGGGCATCGCGCCCCGGCGTTTCCAGTTCATGAACCAGGTGCACGGCACTGACGTTGCCGTGCTGGATTCTCCGCCGGTACAGGCACCCACGGCCGATGCCCTGGTGAGCACTGTCCTTCCGCTGGCCGTGATGGTGGCTGACTGCATCCCTGTCATCCTGGTGGGCGAGGTGCAGGGCGGGCCTGCCGTACTGGCAGCGGCCCATGCCGGCCGCCCCGGGCTTGCGGCAGGTGTCATCCCCAAGACCGTCTCCAGCATGCGGCAGGCGGGAGCGAGGAACATCAGCGCCTGGCTGGGCCCGTCCATTTGCGGGCGGTGCTATGAGGTTCCTGCGGCCATGCAGGCGGAAGTGGCCCACACCGTACCCGGAACGGCTTCGGAAACCAGCTGGGGTACACCCGCCCTGGACCTGCCGGAGGGCGCGCGGCGTCAGCTCCTGGCCCACAACGTGGACGTCAGGTATTCGGGCCCGTGCACGCTGGAAACACCCGGGCTTTTTTCCTACCGGCGGGACAAGCAAACCGGCCGGTTCGCTGGGCTGGTGTGGGCCCATGGCTGAACAGCAAACTGATGCTGCGCGGCGTGACCAACTTGAGCGGAACCTGTCCGCAGTCCAGCACCGGATTGCGGCGGCGGCCGCCCTTCGCGACGCACCGCCGCCAACGCTGATAGTGGTCACCAAGTTCCACCCCGCCTCGGACGTACGGATTCTTTCCACCCTGGGAATCTCCGACTTCGGTGAAAACCGTGACCAGGAAGCGGCCGCCAAGGCAGCCGACGTCGCAGGTTTTGCTGAGACGGCTGCGGCACCGCCGCGCTGGCACTTCATAGGCCAGTTGCAGAGCAACAAGGCAAAGTCCGTTGTGAAATACGCGCATTCCGTACACTCCGTGGATCGGCTCCAGCTTGCCGACGCCCTGGACAAAGCCATGGCTGCCGAATCCGGGCGTACCGGCCGGGCGCCACTGGAATGCTTTATCCAGGTGAACCTGGACGAGCGCGCCACCGCGTCTTCGGGCCAGTCCGGAGCGGGACAGCGCGGCGGGGCGTCGCCGGCCGACGTCCCGGAACTGGCAGACCGGATTGCATCATCTGGCTTGCTTCGGCTGGCGGGACTGATGGCAGTCGCACCCCTGGGTGTTCCTGCGGAGGGGGCCTTCGAAAAATTGGCAGGAATTTCAGCCCGCCTGCAGGCTGACCACCCGGGCGCGTCAGGCGTTTCGGCAGGCATGAGCCAGGACCTTGAAGCAGCCATCCGCTTCGGGGCGACACACCTGCGGATAGGTTCCGATATTCTCGGCTCGCGTCCGGCAGTGGGGTAGCGTCGTGGTATTGGAAGTGAATGGCCGGGCTCCGGTTGCCTACACATGGGCAGGCCCGCCTTCGGACACGATTAGGAGTCGACCATGGCCGGCGCTCTGCGCAAGACAATGATCTATCTTGGGCTCGCCGATGGCGATGAGCATTACGAGTCTGAGACCCACACCCACCAGAAGGACGGGGACGAGCCGATGGAGCATGACCGCGAGGAGCGCCGTGCGCCGGCGCCTGTCCGCGAGGTCGTCCGCGAATCGTCCCACGCCGCCGAAGAGGAATACCGCGCACCTGTGACTCCCATCAAACGTGCGGCCTCCAGCCGCGAAGACACCGGCGGACTGCGCCAGATCACTACGATCCACCCGCGTTCCTACAATGACGCCAAGCTGATCGGCGAGAGCTTCCGCGACGGCATTCCGGTCATCATGAACGTGACGGACATGGGGGAGTCGGATGCCAAGCGCCTCGTGGACTTCTCCGCCGGCCTGGTCTTCGGGCTCAGGGGCAGCATCGAAAGGGTCACCAATAAGGTGTTCCTGCTCTCGCCGTCGTACATTGAAGTTATCGGCGATGACAAAAAGGTCAGCGAGACACAGGCCAGCTTCTTTAACCAGAGCTGAACCTGACAGATTTACCACCGCGGATGCCAGGCAGGACTCCTGTCTGGCATCTGTGCTGGAATAGGTACACCGGCATCACCACCAGGGCAGCACGTCTGCCCGCGACCAACACGGAGTTATGGGTTAAGTCATGGGTTTAGTCTTCGGGCTTGTCTACATCGCTTTGTTGTTGTTTTTTGTGGCGCTGATCATCCGCCTGGTCTTTGACTGGGTGCAGATGTTCGCCCGCGAATGGCGGCCGCGGGGCGTGTCGCTTGTCACTGCACACACGGTGTACTCCATTACGGATCCGCCGCTCAAGGTGCTTCGGCGGGTTATGCCGCCCCTGCGCCTGGGCGGAATCAGCCTGGATCTGGGCTTCCTGGTGCTGTTCATCGCGGTAAGCATCGCAATGGGAATCACCCGGGGCCTGGCGTAAATTCCGGAGAAACCCGGGTTTGACACCACGGTGTTGAATTAGAGTAAGCACACGATATTTAGGTACCGTAGTTTTGGACGGCCGGAAGGCCTACTGACTAACTAGACCAAGAGGTGACCAGATGGCTTTGACGCCAGAAGACGTTGTCAACAAGCGCTTTCAGCCGACCAAGTTCCGCGAAGGCTACGATCAGGACGAGGTTGACGACTTCCTGGACGAAATCGTCGTCGAACTGCGCCGCCTGAACCAGGAGAACGACGAACTTCGCAAGAAGCTCGCGGAGGCCGGGTCCGGCACCAGCGCCAACAAGGCAGCAGCCGCGCCTGTCGTCGAGAGCGTTCCCGCTCCGGCCAAGGCAGCAGAGAAGGAACAGCCGGCCGCCAAGCCTGAGCCGGCTGCCAAGGCTGAGGTTGAAAAGAAGGAAGCCGAGCCCGCCGCCCCGGCCGCCGCTGTGGCTGCACCGGCTCCGGCCGCTGCTGCCGGGTCCGTTTCCGCAGAGTCCGCTGCAGGCCTGCTTGCCATGGCACAGCAGATGCACGACCGCCACGTCGCTGACGGCCAGGAGCAGAAGGACAAGATCATCGCCGAGGCGCAGATCGAAGCCAGCAGCCTCGTCAACGATGCACAGGAGAAGTCTCGCAAGATCCTTGGCGCCCTGGAACAGCAGCGTTCGGTCCTTGAGCGCAAGGTGGAGCAGCTCCGCGGCTTCGAGCGCGATTACCGCTCCCGCCTGAAGGCCTACATCGAAGGCCAGCTGCGCGACCTTGACGCCCGTGGTTCGGTCGCTGCCCCTGAGGCCAGCGAAGCCAACTGATCCACCAGCACGTATTCTGAAGGCCGGCGGCTGAGGATTCCTCGGCCGCCGGCCTTCAGTTTTACCCTGCAGCCCCCGCCCCGCAGTTCCCGCACGAATGAAAGCACCATGACAGACGACACCCCATCACCTTCCGCCGCTCCAAGGCCCCAGCGGAAGGTCCTGGTCAGCCTTTTTGCAGGGTTTGCCGTCTTCGCTTACGTCTTTGATCAGCTCACCAAGCTGTGGGTGACAGCAAACATGGTCGAAGGCCAGCAGATTCCGGTCCTGCCTCCGTTGCTGCACTGGTATTTCATCCGCAACTCCGGGGCGGCTTTCTCCATTGGCGAGAACATCACCTGGGTTTTCTCCCTGGTGATGGCAGCCGTTTCCGTAGCCATCCTCTTCCAGGTCCGGAAACTCGGTTCCAAATGGTGGGCGCTGTCCCTTGGGCTGCTGCTTGGCGGTGCGCTGGGCAACCTCACGGACCGCCTGTTCCGTGAGCCGTCCTTCGGCATGGGGCACGTGGTGGACTTCATCCAGCTGCCTAACTTCGCCATCTTCAATATCGCCGATTCCGCGGTGGTTTCAGCAGTCGTCATCATCTGCCTCCTGACCCTGAAGGGAATCCCGCTGGACGGCATCCGGCACGAAGCAGGAACTGACGCCGGCAAGGGTTCGGGACCTGACGCGGGCGCCGGTTCCGCCAAGGATTCCGGCCATGAGTGAGGAATATGTGGTCGACGCCGGCCACGCCGGGCTGCGTGCCGATGCCGGCGTCGCAGGCCTGCTGGGGATCTCCCGTTCGGCAGCCGCGGTCCTCCTGGCCGAGGGAAACGTCCTGCAGGCCGGCAAGCCGGTGGGGAAGTCCGTCCGGCTTCCTGAGGGAGCCGTACTGAAAATCACCATTCCGGAACGCCGGGACCCGCTGGATGTTGTGGAGGAAGTTGTGGAAGGTCTGAACGTCCTGCTCGATGACGAGGACTTTGTGGTCATCGACAAGCCGGTGGGCGTCGCCGCGCATCCCTCGCCGGGCTGGGTTGGGCCCACGGTGGTGGGCGGCCTGGCCGGCCTGGGCTACCGCATTTCAACCTCCGGCGCCTCGGAGCGCGCCGGAATTGTGCACCGGCTCGACGTCGGCACTTCCGGGGTGATGGTGGTGGCCAAGACCGAACATGCCTACACCGTCCTGAAGCGGGCATTTAAGGATCGCACCGTTGAGAAGGTTTACCACGCCGTGGTCCAGGGCCTCCCGGATCCGCTCGAGGGAACGATTGACGCGCCCATCGGACGCCACCCGGGCCACGACTGGCGCTTCGCCGTGATCGAGGACGGCCGCCCGTCGGTGACCCACTACGAGGTCCTTGAAGCCTTCGGCAAGGCAACGCTGGTGGAAGTGCACCTGGAAACAGGCCGCACGCACCAGATCCGCGTCCACTTTTCGGCACTGCGGCACCCCTGCGCAGGGGACCTGACCTACGGAGCAGACCCGCGCCTCGCCGCAACCCTGGGCCTGACCCGGCAGTGGCTGCATGCCCGCAGCCTCACTTTCGCCCACCCCCGCAGCGGCGAGCCGGTTGAGGTCACCAGCGATTATCCGGCTGACCTTCGGTACGCCCTTGAGGTGCTGGAAAGCGGCAAGGCTTAGCTGCGCGCCCAACCTCAGGGCCCGGCCAACGACGGTAGACTGTCCCGGTGACTTCCAGCAATGCCTCGTTCGTCCATCTCCACAACCACACCGAATACTCCATGCTGGACGGCGCCGCCCGGCTGGGGGAGCTGTTCAACGAGACCGAACGCCTGGGCATGCCCGCGCTGGCAACCACGGACCACGGGTACCTGTTCGGCGCCTTTGATTTCTGGAAGCGCGCCACGGACCAGGGCATCAAGCCGATTATCGGCGTCGAGGCCTACGTCACTCCCGGAACCGCGCGGACGGACAAGAGCCGTGTCCGCTGGGGCGACGAAAGCCAGCGCAAGGACGACATCTCCGGTGGTGGTTCCTACACCCACATGACGCTGCTCAGCTACAACAACGCCGGTATGCGCAACCTGTTCCGGGCATCTTCCATCGCCTCCCTGGACGCAGTCTTCGGCAAGTGGCCACGGCTGGACAGGGAGTTGCTGAACACTTACTCCGAAGGCCTGATCGCCACCACCGGCTGCCCTTCCGGCGAAATCCAGACCCGACTGCGACTGGGCCAGTACAGGGAGGCGCTGGAGGCGGCATCCGAATTCCGCGACATCTTCGGTGCGGAGAACTACTTCTGCGAGCTGATGGACCACGGCCTGGACATCGAGCGCCGCGTCACGGGGGACCTCCTCCGGCTGGCCAAGGAACTGAACCTGCCGCTGGTGGCCACCAATGACCTCCACTACACCCATGAGCATGACGCCAAGGCCCACGAGGCACTGTTGGCCATCCAGTCCGGCTCCACGCTCCTGGAACCCAGCTACGACAACGGAGGCTCCAGGTTCGCGTTCTCAGGCAGCGGCTATTACCTGAAGTCGCCGCAGGAGATGCGCGAACTCTTCCGCGACCACCCGGACGCCTGCGACAACACCCTGCTGATCGCTGAACGCTGCGAAGTTTCCTTCAACACCGGCGCCAACTACATGCCCCGCTTCCCCTGCCCGCCGGGAGAGGATGAAACTTCCTGGCTGGTCAAGGAAGTGGCCAGGGGCCTGGAGGCCCGCTACCCCGGAGGCATCCCGGACAAGGTCCGCAAGCAGGCCGACTACGAGCTCGACGTCATTACCTCAATGGGCTTCCCCGGGTACTTCCTGGTGGTGGCCGACTTCATCAACTGGTCCAAGAACAACGGCATCCGGGTTGGTCCGGGCCGTGGTTCCGGTGCCGGTTCCATGGTGGCCTACGCCATGCGCATTACGGACCTGGATCCCCTGGAACACGGCCTCATCTTTGAACGGTTCCTGAACCCGGACCGTGTTTCCATGCCCGACTTCGACGTCGACTTCGATGACCGGCGGCGTTCCGAAGTCATTGACTACGTGACCCGCAAATACGGTGACGAGCGCGTGGCCATGATTGTCACCTACGGCACCATCAAGACCAAGCAGGCGCTGAAGGACTCCTCCCGCGTGCTGGGTTACCCGTTCAGCATGGGCGAGCAGCTCACCAAGGCCCTGCCCCCTGCGGTGATGGCCAAGGACATTCCGCTGGCAGACATCCAGAACCCGGACTCCAAGCGGTACAGCGAAGCCGGTGATTTCCGCCAGCTGATCGCTACTGATCCGGAGGCCGCCAAGGTCTTCGAAACGGCGCTCGGCATTGAAGGCCTGAAGCGGCAATGGGGCGTGCACGCCGCCGGCGTCATCATGTCCTCGGATCCGATCATCGACGTCATTCCGATCATGCGCCGTATCCAGGACGGCCAGGTGATCACGCAGTTCGATTACCCCACGTGTGAAGGCCTTGGCCTGATCAAGATGGACTTCCTGGGCCTGCGGAACCTGACCATCATTTCCGATGCCCTGGAAAACATTAAGCTCAACCGCGGCCACGAGCTGGACCTGGACTCGCTGGCCCTGGATGACGCAGCGTCCTACGAACTGCTGGCCCGGGGCGACACCCTTGGCGTGTTCCAGCTCGACGGCGGGCCCATGCGTTCGCTGCTGAAGCTGATGAAGCCTGACAACTTCGAAGACATCTCCGCTGTGCTGGCGCTGTACCGCCCGGGTCCCATGGGCGCCAACGCACACACCGACTATGCGCTGCGCAAGAACGGCATCCAGGAAGTCGTCCCGATCCACCCCGAGCTCAAGGAGCCGCTGGCGGAGATCCTGGGCGGCACCTACGGCCTGATCGTGTACCAGGAGCAGGTTATGGCCGTGGCGCAGAAGCTGGCCGGCTATTCGTTGGGCCAGGCAGACATCCTGCGCCGTGCCATGGGTAAAAAGAAGAAATCTGAGCTGGACAAGCAGTTCGCGGGCTTCTCCCAGGGCATGCAGGACAACGGCTATTCCATGGAAGCGGTCAAGACGCTGTGGGACATCCTGCTGCCCTTCTCCGACTACGCCTTCAATAAGGCGCACTCCGCGGCGTATGGCGTGATCTCCTACTGGACCGCGTACCTGAAGGCCCACTACGCGCCTGAATACATGGCCGCCCTGCTCACCTCGGTTGGTGACGACAAGGACAAATCGGCGATCTACCTCAACGAGTGCCGCCGTATGGGCATCACGGTGCTGCCTCCGGACGTCAACGACTCATCGCTGAACTTCACCCCGGTGGGCAATGACATCCGCTTCGGCATGGGTGCCATCCGCAACGTGGGCGTCAACGTGGTGGAAGCCATGGTCTCCGCCCGCGAAAGCGAGGGTGCCTATACTTCCTTCAAGGACTTCCTGATGAAGGTCCCTGCCGTGGTCTGCAACAAGCGGACCATTGAGTCCCTGATCAAGGCCGGGGCCTTCGATTCCCTGAACCACCACCGCCGGTCCCTGGTGATGATCCATGAAGAAGCCATCGACTCCGTGATCACCCTCAAGCGGAATGAAGCCATTGGGCAGTTCGACCTGTTCGCAGGCTTTGACGAAACCGAGTCCCAGGCATCCCTGAGCATCGAGATCCCGGACCTTCCGGAGTGGGAGAAGAAGGACAAGCTGTCCTTCGAGAGGGACATGCTGGGCCTGTACGTCTCAGACCACCCGCTGCAGGGCCTGGAGGGTGTGCTGAGCCAGCACGCGGACCAGTCCATCACCTCATTGATTGCCGACGACGGCCCGCACGACGGTGCCATCGTTACCATTTCGGGAATGATCACCTCACTGAGCCGCAGGATTGCCAAGGCCAGCGGAAATGCCTACGCTCGGGCCGAGATCGAGGATCTGGGCGGCTCGATCGAGGTAATGTTCTTCGGCCAGGTGTACGGCCCCATCGCTTCTGTCCTGGCTGAGGACCTGATTGTTGTGGTCAAGGGCCGCCTGCAGCGCCGCGACGATGGCGCCGTCACCCTGAACTGCATGGAACTCTCAGTCCCTGACCTGACCGAGGGCGCCAACGGGCCGGTGGTCATCACCATGCCCACGCATAAGGCCACCGAGCTGGTGGTGACAGAACTGGGCGACGTGCTTAGGAACCACCGCGGGAACTCCGAGGTGCGGCTGCACCTGGCGGGGGATTCGAAGATTGAAGTGATGGCCCTGCCGGTCCACTTGCGGGTGAACCCCACGCCGTCGCTGTTCGGTGACCTGAAGGTGCTGCTCGGTCCGGCCTGCCTGGACAGCTAGATCTCGTAGTCCAGGGGCACGGGCTGGCTGTAGGCGCCTGAGTGGTACAGCAGCGGCGATCCGTTGCCGCCCACTTCGCCGTCGACTACTTCGACCACCACCACTGCGTTGTTTTCGAAGGACAGCCGCATTTGGACCTTGCCCACCAGCCAACCGGCCACGTCCTTCAGGATGGGCACACCGTGCGGGCCCTCTGCCCAGTGATCGCCCTCAAACCGGTTCCGCGTCCGGGCGAAACGGTCTGCAAGTTCCCTGTTTTCCAGGCCAAGCATGTGGACGCCGATGTACGCCGAGTTGGCTACGGCAGGCCATGAGCTGGAGCTTCGCGCCATGTTGAACGTAAAGCGGGGCGGCTCAGCTGACAGGGACGCCACCGAGGTTGCGGTAAAGCCAAAGGGGTGGCCGTTGAAGTTAACCGTGATGATCGCGACGCCCGCGGCATGGCGGCGGAACATCTCCTTGAACATCAGCTCGTAGGCTTGCTTTTCTGGCACCACTGCTTGAACTCCCTGCATATCTAACCCCACTAATAAGTCTGGCACTAAGACTATGGCCCGCTGAAGGCCCCGGAGTATTTGGTTACCTGCAGGGTCCCCGGGGGAACGAACGTGCTGGTTCGTTAACGTTTGTTAAGGTTTGTTGCATGACACAGCTCCACAACGCACAGGACGCAGGGCACACTCCACCGGGGACCGGGAGCACACCCCGGCTTTCGTGGCGCTGGCTGGCCTGGTCCGCCATCGCAGGCCTTCCCTTGGGTGCGGCGTGGTGGGTGCTGGCCCCGGCCGGGTTGAACCTGCTCACGGGTGATCCCGGCCTGGCAACCGGGCTGGACACCAGTGCATGGCTGCCCCGGGACCTGACGCTGGCCGGTCTTTTCCTCTTCGCCGGCTGCCTGTCCGGCGTTCTGCTGACGGGCCGGATGGCGAATTTCAGCCAGCTGAAGTTCGCGCTGGCGCTGGCCGGCGGACTGCTGGGTTCAGTTATTGCCTGGCGGGCCGGCATTTTTGCGGCCACCGTGTGGGGCGAACCCGTGGACGCGTCCGCAAACGCCAGCATTGCCTTCTCCCTGCGGTCATTGCCGGTGCTCCTGGTGTGGCCCGCGGCCACCGCCGCCGCAACCTTCGTAATGAGCCTGCTGAGCCTCTTCCGGGTCACCGACACCATGGACGCCGCGGCTGACGGGTAAAATGGACCGGGTGAGCCTTTCTTCTGATGTTTCCGCCGCCCGGCCCGAATCCACCCTCGCTTTCCGCACCGTAGATCTGCGGGGCAGGCAGCTTGGGCTGGCAGAAATGCGTACCGCCGTTCCCCGGGTCCGGCAGGAAACCACTGCAGAGGCCGAGGAGTCCGTACAGGCCATCATCTCCACCGTCCGGACGCAGGGGCTGTCCGGGCTGCGCGGCCTGGCCCGGACGTTCGACGGCGTTGAGCAGCAGCACCCGCGCGTCCCGGAAGCAGCACTCGCGGAAGCCCTGGCCACCGTTTCAACGGACGTCCGGGAAGCCCTCGAAGAGTCCATCCGCAGGGCCCGGTCCTTCGCCGACCAGCAGCGGCCCCGGAACGTGGACGTGGAATTCGGCGAGGGCGCCGTGGTGAGCCAGAACTGGGTTCCGGTGTCGCGCGTGGGTCTCTACGTTCCCGGCGGACTGGCTCCCTTGGCATCCTCGGTGGTCATGAACGTTGTCCCGGCACTGGCCGCCGGAGTGCCCTCCATCGCGCTGGCGTCACCTCCCCAGAAGGATTTCGGCGGCCTTCCGCACCCAACGATCCTCGCAGCGGCGCAGCTGCTGGGAATCAAGGAGGTTTATGCCATTGGCGGAGCCCAGGCCATCGCCTCCTTCGCTTACGGCGTCCCGGCTGACGCGTCAGGTCCGGGCATTGAGCCCGTTGACGTGGTGACCGGTCCTGGAAACATTTTCGTTGCCACTGCAAAGCGCCTGGTCAAGGGCGTTGTGGGAATCGACTCGGAGGCCGGGACCACCGAGATCGCCATCCTTGCCGACTCCGGCGCACGTCCGGACCTGGTGGCAGCGGACCTCATCAGCCAGGCCGAGCACGATCCCGGTGCTGCATCCGTCCTGATCACCGACTCCGAAGACCTCGCTGCAGCGGTCCGGGTTGAACTGGAGAAGCAGGCAAACGCCACGCGCCATGCCGACCGTGTCCGCACCGCCCTCTCAGGTGCCCAGTCCGGCGTCGTCCTCGTTGACAGCCTGGACCAGGGGATCGCTGCCTGCGATGCCTATGCTGCTGAGCACCTGGAGATCATGACCGCTGGCGCGCCGGCCGTGGCAGCCCGGATCCGGAATGCCGGGGCGATCTTCGTCGGTGAATACAGCCCCGTCAGCCTGGGGGACTACTGCGCGGGCTCCAACCACGTGCTGCCCACCAGCGGGACGGCAGCGTTTTCCTCCGGGCTGAACGTCACCACGTTCCTGCGCGCCATCCAGGTGGTCAACTACAGCCAGGATGCACTGCGGAAGGTCAGCGGCCACATCGTCAGCCTGGCCCAGGCGGAAGGACTTCCTGCCCACGGCGACGCCGTCACTGTCCGCTTCGGTGACCACTGACGGTAGGCGCGCCAGCAGGGTGATTGCCCGCCGCAACTACTACATGTAGTAATTACAGGATTGTTATTCCGCAAGATGTAGCTGTAAAATGGCATCTGCAAAGCCAGCTATCCGGAACGGGGAACCACGCATGTACTGTCCCTTCTGCCGTAATCCCGATTCCCGGGTGGTGGACAGCCGGATGGCTGATGACGGCTCTTCCATCCGCAGGCGCAGGCAGTGCCCGGAGTGCGGGCGCCGGTTCACCACCGTGGAAACCACCAGCCTCTCGGTCATCAAGCGCTCAGGCGTCGGGGAGCCGTTCAGCCGCAGCAAAGTCATCAACGGCGTGCGCAAGGCCTGCCAGGGCCGCCCGGTCAGCGAAGATGACCTGGCTCTGCTGGCACAGGAGGTTGAGGAAAACATCCGGGCTTCCGGCGCTGCGGAAATCGACGCCCACGAGGTGGGCCTCGTAATCCTCGGCCCGCTGCAGAAGCTGGACAAAGTGGCGTACCTTCGTTTCGCCAGCGTGTACCAGGCCTTCGAATCCCTTGAGGACTTCGAAACCGCCATTGCCATCCTGCGCCACGAGTCCGAGGCTGAGGCAGGCTCCGCAGACGCGCGGAACGCCGAGAAGAGCGCCCTCTAAAGCTCCGGTGGCGGCAGCGGAGGGGAAGCCGCAGCCGCCACCGGCAACAGCCGGAAGCCGTCAGCGTCCGCCGGAAACCGGCAAGACCGCCCCGGTAATGTAACTGGCCTCTTCTGACATCAGCCACATTACGGCCGCAGCAACTTCATCAGGTTCGGCTCCGCGGCCCATGGGGATCGTCGGGTTGAGCCGTTCCACCCGGTCCGGCATGCCTGCCGCCGCGTGCAGGCCGGTGTTGGTGCTGCCCGGTGCTACGGCGTTGACCCGGATGCCCTGTTGGGCCACCTCTGCAGCCAGCCCCACCGTCAGGACGTCCACTGCTCCCTTGGACGCTGCGTAGTGCACCCACGTCCCGGGCGACCCGGCCTTGGTTGCGGTGGAGGAGATGTTGATGATGGATCCTCCGTGGCCGCCACGATCGGTACTGAGCCGCCGCACGGCCTCCTGGCACATGTAGGCCAGCCCGGCCACGTTGACGTCCAGGACACGCTGGACGGTGGCCGCCGGAACATCCACCAGCGGGCCGATCAGGTTGCCTGTAATGCCTGCGTTATTGACGACGGCGGCGATCCTGCCCAGCGACTCGGCGCGGTTGAAGAGGTCCTTCACTGCTGCCGGGTCGCTGACGTCAGCATGGACGGCTACGGCAGTGCCGCCGTCGTTGTTGATTCCATCCGCTACGGAAAGCGCACCTTCGGAGTCGGCGGAGTAGTTGACCACCACTGCGTGGCCGGCCTTCGCGGCGCGTGCGGCAATGGCGGCACCAATGCCACGGCTGGCGCCCGTCACGATGGTGACGGGCTTCAGCGGTACTGTCGGGGTCATTTCCTGAGCTTGTGCTTGACGGCGATCTCCAGGGCCGCGCCAACAATCCCGGCCTCGTTCTTCAGTTCGGCGGGAACGATCGGCGTCCGGAGCTTGAGGTTGGGCAGGTATTCATCCGCGCGCTTGGAGATTCCGCCGCCCACAATAAAGAGCTCAGGAGAGAAGAGGAACTCCACGTGGGAGAAATACCGCTGCAGCAGGACGCTGTATTCATCCCAGGACAGGCCGTCGCGTTCGCGTGCCACAGCCGAAGCCTTGGTCTCGGCGTCGAAACCGTCGATCTCCAGGTGCCCCAGTTCAGCGTTGGGTACCAGGCGGCCGTCGAAGATGAACGCCGAACCGATTCCGGTACCCAGTGTGATCACCAGGACGGTACCATCAACACCCTTGCCCGCGCCATACCGGGCCTCGGCAAGGCCGGCGGCATCGGCGTCGTTGATCACTTCAACAGGGCGGCCCAGGCGTTCGGTGAGGAGCGCGTCGATGTCCGTGTTCATCCAGGTCTTGTCCACGTTCGCCGCGGACAGGACCACGCCGTGCTGGATGATGCCCGGGAAGGTCACGCCGATGGGGGCGCTGGGATCCGGCGCGTCAGCGCGCAGGGAGAGCTCGGCCACCACCTGCGCCACAACCTCCGCGACCGCCGCCGGTGTAGCAGGCTGGGGTGTGGGGACGCGGAAACGCTCGCCCAGCAGCTTGCCCTTCTTGAGGTCGACGATGCCGCCCTTGATGCCCGTGCCGCCGATGTCGATGCCGATCAGCGGAGAGTTCTTGTGGGACTTTTCATCCTTCTTGGCCAATGTGTTTCCGTTCGTGGCAGGGCGGGCAGGGCGGTGGTGCTGAAGTTACTGGTGGTGCTGAGTTGCTGGCGGTGCTGGGGGGTCCCGGTGCTGGAAGGTCCCGGTACGCTCAGGGCAGTGTCAGGATTTCGGCGCCGGATTCGGTGACCAGCAGCGTGTGCTCGAACTGCGCGGTCCTCTTGCGGTCCTTGGTGACGACTGTCCAGTCGTCCGGCCACATATCCCACTCGATGGTTCCGAGCGTCAGCATGGGTTCAATGGTAAACACCATCCCCGTCTGGATCACGGTGTTGTAGGCCGGTGCGGCGTCATAATGCGGAATGATGAGGCCCGTGTGGAAGGCCTCGCCCACGCCGTGGCCAGTGAAGTCGCGCACCACTCCATAGCCGAACCGTTTGGCATAGGACTCGATCGCTCGGCCGATGACGTTGATCTCCCGGCCCGGGGCAACAGCCTTGATGGCCCGGTTCAGGGACTCGCGGGTACGCTCCACCAGCAGAGTGGATTCCTCGTCAACGTCTCCCACCAGGAACGTGTAGTTCGTATCGCCGTGGACGCCGTTGATAAAGGCGGTGATGTCGATGTTGATGATGTCGCCATCCTGGACCACCGTGGAGTCAGGGATGCCGTGGCAGATGACTTCGTTGAGCGAGGAGCACAGGGATTTGGGGAAACCCCGGTAACCCAGCGTGGAGGGGTAGGCGTTATGGTCCAGGAGGAACTCGTGGCCCACTCGATCCAGGGCGTCGGTGGTGACACCCGGTTCGATGTGCTTGCCAACCTCGACGATGGCCTGCGCCGCGATCCTGCTGGCGATCCGGATCTTTTCGATCGTCTCTGCCGACTTCACCTCGGACCCGGTGAACTTGGCAGGCGCAGGCTTGCCCACATACTCGGGCCGGGGGATGGACGCCGGCACCGCCAGCTGGGGGCTCACGGTCCCGCGGGTCAGCGTGCCGAGGGGTGCGGTCGAGGCAAGGGAAGGCATAGATTGATCATATAAGGCGGCGCGTAACACCTATAACTGAAGGCAGAGCAATGACTGAGTACTGGTACAACGTCAACACCCATGAAGTCGAAGAAGACGCCCTGTCCGACTGGAGCCAGCTGATCGGGCCCTACAAAACGCGGGAAGAAGCCGAGCACGCACTCGAAAAGGTGCGTGCCCGGAACGAGGCCTGGGACAAGCAGGACGAGGACGACTGAGCGGAGCCGGTGCCACCCGGCTGCTGCTCTGGTCCGCAGTCGGGGGAGGTTGGTTGGTTCCGCCTAGAACGAGTGTTCCGGGCCGGGGAACTGACCGGAACGGACGTCCTCGGCGTAAGCAGCGGCAGCATCCTTGAGCGTGGAACGGATGTCCGCGTACTGCTTGACGAATTTCGCCATTTTTCCTCCCCGCAGGCCAGCCATGTCCTGCCACACCAGGACCTGGCCAGTGGTTGCGTTGCCCGCACCGATGCCCACCGTGGGGACCCGGACGGCGGCGTCGACGGCGGCAGCCGCCTCTGCGGGGACCATTTCCATCAGCACGCTGAAGGCGCCGGCCTCAGCCAGGGCGACGGCGTCGTCAATGAGCCGCTGGGCGTCATCGCCGCGGCCCTGGACCCGGTAGCCACCGAGGGAATGCTCACTTTGCGGCGTGAAGCCGATGTGGGCCATCACCGGGATGCCGGCCTGCACCATTGCCCGGACAGTTTCCGCGTAGAACCTGCCGCCTTCGATCTTGACGGCATGCGCCAGGCCTTCCTTGAGGAAGCGTACGCCGGTTGCCACCGCCTGCTGCGGTGAAACCTCATAGCTGCCGAAGGGAAGATCGGCCACAATCAGCGCCCGGTGGGCGGATCGCGCCACGGCCCTGCACAAGGGGAGCAGCTCGTCCACGGTGACGGGGAGGCTGGTTTCGTTGCCGTAGACATTGTTGGATGCCGAATCGCCCACCAGCAGGACTTCAACGCCTGCCTCGTCGAAGATTTCTGCCGTGTACTGCTCATAGGCTGTCAGCATGGCAAAACGGGTGCCGTTGTCCTTGGCCTGCTGGAGGTGGTGGGTGCGCACCCTGGCCACCGGTTTCGGCGCAGCAGCCGGGCCGTTTCCATACGGCGCGGGGACGCCGGACGCGGCGCTGGACTCAGGATTCTGGGGTGTGGGCATGGCAAGATCTTAATGCATGCCCACAATTGGGCCGGTTGTGCCCGCATGAGCGCAGATTGGTTAGTAAAGTGATGCGTGAACTGCTGCCGGCTTTTTCCGTGACGGACCCCGGGGCAAGACTGTAGACGCGAGAGAGGCCACCATGGACCGCCAGCAAGAGTTTGTTCTGCGCACAATCGAAGAGCGTGACGTTCGCTTTGTCCGTCTGTGGTTCACCGACGTCGTTGGCTCCCTCAAGTCGGTGGCCCTGGCCCCGGCCGAGGTGGAAGGTGCCTTTGAAGAGGGCCTGGGCTTTGACGGCTCGGCCATCGAAGGCCTGGCCCGCGTTTTCGAGTCGGACATGCTAGCCCAGCCTGATCCGGCCACCTTCCAGATCCTCCCGTGGCGCGGCGAGACTGAGCAGACCTCCCGCATGTTCTGCGACATCCTGACGCCGGACGGCGAGCCCTCGGCCGCTGACCCCCGCAACGTCCTAAAGCGCACCCTGGCCAAGGCCGCGGACATGGGATTCACCTGCTACACCCACCCGGAAATCGAGTTCTACCTCCTGAAGTCCCAGCAGCCCGGTCCGGATGGCTCGCCCATTCCCGTGGATGAAGGAGGATACTTCGACCACGTGCCCGGCGGTGTGGCCCAGGACTTCCGGCGCACGGCGGTGACCATGCTCGAATCGGTCGGCATCTCGGTGGAGTTCAGCCACCATGAAGCTGGACCGGGCCAGAACGAGATTGACCTGCGTTACGCCGATGCCCTCCAGACGGCTGACAACATCATGACGTTCCGCACGGTCATCAAGGAAGTGGCCCTCCAGCAGGGCACCTACGCCACGTTTATGCCCAAGCCGTTCACTGCCCACCCGGGGTCCGGCATGCACACGCACTTCTCGCTCTTTGAAGGCGACACCAACGCGTTTTACGAGGCCGGCGCCGAGTACCAGCTGTCCAAGACCGCCAAGCAGTTCATCGCCGGTGTCCTCAAGCACGCGCCTGAGTTCACAGCCGTCACCAACCAGTTCGTCAACTCCTACAAGCGCCTCTGGGGCGGTGGCGAGGCACCCAGCTACCTCAGCTGGGGCCACAACAACCGTTCCGCGCTGGTCCGCGTGCCGTTGTACAAGCCCGGCAAGGGACAGTCCGCCCGCATCGAATACCGCGGCATCGACTCCGCGGCCAATCCGTACCTGGCCTACGCGGTCCTGCTGGGTGCAGGCCTGAAGGGCATCGAAGAAGGCTACGAACTGCCCGCCGCCGCCGAGGATGACGTCTGGTCGCTGAGCTCTGCAGAGCGCCGGGCCATGGGCCATGATCCCCTGCCCGCCAGCCTGCATGACGCCATCCGAGCCATGGAGGATTCGGAACTGATGCCGCTCATCCTGGGCGAGCAGGTGTTCGAGCACTTCCTGCGCAACAAGCGTGCCGAGTGGCAGGACTACCGGCTCCAGGTCACGCCCTACGAGCTGCAGCGCAACCTCGGCATCCTGTAAGCCGCCGCCGTGAGTCTTGCTCGGCGCCTGATCGCCACCGGTTTCAGCGATCTGGAAAAGGGCGAACGCTTCCTGGCAGCCCGTGAACTTGAGGGGCTGGACCAGGACCGGCTGTTCGGTGGCCTGCACATGGCCGCCAACCCGGATGCTGCCCTGCAGTCGCTGGTCCGCCTGATCGAGAAGCATCCTGCCTTGCGGGAGCTGGCTGTGGCGGATCCAGAGCGGAGCGAGCCTCTCTACCGGGTGCTTGGTGCGTCCGAGGCTCTGGGGGAGTTCCTCATCCGGCACCCGGAGCACCTGGCGGCGTTTGATGTCCGTCCCAGCCCGGAACCAGTGGCCGCGGACCCGGAGCATCTGCGGACCGTGCTGCTCAGGTCGGTTCAGGCCGATCCCCGGTCCCCGCGGCCCGTTGCCGCGTTAACGGGTCCAGATGCCTATGCCGCCTTACGGACCGCCTACCGCCGTGGTGTGGTGGACCTGGCGGTGAAGGACCTGTGTGCGGCCGATCCGCTGGACTTCTTGCCCGTGGCAGGCGCCGAACTGGCGGACCTTGCCGGAGCGGCCATCGAAGCTGCCCTTGCCGTGGCGCGTGCCGAAGCTGCCGAGCAGCTGGGCGCGGAGGATGTTGCCGCCGTCGGCCTTGCCGTGATTGGCATGGGCAAATGCGGCGCCCGGGAGCTGAACTATATTTCCGACGTCGACGTCATCTATGTTATTGACGACGGCGGCCTGGACGATGCACGAGCCGCCACCATTGGTACTGCCCTGGCAAGCGGGATCTCCCGGGCCATCTCGGCAGTGGGGCGGGAGCCGGGCCTCTGGGAGGTGGACGCCAACCTCCGTCCCGAAGGGAAATCCGGCCCGCTGGTGCGGACCCTGGCTTCCCACCAGAGCTACTACGCACGCTGGGCGGAAAGCTGGGAGTTCCAGGCGCTCCTCAAGGCCCGGGTGATCGCCGGAGATGCCGCGCTGGGAAAGCGTTATGAGGAAGCCGTTGCTCCACTGATCTGGAGCTCGGCAGGCCGCGACGGGTTTGTTGAGTCCGTCCAGGCCATGCGCCGCCGCGTCACCGAACATATCCCCGCCGCAGAGGAGCAGCGGCAGATCAAACTGGGCCGCGGAGGATTGCGGGACGTCGAGTTCACCGTCCAGCTGCTGCAGCTGGTGCACGGCAAATCGGACGAATCGATCCGGGTCCGCGACACCACCTCTGCCATCGCCGCGCTCTCGGCAGGCGGTTACATCGGCCGGGCAGACGCCAACAATTTCGACAGGGCCTACCGGTACCTGAGGCTCCTTGAACACCGGATCCAGCTGTTCCAGCTGCGCCGGACACACTTGATGCCCGTCCGCGAAGACGCCCTTCGCGCGCTGGCCAAAGCCGTTCTGGGGCCCTTCTCCAACGAACGCCCGCACCCGGATGCCCTGATGGCCGCCTGGCAGAAAACCAAGCGCTCCGTGCGGGAACTGCACGAACGCATCTTCTACCGGCCGCTGCTGAACACGGCAGCCAAGCTCAGCACCGAGGATGCGCGGCTGAGCCCCGAGGCCGCGGAGGGCCGGCTCGCCGCACTGGGCTACCGGGATCCACAGGGGGCCATGCGCCACATCCAGGCCCTGACCAGTGGCGTCAGCCGGCGGGCAGCCCTGCAGCGGCAGCTGTTGCCGGTCCTGCTGGACTGGCTTGCCGAGGGCGTGGACCCCGACGCCGGACTGCTGGGCTTCCGCCGCGTCAGCGAAACCCTGGGGACCACCCACTGGTATTTGGGGCTGCTCAGGGATTCCTCCGCCGCGGCGGAACGGCTCTGCCACGTGCTGTCCAACTCGCGCCTTATCGCTGACCTTCTGGAGGTTTCGCCGGAGTCCGTGGCATGGCTGGGCTCGAACAAGGACCTGGCACCCGTCAGCTACGAGGCGCAGTGGCAGGAAATCACAGCCAAGATGGCCAGGCACTCCGATCCGGAGAGTGCCATGCGCCTGATCCGGCTGATCAGGCGCCGCGAAATCCTCCGTACGGCCATCGCCGATTCCGCCGGGCTCCTGGACCAGGACCAGGTAGGCGCGGCGCTCTCTGACGCGGACCGGGCAGCTGTCCTGGGTGCACTCCGGGTGGCCGAAACGGTCGTGTCGGCCCGGGAGCCGCTGAAGACCTCCGTTGTGGTGGTGGCCATGGGCCGGCAGGGCGGCCGGGAGATCGGCTACGGCTCTGACGCTGACGTCATCTACGTCCACTCCGCCCTGCCTGGCTTCAGCGAGGACGAAGCGCAACAGCAGGCGCTGCGGATCGTGGGAAAGCTCTCCAGCCTCCTGACCCAGCCGCTCAAGCCGGCCATCCAGGCGGAACGAGTGCTGCAGGTGGACGCGGACCTCCGTCCCGAAGGCAAGAATGGCGCCATGGTCCGATCCCTGGACTCGTTCGCCGAATACTACCGGCGATGGTCACTGATCTGGGAAGCCCAGGCACTGCTGCGGGCACGCCCCATGGCCGGCGACGACGCCCTGGCACAGGCTTTCATCGACGTCATCAACCCCATCCGCTACCCGGAATCCGTCAGTGACCAGGACGTCCGGGAAATCCGGCGGGTCAAGGCCCGGGTGGAGGCCGAGCGGCTGCCCCGCGGCGCTGATCCGGCACGGCACGTAAAGCTTGGGCGTGGCGGCCTGAGCGACGTCGAATGGCTGGTCCAGCTGCTTCAGCTCCAGCATGCAGCGAGGCACCCCGAGCTCCAGACGACGTCCACGGTCCACGCGTTGTCCGCAGCCGCGGCCCTGGGACTGCTGGAGCCGGAAGAAGCGGGGCTGCTGACCACCGCCTGGCGGCTGGCAAGCCGCATCAGGTCCGCGAATGTCATCTGGACGGGACGGGCCTCTGACCTGCTCCCATCCTCACGCCGCGACCTGGAGGCTGTGGCCCGTTGGTGCGGCTACGAGCCAGGGCAGGCAGCCGCCCTGGAGGAGGACTACCTGCGGATCAGCAGGCGCGCCCGGGGGGTCTTCGAGAAGGTGTTTTACGGCCAGTAGCTGCAGACAGCCGGAGGGCCCGGTGCTACTTTAGGCACCATGGCCAAACAACTGTACGTAAACCTGCCCGTTAAGGACCTGCCGCGAAGCGTTGATTTCTTTACAGCCTTGGGGTTCAGCTTCAATCCCGACTACACGGATGAGAACGCCACCTGCATGATCGTCAACGACGATGCCTTCGTGATGCTCCTGGTGGAGCCGTTCTTCGCATCGTTCCTTCCCTCTGACGCAACACCCGGCTCAGGCAACGGCGTGATTATGTCCTACTCCGTTGACAGCCGGGAAGCGGTGGATGACACAGTCCGCAAGGCTCTGGCCGCCGGCGGCTCCCAGTCCCAGGAAGCTAAGGACTACGGCTTTATGTACAGCCACAGCTTCCGGGATCCGGATGGCCACGTGTGGGAAGTCATGTGGCTGGATCCGGCGGGGGCGCCAGCCGATATGCCCGCGCCCCAGTAGGCGGCAGGAGCAGCGGCCCTGCAGGCTTAGGCTGGAACGATGGATTCCACCGCCTGGCTTATTCCCCTTAAGGACCTCGATCCCGATGCCCGGGCCATCCATCTTGGTGCTGTCGCGGAACTGGAACTGGCTCCCGGGCAAACAGACTTCGTCGGAGACCCGTTGCGGATGGTCATGGCAGCCCTCGAAGACGGGACACGCCATCCGCACGTGATCGAAGGTGGAGGGTCCGCCGTCGGGGTACTGACCCTCCAACGCGGTGCCGCCACCCTGGCCGGCTGGACGGATGACGACACCGCATGGCTGCTGCGCGGCTTCCTGATCGACCGGCGCATGCAGGGCAAGGGGTTGGGCGCCGCAGCGGCAATGGCCGCCGTGGCCACGGCGCGGAAGCTCACCCTGCGATCAGGCAGCGGTGAACTGGGCGTGGTGCTGTCAGTCAATTCACGGAACACCGCGGGAATGAGCGCGTATCTGCGGGCCGGTTTTGCAGACGTCGGGGAGTACCTGGGCGGCCGGGCCGGTCCCCAGCGCATTATGTACCAGCAGTTCTGAACCCCGTGGGGCCCGGTTAACAAAAGAAGGGCTGCTCCCGGCACATGCCGGGAGCAGCCCTTACTTGTGGCTGAACGTTGTTCAGGCCGACTGTTGACTAGACGCCGTAGTAGAGCTCAAACTCGTACGGGTTCGGGCGCAGGGACAGCGGGCGGATCTCGTTCTCGTACTTGTACTCGATCCAGGTGTCGATCAGGTCCTGGGTGAAGACGCCACCGGCCTGTAGGAACTCGTTGTCCTCGCGCAGTGCCTCAAGTGCCTCTTCCAGCGTGCCCGGAGCCTTGGGGATGTCCTTGGCTTCCTCGGCGGGGAGCTCGTAGAGGTCCTTGTCGATCGGAGCCGGCGGTTCGATGCGGTTGCGGATGCCGTCAATGCCGGCCATCAGCTGGGCAGCGAAAGCCAGGTACGGGTTGGAGGAGGGGTCAGGTGCGCGGAATTCGATGCGCTTGGCCTTCGGGTTGGAACCGGTGATCGGGATACGGATACCGGCGGAGCGGTTGCCCTGCGAGTACACCATGTTGACCGGAGCTTCGAAGCCCTTGACCAGGCGGCGGTAGGAGTTCACCGTCGGGTTGGTGAAGGCAAGTACGGCGGACGCGTGCTTCAGCAGGCCACCGATGTACCAGCGGGCGGTGTCGGACAGGCCGGCGTAGCCCTTCTCGTCGTAGAACAGCGGCTCGCCACCGTTCCACAGCGACTGGTGGCAGTGCATGCCCGAGCCGTTGTCGCCAAAGACCGGCTTCGGCATGAAGGTCACGGACTTGCCCCAGGCGTCAGCAGTGTTCTTGATGACGTACTTGAACTTCTGCAGGTCATCGGCAGCGTGGGTCAGCGTGGTGAACTTGTAGTTGATCTCAGCCTGGCCGGCGGAGCCAACCTCGTGGTGGCTGCGCTCGACCTCAAGGCCCGCTTCGTCCAGGGCAACACACATGGCGTCACGGAGATCGGCCTGCTTGTCAGTGGGGGAGACCGGGAAGTAACCGCCCTTGACGGGGGTCTTGTAACCGAGGTTTCCGCCTTCTTCTTCGCGGCCGGTGTTCCAGTGCGCTTCTTCGGAATCGATCTTGTAGAAGCTGCCCTGCGGCGAGGACTGGTACTGCACGTTGTCGAACACGAAGAACTCGGCTTCGGGAGCGAAGAACGCGGTGTCTGCGATGCCGGTGGAGGCGAGGTAGGCCTCAGCCTTCTCGGCAACGCCGCGGGGATCACGGTGGTACGGGTCACCGGTGCGCGGGTTGACGATCGAGAAGTTCAGCGCGAGGGTCTTCTCCATGCGGAAGGTGTCCAGGAATGCCGTGGTGACATCCGGGATCAGCTGCATGTCGGACTCGGCGATGCCCTGGAAGCCGCGGATGGAGGAGCCGTCGAAGAGCTGACCGTTAATGAAGAAGTCGGCGTCAACGCTCTTGGCGGGCACGTTGAAGTGCTGCTGGACGCCCGGGAGGTCGGTGAAGCGGATATCGACGAACTTAATATCTTCGTCCTTGATGAACTTGAGGACTTCGTCCGCAGTCTTGAACATCTATGCTCCTTACGCATATTTAATCTCTGGCTGATAGCCAACTGGCCCAGCGCAATCCGAAAACCGGGAAAAATGATAGCGTCCGGTCATCTGGCCGCTTGCAACTTGTACCACCCTAGGGAAATGGGATTTCCCGTCCATGTCCGTATTGTTTCGGGGAGGTTACAGAATGCCTTGGTATGAAACCGTACCCGGTGTCCACAGTGTGGTCTAACGGCTTCCACAGTATGAACGGTGGTGAGTCGCTAAGCTTATACGGTGGTAGATCGTAAGGACGTAGGGTCCTGGCTCAGTGGACCGGACACGTCCGGCATTTCCAAGTATCCCGGTGAACGGCTGGGGCTCCCGGAGTCCGGCCCGGGCTCCATTGCCAGGGCAGGGCGCCGGATCATTGCGCTCCTGATCGACTGGGGCATCGCAATGCTGATCAGCAACTTCGCCTTCGGCGGCGACTCGTGGGCCACGCTGGCGGTGTTCGCCGTGGAGCAGACCCTCCTGGTGGGCACCCTGGGCTACAGCATTGGCCACAGGATTGCCGGCATCCATGTTGTGCGTGCCGGCGGTGGCGCGCCGGGTCCTTTGGCAGGCCTGGTGAGGGCACTCCTTATTTGCCTGGTGATCCCTGCAGTTATTACGGACCCCGATCACCGTGGCCTGCATGACAAAGCCATGAACACTTTGCTGCTGCGGCGCTGACTTCCTGCAACACTGACATTTGAGCCGCCCGCAGAGGGAAGCGAAACAACAAGAAAACCGCCCTGGAAGCCGGCTTGATGCCGGTATCCAGGGCGGTTTTCTTTGGCCTGTGCGGCCGTCAAGCAGGGGCCGCAGGATCAGCGTCCGCGGTTGGGGCGGGCCTTGTACGGATCGATGCCCTTGGGGATGGGAAGCCGGGTCCCCAGGGAGGCGATGCGCTTGGAAACGGTGCTAACCTCGAGCTTGGTGAGCTCCTTCTTCAGCTTGCCCATCTTCTTGGCCACATCGCTGATGGGTACCTGGCCTTCGCCGCGGCCGCTTTCGATGATGTGGATGGTGACGTTGGGCAGGATCCGTGAGAGGCGCTTGCGCTCGGCATCCAGAAGGGGGCGGACACGGTGCGTGGGGCCTTCGCTGACCAGTACAACGCCGGGGCGTCCTATGGCACGGAAGACGGCGTCCTGGGTGCGCGGGTTAACGGCAACCGGCTGTTCCTCGGTGATCCAGCCGCGGCGGAGGGTGCCCAGAGCGGCACCGGACGCACCTGGCTGGCCCTCAATGCGTGCAAAGGCGGCACGTTCAGCGCGCCGCGAGAGGATCAGGGTGGCCCCCAGCAAGCCCAGCGGAATGGAGATCAGCAGGCCCGTAACCCAGTTTTCCAGCAGCAGGCCGACTACCAGGCCAATGGCAACGATGCCCAGGAATACCAGCAGCATCAGCCACGGAACCATGGGATCGTGCCGGCGGGTCATTTGGAAGACCTCGCCGATCTGCTTCAGCCTGCTCGGCTTCTTGACCTTCGCCTCTTTGGGCTTGCGCGAAAACAGGCCGCGCTTGGTTTTTTCGGCAGGCGCGGACGCGCTGCTGCTGGAATCAGGGGATTTAGCCATAGTTCCTTAATTCTACGTGATTTACGGCATGGGGCCGGACGCCGGAGACCCGGCGCCCGGCCCCATGCCGTGCAGGTGGCGGCAGTGCCTAGTGGTGGGCCGCGATCAGCGAGCTTGCTTCCTGACGGGTGCTGCCTGAGCTTTCGATGTGGGCCAGCTGGGCCGGGATTTCCCAGCCCTTCTTGCGCATGGCGGTGGCCCACAGGCGCCCGGCCCGGTAGGACGAGCGCACCAGCGGTCCACTCATCACGCCGAGGAAGCCGATCTCATCTGCCTCTTCCTGGAGATCCACGAACTCCTGCGGCTTGACCCAGCGGTCCACGGGGAGGTGGCGTTCGGACGGGCGGAGGTACTGGGTGATGGTGATCAGGTCACACCCGGCCTCGTGCAGGTCCCGCAGGGCCTCGGAGATCTCTTCACGGGTTTCGCCCATGCCCAGGATCAGGTTGGACTTGGTGACCATGCCCAGGTTCCGGCCCTGGGTAATGACGTCAAGGGACCGCTCGTACCGGAACGCCGGACGGATCCTCTTGAAAATCCGGGGAACAGTCTCGACGTTGTGGGCGAACACCTCAGGCTTGGAGTCGCAGATCGCCTCGATGTGCTCGGGCTTGCCGGAAAAGTCCGGGATCAGGAGTTCGACGCCGGTACCCGGGTTCAGCTCGTGGATCTTCCGGACCGTCTCGGCGTACAGCCATACGCCCTCGTCAGCGAGGTCGTCGCGGGCCACGCCCGTGACCGTGGCGTAGCGCAGCTGCATCGCCTGGACCGAACGGGCAACCTTGGTGGGCTCAAACATGTCCACGGGTGAGGGCTTGCCGGTATCGATCTGGCAGAAATCACAGCGGCGCGTGCACTCGGAGCCGCCGATCAGGAAGGTGGCTTCCTTGTCCTCCCAGCATTCGAAGATGTTGGGGCAGCCGGCCTCCTCACACACCGTGTGGAGGCCCTCCTTCTTGACCAGGTTCTTCAGGTTCACGAACTCCGGGCCCATCTGGACCTTCGCCTTGATCCACTCCGGTTTCCGCTCCACCGGGACGGCCGCATTCCGCTGCTCGATCCGCAGCATTTTCCGGCCTTCGGGTGCCAGTGTCACAGCAGTGCTCCTTCGTAGGTGGCGACTAGGGCGTCTTCGTTCTTGCGCAGTTCCTCGGTGATCCGGGCAACGAGGTCCGCCGGAGCCACATTGCGGCCGGTTTCCTGCGAAATGGTGGTCACGCCGGCGTCGGTAATGCCGCAAGCGATGATCTGGGCATATGGTGCGAGGTCGTTGTTGCAGTTGATGGCAAAGCCGTGCATGGTGACGCCTTCGGAGACGCGGATCCCGATGGCTGCAATCTTGCGGGCGGGCCCGCGTTCATCGGCATTGATCCACACACCGGCACGGCCCTTGATGCGTTCGGCAACAATGCCGTAGTCCGCCAGTACGGCAATCATGACGGCCTCGAGCCGTTCGACATAGTCGCGGATGCCTGCCGGGTTCTTGAGTTTGATGACCGGATAGCCCACCAGCTGCCCCGGGCCGTGCCAGGTGAGCTTGCCGCCGCGGTCTACGGCGACCACCGGCGTTCCGTCGAAGGGCCGTTCATGGTCCTCGGTACGTTTACCTGCCGTATAGACGGCAGCATGTTCCAGATACAGGACAGTACTGGGTGCCTTGCCTGCGACCACGGCGTTGTGAAGTTCGCGCTGGATGTCCCAGGCACGCGTGTAGTCGACGTAATCGGGGGCAAGACCCAGCTGTTGAAACTCGAGAGTCATGCCCACCAGCTTAGTCCTCGGCCGCCGTCGTACGGGCTTTAGTGGCGAAGGTCGCATTCATGACCGAAGGGGCCTGTGGATAACTTCTGCGGGTGCCTGCCCTTTTCCGGTAGTTGTTAACCATGAACAACGGCGGATCCCAGCAGACCACCCCACCCCAGGTGCCCGGATTCAGCGTGGGCAGGGAGCTGGGCCGCGGCGGCAGCGCCGATGTCTGGCTGGTTGAAGCGGAGAGGACCGGCGGACGGTTCGCGCTGAAGTGCTTCCACACCCCGGTGGCCGAGGAGGATGTTCGCCGCGAACTGCGGATCCTGTCCGTCCTTGACCACCAGCACCTGGTGAAAGCCCACGACGCCGTCCGGGCCGGTGGGGAGGGCAATCCCCGCCTTGGCATCCTGCTGGACTTCGCCGCCGGAGGATCGCTGGCGCAACTGATTGCAGCGAGGGGGAGGCTCACGGTGGGCGAAACAGTCACCGTCCTCACTCCGTTGGCGCAGGCACTGTCCTACCTGCACGCCAAGGGCTTCACCCATGCTGATGTTTCGCCAGGCAACGTCCTTTTCACGGCAGAGGGTAAACCGCTGCTGGCCGACGTCGGGATTGCCCGGATGGTGGGCGATCCCGCCGCCGCGGAGCGTGCCGGAACACCCGGCTTCTGCGACCCGGCCCCCGTTGACACAGTCCGGATGGGCCTCCAGCCCGAACGGGACCTGTATTCCCTGGCTGCAGTGGGCTGGTTCTGCCTGACGGGTGAAACCCCGCCGCCCACGCCGGACCGCCCTCCACTGCCGCTGATATTTCCGGACGTTCCACCGGCCCTGGCCGCGGCACTGGAGTCCGCGCTCCATGAGGACCGGCGGCAGCGGCCCACCGCAGCGGAATTCGCCACTGCCGTCTACCGCAGCGCGGCTCCTGCCGCCGTCGGACTGTCCACCTCCGTCCATCCCAGTGTGATTCCGGAGCTCCTGACCCGGCGGCGCCTCCCGGAGACGGCTCCGGACAGCCTGCGGGGAAGGCTGCAGGCGTGGCGACGCCGGCTGGTCACGCTCCGGATGCCCGGAACCTCCGCGAAGACCAGGCGTGCGGAGGACCCCGCAGATGCCCCGGACGGTGCACCCGGCCCTGGCCGTCGCTCTGTCGCAACCAATACGGGGTCCCGCAGGAGCAGGCCCCGCATGGCCCGTCTTCTCGGAGTGCCGGCGTTCCTGGCGCTGCTGGCAGCTGCTGCGCTCTTCTGGGGGCAGGCGCTGGTTCCCCATGAGAATGCGGCGAACCTTCCTGATCCTGTGTCTGCCGCTTCGCCGGGAGCCACACCTGCAGCGGGCTCCGGGGGAGAAGAGCAAGGAAGCGGTATTCCTGCCGGCGTGGAGGCCCAGCTCGCCGCGGAGGACCCCGCCGTCGCTGTCCTGGGTCTGGCCTGGCTGCGGTCAGAGGCCTTCCGGACAGGTAACGCGGAACTGCTGGGCCAGGTGAATGTTGCAGGCTCGGCGGCCGCCGACGCTGATGCCCGGATCATGGCCGGACTCCAGGATTCCGGCCGCGTGCTGGGAGGTTTCGCCATGGAGCTGCGGGCCATTGATGTCCAGCCCGGTGGCACGGATCTCCGCAGCCTGGTGGGCGTGGACTCCGCGGCCACCGCCTACCGTGAGGTGTCGGCGTCAGGGGAGCAACTGGCTGAACGCGCTGCGGCTCCGGCCCAGAGACTCGTGGTGGAACTGCACAGGGACGGCGGACGCTGGCGGATCTCGGACATCCTTCAGGGCTGAAGCGTCAGCGGCCCCGGATCCCTGCCGCAACCCATCCGGCAGCGGAATCCATCGTTGGGTGCTGCCAGGTGAACCCGAGCCCGGCCAGGACTGCGGGTTCCATCCGTTGGCTTGCCAGCAGCAGCTCATCGGCCAGTCCGTCCATCACCAGCTTCAGCACAAACCCGGGCACGCGGGCGGCCGTGGGCCTGTGCAGCGCCTGTCCCAGGTGGTGGACCAGCGTGTTAACGTCCGCCGGTTCAGGGCCGCACACGTTGACCGCCCCCTCGGCATCGGCGTGCAGGAGGAAGGCAAAAGCCGAAGTGAGGTCCGGCACGGTGATCCATGGCCAGTACTGCCGGCCATTGCCCAACGGTCCGCCCAGGCCAACCCGCAGCAACGGAAGAAGCCTCGCCAGGGCGCCGCCGGTGGGACTGAGCACCACGCCAGTGCGTGGTGTGAGCACCCGGACGCCCGGGGGAGCCTCGTGTGCCGCAGCTTCCCACTCCTCACACAGTCCGGCCAGGAAACCGTCGCCTTTCGGGTGTTCCTCGCGGACGACGGCGGCGCCGGCGTCGCCGTAATACCCGGACGCGGACTGGCTGATGAACACCGGTGGCGGAACGTCCATCCGGGACATGGCGCCGGTCAGGGTCCTGGTGGACCCGATCCTGGAGCTGACCAGTTCCGCCTTGCGCTTACGCGTCCACGGACGGTCGCCGATGCCGGCGCCGGACAGGTTGATGATGGCATCTGCCGACGCGAGGGCTTGCGGATCAAGCTGCCGGCGCAGGGGGTCCCATTGGATTTCCGCCGGTGAAGCAGGGGCGCGGCGGACGAGCGCGGTCACGGTGTTACCTGCTTCCCGCAGGGTCCGCGAGAGTTCTGTGCCGATAAAGCCGGACGCCCCTGAGATGACAATGTGCATGATCCATCACACCATGCACAGGCAGTTGAAGCACCCGGTCCGGGTGCCGATCCACGTTGACTATGATCGAACGATGACCTCTTCGAGCTACTTCCGATTCCCGCATGTGCATGGCGACCTGGTCACCTTCGTGGCCGAGGACGACGTCTGGCTGGCGTCCGTGGATGGTGGCCGGGCATGGCGCGTTTCGGCGTTGCAGCTCCCGGCCCGGAATCCGCGGTTCAGCCCGGACGGCAAGCGCCTGGTGTGGACTGTTGTGCAGGGCACCGCACCCGAGGTGGTGACCGCGGACGTCGACGGCGGCGGGTACCGTCAGCTGACCTACTTCGGCCACGCGAGCACCCGTGTTAAGGGATTCACGCCCGCCGGGGATGCTGTGGTCACCAGCGCCTTCCGCCAGGCGGAAAGCCGGCACACCCACGCCTACCGGGTTCCGCTCGACGGCGGCTGGGCTGAGGAATTGCCGTTCGGTCCCGTGGAGTGTGTGGCGTTCGGAACCGAAATCGGTGACGAACGTCCTGTGGTTCTCTCCAGCGTCCTCTCGCGGGAACCGGCCTGGTGGAAGCGCTACCGCGGTGGTACTGCCGGAAAGCTCTGGATCGACGCCGACGGCAACGGCGAGTTCGAACGCCTGCTGCCGGAGCTCGACGGGAACCTGACGGACCCCATGTGGGTTTCGGGCCGGGTTGCCTTCCTGTCCGATCACGAAGGCTATGGAAACCTTTATTCAGTCCTCCCTGACGGTTCAGGCCTACGCCGCCATACCGATCACCAGGACTTTTACGTCCGGCACGCGTCCACCGACGGCAAGCGCGTGGTGTTCGAATCCGCAGGTACGCTGTGGATGCTCAAAGACCTTGATTCGGAAGCCACCCCGATTGGGATCACCCTGGGCTCGGCGTCGCAGTCCCGCCGCCCGTCCATGCTCCAGGCGGCCAAACACCTGGGTTCAGTGATTCCCGACGCCGGCGGCAACGCCAGCGCCGTCGAAGCTCATGGAACCATCCACTGGCTGCGCCACAAGGACGGGCCGTCCCGAGTCATCGAAGGCACCCCGGGCGTCCGGGGCAGGTTGCCGCGTCCGCTTCCGGGAGGCAGGATTGCCTACCTGGCCGATCATGGCGGCGAGGAAGCCCTGTACATCAGGGAAGTATTTGCTCCGGTTCCGGCGCCGGCACTGGCGCTGAATACCGGAGAAAATTCCGGGACATCCGGCACGGAACGCCCGGTACAGGATCCGGAAGCGGGCGGGGAAGAGCAGATTGAGCTGCCCCGGCCTGTGCCCGCTACGGCTGCCGCCTCCGCTTCGCCTGCGGTGGCAGCCGCCGTCGATTCCCCGGCACCCACCGACGACTCACAGTCCGGCGAATCACAGACCGGTGAAGCCGCTGACGTTGCGGCGGCGGAGGGCGCTGCGGTCCTGCCGGCCCCGGCAAACGAGCCACTCAAGCTCGACTTCCCGCAGCCTGTACGCGCCAGTTCAATGGAAGCCAGCCCGGACGGACGGTGGCTGGCGCTGGGCACCCCGTTCGGCGCCCTCTACCTGGCAGATACCGCCTCTGGCAGCATTACGCTGCTCAGCAGCATAGGCGAGGGCAGCATCACGGACCTGGCCTGGTCTCCCGACTCGAAGTGGCTGGGCTGGGCTGAACCCGTCACCTCCTTCGGCTCCCGGAGCAAGCTGCGGCTGGCGAACATCGGGGGAGAAAGCCAGGACATCATTGACGTTACCGATGGCCGGTTTGGCGACCGGTCGCCGTCGTTCACCCCGGATGGGAAGTTCCTGGCCTTCCTGTCCAACCGAAGCTTCGACCCCGTCTATGACGGACACTCCTTTGACCTGTCCTTCCCCACACCGATCAAGCCGTACCTCGTGGCGCTGGCCGCAGGTACGCCGTCGCCCTTTGGACCGGCCGTCCATCCGGCCGAGGCTGAGCAGTCGGGCGCTAAGGACGCACAAGGCAACGCGTCCGACGACGGCACCTCCGGCGTGCCCACAGTCGCCGTGGATGCCGAGGGACTCGCTCACCGGGTTATTACCGTGCCCGTAGTCCAGGGCAACTACTCGTCGCTGCGTGCAGTCGACGGTGCGCTTCTGTGGCTGGACAGGGCCCTGGCCGGGGTGACCGGTGACGGAAAGGCCACGCAGGAAGACAAGGATGCGCCGCCGTCGTTGATCCGTTTTGACCTGGAAAAGCGCAAGAAGGCCACGCTGGTGGAGTCGGCTTCCTCCTACCGGCTGTCCGGGGACCGGAAGAAGCTGGTGGTGGTACACGAGCAAAAAGTCACGGTGGTGCCCTCCGCCGCGAAAGCTGACGAGGATTCCGGCCAGTCCGTCACGGTGGACCTCGGCCGCATCCGGATCCAACTGGACCCGGTGAGTGTCTGGGGCCAGGCGTTTGATGAAGCGTGGCGCCTGCAGCGCGACTTCTTCTGGACCGAAGACATGGCAGGCCAGGACTGGGCCGCCATCCGGGACCGGTACCGGCCGCTGGTGGACCGGCTGGGGTCCCACGATGACCTGGTGGACCTGTTGTGGGAACTGCATGGCGAGCTGGGCACTTCGCACGCGTACGTCCGTCCGGCGCCTGTCAAGGAGAACGGCAGCAGCGGGCAGGGCAGGCTCGGCGCCGACCTCCGTATGACGGATGCCGGCTGGGAGATTACCCGCATCCTGGCAGGTGAGTCCTCTGATCCGCTGGCCACCTCCCCGCTGACCCGGCCAGGGGCTGACGTCCGTCCGGGCGATGTCCTGCTCGCCGTCGACGGGCTGACCCTGGAAGCCGGGGTGACACCCGCTCTTCTGCTTGCAGGAGCAGCGGGCAAACCGGTTGAGCTGACGGTGCTCAACGGTTCACTGCATGGTGACGCGGCGGGAGAGCAGCGCAGGGTTGCCGTGGTGCCGATCAAGGATGAGGAACGGCTGCGCTACCAGGACTGGGTTTCGGCGAACCGCCGGATTGTCCGCGAAGCATCGGATGGAAGCTTCGGCTACCTGCATATTCCGGACATGCTGGCCAACGGCTGGGCTCAGCTGCACCGGGACCTGGACACCGAGACAGCCCTTGACGGCCTGATCGTTGACGTCCGGCGGAACCGCGGCGGACACACGTCACAGCTGGTGGCGGAGCTGATTGGCCGGAAGGTGACCGGCTGGAGCATGCCGCGTGGAGAACGGCCCCGCACCTACCCGCACCACGCACCGAGGGGCCCGGTGATCATCCTTGCTGACGAATTCGCCGGCTCCGACGGCGACATCATCACGCAGGTGGCCAAGCTGCGGGGGATCGGTCCCGTCATCGGCACCCGCACGTGGGGCGGTGTAGTGGGGATCGATAACCGGTTCACGCTGGCGGACGGGACAGGTGTAACACAGCCGCGGTACGCCACCTGGTTCTCCGGCGGAGTCGGCTGGCAGGTGGAAAACTTCGGTGTTGAACCGGACATTGAAGTGGCCTTCCCTCCGCACGCCTACGCGGCAGGCCGGGATCCCCAGCTGGAACACGCCATCACCTCGTTGAAGGAAATGATCGAGGAACTTCCCACAGACCGGCCGCCGGCCCGCGAAGGGTACCGTCGACTCAAGCCGGCGCCCCTTCCTGCGCGCAGCTGATTCCAGGCAACTAAAAGGCCCTGGCCCCCTCAGTGAGGGGGCCAGGGCCTTTTTGCTGTTGCCGGCTACGCCTGGAGCGTGGCGTCCAGGGTGATCTCGATGCTGGCAAGCGCACCGGAGACGGGGCAGCCCGTCTTGGCTTCGCCGGCGATCTTCTGGAATTCCTCTTCGGACAGGCCGGGAACCCGGGCGGTCATGGTGAGGTGGCTGCCGGTGATGCCGGTGCCGGGAACGAAGGTGACGTCAGCCTTGGTGTTAACTTCCTCCGGCGTGTGGCCGGCCTGGGCCAGCGCGTGGCTGAAGGCCATGGAGAAGCAGGCGGAGTGGGCGGCGGCAATGAGCTCCTCCGGGCTGGTCTTGCCCTCGGAGGCCTCGGTGCGGGCCTTCCAGGTGACGTCATAGGTGCCCAGTCCCGAGCTGTCCAGCGTGGTGGCTCCGGAACCGGCCATCAGGTCGCCGTTCCAAACGGTGTGTGCGGTGCGAGTTGCTGCCATGTCCACTCCTCAAGTCTTGTCTGTTACCAGGTGTCAGGGCCAGGCTTATGCCGGACCCGCCGCGTTCAATCCTAGGCACTCTGCCGCGCACGCGCACGGGCTGTCCGCTCTCAGGGGATTATGACCCGAAACCGGAGTGCCGGACCGTCGTCGATCAGTTCCAGATGGTGGCAATGGCGATGTTGATCAGGGCCAGTCCGCCTACGCCATGCGCCAGGCCGGTGGAAACAGGCTCGCCCTTCTTGATCTTCCGCGTACCAATGACGGCGAGGACGGCGACTGCTGCTGCGATGGCGAACTTGATGCCGAGCTTGAAATAGTTCGGATCGGCGTCAGGCATCATGGGGATGATGCCCATCATGGCGATGCCGGTCAGCAGCTGCAGGAAGGCGCCGTCGCGCTGTCGCGGGTGGACCGTGGGTTCTTTGATGGTGGCGATCCAGTAGCCAACGATCATGGCGGCGCCGACGATGTGGAGGAACACCAGAATGCTGTAGAGAATGGTCATGCCATCAGCTTAGCCAGAACCTTCTACGACGCGTAGCAGAACCGCGGCTGGCTTTGGATAATTCATGGAACGGCAAACGCCGGACCCCTTGCGAAGATTTCCGCGAAGGATCCGGCGTTTGGTGGTGCTGGAAAGGGCTACAGTCCCAGGTCTGCCTCGAAGGCGCCTGCTTCAAGGCGGGCCTTGAGGGTCTGCAGGAAGCGGCCGGCATCCGCGCCGTCCACCAGGCGGTGATCGTACGTCAGCGACAGGTACATCATGGAGCGGATGGCGATGGAATCGTCACCGTTCTCATCCGAAACAACTACGGCACGCTTGACGATTGCGCCGGTGCCCAGGATGGCCACCTGGGGCTGGTTGATGATCGGGGTGTCGAACAGCGCGCCGACCGATCCGATGTTCGTGATGCTGAAGGTTCCGCCGGACAGCTCGTCCGGACCGATCTTGCCATCGCGGGTGCGGCCGGCAACATCGGCGATCTTGCCGGCCAGTCCGGCGAGGTTCAGGTTACCGGCGTCGGAAATGACCGGAACCAGGAGGCCCTTGTCGGTGTCGACGGCGATCGCCAGGTGCTCAGCGTTGTGGTAGGTGATCTCCTGCTTGTCCTCGTCGTACGCAGCGTTGAGCTTGGGGTGCTGCTTGAGGGCCTCGGCAACAGCCTTGGCAATGAACGGCAGGAAGGTCAGCTTGGAGCCGTTCTGCGCCTGGAAGGAGTTCTTGGCACGGTTACGGAGCTTGGCAATCTTGGTCATGTCGACCTCGTGCACCTGCGTGAGCTGCGTGGAGATCTCCAGCGACTCGCGCATGCGGCGGGCAATGACCTGGCGGATGCGCGGGGCCTTCTGCACGGTACCGCGCAGCGACGAAGCCACTACTGCCGGAGCGGCAGCAGCTGCGGCAGCAGGCGCAGCCGACGCGGCGGGGGCAGCTGCCGAGGCAGCCTTGGCCTCTGCAGCGGCGAGAACGTCCTGCTTGCGGATGCGGCCGCCGACGCCGGTGCCGGTGACGGCGGAGATGTCCACGCCCTGCTGGTTGGCCAGCTTGCGGACCAGGGGAGTGACGTAGCTGGAATCGCTGCCGCCGGCAGGCGCTTCTTCCTTGGCCGGAGCCGGAGCAGGAGCGGGAGCAGCAGCCGGAGCTGCGGCAGGAGCAGCAGCCGCAGGAGCGGGTGCCTCTTCCTTGGCCGGTGCTTCTTCCTTGGCGGGTGCAGGTGCTGCGGCCGGAGCGGCAGCGGGAGCCGGTGCTTCCGCCGGGGCGGGAGCGGCAGCGGCGCCGGAGCCGATGACAGCCAGGACGGAACCGACTTCAGCGGTCTCGTCCTCGTTGACGCGGATCTCCTGCAGGGTACCGGCAACGGGGGAGGGGATCTCGGTATCAACCTTGTCAGTGGAAACCTCGAGCAGGGGCTCGTCCACCTCGACGGAATCGCCAACAGCCTTGAGCCAGCGGGTAACAGTGCCTTCGGTGACGCTCTCGCCCAGGGCCGGAAGGGTTACCTCATGGCCTTCACCGCCGGCAGCGGGTGCCTCGGCAGCAGCGGGTGCAGCTGCAGGGGCTTCCTGTGCGGGGGCCTCTTCGGCAGCGGGAGCTTCCTCTGCCGGTGCAGCAGCAGGGGCTTCCTCTGCAGCTGCGGGCGCTTCTTCGGCGGGAGCGGAGCCGGCACCGGAGCCGTCGCCGATCCGGACCAGGGGCGCCCCTACTTCTGCTGTCTCGTCTTCAGCGACGAGGATCTCTTCGATCACACCGGCGATGGGAGAGGGGATTTCGGTGTCTACTTTGTCGGTGGAGACCTCGAGCAGCGGCTCGTCCACCTCTACCCGGTCACCTACCTGCTTGAGCCAGCGGGTGACGGTTCCTTCGGTGACGCTCTCACCGAGGGCGGGCAAGTTAACGGATTCAGACATGTCGTCCCCGTTCTCCTTATTGATGTTTAGTGCGGATGGTTGCTGCCTGGATTCGAGCTTAGTGCACCCGGCTAATCGGGCCGGGTGCACTAAGCCCTGGGTTCTAGCGGAAAATCAGCCGTGAAGGGCTTTTCCCGCCAGCGCGAGGTGGGCCTCGCCGAGGGACTCGTTCTGGGTCGGGTGGGCGTGCAGCAACTGGGCCACATCCTCCGGGTAGGCTTCCCAGTTCACGATGAGCTGGGCCTCGCCCACCTGCTCACCCATACGGGCGCCGATCATGTGGACGCCCACTACGGGGCCGTCCTTCTGGCGGACCAGCTTCACCAGGCCGCTGGTGCCAAGGATGGAGCTCTTGCCGTTACCGGCCAGGTTGTACTCCTGGGTCTGGACCTGGTCCTCGCCGAACTTCTCCTTGGCCGCCTTCTCGGTGTAACCGACGGTGGCGATTTCAGGTTCGCAGTAGGTGACCTTGGGGATGTTGATGTCCTCAACGACTACGGGCTTGAGGCCTGCGATTTCTTCGGCCACGAAGATGCCCTGCTGGTAACCGCGGTGGGCCAGCTGGACACCGGGGACGATATCGCCCACGGCGTAGATGTTGCCCACGCCGGTGTGCAGGCGCTCGTTGGTGATGACGAAGCCGCGATCGATGGTGACGCCGGCTTCCTCGTAGCCAAGGTTGGCGGTGACGGGGCCACGGCCCACGGCTACCAGGAGGAGGTCTGCCTCGAACGTCTTGCCGTCCACCAGGGTGACCTTCACGCCGTCGTCATTCTGCTCGACGCCCTGGAAGAAGATGCCGGTGGAGAACTTGATGCCGCGCTTCTTGAAGGCGCGCTCAAGGTTCTTGACGATCGTGGCGTCCTCGTTCGGGACCAGGGACGGCAGTCCCTCAACGATGGTGACGTCCACGCCGAAGGACTTCCAGACGGAAGCGAACTCGACGCCGATGACGCCGCCGCCCAGGACGATCGCGCTCTTGGGGATGTAGTCCATGGTCAGGGCTTCATCGGAGGTGATGACCTTGCCGCCGATTTCCAGTCCGGGAAGGGAGCGGGAGTAGGAGCCGGTGGCCAGGATGATGTTCTTGCCCTTGTAGGCGGTGCCGTTCACCACGATGGTGTCGGTGCCCTGGAGCTTGCCTTCGCCTTCGATGACCGTGATGCCCTTGGACTTGATGAGTCCCTGCAGGCCCTTGTACTTACCGGCGATGATGCCGTCCTTGTACGCGTTGACGGCGTTGATGTCGATGCTGTCCAGCGTGACGTTGACGCCGTACTTGGCGGAGTCGCGGGCGTGGTCTGCCAGTTCTGCCGAGTGCAGGAGTGCCTTGGTGGGAATGCAGCCGTTGTGCAGGCAGGTTCCACCGAGCTTCGCTTTTTCTACGAGGCCAACAGTAAAGCCCAGCTGGACGGCACGCAGGGCCGCAGCGTATCCGCCGCTGCCGCCACCAAGTACCAGGATGTCGAATTCTTGCGCAGTTGCCTGATCGGCCACTTAGACGCTCCCTCGCGTGAATGATGACGCGAGAGTACGCATCATCTGGTCTTGAAAGTCTCCTGCCGTGATTATGCCAGCAGGCTGATTTCCCTTGCATTTGTGACTACCAAAGTTCACCTTAGCGAACCACTAATCCATGCTCCACCTTGCCACCCGGTTTGTGGAGCGCTTGTGTCCAGTGTCACGCGGCCTTGTGGCGAACGGATCTCCCGTACAGGGGAGCCACCCAAGGCCGCGTCACACTGCGGCGGTGCGGTTAGGCGGATGCCACCTGGTCCTCGGCGTAGGCCAGCAAGGTGCGGACCGTGCAGCCGGTGCCCTGCTTCGGTGTGTAACCGTAGGGGCTGCCGTTGTTGAACGACGGCCCGGCGATGTCGATGTGGGCCCACGGGATCTGTTCGCCGTCCTTGCCCTTGCCAACGAATTCACGCAGGAAGACGGCCGCGGTCATCATGCCGCCATGGCGTTCGCCGATGTTTGCCAGGTCTGCCACCTGGGAGTCCAGGCTGGGACGAAGTTCTTCCGGCAGCGGCATGGGCCAGACGAGTTCGCCGGCACGGTCCGCTGCAGCCTTCAGCGGGGCAGTCACCGAATCTGCGCCCATGACCCCGGCGGTGCGGTTGCCCAGGGCGATCAGCTGGGCACCGGTCAGTGTGGCGACGTCGATGATCACGTCCGGGAATTCCTGCCCGGCAGCAACGATCCCGTCCGCCATGACCAGGCGGCCCTCGGCGTCGGTGTTAAGGACCTCGACGGTCTTGCCGCCGAACATCGTCAGGACATCGGAGGGGCGCGACGCGGCGCCGGAGGGCATGTTCTCCGCAATGCACAGCCACGCGGTGGCCTTGAGCGGCAGCCCCAGTTCGGCAATGGCAAGGACCGTGTTAAGCACGACGGCGGCACCTGCCATGTCGCTCTTCATGTCACCCATGCCGAGCGCCGGCTTCAGCGAGATTCCGCCTGTGTCGAACGTGATGCCCTTGCCCACCAGGGCGATCTTCCGGGTGGCCTTTGCGGGCGCGTATTCGACCTTGACCAGGCGCGGCTGGCGGGCTGAACCCTTGCCAACGCCCATGATGCCGCCGAAACCCTCTTTTTCAAGGCGCTTCTCGTCCCAGACCGTCACCTTGACGGGCAGGCCCTTGGCCAGTTCCTTGGCGGCATCAGCGAATGACTCGGGGTACAGGTGGCTGGGCGGCTGGTTAACCAGGGTGCGGGTGGCGTTGACGGCCTTGCCCACCAGGCGTGCCCGGCGAAGGACGGCGGCAAGTTCTTTGTCTCCTGCCAGCGCGGTGAAGATCGCAACGTTGCGGACCGGGTCCTTCAGGCCTTCTGTGGTGGAGCGGAATTCAGTGAAGGAATACGCACCCATGGCGGCACCTTCGGCGACGGCAGCGACATCGGCAAGTGCCGGCGTCGGGAGTGCCAGCACTACAGTTCCCAGGCCGGCGAGCTGCCGGACCGCGGATCCCGCAGCCTTCCGGAGCGCTTCCCCGGGGACACTGCCGTCCGCGTCCAGGGCTCCGGTTCCCACCACAACCAGTATGGCGTTTCCGGTTTCCGGCAGGCCGGGCAGGCGAAGCAGCTGGTCGGCGGCACCCGTGACGCCCAGTGCGGTGAAGGAGGCTGCAAGGGTTTCGGCGGCCTTGGCACTGAGCGGGTTGTCCAGCAGCACCGGACCGTCAGATCCCTTCCCAACCCCCACGACAACGGCGTCGGCACCTGCCTTCTTCAGCTCACGCGAGAGGGCACTAAGGTTGATTTCAGTATTCTTGAGCACGGGATCGGTCCTCGATTCTCTGGGATTTTCCGGCAAGGTACGCATGTTTGGCGCCTGGCCACTCTGTCCGGCTGCACAGCAGGCGTCCGCCGGAGTGTCCACCCTGATGCCGTGCCGGCCATGCAGGCCAGCTTTGATCGTAGCGCGGCCGTCCCCGATTGGCAGGCAGCCATCCTTCCGGAGGACCCGCGCCACAACGCAGGAATGTCCTGGGGCATTCCTGCGTTGTAAACGACGAACACCAGCCGCCAGCCTCTATGAGGCCGTCTTGAACGTGAAAGGAACATGCCGTGCTTGAACGGATTTCCGGTTCCCTGTTGGACCCCGATGCCCTCTACGCCGGCAATTACGGGTTGCTGCACAGCCCGGAGCTCCGCGGATTGAACCTCGTGATGGGATTTACGGGCTTTGCAGATGCCGGCCACGTTGTCAGGCAGATCAATACCGAGCTCCTTGACGTCCTGGACTCCGAACCGGTGGCCGTTTTTGATGCGGACCAGCTCATTGACTACCGCTCGCGGCGACCACACGTCTCCTTTGTGGAGGACCACATCGAGGACTACCAGCCACCGCGCCTGGCCTTGTACCGCCTGCTGGACGGCCTCGGAAAGCCGTTCCTGCTGCTTGCCGGATTTGAACCGGACCTTCAGTGGGAGCGCTTCGCCCGCGCCGTCGTCGGACTCGTGGAAAAGCTGGACGTCAACCTGGTGACCTGGATCCATTCCATCCCCATGCCGGTGCCGCACACCCGGCCGGTTGGAGTCACCGTGCACGGCAACCGGCCGGAGCTGATCGAGGGCATTTCCGCATGGAAGCCCACCGTTGAGGTGCCGGCGGCAGTAGGCCACATCCTGGAGCTCCGGCTGATCGAAGCAGGGCGCAACGTGGCCGGCTACGTTATCCACGTTCCGCACTACCTTGCCGACGCCGAATACCCCACCGCCGCTGTGGCCGGGCTTGAGTACCTCGGCGCTGCCGCGTCCCTCATGCTGCCCAGCGACCGGCTGCGCGAGGCCGGGCGCGAGGTGGGCCGCCAGATCGCCGAGCAGGTCAGCGCGTCTGCTGATGTGCAGCAGGTGGTTGAACGCCTCGAGGTGCGGTATGACGAAAAAGCGGAAGGCACGGTACGGAAGTCCCTCCTGGCCGACGAAAACGATGAACTGCCCAATGCTGACGCCCTCGGTGCAGCCGTAGAGGCCTACCTGGCCCGCGAAAACCCCGTCGAATAGCCGCCCATGCGTTACCCGGTCACCCCTGCTGCGACGGGAGGGGTGACCGGGTTCGGCATAATGAGGGAGTGACTGCACCCCGCGCCTGGCTCATCTGGACCATCGGAGTTGCGTCGTATCTGGTCGCGGTGACGCAACGGACCTCGTTCGGCGTGGTGGGCCTGGAGGCGACTGAGCGATTCAACGCCAGCGCGTCGGCCATTTCATTCTTCACAGTTCTCCAGCTCCTGGTCTACGCCGGCCTGCAAATCCCTGTCGGGGTGCTGGTGGACCGCTTCGGTTCCCGCCTGATGATTGCCAGCGGGGCGGTCCTGATGGGCGCCGGTCAGCTCCAGCTTGCCTTTGCCGAGAACATTCCCGGCGGGGTACTGGGCAGGGTGCTGGTGGGGGCAGGCGACGCCATGACCTTCATTTCGGTGATCCGGCTCATTCCTTTGTGGTTTGCGCCGGCCCGGGTGCCGCTGATCACCCAGCTGACGGGGATGTCCGGCCAGCTCGGCCAGCTCATCAGTGTTATCCCATTTGCCCTGGTGCTGCATTCCCTCGGCTGGAGCCCTGCATTCCTGATGCTGGCCGGCATGTCCGGCATGGCCGCCGTCCTGGTGGTGGTCCTCTTGAAGGACATGCCCCCGGGGACTGTCCGTGCCGAGTCCGTCCAGGGACTACGGGCCACCGGAGCCTCGCTGAAGCGGGCCTGGTCCCAGCCGGGTACCCGGCTGGGAATGTGGAGCCATTTCACCATCCAGTTCAGCGGCACCGTGTTCGCCATGACGTGGGGCTATCCGTTCCTGATCTCCGGCCAGGGCCTGGAAGCCGGCGTGGTCGCCATGCTGATGGCACTCTTTGTGGGCACGGGGATTGTGGTGGGTCCCTTCATCGGCAGGTTCGTTTCCCGGCATCCGCTCCGCAGATCCACCATGGTGCTGTTGATTGCCGCGGCCACCGCTGCCGCCTGGGCAACGGTGCTGTTGATGCCGGGCCGTGCACCCTTGTGGATGCTGGTGGGCCTGGTGATCGTGATGGCCATCGGCGGGCCGGGTTCCATGATCGGCTTCGACTTCGCCAGGACGTTCAACCCTGCGCACCGGCTGGGCACCGCCACCGGAATCGTGAACGTGGGCGGCTTCTGTGCTGCGCTGATCTGTATTTTCCTGGTTGGCCTGGTGCTGGACCTCCTGTATTCCAGCGGTTACTCGAACGGCGTCCTCTATGGGCTGGAGCCGTTCAGGATCGCGCTGAGCGCCCAGTTCCTGCTGCTGGGATTCGGAGCCTTCGCCATCCTTGCTTCGCGCCGGAAGGTCCGCCGCCAGATGGCCGCGCAAGGAGTCACCGTACCGCCACTGTTGAAGACCCTGGCTGCCCGCCGGCGGGCCAGGGTGGAAAGCCGGCGGGCAGGAAACGGCCCAGGTTCCGAACCCCGCTGACACGCAGACTGTTCCCCAACAGCTGCCGTTCCGCGCACCTTATCCACATAGCCGGATCAGTTGCTGCGTGCCTCCGGAGGCGTGCACAACGCTGGGTGCATGAAAGCTTCTGCAGCCATAACAGTCCGCGGCCCCGAAGACATCCTGGGCTACATTCCCCACTCACTCGGCTACTGGCCCAGGGACAGCCTTGTGGCGGTCACGCTGCAGGGAAAACGGGTAGGCGCCACGCTCCGGGTGGACCTGCCCCGGCTGCCGGCTGACCTGATGCAGTTTGCCGTTGCCGTGCACCGGTACCTTGAAGCCGACAGCAACGCCGACGGCGCAGTACTCGCCATCTTCAGCAGCAATGCGTGGGAAGGGTTGCCCCGTGAATTCGGTCCGCTCCTTGCGCTGCTGGCCCAGGAGCTTGCCGATTACGGCATGCCGGTCAAGGACGCGTGGTACGTGGGGGACTCCTATTGGCGGGACGCACTGTGCATGGAGGAACGTTGCTGCCCGTGGCCCGGCCGCCTCCTCGATGAAATCCGGGACAGCCGTGTCAACGCGGAGATGGTCTTCCGTGGAAGCAGCGTTGGAAGCCTGCCGGAGCAGTTACCACAGGCCCCTCAGGAAACTTCGGATCAGCGTCTTCTGCCCGATCCTCTGGAGGTGGGGTTCTTTGAGGGGCTGTCCCGGCTGTCCGGGCGCCGCAGCCAGTTCATGCTGGTCCTTGACGCGTGGGCTTACGCCCTGGCCCAGCCTCCCAAGGACATCACTGCGAAGCAGGCAGCGTACCTTCGAGCCGCGCTGCGGATACCGGCGTGGCGGGACGCGGTTCTGGTCATGTGTGCCGCCGACCGGTTAGTTGCCATAGACGGGGCGGAGCGGTTCGGCGTCTTCGAACAAGAGGCCCCTGAGCCCGAAGGCATTGAAGCAGGCGGCTATGACCCCGAAGCCTTTGGCCCAGACCCCATTGAATCAGGCGGCTTTATTGAAACAGGCGGCTTTGAACCGTGGATTTTGGAACCAGGCCTGGCTGGGCGGGGGTTGCCGCTTCCGGATATCGAGGGTGGCCGGGATGGCCAGGTGCCGTGCGAAATCGGGCGGCGTCCTGCCCGGGCAGCCGTGCCCGGTTATGGGGAGGTGCTGCTGGGGCTGGCGCCGGCAATGCCCGACTGGAAGAGCCTGGACGCCCTGGACGGCCTTTTGGACCGGCTTGGCGCCGGGGGCAGCGCCGAGGCCGGAGCGGCTGCATTAACCGGACGGGGATGGATCGCCTGGTGCCGTGGCAGGGGTTCCTACGCCGGTGCTTTCCTGGGGCGGGCGCTGGCGCTCGCCCCGGACTACCGGTTGGCCGTGCTGTTGAACGAGATGGTGGGCAGGGGGACATTGTGCGGCTGGGCGGGCAACCCAAAGTCGGCCTGGCAGAAGTTCCGGGAGGACGTGGCCTGACCGGACAGGGCGGGAAGAATTCAGGGCAGCGGCGGCGGGTGGAAGGTGCCGGACGGCAAAAACATGAGACAATGGATGCCGAGACCCGGTTGGGTCCGTGAATCAGGTGCCGCAGAATTCCCTTCGACGGGAACAATGCGTGCTTCCCGGCAGTTGAGTTAACAGACTCTGCGAGCCGCGATTGCATCTGATGTTCATCACGGACTTGACAGGGTCATAGTGGTGTTGCCCGTATGGTGATTCCACAGACCGCCGCTAGAAAGGTTTTCTGTGACCCCGTCTTCCGCGAAGAAGGAACCCGCCGACCAGGCTGAGCTGTCCCCTGAGGAGAAGCAGGCTGCGACCAACGCCAAGCGTGCTGCAACCAGGGCAGCAAATAAGGCTGTGCGCGAGGCCGCCGGTGAAGGCTCCGAAGCCGACACAAAGCCTGCCCCCAAGAAGCGTGGACCCAAGCCCGGCGCCAAGGCTGCCGCCGAGGCCTCCGGTACGTCCGCGCAGGACACCGACTCGGATGATGACGACGATCAGGACATCGACGTCGATCCCGCCGAGCTTGTAGAAGACGGCGATGCTCCGGCAGCCAAGGCCGACCCCGCCGCAACAGGTACGGGCTTCGTCTATTCGGACGCCGACGATGACGATGCCCCTGTCCAGCAGGTGATGTCCGCCGGCGCAACTGCCGACCCCGTCAAGGACTACCTGAAGCAGATCGGCAAGGTGGCCCTGCTGAACGCAGAGCAGGAAGTCGATCTTGCGCTGCGCATTGAGGCCGGCCTCTTTGCCGAGGAAAAAATCGCCAAGGACGACGGCTCCATGGATCCGAAGTTCAAGCGCGAGCTTGAATTCATCATCCATGACGGCAAGCGGGCCAAGAACCACCTGCTCGAAGCCAACCTGCGCCTGGTTGTGTCGCTGGCAAAGCGCTACACCGGCCGTGGCATGCTGTTCCTGGACCTGATCCAGGAAGGCAACCTTGGCCTGATCCGTGCAGTGGAGAAGTTTGACTACACCAAGGGCTTCAAGTTCTCCACGTATGCCACGTGGTGGATCCGCCAGGCCATCACCCGCGCCATGGCTGACCAGGCCCGGACCATCCGTATTCCCGTGCACATGGTTGAGGTCATCAACAAGCTGGCCCGTGTCCAGCGCCAGATGCTCCAGGACCTCGGCCGCGAGCCGTCGCCGGAAGAACTCGCCCTCGAGCTGGACATGACTCCCGAAAAGGTTGTTGAGGTCCAGAAGTACGGCCGTGAACCCATTTCGCTGCACACGCCCCTGGGTGAGGACGGCGACTCCGAGTTCGGCGACCTCATTGAGGACTCCGAAGCCGTAGTGCCCGCAGACGCCGTCAGCTTCACCCTGCTGCAGGAACAACTGCACTCCGTCCTGGACACCCTGTCCGAGCGTGAGGCCGGGGTTGTGGCCATGCGCTTTGGCCTCACCGACGGACAGCCTAAGACTTTAGACGAAATCGGAAAGGTCTACGGGGTAACGCGCGAGCGTATCCGCCAGATCGAATCGAAGACCATGTCCAAGCTGCGCCACCCGTCCCGCTCGCAGGTACTGCGCGACTACCTGGACTAGGACCCCCGGGGCCGGATCATCCGGCCCCGCTTGTGGCAAGGGCCGCTCCGGAGGAATCCGGGGCGGCCCTTGCTGCGTTAGGCACCTTACGGTCAAGGCGGATGGGTCCGGAAACGCGAACAGGGCCCCTCCGGTTGGAGGGACCCTGTGCGTTGATGCTTCGTATGGTCTAGTCGACCGCTACCGGGGCCTTTTCGTGAAGACGCGCGGTTTCGTCGTGCCAGTCTGAGCTCAACGGCTTAAGCGTTGCTTCGACTGCACGGGCGTGGTGGCCGCAAAACAGCAACTCCCCGCCGGAGGACTCGAGGACAACGCGGACGTATGCCTGAGCTCCACAACGATCGCACCGGTCCAGTGCATTGAGCGTTCGATCCGCAACTGCTGCTGTCATGTCGGCCTCCTAAGTAGATCTGTACTTCTATATAACCAGCATTCGCAGCCGAAAAGCCGTAAGGATGGGTCACTTTCGCTGTGCGCGTATCACCCTTCGGTAACGGTGGCCACCATTGTCCACGGTTACAGGCGTTGCAAACGGGGGATGTCGGCCGGGCCGACTACCCTAGGAAGAGCCGTCGCAGGCGCCTCATTACCGCAGCATTCCAGTTATACCCGCGTCAAAAGGAGCACGTTACCCGTGGCACCAAGTTCTGATTACACCGCCAGGCACCTCTCGGTCCTGGAGGGCCTTGAGGCCGTGCGCAAACGGCCCGGCATGTACATCGGTTCCACGGATTCCCGCGGCCTGATGCATTGCCTGTGGGAGATTATCGACAACTCAGTGGATGAGGCTCTGGCCGGGTTCGGCCATGACATCAAGATCATCCTGCACGCTGACAACTCCGTGGAAATCCATGACGACGGCCGCGGCATCCCGATCGACGTCGAGCCCAAAACCGGGCTCACCGGCGTCGAAGTCGTCTTTACCAAGCTGCACGCCGGAGGAAAGTTCGGTGGTGGTTCCTACGCAGCGTCCGGTGGCCTGCACGGCGTCGGCGCCTCTGTGGTGAACGCACTCTCAGCCCGCCTCGACGTTGAGGTGGACCGTGGCGGCAAAACCTACAAGATGTCTTTCCGCCGCGGCGAGCCCGGCCGCTTCAAGGACACCGGCACCCGCTCCGATCCGGCTGCGCCCTTCATTGCCTTTGTGGACGATTCCGTACTGGACGTAGTCGGCAAGGCGAAGCGCGGCGTCACAGGTACGCGCATCCGGTATTGGGCGGACCGGCAGATCTTTACCCCCGATGCCAGGTTCTCCTACGAAGAACTGGCATCCAGGGCCCGGCAGACCTCATTCCTGGTCCCGGGGCTCAAGCTCACTGTCCGGGATGAGCGGAAGCTGCCCGGAACACCGGGGGAGGCCGGGCCCCACGAGGAGATCTTCCATCACGACGGCGGTATCTCCGAGTTTGTGGATTTCCTTGCCATTGATGCGGCGGTCACGGACGTCTGGCGGCTGCATGGCTCCGGGAAGTTCAAGGAAACCGTTCCGATCATCGACGACAAGGGCCACAGCCAGCTTGCCGAAGTCGAACGTGACTGCGAAGTGGACGTGGCGTTGCGCTGGGGCATTGGCTATGACACCACGGTGCGCAGCTTCGTCAACATCATCTCCACGCCCAAGGGCGGAACGCACCAGGCCGGCTTCGAACAGGCGCTGGTCAAGACGTTCCGCAAGGCAGTGGAAAGCAACGCCCGCAAGCTCAAGGCCGGCAACGACAAAATTGAAAAGGACGATATCTTCGCCGGTTTGACCGCCGTCCTCACGGTCCGCCTGGCTGAGCCGCAGTTCGAGGGCCAGACGAAGGAGATCCTGGGAACCTCCGCGGTACGGACGATCGTTGCCCGGGTGGTGGAACAGGAAATTTCCGCGCGGCTTAACTCCTCCAACCGCAACGACAAAGCCCAGAGCGCGCTGCTGCTGGAGAAAATCGTCAGCGAGATGAAGTCCAGGATTTCCGCCCGGGTCCACAAGGAAACCCAGCGCCGGAAGAATGCCCTGGAAACGTCCTCCATGCCCACCAAGCTGGCCGACTGCCGCACGGATGACGTCAACCGTTCCGAGCTTTTTATCGTGGAAGGGGACTCCGCGCTGGGAACGGCGAAATTGGCGCGCTCCTCTGATTTCCAGGCGCTGCTGCCCATCCGCGGCAAGATCCTGAACGTGCAGAAGGCCTCCGTCGGGGACATGCTCTCCAACGCTGAGTGTGCCGCGCTGATCCAGGTGGTGGGGGCCGGTTCGGGGCGGAGTTTCGCCATTGAAGCAGCCCGTTACGGCAAGGTGATCCTCATGACGGATGCCGACGTCGACGGCGCCCACATCCGCACGCTGCTGCTCACCCTGTTCTTCAGGTACATGAGGCCCATGGTCGAAGAGGGCAGGGTGTTTGCCGCGGTGCCGCCCCTGCACCGGGTTGAGGTGATCAACGCGGGCCAGAAGTCCAACGAGATGATCTACACCTACTCGGAGGCCGAACTGCACACCCTCCTGGCCAGGCTGGCGAAGGAGGGCAAGCGCTACAAGGAGCCGATCCAGCGCTACAAGGGCCTTGGTGAAATGGACGCAGGGCAGCTTGCCGAGACCACGATGGATCCGCGCCACCGTACTTTGCGCAAGGTGAACATCGAAAACGCACAGCAGGCCGAAGCTGTGTTCGACCTCCTGATGGGATCGGACGTCGCCCCCAGGAAGGACTTCATCATCGCAGGTGCCTCCAGCCTGGACCGGGAGCGTATCGACGCCTAGGCAGGTGCCCTAGCCGAGCAGGCCGGGAACGATCAGGAGCGCCGTTGGCACTGCCAGCAACAGGGCGGACAATGCCAGGACGGCAGCCGTCAGGGACTGGGGCAGGGGCGGCCTGGGTTCCAGCAGCCTGCTCACCCGCGACGCCGTGGTGCGGGCTGAGAAGGAGCCCGTGGCCGAGTCCTGATCCAGGCCTGCAGGGCTTGCCCCCATGCCCGACTGCAGGGCTTGCGGGCGCCTGGCGTCAGGGTTTTCGGGCCCCGCTGACACAATGGCGATGGCCGTAATCAGGGTGGTGCGGCTTACTTCCTTCAGGGCCACATCGTCCGCCAGCATCTCAATCAGCGAGTTGACGGCTTGTTGGGCCAGCAGGGTGGTGGGAAGCCAGGGGAGCGCTTGGCGCCAGGCGGCGAACGCCCACAGCAGCAGGTGGTGGCGCTGGCTCAGGTGGGCGTTTTCATGGCTCAGTACGGCACGAAGCTCGGCGGGCTCCAGGGCGGACACCAGGCCGTCGGAGAGCACGGTGATGGAACGGGCTCCACCGGGCAGGCAATAGGCCACAGGGGAATCGTGGCTGATGACCAGCGTTCCTGCCCGTTCGGGTGACGGCGAGGCCAGCAGTTCCAGCAATTCGCGGTGGCGCCTGCGCTGGCGCCGGATCCGGACATAGGTCAGGAGCAGAGTAAAAACCAGGTGCGCGGTGAGCAGGGCGGCAGCGGACAGCGCAAAGAGGTGCCAGAATCCCAGGGCCGTGGTGGGTGCGTTGAACAGGACCATGGCGGCCAGCCCGCGAAGGCCCGCAACAAGGTTGTCCCCCAGCGGCTCAAGGCCGTAAACGAGCATCGCCCCGATCATTGACAGGCCGCCTGCCAGACCCACGGCCTGCCAGAGGATCATTGCAGTGAACGGCGAGCGTGCCGGCCACTGGGCCCTGGACAGGAGTACCGGGACCGGCCAGGCGAGGATAACCGCCAGGACGGCCAGCAGGTACGAGGCCCAGAACATGGAGCCTTAGTCGCGTCCGAGCAGTTTGCGCAGGCTTTCCGCTTCGCTCGGGCTGACCGTGCCAATGAACCGGGCCAGGACGGCCTCGCGGTCCGGTGCGGAGCCCAGGACTTCATGCATCAGTTCCGCGGTGTGGTCCTCGCGGCTGGAAACAGCCTGGTAGCGGTGCGGGCGGGTGCCGCGTTCACGCTCAACCAGGCCCTTCTTCTCCAGGCGGGAAAGAACAGTCAGCACAGTGGTGACAGCCAGTTCCTTTCCTTCGTGCCCGGCGGCACCGGCAGCGGCTTCAGTGCTTTGTGCCAGCCTGTCGCGCAGCGTGTTCGCGGTGGCAGCTCCGTGCCCCGCCCAGAGCAGGTCCATAACCGCCCGTTCCAGTTCGCCCAGACTCGCCATGTATAAATCCTTTGATCCGTGCACCGGCACTGCATGTGCCGGCCTCCAACAAATGTGACCTGCAACTAAAGTTACCCTTTTTTCGCCCGGCTTTCTACATGAAGTAGAACTAACGGCGCGGCGCAGGCTTTCAGGGGCGGCGAGGGCTGCCACGTTCACGGTTTTACAGCCCGTTTGCATTGTTCTACACTCGGTAGAAGTTGAAGTTCTACGCTGCGTAGAAGTTCGCTCGAATCGGACAGCAACAGTAGGGAAACCGCCTTGGAAGCCTTGGAAATTGCACGGTGGCAGTTCGGAATCACCACGGTGTACCACTTCATGATGGTGCCCCTCACCATTGGCCTGGGCCTGCTGGTGGCCATCATGCAGACCATGTGGCACCGGACCGGGAAAGCCGAATACCTTCGGATGACCAAGTTCTGGGGCAAGTTGTTCCTGATCAACTTCATCATGGGCGTTGCCACCGGGATCGTGCAGGAATTCCAGTTCGGTATGGCATGGAGTGAATACAGCCGGTTCGTCGGGGACGTTTTCGGTGCGCCGCTGGCACTGGAAGCACTGCTGGCGTTCTTCGTCGAATCCACCTTCCTGGGCCTGTGGATCTTTGGCTGGAAGCAGCTCAAGCCCGCGGTGCACCTCGCCTGCCTGTGGATCGCCGTCGTCGGTTCAGTCTTTTCCGCCTATTTCATCATCGTCGCCAACAGCTGGATGCAGCATCCTGTTGGCGTTGAGCTCATAGACGGCCGTCCCGTGATGACCGATGCCTGGGCAGTCTTTACGAACAACACAGCACTGGTGGCGGTTCCGCACACACTCTTTGGGGCCCTGGCCGTGGCCGGCGGATTCCTGCTCGGCATCGCCTGGTACCACCTGTGGCGCCGCCGCAAGGACGGCGTTGACGTCGTGGGACCGGACGGCAGGGTGATCCCGGGCGCCAGCGACACCCCCGGCCGTGACCGCACCGACCACACCGTCTGGATCCGGTCACTGCGCATCGGCGCCGTCGTCGCCATGATCTCCTTCGCCGGAACAGCGCTCACCGGAGACATCCAGGGCAAGCTGATGTTCGAACAGCAGCCCATGAAAATGGCAGCGGCCGAAGCTGCCTGCCACGACGGAACCGGTTTTTCGGTGCTCAGCATCGGAAACCTGGGATCGCAGAACTGCGATGACATCGTTGCACTGATCGAGGTTCCCGGAGTCCTCTCCTACCTGGCCAAGGGCGACTTCACCACCGAAGTCCGCGGCGTGAACAGTCTCGTGGACGAGTACAAGGCCAACTATGGGACCAACCTCCCGGACGATCCCATGTACGGCGAGCGCGCCGGCCAGGAAATCGACTACGTGCCGGTGATGGAAGTGACCTACTGGGGCTTCCGGATGATGATCGGCTTTGGTGGGCTGGCTGCTGCCGCTGCACTCGCGGCGCTGTGGATCACCCGCAAGGGCACGGTCCCGGCGTCGAAATGGCTGATGAGGCTGGCGGTCTTTGGCATCCTGGCCCCGTTCGGTGCCAACGCTGCCGGATGGATCTTCACGGAGATGGGCAGGCAGCCATTTGTGGTGGCCCCCAACCCGGACCTCAACGGCATTGATCAGGTGTTTATGTTCACCGCTGCGGCTGTCTCGCCGGGCGTCAGTGCCGGCGAGCTCCTGACCTCGCTGGTGGTCCTGACCGCCATTTACGCCCTGCTGCTGGTGGTGGAGGTAAAGCTGCTGGTCAAGTATGTGCGCGGCGGAGTGGTGTCCGGCATGCCCGAACTGGCCCATCAGGACCACGACAACGACAACGACGACGACCGGGACGACAGTCAGGACCGCAGCGACGTCCTGGCCTTCGCCTACTAGGAGCAAGGGAAACTGCTCATGGAACTCCTGCCCACCATCTGGTTCATCGCCATCGCGGTCCTGTGGACCGGTTACCTGTTCCTCGAAGGGTTCGATCTCGGCGTAGGCATGCTGATGAAGACCTTCGCCCGGAACAACACCGAGCGCCGCGTGCTCCTGAACACGATCGGCCCTGTCTGGGACGGCAACGAAGTCTGGCTGCTTACCGCCGGCGGTGCAACGTTTGCGGCTTTCCCGTTCTGGTACGCCTCCCTGTTCTCCGCCCTGTACGGGCCGCTGCTGGTGGTCCTCGTAGCGCTGATTTTCCGGGCCGTCGCCTTCGAATACAGGGGCAAGATCGACTCGGAGCAGTGGCGGAACCGGTGGGACTGGGCGATCGCGCTGGGTTCCTTCCTGGCTGCTTTTGGTGTGGGGGCAGCCCTGGCCCTGACCACCACCGGGCTGCCGCTGAACGCCAACGGTGACCGTGAAGGCGGTCCGTTGGCGTGGTTCAGCTGGTATGCGGTCCTCGGCGGGTTCGCCGTGGTGGGATTCGCCCTGGTGCATGCCCTCGCCTTCCTGGCCCTGAAGACCGACGGCGAGGTGCGCTACCGTGCGCGCCGCTGGTTTGTGCGGCTGCTGCCGTTCCTCCTGCTGCCGCTGGCGGCGTGGGCGGTGGCGGTGCAGGCCATGTCCGGCAACGCCATCACGTATGCAGCCGTTGGGCTGGCCGTGGCTGCTGCGGTCTATTCCTGGCGCCGGGCACAACAGGGCAGCGAAGGCCGGGCGTTTATGGGCCTGGGAACGTTCCTGCTGTTGGGCAGTGGGGCAATCTTCGGCGCCGTATTTCCGGTGGTCCTGCCCTCCACCATCAGCCACGAATTCGACCTCACCATCTCCAACGCCTCTTCATCTGACTACACCCTGGGGCTTATGAGCATTGTGGCTGCAGTTGGCCTGCCTTTGGTGATCGCCTACCAGGCATGGACCTATTGGGTGTTCCGCCGGCGGGTAAGCGCCGCCCATATCCCACCGGCGCACGGCTTCCTGCCAGCGATCGCCGGCACGTTCCTGATTTCAAAGGCGGCTCCAAAGGATGCTGCTTCCAGCACCGGGAGCACTGAGCAGCCGTGAAGCCTGAGTTCCCCGCGGGCCCGGCCACACGCGGCGCCCTGTACTGGCTGGGTCTGCTTGCATCGCTGAAAGCACTGTCCCTGGTCCTTATGGGACAGGCTGTTGCGGCGATGCTCGCCGGGCTCGCCGGCGCCGGCGACGACTGGCACGGGCAGCTCGTCTGGGGCGCGGCCGGAGCGCTGTTGCGTGCCGTGACCGTGTGGGCCCAGGGGGTAGCGGCCCGCCGTGCGGCATTCGGCGTCAAGGAGGAGCTCCGTTCCCGCCTGATGCAGCGTGCCCTGGGCGCAGGGGGAGCCGGTGCCACCACTAACGACGGCGGACTGGCAGTCCTCGCGACGCGCGGCCTGGATGCACTTGATGACTACTACACGCAGTTCCTGCCGGCCCTGGTCAACTGCGCCACCATTCCTTTATTGCTGGGTGCCAGGATCCTGTTCGCGGACTGGGTCAGTGCCCTGGTGATTGTCCTGACTGTCCCGTTGGTTCCGCTTTTTATGGTGTTGATCGGCAGATACACCGAGGACAAGGTTGCCGACGCCCAGGCAACCCTGCACCGGTTGTCCGGGCACATCCTGGAACTTGCCAAGGGACTCCCGGTCCTCGTGGGGCTGGGCCGTGCCAGGGAGCAGCGCGCGGCACTCGAGGAAATCTCCGAACAATACCGTGAGCGGACCATGGGCACGCTGCGCACCGCCTTCCTGTCCGCCCTTGCCCTTGAACTCATTGCCACGATTTCCGTCGCAGTGGTGGCCGTCTTCATCGGTGTGAGGCTGGTAGCGGGGGACATGGCACTGGAGGCCGGACTGCTGGCCCTGATCCTCGCTCCGGACTGCTACCTTCCGCTGCGCGAACTCGGTACGGCCCACCATGCCAGCGACGACGGGCGGGTGGCCCTGGCCTCCGTCAATGACGTGCTGGACGGAGCAGATGGCACCGGACCTGGCCGCGACGGGGATCCCGACGACGGCACTCACGCCGGTGCCGGACCCCGGGACGTGCGCGCCGCCGGTCTGTCCGTGACGTACCGCGGACGTGATGCTGCCGCCGTCGGGCCCTTGGACTTTACTGCACCGGCCGGGCAGGTGACCGCCCTTGCAGGCCCCAGCGGCACAGGAAAGAGCACAGCCCTGGGTGTCCTGGCCGGAACCATCCGCGACGGTGCCGCAGCCTCCGTGAGCGGCAGTATTTCCGGCATCCGCCGCGCGGGTGTTGCCTGGGTTCCACAGCACCCGGTGATGCTCGAGGAGACAGTGCTGGCCGAAATCCTCCTCTATCTGGGGCTGCCCGCGGAAAAGGGACGCAACGAGGACGGACGGGCCCACGTGGCCCTGGAGCTGCTGGACCGGGTAGCGGCAGGGCACCTCGCCGGGAAACACCCGTCTGAACTCAGCCCCGGCGAACTGCGCCGGGTTGCCGTGGCCCGCGGCCTGGCCCGTCTTGAGGCCGGCGCTGACGTCCTGTTGCTTGATGAGCCCACAGCGCACCTGGATTCCGAAACGGCCGATGCCGTGCGCTCCACCGTTGCAGGACTGCGGGGAGCTGTGACAGTGATTCTGGTTGCCCATGATGCCGAAACCGCTGCACTGGCTGACCATGTGGTGAAGGCCGGCGCAGCAGTGCAGACCGGCGGCGGTGCCGGCGGCGGTGCCGGCGGACTGCCGGGCACGGAACCTGCACAGGCACAGGCCGCCGCCCGGAGTATCGACAAACCCCTTGCTTTTGAACCGACCGGCCACGGGACCACCCGTTTGACGGACGCTGCTTCCGGCAGCGCGGACCTGACCACCGGGAGCGGGCCGTTCGGTGCGGTCCGTGCCCTCGCCGGAGTGCTGGGGCCGGTATGGCTGCGCCTGGCCGGCGCCAGCGTAGTGGGCGCACTGGCGGCCCTTTTCGCCGTCGCGCTTTCCGCCCTGTCCGGGTGGCTCATCATCCGTGCCAGCGAACAGCCCCCCATCCTGTACCTGCTGGGCGCCATCGTCGGGGTGCGTTTCTTCGGCATCGGCCGCGCGTTGCTCCGGTACTGGGAGCGGCTCCTGACCCATGATGCGGTGTTCGCCGGCATGACGAAGCTGCGTGGCGCCCTCTGGGAATCGCTCAGCCGGCGTGCCCTGCAGCTGAGGAAACTGCTGCGTGGCGGCAACGTCCTTGGGAGCGTTGTTGATGACGTGGACAACCTGCGTGACCTGCTGCCCAGGGTGGTGCTGCCGCCGTTGGCCGCGGTGGCCGTCGCAGCTGCGGCAGTAGCGGCCACTGCCGTGGTCCTGCCGCCGGCAGTTCCGGCTGTCCTGCTCTCCGCCGTGGTGTGCCTGGTTGTTTCCCCGGGACTGGCCCTCCTGGCAGACAGGCAGTCGGCACGTGCCGAACGGCGGCTGCGGTCAACGGTGCTGAGGCGGATCTCGTCGGCGCTGGACGCCCGGAACGACCTGTTGGCCAACGCCCTGGCTCCGGCCATCCTCGAGGACCTGCGCGCCGCTGACTCAGCAGCAACGGCGGCTGCCCGCCGCTCAGCCTGGGCCGAGGGAATCGGCCAGGCCACCACCGTCCTGGCGTGCACCCTTGCCGCGCTGGCCGCAGGAGTGCTGGCCGCTCCCGCCCTGCAGTCCGGTACCGTTCCCGCCGTCGTCGCCGCTGTGGTGCTGATGCAGCTGGCCCTGGTTGAGCCCTATGCCTCAGTAGTCTCCGCCGTACGCCAGGCGCCGGCCCTTTCGCTGATCCTGCAGCGCCTGGCCCGGACAGGCGCCCTTAACGGACAGGGCCTTAACAGACAGGGCCGGGAAGCGCACGACCATATGGACGGCGGTGTGGTTGCGGTTCCGGACCGCCCGTCCGGCCGGCCCGGCCTGGAACTGGAGGACCTGGCCGCGGCATGGCCAGGCGGTGAACCGGTGTTCAGCGGGCTCAACGCCCATGCGGAACCCGGCCGCTGGCTGGTGGTTTCAGGGCCGTCCGGTTCCGGAAAGTCCACGTTGTTTTCAGTGCTGCTGGGCTTCCTTCCGGCTGCCCGGGGCAGCGCCAGGGTCACGGGAACCGCTGCCTGGTGCCCCCAGGAAGCACACCTCTTTGACTCCACCATCAGGGGCAACCTGGTCCTTGCCCGCCCCGCCAGCCGCAAGCCCGCCGACAACGAACTGCTGGAGGCCCTCGACGCCGTAGGGCTGGGGCCGGTGCTGGAGCACATCCCCGGCGGGCTGGACGGCAGGATCGGCCCGGGTGGTTCATTCCTCAGCGGCGGCGAGCGACAACGGCTCGCCATGGCGCGGACACTCCTGACCGGAGCCCCGGTCCTGCTGCTGGATGAGCCCACGGCGCACCTGGACGCCGAAGCGGCGCGCGGGCTGCTTGCCCAGCTCCGCACGGGACTGCGGGACGTCACGGTGGTGATGGTCACCCACAACCCTGCAGATGTGGACCCGGACGACAGTCGCCTCGAGCTGCGGCCCGGCCACGCACCGCGCGGGGAGAGGGAAGAAAAAGCCGGCGTGCCGTCACTGGTGGCAGGCGTTGGTGTTCAGTAGCCTGAGGTCATGCCTGCGTCCAGCCATGACCTGTCCCTTGCCGTCCATGCCCAAGGCCAGTCCGAAGACCACGCCCAGGACCCCGCTCAAGACCACGGCCAGGACCCCGTTCGGGACGACAACGTGGGGCTGCCGGACCCGCAGGCAACCGGCCTGGCCTGGCGCCCGGCCACCAGCGCAGACCTGGACGCGTGGGCGGCGCTGATAGCCCGGACAGCCGCCGTCGAACAACCGGTGTGGTGCGAAAAGCGCGCTGACCTGGAACAGGTGCTGGACAACAGCAAGAACGATCCCCGGACGCACACCCTGCTGGGCCTGGACGGGTCCGGGGTGCCGCGGGCCTATGGACGAATCGCCAAGAATCCGGACGGAGACAAAGCCCTGGGGATGGGGTGCGTAGACCCGCAATGGCAGCGCAGGGGCATCGGCGCAGCAGTTGTGGCCTGGCAGGAGGCACGGACCAAAGCGAGGTTCGCCGCTGACGGGACTGCCGGGCAACCCAGGCTGCGGATCTTCAACGAGCAGAAGCTGGAACGGACAGCGGCCCTCCTGCGGCGGTTGGGCTACCAGGAGGTGCGTTGGTACAACGAAATGCACCGGCCGCTCCGGGAGCCGGCTCCCCTCGTGGAACTGGGGGACGGCCTGGAACTGGCGCTGATGGAGCCGGTCCATCACGAGGCGGCACGGCTGGCCCACAATGACGCATTCCGTGACCACTGGGGGAGCGAACCCCGCGATGAGCAGTCATGGCGCTTCACGCTGGAGCATCCTTTGGCCAGACCGGACTGGACCACCGTGGTGCTCAATAGTGCCACCGGAGAAGTTGCCGGCTACCAGGTGGCCAGTTTTGACCCCGATACCGCTACCGAGCGAGGGTTTAAAGAAGGCTACACCGAACTCCTTGGCGTCCGGCGCGCTTACCGGGGGCAGGGCATAGCCCGGGCACTGTTGGCCGATGCCATCCGCCGCTTCACCGCGGACGGCATGGACGTTGCATCACTGGACGTTGACTCAGCCAATCCCACCGGAGCGCTGGCCCTTTACCTGGGGATGGGATACTCGCCCGTCAACCAGAGCATGAGCTGGGAGAAGTCCCTCTAGCCCTTGACGTCGTGCAGGTGGTGGACGACGTCGTGCAGGAAATACCGTGAGAAGGTCAGCACCGTGAACTCGGAGCCGTTGCTCCGCAGCCCCTTACGGTCCCAGTCACCTTCACGCACGCACGCGAAGTCCTCGGCGATCTGTTCGCCTTCAGCGGTCAGCTCAGCGCTGACCTTGGCCGGATCCGCGTTGGCGTAATCGGCGTCCAGGGCGGCAGCGTCCTGGTCCCAGTTCTCGAACGTGGGGTTGTCCAGGGTGAGCATCAGATTCAGGCGCTGCGCGAAAATGCTGAAGACGTCCCGCACGTGGCAGGCATATTCAAGCGTGGACCAGGTATTCTCATCCGGCCGTTCGGTGACGTCCGGGCGCCGCAGGGCTGCCCGCCACCGGGGCAGCATGTTGCGGACGGTTCCGGGAACGGTGGCGGGGGTGACTGTCGAGGGGTCGAACGAGCACTCCGGGCACTTCTCTGAAAGCACCCAGGTCCAGTCCTTCACATCAGGGATGATCGGCATGCCTGAAGTCTATGGGAGGTACCGCGCATCCGGGGCACCTCACACGCGGCGCTCAGACGGTGGATTCCTGGGCGGTCGTTTCCTGGGCGGCAGCTTCCTCTGACGCCGCTTCCGGCCAGGCCATGGCGGGGCCAACGACGTCGATCGCCTGGGACAGCGGAACTCCGGAACCGTCACGCCGGCCGTGTTCCTGCGGCAGCGAGCGCGCCACGCCGGCCGCTGACGACGCCTTCGCCGGACCATGCCCGGCCCAGCCCAGCAGGAGGGTGTCCTCGCCCTTCAGGAAGCGGTGGGCACGGACGCCGGCCGTGGCACGGCCCTTCGCCGGGTATTCGGAGAACGCAGTCACCTTGGCCGTGCCGGGTGCCGTGCCCGGCAGCGCACCGGTGGTTCCTGCCACTGTGACGACGACGGCGGCGGGGTCTTCGGCGGTAACCGCACCGAAGAAGAGCACGGCGTCGCCCGGAGCCAGTTTGATGCCGGCCATGCCGCCTGCGGTGCGGCCCTGCGGCCTGACGGCCGATGCCGGGAAACGCAGGAGCTGCGCCTGCCGGGTGACAAAAACGAGGTCTGTGTCCTCCGACGGGGCGGCAATGACGCCCACCAGGGAGTCCTTGTCCTTCAGGGCAATGACTTCCCAGTCCTCGCGGTTCAACGGGTAGTCAGGCTGCACGCGTTTCACCACGCCCTGGGTGGTGCCCAGGGCCAGGACCTGGTCCAGCGGCGCAAAAGCGATCAGTGTCTCGCCCTTCAGCAGCGTCAGGAAGTCCTTCGCTGCCACTCCGCCGGCCATGTTGGGCAGCCCGGACACGATCGGTAACGCCGGCATATCCACTACCTGCAGCCGCAGCATGCGCCCCTGTGAGGTGACGGCACCGATCTCGCCGCGTGCCGACGTCGCAATGACCGACCGGAAAACGTCGTGGCGTGCCCGGGGGCCGGATTCGCCCAGCGGGTCCATTCCATGGGTGCGGGCGATCTGGCCGGATGCGGTCAGGATGGCCCAGCAGGGATCATCGGCCACTTCCAGGGCAAGCGGGACGGCCTTGACCTTGCCGTTGCCGTTGGCGCCGGCGGCCAGTGCTGCGGCGACGGTGGGGGAGACCGCCTCCGATTCGAGCAGCACCGTGCGCCGTGGTGTGGCGTACTTGTCGGCCAGTTCGCCCAGTTCGGCGGAAACCAGTGCGCGCAGCCGCTCGTCCGAGGCGAGGATCGCTTCGAGTTCGGCGATTTCGCGGCGCAGCTCGTCCTGCTCTTTTTCCAGCTCGATCCGCGAGTACTTGGTCAGCTGGCGGAGCCGCAGTTCCAGGATGTAGTTGGCCTGGATCTCGGTGAGGTCGTAGATGGACATCAGGCGGACCCGTGCGGCTGCTGCTTCGTCCGAGGAGCGGATGATCTGGATCACTTCGTCGATGTCGACGATCGCGATGAGCAGGCCCTCCACCAGGTGCAGGCGGTCCTTCTTCTTGCCCAGCCTGAAAACCGTCCGTCGCCGCACGACGTCGATCCGGTGGTCCACGTAGACGGTCAGGAGTTCCAGCAGCCCCAGGGTCTGCGGCTGGCCCTCCACCAGGGTGACGTTGTTGATCCCGAAGGAGTCTTCCATGGGGGTGTAGCGGTAAAGCTGCTGCAGCACGGCCTGCGGGTTGAAGCCGTTCTTGAGCTCGATGACCAGACGCAGGCCGTGCTTGCGGTCGGTCAGGTCCACAACGTCGCTGATGCCGGAGAGCTTTTTGCCGTTGACGGCGTCCTTGATCTTTTCGATGACCTTTTCCGGACCCACCATGTACGGCAGTTCGGTCACTACAAGGCCGGTGCGGCGGGCGGAGAGCTGTTCCACTTCCACCTTGGCGCGGGTCTTGAAGGAGCCGCGGCCCGTTGCATAGGCGTCCCGCACGCCGTCGAGCCCCACGATCCTGCCGCCTGTGGGCAGGTCCGGGCCGGGCACGAACTTCATGATGTCCTCGAGCGTGGCATCAGGATTGGCGATCAGGTGACGGGCGGCTGCTACCACTTCGCCGAGGTTGTGCGGAGCCATGTTCGTGGCCATGCCGACGGCGATTCCGGTGGCGCCGTTAACCAGCAGGTTCGGGAAAGCGGCGGGCAGGACCTCGGGCTGGGTGAGCTGGTTGTCGTAGTTGGGGACGAAATCCACCACGTCCTCGTCGAGGTGGTCCGTCAGCGTCAGGGCCGCCGCGGCCATCCGGGCCTCGGTGTAACGCGGAGCAGCCGGGCCGTCATCCAGCGAGCCGAAGTTGCCGTGGCCGTCGATCAGCGGCAGGCGCAGGGCGAAGTCCTGGGCCATCCGGACCATGGCGTCATAAATGGCCGTATCGCCATGCGGGTGCAGCTTGCCCATGACCTCGCCCACCACGCGGGCGCTCTTGACGTGGCCGCGGTCCGGCCGGAGTCCCATCTCGCTCATCATGTAGAGGATGCGGCGCTGCACCGGCTTCAGGCCGTCCCGGGCGTCCGGGAGGGCCCGCGAATAGATCACGGAGTAGGCGTACTCCAGGAAGGAGCCTTCCATCTCCGACGTGACGTCGATGTCAACGATTCTTTCGCTGTAGTCCTCGCCGGGATCGGTGGCGGGGGCGGTGCTTTGGCGGCGGGCCATGGGGCGATGGGTCCTTAAGGGTGTGCACGGGAGTTTTTTGGCTAGGCTAAGCCTATGGTGGAAGAGCCCGCGGGCGGCGTATATCCGGAATATTGGGAGGCCGATGTCGTCCTCCGCGATGGCGGAACGGCGCATTTGAGGCCAATCCATCCTACCGATGTGGATGCCGTCCAGGCCTTCCACACAGGCCAGTCGCAGAACTCAATCTACATGCGGTTCTTCGCCTTCAAGGCCCGGCTCAGCAGCAGGGAGCTCAAACGGTTCACCGAGGTGGACTTCCATGACCGCGTGGCGTTCGTTATTACCATCGGCGGAGAGATCATCGGGATCGGCCGCTATGACCGCCTTGACGATCCCACGGAAGCCGAGGTCGCTTTTAATATCGCGGACGCCCACCAGGGCCGCGGCATCGGCTCGATCCTCCTTGAACACCTCGCGGCCGCGGCGCGCGAAAAGGGCATCCGGCGCTTCACGGCGGAGGTCCTGCCGGAGAACCGGAAGATGCTGGGTGTTTTCTCGGACGCCGGTTATGACGTCAGCAGGCACTTCGACGACGGCGTCGTCAGCCTCGAGTTCAACATCGATCCCACGGAAAAATCTCGTGCAGTGATGGAATCCCGTGAGCACCGCGCAGAGGCGCGCAGCGTGCGCGAGTTGCTGGCGCCGTCGTCAGTTGCCGTCATTGGCGCCAGCCGCACATGGGGGAAGCTGGGCTACCAGCTGCTGGAACACCTCATTGAAGGCGGTTACAAGGGCCCGGTCTACGCGGTTAACCCCGAGGCGCTGGAACTGGCCGGAATGTTGTCCTTCAGCAAACTGTCGGAAATTCCGGATCCCGTCCAGCTGGCCATCATTGCCGTGCCCTACGAGGAAGTGCCTGCGGTGGTTGATGATTGTGCAGCCGCAGGGGTGAAGGGCCTGCTGATCGCCACCTCGGGGTTTGCGGACGACGGCGAGCGCGGCCTGCAGCGCCAGCGTGCCCTGGTCAGGAAGGCCAGGGCTTACGGCATGCGGGTGATCGGGCCCGCCTCGCTCGGGGTGATCAACACCCATCCCGACGTGTTGCTGAACGCCTCCATGGCGCCGCACCTGCCCAAGCGCGGCAGCCTGGGGCTCTTCAGCCAGTCGGCGGCAATTGGCGTATCCCTGTATGCCGCGTGCAGCCGGCGCAGGGTGGGGCTCTCCACGTTCCTCTCCGCCGGTAACCGGGCGGATGTCTCGGGAAACGACCTCATGCAGTACTGGGAGGACGACGCCGATACCGGGGCCGTGGGGCTCTACCTGGAGTCGATCGGCAACCCGCGCAAGTTCTCGCGGCTTGCCCGGCGGCTGGCGCGTACCAAACCGGTGATCGTCGCGAAGTCGGACACCATGGGCCTGCAGCTGCCGCGCGGGCATGCGGTGCGGACCACCCAGGCCCCTGCCGGTGCGTTGGATGCGATGCTGCGCCAGTCCGGGGTGATCCGGGTGGAAACCATCGAGGCCCTGATGGACGTCAGCCAGATTGTTACGGCATCACCCCTTCCTGCGGGCCCGCGGGTGGCAGTGGTGAGCAATTCCTATGCTTTGGGCATGGTGGTGGCGGATAACGCCGCTGCCAACGGCCTGGTGGTTGACAGGACGCTCACGGAACTGGACCTCGACGCCGGAATGTCAGTGGCGCTGCCTGCCCTCCGTGAGTTGCTGGCCGCCACCCTCGCGGCTGAGTCGGTGGATTCGGTGGTGGTGACGCTGCTGCCGGCGCGCGGCCTCACTGTGGAAAATATCGCCACCGTGCTGGCGGAGTGCTCGGTGGAGGCCGCCAAGCCGGTGATCGCCATTTTCACCGGCATTATGGACCCTTCCGTTTATGTGGAGGGCATGGCCGGCGGTACGGACGCGGCCGGGTCGATTTCCGGCATTCCGTGCTACGCCAATCCCGGTGCCGCGGTGGCGGCATTATCCGCTGTTGCCTGGTACTCGCAGTGGGCCAGGCAGGACCGCGGCGCGTATGTGGAACCGGAAGGCTGCGATGCCGAGGCAGTGCACGCCGAGCTGGAGGTCCTGCTTAAGGATGTCCGCGGCGAGCAGCTCAAGGCCCTTGACGCGGCAACCACCTCGGCCCTGCTGGGGCATTACGGGATTTCGGTCCTGCCGTCGGCGCAGTTCGAAACGGATGATGAGGCCGTGGCCGCCGCTGACCGCCTGGGTTGGCCTGTTGTCCTGAAAACCACTGACCCCGCGCTGCGCCACAGGCTGGACCTGGGCGGCGTCCGCCTGGACATCCAGGACGGCGATTCGCTGCGCAGGAACCTGGCCCAGATGCGCCGGGCCCTGGCCGGATACGGCAGCGCTGCCCTTGAGGTCCAGTCCATGGCCCCGGTGGGCCAAGCCTGCATTATGCGCGCCATCGAGGATCCGCTCCTGGGTCCGGTGGTTTCCTTTGGCCTGGCCGGGGATGCAGTGAACCTCCTGGATGACTGGGCGCACCGGGTGCCACCGCTGGCTGCTGACGATGTCAAGGACTTCATCCGTTCACCCCGGGCCTCCCGCAAGCTCTTTTCCTACCAGGGACTGCCTCCCGCTGACGTCGGAGCCCTCGAGGACCTTGCGGCGCGCCTTTCCCTGCTGAAGGACAACCACCCGGAAATTGCCCTGGTGGAGTTCAATCCCGTCCTGTGCGGAAGAGACGGGCTGGCCATCCTTGCCGCCGATGTGCGGATCGCGAATCCTGCCCAACGCACGGACAGCGCACGCCGGGCAATGCTTGGCTAGCCCGGCGGCAGTTAGCAAGTGTCCGGTCGATCTGTGAAAATGGGGGACATGACCCCACAGCCCTCATCGCCGCAGCCGCAGCCGCAACCACAAGCGCAGCCGCACACCAACAGCAGCGCCCACCCGGCCGGCCGGCAGGGCGGGCACAGCCATGGCGCGCAGGGGCAAAGCCTCGACGGCGCGCTGCAGAAGGCAGGTTTCTACCCCCGGCTCGTTGCCGACGTCGTGGATGACGCGCTGGACGGCCGGGACTGCGTCGCCCACCTGGTGCACCTGGAAACCCACTTCGACCGGGCTGAAGTCCGCCGGCACATCACCGTCCTGGTCCTGACCGCGGACATGCTGGTTATCACTCACGTTGACGACCACCAGCTGGATGAGGCAGGCGAACAAATGGTCGCCCAGGTCTCCACCGAATCGGTTCCAGTGGCACAGATCCGCTCCGTGGTGCTCAGCTACATGTATACCCAGCCCCACAACTACAAGCCTTCAGATCCCGTGCGTGAGGTCACCCTTTCCATAGCGTGGTCAGGCGGCCAGCGCCTGGACATGGGTCCGGCAAGTTGCGGCGACCCGCAGTGCGAGGCAGACCACGGCTACACCGGCACCATTGCCCAGGAAGACATCGTCCTTCGTATCAGCGCCGAAGCCGATGGCCCCCAGGCTGTCCAGGAAGCAAAGCTGTTTGCCCGCGCCCTGCGCGCCGTGAACACCGGCACAGCTTCGCCGGCGTCCACTGTGGGCCACCCGGCCAAAGCTGTGCCCACCTGGCCCCGCGGCGTGTTCGGCAGCCGCCTTGGGCGCGGGCACCAGCGCTGAGATGCTCCCTGACCTGACCAGCGCGTCCACCCGCCTTCCCCTGCCTCCGGCTTACGGCAGCCAGTCAATCGCCGAGGTCTTCAGCAGCGCTGCGGCGAGCCTGGGCGTCCCGGGATTCGCGAACACTCTCGCCTTTCCTGAGTCGCCGCGCATTTGCGTTGTCCTGGCTGATGGCCTGGGCCGGAACCTGCTCAAGAAGAAGGCAGCCCATACGCCGTTCCTGCGGTCGGTGATGCAGGCCGGCCAGGGCCAGGTGCCCGTGTGGCTGGATTCGGCTTTTCCCTCCACCACGGCGGCGTCCCTTGCAAGCCTGGGGACGGGACGTGCGCCCGGGCAGCACGGCATGGTGGGCTATGACGTCCTGGATCCTGCGCAGGACCGGGTGGTGAACATGCTGGGGAACTGGGACGACGGCGTTGATCCGGCCGCATGGCAGCCGTTCCCCACCATCCTTGAAGTGGCGGCCCAAACTGTGGACGTTGTGACGGTGAGCCTGCCGCAGTTCGCCGATTCACCCATGACGCGCGCGGCGTTGCGCGGTGGACGGTTCGTTTCGGCAGTAACCCCGCACGCCCGCACCGCAGCGGCGGCGGAAGCCATGTCCGGTCCGGGACCCACCCTCATGTATTACTACCTGAACGAGCTGGACAAGGCCGGCCACCGTCACGGCGCGCAGTCCGAACACTGGGAACACCAGCTCGAGGAACTCGATGCCACCCTGAAGCGCCTGGACAGGGGGTTGCCTGCCGGAACCACAGTGGTCCTCACCGCCGACCACGGAATGGTGGACGTGCCGGAATCCCAGCGGATCGACTACTCGGCTGACCCTGCACTGATAGAAGGCGTCCGCCACACTGCGGGGGAGCCGCGGATGGTCCACCTGTACCTGGAACCGGATGCCGGAGCGGATACACAGCTGCGCCTCCTGCAGAACTGGCAGGCGCGTTTCGGCGACAAGGCATGGATCTTCACCCGTGAGGAAGCGTTGGCTGCAGGCCTCTTTGGTGAGGTCCGCGACGCGGTAGGCCCCAGGATCGGGGACGTCATGATTGCGGCCAGGGAGGGGATTGCCCTCTACGACAACCGTCGCACGCGTCCGGCGGCACTGGAGGTCGTTGGCCAGCACGGATCGTTGACCCGGGCTGAACGCGAAGTGCCGTTGCTGTGCTTCACGGCCCAGGGAAAGGCGGCAGGGCGTGGCTGAACTGGTGTTCTTCTCCGGAACGATGGACTGCGGCAAGTCAACGCTTGCCCTGCAGATGGACCACAACCACAGGGCACGTGGCCGCGGCGGCATCCGTTTCAGCCGGAATGACCGCGCAGGCGGGTCAAGGATCTCCAGCCGGCTTGGCCTGGAAACCGATGCCACGGAAGTGCTTGATGGCACGGACTTCTGGGACGAAGTGATGAACCGGCGCATGCGCGGCCAGCAGGTGGACTACCTGATCTGTGACGAAGCCCAATTCTATTCACCGGCCCAGGTGGAGCAGCTGGCCCGGCTGGTGGACGAAGTGGAAATCGACGTCTTCGCGTTTGGCATCACTGCCGATTTCCGAACGCGACTCTTCCCGGGATCACAGCGGCTGATCGAGCTCGCGGACCGGGTCCAGGTGCTCCAGGTGGAGGCCCTGTGCTGGTGCGGCCGCCGCGCCACGCACAACGCGCGCACCGTGGACGGTGCCATGGTGGTGGAGGGCGCCCAGGTGGTGGTGGGCGACGTCGACATGGGAACCGAAAGTGCCCATGAAGGGCATGAGTCGGACGGCCAGGGCCCGGTGGTGGGCTATGAGACGCTCTGCCGTCGGCACTACATGCGCCGCGTCACCGCCCACGGGGCGCGGATCATGGCTGAACAGGACCAGCTGCTGCCCTTCGAAGTGGACGCGTGCCACTGGCGCGGTTAGTCGCCGCGCGTCCCGAAAACGATCTCATCCCAGGTGGGGACGCTTGACCGCTTCGCCTTGGCGGGCTGGCGCTCGGGCGCGGCAGGCTCACTGCCGGGTGTTGAGCCAGGAGTAGCGCCGGCCGCAGGCCCCTGTTGCTCAGGGCGCACGGGATCAGGGTTCCTGCGGCGCTGCCCGCCGCCCAGCAGCTCATCGAGTCCGGCACCTGAACTTCCAGTGGTGGGACGCGGCTCCGCCGGAGTCTGCGGGGATGCCTTAATGGTGACTTCCCGTGTTTCGGTGCTGACGCCGTCGTGCAGGGCCAAGGGGTCCTCGGTGTCATGGGCGCCTGCGGGGTCCGGGCCGTTGTCGCGCAGCGGCGGAATTAGGCTCAAGCGGGCCATCATTGACGGCCGGCCATCCTTCCGGCGGGCATCTGCATCAGTGGCGGGACCATGGGCAGCGGGTGCTTCAGGCGCGTCGTTGTGATCGTCCCCTTCCGCAGGCCCAGGCCCATCAGGAACCTCCGACGGCCGGGGATGCGCTGCCGGCACACCCTGGCTCAGCAGCAAGGCCAAGGCATCGTCACCGTCCTCGTCCACCCCCAGGCGCTGGCCGCGGCGGGCGCGAAGCAGGTCCAGCAGGCCGTCGGCTTCCTGGGCAGGAACCACCGGGGCCGCAGGTGCGGCAGGCTCAGCAGCCGGCGAAGCTTCCGCCTCGGCTTCAAAGTCAAAGGGCCGGTCCGTGACTGCGGCAAGCCTGCGCGCAGGGACCGGTCCGTCAAGCGGCTCCAGCTCGCTGAGCTGCTGTGCCCAGCGGTTGGCGTTCTGCAGGGTCTTGCGGGCAGGGCTGAACGTCCACATGGCAGGCGGTTCCTCGCCAATGCCGGTAGGCCGGTCCGTGCCCACTTCGAAGCGTGCCACCACTGTCCAGAAGCCGTCAGGACGCCGCCAGGAATCCCATTCGACGGCGGAATCCTCAAGCCCATGGGCGCGCAAGCGGTGCGACACCATGTCCTCCAGGGTGGCGGGCTGGTCGCCGAAGGCGGCACGGTACGCGTCATGGCCCGGAGACGGGGCGGCTACCTCGATCTTGCGCGCCTGGCGGGCGACGTAGTCCCGCTCCGCGAGGACGGGTCCCTCGTAGCGCTCGACTTTTGCCAGGGGGATGCCGGAGAGGTCAGCGACTTCCGACGCCGTGGCGCCGGCCCGGATCCGTGCCTGGATATCGCGGGGCGACAAAGCCACCGGCGCTCCACCGGCCGGTTTGGCCACCTGTCGGCTGGCCGATCGCAATGCTTCATCGATCGGCAGCCGGAACATCTCGCCGCCGGGCCCGGTCAACAGGAGGTGAGTCCCGTCGTCGTGCACGCCTACAAGCCGTAGATCCTGCATACAAATCCTCCACCCTGGCATTACTATCAATCGAAACTCTGCCATCCAGCGCGGGCATAATCGCTTAGGGCCAAGGGCGCGCCGCGAAATTCCGCACAATTCCCCGGGTAAACGGGTCAAAATCCGGACCGGGCACAAACGAGGGCCGCTGAGCGTTATGCCACTTGCAGTATCCGCTCAACCTGTTTGGAGAGTGACCAGCAACACATGGCGACCGATTATGACGCGCCGCGCAAGACCGAAGAGGACCTGGCAACAGACTCCCTGGAGGAACTGAAGACCGTCAGGAGCGACAAACCCGTCGCACTGGTGGAAGAAGACGAAGCCGAGCTGGCCAACGGCTACGAGCTGCCTGGCGCCGACCTGTCCGGTGAAGAACTGCTCGTCCAGGTGCTGCCGGCGCAGGCGGACGAGTTCACGTGCGCCTCATGTTTCCTGGTGCACCACCGGTCCCAGCTGGCCAGGGAGTCCGGCGGCCGGAAATATTGCACGGAGTGCGAAGGCTGAGTATACGAGGGCTGAAGCCAGGTCCGGCCCCTGGCAGGTCAGCCCCGTGAAGCCGGCTGCAGGGCCTTGACCAGCTCATCGGGCCGCCTGGAGGACGCCAGCCAGTACGGGGTCCTGTCAGCGGGATCGGAGATCTCGATGCGCACCACGGGGTCAATCCAGCCACGGATGCAGAGGTAGGCCAGCGCGTTCAGCCCGGTTCCCCGCTCCCGAGTGGCATCCGGTCCACGGTGGGCGCTGGCACCGGAAATGTACTCCCGGCTGATCGTTGCCCTGCCTACCGTCAGTTCCGTGTCCGTCACCGTGATCCGGGGCGTGGACAGCAGCAGCAGGGTGGAGACGATGACCAGCAACACGGCGGCGGCGATGAATCCGGCCTCAATGCTGATGGGCGCAAAGACCAGGATCCCGGCGCCGGAGAATCCCACAGCGAACAGCCAGATCCAAAGTGAGGGCAGGAGCCGTTCGTCGAAGACCGGCTTCCCGGGAATCCGGTCAGGGGACTGGTCGCTGGGCAGGGGAGAGGCGGGGCTCGATTCGGGCATGCCCACAGCTTTTCACCTTTGACCCGGCATTTCATCTTTGGCCGTCCCGCGGCAGGCCACCGCTGCGTACAGGCGGCTAGGCCTGCGCCAGCCCGCCACGTTAGAGTGAATGACTGTGACTGAACTTCCAGCAATCTCCCGCCATACCCTCCAGGTGCAGTTGAAAATGCTGGACGGCGGGCTTGAGCCCCCTTCCTATGCCCATCCCGGCGACGCCGGCGCTGACCTGCGCTGCACCGTTGACGTACGCCTTGAACCCGGCGAGCGGAAACTGGTGCCTACGGGCGTGGCCATCGCGCTTCCCGAGGGATTTGTGGCGTTGATCCATCCGCGGTCCGGCCTTGCCACCAAGCACGGCCTCACCGTGGTCAACGCTCCCGGAACCGTGGATGCGGGCTACCGCGGAGAAATTGCCGTGACACTGCTGAATACGGACAGCAGCGAGGCCATTGAGCTGCGCCGCGGCGATAGAATAGCCCAAATGGTCATCCAGCGTGTGGAGCATGCGCAGTTTGTCCCCGTGAACGAATTGAGCGGATCGGTCCGCGGCGCCGGAGGCTTCGGCTCAACCGGCGGATTCACTGCACAGGGTGCCTGATTCCGCCCGCCTGATTCCGCCACCGTGCACCGCTGTGGGCCGGCCGCATCCTGGTGATGGCCGCGGCCCGTAACTTCCCAACGAAGGAGACAACCCATGGTTTTTGGGCTAGGCAGGAAATCCCGGAACGAACAGGTTCCGGATGCGGAACCGGTGGAGGCGGCACAGCAGGAGGCCGCCGGGGCAGCCGGAGAGGCCGGCGAAGGAACTGATGACTCCCGCAGCACCACGGGTCCGTTCGACATCTCCGAAATCACCAGCCGTGAAGGTTACGTGGATCTCGGTGCGCTGCTGATCGCTCCCAGCGAGGGGCTGCAGCTGCGGCTCGAGATCGAGGAAAAAACCCAGCGCGTGATTGCTGTCACCCTGGACCTGAACGGATCCAGCCTTCAGCTGCAGGCATTTGCGGCACCCAAATCCGAAGGCCTCTGGGACGACATCCGCGAACAGATCGGGCAGTCGGTTGGCAGCCAGGGCGGCCAGGTCGAGGAAATCCAGGGCGGCTTTGGAACGGAACTGGTGGCCAGGCTACCTGCCGCGGCCGCCGACGGCAGCCAGGGGTACCGTGTGGCACGCTTCATCGGCGTCGATGGTCCCCGCTGGTTCCTCCGGGGCGTTCTGGGGGGAGCAGCTGCCCTGGAACCCCAGGCGGCACAGGAACTGGAGGCGCTGTTCCGGCGGGTGGTGGTCATCCGTGGCGACAGCCCCATGCCGCCTCGTGACCTCCTGCCGTTGCGCCTGCCCAAGGACACCACAGCGCAGCCGCAGACCCTGCAGCCGGAGCCACAGCAGCCGGAAGCCCCGCAGCAGACACAGCCGCGGCTCCAAAGGCCCGAACGCGGCCCGGAGACCACGCACATTGGCTGAAGCCGGTGCCCTCCGGCCCTGGGCAACGCGTAAGCCGACCGGCAGCGATGCCGGTACCGGCAGTGCGCTCAGGATCAACGACCTTCCGGACCGCGGACGGGTGGACTGCCGTGGCGTCGTCGAATCGGTCACGTACCCGCCCTCCAGCGGCCTGGCTGCCTTTACGGCGATCGTTTCGGATGCCGAGTCGTTCCGGAAACCCGACCGCAAAAGGCTCCAGGTGATCTGGTTGGGACGGCGCCGTATCCCCGGCGTAGTTGCAGGTGCCGACATCAGGTTTGAAGGCATGCTCACACACAGCCAGGGCAAGCCCACCATCTTTAATCCGCGGTACGAAATACTTTCCCTCCAGGAGCGAGAATGAACAGCCAGCAGCCGGACCAGCCCGAGGCACGGCCGGACAACCTGGGTGCCATCGCGGGCGGATACGCCGCCAAAGCCGGTCTGCACCGCTCCAGCGACGGCAAGGTCGACGTCCTCAAGAGCGCCGGCGGCATCCAGGGAATTGCCGAAAGCATCCTTCCCGGCCTGGTGTTCCTGGTGGTATTCACCATTGGGCGGGACCTGACTGTCTCGCTACTGGCGGCCCTGGCTTCGGCTGCGGTGTTCACCGTTGTGAGGCTGGTCCAGCGCCGGCCCCTGACGCAGGCACTTGCCGGAATCGTCGGCGTCGGAATTTCAGCCTGGCTCGCGAGCACAACGGGCAAGGCAGAGGATTTCTACCTTCCCGGCTTTATCACCAACGCGGCCTACATAGCAGCGATGATCGCTTCCATCGCGTTGCGCTGGCCCATAGCGGGCCTGCTGTTCGGGTTCATCCGCAACGAAGGCCTGGACTGGCGCAAGGACCCTGCAAGGCTGAAGGCCTACAGGCTGGGCACGTGGGTGATCATCACGGTCCTGGCCTTGCGGCTGGTGGTCCAGGTGCCGCTGTACCTGATGGGCGCCGACGGGCTGACTGCCCTGGCCACCACCCGCCTGCTCATGGGCGCGCCGCTGTACATCCTGGGGATCTGGGTTGCCTGGCTGCTGACGCGTCCGGCCGCGGAAGATCAGCCCTCGAAGCCGTCGTCGAAGGCGTCTTCGGCCGAAGCATGAGCCGCTGCTCCCGCTGCCTCCTCATTGTCAGCTGACTCCGCGGAGAGGAGCGCGCGGAGTTCGTCTTCGGCGGCAATGGTAGTGACGAAGAAGAGCTCGTCGCCGCCGTCGATCACGTCATCGCGGCTGGGCGTAATAGGTGCGTGGTCACGCAGGATTGCCACCAGCGTTGAATCCTCGGGCCACAGGATGTTGCCCACGGTCGAACCGATCACGTGCGAATCGTGCGGCACCGTGAATTCCACCAGTGACGCCACGCCGGTCTGGAGCGTCAGGAGACGGACGAGGTCGCCGATCTCCACGGCTTCCTCCACCAGCGCTGTCATCAGCTGAGGGGTATTGACGGCAACGTCCACGCCCCATGAGTCGTTGAACATCCAGTCATTCTTCGGGTTGTTCACGCGCCCGACGGTGCGGCCAACGCCGAATTCCGTCTTGGCCAGGAGCGAGACCACCAGGTTCACCTTGTCATCGCCCGTAGCGGAAACCACGACGTCGGCGTCGTCCAGTTTTGCTCCCTGCAGCGTGCTCAGCTCGCAGGCGTCGCCCACCAGCCAGTGCGCTCCACGCAGGCCGCTGCGGCCGATGACTTCGGGCTTGAGGTCGATCAGGAGGATCTCATGCTTATGGGCCAGCAGTTCCCTGGCGATGGAGGAGCCAACGCTTCCGGCGCCGACAATAACGACTTTCACTACAGCTCCTTGACGGGGGGTTTGGCCAGGACATGGGCCACTTCGGACATCCGGTCCAGCGGCAGCATGGCGTGGACCGTGTCTCCCTCCTGGTAGATGGTGGCGGGGGTAGGTAGAATCCCTTCGCCGAACCGGGTCAGGTAGGCAACCCGGACGCCGGCGGTGGTTTCGATCGTGCCAATGCCCTGGCCGATCCAGGACGGGTCAAGATCCATCTCGCTCAGGACCAGGCGGCCTGACGGCTCCCGGTACTCGCCCGCCAGATGCTGTTCCGGAAGGATGCGGCGCAACACCTGGTCCGCGCTCCAGCGGACTGCTGCGACTGTGGGGATGCCCAGCCGCTGGTAGATTTCGGCGCGGCCCGGATCATAAATGCGGGCGACCACATGCGGGACGTGGAAGGTTTCGCGGGCCACCCGGGTTGCGAGGATGTTGGAGTTGTCCCCGCTGGAAACGGCGGCAAAGGCGTACGCCTCGCTGACGCCGGCCTGCTTCAACGTCTCCCTGTCAAAACCGACGCCGGTAACCTTCCTGCCCGTGAAACCCTGCCTGAGCCTGCGGAACGCGCGGTCGTCCTGGTCGATGATTGCCACGGAGTGGCCGGCTTCTTCCAGGGTGTGCGCGAGGGTGGCGCCCACGCGTCCGCAACCCATGATGACGAAGTGCGCCACGCCATTCTCCTCAAGTCGTTCGTTCCCACAGTCTGTGTTTCTGCAGTCCTGGTCCCCACGGTCCTGCAGTGAGAACTCTACCGGCAGGGGGACGGATCGGATCAGCCTGCGGGGGCGTGGTCCGGCCGTCATGACATCGACGGCGAATACGACTAACTTTGTGGAGTGCTGACAATACTCAACGCGGCGAAGCGGATGCTCGTCGGCAGGCCGTTCCGCAACGACCGGCTGCCGCACACACTGCTTCCGAAGCGTCTCGCCCTGCCCGTATTCGCTTCGGATGCACTGTCGTCCGTCGCCTACGCGCCGGACGAAATCCTCCTGACGCTGGCGCTTGCCGGCGTCAGTGCCGTGGCCTTCTCTCCCTGGGTGGGGCTGGCGGTGATGGTGGTGCTGCTGACGGTGGTGGCTTCCTACCGGCAGAACGTGCACGCCTACCCGTCCGGTGGTGGCGACTACGAAATCGCCAACGTCAACCTGGGGAAGTCTGCGGGGCTGACCGTGGCCTCGGCCCTGCTGGTGGACTACGTGATGACAGTCGCGGTATCCATTTCCTCGGCCGCCGTCTACCTGACCACTGCCATTCCCGCGCTGCACGGGCAAAAAGCCGCCTTCGCGACGATCGGCGTCGTCATTCTGGCACTGGTGAACCTGCGCGGTGTCCGCGAAGCAGGCCGCCTCTTTTCCATTCCCACCTATATCTTCCTGGTTTCGATCCTGGGCATGACGGCGGTTGGCATCTTCCAGGCGGCAACGGGGCAGCTGAAGCAGGCACCATCCGCGGCGTTCGAGATTGTCCCCGTGCAGGGCTTCGACGAGGGCCTGGTGGGACTGGGCGGCGCGTTCCTGCTGCTTCGCGCGTTCTCCTCCGGCGCCGCTGCGTTGACCGGTGTTGAGGCCATCAGCAACGGCGTCCCCAGCTTCCGCAAGCCCAAGAGCAAAAACGCGGCCGCCACGCTGCTGATGCTCGGCGTCATAGCCGCCACCATGATGGCCGGCATTATGTTCCTGGCCAATGCCGCCAAGGTCCACATCGTGGCCGATCCCGCCACCGAGTTCCTCCTCAACGGCCAGCCGCTTCCCGCGGACTACATCCAGAACCCGGCCATCAGCCAGCTGGCACAGACGATCTTCGGTGCCGGATCTGTGCTGTTCTTCGTAGTCGTTGCTGCAACCGGAATCATCCTGGTCTTCGCAGCCAACACCGCCTTTAACGGATTCCCCATCCTTGCCTCCATCCTTGCCCAGGACGGTTACCTGCCCAGGCAGCTGCGCACCAGGGGTGACCGCCTCGCCTTCAGCAACGGCGTCCTGGCCCTGGCCGCCGGGGCGCTGGTGCTGATCCTCGCTTTCGACGCCGACGTCACCAAGCTCATCCAGCTGTACATCGTGGGGGTGTTCATCTCCTTCACCGCCAGCCAGCTGGGAATGGTCCGGCACTGGGGCCGCGAACTGAAGCTGGCCAAGGACCGCAACGTCCGGCGCCGGATGTTCAAGTCACGAACCATCAACATGATCGGCTTCGGAATGACCGCGCTGGTGCTGGTGATCGTGCTCGTGACCAAGTTCGAACAGGGCGCCTGGATTGCGCTGCTGGCCATGACAGCCCTCTTCCTGACGATGTGGAGCATCAAGGCCCACTACGACAACGTGGCGAAGGAACTGGCCGTGGACGAGGATTCCTCCCCCCGCGCCCTGCCCACCAGGGTCCATGCCGTGCTGCTCGTATCACACGTCCGTAAGCCAGTGCTCCGCGCCCTGGCCTACGCACGTGCCTCGCGGCCTTCGCGGCTTGACGCCATCACGGTGGACATTAATGCCGAGGAGACAGCCCGGACCGTTGCCGACTGGGAAAAGCTCGACATCCCCGTCCCGCTCACCGTGCTGGACAGCCCCTACCGAGAGACCATTACGCCGATCATGGAGTACATCACCACCATGCGGCGGGACTCCCCAAGGGACCTGATTGTTGTGTACATCCCGGAGTACGTGGTGGGCAAATGGTGGGAGCAGCTGGTCCACAACCAGACAGCACTCAGGATCAAGACCCGGCTGCACTTCGAGCCGGGCGTGATGGTGGCCAGCGTTCCCTGGCAACTAAAATCCTCTGAAGAAGCAAAGAACCTGCAGGACCTGCGATGACCACACCCGGGAGAGCCATCAACACCACCACCAGCGCCGAGAATCCTGCCGCCTCCGGCGGTCCGGCAATCCATCCTGACGTACCCGTCGAACTCGAGGTGGAGGTGGGCCCCGTTGCCCACGGCGGGCATTGCGTTGCCCGCGTGGACGGCCGGGTGATCTTCGTGCGCCACGGCATTCCGGGGGAGCGGGTCAGGGTGCGACTCACCGAGGCCGGGCCTGACGCCCGGTTCTGGCGGGGAGACGTCGTGGACGTCCTGGAAGCCTCGCCGGACCGTGTGGAGCACTTCTGGCATGCCGCCGATGCCGGCCGCACCTGGGCCAATGGGCATCCGCCGGTAGGCGGAGCGGAATTCGGCCACATCGCCCCTGCGCGGCAGCGGGCCCTGAAATCCGAGGTGCTGGCTGAGCAGCTGCAGCGCCTCGGCGGTGGCGGGACCGACGTCGAGCCCGGCAACACCGTTGAGGTCGAAGAGGTGCCCCTGATCGCAGGGGCCGGTGAAGCAGGACCTGCCCCGGCAACTGCGGAAGGCCTGGGCTGGCGTACGCGGGCGGCTTTTTCTGTCACCCGGGGCGGCCGCCTTGGCATGCACGGGCACCGTTCCGAGCAGGTGTTCGGGGTCCGGGAAATGCCGCTCGCCGAGGCCGGCATCAACGCCCTGCGGCTCTGGGACGTGGACCTGCAGGGGATTGACCGGGTGGAAGTGGCGGCGCCGGCCAACGGCTCCCGGCCCCTTGTCCTGCTCACGCCCGCTGCCGGCACCAAGGCCAAGCGCCTGGCCGCCATCATTTCCCAGTTGCCTGATGACGTCTCGGTGGCGAGCTTTGATCCGGAGAAGTCCGAAGCCTTGCAGCTGCGGGGCAGGACGTGGGTGCAGGAATCTGCCGTGGGGCACGACTTCCGGGTTACAGGCGCCGGGTTCTGGCAGATCCACCGCCGTGCACCCGAGGTCCTGGTAGGTGCCGTCACGCGTTTCCTGGCCGGCGGCGGTTACCTTCAGCCGGGTGCCACGGTGGCGGATCTCTACGCCGGCGCCGGCCTGTTCACCGCCGCTTTGGCCGACGCCGTGGGGGAGACGGGCTCGGTCCTGTCCGTTGAGGGATCCCCGGGCACCAGCCGTGATGCGCGCAAGAACCTCCATGGCGCACCTCAGGTAAGCATTGTCCAAGGGCGCGTGGAACGCGTGCTGCGCCAGAAGCCCTACAGTTTTGATGCGCTGGTGCTGGACCCGCCGCGGGCGGGTGCCGGCAAGGCCGTGGTCAATCAGTTGATCAGCTCAAATCCGAGGGCCATCGCCTATGTGTCCTGCGATCCGGCGTCGTTCGCGCGTGATCTGGGTTACTTCCGGCAGGGTGGCTGGCAGCTGGCCGGGCTGCGGGCGTTCGATCTGTACCCCAACACCCACCACCTCGAAACGGTAGCGCTGCTGACTCCCCGGGGCTGAAGCCACTACTATTGGCCCCGTAGTCCTGTCGCGTCCGCCATCACACCTGATGACGAGCAAAATGCCCCGGTACCGCTAATTAGGTTCGCCTAACTAGCTAGCGGACAACCGCGCGACAAAGATGAAACTGTTGCGAGAGGAGTCCTGCGATGAGCACTGTGGACAGCTTCGGTTCAAAAGGCAAACTTAATGTAGCCGGAACCGAATACGAAATTTTCCGGTTGAACTCCGTTGAAGGTGCAGAAAACCTTCCGTTCAGCCTCAAGGTATTGCTTGAAAACCTGTTGAGGACCGAGGACGGCGCGAACATCACAGCCGATCACGTGCGCGCCTTGGCCGGCTGGGATCCCAACGCCCAGCCAGATACAGAAATCCAGTTCACGCCTGCCCGCGTGATCATGCAGGACTTCACGGGTGTTCCCTGTGTCGTCGACCTCGCCACCATGCGCGAGGCTGTCAAGGAACTGGGCGGCGATCCCACCCGGGTGAACCCGCTGGCACCGGCAGAAATGGTGATCGACCACTCCGTCCAGATTGACGCCTTCGGCAACGCCGGCGCACTGGAGCGCAACATGGAGATCGAGTACCAGCGCAACGGTGAGCGCTACCAGTTCCTGCGCTGGGGCCAGACGGCCTTTGATGACTTCAAGGTTGTCCCCCCGGGAACCGGCATTGTGCACCAGGTCAACATCGAGTACCTGGCACGCACGGTCATGACCCGCGAGGTGGACGGTGCGCTGCGTGCGTACCCGGACACTTGCGTGGGCACCGATTCGCACACCACCATGGTCAACGGTCTGGGCGTCCTCGGTTGGGGCGTCGGCGGCATCGAAGCCGAGGCCGCCATGCTGGGCCAGCCCGTCTCCATGCTGATCCCGCGCGTTGTGGGCTTCAAGCTCAGCGGGTCCATTCCCGCAGGCGCTACGGCTACCGACGTTGTACTGACCATCACCGAAATGCTGCGCAAGCACGGTGTTGTGGGCAAGTTCGTGGAGTTCTACGGTGAAGGCGTTGCCGCTGTGCCGCTCGCCAACCGCGCCACCATCGGCAACATGAGCCCGGAATTCGGTTCCACGGCCGCAATGTTCCCCATCGACGACGTCACATTGGACTACCTGCGCCTGACCGGCCGCTCCGACGAGAACGTTGCGTTGGTTGAGGCTTACGCCAAGGAACAGGGCCTCTGGCACGATCCCTCCCGTGAACTGCGTTTCTCCGAGTTCCTTGAGCTGGACCTGTCCACGGTTGTTCCGTCCATCTCCGGCCCGAAGCGTCCCCAGGACCGCATTGAGCTCACGGATGCCAAGGAGCAGTTCCGCAAGGACATCCACAACTACGTCGCCATCGAGGACGGCAGCGTGGACGAGGCACTGGACGAATCCTTCCCGGCGTCGGATGCTCCGTCCTTCACACACGCTGATTCGCACACCACGGAGACCAGCCGCGTTGTGTCCGCCGCAAACGGCGCCACCGGCCGGCCCTCCAGCCCGGTGCACATCGTCATGGAAGACGGCCGCGAGTTCGAACTGGACCACGGTGCCGTGTCGATCGCCTCGATCACCTCGTGCACCAACACGTCCAACCCCTCCGTGATGCTGGCCGCCGCCTTGCTGGCACGCAACGCCGTGGAAAAGGGACTTGCTGCCAAGCCGTGGGTCAAGACCTCGGTCGCACCCGGTTCCAAGGTCGTCACCGACTACTACGAAAAGTCGGGCCTGACCCCGTACCTGGAGAAGCTCGGCTTCTACATCGTGGGCTACGGCTGCGCCACCTGCATCGGCAACTCCGGTCCGCTGGAGCCCGAAATCTCCGAGGCCATCCAGGCCAACGATCTCTCCGTCACCGCGGTCCTCTCCGGAAACCGCAACTTCGAAGGCCGCATCAACCCGGACGTCAAGATGAACTACCTGGCCTCCCCGCCGCTGGTCATCGCGTACGCCCTGGCCGGTTCCATGGACTTCGACTTCGACGCCGATGCCCTGGGCCAGGATGCCGACGGCAACGACGTCTTCCTCAAGGACATCTGGCCGAACCCGGTGGAGGTCCAGGAAGTCATCGACTCCTCGATCGACAAGGAGATGTTCGCCAAGGGTTACGAAGGCGTCTTCGAAGGTGACGACCGCTGGAAGGCGCTCGACACCCCGGCCGGCGACACCTTCGCCTGGGATCCGAACTCCACGTACGTCCGCAAGCCCCCGTACTTCGAGGGCATGCAGGCCACCCCGTCGCCTGTTACGGACATTGAAGGTGCCCGGGTGCTCCTGAAGCTGGGCGATTCGGTCACCACCGACCACATCTCCCCGGCCGGCTCCTTCAAGTCCGACACCCCCGCCGGCCAGTACCTGCTGGCCAATGGCGTGGAGCGCAAGGACTTCAACTCCTATGGCTCCCGGCGTGGCAACCACGAGGTCATGATCCGCGGCACGTTCGCGAACATCCGCATCAAGAACCAGCTCCTGGACGGCGTGGAGGGCGGCTTCACCCGCGACTTCACCCAGGCTGACGGCCCGCAGGCCTACGTCTACGACGCCGCCCAGAACTACCAGGCAGCCGGCACCCCGCTGGTGGTCCTGGCAGGCAAGGAATACGGTTCGGGTTCGTCCCGAGACTGGGCTGCCAAGGGTACCGCGCTGCTGGGCGTCAAGGCCGTTATGGCTGAGAGCTACGAGCGCATCCACCGCTCCAACCTGATCGGCATGGGTGTGCTGCCCCTGCAGTTCCCGGCTGGCGAGTCGGCTGCGACGCTTGGCCTCACCGGCACGGAAACCTTCGCTGTTGAGGGTGTGACTGCCCTCAACGAAGGCATCACCCCGAAGACGCTGAAGGTCACGGCCACTGCCGAGGACGGTTCCGTGAAGTCCTTCGACGCCGTGCTGCGCATCGATACGCCGGGCGAAGCGGACTACTACCGCAACGGCGGCATCCTGCAGTACGTGCTGCGCCAGATTTCCGCCAACTAGCGTAAATCGCGCCACCGCGCGCTGAGCGCCAAGGCCCCGGCCGGTCACTGACCAGCCGGGGCTTTGACGTTCTTCCCGGAGCCGAGGCGTTAGAGTTAACAGGCATGTCTACCATCCGAAGGAGGGCCCATTGGGAATCCTGGATACCATCCGGAATCCGCAGGACCTGAGCGAGTTGTCCCGCGAGCAGCTCGATGAGCTTGCCGCGGAGATCCGGTCTTTCCTGATCAGCAACGTCTCGCAGACCGGCGGCCATCTGGGACCCAACCTCGGCGTCGTCGAGCTCACCATGGCAGTGCACCGCATCTTTGACTCGCCCCGGGACAGCATTGTGTTTGATACCGGGCACCAGTCCTACGTCCACAAGCTGCTCACCGGCCGGCAGGACTTCAGCACCCTCCGCCAGCAGGGCGGCATGTCCGGCTACCCGTCCCGCGCGGAATCCGAGCACGACATCGTCGAGAGCTCGCACGCCTCCTCGTCGCTGTCCTGGGCGGACGGCATTTCCCGCGCCCGCCAGCTGACGGGTGAGGGCGACCGCTACGTCGTCGCCGTCGTCGGTGATGGTGCCCTCACCGGCGGTATGGCCTGGGAGGCCATCAACAACATTGCCGCTGACAAACGCCGCCGCGTGGTGATCGTGGTGAACGACAACGGCCGGTCCTACGCGCCAACAGTGGGCGGCTTCGCCGACTACCTGGCGTCACTGCGCCCCACCATCGACTCCCTCCGGGCGGCCCCGGCCTACGAGGGCACGTTGGACTGGTGGAAGAAGAAACTCCAGAACGGCGGCCCCGCCGGCCAGTTCACCTACAAGAGCCTGCACGCCATGAAGAAGGGCATCAAGGACTGGTGGGCTCCGCAGGGCATGTTCGAGGACCTCGGCATGAAGTACATCGGCCCGGTGGACGGTCATGACCTCGCCGCCCTGGAGCACGCACTCTCCACCGCCCGCACCTATGCCGGGCCGGTGATCGTGCACTGCATGACGGAGAAAGGGCACGGCTACGCGCCGGCCCGCGCCCACGAGGCTGACCAGTTCCACGCCGTCGGCGTTATTGATCCGGAAACGGGAGAGCCTACCGCTTCCGCCGGCGCAGCGTCCTGGACCTCGGTGTTTGCCGACGAAATCGCCGATATCGCAGACGAACGGCCGGACATCGTGGGCATCACCGGTGCCATGCTGATTCCGGTAGGCCTGCACAAACTGGCGGCAAGGCACCCGGACCGCGTGATCGACGTCGGAATCGCTGAACAGCATGCCCTGACGTCCGCGGCCGGCATGGCGTTCGGCGGCCTGCACCCGGTGGTGGCTATTTATGCCACGTTCCTCAACCGTGCCTTTGACCAGCTGCTGATGGATGTGGCCCTTCACAAGGCCGGCGTTACCCTGGTCCTGGACCGGGCGGGCGTCACCGGTCCGGACGGCGCCAGCCACCACGGAATGTGGGACATGGCCATGGTGCAGATTGTTCCCGGACTGCACCTTGCTGCTCCCCGCGATGCCACGCGGCTGCGGGAAGAACTCCGTGAGGCCGTGGCGATTGCCGACGCTCCCAGCGTTGTCCGTTTTTCCAAGGGTTCAGTGGGTGCCGAGGTAGAGGCAGTGGAAAGGCTTTCCGACGGCGTCGATGTCCTGGCGCGCCGCCCTGCCGGTTCCACAGACAACGACGTCCTGATCGTCAGCGTGGGCGCCATGTCAGAGCTCGCCCTGGACGTTTCCAACAGGCTGGGCGCGCAGGGCATCAGCACCACCGTGGTTGATCCGCGCTGGGTGCTTCCGGTCCGGCGTTCCATCATCGCGCTGGCTTCGCGGCACCGCCTGGTCATCTGTATTGAGGACGGCGTGAGGGCCGGCGGCGTGGGCTCGCGCATCCGCCAGGAAATGCGGGCTGCCGGCGTGGATACCGCGCTGAACGAGGTAGGCCTGCCTGTTGACTTCCTGGACCACGGCACACGCGGCCAGGTCCTGGAACGCGTGGGGCTGACTGCGCAGCAGATAGCGCACGACGTCGTTGCGCAGGTTTTGGGGACCAAAGTGCCTTTTGCGCGTCCCCTTCCGGGCCACCAGCACCCAAGCACCGGAAGCCTGCCGATCCTGTGACGTTCAGCGAACCGGACCGCCGCCCCGCAGGACTGGCGCCCGGCCACCTTGTGGTGGCCAGGAACAGGAAATGGGATGGCACCGCACACTGGGTGGTGCCCGGGCGCTATTTGGGGGAGGACCAGCACGGGTGGTGGATTTTCCAGCCAGCCGGTTCCTTCTGTTCGCGCCCCGGAGCGGCTTTCCATGCCGCTTCCGACGCCGTGCTCCTGGTGCCGCGCGAGGGCGACTATGTGGCCACCTATTACGACGACACGTACCCGGGCGACTTCAGGCTGTACATAGACCTGGCGCTGGCCCATGAGTGGCGGCCCATCAGGCCCGACGTCACGGAATTCCACGTGGTTGATATGGACCTGGACGTCATCAGGTCCGCGAAGCACGGCGTCTACATTGACGACGAAGACGAATTTGCCGAACACCGGCTGGCCATGGGCTATCCGCAACCGGTGGTGGACAGGATCAGGGAGACCGCAGACGCGCTCTTCCTGGCGGTCAAGGCGCAGGATCCGCCGTTCGATGGAACGGAAACTTACTGGTTTGGAAAAGGACGGCAATGAGCGGAATTATCCGGGTATACAAGCGCGACGAGGACGGCGTGCTGAACTTCCGTGAGGCCTGGTTCGACGAGGACTATTCGCAGTTCGTGATGAACTACGGAGTGGTGGGGCACCAGAGCAAAACCGAGGAAACCGACGTCGCCGGTTCCGAGGCCGCAGAGAGCCTGATGGCGGCTTTCGCTGCCCAGTGCGACGAGGACGGCTACGCGGAGATCCCCGAAGAAGAGCAGTTCTGGGTGGTGGCGCAGTACGCCTTGAAGACCCGCGAAGGCACGGATCGGGACCGTTACCTGGAGGAGAAGGCCAAGGATGCGCTGATCAGCCACCTGGCCTGGCGGGGCCTGGGCGTGGTGGACCGCTCCGCGTTCAGCGATTTCAAGCTGAACATCTATTGCCTCTGCCCTGACGTGAACAAGGCGGTCAACGCCATCAAGGTGTGCATCCGGGGCGAGGACCTGGATTTCACCAAGCTGAGCATCGGGGCGGCCCCCTATTCCGATCCCACCGCAATGCGGCTGAAGCATGCGCCGCGCGCAGGAGCAGTCTTCAGCCTGTAGGCGTTCCTTGGCAGCGGCCTGGGCCGGTATAGGGTTGAGACTATGACTGAATACCGCCGTTTGGGTACGTCCGGACTGAGCGTTTCCGTAGTGGGCCTGGGGTGCAACAACCTCGGCCGGCCCAATACGGTGACCGAATCGCAGGAAGGCAGTGACGCCGTCGTCCATGCCGCCCTGGACGCCGGAATCACCTTCTTCGACGTCGCTGACACTTACGGACGCGAGCCGGGCCTGAGCGAGACAATCCTCGGAAAGGCCCTGGGCGGCCGGCGCGGGGACGTGGTGGTGGCCACCAAGTTCGGCATGGACATGCGCGGTGCCAACGGCAACGATTTTGGCGCCCGCGGCTCGCGCCGGTACATCGTGCGCGCGGCAGAAGCATCTTTGCGGCGCCTCGGCACCGACTGGATCGACCTCTACCAGTTCCATACCCCCGATCCGCAGACTCCCATTGAGGAAACGCTGGCGGCCCTCGATGACCTCGTCACCAGCGGGAAGGTCCGCTACATCGGGCACTCCAACCGCGCAGGCTGGCAGATCGCCGAGGCCGAGTATGTGGCCCGTGCCAGCGGCGGCGCCCGCTTCATCTCCACCCAGAACCACTACAACCTGCTGGACAGGCGCGCTGAACTGGAAGTCACACCGGCGGCTGAAGCATTTGGTCTGGGCGTGCTGCCGTACTTCCCGCTGGCCAATGGCCTGCTGACCGGCAAGTACGCGCCGCACAAGGCCCCGGAGGGCTCCAGGCTCAGCCACACGCGCAAGAACCTGGTGGACGACGCCGACTGGGAACAGCTGGGCCAGTTCAGCGCGTTCGCCTCGGAGCGCGGGCTGAACGAGGTGCAGGTGGCCTTCTCGTGGCTGGCCGCACAGCCGTCCGTGGGCAGCGTCATCGCCGGTGCCACCAGGCCTGAACAGGTGCGCCAGAACGCAGAAGCCGCGGACTGGAAGCCGTCCGCCGATGATCTGGCGGAACTGGACGACATCTTCCCGAAGGTGCCCAAGGTGGCACTGTTCTAGGCCCTGCGGACATGGCAAGCCTCCTGCTGGATGTGGACACCGGCATCGATGACGCCCTGGCCCTGGCGTACCTGGCATCGCTGCCGGATGTGGAATTCGTGGCGGTCACGGCGTCCCCGGGCAACGCCGATGTGGACCAGGTGGCACGCAACACGCTGGCCGTCCTGGAGCTGTGCGGCCGGACCAACGTTGAGGTAGCCGTCGGCGCCCGCGCTCCGTTGAAGATTCCGCTTGTCACCACGCCGGAGACCCACGGTCCGCAGGGCTTGGGGCACGCAGTCCTGCCGCCGCCGTCGGGGTCCCTCTCCAGCCGGGACGCGGTGGACCTGTGGGTGGAAGCGGCACGCAACCGCCCAGGTGAACTGACGGCGCTTATTACCGCACCCCTGACCAACTTCGCGCTGGCCATCCGCAGGGAGCCCCGGCTCCCTGAACTGCTCCGCAAAGTGGTTATTATGGGCGGCGCCTTCTACCACCAGGGCAACACGACGCCCACGGCAGAGTGGAACACGCACGTGGATCCGCACGCCGCCAAAGAAGTGTACGACGCCTACCGTGGGATGCCGGCTGACCGGCTTCCTGTTGTGTGCTCCCTGGACACCACGGAACGGATCGAAATGCGCCCCGAACATGTCGCCCTGCTGGCGGCGGAGGCGGGCTGCGCTACAGAGGAGCTGGTGCTGCCCGGGCAGCCGGAAGGGCTCCGGAGCACCCAGGACAACCCCTTGGTGCGCCATTTGTCCGACGCCCTGCGGTTCTACTTCGAATTCCACCGCGAATACGACCAGGGCTACGTGGCACATGTGCACGACTTCTTCGCTGCCGGCGTTGCTGCGGGGACACTGGAGTACTCCACGCGGCCTGCCACAGTGGACGTAGAGGTCGATTCACCGCTGCTGATGGGCACCACAGTGGCCGATTACCGCAACCTGTGGGGCCATGCGCCCAACGCCCTGATCGTTTCAGGGAACAACCCGGAGGCAGCGTTCGCCGAGCTCATCAGGTCAATCGGCGGACTGGCCCGGCGGCTGGCTGCCTGACGCTAAACTGGTATCCGCTGCCGAGGTGACATAGGCAGTCCAACGCACAGCCTTGACACTATCCGGGCTGGAGAGCCCGAACCCTGAAGGACAACCATGTCATCCTCGCCCTTGACGCTGCCCGAAGCCGGTCCGGCGGCCCGGCGGAACCGCCGCATCCTGGAAATCCTCGGCGCCGCAGCGATTGCCGGAACATACATTTACCTGGTCCTGAACCAGCCCGCGGATATTGCGTCCGGTCCGGGCAGTGCATCCGCCCTCATCGCCCTCTCCGGCTTCCTGGCCGGTGCCATCCTCCTGGTGATCGCGGTGCTTCCCACCCTCCCCACCACAACCGTGGTCCTGATCCCGGTGGCGCTCGTCCTGAACATCGTGATGGGCCAGTTCGTCGGCAGCACGCTGGTGCCGTTCTACCTGGATGCCATTGGCACGGTCCTGATTGCTGTCCTCGCCGGTCCCGCCGCCGGTGCAGCCACGGGGGCACTGAGCAGCATCGTCTGGTCCTTCTTCAACCCCACGGTCCTGCCCTTTGCGGCCGGCGCGGCGCTGGTCGGCTTCCTGGCCGGCCTCGCTGCCCGTCACGGCTTCTTCCGGCGGTTCTACCTTGCCCCCGTGGCCGGCTTCGTGGCGGGCATCCTTGGCGGCGTGGTGTCCGCTCCGGTGGCCGCGTTTGTGTTCGGCGGCACGTCCGGCGTTGCCACGGGCGCCATCGTCAGTGCATTCCGGGCGATGGGCGATACCCTGCTGGGAGCGATCACCAAGCAGGCCCTGATTTCGGATCCCATGGACAAGGCCATTGTTTTTACCCTGGTGGCGCTGCTGGTTTACGCCCTTCCCCGCCGGGTCACCTTCGCGTTCCCGTTCGTGCGCCGTCACCGGGTGCTGGCCGGAACCAGGGACTCCTAGCCTGGGCCGGCTGAACCCGCTCACGCACCTCACCGCCGTCGTCGCTGCTGTAGTGGTGACGACGGCGGTGGGCCAGTGGCTATTTTCCCTTTCCGTACTCCTCGTGGCAGCAGCCGGAACAGTGGTGGCCGGTACCTGGCGCAGGGTGTTACCCGCGGCCGGAATGATCCTGTTGCCGCTGGCGGCATCGCTGCTGCTGACGCATGGCTTGTTCCATCCGGAGGGCAGGACCATCCTGTGGGTGTGGGGTCCGGCCAGGCTCTCTGCTGAAGGGCTGGCGCTGGCCGCCACGCTGATCCTGCGCGGGGCCGTGCTGGTGGTGCTGTTCCTCGGCCTTTCCTTCAGTGTGCGGCCAGCGGACATCATGGCGCTGTGCAACAGCTACCGGGTTCCGGCGCAGGTGGGCTTTGTCCTGTGCTCCACCCTCACCATTGCGCCGGCCGTTGGCGAGCGCGTGCGGCGGATCCGCGAGGCCCAGCAGCTTCGAGGCGTGTCCAAGGGAACTACCCTGCCTGCCCGGCTGGCCTCTTTCCGCATCCTGGCTGTGCCGCTGTTGCTGTCCCTGATGCATGAAGCCGGCCAACGTGCTGCTGCACTGGAGACCAGGGGTTTCGGCGGCACGGGACGGCGCACCAGCCTTATGGAAGTGCCTGACTCGCGGCTTCAGGCAGCATTCCGTTGGGTGGTTGGCCTGGGGCTGCTGGTCTTCCTTGTTCTCTGGTTTGGTCCCGGGGGAGGCGGCAGTGCGCCTTAGCATCGACTCCTTCAGTTATCCGGACAGCCGGGACCCGGTCCTGGCCGGCGTGGAGGTCGGCGCCGGACCGGGCGGGTGCGTGCTGGTGGCCGGCGGGTCCGGGAGCGGAAAAACCACGCTCGGACTGATCCTCGCCGGTGTGCTGCCTGGCCAGCACCGGGGATCCATGACGGGCACCGTTGAACTGGGGGGCCATGTCCTTGCCTTCCCGGCGGCCCAGGCGTCCCGGGTGGACCACCGGCAGTGGGGTGCGCTGGCAGGTTACGCGGGCCAGGACGCTGCGGCACAGTTATCCACTATTGCGTCCACCGTGGAGGCGGAGATTGCGTTTCCGCTGGAGAATGCCGGGCTGCCGCGGGCGGAGATGACTGAACGGGTCAGGGAAACCGCAAGTGCCCTGGGACTGGCGGAGCTGCTGGGACGCCATCCCGCAGAATTGTCCGGCGGACAGCAAAAGCTGGTAGCCATCGCTGCCGCCATCGCCCGCCGCCCGGGATACCTCGTCCTGGATGAGCCCCTTGCCGGGCTGGACCTGGAAGCCCGGGCCCTTGTCAGCAATGCCCTCCGCACTCTCGTGGAGGACGGGATGGGCGTTATCCTCCTCTCCCAAGACCTTGCCGGCGCGGGCATGGTGCCGGACAGGGTGCTTCTCCTCGACGCCGGACGGGCAGTTTTCGAAGGAACCCCTGACGCTGCGGCGGTCCAGGCAGCGGTCCTTGGCCTGCCGGTTCTTGGCGGAGCAGCAACTGCGCCCGCCCGTCATACCGGCAGCGTGCTGCAGCCACGTACCGGGCAGGCGAATCCGGTTGTTGCTGCTGAGGGGCTTGGCTTCGGATACCCAACCAGCCAGCAGCGCCGATGGAGAAGGCAGGTCCCGGCAGCGCCTGTGGTGGATGGCGTCAGCCTCACAGTGGCGGCGGGGGAGTGCGTGGCAGTTGCAGGCGCCAATGGATCCGGAAAGTCCACCCTGCTGCGGCTCCTGACCGGGTTGTCAGCTCCGCAGCAGGGAGAGCTCAGCCTGGAGCAGGGTGCGGCGCATCGGGGGACGGGCCTGGGCGCCCTGCTCCAGAACCCGCGGGAGCAGCTGTTCGAACGGACCGTATGGCGTGAAGTGGCAGCAGCCGTGCCAAGGAGTGTAGGAGATGCCGGGCGCGCCCTCAGGGTTGATGAGGCCCTGGGACGCTGTGGTCTCCTGGATGCTGCCGGGGCCCACCCCTACGAGCTGCCGGCATCCGGGCAGCGCCTGACCGCATTGGCTGCCCTGTTGGCGCAGGCACCCCGCTTTATTGCCCTGGACGAACCCACCGTGTCCCTGGACGGGCCGGGGCTCGAAATCCTCGGCGCGGCCATCGAGGACGAGGCTGCCCGTGGGGCGGCGATCGTGATGGTCACCCACGACCTCGACTTCGCGTACCGCACCTGTGCGAGGCTGTTGGTCCTCAGCCAGGGGAGGCCTGTGGCCGACGGTGCGTTCGCCGATGTGCTCGCGACGCATTTCGGCGCCGGTGCGGCCTTTGGGGTTGCCGCACCGGCCGCCTGGCCGCGCAAACAGACCTAGGCTGTCCTGGAAGCGACGCCGGGCTCGAGGAACCGCCTGCCGTTGACGCGCTCCGAAGCCCCCACCCGGTCCAGGTAGGGCGTGATGCCACCCAGGAACATGGGCCAACCGGCGCCCAGGATCATGCAGAGGTCAATGTCCTGCGGCGCGGCCACCACGCCTTCCTGGAGCATCAGCCCGATCTCCTCAGCCAGGGCGTCCTGGGTACGGCGGAGCACCTCGTCCGCCGTGGACGGTGAGGAGCCGAAGGACATCAACGCGAGGGTGGCTGCGGGGATTTCCTGCTTTCCGTCAGCACCCGGTACCCAGAGCGACGTGATGCCGTTGTCGATGAGTTTCTGCAGGTTCGCCGACACCTTGAAGCGGTCACCGAATGCTGCGTGCAGGGATTCCTGGACATGCTGGGCAACGGGAAGGCCAACCATCGCGCCCAGCGTGAACGGGGTCATGGGGAGCCCCATGGGCCGCAGCGCATTGTCAGCGACCTCCGCGGGCGTGCCTTCATCAAAGGCCGCCGTCACCTCGCCCATCAGCCGCAAGAGGATCCGGTTCACCACAAACGCTGCGGCGTCCTTGACCAGCACAGCTGATTTCTTCAGTCCCTTCGCCAGCTCGAATGCGGTGGCCAGGACTGCGTCATCTGTCTTCGGGGCGCGCACGATTTCCAGCAGCGGCATCACGGCCACGGGGTTGAAGAAATGGAAGCCCACCAGCCGTTCCGGGTGCTCCAGGTCTTCGGCCATGGCGGTGACGGACAAGGAGGAGGTGTTGGTGGCCAGGATGCAGTCCGGACGGACGATGGCCTCCACTTCGGCGAAGACCTGCTTTTTGACGCCGAGCTCCTCGAAAACTGCCTCAATCACGAAGTCGGCATCCGCGAACGCCTCCTTGGAAACAGAGCCACTGACCAGGGACTTCGTACGGTTGGCTGCGTCGGCACTGATGCGCTTCTTTGCCAGGAGCTTGTCCACCTCGCCGTGAACGTAACCCACGCCCTTGTCCACCCGGGCCTGGTCGATGTCCGTCAGTACCACCGGCACCTTCAGCTGCCGGGCGAACAACAGGGCAAGCTGGCTGGCCATAAGGCCGGCCCCTACAACGCCAACCTTGGTCACGGGACGCGCCAGGGAACGGTCCGGCGCTCCGGCGGGCCGCTTGGCCCGCTTCTGGACCAGGTCCAGGAATGCGTACACGGTGGAACGGAATTCCTCGGTCTGCATCAGGACGGCCAGGGTGTTGGCCTCCAGTTCGGCGCCTTCACGCTGGGTCAGCGTACGGTTTGCCTCCATCACGTCCAGCACCTTGGCGGGGGCAGGAGATGCGTTGGACGTCTTGGCCTCGATGAAGGCCCGGCCTCCCGCAATGGCAGCCGCCCAGCGTTCGGCAACTGCGGGATCGGCAGGATCGACGGCGTTGCTCCGCGCAGGCGACTCGGCTCCGGCAATAACGCGGGCAGCCCAGGCAACTGACTGTTCGACGAAGTCGGCGGGCTCGAAGAGGGCATCGGCAATGCCCAGGTTGAACGCTGCAGGACCATTCAGGGTCCTGTTGTTGCTCAGCGGGTTTTCGATCATGACCTTCACGGCGTTCTCCGGCCCGATGAGCCGGGGCAGGATGTAGACGCCGCCCCACCCGGGGATGAGGCCAATGAAAGCTTCGGGAAGCGCCAGTGCCCCGGCCGCCGTCGAGACTGTGCGGTAGGTGGACTGGAGCGCAATTTCAAGCCCGCCGCCCAGGGCGAGGCCGTTGATGAACGCGAAGCTGGGCACGCCAAGGTTGCCCAGGGTGCCGTAGACGTCGTGGCCGAGCTGGGCCATCCACAGGCCGTGTTCGGTCCTGTCCAGTGTTTTGACTGATGAAAGGTCCGCGCCGGCCACCAGGAAGTACGGCTTGCCGGTGACGCCGACGCCGACGATCTCCCCCCGTGCTGCGCGTTCCTTCAGGCCTTCCAGGACGGTGCCCAGTTCCACGAGCGTGTTGGGGCCCAGTGTTGTGGGCTTGGTGTGGTCCAGGCCGTTGTCCAGGGTGATCAGGGCAAAGGTGCCCGGGCTTTTGCCGTTGACGGGCGGCAGTTTGATGTCCTGCACGTAGGAGTGCGTGACCGTCTCGTCGGGGAAAAGTTCTGCGAGCTTGTTAAAGTCTGCGGCGCTCATGCGGCGGCTCCTTCGGTGGTGGCAGCGTCGTCGCTGACGGTCTGGTTGCCACTGTAGTCAGGGTGGTGGGGGTTTTCCCAGATGACGGTTGCGCCCATGCCCAGGCCAATGCACATGGTGGTGATGCCGTACCGGACGCTCGGGTCTTCTTCGAACTGCCGGGCCAGCTGGTTCATCAGGCGGACTCCGGACGATGCCAGGGGGTGGCCCACGGCGATGGCACCGCCGTAGCGGTTGACCCGGGGGTCGTCGTCCGAAATTCCGAAGTGGTCCAGGAAGCTGAGGACCTGGACGGCAAAAGCCTCATTGATCTCGAACAGGCCGATGTCCGCAATGTCCAGTCCGGCGTTCCTCAGGGCTTTTTCGGTGGCCGGGACGGGTCCGATGCCCATGACCTCAGGTTCGACGCCGGCGTATGCGTAGCTGACCAGCCGCATCTTGACCGGCAGGCCCAATTCCTCCGCGGCGTCCGCGGAGGCCAGCACTGCTGCCGTGGCGCCGTCGTTGAGCCCGGCGGCGTTTCCGGCCGTAACGCGTCCGTGGGCACGGAACGGTGTGCGCAGCGAGGCAAGGTCCTCCAGGGTGGTTCCCGGGCGGGGCGGTTCGTCCACGCTGTTGACCGTCCAGCCCTGCCCCGGCTTCATGGTGGCAACAGGAACCAGGTCCGGCTGGATCTGCCCGTTCGCGTAGGCGGCAGCGAGCTTGTCCTGCGAAGCGACAGCGTAGGCGTCGGTACGTTCTTTGGTGATAGAGGGAAAACGGTCGTGGAGGTTCTCGGCGGTGTTGCCCATGTTCAGGGCTGCCGGATCCACCAGGCGCTCGGACATAAAACGCGGGTTGGGGTCCGCGCCGGAGCCCATGGGGTGGTTGCCCATATGCTCCACACCGCCGGCAATGACGACGTCGTAGGCTCCGAAACCGATGCCGCTTGCCGTGGTGGTCACGGCGGTCATGGCGCCGGCACACATCCGGTCAATCGCGAAGCCCGGGACGGTGCGGGGAAGGCCGGCCAGGAGCGCTGCCGTGCGCCCGAGCGTCAGGCCCTGGTCGCCGGTCTGGGTGGTTGCGGCCACGGCCACTTCATCGATGCGTTCCGCGGGGAGGGCGGGATTGCGCCGCATCAGTTCACGGATGCACTTGACCATCAGGTCATCGGCCCTCGTTCCGGCATAGATGCCTTTCTCCCCGGCGCGGCCAAAGGGTGTGCGCACGCCGTCCACAAAGACGACGTCGCGCACGGTACGGGGGGTGCCGGTTCTCCGGTGTTGGCTCACGTGATGCTCCTCATTGAGAATTCGGTGCCGGATGATCCGCAGGTGCTTCATCCAAGGCAGTGGATTCCAATGTTACTCGTGAGTAACATTGCGTGCAAGGATGCGGAATTCCCCCGAACGGGGGAGCAGGACCACCCCTCACGGGGAAGTGCCGCGGGCTGCCCAACGGGATCGTGGAAGTATGAACAACAACAGGAAAACAGCACCAGACCCGCTGACCACGTTGCCCCAGGGCAAACCTCTCCGTAGGAACCGCCTCGCCCTCTGCACCGGTGTCCTCGCTGCCGCCTACGCATCAGCCGGCATCGCCTGGGGACTCACGGGCACGCCGTTCCCGGTAGGTGACGCCGACCCCTATGCCACCTCCCTCCTCTTCGGTGTGCCGCATGGCGTAGTCGGGTGGGGGCTCGTGGTACTCGCCATCGCCGCGGCAGCCCTCGCCGCTGCTGCCGGCACCCGCCGTTCAACAGCATCGCCCTCCAAAGCCCTCAGGGCGGGCGTTGCCCTGATGGCCGGCATGATGTGCCTGATCGCGCTGGGCCTGGTGGGAGATGCCCGGCTGCTCTCGGTCATCGGCTACATCCCCGTCATCCTGGCCAAGGCTTCCTATGACCCGCAGATCCAGGACGGCCTTCACCGGCTCCTGGACCCCTCGCTCATGAACATCGTTGGGCTGGCCGCCGGAGCAGCGCTCTGGGTTGCCCTGGCAGTGCGAGTGGACCGTGCCTATCGGGGTGCCTGCAGCCGCTGCGGGCGGAATGCAGCCACGGCCGACGGACCTTTCTCCGCGGCAGCAGCGGCCCGCTGGGGCCGTGCAGCGGTGAGCGTCGCCGTCGTCGTCCCTTTGGTCTACGCCATCACCCGGATTGCCTGGGCCTTCGGGATACCGGTGGGGCTCGATCCCTCCATCCAGGACGAAATGGTGGCCCAGGGCATGGACTCAAGCGCTCTCGGACTTGGCGCGATGGCACTAGCCGGCGCCATCCTGACCCTGGGCCTGGTGCAAAAGTGGGGCGAGGTGTTTCCCCGATGGATCCCCGGCCTGGCAGGACGGCGGGTACCCATCCGGCTCGCCGTCATCCCGGCAACCTTTGTTGCCATGGCCGTCATCCCCGCGTCCGTCACCATGATCAGGATGGCCTCCATGCCGTCCGGCAGCATGGTGCCCTCCTTCAGCGCCAGCAACTGGGCTCCCTATGGTCCGGCGTTCCTCTGGCCGCTATGGGGGATTGCGCTGGCGGCGGCTACCCTCGCCTATTACCTGCGACGCCGGGGAGAATGCCCTGACTGCCACCGCAACAGCTGATAAGGAACAATGTTGAGCGTGAAAGCAAACGCCTCACCAGGGGGACGGCCGGCCGCAGCACTGCGGACGGCTGTCTTCCTGATGATCGGCGGACTGCTGGCGGTGCCATACGGCGCGGTGGCTGCCTGGATCGTCCAGCTGTGGCGCTTCGGCGGCGGCGGGAACTGGCTGGCTGTCCCCAGCAGCTTGCTCATCGGAGCCGCTTTCCTGGCCGTCCCAGCCACCCTTAGGGTCATGCGCACCCTGGAACGCACGGCCGCCAATGAACTCCTGGGCACTGCCCTGGCGGAGCCGGCCGGACCGGCACGGCCAGGCGATACGGCCCGCGGCGCAGTATGGTTCCTGCTGCATCTGGCATCCGGTGCGCTCGCCGTGACGGTGCTGGTCTTCGTGATACCGGTCCTCGTTGGCTATGTGGTGGCCCCGTTCGCTGGTGGCCTTGCCGTCACGGGTCCGCTGGCTGCCCAGGTGTTGCCCGGCACCGACCCCGTAACAGCTGTTTGGCTGGTACTGGCTGCCTCGGTTGCGGCCCTTGGACTCCTCGTGGTCCTGGCCAGCCGGCTGAGGACCTGGGCCGTGCTGCTGCTGGGACCCTCGAGGCTGGAGAAGCTCGCCCTTGCTGAACGCCAGGCGCGCGAGCTGGCCCGCCGCAACGGGCTTGCCCGCGAACTCCACGATTCCATTGGCCATGCACTGACAGTCACGACGCTCCAGGCCGCTGCTGCCCGCCGTTTGCTGGCGGCGGATCCCGACAAGGCGGAGGAGGCCATGGCCGCAGTGGAAAATGCGGGCAGGGCAGCCATGGAGGAGCTGGACCAGGTCCTGGGAATCCTTCGTGCCCCTTCCGGGCAGGCTGACCCCGTGCCCCACGTGCTCGACGAAGTGCCGGCGTTGCTGGAGCGCCACCGCGCCGCCGGGCTGCGCACGACGCTGCAGATGGCGGGGGACCCAAGTGCCGTTCCTGCGTCCCTGGCCCGGGACTCCTACCGGATCATCCAGGAAGGGCTGACGAACGCCCTCAAGCATGGTGGCCACGGGCTGTGCGAGGTGTCACTGGCGGTGACCCGGGGGCCGGATGGAGGCGCGGTGCATATCGGAATCAGCAATCCCATGCCATCAGCTTCCGGAAGGCCCGCCGGAAGACAACCAGCGGAAGCGGCTCCGCAACCCGGAGGGCGCGGCCTGGCCGGCGTCAAGGAGCGCGTCCTGCTGCTGGGCGGGCGGTTCCACAGCGGCGAATCGGGCGGGAGATGGCACCTTGATGCGGACCTTCCCTGGACAACGAACGAAGGGATCCTGTGACGTGATCACGCTGCTGATTGTTGATGATGAGCCCCTTGTCCGCTCCGGGCTCCGGGCCATCCTCGAGGGCGAGCAGGATCTGCAGGTCCTGGGCGAGGCCGGTGACGGCGCCGATGTCCCGGCCCTGGCGGCGAAGCTGCGGCCGGACGTGGTGCTCATGGATGTCCGGATGCCCCTGGTGGACGGTATCCAGGCCACCAGGAACCTGCTCGCCGCCGATCACGGCCGGGACCGCGTTCCCAAAGTCCTGGTGCTGACCACCTTCGGCAGTGACGACTACGTGTTCGAGGCCTTGCGGTGCGGGGCGGCGGGGTTCCTTCTCAAGCGCTCACGGCCCGAGGAAATCATCCAGGCCGTGCGGACAGTGGCAACGGGGGACAGCGTGGTGTTTCCCGAGTCCGTGAGGCAGCTCTCCGGTCCTGAATCAGGGGGTGCCTCGGCCCGTGCGGTTGAGGGCCTCAGCCGCCGGGAGAAGGATGTTCTGGCCGGCCTGGCCTCGGGCAGGAGCAACGCGGAGATCGCTGCTGAGCTCTACCTGAGCCCTGAAACCGTCAAAACACACATCGCGTCCTTGTTGGGCAAGCTGCAGGTCCGCGACCGTACCCAGGCGGTGATCCTCGCCTACGAGACGGGCTTCGTCAGGCCCGGAAGCCGGTCCGCCGGTGGGCCGGCAGTTGGGACCGAAAACAGGCCGTACGCCTAATCGGCGCTCTTGGCCTCCTTGGCCGGCAGCGGCTGGGGGTCCAGGAAGGCGGCAGCGATGACTGGGGCCGTCAGCTCAACCTGCCACCTGCGGGCTCCCAGTGCTGCCAGCTGTTCCGCCACGCTTTCCTCGGAGATTTCCGACGGCGGACGCCACGCGAGGCGGCGAAGGAAGTCCGGAGTCAGGAGGTTCTCGAGGGGCAGCACCAGCTGGTCTGCCAGCTCCTGCAGCAGAGGCCTGGCGGTGGCAAGCCGGGCCGCGGCCTCGGGGTCGCGGTCGGCCCACACCCTGGGCGGCGGCGGCGCGTTGGTGGGCAGGTGCAGCGGCGGCAGTTCCTCCAGGTCCCGGGCGGCGCTGATGCAGCGGAGCCAGCGTGGCGCTTCGCGCTGGGCAGCCCTGCCATGGAAGCCCTTCGTGGCCAGCAGCTGGGGAACAGTCGAAGGCATGGCCTTGGCGGCGGCCACCAGCGCGGCATCGGGAATCAACCTGCCCGGAGCGACGTCCCTTTTCCGGGCCAGGGCATCGCGTTCCAGCCACAGTTCACGGACGGCGGCCAGCTGGCGCCGGTCACGGATCTGGTGCAGGCCGGAGGTCTTCCGCCAGGGGTCCACCCGGGGTGGGGCCACACCTGCTTCGAGGATGGCCGCGAATTCCTGCTCCGCGTAGTCCAGCTTGCCGCCTTCTTCGAGGAGTTCGATCAGTTCCTCGCGCAGTTCGGCCAGGACCTCGACGTCAAGGGCGGCGTAACGGAGCCAGGGTTCCGGCAGTGGCCTGGTGGACCAGTCTGCCGCGGAGTGCTCCTTGGCCAGGCCAAAGCCGAGCAGCTGCTCTATGACTGCCGCCAGCCCAACGCGGGGGAGGCCGGCCAGCCTGGCGGCGAGTTCCGTATCAAAGAGCTTTGCCGGCCACATGCCCAGCTCGGACAGGCAGGGAAGATCCTGGCTGGCCGCGTGGAGGATCCACTCGACGCCCTCCAGCGCCTCATTGATGATGCGCAGGTCCTCGAACGGTTCGGGATCGATCAGCCAGGTGCCCGCGCCTTCGCGGCGGATCTGGACCAGGAAGGCGCGTTGCCCGTACCGGAATCCGGAGGCCCGCTCCGCGTCGACTCCTGCAGGACCGGTCCCGGCCGCGAGAGCGGCCGCGCAGCGCTCCAGGCCGGCCTGCGTTTCGATCACCAGGGGAACTCCCTCCCGGGGGGCGTCTAGGTCGATGATCTGCGGAACGGCGTCGAAGCCGTCAACCTGGATATGCGTTATGGACTCATCCGCCGGGGCGCCGGCGGTGGTGTTGTCCGAGATATGAGGGGTCATGGTGCCCCCAGTTTACCGATAATGCGGTCAATGGCCCGGAAAACCGAAGGCATGGTGGCTCCGGGCACCGTTCGGACTAGTTCCGGCGACGGCCGGGAAGTCCGGAGACGCCGTCGGGAAGGGGTGGAAGCCCGGCAAAAGTGCACACCATGTCCGACCACGCTTCCAGGTGTGCTCCGACGTCCGGTCCTGCGGGGGTCCAGGAGGCCCGAAGCTCTATGTCGATGGTGTCCGGCCGGCCGGCCAGGGTGCCGAAGCTCTCCGAGAGCACCCTGGTGGCCGTGCCGCCGGCGGCCCGGTAGGCGGCTTTGCGGTTCTCCAGTGCTTCCACCAGCCAGGTCCAGGCAACAGAACCGAGCATTTCGTCGTTGCCCATCTCCGGCTCCAGTTGGGCGCGGATGTAGGTGACGATCCGGAATTCGCCGTCCCACACCGCCGAACCTTCGGGGTCATGCAGCAGGATGAAGCGGCCGGTGGCCAGCTCCTCTTCGTCCTCCGGCCCTGCCGCAGCCAGGGCCATGGCGGCGGGGCCGTGGACAGGGGTGGTGGCTCCGGAGGCCGGCGACAGGACCTCGGCCCCCAGGGCTACGGCGTAGGGGGCCAGCCTTGAGGGCGCAGGGATTTCGGCCAGCCGCAGTTCACTGCGGCTTTTGGCCTTCCGGAGCGTTCCCAGTGCGTGCAGGAAATCTGCGGGAACGTGGGCGAGATCGTTCACCCTCGCAGAGTACTTAACTCCGGGCGGCATTCACCGCAGGCACGCCGCGAGTTCCTCACGTACTGCCGCTGCAAAGTCATCAACGTCCTCAGCTGTGGTGTCGAATGAACACATCCACCGCACTTCTCCGGTGGCTTCATTCCAGTCGTAGAACCGGAAGGACTTCCGCAGCCGGTCCGCCACTCCGGCAGGCAGCACTGCAAAGACGCCGTTCGATTCGGTGTCCTGGGTGAGCCTGACGCCGTCGATATCCTCAACGGCAGCCCGCAGCCGGCTGGCCATGGCGTTGGCGTGCGAGGCGGACCGCAGCCACAGGTCACCTTCCAGAAGGGCAATGAACTGGGCGGAGAGGAAACGCATCTTGGAGGCAAGCTGCATGTTCATCTTGCGCAGGTACTTCAGGCCTGCTGATGCTTCCGGGTTCAACGACACCACGATTTCCCCATACAGGAGTCCGTTCTTGGTGCCGCCCAGCGAAAGGATGTCCACGCCGGCGTCGCGGGTGAAGGCCCGCAGCGGCACGCCAAGGTGGGCTGCGGCGTTGGCCAGCCGGGCACCGTCCATGTGCAGCTTCATGCCTTTGGCATGGACGTGGTCCGCCAGTGACCGGACTTCTTCGGGCGTGTAGCAGGTGCCGACTTCGGTGGTCTGCGTGATGGAGACGGCCAGGGGCTGGGCGCGGTGCTCATCGCCCCAGCCCCAGGCTTCCTGGTCGATCAGCTCAGGGGTGAGCTTGCCGTTGGGCGTGGGGACGGCCAGCAGCTTGATGCCGCCGATCCGCTCCGGGGCACCGTTCTCGTCAACGTTGATGTGCGCTGTGGTGGCGCAGATGACAGCACCCCAGCGCGGCAGCAGGGACTGCAGTGACAACACGTTGGCGCCGGTGCCGTTGAACACCGGAAACGCCTCAATACCCGGGCCGAAGTGGCCTTCCAGGACTTCCTGGAGGCGTGCCGTGTACTCGTCGTCACCATAGGCCACCTGGTGGCCGTCGTTGGCACCGGCCAGGGCGGCCAGCACCTCCGGATGGATGCCGGAATAGTTGTCCGAGGCGAAGCCGCGGACGGACGGGTTGTGGATCCGCCCCGAGGGCAGTACGCCGGCGGTTTCGGACGGGGTCTGGGTCATGGTGTTCAAGGGAAAGGTCACACTTTCAGTCTATGGCCGTTGATCTCTGCTGCGGGGGTACTGAACAGGCCTGCGACGGCGGCACCCAGGTCATCGACGTCGGTGGCGCCGGGGAAGCGGCGTTGAGGCTGCCGCGCCCGCATTTCGCTGTCCACCAGGGATTTCACCACCAGGACGACGGCGGCTGCCGGGCTTCCCGAGCGGGTGAACCCCTCGGCCATGGCCACAGTCCAGGCCTCGGCTGCGGCCTTGGCGGCGACGTAGTTCGCCATGGCTGCCGCGGGGGCCTCGACAGCCGTTGAGGAGACCATGGCGAACCTGCCGGCTGGCGCCGTTTCGAGTTCGGCATAGAATTCCCGGCTGACATTGCGCAGGGTGGTGATGGCCGCCGTCGAGAGGAAATCCCAGTCCGCGTCTGTCTGGTCCGCAATGCCTGTGGCACCGCGCCAGCCGCCCACCAGGTGGATCACGCCATCAACGGGGCCTGCCGTGGCAGCGACCTCCTTGTGGAGGCGTTGGACGTCGGCGGCATCCGCGAGGTCGCACACGAGGTGGGTGGCGCCGACGCCCGCTTCGGCCGCTGCCGTGGCGATGCGGCCGGGGTCGGAGCCCACCAGCACGACGCGGGCGCCGGTGGCCAAGAGGGCCCGGGCCACGGCGATCCCTGAGGAACCGCTGCCGCCCGTAACAAGGACAGTGCGGCCGGACCCCTCCGGAGCGGTGGTCACTGCGGGCCGCCCACGGCCTGGGACAGTCCGGTGATGCCGGCGGTGGATTCAATAACGGGACGCATCTTCTTCTCCAGTGCTTCGTAGAACATGGACAGTGGGAACTCGTCGTCAAGCACCTGGTCCGTGAGGCCGCGCGGCGGGCCATCCAGCGGCAGGGCATCCGGACCCTTGGCCCACACGGAGGCCGGGTTCGCCGTAACAGTCTCCGAGATCAGCTCGTAGGCGGCAAGCCAGTGGGCGGTCTTGGGCCGGTCGATCGAGCGCCAGTACAGTTCGTCGATGCGGGCACCGAGGGCAATCACGACGTCGGCCGCTTCGTCCCAGTCGATGGTGAGCCGGGTGTCGGTCCAGTGCAGCACGTGGTGCTGGTGCATCCAGGCGAACAGCAGCTGGCCGCCGAGGCCGTCGTAGTTGCGGACGCGTGATCCCGTGATGGCGAAGCGGAAGATCCTGTCGAAGATGACTGCATACTGCACCAGGCGGGCGTGCTTGCGGGCCTGGGGGTCGGCGTCGTCGTCCTTTTCGATCCGCACCGATTCGCGGAAGGCGGTCAGGTCGCAGCGGAGTTCTTCCAGGGAGTACAGGAAGTACGGCATGCGCTGCTTGATCATAAAGGGGTCAAACGGCAGGTCCCCGCGCATGTGGGTGCGGTCGTGGATGAGGTCCCACATGACGAAGGTTTCTTCGGCGAGCTGCTGGTTGTCCAGCAGCTCCGCTGCGTCGGCCGGAAGTTCCAGCGACGTGATGTCCGCAGCGGCACGAAGGACGCGGCGGAACCGGGCGGCTTCACGGTCGGCGAAGATGGCGCCCCAGGTGAAGGTGGGTGTTTCGCGAACTGCCACCGACTCAGGGAACAGGACGGCGGAGTTGGTGTCGTAGCCGGCAGTGAAATCCAGGAAGCGGATGGGAACGAACAGCTTGTTGGAGTACTCGCCTGCCTCAAGTCCGCCAATGAATTCAGGCCAGATGACCTCGATCAGCACGGCCTCCACCAGCCGGCTGGTGCTGCCGTTCTGTGTGTACATCGGGAAGATCACCAGGTGCTGCAGGCCGTCGACGCGCTGCTCCTGCGGCTGGAAGGCCAGGAGTGAGTTCAGGAAGTCCGGTACGCCAAATCCGGCGTCGCGCCAGCGGCGGAAGTCTTCCTGCACGGCCTCAAGGTACGCCGCATCGTGGGGAAACGCTGGGGCAAGCGATTCCACCGAAACCAGCAGGGTGTCCACGTGGGTGGAGGCCGCGGCGTGGTTGGTTTCCTCGGGGATCGAGCCGTCCTGGACCTGGAGTGCCTGCAGGGCTGAGGCTGCCGCCTTGAGTGCTGTCCACTCGGGATTCGTTGCGGTGATGCGGGCAGGTGCGGACGTTGCGGTCGTCATTGTCGCGAAGGCCTTTCTGGTTGCTTGCCGTGTTATTTGCGAGCGTAGCAAGCAACCAGTGGCACTAATCCAAAATCAAGCCGAGCATTAGAGACTCTTTTGCTTAGTGTGGATCGACGGGCACTCAGCCATGACGAATGTGGAGCTAGGACCCGTCCCGGGGCACCAGCTTCAGCGACACCGAATTGATGCAGTAGCGCTGGTCTGTGGGAGTGCCGTAGCCCTCGCCTTCGAACACGTGCCCCAGGTGCGAATCGCACGTGCCGCAGCGTACCTCCACGCGGTCCATTCCCAAGGTGCGGTCGTGGATGTAGCGCACCCGGCCTTCCGCCAGCGGAGCCCAGAAGGACGGCCAGCCGCAATGCGAGTCAAACTTCTCGTTGCTGGTGAACAGCTCGGTGCCACAGGCCCTGCACTGGTAGACCCCGGCCGTGTGCGTATCCCAGTACTCACCGGTGTAGGGGCGTTCGGTACCGGCCTGGCGCAGCACGTGGAACTCTTCAGGCGTTAGTTCCTGGCGCCACTGCTCGTCGGTCTTTTCCGCGGGGTTGGTCATGGATCCAGCCTTGTCCAGGTAATTCTTGTCAAAGACACTCATGCTGTAGTGAACGCTTACGAGTCACCAATAAATCCCGAGCCCGCGTACAGGTGAAGCACGGGCAGGCCAAGGATGTCCTGGGCCTTGTTGGCCCAGTCTGTATGCAGGGTGTCGGCGATGGCATGCGGCCGGGTCACCACCACGGCCTGCGTAGCCTGGAGTTCCTTGACCTTGGCCACCAATCCGTCCACGGCACGTCCCTCAACGATCTCGCCGCTGACGCCGGCGCCCACTCCCTGCAGCGTGCGCAGCGAGGCGGCCAGGGTCTCACCGGCAGCAGTACGTTCGGCTTCAGGGTCCGGGGCTTTCGCAACGAGCTCGCGGAAGGCCTTGGCGACTTCCAGCATGGACAGGTTCTCCAGGAAGTCGATCAGGAGGTGCCGCTCAGTGTTTGCCGGCACCAGCAGGACCAGTTGCGCGTCGCGGCCATCCACCAGGCTTTCGATGTTCTGGCGGTCTTCTGCAACCAGCGGTTCTTCGGTCAGGATGACAATGGGATCGCTCATGTCCACAGCCTAGTACCGCGCGGCGTGCGACACGATGCCCCGGGCCACGGCCTGTGGCGGTAAGAATAGATGCATGGCCTCATCCCATCGTCCACCTGCTTCCACCGCCGGCACCGGTTTATCCACGTCCACCAAATGGGGGATCGGCGGACTCATCGCCGGCGGTGCCATTGGCGCCGCCCTTGCTACCGGTTCCTCGGCGTTGGCCGTCTACTTTGCCCGGCGGGTCATCACGCCCGTCCGGCAACGGGCGGAGGACCAGGAGATCCTGGCCGTCACCCGTGACGGCGAGAAGCTGCATGTGATCCTCGCTGCCAATGAGGACAACACCACAGAGGGCTCCTACGGTCTGTTTTTCGACGGCGGCACCGGCCATGCGCGGGTCGGCCGGATCGTTTCGTACTCTCCAGCGGAGCGGACGGTGGAGCGCGAGGTTGAAGAGGTCTATTCCGGGGACCTCACCAAGGCGACCCGGGGCTGGTGGAGCGGAGCCGTCCATCCCAACCCCGCAGCAGCCGGACTCCCGTATGAGGACGTAATGGTCGACGTCGAGGGCGGGGAAGCGCCGGCATGGCTGGTCCTGCCTGGCGACTCCACCGGAACCGGACGGGACCGGACAGCCAACACGTGGGCGATTATGGTGCACGGCAGGGGAGCTACCAGACAGGAAGGGCTGAGGGCCGTCACCACCGCCCGCGCACTGGGACTGACAAGCCTCCTGGTGTCCTACAGGAACGATGGCCTGGCGCCGTCCGCGGGTGACGGCCGGTATGGCCTCGGCTCCACCGAGTGGCGTGACGTGGATGCCGCGATTGAATATGCGCTGTCGCACGGTGCGGAGGAAGTGGTGCTGTTCGGCTGGTCCATGGGCGGCGCCATTTGCCTGCAGACGGCTGACCTCTCCCGTCACCGGCACCTGATCAGGGCCATGGTGCTCGACGGACCCGTCATCAACTGGGTTGATGTGCTCGCCCACCACGCCCAGCTGAACAGGATCCCTTCACTGGTGGGACGGTACGGCCAGATGATGCTGGGGCACCCCGCGGGCAGGCGGCTGACCGGCCTGGCCGCGCCCGTTGACCTCAAGGCCATGGACTGGGTTTCCCGGGCCGTTCAGCTGCGCACCCCAACACTGATCCTGCACAGTGTTGACGACGAGTACGTTCCTTACGGTCCGTCCGCGGCGCTTGCTGAGAAGAATCCGGAAATGGTCACCTTCGAGATGTTCCACCGCGCAGGCCACACCAAGGAATGGAATGTGGAACCTGCTCGCTGGGAAGGCGTGGTGCGCGCCTGGCTGGGAACCCAGCTGGCGCCGCGGACCAACCCGGGGCAGGTCCAGGACCAACGCGTCAGTTAGTGGCCAGCGCGCCTGGGTCCCGCGATCGGAGCGGTGACGGCGCCGGTCAGCCGTATGAGGTCCGCCGGCGCAAGTTCTATATCCAGGCCCCTGCGTCCACCGGAAACCAGCATGGTCTCCAGATCCAGCGCGCTGGCATCCACAACGGTGGGGGACGCCTGCCGCTGGCCCAGGGGCGAAATACCGCCAAGGACGTACCCGGTGCGGCGCTGGGCTGCGGCGGGATCCGCCATGGCGGCCTTCTTGGCGCCAAGGGCTCCGGCAAGGGCCTTCAGGTCAAGGTTGCCGCTGACCGGGACCACGCCCACCGCCAGGCTGCCATCCACCTCCACCATCAGGGTCTTGAAGACTCTCGCCTGGTCTATTCCAAGAACCTCTGCAGCTTCCAGGCCGTAGCTTTCAGCTGCGGGGTCATGGGCATACGGGTGCAGTACGAAGGGGACGCCCGCCGCCGTCAATGCGACAGTGGCGGGCGTCCCCGAGGCAGGTGCTTTCCGTGCCACGTGGAAAAACTCCTGGTCAGGCGCCGGGAGTGGCCTGCGAGCGGGCCACGGCGCCGACCTTGCGCTTGATGCGTCCCAGCATCGCCGTCATGCCGCGCATGCGCAGCGGCGTGATGGCCCGGGTCAGGCCGAGCAGCTCAGGCATGTCGTCAGGGACAGACAGGATTTCCGCTGCCGTCAGCCCATCCAGGCCCTCATGAAGCACGGCCGCGAACCCCCGGGTGGTGGGGGCTTCGGCGGGAGCCTTGAAAAACAGCCGGATGCGGTCGCCTGATTCCGCCTTTTCGGTTTCGATCGTCAGGAACAACGGCGACTGGCATTCAACAACCTGCTCCAGGAGTTCCGGGTGGTTGCCCAGGCGTTCGGGCAGCTCAGGGAGCCCGCGCGAGAATTCCAGCAGCAGCTGCAGGCGTTCGGGCTCGGTCATCGCCTGGAAGTCATCGACGATTTCGGCCAGGGCCGTGGGAAGTTCGGTGGTAGTCATCAATTCCAGCTTACGCCGGAACGGATCCGCGTTCAGTGCCCTTGGCGATGGGAACACGGACTGCGTTGCCCCATTCGGTCCAGGAACCGTCGTAGTTGCGCACCGTCTCAAAGCCCAGCAGGTACTTCAGTGCGAACCAGGTGTGGCTGGAGCGTTCACCAATGCGGCAGTAAGCCACGACGTCGTCACCCTCGTTCAGGCCTGCCTCACCGAGGTACAGTGCCTCGAGTTCCTCGCGGCTGCGGTAGGTGCCATCCTCTGCGGCAGCACGTGCCCAGGGGATCGATGCAGCGGTAGGGATGTGGCCGCCGCGCAGGGCGCCTTCTTCGGGGTAGGCGGGCATGTGGGTGCGCTGGCCGGAGTATTCCTCGGGGGAGCGGACGTCAATGAGGGGCTTGCCCAGGTGCGCCAGGACGTCGTCCTTGAAGGCGCGGATGGGGGCGTCGTTGCGTTCGACCACCGGGTAGTCGCCGGGTGCAGGTGCAGAAACGTCAGTGGTGAGTTCACGGCCTTCAGCGATCCACTTGTCCCGGCCGCCGTCCAGCAGGCGGACATCCTCGTGGCCGAACAGGGTAAAGACCCACAGCGCATAAGCGGCCCACCAGTTGGACTTGTCGCCGTAGATCACCACGGTGCTGTCCCGCGAGATTCCCTTGGCTGCGGCCAACGCTGCGAACTGCGCACCGTCGACGTAGTCGCGGGTCACCTCATCGTTGAGGTCGGTGTGCCAGTCGATCTTGACGGCGCCCGGAATGTGGCCTGTCTCGTACAGCAGGACGTCCTCATCCGATTCGACGACTACCAGTTTGCCGTTCCCGATGGCTCCCTCGGCCAGCGCGTTGGCGAGCCATTCGGTGGACACGAGCCTTTCGGGGTGGGCGTAGGCGGCGAATTTTTCGTTCTGGTCAACCGGGTAGGTCATTGTTTGCCTTTCACTGACGGGCTGCGGATGAGGTTCCACGCCTCCACCTTAACTACGCCGGGAGGGGTGCGCCGTATTCCGTTAACACTGGGAAACATCCTCGGTTCGGGAGGGCCGTCACCCAGCCGGTATTCTGGCTGGGGTAACGACATACAGAGAATGGACCACCTTGGTACAGATTGAACAGCTCGCCGCCCGGACTCCCGCGGTATCGGTGGACGAGCTCCTCAAGGGTTTTTATCCGTCGCCAAGGTTTGGAAAGGTCTCGTTCGCCAGCTACCGGCCGGACCCCAAGCAGCCCAGCCAGTCGGCCGCAGTCCATGCCCTCGAGTCCTTCGCTACGGGAGTGGGTAACGGGGACGGCGCCGGATTCCTGAAGAAGCTGTTTGCCAAGAAGGACACGTCACGGGCGGGCATCTATCTCGACGGCGGGTTTGGCGTCGGCAAGACCCACCTGCTGGCCTCCCTCTGGCACGCCGTGCCGGGACCGAAGGCGTTTGGCACGTTCGTCGAATACACCAACCTCGTCGGGGCCTTGTCCTTCCGGAAGACCGTTGAGGCTCTGAGCCACTACAAACTGGTCTGCATCGATGAGTTCGAGCTCGATGATCCGGGAGACACGGTGCTGATGTCCCGGCTGATGCGTGAACTTGCGGATGCCGGCGTCAAGCTCGCCGCCACGTCCAACACGCTGCCCGGGTCCCTGGGTGATGGCCGGTTTGCCGCCGTCGACTTCCAGCGCGAGATCCAGGTGCTGGCGGACCAGTTCGACGTCCTGCGGATCGACGGTGAGGACTTCCGCCACCGCGGCCTGCCCGCCGCCCCGCAGCCACTGAAGAACAGCGACCTCCCCGCACATATGAAGGCCGAGTTTGACGGCAAGACGGTGGCCCAGGACGAATTCAGCACACTCATCAACCATCTGGCAGGCGTGCACCCCAGCCGCTACCGCCAGCTGATTGACGGGATTGACGGCGTGGTGTGGCGCAACGTGGAGACCATCACCGAACAGTCAGTGGCCCTGCGTTTTGTGGTGCTCGCGGACCGCCTCTACGACAAGGATGTGCCGATCCTGGCCAGTGGCGTTCCCTTCGACAAACTGTTCACCGAGGAAATGATGACCGGCGGGTACATGAAAAAGTACTTCCGGGCAGTCTCCCGGCTGACGGCGCTGGCCCGCGAAGGCCAGAACCACGAGCCTTCCTAGTTTTTGGCTAGTTCTCTGCAGGGCGACGCCGCAGGACCGCCCGCACCACCAGTCCCGCAGCCAGCGCCCAGAAAGCCGCGCCGATCCCGGCGACTGACAGCCCGGATGCAGCCACCAGGAAGGTAACCACTGCGGGGATCCTGTCCGAAACGTCCTGCAGGGCGGCGGAAACCGCTGCGGCCAGGGTGGCCAGGAGTGCCAATCCCGCAACTGCCTCGAGCAGCCCGGCAGGCGCCGCGCTGACCAGCGTCACCAGGGCTGCTGAAAACGCTGCAAGTACCAGGTAGGCAAAGCCGGAGGTGAACCCGGCCACCCAACGCCGGCTCCGGTCAGGCCCGGCTTCCTCGCCTGCAGCCAGGGCGGCGCTGAGCGCGGCCAGGTTGATGGCGTGGGCCCCAAAAGGTGCGCCGATGGCGGTGCCGAACCCCGTGAAGAGCATGGCCGGCCGCCACGGTGTTTCGTAGCCGAAGGACTTCAGCACCGCCACACCTGGGATGTTCTGCGACGCCATGGTCACGATGAACAAAGGAAGGGCGATGCCCACGGCCGCCTGAAGCGTGAACGACGGCGTAGTCCAGACCAGTGCGGGCAGGACAGTATCAGTGCTGAGGGAAGTTCCCGTGGTGGCCAGTTGGATGGTGATACCGGCCAGGGCCACCAGCAGGGCCGCGGGGACGGACCAGCGTGGAGCGAAACGCATCATCAAAAGCCAACACAGGATCACCGGGAGCACCAGCGCCGGCAACGTTCCCACCGCCTGGAACGGGGCAAGGCAAAGAGGGAGCAGGACGCCGGCCAGCATGGCCTGTGCCAATGCTGCAGGGATGCGGGCCAACAACCTGCCGAGCGCTGGAACCAATCCCGTCAGCGCTATCAGTACCCCTGTCAGAATGAAGGCCCCGACGGCGGCCGGCCACCCGCCGTCGACCATTCCTCCGGCTGCCAGCAGCGCAGCCCCGGGAGTTGACCAGGCCAGGGTGACAGGCACGCGGGAGCGCCAGGCCAGCCACAGGACGGCAAGGCCAAAGACCAGGGTGAGGGCCAGCAGGCCGGAGGCAGCTTGCGCACCATCCGCGCCCACAGCCCGCAGTCCTGCCAGGACCACGGCAAAGGAAGAGGTGAAGCCCACCAGGGCCGTGACGATCCCGGCCACGATGGGCTGGGACAGGGATGCCCGCCCGGCTGGGCCGGACGTGGCAGGGGAGGTGCGTGGGGCAGTGGACGGGGACTTCGGCATAATCGGCAACGTTACCGGAATGCCGTGCCGCTGCCTGACCGGGGGAGCGTTAAACGACGAGGGCGCAGACACTGCCTCCCGGCAGGATCTGCGCCCTGTTTGACGTACTCGGGCAATCCCAGGATTACCGCAGGACTCCTTACGGAGTCGGTTCGGTGGCCGGAGCCTCTTCCGCAACCGGGGCCTCGTTGGGCTGGCCGTCTGCATCGTCAACGAAGTCAGATGCGCCACTCTGGACGGCGTCCACCTGGTCGGCAAACTTGCCGCCGGTCTTCGAGTCGACGAAGTCACCGGCCTTTTCGATGCCGTCCTTGATGGCCTGCTCGTTGCCTTGGATGAGATCCTGAGCCTTGCCCTTAAGATCGTCAAATAGTCCCACGAGCACCTCCCTTCAGTTGCGGAGCCAGTTCGCTCCTCCGGGAACGATCCTAACCCCGGCAGGGGAGGGTGCCAAGCGCTTTTTGACAGAATTTGTAAAGATGCGCTCAAGGCGAACTTCCGGGCCAATTCTGGCGCGGATCGGCCAAAAATTGGGCGTCCGGGGAAACAAAAAAAACTCCGTGCCGGCAACCCGTGGTTGCTGCAGGGAGGTTCTTGAACGGAGTGGGCGATACTGGGATCGAACCAGTGACCTCTTCCGTGTCAGGGAAGCGCGCTACCGCTGCGCCAATCGCCCGTACACGGCCGTGAGGCCGATCAGGGTAATGAAGTAGAGAGCGGACGACGAGATTCGAACTCGCGACATCCACCTTGGCAAGGTGGTGCTCTACCAGCTGAGCTACGTCCGCAATTATGAAGTCCGTCCGGCGACGCCGGGCGGTACTGCATGAAGCAAGTTTCCTTGCCTGGTGGGCGATACTGGGATCGAACCAGTGACCTCTTCCGTGTCAGGGAAGCGCGCTACCGCTGCGCCAATCGCCCAATGCTCACCGGTTGTTACCGGAAACCAAGGTTTTCACCGAGGTGGGTACGGGATTCGAACCCGTGTATACGGCTTTGCAGGCCGCTGCCTCGCCTCTCGGCCAACCCACCGTGTAAAGCGACGTTTCCAAAGAACCGTTGCCGTGACAGTGTCCTGCGAGCGGACGACGAGATTCGAACTCGCGACATCCACCTTGGCAAGGTGGTGCTCTACCAGCTGAGCTACGTCCGCATGTTGGAGGCCGGAGTGATTGCCGTTGACGGCGTTCCCTCGCTTTCCAACGAGTAAGAACTCTATAGGAGGTTGGAGGAATCTCCAAATCAGGCCGCATTCCTGCACCCGGATGCCTGCTAAATCCTTGAAATCACGGGGCCAAATCAAATTACATCCTTGTGATTCAGGCGGGTGGCGCGGCAGGTCCCGGAGCCGATTTCCATAAACGCCTGCAGGTCCGCTAGCATTCAAAGGCATCAGGGCGATTGGCGCAGTGGTAGCGCGCTTCGTTCACACCGAAGAGGTCACTGGTTCGAACCCAGTATCGCCCACAGATGGAAAAGCCCGTCAGGACGTTTATCCAAACGCCTGGCGGGCTTCTTTGTTTCCAGGTTTGCTGGGGTTGCTCTGTTTCCTGTGCGTTGCTTCAACCGGGTGCGTTGCTTCAGCAGCGGGCGGGTCCGCCAGGGCATCTGCGACCGCACGGTTGATATAGGCGTCTGCCTTGGCATCCAGCCAGGAGAAAAGACCCACAGCGAGGTTCCTTTGTAAAGTAGTTGCCCCCGGGATCAATGCGGCAGTGACGGATTGAATGCCGGAACACCGCGCATCAGCATGATATCGGAGTTGCCGCAGCCACCCATGCCGGCAGCGGATGCCCGCCGCACGGATGGGGCCCTCGCGGGCAACCCTTGTCAGTGCCCTATGAAAGAGTCTTTGCATGACCGATCCGTTATTGGCCCACGCCACGGAATATGGCCGCATGTATGCGCGGTCCACTTCCGCTCCGTTCTCCGTACCGTCCATCACTACCGTCATAGGGCAGCAGCCCCACGGCCTGGACGGCTGGTTCGGGTACATGGGCGCCAACGGCCTCGCGCAGGATCCCCTGTTGGCGGAGTCACTGGGGAGCCCCGCCAAGCTGCGGCAGGCAGTCAGCCGGGCGGCGAAGGCGGCGGAAACCTACCGGGACACCGCAGCCCGGCGCGGAGACAGGGTCCATAACTACTGCGAGCAGGTTGCCCTGCGTGCACTGGGCCGTCCGCACACCATGAAGGAAGCCCGTGAGGCGCTGGCCGCGAACGGCGAGGAAGGCTTCGCTGCCCGCTTTGACGAGTGGTGGGAGTTGTACCAGGTTGAGCCACTGGCACCTGAAATCACCGTGTGGAACCAGACTGTCGGCTACGCAGGCACCCTGGACCTCGTGGCCAGGATCAACGGCAGGACGTGCCTGATCGACTACAAAACCAAGGGCACCAGCCGGGACGGCACCGTTAAGCCGCTGGACGCCAAGGTGGTTATGCAGCTCGTCGCCGGCATGAAGGCCGAGGAGAGCCTGGTGGATCCTGTCGCCGGAACCTGGGAGCCCTGGAAATATGGGGAGGAGCCGCTGCTGCTGGCGGTGGCCATCGGTGAAACCGAGGTCCGCCCGGTACGGGCCAACCCGGAGGTCCTGAAGCATCACTGGTGGAAATTCTGTGCTTTGCGGCGCGTGTGGGAACTGTCCGCAGACACCGCAAGTGCCGGCCACCCGTTGCTGCCCATAGCACCTCCGGCCTATGCGCCGTCGGGAATGTCACGCGCGTAGGCAGGCGCACCCGGGCCTGCCAGGAACTAAACTGGACTGGCTCCACTACCCGTTACCGTAAGGATCATTCCTCCATGGCCATTCTGAACATCCGCATCATTGGCGATCCCGTGCTTCGCACCGTGGCGGATCCCGTGACGGATTTCGGCCCGGAACTGGCAAAACTGGTTGCCGACATGACAGAGACCATGGAAGACGTTGACGGCGCCGGCCTGGCCGCTCCCCAGGTGGGTGTCAGCCAGCGGGTCTTCACGTACCGGATTGACGGCGTCGAAGGCCACATCATCAACCCCGTCCTGGAAAACAGCGAGGATTTCCAGGAAGACCAGGTGGAGGGCTGCCTGTCCATTCCCGGCCTGGGCTTCCCTGTGCGGCGCCACCGCAGCACCAGGGTCACGGGAGTTGATATGCATGGAAATCCGGTGTCCGTGGAAGGCGAAGGAATGCTGGCGCGCTGCTTCCAGCACGAAACCGACCACCTTGACGGCATCCTCTTCACGGACCGCCTCGACGGCGAAGACCGCAAGGCGGCCCTGCGAGCCATCCGGAACGCCAACTACTCTTCCATTGCCGAAAGCACGACGGCGAAGCGCGCCAAGTCTGTCGGCTCCAGTTTCGGCGCATCCGGCTCAGCCGGGGCAGCGTTCGGCGGCGGCTCCTTCGGCGCCGGTTCATGAGGGTACTCTTCGCGGGCACACCGGCTGTCGCCGTCCCGTCCCTGGATGCACTGCTGGCGGCGGGATTCAACGTCGTCGCTGTCCTCACCCGTCCTGACGCCCCGGTGGGCCGCAAACGGGTCATGACGCCGTCGCCGGTTGCTGCGCGCGCGCAGGAACTGGGCCTTCCGGTGATTCAGGCGTCCAAGGTGGACGCCGCCGTGACGGACAGGATCGCCGCAGTGCAGCCGGACGTCGCCGCCATTGTTGCCTACGGCGGCCTGATTCCTGGCCCGGCGCTGGACGTTCCGCGGCACGGCTGGGTCAACCTGCACTTTTCCCTGCTGCCGGCCTGGCGCGGTGCTGCCCCGGTGCAGCGCTCCATCATGGCCGGGGATGACGTCACAGGTGCTGTGACGTTCAGGCTTGAAGAAGGCCTGGACACCGGGCCCGTCTTTGGCACCCTGACGGAGGCAGTTGGTCCACGGGATACCGCAGGCCAGCTGCTGGAGCGGTTGTCCCACAGCGGCGCCGTGCTGCTGGCCCAGACGTTGTCCGCCATCGGGACCGGCCAGGCGGCTCCCGTGCCGCAGCATGGCGACGTAACCCTGGCGCCCAAGCTGACCCTCGAAGACGGCAAGGTGGACTGGCAGCAGCCGGCGCTGGCCATTGACCGGCAGATCCGTGGCGTTACCCCTGAGCCCGGTGGCTGGACTTCCTTGGCCGGACAACGCGTCAAGCTCGAACCGGTCATCCCGCATCCCGGTGCCGTGAACCTGGCTCCCGGAACTGTTGAACTTCGCGGAAAAACCGTCCTGGTGGGCACGGGCTCGCACGCGGTGGAACTGACGCGGGTTCAGCCCGCCGGCAAGAAAATGATGGCCGCGCCCGATTGGGCCCGCGGAATGGCTTCCCAGGAAAGCGTGGTGTTCGAATGAGCGGATCTGCAGAGTCCGGCCGGAACGACGGCAGGGGCCGCAGTGGCGGCCCGAATGCCGGTGGCAACGGCCGGTCCGGCGGCGTGCGGCGTGACGCGAAGGGACGCGAACGCAACAGGAGTGCGCAGCGCAGCTTTACGGACAACGCCCCGTCGCAGCGCACCCGCCGCGCCGATCCCGCGCGCCTTGTGGCCTTCGAGGTGCTGCGTGCCGTGGCCACCGAAGACGCCTACGCCAACCTGGTGCTTCCGGCCCGCATCCGCCACCATCGGCTGGACCGCCGGGATGCCGGATTTGCCACCGAGCTGACCTACGGCGCGCTGCGTGGCCAGGGCACCTACGATGCCATTCTTGCCCGCTGCGTGGACCGGCCCCTGGACCAGCTTGATCCGGCCATCCTCGATGCCCTGCGCATCGGCGTCCACCAGCTGCTGGCCATGCGCGTCCCGGCGCACGCGGCCCTTGACCAGACGGTTGGCCTGGCCAGGGCAGTCATCGGGGCAGGTCCCGGCGCGCTGATCAACGCGGTGCTGCGTAAGGTTGCTGCCCGCACCATGGACGAGTGGCTTGAAGTCCTTGTCAGCGGCGAGACCGATCCCACCCGCATTGCGTCCATCAGGTACGCCCACCCTGAGTGGATTGTCCGCGCCATGCGCCAGTCCCTGGTGGCACACGGACGGCCTGCCTCAGACATCGATCAGCTCCTGGACGCGGACAATGCCGCTCCGGTGGTGAACCTCGTAGCCCTGCCCGGGCTCGGCAGCCTGGAGGAAGCGCTGGAAGGCGGCGCCGCTCCCGGTGAACTTGTTGAGGGTTCAGCGCTCAGCAGCGGCGGCGACCTCGGCCGGTTGGCCTCCATCCGCGAAGGCACCACCAGGGTGCAGGACGTTGGCTCCCAGCTGGTGGCCCGTGCGCTGGCAGCGGCAGACGTTACACCTGCCGCGGGTGACGGACCGGCCGCCGGTGACAAGGCGGAAGCCTGGCTGGACCTTTGTGCCGGCCCCGGCGGGAAGGCTGCGCTGCTCGCGGCGCTGGCGCACCGCAAGGGAGCCACGTTGCTGGCCAACGAGCCCGCGCCGCACCGCGCCAAGCTGGTCAGCCAGGCGCTGTCCGCCGTGCCGGGGGAGGCCTGGAGCGTCCGCACAGGGGATGGCCGTGAGGTGGGAGACGCCTTCGCCGGCAGCTTCGACAGGGTACTGGTTGACGTCCCCTGCAGCGGCCTCGGTGCGCTGCGCCGGCGCCCGGAATCCCGCTGGCGCCGCACGCCCAAGGACCTGGCTGACCTCGGCCCGCTGCAGCGTGAACTGCTGAAGTCGGCCATTGACGCGGTGCGTCCCGGGGGCGTGGTGGCCTATGTCACGTGTTCGCCCCACCCGGCGGAGACCACGGCGGTGGTCAGCGATGCGCTGCGCAAGCGCGAGGACCTGGAACTGCTGGACGCCGGCGCGGTCCTGGACTCCGTGAGCCTTCCCGGCTCCCTGAGCGCCGGTCACGAACAGACGGCCCAGCTGTGGCCGCACATCCACCAGACTGATGCCATGTTCCTTGCCATCATCCGGAAGAAGCCCTGACAAAAGAATCTCTCTGACAGAAGAAGCCCTGACCGAAAGGCCATCCCATGCCGCAGTGCTGCATCAACCCGAGCATCCTCTCCGCGGATTTCGTCAACCTCGAGGCCGAGCTCGCCCGCATCAGCAACGCTGACGCCGTGCACGTCGACGTGATGGACAACCACTTTGTGCCGAACCTTACGTTGGGCCTGCCCGTGGTCAAGCGGATCCAGGCTGTCAGTCCGGTGCCGCTGGATGCGCACCTGATGATTTCCGACGCCGACCGCTGGGCTCCCGAATATGCCGACGCCGGCGTGGCCTCGGTGACCTTCCACGCTGAAGCGGCGCTGGCACCGGTAAAGCTGGCCCGCGAGCTCCGTGCCCGCGGCTCCAAGGCGGGCATGGCACTGCGCCCGGCCACCGCCGTCGAGCCTTACCTGGACATGCTGACGGAACTGGACATGCTCCTGATCATGACGGTGGAGCCTGGCTTTGGCGGGCAGGCCTTCCTTGACGTGACGCTGCCCAAGATCCGGCGGGCGCGGGCGGCAATTGACGGTTCCGGAGCGTCCGTGGCGCTGCAGGTGGACGGCGGCATCACCGAAGAGACCATCGTGCGCGCAGCGGAGGCCGGCGCTGATGTTTTTGTGGCCGGCTCAGCGGTATATGGCGCCGACGATCCTTCCGGGGCGATCACCAGGTTGCGTGATGCCGGCCTGAAGGCCCTCCAGGCCAGGGCCTGATCAGCAGGCCACCTGGTTGTTACGCCGCTGGTCACGGGAATAGCGGGCGGCAGCTTCCTGTTGTGGCACAATGACAAGACACATACGTGCTCCGGGGTCGGTGTAAGTCCGAACCGGCGGTTATAGTCCGCGACCCGCGAGCCGCAACCTTCCTGCGAAGGCTGCGGCGGACGGTTGAACTGGTGGAATTCCAGTGCCGACAGTTAAAGTCTGGATGAGAGAAGCACGTACAGCTGTATTTTTCGGCGCCACAGGCGTCGGGCTATTTTGCTGTCGTATACCCCCGGAGCCATCGCGGTTCTAGAGGGAAGGAACGACACACACGTGGACCTTTTGCGGTGGCTCTTCGAAGCTCAGATTCCGGTTGGCGGATCTGTCCTGATTCTTCGTGAAGTGCTGGGAAACATTTTTGGACTGGCCAGTGCCCTCGGTGGCATGCGCCGTAAGGTCTGGGCCTGGCCGGTGGGCATCGCCGGCAACCTGCTGCTGTTGACAGTGTTCCTGGGCAACGTGTTTGGATCAGCCACACCCGCCACGCTGTGGGGACAGGCGTCCCGCCAGGTGATGTTCATCGCGGTTGCCGCGTACGGCTGGCACCGCTGGCAGGAGAGCCGGCGGCACTCGGGAGCGGCGACTGCGGCTGGCGCCGCCATTACGCCCGGCTGGGCCGGAACCCGCACCCGGATCATTCTGGTTGCAGCCATGGTGGCCGGAACGGCTGCACTGACCCCGCTGTTCGATGCGCTGGGATCCTACCCGCCGGTCTGGGCTGACGCATGGACCTTTATGGGATCACTCCTGGCAACCTACGGCATGGCGCGCGGCTGGACCGAGTTCTGGCTGATCTGGGTTGCCGTGGACATAGTTGGCGTCCCGCTTCTGTTCAGCGCCGGATACTACGCCAGCGCACTGATGTACCTCTTCTATGGTTTCTTCACCCTGGCCGGCTTCTTCGTCTGGTGGCGGGCTTCGAGGAAGGCGGCTGCCGCATCCACGGTAGCTTCAGGGGCTGCCGCGCCGTCAGCTGCTGGGGTCCCGGGACCGCTGGATCGGGTGGCACCATGACCGCCCCGGTGACCGCTTTCACAGCCGCCGAGGAATCGGCCATGCGGGCAGCGCTGGAGGCCGCCGCGAAAGGCCCCCGTGGAGCAAATCCGCTGGTAGGTGCCGTGGTGATCGGCCGCGACGGAGGGGTGCTCCTGACCGGTTACCACCGGGGCGCCGGCACGCCGCACGCCGAAGCCGACGCGATCGCCCAGGCCATGGAAACGGGAGTGGACCTGCACGGCACCACCATGGTGGTCACCCTGGAACCCTGCAACCACCGTGGACGCACGGGACCCTGCGCGCAGGCCATCATCGACGCCGGGATCGCCGACGTCGTTTATGCGGTGGATGACCCCCACGATCCCGCCGCCGGCGGAGCCGCGACCCTGCGCAACGCAGGGGTCCGGGTCCGCAGTGGCCTGGGGGCCGAAGCCGCACTGGACCTGAACCGTCAGTGGTTCCAGGCAGTGGCGTGGAACCGGCCGTTCGTCACCCTGCACATTGCGCAGACCCTTGATGCCCGGATTGCGGCCGAGGACGGCACCAGCCAGTGGATTTCCTGCCCTGAGTCGCTTGCGGACAACCATGGCCTGCGCAGCCGGATCGACGCCATCCTTGTGGGCACCGGAACTGTCCTGGTGGATAACCCGCGGCTCACTGCGCGTACGCCGGACGGGACACTGGCCGCCAAGCAGCCCATCCGTGCCGTCATGGGCCTCCGCGAGGTGCCCGAAGATGCTGCAGTGCGCGGGCATGACGGGCTCTACATGCACCTGGCAACCCGGGATCCTGCCGAGGCGCTGGCCGGGCTTTACGCGGCAGGCGCCCGGCACGTCATGGTGGAAGGCGGCTCCAGCATCCTGAGTTCGTTCCTGTCCGCAGGGCTGGTGGACGAGTTGATCATGTACCTCGCGCCCACGCTCCTGGGCTCCGGAACGGCATCGCTGACAGGACTTGGAATCAGCACCCTGGCAGAGGCCCAGCATTGGGACTGGGACCCCGCGCAGGGCGGGGCTGTCCAAAAACTGGGCCGGGACCTGCGCCTTCACCTGCGGCCACAATGTGCCACACCCTTCGCGGCACCACAAACCACAACGCAGCAAACAACAACACCACAAACCACAACACAGCAGCCCGCCGCCGCGGGCGAAGCCTTTGGAGGCAATTGATGTTTACCGGAATTATTGCCGAACAGGGCGAGGTCCTGGCGGTCGAACGCAACGGTGACCAGAGCGCCGTCGTCAGGCTGCGCGCCCCGGGCACCACTGAGGGCCTGGCGCTGGGCGGCTCCATCGCCGTCAACGGCGTATGCCTCACCGCAACTGAAATCGACGGCAAGGAATTCAGCGTTGACGTTATGGGCGAAACGCTGGTGCGCAGCACCATCGGCGAGCTCGCTGCCGGAGACGCCGTCAACCTTGAGCGTTGCGTCCCCGCAGGCGGCCGGCTTGATGGCCATGTGGTGCAGGGCCACGTCGACGGCGTCGGCCACCTGGTGGAGCGCGAAGCACAGGGCAACTGGGACCGCCTGAGGTTCGCCGTGCCCGCCAACCTGGCCCGCTACATCGCGGAAAAGGGATCCATTGCCATTGACGGCGTCTCCCTGACCGTGACGGCCGTCAGCGGTGCAGCCGAGCCGGACCCCTGGTTCGAAGTGGGGCTGATCCCCATCACCCTGGCGGAAACGGGACTGGGGCGGAAAACGCCCGGCAGCCGCGTCAACCTCGAGGTGGATGTGCTGGCCAAGTACACCGAGCGGCTGCTCGCCTTCGCACCGGTCGCCGGGAGCACCAAGTGAGCGCCGTGGTTCCCGCCGGCCCGGCGGCCCCGCCCACGCTTGACACAGTGGCGGACGCAGTACGCGCCATGGCGGCTGGACTCCCTGTCCTGGTGGTGGACAACGAGGACCGCGAAAACGAAGGCGACATCATTTTCGCAGCCCAGCATGCCACGCCGGCACTGATGGGCTGGACCATCAGGCACTCCTCCGGCGTCATTTGCGTGCCGTTGAGCGGCGAGCGCGCTGACGCGCTGGACCTGCCACCCATGGTGGCCGTCAACCAGGATGCGAAGGGCACTGCCTACACGGTGTCCTGCGACGCAGCCGTGGGGGTAAGCACCGGAATATCGGCAACTGACCGGGCACTGACGGCCAGGGTCCTGGCGGATTCCAGCAGCGTGCCCGCGGACGTGACCCGCCCGGGGCATATTTTCCCGCTTCGCGCAGTTGACGGGGGAGTACGGGCCCGTCCGGGCCACACCGAAGCAGCCGTGGACCTGTGCCGGCTCGCCGGGCTTGAACCGGTGGGTGTGATTGCTGAAGTAGTGTACGACGACGGCGAAATGATGCGCCTGGACGGCCTGCGCGCCTTTGCGGACGAGCACGGCTGCCCACTGATTTCGATTGAAGGTTTGGCAGCGTACCTGGAGGGTACCTACCAGGCAGAGGCACCAGATGGCCTGTCCGATGGCTCCGAGGAAGCATTGGACGGATCTCCGGTGGAGGAAGAGGAGAAAAAATGACGGTTTCCGGTACCAGGGGTACAGCGTCCGATGGCAATGAAGCCGTAGCGGCCGACTCAGCGGCGCAGGCCGGTACAGCAGGACTGCACCCTGTAATGGGTGGACCGGTGGTCCAGCTGCCTTCCGAGTTCGGCACGTTCGTGGCCCAGGCATGGACTGACCTGGAATCCGGCGTCGAACATCTTGCCGTCAGCTCACCCCTTCCACCGTCTGACGGGAAGGCGCCGCTGGTGCGGCTCCACTCCGAGTGCCTGACCGGTGACGTCTTCGGCTCGTACCGCTGCGACTGCGGTGAACAGCTGGCGTATGCGCTGGAGCTGATCCAGAAGCAGGGCGGCACGCTGCTTTACCTCCGCGGCCAGGAAGGCCGGGGCATCGGGCTGGCCAACAAGATCAAGGCCTACGCGTTGCAGGAGGCCGGCTTCGATACGGTGGAGGCCAACCAGCAGCTGGGCCTTCCCGTGGACGCCCGGCATTACAACGCCGCCGCCCAGATCCTAGCGGAAATGGGCCTGCAGGAAGTCCGGCTGCTCAGCAACAACCCGGACAAGAAGAACCGGCTGGCCCAGGCAGGCGTGACGGTGGTGGAGATGGTTCCTACCGAGGTGCCTTCCCGCGAGCAGAACATCCGTTACCTGCAGACCAAAAAAGACCGCATGGACCACCGCCTCACCCTGGGCGGGGCTGCAGTGGCGAACCCCGCCGCAGCCACCTACCAGCACGAACAGGACTGACCTGGCCGTTAATCCGGCCCGCAGTCACGCAACACCACACCCCAGATACGTCCCAACAGCAAGGATCACGCATGAGCGGCCACGGCGCACCCACTATCGACCTCAGCACCTTCGACCAGGAAGCCACGTCCCGGCTGAAGCTGGCGATCATCGCCGCGAGCTGGCACACCGAGATCATGGACGGCCTCCTGGACGGCGCCCTCCGCGCAGCCGGTGAGGCCGGAATCAGTGAACCGTCGGTCTTCCGGGTGCCCGGCGCCTTCGAGCTGCCCGTTGCTGCTGCACGGCTGGCACCGCACTTTGACGCAGTAGTGGCACTGGGCGTGGTGATCCGCGGCGGTACCCCGCACTTCGAATACGTGTGCCAGGCGGCGACGGCGGGACTCACCGACGTCAGCGTCAACACCGGAGTGCCGGTTGGGTTCGGCGTCCTGACCTGTGACACCGAGCAGCAGGGATTGGACCGGGCTGGACTGCCGGGTTCTTCCGAGGACAAGGGCCACGAGGCAGTGACTGCGGCGCTGGCCACGGCCGTCCTGCTGCAGCCGTTCGGATAACCGGCTTTCCCGGGTCCGGTGTGCCGTCCATCACAACGGGGACGTCATGCTGGGTCCGGACAGGCGTGGCCGGCGCCGTACCAAGTAGTCTTGAGGGCGTGAAGAATTTCGAGTCGCTGTTCGCTGAACTGAGTGAGAAGGCAGCCTCCCGCCCGGAGGGCTCCCGCACCGTCGCTGAATTGGATTCCGGCGTCCACGGCATCGGCAAGAAAGTCGTGGAGGAAGCAGCCGAAGTCTGGATGGCTGCCGAGTACGAATCCGATGCCGCCGCTGCCGAGGAAATCTCCCAGCTCCTGTATCACCTGCAGGTTCTGATGATCGCCAAGGGCCTCACCCTGGAAGACGTTTACAAGCATCTGTAGCCACCCCGGCACGCGCACCCCCTTGGCTTGCGCTGCCATCGAGTGGCCACATTTGCCCCTGATAAACGCCTGAACGAAAAGAGCACCCCATGCTGCGCGTAGCAGTCCCCAATAAAGGTTCCCTGTCCGAAGCCGCCTCCGCCATGCTGTCCGAGGCCGGCTACCGCCAACGCCGCGACAGCCGCGAGCTGGTGATGGTTGACCCGGACAACGAGATCGAGTTCTTCTTCCTCCGCCCCCGTGACATCGCCGTGTACGTAGGGCGTGGAACGCTCGACGTCGGCATCACCGGCCGCGACCTCCTGCTGGACGCCGAGGTGGAGGCAGAGGAACTGCTTCCCCTGGGCTTTGCCGCTTCCACCTTCCGGTTCGCTGGACCGGTGGGCGACTTCGCCGGCGTCGAACAGCTTGAAGGCAAGCGGCTGGCCACCAGCTATGACGGGCTGCTGCGTGGTTACCTCGCCGAGCGCGGCATCAACGCCCAGGTGGTCCGGCTGGATGGCGCGGTGGAATCCTCGGTGCGCCTCGGCGTCGCAGATGCCATTGCGGACGTGGTGGAAACCGGAAACACGCTCAAGGCAGCCGGGATGGAAATCTTCGGCGAGCCCATCCTGAAATCTGAGGCCGTCCTCATCAGGCGCACGGGCCAGGGCGGGGCCGCCAACGGCACCGTCAAGGAAATCGAGGTGCTGATCCGCCGCCTGCAGGGTGTGCTGGTGGCGCGCCAGTACGTGCTGATGGATTACGACATCCGCAAGGACCTGGTGGAGCAGGCAGCTTCCCTGACGCCCGGCCTGGAATCGCCTACCGTTTCCCCGCTGCGGGACTCCGAATGGGTTGCCGTGCGCTCCATGGTTCCCAAGCGGGAAACCAACCGCATCATGGACGAGCTCTACGATCTTGGCGCCCGCGCCATCCTGGTCAGCAGCATCCACGCCTGCCGGATCTGATCACCGACTTCCCGCTGACTTCAAGGAGAAGCACATGGCTGTAGCCGTACGCGTCATTCCCTGCCTGGACGTTGACGCCGGCCGCGTTGTGAAGGGCATCAACTTCGAGGGCCTCCGCGATGCCGGGGATCCCGTTGAGCTGGCACACCGCTATGACAACGCCGGTGCGGACGAACTGACGTTCCTGGATGTCACAGCGTCCTCGGGCAACCGGGAAACCACTTTCGACGTCGTACGCCGCACCGCAGAGGAAGTCTTCATTCCCCTGACGGTGGGCGGCGGTGTCCGCGGCGTGGCCGAGGTGGACAAGCTGCTGCGCTTCGGTGCGGACAAGGCCTCCATCAACACCGCGGCCGTGGCCCGGCCGGACGTCATCGACGAAATCAGCAGGCACTTCGGTTCCCAGGTCCTGGTGCTGTCCGTTGACGCCCGCCGCACGCGTCCGGGTTCCGAGCCCACGGCGTCCGGTTTCGAGGTCACCACCCACGGCGGCCGGCAGGGGACCGGGATCGACGCCGTTGCCTGGGCACGCGAGGCCGCTGACAGGGGCGTGGGGGAGATCCTCCTGAATTCCATTGATGCGGACGGCACCAAGGACGGCTTCGACCTGGAACTGATCCGCCTGGTGCGCGCTGCGGTAAAGGTGCCCATTATCGCCTCCGGTGGGGCCGGGGAACCCGCCCACTTCCCGCCCGCGGTGGAAGCCGGCGCGGATGCCGTACTGGCGGCGTCGATTTTCCACTGGGGCCCGGACAACATGATGTCCCAGGTCAAGGACGCCATCCGGACGGCAGGCTTCGAAGTCCGTTAGCGCGGTGGTTGAGCCTGTCGAAACCCGGTGGTTGAGCCCGTCGAAACCGTCGAACCTGGATCTCGACAGGCTCGATCACCGGTGGTTAGAGCCCTACTTCTGCTGACTGCAGCAGCGCTACGGCGTCCGGCTGGCCTTCGAAGGTGACCAGGGCGTGCCGGGTGCGGCCGTGTGCGTGCATCAACAGCTCACCGGGTTCACCAACGATGGCAACGGACACGGGGGCGCGCTTGGCCACGTGCCGGGGACCGGACGGGCGGACCAGCACGATGCCGAGGTCCACGCCGCGGTAGAGGATGGCGGCGCGCTTGATCAGTTCGGCCCAGAGTGCGTCCGAATACGCTTCGTCGAGGGCCCGGGGAGCCCACCGGTCCACGGCGCGCCTGACGTCTTCGGTGTGCACGAAGTACTCGATCAGGTTGGAGCTTTCGTCCAGCGCCTTGATGTTCAGCGGAGACAGCGCGGGAGGGCCGGCGCGGAAGCTGTTGACCAGTCGCGTGTAGGCCGCAACAGAGGCCGATTCGTCTGCCAGCTTGGCTGTTGCTGTCTCCGAGGCCTTGGCCAGTCCCTTGAAAATCAGGCCCAGTCCAACGGCGATTTTGCGTTCGCGAAGGTACAGGTGGGCGGCCAGGTCCCTGGTCTGCCACCCGGCGCAGAGCGTGGGGGAGTCAGGTCCGGCCGCCAGGAGGGTTTCGGCAAGGACTTCTCGGGACGGGTCGACGAAATGCATCACTTGTGAAACTAGCACGAGAGCGGCGAAGTTGCGCAGCGGCAGGCGGTGCACAACAAGGCACTAGACTTGAGCTGATGTCAGAGCAGCCCGCCCCCAGCAATCTTCCCGGCGGCACCTTGCCCGGTGCCCTTCCGGTTGAAATTTCGGACGCCCTAAAGCGGGACTCCGCAGGCCTTGTTGCCGCGATTGTCCAGCAGTTCGACACCAACGAAGTCCTGATGCTGGGATGGATGGATGACGAGGCCCTGAGCCGCACGCTGACCAGCGGCCGGGTGACGTTCTATTCACGCTCCCGCCAGGAGTACTGGCGCAAGGGAGACACGTCAGGCCACGTCCAGTGGGTCAAGTCGGTAGCCCTTGACTGCGACGGCGACGCCCTTCTGGTCCGGGTGGACCAGGTCGGGGCCGCATGCCACACGGGCACCAGGACCTGCTTCGACGGCAGGGACCTCGGCGCAACCGCCGGCCAGCGCAACTGAGCCGGGCAACCTGACCCTCGTAGGCCGCCGTCGAGCGGAACCTTTGAACAGCAGCACAAAGAACAGGCGGAAAGCAGAGCTATGCAGGACCTTGGAATCATCAGCCCGGGACTGGAGGAGTTCCGTGAACTTGCTGCCACCCGGCGGGTCATCCCCGTCCACCTGAAGGTCCTGGCGGACGCTGAAACTCCGATCGGCCTCTACCGGAAGCTGGCACAGGGCCAGCCCGGCACCTTCCTGATGGAGTCCGCGGCCGTGGGCGGCGCCTGGTCACGCTATTCGTTTATTGGTGCGAAGTCCCGGGCCACGCTGACCACCAAGGACGGCAACGCCCACTGGCTGGGCCAGCCACCCGCGGGCGTCCCGCTGGACGGCAACCCCGTGGAGGCCGTGCGGGACACCATTGCGGCACTCCAGACCGAACGGTTCGAGGGCCTGCCGCCCTTCACCTCCGGAATGGTCGGTTTCATCGGCTGGGAGTCCGTGCGGCACTGGGAGCGGCTCACCAGTCCTCCCGAGGACGACCTCCACCTGCCGGAGCTGGCGCTGAACCTGGTGACGGACATGGCCGTCCACGACAACGTGGATGGCACCGTCATGCTGATCGCCAACGCGATCAATTTTGACGACACCTCAGAACGCGTGGACGACGCCTGGCATGACGCCGTCAAGCGGATCAGGTCCCTGCTGGAACGCGTGGCGGAGCCTGTCCGCCAGCCGGTTTCCGTGCTGGACACCACGGGTCCGGATTTTGCCGCCAGCGTGCAGGAACGCTGGGACGAGAACGAGTACCTTGCCGCACTGGATCGGGGCAAGGAAGCGATCGTGGACGGCGAAGTGTTCCAGGTGGTGATCTCGCGGCGCTTCGAAATGGAGTGCGGCGCGTCCCCGCTGGACGTCTACCGCGTCCTGCGCAACACTAACCCCAGCCCCTACATGTACATCTTCAGCCTGGCCGATGCCGACGGACGTGAGTACTCGATCGTGGGCTCCTCGCCGGAGGCACTGGTCACCGTAACGGGCGACGACGTCATCACCCACCCCATTGCCGGATCCCGGCCGCGTGGCAAGTCGGTCGAGGCAGACAAGGCCATGGCGGAGGAACTGCTGGCGGACCAGAAGGAACGCGCCGAGCACCTGATGCTGGTTGACCTTTCCCGCAATGACCTGTCCAAGGTCTGCGTCGCAGGAAGCGTCGACGTTTCGCAGTTTATGGAAGTTGAACGCTTCAGCCACATCATGCACCTTGTGTCCACGGTGGTGGGCAAGCTCGCGCCGGGGGCAAGCGCCTATGACGTCCTGAAAGCCACCTTCCCGGCCGGCACGCTCTCCGGGGCTCCCAAGCCCCGCGCGCTCCGGCTGCTGGACGAGCTGGAACCGCACCGCCGCGGGATCTACGGCGGCGTCGTCGGGTACCTGGACTTCGCGGGGGACATGGACATGGCCATTGCCATCCGGTCCGCGCTGCTGCGGGAGGGCCGTGCCTACGTGCAGGCCGGCGGTGGCATCGTGGCCGATTCCAGCAACCCGGCTGAGGCCCTCGAAACCGTGAACAAGGCAGCTGCCCCGCTTCGTGCCGTGCATACGGCCGGTTCGCTGCATGACATCACCGCGGAATCGGTGGTTGTCCAGGACCCGGCCACGGCTGAAGCGCGGGGAGCAACAGACATCCAGGCGGCGCAGTAGTGCCTGGCACCGGTTCCGGCATCGCCCCTGTTACGCCGCGATGGGCCCGCCGGCCCTTGCTGGTCCTTGCCATCACTGTCCTGGCGCTGGCTGCCTTCGGCACAACCACGCAGACCTGGCTGACCGTCCACCTTGACCCCGGACAGCTGGGCCAGGGTTCCGGCTCGGAACTCGCAGTGCCTGGCAACAAGGCCGCTACGGCCGTAACGGCGTTGGCCCTCGTGGCACTGGCCGGCGGAATCGCCGCCTCCATTGCGGGGCGGGTTGCCCGCTGGGTCATCATGATCCTGATCGTCCTCGGCGCCGCCGGTATCGTCGCAGCGGCCGCCACGGTCACGGCGGACCCGCTGGCTGCTGCCCAGGGCGCCATCGCCGAGGCAACCGGAGTGTCCGGAGGTCCTGCCGACGTGGCCACGACGGTGTTCCCGGTGCTGTCCATGATGGCCGGCGTGCTGCTGGGATGCGTGGCCCTCCTGCTCGTTCCTGCCGGACGGTATTGGAAGACGCGCACACGTTTTGACGCAAAGGCCACCCCGGGTGCTGCGGCATCCGGTCCGGTCGATGAGATTGACACCTGGGACAGGTTGTCCCGCGGCGACGATCCCACCTGAGGCGCGTCGACCCCGCCCGTTACGCGAGCGGTCATGCAGCACGGCCGGTCACATGGCACGGCCCAAAAAATGGCAGAATGTAAGCAGTATTCATCCTGAGGAGATTTTCCATGAGCAAAGCCCCTGTTTCCGCGTCCACCAGCAACCAGTCCGCCAAGACGGTTCACGGCGTTGACCACAGCGTTGAAATCGGCCACGGTAACAGCCCGGCGGCCTGGACCTGCGTTTTCATCATGCTTGCCGGCGGCCTGGTGTCCTCGATCGCGTTCGTGATCGCCAACACCCCCATCTTCGTTGCCGGCATCGTCATCATGTTCGTTGGCCTGATCGTTGGCTACATCATGCGCAAAGCCGGTTACGGCGTGAACGGCAGCAAGCTGAAGAACTCCGGCCACTGATGGCCACCGTTCTCGATGACATCAATGCCGGTGTCAGGGAGGATATGGAAGCCAGGCAGCGCCTGGTATCGCTGGCTGAACTGAAGGACCGGGCGGCGGCTGCTGCTCCTGCCCGTGACGCCTGGGCCGCCCTGGGCGGTCCGCTGGAGGTCCGCAACGAGCTCCGCGTGATTGCCGAGATCAAGCGCAGCAGCCCCTCAAAAGGTGCGCTGGCCGCTATCTCGGATCCGGCGTCGTTGGCTGTGCAGTATGCCGACGGCGGTGCTTCCGTCATCAGTGTCCTCACCGAGCAGCGGCGCTTCCACGGCTCCCTGGCGGACCTGGATGCCGTGCGCGCCAGTGTTGATGTTCCGCTGCTGCGCAAGGACTTCACGCTGGATGAGTACCAGATCTGGGAGGCCCGTGCCCACGGCGCGGACCTCGTCCTGCTGATTGTCGCGTCGCTCTCCGACGCGCAGCTCCAGGAGTTCAGCGCGCTGAGCCACCAGCTGGGCATGAACGTCCTGGTGGAGACGCACACGCCGGAGGAGATCGAGCGCGCCGTTGCTGCGGAGGCCCGCATCATTGGCGTGAACGTGCGGAACCTGAAGACGCTCGACGTCGACCGTTCAGTTTTTGCCTCCCTGGCGGGATCGATTCCGGCCGGCGCAGTGGTGGTTGCCGAATCCGGCGTCCGCGACGCTGATGATGTGCGGCACTACGCGGCCAACGGGGCCAACGCCATCCTGGTGGGGGAGGCGCTGGTCAGCGACGCAACTCCGCGCGAGCGCATTGCGGAGTTCTCCAGTGCAGGTGCAGCGGCCATCGCGGCCCGCGCCTGAACCTGCCCCGGGACCGCGGCCCAGCCGCATACCCACAGGCAGCGGGTCCTTCAAAGCGCCCGCGGCCTCTACATTTTTTCTTACGATCAACTGGAACAGGACGGTGAGACTGATGGTTGATGCATCCTCAGGAAACGCTGGCAACGACGCAGTGGAAGACTTCTTGCAGGGCCGGGCTTCGCTCAAGAGCGCGCCCGGGCCCTACTTCGGCAGCTACGGTGGCCGATGGATGCCCGAATCGCTGATCGCCGCCCTGGACGAGCTTGAAGACACCTTCGACAAGGCCAAGGCCGATCCGGACTTCCTGGCGCAGATTGCCGAGCTGAACAAGAACTACTCGGGCCGCCCGTCCCTGCTGACCGAGGCCAAGCGCTTCTCCGAGCACGCCGGCGGCGCCCGGATCTTCCTCAAGCGCGAAGACCTCAACCACACCGGTTCGCACAAGATCAACAACGTGCTGGGGCAGGCGCTCCTGGCCAAGCGCATGGGCAAGACCCGGATCATCGCCGAAACCGGTGCCGGACAGCACGGCGTCGCCAGTGCCACCGCTGCCGCCCTGCTGGGCCTGGAATGCGTGGTCTACATGGGTGCCGAGGATGCCCGCCGCCAGGCGCTGAACGTTGCACGCATGCAGCTGCTGGGTGCCACGGTGGTCCCGGTGGTCAACGGATCCCAGACGCTCAAGGATGCCATCAACGATGCCCTCCGGGACTGGGTGGCCAACGTTGACACCACGCACTACCTTCTGGGCACCGCTGCCGGGGCCCACCCGTTCCCGGCCATGGTGCGCTTCTTCCACGAAGTCATTGGCGAGGAAGCCCGCGCCCAGATCCTGGAGCAGACCGGCAAGCTGCCGGACGCTGTTTGTGCGTGCATCGGCGGCGGTTCCAACGCCATCGGCATTTTCCATGGCTTCCTGGATGACCCGTCCGTGAAGATCTACGGCTTCGAAGCAGGTGGGGACGGCGTCGAAACCGGCCGCCACGCTGCCACCATCACCCTGGGCAAGCCCGGCGTGCTGCACGGCGCCCGCTCCTACCTGATGCAGGACGACGACGGCCAGACCATCGAGTCGCACTCAATTTCCGCCGGCCTGGACTACCCGGGCGTCGGTCCGGAGCACGCCTACCTCGCGGACATCGGGCGGGCTACCTACGAGCCCATTACCGACGCTGAGGCGATGGACGCCTTCAAGCTGCTGTGCCGGACCGAAGGCATCATTCCAGCCATCGAGTCCTCACACGCGCTGGCCGGAGCCATCAAGGTGGGCCAGCGGCTCACCGAGGGCAAGGCGGACCCGGCAGAGACAGTGGTCATCGTGAACCTGTCCGGCCGGGGCGACAAGGACGTGGAGACCGCCGCCGAATGGTTCGACATGCTGGATGAGGAAGGCAAGGTCAAGGGGACCAACCTGTCCACCCGGAAGCCCAAGACCCCCACGGACCGCGCAGAGACCGAAGCCGTGCCCGAATCCACTCCCGCCAGCACCAGCAGCAAGGACCACAACTGATGACTGAACAGACTGTGAGCAAGTCCGCCGTTGCGATCGACAAGGCGCGCGACGCCGGCCGGGCAGCCCTGGTGTGTTACCTCCCCGCCGGGTACCCGGACGTCCAGGCCACCATCGACGCCGGCATTGCCATGGCGAACAACGGCGCCGACCTCATCGAGATCGGTATTCCGTACTCCGATCCCGTGATGGACGGTCCGGTCATCCAGGCCGCCACCACCGAGGCGATTGCCAATGGCTTCCGGGTTTCCAGCGTGTTCGATGTGGTCCGTGGAATCACCTCGGCCACGGACGTCGCCGTCCTGGTGATGACCTACTGGAACCCGGTGGTCCGTATGGGCGTGGACGAGTTCGCCCGCCGCCTGGCGGAAGCCGGCGGCGCGGGCCTGATTACGCCGGACCTCATCCCGGACGAAGCCTCGGAGTGGTTTGAGGCCTCGGACAAGTACGGCTTGGACCGGGTCTTCCTGGTGGCGCCGTCCTCTACGCCGGAGCGCCTCTCCAAGACAGTTGAAGCCAGCCGTGGGTTTGTGTACGCCGTCTCCATCATGGGCGTCACCGGAACCCGCCAGGACGTGAGCAGCAGCGCGGAACAGCTGGTTGCAGATACCCACGCTGCGGGCGCCGAGCGCGTTTGCGTTGGCCTGGGCGTCTCAAACGCCGGCCACGTGCGCGAAATTGGCGCCTACGCGGATGGCGTGATCGTGGGTACGGCCCTGGTGGCTGCCATCCGCGACGGCGGCGTGGATGCTGTGGCAACACTGACCAAGGAACTCAGCACAGGACTCAGCCGGGAAGAGGCTTAAACCATGCAGACCCTCCAGCTTGCAGCATCGATGCTTCCGGCCAGCATCCCCAGCCCGGACTGGTCCGGCTTCGACATTCCGCTGCCGTGGGGGTCTCTTCGGATCCACGCCTATGCCTTGTGCATCCTCGCCGGCATCGTGGCCGGCCTGTGGCTTACGTCCCGCCGCTGGTCCCGCCGCGGCGGACCCGAGGGCAGCATCTGGGACATCGTCATCTGGGCCATCCCGTTCGGCATCATCGGCGGGCGGCTCTACCACGTGGTGTCATCCCCGGACGCGTACTTCGGCCCCGGCTTTGACGGGACCGGTGACCTCTCGCTGATTCCGCAGATCTGGCGCGGCGGCCTGGGCATCTGGGGTGCCGTGGTGCTCGGTGTGGTGGGTGCCTGGATCGGCTGCCGGCGCGCCGGCGTCCGGCTCCCCGCCTTCCTGGACGCAGCTGCCCCCGGGCTGCTGCTTGCACAGGCGCTGGGCCGCTGGGGCAACTACTTCAACCAGGAACTGTTCGGCGGCCCCACCACGCTTCCGTGGGGCCTGCAGGTTGATGCCGACAACGCAAACTTCCCCGCCGGCATGGCAGCAGACACGCTGTTCCACCCCACGTTCCTTTACGAATCGCTGTGGAACATTGCCGGCGTCGTCCTCCTGCTGGCACTTGACCGCCGCTTCGCCTTCCGCCACGGCCGGCTGTTCTGGCTGTACGCCGTGTACTACACACTGGGCCGGGTATGGATCGAGGCCATGCGGATCGATGACGCCGAACAGGTCACTCTCTTCGGGATCACCACCAGGCTGAACGTCTGGACCAGCATCGTCGTTTTCCTGGCTGCCCTGGTCATTTTTGTGGCACTTCGCTACCGCAAACGCCCGGATCCGGACACGGTATACCTTCCGGGACGGGAGCCGGTCACAACCGGAGAACCGGTCCGCGATACGGAAGCTGTTGCCCCAGACACACAGCAGCGTGGTAATCTCCCAGATAACCAAAGCGGCACAGGCGTGCCTTCCGAAACCACGGAAGGGGAACCGAAGCCTGCAGCACCGGCACCGGGGGATGCCCGTGATGACGCCGCCGGGACCACGCCGGACGCTGACCGTACCAAGTAGGCCAGCACCGTCACACCGGGCAGCGGAGTTATCACTCGCCAGCACCCGATCCACAGCGTAGTGGCAGCAGGGGCCATGCCCGGAAGCTTAGACAAGCCGACGGCGGGACCCTGGGTCAGGTGATCCGCGTAACGTGTCGTTGCGCAGGGCTGCCTGGCCTACAATTTCGAGTAACTAACACTTGTTGTGCCCCCATATAGGCGCTCTAAGTGGGGCCAACGTTGTCCCTTCCATACGCACGATCAGGAGGAAGGACGTCTCCCATGACCCAAACTCTTCACGGCCCCAGCTGGTCTGAACCAGCCCAGCCACAGGCTGCCATGTCGCCGTTCAAGCGCTTTGCGGCACTTCCCGAGGCGTCGGGTCTTTACAACCCGGACAAGGAGAAGGACGCCTGCGGCCTGGCCATCATCGCCACGCTCCGCGGCGAGCCCGGCTACGACATCGTTGAGGCCGCCCTTACTGCCCTGCGCAACCTTGAACACCGCGGCGCCGTGGGCGCTGACGAAGGCACCGGCGATGGCGCCGGCCTCCTGATGCAGATCCCGGACGAGTTCTTCCGTGCCGTCACCGAGTTTGAGCTCCCGGCCGCCGGCCAGTACGCCGCAGGCACCGCGTTCCTGCCCGCAGAATCCCGTGAGGCTGAGGCCGCGAAGGCCGGAATCGAAAGCCTCGCCGCTGACGAAGGACTGACGGTCCTGGGCTGGCGCGAAGTACCAGTGGTCGCCGATCTCGTTGGCGCCATGGCCCGCGCCTGCATGCCCTACTTCTCGCAGCCGTTCCTCGCTTCTGCAACAGGGGAGCACCTGGAACGCAACGACCTCGACGCCAAGGCCTGGCGGGTCCGCAAGCGCGCCCAGAACAAGTACGGCGTCTACTTCCCGTCGCTGTCCTCGCGCACCATCGTGTACAAGGGCATGCTGACCACGGCCCAGCTGGAGCCGTTCTACCCGGATCTGTCAGACAAGCGCTTCAAGACCAAACTGGCCATTGTCCACTCGCGCTTCTCCACCAACACGTTCCCGTCCTGGCCGCTGGCCCAGCCGTTCCGCACCATTGCCCACAACGGCGAGATCAACACCGTCAAGGGCAACCGGAACTGGATGCGTGCCCGCCAGTCCCAGCTCTCCAGCCCGCTGCTGGGGGATTCCCCCGAGGAACTGTTCCCCATCTGCACTCCGGGTGCTTCGGACTCGGCGTCCTTCGACGAGGTTGCCGAGCTCCTGTGGCTCTCCGGCCGGCCCATCACGCACGCAATCATGATGATGATCCCTGAGGCCTGGGAAAACCACGCCACCATGGATCCGGCCCGCCGGGCGTTCTACGAATACCACTCCCTGCTCATGGAGCCGTGGGACGGTCCCGCCGCAGTCTCCTTCACAGACGGCAACCTGGTGGGTGCCACGCTGGACCGCAACGGGCTGCGCCCGGGCCGGTACTGGATCACCGAAGACGGCCTGATCGTTTTCGCCTCCGAGGTTGGCGTGATCGAGGTCGAACCCTCCAAGGTGGTCAAGAAGGGCCGTGTTTCCCCGGGCCGGATGTTCCTGGTGGACACCGACGCCGGCCGCATCATCTCTGACGCCGAGGTCAAGGCCGAGGTCGCTGCGGCGAACCCCTGGGCAGACTGGGTTGCGGAGAACCTGATCGACCTCAAGGACCTTCCGGAGCGCGAGCACGTGGTCCACACGGCTGCGTCGGTGAACATCCGCCAGCGCACGTTCGGCTACACCACCGAAGAGCTGCGCATCCTGCTGGGCCCCATGGCCCGCACCGGCGCTGAACCGCTGGGCGCCATGGGTTCGGATACTCCCGTTGCCGTGCTGTCCAAGCGGCCCAGGCTGCTCTTTGACTACTTCGTGCAGTCCTTCGCGCAGGTCACCAACCCGCCGCTGGACGCCATCCGCGAGGAACTGGTCACGTCCCTGACGTGCGCCATCGGCCCCAACGGAAACCTCCTTGATACCAATCAGGTGCGCCAGCCCCAGGTGTCGCTGCCGTTCCCGGTGATCAACAACGACCAGCTGGCCAAGATCGCGAATATCGAAAACGCCGACGGCGACCGCGTGGCCATGAAGGTCCGCGGGCTTTACCGTCCGGAAGGCGGGGAGAACGCACTGCGTGCCCGGCTCACCGAGATCTGCGAGCAGGTCTCCGGGGCGATCAACCGCGGCGTGCAGTACATCGTCCTCTCGGACCGCGATTCCAGTGCCCAGTGGGCACCCATCCCGTCGCTGCTTCTGGTCAGCGCCGTGCACCACCACCTGCTGCGCAGCGCCAACCGCACCAAGACCGCCCTGGTGGTCGAGGCCGGCGATGTCCGCGAGACGCACCACGTGGCTGTGCTGATCGGCTACGGCGCTTCCGCCGTGAACCCGTACCTGGCCATGGAATCCGTGGAGCAGCTCATCACCTCCGGCGATGTCACGGGCGTGACCCCGCAGGATGGCGTCTACAACCTGATCAAGGGCCTCGGCAAGGGCGTCCTGAAGATCATGTCCAAGATGGGCATCTCCACGGTTGCCTCCTACACCGGTGCCCAGACGTTTGAAGCGCTGGGCCTCGGCCAGGAACTCGTGGACGAATTCTTCTCCGGCACCCACTCCCAGTTGGGCGGCGTCGGCCTGGATGTCATCGCCGCCGAAGTCCTTGCCCGGCACCGGATGGCTTACCCGGAAGACGGCATCGAACAGCCCCACCAGTCCCTGATGACCGGTGGCGAATACCAGTGGCGCCGTGACGGCGAACCGCACCTGTTCAACCCGGAGACGGTTTTCCGCCTGCAGCACGCCACGCGGGAGCGCCGCTACGACATCTTCAAGTCGTACACCAGGGGAGTGGACGACCAGTCCGAGAACCTGATGACCCTCCGCGGCCTGCTCAAGTTCAAGACCGGCCAGCGCCCCGCTGTGCCGCTCGAGGAAGTCGAGCCGGTCTCCAGCATCGTCAAGCGCTTCTCCACGGGTGCCATGAGCTACGGCTCCATCTCCAAGGAAGCCCACGAGACCCTGGCGATCGCCATGAACCGGCTGGGCGGCAAGTCCAACACCGGTGAGGGCGGCGAAGACGTTGACCGCCTGCTGGACCCCGAGCGCCGTTCCGCTGTCAAGCAGATCGCTTCCGGTCGTTTTGGCGTGACCAGCCTCTACCTGAGCAACGCCGACGATATCCAGATCAAGATGGCGCAGGGTGCAAAGCCCGGCGAAGGCGGCCAGCTGATGGCGCAGAAGGTCTACCCCTGGGTGGCCCGGACGCGGCACTCCACGCCCGGCGTGGGCCTGATTTCACCGCCTCCGCACCACGACATCTACTCCATCGAGGACCTCGCGCAGCTCATCTACGATGCCAAGCGCGCGAACCCGTCGGCGCGTGTCCACGTAAAACTGGTCTCGGAAGTCGGGATCGGCACCGTGGCGTCCGGCGTGACCAAGGCGAAGGCCGACGTCGTACTGGTTTCCGGCCATGACGGCGGCACCGGCGCCTCCCCGCTGAACTCCCTCAAGCACGCAGGTGTTCCGTGGGAACTGGGCCTGGCAGAGACACAGCAGACGCTGATGCTCAACGGCCTGCGCGACCGCGTGGTGGTGCAGGTGGACGGCCAACTCAAGACCGGCCGCGACGTGGTGATCGCCGCCCTGCTCGGTGGCGAGGAGTTCGGTTTTGCCACTGCCCCCTTGGTGGTTTCCGGCTGCATCATGATGCGCGTCTGCCACCTGGATACCTGCCCTGTAGGCGTGGCCACCCAGAACCCTGAGCTGCGTTCACGGTTCAACGGCAAGCCCGAATTTGTGGTCAACTTCTTCGAGTTCCTGGCCGAAGAGGTCCGCGAAATCCTCGCGGAACTCGGTTTCCGGAGCATCGAAGAGGCAATCGGCCACGCCGAGATGCTGGATACCCGTGACGCAATCAACCACTGGAAGGCCGAGGGCCTGGACCTGGATCCGATCCTGCACGGGCTCGAATTCGACGACGACGCCCCGCTGCGGAACCTGACCGGCCAGAACCATGAGCTGGACAAGCACTTCGACCAGCGGCTGATCAGCATGGCCACCGAAGCCCTGACGGACCGCAGCCCGGTCAAGATCCAGGTGGACGTGATCAACACGGACCGTTCGGTGGGCACCATGCTGGGTCATGTGGTGACCAAGACGTTCGGCACTGATGTGCTGGCGACCGACACCATCGACATCACGCTGAACGGCACGGCCGGGCAGTCGCTGGGTGCCTTCCTGCCCGCTGGTATCACCATCCGGCTGCTGGGCGACTCCAACGACTACGTGGGTAAGGGCCTCTCCGGCGGCCGGATCATCGTACGCCCGGACCGCACCAACATCTTCGCCGCCGAAAGCAACGTCATTGCCGGCAACGTCATTGGCTACGGTGCCACCAGCGGCGAGATCTTCCTCCGCGGCCAGGTGGGCGAGCGGTTCCTGGTGCGCAACTCCGGTGCCACGGCCGTCGTCGAAGGCATTGGTGACCACGGCTGCGAATACATGACGGGTGGCCAGACGCTGATCATCGGACGCACCGGCCGGAACTTCGGCGCCGGTATGTCCGGCGGTACCGCCTACGTCCTGGACCTGCAGGAAACCAAGGTCAACAAGGACGCCCTGCAGTCCGGGGAACTGCAGCTGCGCGAACTCGACGCCGAGGACCGCGACATTGTGCATGGCCTCCTGGTCAAGCACGTCGAGGAAACCGAATCGGCCCTCGCGGCACAGTTGTTGGAGAACTTCGACGACACTGTTGCCCGCATAACCAAGGTGCTGCCGCGCGATTACGCTGCAGTACTGCAAACACGGCTTGACGCCATCGAAGAGGGCCTTGACCCCGACGGCGAAGAAGTTTGGTCTCGAATCCTGGAGGTGACCGGTGGCTGATCCACGCGGATTTCTCAAAGTACGTCAGCGTGAAACCCAGCCGCGCCGTCCCGTTCCCGTCCGTATCATGGACTGGAAGGAAGTTTACGAGGCGCAGGAGAAGGGTGTCCTGAAGAGCCAGGCCGGCCGCTGCATGGACTGCGGCGTTCCGTTCTGCCATCAGGGCTGCCCGCTGGGCAACCTGATTCCCGAATGGAATGACCTGGTATGGCGCGACAAGGGCCACGAAGCCATCGAGCGGCTGCACGCCACGAACAACTTTCCCGAGTTCACGGGCCGCCTGTGCCCGGCGCCCTGCGAAGCGTCCTGCGTGCTGGGGATCAACCAGCCTGCGGTGACCATCAAGCAGGTTGAGGTCTCCATCATTGACGAGGCCTGGGACAAGGGCTGGGTTAACCCGCTGCCGCCGGCACGCCTGACCGGCAAGACCGTTGCGGTGGTGGGTTCCGGCCCGGCAGGACTGGCCGTGGCCCAGCAGCTCACCCGCGTTGGCCACACCGTTGCCGTCTACGAACGTGACGACAAAATCGGTGGCCTGCTCCGTTACGGCATCCCCGATTTCAAGATGGAAAAGGAGCAGGTGGACCGCCGCGTCTCGCAGATGAAGGCCGAAGGCACCCGCTTCCGGACCGGCGTCGCCGTTGGCACGGACGTGACCTGGGAGCAGCTGCGCCGCCGGTATGACGCCGTTGTGGTGTGCACCGGTGCCACGGTTCCCCGCGACCTGCCCATCCCCGGACGCGACCTGGACGGCGTCCACTTCGCCATGGATTACCTTGTTCCGGCAAACCGCGTGGTGGCCGGCGAGGCCATCCCGGACCAGATCGACGCCCGCGGCAAGCATGTAGTGATCCTCGGCGGCGGCGACACCGGCGCTGACTGCATCGGTACCGCACACCGGCAGCAGGCTGCGTCGGTGACCACCCTGGCCATCGGCAAGCAGCCGCCGGCCGAGCGTGCCGCCCACCAGCCGTGGCCCACGTTCCCCACGCTCTTTGAGGTGGCAAGCGCCCATGAAGAAGGCGGCGAGCGGACCTACCTGGCCTCCACCGTCGAGTTCGTGGGCGAGGACGGCAAGCTGACCGGCGTCAAGGTGGCCGAAACGGAATTCGTGGACGGCAAGCGCCTGCCCAAGGCCGGAACCGAGCGGGTGATTCCCGCGGACCTGGTGTTCCTGTCCCTGGGCTTCACCGGCGCTGAGCCTGCGGGCATCACCGAGCAGGTCAGTGCGGAATTCGACGGCCGCGGCAACGTGGCGCGGGATGGTTCGTACATGACCAATACCGAAGGCGTGTTTGTTGCCGGCGATGCCGGCCGTGGACAGTCCCTCATTGTGTGGGCCATCGCCGAGGGCCGTGCGTGCGCGGCCGCCGTCGACCAGTTCCTGATGGGCAGCACCATCCTGCCCGCACCGGTGGCACCGACCGACCGCGCGATCGCCGTTCTGTAGGCATCGCACAGCGCCTGGAAGTTCACCTCGAAGTCAACTCAACCGAAGCACCAGACCATTAGGGTAGGTATATGAGACGCGCAAAGATTGTGGCCACTTTCGGGCCAGCGATTGCCAGCTACGAGAACACGCTTGCTGTTCTTGAGGCCGGCGTAGATGTTGCCCGCATGAACATGAGCCACGGCGACTACACGGTGCACGATTCCACGTATGAGAACGTGCGTCGTGGCGCTGCAGAGCTTGACCGCCCCGTGGCCATCATGGCCGACCTCCAGGGCCCCAAGATCCGCCTGGGCCGCTTCGTTGACGGCCCGCACGCACTGTCCGTGGGCGACATCTTCACCATCACCACCGAGGATGTTCCCGGCACGCAGGAGATCTGCTCCACTACGCTCAAGAGCCTCACCGAGGACGTCAACGTGGGGGATGCGCTGCTGATCGACGACGGCAAGGTGGCACTGCGTGCCATCGAGGTCGACGACGTCAAGGTCGTCGCTGAAGTGACCGTCGGCGGCATGGTGTCCAACAACAAGGGCATCAACCTCCCCGGCGTGGCCGTCAACGTTCCCGCGCTGAGCGAAAAGGACGAGGACGACCTCCGTTGGGCCATGCGCCGCGGTGTTGACCTGGTGGCACTGTCCTTCGTCCGCGACGCCTCGGACATTGTCCGCGTCCACGAAATCATGGACGAAGAAGGCCGCCGCGTTCCGGTGATCGCCAAGATCGAAAAGCCGCAGGCCGTTGACCAGCTGCACGAGATCATCGACGCGTTCGACGCCATCATGGTGGCCCGTGGCGACCTCGGCGTTGAGCTGCCGCTCGAAGAGGTGCCGATCGTCCAGAAGCGCGCCATCGAACTGGCCCGCCGCTGGGCCAAGCCGGTCATCGTGGCAACCCAGGTCCTGGAATCCATGATTGACAACCCCCGTCCCACCCGTGCGGAGGCATCCGACTGCGCCAACGCCGTGCTTGACGGCGCCGACGCGGTAATGCTCTCCGGTGAGACCAGCGTGGGCAAGTACCCGATCGAGACCGTCAAGACCATGGCCCGGATCATCGAGTCCACGGAAATGCACGGCCTGGAGCGCGTCCCCCCGCTGGGCACCAAACCCAAGACCCGTGGTGGCGCCATCACCCGTGCCGCCGTCGAAATCGCCGACCAGCTGGACGCAAAGTACATCTGTACCTTCACCCAGTCCGGTGACTCCGCGCGGCGTCTTTCCCGCCTGCGTCCCATCAAGCCGGTGTTCGCCTTCACCCCGGTGGAGCACGTCTGGAACCAGCTGGCCCTCACCTGGGGCATCCAGCCGGTCCTGGTGCCCATGGTTGGCCACACGGACGAGATGACCGCCCAGGTGGACCGCAGCCTTCTGGAAATGGACCTGGTGGAAGACAACGACCTCGTTGTCATCGCTGCCGGTTCCCCTCCCGGAAAGGCGGGTTCGACGAACTCCCTGAAGGTCCACAAGGTGGGCGACCTCGCCGATACTTCCCGCAAGGGTGAGGCGGCGTCCAACAAGGAAAAGCTTGGCCCCTGGCCGGAAAAGAAGCGCAAGGCCGCCGCTTCGGTTCCTGCAGAGTAGAGCACATAAAGAAGGAGCCCTCCAGCTGGAGGGCTCCTTCTTTATGTCCGGTGACCGGTGGTCGAGCTTGTCGAGACCCGGCCCCGGTGGTCGAGCCTGTCGAGACCCGGCGCTAGTTGACCTGGTTGATGATGGTCTCGGCGACTTCGCGCATGCTGAGGCGGCGGTCCATGGAGGTCTTCTGGATCCAGCGGAATGCTTCCGGCTCCGTGAGGCCCATTTTGGTGGTCAGGAGGCTCTTGGCGCGCTCTACGAGCTTGCGGGTGGCGAACTGCTCCTGCAGGTCAGTGACCTCAGATTCGAGGGCCTTGATCTCTTCGTGGCGGGACAGCGCGATTTCCAGTGCGGGGATGAGGTCGGCCGGGGTGAACGGCTTGACCACGTAGGCCATGGCGCCGGCGTCGCGGGCGCGCTCCACGAGTTCTTTCTGGCTGAAGGCGGTCAGCAGGACCACGGGGGCGATACGGGCCTTGACAATCTTCTCAGCGGCGGAGATGCCGTCCATGACGGGCATCTTGACGTCCATGAGGACCAGGTCCGGCTTGAGTTCTTCGGCCAGCTGCACGGCTTTCTCGCCGTTGTCGGCTTCGCCAACAACTTCGTAGCCTTCGCCGCGGAGGATTTCGATGATGTCCAGGCGGATCAGGGTTTCATCCTCCGCCACAACAACGCGGCGCGCCGGCTGGGACGTGGACTTGGACTCCGTCGATTCGGTCACGGGATCTCCTTGGAAGGTACGGCGGGAACATCACTATCTTAGTTGTGCCCGCGGCTTTGCTTGATCGGATGGTCAATTGCGGCGGCACTGACGCGATTCTGGGATTCAGCCTATCTGCATGTAGAGTAATTCCGCGCACTGGAGCAGATCGCGTCGGCCACAATAAGCTGTGGGCGTACGCTTAAGCCTGGTGCACGGCCCGAGTGGCGGAATTGGCAGACGCGCCGCACTCAAAATGCGGTATCGAAAGGTGTGTGGGTTCGAGTCCCACCTCGGGCACAGTGTTTCCGCAGGTCAGGGCACTGTTTGTACTTTGAGTGTTGACAAAAACGCCCAAAGTGTTGACAGCGGAGTACCGTTTTTATGTGGCCAGCATTCGCAAGCGCACCAAAAAGGACGGCTCGTCGTCCTACATGGTGCTGTGGCGGGACCCGAAGAGCCGCGAGCAGCAGGGCCTGACAGTTGCCACGGTCGTCGAAGCTGAAACCCTGAAGCGGCTTCTTGACGCCAACGGCCAGTCGTTCGAAATCGCGCAGCATGCGATGCTCTCCAACGAGAAGCGCACACCCACCGTTGCTGAAGTCATTCAGGAGCACATCGACCTGCTGATCCGCCCGTCGAGCGGAACCACGAAGACGTACCAGACGATGCTGGACCTGCATATCCGGAACGTCATCGGCCACGTGCCCGTGGACAAACTCGATTACCGGCTGATAGCGCACTGGGTGAAGTCGATGATGGCGAAGGGCAAGGCCCCGAAGACTATCCACAATGTGCACGGCCTGATCTCGGCAGCCATGAATACGGCGGAGATGCTCGGCTACATCACGCGGAACCCCTGCCGTGGGGTGCAGCTACCGGGCGTTGAGAAGGCCGAGGACGAGGCGATGTTCCTCACCCATGGGGAGTTCAGCCTCATCATGGAGGGGATGGGGGAGCGGTACAAGGCCTTCACCAACTTCCTGGTCATGACCGGTACCCGTTTCGGGGAGGCCACCGCGCTGACAGTGGCGGATGTTGATCTTCTGTCCAAGCCGCCCACGGCCCGGATCAACAAGGCATGGAAACGGGACGGCCAGAACCAGTTTTACATCGGGGCGACGAAGACAGGTGCCGGTAAACGGACCATCGGGCTGAACCCCGCGCTTGTGGAATTACTGATCCCGTTGGTGGCGAGCAGGCCCGGTAAGGAACTTGTGTTCACGACGCCCAAGGGCGAGCGCATCATCCACAAGCTCTACTGGCACCACTACTGGGTGCCTGCCGTTCGCACCGCCCAGGCAATTGGCCTGACCAAGAACCCCCGCATCCACGACCTCCGCCACACCCACGCGTCCTGGCTGATCCAGGACGGGGTGCCCTTGTTCACCATCTCGCGCCGGCTGGGGCATGCTTCTACGCGGACTACTGAGCAGGTGTACGGGCACTTGATGCCGGAGGCGCTGCAGGCAGGTGCTGACGCGACTGAGCGGTCGATAACGGCCTTTCTCCGCTGACTGCGTCTACAGTGCGTCGGCCTGGATGCACGGGCAAAATGCGAGGGATTGCCCCATTAGGCCTTCCGTCATGTCGGTAAATCCTCCGGAGTGCATGAATCTGAGAAACCTGCACCATTCCTTGGGAGTTGCCGTGGACATCGAATTCTTTGAGCCCGCAGAAGCCGCGGCGCTGATGCGCTGCACAGAGTCCTGGTTGCGTGACGGCGCAACTAGTGGGCGCTTCCCTCACGCTTGCTGGGGAAAGGGCAAGATCATCTTCACCTCGGAACACATCCTGGAAATCGCCAAGTTGAGTGAGATCCTCCCCGGTAGCACTGGTTCCTCGCTCTCCGCCACTGGGCCCGTGACGAAGGAAAGGCTAATCGGTACTCGGTCCAAAGTCAGACTGGCTACTGCGCGATGAGTAAGCGTGACGTTTCCCGTGAGGGCGATGGTTCGAACAGTTGAGGCAACTAGTGGCAGCCGTAGCGGACCCCCGCAGAGTACTAATGGCACGGACGTGTGGCAGGCACCACGGACCCGGTTACCTGCGGCAGGTGATGGTCAAAGCTAGCGTGGAACAACGCCCTGTAACCAGAAGGACCATGAAGACCACCTGTTCTCCCGCCAAAGTCCTGACCGCTTTCACCGCAATGATGCTGGCTGGGTCCTTAGTAGGTTGTGACGCCGCAGCCAACGCTTTCGAAATCATCGAGGCTGCTCCAGGCGTCGCTGCCGAGGCGCCGTCCCCTGGCGGTGACGCCGCCAACGCCCTTGTACAACTGGAGAGCCTTCCGGTGAAGGGGCGCGCCCCGAAGACCGGCTACACCCGCGATGAGTTTGGACCGGCCTGGGCTGACGTTGACCGCAACGGCTGCGACACACGCAACGACATTCTCGCCCGCGATATGACCGATGAGACGTTCAAGCCCGGCACCAACAACTGTGTGGTCATGACAGGAACCCTGGCCGATAAGTACGCCGGCACTACGATTACCTTCACGCGCCGCCAGGACACGAGCTCCGACGTCCAGATCGACCACCTCGTTCCGCTCAGCGATGCTTGGCAGAAGGGCGCACAGCAGCTCAGCGCCGACCGTCGCAAGGAACTCGCCAACGACCCGCTGAACCTCATGGCCGCCGACGGCCCCACCAATAGTGCCAAAGGGGACAAGGACGCCGCCACGTGGCTGCCGCCGAACAAAGCTTTCAAATGCGCGTACGTCGCCCGCCAAGTTGCCGTCAAAGCTCAGTACGCCCTTTGGGTCACCCAAGCCGAGCATGATGCCATGACGGGGATACTTTCGAGCTGCAGATAGATCACGGCGTCCGTAGGTCGTTGACGGGTGGACCGGCCGAATTGTTGTACCAACGTTGGATGAAACAGTTCCGGCTGTAGCAGCTTGTCCTTTCTGTACGCCTCAAAGACCTACTGGCAGCTCCAGGCCGTGGTCCTCCTATCCATCTGTTCTCAGGCCGCCGAAGCCTACCGGCTTGCAATCTCAGGCGGCCGAAGATTGCGATCCACAAAATCCACCGCTTACCCACCTAATAGGGCTAGAGGTCTGCAGTTTGCTTTTCCTTTCCAGGAGATTCTCGGGGGAACAAGCTAATTGTCTGGATGCCAGTCAGCAGTAGGGCATGCGCGGCGCTTCGAATACAAGCTAACGTCGATGCCTGGCGGCGACTCGACCACCCGACACGCCGGTTACGAATTATTTCTTTGCGCTTGTTCTGGCCACCCTTCGGGGAAATGTAGGGAAAGCCGCCTGGCGCTCTGAGTGTTCGTCTGGCGCACTGAATGTTCCATATGGCGCATCGTGTGTCCATTTGGAACATTTGGGCCTATACAGGGCACGCCGTGCATGGCCGAGGTTTCCCCCGATGTTGACGGCCAGAGCTAACAAACGGAGCAACCGCCTGGCTGGGCTGGGAGTCTAGCGCTGTCCCGGCAGCCTCGCCGATATCATTGAATCTTGGGCCTCGGCCGCATGAGGACAAGTCGTGACAGGGGATGCGTGACGTGGGAAGCAGTGACTATCCGTCCATGGACGTGAAGAAGTTCCGTCGTCTCCTCATCAAGATGGGTTATACCCCCACTGGCAACGGCAAGGGCAGCCATGAGATACTCGAGCATGAAAAGTATCCCCCCCTGACGTTCTCCGGTCATGCATCAAAGGAGATTTCCGGGGGATTGGTGAAGCAGATCCTACGTAAAGAGGTAGGGTTGTCCGACGAGCAGGCAAAGGAGGTTCTCCGTGGTAAGTTCCGCCCAAATGATCATCACTAGGTGGGGGGAAGCGCAAGCAGTCTCCCTATCAAGCCCACAGCTTCCAGGGATTGTGGCCGCCTTCGACAAAGACCCCACGCCTGCAGAGATCATGTCCGTAGCCAAAGCGGCCGGCCTTGCTGATGATGGCGAATTTGATGTTCACATAGAGGAAACCCTCTGCGTTGAAGACACTCAGTACTTCGTTCGCGCCCGTCACGACTTCCGCGCTGACCTGCGTTTGGCCATTCTGAACCGTATCCTCCATGAACTAAGCGCCAACAAAGAGATGCGCGTTCACGCCGCCAAGGATGATCTCGACGACGTGATCTTCATCGCTGCCCTGCCGTCTGACACTATTGCTGCGACCATCGCCACAGCACGGTCTGGCCAGCCGATCAACGTCGCTTCGGTGAATCCGGTGACTGAAGATCTCGCCTGCGTTGCTGTCATTCATGATGCCGCAGAAGCAACCGGGCCTTCCCTTGAAGAACTCGGACTGGAGCCTCTTTCGCCGGTCGAAAAGCTCCTTCAAATGGAGCCGGGACTGCGCCGCCACTCCCACGACCACGAGCTCATTCAACTTTAGTCTCGAGGTCCACACTCGCCTTGGTAACGCCCCGTCCTTGAATTAGGGCGGGGCGTTACTCAGTTTTTCGTCTTGCTAACAGCCCGTTCTCGGTCCCTGCACAGCTAGGCGGCTGAAATAACAAGGTCTGTGCTTGGCGCTGCTGCGCATGTCGATGTCGCATCCACCGCTTACCCACCGGAAAATGTACGGAGCCACTAGGCTAGGGCTTGCAAATCACGACTTTGGGGGAGGCCTGCATGGCTGCGACAACTTGCGGACGCTGTGGAAAGTACAGCCACATGACCAGTATTGGACCCGCGGTCACCGCGGAATATGCCTCGGGTGCCGCGCATATCATCGAGAACCCCTTCCGATGCGACAACTGTCACGGGCTGAACATTGGCGGCGCCCGTGTGCTTAGTCTCCCTATGAACACCGGTCGTGAAGACGCAATGGGCGCGTACTGGCATACGCAGGAACCGGACTTCTGGCACCCGCAGTTTGTTCAAGGCCAGGATTATCCCGACGTACCCGAACACGTGGAGCGTCCGGCATCTGAAGCCCACATGTGCATGAGTGTGTCCGCGCACATGTCGGCTATCCTCATGGCCCGGTCAGTCATTGAAGCAGTTGCCAAGGACCACGGCATCGATTCTGGAAGCCTGTTCAAAAAGATCGACGCCATGCACAGCAAGGACCTCATCACCGAGTTTGCCAAGAAGACAGCCCACACAATCCGGACCTTCGGCAACGATATGGCTCATGGAGATTTCACTGTCGAAGTGGATGCTGCCGACGCGAAGGGCGTCCTCACCTTCATGGACTACATTCTGCGCGAGGTCTACCAAGCGCCGGCCGAGCTCCAGCGGCTGCAGGATGCTGCTGAGGCGCGGAAAATGGCCTAGACGTACAGACCTGGGGATGTCTCGTAGCCAGTCGTTAGCCCGTCGTTCACTCGTGAGGCGTATCGTCCGTGAACCGGCACTGTAACGGCCCTCAGGGGATCTACGGCGGCGGTAGGTGGCACGCAACGCCGGCTGGGGGCGGAGCGGGCCACCGCCCCCGGGCGAGATGTCAGTGCGGGATGCTAATTTCGAGCAGACCTGTGGCAGCCAGCCGCCGGCAGAACAACGATTGGGGAAAGCAATGAGCAATGACTATTCGACCGCCTGGGATTCTTTGGCGGAGACAATCGGTGCCGCCAAAGGGCAGAGCTCAGGCAGCATCACCGACGTGGACCACCTGACGGTGGATCAGCGGCTCAAGGTTGCAGAGGTGGCGGCTCTGCTGTCTATCGCTCAAGAGCTGTCAGCTTTGAATCCCCAGAACACCACATCCTTCGACGAGGATGGCAACGAAATCAACGGCTGGGGCGCCGTCACAAAGAAGGCGAAGCCGAAACCCGGTCGGATGCATTCCCTCTAGGCAGCGATGAGCCCCCACCGCCGATAAAGGCGGTGGGGGCTCATGTTTGGGCAAACTCAGTTAGGGAACTATTCCGGTCTTATGCAGCCCCTTGCCCCGCCTTGATTTGGAAAGTAAGTAGGCTGTCTATATCGTTGAGGGGTCGCTTCGCATGTCCCCCCCCATTCATGTGAAAGAGGCCTTGAAAGGCCCCGCAGCGTGATGCGGGGCCTTTCAATCTGCTCTTGACATCTCGTCACATGGTTTACGCCGTTCGTGGCCCCGCTGAGGTGACTACCCAGCCGTTGGCGCCGTTGGCGTTCCGCTGCCAGACCAGCTTTACGCGCCGGCTGTCCGTTGTGAGGTCGATAATGGTTCGCGTCCCTGACATCACCGTGAGCTTGTTTGTGCCATTTACGGCTCCATTCACGATGATCTCGTAAGAGAGTCCCCCAGGCAGCATTTCGGCGTCGGACGGGAGCGTGACCGTGCGCGGCGCGGTAAACGGTGTACCGAAGTAGAGGACCTGCGGATCACCAAGGGCCACCGTTAGGTCGGCGTCCCCCTTGACCTCAGAAATGCGCCCGTTGGCCCATTTCTGGACCGTCACCATTTCGGCGGTCTGCTTGGTTGCTGGCTTTGTCAGCTTCCACCCGCTGATGATCTGAGCGTTATCCACGCTGATCTGGTTGTTCCGGCCGCCGTCGAAGACGTAGGCGTTGGCGTTGGTTCCGTCGCCCGCTTCCAGCATGCCGACCTTCAGGTATGCAGAGTCACCGCCCGCGCCGACACGTGCCAGGTACACCTCGCCGGACGTTGGGGCGATGTTGTTGAAATCCGACCGGACACGCAACTGGCCGAACTCCACATGCGCCTGTGTGAGAACGTCGATCATGACCTGCGCCGCCGTGTAGGTGGCCCGCTCAAGCTTGAGAGCGCCGATGGTGTACCGGGACGTAGCGGCGAACTCGAAGAGCTTGGGGCCGAGCAAAGCCCAGATGATTTCAATGGAGGCCACCATGCAGCATGGCCCCGAAGAATAAATATAGGTCCCGTCATGGTGTTAGCCTCGACAAAGATGCGCCCGAAGTTGATGTTTGGGCCGTTATTGATGACGCCGGTCCAGTCGATGGCGCCGCCGGTAATGTGCTTGTTGAAGTACAGGTCATCTGCGGTGAATCCCCAAGGGACGACTTGGCCCGGGGTTACTTTCCAACCGTAGTAGCCGTTGTAGAAGAACAGCCCCTCCATGCGGAACTGGTAAGCCATTGCCACGAACAGGAGGGGGATAGCGTTGGTGTTCGTCGCGGGCCGGTTGTTGGTGTACCGGAAGCCCATGTCTTTGATGGACCACATGCGGAAGCCGGCGGTATTCGGCGTTTCCGTGGCACCCGTGCCGAGACGGAAAATCGGAATGTTGTCTGTGGTTTGCCAGATCGTTGTGGATGCGCGGCCCATGCCACGGATGCCGAAGCCTTCGACGCCGGGGAAGTCGATATCCGCTGAAAGGGTGTACGCGGCATGAGGCAGGACGCCTATCTTTTTGTTCGCCGCGAGGTAGTCGATGAACTCCTGAAACTTAACTGTCTCATCACCGACGCCGGTAAGGCCGAACTTCGCGGCTGACACTTCGAAGTCGTTGACGCCAGCAAAAAAGCTAGCGCCATCGTTTTCCACCTTGTCAAGAATCGTGGCAGAAAGTGCCTTCGCGGTTTCGGTCCCCGGGGTGGTGACGAGGTCCGCGACGGACGTGTCATCGGCGACGCCGGCGGGGCCCTGCGGACCTGCCGAGGCGTAAGCCAGCGCGGCCCAGGCAGTTACGCCGTCGCCCAGTTTCAGCTTGCCCGTGTCCGACTCGACGCCAGGTTCGCCCTGGCCGAGAACGGGGTTTACTTCTGCCCACTGAGCGGCCGGGCCGCGGCGCAGTTGGATTCGTTGTGCCATTAGGCCTTGCCTCCGTCGATCGAGGGGTTGTCAGTGAATTCGGTGAACGGCCCGCCGCCGTCGAACGTGTCTGCTAAGCCGTTGTTCTGAGGTTCAAATGGCTCTCGGCCAGAGACCATTGCAAGAATGCTAGCTTCGGCCTGAATATTGATCCCACTCCAGGCCCGGGGGGACTAAGGTTCGCACATCGTCTTGCTCGGGCCACCTGTCGCCTGCGTAGAACCAAAAGGACCGCCCGGAAATGTCATGACTCCCTCGTGCGCAGGAGCTTTTGCTGTTTGGGGGCCTGAGATCGTCACTTTGCCTGTGTAGCGGTACTGCCACTTTCTGGTGCCTAGCAGCTCTGGACATGTCCAGAGCGGGGGCGTTCAATTGAAGCTGGGCCCTGGCGCCACCGGTGGCTCTATAAACAGCAGTCACACTTGCTGTCCACTGCGAGGAGGGGGCGGTATGGACCAGCAAAAATCGCAAGAGCAGGGGCCAGCGCAGGTTGCGGCCGAGGCATTCGTATCACTGCGGCTACCGAGCCACCTGACTCTAGAGAGGCTCATCGCAATCGTGGCCGCCCGACGACGGCGTCGAATCGAGATCGAAGCCACGACGATCCTCAACGGCACTTCTGTCTGCGGTCTCTGGCTGTCGACGGATACCCGGGAAATCATTCTGCACGCCGTCACGGACTCAGCACTCCATAGGCAGCAGTTCATCCTTCATGAACTTGGGCATATGATCCTGCGCCACGATGAGTTGGGAATTTCCTCCGACTATGCAGCAAGCCTCTTCCCGAATCTTGACGGAGAGATGGTGTCACGAGCTTTGGCACGGAGCAGCTTCGTCGACGACCTGGAGGCCGCAGCTGAGACTCTCGCAGATCTTCTGGCCGGCGCTATCCGCGACAGCACCCTGGAGCCTAAATCCTTTGAACAGGTCTTCGGGTGATCCAGGCAGTCACGGCTGCGGTCATCTGGGGCCTCGTTCTGTGCTTGCTGCCCGGCGCGCGCACGAGGAAAGACCACAGCATCCTCGTTGCCGCCGTTGCGATTGCAACCGCGCTCACCTTGAATGTCGATCCAATATATGTCGCCGGTGATCGAGCCCTCGGCGGCCATAACATCCTGGATCTTCTCGCGAACATCTTGATGGTCGTGGGAATCTACTTCCTTTCCCAGGCGATCCTCCGGGCCGCAGAGCTCACCGATGCACCTGTGCACAGAGACCGTCGCGGCATCCTAATTTTGGGTCTAGTCTCCGTGGGGCTGGTCCTTGCATTCCTCCGCATCGAAGCACCAGTATCCTCAACGAAATTCATGTTGGATTACGGGGACCAGCCGGCTGCCGCACTCTATTCCGCCATCCAGTTTGTCTATATGGGGGTGGTAGTGGGCGTCACCGGATACGTGTGCTTTCGATTCCGACGGCGGATGGCTGCTTCCTACTTTCGCGTCGCCTTCACCCTCATCGGCATCGGCTGCTTCCTGGCTCTCGTCGTAGTGTTCTCAGTCTTGGGAATGGACCTAGCCCATCTTCTCGGAGACCAGTCGACCATGCAGCAGTTGGCGGCTATCTACGACACCAGTTTTGTCGGCGCGATGTTGTTCCTGTGTGCCGGACTGGCCCTGCCACCAGTAGCGCGCCGGATCGTTCAACGAACGCAACAGAGGACTCAAGCTGGCTTACTCGAAGGCCTCACATCCACTTGGGAAAAAGCCACAGCTACCCGCAAGGATGGACGCCTGGTGACTCCCGCTGGAGTCATTGAGCGGGGAGACCCAGAGACGCGGAGGCTTCATCGGATGCTCGTCGAGATCGAGGACGCTCTCCTGATGGATCCCGCTGCTGCTAAGTTCCTTGATGAAGCTGATTTTCAAACCCTGACTCGAACAGAGCATTACCTCGCTTCCCATAGGGACACGCAGGGTGGCCGAATGGGCATGGCGCGACGCGGGAGGGGGAAGAACCCAAGTGGCAGATGATGCCGTAGAACCCGCGGAGTCGCCGCAGGCCAGACTCGCTCGCAAGATCAATCTCTTACTGGATTTGTATGAGTCCCGGGGAACAGGGCCCTTGTCCTACAGGGAAGTCAGTGAAGCGATGTCTCAACATGGCACGCCATTGTCGCGATCAAGGTGGGCCTATATGCGAAGCGGTGATAGTTCCCTGGCTATGGACCAGGATCTGCTGCAGAACCTTGCGGCATTCTTCGGCGTGGATCGCCGATACCTTCTGGATGACTCCGCGGAGATACCCGAACTAGTGGAAGCTCAACTCAACCTCCTTAGGTCCATGCGGGAGGCTCGCGTCAAGAATTTCGCAGCTCGGCAATTGCAGGAGCTGTCTCCCGAGACGCTGGCCCGGCTTAGGGAGGTCATCGACGAGCAGGTCAGGAGCGAAGATGACGGCTCCTAAAGTGCTGGGCTCGCTAGCCCTTGCAGCTGTATGTGCATCTTCAATAGCATTCCTCGGTGCCGCCTACTTTGTGCGCCGGGTGGTGGTGCCGAGCACTACACGACGGGAGGATCTTCCCATCAGGCAAGTCTTCTCCGGCGAGGATGGATCCCTGAGGATTGAACTGCCAGCGACCCCATTAACGAGAGCGCCAGGCCGATACAGCTTGTGGTTCGGCAACGGCAAGGGGCACGTCTGCATTGGTGCTGTCGTGAACGAAGGCACGAATGCGGGAGCAGTGACTCGTCTTGTGGAGCGAGTCGACTCCGGTGACCTACACGCTGCTACCGCCGGCATCTGGAGCGGGTACGCGTACTCCAAACCAGAGCAACTGGGCATGCCTTTTGAGGACGTGGAGATCCCGGTCGATGGCGGCATGGCGCCTGCATGGAAATTCTCGCCCACCGCCGCCGGTCCGGTGTCCTCGACATGGGCCATCCACGCGCATGGAATGGGTGGGAAACGGGCCGGCGCCCTTCGCGGTGTTCCTGTTGCGAGCAGACTCGGCATCACCTCGCTGGTCGTGTCGTTCCGGAACGACGGCGAAGCGCCGCCGTCGAACGATTCCCGGTACTCATTGGGCCAGAATGAATGGTTGGACGTGGAAGCGGCCATCAACTACGCCGTGGACCATGGCGCTGAGCGGCTCGTATTGTTTGGATGGTCCCTGGGCGGTTCCATTGCCCTGCGAGCAGCAAATCTCTCAGCCCACTCTGATCGGATCATCGGCCTGGTGCTCGTGGCTCCCGTCCTGGATTGGGCCGAGACTCTGACGTCAAACGGGAGTGCCAGTGGATTGCCCAAAGCTATCGCCAAGGCTGGGCTGAGCTTGTTGGGTTCGAATGTGGGCCGCTGGATCACCGGTCTCAAGCAACCCATTGACCTCTCCGCGCTGGACTGGCTTACCCGCGCTGGTGACCTCAAGACACCGACCCTCATATTGCACGGGACCGACGACAAATCGACGCCGGTCGCAGCTTCTGAACGGTTCGCAGAACTACGACACGACCTCGTTCAGTTGGTTCGCTTCGATGTTCCGGGGCATTCACTCGAGTGGAACGCCGATACCGAGAAGTGGGAGTCGTCCGTTACGCAGTTCCTGAAGTCGCTGCCCGCTGACTGAAACGTGGCCGCAAGGTCCGCAAGCTCCCTTTCGACCATGTCCGGCCGCGCTTTATACGTTCCCGAACCGAGGATGACTAGGCCTGCCTCGCATAGAAGGCTGAGGTGTTTGCGGACAGAGGGAGCAGAAATGGTGAGGGCTGCACCGACCTCACGGCAGGTCGCCGGGCCATGGGTGATCAAATAGCGAATGAGGCGGCTTCGCGTCCGGTTCATCAAGATGTTCGCCATGGAGACCACCAGGTGACGAGGGAATCTCTTATGGCCCGCTGTAGACGGGTCTACAGCAGAACGATACGCTCATCCTCATACGGATGGAAGGATGAAGGCCCGCTTATTGCATGTGGACTTGGCCAAGGCAATACTGGGCAACAATTAGTGTCGCTGACGATAGCCATGTCTTGCTGGGAGGTGAATCGTGTCCGGAGACGAAGAAGGTCTCAAAGGCGCGGAACTGTCTCCCCAAGCCGAACTTGCACGGCGCTTGAACCTGCTCCTCGACGTTGTTGTTGCGGAGCGAGGGCAACCCGTCACGTTCCGCGAAGTCCAGCAAAAGCTGGCGGAGAAGGGCATCAAGCTTTCCCGAGCCCGCTGGTTCTACATGAAGGACGGCACAGGCAGGCTGGTGAGCGAGCCGGCGCTACTAGGCGCCCTGTGCGACATCTTCAATGTGGATCCGGATTATCTGATGGGCAGCGATGCCTCAAATCTGCCCGAGCGCATTGATTCCCAGCTTGAGTTTGTGAAAGCTCTCCGCGCTGCGAGGGTGAAGACGTTCGCAGCTCGGACCCTTGGTGACGTGTCGCCCGAAACGCTTCGGGCGATCACAGAGTACTTGAATAGGGACATCAGCCGTCGGCCAGACGGGGAGACGGCCGAGGCCGGTCCGCAGTTGGACGCGGATGAGGCGCCGGAGCGCGCCGACTAAACGTCGGGCTCATCTTTCCAACCCACTGCGGCTACTTTTCCAGCAAGTACTTAAGGTGAGCGTCGAGCAGTTCCTTGATCCGCACGGGGTTCGCGGAATACCGCGGTGACCGTCCGTGCCTACGTCCAGGCTCGACGTCGACCATCACCACGCCTGCCTCTTCAAGCGCCGCCAAGTGCTTTGCCACGCTGGGATCGCCCGCACTGACAGCAGCGACGATATCCCCGCGCGTCGCAGGCCCGCTGGCCGTGAGGAATCGAAGAATTTCGTTTCGCGCCCGGTTGCCGAAGGTTGCGACGGCAGCTTCGACGTCGACCGACCAGGCGGCGTCGTGAGGCTGCGTAATTTTCGGCATAAAGTCATTCTTCCCGAAGGCAGCGCAAAAAGTAAGAACAGCACTCTTGACGATACTTTAGTTATCTTCGACAATAATTCCTGTAGCTTCTTCTGATCGTTGTTGGATCCCCGCATCCACTAACTGGGGTGGCCGTTTTGCGCGACTCTGCGAACTACTCGATCTAAACAGTCAAAGCGGTGAAGCCATGGAAATTCAAGCCAAGGCGTATAAATCTACAAAGGGACCAGAGACGGTCACTGACGTTGATGTCTCATTGCGCAGCGCACCTCCGCCGGGAGAACCCGTCATCCAGATCGACCGGATCATGGTCGCAGTTGATGGGGTGCACCGTTACGTCACTTCCCGGCTCGCGCGGATCGGGCGATCCTGCGATGTGGACGATGTCATGCAGGACATCCGGGTCGCCGTTTGGGACGGAGTTGCGCGTGGACGCTACCGGGAGCTGCCTGGCATCCCGTTTGAAGCGTGGGTCCAAGGTGTCTGCAATAAGATCTGCGCTGCCCATATCCGGCGCGAGCTTAGCCATCAAACGTTGCCCTTGCTTATTGACTTCACGACGACGGAAAGCTCACCGGAGCTTCTTGCTGTCGTCCATGCCGGTGCGGCAGGAAATGACGTCGAGAAGTATGTTGATCAAGCCTGGGCACACGCCATGCTGGGCCTGGTCCAGCGCAGCGTCAGTGAGGAAACCTGGAGGCTTGCCGTCACCAGCCTCACAGGGCCGAGGCATTACGGACCTCCGTCTCCCAAGGACCGGCGTCGATGGCATGCCGTGACCGTCGTTCGGCAGACGGCCAAAACAATCAACACGTCGTTGAACTGCCATCCCGAACCCGGATTAGGCGTCGACGAACTTTGCCGGTGCGCTGCGAACTGCCTTCCCACAAACGTTCTTCGGAGCATCGCGGAAACCATAGTCCGACCGGGCTTGCGCGGACTGGATAGGTCCGTCCAGATGGCTGCTCTAGCTTGTGAGCTCGGCGTCACCGAGAGGTACATCGCGGTGAATATCGGATTTGCGCGGCAGCTGTACCAGGCAGCTTGGCGCGTGCTTCAGCACGAAGCGAATAGACCGGCTGTTTGAGCCATGGTTGTCCTTCGCCGGAGTTGGCTATGAATCGGTTCCGGAAAGCTGGCCGCTGGGAGTGGTTGGCGGCGGGACTCTTTGCCCTGCTCATAATTAGTGGAGCCTTCTTACTTTGGCCTGCCGATAACCCCAACGGACGGGTCCTACCAACCACGTCCGCGACTGCGCCTGCAACGGCGAAGCCATCAGGCACTTCCACTGCACCAGGCAGAACATCCCGTGTTCCTGACAAGGCAGACGTTACGCCGGAGGCAATGCCGGATGGTTTGCCACGTACCCGCGATTACCGGGCGCTTGCTGTAGCGGCAGCAAAGGGAATCTATAGCTGGGACAGCCGTTCGTCGTCGTACTCGGATATATATGCCAAGGTGCGGTCGTGGTGGGAGTTGCTGCCTGATGGATCGAATACCTTATCTGTGCTGGTTCGAGAGTTTGAAGGGACTGGCGTGACGGCGGGGACGTTCACCACCCTGGCAGACCAGTCCGCTCGCCGAAGCGGCACCGCTGAGTCCCTGCGCTGCGATCTCGAGTTGGCCAAAGTTCAGGAGTATCCGGCGCCGTGGGAGGGTCTTCACGTATGCACGGTGACGGTGCAAGTTGTGGACGAGTCTAGTAACGGCAGAAGTGCCTATGCGACACCTGTCACGGTGATGGTCAACTGTCCTCCTGCCACCACCGCTCCATCTGGGCGCTGCGCCATGGTTGCCTTTTACGCAACCGCAGAGAGAATCGTCTACTAGTGGCTGCACTGGTGGTCGTCGCAGGCCTCATGCGGCGCCGGGCATTGGTGAAGGTCGTATCCGCGGCCGCTTTCCTCGTTCTGCTTGGTGGCGCCATGGCATTTGCCGGAGGCGTGGCGGCGCTAACTGGTATGGCGCGCCAATCTGCCGTTGCCTGTGCGCCAGCGGAAACCGAGGTGGCTACTGCGCCTAGCGTCGCTGGTACTGGCTTGGAAGTTCGGAACGCCGGGCGCTTACTCTACGAGCTGACGCCTCGGCAGGAGAGCGTTGCACGGACATACATCGCGGTCGGCAAGCAGCTTGGAATACCGCGCTCCGGGCAGATCATCGCCATCATGATGGCGCTGCAGGAATCAAGCCTGCGCATGCTCGCGAACCCCAGCGTGCCGGCTTCCCTGCAGTTTCCCAATGACGGCGTTGGGCGTGACCACGACTCGATCGGTTCGGCCCAACAGCGTCCAGCGGCGGGTTGGGGGACAGTTGCGCAGCTGATGGACGTCTCTTACAACGCGCGTGCCTTCTTTGGCGGGCCGTCGGGGCCGAATCGCGGCAGTCCTCGAGGACTGCTGGACATTCCCGGTTGGCAGGCAATGGACAAAGGTCTGGCTGCCCAAGCCGTACAGGTGTCTGCTTTTCCTGAACTCTATGCACGTTGGGAGCCGGCGGCCACGGCAATCGTTGCTGCGCTTGACAGTGGCACTGCTCCTGCGTCCTGTACCGATTCCTCGCCCGCGCCGCGGCCTGGGGCAACTTCCCGCAACTTGAGCCAGCTGCGTCAGGATATTCTGAGGTTCACGCAGGAGGGTTTGGGTGGAAGCTATGTGTGGGGCGGCACTGCCTTCAAAGCTTGGGACTGCTCCGGCTATGTGCAGTGGATCTACAGGCAAGCCGGAGTCGAACTGCCGAGAGTAGAACAATGGCGAGTCGGTGCCCGAACCGAGGATCCTAAACCGGGAGATCTCGTTGTTCAGAATCCGCAGGGACCTGACAACTGGGGCCACGTCGGCATCTACGCGGGCAACGGCATGATGTGGAGTGCTCTCAACCCGGCGGTGGGCACACTGTTGCATCCTGTTAACTGGAATCCCGGCGCGGCATATTTTGACCTGTTGGAGCGTTGACGAATTCTAGTGCCATCGATACGTCGCTCACCTGCGGCGTCCCGCCTATCGCTGAGACTTGCTATTGACCGCTTGAACCGAACACGTACCGACGGGCAACGCAAGCCAGCTCGATTTCATAGCAGAAAAACTTTCATGGCAGCCTCGGTGCAGCCCGGGCTTCCGGGCGGTTCAACCCTTGCTGGCGGCAGCGGTCGTTTTCGACTGTGCGATGCGCCGCTTAGACGGTGGAGGTTGCGGCTGACATCGGCCAGCCGGTGTCCAATAGTTGACACATCAGGCGGTTTTCTCAACCGTATTCTGCTTCGCCTCCAACGCGTCCAAAAGCCTCACCATCGAGAAGAAGTTCCAAAACATCCATTCGAGGTACTCCTCGCGCTCCTCGCTGAATTGCTTACCGACGCTATGGCGAATGTGATACCTGTTGGCGATGTTGAAGATGTCATCGACATCTCCTTTGGTTGTCTTGCTCTCCAGATATTTCCTCTGCGGCTCCAGTCGCTTGTAGAGAAGGGCCAAGGCGGCTCGCTTGTCGATATTGTTGGCGTTTCGGGCGCGGAACATGCGGATGGCATGTGCAACCTCGTCAGCACGGTTTTCGGCTCGGTTCTCGACTTCTTGGGTCAGGAGCGCGTCCTGTTCCCGGCTGAATGAGTGGACGAGTCGCCCCCGCTCCTTGCCTACGGAGCCAAGCATTAGCGGCGCCTTGTGCTGACTGAGTAGGGTGTTTACACGCCAGCGGTAGACTGCGCCTCCCGACTCACGGTTGAAGTCTGAGTAGTCGAAACCGCAATTGTTCCAGTTGTGCCATTCAGACTTCCTCGGGCGCTGGGCCTGATCGTTGAAGTACTCGACAAGCGAGTAGACAGTCACGTCCGGTAGATGCTTTGCATCCATTGGCGAAAGAGGCCAGTCGACGGCCTGCTTTGTTGCTCGGCGGATTTCCCGTGTAACGTCCATCGGCTCAGTCCAGTTGTCGTCCTCGCATATTTTCGGCAGGATTTTTGGAAAGTAGCCCTTCGAAGACATCGTATTCACGAGGTCTATGAAGTCTTCCGCGAAGGTGTAGCGGCTGTCCGGTTCAAGGTCGATGTGCCCGCCGGAGTGGCGCTCGGCGAAGTAGACCGGTGGCTGGTAGGGCGCCAGTCTGGCTTCATCGGTGAGGAGGGCCTGAAGCCACGGTCGCACGGGATTGACAGTCGGGGCGGGCACTCCCCATGTTGCGGCGTCCCGTTGGCTGGCCATTTTTGCCGCAAACTCCTCGGCCACGCCTTCATCTTCGAAGGCTTCCCTGAGCAGATGTTGAGTCCAGGGGAGGAGTTCAGTCTCCGAAGCGCTTTGAAGAATGCGGTGCGCTTCCCAGACGAACAGGGTGCGCGGCCACGACAGGCTGTAAACAGGATCACTCACGGAAGTAAGCCTAATCGTTGGAAGAGACATATTGCCGGACAGGGGGAAGCGCGAGGGGCTCCTGACCCGCTGCTACTCTTCCCTCATGGGGATCATGAAGAAGCTGACCGGCTGGCTGAAGGGTGCGGATCACGAAGCCGAGGCGCCGGAGAAACGGGCAGACGAGCCTGCCGTCGTGGCGCCGGAGCCTTCACGGGAGGTCGTAATACCTGAGACGTTGCTTGTTCCAACCCCGGCGAAGGCGGCGCTGGAAGATAGCAGGCCAGCACTAGCGGAGCCGGTGGCTGAGCCAAAAACGCCGGGCGTAAGGAAGGTCATGCTCGACGAGGCGGGGCTCTCGGTGCTGGACCTCCGCGAGCTAGCGTCCAGCCGCTTCCGGATTGTCGGCTCGGCGTACTGGGTGACCGACTCGGGACGATACAAGCACGGCGGCAACGATTACTTGTTGGTCCGCGAGCCGAAGAACAAGTGGGACGCCAACGCCGTCGCCGTGTACGGCAAAGGGCGCAAAGTGGGTCACCTGACGGAAGCGAAGGCGGCCGCCCTGGCTCCCATCTTCGATGAGCTTGGCTTCGGCGCCTACCGGGTCGGCGGCACGGCGCCAGCGCCGAACTCGATCCGTATGTGGGTCGACCTCCCGGCCCTGCCAAAGCTCAGGGCCTTTGCTAAGAAGGTAACCAAATGAGTCTTGGGGATTTGTTTACGGCACCGGACTGGGGCACTGTTCCGGACTGGCTGGCGGCTACCGGGACTGTTTCCGCCGTTGTGCTGGCGCTCAGCTTGGCGCGGCGAGATAGCAAGCGACTGGAGACAGAGCGCAAGGAAGCAATGGCTGATCGTGAGCTATTCCGACAGCAGCAAGTCGCGGAGACTGAAGCAAGGAAGAGAAGTCTCGCCGCGAAGGTCTCGCTTGTTGCAAAAAGGACGACGTTGAGTTTGCAACCGGGCGCTGGCGTACCACGGCAACTGGTCGACTGGAGTGTTCATAACAACGGGGACGAACCGATTTCTATGGTTTCCATCGTCCAACGGTTGCGACCGGAGGCGCCTGGGGCAGATAAAGCGGCCACTGAAATTTGCCACACCTGGCCGATGATTGAGCCGGGCGGCACCCGCGAGTGGCGCACGGACGTTTACCGCGACCCGCAGGACTTTGAGTACCAGCGGGAGGTTCAGTTTACGGACGGGACCGGTCAGCGGTGGCAGCGCAAAGAGTTGGGCGCGCTGCGGACGATCGAACCGGGCGACGACGAAGCTCTCAAATTCATGATGTTTCCTGCCTGAGCGGCGTTAAATGCAAGAAAAGCCCCTCCGCTGAGCCATTGGGGGTTGGCTCGCCGGAGGGGCTTTTGTGTGCGCCGGTGGTCTCGCTCTCCGGCGCCGCTAATCCGTCCTGTCAATGGCCATTACGTTCTGCCCATGGGCGGCCAGTTGATGTGCCCGCTGGTGGCCAGTAAAACTGCCCGGTTATGGCCAACAGATCTGCCCACTGATTCGTTTCGGCGGGGTCGGCCATCGTTGGGTTGGTCAGTTCAAGCGGGTCACTCCTTTTCCGGCGAGGGCCTGGGTAAGACGGACGGAATCGCCGCTGGTCTGGCAGACGTGGGCGTGGTGCAGCAGTCGGTCAACGGTGGCGGTGGCGAGGGTTTTGGGCATGAGCTCATCGAACCCGGCGGGGTGGAGGTTGGAGCTGATCGCGACGGAGCGTTTTTCGTAGGCTGCGTCCACGACCCGGTAGAGGCCTTCGGCGGCGTCCGTGGCCACGGGCAACAGACCAATATCATCGATGACCACGAGCTCGGCGCGCAGGATCCGGGCAACGGCCCGGGTGACGCTGTCATCGGTTCGGTGGGCGCGGATGAGGACGCCGAGGTCCTCGAGCCTGAACCAAGCGACCCGCATTCCGGCTTCGACGGCCTGCTGGCCGAGGGCTTCGAGGAAGAACGTCTTCCCCGTCCCCGAGGGCCGCAGACGACCAAGTTTTCCCTGCGGGTGATCCATTCCAGGGTCCGCAGTGCCTGCTGGGTCGGGCCCGGGATGGAGGACGCTGCAGGGTCCCACGCCTCGAAGGTCTTCCCGGTCGGGAACCCGGCTGCTTTGCGGCGGGAAGCGAGCATGGACCGGGCCCGGCCGGCGGCTTCCTCCGTGAAGAGGGCCTTGATGACCTCGGCCGGTTCCCACCGCTGGGCGCGGGCGGTCGCGATCAGGTCCGGGGCCAGCGCCCGGGCGTGGGGCATTTTCAGGGACCGCATCAGGGCCTCCAGGTCCGCCGGTAGCGGCGGAGCCACGGTATTGGTCGTGGTGACGGGGCTCATCGGGCCTCCTCCGGCGTGGTGATGGTTGCGGGGTTGCCGATCGCGGCCCACGCCCCTGTTCCTTGGGTGAGGGAGGTGGCTTCGTTGGCGGCGTGGGTGGTAGTGCGGCGGATGTTGGCGTTCAAGATCGAGGCGAGGTCCGGGTGCGCGAACCGGCCGTGCAGGGCGGCGTCGCCCAGGGCCCGGTCGACCTGATCAGTGCCGGCGATTTTGGCCAGCGTAACGGCTTCGGCCATTTTCACGTTCATCCTTGCGGTCCCGGCCGCGGCGGCCTCGACGAGCCAGGTTCTGGCGCCTTCGCCGATGGCCAGGAACGCGGCCTCGTCCGCGCTGCGGGCCCTCACCTCGTAGTCGCCGGGGAGCTTCGCCCGGGTTCCGGGGAAGTGTTCGTCGTTGATGGCGGGGCTGCCGGGCCGTGCCCGTTCGTGGCGGGCGACTTCGACGGGCCCGGTCGTGCCGTGGTGGACGATGATGACCTGCTCGCCGGGCCCGGTGCCGTGGGTGCGGACGAACACCCGGGCTCCGAGCAGGTGGGCCGGGACGGAGTACTGGGCGTTTTCGAAGGTGACCATTGGGGTGTTCTCCGGAACGCCGCGGGCCAGGCCGAACGCGACCGTGTGGGCGGTGTCCGGGATCCGGTGGTGCAGCCGCGGGGCTTCCTCGGCGAGCATGGCCGCGGGTTTCCGCCGCGTCGTCCGGTGCTCACGGTGATTGACCTCGTCCATGAACGCCGTGCAGGCGGCCTCGAGCTCGGCGAAGGTGCGGTAGTCATCGCGGAGGTTGGTGTCTTTGGGCACGAGGTCGGCCTTGGCGAGTTTCACGGACGCTTCGACTCCGCCTTTGGTGGCCGGGTCCGCCGGTTGGCAGGTCAGCACGGTCACCCCGTAGTGCCGGGCGAAGTCCAGGGTCTGCTGGTTGCGCACCGGGACCCCGGCGACGTGGGCGGTGGTGACGGTCTTCTCGTTGTCCGTGAGGACATAGGTCGGCGCCCCTCCGAGGATCCGGAAGCACCGGTCCAGGGCCGCGAACACGCTCGGCGCGGTCCTGTCCCTGAGCGGGATCACGATGCGGAAGCGTGAGAACGCCAGCCAGGCAACGAACAGGATGGTCTTCACCCCGCCGATCCGGGGCCCGTCGCCGAAGTCGTACTGCAACCACATCCCAGGCTCGGTGATCCACGGCCGGTGGACGCGGGTGTGGCCCAGCCGCCACGCGGCTTTGACCTGCGCGATCGCCCGGCGGGTAGACCGTTCCGAACCGGTGTAGCCCAGAGCGAGGAGCTTTTCGTGGGCCTTGTCGGCCCGGATCCGGCCCTTGGAGGCTTCGATCCATTCCTCGATCTTGGGCAGGAACGCGTCGGTGACCCGGCCGCGGGCCGCGGGTTCCCCGATCGGCCGGCCCGCGTCACGGGCGGTGACGTGTTTAGCAACGGTGTGGTGCGAGCAGCCCGTGAGCTCCGCGGTGGCGCGCAACGATCCGGTCAGATCGTAGGCAGCAAGAATTTCCATGATTTCTCCGTCAGACTTCATACAGGGCCTCTTCCTGGTTCGCTTTTGGTGCGCTTAGACACCGTCATCAAACCGCAGGGAGAGGCCCCCACCGCTTAAAGACGCGGCAGGAACAAGTAAGGAAGTGGGCAGATCTCATGGCCACCGGCGGGCAGTTCTGCTGGCCGCCAGCGGGCACTTTCGTGGCCGCCTATGGGCAGTTTTTCATGGCCGCTAACACCGTCCCGCTGTCGTGACCAAGGCTCTGCCAATAGTCATGCCAAGAAGTCATGTCGCTCCGTCCCGCCACTTCCATGAACCCGTGAGCTCATCTGCTCACTCCATGGAATACTACGGACGGAGCACCAATGTTTTTTGCAGCGGTGGACCCGGGGATCACCCCGAACGCGAGCTTTCCCTTCCTGGAATCGCTTAAACAGATCGGCGGGGGCATCCTCGTGGGCGCCTTCATCATCATCGCCATCGTGGCAATCATCGGTGCCGCGATGCTGCTGGCGGGCAAGCTTAGCCAGTCATCCCGCCTCGCCTCCGGCGGGGGCGTGATCCTCCTTTGGACGGGACCGGTGGCCGCCATTCTCGGCGGCATCAACGGCTACATCCTCTGGTCGCAGACGGCGTTCCCTCTCGGGTTTTAGCTCATGCCTGTTGAGTGCGACCTCAATGGATGGTGGCCACCCGGCTGCGGCCTGGTCTCCCAAGCCAACGACAACGTCTTGGGTGCGGTCACCTCACTATTCGCCAACATCCTTCAGAACATGGCGTCCTGGCTGTGGGCTTTCATCACCGGCGCCTTCACCGTATCGAACGTGGACGACTCCCAGTGGCTGTCGGTCGAGGGGCTGACCAGCTGGTGGGTCATCGTCATGCTGACCCCGCTCGTTGTCGTGATGATCCTGCAAGTTCTGTCGGGGCTGGTGAGCCAGCAACCGAGACGGATCGGACGGGCGATGATTGGGGGAGCGGCCGCCATCCCACTGGTCGGGGCTGCCGTGTATCTCGTCCGGCAACTGACGCGGGCAAGTGACTTAGCCTCAGCCGCGCTGCTCGAATCGATTGGTTCTGACCCATACCTCGTGTTCATGAGGCTTTTCGGATTTGAACGGGCACCAGAAGGAAGTGGTCGTGAATGGAACTTGGTCTCGCTGGCACCTGGGACGACAGGGGGCCCAGCGGGCGCCGTCGTCGTTACAGCGATGGCAGTTATCGTCGTGTGGATTCTTGCCTTCATCCTGATGTGCTCGATGATCTTCCGCTCCTTTGCACTCGTCGTCTTGGCGGCCGTCGCGCCGGTGGCGTTGATGCTTCTGCCCTGGGACAAGACAAAGTCCTGGGCACGCCGCTGGTGCGAGGTGGTCATTGCCCTGGTGGTGGCGAAACCCTTAGCCGGAACGGTCTTGGCCGTTGCAGTGAAGCTCTTTGCAGAGTCCGAGTCCTTTGCCGGATTGGCAGCTGGCACGGTGGGCATGGCGCTTGCCTGCGGCGCACCTCTGATGGCCCTGCGCTTGGTTAGCTTCGCAGGCGGGGAACTCGCGGCAGCAGCCCAAACGGCCGGTGGCGGCCACGTCCTTTCCCGGAGCAGCAGTGTGGCGGCTCGCCAGATCAGTCGGCAGACAGGTGGTCGCCTGACGCTTGCCGGACTAGTAAATCGGTCCACCATGACCCGACCGATCAGCTCAAGCCGCAGCCTCTTCCCGACACAAGTGCTGGCACCGGCCGTACGGTCCGGGATGCCGTCGCCCCAGAGTGACGGCGGCCAGTTGGCCTTGAGAACCTCGCCCTCCAACGGAGGCCCGAACACCCTGCACCCACCGGGGTCGCAGCAGGGCTTAGTGCGCATAGACCCTCACGAAAACAGCGGTACCGCCCCGGCATCCGCCCGGCAGGCCCCACTCGGAGATGTCGAACCGCGAGCGCATCCCAACGCAAGCCCACCGGCCCCTTCGAGGGTGCGGCCTCCGAAACCCCATCCACCAAGAATCGACCCTCCGAACGGAGGAAACCCATATGTCTGACGAGGCTCGTGCCCTCGAGGCCGTCAAATTCCCGAGGTACGAGCGCCGCGGCTTCTTCCTCGGCCTCAAGTGGTACCAGTTGCTGATCGTCGCAGGGGGAGGGGCAGTTGCCATAGTGGCTTCTGCCAGCAGTGGGCCGGTTGGCCTTTTTTCCTCCGGACCCCTCTGGCTTGGGCTTATGCTGCTCGGGCTCCTCCAGTACTCCCGCATTCCTTATCCCGTATGGGCGAAACAGCTCGCTGTGTTCTTCTACCGGGCAGCGGCAGGGCAAACACGGTTCCTTGCAAAGCCCGCAGCTCCGCAACTGGCTGGCCGACTCGCGCTCCCGGGCGGTCTCGGCAACCTGGAGATCCGAACAACGGCCAGTGGTGAGTGCTTCATTGTCGACCGTCACGGCAGGGAGGCGATCGCAGTCTTGCGCTGCAGCACTAGGTCTTTTGCACTCTTGGACGCAGACGACAAAGCCTGGGCGGTCCAGGCCTGGTCGCGTGTGCAAGCGGGCATGGCCCAGCGGCCAGGCGTGGCCAGGATCGCCGTCCAGGATTACACGGTGCCCTATCCGTCGTCGGCGCTCTGGGAGTTCTACAAAGACAACGCCATCCCGGCGCAGGCTGGCGAGAAGACTGCGTGGGGACAGCGCGCGTATGAGGACTTGCTCGGTGCAGCCGGATCGACCATGAGCCACGAACTCTTGGTCGCGGTTGTCTTCGACACAAGCAAGGCTCGACGACGGATCAAGGAGTCGGGCGGGGGACTGGTGGGCCTGGAACGCGTCCTGAGACTGGAAGTCGAGGCCATGAAGACGTCGCTCGGTACGCACAGCGTGAAGGTAGAAGAGTGGATTGGTGAAGTCGGACTGCTCAGCATCATCGGTGGCGCATTCGATCCCGCCGCTTTTCCGGCCGCCAAAGCGCCGGCGGCGGCAGCCCCGCCGTCGGACGAACCGGCAAGTAAGGCGATGGATACTCTCCACCGCCACGGCCCGATGGCAGTTGAGGAACACTGGACCTACCTGCGGACAGACACCGGGTTCCACCAGACCTTCTGGATCGCTGAATGGCCCCGCCAGAAAGTCTTCCCGGGCTTCCTGCACCCCTTGATCTATGTGGGAGAATTCCGCCACACGTTCACGGAAGTCATACGGGCAGTGCCCACCGCTGAAGCCCTCCGTGACATCCGCTCCGCCCAGGAGGCGCATGAAACCCGCCGCCGCATCAACGCCCGCTTCGATAGGCCGCTCACCCGTGAGCAAAAGGCCGAGGAAGAAGAAGTGATCCAGAGGGAGGAAGAGATAGTCGCCGGCCATGGTGACGTCCGCCCGGCGGCCTACATCACCGTTACGGCGGCCTCACCGGAGGACTTGGCACGGCATCGCCAGGAACTTGAGTCCGCTGCCGCCGGGGCATTCGTTGAGCTTCGGCTTCTCTACGGACAGCAATGGGCCGCGTTTGTCGCCGGCGGGCTGCCGCTAGGAAGGGGGCTGCGGTGAAACAGGCATTGAAAAGCTTCGAGTACCTACCCTCGGGAAAGACCCGGACGGAACGGAAGGCACGACGGCGGCCCGCACCACCCGCTGCAGGGTGGGCGAGTGCCGGGGAAGGCGAAAAGCAGCGCGACCCCCAGGGGCTTCGCCTCGCGGGTGACTGGGGGAGAAACGAGCCAAACTCGCTGCGGGGTCCGCATCGGTTACGGCCCGCGCCCCACCGTGCATCGACCATGACGTTTGCGGCCGCGTACCCGTTCCTTACAGAGTCGGGGCTTGGACACGAGGGAACCTACATCGGCACCGACGTGTTCGGGTCCGGGGCCTTCTCCTACGATCCATGGATCCTGTACGACAAGGGGATCATCAGCGGCCCCTCCATTGTTGTGATCGGGACGGTCGGCACCGGCAAGTCAATGTGCGGCAAGTCGTTGGTAACGCGGTCAATCACCCTAGGACGAAAGGCAGCTGTCGCGTCTGACCCCAAGGGCGAGTGGGTTGCGGTAGCGGAGGCTGTTGGCGGCAAAGTCATATCCATTGGCCCGGGCCGCCCTGCAAGGGTGAATCCCCTCGACGCCGGTCCCCGCTCCACTGCCCTTACAGAGGCTCAGTGGCAAGCGGTGGTGAGGCAACGCCGTCGCTATCTCCTGGGAGCCTTGGTTTCACTCATGCGGCAGGGCACGCCCCTTCGGCCTGTGGAGCACACGGCCTTGGACATCGCACTCATGGAAACCATGGCCGAGAACTCAAACCCAACCCTGCCCATGGTGCTGGACCACCTCCTCAAGCCGTCGAAGGAGATGACCGCCCTGGTCGGCTCAGACGGAGCAACCGCCGTCAGCCATTCCCTGCGACGTACAGTGTCCGGTGATCTCGAAGGGATGTTCGACGCACCATCCACGGTGGCCTTCGACGCAGACGCCCCCATGATGGTGATGGATACGTCAGCACTGATCGGCGCATCCGAGCAGGCGCTTTCGCTGGCCGCAGCGTGCGGCGCCACGTGGTTGGAAGCGGCCATCACCAATCCCGACGGCGGGAAGCGGCTTGTGGTGTACGACGAGGGTTGGCGGATGCTCGCAGATCCGTACATGTTGGCAAAGATGAGCGAGCAGTGGCGACTCGCCAGAACCTACGGGATCGCGAACCTGCTCATCATGCACAAGGTCGCGGACCTGAACGAGATCGGTGACAGCACGAGTGGACACAGGCAGAAAGCCCTGGGCCTGCTGACTGAGGCTGACACCAGGGTCATTTACCGGCAGAAGCACGATGCGATGCGCCTGACCAAGGAAGCGCTCGGCCTGACCGAAGCTGAATGCGAGCATGTTGAGAACCTTCCGAAGGGTGTCGGGCTCTGGAAAGTGGGCAACCGCTCCTTCATCGTTGCCAATCGAGTGACCACTGACGAGCTTGCCGTTTTCGGGACAGATGACAGGATGCTGTGAGACGGCCAGCGAGCTCGCGGGCGGCAAGCGACAACCCTTTGGTCACCGCTGGGCTTGTCGCCGCCGCAGCCTACGTAAGTCTCTGCGCAGTGGTGCAGGCAGCAGCGCACGTGGCCGGCTCTTGGCAGTGCGGCACCATGCCGCCGTCGCCCTTCAACCCTGCCGCCGCCGTCGGACTCATCGCCAACAGAATGGAATGGATCATTGTTCGCCGGGCTGATTGTGTGCTTGGCACAGACAGCGTCTGGTGGGTTCTCACCCCGGCTCTACTGCTGGTTGGTGCGCTCGCCGTGGGTGAGGTGGTCCTTTGGCGGCGATGGAAGCAATCGGGTAGTTGGCTGCGCCAAGACATCTTGAACCGCGACGGCGTTGCCCGCCGAGCGGAGATTCTTCACGATTTTGGGGCGAGGGCCGTGCGGAAAAGAGGAAAGTTCACGCGTCCAGGACTCGCAAACCCTTCGGTGCAGGACCTGTCGTGGACGCTGGGCCGCTCACGGGGCGTCACCGTTCATGTTTCCACGGAGGAGTCGATGGTGATTCAGGGTGCGCCACGATCCGGCAAGGGCTTGTACGTCGTCATCAACGCCATTCTTGATGCGCCGGGGGCAGTCGTCACGACATCCACGCGTGCGGACAACCTGGTGGTGACGATGAAGGCGCGGGCTTCCGGTGGGCGACCCGTGACCGTCTTTGACCCACAGGGTATGTCGGGGATTCCGTCGTCGCTTCGCTGGTCGCCGGTACGCGGGTGTGAAGACCCTGACATTGCTACCCGGCGGGCGCTGGTTATCACGGCGGACACCGAGATGAAGGGCGAGAACGCCGCCTGGCAAAAGCGCTCGCTGATAGTTCTTCAGTGCCTGCTCCATGCCGCGGCGCTGACTGGCGAGGGAGTGACGGCTTTCCGACGCTGGTCTTCCAGTCCGGTACTGGCGCGGGAAGCACTGGAGGTGCTGAGCCGGCCGGAGGCTGCACTTGGCTGGCAGGCCGACCTAATGGGCATCCTGGAAGATGACCCTCGAAATACGTCCAATTCGTGGATTGGGGTTTCGGCGGCGGTGGCGCCTCTGTCCTCGCCCAAGGTGCTGGCCGCGCTGAATCCGCAGGATGCGTCTGAAGAGTTTAATCCGAAAGCCTTCATCCGGGAGCGGGGAACCCTGTACCTGATTGGCACTCGGGCTGGAGCCGCTGCCGCAGGGCCGTACTTGTCCGCGCTGATTGATGACATCGACAATGCAGCGCGGGAAATGGCCTTCGTATCGCCAGGAGGACGGCTGGAGCCACCTCTTTCCTTGATCCTCGACGAAATCGCCAACCTGGCCCCATGGCCCGGGCTGCCTGTGGCGCTGTCCGACGGCGGCGGTATCGGGATCTCAACGCTCGTCGTTTTGCAGTCGTTGTCCCAAGCCCGATCAGGCTGGTCCATCGATGAGGCATCGACCATCTGGGACTCGGCGATCATCAAGGTGATCTTTGGCGGTGGATCCGACGAGAGGGACCTGCGCTCGCTAGCGGGTTTGCTGGGGGAGAGGAGCCTCACCCTCACCACGCGGTCCTGGTCCTCCGCTGGCAGGCAGGACGGGGAGCAGATACGCGAAAGTCCTGTGATTGCTCTGGACGAGATTCGGCGCCTGCCCGCAGGCACCGCGCTCATGCTTGGGCGGCGGACTCGACCGATCCTGCTCGACCTACTCGAGTGGCACAAGCGTAAAGACGCAGGGGAGCTGCGCCGCTTGAAGGCGGAGATGGAGCGCATCTTGGCCGACGGGCACAGGGAGCGTCAACAAAAGACCGAAGGGGAGCCGGATGCGCAGCCATGACGAGACCGAGGAGTTCGATGTCCCGTCTGCCGGCTCCTTTGGGGACGACGAGATCACCGCGCAGTTGTTTCGATCCGCTTTTGGTGCTTCAGCTGCTTCCAAGAGCGTGACCCGTCGCTGGCGGGACATGACGGCCGAACAGGCGCAGGAAGTCTGGGGCGCCCTTTTCTCATGGGTGCGATGGCTTGTCGCGACTTATCAACTGACGACGTCGGTCGTTCCAGACTGCTGGTGGCGTCACCCCGAGATTGTGGCTGAGTTGTATGCGCTTCACCGCGCCGAGCTTGCCTCCTACGCCCAAGATGACCCGGGTTTCGGCCCGCTTGCCTTTCACGAAAGGCTCCCGCACGCCGTCGAACGCTTGCGGATGCACACCAGGACTGCCGGGTGTGTAGGGCTGCAGGCACATAAGGAGCCTGCGCCTCGAATCCTGTCTGGTGATGACCCTGACTTTGTTGAGTGGCGGAAGGCTGCTCATCAATTGGTTGCTGACTTCTGAGTCATGTCGCTCTTGAGGTGCTTAACCATGAACGGGTGTCTGCGCAGCGATGCTGCGGTCCAAGAAGCATGAAGGGTGGCTGTCGTGGCCGCTACACCTGAAGTTCCATCTAGCATTTTGCCTGATCAGAGCTCTCCGGAAGCCAGCGTCGGCGCTCGCCGTATGGCGCCCGAGGAGCGAATCGCCTCATTGATGGATGGCCTGCACTCGATCCTTGAGGAGGCGGTCGAGTCACCTTCACATTGGCAGGTTCTGCTCGATGCCTCAGCCAATTTGTGGCGGTACTCAGGTGGCAACGTCGCCTTGCTCATGATGCAGATGGCGCAGCGGGGTACGGACGAGCCGACGCTCGTCGCAGGGTACAAGGAATGGGAACGACACGGCCGCGCTGTTCTTCGGGGCGAGCATGCCCTGTGGGTCATTGCGCCTCGGACTGCCCGTGTGCAGCAGATGCTGCTGCCCGACGGTACGCGCCAGCGCATTCCTCTGGGTGACACGCTTCCCAAGGGTGCTGTAGATGAAGGGAAGAAGACTCTCATCACGGGTTGGCGTGGCCAGGCCGTCTTCGACGTTTCCCAGACCCAGGGGGCTCCGCTGCTGATTCCCAAGCCGAGTGATGCCCCGGCCATCGACGCGCCGCACTTATGGGGGTCGCTGGCCCGGGTTGCACGCACGCACGGCTTCTCTATCCAGGTCACAGATGCGCAGTTCGGGCTGACGAGCGGCTTCACCGACTTCGCGCAGCATCAGATTCAAGTAGGGGGCTGGCTGAATGCGGAGGAGCGGGTCGCCGTCCTGGCGCACGAGCTCGGTCATGTTTTGCTGCATGGGCCGGATGACAAGGTGGGAAAGCTGTACGGGAGCAGTGTGGACCACCGCGGCCTCGCCGAAGTCGAGGCGGAGTCTGTGGCGTACACGATCCTCAAGGCTCATGGCATCGACCGGGGTCCGCAGTCTGCAAGCTACCTGGCCGGCTGGGCTGATGCAGTGATTGAAGCGGAGCACTCAACCGCTGTGAACAACTCGTCTGCGAAGCAACCCGCCTCGCGGGTGGATATTGCGAAGTCAGTCTTAGGCCGCGTCACGGCGGCAAGCAAGGACATCCTCGAATCCACGAATCCGCAGGGTTTTGGTGGGAAGGTTCCCACTGCTGAAGTCTCGCCCCGGGTCCAGGGCCAGGAGACCTATGCGGGCTTGGAGCAGCCGGGCGAGCCGTCCCGTGGCTTGGAGATCTCGGGCCCCTAGGGCATCCACCAACTGTTGGACGGGAGAGCCCCGTCTACGAATGAAAGGGCAGAAGATATGAGCACCAAGATTCCGGTCAACATTGTTGGCAATCTCGTTGCGGACCCCGAGCTCACGTATGGGGAGTCGGGTGTAGCACACGCCAAACTGCGGGTTGCTGTGAACCAGCGGATTCAGGGAGCAGACGGCTCCTGGCAGGACGGAGAGCCTGTTTTCCACAACGTCTCCGCGTTCCGGGCGCTCGCAGAGAATGCTTCGAACTCCTTGAAGAAGGGCGACCCGGTTACGGTGTCGGGGGAACTCGAGTTCCGTGCCTTCGAAAAGGACGGGGAGAAGCGTGAAGCGCGCCGCATTGTGGCTGAAACCATCGGCCCTGACCTCCGCTTCGGCACGGCTGCTTACCATCGCTCTCCACGTGCCGCGGCTGGTCCAGAAGCTGGAGTGGGTGCTGGCCTGCAGGCGGCTCCCGAAGCAGCGCAACCCGCCTACAGCATCGCTACGAAGGGACCGGTGGCCGCGCCCCCTTTAGGCGGGCCGGCGCGGGCTGACATAAGCATGTAGCTGACTGCTGCTGGCAGTGTGATGGCCTGATCCTCATTGGACCAGGCCATCACGTTGTCAACGCTCCACATGTACCTCAGACGCTTTCGGCCGCCGCTTTAAGACAGTCGGCGGAACTGTCCAGGCTTCACCTGCACCAGGATCGGCAGCGCGAGCTGGACCGGTGCGGCGCCGACCGGCTTGTCGAGAAGATCGTTGATCGACGTCTGTCCTCTCAGCTCCCGTAAGGGATCTCTTTCCATGCCCACGACCCTAGGCACGACCGCGAGCCTTGCGTTTCTTCGACACGCGCGACGCTACCCGATGGTTACCTGAGCGTCGCCGGGATGGCTGCCAACTACAGCGCACTACTGCCCTTCCACTCATCAGGCTTTACACGCCTGATGCTCGAGGAATGCGCCCAACCCATGTGGTATTTGCCGGAATTATCCAGCCACTCGATGAGGCCGTACTTGTGGGTCCACCCGACGGCTTTGCCATAAATTCCGCTGACGTACACAAGCGGACGCCCATACTTCGGGAAATCTCGGATGGGTGCGGTGTCATCTATTGGCCGGCTTGCTTCGGCGTCCATGCGAATCATCATTCGCTCGACATCTTCAAGGGAGCCGGACTTGATCATGAAGCTATTTTAGAACATACATTCGAATGTCTGTATCGCCAGAGTGTCGTAACAGTAGATGCCGCTTAGGGGCTCCGGCCTTCGGCGGGTGCCCAAGCTAAGCAGTCGGCGGCTCGAATGAAATACGTCTCAGGCCAGGGTGCGCTCGGCATTACTTGAGTGGGGTCGGGGGCGATGAGCAGGACGGACCCTGGCCATAGTGGTTCGGGTAGTGCTTCTATCCAGGCGCGCTGAACGTGGTTGAAGCGGTTCCACATGATGGTGACCCACGCGCCGGTGGGTTGCACCGCGTCGACGCTGAGGAGGGTCACCTCTGTCGTGGTCCCGCTGGCCAGCTTAGCGTTGTCGAAGGATCGCCATCTGTTTGCTGCCTTAGCCAGCCAGGTCCGCCGTCGAGCGGATCTTTTCCCCCATAACAGCGCCAGCACTAAAACAGTTGCCAGCAACAAGCTGCCAACGATGACCTTCATGACGAGAGGAAGTTCCGTGGCGGCCAAGGCTATGAGTGAGAGGGCAAAGCCTATGAAGACAACCGCGCTGGCTATCACTAGTCCGGTTGTCGCTACCTTGGGTCTTACCGCCGGATTGACGACCATTCGCATTACCTCCTTATCAGATTAGAGCTGCCAGCCGGCACTTGTAAGGACGACTTGCTGAGAAAGGGCTGAATCCACATGTGAGTCATCTAGTTGAGCGGTGCCACGGCGATAAGCATTGTTGATCGCTGCGTTGATTCGTTCACGCTGGCCGCGTTGTTCCCATTCGTAATTCGTGGGAGACGGGCCCAGAGGGAGGGGAGAGTCCGGCAGCGCCCACCTGTCGCGAAAGACGGCAACGTCACGGACGAGCTGCCAGGTTTCGCCGCTGGTGCTATCTCCGACGGCTTCGAGCAAAGCACGTTTCCACTCAGGATCGGCTGTCAGCGCTGCCATGCTCACGGTCTCCGTCCTTTGGGAGATACGTACCCTGACCTGCTGAATCATCGACGCTAAATCAGGGCGCGGAATGGTGAGCTTTTCAACCAGAGGTTCCTCAACCGCCGTCGTCCTTCCTTTCATGAACTGGCGTAAGCGCACGCTGAGGAGGGCGCAGCGATCATTGGCACTGCTAGTTTCTTGGCAGAACTGGCTCAGTATGCGCTCGCTACGCTGCCGGCTGACGGCTGTGGCTTTCCGCCATGCCGCGACAGCTGCACCCCACGACGGAGATTGTTCGAATTCCGGTGAGGCACCAGGGGCTTGTTCGTCCAACTGCTGCCTAAGATCCAGTCCTGCCGCGATCTGCGCGAGGTAGTCATACTCCGCGTAAAGCCGCTCAAGGCTGTCCGCCTTCCTGCGCTCCGCGTCACGCACCTCGTGGGCGGTACGCTCAGCGCCTTCCGCAGCGAGTACCTCGCCGAGGATTCCCTGCCATGAGAGCTGCATGGATGGATCGAGAGCAGGATGGTCGGCGTCGTCACCTTCGCTGACGTAGGCAAAGTTGCCGGAACGGCCACGGGTCATGCTCACATACAGCAGCTCGCGCGTGAGCCGGCCCCGAGTGACTACCGTGTGGCCGGTGTCCACCGTGATGCCTTGGGAACGGTGCGCCGTGGTCGCGTAGCCCACCTCGACGGATGTCTCCAGATACGCCCGGGGGAGTAGGACGCTCGCGCCTGTGTCCCGCCGCCGCGCGAGCAGGGAGCCGTCACGCCGACTGATGCCTTCGACGTCGAACAGCGTTCCATTCCGCACGAAAGCACCGCTGCTGTCCACGAGCTTCCGGTCATTTCCCCGGGCGATGATGGCGTCACCGGAACCCGCACGTAAGCCATCGCTGAGCAACACCGTCTGATCGGGATCAACCTCACCCCGCGCCACTCGATCCGCCTGCGCCCGTTCATTGAGCATGCTGACCGTTTCGTTGTCGGCGGCGATGAGGATGGACGACTTTCCTGCCCGGGTATCGGCCTGCCACGCGAGGTACGCCTTGTCAGCCATATCCAGGTAGCTACCGTGCCGGATCCTTCCATGGTGTGCGTAGTCGGATATAGCTGCGTAGTCACCCTTCCGAAGCTTCAGCGATGCTGTGCGCTCCCACTCCTCATGGAATCTCCAGATCGTGCTCAGCCGTGTTGCCTTCCCTTGCCGGTCCAGCCAGCCAAGAACGCCGCCGGCGTCGATGGCGTCCAGCTGCCCGGGGTCGCCGACCAAAAGGATCTTCGCGCCGGCTTCCTGGGCTTGCTGTACGAGAGCTGCGAGTTGGAATGTCGAGACCATTGACGCTTCATCAACGATGATGAGCTGATTCGCATGGAAGCACCAGCGTTGCTGGGTGGCAGTGAGCTGCGCAGCCTCCTGCGCTAATGCGATGCTCCAGCGCTCGCCGACGTGCGCATTGGCCAGTTGCGTCTGGACGCTGAAGAAGCGTCCGGCCCTTGAGTTTGCGCCTTGACCCGCCGATTCATGCAGCCACTTGGTGACATTCTCGGTTGCCATAGCGAGTTCCCGGCCCAGCACTTCGGCGCTGGCAGCTGCCGGGGCGAGGCCAACAACGCTGCCGGCGCCGTACTCCGCTTCCCATACTGCCTTCACTGCACTCAGCGTGGTCGTCTTTCCCGTGCCCGCTGGCCCCACGATGGCGTCGAGCCGGTGGCCGCTCAGGACCACCTCGGCAACCGCGGCACGCTGGTCGGAGTGAAGCACTCGGCTCTCCGGCTGTTGGACTTGGTCAAGAACATCCATGATGACGCCGGCACGGACTGCCGGCCCGCCGTCGTCGTTCCTTGCCGCTATGACCGCGTCCTCACAGGCCAGTGTGGATGTATCGGTGTAGAGGCGCGATCCGTGGAAGTCGAAGACGCTTCGTGGTCCATGCAGGACATCTGCCTCGGCATGGGCGGGGACGGTGTACCGGTAGTCATTCAGCGGCACGGACTGCTGCTCGGCCGCGGTGGCGACGGCGTGCATGAGCGTGCTCCTGTCCGCCGCCGTCCGGCAACGCACCTGGGCGCAGACGCGTTCGGCTTCCGCGATGAGATTCCAGTGGTTCCAGGTGGAGCGTTTGTGAGCGACCCGCTCACGTGTCAGGGTTGCGACGGCGCAGATCCAGTCAGACGTGAAGTCAGTGAAGCCAAACGGGGCGATTCGGGAGCGGTTGATCGTGGCCGCGATTACGTCGTCCGGTGGGAATCCTTTGGCGGTGGCGCGTGCCTTCCATTCTCTGGATAGCTCGTGCAGGGGCGTGGGGAGCTCGGACTTGGGGACGCGTGTGGCCAGGGTCGCTTGCTGCCGCAGCTTGATGACCGTTGCTGTGCTTGGCGGATGGCCGTGTTCCGTTGTCCACTCCGCGACGAGGCGGTCTGTTTCCACGTTGATCAGCCGGGACCGGTTGGAGAACTCGCGGATGAGGTCCTCGTCGATCCCGGTGAGCTGCTGGCTGGGATTGCCCGTAGTGGCGACGGGAAGGCGAATGTCCGTGTCGCTGCCAAGGCGGCGGTGGAGGGCGTCGAATAAGAGCCCGTTGTAGTGTTCGCTGGCAGCCACGGCAGCCTTGTAGAGCGTGCGGGAGTCGAGGGTCACCCAGGCTCCGTCGGTCATGCGCTGGATGCGGTTGGCGATGACAAGGTGTGTGTGTAGTTGCGGGTCGCCGGTGCGCGACTCCCAATGGTCGAAGGCGGCGGCAATAGCGCCCATCGTCCCGACGTGGGCCACGCCGTTTCGGCCGGCACGTGTATGGATGACCTGCTCTTCCAGCCAGGCAAGAGTTGCCTCCACCGCCTCGTGGTGGGTGCGGAGAATCTGGTCTTGCGTACTGCGAGGGCTGAGCGCCCAGAGGACGGACACCGACTTCGGCACGCTAAAGGTCAGGTCGAAACCTACGACGGCGTGACTCACCGTGGGTGGGCCGGTTTTGTTTTCGACGGCGGTGGGTTGGCTGTGCGGGCGGCCCAGCGGTGTGCTGGTGTCCGGATGGACGGCTAAGTCGAACACTGCTTTCGCGTCTGTTTCGGCGACGACGTCGCCGGCTCTCCTGTTGATGCCTGATAGTCCGCTGCCGGTCCACCGGCCTTCAGGCGTCCCGGCTTTCATGTAGTAGGTGGTGGCGTCCGGGGGAGTGGCGGAGAGGTCATCCATCATCGTGGTCTTGAACAGGTAGCGCAGACCTGATTGTGCCGAGAGGCGCGCGATGGACATCGTCATGGCCGCGCCGCTCTTGCCTGGCGCTTGGATGGATGCCATCCGCGGCGGTTGAGGATGTCCAGCGTTGCGGGGTCCAAGGCGACGTCTTTTGCGTTCGCAAGCGAAACCAGCCATGCTGCGAGATGCGCGAGATCCTGCACGTTGGTCCGTTGCGCACGCTTCAGCCGAGCTACTTCGAGCTGGAGGACATTGTTGCTTTGACGCTGCTCGGAGTTCTCGGCCTCAAGCCGATCAATCTCATAAGACTGAGAGCGGAGCTTGGACTGGAGAATCTCGACACGGCGCTGGCAGATCTTCGTGCTCGTTTCCAGCTTGCGCTGCAATGCCTTCAGCTCGTCCGTGATAACTATGGCTCCGGAGTCAGCCGCTACCGGCACGGCAGGACGGCGGGCAGTTCGACGCATCCTGTCCCGCTTCCTGTTGCCGCAGCGGATTGAACAGAAGCGCTGACTTTTGCGGGAAGACTTGAAGCTGCCCGTGCACTCTTCGCAAATCTTGACGGTCACGATGGTTCATCAGTCCGGGGCCGGGTTTCGACATGACCGGACGTGAGCTGTCCTCACGCTGATGACCTTTGATGCCAGAGGTGTGAGCAGTTGACCTGTGATGGGCAGGTGGGGGTTTGCAACAACTGTGGCATCGGTATCGACGCTGGGCGTGTGGAGGATGAGGCGGACCGCTGAATAGTCCCACACAGCTCGTGGTACTGCTGCCGCAGATTCGAGGACAGGCAAGGCTCGGACAGGCGGAGGCCGCGCAGCTTGGATTCTTAATTGTCCAGACGCGATCTGGACAATTACGCAACACGCTGTTGCACAATTGCCAGGCACCCGCCGACACAAGCTCAGCAAACAGGGACGGCAGTCAGATTTGAATCTAAGACTCTTCACTGGGCATGTGCAGAAATGGCTTTCGCACCCTATTCTGACGGTCTTTCAGCGTTTCCTGACGTCAGTTTGGGGTGTGCGCTAACCGGACGGCACTCTCTGGCGGTGTGCACGGCCGTCCACCCGCTGTCCTGGATGACCTGGATGACCTCAAAAGGTTCAGTCACGTTCGTGCGCGCAGACAAATAGACCACCGTCGAAGGCCGGTGATTCAATGCCTTGGGGGCAGCTAATCACCAGCCTTTGCCGTGTCCCGCGACTGTTGATGCCTATCAGTCAGCACGACTGCTGGACGATACGCCGCAGAGTGAATTCAGGAAGTCCTGTAACGTCGGAAGCCGCGGAGTGCCAGCTGCACCCGCACCGGCCATTGCCGATGCCTTGACCAAGTCCGGCAGGGCAGCTTTCTCAAAGGGATAAATGAACACCAGCACGCCAGCCCAGAACCCTGCGGTCGCCCCTGAGCCGGGCAGTGACCCTGGTCCTCCTCCCGGGATGCCCCTCGGAGCACGCCGACTCGTGCTCATAGGAGGGCTGGCTATCGCAGTCGGGCTTGTCGCCGGGCCATTCCTGTTCGGTCTCCAGCTCATCGCCGTCGCCGGGATGGTGGCGGTGAGCGTCGCCTTGTCCCACGGGACCGGCACGTCATGGTTCACGCGGTGGCCACGTATGACAACGGCGGCTGGCGGGGCCTGGATCGCGGCCACGGTTAGTTACTGGTTGACCATCAAGGCCGCTGCCGACGCCGCAGCCCCTGTCTCGGAAGCGTCCTCAGTGCTTTTCTACATCGGAGTTGCCGCCTTCGTGGTCATGGCCATCGCTGTCCTGGCGGGCACCGTAGCGCGGTTCAGATCGCGCAAACTTCAGGCCGCAAAAGCCTAAGAACCCAAACAGCCCCATACCCGCCTCCTGCGCGCGAACGACGCGCCAGCACCGGCTTTTCGCGGGTCGCAAAAAGCCCGCACAACCGGCCTCGGCGAGGCCACTTCCTGCCGGACCGCAAACGACACAACCTGTAATCAAAAGAGGATGAATGAACCTGCCACTTGCTGCTTGGGCCGCCGAAGGATACGTCTCGCTGACCAGAGCAACGCCGCCAACTCCAGGACCGGGCGTGGACGGACTCAGGCCAGGTCTGAGCGCAGACATGGTCACCCCAGGATTATTGGGGTTCGTCATGACGGCATTCATGGTCATCGCCGTCGTGACCCTCATGGTCTCCATGACGCGCCGGATCCGCCGCCTCCGCTACAGGGAGCAGCTCCGGGAAGACACCGCTACGCAGCCCGGTCAGGGGACACACCCGGCGACGAACCGCTGACCCCAGAGTACAAGTTTGTCTGAATACAGCGCAAGCTGTACTTTGGAGTCATGCAAACGCTCACGCAGGCGCCCGTGCTGGCCCGTTTTGGTTACGCGGTCTCAGACCCGACCCGCGCCAGGATTCTCCTGACCCTCTCCGAGGCCCCGGCCTACCCCTCAGGTCTTGCGGACGCCCTGGGCGTGACCCGGCAGAGCATGTCCAACCACCTGACGTGCCTGCGCGGCTGTGGCCTGGTCGTAGCCGTCCCGGACGGACGCCGGTCCCGGTACGAACTCGCCGATGCCCGGCTTGGGCACGCGATTAAGGACCTGCTCGGCGTTGTCCTGGCTGTCGATCCGTCCTGCTGCGCCCCGGACGGGGAGTGCTTCGCGTGACGGCGGTACTGCAGATTCCGAACCAGCAGCGGCGGGCTGTCCTGTCGCGGCGGATTCGGCTGTTCGCGGCAGCGACCATCATGTACAACGTCATCGAGGCGGTGGTGGCGCTCTGGGCCGGCAATGTGGCCGATTCCTCGGCGCTGATCGGGTTTGGGTTGGATTCGGTGATCGAGGTGACGTCCGCGTTGGCGCTGTCGTGGCAGTTCTCCGCCAAGGACCCCGAACGGCGTGAGCACCTGACCTTGCGGATCATCGCCATCTCCTTCTTCGCCCTCGCCGCGTTCGTGGCCGTGGACGCAGTCCGGTCCCTGACCGGTGGGGGTGAGGCCCAGCATTCGACTCCCGGCATCATCATCGCGGCCTTGAGCCTTGCGATCATGCCTGTCCTGTCCTGGGCGCAGCGCCGCGCGGGCCGGGAACTCGGGTCCCGCACCGCCGTCGCCGATTCGAAGCAGACACTGCTGTGCACCTACCTTTCAGCGGTTCTGCTGGTGGGCCTGGTCCTGAACAGCACCCTGGGCTGGTGGTGGGCCGACGCCGGAGCAGCCCTAGTCATCGCCGGCATCGCCGTCCGTGAAGGTATCAACGCCTGGCGCGGCGAAGCCTGCTGCGCCGTCCCCACTCACGGAGCCGGCCACGCTGAAGACGATGATGACTGCTGCGGGTCTGCTGCACCGGACGCGACCGACGAAGCGGACGCACAGCAGGGACTCCCGACCGCTGCCAAAATGGACGAGGCCGGGGCGTGCTGCGCGGGCTGCGGTTCGGACACCAAGCCCGCGCCCGTCACGATCACGCTCGGACCGGGACCAGCTAAGCGATGAACAGAATCCTTTGCTGGGGAGGGCGAGGATGAGCGGGCACGACCACGCCCACAGCGCCGCTGACGGGAGCAGCCAACGCGGAAAACTGATCATCGTCTTCGCCATCACCTTCGCCGTGATGATCGCCGAGATTATCGGCTCCCTCCTGACCGGAAGCCTTGCCCTGCTGGCCGACGCCGGCCACATGTTCACAGACTCTGCCGGCCTGCTGATCGCCCTGATCGCCGCGTCGCTGGCGCTCAAACCCGCCACCATGAAGCGCACCTGGGGTTACAAGCGGGCAGAAATCGTCGCCGCCGCCGGGCAGGCCGCCCTGCTCCTGGGCGTGGGCGGCTTCGTCATCATCGAAGGAATCCGCCGGCTCTTCGAACCCCCGGACGTCGGCGGGTCCACGATGCTCTGGTTCGGTATCATCGGCCTGGCCGGCAACGCCATCGGCCTGATCGTGCTCGCCTCGGGCCGGAAGCACAACTTCAACATGCGGGCAGCGTTCCTCGAAGTCCTCAACGACGCCCTCGGATCCGTAGCCGTCATCGTTGCCGCGGTCATCATCGCCCTCACCGGCTGGGTGCAGGCCGACGCCGTCGTGTCCTTGCTGATTGGGGCGCTGATCATTCCCCGGACCCTGAAGCTCCTCAGCGAAACTCTGAACGTGCTGATGGAGAACGCCCCGGCGGGCCTGGACCTGGCGGAGGTCCGTAAGCACATCCTGGCCCTGCCGCACGTCATCGACGTCCATGACCTGCACGCCTCCCTCGTCGCCTCCGGCACACCGGTCCTCTCCGCGCACGTCACGGTTGAAGATCCCTGCATGCGCGACGGCCACGCCGCAACGATCCTGGCCGACCTCCAGCGCTGCGTTGCAGAACATTTCGAAGTCAGCGTCGAACACTCAACTTTTCAGATAGAACCCGCCGCCCACCGCGACCAGGAAAGCATTCCCCACTAAATGACACCCGCAACAAAAGCCCCCGCTAAGCCCACTGATCCGGCACGGAAGGTCCGGATCGTCCTCTGGATCCTGCTCGCGGCAATCGTCGGCGCCGGTTTGATCTGGTACGCGGTGTTCACCGCCACCAAGCCCGAACCGGCCGCCGTGCAGCCGGTCGCAGAAGCCCAGATCGTCAGGGAAGACAGCCACCGCCTCACCACCCCCGCCACGGAGAAGGCCCAGCTCGTGGAGTTCCTGGACTTCGAGTGTGAGTCCTGCCGCGCCGCCGAGCCCCTGGTGCAGGAGCTGAAGAAGGAATACGGGGACCGGATTACCTTTGTTCACCGATACTTCCCCCTGCCCTCGCACAAGAACTCCGGCCAGGCTGCCCTGGCCGTGGAGGCCGCAGCCCAGCAGGGCAAGTACGAACAGATGGCCGCGAAGATGTTCGAAACCCAGCCGCAGTGGGGCGAGAAGCAGGACTTCGAGAACGCCCTGTTCCGTTCTTTCGCCGAAGAACTTGGACTGGACATGGAAAAGTACGACACGGCCATGGCCGCCGAAGAAACCAAGGAACGGATCCGCAAAGACATCGCCGACGGACAAGCCCTCGGCGTCACCGGCACCCCCACGTTCTTCCTCAACGGGCAAAAACTGACCATCAACAGCGAAGAACAGTTCCGCCAGCTGCTCGACGACGCCGTGAAGTAACCACCCCTTTTCGAACAGCAGGAGCAAAAAAATATGAGCAAACCCGCCCAGCATCCCGGAAAACTCCGACGGATCCGTCTCGTCCTCGCCCTCACGGCAGCAGCGATGACCCCCGCCCTGGCCGCCGCGCCGGCCCAGGCGCACGATGCACTTCAATCAACAACACCAGCCAGGGACAGCACCGTTACGACGGCGCCAGACGCCGTGTCCCTGACCCTCTCGGAAACTCCCACCGGCGGCGGGGAGATGAACTTCAGCGTCATCACCGTCACCGACAGCACGGGCACGACCCTCAGCGACGGCAAGGTCACCGTTACCGGGGCGGTCCTTTCGACCGCCGTGGCGAAGGGAAGCAATGGACCCTACAAGGTGCTGTGGCGCACGGTCTCCTCCGACGGGCACCCCATCGAAGGCAGCTACACCTTCACAGTCCAGGCCCCCGCCCAGGAGACAGCAGCCGCAATGCCTTCAACCGCTACGGCCGCGTCTTCTGCGCCAACTTCCGCCATTACCTCTGCTGCGGCCGCTCCGGCTCAGGCCGTTGACCCCGCCCCGCTGCCTGATAACAGCAACGGCCCGATCGTCCTGGTGATAGCGGCCGCGGTGCTGGTCATCGTCGGAGCAATTTTCGCTCTCTCCGAACGGGCCAGGCGACGCAATTCCGGCCGATTAGGACCAGAGAACAAGAAATGAGAACGTGCAGAACTAACGGGCAGTCCGTGTCGTTGATTTGGCTAGTACCGCCCGAGCGAAGCCGTGCATCAACCGCCAGACCAAGCTAGAGAGATCACAGGTCCTGGGCCTAAGCAAAATGGAGACAGATTACATGCGGCACCACCATTGCACCTTTCCAGGAGGTTTTTCGTGACGAGCGACAAGTCAGCGAAACAAGCACGGCAAGACGGCGCTGCCAAACTGGCATTGGTGAAGGCACAGCAGGCGCGGCAGGCCACGAGACGCAGGATCGCCGCCTTGATCGGTGCGCTCACGGCGGTCGGAGTCGTGGTTGGCCTGGTCCTGCTGGCACTGGCGAACGATCCGCCGCCGAAGGCCCGGGGGGATATTGAAGTTGCCGGCCTGCAGACCTTCAGCGGCCTCAGCGCGAACCATGTCAAGGACCCGGTCAGCTACCAGCAGGCTCCGCCGATTGGAGGGGACCATTCGCCGGTCTGGCTCAATTGCGGCGTCTACGGCCAACCGGTACCGAGCGAAAATGCTGTCCACGCACTGGAACACGGGGCCATCTGGGCAACGTACGACCCTGCCAAAATCACCGCTGCGCAGGCCGAAGCACTCCAGGGAGCGCTTCCTGACACCTATACCGTGCTCTCGCCTCTGGAAGGAACCCCCTCGCCCGTCATGCTCACAGCCTGGGGAGCGCAGGTCGGCGTTGACTCGCCAGAGGACGAGCGGATCGAACTTTTTGTCTCCAAATACTGGCAGTCACCGGATGCACCCGAGCCTGGAGCTGCTTGCACAGGGGGAATCGACGCCCCTGGGCGCAAGTGATGACGGCAAAACCTATCTTCTGGCGCACTACCGCCGCTGGTGCCGCGCTGGTGATGGCCTTGCTTGCCGGGTGGGCGGTTGGGCGCCTGTCCGCCCGGCCCGGCGTCCCAGGTGAAGGCAGCCCGGAGGCTGGGTTCGCCCGCGACATGCAGGTGCACCATCTTCAGGCTGTGGACATGAGCATGACCGTCCGGGACCGCACCGAGGACCCCGAGATAGGTCAGCTGGCGTACGATGTAGCCCGTTCCCAGCAGCAGCAGTCTGGACAGATGTATGGCTGGCTCTCGGTTTGGGGCCTGCCCCAGGCCGGATCCGAGCCGCCGATGGCGTGGGCCGGCAGCAGCCATGGCACTCACGGCGGAACGGGAACGAACGGGACCTCCGGCGTCACGCCGATGCCGGGAATGGCCACGCCCCAGGACCTGGCCAGACTCCGTCAGGCTGAGGGCACAGAAGCGGAAAGGCTCTATCTTGAGCTGATGATCGAGCACCACGATGCAGGCGTCGACATGGCAGAAGCAATCCTTGCACGCACCGATGATCAAGCGGTGACCTCCCTGGCCCGCTCCATTGCCACCGCCCAGCAGTCCGAGATCAAGTACATGGCAGAACTACTGGCAGTCCGCCGATAGGTCAGCGGATGGCTTTATGTGGGGAGGCTTGTGAAAAAGTGAAATATCCGACGCTAAGGTTTCGCCGGGCGTCGTAGGGGCCTGTATTTGCCTGGTTTGATGTGGTTGGCGCGTGGCCAGGTGTAGTCGCCGGTGAGGTTGATGTGTTCCCAGCCCAGGGGCGAGAGGAAACGTAGGAGGTTCGGGTCGATGTCACGGCCGTCGCTGCTCAGGGTGGTGATGGTGCGCTCGAGGTAGACGGTGTTCCAGATCACGATGGCGGCGGTGAGAAGGTTTAGTCCGCTGGCGCGGTAGCGTTGCTGTTCGAAGGAGCGGTCGCAAATCTCACCGAGCCGGTTGAAGAACACGGCGCGAGCGAGGGTGTTCCGGGCTTCGCCTTTGTTCAGGCCGGCGGTGACTTTGCGGCCCAGTCCGGGGTCCTGGAGCCAGTCCAGCAGGAAGAGGGTCCGTTCCGTTCTGCCCAGTTCCCGCAGGGCGAGGGCGAGCCCGTTCTGGCGGGGGTAGGCGCCGAGTTTGCGCATCATCAGGGACGCTGTCACGGTGCCGGTTTTGATGGACGTGGTAAGGCGAAGGATCTCGTCCCAATGCTGAGCGATCGTTGTGGTGTTGATGGTGCCGCCGATCAGCGGTGCCAGAGCTGTGAGTCCTGGGTCGTTGGTCGGGTGTAGAGGCGGGTGTCGCCGATATTGCGGATCCGTGGTGCGAACCTGTAGCCGAGAGGTGCATGAGGGCGAAGAGATGGTCGGTGAATCCGGCCGTGTCGGTGTAGTGCTCCTGGATTGCCAGGTCGGACTCATGATAGAGCAGCCCGTCCAGAACGTAGGTCGCGTCGCGGTCACCGACGTTGACGAGTTTGCTGTGGAAGGGCGAGTACTGGTCCGAAACGTGCGTGTAGATCAGCCGGCCGGGCTCGGTACCGTACTTCGGGTTCACATGCCCGGTGGATTCGGCTTTGCTGCCGGCACGGAAGCGCTGGCCATCGGAGGAAGAGGTGGTCCCGTCGCCCCATTGTGCGGCAAGGGGGTGGCCGTGTTGGGTGTTGACCAGTTCCGCCAGTGCGGCACTGTAGGTTTCGTCCCGGATGTACGAGGCCTGGTGGCGTCCAGCTGGGCGTAGGTGACGCCGGTGCAGGATTCGGCCATCTTGGTCAGTCCCAGATTGATCCCGTCGGCCAGGATCGCGGTGAGAAGCAGCTGTCTGTCCTTGGCTTGGGCGATGCTTTCGGCAAGGGATTCCCAGCCGATGGCTGTTTCGATCACGGCGAAGGGGTCTTCGCCGTTTTCCTTGGCCGCGAAGAGCGCGTCACCGAGCCTGGAGTGAAGGCGCATCATGGCTGTGACGGTGGAGCGGGAGGCCAGGGTGGCCTGGTTTTGTTTGTTCTGTGCTGTCCGGATGAGGCGTCCGATGATCCGGTCGTGCAGCTCGATGATTTCGTCGGTGACGGTTGCCATGCTTTCCACTACCATAGCGAAGAGGGTCGCGTACCGGCGTGTGGGTTCGAACCTGGCCAGATCCGCCGCGGTCATGGATGCACCCTCGCGGGCAAGCTTCAGCAGCCTGTTCCGGTGCACCCGCCGGCCCGCTGCCCAGGGGAGATCAAGGGCGCGCCAGGTGGTGAGTCGGTCGATGTGCTCGTTCATCGCCCGTGCGTTGGCGCGCAGGGGTGCCTGCCGCAGCCAGCCGATTTCAGTCGATGAACTTTCAGGGCGGGGGAGAAGCAACCCGTCCAGGCGTTTCCGGTGCTCGAGGGAGAGGTGACCGCCCAGGGTGGCGTAAATGTTTCGGTTGGCCCTGGTCAGGGCCTGGGCGCTGGCCCGTTCAATGACGCTGAGGCCAGGCATAGCGACCTTTTTTGCCTGTAGGAAGTCCCTCGCGGCCTCGACCAGGAGCAGGCCTTTGTCTGTTTGCGCGGCCACGCCGACCACATGCTCGACGAGCTGGCGGAAGTCTGCTATTCCGAACGCTGACATGCCCAGATACGCGCGGATCTCTCTTCCGTGCTCCTGCCGCGTTTCCTCGCGGGTTCCATACTCGTCCCAGGCCGCGGAGGAAACGGCCAGATGGGAAGCAAGCCAGGAAATAACCTCGACGGGCACGTGGGTGTCTTCGGCCAGAGCGATTCCCGGGTGGCGCAGCAGACACAGCTGGACTGCAAAGCCCAGCCGGTTCGCGTCTCCGCGCCGCTGGCGGATCAGTGACAGATCCTCTTCCCTGAGTGCGTAATGGGATGCGATGTCCTCAGCTTCCGTGGGCACTGCAAGGATCTGGCTGCGCTCGGCAGCTGTGAGCAAAGAACGCAGCGCCACGTCAGAAGCCCTTATCTGCCATGCCGGCATTCCCGCGGGACATGCTGCCGTTCTGTTGTGACATGGAATGCGCGTTGTTCATGGTTTCGTGAGGTGGCGGTAGATTGTGGGTCGGGTGACTCCGAACTCCTCGGCGATGTGCTGGACGGTGTGGGCCCGCTTCCCGTCGGCGTCTTTCTCCTCATACATTTCGCGGGCCAGCTTGACTTGGCGAGGTCCGAGTTTTGGTTTCTGCCCGCCGGTCCGGCCCCGCGCACGGGCGGCGGCGAGGCCATCGCGGGTACGTTCGGACATCAGGGCGTGTTCGAACTCGGCGATCGAGCCGAGGATCTGGAAAAACATCCGCCCGATGGCGGTGGACGTGTCGATGCCTTGGTCCAGGACGACCAGGTCAACACCACGCACCTGCAGCGTGTTGGATAAATCGATGAGGTTTTCCAACGATCGCCCGAGCCGGTCAAGTTTGGTGACGACGACCTGATCACCTGCCCGGTTGGCCGAGAGTAACGCTTTGTCGAGTTCGGGTCTGCGGGCAAGTTTTCCGGAGGCTGTGTCAATGAAGATCTGCTCACAGCCGGCCGCTGTCAGGGCGTCGTGCTGGGCCTCGGGGTGTTGGTCATGGGTTGAAACCCGTCCGTATCCGATTCGCATTCCCAAAACGTATCAGTAACCCTGCTGGACGTTACATAGAAGAGTACACGTGAACCTTTACGGATGAGGCCCCGTTCTGGCGCACTTCCTGGACCGAGACTCGTAGTGTCTTGCGAACGAGCGTTTCCAATACTCATGAAGCACGACTTCCTCCCGGCGCGCAGCCGGGCTTGCTCTTTCCGGCGGTTGCCTGTCCGGCCGTTGGGGTTTCCCCTGGCCCAGACGGTCCCGGAGGAATAGGAGGTTTTTGGGTGCAGGAACCCGGGCGAACACATGCGGCGGCTGCTAATGTGACGTCCGGGCACCGACTGTCCGCCCGGGTTGGCCGTTGGAATGTCGGAGGCGTCGTCCTGCAGGTGCCCGGTGACCCTCATTGGAACAACGTAGAAAGCGAGAAGCCCCATGCCTGTTCACAGCTTTCCGGAACCGCATGCCTCGGGGATGTCCGGGCGCCTGAACGCGCTGCGGGCTGCCGTGCTGGGCGCTAATGATGGGATCTTGTCGATGGCCGGCCTGGTGATCGGGGTCGCTGGTGCGACGACGCTCGTGCAGCCGGTATTCATCGCGGGAGTGGCGGGTTTGACCGCGGGTGCCGTTTCCATGGCTCTGGGTGAGTATGTGTCGGTGAGTAGCCAGCGGGACAGCGAACGGGACCTTATCGTTAAAGAGCGGCGCGAACTGGCAGATGACCCCGAAGGGGAACTGCAGGAACTGGCCGGGCTCTATGAAAAACAGGGCCTCAGCAGCGCCACCGCCGCCGCCGTCGCCCGGGAACTGACGGCTGCGGATCCCCTGAAAGCGCACCTGCGGTTGGAGCTTGGGATTGACGAGGAAGAGCTGACCAATCCCTGGCATGCGGCGGGTTCGTCAGCGGCGGCGTTTCTTCTGGGAGGTGCGTTGCCGGTCCTCGCGATCTTGCTCTCGCCCGTTTCGGTGCGGGTTTGGATCACGTACGTGATCGTGCTCGCTGCACTGGCACTCACCGGGGCCCTGGGGGCCAGAATTGGCGGAGGTTCCATCCGGCGGGCCGCAGCGCGGGTGCTGCTCGGGGGAGCCGTGGGTCTGATGATCACGTACGGCATCGGGCTGCTTTTTGGTGCGACCGTGCTTTAGTCAGTGGTCTTCCGTAGCTCCCATCCCGGCGGGGCATCTCCGGAACGGAGCAGCTTCTGCGGGTTCCGGGGCCCTGCCGCGGCTATGGCCGTGTTTCGACTGCGGCCGGGGGAATGGCCCGGTCCCTGCCCGGTGATTGATCTGGTTTAGTGGACGAGTCCGGATACGAGGTTGATGGTGGTGGCCAGGACGATGGCGCCGAGGAGGTAGGACAGCAGGGCCTGGCGCAGGACGGTGGAGCGGATCGCGTCGGTGTTCAGGTTGGTGTCGGAGACCTGAAAGGTCATTCCTACGGTGAACGCAAGGTATGCGAAGTCCCGGTAGTGCGGTGCGCTGTCTTCGTTAAAGTCGATCCCGTTCCTGTCCCGGTAGTAGATGGCGGCGTAGCGCAGCGTGAAGAGGGTCTGGACCAGGAACCAGGACAGGGCAACACTTCCGAGCGCCAGGGCGATCACGGCGGCTTTGCTGCCGCCCTGCAGGGTGGAGGCATCGAGCAGGATCAGTACGACTCCGGTGAAGCTGCCCATGGTCGCGGCCAGGACCAGAACGTCGGAGATCCCCCGTCCGGGGTCTTCACGCTGGGCGTGAGCGGCGGTTGCCGCCGGGTCCCTGCGCCCGATGATCGCCCACACCCATAGCAGGTACGTGGCGGACGCGGCAGCCCAGCCGGCCGCGGGCGCGTAGTCTGGCGGGCCGCTGAGAGCGGCGAGGAGTGCTGCCACGGCCCCGGCGACCGTCATGGCCGTGACCCGGAGCCACGATCGGTGGAGGACAGATCCAAACCCCTCACGGGCCTCGACAGCGTTACCGGCAGTGTTCATAGGACCATGGTCGCAGGCCGGCAACCGCCCGGGCCGGTGGATGCGCCGTTTTCCCGCGGTGCCGGGTTCCGCGTACCCCGCCGTCCGAAGACACGGGGTACGCGGCCAAGCGGTCGTCTATTTGATGTAGGAGAAGACCCCCATCATGCCGCGTTCGGCGTGGTAGGCGTTATGGCAGTGGGTGAGCCATTGACCGGGGTTGTCGGCGTCGAATTCGACGCTCACTGTTTGTTTTGGACGGACGATGACGGTGTCTTTGCGCGCGCCGCCGCCGGCGAGCTGGAACGTGTGGCCGTGCAGGTGCATGGGGTGCCACATGGTGGTGTCGTTGATGAAGTCCACCCGGACCCGTTCATTGACCTTGAGATCGAACGCACCGTCGTAAGGGTTGTTCATGTCGAACCGGCGGTTGTTGATACCCCAGTCATACTTCGCCATGCTGCCGGTCAGATGGACTTGATGGAACCGGTCAACCGCTTTCGGCGCCAGAATGACGGAAGGGTCTGCTTTGAGCATGCCGCCGTCAACGACGGTGCCGCCCAGGGTTGAGGGGAGGGCGGTTGCCGGCGGCGGTGTACCCGTGCCGGTGCTGATCAGGCCGTAGGTCATCCCGGGTTTGCCTTCGGGCAGGGCCAGGACAGGGGTGAAGCCCTCCTTCACGTTCAGGATCGCGTCGATCCGTTCCCCCATGCCCAGGACGACGGCGTCCACGTCCTGGTGTACAACCGGGAACCCGTCCGTGTGGGTGAGGGTGATTTTCTGCCCGGGCACGCCTACACGGTAGGCGGTATCAGCGGCTGCGTTGATGATCCGCAACCGGATCCGGCTGCCCGGTTTGCTGGGAAACATTTCCGGCCCGGCCGCGGCCTTGCCGTTGAACAGGTGGTACGGGTAGGAGACGTCGCCCGCGTCACCGCCCAGGAAGTCACTGCGCGCCCCCATCAACATGTATTTCATGCCCGGCATCGAGGACCCTGACCCGCCCATGTCCATGCCCGGCATCGAGGACCCGGATCCGGCGCCCATATCCATCCCGGGCATCGAATGGGCCGGTGCTGGTGTGCTCATGGACCCCATGCCCATGGAAAGTTCCTTCAGGACATCGTCGGGGGTGCCCGTGACCCCGTCCATCCAGTCATCGAGGATGATCACCCATTCCTGGTCATAGGAGAGTGTTTCTTTGGGGTCGGCGATGATGAGGGCCCCATAAAGTCCGCGTTCGCGCTGCATTTCCACGTGCGAGTGGTACCAGTACGTTCCCGGGTGCGGAAGAACGAAACTGTGCTCCGATCCGGAACCGGGCGCGAGGGCGTGCTGGGTGAGGCCCGGGACCCCGTCCTGGTCATTGCGCAGCGCCAGGCCGTGCCAGTGCACGGAGGTCCCCTGGCTGAGTTTGTTCGTCAGCGGCACCGTGAGCTTGTCTCCGGCGGTTGCCCTGATAACCGGCCCGTTCAGGGCATTGTCATACCCCCAGGTCCGGACAGGCTGGCCGGCGATCACGACGTCGGCTTCGGCCGCGGTGAGCTTTGTGGTGACGGTCTTGCCCGTGACGGCGCGGCGTGCTTCGAAGTCCGCGATCATCGGGTCACCGGGCATGATCCGGGCCACCGCGGAAGGCCCTGCGGCCGGGTTGGACGTGCAGGCCGCGAGGGCCGCCATCGCGGCGGCTGCGATCCCGGTGCCGAGCACGGTACGGCGGGAAGGAAGGGAATATGCGTTTTTCATTCTTTGGTGTCCTTGATCGGTATCCGCACAAAGCGGAAAGTCTCAAATAGTCGAAAAGTCTCAAAAGCTGGGGTGACAGTAAACGCTGCAGCGGGCGGGAGAGAGGGACCCTGCAGCCGGGCCGTCGACGGGCATTGCGGCGCAGCCTGCCCGGGACACGGGACAAGAACATCCGGTGGCGACGGTTCTGCGCCACGTTTCCGGCAGGTGCGCCGGGTTTACTCCAGGCCCCGGCCCTCCGAGGATGGGGAGGAAACCGGCACGTTACCGGCCCGAGGCCGTCCCGGTGGAGGCGGCATGTCGGGGCCCTGCGGAACCTCCCTGCGGGCATCCGTGGGGCCGTGCCCGGGCCGGGTTTACGTGCGGCTGATGGACAGTTCCGTCAGGGACGGTGCAGCCCGCCGGTGGCCTTCCGGGGCCAGACACTGAACCACTGAAGCGCTCATGATGGCCGCACCGTTGGCGGCAAGTTTCATGGCAGGGAGGACTGGTTGAGGGGCTGCAGCACCGGACTGCGGGGTGCACGCCCGGTGCTGGGCGGTCATCATGCACTGCGCCTGGCAACCCTGCGATTGATTGCCGGCCGGAAGCGAGATCTCCTTGATGGGCGCCCCGGCGGGGGTAACCCACCCGCCCGAGGCCACCCCGGCGGCAGCGGAAAGGCCGACCGGGGAGTGTGACGCGGTGTGGTGCGGAGCTAAGGCGATGTGGCCTGCCGTCGGGGCATGCATACCCAAAACCCCGAGTACCAGACCAGCGAGTACCAGGAAAGCCAGAATGAGGGCACGCGCGGCACTATCGGCCGGGAGAAGTGAGGGGTGCTTGACCGCTGTCCTCACGTCTCTCCTCTCACCGCATCGCCCTGCTCAGGGTCGTTTCCTGCACAGTATTCTAACCAACGTCCGGGCCGGGTCAGTCGCCGCTGGTTTCCCCGGCGTCGCGCTGCGGGCTGTCGGCGCCGACCGGGGCGGGTGCGGACACGGTCGAAGATACCGGCGCCGGTGCCGGGGCTGCGGTTGCGGGTCCACTCCCTGCGACGGCGGTCCCGGCAACCAATGCGATTCCGGCCAGGGTGCTGAACAGGACAGCTGTGCGGGTTCGGGTTGCAGACATTGCCGGTATCCGTCCTACTAAGTCGGTGCCCCGTCCGGGTGGGGGGCCCGGACGGGGCGGGCGCTTCAACGACGCCTGCCACCAATTATCCGGACCTCCGCTAAGTGGTTGCTGAGAGTCCGCAGTGCACCGGCAGGGAACCTGCAGACGGCAGCACCGGGCCCGGGAGACGGTCCAGCGGCCTTCGGGGCTGCCTGTGCGGGATCCTGCGGAGGGCGGCCAGCCGGCCCGCCGGTGGCGGCGGACGTACCGGTCAAGGGCGCGTGGGGCTTTTCCGGCCCCGGGGCGTTGGCCGCGCCGTTGCCTTCCCGTTCAAGGTGGGAGGGCGGGGCGCGTGAATGGGGCGGTGCGCGGAGCCCTGCAGGGGGTTGCCGTTAGGGCGTAGGTGTCGGGGAAGGAGCCGGCTTTGTGGTGTCGGGGGTTTGGGCCGGGTCCGGCCGGATCGGGAAATAGGGTGCGTATTCGGTGAAGGTCGGGTTCAGGACGGGGCCCGGGATGGTTTTGTGTGGTCGTGGCTGCGTTGATTTTGACCTGGACCGTCGCGCCGGGTCAGCGCCGGTCCGGGCAAATGTGACCGGGGCCGTCTCGAGTGTCAGTTGCGCGCGGCCTTGGGCCTGTACCGGGATGGTTACCGTCTCCCCCGATGCCAGGCCCAGGTGCGTATGTCGCCGCAGAGCCTGCCGCCTTTCCCTGGGGATGCTTCCGGGTCGGCGCGGTAAGATCACCGGAACCGCAGGTGCGTGGGGGGTGGGCGCCGGGAGGAAAGGCTGTGTGTTGTGGGTCAGATTGTGGACAGTATCCTGAACATCAGCCCGCTGCTGGCGGCGCTGCTGGTTTTCGTCCTGGTTTTCGCTGAAGACGCTTTCTTCCTTGGATTTGTGATCCCGGGTGAGACGGCGGCCATTCTGGGCGGGGTTCTGGCCAGCCACGGACGGCTTCCTCTGTGGCTGGTGATCGTTCTGGTCGTGACGGCGGCGATCACCGGCGACACGGTGGGGTATGAGGTAGGGCGGTTCTTCGGACCCCGCATCATGGGCCTTCGCCTTGTCGCCAAGAAAGGACAGCAGGTGGCCAAGGCCCAGGATTTGTTGCGCCGCCGGGGCGGCGCGGCAGTCTTCGTAGGGCGTTTCACAGCATTTTTCCGTGCTGTCATGCCTGCCTTGGCCGGCATGGCGCGCATGCCTTACCTGCGGTTTGTGGCATTTAACGCCGCGGGCGGGCTGGTGTGGGGTACCGGTTGTGTTCTGCTGGGGTTCCTGGCAGGGAACTCGTATCAGAGCATTGCCCGGACAGCCGGGCAGGGAGCGGCCGTCCTCACCGTCGCGGTTGTCCTTGCCGGGCTGCTGCTCTGGCACCTGGGCAGGCGCCGCAGCGCCAAAGCGGACCCGGACGCGGGCAACTGAGACCCGCCTTGCCACCGCCTTCGGCCAGGGCACCGTGGAGCGGCGCCCGGGCCTCCGGGCGGAGTGGCGGGTTCTGCGTCAGGCGTTCCGGTTCCGCCAGTACAGTGCCCTGGCAGGGCAGTACCGGACGGCCAGCTCCGCGTCGGCGGTTTTGGGAATGGGACCGTCGAGGATGGGGTAGCCCCATTCGTCGAGGGTGATGTGTTCGGGCAGCAAGGTGGCGCAGACCCCGTGCCCGGTACAGGCAATCCGGTCTACGGCCAGGACCGGGAGTGCCGAACCGGGCCGGGGGGTGCGGGGAGAAAAGCTCATGACTGACCGCTTTCTTCCTGGCCCGGGCAGGATCCTGCGGCGTGCGCTTGGAGGTGGGCGCTGAAGACCTCCAGCGCGGAGGCGGTGAACGCTGCGACCCCATCGGGGAAATGGCAGGCCCCGCGGCCGGCAAGCAGCCCCAGGCGCTCCTGCAGCGCGGCGCGCGCTGCAGGGCCTGCGGTGCCTGCGGCGAGGTCAGCGAACCCGGCAGCTGCTGCGGGGAGCCCGAACATGCAGGGCCCGCATTGGCCGGCTGATTCCCCGGCAGCGTAGGTGAGCATGCCCGCGACCGTAGCGGCCGGGCAATGTGAGGGACCCAGCAGGTGCATGACCCCCGGGCCCGGGGCCGCGCCCACGGCGGCCAGTGAGTCGGCGGTGTAGTGCAGGGAGGGTATCCGGGATGCTGCAATCCAGGTGCCGCCGAGTCCGCCGATGTTCAGCGCCGGGGCACCGGGGAGCGGGCCCCCGGCCAGGGAGAGTATTTGGCTCAGGGATGGTCCGGTTTCGGTTTCGTAGACACCCGGTGCCCGGACCGCGCCGTTGAGCGCGACCAGCCGCGGGCCCGGGTCCTCCGGGGTGCCGAAGGACCGGAACCAGGCCGGCCCGAATGCCTCGATCTGGGCGATCCGCAGGAGTGTTTCGGCGTTCAGGACCAGGACCGGGCGGGTTTTTTTCCCCTCCGGGGTGCGGCCCCCCTGGACCAGGCGGGCGCGTTTGGTCATCGGTCGGGCCAGGCCGCCGTGGAGCAGGGAAACCAGGGCACTGGCCTCGGAAGCGACATACCGGGCAGGTACCGGCAGCACCGGAACACCGGCCGCCCGCAGGTGTCCTTCGGTCTCCGACCCGGCATGGGCCGCATACGTTACCGGCTTCAGGCCCGTCAGTGCGGCCCCGTCCAGGACCTCGGCGAGGTAGTGCCGGATGACATAGGCGTCTTTAGCGGCACCGATTTCCCCGTCGCAGGCATTCACGACCAGCTCCGTCCGGTTTTCCAGCGCTGCGGTGAGTTTCACCGCAGTGCTGAACGCCGAACCGCTCCGGCCGGTCAGGCCGGCCTCATGCAGCGCCGGCAGCAGGTTCAGCGCCATGGCTGTTGTCCAATCTCATCACGGCGGGTCTCATCGGGTTGCCGGCCGGTCAGCCGGTACACCATCGCGGCAGCACCTGCGGCCAGGCACGCCACGCCCACCGCCCGGAGGATCCAGGCGCTCCCGGTGCCCATGGTGATGCCGTGGACTATTGCCGCCGGCCACAGCACGTAGCTCAGCGCATGGACCCGCGCCCACCAACGCTCAGGGATGCGGTGGCGCAGCACCGAGGTTACGGTCACCGCGAGCAGCAGGTCGAAAGCGACCGTGCCCAGCCCGATCCAGGCCCGTTCGTAGCCGGAGGTGAACGGCGCCACGACCGATACCCAGCCAATGTCGACGTAACCTTCCAAGACGGCAGTGACGATATGGACCAGCACAAAAAGCATCATTCCCAGTGCCAGGTTCCGGTGGAGTCCGGTCACGACCGTGGTGCCGATCCCTGCCGGCCGGCGACGCCCGGAAGTCACAACACCGAGAATGAACGTCACGGTCAGCAGCACCGAGGCCGTGACACCGCTCGCCCGGGAAACGAACCAGAAAACCTCGCTGACCGCCGGGCTCACAGGGCCCGGGCCGGGTCGTGCGAGGCAGGCCAGTTCCCGGTCCTCACGGTCGAACCGTCCATGGCGTGCAGGCTGGCATCGATGCCGTGGGCCCGCAGCCAGGAAGGCGCCTGAGCGCCCAGGACAATGGCGGCGGTCGAGGCGGCGTTGGCTTCCAGGGCGGTCGCGCCCAGGCAGGTCACTTCGGCCCAGACCCGCTCCGCCGGAGCGCCGGTGCGCGGGTCGATGATGTGATGGGCGGTCCCGGAACCGCTGGCCCACGCCCGGTCCCTGGTTGAGGACGTCGCCACAGCCTGGTCCGTGATCGTGATGACCTGATCGGTGCGGCCGCCGCCGTGCCCGACACGTACCAGCCAGCCGGCCTCCGGCGGTGGGCCTGCTACGGCAATGTCCCCGCCAAGGTCCACCAGGAAACCGCCCGGCAGGGTCTCACCCAGCAGAGCCGCGATCCGGTCAGCGGCGTAGGCTTTGGCGCTGGAGCCAAAGTCCAGCACCGTGCCGGCCGGCATCACCAACAACCGCACATCGGGCGTGTAGTTGATCTGCCGCCAGCCCGGCGCCGGTGCCGGATCACCGGGCACCGTCCAGGCGGCCCTGTCTTTGACCACTGCCATATCGTCATCGTAACCGGCTCTGAGCAGGGCCGCTCCGACTGTCGGGTCGACCAGACCGCCGGTGAGGGCCGCGGCGTCCAGGGAGGCTTGAAGCACCTCACCGAGCAGGGGGCTAAGAACCAAAGCCACCGGGGCCCGGGACGAACGTGCAGTGATCGCCGCCACTTCCGAATCGGCCCGGAACCGCGAGGCGACGGCATCCAGGCGCTCAAGCCAGTCCCGGGCCGTGCGCACAGCATCGTCCAGGGCGGATGGGTCTGTCGCGTGCACGCCGACGGTGGTGCCGATCGCATCAAACCCGGCGGCCGGGAATGCTGCCACGCTCAGGAGGCTCTGGTCGCTGTTTGCGGTACGGCGCCGGCCGGGGCGTTCTGCGCGGCCTGGACTTTCCCGAACGTCCCTGCCGCGGCGGGCGCCGGTGCCTGCTGCACCGCCGCCGCCACCTGACCGGTGGTGGACTGGTGCTGCACCGTCGCCAGGCCTGCACCGACACCAGCAGTCGCAAGCCCCGCGAGCACCATCCCTGTCACCGTCCAGCGCCGTACCGCGCCCAACGCCCGAACCCGTGAATTCACTACCGCCGTCATCGCATCTCCTTCCGATACCATCAAGGCTCCCACATGCCCAATAAGAGATACCTGAGATAAACCTGTGTACCGTCTGTGAGGGATTCCGGCCCGCCCGAAGTTTTCGGGGAAGCGATTGGCTATTCCAGCACCCCACCACGCACAAACCGACCGACGCTAACGGCACTAACCGGCGCTACACCATCATCAATGCCGCGACCGTCCGATTCCAACGGGCGGGGGCATTAACCCGCGGCAAATCCGCGCCCCAGCCAGTTGCAGTTCCTTAGCGTCGGATATTCGACGAATTCACAAGTCACCCCTATGTGTGCGTCATGGCGCACGTGGGCCTGGCGTCACGGATTGGATTGCGGAAATGCCCATCACCAGCAATGTAGCTTGGGACGAACAACTCCGGGCTTCAAGGGCAGGGACACAGCCCAATACATCGAGACGGTCAAGGCCACAGCCAGCCGTTGCGCTGTCTGCCGGCGATCTCTTGGCTTCGGAGCGGCCTTGTCCCTGATGGTATTCATCACCGAAGGCTGTGATTTGGAGGGCATATCGTCCCTGACCTTCGATCCTGCCGTCTGTCATCTGCAGTGTCAGGCACCCGGGCTGAGTGCGCGCGAGGCGGTGGAGGTGGTGGAAGACGTCACCTCCGTTGGTGCGCGAATGGTTCTGAGCGGGGGCGGGTTGGGAAAGACCGACATAGCCGTGCTGGCCTACACCCTGATGCCGAATGTTGTTGTTGGCGAACCGCGTGGGGAGATGACGTCGGCGCTGGTCTCGGTCCTGCTCAAACACGGATTCGAGATGTCTTTCAGCGCCAGCTATAGCGAAATCCTGCAGTAGGCTGTCCCCTGCCCGGAACACCTGCACCTGCATCGTGGCCGATGGTGAAGTGGTTTAACTCCATGTTGATGGACTCCTGATGTGTTCCCAGCAACTGAACAGAAGGAACCGCAATGACGCCGCCTGGCTGGAAGCTGCCTGCGCCGGGCGCGTCCTGGTCATCAGCGGCGACAACCTGACCGATACTGGCCTGGAGCTGACAGCAGCAGCCCGCCTCGGCACACTGGTCACCGGAATCGTCCCGGCGTTCTGGAAGCCAGCGGTGACCATGACATGACTAAGCCCACGGAACATGAACAAGCAGGAAACAGGCCTGTTGGGTTGGATGTTGCCGCCCCGGGAAGGGGACGCAAGTACTTCGCTGCAGCGCCGGAAAATGGGTAAGCACGTGGCCCGGCCACAATACCTGTTGGCGGAACCGCCATGGGAGGTGCCTGAGGACAAGCCCTGCCGTTGTTAGGGCCCGGTGATCTGCCTAATTAGGCGGCCAGAGATCCGCCGTTGACTGCCCTGAGGATTTAGACGGGCAACCGGAATAATTTTGCAGCCGCGAAGCCTTGGAAGCGGCTGGCACTTTGATGTCCAGTCTGGGGATGTACCTTTCCCGCGCAGCGCTGGCTGTGCTGATAGGGATGGCGTTCGTGTTTCTTAGGATAGGAGGCCCGCTCGAATGGCTTGGCCGCGCGGCCAACAAGTAGGACGAGGAGAGCCGGACCTGTCCACCAAAAAAGAATCCGTGGCACCATTTTCTCTCCCGCCGCTGCCGCCATCGGTCTGGGATAACGAATTTGTAACTTATGCGAACCGTCGTTAGTCTTGGTATGCATACCCCTACCGGTATGCATGGGCCGCTACGCCAAACCCCGCCGGCGGCCGATGACCATGACCTTCTCAAGGCGGGCGCGGAGGATCCACTTACGGCGCGCGAGAGCGCACCTTGGGGTGAAGCTACTTGGCGGCTGCGTTAGCGCGCGTCCCCAGCAGCCGGACAGTCCACTCGTCCGAATCCGACAGCTAACTTCGCCGGCGCCGAGAGGACCACTATCTTGTCTGCCCAGCCCAGACACGGCCGTCGCCGTGCCCTTCCTGCTCCCGGGCCGCGCCGCCGACTCCGTCTCCATGACGCTGCCGTTCTGCTCCGCAGCCAAAAGTGGGGTGTTTCAGCCGCCGTCACGGGAATGATTGCCCTGACTGCCCTTTCGGCCGCGCAGGCCGACTCGGGTGCTCGCGCCGAGGTTCCGGGCCAGATCACCACATCCGCGATTCCTGACTTTGAGGCTGCAGTATCTGCAGCGCCGAGCGCGGTCTTGACCTTTGACCGCCCGGCAGTTACGTCCCAGCCCGCCCCAACTCCTGCACCGGCAGCACCGGTGGAGGCCGCCGGAACGGTTGCGGCACCGGCCCCTGTGGCACCGGCGGCTAAGGCCGCCCCGAGCGCGCAGTCCAAGGGCCTGAGAGCCCCACTGGCCGCCATGAACGTGAGCTCGCCTTTCGGATTTCGTGTCAGCCCCATTACGGGAGCTGCAGGGGAACTGCATACCGGCATCGACCTGACAGGAGCATGCTCGACGGCGGTGTCCGCTGCCGGTGGAGGGAAAGTCGTGGAGGCAGGCTGGAGCCCGTATGGCGGCGGCAACCGGATCGTTGTGGACCACGGCAACGGGTTGAAGACCACCTATAACCACCTGGCCAGCATTGGTGTTTCTGTTGGGCAAACAGTCGCGCAGGGCCAACAGATTGCGGGCGTTGGTACGACCGGGGCGTCAACTGGCTGCCATCTTCATTTCGAGGTCATGGTGAACGGAACGACCGTCAATCCCTCCGCCTACATCTGATAGCGGACCGGACTTCCTGCTTCGAATCCGTCGGATCGCAGTTGTTTTGATGAAAAGCAGACCCGCACTGTCAGCAACCTTCCGAACACCGGACCCTGTTGTGTAGGGTCAGGGCGCTCCCTGGCTTCCTCGGAGGTGGGGACTGTCTTTCGCGCGCTTCGTACAGGTTCTGGGACCAGTCAAATTCGGCGGCCGCGTCCTGCTGCAGTCCCTCGTCAAAGAGTCTTCGGCCGCGGACCGAGGGCCCGCTTACAAGTCGTAGCGGTCAGCGGTCCTAACAGCCTGAAGTTCGGCATTCACTCCGGTCACGTACTATAAGTGCATACACGCGCACTTTTGCATTCAAGGTGTCGGGCCGGATGTTGTCTGTTCTGAGGAATGTCACGTACGGGCGGCTGTTCGTGGCGCAGATCGTGGCGCTGATCGGCACGGGCCTGCTGACGGTGGCTTTGGGGCTGCTGGCGTATGACCTGGCAGGCAGCAATGCCGGGGCCGTTCTCGGTACGGCGTTGACTATCAAGATGCTGGCCTACGTGGGCCTCGCCCCGGTAATCAACGCCCTGGTGGCGCGGTGGCCAAAGAAGCGGGTCCTGATCGGGGCGGATCTGATCCGGGCAGGAATGGCGTTGTGCCTGCCCTTCATCACCGATGTCTGGCAGATCTACGTGGTGATCTTCCTGCTTCAGTCAGCCTCTGCGACGTTCACCCCGGCGTTCCAGTCCCTTATCCCCACGATCCTCACCGACGAGCGGGATTACACCCGGGCCCTGTCGCTGTCCCGGCTGGCCTACGACATGGAAGCGCTCGTCAGCCCGGCCGCGGCGGCGCTGCTGCTGACCGTGCTCAGCTACAACAACCTGTTCCTCGGCACCGTCGCCGGATTCCTGTTCTCTGCCTTTATGGTGGCAATCACTGTCCTGCCGAAGGTTCAGGCCACCGCAGCTCCGCAGACCTCGCTGTGGCACCGGACCACCTTGGGCACGCGGATCTTTTGGCGCAACCGGCGGCTGCGGTCCCTGCTTGCCCTGAACCTGGTGGTTGCCGCCCCGACGGCGCTGGTACTGGTGAACACCGTTGTTTACGTCCGGGACGTTCTGCAACGGCCGGACACGGATCTTGCTCTGGCGCTGGCCTGTTTCGGTGTGGGTTCCATGATCGTGGCGTTGTCAGCCCCACGGGTTCTGGACCGGTTCGGGGACCGGGCGATGATGCTCACCGGCGCCGCGGTCATTCCGTTTGTCCTGGCCGGAGCGGCCGCGCTGACCCTGGCCGGCGTCCCGGGGACGGGGTGGTGGCTGCTGCTGGGCCTGTGGTTCCTGCTCGGCGCGGCCAACGCGACGATCCTTACACCGGCGGCGCGGCTGCTGCGTGATGCCTCCACCGAGGACACCCGGCCTTACGTGTTCACGGCCCAGTTCTCCCTCTCCCATGCCTGCTACATCCTGACGTATCCGCTGGCTGGTTGGGTCGGCGCGGTCGCCGGTTTGGGCTGGGCTGCGGTGGCGCTGACAATTATTGCGATGATAGGCAGTGCAGGAGCATTCGCCTCCTGGCCCCGGCATGACACCGCAGCAGCCATGGAAGCGGCGGGAAAGGAGCAGAGCGTTGAGCAGCCAGCCCCACGGCACACCCCGCCCCGCCCCTGACACCCCTTCCCTGGTCCACCCGGTAACCCCCGGGCCGGAGCTGCTCGAAACCGCCGCAGGGACGCTGCGGATGCTCGCCGAACCGACCCGCCTGCACCTGCTCTGGCAACTCTCCCAAGGCCCCAGAAGCGTCACCGAGCTCACCGCCGCAGCCAACGTTCCCCGGACGGTAGTCAGTCAGCACCTGGCCAAACTCCGTCTCAGCGGGCTGGTGGACACCCGGAAAGACGGCCGACACGTCATCTACTCCCTCCATGACGGACACCTGGTACGGCTCATCCGCGAAACCTTCAACCATGCCGATCACCGCATCACCGGTGAGCCCGCCCACGGCTGACCAGTAGCTTGCCGGTGAACGTCCAGCCGCAACATGCCACGCCACTCGCCGTAGGGCTGTGGCGTTTCCTGCGCGCTGGTGTGGTCACCGCCTTGGTTGGCTATCACCGTCCCCATCTTTGGGACAGCCTCACGGCGGAAATCGTTGTCGGCTTCGTCGCGGGTCAGAATTGGGGGAAGGGCGTTAGTGAGCGCCAGCGTGGGCAATGGCTAACTTCCCAACCGCACTCAGCCGGTTCCCGCTGCTGCCTGCTGAAGAGACACTGTACGGAGAAGCGCTGTGCGCCCGCCTGAAGTAACGTCGTACTATGACAGCGCTTCAGCCGAGGTCTCCTGTGACTAAACCGATTGCGACCGAATCAGTCCGAGCGGCGGAATCAGTAGACCCCGCGCGGGGCGCGCTGAAGGCACGCGGGCGTCCGTTGTGGAAAACGGTCAGCGCTGATCTGCTGGACGCGGTCCTGGGTGGGGCGTTTGATTCAGGCTTTCCCGGTGAGCTGGAGTTGGCGCAGCGATACAAGGTCAGCCGGGGAACTATCAGGGCTGCGTTGAAGCCATTGCGGGATGCGGGGCACATCACCGCACATCCCGGTCAGAGACCGACGGTAGTGGCCGGCAGCAGCACGGCCTATGGGCCGATTTACAGCGTTTTAGCCTCCATCCGTGAGTCAGGAATGAAGCACAGCAGCGTGGTGCTGGAGCAGCATAACGTTCAGGACCCGGCGGTGGCGGCACGACTTTCGTTGGGTGAACAGGCGGAGCTTTTTCACCTATCAAGAGTGCGTCTGGCCGACGGGGAGCCTATCGGACTGGACCAGGTCTGGCTCCCTGCCGAGGTGGCTGGGGAGCTGGTCAATGTGGATTTCACAGACACCGCTTTGTATGGCGAACTGGACCGCCGCTGCGGCATCGTACTCGATGGCGGCACTGAGCAGCTCACCGCCGTCGCAGCGAGCCCTGCGCAGGCCGGTCATCTTGGATGTGCGGAAGGCACCCCGCTCTTGCTCATCGAGCGGACCGGATGTTACCGGGCCCGGACGCTGGAGTTCAGGCGCAGCTATGTGCTGGGGGAAAGGTTCGCTATTTCGACGGCGTTCGGGTGCAAGGCGGTTCCGGGCAGCCGTGACTAGCACGGACGCGGGACGGCCGGGTGGGGTGAAACGGCGCCGGCAAGGCAGCGGGACAGTGCGCCGGTATCCTGCTTACCCTTCAGCCGGGGTAGCGGCCGCTGTCTGTGGCTGCGGGACGGGGCACCGATCCTCGGATGTGGCGCGTTTAAGGAAGGCCCAAAGTAACAAGCTGATGGAACCGACGGCCAGCAGCGGTTGGAGGGGCTCGAAGTATTGCACCGCACCGGAGCTTCCCAGGGCCAGGAGTACCAGCTTGTTGCAGACAGGGCATCCGACGGCGAAGAACGAGACGATGGTGCCGGCTGCTCCTAACCGCTCTTTGCCTTCGGCGGCCGGGGCCGGGATGCGGGCCACGTAGGTAGCAACGACCAGCCCCGTCAGGGCCGCTGTAATTCCCAGAACCGGGAAGGACCACCAGGTGGGAGGGATCTCGCGGCTGAACAGGGGAGTGTCGATGAGTTCGGTGGGTACTGCGATCACCAGATAGGTGAGGGCTGCGGCTGCGGCTGCGGCCTGCCAGCGGCGGCCGGGCCACTGGGCCAGAGCTGATTTCAACGACACTCGCGCGCTCATCGGTTCTCCTCGTTCTTTGCTGCTTCTGACGTCGCCTCAGCATCGCTGCCGGCGGGACGGTCGTTCCGCTGGTTCTTGAAGTACAGGGCGGCAGCGACTGCCAGTATGGCCGCGGCCAGGAGCGCGAAGACGGTGTTCGGAACACCGGAAGCTGCTCCGCTGACGGTGGATTCGAGCTGGAATTGGTCGGTGACGGTGAGCACTCCGCCAAGCCCTGCGGTGCCGTCTGTGACCAGCAGCAGGACCCCGATGCCGATGGAGAGGGCACCGGAGATGATCATGACCCAGGAGTTGGACCACCGGCCGATGGTTACCGGCGGTGGCCGCAACCAGCGGCGGCCCGGAATGCCGAGCCTGTCCCACAGCAGGGACAGCGCAAACAGGGGCAGTGCCATCCCGAGCGCGTAGACCGCCAGGAGGATCCCGCCGTACAGGGCGTTACCGCCCACTGCCGCCACGGTCAGAATGGAACCAAGAATCGGTCCCGTGCATACCCCGGCGATGCCATAGACAGCGCCGAGTGCGAAGACTGAAAGACGGGATGAACCGGTCCGGGCGTTGTTACGGAGGAGTGACGGCATCCGGAGTCCGGCGACCTGGGCCAGGCCCAGTGCGATCACGAGTCCGGCGCCTGAGGCGATGAGGATGCCGCGGTGCTGGGTCACGAGAGACCCGAGCGTTCCGGCGAAGACCCCCAGCGGCACCAGGGTGGAGAGCAGGCCCAGATAGAAGAGGGCGGTCCGCGCGACGAGCCGGGTCCTGGTGGAGAATGCGTAGGCGAAGAAGGCCGGCAGCAGCAGGGCCGAGCAGGGGCTCAACAGGGTGAGGATGCCCCCCAAAAACGCGCCCGCGTATCCGATAACCATTACTGGGATTCGGCCTTTTTAAGCGCGGCGTCAATGGCCTTTTCGAAGGTTGCCAAGGGCTGCGCACCGATCAGGGGTGTCTCATTGACCAGGAAGGTGGGTGTTCCGGTGGCGCCCAGGGATGCCGCTTCCTGTGCATCCTTGGCAACGGCCTGCTGCAGTTCCTCGGAGTCCAGGTCGGCTTCGAACTGCGTCAGGTCCGGTACGCCGGACTCTTTTGCGATCTGCACCAGACGCTCCCGCGAAAGATCGGCATGTCCGCGTTCGGGGGCGATGGCGAAAGCTGCCTTGTTGAACTCCCAGAACTTGCCTTGGTTCCCGGCTGCGCGGCCGGCCACGGCAGCCATAGTGGACTGATCGCCGAAGACCGGCAGGTCACGCCACTCGACGCGCAGGTCACCGCTCTTGACGTATTTTTTCACCAATGGCGGCAGGGTATCGCGGGAGAACAGCCCGCAGAACGGGCAGCGGTAGTCTGCATACTCGACCAGCACCACCGGGGCGTCGACCGGGCCGAGTGCTGTCGGATCGTCCGCTGTCCTGCGGGACATATCCAGCGGCGTGCTTTCGGATCCTGCGGATCCCTGCGGCGCGGCTCCGGAGCCGCTGGCCCCCTGGGACGCCCCTCCCTGATACGCGAAAATTCCCACCAGCAGGATCAGGACGGCCACCGCGAGGGCGGAAACAACTATGGTCCAGGGTCGGTGGCGGGAAGTGCCGGTGGGGGTGGGCGATGGCATGCTGGCTCCTGAGACTGGCAAAAAATACTAAATGTTTATACATTTTGTCTTATTGACGGTACGGGCCCGGCCATCGGCGTGTAAAGTCCGGATCCGGACTGTGGGGTGCGCCTGGAAAATTTCGGCTCAGTTGTCAGGCGGTGTGAGGCGGTGCCTGGCGGCCAGTGTGCGGCCGCCAGGCACCGCGGACTTCAGGAGTCAGGCGTTCACGCGGTAGTAGGAGGGGCCGGAACCGACGTTCACGCTGAAGACGACGGTCTGATTGCCGTTCCATCCGCTGTGTATGGCTTGCCCGTCACCGAGGTAAACCGCGTTATGCGAGAACCCCATTCCGCCGTCGGCATAGTAGATAAAGTCACCGGGTTCCGGGGTTGACACCGGGGTGGCATAAGCCATCAAAGACTCGGGTGATTCATCCCCGACCCCTTGAATCCCTGCCGATCGCAAGGCTACCTCCCCCAGGACCGTGCAGTCCTGAACGGCACCCATCTGGGCCCGTGCCGCGTCGAGAATCGCCCGGTTGAGGGAAGACGGTGGCTTCTGTCCACCGGTGCTCGCCGGCACCAGGGCCGAAGGCTGGTACGGCATACCGGGGGCTGCTGCGGGGGTGATCGGCGCGGGAGCGGCTGCCGGTGCCGAGCCCGGGGTGCCCGCTGCCCCGGAAAGTGTTATGACGTCCCCCGGATAGATGATGGAGGCCATGTGAAGACCGTTCAGCGACAGAATGGCGTCCAGGGAGATTCCGTGCAGCGCTCCTATCTGGCTTAAGGTCTCCCCAGCGACCACGGTGTGGACGGAGGCCCCCGGTGCGGGCGCCTGGCCGGGAGTTCCTGCCGGGGAGGAAATGGTGCTTGAAGCAGTTTCCCCCTGCGGGTCCGATGCGGTGGCTCCCGCCTGGGCCGGGACGGCCATGCTCAGCACGAGCCCGGATCCGACAGCGACGAGGGCGGCCTGGCGGCCCACTGCTCCGCTGTGGCTGGAAACGCTTCGTGAAATGGTGGCCAGCGAGCTGCTGGTGGCGGCCCTGTGGCGGGCGTTTTTCTTTGACATTGCTTAACCTCTCCCGATACCTGCGAGGTGAGCTGTCGGATGCGGATGGGAGTCACCCGGCCGCCGGCCGTTGATGCCGGCGGCTTAACCCCAAGGATTCACTGCGAATCCGTATTTTGGTTCCCCCGCCCCTGCCGGAGCTTGTGGTGTTTGGTCCTTGGCGGGCGGCAGGGTTCGGTAACAAGCCAAGGGTGCAGCGCCTGGTGGGCGGCACGGGCCCAATCTACACGGAAAAATCACAAATGTATAAACATTTAGGGGAAGTCGGCGCGGCGCTGCATGCCGGGAACTTTTACCCTGTAGCGGACGTTCCGCGGGCTACTGCAACCGCATACGTGCCGGGCTGGTCCGTGGGGAACAAGGCGGTTCCGTCGGGGAGTACGGCCACGGGAAGGGCGTAATCACCCGAGGCCAGGATGGTCCCGGAATCAAGGTCTATCCTGGCCGCTTCGCCGTTGACCTGTGCATAGGCCATTCCCGCGCCGGCGGCTGATACCACGGCCGGGCTGCTGGATTCCATGCTCCACAGAATGCCCCCGCGGGGACGGGCTGCTGTGATGCTGTGGGTGCCGTCTGTCCGCTGTGAAGTCAGAAGCACTGTTTGGGTGGAGTCATCCACGGTGGCCATGCCCGAAGGCGTTCCCTCAACTTTGCCCAGTGGCGCGCCGGTCCTGAGATCGTGAACGACGGCCACCGCCGCCCCCGCGGGGTCGGCCCATTCCAGGATCACCAGGCCTCCGGTTGACGGACCGTAAGCGCCTTCGAACCGGGCCGTGGCCCCGGCCCCGGCAACGGAGGGGCCGGGGCTCAACTGCGCCGTACTCCAAAGCGTTTCGCCCGTGCCGCTGTCGAGGGCGGAGAAACTGTCCGCGGCGCCCTCCAGTGCGGTCCCTTGATATTCATAAAGGGCTGTTCCGGCCGGTTCGCCGACGACTGTGCCGGAGTCGGCGGCGAGCAACGTTGTGGGTGTCCTCTCGCTAGTGAGCGCTTTGGGAGTGTTGGCGAAAACCAGGCCGGTGCCCGGGGACGGGCCGGGAACCTCCGTCGGCCCCCAGAGGGGCTCTCCGTCCGCGGCGGAGAAGGCCGTGGCGACGGTGATGCTGACCCGGCCTGAGCTATCCTTGCGGGCGTCGGAGTCGAGGATGACAATCGCCGCTTCGCCGCCAACCTGTGTTGGCACGGTTCCAACGCAGGATGGGTTGGTGTCCACGCGCCAGGTGGTGCCGGTAGCGTCGAAGCCGTAAAAGCTGAGCCGGGAACGGTCATCCCGGGGGAAGGCAGAGCCGACAAAGGTCTTTCCGACGGCAAACGGGGTGCTGTCGGTTTCCACTTCGGAGGTGATGTCAAAGCCCGGGAACAGTCGTCCGCTTTGGGCTGAAACGGATGCAGTTGTGGGCGGTTCACCGATATCGACACGCTTGGCGCCGGGCCGCTCCGCGGCAGGGAGGCAAGCCGTCACGCCGAGCAGTGCCGCCAGTGTGACGCCGACTGCGACACTTCCTCCAATATGTTTAGACATTTCGGAAGTCAGGGTAGCACGCGACTGATACCTTAGCCCGGGTCGTGGGGTCGGAAGGGGTGGAAGCACTCGCGGACATCTGGACCGTGTGAAGACAGCCTGCCCTCGGCGGGCGCAGCGCCCTGCACCATCTGCTGCCCGGCATCGACCACATGCCGACAGCCGTCGACCTCCCGGCCCTGCGGCAACTGGAAGGATGCGCCTGCATCAGGATGTGATCCGTACTCCGGACAACCCATTCGCCAACCCGTACGCGCACCAGTTGCCAATGGTGCCCAGGGTTCATCCTCGGATGTGCCGGGCAGGGGGTGGCGGTACAGGTGCTGGCTGTTCATGACATCCTCCGTTGGATGGGTGTGCTACAAAGGATTCCTTTCCTGGCCGGCGAGCTGTCTTCGTCGTGCTGTGGTGGACCGACGCAGTTTGGCTTGTCCTTGACGGCTGGTCCGGTCACCGTCAGGGTAGGACTGCCGGCAGGGATCCGGCCGGCGGCGTTCAGCAGGCCGATTCAAGGAGCAGCCCATGCCGTGCAGTCAGCGTTACAACGGTCGGAATTTCCTTTGGTGCCCTTGCGGGGCCGGGATGGCTCGGGACGCGGTAAAGGAACCCGGTCAGTGACCGGCCCGGATCCGGAGGCCCAGGCGGGGCCGGCCAAGCTGCAGCATCCTCGTTTTGCCCGTGCCTATGCGCGTGCGGTGGAGGGGATGAACCGCAGGGGCGGGACTGAACACCGCCGGACTTTGCTGCAGGGCCTGAGTGGGAGCGTAGTTGAGATCGGCGCCGGCGATGGGTCCTCGTTCGGGCTTTACCCCCGCACGGTCACTGATGTTCTGGCGGTGGAGCCGGATGACTATCTGAGGGCTTTGGCAAAGGCAGCTGCGGCGTCCGCCGTGGTTCCGGTGCGTGTGGCCGCCGGTACAGCTGAGGCGGTCCCGGCTCCGGATGCCAGTGCCGACGCGGTGGTCACCAGCCTTGTCCTGTGCAGCGTCTCCGATCAGTCCGCCGCCCTGGCCGAGGTGCGCAGGGTGCTGCGGCCCGGCGGGACGCTGGCCTTCTATGAGCACGTCCGGTCCGGACATAATGTCCTTGCGGCGGCGGAGGACCTGCTGACCCCCTTTTGGCAGCGGATGGCCGGCGGCTGCCACCCGAACCGCGACACCCTGCAGGCCATCACCGAGGCCGGGTTCACCGTCCGGGACAACCAGAGGTTTGGCTTTTCGGTCCACCCGCTGGTGCCGCCAGTCGCCCACATCCTGGGCCATGCGGCAGCCCCTGACGCCAAAGGCCCCGTTTAACCCCGGGCTGGGGTCAGGCGGCAGAGGGGAGTGACCGGGAGGGTTTTGTGCCCCACCAGGTAGCCGAGCACCAGAGCCGCGAGCAGAAACAACGGCAGGCCGGCTTCCAGGGCCCCGGCGCCGTGCTGGGCGTGGGTTTTGTGGGCCGGGATCATCAGCTTCCGGCGGCGGCAGAACGTTCAGCCGCCGCCAGGTCCACGGCCGGGGCGGAGCGCTGTAGCAGCCACCCGCCTCCGATCAGGAGCACCCCGGAGATCAGGAACAGGATGTCTGCCAGGGTCTGGTACTCGCCGCTGATCACGTGGTGGACGCCCAGGATGTGGTGGTTCAGGAGGCCTTCGACGATGTTGAAGATTCCGAAGCCGACCAGGATCCAGCCCCACAGGACCCGGGAGGTCCAGATCCGGCCCCGGGATCCGGTGATCCGGGAGTACAGGATCCCGGGTCCGGTGAGCACCGCCAGCCAGGTGACGGCGTGGAAGATACCGTCCCACAGGGTGTTCATCTGCAGCCCGGGGACAGTGGTGACCGGGTAGGAACCGATGTCGATGTTGGCGGTATCGGAGCTGGAGATCATGTGGTGCCACTGCAGGATCTGGTGCAGCACAATCCCGTCCACGAAGCCACCGAGCCCGACGCCAAGGACCACTCCGGGCAGCATGATTGAGGTGGGGGCGTCCCGGTGATTCCGGGGATCTGCTTTCGCCGTACCGGCCATGCCCGCTCCTGAGTCCGTGAGACCTGCTCTGTTGTTCTACACAGTAGGCCGGGCGCTGGGCGCCGTCGAACCAAGCCCGCCCACCCGGCCGGGCTTGGTTCGACTTCCCCGGCAGGTTACTTGCCGAAGCGCCGCAGCCGCAGCGAATTGGCGACTACCAGTACGGAGCTGGCCGCCATCGCCGCGCCGGCGATCATCGGGTTGAGCAACCCCAGCGCTGCTACCGGAATACCGACCACGTTGTAAAAAAAGGCCCAGAAGAGGTTTGTCTTGATGGTGGCCAGGGTCCGGCGGGACAGCTCGATCGCATCGGCGACCTGTCCAAGGTCGTTGCCCATCACCGTAAGGTCCGCGGCTTCGATGGCGACGTCAGTGCCGGAACCCATGGCGATGCCCAGATCAGCCTGGGCCAGCGCTGCAGCATCGTTCACTCCGTCATCGGCCATAGCCACCGTCGCGCCGCCGGCCTGCAGCGAACGGACCGCTTCGACCTTGCCCTCAGGCAGTACACCTGCGAAAACGTCTTCAAAAGGGATTCCGACGGCGGCGGCGACCTGGTTGGACACCGCTGCGTTGTCGCCGGTCAGCAGGATGGGCCGCAGTCCCAGTTCGCGGAACCGGGCGATGGCGGCGGCGGAACCGGGTTTGAGGGTGTCGCGCAGGCTGATGATGCCGGCTGGCTGGCCGTCCACGGCCACCCAGACCGCGGTGGCCCCTGCGGCTTCGGCGGCGGCCAGGGCAGTCTGCTGTGGGCCCGAGACGGTGACGCCGTTTTCCTGCAGCCAGCCGGAGCGGCCTACTGTGACGTCGCGTCCGTCGACGCCACCCATGACGCCGCCCCCCGGTGCTGATCGGAAGTCGACCACGGCCGGCAGCCGCGCGGCGCTGTCGGTTTGCTGTTCGGCGGTGAGCGCTGCCGCGGCAATAGCCCGGGCGACGGGATGCTCGGAGGCGGCCTCCGCCGCCCCGGCCAGGCGCAGGACCTCGGCCTCGGTGAACGGGGCAAACGCCTGGGTTCCGTCGACAGCCAGGTGGCCGGTGGTGACCGTGCCGGTCTTGTCCAGCAGGATGGTGTCCACGGTGCGTGTGTCCTCTAGGACCTGCGGGCCCTTGATCAGGATGCCGAGCTGGGCGCCGCGGCCCGTGCCGGTGAGCAGCCCCACCGGTGTGGCAAGGCCCAGTGCGCAGGGGCAGGCGATGACCAGCACCGCTACTGCGGCGGTGAAGGCGGCGCGCAGTTCGGCGTCGCTGATGGCCGGGCCGGCCGCGAGCAGCCAGCCGGCGAAGGTGAGGGCTGCAAGGACGAGGACCACGGGGACGAAGACCGCGGGGACGAAGACCGCGCTGATGCGGTCAGCGAGCCGGGCGATCGGGGCCTTCGCGGTTTGCGCCTGGGAGACCAGCCGCCCCATCCGGGCAAGGGTAGTGTCAGCACCTACCCGGGTGGCGCGGACCAGGAGGCGTCCCGAGGTGTTGATCGTTGCGCCCGTGACCGGGCTGTTCGGGCCTACTTCGACCGGCACTGATTCTCCGGTTACGAGCGAGGCGTCCACCGCAGAGGTTCCCTCCAGGACTACGCCGTCGGTGGCGATCTTCTCACCTGGGCGGACCACGATAACGTCCCCGGCCCGGAGCTGGCCGGCCGGGATCAGGACCTCCTCGCCGTCCCGCAGCACGGCAGCGTCCTTCGCTCCGAGGTTCAGCAGGGCCTTGAGCGCATCGCCGGCCTTACGCCTTGCGTTGGCCTCCAGGTAGCGGCCCAACAGCAGGAATGTGGTGACGACGGATGCCACCTCGAAGTACAGGCCTCCGGTTTCCATGCCCTCCATTGCCTGCGGATGTGCTGTCATCGTGGGGTCGGCAAAGAGTTGCCATGCGGAGAACAGGAAGGCTGCGGTCACCCCGATCGACACCAGTGTGTCCATGGTGGACCCGAGGTGCCGGGCGTTTATGGCGGCGGCCCGGTGGAACGGCCACGCCGCCCAAGTCACCACCGGCAGGGCCAGCACGCCCACCACCCAACCCAGTTGGGGAACTGCAGCGCCGGGACCATGGAGACCAGGAACACCGGGACGGTGAGGATGGCCGCCACAATCAGCCGGGGACGCAGCTTGCCGGCTGGGTGTGACGGCGGCCCATCCGCCGGCGGTGCGGGGATTGACCCCGCCGGTCCTGCAGGCGCCGGATCCGGCATTGTTCCGATCGTGCCCACTGGATAGGCCGCCCGCCGGACTGTTGCCTTGTACCCGACGGCAGCCACCGTGGCGGTGATCTGCTCGTCTGTAACGTTCGCCGGAACCGTCACCTGGGCGGATTCCAGCGGCAGGTTGACGAGGGCTTCCACGCCGTCAATCTTTCCAAGCTTGCGCTCGACCCGGCCGACACAGGACGAACAGGTCATGCCCTCAATGTCGAGTTCAATAACCCGGCTTTCGGGCTGGTGCAGAATTTGCTCATTAAGCACAGCATTGGCTCCTTGGACGGTTGGGATGGTGCAGGGCGCCGTGGCCGCACCGGGTGCAATTGACCACAAATCATGCTCGCGACGGGTACCCGGCAGTTGCGGAGGCGGGGAGGTTTACGCCCAGCCCGCGCCCTAACGGATACCGGCACAACTGCCCGGGCGGCGCCTATCACAAGCCAATATATACCCCCAGGGGGTATATATGGCAACTCGGGGGTGGTCTGCCCTTCCCCTGGAACGTTGTGGTCGTTTAGCCTTCGAATCTCTCAAGGGGCCCCGACAAGGACCGTGGCGGGGAGTGTGGCGTTGACCTCTTGAGGACCGCACCTCGGCAGCACGCCCCCCATCGGGGCGGAGGGATCCCGCAAGCCGACGGGGCGCATATCCTGCGGGGTACGGGGACGGGTCCGTTCCGTACCCGGCGCAGATGCCTCCGCTTCGTGGTGGCGGCGGATTTGGACGCGTTGCGTACTACAATACCCCTGAGGGTATATCGGCTTGTACGCGGTGGGCGGGGGAGTACGCAAGGAGGATCGGCATGGGCTCGGAGGAGCGGTCGGAAGGGTTGAGACCTGGGCGGGGCTGGAGCCATGGCCTGGTCGTTTTTTCCGGCGAGCCCGGGACGGGGAACCAGCGGCTCCAGCGTCGTGTCATTCCGGTTCTGGTCGGTGGGCAGATTCTCGGTGGCATCGGCATGGGAGCCACTTTGTCCCTGGGTTCTCTGTTGGCCTCGCAGCTCTCCGGGTCCAACGCCTGGTCCGGCATGGCCGCCACGATGAGTACCCTGGGCGCCGCATTCGCCGCCGTCCCGTTGGCCCGGCTGGCGCGAGCCCGCGGCCGCCGGATTTCGCTGTCCTTGGGCGCGCTGATCGCGGGTACCGGCGCCGCCACGGCCATCACCTCCGCGGCCCTGGGGCTCTTTCCTTTGTTGCTGCTGGGCCTGATGTTCCTTGGCGCAGGTTCCGCGGTGAATCTGCAGGCCCGTTTCGCCGCAACTGACCTGTCCCGGCCCGGGTCCGGGGGCCGGGACCTCTCGACAGTGGTGTGGTCCACCACGATCGGTGCTGTCCTGGGTCCGAACCTCTTCGATCCGGGCGAGAGCGTCGGCGCCGCCCTTGGCCTGCCCCCGCTGACAGGGGCTTTTGCCTTTTCCGTGGCCGCCCAGCTTGCCGCCGCCGTCGTGTACTTGACGGGCCTGCGGCCGGACCCCCTCCTGACCGCGATGTCCTCCCGGGTGCCGGACTCTGGCGCGCCCCGACCCCGGACCGGCTTGCAGATTCTGCACACCACCCCCCGGGCCCGTTATGCGGTAGCGGCCGTCGCCCTCAGCCACGCCACGATGGTCGCGCTCATGTCCATGACCCCTGTGCACCTGCGCGACCATGGGGCCAGCCTCACCGTGGTGGGACTGACTATCAGTCTGCACATCGCAGGCATGTACGCGCTGTCTCCCGTTTTCGGCTGGATGTCGGACAAGGTCGGGCCGCTGGGCACCATTCTTGTGGGTCAGGGGATGCTGCTGGTTTCGCTGGTGCTGGCCGGGGTCGCTGCCGACTCCCGCAGCGCCGTGACTGCGAGCCTGATTTTGCTGGGGCTCGGCTGGTCCGCGTCCGTGGTCGGCGGGTCGGCCCTGGTCGCCGAGTCGGCGCAGCTGCAGGACCGGCCCGCACTTCAGGGCATCTCGGATCTGGGCATGAACGCCGCCGGAGCCGCCGGCGGGGCTTTGGCCGGTCCTGTGCTGGCCGTCGCCGGGTACTCGGGTCTCGGGTTCATCTCTCTGGCCCTGGTAGCCATCGTCATCGCCTGGTCTGCCCTGCAGCCGCGGCAGTCCATCCGGAACCAGGAGCAGCCATGACAGTGAACAGACAGCACAGGAAGAGCGTCCGCCGCGGCCGCCTGCGGCACTTGCCGGAGGTGCTCGGCAACTGGTCGCGGAAGCGGGTAACGGTGACCGTCATCGCGGCGGCTGCCTCCGCCGTCTTTTTGACGGCCGCCACGGGTATGGTCTTCGGCGCCGGAACCGGCTGGGCGGGCTACGCCCTGGTAGGTGCGGGGTCGATCCTGGCCGGCTTCCTGGCAGGCAGTTATACGGACGCGCCGATCGGTGCGGCACCTACCCTTTGCGATCTGCGGTGGCCTTTCATGGGCGTGTTCGGCCTGATCTGGGCGGGCTCGCCCAGGGAAGCCTTGCCGCCGGTCCAGGGCATAGTCGGCTTGCTGGCCCTGGCCGTGATGGCCTGGGCCCTGTATGCCCGGCTGGAACTTGAGCGCAAGGTTACGTTGGCCCGCGGACCGCAGGATTCCGACGTCGATGTCTGCACTGATTGTCGCCCGTTGTTTTCCGCCAGGCTGCCGCGGCGCTGAACGGGTGGGAAGTGCAAGCGGCCCCGCGGGAGGGCACGGACCCGATTGTCCAGCCGGCGCCGGGCACGGTGTGCCGGTGCGGCCGGACGGCGCCCACTCCGGGCAGCAGGCAACGGGCCATCACGTCCGCCCACCGCAGCCCCCGACCCTCACGTCTGCTTAGCGACCTTGCAGCCACCCTCCGCCGGACACGGCAGGAAAACGAGGTGCATCGAGTACACCACTGGCCCGGGCCCCACGGCTTTGCGGAACCGCCCGCTGAAAACGGGAAAGATCAGGCCCCAGGAAGCTGCGGCGCATAATTATGTCAGTATCCAGGGTTGGCCGTGCTTTAGCGGAGGGGCTTGAGCCCGTTCGCTTGAGCCGGTTCGGGGGGCGATTGCTGCTGCAGGGGCCCGCGTTCCAGGGGCGCCTGCCTACCGGCAGCATTTCCCGTTACTGGGACAGAAATTGGCTGAGGCCGGTGGCGGCGAGGAGCGCTGTGAGCCCACCAAGAACGGTCACACCTGCTATTAGGGCGGGCAGCCGTCCTCCGCTGAGGTCAGCCCTCCATGTCCCTGATGAGGTCAAGGCGGTGTGGATGCGGCGGTAACGCCGGTGTGCGAGAAAGAGGGCGGCGACGGATGCCGCGGCGCCGGCCCCGGTGGGGACCAGTGCCCAGACGCCCAGGACATCGGGCATGATCCGCAGGGCCGCCAGGGATGCAACGGACAGCGCCAGTGCTGTCCGTCGCCAGGCTAAAGAACTCCTTTCCAGCTGCAGGCCGGCGTCGAAAGGCCGGTCGCTGCGACCGCCGGTGTGCTCCATCGCGTCCTCGGGATTATTGGTCATCAGGCCAGAATGACGCTGAGGAATATCAGGACGCCGGCTGCGGATACGGCGATGACGATAGGAAATGCCAGAGCGGCGGAGGGCAACGGCATGTCAAGCCTGAGGGCGCGCTCGATCTGCAGCCACCCGAACCAGGCCTGGATGGGGGCGGCGATCCCCGCGATGATAAGCGTGATTGATGCGGCCAGGCGGAGTCCGGGGTGAAGGTCGAGTCCGAGCGTTTCCAGGGCGACCCCGGCGGCGATCAGGGCCAGTGAAGTACGGATCCAGGCCAGGAAGGTGCGTTCATTCGCGAGGCTGAACCGGGCATCGGGATCGGTTCCTTGAGCGTACAGGCTCGAGGGAACCGTTTCAGTGAAGAGGTCATAGCTCTTTCGGGTCGGTGAATGAAGTCGCAGGGGTATGCGGGACACTGCATCAGAGAATACGCGCCGGGCCAGAGGGTGCCGGCGCATGGTCGGAGCTTCGCATGCGGAGAGCGACCCAGACCCCGGAAGCTGCGGTGAGGGCAGCGACGGTGATAACGGCGGCGGGGATGCCATAGGCGTCGGCAAGGAGCCCGGAGAGCAAGGCGCCGACGGCGAACCCGCCATCGCGCCACAGCCGGTAGATGCCCACGGACCGGGCCCGCCACCCGGGGTGGGCGACGTCACCGATCGCTGCGAGCAGGGTGGGGTAGACCATGGCGGTTCCGGCGCCGAGCAGGACGACGGCGGCAAGCCAGAATTCAAAGTCATTTCCGAGGGCGACCATGCCCAGTGCCACGGCCTGGACGAGCATGCCGCCGACGATCAGTGGCTTGCGGCCGATGCGGTCTGAGAGCGCGCCTGTGACCAGCTGCCCGGCGCCCCAGACAGCGGGGTAAACGGCCGCGAGGATGCCGATGCGTTCGATGCTGAGCCCGGCAGCGGCGAACAGGACCGGGAACAGTCCCCAGGCGAGGCCGTCGTTGAGGTTGTTCACCATCCCGGCCTGGCTGACGGAGGACAGGGACTTGTCGCGGAAACTGGTTAGTGTGAAGATGTCCCGGTTGTTGAGCCCTGCCCGGGTTCGGCCGTGACTGGAGGCATGGGTGGCTGCTTCGGCTTTGGCGTGGTGGTGTGTTTCGCGGATGGTCAGCACGGACAGGCCGAGGCCGACTGCGATGAAGGCGGCGCCGAGCAGGAACGGTCCCGGGCGGAGGCCGTAGGTGGAGGCGATGTAGCCGGTCGCCAGGGCGGTTCCGGCGACACCGAGGTAACCGGCGGCTTCGTTCAGGCCCATGGCCAGGCCGCGGCGTTCGGGGCCGACGAGGTCCATTTTCATCATCACGGTGGTGGACCAGGTCAGGCCCTGGCTGATGCCGAGCACCACGTTGGCCGCGACGATCCAGCCCCAGGACGGCCCGAAGATCAGCAGGACCGGGACCGGGAGGGCGATGAGCCAGCCCGCGATCAGGATCGGTTTGCGGCCGTAACGGTCCGAGAGGGTGCCGGCGAAGTAGTTGGTGGCAGCTTTGGCCAGCCCGAACGCCAGGATGTAGGTCAGGGCGGAGGTGTACTCGTCGAGGTGGAAGACCTCTCCGGCGAGCAGCGGCAGCACGGTGCGTTCCTGGCCGAGGGTGCCGCCGACCAGGGCGTTGACGGCGACGAGGAGCATGAACTGGGCCAGGTTCTGCCGCAGTCCCAGCGTGATGGCCTCTGTTGTTCGAGGCTGCCGGGGGGCGGGGGTGTTGCCTGAGATCATTGGCGGATCCTGTCGGTCTTCGGGGTACGGGTATCTGGCTGACCCCGACAGCGGGGCTTTTGTGGAGCCCGCCCTCTAACCGGCCCGTGTCGGTTTGATCCTGAACGCACCCGCACCGGCCCGTCAAGGACCGCCGCGCCGGGGGTCCCGGAGGTAAGCGTTGCAGAGCCAAGGGTTGCCGTGATGGGCTTCTTTGCCGTTCGTTGACTGGTCAGCGGGCTTGGATGGTGGCCATCATGCCTTGGTCTTCGTGGTCCAGGATGTGGCAGTGGATTACGGTGCGGCCGGGGAAATCGTCGAAGGCCACCCGGACTTTCACCTGGCTGCGGGCGGGGACGTTGACCACGTCCTGCCAGGTGGGTCTGGTGACATCGCGGTCGCCGTCCTGGACGATCTGCATGGGCCACACGTGCAGGTGGATGGGATGATCCATGCCGCTGGAGTTGGTCAGGGTCCACTCCTCCACGGTCCCGGCTGCTGCCGTCTCATCCATCCGTTCGGGGTCGAACTTCCGTCCGTTGATGGTGAAGGCCATCATGCTGCCCTGCCCGCTGCCCATTCCCGCGCCCATGCCCATGGCGAAGTTCAGGGTGCGGGCGGCCGCGACCGGTTCGTTCCGCAGATCGCGCAGGGGCCGGCCCTCGGATACGGGCCCTGGGTCAGTGCCCGTGCTTCCCGAGACGGCCAGGGTGAGCAGTTCGACCGGGTTGCTGCCGGAGGCGTTGCCGCCGGTGGCACCTGGTCGGCGGCGTGCCCGTGGCGGTGCGGGTGGTACCAGTAGGTGCCCGGCGGGTGGTCCCCGGGCAGGGTGAACTCGTAGTCGAAGGACCCGCCCGGGTCAATGCTGACGAAGGGGTTGTCGCTGTTGCCCTGCGGGGAGACGTGGAGTCCGTGCACGTGCAGGTTTGTGGGAGCCTGCAGCCCGTTGCGCATGGTGACCCGGATCGTGTCGCCCGCCCGGGCCCGCAGGGTCGGGCCGGGCACCGAGCCGTTAAACGCCTGGACGTTGGCTTCCCGCCCGCCGACCCTGACCCGTGCCGGCGCGGCGGTCAGCTCCAGCTCCAGGACCCGGTCGCGGCTGGCCAGTACCTGCGGTTCGGTCAGGTCCCCACCGCCGGTGTATCCGGATCCGCGGGCAGTGCCGGTGCCGGTGGTCAGCCACAGCCCGGCGCCGCCGGCAGCCGCGGCGCCGGCCCCAACGGCACCCAGTGCCAGCAGCTGGCGGCGAGTCAGGGGCCCCACGGGCTGCCCTCCTCCAGTATGCGGCGCCGTTCCTGGTATTCCTCGGTGCTGATCTCCCCGCCGGCGTAACGCTCCTCAAGGATTTCCCGGGCCGTGGCGGGGCCCGCGACCGCGCGTGTCGGTCCCTGCACACCGGTGGGGGCGTTGCCGCCGGTGTTGCGGGTGAAGGCTTGGACCAGCACGACGGCGAGCATAACCCCGCCTGCGATCAGCAGGACCCAGAAGATCCAGGCAAGCCCCATCCCGCCCATACCAAAGCCATCCATCATCAAGAGGGTTCCTTGTCTCTTTTGGTGCACGGCCAGGCCGTGCCTGACTGAAGAGGCTTTTCGGGGCCGTGCGGACGGCGGGGCCGTTGGTTCTAGGCCTTGGCTGACTGGCGGGAGTTGTGCCAGGCGTCCCAGGCGGCGTAGCTGCCGTCGAGTTCGACGACGTCGTACCCGGCGCGGCGCAGGGCGCTGGCCGCGACGGAGTTCCGCACACCGGACTGGCAGTAGCTCACGATGGTGCCGTCGGCGGGCAGCTCATCGAGGTGCCACATGGCGCGGCCGCCGCTGAGCTGGTGCGAGCCGGGGACGTGCCCGGCGCTGTGCTCGGTGCGGTTGCGGACATCGAGGACCATTGCCGCGTCGAAGTTGTCCAGTTCCTCGGGTTGGACCAGCTTCGGGGTGAACGTGGGCAGCCCGTCGATGCTGGTGACGAACCCGGCGACGTTGTCGATGCCGACGCGGACCAGGTGGTCCCACATGTCCTGCGCGGTTTCCTGGTCAGGAGCGAGCAGCACCAGCGGGTTCTGATCGGTTTCCGGGTTCACCACCCAGGCGCCGTAGCTGGCTACGGACTTACCGGCCGGAATGTTCAGGGAACGGACCACGGTGCCCTTATGGACTTCGCTGTTGGACCGGGTGTCGATGAAAGTCAGGGTGTCCTCTGACAGGCCTGCTGCAACGATCTCGGTTGCAAGTTCGGGCAGCGGCGTGCGCTCACCCATCACAGCAGGTCCTTCACGGTTTTCACGCTTCATCCGGCCGAAGTAGGCGTGGGCGTCGGGCTGGCCGTCCAGGAGCTCGTTGATGAAGCCCTGCTCGTCGTTCGCAGCGAGGTAGGGGCCCCACCAGGAGTAGAGCCGCTCGTAGCCGACGGTGGAGGAGGGGATGGCGCCGAGGGCCTTGCCGCAGGCGCTGCCGGCACCGTGGGCGGGGTGGACCTGGACGTAGTCCGGCAAGGTCAGGAACTTGTCCCGCAGGCTCGCAAACAGCTGCTTGGCACCCTCGAACCGGGTGTCGATGCCGCCGGCCGCCTCATCCAGCAGATCCGGCCGGCCCAGGTCACCGGAGAAGACGAAGTCACCGGAGAGCAGGTAACCGGGCTGGTCACTGAACGCCCCGTCGGTCACCAGGAACGACAGGTGCTCCGGGGTGTGGCCCGGGGTGTGGAGGGCCTTGATGCTGATGTTGCCTACGGTGATCGCGTCGCCGTCATAGAGGCGTTCACCCTCGAATTCGTACTGCCAGTCCGGGCCGCCCTCGCCGGAGACGTAAATCTTCGCGCCGGTCGCGGCAGCGAGCTCGCGGGTGCCAGAGAGGTAATCGGCGTGAATGTGGGTCTCGGTCACGGCCACGATCTTCATGTCGTTCTTCGCAGCCAGTTCCTGGTAGACCGCGATGTCGCGGCGGCCATCGACCACCACGGCCGTGCCGTTGGCCTGGCAGCCGATCAGGTAGCTGGCCTGGGCGAGGTCTTCATCGTAAATACGCTCGATAAGCATCTGGTGCTCTCCTTCGGGAAGTGGGCGGGGGAGTGGTCCCCCGTTTGTTCTGATAACAATCGTAATACCCTGGGGGGTATAGTGCAAGCCAGGGTGGGCCCTGGTTCTGAGCGTCAGGAGGTGCGCGCCGCCCGTCTGAGGAGGCGGTGCCGGAGGGATCTGAGGGAGCCCCACCGGTCAGGAGGAGGGGTGTCCACCGGGGCCGCGGCGTAGATCACGGGGTGGCCGTTGCGGTACCACTCGGTGATTCCGCCGGCGACGTTTACGGTCTTATAACCGTGGTCCGTGAGGATTTGGGCGGCCTGGCTGCTGCGTTTGCCTGAGCCGCACAGCAGGTGCAGCGGGGTGTTCGGCAGGTCCTTCAGCCGGGAAGGCAGGTCATCGAGCGGGATGTTGAGGCTGTCCGGGATGTGGGCGACGGCGTATTCTTCCGCGCTGCGGACGTCGACCACCACCGCTGCGGGCCAAATGGCGGCAAGGTCATCGGCCGTGATGGTCCGCGTGGCTGCCATGCGGTGGCTCCTTTTCAGGCCTGCTGCCGGGCGGTTTCGGCGTGGACTTTGTCCATGTCCAGGTCTTTTACGGCCTGAATGACCTGTTCCAGTCCTGGGGCGTTCAGGGCGCCGGGCTGGGAGAAGACCAGGGTTTTGTCGCGGAAGGCCATCAGGGTGGGGATGGACGTGATGCTGGCCGCTGCGGCGAGGGTCTGCTCGGCTTCGGTGTCGACCTTGGCGAAGACGATGTCCGGGTGCTGTACGGAGGCTGCCTCGTAGGTGGGGGCGAACATGCGGCACGGGCCGCACCAGGCTGCCCAGAAATCAACGAAGACGATCTCGTTGTTTTCCAGGGTTTCAGCGAGACTTTCCTGGGTGACGTTGATGGTTGCCATGATCGGTTCGTGTCCTTTGCGGTGTTGTCCAAAGCCCGGTGTCGTCCAAAGCGCTTGGAGTTGGGGAGCTCGGATGGGGCGGGTCAGGTGGTGGGCAGGCCGGCTTGGGTCCAGGCGGTCATGCCGCCGGCCATGGTGTCCGCGGTGTAGCCTGCGCCGTTGAGTGCGTCGGCGACCTGGGCGGACCGGTTGCCGCTGCGGCAGACGGCGATGACGGGGACAGCCGGGTCCAGTTCGGACAGGCGGGTCTGCAGCTGGCCCATGGGGATGTGCAGGGCGCCGGGGATCATGCCGTCGGCGACCTCGAAGTCTTCGCGGACGTCGAGGATCCGGGCCTGGTCGCGGCGTTGATTGGTTTCGGTGACGGTGATTTCAGCCATGGGTTTCTCCTTCGAAGGTTTTGCATCAAAAGCGGGTGGTGTGGTTAGCGGACGGGTTCGTTGGCCTGGCGCCAGGCGCCCATGCCGCCGCGGAGGGAGTAGGCGTCGTAGCCCTGGGCGGCGAGGAGCCGGGCTGCGGAGGCCGAGCGGACCCCGGAGGCGCACATCGCGATCACGGGCCGGGTTTTCGGGATGCCGGCGGTGCTGGTCTGGAGCCGGTCCAGGGGGACGTGTTTGGCCTGCGCCGCGCGCCCGGTGCGCCATTCCTGGGCAGAGCGGACATCTATCAACGTGGCGCCGGAGGAAAGAAGTTCCTTGGCTTCGGCCACAGAGACGGTTTTGTAGGGTTTGCTGAATGCCTTTTTCAGGGAGCTGATAATTCCCATGACGTTCATTCCTTTCGCATTGATCATCTGGCGCCCCGGCGGGGCGGCAGCGGTACTGGCCCGGCCGGTGGTCAGGCCGGTGACGGCTGACCGCTCCGGCGGCTGTTCCTGTCGTTTTTGCGCAACGGGCAGGAGTTGACGAAGAACCAGCAAATCCCGGCAGCAGTCACGGCCAGGGCAGCAACACCGGCGACGATTACCCACCGCAGGTCCTCCGGCGCCTGCTGGGTCAGGACAAAGGTGCCCATCGCCAGGACGAACCAGCCGAATGCTTTCCGCAGGGCAGCTTCCGGAATACGGCCGGCCAGCTTGGAGCCCACCAGGGTGCCCACTATCGCCGCTGCGGTGACGGCCAGGGTCAGGCCCCAGTCCAGGTGCACCGTGGTGAGGTAACCGGCGAGCCCGGCAAAGGACTTCATGGCGATGACCACCAGTGAGGTTCCGACGGCCACGGACATCGGCAGGCCACCCAGCAGTGCCAAAGCGGGAACGACGAGGAATCCGCCGCCGGCGCCAACCAGGCCGGTGACCAGGCCCACGACGGCACCGTCCAGCAGCACCCTGCCCAGGGGAAGTTCGTGCTTCACCGGTTCAGCCCCGTCGGCCCCGCCTGCCTTTTTCCTGCCGCGAAGCATCGCGACAGAAGTGGCCACCATCATCAGGGCGAAGGCGATCAGCAGGATCTGGCCCGGGATCTGACCGCCGAGCAGGCCGCCGACGAAGGCGCCCGCCATGCCGGCGGCGCCGAAGATCAAACCGGTCCGCCACATCACCCTTCCGCCGCGGGCGTGGCTGATCACGCTCACCGCAGAGGTGACACCGACCACGAACAGGGACGCCGCGATCGCCTCCTTGGCCTCAAAGCCGGCCACATAGACCAGGATCGGCACGGTCAGGATGGACCCGCCGCCGCCCAGGACCCCAAGTGAGAGTCCGATGACCACGGACAGGGCCAGGACGAGGATCAGGGTCACGGTCACGACGCTTTGGCCTCAGCTTCTACGGCCGGGCTGGCCGGGAACTGCAGGATGGCGCTTTCGCGGGTCGGCTCCTTGGCGGCCTTGTTCCACGGCATGGCCGAGATCGCCTGGCCCATGGCGCAGGTGTTGGTCGCGGCAGAAAAGGTCAGGCCGGTGCCGACAAAGCCGGCGAGCATCCGGACCTTCGGGGAAACGAACCGCCCGCCGGCCAGGCCAAGGACCACGAGGGAACCGGCGGCCAGGCGGACCTGGCGCTCAAGGTCCCAGCGGTCCTTGCCCTTGACGACATCGCCACCGGCGGCCGCGAAACCGGGGGCCCCTCCGGTCAGGACGTAGGCGGTGCTGATTCCGGACTTGGCAAGGCGCTGGCGGGCCTGCTCGGCGCGGGCGCCGGACTGGCAGACCAGCACAACACGGCTGCCCAGGCGGGCCGCCAGCTCATCCGTGTGCTCGGACAGAAGCGGCAGCGGCACGTTATAGGAGCCGCGGATGTGCATTGACTCGAACTCTGCTGCGGAGCGGACGTCAATCACCACCAGGTCCTGATGCTCCTGAAACCAGCCGCGCAGGGTCTCCGGAGCCAGGGAAGTAACGGCGGGTGCGGAAAGGGAAGTCATGGATGTCCTTTCGAGACGGGCAGAAGCTGAGTACCCCACCGATTATTCCAGATACCCCCGGGGGTAGTCAACAACACCCCTAGGGGTATAAGATGTATGTACTGACGCCCATTTTTGGAGAAACCCTTGGAACTGAACCCAGCAGAACTCACACCCGTGATCAACCGGCTTAAGCGCGCCCAAGGGCAACTGGCTGCCGTGACCCGCATGCTGGAGGAGGGCCGGGACTGCAAAGATGTCGTCACCCAGCTCGCCGCCGTGTCCAAAGCCCTGGACCGGGCCGGCTTCGCCATCATCGCCACCGGGCTTGAACAGTGCATCGTCCAAAAAGATGCAAGCATGGACAGGAAAGACCTGGAGAAGCTCTTCCTCTCCCTCGCCTAGAGACACAGGTATTCGCCCACCAGCACCAGGAGACCCTGCATGAGCTACACGCACACCGTTGCCGTCCCGTTCTCCTATGAGGAGGCTGTGCAGCGTACCCGCGACGCTCTCGCAGAACAGGGCTTTGGGATCCTCACCGAAATCAACGTCCGCGCCACCTTCGAGGCCAAACTCGGAACCGACGCCGCAGACGCCGTCGGCGAGTACCTGATCCTCGGCGCGTGCAACCCGGCCCTGGCCAGCCGTGCCATCGCGGCCGAACCCGGGCTCGGTGCGTTGCTGCCCTGCAACGTCGTGGTCCGCCGCGGCAAAGGTGCGAGTGAAACCACCATCGAGGCCATCGACCCTCAGACGATGGTCCGGCTCAGCGGCAGCCCCGCCGTCCGGGACATTGCCAACGACGCCGATACCCGCCTCCAGGCTGCCCTGACGAGCCTCAGCGATATCAGTTCAAATCCGGATCGCTGAAGCGTTACGCCCGGCCGGAGTATCTTGACAGTTCATATCGTTGATGCGGCCCCAGCGGGTCGAACCTGTAGGAGTATCCATGGCACCAGCCGACAACCCACCCAGCAACCCTGTTGCAACAGCTGGCAACCAGGCGGGACTGCTAATTCACGCCGCCGGGCAGATCGATGAGGATGCGCTGCTGGCTGTTTTGCGGAGTGCAGCCAATGCCGTCGCGGCCCTTCCCCCCAACAAAACTGTAGAAGTGCTTATCCAAGGCCCAGGGGTCAAGCTGCTCGTGGCGGATTCCTCCACGCATGCAGCCGTTGATGAATTCCTTAGAGCCGGCACACGGCTTTTGGCCTGTACCAATAGCTTGCGTTCGGCGAATGTGGAACCGGACATGCTTACAGCCGGCGTTGGTACTGTTCCCGCAGCCATCACACACCTGGCCATACGTCAATGGGACGGCTGGGCCTACGCCCGGCTATGACCACCAACATCCCAGCCCTTTCCTGACGTCCCTGGGACTCGAACGGAACGGGATGAATTTTGTCCGCTTTCACCAACAATTGGAGGAAAAATGCCCGGATCACGTGAACGAGTGCTGCTGGCAGCTGCTGCAAGAGGGGCCCTCAGCGGTTTGGCGGGAGTGGCTGTAATGACTGCCGGGGAAAAGGTAGAACAAGCCCTGACTAATCGCCCCAACTCCTACATCCCTGCACGAACGCTGCTCACGCTGCTGGGAAGGCACCCGTCCGACTCGCAGAAGCCCTTCGTCTGGAACCAGGTGATGCACTGGGGTACCGGTGCCGTGCTCGGATCACTCCGGGGCATCTGGGCTGTCACGGGAATCCGCGGCCCGCTGGCCCACACCAAGCACACCGCCGTCCGGCTGGCCTTCGACCAGACACTGGAAAACGCGACCGGTGTCGGCGCCCCGCCCACTTCCTGGCCAGCCAAAGAACAGATACTCGATGTCGTCCACAAAGCCCTCTACTCACTGACTACAGGACTGCTTGCGGACCGCTGGATACAGCCCGACCTTGAATCACGCCGCGGGACTACAAGCCACTAAGGCTGGGGGGTCATGCTTCGGTCAGGCACCCATCTCAAAGGCTGGGGTGGGTCTCTACAATAGGCGCCCGCCACATGCTGACTGCTCGGAGAACGGCTCCGCCCCGATAGGTGAATGCGAGTTTGCCGTAGCGTTGCCAAGGAGCGCCACTGCTTGAAGATGCTGAAGTTCCGTTTGTGAAAATGCGAGTTTGACGAGATTCAGGCACTTGTAGTCCTCCTTGTCGACGGCAGGAGGTCTGCCTCCGGTAGATCTACACCGTTTTCGATGACCAATCTGATCGGTTGGCTGGCGGGATGACACCACAATGCCGCGGTCGCGAAGGTGGGTCCGGATCGCCATGAACGAGCAGGCCTTGTCACCGCCGACACGGTCCGGACGCGTGCGTGGCCTGCCAGGATCGGGTTAATTTTCAGTTGGTCCATCAAGCGAGTGAACATTGCTGCATCCCCGCCCTGTCCGGGGACCTCCAGCAGCACTAACGGCCGCCTTTACCATCGACCAGGGCATAAATCTTGTGCTCAGTCCGCCACCTGGCCGGATAAGCAGCCGGATCTGGTGGCGACTCTGATCCGTTCATATCTGGGGGTGACTGTGACAGGTTTGAATGGCCCCGGTAGGACGGTTATCTCTGGCCCCACTTCATGACTCGCCGGGCACCTTGTGACGGTTATATGTGGCCCCACCTTCAACCTTGGATTCATCAGTGTATGGATGCGGCGGAAGGCTGGTCTGGATGGAGTCGAGAGTGGAGTTGTTCGCGCAGATCCGAAGGGATGCCCGGGTCGAGGGCCTCTCGGTCCGTGCACTAGCGGCTAGGCACAGGGTTCACCGAAGGACTGTGAGACAGGCTCTGGAATCTGCTTCCCCTCCCGAACGCAAACCACGACAAGGCGTGGCCTGGCGGTTGGAGCCGTTCAAGCCTGCGATCGATGCCATGCTGACCGAGGATACGACGGCGCCACGGAAGCAACGCCATACTGCCCGCCGGATTCTGGCCCGGCTCATTGAGGAGCGCGGGGCGGAGGAGTTGTCGTATTCGACCGTGCGTGACTATGTGCGGGTCCGTCGGGCTCAGATCGATGTGGAGGCCGGCCGCCGGGTTGAAGTATTCGTCCCGCAGGAGCATGCCCCGGGTGCGGAGGCGGAGGTGGATTTCGGTGAAGTCTGGGTGGTCCTGAATGGTGTGAAGACGAAGTGTCATATGTTCGTCTTCCGGTTATCCCACTCCGGCAAGGCTATCCACCGGATTTACCCGACACAGGCCCAGGAAGCGTTTCTGGAAGGCCACATCGCCGCCTTCCAAGTTTTGGGCGGCATCCCAACGAAGCACATCCGCTACGACAATCTCACCAGCGCGGTCAGTGCCGTGGTGTTCGGGCAGGGCCGGCAACGGCAGGAGAACGACCGGTGGGTGTTGTTCCGCTCGCACTACGGCTTTGATCCCTTCTACTGCCAGCCCGGCATTGCAGGGGCTCACGAGAAGGGTGGGGTCGAAGGCGAGGTGGGCTGGTTCCGTCGTAACAGGCTCTCGCCCATGCCTGTCGCTTCGTCTCTGGATGAGCTCAACGACCGGATCCGTGAATGGGAATCCCTGGACGGCCGGCGGCGGATCAATGACAGGATCCACACCATCGGCCAGGACTTCGAGACCGAACAGCCGTTCCTGGCGCCGCTGCCGGGAGAGGTCTTCGACCCGGGGCTGGCGCTGACACCGCGGGTGGACCGGTCCTCGATGATCACGGTGCGGATGGTGAAGTACTCCGTTCCGGCCCGGTTCATCGGCAGGAAGGTCCGGGTGTCCTTGCGGGCCTCCGAAGTCGTGGTTTTCGACGGCCGTGCCGTGGCCGCCAGGCATCAGCGGATTGTTGCCAAACACGGGCAGTCAGTTCAGCTGGATCACTACCTCGAGGTCCTCAAGACCAAACCCGGCGCACTGCCTGGTTCCACGGCTCTGGCCCGGGCGCGGGAGTCGGGCGCGTTTACCAGTGCTCATGAGGCGTTCTGGGCCGCCTCCCGCAGAGTCAACGGCGACGCGGTCGGCACCCGTGAACTCATCGGCGTCCTGCTGCTTCACCGCTCCATGGACGCATCCGCTGTCACTGCAGGAATCACCGCAGCCCTGGGAGTGGGTGCGGTCAGCGCCGACGTCGTCGCGGTCGAAGCCCGCAGACACGCAACGATTTCTTCCGGAGGTGGGTCCGGTCCGGACCGTCATCCCGGTGCTCATGTGGAAGTGAATGTGCAACGGGTTGTCAGCCTCACCCAGCGCCGGCTCATGGACCCTGCAGCCGTCATCGCAGGACTCCCGCCGGACACCCGGCCAATGCCCTCGATCAGTGCTTATGACGAGTTGCTGGCCAAACGCACCCATACCGAAGGAACAGTGTCGAAGGAGAACATCTCATGAGCCCCAGCGTCCCTGGAACAAGCATCACTCCGACCCTGCGCCGGCGGCGTGGCCTGACCGAGCAGGCGGCGGTCGCGGCCGTGGACCAGGCCTGCCGGCGGCTCCGGTTGCCCACCGTCCGGGCGGTGCTCGATGAAGCCCTCAACGTCGCGGGGAAGGAACAGCTCTCCTATCAGGGGTTCCTGGCGGAGCTGTTGCTGGCCGAGTGTGATGACCGGGATCGGCGCTCCTCGATCCGCCGCGTCAAAGCAGCCGGCTTCCCGCGGGATAAATGGCTCGGGGATTTCGATTTCGACGCGAACCCGAACATCAACGCCGCCACGATCCACACCCTGGCAACCGGGGACTGGATCCGCAAAGGATCGCCCCTGTGCCTGATCGGCGACTCCGGGACCGGAAAGTCCCACCTGCTCATCGGCCTCGGCACCGCCGCAGCGGAGAAGGGCTACCGGGTCAAATACACGCTGGCCACCCGGCTCGTGAACGAACTCGTCGAGGCCTCTGATGAGAAAGTCTTGGCCAAGACCATTGCCCGCTACGGGCGCGTGGACTTGTTGTGTATTGACGAACTTGGCTATATGGAACTGGACCGGCGCGGTGCAGAGCTGTTGTTCCAGGTCCTCACCGAACGCGAAGAAAAGAACTCCGTGGCCATCGCCAGCAACGAGTCGTTCTCCGGCTGGACCAAGACATTTACGGATCCACGACTCTGTGCAGCCATCGTGGACCGTCTGACATTCAACGGCACCATCATCGAAACCGGCACTGACTCTTACCGACTCGCCCGCAGTCTCGCAACGGCCCAGGGCCAGTAAGCGCGGTCCAGGCCCTCCGTCCGAGAACGTGTCCTCGGGCTCGGAGAAGACGCGGAGCGGAGGTATCGTAGAACCCAGACCAGATATCGGATTTCGATATCTGTATTCGACATTGGGAGTGCGATGCGTGAATTGATGCGTGCAGCCGTGCGACTCCACATCCTCCACCACGCCGCCGAGGAAGACATCCACGGCGCCTGGATGTCCGAAGAGCTGGCCAACCACGGGTATTCCATTTCTCCCGGAACCCTGTATCCGACACTGCACCGGATGGAGCAGGACGGCCTGCTGGTCTCCCGCCAGGAAGTAGTCGGCGGCAGGCCCCGCCGCGTCTACCGGGCTACGACAGCAGGCCTTGACGCCCTGGCTGAAGGCCGCAGGTCCATTGCTGAACTCGCCGCCGAAGTCCTCCCCACGTCCCCGAAGGAGAACCCGTATGAGTAACCCTCAGGCCCTGGCCCGCCGGTTGGGAACATTCGACGCGTCCGTCATCGGTCTTGGCTCGATGATCGGCGCCGGTGTGTTCGCGGCATTCACCCCTGCAGCGGCCGCGGCAGGGTCCGGCCTGCTGGTTGGTCTGGTCGTCGCGGCCTTCGTGGCGTTCTGCAACGCCACATCCTCCTCCCAGCTCGCCGCCGTCTACCCGACCTCAGGCGGAACCTACGTCTACGGCCGTGAACGGCTCGGTCCCTGGTCCGGATTCCTGGCAGGGTGGGGATTCGTGATCGGCAAAACCGCCAGCGCCGCGGCCATGGCCATGACCTTCGCCGCCTACGCCGCCCCGGCAGGGTGGGAACGTCCCGTGGCCATCGCCGCCGTGATCGTTCTCGCCGCCGTGAACTACCACGGCGTAACAAGGACAGCCGGGCTGACCCGCATCCTCGTCGTCGCCGTGCTGGCAGCCCTCGCGATCGCCGTTGCGGCCTGCTGGGGAGGCTCCTCCCCGGACCCGGCAAGGATTCTCGGGGACGGGCTGCTGGCTCACGGCTGGTACGGGATCCTGCAATCCGCGGGGCTGTTGTTCTTCGCCTTCGCCGGCTACGCCAGAATCGCGACCATGGGCGAAGAAGTCCGTGACCCCAAACGCACCATCCCCCGCGCTATCGGTATCGCCCTGGGCATCACCATCATCGTCTACGCCGTCATTGCCGTCACCCTCCTGGCGACCATCGGCCCCGAAGGAGTGGCAACCAACCCCACACCCCTCGCCGCCGCGGTAGAAGCCGGGTCGATGTCATGGGCTGGCCCCGTAGTCCGGGCAGGAGCAGCTGTCGCGGCACTGGGCGCCCTGCTGGCCCTCATTGCCGGGCTGGGACGAACCAGCCTGGCCATGGCCCGCGAACACGACCTTCCGCACTGGCTCTCCGCCGTCCACCCCCGCTACAAAGTTCCCCACCGGGCCGAGACCACCCTGGCCGTGGTGATCTGCGCGATCATCTCCGTCGCCGACCTGCGAGGCGCGATCGGTTTCTCCTCGTTCGGCGTGCTGATCTACTACCTGGTCGCCAACATCGCCGCTTTCACGCAGCCGGACACGGACCGCCGTTATCCCAAAGCACTGCAAGTACTTGGCGCCGTGGCATGCGTTGCCCTAGTTACCACCCTCCCGCCGCTGTCTGTGGTGCTCGGCATCCTCATGTTCGCGGCAGGAATCATCCTGCGCCTGGTCAGGCTAAGCAGAAAATCCTGACCCGGACGGGGCCGGATATGGCCGCCCTAACGGGGCCAAAAATAGTTGACATACTCAGGGGGTGCTGAGCGCGGAGTAGATCTGCCATAAGCGCCTCCGCGCGCACGCGGAAAATTGAATGAACCATTGGACAGGGTAGCAAGTGGCATTGGCATTCGTTGACGTCCGTCGCCACCGGTCTCGGTGCTCAACCTGACACGTCACGGGTGCGCTACCGGCATTGGATGTGGCCGGTTCGTGGCTTGGGGCTCTCCGCTTCGGCTTCGATTGTCCCTATTGGAAGGGTTAGGTGGATGAGGTGACCACCAGGGCTCCCTAGCGTCCCTTTGTTGCCCTCCGTTGCAGCAGGCGATTCGTTAGTTACCTAACCCTTGAAAGCCACGGGAGAGCAGAAGCGACACCAGGGCGGAGGTCAGTTCACCTCCTGCTTCGCGGAAGGCGACGACCGGCCCCCGCGTGCACGCCAGGGCCGCAGCAACCGTCCCGGGACTGCCGGCACCAGTGGCTTCCTCATGAGCAGCTGATCACTCACACCCGATAGTTCACGTATAACGTGGCAGGAAGTGGTCCTTGGAGCATTTCTGGGGTAATACCGTGAATCTCTGTGATCCTGCTACGGAACCATGCATCGAAGGGATCATCGGAGGTAGCGGCCATTTGGAACGCTTTGCCGAGGTCCTTTCCTTCCTGGAAAATGCAGGCGAAATCGCCTTGAGGCGTGGCCATATGGCTTACGACTTCCCTGGCGATTCCCATTCGCTGCCGGGCCTGCTTGTACTCTTCCATCCGAGGCCCCTGGGTCTCAGCAACCAATTCCTTGAAAGCCTCAAGCTTGCCGGGAAGGATGGGCGCGAACCATGTCATACATTCCATGACTGCTTCCTCGTTTCACTAGTGTCAGAGAAGGCGCTACCCCCAGCCTGCAACAAGCAAATGGTAGTACTGGCCAAGAATGACGACCAGAGCGGGCCCCCCTTGAACGCCATCATCTTTGGCGGGGAAAGGCATTCTGCCGGGGACCGCGGGAGGATCGCTCGGGGACCCAGGAGGTGCACGACGGAACTGCGGATGCGACCCCTCTTTTCGTTTTCCTGCTGTCGGAGCTGAAGCGCTGAAGGATGGAAAGGATGTTCTGCTCGGACCCGGCGGACATATGCGCTGTTGTCGGCGCTGTGTCGGGCTGTCGGCTATTTTCCTACCTGGCTTCAGGGACAGCAATATCCCGTGCCCTTGACGCGTTTGAACCCTGCTGCGACTTACTCACCAGGGGTTTTATTCGAAGAATCCTCGATTTCGGTTCGGGCATCTGGACGCCTGCTCCATGACCGATAGTTAGTCGGTCAACTGCTTGTCGATGAGGATGATCCGGGGGATGGATTCGGCGTATTCGAAAGCCCGGCGGAGAACCGGCTGGTGGTATGAATGCCCATCGGGTGGCCCCCGCGGCCAAACCCGCGCCCGACGAAAGACTGGCTCACAGCCCAGCATGTCCTGACCGCCCTCGCCGGAACCGCCGATGCGGCGCCTACGGTTTTCAGTTCCACTGCAGCCCAACACCACTGCTTCTTTGAAAGAAGTCCCGGTGGCGCTCCTGCAACCCCTTGGGCAGAGCCGCCCGCAGCAGTTGGATGCCGTGTTCGATCTGTTCGGCAGGGTTGCGGCGGAGTTGGTACGCCTTCAATGGGGGGCTGGATCAGGGCGGCAATCCGGTGACAGGCATTAATTTCCATCACATAGTAAGGGTACTTACTATTTATTAGTAAACATGCTTACTATTGCGGGGAGTGCTGGTTCGTCTACAGCAGCTGACCACGATGGAAAGAGAGCATGATGACGGAAAATCAGTGGACCAACGTCTCCGGACCCTCCGCGCAGGATCCGGAGACGTCTATCGGAACAACCGAGGCCGCGGCGCCGGCTGCCGACGGCGGATCCGATTCCAAGAAGGAAGCCGCGAAAGAAGAAGCTTCCCACGTGGCGGGCCAGGCAGTCTCGGCAGCACGGGGCGTTGCCCAGACCGCGAAGGAAGAAGTCGCCAACGTCGCCTCCGAGGCCAAGTCCAGCGCCAAAGATGTGCTGTCCCAAGCCAAGTCAGGGTTTTCCAGCCAGGCTGGCACACAGCAGCAGAAGGCCGCCGAAGGAATCCGGACGATCTCCAGCCAGCTGCAGACCATGGCCGATGCCCCCGAGCAGAAGGGTGTCGCCAGTGACCTGATCCGGCAGGCCGCTGACCGGACCTCGGCGGTAGCTTCCTGGATTGAAGGGAAGGACCCGGCAGCACTTCTGGGTGACGTGCAGTCCTTCGCCCGCCGTAAGCCGGGCACATTCCTGCTGCTGGCAGCAGGGGCGGGCATGCTTGCCGGCCGCCTCACCCGCGGCCTCACCGCAGTGACCTCCGCGACCCAAGGCGCGGGCCCGTCCCCGCAGGTAGCTCCGGTCGGGCAAAATACGGCTTTTGGCGCAGGCAGCCCCGCCGCTTTCCATGATGAGCCCGTCATAGGCGGAGGCGCTCCGGTTTCCACCTCATCACTGCCCTCGGGCAGTGCGGAGGACACTCCGCTGCGGCTCGAGGATGACCTTTACCAGTCGAGGGAAGGACGCCACCTGTGAGCAGCCAGATTCCGGAGCCGCCTCCGAGCGAAGCCCATTTAAAGGCGGACAACACCTCGCTGGGTGACCTGCTGGGCGAGGTGACCCGCGACCTGTCCACACTGATGCGCCAGGAAGTGGAGCTTGCGAAGGCAGAAGCAAAGCAGTCCGCTACGAAGGCAGGCAAGGGCGGCGGCATGCTCGCCGGCGCCTGCGTCGCCGGGCATTTCGTGCTGTTGTTCCTGTCCCTGGCACTCATGTTCGCCCTGGGCGCCCTGATGCCACTGGGCTGGGCCGCCGTGATTGTCGCCGTGATCTGGGGCATCATCGCCGCGGTCCTCGCCTCGAAGGGCCGCAAGGAACTTCAGCAAATCAAGGGCATGCCCCAGACCAGCGAAACACTTTCTGAAATTCCCGAAACCCTAAAACCAGGTGAGGTAACCCGATGAGCGAAAACCCGGATGCAATCCGTGCAGAAATAGAAGAAACCCGCGAACGCCTGGGCACGAACGTGGACGCCCTCGCCCACAAGGTCACCCCGGCCCACGTCGTCCAGCGCCAGACCGACAAGGTCAAGGGCAGCGTCAAGGACGCCGTCGCCGGAGTCAAGGACAAAGTCATGGGAGTAGCAGATTCCGCCACATCCGCTGTGGGAGATACGGTGTCCACGGTTCAGCACAAGGTCTCCTCGGGCACCGGCCATGCCGGGAACGCCCTGCACAGCACGGGCGATTCCCTGCATGGTGCCGGGCAGGGCGTTACAGCCAAACTTTCCGATGCCGGTGACGCGATCTCGGCAGCCCCGGGTCAGGTGAAGTCCAAGGCCCAAGGGAACCCGATGGCCGCCGGTTTGATCGCGTTCGGCGCCGGGATGCTGCTCTCGTCCCTGATCCCGGCCAGCACCAAGGAGCGGCAGGCAGCGGATCAGCTCAAAACGGCCGCTCAGCCGCTGGGTACAAAGCTGACCGACGCGGCCAAAGACATGGTCGAGGATTTGAAGGAACCGGCCCAGGAAGCGATGGAAAGCGTCAAGGCCAGCGCCGCCGACGCCGTCCAGAACGTCAAGGCCGAAGGCCAAGGCGCCGTTACTGACGTCAAAGACCGCGCTGCAGACGCCAAGGACACCGTCCAGAGCACGTGAGCGCCCGGGACAGGGCCACAAAGCCTCCCCGCGGCCCAGCGGGGAGGCCGCAGGACCCCGACCAGCAATTACCCGTTGCCGGCGGGCCACGGCTGAAGTCAGAGCCCGGCCCGGTTCCGGACCAGTGGGCCACCCACCGGCTGGTCAGCATCGCGGCCAGGCTTTATGAGCGAAGGCTCAACCGCCGGTTGGCCCGTCTCGGGCTGACTACAGGATCGCTGGACGCCCTGGACGCTGCGGCTTCACTTGAACCGGCCACCGCATCGGACCTCGCGGACATGCTCTGCGTGAGCCGGCAAAGCCTGGGCAAGGTGCTGCGGCGGCTGCAGAAACTCGGGTTTCTGACCAGAGAGCCCGGCAGGGACGGCCGCAGCGCTGACGTTCGCCTCACCAGGGCAGGACGGGAGGTCCTTTCCGCCGCTGAAGAGCTCGTGCGTAATGGGCCGGAAGCTGCAGCGACTGATGAGGCGTTGTTCCGCCGGCAGCTGGAACAACACATCGGCTACCTCAGAAATGCCGAGCAAAGCACCCTCACCCGGCACGCGGACGCAGTCCGGCAAGCACGACCCGCACGCGGATCCGGCCACCGGCAAAATCCGGTAAAGACACATTTCAACGAAGCAGGAGCAAGCATATGGCGACAACAAACCGGGCTACCGGCCCCAAAACCACCCTCCAAAGAGCAGCCCAGGCAGTAGGGGCCGTCTTCCTGCTCGTCGGAGTCCTCGGCTTCATCCCGGGCATCACCAGCAACTACGACGCCCTTTCCTTCGCCGGGCACGGCTCCGAAGCGCTCCTGTTGGGGGTTTTCCAGGTCTCGATCCTGCATAACATTGTTCACCTGCTCTTCGGCGTCGCGGGAATCCTGATGTCCCGCACCAACGGCCAGGCCAGGAACTACCTGCTCTACGGCGGCGTCGTATACCTCATCCTCTGGCTCTACGGAACCATCGTCGGCCACGACACTCCCGCCAACTTCGTCCCCGTCAACAGTGCCGATAACTGGCTGCACCTGATCCTCGGCATCGCCATGATTGCCCTGGCCATCCTGCTCTCCCGCAACACCACACGCACCGCCGGTTCTACGAGCCGCTAACCAGCGATCACATCAGATTCAACGACGGCCGCACCAACCCCTCAGACCAGCTCAGGCTTGAAGGCCACCGAGACGAGCTCGGGTGCCGCACCGAAGGGCCCTGAACAGTGAAACTGCCCATGCATGCTCTGCCCCCCGTCCCTGGAGGGCGGAGCACGGGGCTTTTTGGCCACTGCACCCGGGGATGGACGGGGCGCCCTGCGAACCAGTCCCGTCAGTCGCCTCTGGTAGGAACCGGCCGTCCGTGGGCCATCAGGACTTACCCGCCCTTAGTCAGGTCCGGGTCGCGGCGAAGCCAAGCCATGGCCTTCCTTGACGAGGTGAAGTACGCGACGGGGCACGGCAACGGGCTTACCCGCAGAACGAAAAGGGCGAGGACATAATCCACGGGAGAGGAACCCAGCAGCGCGATGCGTGAAACGGTTCCCGGGGGCAGAACTACTTTTCGGGCGGGAGGGGTGAAGTTCACCCGTCCAACGTGTATGAGCATCGGAAAGCTGATTCCCTGGCTGAGCACGCCTACGGCAGCGGCAGCCCCATGAGCCTCGTCCACTCCAATGGTGTGGCCTGCTCTCCAGCGCAGCCGGAGGAATCCGTCTGCGAGTTCAAGAGCGCCTTTGTCCGTGATCTCAATACTGCGCATAGGGTCCCTGCCACGTTAGTTGCCGTCCCCAACGTACGACCCTAGCCCATGCGGCACCGCCGGCACTGATTCCCCGCAGGGCGGGCGCTTTATTCATCAGGCCGGCCGGGACCCAAATAAGTCTTCGCCCAGGCGGCTCAAAAGTTTCGTTGATCCTTGGACAAATCATGACCAATCTTGAAGAGCAGAAGTAAACATGTAACCACTCCTGCCACAGGCAGGCGTGGTTGTGGCATTGTGCGGCCACTTCTGTAGCAGAGCGGAAGTTAGCACCCAGTGCAGGTCGTTCGCCGCTGGGGGCAGGCCGCTGTGTACCAGCGGCCTCCGCCGATCCCAAGGGTCAACCGACCAGCATGCGGGCCGAGAGGTGGGCTGGCTCCTGAAATTCCTGAGACCAGGAGCCAGCCCCCTTGGCGGAGCCCCCGATGAAGGCTAGAAGGAACCTCTCCAGCGAGTAATACACCACCACTGCACATGATTCGCTATCAGCCAGCCCCAAAACAAGGCCAGGCAGGAACAACCCCAAAATATGGCGCGCTGTTAGGCCCAAGGGGTACTCCGAGAATCCGCCAGGAGCATGGCCAGGAGGGACGCTCCCTATAAATTTTGCCGACCTATATATAGTGGCCAGGCCGGTCTAAATAGCGCGCAGCAGGTATTTTGCGTCGAAAGTTTCTGCCCTGTACTGAGCTTCGACAATGTTGAAGCCAGCGCGTTGGATCATGGGCTCAAGGAGCCACCGGAACGTCGAGTGCTCATCTCTTACGTGCTCTTCAAACTCATCACGGCTCCACTGGCCATCGACGCTGGTACCGCCCTGGGAACACCAGGCTTCAATTTGTTCTGTCGCCTCCGCCGGGTCGAAATCGTAGACGACGTCCCACAAGCGGCAAATGCCCCCAAGGGGCAGCAATTTACGCATCCGGTCCAGCACTATTGCTTTCCAACAGCATCTCATCCCAGCCTTCGCAGGCTCATCTCATGCCGGCATAGCCAGGGACATCGGGACCCGTCACAAAACAGCGGGGGATAGGCCCGCGCTCTCTCGCGGAACCCTAACTCGACTACACCACCGGCGCGCACAGAAAGTTGTCTTCGGCAAGAGCACGCGGGCGGCCCGGAGGCCGACTACGTTCCATGACCCCAACGATGCGTCGAGCAGGTAAAGCCAAGTCGGTAAGCGAGGGAGTTCGGCCCGTGGTCAGGCTTGCAGACGTCAGTAAGGGTTGGCGCCAACCTGATGTGCGGTGTGGGGGTTGGGAGTGGGACCTGCTGGGCCGGTGCTGAGGTGGGGGCGATTGGACTTATATCGGGGTGCGCGGTGCTCTTGGTACAGTTCGGCTCAAGGGGGCGGTTGTTGGGACCGCTTGAAGGAGATCCTTGTGATGCCGGGTGCGCGGACGCTCATAGTGATTGAAGACGACGAAGACATTGGCCGCCTGATCCAGGGGGTACTGGGCGGGACAGGACTTACCGTCTTCCTGGAGCGAACAGGAGTAGGCGGGGTATCGGCGGTGAATCATCACAGCCCGGCTGCCGTGCTTTTGGATTACGGTCTTCCTGACATCGATGGTCTTGAAGTGATCCGCCGGATCAGAAGCTTCAGTGACGTGTACATCCTCATACTCACCGGCCATGTCAATATGTCAGGGATGCTGATGACGGCCGGGGCGGACGCGGTGATGACCAAGCCGTTCCGGCCCAAGACCTTACTGGCCCACATTCAGGAAAGACTTGCCCTGCCAGCAGCCCAAGACCAGAACCTACCCGAGGTCGGCGATCCGCTGCCGTAGCGCCTACCATCGAAAAGGGCACAATGTCCCTTTCACCTAGATAAAGGGACGGGTTTGTTGCGAACTTCAGTACTGCCGGGTTTGTTCATACCCTCGCCCACGGTCAGCGCCTTGGAGCTCGGACCGCTGACAGTACGCTTCTACGCGCTCTGCATCCTGGCAGGCATCGTCCTCGGCACCTGGCTGACAGCCCGCCGCCTTCGGGCCAGGGGCGGCACAACAGCCCAGGCCCTGGACATCATCATGTGGGCGGTTCCGTTCGGCATCATCGGCGGCAGGCTCTACCACGTCATCACCGACAACCAGCTGTATTTTGGGCCCGGCAAGGATTCTTGGGGGGCTTTCCGGATCTGGGAAGGCGGGCTCGGGATCTGGGGCGCGGTCGCCCTCGGCCTTGTCGGGGCCGCCATCGGGGCACGGCGGACCGGGGCCAGCCTGGCAGCGTTCGCGGACGCCGCCGCCCCAGGGCTGCTCCTCGCCCAAGGGCTCGGACGCTGGGGCAACTGGTTCAATAACGAGCTCTACGGGGCACCGACGGATGTGCCGTGGAAACTTCAGATCCACGCCATGAACCCCGCCACCGGCCAGGCAGTCACCGCCGGTGACGGCACACCGGAGATCCTCGGATACTTCCAGCCAACGTTCCTCTACGAATCCTTGTGGTGCGTGGCCGCCGCGCTGCTGCTGATGTTCCTGGACCGCCGGTACACTCTCGGTGCCGGCTCGGTGTTTGCCCTTTACATTGTCTTCTACACCGCCGGCCGCTTTGCCTTCGAGCTGATGCGCTCTGACTACGCCAACACGATCCTGGGGCTAAGGGTGAACACCTGGGTATCCGCTCTGCTCTTTCTTGCCGGCCTCGGACTCTTCCTGTTCCTCAGATCCCGGCCACGGTCCAAAGCGACGGCCGGGAGCACCGCTGCCATAGACGCCGTCAAGGCTCCACAGGATGGCGAGCCTTCGGAACGGCGGGGTGAACCCTGAGCTCGGGACTCACCGCCCCTGCCCGTGCCACGTTTGGGGGACGTCCGGGCAAACTTGAGGTCGAAGGCGGTTCGAAGCGCACTCATACCGGCAACCGACCCTTCTGTTCGGCCCCTGTCAAGGTTTCGCCCAGCGGCGAGGACAAACCATGTTCCATTCTGAGCCTCGTTGCGTGTTGCTCTTCGATTCCGGATGTTCATGGTCCTCTGCAGGGCCGGGGTTTCTGCGGTGGCCGGCGTGCACTTCGTAGAAAGCGGAGATCACTGCACCGGGACGAGAGGACCGTAGCTGTCCTGAATGGTTGCCGCGGCGAGTATGGCCGCTGCTGTTCGGTCGGGTGCACCGTGTTGAACCATGTGCGGTTGTCCGGCGATTTCGAGGAATTGGCCTTGGCCCGGGATGTCCGCCAATTGTTGGCACCATTGTCGGGGCGCGATGGGGTCTTTCGATCCCCGGACAACGAGTACGGGCCGGGTGACGTGGCCCAGGCGGGCTTCCAGGGGGTAGGACATCATGACGCGCAGTTCGGTGAGGTACCAGCGCAGTCCGGAGCGGATGTAGTCGCTGAACACGATGGCATTGCCTCGCGGACTTTCCCTCAGGGAGTCAAGGCCCAGTGCCATGGCCTGCTGGAGGACGGTACGGCGTGCAGGATCCACGACCGGGCCGAGCAGAACGACATTCGAGACCAGGTCGGGACGCTGAACCGCCAGCTCGGTGGCGAACTGGGTGCCCATTGAGTGTCCGATGACCACGACCGGGCCAGTGCCGATCGCCTCGAGTACCCCCGCGATGACACCCCCGTATCCCGCGACGGACATACGCTGGTCGGGTGTGGTGGTAGCGCCGAAACCGGGCAGGTCGATGGCGTGGGTGTCTCCGTGGCGGGCAAGGACAGCCTGGAGCCGGCGGTAATAGCGGTGGGAGGCCCCTATACCGTGCAAAAGTACGAACACCGGCCCCGGCGTGTCCGAAGGGCCGGCCAGGGAGAACACACGCGAGGACACAGACCCTGCACTGATGGTTCTGACCGTCAGGGGCGGAAGCCCGCCGGTTTCGGCTGTGGCTGGTGTGGGACTTTTGTCCTTGGTGACGGCGGTTTCTTTTGTTTCCGCGTACATGATGTATGTCTTTCGGTTGAGTCGCCCACCATGGTCTGTCCTGGTGACGGGCCCTGCTGCCTGTGCCAAGGTCGCAGCTTCTAGACCCACCACAGTAGGAACGTGCTGCGGCCCCCGTCAACGCTCGTGACCTGATCGCAAGCCTTGGCCAAAGACACGTTATGCCCTTGTGACCGGAGGAGTAGAACCTTCCTCTGCCCTGCCGGACGCCAGGGGCGTTGTGCAGACCACATTGGGTTCTTTGCTCACCTGTCACGTCCCCGACGTTTTCGCTGACGGCGGTCACGCTTCAGCTGGCCAGCAGCCCGTTTTTCCGTTTGTCGCCGCGGACGTTTACTGCTGAAGGGCGTTTGCACCGGCAGCCATCCCGGCCCGAGCGTCACCCTGCTTTCCGCATATGTGATGAACACCAGCGGCTGCGGGCACCGGGACCGTAACGCTCCTGCCAACTCCGGTCGAGCAATGGATCTTGCAGGCAGGATCTGTGCAGTGCGGTGGATTACACGGCGCCCTTTCTCAACTTAGGGCTGGGGCAGGAGGAGTTCGTGTGACCGTCGCACCGGAGCAGCAGCCTCAAAACCGGGTCTTTGTCGACAGGTTCAAAGAGCAATTAAACCCTCAACTCCCTATTGGCTCTTCGTCCCGAAAACCCCATTGCCCCCGGCAGGAAGCGCGGACTACCTTGTCCTAATCCTGACGTTCAACGGCGACCGTCCGGCACCGTTGGGGTGCCGCCAGTAAATGTTTCTCCAGCAAGGGAATCCGAGATGCCAAAAGCTAAAGCGCCGGTAACTTCAGCCGCCCAGGCTTTGGTCTTAACAGTTGCCCTCTTTGCCAGCCTGATCGGAGCAGCCAGCAATGCTCAGGCAGCCGAGAATTACGGCTACCAAAGCATCAGCTACTCGGGTGTGGCCAATCCCCCTACCGCTGATAAACCGCAGAGCAAACTATGGTGGAATGACGGATCGTGGTGGGCGCAGATGTGGACCACCGGAACTGGCTGGCAGATCTACCGACTGGACAGGGCCACGAGGACCTGGATGAGCACGGGCGTTACGAATGACAGCCGCGGCACTGCGTCAGCGGACACGTTGTGGGATGGGAACAAACTCTACATCGCCTCCCATGTGGTGACGGTGTCCGGGGACTCCGGCGCAAAGGCTTCAGTCTCAGGGCAGCCCGCCAAGCTCTACAGGTACAGCTACAGTGCCGGCAAGTACACGCTCGACTCCGGCTTTCCCATAAACATCAACAACAACAGCAGCGAGTCCTTGACAATCGACAAGGACACCACCGGCGCCATCTGGGCGACGTGGACGCAGGTGGCCGGAAGCTCAAGCTCCGGCTACACCAGCAGCGTTTACGTGAACTCGTCCGCACCGGGCGGCACCAGTTGGGGGTCTCCGTTCGTGCTACCTGTTGCGGATCCAAACCCCGCCCCCGATGACATCTCGGCAGTTGTTGCCTTTGGCAACAAAAAAATCGGCGTGATGTGGAGCGACCAGCCGGCGGGAGCCGTTTATTGGGCCACGCGCACCGACGGGACGTCCCCCACCGCAGCATCGTCGTGGAAGGTGCAGCCCGCCATCCAGGGCAAAGGCCAGGCCGACGATCACCTGAATCTTAAAGCCCTCTTGGCTGATTCGGCAGGACGGGTCTACGCGGCGACAAAGACCAGCCTTGACGGCACCTCGTCGGATAAGACCTTGCCCCAGCTGCAGCTACTGGTCTTCAAACCCGGAACAGGCGCGTTCACAAAATCAACTATCGCAACCGTGGCTGACTGTGTTTCCCGACCTCAAATCCTGTTGGATACGGCCAATAACCAGGTGAGGGCGTTCTATACGGCCCCATCCACCTCAGTATCCGGCTGCGCGTATTCGGGAATGTCCGGCAGCATCTACGAGAAGACCGCCTCCATGGACAGTCCTGTCTTCGGCACCGGACGGGGAACACCGGTTATCCAGGACGGCGCGTCAGCAAACATGAACAATGTCACCACCACTAAACAGGGGGTGAACGCCACCACGGGTGTTGTGGTTATGGCCACCAACAAGGCCACCTCGCGCTACTGGTACTCGGACCGGTCGCTTGGAACGGCTCCCCCTCCGGGTGATACGGCGGCTCCCACGGTTACGGGAACGTCCCCGGCTGATGGTGCTACTGGCGTGGCCGTTTCAACAAACGTGACTGCCACGTTCTCCGAAGCGATGAACGCCTCCACCATTAATTCGACCACGTTCACCCTCAAGACAGGGACGACGGCGGTTTCAGCCGCAGTGACGTACAGCGGCACCGGCAACACCGCGACGCTCAACCCAGGCACGGACCTGGCAGCCGGCACCACCTACACCGCAACCGTCAAGGGCGGCTCCACCGGGGTAAAGGACGCTGCCGGCAACGCGCTGGCCTCGGACAAGACCTGGACCTTCACCACAGCCGCGGCGAGCGGCGGCGGCGGGACGTCCGAGACCGTCACCCTCACCGCCACCGCGGACAGCTGGGTGGCAGGCGGAGCAGCAAACACAAACTACGGCACCTCCACCACAATGAGCGTGGACAACAGTCCCGTGGAAACCACCTACCTGAAATTCGACCTCTCAGCGTATGCGGGCCGGACCGTGGAGAGCGCAACACTGCAGCTGCGCAGCGCCGGCAGCGGGTCAACGGGCAAGCAGAACGTCAAACTCGTCACGGATGACAGCTGGACCGAAAGCGGAATCACCTACAACAACCGCCCCGCGCTCGGCACCAGCATCGGCACGCTCGGCCCCACAGCAGCCAACAGCAACTACAGCGTTCCACTCACCGCCAGCGCACTGGCCGGCGAACTCGGCCAACAACTCTCCCTCGGCCTGGACGCCACCAGCACCGACGGCCTGGACCTCAACTCCAGGGAAGCCGGCAGCACCGCACCCAAACTCGTCCTCACCCTGTCCAGCGGTGGCGGCGCAGGGGGCGGTGATACGACGGCTCCGTCGGTGACGGGCACGTCCCCGGCTGATGCTGCTCCAGGCGTGGCAGTGTCGACCAACGTGACCGCCACGTTCTCCGAAGCGATGAACACCTCGACCATCAATGCGGACACGTTCACCCTCAAGACAGGAACGACGACGGTAACGGCCACCGTGAGCCTCAACAGCACAGGCAACACCGCGACGCTGAACCCGAATACGGACCTGGCAGCCGGCACCGCCTACACGGCAACCATCAAGAGCGGCTCCACCGGGGTGAAGGATGCTGCCGGCAACGCGCTGGCCTCGGACAAGACCTGGAGCTTCACCACGGCCGCCGCCAGCGGTGGTGGCGGCACAACGGAAACCGTCACCCTCACAGCCACCGCTGACAGCTGGGTGGCGGGCGGAGCGGCAGCAACAAACTACGGCACGGGCACCTCTCTCAGTGTGGACAACAGTCCCGTGGAAGTCACCTTCCTGAAATTCGACCTCACAGCCTACGCGGGCCGCAGCGTGGAGAGCGCGACACTGCAGCTGCGCAGCGCCGGCAGCGGGTCAATAGGGAAGCAAAACATCAAACTCGTCACGGATGACACCTGGACCGAAAGCGGAATCACCTACAACAACCGCCCCGCGCTCGGCACCAGCATCGGCACGCTCGGCCCCACAGCAGCCAACAGCAACTACAGCGTTCCACTCACCGCCAGCGCCCTGGCCGGCGAACTCGGCCAACAACTCTCCCTCGGCCTGGACGCCACCAGCACCGACGGCCTGGACCTCACCTCCAAAGAATCCGGCAGCACCGCACCCAAACTCGTCATCACCCTGGGTGGCGGCGGGGCGGCGCCTGCACCGCCGGGTGATTCGATGGCTCCGACGGTGACGGGTACGGCTCCGGCTGCAGGGGCGGCCGGTGTGGTGGTGGGAGCGGATGTGACGGGGTCGTTTTCGGAGGCGATCGATGCCTCGACGGTCACCCCGGCGACGTTCACGTTGACCGCAGGGGCGGCCGCGGTGCCGGCCGCCGTGACCTACAACGGCACGGACAGGATAGCGACGCTGAACCCGGACGCGGATCTGGCGGCCGGTACGACGTACACGGCGATGATCAGGAGCGGCACCGACGGGGTGAAGGATGTTGCAGGTAACGCGTTGGCGGAGGACAAGACGTGGACCTTCACCACCGCTTCCGCCGGGGGCGCGTCGGAGACCGTCACGCTCACGGCCACTGCTGACAGCTATGTCTCGGGCGGAGCGGCGGGGACGAACTACGGCGCGGGTACCGTGCTGGGGGTGGACAGCAGCCCGGTAGTGGATCTCACGTACTTGAAGTTTGATCTGTCCGCGTACGCCGGCAGGACCCTGGAGAGCGCAACACTGCAAGTGCGCAGCGCCCGGAGTGGGTCAACGGGTAAGCAGAACGTAAAACTGGTCGCTGATGACGGCTGGACCGAGAGCGGGATCACCTACAACAACCGACCCACGCTCGGTGCCGGTATCGGCACGCTCGGCCCGACAACAACCAACACCAACTACAACATCCCGCTGACCATCAGCGCCCTGGCCGGTGAACTCGGCCAACAACTCTCCCTCGGCCTGGATACCAGCAGCACCGACGGCCTGGACCTCAACTCCAAAGAAGCCGGCAGCACCACCGCACCCAAACTCGTCCTCACCCTGAAGTAGGTGCACGACGTCCTTCAAAATCGGCAGTTGATCTTCTGCTGCTAGCTAGGACAGGTGTGATGCCATTGAGATTCCTCAACTGTGGGGTTGACCAGAATGCCTGCCGCCCTGCTGAGGTTCCTTTGCCGTTGGAGAGCTATCAGCGGGTATCCCCAGCCGGGCCGGTTCATCACAACACTTATACTCGCCAAGTCTTAAGGACGGAAGGGCTTAGCAGCTGGAAGAGCTCAAAAGGGCCAGCATCTCACGGTGATGGAATGATGTGAGGGACTTTAGATAACGAGAGCCGACAGTTCGGGGGGCCGGTGGGCCGCCGAATTCGATAGTCAGGAGTGGGGCTTGATCACCAAGGGAGGACCAGGGAAATCCTGATAGGTGCAAATTCCTACGGCCACACTGATCGCAAGCCGGTGTCTACGACGCGTTATTCCGCTGTCACCGGGCAAAGAGACGCGTTTCTCCCGTGGCGAGGAGACCGCAGAGGCTTGGGCGATATTCCGGCAACAGCCAGCTAAGAGCCCGGTGCCCTTTCCCGGCCTCCGCGCTGGTTCCGTGGACCAACGTGGTAGGGCGGGCAGGTTCCGTCCGTGCTAGACATAGTTCTCATAGATGACGTCCCGGCAGAGTAGGAACTTATGGCAGAAACGGTTTCCATGCTTCGCGGGGGCCATAGTGAAGGCATGTGCCTCCCGGTCAGCGGATGCGTTACGGACCGAGTTATGACCTGTTCCGGCGTTCGCGGTTGTTGTCGCCGTGATCCTGGGCACCGCGTTGCCCATGTTCGATGCAGTTGTCGACGACCGTTTGCCCGGCAATATGACAGTTCTCCTCTTTAGCGGGGGAACGGACGCGGCCAGGGCTGTTCTGCAGGCCATTTCGGGTTCCCTTATCACCGTGACCTCGCTGGCGTTTTCGCTGACCGTTGTTACTCTCCAGGTGGCCAGCAGCCAGTTCTCCCCACGGTTGGTGCGGACGTTTACTGCTGACCGTTTCGTCCACCGCACGCTGGCTCTCTTTCTGGCCACGTTTTCCTATGCGCTGACGGTCCTTCGCAGCGTTCGCGGTGAAGACGACGGGAAATCTTCACTTGTTCCGGAGATTTCCGTCACGGTCGCTTTCGTGCTCGCCATAGCCAGTGTCATCGGGCTGGTGCTCTTCCTGGCGCACCTCACCAGGGAAATCCGTGGGGAAACCATGATGCGAAGGGTCAACGCCGAAACGCAGGAAACCATTGACCGTGTCTTTCCCAAGGACCGCCCTTCTCCCGGACCCGGCCCGGTCCCCGGCGTCCGAAACATTCCTTATCAACTCCACTCATTCAGGGTTCCTGACCTCGTTCGATAAGGCCGCGCTGGTGCAAGCTGCGAAAGTCTCCCGGGACCGTGGTGCGGATCGACCGTGAGCCGGGCACCTCCTTGGTCGAGGGGTGTTCCTTTCGCGACCGTTTGGCCGGCGGACCCTGGAGTGACATTCACGCCGGCGGTCTTAGAGACAGCTGTCGAAACCGGGTATGAGCGCACCAATGTCCAGGATGTCGGATTTGGGTTCCGCCAGCTGGTCGATGTCGCCGTACGCGCCCTTTCGCCTGGCGTTAATGACCCCACCACCGCCGTCCACGTCATCGGGCATCTCTCCGTCCTCCTTGCCGGTTGGCGCAGCGGCCCCAGGGCCCGGACCAGCTCAGGGACAAGGCCAGGAAGGTACGTGTGGTGCTGGCCCTTCCTGTCCTCGGTGACCTCCTCGATTTGGCCCTGAACCAGCCACGACAGTACGGGCAGCGGACCCCGTCGTGGCCGGGCGTCTTCTTGGACTCCTCCACGAACTCAGCTGGTGTGACCGCAACGGCACGCACCGGGCGGAGGTCCTCGAACACCTCCGCCTCATGCGCAACGCCATCGGCGCCGCAAACCATTCACCGGCCGACCGAAAAAACTTGCTGGATCAGGCGGACTCCATCGCAGCGCTGGGCGCGGAAAAAGGAGACTGACAGCTTCAGGTTCCACCAGAAGCTGCACCCTAAGTATCAGGCCGCGGGCGGCGGCCAGCGCCGCACCGCAGCTCCATTGTCACTGAACTGTTCCTGTCTTCGGCGGCCAGCGGGAAGGGAGCCTGCACTGTCCCCGCTGTTGACGGGATCGTCGGGGACCGGCACCGGTCACGGCAGGCCCGGACAGGGCGTGAGAGCCTTAGGTAGCCTGAACACCGGCACTTGTTCCGGGTGTGTCCTGGGGGATGCCAGCGGCAGGACAGCGCCGTGACTGCCCTACATGAGGAGAAAAATCCATGAATACTCCGGATCGGGTGGACCCCTGGCGGAATGCTTACGGGCGCGCAAGTGTCAGGGCGGGACAGACTCTTTTGCTGCTGGGCCTTGCAACGGTGCTGGTGTACGCGCTGATCCAGCTGCGGCTGGTGGTCATCCCGCTGCTGCTGGCGCTCATCCTCGCTGCTGCCATCGCGCCTTTGGTGCATTGGCTGAGGAGGAAAGGCTGGCCCAGTGCCGCCGCGACCGGGTTCTCCTTCCTACTGCTGCTGCTGGCCGTGGGCGGGCTGGTCACGGCCGTGGTGTTCGCCGTAATGGGACAGGCGGGCGAACTCGCCCGCAGCGCCAGGCAAGGGTTCGATCAGCTCTACGGGTTGGTGCGCAACGGCCCGGTCCCGGTGGACGAGCAGCAAATCCAACAGGCCAGGGACGCCGTCCTGGACTTCATCACCAGCAGCACCGCCGGCGCCGGCGTGGTCTCCGGCCTCAGTGCCGCAGGAACCTTCATCACCGGTTTCCTGCTGATGGTCGTGATCCTGTTCTTCTTCCTCAAAGACGGCGAACGCATCTGGGCTTTCATCCTGCGGGCGTTCAAAGGAACACGCCTGGTCAAGGCAAGGCGTGTAGGCCAGGAAAGCCTTCTGGTCCTGGGCGGCTACGTGCGAGGAACGGCCATCGTAGCCACCGTCGACGCGTTCTTCATCGGGCTGGCCCTGATCCTGCTCGGAGTCCCGCTCGCGCTGCCGCTGGCCGCGGTGGTGTTCATCGGAGCGTTCATCCCGCTGGTCGGGGCGACCCTCGCCGGTGTTTTGGCCGCCCTCGTCGCCCTGGTCGCCAACGGCCCGGTCACGGCACTGATCGTGGTCATCGCCGTGATCCTCGTCAACCAGCTCGAAGGCAACTTCCTGCAGCCGGTGGTAATGGGCCACACCCTCAGTGTCCACGCCCTGGTTATCTTGCTGGCCCTGACCGCCGGGACCATACTCGCGGGAATCATCGGGGCCATCCTCTCGGTCCCCCTCGCAGCAGTGACATGGGCGGCGATCAAGGCCTGGAACGAAAAGACGGACGACCAAATCACCGACGAAGACGTACGAAAAGCAGAACGCGACACCGTGCTGGACGAAAAAGGCCAGGGCCGCAGAGCAACACCGGAACCCGAACGGGAGTACCAAAAAGCAGCCGTCTCCATGGACCTGGGAAAAGCACAGGACAGGACCCCTGCTACTTCCCGGGCAGAGGTCACTGAACGGGAGCAAAACCCGTAACAGCCGGCCACAATGCACCCCGCCCGCGCCTGCACGGCCGGGGCGCAGGTCTAGGATAAAAACCTCGGTCCGCGACGCGGACCAAAGCTGATAGGAGCGTACTGCTGTGATTGGATTCATTATCGCCGGACTCGTCATTGGAGCACTGGCCCGACTGATCAAACCGGGCAAACAAAACCTCAGCTTCATCGCGACCCTGCTGCTGGGTTTGGCCGGCTCGGTCATCGGCGGGGTCATCGCCAGCCTGCTGGGAACAGGGGACATCTTCGAGCTGAACATCCTCGGGTTCATCGTCGCTGTCATCGCAGCCGTCCTCCTGATCGGTGTCGCCGAGGGCATCGCCGGCCGCCGCAAATCCGTGCGCTGACGGAACAGACGTCACCGCTCTGAAACAGGTGCGGGGTCCCAGCATGTGTCAGAGCATCAGCAGGACAAAGCCCGCCACTGTGCAGAGGATTCCCAGGACGGTCAGGATCCAGCCGACAATCAGGACTGTGTTGTCGTGTCGGGGCGGCCCGAGGCTCCACCGGGCCGGATGGCACTGGTCATAATGAAGCTCGATGTTCTCACCACTTTCCAGGGGCGAGTTCACAGTGAGGGCGTGCAGGGACAGGTGCGGTGTGTTGGCGCTGTCCAGCCAGCGCAATCCCTTATATCGGCCGCGGGGAAGGATGGGGTGGGTGCGCGCGGCGGCAAAAGATCTGTCTGGTTTGGTCCGGGGTCGGGTCAGTCCGCTTTCTCGCCGGCGCCTTGGGCCTTGGTGGCGGTGGCTTGGGCCGGGGCGTATCCGGGTACGGCGGCTTCGATGCTGATCCGTACCTCGTTGGTGGAGCTGCGGTAGAGGCTGTACTGGTTTTCCGGATAGTGGCCGGTGCCGGTGCCGTTGTCGAAATAGATGGTAGTGCTTTGGCCCGGGGCGAGGGTGGTTCCGTCCAGTTTTTGGTAGTAGGACTCGGTGGCGCCCGTGGCGGTGTCCTTCATGGTGTAAAAGACCTCCAGCCCGGTCAGGGGTGTGTCCGTGGTGTTGGTGAGCGTGAACTGCAACCGGTCACCGATGGCTGCTTTGGTTGACGGGTCGATATTGTCTTCTGCCATCGCCCCGGTGATGCTCAGCCCGGTCTTTGTGCCGGTGCCAGCGATGGGGTTAGAGGTGACCGGCAGGACCGTCGGAGCTGACGCAGCTGCCGAGGCGCCGGCACCAGGGCCGGTTAAAGCGCTGGTTGAGCTTTGCCAGATCAGGACTCCGATCAGCAGCGCCGCGAGGAACGCGCCCAGGGGGATGAGGACTTTTTTCATGATCAGGTGAGCTTTCTGAGTAGATTTGTCCGGGTCGCTGCGAGGAAGGACGCCGCGAGGGCTGCGGCGAACCCGGTCAGGAGCCAGAGGGTGTTGTTGAAGGTCCCGGCCCAGATGACGCTGAAGGGTTGCTGGTTGTACTGGTTTTTGATGCCCAGCCAGGCGAACAGCGGGCGTTCGTATTGTTTGGTCACAGAGGTTTGTTCGATGAGGTCCCGGGCTGTTTCGTAGCCGGCGAAGCCGGCCATCACGGAGTGTTCATGGGACTTGTCGATCTGGAGGCTGGCGAACAGGCCGCCGGGGACCTGGTTGTCCGGGTCCATGGTGTCTCCGATTTGGGGAATGACCAGCACCACCACGAGCCAAAGGACCAGGGCCAGGACCAGGCCTGTTCCCGGCGCTCGGGTGAAGGCGGCCAGGGCAAACGCGGCCAGCGACCACATGGTGAGGTAGATGGCGGTGTGGGCCGCGGCCACTGCCAGCTTCGCGAAGTCTTCTCCCTGCAGCGGCGCGTTGGCTACCAGGAGCAGGGTTGCTGTGATCACGGCGAACAAGGCTGCGGTCACGGCCGCCCAGAGGACTACGCTGGCCAGGATTTTCCCACCGGCGAAGCTGACCCGCCCCAGCGGACGGGTAAAGAGTAATTGAAGGGTGCCTCTGTTTTTTTCTTTTGCTATGAGCCCGTAGCCGAGGATGACGGCAAACAGGCTGCCGACGATTTCCAGATACTCCATGGCGGCGCGCAGCATTTGAAGGGCGGAGAGTTCCGGTGGTGGCCCGCTGACGGTCCCTCCGCTGCGTGTCAGTGCTGCAACGTAGTTGTTGTATTCGCCGATTTTGATGCGAAAGTCTGCTGCTGCCACCAGTACTGAGAGAGCGACGACGGCGGCGAGGAAGAGGACCAGCGTTGTCAGGGCACGGCTGCGGGTAAGGTCTTTGAGTTCCTTCCCGCAGATCCTCAGGAGCCTAGGCATGGATTGGGCTCCTCAGCCGGTGCCGGCTTGTGGCCAGCAGCACCACGCAGCCCCCTGTGAGGACTGCCAGAATCGTCAGGAGCGGTGCAGTTATCGTGCCGGTAGCGGCAGGGTCCTGGAGGAGGAGGAGGGCGGCGTGTTTGAATTGCTCGCCCAGCGACAGGGGTCCTGTGACGGTGCTGCTCAGGGCAAAGAAACCTTCCGGGGCAACAACGGGCGCCGGCACAGGGTTCAGGAGTGAGACCGGCAACGCGGCGGTTCCGGCCAGCGGCAGGATGAAGACTATGATGCTCCAGGCGACGATGGGCATCAGGAGTGCCGGGGTGGCTCCTGCGGCCCGGATGCCGCTGATCATGCCGAAGGTGACGAATGCCATCAGGAACAGCCAGGCGAGCCCGTACAGGCCCAGGAGTCTGAGGCTTTCACCGGGCGTTGGCACGGTTCCGGTCACTGCTCCAATGCCGGCAAAGCTGAGAAACGCCGTAAGAACCAAAAGTCCGGCCAGCATCAACGCTATCCCGGAAAGTTTCGCACCGAGGTAGCTCACCGGGCGGACATCGCGGGACAGGACGAGGTCGATGGTCTGGGCCCGGCGGTCACGGATCGTGGATTGGACGCCGGTGACGATGGCGAGCAGGGCACCGATCAGGATGATGTAGATGACATTGTTCCGCGCGTAGTAGAGAGGGGAGACACCGTCGAATGGGTTCGCCGCGGTCGTCAGTGCCTGGGCGGCTGCCTCCCGGTAGACGCCGCTGACGGTTTCTTTGGCTGAGGAACCAATGAAGGCCGCAGCCCCGGTCATGGCAACGAAGACGGAGAGGACCAGCTGAGGGAGCCGTTCCCGGCACGTTGCGGCTACTTCATGACGGACGGTGCTCCTCCAGACACTCACGGCACGGCACCGGCTTCGATGCGCAGGTAGATCTCTTCCAGAGATTCCTGATCGGGGAACGACTGCAGGGTCGCCGCGACCGAGTTCTGGTAGATCAGGCTGCCGGAGCTAAGTATCCCGATGCTCGTGCAGGTCCGGGTCACTTCCGCCAGAAGATGGGTGCTCATGAAAATCGTCATCCCGAACTCGCGGTTCAGACCGATGATGACCTCGCGCAGGTGTGCCACTCCCTGCGGATCCAGCCCGGATGTTGGCTCGTCCAGGAACAGGACAGCGGGCGCGTGCAGGATCGCCTGGGCGATCCCGGCCCGCTGGCGCATCCCCTTGGAAAACGTCTCCATCCGCTGCCGGCCGAAACCGGTGAAGTGCACCGCTTCCAGCGCCGCTTCAACCGCGGCCCGGGGCCGGTCCACTCCGGAGAGCCCGGCGAAGAACAGCAGGTTCTCCTCCAGCGTCAGATTGCCGTAGAACTGCACGTTTTCGGGCAGGTATCCGATGGAGCGGCGGACCCCCGCCGCGCCGCGTCCAAGGTCGTGACCTCCGATCCGTGCCGTGCCGGAGGAAGGGGGGAGCAAGGTCGTCAGGATGTTCACCGTCGTGGTCTTGCCCGCCCCGTTGTGTCCCAGGAGACCGAAAATCTCCCCCTCCGGGACCCGGAGGGTCAGGGCATCCAGCGTCACAGCGTTCCCGTACCTTTTGGTCAGCCTGTCCGTTTCAATTGCCATGTCCGTCATGGTGATGACGGTACGGGCGGGAGGCTTAGAGCACCCTGAGAATGACTGTGAACAATTTCAGGCGCTCCCGGAATCAAATCGGCCCAGGGTATGCGGTGCAGCCTCTGCGTGTTCGCGTTCGTCCTCGACCAGCCGCTCCTCACGGTGGAGGTCCTGCCCGGCCGCCTGCGGGCCGGCCGGCCCTGCGTGATGACCGGGGGGAGGGCCGTAGACAGGGGTGCCCGGTGGGCTCAGCAGCCCGGCGGGGGCGGTTACCGACACCGGCGCGTGGGACGCGGGGTGCTGCGGGTGTTCAGCCCCGGCGGCCGCTCCGGCGCCAAGCACCGAAACGATCGTCAGGGTCAGTGCGGCCGTGAGGCTTTTGCCGATGCTGTTCATGCACCCACCCTGCCCTGCCACTGCTGAGAAAGCCCTGTGGACCCCTCGCCCGGGACCAGTGGAAAGGCGAAAAGCGACAGGTGCTGGCCTGTCAGTGGACGAGGCCCAGCCGGTACGCGAGCCAGTCCAGCGCCGGGCCCAGAGCCTGCTGCGGGACACCCCAGGAATGGCCAAGCCCCGGCACGGGCACCGCGATGACGTCCATGCCGGCTTGTTTCGCGGCCCCGGACACCTGGGCCATGTAGGCGGAGAACGTTCCGTCCTGGGCCCCGGCCGCGAAGTAGACGGCACTGTTGGGGTACCGGGTATGCGCCATCACCTCCAGCGGAGTCAGGGCAGTGAAGGCCCCAGTATTACCTGCGAAGGCCCGGCGGACGGTCTCGGCGCGGTCTGCGCTCAGGGCCGGTTCAGCTTCGCCACTGAGGTCGATTGCAGAGGGGTAGATGTCCGGGTGGAGGGCAGCCATCTGGATGGCGCAGGTCCCGCCAAAGGAAAACCCGCCAAAAGCCCAGCGCCGGGGATTTAGGTCAACGCTCAGCGTGGACCGGACCCAGGCCGGCACGTCAACGGCGAGGTAGGTGTCGGCGTTGGCGATGGCCGAATTCATGCACATGGTATTCCCGGTACCGGAGCCGTTGGCGTCCGGAACGATCACGACGGGGGCCAGGCCCTGGTGGGCGGCGGCGAAGGCGTCCATGGTTTCCTTTAAACGGCCGGAACTGACCCAGTCTGAGGGGGACCCCGGCTGCCCGGCGACCAAAACAAGGACCGGCAGCAACGGCCGGTCCTGCGCCTGGTACGCCGGCGGCAGGTACACATATCCCGTGCCGGGACTGAACCCCGAAACCGGTCCCGGGATCTGAACAGAACTGATGGTCCCGCCCGTTGGCAGGTCAGCGGGCTTCACCCAGCGGGCGGACACGGGTCCCAAAACCGGTGAAGTACCGGCATCCGGGGCGCCGGTGCCGGGGGCAAGGGCTGTGATCCCGGCTGTGCTGGCCCCGGTCAGGTCATCAACGGTGCGGTATGTCCCGAAATAGGCGTTGGTCCCAAGAGTTGCGCTCAGCAATACCATGGCCATGGCCGCCGGGGCGAGGACTTTCCTCGGCCACCGGGAGCGGTGCAGATTCAGAAGCATCAGCAGGACGGCCAAAACCGCCACCGCGAGCCACAGAATCACGGGTCCGGGCAGATCATGGGCTGTGGTGCCCGAGACATTCGTCAGGAACCAGTTAATTCCCCAGGCCAGCAGCCCGGCGGCCGCGGCGGCGGCTGCCACCGCCGCCCACCAGCCCCGGCCCCTGCGAAGAAAAAGGAAAAGCCCGCCGGCGCCGGCGAGGACTCCTGCAGTGACAGGGACAACGCCGGTGAGCAAATCCAGACCGGTCAGGGCATCCATCTGGCGGCAGCTCCCTCCCGTGGTTGGTGATGAAACATAGGGCTGATAAGCGGCGTGTCATGTCATGGACGAACGCGCGGTCCGGGCAGTGCGTGCCGCGGCACGCCCTTGACAGTGCCGGGAAAACCGCGGCCCGCGGAAAGAAGACGTGGGGCTCCCGCGGGTCACGGTGCCCCGGCAGCTGCTTCGGGCAGTGCTTCAGGCCGGGGCTTCACCGTGTGGCTGTCATAGGCGCTCCCTTCATCCAACAGCAGGATCGGTGTCCTGGATACAATGGCTGCCAATTTTCATAATCCGCTTCGATCGCGGACGCAGCCCCATCCGGCTTGAGCCCGTCCGCTCCTGCCTTCCGGGGCCGGTGCCGTACCTCCACTGTGAGGGGGAGAACCTGAGAAGGGGCTGAGGGGCGATGAGGCACGGCTGAGAGGACCCGCACGGGGAGTTGTCTCAGGCCAGGGGGGTGACCCATCCTTGAATGATGGACCAGGACACCTCTTTACCGCACGGCCGCGCCGGCGGCGACCTCCGGCCCGGGCGCCTCAGGAGCAGGAAGCGGTGGGGTATCCGCAAGCGCGCCACGGCCACGGCAGTCGCGGTGGTCGCGGGGGCTTTGCTGGTTGGAGGGATTATCCTGCTGGTGCTGCTGCAGACCTCGCTGGTCGCAACGACGGAGGCAGCGGCACGACAGAAAGCCCAGGACGTGATCACGCTGATTGCGGACCAGGATGTTGCCGAGGCGGCTCAATACATCGAGTCCACGGCGCATACGGGCCAAATCGTGCAAATTCTGGGCCCGGCAGGTGCCGTGATCGCCGGATCAGTCCCGTCTGCTGCCAGGACCCCGCTCACTGACCTGCGTCCCGGTGCGGGGCAGACGTTGACCCAGGACGTATCCAGCCTGCAAAGCATTGGTGATGACGATGAATTCCTGATCATTGCCAGCGGCGTGGCGGCAGGGACCGGGGTGTACACCGTCGTCGTCGCTGTCACTGTGCAGGTCCAGGCCGACACTGTGACCACAGTGGGATGGTTCATGCTCGGTGCCACGCCCCTGCTGCTGGCCATCGTCGGGGTCTCCGTGTGGGTACTGGTGGGCCGGTCGCTGCGCCAGGTCGAACGGATCCGCGGGCAGGTCGCAGACATCAACGCCCAGCGGCTGGACGGGCGGGTGGACGTGCCACCCACCGCCGATGAAATCCATGCCCTGGCGTTGACCATGAACACGATGCTCGAGAGGCTCCAGGCCTCGGACCGGGAACAGCGCCGCTTTGTCTCGGACGCCAGCCATGAACTGCGCAGCCCGCTCGCCACCCTCAGCGCCGGGGTGGAGATCGCCGCCGCTGACCCCTCGGGGGAGACCTGGAACGGCGTGAAAGAGGTCCTGGCCGGGGAAACCGCCCGGATGCGGTACCTGGTGGAGGATTTGCTGACCCTGGCCAAAACCAACGACGGCGGCCTCAGGCTGGAGGCCCGCGATGTGGACCTGGACGATGTCCTGGACGGAGAAATACGGCGGCTCCGCTCCACCAGCCGGCATCAGATCACCGCCGAGCTCACTCCGGCCCGGGTCACCGGCGACGCCCGGCGCCTGGGACAGGTGATACGCAACGTCCTGGACAACGCGGACCGGCACGCCCAGGCCTGGATCAGCATCACACTGCGCAACGACGCCCAGGGTGCCACCGTCACCATCGATAACGATGGCCCTCCCGTCCCGGAGCCGGAGCGGAAAAGGATCTTCGAACGCTTCGTCAGGCTCGACGAGAGCCGCTCCAGGGAAAGCGGTGGCAGCGGCCTGGGCCTGGCCATCGCCGCCGGGATCATGGCAGCCCACCACGGGACAATCCGGGCCACCGAAACCCCCAATGGTGACTGCCGGTTCGAGCTCGTGCTCCCTCAGACCCCCGGCCAGGGAACGGACACGAGGGGCGCCGAGGGGGCCAGGACCATTGAACCGCAGTCTCTGGGCTGAAAACCGGAGCCCCCCAAGGCCGCTGGAACTGCCCCGCCGGGGTAGGGTCCGCGGACAGCCGTGCGCTGACGTTTTGTCGTTTCTGGTCCTAGATGCCCGGCCGGTCCGGGGAGTCCGTGCCCGGGGCCCGGTCTGCGATGAGCATGTAGCCCATTCCGCGGACTGTGGTGAGGGTCTGCACGCCGAAAGGACCATCAATTTTCCGTCGCAGGTACCCGATGTAAACCTCTACCACGTTGTCCCCGCCCTCGAAGGCAGGATCCCAGACGTTGTCGAGAATTTCGGCTTTGGAGACGACCTGGTCGTGCCGGCGCATGAGGTATTGCAGCAGCCCATATTCGCGGGCCGTTAACGCAATCGTTTCCCCGCCGCGGCGGACGCTGCGGCTCACCGGGTCCATGCTCAGTGTGCCAAGGGAGAGCACGACAGGACGTTCGGGCGCTCCGCGGCGCATCAGCGCCCGGATCCTGGCCAGGAGCACCAGGAAGCTGAAAGGCTTGGTCAGGTAGTCATCGGCGCCGAGGTCAAAAGCGTCCGTCTGGTCATATTCGCCGTCCTTGGCCGTGAGCATCAACACCGGGGTCCAAATTTTCCGTTCCCGGATTTCCTTCAGCACGTCGTAGCCGTTTTTAAGCGGAAGCATGAGGTCCAGAAGGATCACATCGTACGGGTTCTCCGTCGCAGCCCACAGGCCGCTCACGCCGTCGTGAGTGACATCGACGACGAAACCGTCATTGGTCAGGCCCCGCCGGACCGTCTCGGCGAGCATCTTCTCATCCTCAACCAGCAGGATTCTCATGGTGGACCTTTCCTTGTCGCTACAGCCAGTATCAACCCGCGCATCTGAGGACACCCTGAGAAACGCATCGTAGGGCGGTGTTCTCAGCTTCCTCTCAGAGCCTGAAGGCCATGCTCTCTAAAGATCACCACCGTGCCGATCAGTGAGGACCATGCCCATGAGCACTGCCGTTCCGTCCCAGTCAGCAATGTTGCCAGGAGTGCGTTCCTGGTGGTGGATTCCGGCGGCGATGCTCATGTACGGGGCGGCCCTCGCCTGGGGGCTGGCAGCGAAATCACTGGGCCCTTTTGCACCGGAACTGAGCCTGGATATCACCCTGAGTCACGGCCGCAACGGTGCCCTTACCGGGCTGAGCCAACTGATTAATTACGGCATCGGCCCTGCAGGGGCGATGGCGCTGCTGCTGGGAATCTGCGCATGGCTCCTGTGGGGCAGGGGCCGTCCCCTGCAGGCGCTTGCCTTCGGATCTGTCGTCGCCGTCGGCTGGGTCAGTTCCACCATCGGCAAAATCCTGGTCAGCCGCTCCCGGCCCCCGGCAGACGCCGTCTCCGCCCTCGTCACCGAAACCGGCCTCGACAGCTTCCCTTCAGGACACACAGCCTTCGCCACGGCCCTGGTGCTGGCAGCGGTCATCGTCCTTGCCCCCACCCGGTCCCACCGGCTCTCCTTGATCGTCGCCGGGGCCGTGTCCGTAGCGCTCGTCGCTTTCTCCCGGCTGTACCTGGGCGTGCACTACCTCAGCGACGTCGCCGGGTCGGTGGTCATCAGCTCAGCGGCCATCCTTGCCTGGCTGCCGGTATGGAACAATCTGATAGCGCCACGCCTCGCCGGGACCGCCCTGATCCGCCGCTTCGAGCGGGAGCAGACGCCGGCACGATAAGACTCAAACGTCCACGCCCGGATGACCGTACAGCCTCCCCGCCATCGGGGCCCGAAAGGAACACCCGTGACGACGCATCCTCAAAGTCCGGGTGCGGGACCGGCCGGGAAATTCCGGGTAAGGCGTCCATGGTGGAGCTGTGCCGGCGCGCCCGTCACACTCACCTGCATCGCCGTGTTCCTGGGAGCGGGGGTCCTTCTGACCGCTACGGGCGGGTCTTCCCGGTACCAGCTGGCCGCAACTGCACATTCCTTTCCGGAGTACTGGTGGGTACTGCTGAGCTCAGCCTTCTGGGCCCGCAACCTTGCGGGCTACCTGCTCGGAACACTGCTGCTCCTGGTCGCGGGCGTAGTGCTGGAGCGACGGATGGGCAGTGCCCGGTTCGCCGCGGCTGCCCTCACCGGCCAGCTGCTGGGCCTCACGGCCGCGGCAGGATTCGTTGCAGGCGCCGGGGGGCTGATAGGGGACTGGGCCAGGGAGATGAGCGGGCACCTGTTCATGGGACCCAGCGCCATGATCTGCGCCGCGGCCATGGCCGGGACCGCTTCCATGGAAACGCTGTGGCGGCGGCGGATCCGGCTGGTGGTCCTGGCGCTGCTGTTGCTCCTTGCCCTGTATAACGGGGGCTTCGCTGATCTGGTCCGGCTGGGCGCTGCCGCAACTGGGCTCTTTCTGGGGCCGGTGCTGGCCGGCCGGCGTCCGCGGGCCGGCCGGCCCGTCAGCTCCCGCCATGAAGGCCGGGTGCTGGTCGCCCTGCTCGTCGCCGTCGCAGCCATTGGCCCCGTGGTGGCCGGTCTGGCCCCGCACGCTGTGGGGCCGCTGTCGGTGTTGCGTTTCCTGTTCACCAACATCCAGCCCATCGATCCGCAAACGCTGCAAAGCCTGTGCTCGGACCCCGCGCAGGCCAGGGACTGCGCCTCCGCGCAGCTGCAAATACGTGCCGGGGCCGGGGGAACGTTCATGGCCGTCCTCCCCTCATTCCTCCTCCTGCTGCTCGCTGACGGCCTTCGCCGCGGCCGGCGCTTCGCCTGGGCCGCGGCGCTGCTCGTCCAGGCCGGCCTGTCAGTGCTGGCTGCGGTCACGATCGCCGGGGTCCTGCAGCCGGCAGCCCCTGCCACTGCCGCCGGCGAAGGCATCGGGGCGATGGACGCAGCCGTTTACGGGCACCCGCTCACCCTGGTGCTGCCGCTGCTGCTGCCGATCCTTCTCTCGATCGTCCTGCTCAGCGTCCGCGGGCTGTTTCCTGTCCAGGCCCCCGCAGGAACCTACCTGCGCCTGGGCGGCACCGTCGCGGCGACGGCCGGTGTCCTTGGCCTCATCTATGTCGGGGCCGGGCTGGCGCTGGCCCAAGACTTTACCCCGGTCCCGGGGATGGCCGAACTCCTGGCCGATGTTCCGGACAGGTTTTTACCGCTCGGCTACATGCTGGACCTTGCTCCCGCCTTCGTCCCCCAGGACACTGTGGCCGTGGCCCTGTACGAGGGCGTCGGCATTCTCTTCTGGGCCGCAACAGGGGCCCTGATCCTCGCCTCGTTCCTCCGCCCTGCCCACAGCCGGCGCAGCGACGATGAAGACAGGGCCCGGAGCATCCTCAAGAGCTGCGAAAGCAGCTCCCTTTCCTGGATGACCACCTGGCCCGGGAACACCTACTGGTTCTCCACCACCGGCCAAAGCTTCATCGCCTACCGGGTGATCGGTGGTATTGCCCTCGCCCTCGGCCCGCCGGCCGGACCAAGATCCGCGCAGCAAAGCTCCTTTGATGAGTTCGCCCGGTACTGCGCCGCGAACGGATGGACCCCATGTTTCTACTCCGTCCCCCGGGACCTGAGCGATTACGCCGACTCGACCGGGTGGGGCACCGTGCAGGTCGCCCAGGAAACCGTCCTGGATCTGGAGGCGCTGGCGTTCAAGGGCAAAAAGTTCCAGGACATCCGCACAGCGATGAACAATACCGTTAAGGCAGGTGTCCACGCCGAATGGATAAGATACCCGAGCGCGCCGCTGTCAATCCAAGCCCAGATCCAGGTAATTTCCGAAGAATGGGTTGCAGACAAGAAGATACCGGAAATGGGCTTCACCCTCGGCGGCATCGATGAACTCAACGACCCCGAAGTGCGCTGCCTGCTCGCCATCGACGGTGAGCGCACAGTCCACGCCGTCGCATCATGGTTGCCTGTGTACCGGGACGGCCACGTCGTGGGGTGGACGCTGGACTTCATCCGCCGCCGCAGCACCGCCATCCGCTCCAGCGTCGAATTTCTCATCGCCTCAGCCGCCTTAGCCCTTAAGGATGAAGGTTGTGAATTCATCAGCCTCTCCGGGGCCCCCCTTGCCCGCCTGCCCCACCAGACAACGACTACCGATCCGCCACTGGCCGCGGGCGTTATCGACCGGCTCCTTGACCGCCTGGGCGCCCTCCTGGAACCCGTCTACGGCTTCAGGTCACTGCTGAACTTCAAAGCCAAATTTCAGCCCCGCTACGCACCCCTCTACCTGCTCTACCCGGACGCCGCCGCACTGCCGGCCATCGGCAACGCCATCGCCCGCGCTTACCTGCCACATGTCCGAATCGAGCAGGGATTGTCCCTGGCCCGGACCCTGCTCACCCCCGCCCTGACCCGCGCCCGACAAAAGCTCACCCGCAAAGCGGCCCACAACAAGGACTGACCTCCCGCCCGTCCACCCGGAGCCGTGCAGCAAACGATGCTCAGGGAACAGGCATGGGGTCCCGCCCGCCGCACCGCTTTTATCCTGAGCTCTCTCAGGAGATCCTCAGGAGCACCCGCATAGCCTTGCCGGATGGACATCTCCGCGCACCTGCTCGCCAGTGTCGGGCCGGGGCGGGCCGGGACCGGGATCCTCCCTGACTGGGCTGACCCCATCCTGCTCCTGCACCAACCCGGCCTCGCCCCCTGGTTGCTGCTCATCATCGGAGGCCTCGTCTTCACCGAATCCGGGCTGCTCGTTGGCTTCTTCCTCCCCGGAGACTCCCTCCTGTTCACCGCCGGCCTGCTGGTGGCTACGGGAACACTGAAGGTCCACATCCTGGCCCTCGGAGCTCTGATTTTCATCTGCGCGTTCGCCGGCGACCAGACAGGCTACTTGATCGGAAGGAAAGCCGGGCCTGCCATCTTCAGGAAACCGGACGCGAAGCTTTTCAAGCAGGAACACCTCATGCAGGCCCGGAGCTTCTTCAACAAATATGGGGGACGGGCAGTAATACTGGCCCGCTTCGTCCCTGTCATCCGCACCTTCACCCCGGTCATCGCCGGAGCCGCAAACATGCGCTATCGGACATTCATGACCTACAACGCCATCGGCGCGCTCCTCTGGGGCATCGGGATGACTCTGCTCGGGTACTGGCTCGGGCAGTTCAACTGGATCGGGAAAAACATCGACCTGATTTTCATCGCAGTAGTCCTCGCCTCCGTCCTGCCCATAACCATCGAGCTCATCAAAGCCCGCCGCCGGCTGAACCGGGCAACCCGGGCACAGGCACCCGATCACCACCCGTCCTGACCTTCCCGAGGGGTGCTCTGCCGTGTCCGGGACGAAGCCACAGCCACGCAGGCGCTAAGTTTGCTTACCATCTGGACCGGCCGCAACAGAAGGAGAACCCTAATGATAAAGGGCACCGAAGAACCCGCTTCCGCGGGAGGAATCCAAGGGGAAGTCAATCACGACCGCTTCGTAGGAGCCCAGGACCTCACACGCTGGAACGGCCGCACCGGCCACACACTGGCCGCCGCGGTCCAAAGGGTCAGCAGGGCACTGGGCCCCCACTCGGCCCTGATACTGACCCTGCTGGCCGGAGCAGCAATCGCGATCACTCTGACAGTAATCTTCGCCGAGGTCTATGAATCAGTAGTTGAAGCCGACGGAGTCGCGGGACTTGACCATCCGGTACTCGACACTGCCAAGTCCCTCCGTTCACCCGCCCTGGACACCGCCGTCACCGCATACACCAACATCGGCGGCACTGTCGGGATGCCAATCCTGGCCTTGACAGCCACCATCGTCCTTGCCCTGCGCCGCAAGTCCTGGACCCCCGTGATCCTCATCATCATTGCCGCTGCAGGATCGTTGCTGATGACAATCGCCGGCAAACAACTGATCGGCAGGACCCGGCCCGCACTCAGCGACGCAGTTCCCCCCTACGAGCACTCCGCGTCCTTTCCCAGCGGCCATTCCCTCAACGCAATCGTCATCGCCGGGATCATCACCTACCTGGTCATCCTCCGCCTGAAGACATCCCGGTCCCGCGTAACAGCAATCCTCCTGGCGGCAGTCTTCGCCGCAACAATGGGCCTAAGCAGGGTCTACCTTGGCCACCACTGGCTCACTGACGTCATCGCAGCCTGGGCACTCGGCGCAGCATGGCTGGCACTGGTCATCACCGCCCACCGCCTCTACCTGACAGCCCGGGTCAGAAACCACTCCAACCCCTGACGCAGTCCCCAGCGGCACCGGGGGTCCGGCGCACGGCACCGGCACACAGGGCAGAGATCCCAGGGGACCGGGTATTCGTAAGGTCAAGTGAGCTGCTTTCCCGGAACTCGGACTCAGTTCGACTTTCGGGGAGCTGTTTTTATGCGTGCACGTGGTTTGTTGTCTGAAAGCAGGGCGAGGCGGCTGTAGCGTGTTCATGCACCGGCGGCCGAATACAGGGACAGCCAGGCCGGCAAAAGCCGGCAGCCTCAACCCAGAACGCATTTCCCTATCCTCGGGCCGGCCGGCGCCCTCAGGGTGTGCCGGAATCACAGCGGGGACAGACCCGGCCCGGCACACCGGGAATGTTCTCCAGCACTACCCCGTGGTATGTGGGATCAACGGTTTTTCTACGCTGGAGGACGAAGGAATCCGTGAATTTGTAGCCCTCGGCTGGAACGAACCGCGCGGTGATCTGCTCTTCGGAAACTCTGACGTCCAGGGTGCCGAGCGCGGGATCCTGATTCCTACCTGACCAGGTTGAAAAATAACCGGCCTCCGGATCGTCGTTTTTCACATCATAGAGCCCAACACCACCAACCCCGACGGTGACAAACACCGTTCCTCCGCCCTGCACCATGCTGTCGTCCGTGTCGCTTAGGCAGGGTGCGGAAAATTCGCCCGGAACGAGCTCAGGGCAACTGTCTCCCAGCTCCACCTGATGTGAACGCTGGTAGGCATGCTCGTGGGCAGACAAAACCAAGTCGACCTTCTTATCGATCAGCATATTCGTGAAGTCCTTTCCGGATTCGCACCTTTTCTTGCCCATGCTGAAGCAGGGAGCATGCATTCCTACCACCGTCCACGGGATCCCTTGGGAGCGGGCCTGGTCGATTGCTTCCTCCGTCCAGCGCCAGCGTTCGCTTCCCCGCGCATAATCGAGCGGCCTCCCGTCCTTGAACTCAATACCGGGAGAAACCATGATGAACCGGACCACCGGGTGCTCCTCCGGGACGTCCACACGCCACTGCTGGCCGTACTCGCCCTCCACACCTGGCAGCCTGTTGGGAAGGCAACGGGCAAAGTTGTCGATATCCCCTTGCTCCCCGTTGCTCTCGTGGTTCCCGGTAATCAGCTGATACGGGAAATCGGCGCCAAGTTTGCCGGTAACCATGTCGCAGAATTCCCCTTCGCGGCCGGCCTTATAGCTGAAATCCCCAAGGGCAAGATTAAGTTGCGGATTCAGGCCCGCAATGACCTCCAGCACCTTTCCAGCCTCCGCCCCAAGGCCGATGTCACCCTGGGCGGTAAACTGTACTGATTCAGCGGACGGCGGGGGCTCGGATGGACCCGGGACACAGGCGGCCACCACCATGGTCAGAGTCAGCAGACCGGCACTCAAACCGGCCCTCACCACTGTGCTCAACGATCCCACGATGATTCCACGCTCCATCCGGCTCGGCTTCTGTACGCAACAGTAACTTGACCCTCCGGGGAGTACCAGATCCATTTGTGCAGCTCCACACGCTGTACCTGCCTCCACCGGCCGGTGCCGGGCAGGGTGTGCGGGTATGGCCCGGACGCCCACTTCGGGCAACGGGCGTTGACGTCCCCCTACAGCAGCGCCGCGACTCTCACTACCGCTCAGCTGCCTCGCAGCCGACGATAGGCGCCCGGTCGCCCAAGGACGATCGCCCCGCAGAAATTCGCCGGAGCCGGCGAAACGCCACAAACGATGGCACAAAAACAGCCCCGAGTTCAATCCGTCCATAGCTGGGGTCAGTTCGGGTTCTCCACGGCTAGGATTGGGACCCCTCGGAGTAGCTCCCCGGCAGCGGTAGCGGTGGATCACCGTATGAGAATTGCCCCCGCTGTGGGCGGTGGCAGCACACTTCTTCACCGAGGTACGGAAAACCCATTTCCGACTGTTTCTGCAGTCCAAGCGGCGGCGTTTGTCAGGGACAGGGTGTGCTGCAACCGGACGCAGTCGTAGAAGGTGGCGCGTAGTGTTAGTCGTTGCGAAATTAATGATGAGTGTCGATGCCGAGACAGCGAGTTGCGATTGTCAATGGCCATTACGTTCTGCCCATGGGCGGCCAGTTGATGTGCCCGCTGGTGGCCAGTAAAACTGCCCGGTTATGGCCAACAGATCTGCCCACTGATTCGTTTCGGCGGGGTCGGCCATCGTTGGGTTGGTCAGTTCAAGCGGGTCACTCCTTTTCCGGCGAGGGCCTGGGTAAGACGGACGGAATCGCCGCTGGTCTGGCAGACGTGGGCGTGGTGCAGCAGTCGGTCAACGGTGGCGGTGGCGAGGGTTTTGGGCATGAGCTCATCGAACCCGGCGGGGTGGAGGTTGGAGCTGATCGCGACGGAGCGTTTTTCGTAGGCTGCGTCCACGACCCGGTAGAGGCCTTCGGCGGCGTCCGTGGCCACGGGCAACAGACCAATATCATCGATGACCACGAGCTCGGCGCGCAGGATCCGGGCAACGGCCCGGGTGACGCTGTCATCGGTTCGGTGGGCGCGGATGAGGACGCCGAGGTCCTCGAGCCTGAACCAAGCGACCCGCATTCCGGCTTCGACGGCCTGCTGGCCGAGGGCTTCGAGGAAGAACGTCTTCCCCGTCCCCGAGGGCCCGCAGACGACCAAGTTTTCCCTGCGGGTGATCCATTCCAGGGTCCGCAGTGCCTGCTGGGTCGGGCCCGGGATGGAGGACGCTGCAGGGTCCCACGCCTCGAAGGTCTTCCCGGTCGGGAACCCGGCTGCTTTGCGGCGGGAAGCGAGCATGGACCGGGCCCGGCCGGCGGCTTCCTCCGTGAAGAGGGCCTTGATGACCTCGGCCGGTTCCCACCGCTGGGCGCGGGCGGTCGCGATCAGGTCCGGGGCCAGCGCCCGGGCGTGGGGCATTTTCAGGGACCGCATCAGGGCCTCCAGGTCCGCCGGTAGCGGCGGAGCCACGGTATTGGTCGTGGTGACGGGGCTCATCGGGCCTCCTCCGGCGTGGTGATGGTTGCGGGGTTGCCGATCGCGGCCCACGCCCCTGTTCCTTGGGTGAGGGAGGTGGCTTCGTTGGCGGCGTGGGTGGTAGTGCGGCGGATGTTGGCGTTCAAGATCGAGGCGAGGTCCGGGTGCGCGAACCGGCCGTGCAGGGCGGCGTCGCCCAGGGCCCGGTCGACCTGATCAGTGCCGGCGATTTTGGCCAGCGTAACGGCTTCGGCCATTTTCACGTTCATCCTTGCGGTCCCGGCCGCGGCGGCCTCGACGAGCCAGGTTCTGGCGCCTTCGCCGATGGCCAGGAACGCGGCCTCGTCCGCGCTGCGGGCCCTCACCTCGTAGTCGCCGGGGAGCTTCGCCCGGGTTCCGGGGAAGTGTTCGTCGTTGATGGCGGGGCTGCCGGGCCGTGCCCGTTCGTGGCGGGCGACTTCGACGGGCCCGGTCGTGCCGTGGTGGACGATGATGACCTGCTCGCCGGGCCCGGTGCCGTGGGTGCGGACGAACACCCGGGCTCCGAGCAGGTGGGCCGGGACGGAGTACTGGGCGTTTTCGAAGGTGACCATTGGGGTGTTCTCCGGAACGCCGCGGGCCAGGCCGAACGCGACCGTGTGGGCGGTGTCCGGGATCCGGTGCAGCCGCGGGGCTTCCTCGGCGAGCATGGCCGCGGGTTTCCGCCGCGTCGTCCGGTGCTCACGGTGATTGACCTCGTCCATGAACGCCGTGCAGGCGGCCTCGAGCTCGGCGAAGGTGCGGTAGTCATCGCGGAGGTTGGTGTCTTTGGGCACGAGGTCGGCCTTGGCGAGTTTCACGGACGCTTCGACTCCGCCTTTGGTGGCCGGGTCCGCCGGTTGGCAGGTCAGCACGGTCACCCGTAGTGCCGGGCGAAGTCCAGGGTCTGCTGGTTGCGCACCGGGACCCCGGCGACGTGGGCGGTGGTGACGGTCTTCTCGTTGTCCGTGAGGACATAGGTCGGCGCCCCTCCGAGGATCCGGAAGCACCGGTCCAGGGCCGCGAACACGCTCGGCGCGGTCCTGTCCCTGAGCGGGATCACGATGCGGAAGCGTGAGAACGCCAGCCAGGCCACGAAAAGGATGGTCTTCACCCCGCCGATCCGGGGCCCGTCGCCGAAGTCGTACTGCAACCACATCCCCGGTTCTGTGATCCACGGCCGGTGGACGCGGGTGTGGCCCAGCCGCCACGCGGCTTTGACCTGCGCGATCGCCCGGCGGGTAGACCGTTCCGAACCGGTGTAGCCCAGAGCGAGGAGCTTTTCGTGGGCCTTGTCGGCCCGGATCCGGCCCTTGGAGGCTTCGATCCATTCCTCGATCTTGGGCAGGAACGCGTCGGTGACCCGGCCGCGGGCCGCGGGCCGCGGGTTCCCCGATCGGCCGGCCCGCGTCACGGGCGGTGACGTGTTTAGCAACGGTGTGGTGCGAGCAGCCCGTGAGCTCCGCGGTGGCGCGCAACGATCCGGTCAGATCGTAGGCAGCAAGAATTTCCATGATTTCTCCGTCAGACTTCATACAGGGCCTCTTCCTGGTTCGCTTTTGGTGCGCTTAGACACCGTCATCAAACCGCAGGGAGAGGCCCCCACCGCTTAAAGACGCGGCAGGAACAAGTAAGGAAGTGGGCAGATCTCATGGCCACCGGCGGGCAGTTCTGCTGGCCGCCAGCGGGCACTTTCGTGGCCGCCTATGGGCAGTTTTTCATGGCCGCTAACATGCGATACCTGGGTGCAAGAATCGGCGGGTCCGGGGGGTTCACCTGGAGTCTTCGCCCCGTCGGTGAGTCGCCGTATCCCCAGAGTCAGGAGACGACCGGCCAATGCCCTCTGGGAGAGGAAGGCGGGGGGAACGTGTTCGGCCTCGAGGACCGCCGGGAGGAGCGGCCCGCTGCCCCCTCTTAAAGGAATTGGGTACCCCCTTTCTAGTGACAGCAAAAGTTGGAGAGGGATACCGTTGCTCTAGGGAGGCACCAATTTTTCGCGCGGAAGCGTGACGCAAAGCCGGGTCGGCGGCGGAGTGGACCAATCCAAGAGACGGTCCATACCCCCCAGTCGCCGTCGGCCCCTCAAACATTTCCCTGCTAACGAGGCAAACGTCGCGGCATGCTTCGAGGGCGCCTCAAAGATCTGATGGTTCTAGACGAGGCCGGGCTGGCTGGCGAGGATGTAGTCCACCGCTGCAGGGCCCGTCATCGTGAGCCCAGGCCAAACGTGGTGGCCGTCACCGCGGTAATTCCTGCTGTGGCCGAGCTCCTTGATGGCAGCCCAGAAGGCCTGATCGGAGCCGGGCTGCGCTCCGTGCAGGGTGCACCAGCTCAGGTACACCCCGTACATTTCGTCGTCGCGAAGACCGGAGTCCTTGTCAGGATCCTTGACGATGCACTCTGACAAAAATTTGGGGTAATTCCCGACACTCATAGCTGGAGTCCTTCTGCTGGGAAAAGCTCGACCTAGTGCAGGTGCAACTGTGCGGCCGGGCGGTATCAGTGACAGTTCTGATTCGAAGCCGACAACGCGACCGATGGGAGCCAAATTCAAGGACAACACTGAGCGAGATTTCCGCGATGGTGTGGCGGTCGCCCGGGACTATGCGGGTGACACGCCCTCATAGCCCCGCCTTCCGGACATCCTCCGTGAACCGGACGCTGGCTGAACGGTTTTGAGTTAACGGAGTCTCTAGGGAAAGGCCGTGAGTGATGGGCAGAGAAACAGCCCTTTCCGAAGCCCCCTGCCTGTTAAAGGGCCGATATTGGAGATTCTGCCGACATGATGATCCCCCGCGGGCAACTGCCGGCTCTACGCTATGTCTTTCTTTCAGCCATGTCCCGCAGGATGGCTTTTAGGTCCACAGCCACGCCAAAGATCTCTGGTTTTATTTCTACGTAACTGGCGAAGCGGGCAAGCAACCCTGCACCGCGCTCCACACCGTCAAGGACGTTTTTGCGCTGTTCCTTCTCGGCGACCTCATGGAGATATGCGATTACATCGTCCCCTCTGGCAGTCCTCATTGCTAGCTCCGTAAGCAAGGGGCGGACAGCAGTCGGGTCATCTTGGAAATCAGAAACCCAGATGATGCCATAGGGATGCTGGCCAGGATCGAAATCCTCCCAATCCTGATCGAAAATCAGGATGATGGGTTCCTGGTCCATCATGAACCTCTCGGTGATTTGGCCCGGCCACTGCTTGTCCATCACTTGTTTAATTACGGCGTCCGTTGAACGTTCAAATGCTCTTACAAATACGCCGTGTGCATGCATGGCCTGTCCGAAAGCGTCCGCTTGACGGTGCAACTCTTCCTTGACTCCGTGGGCGAAGTCATTCCATTCGACAAGGAGAAAGACATAACGCCCGCCTACAGGACCCACGTTCAGGAGTGAAGACACCCGGTAGCTCATGAGTGGAAGGTTATGACCTAAGGGATGCGGTGGTCCATACGTATTTTCGCCGCAGCTATCGAAACGCTCGACATGAATGGACGTGGTGGAAAACCGGGACCCGACGCTTCCGAGGGAATGGGCAAGCTTCGGGCCGCAACTGATCCCGCTTCATCACGTGCTGTTCGGGATCAGCGTGATCCTGATAACTATCCACGTCGGCGGCGCATCGTGCCGCTGGTGGCTACGCAGCCACGCAACGCCAAGCGGGCGCTCGGTCTTCAGGCAGCAAAGCCCAAATGTGGACAACGGCAGATTTCACCAGGCGTCATCAAAACATCCCTGGCTGCGGACATCCTCGTGACCTAAGCCCCTGTACCTGGCCCTGATGGTGTGTCATGCTTCGGCGCATGGGGTACTTCCTGGAATACACCAGCGGGCAGGCTGCTGGCCGGTTCCATATCCAGTGCGTCAGCCTTGGCGAAGCCCTTACCAGGGCTAGGGATGCCTTGCGGGGCTTGAGGTGTACCTCGGCTGTCTTGAGACATTCCCCCGGCTCAAGTCCGGCCTTCGGTGAGGGTTTCGTTCTCGCGGCCTACACGCCAGCTGAAGGCTGGCAGATCCACGACGCCGGGCGGGATGCGTCGCTGAAACGGTGACGGGCAGGACATGTTGCTTCGCGCCGGATAAGGGGTAGCACCCGTAGGTGCCCGGGGTGCGATGAGAAGGCTGAGCGCGGCGCGCACCGCAGGCCCGCCAGTACGGGCAGCGCCGCCAGCGACGGGAGGACGGGAGGAACTGGCAAACGTCTACCGGTCGCTGTTGGCCTGCCCGTCAGCTGGTTACCGTGTCTCCGTGCCGGTGCGCGACCTTCCATGCACCGCTTTCGCGCCGATATATTAGGGTGGCCCTGAGCACGTAGCTTCGATGTTCGCCATTGACTGAGGTTGAGGTATGTTCCACTGCGGCCATGTCTGTCAACGGCAACTTAGAAATGACCGGTGGCGGCAGGTTGGTTTGCCCGCTGGTGGCAGGTGAGTGACCGGTCGCGGCAAGTATTTTTGGACAGGGTCAGGTGCCCCGGGCGTGCCGGGTTTCGGGGCGCCTGACCGGGGGTTTGGGTTAGCTCATGGGTCGGGTTCCTTTCCCGTTTTGGGCTTGCATAAGCCGGACGGACTCGCCGCTGGTTTGGCAGAGGTGGGCGTGATGGAGAAGCCGGTCCACGGTCGCGGTGGCAATGGTTTTGGGCATGAGCTCATCGAACCCGGAGGGGTGGATGTTCGAGCTGATCGCCAGGGACCGTTTCTCGTAGGAGGCTTCCACGACCCGGTAGAAGCCCTCGGCCGCGTCGGCGGAGACCGGCAACAGGCCTATATCGTCGATACAAATCAAATCCACGTTGGTGGCGCGGGTGATGGCTTTGTTGACGCTGTCATCAATCCGGTGCCGTCGCACGAGCGCGCCGAGGTCTTCCATGCTGAGCCAGGACACGGACATGCATGCCCTGATCGATGGCCTGCTGGCCGAGGGCTTCCAGGAGCAGGGTCTTACCTGTGCCGGAGGGCCCGCAGGCAATCAGGTTCTCCCGGCGCCGCACCCATTCCAGGGTCCGCAGAAACGACGTTGTCGCGGCCGGGAGGGTGGAGAGGGCCTCGTCCCAGACATCGAAGGTCTTCCCGGTGGGGAATCCTGCGCGTTTGCGCCGGGTGGCCAGCATCGACCGGTTCCGGCCGGTGGCTTCGGCTTCGAGCAGGACGCGGACGACTTCGGTGGGGTCCCAGCGTTGGGCTTTCGCGGTGGCCAGGACGTCGGCGACCACCGCGCGGGCGTGCGGCATCCGGGTCGTGCGCATCAGCGCGATCACGTTCTCTACCGCCGTATCGGCCAGGGGCCGGGTCATGGTTTTAGCGCTCATCGATGGCTCCTTCAAGATCGCCGTCAACGGCGGGGCCGGTGGTCGGCGCGGTGGTGGGTGTCGTGCCGAAGTTGGCCCAGGAGCCGGTGCCCTGGCTCAGCCATTGGCCTTGGTCGGTGACGGTGTGGATGATGCTGGTTGTGTGGCTTGTGGCGTTGCCGGTGTTGACGATGGAGAGCAGGTCCTCGTGGGTGAAGCGCTGATGCACCGCTGCCGCTCCCAGGCCCTTGTCGACCTCGTCGGCGCCGAGGACCTTGGCCAGGGTGACGGCGCGTTCCATTTTGTGCCGGATCTTTCCGGTGCCGGCGGCGGCTGCTTCCTTGAGCCAGAGCGCTGCGCCGGCGCCGAGAGCGAGGAACTCTTCCTCGGCCTTGTTGGTCGGGCGGATCACCCGTTCCAGGGCCCCGGAAGGGGCCGGCGGGAAGTGGGCGTCGATGATCGCGGGGGTGCCGGGGCGGGTGAGTTTGTGCCGGGCGACCTCGACGGGGCCGGCGTTCCCGACGTGGACGATGACGACCTCGGTTTCGGTCCCGCGCACCCATACCATCTGACCCATCAGGGTGTGCGGGACGGAGTAGCGGGAGCGGGACTGCTGAAAGGTGATCATGGGCGTGTTCGGCGGGACCTGGCGGGTGTGGCCGAAACTCGCCGTCACCGGTGTCGCCGGGACCGGGTGCAACCTTGGTCCTTCGAGAACCCGGAGCATGTCCTTGGGGATCTCCAGCGTGGCCCGGTGCACCCTCGAATTTACCTCTTCCATGAACGCCTCACACGCAGCCTCCAGCTCGGCGAAGGACCGGTACTCGGGCAGCAGATTGGTCTCCTTCGGGACGAGGTCGGCTTTGGCGATCTTGACCGCGTTCTCCACTCCGCCCTTCGAGGCCGGGTCGGCCGGCAGGCAGGTCTGCAGCGAGGTTGAGTAGTGCTTGGTAAAGGCCACGATCTGGTGGTTCCGGACCGGGATCCCGGCGACGTGCTCAACCGTGACGGTCTTCTCGTTATCGGTCAATACGTAGGTCGGGACCCCGCCGATCAGGCGGAACGTCCGGTCGAGGGCGGCGAACACGCTCGGCATGGTCTTATCCCGCAAAGCGATCACGATCCGGAACCGGGAGAACGCCAGCCAGGCCACGAACAGCACCGTCTTCACCCCGTCAACGACGGGCCCGTCGCCGTAGTCATACTGAAGCCACAGACCCGGCTCAGGAGTCCAGGGCCGGTGCACGCGCACGTTCCGGGCCCGGTATTTCGCCTTCAACTCAGCAAGCGTGGTCCTGGTCGTCCGCTCGCACCCGGTGAACCCCAAAGCCCGGAGCTTCTCATGCACCACGTCGCCGCGGATCTTCCCGCGGGACTGCTCGACCCAGGAGGCCATCTGCGGCAGGAACGGGTCGGTCATCCGGCCGCGTTGCCGGGCCACCGGCGCCTGCGCGCCTTCCTGGCGGGCCTTCACATACGAGCGGACCGTGTTGTGCGAAACGCCGCAGATCTTCGCGGCATCCCGGTACGACCGGGTCAAATCGTAAGCAGCTAAAATTTCCATGAACTCTCCTGGAGACTTCACAACGAGCCCCTTTCTTCCCACAACGGGTGAAATACAGACGATTGGCATCGCCATTTCACCGCGGAAGGAAGGGGCTCTCCCCGCAACGACACGAGGGATGGACAAGGGAATCCCAGCACGCCAAGCCACACACCGTGGCCTGCTGCTGTCCAAAAATCCTTGCCGCCGCCGGTCAAAACCACTGCCGCGAACGGTCAATCAGATTTTCCGTACCCGGTCAGTTTAAAGTTGCCGCTTACACATGTCGCCTACTACGTCGTAGGCGAGCACCGGGCCGGTGCTGATCTCGGCAAGATCACTACCTCTGCCACATCGTGAGGTTGTAATATTTAGGTGCGGGGTGCTTCGCGATTTCCCTCCGCACAGGGGCTAGAGGCCCCCTTACAGCGCCCGGTGGCTCACCAGCCGGGCGCTGTCAAGCGACCTGACGACAAGACGGTGGCTGAGCCGTTCCGACGTACGCAGTTTGGGTACAACGCCGTGAGTTACGGCAGGAAACAGCCCCTTTTGCAGGCACTCCCCCGCCTTATTCAAAAGAGCCGATAATGGAGATTCTGTAAAGCCGCAGAGCACTCTGTTCTTCTCCGTCGGAGATGCCCTGATTGCGACTGGTGGAAACTCAGCCTTTATGCCGGAATCGGAGGCCGCCCGCTTCCCGGACGACGCCCGGAAAAGACTGCCGAGTCCACGCCGGTTTGCGCCGCAACGGTTATTGCAGGAGTAACGGCATACCCTTGGGTAGTCGTCGCCATCGCTTGCCGTGGAGATCCGTAAATTCCAGTTCCCACGTGAAATCACGCATGTGGTATTCGATCTCGGGCCACTCTTCAATACTGATCAAATCACGCATTGATTTTTCGCCCGTGATAACGCTGGATTCGAAGCAAAGTTCGCGAAGACTTGGAGGCACTAGGTTGGATCCTCCGACGTACCTGACTTTCAGGTTGACGTCGAAGACTGGTACTCCGGCTAAACTTTCGACCGAACAGATCAAGGCCCTCTGCAAGCTTCCAAGCCTTGAAGGATGCGGCGCACAAAGGGGCGCACAAAGGGGGTATGCGGATCGAAGAATTGCGATGGCCGAAACTGAAAAATCATGGAGCTGATGCGCGTTGTTCTAGTCTGACGGACCTTCGGATCGAGCGCCGATAACGGACCTTCCGTCAACCTGGTGTGCTGTGCTCCAACATGGCGGGACCCGGCTTGGATTAGGCTACCGCAGGCTTCCCAGAGACATGAGTAGCAGCGAAGAAGCTCCGGAACCGCTGACCAATTTGAAGTGGAGAACTTTACCCCGTCGAGTACTGGGCTCACGTCAGGTCAAAGGGCAGTGTCTTGTAAGCGGTGCTTTTGTTCATGTTCCATCCGGCGACGATGCCGGAGCCGATCATTTGGTCGCTGAGGCGGGCGAGGCGGTAGGCGGGGTCGGTGTCGAGGGCTAGTTGGAGGAATTGGTGGGCTTTGCTGCCTCTGCCTTCCCACCAGTTGATGTAGCCAATAGCTGTGAGGACTGGTGCTGCGTGTTCGGGGCTTGTGCGTGTGTAGGCGTGCAGGAGGAGTTGTTGTGCCCATTCGATGCGTGACCACTTCGGGGCGGTTTGGGTTTGGGCGAACAGGATCTGCTGCATGGGTTCGTCCATGCCGGGGATGTCAGCGATGAGCCGGTCGCGGATGGCCGGGAACTGCAGGTTCGCGACCAGGGCGTGGCAGTCGTCGTCGTTCGGGAAGGTTTTTGAGTTGAGCATGTCTGCCCAGAGTTTCCGGGCTGACTGGAGCGCGGCATCCGTTGGTTGGGAGGCGATGGTGTCCATGTGGTGTTCGACGGCGGCCGCTTTGGCTGCTTCCTGTTTGGTTGTTGGGAGGTTGATCCGGTCGGTGGGTTCGACGAAGCTGCCGCGGTAGATGAATTCGGCGTTGATCGCGCTGGTCTGGGTGGAATTGACGGGCAGCGCGATGGTTGTGCCGGGTTCGCCATCGTAGGGGGAAAAGGTTTCGTCGCCGACGAAGAGCCCGTCCCGGATGGTGATGCCCCGTTCGGCAAGGACCCCGGTGAGCGCGGCGATGGTGCCGGCATGCGGTTTGGCCTGTCCGGGGCGGGTGGTTTCGCTGGTGTAGACGGCGAAGAGGATGGACGTCGCGGTGGTGTCGCTGGTGAGGTAGTGGGCTACGGTGCGGGCGTAGGGGAGTTCCTGGCCGTGTTGGCGGGGCAGGTCGATGCGCAGGGTAGCGCCGATACTGTTCTCGTTCAGGGTGATGCAGACCAGGCTTTCCTGGGGCCAGAAGCCCAGGGTGTGGCCGATGAAGCTGAGGACATCTGATGGTGTTGTGATCGTGAGCTTTTCCATGATCATTGTTTCCCTTCACCCTCGTTTTGCTGTTTTTTCTGCGGTTGTTGGTTTTGGGCGTCGTTCTGGTAGGGGACCATCCGCTGGGTTCAGGGGCCGGAGTGCAACTTGGGGAACCGGCGCCGGGGCGAAAACTTCGTCCGGGACCAATGCGTTGGTCTTTCAATGCAGAAGTTTTCGGTTCCGGGGTCGGCGCGGTAGCGCCCTGGTTGCGCGGAGGACCCGCCCAGCGATCATGGGCGTATCAGAATGACAAGCAGAGGTGATGCTTTTACTTGTTCATCGAAGTCAACGAATCAAGCCGCATGACTTTCGGCGATTGCAGGACCCTTCATCCTGTCGCCTGCGTATCTCGGCCAACGTGTCTAGGCAGCGGTGCTGACCAAGCAAGGGGAACGAAACCCTGATCTTAGGAAACCTGGACATACAAAGCTCTAGGTCACATTTCCACGGGAACGGCGGTGATAATATCGGGCTTCTGCCGCGAAGAAGGAATGTCATGGAAGCTCTATTTGGTCTGTTGTTTGTAGCTGTCGTTTTCTGGTGGATAGCACGCAGAAAGAAGCGGCAGACGCCGAAAGTTTTATCCTCCTCACAGGCCCAAGCTCCGAAGGCTGAGGTGCATAATGCGCCGATATATACGCGGCCCCGCCCGGTCCAAGAACCGGCCCCTGCGCAGAATACGTCCATGCGTTTTGCTCAGCCTGGCCGCGTAGGTGAGCTCTTCAGCTACGGCGGGCCCTCAGCAGGAAAAGGCTACATACATGACGGTTCCTTTGCCATTATCGATGTCGAAACAACGGGGTTTTCACCTGGCAAAGGTGATCGCATCATTGAATTGGCAATTGCCCGCGTAGATAAGAACGGGCGCATCGAAGACGAATATGCGACACTTCTGAATCCGGAAGGACGCGATACAGGTGCCGTTTTTGTTCATGGAATCAGCAACGAAGCTGTGCGGAACGCCCCGCTATTTTCTGATGTTTTAGCGGATGTTTTAGCGCGTCTGGACGGCGCAGTCATCGTTGCGCACAATGCAGTCTTCGAAGAACGATTCATCGCGGCCGAGTTGGCTCGCGCCGGGGTGACAACACCGCCGCTGCCAGCCCTGTGTTCTCTATGGCTGGGGCAGCAAACCTTCGATACCCCGAATCACAAGCTGGGCACTCTCGCCCAGCATGCAGGAATACCCCTGGTTGATGCTCACTCTGCCCTTGGCGACGTTAGGGCGACAGCGGCGTTGCTTCCCTTAATGCTTGACAGGTATGAGCCAACCATTGGGTTCGGGCATGATCCGGCGCGTGGTCTTTTTGATCCTTACCGCTTGGGTGCAGTAAACCCGATGACTCGGGCCGCTTCATTGAGAAAGGGCGCCGACGGTTGGATGCACTCCTTGATGTCGCGCCTCCCCATCAGTGCAGGCGATGTCAGTGACGCCTCGGCCGCAGAATATCTTGAAGCGCTTGCCGTTGCCCTGGAGGACGGCAAGATTGTCGGCGATGAGGCTAAAGCCCTGGCCAAAGTCGCTGGTAGGGGCGGCATGGGGGCCGAACAGGTTCGCGGCCTCAATGAACTGTTCTTGGAGATGATGCGCGAAGCCGCGTTCGCAGACCAAATGTTTACAGCTGGCGAGCTCACCGAGCTTAAGCGCGCAGCAGATGCTCTGGCCGCCCCCGGCTATTTCGACGATCTACAGGCGACCGTGACGCAAACCGATGTTCCCGTAGGACAGGAAGCAGATTCAGCAACACAGGCGGCGAAGCCCCGACAATGTGGACACTGCCGGACACCTGGCCACTACCGTTCGAAGTGCCCTGAACTGAACTGATAAGGCCTGTGGACATTGTCCACACTCTCAGCGTTGGATCGGGCTTTAGAGCCGTCGAACTGCTTCGAATTCCGCACGTTTTCGGGAGTTCCCAATATTTGCAAGGCCTCGAATGCAGTTCGAGTCCCACCTCGGGCACAGTGTTTCCGCAGGTCAGTGGCTTTTTAGCTTTCGAGTGTTGACAAACCTTGACGTGACTCTGCATGAGTCGTATAAGCGGGTGTCCAACCGGTCGCGTTTTGCATGACAGTTCTGCCGTGCCGTCCTCGCCCCAAGGCAAAGCGCCAACACCATTCGGCAGTTATGGTTTTGGTTTAGGCTTCGTTTTCCTGGCAGTCTCATAGTCCTCGGCAAGTGTCGAGGGGATATTGGCCTCGTCTGCAATACGTTGAACCTCGAAGAGACGGTTAGGTTCCTCTCGGAGGCTTTCAATGATCCAGCAGGCCATGGCTGTCGCCATGCCAAGGTCCAGCAGGTTCACCACTGGAAAGCGGTCGACGGCCTGTTGAAGAAGCGAGGTTTCCCCTGTCAATTCATCGACGGCGAGGTAGCCCGTAATCGTGCTACTGGTGACGTGGGTAGCTTGACAGAGTCGAACGAATTCAAAGCGCAGCAGCCCACTTTTCGGTTCCCGGGTGTTAGCGGCCAATGCCGAATTCCAGGCACAGCTCACGTTCCGGCGGCAGCAGGGACTAAGGCATGAGTTCACCGGAATTGATGTAGATTCGCCAGCACCCAAGACCGCCCGGCTTCGGTGTTGAGTCCGGTTTTGCTCCGGTCCACGAGGCCGCTTTGGATGCGTCGTATCAGAAGGGGACCTGACCGAGGAACAGCGCTTTTGACAACGAGCGTTCGGCGCCAGGCCGCCTGGATACATGGCGGGGAAGCTGTGATCGATTCCCCGATCGTCCGCGATCTGGTGCGGTGTAGCTGGCGGGATGTACCGCATCAATGCCAGCGGCGACTTCCCAGGACGGTCACCGCGGCGGTGATGGCGATGCCGAGGCCGATCGGGACGCTGAAATGTGTCTGGAGCAGGATCGCTCCGATGGCGGCCCCGGCGAACATAGCGAGGACAGCGCCCAGCCGTCGGTTGAATAACCGGGGCCGTTGCTTGCCCACAAGTGACTCCCCGGCGAGGGAAGTCATGGTGGAAGTAATGACCACGGTGGTCATGTCTCGTACGCCCAAATGCCGCGCAATCAGGGCCTGGGAGCCCATGTGCATGGCGATAACGGCGGCAACAATGACACCAATGGACTGCCGGCCGACGTCTTCTACGATGAGGGAGACGGCGGCGGTTCCCGTCAACGCGATACAACCCGCTGTGAGGAGGAGTGTGACCCGGCGGTTCCAGCCTTTCGGGCTTGACTGGAGCGTAAATCCGGCAACCGCCGCGCCGAGGAGAAAGGCACCAAGTGCTACCAGTGGGCCCAAAGCTGGCAGGTTCGGCGCCCCGGCCAACGCCATCGCAAGAATCACCACGTTGCCGGTCATGTTTCCGGTGAAGACGCGGTCAAGGGCAAGGTAGCCGACCGCGTCAACGACACCTGTAACGAGCGTGAGGGCCATCATGAGCATCAGTCGGAACTTTTCCGGAGACGCATTTTCTTGCAGGGTAGAGGCGGTTTTGGTACCTGGGCTGGCTACGGCTGATGTCATGGTTTAAGGGATCTTTCATCGTGAGGGATGGTCTCTATGACCCCCCGACATGCTTATGGGTGGTTTTAGGCGGACCGGCTGGCAACTACGGCGATGCCGTCGCTCCGGGGATCTGCGCCGGCGGCTAGGGCGCTCAGCCTTCAAGCTTGGAATGCTCGCCCAGACGGTGCCAAGAACGGTTGTGGTAGACCAGTGCGTTGCCGGGTTCGCCCGCCTGGACGTCACGCATCACGCGGGACTCCAAGGCGTGAACGGCGATGATTGTGGAGGTCCCCACCTCCATGCGATTGATGACGGCGCAGCGCACCCAGGCGCGGACATCCTCATACACTGCTTCGCCGGTTGCAAGGGGCGACCAGCGGTGCGTCTGGTCAAACCGGTCGGCTCCAGGGGTCGCTCCAAACTTCGCCAAGTCGACGTCGTGCGCGTCCAGCAGGTGCACGACGACGGTATCGGCGCGCGAAAGCACTTCGGACGCAGAGGACAGTGCCGAGACCGAGAAAATCAGCAATGGAGGTTCCGCACTCACTGACACGACCGACGATACCGTCAGTGCCACCGGTCCTTCGCCGGCATCGGCCGTGATGACGGCGACACCTCCCGGGTGCCCACGGAACAGTGCCTTGAATTCGTCAGCCGGGAGGGAGGACGGGAAGCTTTGCTTCGGAGCTTCGAGCCAAGTGTCTGCGGGGTAGGCGTGAAACATCGCTAGGACACGCTGGGGGCGGAGCGGGCCAGTTCCTCGCGAATGATGTTCGTCCCTGCGCTGAGAGCACTCAGCTTGGCCAGTGCGACGTCCCGGGGGAACGGTGCCATGCCACAGTTGGAGCTGGGGATGAGCTTGTCCGCATCGACGAACTGGAGGGCCATGCGGAGGGTGTTGGCGACCTCCTCCGGGGTCTCGATGGTCTCACTTGCGACGTCGATTGCCCCGAGCATGACTTTCTTGCCGCGGAGGAGCTCGATGAGGTCCATGGGCACTTGGGAGTTCTGGGATTCCAGCGAGATGATGTCGATGCTGGAGCTTTGCAGCAGCGGGAACGTTTCCTCGTACTGCCGCCACTGTGGGCCGAGCGTCGCCTTCCAGTCATTGTTCGCCTTGATCCCATAGCCGTAGCAGATATGCACGGCGGTCTCAGCGCGCAGTCCTTCTGCGGCTCTCTCAAGCGCAGCCACTCCCCAATCCTTGACCTCATCGAGGAAGACATTGAACGCGGGCTCGTCGAACTGGATGATGTCAACGCCGGCCGCCTCGAGTTCTTTCGCCTCCTGGTTCAGGATCGTGGCGAACTCCCAGGCCAGCTTCTCGCGGCTCTTGTAGTGGTCATCGTAGAGCGTGTCCACCATCGTCATTGGACCGGGAAGAGTCCATTTGATCGGCCGGTCAGTGGTTGCGCGAAGGAATTTTGCGTCGTCGACGAATACCGGCCGCTCACGGCTCACTGGTCCGACGACGGTCGGTACGCTCGCGTCGTAGCGGTCGCGGATGCGCACGGTCTTGCGTTGTTCAAAGTCGACCCCGCTGAGATTCTCGATGAAGGTCGTGACGAAGTGCTGGCGGGTTTGCTCGCCGTCGCTGACGATGTCGATGCCGCGCAGGCTCTGCTCGTGGATGGCGATGCGCAGCGCATCCTGTTTGCCCTCGAGCAGCGCATCTCCCTCCAGCTTCCACGGGGACCAAAGAGTCTCCGGCTGTGCGAGCCACGATGGTTTCGGCAGGCTACCGACAACGGTGGTGGGCAAAAGTGTGTTCATGATTAACGATTCTCCGTGGGTCAGTTGACGAGGGCAGGGTAGTTGGCCGTCCACTGGTCCAACAGATCCTTGTGGGGCGTGATGAAGTGCTCCTCCGTGTACTTCGCCTGCGTGATCGCGAGCTGACCGCGCTCGACGCGGTCGTAAGCGATCTGGGTCCGCGAGTAGTCCTGCTCGCCCAGGCTCGGCTGGTAGACGGCGGCGGCGGCGGAGTTCGCGTTGTAGATCTCCGGGCGGTAGATCTTCTGGAACGTCTCCATGGTGCTGATGGTGCCGATGAGCTGCAGGTTGGAGTAGTCATTGAGCAGGTCGCCCCGGAAATAGAAGGCGAGCGGCGCAACGCTGCCGCGTGGCATGAAGTAGCGCACCCGCAGTCCCATCTTTGCGAAGTACGCGTCCGTCAGCGAGAACTCGTCCTGCTGGTACTCGACGCCCAGGACCGGGTGACGGTTCCCGGTTCGCCGGTACGTCTTGCTTGTGGAGACGCTGATGCAGACCACTGGCGGCTGCGGGAAGCGTTCCCGGCCTACCGGGGAATCGAGGAAGTGCTGGAACAGCTTGCCGTGAAGATCGCCGAAGTCGTCGGGCACCGTGGGCTTGCCTGAGTACCCGGCTGCCGCCGGCAGTACGACGCTGAAGTCGAAGTCTCGGACGTAGGAGGAGAAGTTGTTGCCGACGATTCCTTGGTGGCGGACCCCGTTCAGCAGGTCGACGATCTGGATATCGAGAACCTCGAACAGCGGGAACTGCTGATCCGTTCCGTCCGCGGTGAACTGTATCTGCACGGAAACGATCTCAAGCTCGAGCGCGTAGCGGTCCCGGTCCGGGTTGTCCCAGTCTGCGAGATCGTTGAAACGGCGCCGTATCATGGTCAAGGCGTTGCGGAGGTTCTCCTGGCGGTGCTCGCCCCGTGCCAGGTTGGCGAAATTCGTCGTGATCCGGGAGCCTTCCGACGGGGAGTAGTCCTCGTCGAAGCGGGTCATGGTAATGCTGAAGGTGAAGTCGTCTGCCATGTGCTGCCAATCCGTTGATGGGCCGGAGACGGCCTTTCCGAAGGGGATGTATCCATGCTGCAACCTTCCGAGGGGTATCAAGTAACTAGTGGTCATTATGCATTCATATAGAATTTTCCTATGCCACAGCTTTCCAGAGGATTGACCCTGCAGCAGCTGCGCTACTTCATAGAAGTTGCAGCTGAGGGGACAATCTCAGCGGCTGCCGACCTTCTTTACGTAGCGCAGCCCACAATGTCCGCAGCGATGAAGGACCTTGAGTCCCGGGTGGGCCGTGCGCTCCTGGTTCGCTCCGCCCGCGGCGTCACCCTCACAGCCGACGGGGCAGAGTTCCTCGGCTATGCGAGGCAGGTCGTCGAGCAGTTCGCTCTCCTCGAGCAGCGTTACCTTGGTAGGCCACCGCGGCGACGTCTGCTTGGGGTGTCAACGCAGCACTACTCGTTCGCGGTGGACGCCTTCGTCCGGATGGTCAAGGCCACTGAGGTGGCCGAATACGAGTTCTCGCTGCGTGAGTCCCGCACCTGGGACATCATCGAGGATGTCCGGACGCTCCGCAGCGAGATAGGCATCCTCTACCGGAACGATTTCAACCGGAAGATCATCGACAAGCTGCTCCGCGAATCCGGGCTCGCGTTCTCTCCGCTGTTCCTCGCCGATCCGCACATCTTCATTTCACGGAACAACCCGCTCGCCTCAAAAGAGCGAGCGACTCTAGAAGATCTTGCCGGCTTGCCGCGGCTGACCTTCGATCAAGGTGCGAACAACTCTTTTTACTTCGCCGAGGAGATCCTCTCCACCTTGTCCAGTAAGCAGGAGATCCGGGTCTCTGACCGTGCGACGATCTTCAACCTCATGATCGGGCTCCACGGCTACACGATTTCGACGGGAATCATCAGTGGGCAGCTCGACCCGGAGATCGTCGCCATCCCGCTCGACGTTGACGAACGCATCGAAATCGGCTGGATCGGCCACGCCGCGATTCCGCTCACCGACCAAGCGCAGCGCTACCTCGGGGAACTGCGGGCCGTCGTCGCTGAATTCGGCGTAGCGCTACTCGGCTGACCGCAGTTGAGCGGGCAATTCTTTACCCCTTGGGTGATTGGACGTGTTTGTTGCAGCCGAGCGGGTTGCTGGTATCGCACATGCCCGTCGCCGTCGCCGTCGCCGTCGCCGTCGTTGGCATGGCCGGGGCGGACGTCAGCTAGGAAACCGGCCTGTTCCAGGTGGTGACGATCCAGCCCGGGGACATCACGCAGGGCTTGTAAGGCCGCGGTGCCGTACTGGCCGCCACCTGTGGAGGCCGTTGAGCCGCAAACTGATGTTGGCGCGATTCTCTGGTCACCAAAGTTGATCAGTTTGCGGCTTCGCTGAACCTTCCCCCGCAGGCCTCACAAAACTACGGTGGCAGTTATCACGCTCTGATGAGATGTAACGGCCGAGTTATGACTGCGTTTGTTCAACTGCGCAAACACTAAAAGACTGACTGGGACGTACCAAACACATCCGCTACGACAATCTCACCAGCGCGGTCACCGCCGTGGTGTTCGGGCAGGGCCGGCAGGGCTGGGAGAACGGCCGGTGGGTGGTGTTCCGTTCGTTCTATGGCTTCGATCCCATGCAAGCACTCCGAATCTAGGCGCCACCGTGATCTCCTTAGTCATCGTCCGAACCGGTAAGCTGCCGGCCTGACCGGAGTATAGGCCTGCGCCTGCCGAGCAGGCAACGATCCCTCCGCCAAGCTTCCTGGCCGTTGGAATTGCGGGCGCCCGGCTGGTTTGGGGGCTAGATTGTTCCAGATCGGTAGAGCTCGGTGGAGAGGTAACGGAGTCCGGAGTCGCAGAGGATGGTGACGATTGTTGATCCGGGGCCCATTCGTTCCGCGGTCCGAAGAGCGGCGACAACATTCGCCCCTGAGGAAGTGCCGGCAAAGAGCCCCTCTTGCCGGGCCAGGCGCCGCGCCATATCCATTGCCTCGTCGGCGGATACGGTGAGGATGCCGTCGACGGCATCCGGTTCCCACAGCGGGGGAACAAAACCGATACCGATGCCTTCGATCCGGTTGGGGCCGGTCGGTTGACCGGACAGGACAGCGGATTCGGCCGGTTCGACTGCAAAGACGCTGATGTCTGGATTGTGCGCTCGGAGCGAGCGCGTGACCCCGTGAATGGAGTGAGCGGTTCCGACCGTGTGCACGAACGCGTCGATCCGGCCTTTTGTCTGTGTCCAGATTTCTTCCCCCAGAGGCAGATACCCGGTGACCGCGTCATGGTTATTCAACTGGTCACACCACCACATGCCCGGTTGTTTCGATACTTCAGCGGCCCGGGCGATCATCCGCTTGATCAGCGTTTCGGTGATTGCGCCATTGTCACTTGGAACATCCTCGACGGTGGCGCCAAAGGCAAGCATCGTCCGGCGTTTTTCGTCACTGAACGCGTCGGAGAAGACGACGTGGAGGCCGAAACCAAGCACAGCGCAAGCAAACGCAAGCGAAATGCCGGTCGTGCCAGCGGTGTATTCGACGACAGTTCCTCCCGGGATAAGGCGACCGTCGCGCACGGCGCCTTCGACCGCCGTGCGTGCCATCCGGTCTTTCATACTCCCTGTCGGGTTGGCCCACTCCAACTTGACGAAAATCCGGGCACCGTTGGCCGGCGCCACCCTCCGCAGCTCCACGAGGGGCGTGTTCCCAATTCCCGCGAACGCACCCATTGAATCGTTCATCTCCGAAGACCCTCTGCTCGTGTGGCGGCTGATAGAAGATATCGTGGCACCCTGGTAAGCCCACTACAACAGAACACGGAAGGCACCGCGACCATGCGCTCTGAACGATGAGAGCGAGCGCATTTTCAACCGCAGCGACCCGGCGAAGAGATCTATGGAAACACCCCATCGAGATCAGACTTACACCCCTAGCGCTGCCGGATTCATCCTGTATTGCCAATGCTCTTCGGAATGCCTCCGCTACTCACAGCCGGGGACAAATCCTCGTGAGTTATCCACCGCTACCGCTGCCGAGGGAGCTCTCCAAACGGCTCCCAAAAGAATCAGCCATGGATAATCCGAATTGACCCCAGCCACGGATAGCTTTAGGGGCACCTTGGGTGCCGCGCAGCACTGCTGGAAACGATGATTGTCCTTGACAATCCCTATTGAGATTCCTTACGGCCGTCGCCGGCCTTGAAACCCTCGACAGCGGGCGTGTGATGCTGGACGGACAGCTTGAAAAGAACAGAGCTTTCCAAGACACCGCGATCCTGCTCGGGTGAGTCTGGTCCAATTAGCGAGGCGTGCAGCCCAGTGAAGGGCGGGTACCGGTTTGGTACCATGAAGGCATGGCTATGAATCTCCGTGTCCCTGAAGACCTCGATCGGCGGCTGGAGAAGTTGGCTGCTGAGGAACATACGTCCAAGTCCGCGCTTCTGTTGCAGGGGGCAGAGTTGGTTCTGCAGCGCCACGCGCGCCGGCGTGAAATCAGCGCAGGTCTTGATTTTGTCATGGGTCATGACGCTGATCTGCTGAAGCGCCTTGAAGACGCGTGACAGCGTACCTGGACATTGAGGATGCCCTTCAGGTAGTTGATCGGTACGGCTTCCATATCCGTGATGTCGGGTTGTTGGCCTCAGCATTGGTCAGGCCGGCTACGACTGTCCTGGGCGCGGAAGCCTATCCGGAGCTCGTGGTGAAGGCGGCAGCCTTGTTGGAGTCGGTCGCCCGGTTCCGTCCACTCGTTGACGGCAACAAACGGACGGCTTGGACGCTCATGGGGCTGCTGCTGTGGATCAACGGTTACCGGCATGACTTCACCACGGATGAAGGCTTCGACCTCGTCGTCGGAGTCGCCGCGGGCACTATCGACCTGCCGAATGCTGCCGCCGAGATTTCCAGGCATCTGGTGCCCCGGTAGTCCTCCAGCGCCCCCGAAAGGGGGTATGGACATTGTCCACACTTTGGGCTTCGGACTGGGTTGTAGGTCGGTCGGACTGCTCCGAATTCCGCATGTTCTCGCGGGTTCCCCGTGTTTGCAAGGCCTGGAATGTAGTTCGAGTCCCACCTCGGCCACAGCATGACCCCTCGTCGGAGGGGTTTTTTGCTTTAATCCCGGCCGGTTTTTCACCAACGATGCAGGGCAAGAAGGCGGTCAATCAGCTGACGCTCGCTCCCAGCCTGGCTCCCTGCCACCGCCAAACGCTCATTCCCTTCCGCTAATCACTCAACTTTCCGGACTCCAGGGGTAGGACTCCGCGTCCTAGGAATAACAGGGACAAGAAAACGTGCGGCCATTGTCACGCGATGTGCGTATCGTCGATGGAGCGGCTGCTGCGGCCGTGGCCGAGGGTTGTCGAGTTGATGGATAAGGCGAGGAGCGATTGTGAGAATTGCAGTAACGGGTGGAAGCGGAAAACTGGGGCGCCATGTTGTCCGGCGGTTGGTGGATGACGGCCACCAGGTGCTGAACCTGGACCGGGCGGGGGACCGGAACCCCGGTCTGGTGGTGGTGGATCTGCGCAACTACGGCCAGGTCCTGGACGTCCTGCTGGGCGTGGATGACCGGCACGCGGGATTCGACGCCGTGGTTCACCTGGGCGCGATTCCCGCCCCGGGACTCCTGCCGGACGCTGCGACGTTCGAGAACAACATGATCTCCACCTACAACGTGTTCCAGGCGGCCCGCCGGGCCGGGATCAAGAAGGTGGTCTACGCCTCCAGTGAGACGGTGCTGGGGCTGCCGTTCGACGTCGACCCGCCCTACATCCCCGTGGACGAGGAGTACCCGGCACGGCCCGAAAGCACTTACTCCCTGGTGAAACACCTCGAGGAGCAGATGGCTGTGGAACTGACACGCTGGGACCCGGAACTGAGCATTTCCGGCCTGAGGTTCTCCAACGTGATGGACGAGGCAGACTATGCAAAGTTCCCGTCCTTCGACGCAGACGCGAACCTGCGGAAATGGAACCTCTGGGGCTACATCGACGGCCGGGACGGTGCCCAGGCCGTGGCCCGGGCACTGGAGCACGGCCGGCCCGGTTTCGAGGCATACATTATCGCCAACGCGGACACCGTCATGAGCCGGTCCAGCGCCAGCCTCGCCGCTGAGGTGTTCCCCAGCGTCAAGATCACCAAGGACCTGGGCGAGCACGAGACCATGCTGTCCATCGACAAGGCCCGGCGCCTGCTTGGCTTCGAACCCGAGTACAGCTGGCGCGCCTAGGACACCAGCAGGGCAACCCAGGCCGGGAACCGGGGGAGCGTTACGCGTACCGCACGCCCGGCAATAGCGGCCTCGGTTATCGTTGATCCACCACCCCAATCCCAGGAGGGCCCATGCCGCACGTCGTTGACTTCAAGAACGTCTCCACGGAGGGCCTGGAATCGTCCCCGGTTGCAGATGCCCTGGCCGGGTTGCGCGCCAACGAGAGCCGCTACTACAGCAACAAGTACAACCACGCCTTCACCGTGAGCCCTGCGGATGAGCTTCCGGAGGTGATCGACCGGGTCAGCCGGATACTGAAGGAAGAGCGGGAGATTGTGATCGCTTCCCGCCCGCTTGAAGCGTCCACGTTTGTTGTTGACGGACTGCGCATGGATTACGTCTTCTACGAGTCGGGGCTGTCCATCAACGTGATGTACAGCATCGAGGAGGGCGGCAAGCGGGCTGTGGGCTTCAAACTCTCGGACGGTATGGAGATCCCTGAAGAACTGGAGCTCCGCTTCAAGTTTGCCCGCCAGAAATCCAAGCTGGCGGGCACCATCCGTGGCTCCTACTTCGTCATCAAGGGCGAGTACTGAGCCGGCCTGACGCCTCCCCAGCAGCAGGCCGAACCCGCTGGCTGTACCCGGTGTGAAGGCGAGATAGCCCAGCGGTACAGCAGCGCCGGCGTCGAGCGTTTCAGAGCCATCACTGGCGGCACAGCGTCAAGGGCCAATCCGGAAAGAGCACTCCACCCCTGTAATCGTTTTGTTACCAGGGGCAGCGGTGGCCTACCATGGACGGCTGATGGCAGCTATAGATGACTTGACAACCCAGTCCCGGTCCGTCCAACAAGGCGGGCCGGTTTTTGTTGACCCCTCCGGCCGGCGACTGGGACGCCTCAAGCTTCTGGGCCTGGGCGCCTTCGTTCTGGTTGCCGGGTATGCCGCCCTCCTGCTCGTGGCGCTGATGGGCGGGTCCAACACTGCGGCTCCGTTCCTGCCCCTCCCGGCCGTTCCGGCAGCCGCGGAAATCCAGCCAACGCCGGCTAAGCCTTCGCCCGCGCAGACGCACCAGCCCTCCAACAGCAACGCTGCCGCCGGCCTGGCCGCTGAAACCGGAGCCCAGGCCCAGGCTCCGGCGCCGCAGTCCCAGCCTGGAACCCTTGATGCTGCAACACCCGTAGAGGATGCCGCAGCTGTCCTCCCCGTGGAGCCACAGCCCGCGCCGTCCGCGGCTCCGCCCGCTGCAGACCAGGCAGGCGGCCAGGCGGGTGCAGCTGACGGGACTGCCCCCGGGAAGAGCGCCGAGGCTCCCGGCAAGTCGGTCATTCCATCAGCACCCGCCCGCCCGTGAAGGCCGTCCGCCTGAAGAAGCGCGATTCCCCGGCCGGCGTTAGGGCCCATTGGGTCATCTTCCTCGCGGTCCTGATGGCCCTGGGCCTGGCCCTGGCGGTGCAGGGGTACGTCCATCAGCTCGCCGGCATTGGCAACGATTCAGCACCCGCCGGCATCAATGCGGACAAGGTTCCTGCCGACGTCGTGCACGGTGGCCCCGTGATTGACGCCCGCGACGGAGCCGTCCGCACAGCAACCCCGGCTGACAAGACCATCGCCCTGACGTTCGACGACGGTCCGGACCCGGAGTGGACGCCCCGGATCCTCGAGGTGCTCCGTAAGCACCACGTACACGCCACCTTCTTCGTCGTTGGCTCGGCCGCGATCGACCACCCCGACGTGCTCCGGCAGATAGTGGACGAAGGCCATGAAGTCGGCGTGCATACCCTCACCCACGTGGATCTTGGCTCCATCCCGGACTGGCGGCGGCAGCTGGAGGTGCAGGGCGGCCAGGATGCGATCGTTGGCGTTACCGGACAGGCTGCGTCCCTGCTGCGGCCGCCGTTCAGCTTTGATAACTCCGAGGTTGCCAACGGCACCTGGCGTGCCATGCAGGCATCTGCAGGCGAAGGCTTCCTGAGCGTCCTCAGCACTCTTGACAGTGCTGACTGGGAGCGGCCCGGCGCCGCCGCCATCAAGGACAACATTGCCGCTTCGGGACCGGAGGGGCAGATTGTCCTGATGCACGACGGCGGCGGCGACCGGGAGCAGACGGTCACCGCACTGGATGCTGCACTGACGCAGTATGCCGGGCAGGGCTACCGTGTCACCTCGGTCGGAGACGCCGTCGGGATCCGCAGCATGCGGGACGCCACCATGGGGGAGAAGGTCAGCGGAACTGCGTTGGTGTGGGGTGTCCGGCTCAGCGACTTCGTGGTCACGGCCATCTCGTGGGCCCTGGTGGCCGCCGGCGTGGTGACCCTGGTCCGTGCCGTCCTGGTAGTGGCCTTCGCCGCCCGCCATAAGCGCGCCGCGCGGCGGCTCGAGGCAGCCAGCCGCGGCAGGCGCCGCGTCAACGTCCCTGTCCGGCCACCCATCACGGAGCCGGTCAGCGTTATTGTTCCCGCATATAACGAGGCCGCGGGAATCGAAGCCGCCGTCAGGTCCCTGGCGGCGTCGGAGCATCCAGTGGAGATCATCGTGGTGGATGACGGTTCCACCGACGGAACTGCGGACATCGCCGAAGGCCTGGGACTGCCCGGCGTTGTGGTGCTTCGCAAGGAGAACGGCGGCAAGCCTTCCGCGCTAAATGCGGGCCTGCGCGTAGCCTCACATGACCTCGTGGTGATGGTCGACGGCGACACCGTCTTTGAGCCGCAGACCGTCCGCGCGCTGATCCAGCCCTTCGCGGACCCGGCTGTCGGTGCCGTCTCCGGTAATACCAAGGTGGCCAACCGCGGCGGCATCCTGGGCGCATGGCAGCACATCGAATATGTGGTGGGCTTCAACCTGGACCGCCGGCTCTTCGACATCGCCGAATGCATGCCCACCGTTCCGGGTGCCATTGGCGCCTTCCGGAAGGAAGCCCTGCTGCGGATCGGCGGCGTCAGTGATGACACCCTGGCCGAGGATACTGACCTGACCATGGCGCTGTGCCGTGACGGCTGGCGGGTGGTTTACCAGGACGATGCGCTGGCCTGGACCGAGGCTCCGGCAAGCCTTGGCTCGCTGTGGCGCCAGCGGTACCGGTGGTGCTACGGAACGCTTCAGGCCATGTGGAAGCACCGCGGCGCCGTGGTGCAGAGGGGCCCGGCGGGCAAGCTGGGCCGCCGCGGCCTGGGTTACCTGCTGGTCCTGCAGGTGCTGATCCCGTTGTTCGCGCCGGTGGTGGATGTGTTTGCCATTTACGGGCTGGTCTTCCTGGACCCCTTGCGGATTGCGGCACTCTGGCTGGTCTTCCTGCTGGTGCAGTTCCTGATGGCGGCGTACGCCTTCCGGCTGGACAAGGAACCCCTGGGGCCGTTGTGGACGCTTCCGCTGCAGCAGTTTGTCTACCGGCAGCTGATGTACCTGGTGGTGATCCAGTCAGTGGTGACGGCCCTGGCCGGCGTGCACCTGAGGTGGCACCGCATGGAGCGGTACGGCAGCCTCCAGGTTCCGCCCGCGGCAGGCGCCCCAACAGGAACCAACGCGGAAACCAAGGCAGGAGTCAGCGCTTAGGCTGTTGCCGGCCCGCGGCGTCGTGGCAGGATCAACTATGTCCAACCGCCTGATGCTGCTCGACACCGCCTCGCTGTACTTCCGCGCCTTCTACGGCCTGCCGGATTCACTCCGCCGCGTGGACGGCACTCCCGTCAACGCCGTCCGCGGCCTGCTGGACATGATCGCCCGGCTCACTGTGGATTACGGCGCCACGCACCTGATCGCCTGCTGGGACGATGACTGGCGGCCGCAATGGCGCGTGGACCTCCTGCCCACCTACAAGATGCACCGCGTGGACGAGGAAGTCTCTGGCGCCCCGGACGTGGAAGTGGTCCCGGATGCCCTGGAAGCGCAGCTGCCCATGATCCGCAGGGTGCTGGAGCTGGCTGGAATCGCCGTGGTGGGTGCCGCGGAACACGAGGCCGACGACGTTATTGGCACCTACGCCAGCCAGGCCGGGATGCCCGTGGATGTGGTGACCGGGGACCGGGACCTTTTCCAGGTGGTGGATGATGACCGACAGGTGCGGGTGATCTATACCGCGCGGGGCATGCGGAACCTCGAGGTGGTGAGCGCCGCCGTCGTGGTGGAAAAATACCGGGTCCTGCCGGAACAGTACGCCGATTATGCAACGCTCCGCGGGGACGCCTCGGACGGCCTGCCCGGAGTGGCAGGTATCGGCGAGAAGACCGCCGCTGCGCTCCTGGCCAATTTCGGCACGCTTGACCTCCTCCTCGAGGCGGTGGCGGACCCGGGCAGCGGCCTGCCGCCGTCGCAGAGGTCCAAGCTGGCAGCCGCCGCGGATTACCTCAAGGTGGCTCCCGCCGTCGTCAAGCTCGTCCGCAACCTTGACCTGCCCACCCTTGAGGAGGCCGGTGCCGAACTCCATCCGGTGGCGCCGGAGCCGCGGGCGGAACTCGAGCGGCTGGGCATCGAATGGAATCTGGTCGGTTCGGTGAACAGGCTGCTCAAGGCCCTCGAAGCTCGCTAAGCTGGTCCTATCCGAATAATCAGCCTGCTGATGAAAAGGAGTGTGGGTGCCATGCCCAAGACCGGCAAGAACGATCACGCGCTGAAGAAGGAACTGCCCTCAACCCTGCAACGCTCGGACCAAAAGGCCCAGGACACCTTCGCCAAAACCTACGATTCCGCCATGGAGTCCTATGACAACAACGAGGAACGGGCAGCCCGCGCAGCCTACGCCTCGCTGAAGCACAGCTACGAGAAAGTGGGCGACCACTGGGAGCCCAAGAAGAAGCGCGGGCCCTCGGACAAGCGGGCCGAGGGCGGCCTTGGGTCAAAGGCGCCCACAGCGGAGGGCGTCGACGCCAACGCCTCCAAGGACCACCTGTACAAGCGCGCCAAGGAACTGGACATCGGCGGCCGCTCCAAGATGACCAAGGAGCAGCTGGTGGATGCCATCCGGAAGGCCAACCGGTCCAAGACGCGCAAGGCCCGCGGGGACTGAGGCGGCAACCGGCCAGCAGGCAGACGGCCGCGGGAAAAGTGAACGTACGACGGCGGGACGTTACGGCAGTGACTGTGCGTTCCGGATGCGGGACCCGCCGAAGCTGATGGCCAGCTGCGGAATCTCTACGGGACGGTGATCCCGCGATGGCGGGCGCCCGATGGCAACGTGCGGTGTCCAGTGCGGGTACCTGTAGCCAAGGGCGGGGGAGCCCAGGATGAAGTCATCCACGTTGTCCACCAAAAGGTCATCCAGCAGTCCGCGGAGCCCTTGGACCAGCGATACCTGGTAGTCCCGGACGGCGGCGGGCACCTCCACCTCTAGGCCGGAAACGCGGCCGCCGCCCAGCACAATCAGCCGGTGGGCACTTCCTTCGAAGGGCTCCAGCGGCGGTAGGGTGCGCAGCCAGTCAGCTGTCTTTTGACGGGCGTGCCGGGGGTCCGTCATGCCCTTGGTCCATTCCGCTATTTCCCGGGCAAGGTCCGCAAGGATTCCCACGTGCAGCAGCGTCATGTGCAGGCCTTGTGGTTTGCGCAGCCCTGTGGCGTAGCGTTCCAGGGCCTCGTAATCAGCCTGGCCTGTGCCGATGCCCAGAACCGGTACTTCGACAGTAATGCGCGGAACGGGGTGCATGGGTTCAGGCGGTCAACAGCCGCAGCGCGTACCGGTAGTTGGTGGCGGACCAGTTCGACGGCGCTGCCTGCCATTCCCCGTGGAACTCCGGCACCGCCCACTCACGCCCGCCTACTGCGAGGGCCCAGGCGTCAGCTTCGGTCCACGCATCAGGGGTCAGGTAGCTGTCCGCCGGGGAGTGGATGGTGACGGTGACCCACACGGTTCCTGATTCCGCATCCCTGGGGCCCACATGCGCATACAGGGACACTGACGATTCCGGAGCCATCATGGAAGGCCTCGGCGGCAGGGTGGTGGCGGCGCCGTCGAGCGCTTCGGGCAGTTGCTGCTCCAGGATCAGGGACTCCAGCCGCCCCCTGAATTCCCGGACCTCGACGTCGAAAGTCCGGTGGATCCTCTGAACCAGCACGTCAATCACATTTCCCCCATACGAAGGGCCGCGCAACGGTAGATAGGCAGCATCCTGTCCTTTCTTTCTAGCGAACGTGGACCGTTTTGCACAGTCATCTGGCCAAAACAGCACAAGAAATCACTCCGGGGGCGTAATACCCGTCATATAACCAGCAGAATGGACTGGTGACTTCCGCCGGAACCCCGTCCCACCACGCTGGCCCGGGCGCCGGCACCTTCAATCTCGCGTCCATGGGCAGCGGGCTTGCTTTCGCCGCCTCTCTACCGGACCTGGAGGCGCACCTGGCCGCAGGGGGACCGTCCGCTGCAGTGGTGGTCCAGGCTCCTCCGGGCACCGGCAAAACCACCCTGGTTCCGCCGCTCCTGGCCAATGTGACAGCGCAGACGGCGGCTGCCAAGGCCGGGCCGCACCGCGTGGTGGTCACCCAGCCACGCCGTGTGGCAGCCCGGGCCGCCGCCCGCCGCCTGGCCTCGCTGGACGGCAGCGCCGTGGGCGGCCGCGTGGGGTTCACCGTACGCGGCGAGCGCCAGGCCGGACCGGGAACGGTAGTGGAGTTCGTTACGCCGGGAATCCTGCTGCGCCGGCTGCTGGCTGATCCCGGGCTGGAGGACACGGCGGCCGTTGTGCTGGACGAGGTCCATGAGCGCGGCCTGGAAACCGACCTCCTGATCGGTCTGCTGGGTGAGGTCAGGCAACTCCGCGGCGATCTTATCCTCGTGGCCATGTCCGCCACCCTGGATGCGCCACGGTTCGCTGCGCTGCTGGGTGATGCCTCCGACGGAGGCAGTCCGGCTCCCGTCGTCGACTGTCCGTCTGCGCTGTACCCGCTGGATATCGACTGGCGGCCTGCCCCGGTGCCGCGGCTCGATGCCAGGGGAGTGACGCGCAGTTTCCTGGACCACGTGGCGGACACGGCTGCTACTGCCTATGCGAAGACCCTCCAAGGGAATCCCGACGCCGATGCCCTGGTGTTCGTGCCGGGCGCCCGGGAGGTGCAGGATGTGGCCACCAGGCTTCGGGGACGCGTTGCTGAAGGCACCCAGGTCCTGGAGCTGCACGGCCAGGCGGCGCCGGCGGAACAGGACCGGGCGGTATCCGGCCGCCGGCACGGGGAAGGCCCGCGGATCATCGTGTCCACGGACCTTGCAGAATCTTCGTTGACGGTGCCCGGTGTCCGGTTGGTTATCGACTCCGGCCTCACCCGCGAGCCACGGCGTGATGCCGCCCGGGGCATGTCCGGCCTGGTCACCGTCTCCTGTTCCCGGGCATCGGCGGAGCAGCGGGCCGGACGCGCCGCCCGCCAGGGCCCCGGAACCGCCGTGCGCTGCTATGACCAGAGGACCTACGGGGCGGCACCCGCGCACGTCACCCCGGAAATCGCTGTGGCTGACCTGACGGCTGCAGCCCTGGTCCTCGCCTGCTGGGGATCCCCCGGCGGCCAGGGCCTTGCGTTCCCGGACGCCCCACCGGCAGGTGGCATGGCAGACGCGGTCGAGGTCCTCCGGGAACTGGGAGCCGTGGAAGCAGACGGTACCGCAACCGGGCTGGGCAGGGCGTTGGCCAGGATTCCGGCTGATCCCCGCCTTGCCCGGGCCTTGCTTGATGGGGCGGCAGTCGTGGGGCCCCGGAAGGCGGCAGAGGCAGTCGCGCTGGTGGCCGGAGACCAACGGGCCCCTGGCGCCGACCTTGTCCGGCTCCTGGCTGTGCTCCGGGGCGGGAAGGATCCCGCAGCCAGGCGCTGGGCCGAGGAAACGCGCAGGCTGGAACGGCTCGCGCGGGATGAGCCCGGCCGCGCGCCGGAGTTTTCATCCGGGTTCTTCTCCGGCTTCCTCCCCGCCCAAGCCGTTCCCGGCCCGGAGACGGTGGGGGCCGTCGTCGCACTCGCTTTCCCTGATCGGGTGGCGCGCCGCGTTCCCGGTGACGGGACGGAAACCTACCTTCTCTCCTCCGGGACGCGCGCCGGGTTACCTTCCGGAAGCAGCCTGGCCGGATATGAATGGCTGGCGGTGGCGGAGGTGACCCGGGCCCAGGGACGCGACGCCGGCGGAACCGGTGCCGTGATCCGGTCGGCGGCCCCGGTCTCCCGTGAAACTGCGGAGGCCGCGGCGGCGCACCTGCTCGAGGACGCCGTCGAGGCCACCTTCAGCCAGGGCCGCGTTACCGCCCGGCGTTCACGCAGGCTGGGTGCCATCCTGCTCTCCTCGACGTCGGTGCCACCCACACCGGAGGACGGGAGGGCCGCAGTTGGGGCCGCGCTGGCCAGGGACGGATTGGACGTTATTGGATGGTCGACGGCGGCGGATACGTTGCGCAGGCGGCTCGCCTTCCTCCGCAGGGAACTGGGCGATCCCTGGCCGGACGTTTCAGATTCCGCGCTGCTGGGCAGGTTGGAGGAATGGCTAGCACCGGAAATGGCGGCGCTGGCCGGGGGTGCGTCGACACGCAGCATCGACCTGACGGAACCGCTCCGGCGTCTGTTGCCCTGGCCGGAAGCCGGGCGGTTGTCCGAGCTCGCACCGGAACACGTTGAGGTGCCCAGCGGGTCCCGCGTGGCCGTGACGTACCCGCCGGTTGACGGGTCCGCGGCTCCTCCGGAGGGGTCCGGTGGCTCTGATTCTGCGGGGCAGCCCAACCCCAATTACGACGCCGGGCGGCCCGTTGTGTCCGTCAAGCTCCAGGAGTGTTTTGGGCTGGCAGAGACGCCGCGCCTTATAGACGGACGGGTACCCGTGCTGTTCCACCTGCTCTCTCCTGCCCGGCGTCCGCTGGCCATCACGGATGACCTGACGTCCTTCTGGTCGGGACCCTACGCCCAGGTCCGGGCTGAGATGCGCGGCCGCTACCCGAAGCATCCCTGGCCCGAAGATCCCTGGACTGCGCCCGCCTCCGCACGGACAAAAAGCCGGAAATAGCCCCACGACTGGGCCCCTCAACGGACGGAGAAGCGTGCGTGAGAACTCCGATACACAATGGAAACGTCACGTCGACGCGCTGAAACATGCACCGGTTAGGCTCATCAGCAACTGGACAAGGAAGTCCATCCCTGACCGAAAGGACGTAAAGATGTTTCTCCTGAACACCCTGAACCTTTTGCTTGACTCCTCTTCGAATGAAGAGAGCCGCTCCTTTGGCGCCGGCGCAACCGAATCATGCTTCGCGGCCGGACAGCTTACGTCCGCAGCCTGGGAAGGCTGGTGGCACGAGGACACCGCGCAGCACTGAAGACTGCTGTACTGATCAACGCAGCCCTGAGCTTCACTGATCAGCGCTGAATTGTTCAAGAGGGCGTCCGCGTCCATTACCAAGCTCCCCGCCCGGTCCGCAGCGTCGCTGGCCGGGCGGGATCCAATGTCAGCCGCGGGCCAGGATAAAGTCAGCAGCCGGCTCCGCCACCGAGGCACCTATAGCGTCCGCGCTGCGCTTCTTGCCGGCAACGGCGAACGAATGGTCGCCTCCCTCAATCCACTGCAGTTCAGCAGCCGGCCCGATCCGCCGCACCACGTCTTCCAGGATCTCCGGCGTCGCGAAAGTGTCCCGGCTGCCCTGCAGGAAGAGCATGGGCAGGGTCAACCCGTACAGGTGTGCGTCCCGCAGCTTTTCCGGCTTCCCTGGCGGGTGCAGCGGGTATCCGAGGTAGAGCAGCCCTGCAGCTTCCATTCCTTCCGCCACGGCCATGGAAGCCATCCGGCCGCCAAAGGACTTGCCTGCTGCCCACAGGGGCAGCCCGGGTTCCAGGCCTGCGGCAAAGCCCATGGCTGCCCGCCAGGCGGCAATGGCTGCCGGAGGCCGGTCCGGAAATTTCCGGCCTGCATCCCGGTACGCAAAATTGAACCTGAGCGTTGCCACCCCGCGTTCGGCCATGGCGGCAGCAAAGCCGGCCATAAACGGATGCTCCTTGCCGGCGCCGGCACCATGGGCCAGCACCATCATTGCGGAGGGCTGGTCCGGGCGGAGATACGTCGCGGACAGGAAAGTCTCCCCGGCCGGAATGCTGAGCTGGGATTCGGAAACTGGCATGGAACCATCATGCCTGTTTGGCCGCCACGCGCACGTACACGCCGGCCGCCAGGATACCGCCGCTCCGGGCCGGGGTGTAGCTTGGCAGCATGGCGAGTGAGCAGACAATCCTGACCGTCCCCGGGCCAAATGGCGATCGCGACGTACGCATCTCCAGCCCCAGCAGGGTCCTCTGGCCCGACCTGGGCCTCACCAAACTGGACCTGGCCAACTACATGGTGGCAGTGGGCGCCCCCTTCATCGAAGCCAACGGAGACCGGCCGGTGTCGCTGCAGCGTTACTCGGAGAACGTGGACGGCGAATTCTTCTTCTCCAAAAATCCGCCCAAAGGCGCCCCGGACTTCATCCGCTCGGTCAAAGTCGTGTACCCCAGCGCGCGTTCGCATCCCCAGCTGGTGCTTGACGAGCCCGCGGCAGCAGTCTGGGCCGTCCAGATGAATACCGTGGTGTTCCACCCCTGGCCGTCACGGACCGGGAACACGGACAACCCGGACCAGCTGCGAATCGACCTTGACCCGCAGCCCGGCACCGATTTTGACGACGCCGTTCCCGTCGCCGTGGCGTTGCGGGACGTGCTCACCGAAGCCGGCCTGGCCACCTTCGTGAAGACCTCGGGTAACCGCGGGCTGCATGTGTTTGCGCCGATCCGGCCGGACCATGAGTTCCTGGATGTACGCCACGCCGTGATTGCGGCCTGCCGCGAACTGGAGCGGCGCATGCCGGACAAGGTGACCACCAAATGGTGGAAGGAAGAGCGTGGCACCAGGATTTTCCTGGACTTCAACCAGGCCAACCGGGACCGGACCATGGCCGGTGCCTACAGCCCGCGACCGCTCCCGCATGCCCCCGTCTCCTGCCCTGTCACCTGGGACGAACTCGGCAGCACCGACCCGAAGGACTTCACGATCCTCACCGTCCCGGACCGGCTGAAATCAGTAGGGGACCCGTGGGCCGGGATGCATGAGGAGCCGGGCAGCATCGGCACGCTGCTGGAGTGGTGGGACAGGGACCTGGCCTCAGGGCTGGGGGAGCTGCCGTTCCCGCCGGACTATCCCAAGATGCCCGGTGAGCCGCCGCGCGTGCAGCCAAGCCGGGCACGCAAGCAGGACTAGGGGACTCACTCGAACCTGGAAGGGTCTCCCGTTCCCCGTCGCACCACTTCGGCGCTCCCGCTGGAGTAGTCCACCACCGTGGTTGGTTCGGGGCCGCAGTCACCTGAGTCGACCACCGCGTCCAGGACGTGGTCCAGGCGTTCCTTGATCTCCCAGCCCTGCGTCATGGGGTCCTCCTCCTCAGGAAGCAGCAGGGTGCTGGAGAGGATGGGTTCACCCAGTTCGGCCAGCAGTGCCTGGACCACACGGTTGTCCGGAATCCTGACGCCCACCGTTTTCTTCTTCGGGTGCAGCAGGCGCCGTGGCACTTCCTTGGTGGCCGGAAGGATGAACGTGTAACTGCCGGGCGTGACGGCTTTGATGTTGCGGAAGACGTCGTTGCCGATGTTCACGAACTGTCCAAGCTGGGCGAAGTCCTTGCAGACCAGCGTGAAGTGGTGCTTGTCATCCAGCTGGCGGATGGTCCGGATCCGGTCCAAAGCCTCCTTGTTGCCGATCTGGGCGCCCAGGGCGTAGCAGGAGTCTGTGGGATAGGCGATCAGCCCGCCGTCGCGGATGATTGCCACCGCCTGGGTGATAGCGCGGGGTTGCGGATCCTGCGGGTGGACATCAAAGTAGCGGGCCATGCCTCGAGCCTACGCCAGCACCCTGCTCCCTTTGAATGGCGACGGCGGCTGCCGGACTTGTGATTTCGTGCTGGAGTCTAGGCAGCCCGGCCGGACTGCGGCACGATGGAGAAGTCGGACACCACTCCGGCCTGTTCAATTTCCCACAAGCCACTCAACGCCAGGAGAGCGCCATGACAGTCTTGTTGAACCCCTACGTGAGCTTCCGCGACAACGCCCGGGACGCCATGACGTTTTACCAGGGCGTTTTCGGTGGTGACCTGGAGCTGAACACCTTTGGCGATGCGCACGTCAGCGACGATCCGGCCGAGGCCAACAAAATCATGCACGGAATGCTCACCACCCCGACCGGACTGGTGCTGATGGGCGCGGACACCCCCAACAGCATGGAATATTCAAGCGGCAGCAGCATCACGATCTCCCTCAGTGGCGACGACGAAGGCACCCTTCGCGGCTACTGGGACAAGCTGGTCGACGGCGGCAGCGTCACCGTGCCGTTGGAGACGGCACCCTGGGGTGCAACGTTCGGGATGCTGACCGATCCGTTCGGTGTGGCCTGGATGGTGAACATCGCCGCACCTGAGTCCGGTGCTGCCACTGAATCTGCCGGCTAAAGGGAGTTGCTGAATCGCGGTGGAACCGGTCCTGGATTTCCTTGGCAGCTTTTGGTGGCTGATTTTTCCCCTCAGCGGCGTGGTGGGCGGCTGGGCCAAGGCCTGGTCCAAAGCTTCCGAGCGCCGTCATGAGCGCAAGGTCCAGCTGTATCAGCTTAAACACCAGGCACAGCAGCAGGACCGCGCCACCGCGACCGAAATTGAGGCACTGATCTCTTCCCACGACGCGGTCAACCGCCGTTGGCTGGACTATGAACTCGATGTGGGAAAGCTCATCGATTTCCCCATGATGACCGATGTCAGAGAGCCCTTGACCGTGGCGTTCCTGCGGGCCAAGCGTGACGCCGACGGCCTGCGGCCCGAAGATCCGGAAGCTGCCAGGGCGGACCGTGGCGCCGTGAACCGCTACCGGGAAGCCGTGCGGCACTATGAAACGGCGTTCGACGTGGCCGAGCGGGAGGCCCGGCGCATCAAGGACTCAAACTTCACCGAGCTGGAGCGCCAACGGCTTGCCACCGCCCGCAAGCTGCTCAGGCTGGCGGGGGATGGCGCTGCCACTCCGGCTGAACGGCGGGCGGCCTACCAGCGCGCCCGCCGCGAACTCGATGGCCTGCTGGAACTCCCGGACGCGGCCATCGCCGCCATCGAACAAAGAGTGGCCGGCAGGCTGGAACCCGGACGTCCGGACCCGGGAAATCGGGCGGCCGGCAACGCCCGTGACCCGGCAACCTGAGCCGGATGTTTGGGACTATTCCTCCATGCGCGTACGATCTATAAGGTTTCGTGCCGGCATCTGAATTGCGCAACTCCTCCTCAGTTAACTTTTGGTGAATTTGCGGTGCTTGCCCGGCGGGGGCCCGGAACCTCGGAACGTCGATCCTGCAGATGGAGCATAGGTGGACATCACCTTTATGGTGGCGCTTGTTATAGCGCTGGCACTTTTCTTCGATTTCACCAACGGTTTCCACGACACCGCCAACGCGATGGCAACGCCCATCGCCACGGGTGCCATCAAGCCCAAAACGGCGGTGACGCTTGCCGCCATCCTCAACCTCGTGGGCGCCTTCCTGTCCACGGAGGTGGCTAAGACAGTCTCCGGCGGCATCATCCGCGAAGGCAACGATGGCATCCAGATCACCCCGGAGATCATTTTCGCCGGGCTGATGGGCGCCATCCTCTGGAACATGATCACCTGGCTCAAGGGCCTGCCCTCCAGTTCCTCCCATGCGCTGTTCGGCGGCCTCATCGGCGCCGCCATCGCCGGCATTGGCTTCCATTCGGTGAATCTCGAAACGCTGATGCAGAAGGTCATCCTCCCGGCACTGTTTGCACCGTTGATCGCTGCGTTCGTCGCCTATGTCTGCACCAGGCTTGCCTATGCCCTGACGTCCCGTCATGACCCTGAAACGGGTACCAAGCTGACCCAGAAGCGGGGAGGATTCCGTACCGGGCAGATCTTCACTTCAAGCCTTGTCGCCCTGGCGCATGGTACCAATGACGCACAGAAGACCATGGGCATCATCACCCTGGTGCTGATCGCTGCCGGAACCCAGCAGCCCGGCTCCGGACCGCAGTTCTGGGTCATCGCTGCCTGCGCGTTCGCCATTGCCATCGGCACCTATGCCGGCGGCTGGCGCATCATCCGGACCATGGGCGCCGGGCTGACGGAAGTTAAGCCCGCGCAGGGTTTCGCTGCCGAGGCAAGCACCGCGTCCGCCATCCTGGCCTCATCCCACCTCGGCTTTGCCTTGTCCACCACCCAGGTGGCCAGCGGCTCGGTCATCGGTTCGGGCCTGGGCCGCCGGGGAACGTCTGTGCGCTGGGGCACCGCCGGACGGATTGCCCTGGGCTGGCTGTTTACCCTGCCCGCGGCAGGCGTCGTCGGCGCGCTGACGGCAATGCTGGTCAAAACGGGCACTGTAGGCGTCATCATCGCCGCGGTAGTGGGCAGCGGCGCTGTCCTGTACATGTTCCTGCACTCCAGGAAGTCCGTCGTCGGACACCACAACGCCGTGGAAGTCGAAGAAGCCGGTGAGGCCGTCAGGTTCCAGAAGAAAAAGAAGGTACGGACAGCAGCACGCAATACCGGAGGGGAAGAATCATGAAGTGGATGGAACTGCTGATCGTTGCGGGGGCCACGCTGGCAGCCGCCGTGACCGTCGTCGTCCTTTATTCCCTCGGAGTCCGTCTGACCGCGATTGCGGGCACGGTCAAGGAACAGTCTCCCACCGCCTTCCGGGCACTGGCCGGGGTCTGCTTTGGACTGTGCGGGATTGCCGTTTTGTTCGGGCTCTACCTGATCATCCCGTACTTCAGTAAGTAACCGCAGGTACAGCAGCCAGGGGAGCCAACCGCGGCTAGGATGGCGCCATGGCTGAATTCCAATACTTCGTTGCCGCTTCGCTGGACGGATTCATTGCCACCGAAACGGATGACCTCGCCTGGCTCCTGCAGTTTGACGGCTTTGACGGCGGAGCCGAAAGCTATGACTCGTTTATGGCAGGCGTGGGCTGCATCGTGATGGGCGGCGCCACGTTCCAATGGCTCATGGACCACGAACCCGGCGCCTGGCCCTATGCCGGAACACCGTGCTGGGTGTTCACCCACCACGAATACCGCGCACCTGCCAACGCGGACGTAAAGTTCGTCCGCGGCGATGTGGCGGAATTCATTCCTGACCTTGAGCACGCCGCCGACGGCCGCAACGTGTGGGTGGTGGGCGGCGGTGACCTTGCTGCCCAGTTCGCCGCAGCCGGCAAACTGGATGAAATGATCCTGTCCGTCATCCCGGTGGTACTGGGCAACGGCAAGCGCCTCCTGCCGCTGCCTGGGCCCACAACGCCGCTGGAACTGACGTCTTCGCGTGCGCTTGGCCGTGGAGTTGTGGAGAACAGGTACCGGTTCACCTAGCCCCCCGGGCTCCGGGTGAAATTGTCCACCCCGGCAACTAGGCTTGGCGTGTGAGTGAAACTACCAAACCGGCATCCCTTCCTTCCCAGACCCTTTCCCCGCAGGACGATTCTGCCGCGCAGGCACTTGATGTTCCGCCGCCCGGATCAGGGGTTTCGGCCACCGAAGCGCCGGTTGTTCCGCTGACGGACCAGCCCAGGCTTCTGGTGCTGGATGGCCACTCCATGGCCTTCCGGGCGTTCTTCGCGCTGCCCGCGGACAAATTTTCCACCGCCTCCGGCCAGCACACCAACGCCATTCACGGTTTCACCTCCATGCTGATCAACCTCATCAAGGAGCAGAAGCCCACCCACGTGGCGGTCGCTTTTGACGTCTCTGACGACACCACGCACCGCAAGGCCGAGTACAGCGAATACAAGGGAGGCCGCAACGAGACCCCCCGCGAAATGAGCGGCCAGATCGACCTCATTGACAAGGTCATGGGCGCCTGGGGCATCAAGACCATCAAGATGCCCGGCTATGAGGCGGACGACATCCTCGCCACCCTGGCCACCATGGGGGAGAAGGCCGGTTTCGAGGTGCTCCTGGTATCCGGAGACCGTGACGCCTTCCAGCTCATCACTGACAACGTTTTTGTCCTCTACCCCAGGAAGGGCGTCAGCGACATCCCGCGGATGGATGCCACGGCCATCCAGGAAAAGTACTTCGTCACGCCTGCCGAGTATTCGGACCTCGCCGCATTGGTGGGTGAATCCGCGGACAACCTTCCCGGCGTTCCCGGCGTTGGCCCCAAGACCGCCGCAAAATGGATCAACCTGTACGGCGGGCTGGAAGGCGTCCTGGCCAACCTGGATGCCATTGGAGGCAAGGTTGGGGACGCCCTCCGCGAGCACGTGGAATCCGTCAAGCGCAACCGCAAGCTGAACAGGCTGCACACTGACCTGGACCTGCCGGTCACCCTGGAGGACCTGGCAGACCCCCGCCCGGACCAGGCCGCCCTGGAAGAGCTGTTCGACGAGCTCGAGTTCAAGACCATCCGCGCCCGGCTCTTCGCCCTCTACGGGAGCGAGGTGACTGAAGCGGAACGGGAAACCATCGACGCCCCGTCCTTCATCACCCCGTCCACCGGCAGTGAACTTGCCGCGTTCCTGGCTGACGGCAAGGGCCAGCGCTCGGCAGTCGCCGTCGAACTTGTCCCCGGCCGGATCGGCGAGGAAGCCACGGCACTGGCTATTGTCCGTGACGGTGCGGGCGCCTACATCGACCTGTCCGCACAGGATGCCGAATCCGAAAACGTCCTGGCAGCCTGGCTCCGGGATCCTGAAGCGCCCAAGGTGATGCACGGGTTCAAGGGCGCGCTCAAGGCCTTCGCCGCACGGGGACTGGAACTGGAAGGCGTAGTGGATGACACCGCCATTTCCGGCTACCTCATCCAGCCCGACCGGCGCACCTACGAGCTGGCTGAACTGGCCCAGCACCACCTCAACGTGGAGGTCTCCGCAGGCTCGGCCAAGGAACGCCAGCTGGAGCTGTCCTTCGACGGTGACGACGCCGCTGCCGCCGCGGCACTCACCCACACTGCCGCCGTCGTGCTGGCCCTGAGCCGTTTCTTCGAATCCGAACTCCACGAACGCAAGGCTGCCGAGCTGCTCTCCACCCTGGAGTTGCCGGTCAGCCGCGTCCTGGCGGACATGGAGATGGCCGGCATCGGCATTGACATGGCCCGCATGGACGAACAGCTGGCGGACCTGGCCAAGGTGATCGAGCACGCCCAGGAGCTCGCGTTCGCCGCCATTGGCCATGAAGTTAACCTGGGCTCGCCCAAGCAGCTGCAGACAGTCCTGTTTGAAGAGCTCCAGCTGCCCAAGACCAAAAAGATCAAGTCCGGCTACACCACCGACGCCGCCTCGCTGAAGAACCTGCTGGAAAAGACCGGGCACGAGTTCCTGGTCCAGCTGATGGCGCACCGCGAATCGGCCAAGCTGCGGCAGATGATCGAATCCCTGAAGAAGTCCGTTGCGGAAGACGGCCGGATCCACACAACGTATGCCCAGAACGTGGCAGCCACGGGCCGGATCTCCTCCAACAACCCGAACCTGCAGAACATCCCGATCCGCAGCGAAGAGGGCCGCCGCGTCCGTGGCATCTTCGTGGTCAGCGACGGCTATGAGTGCCTGCTGTCCGCCGACTACTCGCAAATCGAAATGCGGATCATGGCGCACCTCTCCGGTGACGAAGGGCTGATCCAGGCGTACAAGGACGGCGAGGACCTGCACCGGTTCGTGGGCTCCAATATTTTCCACGTCCCCACCGAAGAAGTCACCAGCGCCATGCGCTCCAAGGTCAAGGCGATGTCCTACGGCCTGGCATATGGACTGACCTCCTTCGGTCTCTCCAAGCAGCTGGAGATTTCCGTGGACGAAGCCCGGACACTGATGAAGGACTACTTCGACCGCTTCGGCGCTGTACGCGATTACTTGCGGGGCGTGGTGGACCAGGCCCGGATCGATGGTTACACCTCAACCATCGAGGGCCGCCGCCGGTACCTGCCGGACCTCACCAGCACGGACCGCCAGCTGCGCGAAAACGCAGAACGGATCGCGCTGAACTCGCCCATCCAGGGCTCCGCGGCGGACATCATCAAGCGCGCCATGCTGGGCGTCCATGCGGAGCTGGCAGCCCAGGGCCTCAAGTCCCGGATGCTGCTCCAGGTCCATGACGAACTGGTCCTCGAAGTAGCTGCAGGGGAGCGGGACGCCGTGGAGAAGCTGGTCACCGAGCAGATGGCGGCGGCTGCGGACCTCAGCGTTCCGCTGGAAGTGCAGATCGGCGTCGGACGCACCTGGTACGACGCCGGGCACTAGGAAGGATCAGCCGGTAGTCTCCGTCGCCCGGCGCCGCTGCTTGAGCAATTCGAGCAGCCGGTGCTCGGCGTCGGGGCCTGCTGCTACTCCGGTGGGGATGCGGAGGAGGAGCACAAGGCCCAGCACCCACCAGAGTCCAAAGAGGATCCATGGCGGCGGCGTCAGTGCGGCGGGCATGCCCGGCAGGTAGAGGCTGAGCAGTCCGACGCACAGGACCACCGCAGCCACACCAATGATGATGCCGCCGTTACCGTTGCCGCCCACGCGAAGCGGACGGTCCATGCGCGGCTCGCGGCGGCGCAGGATCACGAAGACGAGCGCCACCAGGATGTAGGCGATCACAATGCTGGGTGCGCCGGAATCCACCAGCCAGCCAAGCATGGATACGCCGAAGAACGGTGCAAGGAATGACAACGCGCCGATAAACAGGAGTGCGTTGACGGGTGTCCGGTACTTGGGGTGCAGCCTGGCGAACCACGGCGGGAGCATTCCGGAGCGGGCCATGGAGAACATCAGGCGGGAGGCGCCAAGGAGCAGCGAGTTCCAGGAGGTCAGGATCCCGGCAATGCCTCCGGCAATCAGGATCTTTGCCATGACGTCGCTGCCGAACAGCGCACCCATGGCGTCGGCGGTGGCTATGTCCGCCTGGGCAATGTCTCCTGCCGGCATTGCGGAGGAGGTTGTCAGCACCGTCATGACGTACCAGACGGTGGCCAGCAGCACCGCGATGACCACCAGCTTGCCGATCTGCCGCGCTGGAATGTTGACTTCCTCCGCCGACTGCGGAATCACGTCAAAGCCGACGAACAGGAACGGCACTACCACCAGTACGGCGAAGTATCCGTTGAGGCCGCCGGTGAAGAAGGGCTCCATATGGGTGGCCGAACCACCCGTGAACGAGCCGAAGACCAGCATCAGGCCAATGACCAGAAGGAATACCACCACGAATGTCTGGGCCACTCCGGCGAGTTTGACGCCCAGGATGTTGATTCCCGTGATGATGACCGCAGCAACGGCCCCTACCAGTGCCCACGTCAGGTGGACCTGGTAACCGGCCACTTCCCACAGCGGGATCTGGCTTAGCCCGGGAAACAGATACTGGGCGGTCCGGGGGAGGGCCACGGCCTCGAAGGCCACGATGGTGATGTACCCGCCGGTGATGGCCCAGGATCCAATGAACGACCAGCGCGGACCCATCCCGCGCAGCAGGAAGTTGTGTTCACCTCCCGCTTTTGGCATGGCGGCGGTGAGTTCGGCATAGGTGAGCCCCACAACACCCATGATGGCGCCGCCGGTAATCATGGCCAGCACTGCGCCCATGGTGCCGGCGGAGGCTATCCACCCGCCAGTCAGGACAACCCAGCCAAAGCCGATCATGGCTCCGAACCCGAGGGCAAGGGCGTCCCAGTTTCCCAGGACTTTCAGAAGTGATGCGTCAGGCGTTGATTCCGCTTGGGTGGATTTCATTCGTCCTCACTCTGCTGCATTTGGCAGGTCGGCCGCTTCCGGGATGGTGCAGCCGGGCCCGAAGGTATGAAATACGTCACATCAGGTTAGCGCTCCCTTCGGGTGGCCGGGCGCATTAGCGCCGTGCGTCGCAGCTCGGATGCGGACGGGACGCATTTGACTGGTGATGGCGGGTTCCCTTGGATAGGCTCAACCGCGTGGCTGAAATGAGTGGGGACTACGAAATCCGCCGGTTCACTCCGGCATCCAAGGACGAACCCGGGTACGGGCAGTCGGCAGCGTGGGCGCAGGCGGTGAACTTCGGCTTCCATGATGAGCGCCGCCCTGTCGAGCAGGTGGACCAGATGATCGGGTTCAACAAGGTGGACCGGCGCGTCTATACCGGCGTCTACCAGAAGGGCGCGGTGGCGCAGCATTCACTGGACGCCGAAATCCCCGTGGCCACTTTCGGTACGTTCCGGAAAACCCTTAACGTTGGCTTCGGCCGGCTCCTGGATGCGCAGCTGGTCACGTCGGTGACCGTCCGGACGTCGCACCGGCGGCGCGGGCTCCTGCGGGCCATGATGAGCCAGGACCTGGCCCAGGCCCGCGAGGACGGTCTGGCTATGGCGGCCCTCACGGCCTCGGAAGCGTCCATTTACGGCCGCTTCGGATTCGGCGTCGCCACGCTGGAGCAGTCCATCAAGGTTGATACAGGCGCCCGGTTAGTGCTCAACCACGTGGCAACCGGGACCGTGGAGGTGGCGGATCCGAAGGTGCTGCTGGAGTTGGCGCCTGCGGTGTTTGACCGGGTGCACGCACTGACGCCGGGCTCCGTGGGCCGCCAGGAGTTCTACCGGCAGCTGGCCTCCGGCTCCGTCAGCCGGGGCGGTGGCGAGGACCCCAAGGTCAAGGTCGTGCTGCACTACGACGCCGCCGGTGAAGTGGACGGCTATGTGTCCTACAAGTTCGGCGGCTGGTCCGAAACGCCGCACACCATGGAAATAGTGGACCTTGTGGCCGCCGGCAACAACGCCTACCTGGAGTTGTGGCAGTACCTTGGCGCGATTGACCTCGTGGAGCGCGTCACCTGGGCCGAGGCGCCCGTGGACGATCCGCTCCGCTGGGCGCTTGCCGACGCCCGCTGCGTCTCCGCCTCCGAGCCCCGGGACATGCTGTGGCTGCGCATCCTGGACGTCAGTAAGGCCCTGGAAGCCCGGCACTATCCTGCAGACGGGCGCCTGGTCATGGCTGTTTCGGATTCGCTGGGATTCGCGCAGGGAACCTTTGTCCTGGAGGTCGACGGCGGCACTGCAGTAGTGCGCGCGGCTGGCGCTGCGGGAGGGGAACCAGACCTTGAACTGGACATAGCGGCGCTGTCGTCGATCTACCTGGGTGGGGTCAACCCCGTCACGCTGGCCGCGGCAGGCGTCATTCGTGAGCACCAGCCCGGGGCGGCCTTCCGCGCGGCCCGGATGTTCGCCGTCGAACGTCCCGTGCATTGCCTGACGCACTTCTAGGAACGCGGGCGCTTTGACCCGGCTTGCCCGGCTCCACTAGAATGAACGGGCGTGTACTACGTGCGCGCATCTTTATTTTCACCATAATCCACAAATCAGGATGATCCGGCACTTTGCCGTGTTCTGCTTCCACGCCCATGCGTGGCGGTGGCGGTCAACCTGACCGACTCACTATCCACAACGGAGCCCCTACTACATGACCATCACCTCCACCGAGAAGCCCGGTACCCCCGTAGTCGCGATTAACGACATCGGTACCGCTGAGGACTTCCTCGCAGCTGTCGACGCCACCATCAAGTACTTCAACGACGGAGACCTCGTCGAAGGTACCGTCGTCAAGGTCGACCGCGACGAAGTCCTGCTCGACATCGGTTACAAGACCGAAGGTGTCATCCCCTCCCGCGAGCTTTCCATCAAGCACGACGTTGACCCCGGAGACGTTGTCTCCGTTGGCGATCAGGTCGAAGCCCTGGTGCTCACCAAGGAAGACAAAGAAGGCCGTCTGATCCTCTCCAAGAAGCGCGCTCAGTACGAGCGTGCCTGGGGCGACATCGAGAAGGTCAAGGAAGAAGACGGTGTCGTCACCGGTACCGTCATCGAGGTTGTCAAGGGTGGTCTTATCCTCGACATCGGCCTGCGTGGCTTCCTGCCCGCGTCCCTCGTCGAGATGCGCCGTGTGCGCGACCTGGCTCCGTACATCGGCCAGCAGATCGAAGCCAAGATCATCGAGCTGGACAAGAACCGCAACAACGTGGTCCTTTCCCGTCGTGCATGGCTCGAGCAGACCCAGTCCGAGGTCCGCTCCACGTTCCTCAACAAGCTGGAAAAGGGCCAGGTCCGTCCCGGCGTCGTTTCCTCCATCGTCAACTTCGGTGCATTCGTGGACCTTGGCGGCGTAGACGGCCTCGTCCACGTTTCCGAGCTGTCCTGGAAGCACATCGACCACCCGTCCGAGGTTGTCGAAGTTGGCCAGGAAGTCACCGTCGAGGTCCTCGAGGTCGACCTGGACCGCGAGCGCGTCTCCCTGTCGCTCAAGGCTACGCAGGAAGATCCGTGGCAGACCTTCGCCCGCACCCACGCCCTGGGCCAGGTTGTGCCGGGTAAGGTCACCAAGCTGGTTCCGTTCGGTGCGTTCGTTCGCGTCGAAGACGGCATCGAAGGCCTGGTCCACATCTCCGAGCTCGCAGTGCGCCACGTTGAACTGGCCGAGCAGGTTGTCTCCGTTGGCGACGAACTGTTCGTCAAGGTCATCGACATCGACCTGGAACGCCGCCGCATCTCGCTGTCCCTCAAGCAGGCCAACGACGGCGTCGACGCCGACAGCACCGAATTCGATCCGGCTCTCTACGGCATGGCCGCAGAGTACGACGAAGAGGGCAACTACAAGTACCCGGAGGGCTTCGATCCGGAGTCCAACGAGTGGCTTGAAGGCTACGAGACCCAGCGCGCCACCTGGGAGCAGCAGTACGCTGACGCCCAGACCCGTTGGGAAGCCCACAAGAAGCAGGTTGCCCAGCACGCTGCCGACGACGCTGCTGCCGCAACGTCCGGTGAGAGCGATTCGGGTACCACCAGCTACTCTTCCGAGCCTGCTGCAGAGTCCAACGCCGGAGCCGGCACCCTGGCTTCCGACGAGGCACTTGCTGCTCTCCGCGAGAAGCTGACCGGCAACTAATTGCCACCGGTCCGGACCTTCCGGGCCAACCACTGCGGGCCCCTGCGAAAGCGGGGGCCCGCTGTGTTTAACCCAACCAACCCGCCCAACCCAACCAACCCGCCCAAGTAGCTCGCAGCTAACGCTCTCAAAACGCGATTTCAGAGCGTTTTGTGCGAGTTACTTGGGGAGTTCGACGGCGGCACGCACCGCGCCGCCGTCGTGGCATGTCAGTGCGGCACCTGTGCCAGCCAACAACCTTTGGGCAGCAGTGTTGCCCGCGGTGGTGTGGGCAGTCACTCGTTCGAGGCCGGCCCGGCGTGCCTCCGCCAGGACCAGGCCCAACGCGGCGCTGCCGATCCCGCGTCCGCGGAAGGCGCGTCCCAGCCAGATGCCTGTCTCAGCCACGCGACCGCCGGCGCGTTTGAGCCTGATGGAGCCGGCGACGGTTCCGTTGCACAGCACGGCCCATGTTTTCTCCGCAGCCGGACCGTCCAGACCGTCAGCAGCGGCCCGGTGGAAGGCCCGGAACCAGTCGATTCTTTCCTGGTTCCAGCCCTGGCCGCCCAACGGGGGAGTGACCTCGTCCGGGGCGGCGCCGCGCATGGCCAGTTCCAGGAGTTGCTCCAGAACGTCCTGATTAACGCCGGCCAGGGACACCTCAGCTGATGGGGACATCCACCCATTCCGTCCCTTCGGGCTTGAGGAGTGTGGCGCCGGCGGTGAGCGACAACAGCCTGTCCGCGGCAGCGGAAATCGTGTCCGGCGCGTCCGGCAGGGCCAGGCGCAACACCGTGCTTTGTGCGCCATAGCTGGTATCCGCCATAACGAACCCAGCGGACCTGAGCTCGTTCTCCAGGCGCCCCGCCTGGGCGTGCGGGACTTCCGCCGCGCAGATCCGCAATCGGGTGCGGTGCACCAGCGGGGCCGCGTCCAGCGCAGTGGAAACGGATTCGGAATAGGCGCGGACCAGGCCTCCCGCGCCCAGCAGGATCCCGCCGAAGTAACGCACGACGACGGCCGTCACGTCGCTGAGGTCTGTCACCCCGGCGGTGGTTTCCCGCCGTGACAAAGCCTCCAGCATGGGGATTCCGGCAGTTCCGGAGGGCTCGCCGTCGTCGTTGGAACGCTGCACGCTACGGTCCGGGCCGAGGATAAACGCGGAACAATGGTGCCGGGCATCGTGGAATTCGCGGCGGAGTCCTGCCACCAGGTCCCGAGCTGCCGCTTCAGTCTCCGTGCGGCGCAACACTGTAATGAACCTGGATCTCTTGATCTCCAGTTCGGTGCGGAGGTCCTGCCCGGCCGCGAGGGTTGTGTACACGACAGCCCGGCTTTCCTCGCTCCGGGGAGCAGCGTCAACGTCAGGCACCCGATCAGTCTAGTCTGGTGGGATGTTGAAGATCGGGCTCACGGGCGGCATCGCGTCCGGCAAATCCCTGGTGGCTGCGCGGTTCCGTGAACTGGGCGCCGTAGTCATCGACGCCGATGCCCTGGCCCGCGAGGTGGTGGAGCCGGGCACTGCCGGCCTCACCGCCGTCGTGGATGCTTTTGGCAGTGGTGTCCTGGACGGTGACGGCCGCCTGGACCGGGCGGCACTCGGGGCACTGGTCTTCGGAGATCCCGTGCAACGGGAAAAGCTGAACGGCATCATCCACCCGCTGGTCCGGGCGCGCGCAGCCGAACTCCTTAAGGCTGCGGCGGACGCCGGTCCCGGGCAGATCGTGGTGCAGGACATCCCGCTCCTGGTGGAGACGGGGCAGGCCTCCTCGTTTGATGTGGTGGTGGTGGTCGATGCCCCGGATGATGTCCGGGTACAACGGATGATGGAGCACCGGGGAATGAGCGGGGACGATGCACGCGCCAGGATGGCAGCCCAGGCCAGCCGCGCGGAGCGGCTGTCCGCCGCCGACGTCATCCTGGATAACTCCGGAGCCAAGGAGTCCCTGGTGCGCCAGGTGGATAGCCTGTGGACGTCCAGGCTGGTCCCGCTGGCCGAAGCCGGCGGCCTCAAGGCCTGACCTTACGCCTGCGGTGAATCCGCCCCTTGGCTGTCAGTGGCCGGGGGTAGATTGGAAGCATGAGTCTTGCGCAGGAAATCAACCGCGTTGTAGCGCCCTTTGAGGTCATCAGCGAGTTCAAGCCGGCAGGTGACCAGCCAGCCGCAATCGCCGAACTCACCGAGCGGATCAGGAACGGCGAAAAGGACGTGGTGCTGCTCGGCGCCACGGGTACCGGTAAAAGTGCCACCACGGCCTGGCTGATCGAACAGGTCCAGCGGCCCACGCTGGTGCTGGTGCAGAACAAGACCCTCGCCGCGCAGCTAGCCAACGAGTTCCGCGAGCTGCTGCCCAACAACGCCGTTGAATACTTTGTCTCCTACTACGACTATTACCAGCCTGAGGCCTACGTGCCCCAGACGGACACGTTTATCGAAAAGGACTCCTCGGTGAACGAGGAAGTGGAGCGGTTGCGCCACTCGGCCACCAACACCCTGCTCACCCGCAGGGACGTGGTGGTGGTGGCCACGGTTTCCTGCATTTACGGCCTGGGAACGCCGGAGGAATACATCGCGGGAATGGTGACCCTGCGCAAGGGCCAGGAAATGAACAGGGACGCGCTCCTGCGCAAGTTCGTTTCCATGCAGTACGCCCGTAACGACATGGACTTCCACCGTGGCACGTTCCGCGTCCGGGGGGACACTGTGGAGATCATCCCCATGTACGAGGAACTTGCCTTGCGCATCGAGTTCTTCGGCGACGAGGTGGAGAACATCTATACGCTGCACCCCGTCACCGGCGAGGTGATCCGCGAAGAAACCGAGATGTACGTCTTCCCGGCCTCGCACTACGTGGCAGGTCCGGAGCGGATGGCCCGCGCCATCAAGGCCATCGAGGACGAGCTCGCCGAGCGGCTGGCGGTCCTGGAGGGCCAGAACAAGCTCGTGGAGGCCCAGCGTCTACGGATGCGCACCACGTACGACCTCGAAATGATGCAGCAGATGGGATTCTGCAACGGCATCGAAAACTACTCGCGGCATATCGACGGACGCGGCAGCGGGACCGCGCCGCACTGCCTGATCGACTACTTCCCGGAGGACTTCCTCCTGGTCATTGACGAATCCCACGTCACGGTTCCCCAGATCGGCGCCATGTATGAGGGCGATATGTCCCGCAAGCGCACGCTGGTGGACCACGGGTTCCGCCTGCCGTCCGCCATGGACAACCGGCCGCTCAAGTGGGACGAATTCCTTGAACGGGTCGGCCAGACCGTCTACCTCTCCGCCACGCCGGGCAAATACGAACTCGGCAAGGCGGACGGTTACGTCCAACAGATCATCAGGCCCACCGGGCTGATCGATCCCGAGGTGATCGTCAAACCCACCAAGGGCCAGATTGACGATCTCCTGGGCGAGATCCGGACTCGGGTTGAAAAGAACGAGCGCGTACTGGTCACCACGCTGACCAAGCGGATGGCCGAGGACCTCACTGACTACCTCCTCGGCCACGGGGTGAAGGTCGAATACCTGCACTCGGACGTGGACACCCTTCGCCGCGTGGAGCTGCTCCGCGAACTGCGGATGGGCAGTTTTGATGTCCTGGTGGGGATCAACCTGCTGCGCGAAGGCCTGGACCTTCCCGAAGTATCCCTGGTCAGCATCCTGGACGCGGACAAGGAGGGCTTCCTTCGATCCTCCACGTCGCTGATCCAGACCATCGGCCGCGCCGCCAGGAACGTGTCCGGCCAGGTCCACATGTACGCGGACAAAATCACCGACTCCATGGCCCACGCCATCGACGAGACCAACCGGCGCCGCGCCATCCAGGTGGCCTACAACACGAAGCACGGCGTGGATCCGCAGCCCCTGCGCAAGAAGATTGCAGACATTACGGATCAGCTGGCACGGGAAGACGCGGACACCCAGGAGCTGCTCAACAACAACCGGCTGGCCAAGGGTGCCAAGCGGGTTAAGGGCGGCGCCGCGAAGGGCGCGGCCCAGGTCAGGGCGGACGGCCTGGCAGCGGCGCCCGCGGAGGACCTGGTTGGCCTGATCGAGCAACTGACCGAGCAGATGCACGGCGCAGCCGCGGAACTGCAGTTCGAGGTGGCTGCCCGGATCCGCGATGAAGTCAGCGAATTGAAGAAGGAACTGCGCCAGATGCAGGCCGCGGGGCACGCCTAGGCTACAGTTAAGGTCACGTAGGGGAGTATCCCAAGCGCTACGATCGTCAACACGCCAGGCACAGCTGCCCGGCCGGGCGTAGCGGGCCACCATTTCAGCACCAAGTGCGCAGGCGGGCCGGAGAGACTTACACCGTTAGCCCGTACCCTGCGAAAGGTATATTTCTGTGCTCGAACTACCCGTCTGGTTTGAGGTCGGCTCCTTCGTCGTCCTTGGCCTCATCCTGTTGTTTGACCTCCTCCTGGTTGTCCGCCGCCCCCACGAACCCTCCATGAAGGAGGCTGGCCTGTGGGTGGCGTTCTACGTCGCCCTGGCACTGGTGTTCGCAGGGGCCATGTTCATGTTTGCCGGTCCGGAATACGGTGGCCAGTTCGTCGCAGGTTGGGTCACTGAGTACAGCCTCAGCATTGACAACCTGTTTGTCTTCATCATCATCATGGCCCGGTTCTCGGTGCCCCGTAAGTACCAGCAGGAAGTGCTGATGGTGGGCATCATCATTGCCCTGATCCTGCGTGGCATCTTCATCATGCTTGGCGCCATTGTGATTGAACAGTTCAGCTGGGTGTTCTACATCTTTGGTGTCTTCCTGCTGTGGACGGCCTGGAAGCAGGCCCAGGACGAGGGCGAAGACGAAGAGGACCGCGAGAACCCGCTGATTGCGCGGATCCGCAAGGTCATCCCCATGTCGGAAAAGTTCGACGGCGGCAAGCTCCGCACCGTGGTTGACGGCAAGAAGGTCTTCACTCCGATGCTGATCGTCTTCGTGACGATCGGCCTCACGGACCTGCTGTTCGCCGTTGACTCCATCCCGGCCATCTTCGGCCTGACCCAGAGCGCCTTCATCGTGTTCACAGCGAATATCTTTGCGCTGATGGGCCTTCGCCAGCTGTACTTCCTGCTGGGTGGGCTCATGAACCGCCTGATCTACCTCAAGCACGCACTGTCCGTCATCCTCGCGTTCATCGGCGTCAAGCTGATCCTGCACGCCATGCACGTGAACGAGCTGCCGTTTATCAACGGTGGACACCACATCGAATGGGCACCGGAGATTCCCACCTGGGTTTCCCTGTCCGTGATCGTCGGCACCATTATCATCGCCGTAATCGCCAGCCTGCTCAGCCCGGCTGCCAAGCAGGCGGCGATCGATTCCCGTCTCGAAGAGGACGCCAGGAAGAGCATGAGCGAGACCGAGTAGTGCCCTTGACTATGCTGAGGGAATGACTTCATTTCCCACTACGGCGCTGGACCTGCAACGGGTCCAGCGCCGTACTGTTTTGGTGCTCAGCAGCGCGCAGCTCCTCAGCGGCATCGGCAACGGCGCCACCCTCTCCGTCGGTTCCCTCCTGGCCGTCCAGCTGTCCGGCTCTGACGCCTGGGCAGGGTCCGTCACTACCATCATGACGCTGGGAACGGCTGTTGCAGCCATGCCGCTGGCCGGGCTGGCCGGGAGGCGCGGACGCCGCATGGGCCTGATGACAGGCCTCCTGGCAGGACTGGCAGGAGCCCTGCTGGTGGTGGCTTCCACCGTGGCGGCAAGCTTCTTCCTCCTGTTGGCGGGGTCTGCACTTCTGGGCATCGCCACGGCAGCAAACCTCCAGGCGCGGTTCGCCGCCGTCGACCTTGCAGAACCCGAACAGCGCGGCAGGTCCCTGGCCATCGTTGTCTGGGCCGTGACAGCAGGTGCCGTGGCCGGGCCCAACCTGATCAAGCCCGGCGCGGTGCTGGGCGAGGCGCTGGGGCTGCCCGCAATTTCCGGACCGTTCCTGTTTTCGGTGGCGGGCCTGTTCCTGGCTGCCGTGCTGATCGCCGTGGGGCTGAGGCCGGACCCGCTTCTGTATGCCGCTGAACGCCGCAGGGTAGACCTTGCGGCAGCCGGGGCGCCGCCGGCAGTACTGAAGAGGCAGTCCCTCCGGCATGGCCTGCGCGCGGTCCGGGATTCCCCCAAGGCCATGATGGCGCTGGCCGCCATCGTGACGGCCCACGCCTGCATGGCGGCCGTGATGTCCATGACCCCGCTCCACCTGCAGATCCTTGGCGAACAGGGCACGTCCGGCGGCGGCCACGACCACTCGATGGGCACTGATGCCTTTGCCCTGATCGGCTTCACCATCTCCCTGCACATCGCCGGAATGTACGCGTTGTCGCCGCTGATGGGCTGGTTGACGGACCGGGTGGGCCGCACGGCGACGATCATGATGGGCCATGGCCTCATCCTTGCCGCCACGGCGTGCGCCGGGTTTGGTGCCGGTACCCCTGCCCTGGTCACAGTGGGCCTGGTGCTGCTGGGCCTGGGCTGGTCGGCTGCCACCATTGCCGGGTCCACGCTGCTTGCGGAGAGCGTCCAGGAGGGGGACAGGGTCCTCGTCCAGGGTGTCTCGGACACGCTGATGAGCGCAGCCGGTGCCGTTGGGGCCGGTTCCGCGGGGCTGGTCCTGAGCTGGATCGGCTACCAGGGGCTGAACATGGTGGCGCTGGGCGCGGCCGGCATGGTCCTTGCGCTGGTCCTGGCCATGGCACTCAGGGAACGCCAGGCCGCCCCGGTGTCATTCAGCGGCTAGCCGCACCATGCCCAGGAGGCGGCCGAAGATCGCCTCGCCGTCGTCGGCAATTCCGTCATGGTGGAAATCGGCCGTTTCCCAGACCTGCAGACCCCGCACCGAGGCGGCGGTTGCCAGCGAGATGTCGCGGTCAACGTAGATGTCTTCCGTGTAGACGGCAGCGGCAACCGGAACCTCGTTGGCCGCGAGCTGCTCCAGGTCATACAGCCGGCCCCAGTCGTCCTTGGCCGCCAGCAGTTCTGCCACGTCCCGCAGGGGGACCAGCGCCGGATCCTGCTCGAAGTACCACGGGTAGACCATCTCTCCCGTGAGGAGGAGCCTCGCGGCATTGGGTGAGAACTGCGGAAAGTCATCCAGGACCCGCCAGGCGGACCAGGAGGTGGCCTGCCCCTGCCCGTAAATGGACTCGTGTATCAGGGCGTACAGCGGGTTCTGGGCACGGGAAACCAGCCCGTAGACCTGTTCCAGGAAGGAGTCGCTGAGCCGTTGGCCTCCGGGGCCAGGAGTGAACGCATCCTCCAGGAGGTAATGCAGCGCATCCACGCGTGTGTTGCCGCCCAGGAAGGAGCCCACCATCTGGAAGCGCTCCACGGTGAGCCTGCCGCCGTCGGGCAGGTACTCCGGTGTTTCCCGCAGATGCGCGGCGATCCGGTCCACCGCGGCGCGGTCTTCCGGATAGCGGGAAAAATACTCGGCGTTCCGGGCTTCCACCCGGGCAAACGTCGCCTTGTAGACGTTGTCTGCCGGGCCGGACAGGGGTCCCAGGCCGCCGGTGATAAGCACCTCGCGCAGGCCTTCGGGGGCGAAGGACAGGTAGGTCAGGGCGCAGAACCCGCCGTAGCTTTGCCCGTAGATGGTCCATGGTGCTGAGCCGAGGGCCTCCCGGATGAGTTCGGCGTCGGCAACGATGGAGTCCGCACGGAAGTGTGCAAGGTAGGCGGCCTGGGCTGCGGAGTCTCCGCGCAGCGGCAGCGTGGTACGGTCTGCGGGCGTGGACAGGCCGGTGCCGCGTTGGTCCAGCATCAGGATTCGGAACTGCCTGGCCGCTGCCTTCATCCAGCCGCCCAGCGAGGTGGGCCGGTTACCCCGCCCGCCGGGACCACCCTGCAAGTACAGGAGCCAGGGGAGTTGCCGGGCTTCCTCTTCGGTATGCGTGGTGGAACTCAGTTCACGGGCAAAGACTGTGATGGCCTCTGCTTCACCGCCGGAAAAACCGCCATCCGCGGAAAAATGGTCCAGCGGCACGGTGAAGTAGTGCTCTGCTGTACGGAGGCCGCGGAATTCATGGCGGGCACGGACTTCGTGGCGGATGCCCTCAGGCACTGGCGTCCACCGTTGCCCGGCCTGCGAACTGCTTCAGGGCATCGCCGGTCAAGCGGAACGTGGACCAGCCGTCCATGGGGCGTGCACCAAGGTTCCGGTAGAAGTTGATGGATGGTTCATTCCAGTCCAGGACACTCCACTCAACACGGGCGTAACCGCGTTCGACGGCGGTCGCGGCCAGGTATTCCAGCAGTGCGGTGCCGTGTCCCTCACCACGGGATTCGGGGGTGACATAAAGGTCCTCGAGGTAGATCCCGTGGACGCCCTCCCACGTGGAATAGTTCAGGAACCACATGGCGAAACCCTGGACTTCCCCGGCAGCGTTCTCCGCCATGGTTGCGTACACCCTGGGATTGTCGCCAAACAGGACATCCGTGAGCATTTCAGGGGTGTTGCGGACGGCGTCCGGTTCCTTTTCGTAGATGGCTAGGTCATGGATCATCCGGAGGATTGCGGGGACGTCGTTAACTGTTGCAGGGCGGATTACACTCATGCCCGAAAGCTTACTAGGGCACCTTAGAGCCTGTTGACGTCGGTCACGCGGACAACTGCCGTGCCCGTTTCGTCCGACTCCGCCAGGTCCACTTCGGCCGAAATGCCCCAGTCATGGTTGCCCGCAGGATCCTCGAAGATCTGCCGTACCTTCCACATGCCCGGTTCCTCGGTAATGATCAGCAGTCCGGGACCGCGGGCGTCAGGGCCTGTTCCGATGTCGTCGTGCTCGTCGAAGTAGTCGTCCAGGGCATCTTCCCAGCGCTCCGAATCCCAGCCCGTGCCGCCGTCGAGCTCGCCCAAAGCTGTTGCATCCTCATCGGCGAACAGCTCCACCCTGCGGAACATCTCGTTACGGACCATCACCCGGAAAGCCCGGATGTTGGAGGTCAGTGACGGCGGTGGCGGGGGCGGTGCGTCATGGGGCGTAGGTGCCGCGCCGGAGGTCAGCTCCTCCCATTCATCGAGCAGGCTGGAGTCAACCTGGCGCACCAGCTCGCCCAGCCAGGCAATGAGGTCCTCCAGGTCATCGCGCAGCATGTCCTGGGGCACGGTCTGACGCAGGGCCTTGAAGCAGTCCGCCAGGTAACGCAGCACAATGCCCTCGGAGCGTGCCAGGCTGTAGAACTGCACGAACTCACCGAAGTTCATGGCGCGCTCATACATGTCACGAACGATCGACTTGGGGGCCAGTTCGAAGTCGCCGATCCAGGGGGCGGCCCGGCGGTAGACCTCGAACGCTTCGCCCAGCATCTCCGCCAGCGGCTGCGGGTAGCTGACCTCGTCCAGCAGGGCCATCCGTTGGTCGTACTCGATGCCGTCGGACTTCATGGCGGCCACGGCCTCGCCGCGGGCCTTCTTCAGCTGGGCGGAAAGGATCTGTCGCGGCTTCTCCAAAGTTGATTCGATCACCGAGACCACATCGAGGGCGTACGACGGCGACTCCGGATCCAGCAGCTCCAGCGCGGCAAGCGCGAAGGGGGAGAGCGGCTGGTTGAGGGCGAAGTTGGCCTGCAGGTGCACGGTAAGCCGCACGGTCCGGCCGTCAGCTCCTTGCTCTTCCGGCGGAATCCGCTCCACCACTTCGGCGGCCAGCAGCTCCCGGTAGATTCCCAGGGCCTTCTTCATAAGCTTCAGCTGGGCGGGCCTGGACTCGTGGTTCTCCGTCAGCAGCCTGCGGGCTGCCGTGAAGGGATCGCCGGGCCGTTCCATGAGGTTCATCAGCATGGAATGCGTCACGGTGAAGCTGGAGGTCAACGGGTCCGGCACCGATTCCACCAGCCGCTTGAAGGTTGGCTCGCCCCAGGAAACGAAGCCCTCGGGCGGCTTCTTCTTCACCACCTGCCGCAGCTTTTTCTGGTCGTCCCCGAACTTGGCGGTGGCCTTGGCCATGGCCTTGACGTTTTCGATGACGTGCTCCGGCGCCTGGACCACCACGGTCCCGGCGGTGTCGTAGCCGGCCCGGCCCGCGCGTCCGGCAATCTGGTGGAACTCACGGGAGTTCAGCAGCCGGGTGCGTACGCCGTCGTACTTGCTCAGGGCGGTGAGCAGGACGGTACGGATGGGAACGTTGATGCCGACGCCCAGGGTGTCAGTGCCGCAGATGACCTTCAGCAGCCCGGCCTGTGCCAGCTGTTCCACGAGGCGGCGGTACTTGGGAAGCATGCCGGCGTGGTGGACGCCGATCCCGTGGCGTACCAGCCTGTTGAGGGTCTTTCCGAAACCTGCGGCGAAGCGGAAGTTGGCGATCAGCTCCGCGATCTTGTCCTTTTCCTCGCGGGTGCAGACGTTGATGCTCATGAGGGTCTGGGCGCGGTCAATGGCCTCGATCTGGCTGAAGTGGACCACATAGACGGGCACCTGCCGGGTGCTCAGCAGTTCCTCCAGCGTTTCGTGGACGGGCGTCTGCTGGTAGTAGTAATGCAGGGGAATGGGCCGCTCCGCTGAACTGACGGTGCTGCTGGAGCGCCCGGTCAGCTCGGTCAGGCCTTTTTCGAACCGGCTGACATCGCCAAGGGTGGCGGACATCAGGAGGAACTGGGCCTGCGGGAGTTCCAGGAGCGGCACCTGCCAGGCCCAGCCGCGCTGCGGATCGGAGTAGAAGTGGAACTCGTCCATGATCACGCAGCCGAGGTCCGCTCCGGCGCCCTCGCGCAGGGCGGTGTTCGCCAGTATCTCGGCCGTGCAGCAGATGATCGGGGCGTCCTGGTTGACGCCGGAGTCGCCCGTGATCATGCCTACGTTGGACGCGCCGAATATCTCGCACAAGGCAAAGAACTTCTCGGACACCAGCGCCTTGATGGGCGCGGTGTAGTAGCTGCGCTGGCCCCTGGCCATGGCCTGGAAATGCGCCGCGATGGCCACCAGCGACTTCCCGGAACCCGTGGGCGTGGCCAGGATGACGTTGGCTCCGGTGGCCAGCTCCATGATGGCCTCATCCTGCGCCGGATACAGGTCGATTCCCCTGGACAGGGTCCAGTCAAGGAAATTGGCGTAGAGGACGTCGGGGTCGGCGGCGGCCGCGGAAGGGAGCTGGTCAACGAGATTCATTGATTTCCAGCTTAGTGCCCCTGATCGTGGCGCCGGGCGGGTGATCCAGGGGTTAGGCTCCCGGTAGCGAAAGAGTTGAACCGCAGGCAGCCAAGGAGTGCACAGTGAAATGGGATCCCACCAAGTACGTCCAGTTCGGAGTCCACCGCAACCGGCCGTTCTTTGACCTTACGGCGCGGATCCTTGCGGACGATCCCGCGAAGGTGGTGGACCTTGGCTGCGGGCCGGGAAATCTGACGGCCACGCTCGCCGAGCGGTGGCCGGCCGCCCGGGTAGTGGGCCTGGACTCGTCCCCGGAGATGCTGGCCCGTGCCGCTACGCACGCTGACGGGAGCCCGCGGTTAAGTTTTGAATTAGCCGACGTCGGAACCTGGCTGCCTGATGCGGAGACTGACGTTGTGGTCACCAATGCCGTCCTTCAATGGGTCCCCGGCCATGTTGAGCTGCTGCCGAAGTGGCTGGACGCACTGCGCCCCGGTGCCTGGTTCGCCATGCAGGTGCCCGGCAATTTTGGTGCACCGTCGCACGCGCTGATGCGCGGGCTCGCTGACTCCCCACGATGGGCGGACAAGTTGGGCGGGGTATTGCGGCATGAGGATGTTGTGGCAGAACCTGCCGAATATCTTGAGATCATGCTCGACGCCGGATGCACCGCCGACGCGTGGGAGACCAGCTACCAGCAGCTGCTGACGGGGGAGAACCCTGTCCTGGAGTGGGTCCGCGGCACAGCCCTGCGGCCGGTACTGGCTGCCCTGACGCCTGGGGAAGGCATCGAATTTGAACACGAATACGCCCGCCTGGTGGCCGGGGCCTATCCGCCCACGGCCCACGGAACGGTGTTTCCGTTCCGCCGGATCTTCGCCGTAGCGCGGAAAGCGGGCTGAGCCATGGCTGGTACACCATCCTTCCCTGGAACCTGGCTGCCCAATACCGGCAGCAGCGTGCCGCTGTTCGAGCAGCTCCGCCTCAGGATTATCCAGCTTGCCGACGATGGCACGTTGCCTCCGGGATCCCGGTTGCCGGCAGTGCGGAACCTCGCTGGCCAGCTTGGCGTTGCGCCGCACACCGTGGCGCGGGCCTACAAGGAGCTGGAACTGGCCGGCGTTGTGGCCACGCACGGCCGGAACGGGACCCTGGTCAGCGCGCGCGACAGCCGGCAGGGAGTCCTCTCGGAAGCGGCAGCCAGCTACGCGGCTGTGGCCAGGGAACAGGGTGTTTCCTTTGCCGAAGCGGTCCGGCTCCTGGCCGCCGCCTACGACGCGGACTAACCAACACCCCCTTCCCGGCGTCAGCCCGCCGTCGGATAGAAGTTCGAAGAAGTTTTCGATTAGCATTGGAAGCGTGCCTAAAGCCGTAGCTGAAGAAACAGCAGTCGAATCCCTGCCCGGCAACGGGTCCGTCCTAGACGCCGCAAGCCACCGCCCTGACCTGACCCGGCTGGTGGTTAAGGGCGCGCGCGAGCACAACCTGCGCAACGTGGACCTGGATTTGCCCCGCGACGCCATGATCGTCTTCACGGGCCTGTCCGGTTCGGGAAAGTCCTCGCTCGCGTTCGACACCATCTTCGCCGAAGGCCAGCGCCGCTACGTCGAATCCCTTTCCGCCTACGCGCGGCAATTCCTGGGCCAGGTGGACAAGCCGGACGTCGACTTCATCGAAGGACTCTCCCCGGCAGTTTCCATCGACCAGAAGTCCACCAGTAAGAACCCCCGGTCCACGGTGGGCACCATCACCGAAATCTACGATTACCTCCGCCTCCTCTGGGCCCGCGTCGGACGGCCGCACTGCCCGGTCTGCGGCGAGCCGGTCACCAAGCAGACGCCGCAGCAGATTGTGGACCAGCTCCTCGAACTCGAAGACGGCACCCGCTTCCAGGTCCTGGCGCCGGTGGTGCGCGGGCGCAAGGGCGAATTCGTTGACCTCTTCAAGGAACTGACAGCCAAGGGATACTCGCGTGCCCGGGTGGACGGCGAGCTCATCCAGCTCAGCGAACCGCCCAAACTGGGCAAGCAGTACAAGCACACCATCGAGGTTGTGGTGGACCGCCTCGTCGTCAAGGAGGGCATAAGCCAGCGGCTGACGGACTCCGTTGAAACCGCACTGGGCCTCGCCGAAGGACGCGTATTGGCCGAGTTCGTCGACGTCGACGCTGAAGACCCCGGTCGCCTGCGGGCGTTCTCCGAGCACCTGGCATGCCCCAATGAGCACCCGCTCGCCATTGACGAGATCGAGCCGCGGTCCTTCTCCTTCAACAATCCCTTCGGCGCCTGTGCAGCGTGCAGCGGCATTGGCACCCGGCTGGAAGTGGATGAAGAACTGATCATCCCCAACCCGGAGCTCTCCCTTGCCGAAGGCGCCATTGCACCGTGGTCCCTGGGCACTGCCACCACCGAGTACTGGAACAGGCTCCTTCAAGGCCTGGCCAAGGAACTCCACTTCTCCATGGACACTCCGTGGCAGGATCTCGGCTCGGACATCCGGCAGACAGTCCTGCACGGCAAGGACCACAAGGTTGTTGTGCAGTACAAGAACCGCTTCGGGCGCGAACGGAAGTACAGCACGGGCTTCGAAGGCGCCATCCAGTACGTCCACCGCAAGCACGGTGAGACAGACTCGGACTGGGCCCGCGACCGCTACGAGGAATACATGCGCCAGGTCCCGTGCCCGGCGTGCAACGGCGCCCGGCTAAACCCGGCATCGCTCTCTGTGCTGATCAACGGCAAATCCATTGCCCATGTTGCAGCTCTGCCCTTGCGCCAGTGCGCGGAGTTCCTCAACGAGCTGGTCCTCACGGGCCGTGAGGCACAGATTGCCCACCAGGTCCTCAAGGAGATCCAGGCCCGCCTGACCTTCCTGCTGGATGTCGGCCTGGAGTACCTGAACCTGGAACGTCCGGCCGGCACCCTTTCCGGCGGCGAGGCCCAGCGCATCCGGCTGGCCACCCAGATCGGTTCCGGCCTTGTGGGCGTGCTCTACGTCCTGGATGAACCGTCCATCGGATTGCACCAGCGGGACAACCGGCGGCTCATCGAGACCCTGACCCGCCTACGTGACCTCGGGAACACCCTGATCGTGGTGGAGCATGACGAAGACACCATCGAGGCATCCGACTGGGTGGTGGACATCGGGCCCGGCGCCGGCGAACACGGCGGCCAGGTGGTGCACTCCGGAACCTACAAGGAACTCCTGGCCAACCAGGACTCCCTGACCGGCGATTACCTTTCCGGACGCAGGAAGATCGAGGTCCCGGCCAAGCGGCGTAAATATGACAAAAAGCGTGAGCTCAAGGTTGTTGGAGCCCGCGAAAACAACCTGCTCAACGTCGAGGCGTCCTTCCCGCTGGGCCTCTTCACCGCCGTGACAGGCGTAAGTGGCTCAGGCAAGTCCACGCTGGTCAACGAAATCCTCTACAAGGTCCTGGCCAACAAGCTCAATGGCGCCAAGCAGGTGGCCGGGCGCCACAAGACGGTGCAGGGGCTGGAGCACCTGGACAAGGTGGTCCATGTTGACCAGAGCCCCATTGGCCGCACTCCGCGGTCGAACCCGGCCACGTACACCGGCGTTTTTGACAACATCCGCAAGCTTTTCGCGGAGACTACCGAGGCGAAGGTCCGCGGTTACCTGCCCGGCCGGTTCTCCTTCAACGTCAAGGGCGGGCGCTGTGAGGCCTGCTCGGGTGACGGCACGCTCAAGATCGAGATGAACTTCCTGCCGGATGTTTATGTCCCTTGCGAGGTCTGCCACGGTGCGCGGTACAACAGGGAGACCCTTGAGGTGCATTACAAGGGCAAGACCATCGCTGACGTCCTGAACATGCCCATTGAGGAAGGCGCGGAATTCTTCGCTGCTTTCTCGCCCATTGCCCGCCACCTGAACACGCTCGTGGACGTTGGCCTCGGTTATGTGCGCCTGGGCCAGCCGGCCACCACGCTTTCCGGTGGTGAGGCGCAGCGCGTCAAGCTGGCTGCGGAGCTCCAGAAGCGGTCCAACGGGCGCAGCATCTATGTCCTGGATGAGCCCACAACCGGACTGCATTTCGAGGACATCCGCAAGCTCCTGCTGGTGCTGCAGGGCCTGGTGGACAAGGGCAACACGGTGATCACCATCGAGCACAACCTGGACGTCATCAAGAGTGCCGACTGGATCGTGGACCTCGGTCCGGACGGCGGTTCCGGTGGCGGCCGGGTAGTGGCCACGGGAACTCCTGAGCAGGTGGCGAAGTCAAAGGAGAGCCATACAGCCGCGTTCCTGGCGGACCTGCTGCACTGACGGGGCTGTGGGCTCCTGCATCGTCCCGGAAATATTCCGTGTCGGGCATGCGAGTTTCCGGCATGAGTGCTGTCGTGAGAAACTAAGCCGGTGACTCTCTCAACAGTGCCCGTAATCTTTGACCTTGACGGCACTCTTGTCGATCCGGCAGGTGGTATCCAGGACGGAATTGCGGCGGCGCTTGCTGCCGTGGGCATGCCGGTCCCCGGCCCGGAGGTCCTGCAGTCCATGATTGGCCCGAAGCTCAGTGATGCCCTTCTCAACACTGTGGGAGTCCCGGCGGACCTGCTGGATGAGACCATCCGCCTCTACCGTGAGTACTACCGGTCCACCGGCATTGGCCAGGGACGCGTGTACCCGGGCGTACGGGAACTCCTGACGGAACTCCAGGCTGCGGGGCACACGCTCGCCGTGGCCACGCAGAAGCCGGAGGGACTTGCCCACGTGGTGCTTGAACACCACGGCCTGGCGGGCTTCTTCACCAGCATCCGGGGTTCCTCGGAGGTCGAAACACTGGCCGGCGTGCACCTGGGCAAGAAGGAAATCATCGGCCAGGCGCTGCTGGACCTCGGTACTGCGGCGGCCGTGATGGTCGGTGACCGCGCCCAGGATGTCGCCGGTGCATTGGCCAATGGGATCGACTGCATCGGCGTCCGGTGGGGATTCGCCGTAGACGGTGAGTTGGAGGCCGCAGGGGCAGCGGCACTGGTGGATCAACCGGCAGAGGTCGCAGCCGCCGTCGCAACCCTTACCGCGTTCGCGGCTGTCACTGTTCAGGAGGAGACCAATGGCGCTGTTTGATGCAATCCGATGGACCACCCGCGGACTGATTTCCAGCACGTGCCGGCCCACCGTCGTCGGACTGGAAAACGTGCCTAAGGACGGCCCGTTCATTGTGGCCCCGAACCACCTGTCCTTCCTGGACAGTGTGATTGTCCAGGCATTGATGCCGCGCCCTGTGGCGTTTTTTGCCAAGGCCGAATACTTCACCACCGGCGGCGTTAAGGGCCGGGTCATGAAATCCTTTTTCGAAGCCGTGGGCTCCATTCCGGTGGAGCGCGGCGAGCAGGCAGCCAGCGTCCAGGCGCTCAAGACGCTCCTGGACATCCTGGAAGCCGGCAAGGGGATTGGCATCTATCCCGAAGGCACCCGGTCCCGGGACGGCATCCTCTACCGCGGCCGCACCGGTGTGGGCTGGCTGGCACTGACCACCGGTGCACCCGTGATCCCCGTGGGACTTATCGGTACCGAAAACCTGCAGCCCGCCGGCCAGAACGCGGTCAAGCCCCAGCACTTCCTGATGAAGGTCGGCGAGCCGCTGTACTTCGACAAAACCGGCCCCGACCACTCCCTTCCGGCACGCCGCCAGGTCACCGATAAAATCATGGACGCGATCGCTGAACTCACCGGCCAGGAACGCTCAACCAGCTACAACCAGAGCAAGAGCGTTGACTGACACGTCCAATTCCGCCGCCGGCCCTCAGTAGACTGGAACCGTGGCAGACCCAGCAAGTTACCGCCCCCAGACGGGCGAGATCCCTACCAATCCCGGGGTCTACCGGTTCCGCGACGCACACGGCCGGGTCATCTACGTGGGCAAGGCAAAGAACCTCCGCTCGCGCCTGAACAGCTACTTCGCCAACCCCGCCGGGCTGCTGCCTAAGACGCATGCCATGGTCCACGCGGCCAGCAGCGTCGAATGGACGGTGGTGGGCAGCGAGCTTGAGTCCCTGCAGCTTGAGTTCACCTGGATCAAGGAATTCACGCCGCGGTTCAACGTGGTGTTCCGGGATGACAAGACCTACCCCTACCTTGCCCTGACCATGGCCGAAAAGTTTCCCCGCGTCCAGGTCATGCGCGGGGACCGCCGGAAAGGCACCCGCTACTTCGGGCCCTACACCGCCGGGGCCATCCGGGAAACCATGGACACGCTGCTCCGCGTTTTCCCGGTCAGGAGCTGCAGCGCCGGGGTATTCCGCCGGGCGCAGTCCAGCGGACGGCCGTGTCTGCTTGGCTACATCGATAAATGCTCGGCACCCTGTGTGGGGCGGATTTCGCCCGAGGACCACCGCGCACTGGCCGAGGACTTTGCCGCCTTTATGGGCGGCGAGGCCAAACGCTTCATTTCCCGCCTTGAAAAAGAAATGGCGGCCGCCGTGGCCGAGCTGGATTATGAGCGCGCCGCGCGCATCCGGGACGACATCAGCGCCCTCCGCAAGGTCTTTGAACGCAACGCGGTGGTGCTCGCCGAAGACACCGACGCAGATATCTTTGCCCTGCACGAGGACGACCTCGAAGCAGCTGTCCAGGTATTCCACGTGCGTGGGGGAAGGGTCCGGGGCCAGCGCGGCTGGGTAGTGGAAAAAGTGGAGGACTCCACAACTCCGGAGCTCGTCGAGCATCTTCTCCAGCAGGTCTACGGCGAGGACGACGGTAAACACGGCAGGCTTCCCCGCGAAGTCCTGGTCCCGGTGATGCCCAGCAACAGCGCAGAGCTCGCCGTGTGGCTGGGCGGGCTTCGTGGCGCCCGGGTGGACATCAGGGTGCCGCAACGGGGCGACAAGGCTGCGCTCCTCGGCACAGTCCGGGACAACGCCGAGCATGCCCTGAAGCTGCACAAGACCCGACGTGCGGGGGACCTGACGGTGCGGTCCCAGGCCCTGCAGGAACTCCAGGAAGCCCTGGATCTCCCCGTGGCGCTGTTGCGGATCGAGTGCTTTGACATCTCCCATGTGCAGGGAACCAACGTGGTTGCCTCCATGGTGGTGGTCGAGGACGGCCTGCCCAAGAAGTCCGACTACCGGAAGTTCTCCGTGACAGGGGAAGCCGCGGCAGATGACACGGCTGCCATGCATGACGTCCTGACCCGGCGTTTCCGCCACTACTTGCAGGACAAGCAGGAAAAGCGGGATAAGCAGGAAAAGCGGGATAAGCAGGATAAGCAGGATAAACAGGACGGTCAGCAGGACAAACAGGACGGTCAGGCCGGCCAACTTCCTGATTCCGGCATGCCCGCCCCGCGGGCGAGGTTCGCCTACCCGCCCAACCTGGTGGTGGTGGACGGCGGCAAACCCCAGGTCAACGCAGCGGCCCGGGCGCTTGCGGAGCTGGGCATTGAGGACGTGTATGTGGTGGGCCTGGCCAAACGCCTGGAGGAAGTCTGGCTGCCGGACAGCGACTTCCCGGTCATCCTGCCACGGAGCTCGCAGGGGCTGTACCTCCTGCAGCGGATCCGTGACGAAGCGCACCGCTTTGCCATCACCTTCCACCGGCAGAAGCGCGGCAAGGCGATGACAGTTTCGGTCCTTGACGGGGTACCTGGCCTGGGCGCTTCCAAACGGAAGGCGCTGCTGGACCACTTCGGCTCCACCAAAGCCATCCGTGCGGCCACGGTGGAAGACCTCACGCAGGTCCGCGGGGTTGGTCCCGCCCTGGCAGCATCCATTGCCGGCCACCTGGCGGATGAGGGCCTGGCCCCGGCGCCCGCCGTGAACATGACTACCGGCGAAATCATCGAATCTTAGCTAGGGTAAGAACGGGCCTGCGCAACATGCGTCAAGCCGTACAGGCATTGCAGATACGGAGCTGGATTAATGGCAGAGACGACGGCGGCTTCCGGAGCCGGGCAGGGCGAACTCACGCCCGTCAAGCCCCTCGAATCCGAACTGCTGGTGGTCACGGGAATGTCCGGGGCCGGACGGAGCACTGCTGCCGATGCACTGGAGGACCACGGCTGGTACGTGGTGGAAAACCTGCCGCCGCAGATGCTCGGCACGCTGGCGGAGCTGGTCTCTCACGCGCCCCAGTCCATTCCCAGGCTCGCAGTTGTTATGGATGTCCGGAGCAAGGGCCTGTTCGCGGATATCCGCGCGGCCCTGGGTGCACTGGAAGCGAGCGGCGTTAAGTTCCGGGTCCTGTTCCTTGATGCCAAGGATGACTTCCTGGTCCGCCGCTTTGAGCAGGGTCGCCGGCCACACCCCCTGCAGGGCGGTGGCCGGATACTGGACGGGATCGCGGCCGAACGCGATCTCCTCAAGGAACTCCGGGACTCCTCTGACCTGGTGCTTGATACCTCCAGCCTCAACGTCCACGGCCTGGCCACCGCCATCACCGAACTGTTCAGCGATTCAGGCCCGGTGGCCCTGCGGCTGAACGTCATGAGCTTTGGATTCAAGTACGGGCTTCCGGTGGATGCCAATTACGTCGCCGACGTCCGGTTCATTCCCAACCCGCACTGGGTACCGCAGCTGCGCCCGCACACTGGCCTGGACAAGCCAGTCAGCGACTACGTCCTGGAAGCCAAGGGAGTGACCGAGTTCGTGGACCGGTACGTGCACGCCCTGGAGCCTGTGCTGGATGGCTACCGCCGTGAAAACAAGCACTACGCCACGATTGCCGTGGGGTGCACCGGCGGAAAGCACCGCTCTGTTGCCGTTGCCGCCGAGCTGTCCAAACGCCTGGCGCAGTACCCCCGCGTCACAGTGACCACCACGCACCGGGACCTGGGCCGGGAATAATGGGAATGCTGACCGGGCCCCTGCCCCTCGTTCCGCCCGCAAAGTCCACCAGCAGCCAGCAGTCCAAAGGCCCCACCGTTGTTGCCCTCGGCGGCGGGCACGGGTTGTCGGCGTCGTTGTCCGCGTTGCGGCTGCTCACCTCCGAACTGACGGCGGTTGTCACCGTGGCGGACGACGGCGGCTCTTCCGGGCGTCTGCGCGAGGAGTACGGCGTCCTGCCGCCCGGGGACCTCCGCATGGCGCTGTCCGCGCTGTGCGACGACACCGACTGGGGCCGCACCTGGCGTGACGTGATGCAGCACAGGTTCCGTTCGGCCAACGGCAAGTCCGGATCCCTGGACGAGCACGCCATGGGCAACCTCCTGATCGTGACCCTCTGGGAGCTTCTTGGGGACGCCGTGGACGGCCTCAAATGGGCGGGCGCACTCCTGGGAGCGAGGGGACAGGTCCTGCCCATGTCCACCGTGCCGCTGACCATCGAGGGCGATATCCGGGTGACGGGACCGGATGGCGAGTGGGCCCTGCAGACCATCCGCGGCCAGGCCCGGTGCGCCGTAGCTGGTTCCCTGGAACGGGTCAGGCTGGTACCGGAGGCCGCCCCGGCGTGCATCGAGGCGCTCACAGCGATCGAACTCGCGGACTGGGTGGTGCTGGGCCCTGGCTCCTGGTACACCTCCGTCCTCCCGCACCTGCTGCTGCCGGAGATGCGGCAGGCCCTGTGCGATACCCCTGCCAAGCGCTGCCTCACCATGAACCTGGCCACTGACACCCGGGAAACCAGTGGCATGACCGCAGCTGACCACCTCTACGCACTGCGGAGCTACGCACCCGACTTCAGTGTCGACGTCGTCCTGGCGGATCCTGCCTCGGTCCCTGACCGCGCGGAATTCGAGAAGGCGGCCGGAATGATCGGGGCAGAGGTGGTCTTGGGTAGAGTTGGGGCCGCGGGGCGGCGGCCGGTCCATGACCCGTTGCGGCTGGCCACGGCGTACCACGATATTTTCGGGAACAGTTAGGAAGGTGCCATGGCACTGACATCATCGGTCAAGGAAGAGCTTTCCCGGCTGGACATCAAAAAATCATCGGTGCGCAAAGCCGAAGTCTCCGCCATGCTCCGATTTGCCGGCGGGCTCCACATCATTTCGGGCCGGATCGTGATTGAAGCGGAAGTGGACCTTGCGTCAACAGCGCGCAGGCTGCGGGCAGCGATCGCTGAGGTGTACGGACACCAAAGCGAAATCATCGTGGTTTCCGGCGGCGGGCTGCGCCGCGGGAACCGCTACCTGGTGCGCGTCGTCCGCGACGGCGAGGCCCTGGCCCGCCAGACCGGACTGCTTGATGGCCGTGGCCGTCCGGTCCGTGGGTTGCCGTCCGCCGTCGTTAACGGCTCGGCTGCCGACGCCGAGGCCGTCTGGCGCGGTGCCTTCCTGGCCCACGGTTCCCTGACCGAGCCCGGCCGGTCCTCGGCCATGGAGGTCACGTGCCCTGGTCCGGAATCGGCGCTTGCCCTGGTGGGTGCTGCCCGGCGACTTGGCATCCAGGCGAAGGCACGCGAGGTCAGGGGAGTGGACCGCGTGGTGATCCGCGATGGCGACACCATCGCGGAGCTCCTCACCAGGATGGGTGCCCATGACGCCCTGATGGTCTGGGAGGAACGCCGGATGCGCAAGGAAGTACGCGCCACGGCGAACCGGCTGGCCAATTTCGACGACGCCAACCTGCGCCGCTCCGCCCAGGCAGCCGTAGCTGCGGGCGCGCGTGTGGAACGCGCCCTGGAGATTCTTGGCGACGACGTCCCGGACCACCTGAAATATGCCGGGGAACTGCGCGTGGCGCACAAGCAGGCCAGCCTCGATGAACTTGGCCGGCTGGCCGAACCGATTATGACCAAGGACGCCATTGCGGGCCGTATCCGCCGGCTCCTGGCAATGGCGGACAAACGTGCCATCGACCTGGGAATACCCGGCACCGATGCCAATGTGACACCCGAAATGCTGGACGACTAGCCGGCATCCTAGAATCGAGAACAGGCGGCAGGAAATACCTGCCGGACGCTGGTGGTTATGCCGCACAGGGCCTGTGACCGCCCCTATATTTCCGGATGCACTGCCATCCGGATGCACAATCCGAGAGTTACCAACCGGACAAACTGTCCACGACATTGGAGGATTTTGTGACCGAGTACGTTCTGCCCGAACTCAGCTACGACTACGCAGCGCTGGAGCCGCACATTTCTGCGCGCATCATGGAGCTGCACCACAGCAAGCACCACGCGGCCTATGTTGCCGGCGCCAACAACGCCCTGGCGCAGCTTGCCGAAGCCCGCGAGAAGGGCGACTTCGCCAACATCAACCGCCTCTCCAAGGACCTGGCGTTCCACACAGGTGGCCACGTCAACCACTCGGTTTTCTGGAACAACCTTTCCCCGGATGGCGGCGACAAGCCTGAAGGTGAGCTCGCAGCCGCGATCGATGACGCCTTCGGCTCCTTCGATGCCTTTCGTGCACAGTTCACCGCCGCTGCACTCGCCCTGCAGGGCTCCGGCTGGGCATTCCTGGCCTACGAGCCCATCGGTGGCAACCTGGTCATCGAGCAGCTCTACGACCAGCAGGGCAACGTGGCAGTCGGCACCACCCCGCTGCTTATGCTGGACATGTGGGAGCACGCCTTCTACCTGGACTACGTCAACGTCAAGGCTGACTACGTCAAGGCCTTCTGGAACATCGTCAACTGGGCAGATGTGGCCAAGCGCTTCGAGGGTGCACGCACCAACGCCAGCGGCCTGATCACGCTCTCCTAGCGCAGGCGCTCGTCATCTGCCTGTAACAAAGGTCACATTCACTGCGAATTTGACCGGGATCCGGACTCTCCGCCCCCGCACTTGCGGGGGCGGAGGTTCTTAAACGTAAGATAGATCACGGAAGGCGGTTAGCCTTCAGCAATGTGGCTGGTCGCCCTCCGATCTGAAATCATCTCTGCCCAATGGCGTGCGGGATCTGTTAGTTGGCTTTGAATGCCCGACTCAACTAGGTGTGCTTGCAAGAGCACCAAGGAGACTGAACAAGTGACGACCCGTATTGGTATTAATGGCTTCGGCCGCATTGGCCGCAACTACTTCCGCGCTGCACTCGCCCAGGGTGCAGACCTCGAGATCGTCGCTGTAAACGACCTCACCAGCCCGGAAGCCCTGGCCCACCTCTTCAAGTACGACTCCGTAGGCGGCCGCCTCAAGGAGACCATCGAGGTAAAAGACGGCAACATCATCGTTGACGGCAACGTCATCAAGGTACTCGCAGAGCGCGATCCCGCGAACCTTCCCTGGGGCGAGCTGGGCGTGGACATCGTCATCGAATCCACCGGTTTCTTCACCAAGGCTGCCGCCGCGCAGAAGCACATCGACGCCGGTGCCAAGAAGGTCCTCATCTCCGCTCCGGCGTCGGATGAAGACATCACCATCGTGATGGGCGTGAACCACAACCTGTACGACAACGCCACGCACCACATCATCTCCAATGCCTCATGCACCACCAACTGCCTCGGCCCGCTGGCCAAGGTAGTCAATGATGAATTCGGCATCGAACGTGGCCTGATGACCACCGTCCACGCCTACACCGCAGACCAGAACCTGCAGGACGGCCCGCACAACGACCTCCGCCGTGCACGCGCCGCAGCCATCAACATGGTTCCCACGTCCACCGGTGCGGCCAAGGCAATCGGCCTGGTCCTGCCGGAGCTCAAGGGCAAGCTGGACGGCTACGCCATCCGCGTTCCCGTGCCCACCGGCTCGGCTACGGACCTCACCGTGACGGTTTCCCGCGAGACCACCGTTGAGGAAGTCAACGCCGCCCTTAAGCGTGCTTCCGAGTCCGAGGAACTCCAGGGCTTCCTGACCTACACGGATGAGCCCGTCGTGTCCTCTGACATCGTGGGGGACCCGGCGTCGTCCATCTTCGACTCCGGCCTGACCAAGGTCATCGGCAACCAGGTCAAGGTTGTTTCCTGGTATGACAACGAGTGGGGCTACTCCAACCGACTGGTCGACCTGACCGAGCTTGTTGCATCCAAGCTGGGTTAGGGTTGGTCCATGACTTCTCACACCCTCAACGAACTGATCGCTGAAGGTGTCCGTGGGCGGTACATTCTGGTCCGAAGTGACCTGAATGTGCCGCTCGACGGCTCTACCGTCACTGACGACGGCCGCATCCGCGCCTCGCTGCCAGTGCTGGAAAAGCTCACGGACGCCGGTGCGCGTGTACTCGTCACCGCCCACCTTGGCCGCCCCAAGGGCGCCCCTGAGGACAAGTACTCCCTCAAGCCGGCTGCGGCCCGGCTGGCCGAGCTGGCCGGCTTCCCGGTCACCCTCGCGGGGGACACCGTCGGCCCGTCGGCGAAGGAACTGTCCGCCGGGCTCAAGGACGGCGAAGTGCTGGTCCTCGAAAACGTGCGTTTCGATCCCCGGGAGACCAGCAAGGACGACGCCGAACGTGGCGCCTTCGCTGATGAACTGGTGGGCCTGACGGCCGGCAACGGTGCGTTCGTGGACGACGCCTTCGGTGCCGTGCACCGCAAGCACGCAAGTGTCTATGACGTCGCCACCCGGCTTCCGTCCTACCTGGGCGACCTCGTCCACACGGAGGTCGAGGTGCTGCGGAAGCTTACCGCTGACACCCAGCGGCCCTACGTGGTGGTCCTCGGTGGCTCGAAGGTCTCTGACAAGCTCGCGGTCATCGACAACCTCATCGGCAAGGCAGACACCATCCTGGTGGGCGGCGGCATGTTGTTCACCTTCCTGGCGGCCCAGGGCCACAAGGTGGCGTCCAGCCTCCTGGAAGCTGACCAGATCCCCGTCGTCCAGGACTACCTGAAGCGCGCAGCAGACGCCGGTACCGGGTTTGTGATCCCGTCCGACGTCGTCGTCGCTGAGAAGTTCGCTGCCGACGCTGCCCACGAGACAGTCGGCGCCGAGTCCATCGAGGACAGCAGCTTCGGAGCCAACGGCATCGGCCTGGACATCGGCCCGAAGTCCGCCGCGGAATTCGCGGACCGGATCAAGGCAGCCAGGACGGTGTTCTGGAACGGCCCCATGGGCGTCTTCGAGTTCGAGGCCTTTGCCGGTGGCACCCGTGCCATCGCCAAGGCGCTCACCGAATCTGAAGCGTTCACCGTGGTGGGCGGCGGCGATTCCGCTGCAGCAGTGCGCACCCTGGGCTTCGACGATGCACAGTTCGGCCATATTTCCACCGGCGGCGGTGCCAGCCTCGAATACCTTGAAGGTAAGGAACTGCCGGGACTGAGCGTCCTGGACCGCTAGCAAGACAGGCCGGCGGGCGCAGCAACGGTTGTTGCGGTGCCCGCCGGCCTCTTCATTCCACACATCTTTGGAGAAAACGTGACGACGTCAACGAACGGCACTTTCGACCGTAAACCGCTGATTGCGGGCAACTGGAAGATGAACATGGACCATGTCCAGGGCATCACCCTCCTGCAGAAGCTCGCCTGGACCCTCAGCGATGCCAAGCACGACTACAGCCGTGTTGAGGTGGCAGTCTTCCCCCCGTTCACGGACCTGCGCGGTGTGCAGACCCTGGTGCAGGGTGACGAACTGGACATCGTGTACGGCGGCCAGGACCTCTCCCAGTTCGATTCGGGCGCCTATACCGGCGATATCTCCGGGCAGTTCCTGGCCAAGCTGGGCTGCACCTACGTCCTCGTAGGCCACAGTGAGCGCCGGACCATACACAACGAATCCGACGAGGTCCTGAACGCCAAGACCAAGGCGGCGTTCAGCCATGGCATCACGCCTGTCCTGTGCGTCGGTGAAGGCCTGGAAATCCGCCAGGCAGGCACCCACGTGGAGCACACGCTGAACCAGCTGCGCGCCGATGTCGAGGGTCTTTCGGCTGAGCAGGCGGCCACGCTGGTGGTGGCCTATGAGCCCGTCTGGGCCATCGGCACGGGTGAAGTTGCAGGCCCCGAAGACGCCCAGGAGATGTGCGCGGCCCTCCGCGCCGAACTGGCTACCCTGTTCGGTGACGATGCGGCAGCAAAGATCCGGTTGCTCTACGGTGGCTCGGTCAAGGCCAGCAACGTCGCAGCCATCCTCGGCGAACGTGACGTTGACGGCGTGTTGGTGGGCGGCGCCAGCCTCGACCCTGCGGAGTTTGCTAATATTGTCAGGTTCGAGAGCCACCTCACCGCTAAGTGACCAGCCGGCTCCCGTCATCCCAACTTTGGAAAGGCCGTCGTGGACGTTCTTCATGTCATCCTGCAGATCATCCTGGGTATCACCAGTCTCCTGCTGACCCTGCTGATCCTGCTGCATAAGGGCCGCGGCGGGGGCCTCTCTGACATGTTTGGCGGAGGCATGAGTTCGGGCCTGAGCTCCTCGGGGGTGGCTGAGCGCAACCTCAACCGCTTCACGATCATTCTCGGAGTTACCTGGGGCCTGGTCATCATTGCCCTTGGCCTGGTCATGAAGTTCTCCGGGGCCGGAGACTCCTGACGCCGGACCTTACTGCGCATTAGACTGTGGCTGTTGGCTTGTCCAACAGCCACAGTCAGTTAAGCCGCCAGTCGAGCAGCCAGGAGTCTCCGTGGTACATGCCGCTTCAGGGTTCCGGGGCACCCGCGTGGGTGTTAATGAAGGTACCGGACCAAGAAATGAATCCGACCACTCACAGGGTGTGAACCTGCCGCGTATGCGTGTGTCCTACTGGTGCGACCAGGGCCACGAGACGCGGCTTGTTTTTCTTAAGCTTCCGGACGAGCAGGTTCCCGCCCTGTGGGACTGCCGCCACTGCGGACATCCTGCCGCCCGGGACGGGGCGGGGGTCGATCCCGCGGAGCAGACCGATGACGGCTACAAGAGCCACCTTGAATACGTTAAAGAGCGACGCTCCGGCCAGGACGCCGAAGCTGTCCTGGCCGGAGCGCTGGAAAGGCTACGCGCCGGAAAAATCCTTCCGGACCAGCTGAGCCGGGACCCGTGAGGCCGCGTTTCCGTCAATGAGCCACAGGGTCCTCGAGGTGCCGGAGGGCCCTGCAGCGGGTACCTGGACGGGGTTGGCACCCGCCAGGGCGAGCCCTACGGCGCCGGCCTTGTCTTCGCCGGCTACCACCATCCACACCTCAGAGGCAGTGTTGATCGCCGGGAGGGTCAAGGAGACCCGCTCGGGTGGCGGCTTGGGCGAGTTCCGCACGCCCACCACCGGAAGCTCCTTTTCCCGGATGCCGGCCTGCTCGGGGAACAGCGAAGCGACGTGTGCGTCAGGTCCTACGCCCAACAGCACAACGTCGAACCGGGGGAGTGGCCCTGGCTCCTCCGGCCGGTCCTCGGACATGTCCGCAGCGTGCTCGGCAGCAGCTGCCTCACGTAGCTGCTTAGCGTAATCAGCCGCAGCCTCTTCCGGTGTTGCGAAGTGGTCGCTGGAACCTGCCTGGTGGACCCGCGACGGATCAACGGGAATGTGCGAAAGCAGTGCATCGTACGCCTGGACCGCGTTACGGTCGGGGCTGTCCGAGGCCACAAAGCGCTCGTCTCCCCACCAGAAATTGACCTTCGACCAGTCCACCGCCGGGGCCGCTGCGGAGGACGCTACAGCCTTGAGTGATCCGATGCCCACTGTTCCGCCTGTGAGCACAACCGTTGCGGAGCCGTATTTGTCCTGGACGTCTACAAGTTTGGTGATGAGTCGCGCCGCGATCGCGGCCATCAGTACGGAGGAATCAGGATGGATGCTGACGCGGGGCTCAACGCTCACTGGGACGGACGCTCCTTAGGTTGGTACGTGGAAGTCCCATAGTAATCACTTCGCCGAAGACCTCGTCCGGGTCCAGGCGCCGAAGCTCCTCTGCCAGGCAGTCGCGGAGGCTGCGCCGGGGAAGCGTAATACGCTGGGCGGGCTGGCCAGGCTGGGTGAGTTCGGCAACGGAAAGGCCCGGACGGAACAGCTGAACGTCACCACTGGAACGCGTCAGCCGGACCCGCCGGATTCCCGTCCCGGCCGGATCGGCAACAATGGTCACCGGCGCATCCAGCGCCAGCGTGAGCCAGGCGGCAAGGAGGATGGTGCTCGGTGAATCCGAAGCTCCTTCAACGGCAACGGCCGTCACTGGAGCGGGGTCCACCTGGTCCAGTACCGCTGCCAGCTGGATACGCCAGTTGGTCAGTCGGGTCCAGGCAAGGTCGGTGTCGCCGGCCTTGTAGGTCTTCTGGATGTTCTCCAGGGCGGCCTGCGGATCGGCTTCATTGGCTGAATCCGTGATCCGGCGGTGCGCGATCCTGCCAATGGAGGTATCGCAGGCATTCTTAGGCGCACAGTGGGACCACCAGGCAACGATCGGAGCGTCCGGGAGGAGCAGCGCAGCAACCAGGGACTCGCTTTCCTCGGCCAGCTCGCCGTAGCCGCGGAGCACAATCACCTCTGATGCTCCGGCGTCACCGCCAACGCGGATCTGGGCGTCCAGGCGGGTCGGTTCGGAAGCTCCGGCGTCGGCCAGCACGATGATGCGGCAGGGGTGTTCGCGGCTGGCCTCGTTGGCCGCCTCGATCGCTTCCTCTTCCAGCCCGGACTTCGTCACGACAACCAGCGTCAGGACCCGGCCCAGTGCGATCACGCCACCCTGCTCGCGCAGGGACGTGATCTTCTTGGAAATCTTGGATGTTGTTGTATCAGGAAGATCTACGATCATGGCCTTCTCCAGGTTCGCCCGTCGCGGGACAGGAGTTCGTCGGCGGAGGCTGGGCCCCAGCTGCCGGGTGCGTACGGTTCCGGTTGTTCGTCCAGGCTGGCCCAGTACTCTTCGAACGGATCCAGGATCTTCCAGGACAGCTCCACTTCCTGGTGCCGCGGGAAGAGCGGTGGCTCGCCCAGCAGGACATCCAGGATGAGGCGTTCGTAGGCTTCAGGCGAGGATTCGGTGAAGGAGTGTCCGTAGCCGAAGTCCATGGTGACATCGCGGACTTCCATCTGCGTGCCCGGGACCTTCGAGCCAAACCGGATTGTCACGCCCTCGTCCGGCTGGACCCTGATGACCACGGCGTTCTGGCCGAAGTCGTCCTCACCGTGGTCCCGGAACAACAGGTTGGGAGCGCGTTTGAAGACCACGGCGATTTCCGTCACGCGGCGGCCCAGGCGCTTGCCGGCCCGCAGGTAGAACGGCACGCCTGACCAACGACGGGTGTGGATGTCCAGGCGGACCGCGGCGTAGGTCTCTGTCTTGGAATCGGCAGGAATGCCTTCTTCCTCGAGGTAACCCTGCACCTGTTCGCCACCCTGCCAGCCCCCGGCAAACTGCCCCCGCGCCGAGTGCGTGGACAGGTCCTCTGGCAGCCGTACCGCAGCCAGGACCTTTTCCTTCTCCGCCCGCAGGTCGTCGGCGTTGAAGGAGATCGGCTCCTCCATGGCCGTCAACGCAAGCAACTGCAGCAGGTGGTTCTGGATGACGTCGCGGGCAGCGCCCACGCCGTCGTAGTACCCGGCACGGCCGCCCGTACCGATGTCCTCCGCCATGGTGATCTGGACGTGGTCAACATAGTTGGCGTTCCAGAGCGGCTCGAACAGCTGGTTGGCGAAGCGCAGGGCCAGGATGTTCTGGACCGTTTCCTTGCCCAGGTAGTGGTCGATCCGGAAGACAGCGTCCTGCGGGAAGACCGACTCCACGATGTCGTTGAGCTGGCGCGCGGATTCGAGGTCATGGCCGAACGGCTTCTCAATAACAACGCGCCGCCATTTACCGCTTTCAGCCTGCGCCAGTCCGTGCTTCGAAAGCTGTCGGCAGACCTGCTCAAAGGCCTTGGGCGGAATGGACAGGTAAAAAGCATGGTTGCCGCGGGTTCCACGCTGCTCGTCAAGAGCGGCGATGGTGTCGCCCAGGCGCTCGAAGGCATCGTCGTCGTCAAATTCGCCCTGGACGAACCTGATGCCCTCGGACAGCTGGTTCCAGACGGCTTCGTCGAACGGCGTGCGGGCAAAGGACTTCACCGAAGCCTTGACCTCGGCGGCGAAGTCCTGGTCAGTCCAGGGGCGTCGGCCGAAGCCCACCAGCGCGAAGCTGGGCGGCAAGAGGCCACGGTTGGCAAGGTCGTAGACAGCCGGCATGAGCTTCTTGCGGGCGAGGTCGCCGGTTACTCCGAAGAGCACCAGCGACGAGGGGCCCGCAATGCGGTTCAGCCGTCGGTCCCGGGGATCCCGGAGGGGATTTCGGCTCCGGGACAGGGATTTCCTGCCGTTTTCAGTTTCTGGCATGGTGTTGTGGTTGCCTTAGCTCTCAGGGGCTGATGCGGCGAATTCCGCCACGATCTTCCGGAACTGCTCGGTGCCCGCAGCGCGGTCCGTCAGGTGAAGGCGCAGCACGGGGCGTCCGTGGCCGGCCAGAACCTGTGCGTCGCCTGCGGCCTGGGCTGAAATCAGCTCACCGAAGGTGAAGGGCCGTTCCGGAATGGCAAGATCCCGTGACGGTTCTGCGGTGATTTGGAGGAACACGCCAATGGCGGGTCCTCCCTTGTGGAACTGGCCGGTGGAATGCAGGAAGCGCGGACCCCAGCCGAAGGTGACAGGACGGCCGCTGGCCTGGGCCAGCTGGTCCCGGACATCTTCGAGGGATGCAAAGGCGATCCTGTCGAAGTAGGCCTGGACGCTAAGGTAGCTGTCCGGGGCAAGTTCACCCAGCAGGGCGCGTACGGCATCCGCCGCCGTAGAGGCACTGCCCAGCCAGTCACCGCCGCGGACCTCGATGGCGTCATCAGTGAACGCTGCCGGAGTGGGCTCCGGCTGTGCGTCCAGCAGGCCACGGGCGGCAACCTTGGCTGCCTCCACGTCCGGCTGGTCGAAGGGGTTGATTCCCAGGAGACGTCCGGCGACGGCGGTGGCGAACTCCCACACCATCATCTGGGTGGCAAGGCCCCCCGCGATGGCGGCTTCGTTGTCCCGGAGCTCGACGTCGGCATCCGCAGCCACCAGCCGCACAGCCAGGACGTCCGCGGCGCCGCCTGCTACCTCAGGCGAGGAGGGGCCTGCTACAACGGGCAGGATACCGGTGCCCAGCTTGCCGGTTGATTCGGCGATCAGCTGTTCGGCCCAGTCGGCGAAGCCAACAATGCCCGAGCCGTCTTCAGCGATGACGATCTTGTTGCGGAGCGGGCTGGTTCCGCCCAGGGCAGCGCCCAGGCGGAGGCCGATGTTTTCGGGGGCGTCGTCGTTGAGGAGCTCCGCGGCTTCCTCGGCCTCGTCCAGGAATGCCTGGATGTCTACACCGGCCAGTCCCGAGGGGACCAGGCCAAACGCGGTCAGCGCTGAGTAGCGCCCACCGACGTTGGGGTCGGCGTTGAAGACCGCACGGTAGCCAGCCTCGCGGGAGGCCTTGTCCAGAGGGGACCCGGGATCGGTGACGATGATGATCCGGCTCTTGGCATCGACGCCGGCCTCCTCGAAGGCCTGCTCGAAGATCCGGCGCTGGGAGTCGGTTTCCAGCGTGGACCCGGACTTGGAGGAAACCACAATGGCGGTTTCGCCCAGGCGGTCCGCGAGGGCGTCGCTGACCTGGTCCGGGTCCGTGCTGTCCAGGACGGTCAGCTCCACGCCAGCGGTGCCGGCGATGACCTCGGGAGCCAGAGAGGAACCACCCATGCCACACAGGACAATACGGGTGACACCTTCGGCCCGGAGGGCATCACGCAGTTCCAGGATGCTGCCTACCAGTGCCTGGGAGACGGAGGCCGCCTCCACCCAGCCGAGCCGGATTGCCGACTCGGCTTCGGCGTCGGGACCCCACAGGGTGTGGTCCTTGGCGAAGATGCGGGTGGCAATGCGGTCGCTGACCAGGTCCGGAAGGTGCTGTTCAAGAGCCTGTGCTGCGGCTCCGGTGGCGTGGAAGCTGAGAGTTGTCATGGTGGGTCAGGAAGCCTTCCGTGCGGAGGAGAGTGCGCCTTCGACGTCGGCCAGCAGTTCCTTCCAGCTGGCCACGAACTTGTCCAGGCCTTCGGTCTCGAGGACCGCGACGACGTCGTTGTAGGAAACACCGAGGCGTTCCAGGGCGTCCAGGGTGGCGTTGGCATCCGCGTAGGTGCCGGTGACGGTGTCACCGGTGACGACGCCGTGGTCAAACGTCGCGTCCAGGGTTTTCTCCGGCATGGTGTTGACGACGCCGGGAGCAACGAGTTCGGTGACGTACAGGGTGTCCGGGTATGCCGGGTCCTTCACGCCGGTGGAGGCCCACAGTGGGCGCTGCGGCAGGGCGCCGGCCTCGGCCAGGAGTGCCCAGCGTTCGGTGGAGAACAGTTCCTCGTAGACCTGGTAGGCCAGGCGGGCGTTGGCCAGTGCAGCCTTGCCCTTGAGTGCCTTGGCCTCGTCCGTGCCGATGGCATCCAGGCGCTTGTCGATTTCGGAGTCAACGCGGGAGACGAAGAAGGACGCGACTGAGTGCAGCTTGGAGAGGTCGTGGCCGTTTTCCTTGGCCTGCTCCAGGCCGGTCTGGAACGCGTTGATGACTGCGCGGTAGCGTTCCAGCGAGAAGATCAGGGTGACGTTGACGCTGATGCCTGCCGCGAGGGTTGCCGTGATGGCCTCGAGGCCCTCAAGGGTTGCGGGGATCTTGATCAGGACGTTGTCCTTGTTGACCTTCTTGTACAGGTGCTTGGCTTCGGCGATGGTGCCGGCGGTGTCCCAGGCGAGGCGGGGATCAACTTCGATGGACACGCGGCCATCAACGCCGTTGGTGGCTGCCGCCACCGGTGCGAAGAGGTCGCAGGCATCCGCGACGTCGGTGGTGGTGATCTCGAAGATGGTCTCCTCGACGCTGGCGCCTGCCTGGGCCTTTTCGGCGATCAGGGCGTCGTAGTCCGTACCGGCCGTGATGGCGGCGTGGAAGATCGAGGGGTTGGTGGTGACGCCAACGACGTTCTTTTCGTCGATCAGCTTCTGCAGGGTGCCAGTATCCAGGCGTCCGCGGGAAAGGTCATCGAGCCAGATGGAGACTCCGGCGTCGGAGAGCTGCTGGGTGGGAGTAGTCATGGTGTTATCTCCTGTGGTGTGTTTCAGGCCGAGAGGCCGGCGAGGGAGTCCTTGGCAGCGGCGGCAACTGCTTCTGCCGTGATACCGAACTCCGTGAACAGACGCTTGTAGTCGGCGGATGCGCCGTAGTGCTCGAGGGAAACGGAACGGCCGGCGTCGCCGACGAATTCGCGCCAGCCAAGGGACAGTCCGGCTTCCACCGAAACGCGGGCCTTGACGCCTGCCGGAAGAACGGATTCCTGGTAGGCGGCGTCCTGCTTCCTGAACCACTCAACGCACGGCATGGAGACAACGCGGGCTGCGATGCCTTCGGCCTGGAGCGCTTCGCGGGCCTGGACGGCGAGCTGGACCTCGGAACCGGTGGCGATCAGGATGACGTCCGCCGGGACGGTGGCGCCTTCCTTGGATGCCTCGGCAAGGACGTAGCCGCCCTTGGCCACACCATCAACGGACCCGAAAGTATCGCCGTCGGCAAGGCCTTCGCCGCGGGCGTACGTGGGAATGTTCTGGCGGGTCAGCACAATGCCGGCCGGGTTTTCGTGGTTGGCCAGCATGGTCTTCCACGCCGCGGCGACCTCGTTCGCGTCGCCCGGGCGGACAACGTCCAGGCCGATGATCGCGCGCAGCGAGGCGAGCTGCTCCACGGGCTGGTGGGTGGGGCCGTCTTCGCCAAGGCCAATGGAGTCGTGGGTCCAGACGTACAGGGACGGGACGCCCATGAGGGCGCCGAGGCGGATGGCCGGGCGCTGGTAGTCGCTGAAGATCAGGAACGTGCCGGAGAACGCCCGCGTGCGGCCGTGCAGGCTGATGCCGTTGACGATCGACGCGGCGGCGTGCTCACGGATACCGAAGTGCAGCACCCGGCCGTAGGGGTTGCCGGACCAGGCGTCAGTGGAACGTGAGGCCGGGATGAACGACGGCGAGCCCTCGATCGTGGTGTTGTTGGACTCGGCGAGGTCAGCGGAGCCGCCCCAGAGTTCGGGCATGACCGGGCCGATGGCGTTCAGGACCTTGCCCGAAGCTGCACGGGTGGAGACGTCCTTGCCTGCTTCGAAGACGGGCAGGGCAGCGTCCAGGCCCTCGGGCAGTTCGCGTGCCTCAACACGGGCCAGCAGGGCTGCGCCCTCGGGGTTGGCGGCCTGCCAGGCGTTGAAGGACTCTTCCCATTCCTTGCGGGCAGCGGCCCCGCGGTCCACCACGGAGCGGGCGTGGGCCAGGACTTCCTGGTCCACCTCGAAGGACTTGGCCGGGTCAAAGCCCAGTACTTCCTTCAGGCCGGCGACTTCCTCAGCACCCAGGGCCGAGCCGTGGATCTTGCCGGTGTTCTGCTTCTTCGGTGCCGGGTAGCCAATGATGGTCCGCAGCGAGATGATGGACGGCTTGGAGGTCTCGGCCTTGGCGGCCAGCAGTGCTGAGTAGAGCTCCTGGACGTCTTCGACGTATTCGCCGGTCTTGGTCCAGTCAACCCGCTGGGTGTGCCAGCCGTAGGACTCGTAGCGCTTCAGGACGTCTTCGGTGAAGGCGATGTCGGTGTCGTCCTCGATGGAAATGTGGTTCTCATCGTAGATAACAACCAGGTTGCCCAGTTCCTGGTGGCCGGCGAGGGACGAAGCCTCGGAGGTAACGCCTTCCTGGAGGTCGCCGTCGGAGGCGATGACCCAGATGGTGTGGTCGAACGGGCTCTCGCCGGCGGGAGCATCGGCGTCGAACAGTCCGCGCTGGCGGCGCTGTGAGTACGCGAAGCCAACCGAGGAGGCCAGGCCCTGGCCCAGCGGGCCGGTGGTGATTTCCACACCTGCGGTGTGCTTGTACTCCGGGTGGCCGGGAGTCAGCGAACCCCACGTCCGCAGTGCCTCAAGGTCCTTCAGCTCCAGGCCGTAGCCGGAGAGGAACAGCTGGATGTACAGCGTGAGGGAGGTGTGGCCGGGGGAGAGGACAAAACGGTCGCGGCCGATCCAGTCCGGGTTCCGGGGGTCATGCCGCATCAGCTTCTGGAAGAGAAGGTATGCGGCGGGCGCCAGACTCATCGCGGTTCCGGGGTGGCCGTTGCCGACCTTCTCCACTGCATCCGCAGCGAGGACGCGGACGGTGTCCACTGCGCGCTGGTCCAAGCTGGTCCATGACAGTTCTTGCTCTTCCAAATGTGGCACGAAAACCGGGCCCCTCTCTGTGCTGACGGCGTTCAGTAATCACAGCCCGGAAACAAGGCACGAAAATGGTGCCTGCCGCGATGTGTACCAGCCGTCCACCATTGAAACGTTGATCTATCATTCAGCCGCCTCGGCGGGCAAGATTGGAATGCGGTTTCCCGCGCTTCCTGCCACGTGCGCTGATCAGTTCACAGCTTAGCCCGATTCCACAGTTCGGTCAGCGCATATCTCACAGAGTGGACCCAATTTTGCCTTATATGAATAACCGCGAGGCGCACGCCATGTGAGGTTGAGTTAATGTGCGCGAAGCATTGCTGCTGTGATCACCCAAGGGTATTGACGTGAACCGCGGCTGCGGCCGCACGTTATGATATTGGGGGTTGGCGTGTAAAGAACGCCCCCCAGGAACGCACCAAAAATGCAACAGAGAACAGGTGACTGCGACCGTGAGCACTACCGATACCCCGCTGAACGTCTCACCGGTAACGGGGAAGAGCGGGTGGAGCCGGTCCGGACTGGGGCGGAAGGCCAAGGCGTATCTGGCCCTGACCAAGCCACGGGTTATTGAACTCCTTCTGGTGAGCACACTGCCCACCATGATCTATGCCGAACGCGGCTTCCCCTCCATCGGCCTGATCCTGGCCACCCTGGTAGGTGGCGCGTTCGCCGCCGGAAGCGCCGGTGCCTTCAACTGCTACATCGACCGCGATATCGACAAACTGATGCACAGGACCGAGAAGCGTCCCCTGGTCACCGGCGAGGTCACCCCCCGCGAAGCGCTCGTCTTCGCATCACTGCTCGGGGCGGCAGCCATTGCCATTCTGTGGTTCGGCGCCAATCCGCTCTCCGCCTGGCTGGGCCTGGGCGCCATCTTCTTCTACGTGGTCATTTACACGATCATCCTCAAGCGCCGCACCGCCCAGAACATTGTCTGGGGCGGAGCCGCAGGCTGCTTCCCGGTCCTGATCGCTTGGGCGGCCGTAACCAATACGGTGGAATGGCCGGCCATCATCCTCTTTATGGTGATCTTCCTGTGGACCCCGCCGCACTACTGGCCGCTGTCCATGCGCTACGGCGAGGACTACCGCAACGCCAACGTTCCCATGCTCGGTGCCATTGCCGGTGCCAAGGTGGTCTCCGTCCAGGTGGTGCTTTACGCGTGGGCCATGGTGGCGTGCTCGCTTCTCATGATCCCGGCCGGCGGCGCGGGCTGGGTCTACACCGTTGTGGCTGTCGTGGCGGGCGCCTGGTTCCTCTACGAATCCCACGCACTGTACGGCCGGGCGCAGCGTGAGGACATTTCTGACAAGCGGGCCATGAAGGTCTTCCACGGTTCCATCAGCTACCTCACCCTGCTCTTCATCGCACTGGCCGTGGACCCGTTTGTGGGTTCGGCACTCGTGGCGGGCTAGGGGCTACACAGAGCAGCAGTTATAGAAATGGCCTGGTGCTTCGGATATCCGAAGCACCAGGCCATTTCCTTATTCAGGCAGCCGCCGTTTCCGGGCGGCAGAGCTTACTTCACCGGGCTGTAACGCGCCAGGTCGGCGGCGTTCGTGGCGGCACCCATCAGCAGTGCGGCTGCCAGCATGTGTGCGCCCACCAGGAGGGCGGGGACGCCGTTGTAGTACTGCGTGAAGCCGATGACGCCCTGCAGGAGCGTGATGCCCATCAACAGCAGGACGGCGGTACGGAACGGCCCGGAAATCCGGTTCCTGAGGACCACGTACAGGGCAAAGAGAGTGCCTGCGGTTACCAGGTACGCCGGTACGGCGTGCAGGTGGGAGACGAAGTCCCAGTCCAGTCCGTTGCGGGGTGCGTCGGCGTCCCCTGCGTGCGGCCCGGAGCCGGTCACCACAACACCGAGTACGACGGCGGCTGCCGCACTGGCTGCCACGGCAGTCATCAGGGGACGCAGGACTCCGGGCAGTGCGGGATGGGCTGTGGCCATAAAACGGCCCGTCCGCCCGTGCGCCCGGTTGACCAGCAAGGTGGCGAATACCACCAGTGCCATGGAGACCAGGAAGTGCATGCCTACAACCCAGGGGTTGAGGTTGGTCCAGACTGTAATGCCGCCGATTACCGCCTGGGCGGGAATGCTGGCCAGCAGGCCGAGGGCGAGGAAGAACATGTCCTTGCGTTCCTTGCGCAGGTTCCACAAGTACACAAGCATCAGTGCGGCGATGGCTGCCAGCACGAATGTCAGGAGCCGGTTGCCGAACTCGATGAAGCCGTGGATGCCCATCTCGGGAGTGTTCACCAGCGATGTTTCGGTGCACCGCGGCCAGGTGGGGCACCCCAGGCCGGAAGACGTGAGCCTGACGGCTCCGCCGGTGACGATCAGCGTGACCTGGCCGGCCAACGACAGGATGGACAACCGGCGCACCGCGGAGTTCACGGTGGTTGGCAGGCGCGATGTCACCTTGCGGGCGAGTTGGGGAAGGCGTGATGCGGTGCTCACTGGTGTTCTCAATTCCACTTGAACCAACGAATGGCTGCTGCTCCGGCAATGACTGTCCACAGCAGCAGGATCAGGGCCGCCGGTCCGTTGAACGTTCCGGCAATAAAAGCATCCCTTAGGGCATCGCCGAGCGCACCTGAGGGAAGGTAGGGGACAACGGCCTGGATGCCGGCGGGCAGCCGTTCGCCGGGGATGACGATGCCACCCAGGGCGCCCAGGACAATCCACAGCAGGTTGGTCACGGCAAGGGTGGCCTCCGGCCGTGCGGTACCGGCAACCAGCAGGCCCAATGCGGTGAATGCCGCCGCGCCCAGGATGAGGAGCAGCGCACCGGTCAGGATTCCACCGGGATTCGGCTGCCAGTCCAGGGGAAGGGCAACTGCTGTGACTACCACCGTTTGGATGACCAGGACAGCCAGGACCGCCAGGGCCTTGCCCGCGATCAGGCCCGCCCGGCCAAGCGGTGTGGTGGACAGGAAACGGAGCACGCCGTACCTGCGGTCAAAGCCGGTGGCGATGCCCTGGCCGGTGAACGCCGTGGACATGGCACAGAGGGCAAGGATGCCGGGTACCGCGATGTTGACGCGTGAACTTCCCAGCCCGTCAAGGAGGGGAGTAACCACCAGTCCCACCAGTGCCAGCAGGGGAAGGAACACGGCCAGGATAAGCTGTTCGCCGTTGCTGAGCATGGTCCGGGCCTCGTACTTGCCCTGGAGGAGGATGCGGCGCAGCAGGGGTGCCGGTTCCTGGATCGTTGCTGTCACCGGGCATCATCCTTGGCTGGAATCTCTTTGGCTGAAACGTCGAGGAACACGTCTTCCAGGCTGCGGGCCTGGAGGCTCATCGATACGGGCATAATGTCCTTGCTCTCCCAGAAGGAGGCCAGCGTGGAAAGGTGCGCAGGAGTGAGGTGGCCCGTGGCGCTGTAACTGCCTGCACGGGTTTCGCGGACATCGATTACGTCCGGCAGGACGCCGTCGAACGCTATCCCCGGCAGCGCCTCGAAGTACAACGTCCGGATGCCGTCGTCGTGGGTTTTGGCGCTGCCGCCGTGCTGGAGGAGCTCGCTGACGGTCCCTTCGGCAACGTTGCGTCCGCCGTCGATGATGTAGACGTAATCGGCCAGCCGCTGGGCATCGTCCATCAAGTGGGTGGTGAGGATGATTCCCTTGCCCGCATCGCGGAGTTCGGCAATGTAGTCAAAGACCAGCTGCCGGGACTGCGGGTCCAGCCCGGCGCTTGGCTCGTCCAGGAACAGGACCTCGGGATTGCCAATGAGTGCGGCGGCCAACGCCAGGCGTTGCTTCTGCCCGCCGGACAGCCTTCGTACGGTGGTCCGGCTGAAGGACTCGATGCCCAGCCGTTCCACCAGTCCGGCCACTGGCAGGGGATCGCGGTACATGCCGGCAATATGCTTCAGCAGCGGAATGGGGCGGGCCGACGGCGGGAGGCCACCGTCCTGGAGCATCACGCCCACGCGGGACCTCAGCGCCGCACCCGCTGTTGCCGGGTCCGCGCCCAGGAGTGAGATTTGTCCGCCGCTGCGCTGTTGCAATCCCTGGGCGCATTCTATGGTGGTGGTCTTGCCCGCGCCATTGGTCCCCAGCAGGGCAGTGACCTGGCCGGGATAGGCAGTCAAAGATACGTCACTGACAACCCGCAGCATCTTGCCGTCCATGGCGGCCAGGGGGCCGACGTCCTTAATGAGGCCATCAATGGCCAGGACAGGGGAGTTGGGGGATCGCACCCCAGCATTCTACGCGATGTAGTAGCAGCGGGTCGGTTCCGGTGGGCATCAGAGGTCAGCCTTGCCTTACTGGAGGACTGGAACAAATTACGACATGATTGTGTTGTGTATTCCGTGAGTAAGACTACTTCTGTGCCCTCGGCCGGCCCAGTGACGAATGGTGCCCTTCGCGGTTCCATGCGTTCTGCCGCGCCAAGTGCAGCTGAAGCGGATGAACGCACGCGCGACCGCGTCCTCAGCGCCGTCCTCGAGCATGGCCCAGTGAGCGCAGCCGAACTCGGCGACATGCTGGGCTTTACACCCGCAGCGGTCCGGCGCCACCTTGACCACCTGTCCCGTAACGGCATTATCGAGGTCAAGCGGGTAGCCCGCGGCGCAGCAGGGGCTGGACGCCCGGCACGCCGGTATGTGCTCAGCTCCCGTGGCCAGTCTTCGCTGGGGGACGACTACCTCAACATCGCTGTGTCAGCACTGAGCCAGCTCCAAGGTGTTGCCGGTGAAGAAGCGGTACGCCGTTTCGCCGTCGAGCGTTTTGCCGAACTGGAAACCCGGTACGCGCCGGAAATCGACCAGGCGGGCGATGACATTACCGCCCGCGCCCGCGCGCTGTCTGCCGCACTCACCCGTGACGGCTACGTGTCCTCCGCCGCGTCGGTGGAGGCAAAGGCACCCTTGCCGGCGGCCTTCTCCAGTGTCCAGCTGTGCCAGGGACACTGCCCCATCCAGCACCTCGCCGCCCGGTTCCCGGAGTTCTGCGAAGCCGAAACCGAAGTGTTTTCCCGGCTGGTCGGTGTTGATGTCCGCAGGCTTTCCACCCTTGCCGGTGGCGGCCATGTCTGCACCACCCATATTCCAACAGGCCGGCCTGCCGTTCGGGAGCCCCACGCTCCCGGCACGGTTCCCGCCGTCCTGGGCAATGAATCCAACCATCAGCAAGAAAGGCCGTGATGACGGACCAACTATCAGAGAAGCCGGTAGCTGAAGACACCGTGATCTCGGAGATTCTGGAGAAGAATCCCGAGCTCCATGGCATCGGCACCTACGAGTACGGCTGGGCTGACAAGAACGACGTCGGCGCCAACGCCCGCCGCGGTATCAGCGACGAGGTGGTCCGCGATATCTCGTCCAAGAAGAGCGAGCCCCAGTGGATGCTGGATCTTCGCCTGAAGGGACTGAAGTACTTCGACCGCAAGCCCATGCCCACCTGGGGTGCGGACCTGTCCGGCATCGACTTCGACAACATCAAGTACTTTGTGCGGTCCACGGAGAAGCAGGCCACCACCTGGGATGACCTTCCCGAGGACATCAAGAACACGTATGACAAGCTCGGCATCCCCGAAGCCGAGAAGCAGCGCCTGGTTTCAGGTGTCGCTGCCCAGTACGAGTCCGAGGTTGTCTACCACCAGCTGCGCGAGGACCTTGAGAAGCAGGGTGTCATCTTCCTGGACACCGACACCGCACTGAAGGAACACCCGGAGATCTTCCAGGAGTACTTCGGCACGGTGATCCCGGTTGGCGACAACAAGTTCGCTTCGCTGAACACGGCTGTATGGTCTGGCGGCTCCTTCGTCTACGTCCCCAAGGGCGTCCACGTGGAGATCCCGCTGCAGGCCTACTTCCGGATCAACACCGAGAACATGGGCCAGTTCGAGCGCACGCTGATCATTGCGGACGAGGACTCCTACGTCCACTACATCGAAGGCTGCACGGCTCCCATCTACACCTCCGACTCCCTGCACTCCGCAGTGGTGGAGATCATCGTGAAGAAGGGCGCACGCGTCCGCTACACCACCATCCAGAACTGGTCCAACAACGTCTACAACCTGGTGACCAAGCGTGCCATCTGCGAAGAAGGCGCCACCATGGAGTGGATCGATGGCAACATCGGTTCCAAGGTGACCATGAAGTACCCGGCCGTCTACCTCGTGGGCGAGCACGCCAAGGGCGAGACCCTGTCCATCGCGTTTGCCGGTGCCGGCCAGCACCAGGACACCGGATCCAAGATGGTGCACATCGCTCCGAACACCAAGAGCTCCATCATCTCCAAGTCCGTGGCCCGTGGCGGCGGACGCGCAGCGTACCGCGGCCTGGTCCAGGTCCGTGAAGGTGCCAAGCACTCGGCCAACACAGTGCGCTGTGACGCGCTCCTGGTGGACACCATCAGCCGCTCTGACACCTACCCCTACATCGACATCCGCGAGGACGACGTCGTGATGGGGCACGAGGCCACCGTTTCCCGGGTCAGCGAAGAGCAGCTGTTCTACCTGATGTCCCGCGGCATGCGCGAAGACGAAGCCATGGCGATGATCGTCCGCGGCTTCATCGAGCCGATTGCCCGCGAACTCCCCATGGAATACGCACTTGAGCTGAACCGCCTGATTGAACTGCAGATGGAAGGGTCCGTCGGATAACGATGACTGATATCACCACCGAAAAAGCGCGCATCGGCGCGCCCTCAGCCCAGCCGTTCATCAACGGTTTCACCGAGGAAGGCGAAAGCCTTTCCCCGATCAACGCCGCTGATTCCAAGGCACCGCTGGCCGGAGAAGCCGTCAAGGCCCACTCGCACGGCGGCGGCGTCGGCGTACCGGACAGCTCCCGCGCCGGACGGCTCACGTCCTACAACCTGGCCGACTTCAAGCCGCTGACGGGCATGGAAGAGGACTGGCGGTTCACGCCCCTCAAGCGGCTCCGCGGGCTGCACTCCGAAGTACTGAATGGTGCGGCTCCGGCTGTATCCATCGATGCCCCTGAAGGCGTTGTGGTGGAAACCGTGGGCCGCGATGACGCCCGCATCGGTTCCGCAGCCATCCCTGAGGACCGTGTTTCCGCCAACGCGTGGGAAAACTTCGCTGAAGCGACCATCATCACCGTGCCTTCGGAACTGCAGGCCGCCGGCCAGGTTTCGGTAGTACTGGAGGGATCCGGTACCCAGGCTTCCGCCCAGCACCTGGTCATCATCGCCAGGAAGTTCTCCAAGGCCGTTGTGGTCCTGGAACACCGGGGCACCGCAGTTGTTTCGGAGAACGTTGAAATCCTGGTGGAAGACGGCGCCGAGCTGACCGTCATCTCACTTCAGGAATGGAACGACGACGCCGTCCACGCCTCCTCGCAGCAGGCACGCCTGGGCAGGGACGCCAAGTTCAAGCACATCGCCGTATCACTCGGCGGAGACCTTGTCCGCGTTACGCCGTCCACCCGCTTCACCGCTCCCGGAGCCGAAGCGGAAATGTTCGGCCTGTACTTTGCCGACGCCGGCCAGCACCTTGAGCAGCGCCTGTTCGTTGACCACGCTGTGGCCAACTGCAAGTCCAACGTGCTGTACAAGGGCGCACTGCAGGGCAAGAACGCGCACACCGTATGGGTAGGCGACGTCCTGATCCGCAAGGAAGCCGAAGGCACCGATACCTACGAGGCCAACCGCAACCTGGTCCTCACGGACGGAGCCCGCGCGGACTCAGTACCGAACCTGGAAATTGAAACCGGGCTCATCGAGGGTGCCGGCCACGCCAGCGCCACCGGCCGTTTCGACGACGAGCACCTGTTCTACCTCATGGCCCGTGGCATCCCGGAGAAGGTCGCCCGCCGCCTGGTGGTCCGCGGCTTCCTCAACGAGATCATCCAGCAGATCAAGGTCCCGGCCCTCGAAGAGCGCCTGACCGAAGCTGTTGAGCGTGAGCTCGCCGCGAGCGAGAACTGATTTCCGCAGGCCACCGGCACTGCTGTTGCACAAGACTTAAGAACAACCAGAAAGAAGAGCATGTCTACTCTTGAGATCAAGGACCTGCACGTCAGCATTGAGACTGAGCAGGGCACCAAGGAGATCCTGAAGGGCGTCAGCCTGGTCATCCGCACAGGTGAAACCCACGCAATCATGGGCCCCAACGGCTCGGGCAAGTCCACCCTGGCGTCCACGATCGCCGGCCACCCGCGCTACACCGTGACCAGCGGCTCCATCACCCTTGACGGCGAAGACGTCCTGGAGATGAGCGTGGACGAGCGCGCCCGCGCCGGCCTCTTCCTCGCCATGCAGTACCCGGTAGAGGTTCCGGGCGTCACCATGACCAACTTCCTCCGGACCGCCAAGACCGCCATCGACGGCGAAGCCCCGGCCCTGCGCACCTGGACCAAGGACGTCAAGGCCGCCATGGAGCAGCTGCGCATCGATGCTGACTTCGCACAGCGCAACGTCAACGAAGGCTTCTCCGGCGGCGAGAAGAAGCGCGTGGAGATCCTCCAGCTGGAACTCTTCAAGCCGAAGTTCGCCGTCCTGGACGAGACCGACTCCGGCCTGGATGTTGACGCCCTCAAGGTTGTCTCCGAGGGTGTTAACCGCGCCCAGGCAGAGGGCAACATGGGCACGCTGCTCATCACCCACTACACCCGGATCCTGCGCTACATCAAGCCGGACTTCGTCCACGTGTTCGTTGACGGGCAGGTTGTCGAAGAAGGCGGCCCCGAGCTCGCCGACCGCCTGGAAGAAGAAGGCTACGACCGCTACGCCGCAGGTGCAGGCGTTGCCGTTGCACCCGCCGTGCAGGCCTAGTTAGGATCACCTTATGACCGAAATCAATGCATCCCGCACCAGCCTCGAGGACGTCGAGGAAGCGCTCAAGGATGTCATCGACCCCGAACTCGGCGTCAACGTTGTTGACCTCGGGCTGCTCTACGGTCTGAAGTATTCCGAAGAAGACGGCGCCCTGCTGATCGACATGACGCTGACCACCGCCGCCTGCCCCCTGACTGATGTCCTGGAGGAACAGGTCGGCAAGTCGCTGGACGGCGTGGTGGATGACTGGCGCCTCAACTGGGTCTGGATGCCGCCATGGGGTCCGGAACGGATCACGGACGACGGCAAGGACCAGATGCGGGCCCTGGGCTTCAACATCTGATCCGTCCTACTGCCTGAACATACGACGACGGCCGGTTACCTTCATCACGAAGGTAACCGGCCGTCGTCGTTCCCCACCCCGGTGCCAGTACCGGCGAGGGCCTAAGGTTTTACGGGGAAGCTACTGCGAAGGTGTCGCACTTGTTGATGTCGCCGGTTTCGTAGCCGGTGGTGAACCATTTTTGCCGCTGCTCGCTGGAGCCGTGCGTCCATGCCTCGGGGGAGACCCGTCCGGTGGCGGCCTCCTGGATCCGGTCATCGCCCACGGCTGATGCCGCGGACAGCGCGTCCGCGAGATCCTGCTGCGTCAGGGGCTCCAGGAAGGGCTGGCCGGTTTCGGGATCAGGCTGCTCGGTTGCGTACCTGGCCCACAGACCCGCCAGGCAGTCCGCCTGCAGCTCCACGCGGACGGCGCCGGATTCCGGCCCCTGCGGATCCTGCTGCGCGCGGTCCAGGGTGCCGATGATGCTTTGGACGTGGTGCCCGAATTCGTGGGCTACAACGTATTCCTGTGCCAGCGGCCCGCCTGAGGATCCGAACCGGTCAACGAGCTCCTGGAAGAACCCCGGATCGAAGTAGGCCGTGGAATCTGCCGGGCAGTAGAAGGGGCCCACGGCGGACGTGGCATTGCCGCACCCGGTGCTGGTGGCGCCGTCGAAAATGACGGTTTCCGGCTGGGGATACTGCACGTTGTAGTCAGCGAGGTAATCGGGCCAGAACGCGTTGAGGCTGTTGACCGTGCCCACAATCCGGCAGTCCAGCCGGGCGTCAGCGTCTGCACCGGTAGCGCACGCCGGACCGGTCCCTTGAGGTATTGGCCCCTGCTGCTGCCCTTGTCCCGTACCGCCACCGGTCAGGCCCTCCAGCATGGCCGGATCGACGCCGAACAACACCAGGAGGAGGACGACGATGCCGCCGCCGATCCCTCCGCCAATCTTTGTGCCGCGGCCCATGCCACGGCCCCGGCGGTCCTGTACCTGGGATGGATCCAGTCGAACGTTGTCATTGAAGCTCATAATCACACAATAGACGCACCGTGATGCCGGGAGGAGGCAACCCGACGGCTAAAATTGGCGTGATGCCATTCCTTGACCGACTCCAGCGTTGGGCCGACGACCGCCCCGATGCCCCTGCCGTAGTTGTCTCAGGCCGATACCTCAGCTGGTCGGAACTGTGCGATGAAGCAACGGCCCTCCTTCCGCAGACGCCAGGGATAAGCCTCCTGGAGCTGCCCAACTCCGTGGATTTCGCTGTGGCCTTCGCCGCCGGTGTTGCCGGTACGCGGGAATGCGCGGTACTCGATCCCACATGGCCCGACTCCATCCGGCACGGCGTTCGGGACAGGCTGGCGGAGTTCATCCGCACTGGCCAGGCCGCGGACCCGGAAAGTCCCCTGGCCCAGGAGCTGACCGATGGGACGCCGGACACGCCGTTCCTGATCGGTTTTACGTCGGGCACCACCTCCATCCCGAAGGCCTTCACGCGGTCCCGCCGTTCCTGGCAGCTGTCCTTCGAGGCGTCGAAGGAGTTCTTCGGCCTGCGTCCGGACGACGTCACCCTGGCGCCGGGCCCGCTGTCCGCAAGCCTCAATCTCTATGCGCTGGCCGAATGCCTCTACGCCGGAACGCAATTCAATACGCTGGAGTCGTTCGACGTTGCGGACGTCCACCAGGCGGTAGCGTTCGACGGCGTGACGCGCCTGGTCCTGGTACCCACCATGCTCCGTCTGCTCAGCGAGCGGGGGCTGGCCGGCGGGGTGGATGCCTCCGGCATTCGGACCATCATCTGCGCGGGTTCAAAGCTTGACGCCCGCACACTGGAAGCGGCGCGGCGTTGGGCCCCCGGGGCAACCATCTACGAGTACTACGGCGCCTCTGAACTCAGTTTCGTTGCGGGCTCAGGACTGCCGCCGGGCGAACCGGCACGCGCGGGCAACACCAGGATCGGCAGGCCTTTCCCGGGCGTCGAGATCAGGATCCTGGGCGGGTCTTCTGACCCCGGGGCGCCCGGCACCACTGAACTTCCGGAAGGCGTTCCCGGCAGTGTCTGCGTTCGCAGCGGCATGGTGAGCAACGGGTATTTGTGGGGCGATGACGGCGAAGCGCTGCGTTCGTTCGACGGCTGGTACACGGTAGGGGACCAGGGCTACCTGGCAGACGGCGCGCTCCATATCCTGGGGCGCCGGTCTGACATGATCCAGGCCGCCGGAATCAACGTCTACCCCCACGAGGTGGAGCTGGCGCTCACGTCCATTCCCGGAGTCACCTCCGCTGTGGCGGTGGGCCTGCCTGATGACCTGCGCGGCCAGAAAGTTGTGGCTGGGATCGTTCCCGCCCATGGGGCCCTCACCGTGACGCAGGTCAGGACGGCGTTGTCGGATCTGCTGGCCCGGGAAAAGCGGCCGCAGTCCTACTACCTGCTTTCAGAACTCCCCGTTACCGACCGCGGCAAGCTCAGCCGGGGACTCCTGCGTGAATGGATCGAAACCAACGATGCCCGGGTCGACCATCTTGGCTGACGGAGCCCCGGAGGAACACCAGGCGGTTGTCATCGCAGCGCGGCGCACCCCGGTGGTGCGTGCGAACGGCGCGCTCCGGGACGTTCCCGTCCACCGGTTGCTGGCGCCGGTCCTGGTGGCGCTGCTGGAGGAGCTCACCATTTCCGGGGCCGAAGTGGACGACGTCCTGATCGGCAACGCTGTAGGTGGTGGCGGCAACGTGGCCAGGCTCGCGCTCCTGGAAGCAGGCCTGCCGGCCCATGTTCCGGGGATCACCGTGGATCGGCAGTGCGGTTCCGGCCTGGACGCCATCGTCCTGGCCAGCCGGCTGGTGGCCGGTGGCGGGAACCCGTTGTACCTGGCAGGAGGCGCCGAAAGCGTCAGTACCGCCCCGCTGCGGGCCACCAGGAATTCCGACGGCGAACCGGAGTTTTACGCGCGGGCCCGCTTTTCGCCGGACACCCTGGGCGATCCGGATATGGGTGTGGCAGCAGAGAACGTTGCCCGGGAGTACGGGATCAGCAGGCAGGAGCAGGACGTCTTTGCGCTGGCCAGCCATGCCCGGGCACTGGAGGCACAGGCTTCCGGAGCCTTTGATCGCGAGCGGGTCCGGGTTCCAGCCGCCACGGGTCACGTGGAAGTGGATGACGGCCCGCGTCGCGGGCTCACGGCACGTGTCCTGGAACGGTTCCCTGCCGCTTTTGTCCCAGGAGGAACCGTCACCGCCGGAAACTCGTGCTTTGACGCGGACGCAGCCTCCGCCGTCGTGGTTACTTCAGTGGCCCGGGCCCGCGAACTTGGCGCGGTGGACGGACTGCTGGTGGAAGGGACGGACACGGCGGGCGTTGATCCGCACCTGCTGGGGATGGGGGCTGCTGCCGCCGCCGAACGGCTGTTGCGGAACCGGCATATGACGGCGGAATCCCTGGACCTCGTGGAGTTCAACGAGGCCTTCGCTTCCCAGACCCTTGCCTGCCTGGCCCGGCTGGGGATTGCTGCCGGACGCGCCAATCCCGACGGCGGAGCGCTTGCCCTGGGTCACGCCTACGGAGCATCCGGCGCGGTCCTGGTCACCCGGCTGCTGGCCCAGGCCCGGAAGACACCGGGCCGGGAGTCGCGGGCGCTGGCGATGATCAGCGGCGCAGGTGGCCTGGGAACTGCAGCGCTCTTCCGCTACACCCGCCTCTCCCCAACTAAGTGGCAGTAGTTGCCCTTTAGAGCTCTGTAAAGGGCAACAAGTGCTACCCAGTTGGGTGATCGGGTTCGCCCAGGCCGCGCGCCGCGAGCGCTTCACCCGTCTGCCGCGCATAGGCCACCGTGGCGATGAACACCGGGAGTACCAGTGCCCGCGGATTGCGTTCCAGGCCGCGCGCTTTGGCCGAATCCCGCACGTCCCCGAACGTTCCCGCGATAAACGGAATACTGCGCAGCATGATGGCAATCGTCAAGGCAAAGCGTTCGGGGTCCGCCCCGAAGCGGCGGAACGGGGTGGCCAGGGATGCAACTCCGTCCAACAGCCGCTGCAGGGGAGTGGTGGCGGTGAGGACGGAAGCCGCCACCACGCAGACCAGGATGTTCAGGACGATCCGCGCCGCAATGGGACCGCCCAGCTGCCACCACTGGAACAGGCCGATCACAGCCAGTACCGGAAGCAGGGGACGCACCGCCCGGAGCAGCCTGGCCGGCCCGGCCCCGCTGAGCAGGAACAAGGCGGACATCGCAGCGAGGACGACTGCCGAGACCAGCCAGTCGGTGATCAGGAACGACGCACATCCTGCCGCGACCACGGCCAGGAATTTCAGCCAGAGCGGGCAGCGGTGCAGCAGCGAGTTGCCGGGCACGTAATTGGCCAGCAGGAACGAATGGTTCCTCATCGCGCCTGCGCCCCGGGAACGCCGAGGGCCAGCGCGCGGTAATGTTCGACGGCGGCTTCCGGGCCGCCGTCGAACACCACCTTGCCCGCTTCGATCACCAGGACCCTGTCCATTCCGGTGACAAGGTCCAGGTCATGGGTGGACATGACGATCTGCTGGTCCAGGCCCTCCAGGGTCCGGCGAAGCAGTTCACGGTTCCGCAGGTCAAGGAGGGTGGACGGTTCGTCAAGCACCAGTACTGACGGGTTCACAGCAAGGACAGCCGCCAGCGCCATCAACTGACGTTCGCCGCCGGACAGTTCGTAAATGCTCTGGTCCGCCAGGTCCAGCAAGCCAAAACGATCGAGCGCTTCGTCCGCCAGGCGGCGACGTTCCGCACCGTTGCGCACAGAGCGGCGCAGCGAGAGCTCGACGTCCTCCCGGCCCGTAGGCATCACCAGCTGGGACATCGGGTCCGTAAAGACGAACCCGACCGTGCGTCGCACTGCGCGCGCCTCCCGGATGGTGTCCTTGCCGTCCACTGTCACTGACCCGGACGTTGGCTGTGCCAGGCCGTTGAGCAGGCGGAGGAACGTGGACTTCCCGGAACCATTGGATCCGATCACGCCGATGCGCTGCTCAGTCAGGGTGCGGGACACATCTTCCAGGAGTATCCGGTGCCCGGAAGTGCCGTCGACCGGGACGCTGACCGTGGCGTTGTTGAGGACAATCGAAGCCATGATCAGCTCCGGACAGCGCGCCGGACCAGGATGTCCGGGAAGGCCCGGTGAAGGGAGACTGCGATCAGGGCCGCCAGGATGTTCTTCAGGATGTCACCCGGGTAGAACGCGAGGTCCGCCAGGAATGCCTGCTGGAACGTGGCGCCGGTGTTCAGCACAATGCCGGCCACGCCCAGGCTGTGGATGCAGACGATGCTGGTGGCCATGGCTGCGGCGAAGAACCACAGGGCGCGAAGCTTCCGGGTCCGGCGGAGAACCTGGACACTGAGGAAACCTACAACAGTGGCGGCCAGGGTGAAGCCCAGGATGTAGCCGGCTGAGGGGCCGGCCAGGATTCCCAGGCCGCTGCGGCCGCCGGAAAAGATCGGCAGGCCGGCGAGGCCCAGGAGGGTGTAGAGGCCGACGGCGGCGAACGCCCGGGCAGGGCCCAGCACCATACCGGTCAGCATCACGGCCAGCGTCTGAAGGGTAATGGGGACGCCTACAGCCAGCGGAATGCCGGGTACCAGGGCTGCGCCCGCGACGATCGCTGCGAAGACGGCGATCAGGCCCAGGTCTGTGGCGTTCCAGCGCTGCCGGCGGGCACTGGGGGTGATGACGGCTGTGTTTGTTTGGCTCATGGATCTTTCCTGTGCAGATGGGGATGTGACTTCGACGATACGTCCGGTTCCGCCCAGGGATTTTGTAGGCCTGCCACTAAAGCGGACGTCACATCCTGCAGGCCCTTCACAACCGCTCCTGCCGGTAGACTGGTCTAGGCCGTCTTTGGCCACTCCGCCCGGCAGCCATGGCACCACCCGGCATCGGTCCACCCGATCCGCCTGACCATGCTGCGGCGTTCCCTGTTGTGAAAGGCCTTACCTGCTGTGATTACTGTCCAGGACCTTGAATTGCGCGCTGGCGCCCGGCTCCTGATGGACCGGGTGAGCTTCCGCATCGACAAGGGCGACAAAATCGGGCTCGTAGGCCGTAACGGTGCTGGAAAAACCACCCTGACCAGGGTCCTGGCAGGGGAGGGGCTGCCCGCGGCCGGGAAGGTGACCCGCAGCGGCGAGATCGGCTACCTGCCGCAGGATCCGCGCACGCCGGACATGGAACAGCTGGCACGCGACCGTATCCTCGCCGCGCGCGGACTCGACGTCGCCGTCGGCAAGCTGCGCAGGGCGCACGACGAAATGGCAAGCGAGGATCCCGAAATCCAGCGCAAGGCCATGAACAGGTACGACCGCCTGGAATCTGAGTTCCTCTCAGCCGGCGGCTACGCGGCGGAAGCTGAAGCCGCGGCCATCTGCTCCAACCTGGCTCTCCCGGACCGGATCCTGAACCAGCCGCTGAAGACCCTCTCCGGCGGCCAGCGCCGGCGTGTGGAGCTGGCCCGGATCCTTTACTCCGATGCCGAGACCATGCTGCTCGATGAGCCCACCAACCACCTCGACGCCGATTCCATTGCCTGGCTCAGGGACTTCCTCAAGAACCACCAGGGCGGGCTGATCGTCATCAGCCACGACACCGAGCTTCTTGAGGCCACTGTTAACAAGGTCTTCCTCCTGGATGCCAACAGGGCCCAGATCGACTTCTACAACATGGACTGGAAGCGCTACCTCACGCAGCGCGAAACGGACGAGCGCGCCCGCAAGCGCGAGCGCGCCAACGCGGAGAAGAAGGCCCAGGTCCTCTTTGACCAGGCCAACAAGATGCGGGCCAAGGCCACCAAGGCAGTGGCGGCCCAGAACATGGCCAAGCGTGCCGAGCGCCTGCTCAGCGGCCTCGAGGCGGTCCGCGAGAACGACCGCGTGGCAGCCCTGCGCTTCCCGGACCCGTCGCCGTGCGGCAAGACGCCCCTCACCGCAGAGGGCCTCAGCAAGTCCTACGGGTCGCTGGAGATCTTCACCGATGTGGACCTGGCGATCGACCGCGGCTCCAAGGTAGTGATCCTGGGCCTGAACGGTGCCGGCAAAACCACGCTCCTGCGGATGCTGGCCGGGGTGGACAAGCCTGATACAGGTGACGTCATTGCCGGGCACGGCCTTAAGGTTGGCTACTACGCCCAGGAGCACGACACCCTGGATGTGAACCGGACGGTCCTGGAGAACATGCGTTCCTCTGCCCCTGACATGAAGGACGCCGAGGTCCGCGGAATCCTTGGTTCGTTCCTCTTCTCCGGGGACGACGTCGACAAACCTGCCGGTGTGCTCTCCGGCGGTGAGAAGACGCGCCTGGCCCTGGCCACGATTGTGGCCTCCAGCGCCAACGTGCTGCTCCTTGACGAGCCCACCAACAACCTTGACCCCGCCAGCCGTGCGGAAATCCTGGGCGCACTGCGTAACTATTCCGGCGCCGTCGTCCTGGTCAGCCACGACGAAGGGGCAGTGGAAGCACTGAACCCGGAGCGCGTTGTGCTCCTGCCGGACGGTGTGGAAGACCACTGGAACGAGGACTACCTGGACCTCATTACCCTGGCCTAGTTAGAAGCCCTGGCGGTCCAGGATCGCGTCTTCCTCTTCTTCGGAGGTGGGGGACTTCCGTTTCCGCGGGGCCGGTGCGGCCCGGGGACCCTGGACTGCCGCGTAGCGCGGCTGTGTGTCGTCGTCCTCGGCGTCGATTGCTGCGTTGCGGGCCTGCTGCCTGGCGGCATAGCCGAAGGCGACGAACATCAGGACGCCAAACGCGAACCATTGCAGCGAGTAGGACAGGTGCGTTCCCTCGTTCACAGAGGGTTTGGGGAAGGCCGCCGGCATCTGCGCGGGAGCCGGATCCTCGGAGGCCAGCTGCCCGTACGCGCCGGTGAGGACCGGATACCCCAGCTCGGCGGCATAAGAGGGCAGGTCGATGGACGGCAGCTGCCCGGCCGGGGCGCTCCTGTCCAGTGCCGGTTCACCCGGCTTCAGGCGTACGACGGCGGTCACGTCACCTGCCGGCGGGGCCGGGATGGTGTCCGGATGGCCTGCGGTGTTGTTGCCGATCGGGAGCCACCCGCGGTCCACAATGACGGTTTCACCGCTGTGCAGGCGGAAGGGGACTACAACTTCGTAGCCCGGCTGTCCGTTCAGGGGACGGTTCCGGACGATCCGCTGGCCCTCTACGTCATAGCTGCCCTGCAGGCGGACCTGGGCCCACTCGCGTTCAGGGTGAAGGGAGACGAACTGTTCCTTGGCGGCGCTGAATTCCAGCGGCTCTGCTGAATAGTTGGACGTGACCCGGTTGATCTCGGCCAGCGTCTCTGCCCGCCGGTCCATCTGCCAGCGGCCCAGGAAAACGCAGGCCGCGGCAAAGACTGCGGCCAACAGGAGATAGCCCAGCCATTTGCTGGAGAAAAGGAAGCGGTACATTCAGTGGTCCTGCCCGGCCGGCTGCGGCAGCGTCTCTTTCCACAAACCCCGCTGCTCCAGGTATTCCTCCAGCCAGCCGCGGTGTTCGGGGCAGGCCAGCCAGATCTTGCGGCGGTCGGGAGTGTGGATTTTGGGATTGTTCCAGAGCAACTGCCAGGCAGCGGGCGCCCGGCAGCCCTTGCGTGAGCAGTGCGCTTCAGCCGGACCCGGTGCCTGTGCAGTTCCCGCGGCGAGGTCGAAGATGTTCATGAAGCGCGTTTTTCCTGTTCCTGGGGTTCGTCGTCATCAGGGACCACTTCGCCCTGGAGGATGACTGGTTCGTCAGTACTGCCATTGCCGGCTCCATTGACCCCGTCGGCGCCGACGTCACCGGGCGCCCGGGCGGGGGAGGCCTCAAGCTCAACCAGCGGCGCACGGTCCAGGAGCGAATCACTGTGGATTTCCGCCTGGTCGCTGCCGTTGGCGATGACCACGGCAATCCACGGCAGGAACACAGCCCCGGCCACCATCAGGATCTTGAACCAGCCGTCCACCACGAAGATCAGGATCAGGCAGACCAGACGGATTCCCATGGCCAGCCCGTACTGGACCATCCGCTTGTGCATGTCCTCCGAATGGGCCACCGCAGCGTTGGAGATGCTGTGGACCTCTCCGTCACCAGGATGCTGGTGGCGGCTGTGCTGGTCAAAAGGCAAGGATTTTCCGGCTGGGTTTACGGGGGTCATTTGCGGTGGATCACGCTCCAAAGGCTTGACTCAATTCTCTCACCATCGGCTGTTCGGTCCCAAACCCGGGCTAAGATCGGGGGCAGGCAATCCATCCCCTCGACGGCGGCGCTACAGCGCCCCAGATCCGGAGCACCCCTATGACTGAAGCAGTTTCGAGCGCCCGCAGTGTCCTCATTACCGGTGGCAACCGTGGCATCGGACTCGCCATCGCCGAGTCCTTCCTCGCCAATGGAGACAAGGTTGCAGTGACGTACCGGAGTGAGTCGGCCCTGCCGGAGGGCATCCTTGGCGTTAAGGCCGATGTCACGGACCAGGCATCCGTGGACGCAGCCTTTGCCGAAGTCGAAGCCGCCCATGGTCCCGTAGAAGTGCTTGTTGCCAACGCGGGCATCACCAAGGACACTCTGCTGCTGCGCATGAGCGAAGACGACTTCACCTCAGTCATCGACACCAACCTGACCGGCGCGTTCCGCGTGATCAAACGGGCCACCAAGGGCATGATGAAGCTCCGCAAGGGCCGGGTTGTGCTGATTTCCTCCGTCTCCGGGCTGTACGGCGCACCAGGCCAGATCAACTACTCCGCGTCCAAGGCCGGCCTCGTCGGAATTGCCAGGTCCCTGACCCGCGAGCTCGGCTCCCGCGGCATTACGGCCAACGTTGTGGCGCCTGGGTTTATCAATACGGACATGACCGCAGAACTGCCCGAAGCCACCCAGAAGGACTACCTTGCAAAGGTGCCGGCGGCCCGCTTTGCCGAGGCCTCTGAGGTGGCGAACGTGGTGCGCTGGGTAGCGAGTGACGAGGCCGCGTACATTTCCGGCGCCGTCATCCCTGTGGACGGCGGCCTGGGCATGGGCCACTGAACCAGCAGTTTCGGCTCATGTTTGGAGGGGTCGCACAACGGATTTTGCCGGTACCGCTGGCATGATGAAGGGCGAACCCACTGATTTTGGATGGATTGAACAAGAAGGAGCTCGAATGGGACTGCTGGATAACAAGACTGCGATAGTGACGGGTTCTTCCCGCGGCGTCGGTGCTGATGTGGCGAAGTTCCTGGCAGCGGAGGGTGCCGCCGTCGTGGTTAACTACCGGCAGAAGGCGCCCCGCGCCAACAAGGTGGTTGCGGAGATCGAGGCAGCGGGCGGCCGCGCCGTAGCCGTGGGCGCTGACCTGACCTCGGCCGAGGGTGTGCACGCCCTCGCCAGCGCCGCCATGGAGAACTTCGGTTCGCTGGACCTGCTGGTACTGAACGCTTCCGGCGGCATGGAATCGGGCATGGAGGAGAACTACGCCCTCAAGCTCAACCGTGATGCCCAGGTGAACATGCTCAACGCTGCCGCGCTGCTCATGCCCGAGGGTTCCCGCGTGGTCTTCGTCACCAGCCACCAGGCGCACTTCATCGAAACCGTTCCCACCATGCCGGAGTACGAGCCCGTGGCACGCAGCAAGCGCGCCGGCGAGGACGCCCTCCGGGAACTGGTCCCGAACCTGGCGGAAAAGGGCATCTCCCTGGTTGTTGTGTCCGGCGACATGATCGAGGGAACCGTCACGGCCACCCTGCTGGACCGTTCCAACCCGGGTGCCATCGAAGCGCGCAGGGCCGAGGCCGGCAAGCTCTACTCCGTGTCCGAATTCGCCGCGGAGATTGCCACCATGGCAACGGCCGACGTCGAGACCGGCTACACCCACTACGTCGGCGGGGCAGACTACTTCGGTAAGAACGCTGTCTAACTGCTAAACGCTTTGCCCGGATGGCACCTGGCGGCAATAGTCCTCGTGGACATTGCCGCCAGGTGCCATCCGGCGTTAAGCCCTATACCCCGGCGATGTGCCTGACGGCGTCCAGGTAAGGGAAGTTGATCGCGGCGGGCGTCACGGCCCGCACCGCAGGCTTGGCGTTGAAGGCGACGCCGATTCCCGCCGCCCCCAGCATGTCCAGGTCGTTCGCGCCGTCGCCGACTGCAATGGTGTGGGCGAGGTCAATGTGTTCCGCCGCCGTCCACTGGCGCAGGTACTTCTCCTTGGCCGCGCGGTCCACGACGTCGCCCAGGACCTTGCCGGTGAGCACACCGTCAACGATCTCGAGTTCGTTGGCCTGCCAGTAGTCCAGGCCAAGGTCTTCAGCAATGGGCTGCAGGATCTGGTTGAAGCCCCCTGACACAACCGCCACCACGTGGCCTGCCGCTTTGAAGGCCTTCACGAGTTCGGCCGCGCCCAGGCTGAGCCGCACCTCGGCGCGGACTGCGTCAACGACGTCGACGGGCAGGCCGGCGAGCACGGCCACCCGGGCGTGCAGGCTTTGGGTGAAGTCCAGTTCGCCGCGCATTGCGGCCTCGGTCACGGCGGCAACTTCGTCGAACTTGCCGGCATATGCTGCCAGGAGTTCAATGACTTCCTGCTGGATGAGCGTCGAGTCGACGTCCATGATCAGGAGTTTGCGCCCGGCGCTGCGCAGTTCACTGGGTACCAGGGCTGTGTCAATGCCCGAAAGGCCGGGCTCGGAGAGAGCCTCGCGCAACGCCTGCAGCCCAGCTGCCTGGTCCGGGTCCGAAAGGTCCGGATCCGCCTGGCCTGAACCGATGGCAAGCTCGGTCACGGACACCTGGTAGCGGTCGTCCCCGGTTGTTGATTCGGCGACGATCGCTGCCCCTGACTCCTCGTACACGGCACGCAGGCGTGCGGTGTCGGCAGGGGAGAGTTCCAGGGCATAGCTGACCGCGGTCACGTTCGTCGTCATGCCTGCCATCCTATCCAGCGGGCTCCTTGGGGCCGTAGTTGGTTAAGAATGGGCGATGGCTGATTAAGGCACCCGGACCGTGACTGAAGCCGGTTATCAGTCGGCGCTCATTTTGTCCTAGTGTCTACTCCTATGAGCGATGTTCTTGAATTGGCCGCAGTCAGCGTCGTCCGTGGGTCCAAGACCCTCCTGGACAAGGTGGACTGGCAGGTCAAGGAAGGCGAACGCTGGGTCATCCTCGGCCCCAACGGCGCCGGCAAGACCACCCTCCTGCAGATTGCCGCGGCCCGGTTGCACCCGACGTCGGGCATGGCCGGTGTCCTCGAAGAGGTCCTTGGTGCAGTGGATGTGTTTGAACTCCGCCCACGCATCGGCCTGTCCTCGGCAGCGCTGGCCACCCAGATTCCCGAGCACGAAAAAGTCCTCAACGTTGTGGTCACCGCCGCGTACGGTGTGACCGGGCGCTGGCGGGAAGGCTATGAGAAGGACGACGAACGGCGTGCGTTCCGGCTCCTCAATGACTGGGGCATGGGCATGCTGCTGAACCGTCCGTTCGCTTCGCTCTCAGAAGGCGAACGCAAGCGCGTCCAGATCGCCCGCGCCCTCATGACGGATCCCGAACTGCTGCTCCTGGACGAGCCCGGCGCCGGACTGGACCTGGGCGGCCGTGAAGACCTCGTCCACAGGCTCAGCGAACTTGCCCGCGACGAGACGGCTCCTGCCATGGTGCTGGTGACCCACCACCTGGAGGAAGTGCCTCCGGGGTTCACCCACGCGCTGCTGCTGCGTGACGCCAACGTCGTGGCATCCGGGCCCATCACCGACGTCCTGACTGCAGAAAACCTCAGCGCCACGTTTGGGCTTCCGCTCGACGTGAGTGTCAACGCGGGCCGTTACACCGCCACCGCACGCCGCTAGGCGGCCCGTTCCGCCATGTTGGATCTTTTTGGCAGCATTGTTGTGTCTTTGGCCGGTTTATGGGCCGGGACAATCAATGCGGTGGTCGGTTCCGGAACCCTTGTCACCTTTCCCGTCCTGATCGCCCTGGGCATCACGCCAGTGGTGGCTTCCATGAGCAACGCCATGGGGCTGGTGGCAGGCAACGCAGCCGGCGTCTGGGGTTACCGGAGGGAGCTGAAGGGCAGGGGAGCGCAGCTGCTCAGGCTGCTGCCCGCATCCCTGCTGGGTGGAATATCCGGGGCGTGGCTCCTGCTGCACCTGCCCGAGGAGGTCTTCCACTATGCAGCGCCGGTGCTGCTGATCCTTGCACTGTTGATGGTGGTGTTCCAGCCCCGGTTGCAGGCCTGGGTCCGCGAGCGTGAGACGAACCCCGAGCACGCCATCCGGGATAAGAGCCACGGCGTGCTGCTGGTGGTGCTCGTTTACCTGGCCGGCGTATATGGTGGCTACTTCGTGGCCGCCCAGGGAATTCTCCTGGTCGGGATCCTGGGGGTGTTCCTGACCGGCACCATCCAGAACGCCAACGCCATGAAGAACATCCTGGTGCTCGGCGTCAACCTGGTGGCGGCGGTTTCGTATGTGCTGTTTGCCTTCGACAGGATCAACTGGCTGGTGGTGCTCCTGATCGCCATCAGCTCCACGATTGGCGGCCTGGTTGGGGCCAGGGTGGGCCGGAAGCTCTCGCCGGCTGTCCTGCGGGGTGTGATCTTTGCCCTTGGCCTGGTGGCCCTTGGCGTGATGATCGCGAATCTGCTGAAATAATCGGCCGGTGAACTTCCACTATCTTGAATCGGCGCAGGATCCCCGTGTGGCCGATTACACCCAGCTGACCGATGTGCACCTGCGGAAGCTCCGTGAGCCGGCCGAGGGCATGTACATTGCCGAATCGTCCCGCGTCCTGCGGCGGGCGCTGGCGGCCGGGCACCGGCCCCGTTCGTTTTTCCTGGCGGAAAAATGGGTGGCGGACCTCCAGGACATTTTCGATGAATTCCCGGACGTCCCGGCCTACATCGGCAGCGCGGCACTGCTGGAGGAGATCACCGGCTTCCACCTGCACCGTGGCGCCATGGCCGCCATGCACCGGCCACAACCCGTACCGCTTGCCGAGCTCCTGGCCGGCGCCCGCCGCGTGGCAGTCCTCGAGGACATCGTCGACCACACGAACGTCGGGGCCATCTTCCGCTCCGCGGCGGCACTGGATGTTGACGCCGTCCTGGTCTCACCGCGCTGCGGCGATCCGTTGTACCGGCGCAGCGTCAGGGTCAGCATGGGCACGGTGTTCCAGGTGCCGTGGGCCAGGCTGGAAAACTGGCCGGGCGACCTCCACGCCCTCAAGGAGCAAGGGTTTACCGTGGCGGCCATGGAACTGACTGACGACGCCGTCGACCTGGACGTCCTCGCGGCCGACAGTCCTGCGCGCCTTGCCCTGGTGCTGGGTACCGAAGGTGCCGGGATGTCCGCGGAGACACTTGCCGCCGTCGACGTCGCCGTGAAGATCCCCATGCGCGAAGGGGTGGACTCCCTGAACGTGGCCGCAGCCTCCGCCGTGGCCTTCTGGGAGCTCCGTCCGCGGAAGTGACCCGGCCCTGGCCTGTGGTTCGTCACGGTCCACCGGATCCGGTATGATTGATTGCTGGCCGTGCTGTGGTTTCGGGGGATTCCTTCCGGAGCGGGCCGCCATCCCATTCATACCTGACAACTGGCAAAATCCAGTTGTGTGAACAAAGGTCCCATTATGAAGTCTGATATCCACCCGAAGTACGAAGCTGTTGTTTTCAACGACCTGGCTTCCGGCGTCAAGTTCCTGACCAAGTCCACCGTGTCTTCCAAGAAGACCATCGAGTGGGAAGACGGCAACACCTACCCGGTCATCGACGTCGAAATCTCCTCCGAGTCCCACCCGTTCTACACGGGCAAGCAGCGCATCATGGACTCCGCAGGCCGCGTCGAGCGCTTCAACGCTCGCTTCAAGGGCTTCGGCGGCAAGAAGTAACTTACTTCTCCTCCAAGCTTTTCGCAGAAAGCCCGCACCGGTAACGGTGCGGGCTTTTTTGCATAGGGGTGGCATTGAAGTCCGTGCGCGTGCGGCAGGATGGAGTCATGATTCCTGATGTACCAGCAGACCTTCCGGCAGCCCGTCACGGGGAGTACAAGGTACCGGGCGGCAAGCTCGTAGTCGCCGACTTTGACGTGGTGTCGGGCAGGCTGGCGGGCGTTTCCATCAGCGGTGACTTCTTCCTGGAGCCTGACGAGGCCCTGCAGTCCATCGACTCCGCGCTGGAGGGACTTCCCGCCGATTCCACGCCAGGCGAGCTCGCGGCAGCCATTTCCGCCTCCCTCGCCCCGGACGCCGTGATGTTCGGCTTTTCGCCCGAGGCCGTGGCCACAGCCATCCGGCGGGGCCTTGCCAAGGCCTCCGGCTGGGCTGACCACCAATGGGAAGTCATCCCGCCTACCGTGCTGCCGACGCACGTGAACGTTGCCCTGGATGAGGTCCTGACCGAAGCCGTTGGGGAAGGCCGCCGCAATCCGGCACTGCGGTTCTGGGACTGGGACGAACCTTCAGTGGTGATCGGCAGTTTCCAGTCCTACCGCAACGAACTCCAGCCCGACGGCGTGGCGCGGCACGGCATCACCGTAGCCCGCCGGATCAGCGGCGGCGGAGCCATGTTCATGGAAGCAGGCAACTGCATCACCTATTCCCTGTACCTTCCCCAAACGCTCGTTGACGGCATCAGCTTTGCCGATTCCTACGCCTTCCTGGACGCCTGGGTAATGGCAGGCCTCAAGGAGTTGGGCATCAACGCGTTCTACGTGCCGCTCAACGACATCGCCACCGACCAGGGCAAGATCGGTGGCGCCGCGCAGAAGCGGCTGGCCAACGGCGGCATGCTCCACCACGTCACCATGAGCTACGACATCGACGCGGACAAAATGGTGGAGGTCCTGCGGATCGGCAAGGAAAAACTGTCCGACAAGGGCACCCGCAGTGCCAAGAAGCGGGTGGACCCCTTGCGCCGCCAGTCCGGCCGGTCACGCGCCGAAATCATCGCCGCGCTGCAGCAGGTCTTCACGGAACGCTACGGCGCCGTGGAATCAATGCTGGGCGACGACGAAATTGCCGCCGCCCGGCAGCGTGTGGAATCCAAGTTCGGCACAGCGGAATGGCTGCACCGGATCCCCTAGCCCGGTTCATAGGCAGATTCCAGTGCCCCGGCTCCTAGGCGGAGTCGCGCGCCTGGGATCGCAAGGCACGCATCAGGTGGCTGCGCTGCTCCACGATGATCCTCCGCAGGGCAGCAGGCGCGGCTGCGTGCCCTGCCAGCCAGTCATCCGTCAGCCGGATCACTGCGTGATCCGCGGGGTCCTGCCCGGGCTGCAGGCGGTGACCGGACGGGTACAGGCCGCGGACAATCCGGCTCGCGATCTCGATGCTCCGCTGTTCCCAAACACCGGCAATGGCCGCGAAGTAGGGCTCCACGAACGGTTCCAGCAGCTCCGGTTCTGCCGTGTTGAACCCGGCGATGGTGGCACTGAGCAGCTGGTTGGACAATTCGGTACCCACGACGGCGGCATGCCACGCTGCTGCCTTGACTTCCGGTTCCGGGCGGGCAGCCAGGGCGGTGGTGTGGCCGGCACGGCCGGATGCGGTGGTGTCGCGGGCCAGGTCGGCGTCGAGCTCCTCCTGCGTGGCCTGGCCGTGGGCCGCAAGCGCGTGCAGGAGGGACCAGCGCAGTTCCGCATCAACCGTCAGGCCCGGAACAGTTCCGTCAACGTCCAGGAGCCGGCGGACCAGCGGGAGGGCACTGGCGTGGTGCCGGCTGGCAGTTGCCAGGGCCCGCGCCCAGGCCAGCTGCTGGTCCGATCCCGGCGCGGCTGACTGGAGCCGGTCCGCGGCCAGGGCGGCCAGGTCCGCGCGGAGCCTTGGTTGCGTGGCGGCGGAGGCATAATGCTCGACGGCGGTGGAAGCGTTATCCAGGACGTTCTGCAGGACGCCAACACCGGTCTCGGACGCCGCGAAGCGGGCAACCGCGTCGAGGTAGGAGCCTGCGGCTGATTCGGCGTCACGGGTTGAATTCCACAAGGCAGTCCAGCACAGCGCGCGGGCCATTGGATCCACGAGCCTGTCCAGCGAGGACCGGACTGTTGCTTCGGAACGGGGATCGAGCCGTACCTTGGCGTAGCTGAGGTCATCGTCATTGACCAGCAGCAGGGCGGGGATGGACTCGCCGGCGAGCTCCGGGACCACAGTGCGGTTGCCCGTGATGTCGGTTTCAACGCTGCGGGTCCGGACCAGTGAGCCGGTTGCGTCCGCCTCGTACAAACCAATGCGAAGGCGGTGCGGCCTGGGCTCGGGGCGTCCCGTGACAGGGTCCGTTGCTTCCTGGACGATCGCCACCTCGCTGAACGTCCCGCCGTCGGACGTTATGTCCGTGGAAAGGGAGGAAATCCCGGACGTCTGCAGCCACTGCCGGGACCAGTCCGCAAGGTCACGTCCGGACGAAGCGCTCAACGCTGCCAGGAGGTCTTTCAGGGTGGTGTTTCCGTAGGCGTGGTCGCGGAAGTACTGCCTGGCACCGGCAATAAAGGCGTCAAAGCCGACGTAGGCCACCAGCTGTTTCAGGACGGACGCGCCCTTTGCGTAGGTGATGCCGTCGAAGTTCTGCTTGGCGGCCTCCAGGTCAGGGATGTCGGCCACGATGGGATGGGTGGTGGGCAGCTGGTCCTGGACATAGGCCCAGGCCTTGCGCTTGTTGGCGAAATTCACCCAGGCGGTTTCCCAGTCCGTGGCGCGGTCCACTCCCAGCGTGCCCATGTAGTCCGCAAAGGATTCCTTGAGCCAAAGATCGTCCCACCACTGCATGGTGACGAGGTCGCCGAACCACATATGCGCCATCTCGTGCATCAGTGTGTTGGCGCGGGCCTGGTACTGCGCGTCCGTGGCGCGGGAGGTGAAGACGTAGGTCTCGGCAAAGGTCACCAGGCCGGGGTTCTCCATGGCTCCCAGGTTGTATTCAGGAACGAAGGCCTGGTCGTATTTGCCCCAGGGGTAGGGGTAGTCGAAGAGCTCGTTGAAGAAGGCCAGTCCACGCTTGGTCAGGCTGAATAGTTCATCGGTATCAAAGTCCTTGGACATGGAGGCGCGGCAGTACAGGGCCAGCGGCACGTCAAGGCGGGTGCCGTCCTCGAGGGTGGCGCTCCAGGAATCGTCGGCCTTGTAGTATGGTCCGGCCAGGACCGAGGTGATGTAGGTGGACATCGGCAGCGTGGTTTCAAAGTCCCAGCGCGCGGCATTGGGATCGCTGGCCAGGGGAGTGCGCTGGACTTCTGCGCCGTTGGAGGCCACTTCCCATGCGGCCGGTGCCGTGACGTGGAACGTGAAAGTCCCCTTCAGGTCCGGCTGTTCAAAGTTGGCGAAAACCCGTCGCGCGTCTGCGGGTTCGTACTGCGTGTAGAGGTAGCACTGGCCGTCAGCGGGATCGAAAAACCGGTGCATGCCTTCGCCGGAGCGGCTGTACAGGGCAGTTCCCGTCACCGTCACCTGGTTTACTGCCCGGAGGTTCTCCAGCCGGATCCGGGGCCCGTCAACAACCTCGTTAACGTCCAGGGCCTTGCCGTTGAGGAAGATGCTGTGGATGCCCGCGTGGATGAAGTCAAGGAACGTGCCTGCACCGGGCTCTGCGGCGGAGAAGTCGATGACCGTCTGGCTTGTGTACCCGCTTGCCTCAGGATCCGCGGCGTTGCGGACGTCGAGGGAGACATCGTAACTGTGCGTGGTGATCAGGGTGGACCGGTGGGCGGCTTCGTCCCGCCGAAGATTCTCAAAAGACACCCCGCTATCTAATCATGCGGCCTGCGCGGAAATGCCGATGGCCGCGCCCAGCCCCAGCAGGGCCAGGAGCAGCCAGGACAGCATCGCGGCAGCGAGTGCAGGCCCGCCGGTATGCAGGAGGGTCCGGATCCGCACAGCGGACCCAAGTCCAAAGAGTGCCGCACCCAGCAGGATGTCCTGCAGGGCCGCACCGGCTTCCAGCCAGCCTTCGCCCAGGATGCCGGAGGAGCGCAGGGCGACCATCGCGAGGAAGCCAACAATAAACAGCGGCATCAGCGGCGGCAGTTTGACCGGTCCTGTTGGTACCGTGCTGTCTCCGGGAGCTGCTGCCCGTTTGGCTTCCCGCCGTGCAACCCAACGCTGCTCCAGGCTTGCTGCGGCGATCATCGGGGCCAGCAGCAGCACCCGGGTCAGCTTAACCACGACGGCGACTGCCAGGGCAGCGGTTCCGGCAGTCTGCGCGGTTGCCACCACCTGCCCGACGTCATGCACGGAGGCACCCGTCCAGGCGCCGAACGTGTGGGGATCAAGGCCCAGCGGGTGGATCAGCAGGGGCAGGACGCCGATGGCCAGCGTGCCGCACAGGGTCACGAGGGCCACCGGGAGCACGGTGTCGGCCTGCCTGATCCGGCGGGCATCGGCCATTGCTCCGATTGCTGATGCGCCGCAAATGGAGAAGCCGGTGGCGATCAGCAGGGACACCTGCGGTGCCAGGCGGAAAAGCCGCGAAATGAAGTATGTCCCGCCGAATCCTGCGAGCACCACGGCAGTGATCAGGCCCAGTGATGCCCAGCCCAGGTCCAGCACGTCCACGATTCCCACTTTGAGGCCCAGCATCACAATGCCGCCCCGCATGAGGCTCTTGCCGGCGAAGTCCAGGCCGGGCCGGGCACGGCCGGAAATCACTGTTGCTGTGGGCGGCAGGTTGGCTGCCAGGAGGCCCAATGCCACAGCCACGGTCATGGCGGGCAGTGCCGGAACGGCTGCATGGACGGCGAAGGCCACCACCAGGGACAGCGCGGCACAGGCAAGGCCCGGGAGCAGTCTGGAGGTTCCATGGGCAGGCACTCACCTACTTTGCAGTATGCGGCGCAGAATCACGAACCCGGGCCCTGATCATCAACACGCCACAATGGGCTGCAGTAATGATTTTGAAACAAAAAAGTGGTTGGCTAAGGGACATGTCAGACCTTTTCCAGGATTACTCCGAGGCGGCCGCCAAGAGCGGTGCCTACGACGAGATGTTCACTCCGGAGCAGCAAGCCCGGCCGTCGTATACACAGGTCGCCGACGCCCTGCAGAAACTGTCCCTGGCAGACGTAACTGCCCGGGCCGACTCCATGGCGAGGACCTTCCTGGACAGGGGCGTGACGTTCGACTTCGCAGGCGAGGAACGGCCCTTCCCGCTGGACATCGTGCCCCGCATTATCCCGGCGGACGAATGGGATGTCCTGGAGCGCGGCGTTGCCCAAAGGGTCCGTGCCCTGGAAGCGTTCCTCAACGATGTCTACGACAAAATGGCCGTTGTGGCCGACGGCGTCATTCCACGCCAGCTGGTCACTACCAGCGCGCATTTCCACCGCGCCGTGCATGGCTTTGAACCGGCAGGCGGCGTGCGTGTCCACATCTCCGGCATCGACGTCGTCCGGGACGCCGCGGGAACGTTCCGCGTCCTTGAGGACAACGTCCGGGTGCCCTCCGGCGTGAGCTACGTCCTGGAGAACCGCCGCGCCATGGCCAAGGGCCTGCCCGAAGCCTTTGGCCAGCAGCTGATCCGGCCCGTGGAAGAGTACCCCCGCCGGCTGCTGTCCGCTTTGCGCAAAACGGCGCCCTCCGGCGTCGACGATCCCACAGTGGTGGTCCTCACCCCGGGTGTGTTTAACAGCGCCTACTTCGAACACACCCTGCTGGCAGGCCTGATGGGCGTGGAACTCGTGGAAGGCCGTGACCTCATCTGCCGCGGCAACCGCGTCTACATGCGCACCACGGCGGGCGAGCAGCGTGTGGACGTGATCTACAAGCGCATCGACGACGATTTCCTGGACCCGCTGCAGTTCCGCTCCGACTCCATGCTGGGCTGCCCCGGGCTGGTTAATGCCGCGCGCGCCGGGGGAGTGACCATTGCCAACGCGGTGGGCAACGGTGTTGCGGACGACAAACTCGTTTACAGCTACGTTCCGGACCTCATCAGGTACTACCTGAATGAAGAGCCGGTGATCGCCAACGTGGACACCTACCGCCTCGAGGAAAAGGAAGCCCGGGAATACACCCTGGACAACCTGGCCGAGCTCGTGGTCAAGCCCGTGGACGGCTCCGGCGGCAAGGGACTGGTCATTGGCCCGGACGCGTCCAGGGATGAGCTGGACGCGTTGCGTGACCGGATCATTGCCGATCCCCGCGGCTGGATCGCCCAGCCCGTCCTGCAGCTGTCCACCGTTCCCACGCTCAGCGGGGACAAGTTCGGCCCCCGGCACGTGGACCTGCGGCCCTTCGCGGTCAACGACGGCGACGACGTCTGGGTGCTGCCCGGCGGCCTGACCCGTGTGGCGCTGAAGGAGGGCTCGCTGATTGTGAACTCGAGCCAGGGCGGCGGTTCAAAGGACACCTGGGTACTTGCAGGCTCGCCGCAGGTTCCTGTGGAATCCGTGCCCAGGCAGTCTGTCACGGTCCGCGAGAGGGTGTCAGTATGGCCCGTAGAGAGCAACTGGCGCGACCGCCAGTCGGAGCAACAGCAGTGACGCGCCGTTCCGGCCGTATAGTTCTTCTTTCGATCGTCGCTTCAACATTTGTTCCGGTTCCGGACGCGCAGGAGGTAGCCAGGAATGCTTAGCCGTATCGCCGAGTCCCTGTTTTGGATTGGCCGCTACGTTGAACGGGCGGACGGTACAGCACGCATTTTGGACGTCCACCTGGAGCGGCTGAACCACCTGCCGCTGGAAGAGCGGCGTGGAGTCGCCCAGGAATTGTTGGCCGTGATGGGCGCACGCCCGGACAGTGAGGACTTCGGGCTCCCGGAGCTGCTGCACGCCCTGGCCTACGACAAAACCAGTGCCACCTCCATTGCCGGTTCCCTCAGTGCCGCCCGCGAAAACGCCCGGCGTGCCCGGGAGACCGTGTCGTCGGGCCTGTGGGAGAGCCTGAACACCACCTATTACGGGCTCAACCAGCACCGCAAGGACGTTGTGGGAACCTACAGGTACTGCAACTGGGTCCTGGAGCGCACGGCCATGGTCAGCGGCCTGGCGGACACCACCGTCAGCCATGACGAAAGCTGGCTGTTCCTGGTCCTGGGCCGTTCCCTGGAGCGCGCTGACATGACCGCCCGGATGCTGAGCACCAGGGACGTCCTCAGTGCCGGTATGTCCTGGGTGAACATGCTCCGCTGTGCCGGCGCCTACGAATCGTTCCTGCGGACCCGCCGGGCAGCGTTCGGAGACCAGCATGCCGCCGAGTTCCTCCTGCTGGACCGGCTTTTCCCGCGGTCGATCGTCTATGCCCTCCGGGATGCCGACGACTGCCTGGCCAAGCTGGATCCGTCCGCGCAGCGTGTCGGCTTTATCAACGATGCCCGCCGCATTGTGGGCCAGGCGCGCACCTTCCTGGAATTCCACCGCACGGACGATCTTATGTCCGAACTGCCCGAACACATGGAACGCGTCCAGAAGGCTGTGTCCCAGGCTTCGGACGCCATTTCCCGTAAGTACTTCAATCAGGCCGATGAACTCGCCTGGGTGGGAGAAGTTTCATGACCCGGCTGAACATCCAGCACAGGACCACGTACAAATACAACAAGCGCGTTACGTTGTCCTACAACGAGGCACGCATGACGCCGCTGTCCGACGCCCAGCAGGTGGTGCTGGAATCCCAGGTGAAGGTCTCGCCTTCGCAGGCCGCGGTGAGCAGCTACAAGGACTACTGGGGCAGCCGCGTCACCACTTTCGACATGCAGATGCCGCACGACCACCTGGATGTCCTGTCCAGCATTACCGTGGAAGTGCACCGCACCGAGAAGGCACCCACGCCAGCGGATCTCGCGGACTGGGACGTGATCCATTCCGTGGAGACCGTCAACCAGTTCAGCGACTGGATTCCGCAGTCCCGCCTGACCGGGCCGGGGGAGGAGGTCCTGGGCATCATCCCTGGTGTTGTTGCCGGGAAGGCACCCCATGAGGCGGCCATGTCCATCTTCGAGTGGATGCGCGGCGAAATGACGTACATGTCCGGTTCCACCGCCGTCACCACCAACGCCGAAGAGGCGTGGGGCCAGCGCCAGGGCGTCTGCCAGGACCTGGCGCACCTGGCCATCGGTGCGCTGCGCAGCTGCGGGATCCCTGCGCGCTATGTTTCGGGATACCTGCACCCGCGTTCGACGGCGGAACTCGGCGAGAGCGTTGCCGGCCAGTCCCACGCGTGGCTTGAGTTCTGGGACGGGGCCTGGCGCAGCTGGGATCCCACCAACCACAAACCGGCCGGTGACTTCCACGTGACGGTGGCCCGCGGACGGGACTACCGGGACGTGCCGCCGCTGAAGGGCATCCTGTCCGGCGGCGGCGGGTCCGAGCTCAGCGTTTCGGTGGAGATTACCCGCGTGGCGTAGCCCTGGTTCCGGCTCGGCTCAGGGCCTACCAGGGGCTTGGCTTGTAGTCCTTCAGGAAGACGCCGTATTGGTCTTCGCCGTCCTCGCCACGCACGATCGGATCGTAAACACGGGCGGCACCGTCCACCAGGTCCAGTGGCGCGTGGAAGCCTTCTTCCATCAGCCTGACCTTGGTGTAGTGCGGCCGCTCGTCAGTGATCCAGCCGGTGTCCACGGCCGTCATCAGGATGCCGTCCGACTCCAGCATCTCGGCAGCGCTGGTGCGTGTCATCATGTTCAGGGCGGCTTTCGCCATATTGGTGTGGGGGTGCCCGGGGCCCTTGTAGGCACGGGAGAACTGGCCCTCCATGGCGGACACGTTGACGATGTACTTGCGGCGCGCCGTCGAGCGTTTCATGGCGGCACGCAGCCGGCTCACCAGCAGGAACGGGGCTGTCACGTTGCAGAGCTGGACTTCCAGCATCTCCAGGGGATCAACTTCGTCCACTACCTGCGTCCAGCTGTTGATGGCTGCGAGGTCAGGGACCAGGCCGCCGGCGTCAATGGCGGTGCCGGCGGCGATCCGCTCCAGGGACGCGGATCCCGTAGACAGTGCCAGGGACGTAATGGCATCACCGGCCAGGACAGGATGCTCCGTGACGCTGCTGGCGAGGGTCAGCGGGTGTTTGTCGTGGGCGTGGCCAAAGGTCACCAGTTCCGGGCCGCCGTTCGCTGCCTCAAGGGCTGCGGGCAACGGCTCGTCCTCGGCATCAACCAGGGGCTTGTAGGCATTGCCGCTGCGCCGGACGGTCTGGGCGGCATTGTTGATGATGATGTCCAGCGGCCCGGCAGCGTCCAGTGAATCGGTCAGCGCCATGACCTGGGACGGGTCACGGAGGTCGATGCCGACGATCCGCAGCCGGTGCAGCCAGTCCGCGCTGTCCTCCATGGCGGCGAACCGGCGGGCGGCGTCCTTGGGGAACCGGGTAGTGATGGTGGTATGCGCGCCGTCACGGAGCAGCCGGAGCGCAATGTACATCCCGATCTTTGCACGCCCCCCGGTCAGGAGTGCCCGGCGGCCGGTCAGGTCCGTCCTGGCGTCCCGCTTGCTGTGGCTGAAGGCGGCGCATTCCGGGCACAGCTGGTGGTAGAAGGCGTCAACCTGCGTGTAGTGCTGCTTGCAGATGTAGCACGGCCTTGACCGGATCAGGTGGCCCGCAACGGAGCCGCTGGCCGATGACTCCAGCTTGTTGCCGCGCGTTTCGTCGTCGATCCGGTCAGGGGCCGCCGTGGCTGTGCGGGCAAGCACCGCCCGGTCCGATTCCGCGATTTCATCCCGCTTGGTGACGCGCCTGTGCCGCTTGACGGCCTTGAACATTTTGCCGGTGGCGCGGCGCACTGAAACGTAGTCGGGATGCTCCTCGTCATAGACGTGGATGGTATTCAGGACCTTCAGGCAGGCCTGGATTTCCTCGGGAGTCAGATCGGGGGAGCTCATTGCCCCAATTTTACCCGCTAGCTTCGGGCTACTGACTCCGCCTGTGCCTTGGCCGCCTGGGTGACAGTGGTCAGGGCTTCAGGGTTCTTGGCAGTTGCCGCCTTGACGGCGTTCGGCACCAGGTGGAGGTTGGCCGCGGACAGCGCGCGTTCCTCGGCATCCGGCTCGGGCACTATCTGGCCCTTGGACAGCACGGTAATGCCGGAATCGGTCACCTTGAAGCCGCGGGCGCGGTCCAGCTTGGGATCCAGGCCGATCGCCGCACCGGCCGGAACCTTGACGTTTTTGTCGATGATGGCGCGGTTGACGACTGCGCCGGGACCAACGGTGACGTTGTCCATCAGGACGGAGTCAAGCACCCGGCTGGCCTTGGCCACGTAGACATCATTGGAGAGGACAGATCCCTCCACCACACCGCCGGAGATCACCACGCCGCTGGACACGATGGAGTCCAGCGCGGTGCCCACCGTGTTGTCAGAGCCGCGGACGAACTTGGCCGGCGGCGAGATGCTCTGCCGGGTGTAGATGGGCCAGGCCGAGTTGTAGAGGTTGAAGACGGGCAGTGGCGAAATGAGGTCCATGTGGGCGTCGTAAAACGAATCAATGGTGCCAACGTCACGCCAGTAGGTACGGTCGCGCTCGGTGGATCCGGGGATTTCGTTGAGCGTGAAGTCATACACGCCCGCTTCACCCTTGTTCACGAAGTAGGGGATGATGTCGCCGCCCATGTCGTGCTTGGTGTCCAGCCGTTCAGCGTCCACGTGGAGGGCCTCAACCAGGGCATCGGCGTCGAAAACGTAGTTGCCCATGGAGGCCAGGAACTGTGTGGGGTCCGCTTCCAGCCCGGGGGTGCTGGAGGGCTTTTCCACGAAAGCGGAGATCTTGTTCGAGTCTGCAGGGTCAACTTCGATGACGCCGAACTGGTCCGCCATGTTCAGGGGCTGGCGCACGGCCGCCACTGTTGCCTTCGCGCCGCTGGCCACGTGCTGGTCCACCATCTGGGAGAAATCCATCCGGTAGACGTGGTCTGCGCCGACCACCACCACAATGTCCGGGTTGGCGTCCCTGATGAGGTTCAGCGACTGGTAGATGGCGTTTGCGCTGCCCAGGAACCAGCTCTTGCCAACGCGCTGCTGGGCGGGGACGGAAGCAACGTAGTTACCGAGCTGGGTGGACATGCGCCAGGTCTCGGAAATATGACGGTCAAGGCTGTGGGATTTGTATTGGGTCAGCACCACGATCTGCAGGTAGCGCGAGTTGACCAGGTTGGAGAGTGCGAAGTCGATCAGCCGGTAGCTCCCGGCGAACGGCACACCCGGTTTGGCCCTATCAGCAGTCAGTGGCATCAGGCGGTTCCCTTCGCCGCCAGCCAGGACAATAGCCAATACTTTCTTGTAAGCCATGATGGAACTCCCTGCACGTCTTTGTTCTCCCCAACAGCCCCGGTGGGCCCGGATGCCTTCACACTAGAACAGTTCCCGCGGAAGGACTACCTTGGGTAGCGTGCGTATAGACATTGTGACTAAAGAGTTCCCGCCGGAGATTTACGGCGGCGCCGGCGTCCATGTGGCGGAGTTGTCAAGGGTGCTGGCCCAGCACGTTGACCTGCGGGTCCGTGCCTTCGGGGCTCCCCGGGAGGCCGCTTACCATGGGGCAGAGGTGACGTCATATTCAGTCCCTGAGGACCTTGGCGGAGCCAATGCGGCCGTCCAGACCCTCGGCGTCGATCTGCGGATCGTCCCCGATGTGGCCGGCGCGGATGTTGTCCATTCGCACACCTGGTATGCCAACATGGCCGGCCACTTGGCCTCCCTGCTGCACGGCATCCCGCATGTGCTCAGCGCCCACAGCCTTGAACCGCTGCGGCCCTGGAAGGCCGAGCAACTGGGTGGCGGCTACGCCCTGTCCTCGTGGGTAGAGAAAACAGCCTATGAGGCAGCAGCAGCCATCATCGCGGTCTCCGAAGGCATGCGCCAGGACATCCTGCGCAGCTACCCGGACGTGGATCCGGCAAAGGTGCGTGTTGTCCACAACGGCGTGGACGTCCAGATGTGGTCCAGGGATGAAAATGACGACGCCGTCCGCGCCCTGGGGATCGATCCTGACCTTCCCAGCGTGGTCTTCGTAGGAAGGAATACCCGGCAAAAGGGTGTTCCCTATCTTCTTCGGGCAGCTGCCCAGCTGCCGCCGGACGTCCAGCTGGTCCTGTGCCTGGGAGCGGCGGACACCCCGGAGCTTGCAGCTGAAACCAACCGGTTGATTGCCGAGCTCCAAAGCCAGCGCTCCGGCGTTGTGCTCATTGAGCGCATGCTTCCCCGCAACGAACTCATCCAGGTCCTCAGCCATGCCACGGCCTTTGCCTGCCCGTCCATCTACGAGCCCCTGGGCATTGTGAACCTCGAGGCCATGGCGTGCGGAGCCGCGGTAGTCGCCAGCGCCACCGGCGGTATTCCCGAAGTAGTTGACCACGGCGTCACGGGTCTCCTGGTGGATCTGGAACAGGTGACCGACGGCACCGGTACGCCGCTTGATCCGGAGAAATTCGTCCGCCAGTTTGCCGAAGCCCTCGTGGAGGTAGTGAGCGATCCTGCCCGTGCCCGTGCCATGGGCGAAGCAGGCCGGCGCCGGGCTGAAGAGCATTTTTCCTGGGAGACCATCACCCAGACCACGCTTGATGTTTACCGTTCGGTGCTGCGCTGACACCAGCCCACAGTGGGCAACTGTCCGGGGAAGGCGGCTGACCGCCTTCCCCGGACAGTTCTGTCAGCGGCGGGGTTTGGCTGCGGCGGCCTTCCGGGCCAGGAGGACTTTCTCCTCGACCGGAGCCGTACCGCTGGCCCGCTGCGCCCGGAAGTAGGCCCGGGCCTCGTCCTGCCTCGTCTTTTCTGCACCCGTGGCGATCGACGCACGCAGATGCTCAGGTCCGTAGCCAAAGGCGTCCACCAGGTCCAGTGCATGCGGGCGGATCTTGACCAGCAGGCGGTTGATGTAGTCGCCAACCGTGCGGGCGCGCTGCATGGAGAGCCTGCCGTTCATCAGGTACCAGGACAGGTTCTTTTCGATCAGCGACAGCCCGAACAGGTCCCGGACCCAGGTCAGGACCTTGCGGGTTCCGGGGTCCTTGATTTCCGCGAGGGCCTCCGTGAAAGCCTCCCACTGCAGCAGCTCGGCGTGGGCCTGGGCGGCGTCGATCAGGTCATCCTGGTGCTCGTTGAACAGGGCGGCGGCCTTGTCCTGCGGCATCCTGGCGGCACCCTTAAGCGCTGATCCGGCTTCAGCCACCATGGTCTGCACCCGGTCGGTCAACAGCGCGCGCTGGCTTTCCTCATCGCGCAGGGCCAGGGCGGCCTTCTGGACCAGGCCGGTATCCGCCACGAACTGGGCAACCTGGCGCAGGCCGGTGCGGTGGATGGCCGCACCTGCTGCCTGCCCCACTACGTAGCGGGCCAGCACACCGATGTCCACGTTGCGGAACTCCCGGGCATAGTCCGACAGCAGGCGCTTTGCCACCAGCTGCAGCAGGACGGTGTTGTCGCCCTCGAAGGTCGCGTAAACATCCAGGTCCGCACGGAGCGAAGCGAAGCGGTTCTCGATCAGGAACCCGGCTCCACCGCAGGCTTCGCGGCACTCCTGCAGTGTGTCGAGGGCGTGCCAGGTGCTGAGCGGCTTCAGCGCGGCGGCCAGGGTCTCAAGGTCCTGGCGGTCTTCGTCGGTGTCGTGTGCACCGGAAAATACGTCGTCGAATTTCTGCAGCAGCTGTTCGTGGGCAAAGCCGGCCGCATACGTCGTGGCCAGCCTGGTGAAGAGCCGGCGCTGGTGGCGCTGGTAATCCAGCAGGACTTCCTCGTCGGTATGTGAGGAGGCGTTGAACTGGCGGCGTTCTGTTGCGTACTGGATGGCTGTCTTCAGTGCCAGCTTGGACGCGGCAACGGCTGCCCCGTCCAGCGAGACCCGGCCCTGGACCAGGGTGCCCAGCATGGTGAAGAAGCGGCGTCCCGGGCTGGCGATCGGGGACGTGTAGGTGCCCTCTGCGTCTACAGAGCCGTACCGGTTCAGGAGGTTGGTGCGCGGGATCCGGACATCCGTAAAGTGCAGGCGCCCGTTGTCGATGCCGTTCAGGCCACCTTTTACGCCGTCATCTTCGCCGCCGATTCCCGGGAGGAATTCCTTGGTGTCGGGATCGCGCAGGTCCACGTAGAAAGCATGGACGCCGTGGTTCACGCCCTGGGTGATCAGCTGGGCAAAGACGACAGCGCCCAGGCCATCGTTGGCGGCGTTGCCGATGTAGTCCTTCCAGGCTGCCCGGAACGGTGTATTGACGATGAACTCTTCGGTGGCCTCGTCATAGGTGGCCGTGGTGGCAATGCTGGCGACGTCGGACCCGTGGCCGGTCTCGGTCATGGCAAAGCAACCCGGAATCTCCAGGCTCATGATCCCCGGAAGCCACTTGGCGTGGTGTTCTGCCGTTCCGAGGTGCATCACTGCCGAACCAAAGAGGCCCCATTGCACCCCTGCCTTGATCTGCAGGGACGGATCTGCCGTTACAAGCTCTTCGAAACCGGCGATGTTACCGCCGTGATCGTCTGCTCCGCCCAGGGCTGCGGGGAACGCCCTGTGGACGGCGCCGTGGTCAACCAGGAACTTCAGCTGGCCGAAAGTCCTGGCGCGGTGGTCAACGTGGGTCTGGCCTTCGATCTTGTGCAGCTCGGGCCGGCCGGCAAGCTCCCTTGCCTGGCGGCGGATATCTGCCCATTTGCCCAGCAACTGCTCACCCAGTGCCGCGACATCGACGGCTGGGGCGGCATCCGCGGGTGGGCCGGAGTTTCCGCGGGAGGTCGAAACGGTGCCCGCACTGCGGGGATCGGCCGCTACTTCAGTCATGCTGATTGTCCTTCGTTGGTGAATGGTGGATAGGGGGACAGGTCAGGAGATAGCTGACGGGTCCATTTCAGGTGCGATGCCCACGCAGAGCCAGGCGGTAATCTGCCGCGCCATAACGTCCTGGCCTGGCTTCGCGGGGGAGGAGGGAGAGTTCAACCACAGCTCACCGGCGTTGCGGACCAGGCCGATTGCCGCCGTCGGCCAGTAGCCCAGGGCTGCGTCGCGGGCGGAGTCAGCCTTCAGGTGTGCACGCATGGGCCGGGCGATCATGTCGCTGATGGCGTCGAAGAAATGACCGAGCGCCCCGCCCGCCGCCAGGGACTGGGGAGATCCCGCATCAGCCCCCGGGTACTGCGTGACAAAGGCGTAGACGTTTGGGCTGGTCTCTGCCATCTGCAGGTAGGCAGAGACCATGGCGAACAGACCCTGGCGCGGCGTCTGGGCACTTTCCGCTGCCTCGGCGATCCGACGCTGCATCTGGAGCAGCACCACTTCACCGACCGCCTGCTGCAGTCCGGCCTTATCCCCGAAATACCTGTAAAACACCGACTTGGAGGTTCCGGCTGCTGCGGCAATGTCATCCATGGAAGCGTCGCTTCCCAGGGCATGCACCGCACGCCTGGCCGCCTTGATCAATTCGCGGCGCCGCTCCTCACGATGGCTTTGCCAGCGGGTGGCCCGGCCGTCGGGGATCTCTACGGGAAGTGTGTTCACGATACTCAGCGTATCAGGTACGCTGGGTACTGGTAACCCAGCCAAGTAGAGGAGACACTCCCATGTCCGTAGAAGGACTCTCACCCGCCCCCGCGTCCGGACTCCGCCAGGCAGTGATTGTTGGCGGGAACAGGATTCCGTTTGCCCGGTCCGGCGGCGCCTACACCAAATCCTCCAACCAGGACATGCTGACGGCGGCACTTGACGGGCTCATCGCCCGCTTTGGCCTCCAGAATGAGCGCATCGGCCATGTCGCTGCTGGCGCCGTCCTTAAGCATTCGCGCGACTTCAACCTGACCCGGGAGGCAGTACTCGGCTCGGCGCTGTCTGCCGAAACGCCCGCATATGACGTCCAGGAGGCCTGTGCCACGGGCCTTGAGACGGTGCTTGGCCTGGCCAACAAGATCAAGCTAGGCCAGATTGATTCGGCCATTGCCGGCGGCGTGGACTCCGCCTCGGACGCGCCCATCGCCGTCAGTGAAGGACTGCGCGCCGTCCTGCTGGACCTGAACCGGGCAAAAACCCTGCCCCAGCGCCTGCAGGTACTGAGCCGGCTCCGGCCAAAGGACCTTGCCCCGGATGCGCCCGGTACGGGAGAACCCCGGACCGGACTGTCCATGGGTGAACACCAGGCCCTGACCACGGCTCAGTGGAAGATCAGCCGCGAAGCCCAGGACGAGCTGGCGCTGAACAGCCACCGGAACCTGGCCGCCGCCTACGATTCGGGATTCTTTGACGACCTGATGACGCCCTACCGGGGACTGAGCAAGGATTCGAACCTTCGGCCGGATACCAGCCTGGAGAAGCTGGCGTCCCTGAAGCCGGTCTTTGGCCGCAACCTGGGCTCCAAGGCCACCATGACAGCGGGAAACTCGACGCCGCTGACCGATGGTGCCGCAACAGTCCTGCTTGCCTCAGCCGAGTGGGCCGACGCGCACGACCTTCCCAAGCTGGCAACGGTATTGGACGGAGAAGCTGCTGCGGTGGACTTCGTCCATGGAAAGGACGGGCTGCTGATGGCACCGGCATTTGCCGTGCCGCGTTTGCTGGCCCGCCACGGCCTGACCCTGGATGACATGGACTTCATCGAGATCCACGAGGCCTTCGCCGGCACGGTCCTCAGCACGCTGGCCGCCTGGGAGGACGAGGACTTCGGGCGCGAGCGGCTGGGCCTGGACGGGGCATTCGGAACCGTTGACCGCAGCCGCCTGAACGTTAACGGCTCCTCCCTGGCAGCCGGCCACCCGTTCGCCGCCACCGGTGGGCGTATCGTGGCTTCATTGGCGAAAATGCTGGCAGCCAAGGGCACCGTGGACGGCCGCCCTGCGCGGGGCCTGATTTCCATCTGCGCAGCAGGCGGACAGGGCGTCGTCGCAATTCTCGAAGCGGCATAGGGGGACCCATGACTGATAAATACACCAAGTTCGTCAGCGGCGGCACCGGCCGCGATATCGCCCGGAAGCTTGGGCTTCCCCAGCCAGTGGAGCTGCGCCGCCACAAGCCGGGCCAGGCCCTGGTGGACGGGCCCGTCCTCGTGGAAGGAAGCGGGCAGGGCGCTGAAGACCTGGCCGCCGCCCTGCTGGGATGGGGCCTGGACATCCGCCGGCACGCGGTACCAAAGGAAAAGCTGGGTGCCGTAGTCCTGGTGCTGGATAACCTGGAAGCCCCCAGTGACCTTGAAAAACCAGTGCTCACCGTTGGGGCGGCATTGCGGGACCTGGACAGGAATGCCCGCGTCATCACAGTGTCCAGGCCGGCGTCGGGCGCCAGCACTCCGCGGCAGGCCGCAGCCCGGCAGGCCGTGGACGGGTTTGTGCGTTCACTGGCCAAGGAACTGCGCTCAGGTTCAACAGCAAACGGCATCCTGCTGACGGGTGGGGCAGAAACCACCAGCCCCTCCGCCCTGGGTGCGGTGCAGTTCTTCCTCTCCGGGCGCTCTGCCTTCGTGGATGGCCAGTTCCTGACCGTTTCCACCGCCGACGGCGTCCTGCCGCAGGACAGCAGGGAGCCGCTGGCCGGCAAGGTCGCCGTGGTCACCGGTGCCGCCCGGGGAATCGGCGCAGCAATGGCGCGTACGCTCTCCCGCGACGGCGCCACCGTCGTGGCTGTGGACCTTCCGGCTGCCGGCGAGCAGCTGAGCCAGGTGGTCAATGGCATCCGGGGCACCTCACTCCAGCTGGACATCACCCACCCGGATGCCGGCCAGCGGATCCTCGAGCATGCCGTGGGCAGGCACGGACGCCTGGACATTATGGTCCACAACGCGGGCATCACCAGGGACAAACTCCTTGCCAACATGGACGAAGCCCGGTGGAACTCAGTCATCAACATCAACATCGCAGCCCAGCTCCGGATCAACGAGGCCCTGCTGGCTTCCCCCGATTTCAAGGGCAGCCCGCGCATTGTGTCAGTTGCCTCAACCAGCGGGATCGCCGGCAACCGTGGGCAGACCAACTATGCGGCGTCCAAAGCGGCGGTGATCGGGATGGTGCGGGCCGCAGCGCCACTGATAGCTGCATCCGGGGGCACCGTCAATGCCGTCGCCCCCGGTTTCATCGAAACCGAAATGACGGCGCGCATCCCCTTTGCCACCCGCGAGGTGGCCCGCCGGCTCAATTCACTGCAACAGGCGGGCCAGCCGGTGGATGTTGCTGAAGCCGTTGCCTTTCTGGCCAGCGATGCCGCCGGCGGCATCACCGGTGAGGTACTCCGCGTTTGTGGACAGAACCTGGTGGGAGCATGAGCGAACCTGGAAACGTCCTGATGGCGGACCTGCCATCGCTGTCCAGGCTGTACGTCAACGCAGCGGCCACCGCTGCGAGGCGGCGGCTGGGCGGCAGCACCGGCGTCGTGGATCTCCCCACGGAGAAGCATGAGGTGCGCAACGTTCGTTGCGACGTCCAGACCCTGACTTCGTTCCAGCACCTGCTGGGTGAACCTGCCAGCGATGTCCTCCCGGCCGGGTTCGTTCATGCCATGGCCTTTCCCGTGGCCATGAGTGTCCTGGCCCGCGATGACTTCCCGTTGCCGTTGCTGGGGATGATCCATCTGCGCAACGTCATCGAGCAGCTGGTCCCCATCCACTTCGGCGAGGCCGTGGATATTACAGCAGGAGTGCAGGACCTGAGGGGCCACCGTGCCGGAACCCAGGTGGATGTGGTGGCGGAGGTCCGCAGTACTGGGGACGGCTCGCTTCGATGGACGGGAACCTCCACTTACCTTGCCAAGGGCGTCTTCCTTCCCGGCGTGGACAAGGTATCCAACGGACCTGCCAAGGATGAGTTCGTCCCGCCGAATCCCACGGCGCTCTGGCAGCTCGGGGTTGAAACGGGCCGCAGCTATGCAGCGGTCTCGGGCGACTTCAACCCGATCCACCTCAGCGCGCTCTCTGCCAAGGCCCTGGGTATGCCACGATCCATTGCCCATGGCATGTACCTTGCCTCACGTGCGCTCGCGGACATCGGCGTGCCCCGCGAAGCCTCGTTCCGCTGGGATGTCTCCTTCGAAGCACCGGTTTACCTGCCGGCCAAGGTTGCGTTGGAGATCACGACGGAACAATCAGACGACGGCGGCTGGCAGCGTTCAGCCTTTGTTGGCTGGAATCCGAGGTCAGGCAGGCGGCATTTTCGGGGTGCCGTGGAAGGGATCGGAGCGCCAGGCACCTCCTAGCGGCCGGGCCTGACAATCCTGAGGATGCGGTGCAGGCTCAGGAGGATGGATTCGGAGGCGGTGACCCCTCCCTCCTCCGGATTCCGGTCCATGGGTGCACCCATGCAGGCGCCTACCGCCTTCTCCGCCGCGGCGTACAGGCGATGTTGGCTTTCGGTATCATCCCCCCGGAAGGACATCAGCAGCTCGCCCGTGGCGGTGATTGCCTCGGCCAGTGGCCCGCTTTCGGCATACGGCACGGTATACGGTGCGTCGTCTTCCCAAATAACGTCCGATAACACGTCCGTCATGTCCTGGACGTGGAAGGTGACCCGTTCGAGTTCCTTCAGGTTGCGGTAGTCCAGGTCCATGTCCCGGGGGTGCAGCTTGCGGCGCGGGTTGGCCCGGCGGCTGTCATCTGCTTCCTGGACCAGGTGCCGGACAGTCCGCGCTGCGTCCGCAAGCTCGTCCGAGCGGCCCGCCCATTCTTCGTGCCGTGGTGGCCATTCCTCTTTGAGGGCGGTACCCATGTCAGTCAGCTGCCGGCCCAGTGCGGCGCGGAGTTCGTCAATGCTGGCCGCGGCAGCTTTGAAATGCAGGGGCGGGAAGATCAGGAAGTTCACGGCAATTCCCACCACCACTCCCGCGCCCATCTGCAGGAGGTAGCCAAACGAGAAGTCATCCGGATTGCTGCCTCCCACCAGCAGGACCAGGAGGGCCGCGGTGGGAATCCAGTCCCGGCCGGACTCCAGGCGCGGCAGTCCGCCCAGCAGCACACCCATGCCCATGACGATCGCAACCGTGAGGGGAGAGGGCTGGCCGAGGTTTACCAGGAGGAAGGCCAGGCCGATGCCCATGGCCAGGCCAATCAGCGTCTGCAACCCCTGCCGGACCGACCCTGCCACGTTGTGGTACATGGCCACGAGGGCGCCCAGCGGGGCATAGTACGGATAGTCTGCCGCCGAACCCGGCATCAGGGGCGCAACGAAGAACGCCAGGCCCGCTGCCAGCGCCGCTTTCGCAGCCATCTGGAGACGGTTCACCGCGAAGGCCTCAGCGACGCCGGACACCGACCTTCTCAGGAGGCGTGTGGCAAGTTCCCTGCGCGCTGCCGTTTTGCTTTGATCCATCCGCCAACATTAGGGCTTGGCCGGGCCGGGGCAAACATCCTCCCGGCGACATGTCAACGTTCGACCGAGTGCTCGACCGCGTGCTTGACCGCGGATGCAGCCCGTCTTGCGGCTGCAGCCAGTTGATGTGCCCTGCCCTGGGTCCGGCCTTCCTCAGCCCACTGGGGAACGTAGCCGAAGGACAGGCCATAGGCCGGATCCGCGAAACCAAGGGCCGCGTTGGCGCCTTCATGCCCAAAAGCCAGATGGCTCCCGAAGTTCCGTGAAGGATGGGGCTTCATAAAGACAATGGCGAAGGCGTTATCCAGGCCTGAACTGCGGTCAAGGCCCCAAACCTGCTCTTCGGCCATGACGCGGATGGTTTTGTCGTCCAGCGCGGGCGCCAGGTGGCCCTCCTCCGTTTCAACACCCGTCGAAACGGCCGCGTAGGCCCTGGCCAGTCCATCCGCGGAGCCCACCCCGCCGGCGGCACTCATTCCACCGGCCCGCACGGTTCGGCGGTTGGGAAGCTCCATGATGGTGCCCGCCGCGATGTTGGAATTCAGGCCTTCGTAGCCCAGCGGATCGATCCACTGGTCCGTTGGCTCGTAGAGTACATCCCGGTACCGCGGTTCCTGGTCCTCCGGAAGTCCCAGGAAAAAGTCGATCCCGTACGGAATTCGCAGGGCGCCGTCATAGGTCTGCTGCAAGGACGATCCAGTGACGCGGCGGCACAACTCCTCCATCAGCACGCCGATGGTGATGGCGTGATAGCCGAACGTGCCGTTGCCTGGCCGCCACAGAGGTTCTGCGGCCGCAAGCATCGCAGCGGCCTCGGACGTGTGCAGCCGGTCCAATGGGATGCCGCCGGGCACGCCAAGTACGCCCGCCTGGTGGGACAGCGCCGCGCGGACCAGGATTTCGTGCTTGCCGGCAGCAGCGAACTCCGGCCAGTAATGCGCCACGGGCTGATCCAGGTCCAGCGAGCCGTCCCGCACCAGCAGCGCGATCACCATGGCTGCTATGCCCTTGGAACACGAATACGCCCCGGTGATCGAATCGGCTGCAATGTGCGGACCGCCATGCAGGTGGACCACGCGGCGGCCGTGTTGGTACACGGCAACCTGCGCGCTGTAGTCCGGATCATTGGCGAGGAAGAACTCGAACAGCTCTTGAACTGCTTCGAATCCGGGCAGGACAGTGCCGTGGGAAGTGTGCATAGCCCAAGACTATAGCCCGTCAGCAGCGCCAAGTAAGCGCTTTCCAGCCTTCAGGCAGCGCCATGCCCTGGAGTTACTTCTTCTCCCGGCGCCACCGGGCCCGGGGGAGTACCGTCCCCGAACGGCCTGCCACCAAGCTCCTCGCGTCCGTGTGGGGTCAGCCAGCCGCTTAGGTCAGGCCCCTGGGGCACTATCCCTGTTGGGTTGATGTCCTCGTGGACGATGTAATAGTGCTGTTTGATCTGCACGAAGTCGATGGTGTCGCCGAAGCCTGGCGTCTGGAAAAGATCCCTCGCATAGGCCCACAGCACCGGCATCTCGCTCAGCTTTTGCCTGTTGCACTTGAAATGGCCATGGTAGACGGCATCAAAACGGGCAAGGGTGGTGAACAGCCGGACGTCGGCTTCCGTAATGGTCTCGCCCACCAGGAAACGTTGCGTGGAGAGACGTTCCTCCAGCCAGTCCAGTGCAGTCCACAGCCGGGTGTAGGCGGAATCGTAGGCTTCCTGCGAACCGGCAAACCCGCAACGGTACACCCCGTTGTTGACTTCGGTGAAGACCCGCTTGTTCACGGCGTCGATTTCTTCCCGCAAATGTTCCGGGTACAGGACGGGTGCCCCCGGCCGATGGAATTCGGTCCACTCCGTCGAGAAGTCCAGGGTGATCTGAGGGAAGTTGTTGGTAACCACGGCGCCACTGGGAACATCCACGATGGCCGGCACCGTAATGCCGCGTGGGTAGTCGGGGAAGCGGCGGAAATAGGCGTCCTGGATCCGCTCGATCCCCAGCACTGGGTCCACGCCGTTGGGGTCCAGGTCAAAAGTCCAGGAGCGGACATCGTGGGTGGGCCCCGGCTGGCCCAGCGAAATGACGTCCTCCAGGCCCAGCAGGCGGCGGACAATAACAGTCCTGTTGGCCCACGGGCACGCACGGGCGGCAACCAGGCGGTACCTGCCGGGTTCCACCTTCCAACCGGGTTCGCCGTTGCTTCCGGGCCGGCCGTCGCGGGTGATCCGGTCCTCAATGTAGTTGGTGTCCCGTGAGAACTCTTCGCCTCCGGTGACGTAGGCGCCACGGGTACTGTGCTCGGATGCGGCATCCTGCCTGCTGCTCTGGTTCATTCCTCCAGCCTATGCTCCGGGAAAGAGAACCGCAGCCGCGGGCAGCGAGGCCGCGTACCACGACGCGGCGATGGCGCCGGCGAACAGGAGCAGCCACACCACTGCGGGGACGCCCGTTGCCCTCTGGAGAAGGTAGGCGTCCGAGCTGCCCAGGGACCCCCGGCGCCGGATGTGAACGTTGATCAGGTTCCCCATGGCGCGGACTGAACCGACCAGGAGCATGAATCCCACCACAATGGCTACGTAGCCCGTCGCTGCTGTGGGAGCGAGGAGCACTACTGCGGTGCCGGCCGCCGAAGTTGCGACGACGATGGCCGCCCCCAGGAAATTCCTGACGAACAGCAATGAAGCCAGCACCACGGCGGTGGCGGCGGCAATTGCGGCACTGCCCCAACCGGTGAAACCGGCGGTAACCAGCGCTGCGCCAGCGACGGCCGGGGTCGGGTATCCCCAGAAACCGGACCAGACGGCCGGCCAGCGTTTGCGGCTCAGGGACGTGGTGGTGCCGGAGTGGTCAGCACGCAGCACGATGCTGCGAAGCCTCTGGCCCGTCATAAGGGCTCCGAAGGCGTGCCCCAGTTCATGGACAACAGTGGTGAGCAGGCCGAGGTAGCGCCAGCTCTTTCCCGGCAGTGACAGGACGGCGACGGCGGCGACGATCAGCAGAATGACGCCAGGACTGGCCTGGGGCACCGGGCCTTGGGTAAACGCCGCGTGAAGACGTTCGCCCAAGGCGCCAGGATTGTCCGGGAAGGTCAGCTGCAGGATGCCGTGAAGGTGCTGGTGGCTTCCTTATATGCGCCCGAGAGTTCTTCGAGGAGCGCCTCGTCGGGAGCAGCCTTGGAGGCCTCGTCGGTGTATTCGATGATCGAGGCGAGTGCAGGCTTCAGTTCATCGGAGGCAACCGTTTCAATGGGACGGATCTGGTTGGCCATCTGCGTGGCACCGGTCTTTCCCACGTTGTTGCCGGGGTTGGCCAGGACGGTCTGGACCCGCTCACAGGTTTCAGCTGTTGAGAGCTGTGTGGTGGCGGTACAGGCCGAGGCACCCAGCAGAACGCCGGCAGCAAGCACGGCAGTGGTGATTTTCTTCATGATTCCCTCATACGTTGATTGACGTTCGATTGTAAGCAGAAGATCCTGGACGCCGGTGCATGACAAAAAAGAACACCCCGGTCCAAGGACCGGGGTGTTCTCATTGTGTGCGCGGAGGGGGACTTGAACCCCCACCCCCTTTCGAGGACTAGCACCTCAAGCTAGCGCGTCTGCCATTCCGCCACCCGCGCAGGTGGTATTCCGGACAACGATTTCGCCTTGCAGCGTTTCGCATTTCTCCGAAGCGGCGAGAAAAACTCTAACACGAAGATCCGGTAAACATGGAATCGGGGCAACTGGGTAGGCTGAACCCAAGGCCCGCGTCGGCTTGGTACCGGCTATCCGGACTTCGCACGGGCCTCCACGGCCCACCACCTTGAGGAGTGATCATGCCTGACATCCGGCCTGAGGATGAAGTTGTCCAGATCTGCCAGGACCTGATCCGGATCGACACTTCGAATTTTGGTGACGGGAGCGGCCCGGGGGAGCGGAAGGCCGCCGAATATACCGCCGGCCTGATCGCGGAAGTTGGCCTGGACGCGGAAATTTTCGAATCAGCACCAGGCCGGGCCAATGTTGTGGCACGCATGTCCGGACAGGACCCGAGCGCCAGCGCGCTGGTGGTGCACGGGCACCTGGATGTTGTGCCGGCACTGAAGGAGCAATGGTCCGTCGATCCGTTCGGGGCCGAACTGCGTGACGGACTGATCTGGGGCCGCGGCGCAGTGGACATGAAGGACATGGACGCCATGATCCTGTCCGTCCTCCGCGATTTCGCCAGGACGGGGCGCAAACCCAAGCGGGACATCATCTTTGCCTTTTTCGCCGATGAAGAGGCTGGTGGCGAATACGGGGCGCGCTACGCCGTCGATAACCGGCCGGAACTTTTCGAGGGAGCAACTGAAGCCATCTCCGAAGTCGGCGGATTTTCCGCCACCATCGGCGGGCAGCGCACCTACCTTCTCCAGACAGCCGAGAAGGGCATCTCCTGGCTCCGGCTGGTAGCCCATGGCCGGGCCGGACACGGTTCGCAGATCAACACGGACAACGCTGTGACGCGCCTGGCTGCCGCCGTCACCAGGATCGGCGAATACAAGTGGCCGATCGAACTCACACCTACTACCCGCCAGTTCCTGGATGGGGTGACGGAACTCACCGGCGTGGAGTTCGACGCCGACAACCCGGACATCCTGCTCAGCCAGCTCGGCACCGTGGCGCGGTTCGTGGGGGCCACCCTGCAAAACACCACCAACCCCACGCTGCTCAAGGGCGGCTACAAGCACAACGTCATTCCGGAGTCGGCTGAGGCCCTGATCGACTGCCGCACCCTGCCCGGGCAGGCGGAGCATGTGCTGGAGGTGGTCCGCGACCTTGCCGGAACCGGGGTGGATGTGAGCTATGTGCACAGTGACGTCTCGCTGGAGGTTCCGTTCGCAGGGAACCTGGTTGACTCCATGATCGACGCCCTCCACTCAGAGGACCCCGGGGCCAAGGTGCTGCCCTACACACTCTCCGGCGGGACGGATAACAAATCATTGAGCCGGCTGGGCATCACCGGCTATGGCTTTGCCCCGCTGCAGCTTCCCGATGAACTGGATTTCACGGGGATGTTCCATGGCGTGGATGAAAGGGTTCCGGCGGACTCGCTGAAGTTCGGCGCACGCGTGCTCAACACGCTCCTGACCAACTACTAGGCGCGGAGCCTCAATAATGACCCCCGAGGAACTTCTTCCCGACGCACTCCTGGAACGGATCCGGGCACGTGCTGCAGGGTATGACCGCAATAACGCCTTCTTCCACGAGGACCTCGCCGAACTCGCTGACGCGGGCTACCTCAGGATTTTCGTGCCGGAGTCCGACGGCGGACTGGGCCTTGGTCTGGAGGCGGCGGCGCAGTGCCAGCGGAGACTGGCAACGGCGGCCCCGGCCACTGCGCTGGCGGTCAACATGCACCTGGTCTGGACCGGCGTCGCACATGTCCTCGCCGCCCGCGGGGACCACTCCCTGGATTTTGTGCTCCAGGAGGCCGGCCGGGGCGAGATTTTCGCCTTTGGAAACTCCGAGGCCGGGAACGACTCTGTGCTGTTTGACTCCCGGACGGTGGCCACTGCCTTGCCCGACGGCGGCTACAGCTTCACCGGAACCAAGATTTTTACCAGCCTTTCACCGGCCTGGACCCGCCTGGGAATCTTCGGAAAGGATCCCCAGGGCCATGATGGCGCCGGGGAACTGGTGCATGGCTTTATCCACCGTGATTCGGCCGGCTACAGGATCCTGGAGGACTGGAACACGCTGGGCATGCGGGCCAGCCAATCCAACACCACCGTCCTTGAGGACGCAGTGGTCCCTCCGGAACGCATCTTCCGCAAACTCCCGGTAGGACCAAACGCCGATCCACTGATTTTCGCGATCTTCGCGTGCTTCGAGTCCCTTCTGGCAGCGGTGTACACAGGACTCGGCGAACGCGCCCTGACCAAAGGGGTGGAGACAGTACACAAGCGAACGTCCTTCAAAAACGGTGGCCGCAGCTATGCCCAGGACCCGGACATCCGCTGGAAGGTTGCGGACGCCGCCATGGCCATGGAAAACCTGTACCCGCAACTGTCCCAGGTGACCCGCGACGTTGATTCCCTGGCTGATCACGGGCGGCTGTGGTTCCCGAAACTTGTGGGGCTGAAAGTCAACGCGACTGAGACGGCGCGACGGGTGGTGGACCTGGCCATCCGGGTGTCCGGAGGCTCCAGCTACTTCAGCGGTTCGGAACTCGAGCGCCTCTACCGGGACGTCCTTGCAGGCATGTTCCACCCGTCAGATGACGAGTCGGCGCACAACACCGTGGCCAACGCCTGGTTGGGGCCATTGGAGCCGAACGTGGACTAGGCGGTCCGCTGGACCTGCATGACGCGGCGGCGCAGCCAGAAACGGCGGCCTCCGCCCATGTACAGGACGCTTTTTTCCAGCTCCCATTTACCGTATTCGGAGTGCTCAACCAGGCGCCGGCGCGCTTCGTGGAGCGAATCGTCAGGGCTCACCGTCAGGACGAGGTACTCGTACTGACGAAGGTAATCCCGTTCCCTCTGGACCGAGCTGGTGAGAAATTGTTCCCTCATTTGACCTCCATTCTCGTCCTTTTCCAGCTAACGTGAAGTCATGAGCATCGATCCGCGTGTCGCGCTTGCGTCCCTGACTTCCGCCTTGGAAGAACACCTTATAGCAGCCTCGAACCGCCGTGGTGATGGCGACCCTGCGGTGGAGGCGGCGTTTTTCGCCGTGGCTGACGCCTTCGAAGTTTACGAAGACGCACTCTACGAGGCCTATAACGAAGTCACGCCCCTCCAGGTGTTTGAAGACGAGGAAGAGGACGATGACGAGCTGGATGAAGTGGACGAAGAGGACCTCGACATCGTCGAGTAGCGTGCGCTAGGTGGCGGAAGCCGAAACGTCCGTCAACGCCGCATGGATCTGGGGCGGCAGGGGAGTAAGCCGGGCATCGAGGATTTCCTTGAGTTGCACAGGAGTCCGGGCACCCACTATCGCCGTAGCTACGCCTTCCCCGGCCAGCAGCCAGCTAAGCGCAACGTCGGTGGCGGACCTGCCCAATCCGTTGGACGCCATGGCCGCCGCTTCAACAACGCGTGAGGCGCTTTCCGAAAGGTAGGGCTGGACGTAGGCGGCAGTAGCGTCGCGGGCGGCCCGGGAATCAGAAGGAATATGACCGCGGTATTTACCGGTCAGCGCACCGCGTCCCAGGGGAGCCCACGCCATCAGGCCTAGTCCGGCGTCTTCAACGGCGGGAACCAGCTCTGCTTCCACAGCCCGGTTCAGCAGGGAATATTCGGCCTGGCAGGCCACCAGCGGGAACCCTGCCACGGCGGCCGCCTTGGCAGTCTGCCAGCCGTTGAAGTTGGCGATCCCTGCATATCGGGCACGTCCGCTTCGGACCGCGTACTCCAAGGCGCCAAGGGTCTCCTCCAACGGCACGTTCCGGTCCCATGCCTGCGCAAACCAGATGTCAACGTAGTCGGTGCCCAGGCGGGCAAGGCTGCCGTCCAGGGCTCCAAGCAGTGCGTGCCGTGACGTATCCACGGACTGCTTCCCGTGGCGCATTGAAAGGCCCGCCCGGCTGGAGATGGACACCTCAGTGCGGGAGACGACGTCGCCGATCATTGAACCGAGCAGCGCCTCGGTGCCGCCACCGCAATACCAGGCGGCAGTATCCACCAGCGAACCGCCGGCGTCGATGAACATCCGCAGCATGTCCGCTGCGTCCTGGGTATCAGTTTCGGGGGTCCAGGACATGGTGCCGAGGGAGAGGGCGGACACCCTGAATCCGCTGTTTCCGACATAGCGCTGCTGCATATCAGAAAGCTTACGGCCGGATCGGCACGTTCCATGACGTAGGGTCTTAGCGTGAACTGGTTTGAAGCGGCCTTTCTGGGCCTTGTGCAGGGACTGACCGAATTTTTGCCCATTTCATCGAGTGCGCACCTGCGCATCGTCGGGCAATTCCTCCCCAATGCAGAGGATCCCGGCGCAGCGTTCACCGCCATCACGCAACTGGGTACCGAGACCGCCGTCGTGGTCTATTTCTGGCGCGACATCGTGCGGATCGTCACCGCCTGGTGGGGATCCCTCTTTGGCAAAGTCGAGCGGAGCAACCCTGACGCGCGGATGGGCTGGCTGGTCATCCTCGGCAGCCTGCCGATCATCGTGCTGGGCCTGCTCTTCCAGGACCAGATCGAATCGGTCCTGCGCAGCCTGTGGATCGTGGCAACCAGCCTCATCGTGTTCGGCCTCATTCTTGCCGTGGCAGACGCCGTGGGGAAGCAGGAGCGGGAGCTGTCCAAAATCACCTACAAGCACGGCCTGGTCTACGGGCTCGCCCAGGCCATGGCCTTGATCCCGGGAGTCTCCCGTTCCGGCGGCACCATCACGGCCGGTCTGCTGATGGGCTACACCCGGGAAGCGGCCGCCCGCTACTCATTCCTGCTGGCCATTCCCGCAGTATTCGGCAGCGGTCTCTACCAGTTGTACAAGGTGGTCTCGGCCGAAGGAATCACCGGGCCTTACGGGTTGCCCGAGACCGCCCTGGCCACCGTCATCGCTTTTGTGGTGGGTTACATCATCATCGGCTGGTTCCTCAAATACGTCTCCACCCGCAGCTACCGGCTCTTCGTCTGGTACCGGATCCTGCTGGGCCTGGCCCTCTACCTGCTGCTTGGTTTCAACGTCATCACCGCCTAAGCATTAGGCTTGATATGTGAAAACATGGACATCCCTTCCCGTTCCCGAGGTCCCCGGCAGGATGCCGGCAATCCGGATCTTCGATTCCGCGCTGCGCCGTGAGGTAACGCTGCCGGCGGAAGGCGGGCAGTCACTGTATGTCTGTGGGATCACCCCTTATGACGCTACCCATATGGGCCACGCCGCCACGTATGTTGCGTTTGACCTGCTGAACAGGGCCTGGCGGGACGCCGGACTGGGAGTCAGCTACGTGCAGAACGTGACCGACGTCGACGATCCGCTCCTGGAACGGGCCACCGCTACCGGGGTGGACTGGCAGGATCTCGCCGCGGAGCAGATTGCGTTGTTCCATGCAGACATGGAAGCGCTCAATGTCCTTGCCCCGGACCACTACGTCGGTGCTGTCGAAGCTGTTCCGGACATCGTCCCGGAAATCGAGCGCCTCATTGAGGCGGGTCTTGCGTACCGTGTAGCGGCCGCCGGTGACGAGCCTGCCGGAGACGTCTACTATGACGTCGTTGCGGCCAGTAATCATCCGGACCTCCCGGGCGCCTGGAAACTGGGCAGTATTTCCAACCTGCCTGAAAGCGACATGCTGGAACTGTTCGCAGAGCGCGGAGGCGATCCCCAACGGCCCGGCAAGAAAAACGCGCTTGACCCCTTGCTGTGGCGTGTTGCCCGCCCTGGAGAACCAAGCTGGCCCGGAGCCTCGCTCGGTGAAGGCCGTCCAGGATGGCACATCGAATGTACTGTCATTGCCCAGAAGTATTTGCCTGCACCCTTCACGGTCCAGGGCGGTGGATCCGACCTGATCTTCCCGCACCATGAGATGGGCGCAGGCCACGCGTACTCGCTGGCCGGCGTGCCGTTGGCCCGTCACTTTGCCCACACCGGAATGGTGGGGCTGGACGGCGAAAAAATGAGCAAGTCCAAGGGGAACCTGGTGCTTGTCTCGCGGCTTCGCACCGCAGGCGAGGAACCGGCAGCAATCCGCCTGGCCATTATGGCCCACCACTACCGCAGCGAATGGTCATGGACAGATGAGGCGTTCCTGCAGGCCAAGGCCCGGCTCAAGCGCTGGCGTGAAGCGGCTGCGTGTGCTCCCGCGGGATCGGCAGGGCCTTTGATCGAGCAGATGAGGTCCGCCCTCGCCAACGATCTTGACGCCCCTGCGGCACTGGCCGCCGTGGACCGCTGGGCGGACAACGCGGCCAGCGACTCCAGCAACATGGCCGCCCTGGCGGACGGCTCCCTGGCTGGCGCCCCTGCCAGCCGCACCGATGAAGCACTGGTCAACGACGCCCTGAGCGCCCTCCTGGGCGTGGAGCTCTGACTAGGGCTTTTCCTTGCCCCGGCGCTTGAGGTAGCGCTCGAACTCCCGGGCAATGGACTCACCGCTGGCCTCCGGCAGGTCAACGGTGTCCTTGGCCTCCTCAAGCTGCCGGACGTAAGCGGCGATCTCCGGGTCCTCGGTGGCCAGTTCGTCAACTCCGCGTTCCCAGGCGTCCGCTTCCTCCGCCAGTTCAGCGGTATCCAGCGGGACCTGGAGCAGTTCCTCGATGCGGTGCAACAGTGCAAGCTGGGCCTTGGGAGACGGCGCCTGGGCAACGTAGTGGGGGACTGCCGCCCAGAGGGACATCGACGGCAGGCCTGCCAGCAGGGCCACCTCCGCCAGGACCCCCACGATTCCCACGGGGCCTTCATACTGGGACGCCTCGAAGTTCATCCGCTCGCGCAGTGCGGCATCGTCCGTTGAGGTGCTGACGGGGATGGGCCGGCTGTGCGGTACGTCAGCCAGCAAGGCGCCCACCAGGATCACGTAGTCCACGTTCAGGGCCTCGGCCTGGACCAGCAGTTCAGCTGTGTACGCACGCCATTTGTAGGATGGCTCAGTTCCCTGGACGAAGATGACATCCACATTCGTTCCCGGCGCCGTGGCCTTATAGATCCGGGTGGAAGGCCACTTGATTTTCCGCTGGCCTGCAGCGTTCCGCCGCACAGTGGGCCGGGTGAACTGGAAATCGTAGTATTCGTCGGCGTCGATCGTGGCGATCTTCTTGCCGTCCCAGAGCTTGTTGAGGTAGCGAAGGGCATCGCTTGCCGCCTCGCCGGCATCATTCCAGCCCTCAAAGGCGGCAAGCATGACCGTGATGCGTGCGCCATCCTCCACCGGCTGGAGGAGACGCTCAGGCTCGGGCGGGGTGCCGGGGTCTACGGTGTCTCCATCGAAGCTGTTCATTCCAACACCCTACGTCCAAGACGGCGCCCGGCGCACAGCATTCCGGGCAACACATGGCGCGCTCCACACGGTGTACGCCGAGGGCGTACAGTGAACAGCCTGTGCACCGCCATCCCCGTAGAGTGGAGCACATGCACACGCCTGTTCAGACGCCCGTCCAGCCCGGTAAAACCCTCCGCGCGGTCCTCTGGGACATGGACGGGACCATCGTGGATACCGAGCCCTACTGGATGGCAGCTGAGCACGCCCTCGTTGCCTCCTACGGCGGAACCTGGTCCCACGAACAGGCCCTGCAACTCGTGGGGCAGTCGCTGGACTACTCTGCAGGACTTCTCCAAAAGGCCGGCGTGCAGATGGAAATCCGCGAAATCATCGACTCCCTGACCGCTTCGGTGATCGCCAACATCCGCCAGGAAGTACCCTGGCGCCCTGGCGCGCGGGAACTTCTGGACGAACTCCATGCCGAGGGCGTGCGGTGCGCACTCGTCACCATGTCAGAGGCGCCGCTGGCACGGGAGATCGTTGCCAGCCTCGCCAAGCCGTACTTCGAATTCGTGGTCACCGGAGACACCGTCACGCAGGGAAAACCGCACCCCGAAGCCTACCTGCGGGCCGTGGCACTTCTGCAGGCAGCGGATCCTGAGCTGGATGTCCGGCACTGCGTGGCACTGGAGGACTCTGTGCCGGGCGTGGCCGCCGCCATGGCGTCCGGTGTGACCACTATTGCCGTTCCGCACATCACGCCCCTGCCGCCGGATGCGGGCACCTTCACCTGGGATTCGCTGGCCGGCAGGACAGTAGCTGACCTTAATGCCGCAGCGTCTGCGGGGGCGCTCCGGAATGAACAGGTCGTTGCCGGGCTTTCGGAAGCCACGCCGGCCGGGGGAATCTCCCATGGCTGAGGCGCCTCCCGGCCCGGGGGCGGCTAGTAAGCGTGAAGGCATTTCGCTGGGCAGGATCGCTGGAATTCCGGTCATCCTGGCCTATTCGTGGTTCATCATTGCCGCGTTCATGGTTGTGGCGGGTGGCCCGGTGCTGGCGGCTAGAAACCCAGTGCTCGGTGTCATGTCCTACTACGTCGCGTTCGCCTACGCGGTGCTGTTGCTGATATCGGTGCTGGTGCACGAACTCGCTCATGCACTCAGCGCCAAGGTTTACGGCTGGCCCACCCGAAAAATCGTCCTCACCCTGATGGGCGGACACACGCAGTTCGAAAACTTCACGGCCTCGCCCGGCCGTTCCGTGGTGGTCGCGCTGGCGGGTCCCGCCGCCAACTTCCTTCTTGCGGGTGTTGCAGGATTGGTGCTCATGGCCCTGCCTCAACTGAGCGTGGCAGCATTTTTGGCCGAAGCAATTATGTGGGCCAACTTCCTGATTGCCATCTTTAACGTACTTCCCGGCCTGCCCCTGGACGGCGGACGGATCGTCGAATCACTCGTCTGGAAGATGACGGGCAGCCAGGCCAAAGGCACAGTGGCAGCCGGCTGGGGCGGGCGGATCATCGTGATCGCCCTGGTGGTGTGGTTCATCGTTCTGCCCCATGCCAGCGGAAGGCCTGTGGACCTGACCCTGGTGGTGGTCACGGTCCTGGTATGCGGCTTCCTATGGGTGGGCGCTTCCGCCGCAATCCGCCAGGGCTCCCTCCGGGGACGCCTGCACCTGGTCAATGCCGGGGCACTGGCCATGCCTGCGAAGGGCCTGGCGGCATCCGCCACGGCAGGCCAGGCGCGGGCGGCGTCCGCGGGAGGCGCCGCCGTCGTCATCTGTGGTCCTGACGGGCGGCCCGCAGCGGTAGTAGACCGCGGCGCGCTGGCCGCAGTCCCGTCGTCAGTGCTGGATTCAACCCCTGTCACGGCCGTCAGCTATCCGCTGGCACCCGGCGCCTACGTTCCGGAGTCCGCCAGCGGACCCGAACTCATCCAGTACCTCTCCAGGCTGACCGGCGAAGAATATGCGGTGATCAACCAGCGCGGTGACGTTACCGGCCTCCTGGGCCAGGCGGCGGTGCTCACGGCGCTTACGGGAAAGCCCGGACCGCGTAAATAGTTATCCCGGCCGGACAGGCCGGTAGAGTTACTTGCTGGCCGTGCCCACGGCCGGGATTTACAGGAGCGAGGAAATCACGTCATGAGCAGCGAATCTGCCGCAGTCCAGGAAACGGCTGCGGGCGCGGAAACCAACCGGGGAGAAGCAGTCGGCGCGGCCCGCCGTCGTGGTCCCTTCCGTGAAGGTGAGCGCGTTCAGCTGACTGACGAGCGTGGCAGGATGAACACCGTCACGCTGGAGGCGGGTGGGGCATTCCACACCCACCGCGGCTTCCTGAACCATGATGAGATCATCGGCCAGCCGGACGGTTCGGTCGTTGTGAACAACGTGGGCCAGCAGTACCAGACGCTGCGCCCGCTGCTTTCGGACTTCGTGCTCTCCATGCCGCGCGGTGCAGCCGTGGTCTACCCTAAGGACGCCGGCCAGATTGTGACCATGGCTGACATCTTCCCGGGGGCACGCGTGGTCGAAGCCGGCGTCGGCTCGGGCGCCCTGTCCATCTCGCTGCTGCGCGCCGTTGGAGACAACGGCTACCTGCATTCCTTCGAACGCCGCCAGGAATTCGCGGACATCGCCCGCGGCAACGTGGAAACCATCTTTGGCGGACCGCACCCGGCCTGGAAGATTTCGCTGGGTGACTTCCAGGAGGAAGTCGTCCGCACGGAAGAGCCCGGCTCCGTGGACCGCGTTGTGCTGGACATGCTGGCGCCGTGGGAATGCCTGGACGCCGTGGCTACTGTCCTTGCCCCGGGCGGCGTGTGGATCAACTACGTGGCCACCGTGACCCAGCTTTCCCGCACGGCCGAAGCGATCCGCGCAGACGGCCGCTTCACGGAGCCTGACGCCTGGGAATCCATGGTGCGGGGCTGGCACCTGGAAGGCCTGGCTGTCCGTCCGGACCACCGCATGGTGGCACACACCGGATTCCTGCTGGTTACCCGCAGGCTCGCGGACGGCGTCACGGGAATCTCCGTCAAGCGCCGCCCCTCCAAGACGGATTTCAACGAAGAAGATGTCAACGCATGGACTCCCGGCGCTGTTGGCGAGCGTCCGGTATCGGACAAAAAGCTCCGCCGCGCGGCCCGCGATGCCATCGCCGGGACCAACATCAAGGATGAGCCGGAGATTACGAACTAAGCAGCATTCGGGGGAGTTGCCCCCAGTACCTGCCATCTTGGGGTTAAGGTCTTAAGAGAAGCGCAGGAAGGGGCTGAGGCATCATGGAAACTCCCAATGAGGGTTCCGCAGGAACGCCGGCAGAACAGGCTTCTGTCAATGGAATCACCGCAACGGACCGCCAGATCAACATTCTTCGGGACAAACTGCGGAACATCGACCGCCAACTCGTGGCGGCCTCGCAGAACAACTCCAAGCTTGTCAGCATGCTGGAGGCTGCCAAAGCTGAGATCGTCCGGCTGAAGAATGCGCTGGACCAGGAGGGTCAGCCCCCCTACAGCTTTGGCACCATCCTGCAGATCAATCCAAGGAAGCATCCGCAGCCCGGGGACAGCCGTCAGGCCGTCGCCGAAGATTCCGTGGACATCTTCAATGCCGGCCGGAAGATGCGGGTGGGCGTCAGCCCGCTGATCAACATCAGCCAGCTGGCGCCGGGCCAGGAAGTGCTGCTGAACGAGGCCCTCCTCGTGGTGGCCGGCCTGGGCTACGAACGTGCCGGCGAGTTGGTCACCCTGAAGGAAAAGCTCGGAACCGACCGCGCCCTGGTAGTGGGGCGCGCGGATGAGGAACGGGTCATCAGGCTTTCCGGGGCCCTACAGGCCGAGCGCCTCAGGGTCGGTGACGCGTTGTCCATTGATTCCCGGACCGGTTATGCCCTGGAGAAGGTTCCGCGTTCCGAAGTCGAAAACCTCGTGCTTGAGGAAGTTCCGGACATCACCTACCAGGACATCGGTGGCCTGGGCCCGCAGATCGAACAGATCCGCGACGCCGTCGAGCTTCCTTTCCTGCACCCGGACCTCTACCGGGAACACGGACTCAAGGCCCCGAAAGGCATCCTGCTCTACGGCCCCCCAGGGTGCGGCAAGACGCTCATCGCCAAGGCGGTGGCCAACTCACTGGCCGCCCGGGCCGCCGAACGCGCAGGCAACACGGACCTGAAAAGCTATTTCCTGAACATCAAGGGTCCTGAACTGCTGGACAAGTACGTCGGCGAAACCGAACGCCACATTCGCCTGATCTTTGCGCGGGCACGGGAGAAGGCCTCAGACGGCAGCCCCGTAGTGGTCTTCTTCGACGAAATGGATTCGCTGTTCCGCACCCGCGGCACGGGTGTCTCCTCCGACGTCGAAACCACGATCGTTCCTCAGCTGCTGAGCGAGATCGACGGCGTCGAACGGCTGGACAACGTGATCGTCATCGGTGCCTCCAACCGTGAAGACATGATCGATCCGGCCATCCTGCGCCCCGGACGGCTGGACGTAAAGGTCAAGATCCACCGGCCGGACGCCGAGGCAGCCGCGGACATCTTCAAGAAGTACATCACCGAAGACCTGCCGTTCCACCAGCATGACCTTGCCGAACACCATGGCGACGTCTCTGCCACCGTGGATGACATGATCCAGCGCACGGTCGAGGCCATGTACTCCACGGAAAAGTCCAACGAGTTCCTTGAGGTGACGTACGCCAACGGCGACACCGAAATGCTGTACTTCAAGGACTTCAACTCCGGCGCGGTGGTCCAGAACGTTGTTGACCGGGCCAAGAAGTACGCCATCAAGGACCTCCTGACACTCGGCCAGAAGGGCCTGCGGATCGATCACCTGCTGCGGGCCGTCGTGGATGAGTTCCGCGAACATGAGGACATGCCGAATACCACCAACCCGGATGACTGGGCACGGATATCCGGGAAAAAGGGCGAACGGATCACCTACATCCGGACCATCGTCCAGGGCAAGGCAGGCCAGGAACCCGGAAAGTCGATCGAGACGACGCCCACCACGGGGCAGTACCTGTGACAGCAGCACAGCACCCGGCCGGCAGCGAAGGCTTGCCCGTCGGCGGGGCCATGCGGGTGATGGGGGCGGAAACCGAATACGGCATCCACGCCCCCTCATCGCCTGGCGCGAACGCCACCATGATGTCGGCAAGGGTTGTCCAGGCCTACGCGCAGGTCACGAAGCAGCGGGCTGCCGGTGGTGCGGAAACCCGCTGGGACTATACGGACGAGGAGCCGCTGCATGATGCCCGCGGCTGGAACCTGGAGCGCTCTGAGGCCCATCCGAGCCAGCTGACTGACCAGCCTCCTGTGCTTGATGCCGAGGCGATAGCCCTGGCCTACGGACGGGACGAGCTGGAGCTGGACGGCGAGGACGAGGCCGGTTCGCTCCTGATGAACATGGTGCTGGGAAACGGTGCCCGGCTTTACGTGGACCACGCACACCCTGAGTATTCCAGCCCTGAAGTCACCAACCCGCGGGACGCCGTCATCTGGGATGCCGCAGGAGACCTGGTGGCTCTTGCCGCCGTCCGCCGGCTGGCCGGTGATCCCACACTGCCGCACGTAAACCTGTACAAGAACAATACGGACAACAAGTCGGTGTCCTACGGTTCGCACGAGAACTACCTGATGCCGCGCTCGGTGCCCTTCTCGGACATCGTCCGTGGGCTGACGCCGTTCTTCGTGACCAGGCAAATCATGTGCGGCGCCGGACGGGTGGGCATCGGCCAGGACGCCGGCAGGGTGGGCTACCAGATCAGCCAGCGCGCGGACTTCTTCGAAGCCGAGGTGGGCCTGGAGACCACCATCCGTCGGCCCATCATCAACACCCGCGATGAACCGCATGCGACGGCGGATAAATACCGCCGCCTGCACGTCATCATCGGTGACGCGAACCTCAGCCAGGCTTCGAACTACCTCAAGTTCGGGAGCACGGCCATGGTGCTGAGCCTGATCGAGGCGGGCCTGGCTCCCAAGGTAGAGGTGTACGAACCTGTCGCAGCCCTCCAGGCGGTCAGCCATGACACGTCCCTGGCGGACACACTGAGGCTGATGGACGGCCGAAGGGTTACTGCACTGGACCTGCAATGGATGTACTACGAGGCAGCCGCCAAGCTCGCCCAGGAAAGTGGGGTGGCGGACGCCGTGGACGGCGACGGTCACACCCACGCCGTACTGGAACATTGGGCCACCACCCTGACCCAGCTTGGCAATGACAGGGCAGCCGCTGCCGGCTCGGTGGAGTGGCTGGCCAAGCTGTCCCTCCTCGAGGGGTACAGGCAGCGCGACGGACTGGACTGGGGCCACGCCCGGCTGGGGCTCGTGGACCTGCAGTGGGCGGATATCCGTCCGGAGAAGGGTCTGTACTACCGTCTTGCCTCCCGGAACCGGATGCAGAAACTGGTGGACGACGCCGAGATCGCCGCAGCGGTGACGGAACCGCCGTCGGACACCAGGGCCTTCTTCCGGGGCAAAAGCGTCAGCAACTTCGGCAAGCACGTGGTCGGGGCCAGCTGGGACTCGGTCATCTTTGACGTTCCCGGCTACGGCAGGCTGCAGCGGGTGCCCACCCGGGAACCGCTGCGGGGCACCAGGGAACTGACTGGAGCACTGTTTGAACGGCACCGGGACACGGAGTCGTTCCTGGCCGAACTGCTGGGGCAGAACAGCGCTCCGCCAGGGGCTTAAACGGCACCGGTGGACCGGCAGCGTGGCAATATGGGCTTATCGGATGTTTCGGCAGGGAAAGTCCGCTGGAACTGAAAGAGGGAGAGAAAAATGGCAGCGCAGGAACAGCAGCAGCCCCAGTCGCGGGACGACGTCGTCGAGGACGAAATCCCCGAGGCCCCGCCGGCGGTGCCCGAAGCCCAGGCTTCGGCCGCAACCCAGGGCGTGGATGACCTCCTGGACGAAATCGACGGGGTCCTTGAATCCAACGCCGAGGAATTCGTCCGCGCCTTTGTGCAAAAGGGCGGCCAGTAAGGGAGTCCGCGGCGCCCATTGGCGCTGATGCACAGGCTGGACAGGGTTTTCTACATCAAGGAGTGCACCATTGCAGGAACGAACCGCCCACCGGATAGCTGCCAACGCCACTTCGTCCTTCACTGAGCATCTTCAACGCGACCGTCCTGAGCTGCTTCCGTTCAACCTGGCAGCAGGCCACAGCGGCCCGGGGCAGCCGCTGCAGGCGGCCCATGCCACCACCATCGTGGCATTGACGTTCGACGGCGGTGTCCTGATGGCGGGGGACCGGCGGGCCACCATGGGGAACGTGATCGCCAGCAGGCACATCGAAAAGGTGTTTCCGGCTGACCAGTTCTCTGTCCTGGGCATAGCCGGAACGGCCGGAATCGCCTTGGACATGACACGGCTGTTCCAGGTGGAGCTGGAGCACTATGAAAAAATTGAAGGCACGCTGCTGAGCCTGGACGGCAAGGCAAACCGGCTTGGTGCCATGATCCGCGGCAACCTCGGGATGGCCATGCAGGGCCTGGCCGTCATTCCGCTGTTTGCCGGCTTCGACACCGTGGCCCGCGTGGGACGGCTATTCTCGTATGACGTCACCGGCGGCAGGTATGAGGAACAGGAACACCATTCGGTAGGGTCCGGTTCCCAGTTCGCCCGCGGCGCACTGAAGAAACTCTGGCGGCCCAACCTGGGCCAGGAGCAGGCGGTTGCCGTGGCCGTGGAATCCCTCTACGACGCCGCCGACGACGACTCCGCCACAGGTGGTCCGGACACCGTCAGGCAGTTGTGGCCGGTGGTCTATGTGGTCACCGCAGAAGGCGCCCGGCGGATTCCGGAGCAGGACCTTGCGGCCGTAGCAGGATCCATCATCGAGGCCCGGGCCATCGCCGGGCGGGAGGCATAAACATGACTCAGCAGTTCTATGTCTCTCCCGAACAACTGATGAAGGACCGCGCCGACTTCGCGCGGAAAGGAATTGCCAGGGGCCGTTCAGTAGCGGTGATCAGCTGCGCGGAGGGCATCGCGCTGGTAGCCGAAAACCCGTCTCCATCGCTGCATAAGATCGGCGAGATCTACGACAAAATCGCCTTCGCGGCTGTTGGCAAATACAACGAGTTCGAGAGCCTTCGCCAGGCCGGAGTCAGGTACGCGGACGTACGGGGGTATTCCTACGACCGTGAGGATGTCACCGCCCGGGGGCTGGCCAGCGTCTACGCACAGAGCCTTGGTGCGGTATTTACCGCTGAGCAAAAGCCGTTCGAAGTTGAGCTGGCCGTTGCCGAAGTGGGTGTCCGCCAGGACCAGGACCACCTCTACCGCCTGACCTTCGACGGCTCCATTGCCGACGAAAACGGCTTTATTGTGATGGGCGGCCAGGCAGATACCGTCTCTGCGGCCATCAGCGGAGGCTGGCGGCCCACGCTCACCTTCACGGAGGCGATCAGGCTCGCCGTGCGCGGGCTGGTTCCGCGCACGGAGACCGAGCCCCAGCCGCAGCCGGCCGTGGAAGTAGCCGTCCTGCACCGGGATTCGGAAAACACCAGGGGAACGCGGCGCGCCTTCCGAAGGCTTACTGCTGCCGACGTCGATCCGCTGTTGAAGGGGGACCACTGATGGACAAGAGAATCTTCGGCATAGAGACCGAATTCGGCATTTCCTATTCCAGCCCGGATTCCCGCCCGCTAGCGCCTGAGGAAGTTGCCCGGTACCTTTTCCGGAAGGTTGTCAGCTGGGGCCGGTCTTCGAACGTGTTCCTCACCAACGGCTCCCGGCTGTACCTGGATGTCGGTTCCCACCCTGAGTACGCAACGGCCGAATGTGACGACCTCGCCCAGCTGATCGCCCATGACAAAGCGGGTGAGCTGATCCTTGACGACCTCGTGGACGAGGCCCAGTCCAGGCTCGCGGCCGAGGGCTTTAATGGAACCGTCTACCTTTTCAAGAACAACACCGATTCGGCCGGTAACTCCTACGGCAGCCACGAGAACTACCTGATCCCGCGCCGCGGTGAATTCTCCCGTCTGGCCGAGATCCTGATTCCGTTCCTGGTTACCAGGCAACTGATCGCCGGAGCCGGCAAAATCCTGAAAACCCCGCACGGGGCCACCTTCGCGTTCTCGCAGCGGGCAGACCACATCTGGGAGGGCGTTTCCTCAGCCACCACCAGGTCCCGTCCCATCATCAACACCCGGGACGAGCCGCACGCTGATGCCGAGTTCTACAGGCGGCTCCATGTCATTGTTGGTGACTCCAACATGTCCGAGACCACCGCGCTGCTGAAGGTGGGCACCGTGGACCTCATCCTGCGGATGGTTGAAGCCGGCGTGATCATGCGGGACATGCGGATGGAAAACCCCATCCGCAGCATCCGCGAGATTTCCCACGACCTCACCGGCCGCGCCCTGGTACGGCTGGCCAACGGAAGGCAGCTCACCGCCCTGGAAATCCAGCGCGAATACCTTGCCAAAGTCTCTTCCTTCGTCAAGGACCATGGCGCACACAACGCGCAGGTGCCACTCATCCTGGACCTCTGGGAGCGGACCCTTGACGCCATTGAGTCCGGCAACACGTCAGCGATCGACACCGAGGTTGACTGGGCCATTAAGAAAAAACTGGTGGACAGCTACCAGGCACGCCACGGGCTGGAGCTGGATGCGCCGCGTATCAGCCAGCTGGACCTGACGTATCACGACATCTCGCGGACGCGTGGCCTCTTCTACCTGCTTCAGTCCAGGGGCGCCGTGCGGCGGCTGGTGGACGATCCGGCCGTTAAGGCTGCCGTCGATGGACCGCCGCAAAGCACCAGGGCCAAGCTTCGCGGCGACTTCGTCCGCAGGGCCCAGGAACTCGGCCGGGATTACACAGTTGACTGGGTCCACCTCAAGCTCAACGACAGGGCGCACCAGACCATCCTCTGCAAGGATCCTTTCCGGAGCGTCGACGCCCGCGTTGATGCCCTCCTGGATTCTATGGGCTGACTCCCAGCTTCAGCCGCTATCCTTGACGGGGCATTAATCTGTCCTGACGTGCCCGCCACCGTGCGGGTGCAACGTCCACCCAGCCCCGACGAAAGTTCTTACGTGCGCCGAATACTCGCAATAATCCTTCCCGCACTGTTGCTGCTGACCGCCTGTGGAGGGTCCGGGGAACCTGAACCTACCAGCCAGTCCGCCGGTGAAGTGGCCAAACTCGACTCCGTGAAGGTAACGGACAATGGTGAGGCCAAAGCGCCTGGCCTGGAGTTCACCAAGCCGCTGGAAGTAGCGGAGCCCACCATCAAGATGGTGTCCGAGGGATCCGGTGACGCCGTGAAGGCTAACCAGGTCGCGGACATCGCCATCCTGGCGGTGAATGGAACGGACGGCTCCACCCTCGAAGACACCTTCGCCGGACAGCCTGAGCCGGTTGAAGTCAACGATGAGCTGAAGGAGAGCGGCAGCCTCGTCTACAACGCCCTCCTCGGCGCCAAGGTGGGTTCCTACCTGGCGCTGGCAGCACCCGGACAGCCGGCATCCGGAGAAACCGCGGCAGCGCCGACGCAGCTGCTGATCATCAAGGTGCTTTCAGCCCGCGATGTCACCCCTGCGCTGGAGGAGCCTGAAGGTGAATCCGTTGAGCCCCCCGCAGGCCTTCCCACGGTCACCGAAAAAGACGGCGTTCCGGAGATCTCGGTGGACGGCGTCGCAGCCCCGACCGAACTCGTTGCCCAGGACCTGATCAAGGGCTCGGGCGCCGAGGTGAAGGAATCGGACACCTTGACCGTTAACTACGTTGGCGTCACCCTGGCTGGTGGCACCAAGTTCGATTCGAGCTTCGACCGCGGCGAACCGGCGTCCTTCCCCCTGACCAACGTCATCCCGGGCTGGACGCAGGGCCTGGCCGGCAAGACCGTAGGTTCCCGCGTCCTCCTGGTCATTCCCCAGGACCTTGCCTACGGTGAAGCCGGGCAGGGCGAAGCCAAGGGCGACCTGGTGTTCGTTGTGGACATCCTCGGCGCCAAGTAAACCTGTACCTGCATATCCATAGCTATCGAAGGAGTAACCATGTCATTTGGCCAGCGCAATTTTGACCGCCAGAAGCCCGAGATCGACTTCCCTGAAGGCGATGTCCCCACCGAACTGGTCATCACCGACCTCATCGAAGGTGACGGCGCCGAGGCTAAAAAGGGCGACACCGTCTCCACGCATTACGTAGGCGTTGCCTGGTCCACCGGCGAGGAATTCGACGCCTCCTGGGGCCGTGGTGCACCGCTGGACTTCCGCGTAGGCGTGGGCCAGGTCATCCAGGGATGGGACCAGGGCCTCCTGGGCATGAAGGTAGGCGGCCGCCGTCGCCTGGAAATCCCTTCGGAACTGGCGTACGGTTCCCGCGGCGCAGGCGGGGCAATCGGCCCCAATGAGGCGCTGATCTTCGTTGTTGACCTGGTGGGCGTCCGCTAGTCAATAGCAAGACGCTGCGGAGCGCGGTAACAATCAGGGACATCTTTTCCTGGCTGTGACCGCGCTCCATGCGTTAAACCTCCGTGTTTAGTAACGTAGCCAAGGTGTCCGCTACCCGCACTGAACGTCTCCTGAACCTCCTGATGGCCCTGCTGAATACCCGCTATGGCCTGCGCCGCAGTGAGCTTCGCGAGAAGATCTACCCATCCAGCTCCGATACCGCCTTTGGCCGCATGTTCGAGCGTGACAAGAACGATCTTCGTGATTTCGGGTTCGACGTCGAGACGGTCATGGATACCGGATGGGGCTCGGATGATCCGGCCACTACGCGTTACAGGATCGGCAAGGAATCAAACCGCCTGCCGGACGTTCAGCTGAGCCGTGGCGAGTGGGCCGTCCTCCTGCTGGCCGCCCAGTTGTGGGAGCAGGAAGCCATGGGGACGGCTGCCGCCAACGCCCTGCGCAAGCTGCAGGCTGCCGGGGGAGCCGCGGAGGTTGATGTACCGCCCGCCATCCAGCCGAGGATCAAGCCTGCCGGGCAGGCCTTCGATGTCCTGGTGGCAGCCATGCACGCCCGGAATGCAGTGACGTTCCGGTACCTTGCCGGCAGTACAGGCGTGGAAGAACTGCGGACCGTGGAACCCTGGGGCCTGGGCAGCCGCTTTGGCCACTGGTACCTGGCCGGCCGCGACCGCCGGCGCGACGCCCTTCGATACTTCCGGTTATCGCGCTTTACCAGCGACGTCAGCGTCCTGGCGGATGGAACGTTTGTGCCGCCGTCGGACTTCGACATCCGCGCGGAGCTGGCGAAACTTCCGGAACTCCCGCTGTCCCACGCCTTGGTGGAGGTGCCCGCGGGACGGCTGCTGCAGCTGCGCCGGAGGGCTGAAACCGTGCCCCAGGGCGGCGCGGAAGGCACCAGCGGGCCAACCAACGACGACGGTACGGACGTTCTCCGGCTGCCGTTCCGGGACGCTGAGGTACTTGCGGAAGAGCTCGCTTCCTACGGTCCACAGGTACGGGTCCTTGAGCCCGAGGACCTGGCATCGTCCGTCAGGCGGAGGCTGCACGCGGCCACCCGGCTCGCGGAGTCGCCCGTTCCCGCCTACTCCTTCGACACAAAACAGTCCCGACCGGCACGTCCGCGGACTTCCGAGGACCAACTGCGCAGGATGCTGGAACTGGTGCCGTTCCTGGTGCACAACCAGGGCCTTCACATCCAGGAAGTTGCTGACAAGTTCGGCGTGACACGCAACCAGTTGGAGGAGGATCTGCGGATCCTGATCTGCACGGGACTGCCTGAGGGTTACCCGGGGGATCTCTTCGACATCCAGTGGGAGGACGACCACGTCTTCATCATCGAAGACCTCGAGTTGACGCGCCCTGTCCGCTTTACGGTGGAGGAGGCGTGCGCGCTTCTTACGGGTCTCTCCGCCCTGAACGGCCTGCCGGAACCGGCTGATGATCCGGCCCTCGAATCGGTAACCCTCAAGCTCCTCGCGGCAGCCGGGGAGGAGGGGCTCCGGGCAGCCTCCCTGTCCGGTCCGGACGTGGTTCCGGCGGAGCGCGCCACTATGGAAACCATTTCGTCGGCCATCGCGTCCGGCTCGCAGCTCCATCTGCGCTATGTTTCACCGCTCCGGGATGAAGTCAGTGAACGGAACATCGATCCGCTGCGGCTCTTTTCACGCGACAACGTCTGGTACGTCGAGGCGTGGTGCCATGGAGCGGGCGGCATCCGTAACTTCCGCCTTGACCGGATGGAGTCCCTTGAGCCCAACGGGCTCGCTGCAGAGCACGGTTCCAGTGAGCTGGGCACCGGCCCGGCGCGGCCCTTTACGCCGCGGGACGAGGATACTGTTGTCACGCTGCAGCTCACCCGGCAGGGCTCGGGCCTTGCCGATGACTACTTCGCGGAACGGACAGCCAATCTTCCGGACGGCGGGCTGGTGGCGGACATCCGGATTGGCAATGCCGACTGGATTCCCATGCTGGTGGCACAGCACGGCGGCCAGGTGCGGGTGCTGGCGCCTGAGGAACACGCCAAGGCGGCCCGGAACTGGGTGGAGTCCGCCCTGCACCGGTACGGAGGATAGACTGGATATCATGCCTTGGTGGTCCTGGATTGTGATCTGGATCGCGCTGATAGCGCTTTCCCTCTTGCTTTTCGTGCTGCTCGGAATCCGCTTGTTCCGGCAGGCCATGGCAGTAATGCGCGATCTCGGTGCAGCAGGGGAGAAGCTTGGCCAGGTCGCGGCGTTCCCTCCGTCCGCGGTGCCCCCGGGAGGCAGCGCAGGTCCTGAGCCGGGATGGGCAGTTTTTGCCTCGCCGGACCAGGTAAGACATGATTACCTCACCTCCAAGGCATCCCGCCGGGAATTGCGCCGTCAGCGGCGCGTGCAGCGCAAGAAGGACAGGCATCAGCCCCAGCGCCTGCACGACCTCGAATTAAACTAGACGTAGAAATACCCCCAGAAAGGAATTCCCGTGGGAAGACTGTTTGATAGCCCCTGGCCGATCCTCATCATCATCATCGTGGCCCTGCTGCTCTTTGCTGCTCCCAAGCTTCCGGGCATGGCACGCAGCCTGGGCCAGTCCATGCGGATTATCAAGTCCGAGGTCAAGGAAATGAAGAACGACGGCAAGCCTGAGGCCAACGACGCCACCGGCCCCGTTGAGGGCAAGGTCGTGAACCACCCGCAGAACGAACAGCGGAACAACGACGGCGGCACTACCGGCGGCAACGACGTTCCGCCGTCCAACCGCATCTGATCCAGTGGCACTGACGAAAGGCCGCAAATCCAACCCTGAGGGGAGGATGGCTCTCTGGGATCACCTCAGGGAGCTGAAGAACCGCCTGATCAAGTCGGCCATCGGCATCCTGGTGGCTGCCGTTGGGGGCTGGTTCCTTTACGATCCCGTGGTCAACGGGCTGTCATCGCCATTGATCACCATCGCCGAAGAAACGGGCCGTACAGCCGTCCTGAACTTCGCGACGATTGCGGATCCTTTCGCGTTCAAAATCCAGATCGCCATCCAGATCGGCCTGGTCATCTCCAGCCCCATCTGGATCTACCAGGTCTGGGCGTTCATCACTCCTGGCCTGACCTCGAAGGAACGCCGCTACACGCTGGGATACATGTTTGCAGGCGTGCCGCTGTTCCTGGCCGGCGTGTACGTGGGCTGGTGGGTCTTTCCCACGGTTGTCCGGGCACTGCTGCAGTTCACTCCCGCGGAAGGCGCGAACAACATTGGCGCGGCCGACTACCTGACGTTCGTCACCCAGATGTTCCTCATCCTGGGGATTTCCTTCCTGGTACCGGTGCTGCTGGTGGGCATCAACATGGCCGGGGTAGTGCGTGGCCGGACCATCCTGAAGGCCTGGCGCATCATTGTGTTCCTGGTGTTTGTGCTGACCGCCCTGGCAGCACCGGGCACCGATGCGCTGTCCATGATCATGCTGGCAGGGCCCCTGCTGGTGCTGTTCTTCGCGGCGATTGGCCTGTGCATCCTCAATGACAACCGCCGGGACAAGCGGGCCGCCAAGGTTGCGGCCGAAACCGAAGCCAACGCTGACGTGGCCACGCCTAGAAGCGAACTGAAGAATCTCTAGGGGGCCATTAGGCTGGAGGCATGTCCTCTTCATCCGGGCCCGGTTCATCCGACGCCCTTTCCCCTTCTGAAAGCTATCGGGCCAGTGTTGAGCGAACGGCCGAAGCAAAGAGCTATTTGGGAAGCTTCGTTCGCACTTTCGACTTTGCCCTCGATGATTTCCAGCTTCAGGCCTGCCGTTCTCTGCAGGAGGGCCGGGGCGTGCTGGTGGCCGCTCCAACCGGTGCGGGCAAAACGATCGTGGGCGAGTTCGCGATCTACCTGGCCCTGGAACGCGGACTCAAGGCTTTCTACACCACCCCGATCAAGGCACTGAGCAACCAGAAATACTTCGAACTCAGTGAGAAGTACGGGTCCGACAACGTCGGCCTGCTGACCGGCGATACCAATATCAACGGTGATGCGCCGGTGGTGGTTATGACCACCGAGGTCCTGCGGAACATGCTGTACGCGGACTCGGATGCACTCTTTGATCTCGGGTACGTGGTGATGGATGAGGTCCACTACCTGGCCGACAGGTTCCGGGGGGCTGTCTGGGAGGAAGTGATCATCCACCTGCCCAGCGAGGTCCAGGTGGCCTCACTGAGTGCCACGGTGTCCAACGCCGAAGAGTTTGGTGCCTGGCTGGATACGGTCCGCGGGGATACCGACATCATCGTCTCCGAGCACCGTCCTGTTCCGCTGTGGCAGCACGTGATGGTGGGCAGGGAGATTATCGACCTGTTCGCCGGGGAGACCACCTTTGACGAGATCGCTCCGCCGGCGGATGGCACGACGGTGGAGGCCACGGCCTCCCGTCCCGTGCAGTCACGGACAGGCTTTGAGGTCAATCCTGAGCTGATGTCCCTGGCGCGGAACGAAACCCCGGCCCACAGCCGTGCCCGCGCCGCACACGGCGGCCGCAACCAGCGAAGGATGCAGCGCCGCAACGATTCCTATGGCCGGGGCCAGGACAACGGTGCCGTCCGCAAGGCAAGCCGCCCCCAGGTCATCGCCAGCCTGGACAGGCAGGACCTTCTTCCAGCCATCACGTTCATCTTTTCCAGGGCGGGCTGCGACGCTGCCGTTGCCCAGTGTGTTTCCTCCGGCCTGTGGCTCACCTCTGAGAAGGAACAGCGCATCATTGCGTTGCGGGTGGACGAGGCCGGCCAGGATATCCCGTCCGAGGACCTGGATGTCCTGGGCTTCTGGACCTGGCGTGAGGGCCTGGTCCGTGGCTTCGCCGCCCACCATGCCGGCATGCTGCCCACGTTCAAGGAAGTCGTGGAAAAGCTCTTCGCCGAAGGCCTGGTGAAGGCTGTCTTTGCCACGGAGACCCTTGCGCTGGGCGTCAACATGCCGGCCCGCACCGTCGTCCTGGAAAAGCTGGACAAATTTAATGGCGAATCGCATGTGGACATCACTGCCGGTGAATACACCCAGTTGACCGGCCGCGCCGGGCGTCGGGGCATCGACGTCGAGGGCCACGCCGTTGTGCTCTGGCAGCCCGGAACCGATCCTGCAGCAGTGGCCGGCCTGGCGTCCCGACGGACCTACCCTCTGAATTCGAGCTTCCGCCCCAGCTACAACATGAGCATCAACCTGCTGGCGCAGTTCGGGCGCTCCCGGGCCCGCGAAATCCTCGAGTCCTCCTTCGCGCAGTTCCAGGCGGACCGTTCCGTGGTGGGACTGGCAAAACAGGTCAGGGCACGTGAAGAGTCCCTGGCGGGCTACGCAAAGTCCATGACCTGCCACCTGGGTGACTTCACCGAGTATGCGCGGGTCAGGAGGGAGTTGTCCGACGCCGAGAAGGCCACGTCGCGGACCCTGACACGGGCGCGTAAGTCCCTGGCGGAAGATTCACTGGCCCGGCTGCTCCCGGGTGACGTGGTGGATGTGCCCCTGGGACGTTCTCCCGGACCGGTTGTGGTCCTGGCCGCGGACCATCACAGCAGGGAGCCCCGGCCTTCTGTATTGACACTCGACGGGCAGTTGCGGCGGGTGGGAACTGACGACCTTGACGGCCCTATTGCTCCCATTACGCGGATCCGGATTCCGAAGGGTTTTAACGGCAAGACCCCCAAGTCCCGCCGCGACCTTGCGTCAGCGGTGCGGGATGCGCTGCGTGACAACCGCCCGCTGTCCCCGGCCAGTGCCCGGAACAACGCCTTCACCGGGCCGTCGGCCTCTGCTGACCAGGAGAAGCGGATCGTTGAGCTCCGCAAGGCACTGCGGGCCCATCCGTGCCACGGCTGCAGTGAACGCGAGGACCATGCGCGGTGGTCCGAACGCTGGTGGAAACTTCGCCGTGAGACCGATGGCCTGGTCCGGCAGATCCAGTCCCGCACCAACACAATCGCCAAGACATTCGACCGCGTCTGTGATGTGCTGGCCGCCTACGGGTACCTGGAATCCCGCGACGACGGCGAGCTGGGCATCAGCCGCGACGGGCAGCGGCTGCGGCGCATCTATGGCGAGAAGGACCTCCTGATTTCGCAGGCGCTTCGACTTGGCGCGTTTAACGACCTTGACGCCGTCGAACTCGCTGCGGTTGCCTCCGCGCTGGTCTTCCAGGCCAAACGCGAGGAGGGCGGGCTGCGGCCGCGGATGCCCAGTGTCTCGCTGGAGACGGCAGTGGACATCATGGTGCAGGAGTGGTCCGCCTTGGAGGACCTCGAAGAGCAAAAGAAGCTGCCGCTGACGGGCGAGCCGGAGCTGGGACTGATCTGGCCCCTCTACAAGTGGGCCAACGGCAAACACCTCCAGGAGGTGCTGCGCGGGACCGATCTGGCGGCCGGGGACTTCGTCCGCTGGGTGAAGCAGGTGATCGACCTCCTGGACCAGCTCGCGGGCATCCCTGGCCTGGAGCCCCGCCTGGCGCGGCTGTGCAGCGAGGCCATCAAGAAGATCCGCAGGGGAGTGGTGGCATATTCGGCCGTGACCTGACCGGCTTACCCGCCTCCATCCAGCAGACCCACACCAGCAAGGAGCCTCTTCCGCCCATGACAACGTCCCAGCACACCCCTGCCGAATCCGGTCAGCGACGCGTCACCCTCTACCGGAACGGCTCGGTCTATACAGCGGCCGATCCCTTCGCATCGGCCCTGCTGGTGGATGACGGCGTGGTGGCCTGGGTGGGATCCGAGCAGGCTGCGTCGTCCATCGCGGACAGCACCATGGAAATCGTGGACCTGCAGGGCGCCCTGGTGGCCCCTGGCTTCGTGGACTCGCACATCCACCTGACAGAGACCGGCATTGCACTGTCCGGGCTGCAGCTGGGTGCGGTGAAATCGGCGGCCGGACTCCTCGATGCCGTGGCGGAACGGGCTGCCCTCGGCCATGCCGTGATCCTGGGCCACGGCTGGGATGATTCCACCTGGCACAACCGGGAACTTCCGACGCCGGAACAACTGGAGCGTGCCGCGGCCGGCCGGCCACTGTACCTGGCGCGGGTCGATGTCCATTCCGCGCTGGTCTCACCATCTTTGGCAGCAGCGGCCGGGCTCCAAGGGCTGGATGGATATTCCGGGGGCGCGGTTGTCGTCAAGGCCGCCCACACCGCTGCCCGCCGCTTTACCCGGAACCTCCCCGAAGCCCAGCGCGCTGGTTTCCAGGAGCGCGCCCTGCAGGAGGCCGCGTCGCAGGGCTACGTGGCCCTCGCCGAAATGGCGGCACCGGGAATTTCCAGCCCGGAGGACCTCCGGATGGCCATGTCCCGAAACAACGGGCCCATCACCGGCCCGGAAGTCCTCGGATACTGGGCGGAGCTCGCCACATCCGAGGAACAGGCCGGCAACCTCCTGGCCAGCCTGGGCGTGCCCGTCCGCGGGCTCGCCGGCGACCTGAACATTGACGGCTCCCTCGGATCCCGCACGGCTGCCCTTCGCACAGACTATGCAGACGCCGCCGGTCACCGGGGCTCGCTGTACCTTTCTGTTGATGAGGCGGCAAACCACTTGGCCATTTGCTCCGTGCTGGGCATCCAGGGCGGTTTCCATGTAATCGGCGACGCCGGGCTGGACCTTGCGCTGGAGGCCCTGGACCGGGCTGCCGCTGAGGTGGGCGAAAGCCGTGTCCGCGCAGCCGGCCACCGTTTCGAGCATGTTGAAATGGCCGATGAAGCGGCCGTGAAACGGCTGGCACACTATTCGGCGTCCGTGAGCGCCCAGCCGGCCTTCGATGCACTGTGGGGCGGCCCCGGGGCCCTCTATGAACAGCGGCTGGGGGAGCGGAGCCGGGCCCTGAATCCGTTCGCTGCCTTCTATTCGGCTGGCGTTCCCATTGCCTTCGGCAGTGACAGCCCTGTCACCCCGCTGCGTCCGTGGTCCAGTGTCCGGGCCTGTGTGGAGCACCACAACCCGCGGGAACAAATCTCGGCACGTGCGGCGTTCCTTGGACACACCCGCGCGGGGTACCGGGCGGCGCGCTATTCCGATCCCATGGCGGGCCAACTCGTCCCCGGAGCCCCGGCCAGCTTCGCCGTATGGGACGTGGAAGAACTGATGGTTCAGGTCTCTGACGGCAGGGTGCAGTCCTGGAGCACCGATCCACGTGCCCGCACACCCTTGTTGCCGGCACTGGACACCGGAAGCGATCCCGTGTGCCTGCAAACGGTGCGTGCCGGCGTCGAAATCTATTCTTCAGGAGACTTGCAGAAGCCCTAGCGCCACCTTCCGCCCAGCACGTAGCATGGTTCCTCAACGGGCGGGGGACCTACCGGCTTCCGCCCGGCTACGGCGGGCTTTGGGCCCATTCCGGTGTGGCGCGGAACTTTCGCCCGGACCGGGGAGGCGGGCTGTAGCTACGGGCAGGTCCACAGGCAGCAGAGAACAGTTCCCCCAGCCGCGCAGTGCGGCGTCGCGGAACCGGCCCGCGCCTGTGGGCCTGTCCCATTCCCCTATAATGGACATTTGCGCCTGGCCCGGCTCTCCGGACCGGGCTGTGCTGATCGTCCCCTATAGGAAAGGCCCTCTGTGCGCGTCCTGACCATCATCCCCACTTACAACGAGCTTGAATCCCTGCCGCGGACCCTTGGCCGCCTGAGGACGGCCGTTCCGGCGTCGGATGTGCTGGTGGTGGATGACAACAGCCCGGACGGCACCGGCCAGCTTGCAGACAGCATCGCCGCGGAGGACCAGCAGGTCCACGTGCTGCACCGCAAGGGCAAGGAAGGCCTGGGCGCGGCGTACATTGCCGGCTTCCAGTGGGGCCTGGACGCCGGCTACGACGTCCTGGTGGAAATGGATGCAGACGGCTCGCACCAGCCCGAGCAATTGCCGCTGTTGCTGGATGCGATTGAAGACGGCGCTGACCTCGCCATGGGTTCCCGCTGGGTCCGTGGCGGCAGTGTGGTCAACTGGCCCCTCCACCGCCAGCTCATCTCCCGCACCGGCAGCCTCTACTCGCGGTTGATGCTGGGGGTCAAAATCAAGGATGTCACCGGCGGCTACCGCGCTTTCCGGCGCACCACCTTGGAAAAACTGAACCTCGCTGAAGTCGAATCAGTCGGATACGGTTTCCAGGTGGACCTTGCCTGGCGGGTGGCCAACCTTGGGCTGACCATTGTGGAACGGCCCATCACGTTCGTGGAACGCGAGCTGGGCGCCTCCAAGATGAGTGGCAACATCGTAGTTGAAGCAATGGTCAACGTCACCAAGTGGGGCCTCGCAGCGCGGTGGAACAAGCTCACAGGCAAAGCAGCAAAGTAGGCACAGTCCCGGCTGCAGCCACGACAAAGGCGGGCCTGCCGTAACGGATGTTACGGCAGGCCCGCCTTTTGTTTAGGGGCGCTTGGGATCAGGCGCTGCGACGTTCCCCGCGGCGTTCGCGGAGAATGGTCAGGCGATCCTCAAGGATCTGCTCCAGTTCCGGAAGGCTCCGGCGTTCCAGCAACATGTCCCAGTGGGTGCGCACAGCTTTCTCGTTGCTGGTGTCAGGACGTTCACCGTCAACAAGCAGGGCTTCTTTGCCTGTCTTTGAAACCCAAACCGGGGGAATTTCCGCCTCGGAAGAGAACGTAACGAATACCTGTTCGCCGTCTTCACACCGGTACTCGACACGCTGGCGCGGAGCCGGCTCAACACCGGATTCGGTCTCCATGCTCTGCGCGCCCAGGCGCATTCCCCGCAGGCTGCGATCGCTCATGATTTCTCCCTCTGTTCGGTTCGCGAAGCGGTAAAACCCCGCGCTAGCCGGCGCCGCAAAAATGCACCGGGCTATGATGTGCACAACGCTGCATCATGCTAGATTCAACGTCCTGCGAAGCGTTCTTGTTCCGGCTCGAACGACCGAACCGGACAAATATTTCATTATACGGAAGCCCGGCCCGCACAGCAAAAGCAAACAAGGACCCGGGCTTGGCGCTGTGCGCCGAAACCCGGATCCTTGCGTCAGGACGTGTTGCTTTCCAGAGGAGGCTAGGGCGCGGTTGCCCGCGTGGTGCCCTCTGCGCCGGCGTCACTGCCAAACACTCCGCTGCCTGCACTGCCGTCAGGAGTAACGCCTCCCAGCGCGCTGCCAATCCCCTTGAGTGCCTCGCCCACTTCGCTGGGAATAATCCAGAGCTTGTTGGACGTGCCTTCGGCGAGCTTGGGCAGGGTCTGGAGGTACTGGTAGGCCAGCAGCTTCTGGTCCGGGTTGCCCGCGTGGATCGCACCAAAGACCTTCTGGATGGCCTGTGCTTCACCGTCCGCACGCAGGATGGCAGCCTTGGCATCGCCCTCTGCGGCAAGAATGGACGCCTGGCGCTGGCCTTCAGCCGTGAGGATGGCAGACTGCTTGGTTCCTTCGGCAGTGAGGATGGCCGCACGGCGGTCACGCTCAGCACGCATCTGCTTTTCCATGGAGTCCTGGATGGAGTGGGGCGGATCGATGGCCTTCAGCTCCACACGGGAGACGCGGATACCCCAGCGGCCGGTTGCTTCATCAAGCACACCACGGAGCTGGCCGTTGATCTGGTCACGCGAGGTCAGTGCTTCTTCCAGATTGAGCCCACCCACGACGTTACGAAGCGTGGTGGTGGTCAGCTGCTCAACGGCCTGGATGTAATTGGCGATCTCATAGGTGGCCGCCCGCGGGTCCGTCACCTGGAAATACACAACGGTGTCGATGGAGACCACCAGGTTGTCTTCGGTGATCACCGGCTGGGGCGGGAAGGACACCACCTGTTCACGAAGGTCAAGCAGCGGCAGGAGGCGGTCAACGAACGGGATGAGGATGGTCAGGCCCGGGTTAAGGGTGCGCTGGTATTTCCCCAGGCGCTCCACGACGCCGGCCCGGGCCTGCGGGACGATCCGCACCGAACGGACTAAGACAATTACGACAAAAACAATCAGGACCAGCAACACCACTGTGGCGGCAAATCCTCCGGCGTTCTCCATACTTCTCCTTCATTCCCCAGTTTTGACAGGCAGTATTTATTTCAGCAGTCCTGCCCGGGCAGGACCGGGCTTAGTGGACCGCAGGATCCGATGGCGCCGTAACCACGGCGGTGGCGCCGTCGATGGCTTCCACAATGACGCCCTCACCGGCGGCGATGGTGCCCGACGCCGAGCGGGCGCTCCAGACGTCCCCACCGATCTTCACGCGTCCACCGTTTGCGGTGACAGGCTCCAGCACCAGGGCTTTTTCGCCGATCAGGCGGTCTATGTTGCTTCGCTGGTTCGCCGGACCCTTCTTAAGGTGTCTCAGCGCTACGGGTCGGATGAACGCGATCATCAGGAGCGAGACCACGCAAAAGGCAATGATCTGCAGCCAGAGGTCTGCCCCCGCCAGTTCGGCGACCAGGCCAGCCAGCGCTCCGGCGCCAAGCATGATGAAGAACAGATCGAGGGTGAGCATCTCGATGACGGCAAAGGCCAGGAACAGGGTGAGCCAAAGGGCCCACCAGTTTTGTCCAACCCATTCAAACATTCTTTCCCCCTTGAAATTCCGCATCCGTAGGGTATACAGCGGCATTCTTATCCTAGTGCGGCGGAGCCAGGGAGGGCAGGGGAGGACGGCCAGCACGGCGAACGTGGCCAAGTTGTGACCTCAGGCAGGCAGGGGAACGAACGTGGTGATCCTGAACTGGGCGGTTACCGGGGTGGTTCCGGCGCTGCCGGTGCGTGCAGCGAGCTTCTCCGCGAGTGCCGCACGGTCCAGGTGGTGCCCGGCCGGCCCCATAAAGGCCAGATCGGCCACCTGTGCAGTTCCCAGCTCCATGGCCACGTCCAGGTCCTGGACTTGACTGGTCCGGAAATGGGTTCCCATTTGTGTGGCCAGGCGTTCCTCTTTGCCCGGTTCGATGCCCAGCATTCCGGTGGCCGCAGCTATTTCCGCAAGGTGGCCCGGCCTTGGTGTCACCACCACCAGGAGCCCGCCGGGCCGGAGCGCCCTTGCGAATCCGGCGACGTTGCGTGGAGCGAAGACCACCATAATGGCATCCACCGTGCCGTCGGCCACAGGGAGCGGTTGCCAGATGTCCGAGACCACGTTGATGGCCTCCGGATTCAGCCGGGCCGCCCGGCGGACGGCGAACTTGGAGATGTCCATGGCCAGGGCGCGCAGCCCGGCAGCAGGGGCAAAACGGTCAAGGACACGGCGCAGGTAATGTCCGGTTCCGGTGCCGGCGTCGAGGATCAGGGGCGAGCCTGCAGTCAGCGCGGGGGCGACGGCATCCGCAACAGCATCCGCGAGGGGGTCATAGTGGCCACTGGCCAGGAAATCGTAGCGGGCAGCAACCATCGGTGCAGAATCCGCCTCGAATACTGTTCCTTTGCCCACCAGGAAGTTGAAGTAGCCCTGCCTGGCGGCGTCGAAATGGTGTCCTTTGCTGCACCTCAGTGACGCCGGTGCTGTGCCTGGGTCCGCGCTGGAAGCCGGTGTGAAATGCAGGGCTTCATGGCAGTGCGGACACAAAAGATCGGGCACGGAGGGGGCAGACATGCCATTAATCCTAGGGGCCGGGAAGGAACCCCAGTCCCTCCCTTGCTTTTCCGATGCCCGGTTCCGCCCAGCGCGCGGCGTATTCGGAATTCGTGCTGAGGGAGCGCAACTCGGCCTTGTCGATGTACAAGGTGCCGGCCAGGTGATCCGTTTCGTGCTGGACTATCCTGGCCTGCCATCCTTCGAAGGTCCGTTGCATGGCGCGGCCGTCAGGGGTCCGGAAGTCCAGCTCCACCTTCGCTGGACGGATCACAACGGCCTGCAGCCCATTCAAGGATAGGCACCCCTCATAGAACGCCGCGGTCTCCGTACCCACTGCCCGGTACATGGGGTTGAGTACGGCAAAGAACTCGAGCGGCTGTCGGTTCCGGGCGGCCGCCACCTCGGGATCAAGCGGGTAGAGGTCCTCGAGGACAGCCACCTGCAACGGGATGCCAAGTTGCGGCGCAGCCAGCCCCACGCCCGGCGCCTCATGCATCACCGCGCGCATCAGGTCGATGAAGCGTTCAAGTTCCGGCCCGGACAGCTGGCCGTCGAATGCCACTGCCGGCTGCCGCAACGCTGGGTGGCCTGCCTGCACGATGGGTGGCAGCGTCCCGGCACCCAAGAGGGCCAGGACCGAGTCCCTGATGCCCTGCGGATCGGTGCTGAAGTTCGATTCGGGTTCCCGGGACGGCTCACTCATGGCCACATCCTAACCGGGCAGGCACGCCGCACTGACAAAGTCGTGGATGGCGCCTTTCAGTTCCGGCCTGGCCGCTGCCTTGATAGTTCCCTTCACGCCGCCCACATCGACCATCAGCGGCAGGAGCGTTCCGACTTTGTCTTCGGCTACCGCATGGGGGTCGCACCGGGCAGGCCGGACCTGAAGTTGGAGGGTCCGGGGTGGATCGCCCGCACGGACCTGCAGACCTTCGGGCCATGGCGCTGCGGGGTCTGCGGCAAGCAGCGTTGTCCCAAGGATCCGTTCAATCCGCAATACTTTCGATGCGCCCAGGTCCGAAGGTTCCGCTGCAGGGGTGATGGCCAGGAAGATCGTCGCCGAACCGGCACCGTTGGAGTGGAGCTCCGGGAGGAGTTCGACGGCGGCAATCGCCCGGACACGCTGCTCCAGGCAGTATTCGTGCAGGTTGCGGTCCAGGACCCCAAAGTCGTCGCTGACCGGAGCCGCTGCGGTGTCGGGGCCCTCGCCTGTCAGCTCGAGGCGGGCCGTTAGTTCTGAGGCGGGCCGGTTGCTCCCGTCTGGAAGGCAGAAAGGTTCCGGAAGCTCCGTCACCAGGCTCTTGGGCTGGCCGGGCGGCAGGACTGTCCCGCCGCCGTCGGAGTTCCAGGAAACTGTGCCGAACGGGCCCGCCTCCAGCAGCAGGGACGTAAGCGTGACAGGAGCAGTGCCGTTGTTTGCCACTAACACGTCAACGACGCGTGTGCCGTAATTAGCCCGGGACTGGTTGAGTTGAACCGTGAACGTTGCCTGGGATGGGGCATTGGTGCTGGTAGCGGAGGCTGTCGGGCGTGGGGGGTCCGATGTCCCCGTTGGAGAACACGCGGCAAGGCAGGCCACGGAAACTGCCGCCCACATGGTTCGACGAGCCCGTCCTGTTCCTGCGGGCTCCCGCCCTGGCTGCGGCACCGTCATACAGCGAAGTCTAGGATCGCCGGGGCAGCCGGGCCAGAGGAAATGGCGCCGTTCCTTCGGCTAGGGTCGGACTTATGACAGAACATCTGACCTCACCCGAGGCTGCGCTCAGCCGCGTGCTGGAATTTGTGAAAACCATCGAGGCCGGCGGCGGCTCAGCGGAGATCCGCCCCTTCCTGGCCCCGGACTTCGAACTCACCGAAGCCCCCAACATCCTGACACCGGAAGGTGGCGTCCGAACCCTGGACCAGGTGTTGGAGGGTGCTGACGGGAGCCGCGAAGTGGTCAAGGACCAGCGCTTTGACATCACGCGGAGCACCTCGGACGGCACCAACGTGGTTCTTGAAATCGATTGGTCTGCGACGTCGCTGATGGATCTGCGTTACTGGGACCGTGGCCAGCTGATCCGGGCAAAAACCTGCTCCGTATTCGGTGTCCGGGACGGCCTGATCTACCGGCAAAGCAGCTACGACTGCTACCACCAGGAGGACTAGCCGTTCCCTCCGGCCCTGTTTGTCCGGCCCGGGTGCTGCTGCCTTACTGCATGGTGAACCGGCGGGCTGCAAAGGCGTTGACCGCCGGAATGCCGGCCAACGTGCCAAGGAGCCGGTTTCGCACGGTCAGCATGGGGGCCGGGGCCGGCCTTCCCAGCATCATGTTGATCTCGGACTGGAAGGCTGCGCGGCGTGCTGCCCTGCGCCTTAACCGGTCAAAGCGCTCCATAGCAGCCTCAACAGGGGAGCCGTGCAGGGCACGCAGGAGCAGTGGAGCCAGCTCCACGGCATCAAGCCAGCCGAGGTTCATCCCCTGGCCGCCGATGGGGCTGACCTCGTGTGCGGCGTCCCCGATCGCCACCGTTCGGCCAACCGCCAGCCGCGGCAGGATTCCGCTCCTGACGCTGAAGCTGCTCAGCATGGTGCAGGACCCCGGATCAGGTGCCGTTCCGGTCCGGGAACCAACCACTCCGGCGAGCCAGTCCGGCGTCCGCTCCGGCTGGTGTTGGTCCACCCGGGCCACCCATCTGCGGACGCCGCCCGGGAGCGGGAAGGATTCGACGATCCCGTCCCGCTCAAGGAACAGGACGGCGGTACTGCCAAATCCTGTGGCATCGGCAAAATCGCCCATAACGTAGGCATCCCGATACGTACGCGACCTTCTCCGGGCCGGGCCGGAGCCCTGTTGTGAGGTACCGCCCTGTGGTGAAGTGCCAGGAAATAATGCGGTCCGGGCACCGTTTGCCACCACGCACCACCGGGCCTCCAGCCGTTCCTCCTGGCGTTGTTCTCGAGGTTGTTCCTGAGTTTGTTCCTGAACATCCCGCCCGCCATCCGCGTCCGTGACGGTGAACGCGACCTCCACGCGGCTGTCGTGATCCGCGCATCCGGTAACCCTGGCACCGCGACTGAGCGCACCGCCGTCGAGCGTTAACAAGCGGTTCTCCAACACCGCTTCGGTCAGCGCCTGCGGGCTGGAGAGCACAAAGGGATATTTCGAGTCGAGCACGGAAAAATCCATGCTGGCGAGCCGGCGGCCGCCACTGATGGCCAGGCCTCGGTGGATGGCGATGCCCTGCCGTATCAGCGGATCCGCGCAGGCCACCAGGTCCAGCGCCTCCAGTGCTGGCGGGTGGATGCCGATGGCCCGCGAATGGCGGCTGCGCTGATGCCGCTGCTCCAGGACGCGGACACTTACACCATGCTGGAGCAGCAGGCAGCCCAGGTAGAGTCCAACAGGTCCGCCGCCAACAATGGCAACGTCAATCATCGGCGGCCTGCAGATTGCCTTCGTGGATTAGTAACTGCCGGAACGGGCGGACGGGCACAACCTTCCACGACGGCGGTGCAACCGCGGAAAGCTCGGCCGGAGTGTAGCTGCGCCGGATGGACGTCAGGCCGTCTTCGCGAATGAAAGAACCGCGCAGGGGCAGTGCGGCAACGCTGAAGAGCATGTAGGCCACGGGGTTGCGCCGGAGATCGTTGTGCAGGACCAGGCGTGTGGACAACTGTTTCGATTCACGCAGGAAATCCTGGAAATCCGGCGGATCCAGGTGGTGCAGGACATGGTTGGAAATCACGACGTCGAAAGCTGCACCTTCTGCCACCAGGTCACTGCCGTAGGCGCGACGGAAGGAGACACCCGGGCTGGCCGGCCGGCTGCCTGCGAAGTCCATGGCACGGGGATCCGGATCGGCCCCTGTGACCAGCAGGCGGAGCCCGTCCTTCCTGGCGCGGCCGGCGAGGTAACCGGCAACGTCCCCGCCCCCGCAGCCCAGGTCCAGGAGCGAGGTAGGGCGGCCGGGGGAGAGGAGCGGACGCAGGTACTTCACGTAGATCCCGGACCACCCTGCGAAGGCCCTGTTGACCAGTGGAAACTGTTCATACGTGCGCCGCAGCTTTTCAGGATCGCAGTCCGGGTTGTCCATCTGTTCCCGTGTGACGCCCTCCCTGCGTTTCAGCATGCAGCGATGCTTCGGACTTTGGTGAAGAGTCCCGTCTCCACCGTCAGGCCGGGACCAAACGCCATGGAACAGATCTGCCCACCCTCCCCGCCTGGCTGCTCCAGGATGTGGCGGATGACGAACAACACCGTGGAGCTGCTCATGTTTCCGTAGTTCCGCAGGACTTCACGCGCCGGAACAAGTTGTTCGTCGCCGAGCTCCAGGCGGTGCTGGACCTTGTCCAGGATGCTGCGCCCGCCCGGGTGGATGGCCCAGTTGGGGACGTCCCTGTATGCCGTCCCTGCAAGCGGTCCTTCACTGCCAAAATAGGGTTCCAAAGCTCCTGTGATGTGCTCCTCGATGATGTGCGGCACGTAGTTTCCGAGGACCATTTCAAAGCCGTGGTCGCCGATGTTCCAGGCCATGGATTCCTCGCCTACCGGAGTCAGCACCGTTTCGAGCTGGTCCAGGCTCATCAGTGGTTCGTCGTCGAACGTCCTGGCGCTGACCACGGCTGCCGCAGCGCCGTCAGCAAACAGGGCAGAGCCCATGATGGTGTCCGGATCGTTGGAGGTCCGGACGTGGAGGGAACAAAGTTCTGCGCAGACCACCAGCACCACGGCGTCCGGATCGGCGTCGCAAAAGAGCTTGGCAGCCCTTAGGGCAGGAAAGGCAGCGTAGCAACCCATGAACCCGAGATGGAAGCGCTGCACGGAAGGCTTAAGGTCCAGTTCCCGAACGATCTTGTAATCGGGCCCGGGATTAAAGAAGCCCGTGCAGGAAACGGTGATGAGGTGGGTGATGTCCTCCGGCCCCAGACCGGCGCATGCCTTGAGCGCCGAACGGGCAGCATCATTGAAGAGCGCTGTGGCTTCCGTGGCGAAGATGTCGTTGCGCACCTTGGTGCTGGGATTCAGCAGGAGACCCGTGGCCGGATCGAAGAACTGCGGGTCAGGGGTGCGGTAGTCCAGGTTCAGCTCCCTGACAGCCGTGTACCTGGTTTCGATCGCAGCCGAATCAAAGCACGTGGCCACCAGCCTCGAGCCCAGCCGGGTGAGCCCGGGCTGGGCGGCAAAAACATCGCGCGCCTCATGCTGGATCAGCACTGTTGCCGGAACCGCAGTTTCAAGTGAACTCAGGTATACCGTCATTGGTTCATTCTTCGGCAGCCCGCGCCGGAAGACAATGGCCTGCCTGGCAAATGGGCTGTTCAGCGCGCCATTTCACGGGTGCTGGACAACCCGAACGGGCAGTGGCATCATCTCGCAGGTGACCACCAATCCCATCGACGCCCAGCGCCCTTCGCGACCTGGCCATGCTCCGCCGTGTGCGCGACAGGATCGACAGGGACTACGCCCAGCCGCTCGACGTCGAGGCGTTGGCCCGCGGCGTGAACATGTCCGCAGGGCACCTGAGCCGCCAGTTCCGCAACGCCTATGGCGAGCCGCCCTACAGCTACCTCATGACGCGGCGCATCGAACGTGCAATGAATCTGCTGCGGCAAACGGATATGTCAGCACGGATGTCTGCTTCGCCGTCGGATGTTCCTCGCTGGGTACTTTCAGTACCAGGTTTGCCGAGCTCGTAGGGGTGCCGCCCAGCGTCTATAAACGCCGCGCGAAGGCCACGCATGGCATGCCTTCGTGCGTGGCAAAACAGGTCACCAGACCGATCAGGAATCGAGAAGCACCAGCTGTTGGAGCCCACCTAGACTGACCGCATGAACCTTTCAATCCACTGGACATTCCTTCCGCACACCGACCCGGACGCCACCTTGGCGTTCTACAGGGACACCCTCGGCTTCGAGGTGCGCAACGACGTCGGCTACGGCGACATGCGCTGGATCACCGTTGGCCCGCCGGATCAGCCCCAGACGGCAATCGTCCTGGAACCACCGGCAGCTGACCCCGGCCTCACCGACGACGAGCGCCGCACCATCGCCGAACTGATGGCCAAGGGCAGCTACGCGCGGATCGTCCTCGGGACCACTGACCTGGACGGTACTTTCGAACGCCTGGCCGCAAGCGGGGCCGAGGTAGTGCAGGAAGTGATCCAGCAAAGCTACGGGATCAGGGACTGCGCCTTCCGCGATCCCGCAGGCAACATGATCCGGATCAACGAACTCTCCTGAGCATCCCGGAAGAGCTGTTTAGATAGAGTCACAGGCCGCCGTCGACGACGCCGCCCACTAAAGATGGAGACACAATGACCACCACGGATACCCGGCAGCCTGCGATCCACGTTGCAGACACCCATGACCTGATCCGTGTGCAGGGTGCGCGCGAGAACAACCTCAAGGACGTCAGCATCGAGATCCCCAAGCGGCGCCTGACGGTGTTCACGGGTGTGTCAGGATCCGGTAAAAGCTCCCTGGTGTTCGACACCGTTGCCGCTGAATCCCAGCGCATGATCAACGAGACCTACAGTGCCTTCGTGCAGGGTTTTATGCCCAGCGTGCCGCGGCCGGACGTCGACGTCCTCGAGGGATTAACCACGGCGATCATCGTGGACCAGGAACGCCTGGGCGCGAATCCACGCTCCACGGTAGGCACTGTGACCGATGCCAACACGCTGCTGCGCATCCTGTTCAGCCGGCTCGGCCAGCCGTACATCGGCGGCGCCACCGCTTTCTCGTTCAACATCCCCACCACCAAGGCCAGCGGCCTGATGACGTCCTCCACCGGGGAGAAAAAGATCGTCAAGGACGTGGTGTACCTGGGCGGCATGTGCCCGCGCTGTGACGGCCGCGGCTCGGTCTCCGATATTGACCTCACGCAGGTGTTCGATTCCAGCAAGTCACTCGTTGAGGGCGCCATCACCATCCCCGGTTACACCGCTGACGGCTGGATGGTGAAGGCGTACATCGAGTCGGGCTTCTACGATCCCAACAAGCCGGTGGGGGAGTTCACCAAGAAGGAACTCCACGATTTCCTGTACAAGGAGCCGGTCAAGGTCAAGGCCGGCGGCATCAACATGACGTATGAGGGCCTGATCCCCAAGATCACCAAGTCCATGCTGTCCAAGGACATCGATTCGCTGCAGCCGCACGTCCGGGCCTTCGTCGAACGCATCGCAACTTTCGCTACCTGCCCGGAGTGCGGCGGGTCCCGGCTTACCGAGGCCGCGCGGTCATCCAAGATCGACGGCGTGAGCATTGCGGACGCGTGCGCCATGCAGATCACGGATCTTGCAGACTGGATCCGCGGACTCCATAAGCCAAGCGCCGCCCCGCTGCTGGCTGCGCTCCGTGCGAACCTGGACGCCTTCGTGCTGCTGGGCCTCGGCTACCTGAGCCTGGAGCGCCCTTCCGGTACTCTGTCCGGCGGCGAAGCCCAACGGATCAAGATGCTCCGTCACCTGGGCTCGTCCCTGACCGACGTCACATACGTCTTCGACGAGCCCACCATTGGCCTGCACCCGCATGACATCCAGCGGATGAACAAGCTGCTGCTCCAACTCCGGGACAAGGGCAACACAGTCCTGGTGGTCGAGCACAAGCCCGAAGCGATTGCCATCGCGGACCACGTCGTCGATCTCGGCCCGGGCGCAGGCAGCGCGGGCGGCACCATCTGTTTCGAGGGCACCGTGGACGGCCTTCGTTCCAGCGGCACCCTCACCGGCCGGCACCTGGACTTCCGTGTCAGCGTGAAGCCGGAGGTCCGCAAACCCACTGGCGCACTTGAGATCCGTGGGGCCAAGGAGAACAACCTCAGGGATGTCGACGTCGATATTCCGTTGGGCGTGCTGACTGTGGTCACCGGCGTGGCCGGCTCCGGGAAGAGCTCGCTGATTCACGGTTCGGTGGCCCGGCGCGAGGGCGTTGTATCCATTGACCAGAGCGCCATCAGGGGTTCCCGGCGCAGCAATCCTGCCACCTACACGGGCCTGCTGGAGCCCATCCGCAAGGCGTTCGCCAAGGCCAACGGCGTCAAGCCCGCACTCTTCAGCGCGAACTCCGAAGGCGCCTGCCCCAGCTGCAAGGGCGCCGGCGTGATCTACACGGAGCTCAGCTTCATGGACACTGTGGAAACCCCGTGTGAGGACTGCGGCGGCAAGCGTTTCCAGGCTGCCGTGCTGGAGTACACACTGGGCGGGAAGAACATTGCCGAGGTACTGGAAATGCCGGTGGCGGAGGCTCACCAGTTCTTCAACACCGGTGAGGCCAAGACCCCTGTTGCCGCCAGGATCCTCTCCAGGCTGGAGGACGTGGGGCTGGGCTACCTGTCGCTCGGCCAGCCACTCACCACGCTGTCCGGAGGTGAACGGCAGCGCATCAAACTGGCCAACGAGATGGGGGAGAAGGGCACCATCTACGTGCTCGACGAGCCCACCACCGGCCTGCACCTGGCCGACGTCGAGAACCTTCTGAGGCTGCTGGACCGGCTGGTTGATTCCGGAAAGACAGTCATCGTCATCGAGCACCACCAGGCCGTGATGGCGCACGCTGACTGGATCATCGATCTGGGGCCCGGCGCAGGGCACGACGGCGGCGCCATCGTTTTCGAAGGAACGCCGGCGGAGCTTGTCTCCGGCCGTTCGACCCTGACAGGCGAGCACCTGGCCGATTACGTCAACTAGCGGTTGAGCTGGAGGCGCCCCCAGCTCCATGTGGTCAGCGCGCCGAAGGCTGCAGCCGCTGCGATGGTTACGCCGAGTTGGGCGGCCGAGGCGGCGTCCCCGCCGCTCAGGGCCCAGAGTGCCGGGGCGGCTGCGGGGATCCAGCCGCCGGAACCGGTGAGTGCTCCGACTTGCGCGACTACAACCAGGCCGATGGTCGCGCCGATCGCGGCGAGGATCGACCTGGCGATGGTCGCGATCCAGGCAACGGGCACTGCCGCGGCGGCGGTCAGCACCCCCAAGATCCATTGCCGGCCAAGTGCTTCCCAGGCATCGGTGCCGGGTAGTCCGTAACCCAACGCCAGGCCAAGCAGGAGGATGCCGGCGCAGAGCATCAGGCTCACGGCCACGGACCACACCGCATAAACAGCCAGCTTCGCGGCTGCAATGCGGCTCCGGCTGACCGGCAGTGCGAACAGTCCCGTGATGGTTCCGTCCGTGAACTCCCGGCCTACCATCCAGGACAGCACAACTCCGAAACCGACGAACCCGCCAGCGGAGGTGATCTGGGCCGCGGCCGCCAGCAGGCCATCCCAGTCCAGCGTTGAGGCAACTGGGCCGACCTTCGAAACGATCGCGGGGTCGCCGCTGGCCAGCGCTGCCGTGATGCCGCCGAGGATGGCGAGCGTACCGATCACAATTGCTGCAGTACTGATAACGCCAACGGTGGAGCGGCGCAGTTTGAGGGCTTCGACCCAGATCACATCGATCACCAGGGCCCCCTCGCCGACTCGGGGCGCTGCTCGTCATCGATCCGGATGCGTTCGAAGAAGACCCGTTCAAGGTCGTCCTGTTCAGTGTCGAGTTCTCCGATAAGCCGCCCGGCATTCATCAGGAGTATCCGGTCGGCAACACGGGCCATCTCGTCAAGGTGGTGGCTGCTGATGAGGATGGCTGCGCCTTGGGCGGCACGTTGAGTGAGATGTTCACGGAGCCTGATGACAGATGCCGGGTCAAGGCCGTTGCCGGGCTCATCGAGGATGACCAGCCGTGGCTTGTGCTGCAGTGCCGTGGCGAGCCCTGTCCGTTGACGGTTACCGAGCGACAGCCGCCGGAATATCCGCTCAGCAACGGGTTCCAGGTGCCACTCCGCCAGGGCCGCGTCGACGTATTCCGGGTCAGCACCCCGGAGCTTGGCGGCGATGCGTAAATTCTCACGGACGGTCAGCTCTGGATAGGCCAAGGCAACTTCAACCATTGCACCTACTTGCTTCCACGTCCTGCGCGGAAGCCGCGCGAGTGGCGTTCCGAACAGCCGCACCGCGCCTTCCTGTGGACGCAACATGTCCAGGGCAAGGCGCATGAGGGTGGTTTTTCCTGCACCATTCAGGCCCACGAGCGCGACGATCTCGCCAGGTTCCACGCCGAAGGACAGATTTTCGACGCGCGCACCACTGCGGTAACCCATCCCGACGCCGTCGAAGGAGATCAAAGTTCCCTTAGTGCTGTTGCCCACGTAGGAATCGTCGGCTACATATGCCTGCGGCGCAAGGGTACGGAAGCATGCCCCGAGACCAATGCTGCCCGGCAGCTTTGCTTACGTTGGCTGGTTGGTCTGCCGGTGTGAGGAAAAGCGTCCAGCATTGGCGAGTTCCCGCCGGGTCCCACTCACCTTAAGCTAACGCCGATAATCTACATTATGTAAACTAACGCGTTTTCGCCGCTACCCCAGAAGCCCGGGCTAGCTGACGCTCTCTTCATCAGGAACGTCGTATCGCGAAGCCACCGACACAGAATCCGACTGCTCCTGGCCTTCCAGAATGGCTTGCTCCCGGATCGACTGTGCCGGTGAAACTGAACCCTGGGAAACCGGCGCCCGGTGCAGGTCGATCAGCAAGGCTGCCATCTGGCGCGCCCTGGCGGCCGCATGATGATCCCCCTCGGCTGATGCCACGATAGATCCCTTCAGCAGGATGTGCAGGGACCAGGCAAACGATTCAGGATCCCGGATACCCGCGTCCACCGCGAGGCAGGCCAGCTGCCTGCGGGTGCGCGCCAGGTACTCAATACTGGCTTTGCCGAGCGGATGGTCAGGGCCCATCTCGATCATGACGTGAAGGAACGTGCTGACCTCAGCGGCGCCGCGCTGGAACCAATCGTCGAAGACGTCGAAGATTGCCAGGATTGCCTGCTCGGGCGAACCCGATGACCGTCGTGCAGCAGCTGCCTTGTCGATGGTTTCGTTGCGCTCCTCATACCAGCGCTCCAGATATGCGCGGACAAGGTCATCCTTTGTATGGAAATGCTTATAGAAGGTGGCCTTCGCCACCTTCGACTTGGCAATCAGTTCGTCGACTCCCACGTCCCGGATTCCGCGCCGGGCGAAGAGCTCGAAGGACGCGTCCAGGATCCTTTGCCGCGGAGGGATGTTTGGGTGCGTCCTGCTTTCACCAGATTCCATCCTTCGATGCTATCGACCGACAGACCGGTCTGTCTATTTAGCTGGACAGCAGATCCCGCTCCCCCATCCCCTAGGGAATCGGCGCCGAATCGGGCCGATTTTCCGCCGAGAATCGCGCAAGTAGCAACAGAGGATGACATAAAGCTCCCACCTTCGAAACAATTCGCAAGTAGACAGACAAGGTATTCTACCTTTATCGTTGTGTTCATGACGGGTTGAGCAACCAGCCCTATTGCAGCCCCTTGGCAGCGCCAAATTAGCCAAGTCGGCCGCTACGGCCCCTCTGAAAGAAGGACCTTATGAAACTCATGGAACGCCCCGCCGCGGCGCTAGCGGGCGGCACAGAAACTCCCCTGATCGCTGGGCGCTACCGTCAGCTGGAGAAAATCGGAACCGGCTCAACAGCTACTGTCCACCTGGGGCATGACGCCCTCCTGGGCCGCCACGTGGCCATCAAGATGATCCAGACGCCAATGCCCGCCGTTCCTTCTGAGGACGCCGAAGTCCAGGCATTGACCACCATGCAGCACCCGGGCGTAGTGACACTCTTTGATGCCATGCCGGGCGATCTTCGTGAAGAAGGAACTTCCGGCCTGGTCCTGATCCTTGAATTCGTCGACGGGCCTGACCTGCGTTGCCTGCTCCGGAACGAGGGCGCCCTTCCGGAAGCGGATGTCGCGGCCCTCGGAATACAACTGGCCGATGCTCTTGACTACGTACACAGCCGGCAGGTAATCCATCGGGATCTGAAGCCAGCCAATATCCTCCTGGCCAAGGATGATCGTGAGGGCAAATCCTGGATGCCCAAGCTCGCCGATTTCGGGATTTCCCGTTCGGCCGACCCCGAGCTCACCCTGGAAGATGCGGTTGCAGGGACGCCTGCTTACCTGAGCCCCGAACAAATCAAGGGTGAGCAACCGGGAACGCCCAGCGATATTTACTCGCTAGGCCTGATCCTGCTCCAGTGCTTTACGGGAGAGATGGCCTTTCCCGGGCCTCCGTTGGAGAGTGCGATTGCGCGTACGCTGTCCGGTCCGGAGCTTCCTGACGGGCTGCCCCGGGCCTGGCGGAGTCTTTTGACGTCGATGACTGACCCTGATCCCGCCGCACGACCCGCCGCTGCCGATATTGCACACCGGCTTCGGACCCGGCATCCGGAGCATGCTGCTGCCTGAACCAGACAACAGGTTGCCATTCGATTCGCAAGGAAAGAAGGTTGTTGTGAGCAGTCCCCATTTTGAAGCGTTTCTCGCCGAAGCCACCCGGGAAGAACCGGACGTTGAAGCGGGTCTTAGCCGCGACGAACTCTACGGCGTGTACATCAGCTGGTGCCTCATGAACAATGAGGAGGCCAGGCCCGCCACGGCCCTCTGGGCAGCCCTTCGGGCCCAGGGAACAGTGCCCGACAGCAACCGGCTCGTCATGACGGGTCCCGCCGCTGCGGACTACATTATCGCCGGGGCGCCGGAACTCCCCGATGTCCTGGATGATCCGTTCCTTGCACCGGAGCTGTTGCTCGCCGAGCCGGTTCTGCAGGTAAGTTAGCCTGCGCTACCCGCCGCCGGCTGGTCCCAGGGAGCGTCGCCGGGCATAAGGACCGCGCGCAACGCGGCAAGCGCCACGGGGAGATCTTCGAGCTCCGGGTGCCAGGCCTTTTCCCACTCCAGTGATGCCCAGAAGGTGCCATCTCCCTGGGATCGGATGGCCTGTTCCGCGATGCCGGCGATCGCGGCAAGGGGAATCCCGCCATGGCCGGGAATGGTCAAGGTCACGTCCCCGGGGCTGGCGCCCAGTACGGCGTCTTTAAACTGGCAGTACGCCAAAGAACCGTTCAAAGCGGATGCTGTCTCCTCCGGTTGCTCGCCGTACCGCCAGGGATGCAACACGTCCCAAATAGCCCGCACGGTTCCCGCCGGTTCGGACAAGGCCAGAATCCGGGCAATGTCCGAACCTGTGGGATGTGAATCGTGGGTCTCAAGCAGCAGTTGGACACCCAGCCGGGATGCATGATCAGACACTGCAGACAGGCGGGTGGCCGCTGTGCGGTCCCAGGACACAGATTCGCCGGCGCTGGCCCGTCCGCTCCCGGCGGGAACCTGGGCTCCGGGAAAGACCCGCACTCCCCCGGCGCCGAGAACGGCAGCAAGCTCCAGCGCCTCGTTGAGTTGACGAATGACTTCAGCATCAGGCTCCGGCGAACAAACCCTGATATAGCTGGAGATCGAGATCAGGCTCAGACCGGCGCCTTCCAAGCGGCGCCGCACAGCGGCTGCGGCCTGGCCTGACATCGTGACACTGACGGCCTCGTCCTCGCCCAGCCGCAGTTCCAGCCCTTCTGCTCCCCCGGCCTCGGCGATCCTTATCAGTTCATCTATCCCATCCCCGGGCATGCCGAGGGAGGAAAAAGCCAGCTTCACGCGGAACGCCCTGAAATCGAAGAAGCCACGCCCAGCTCGGCCATCGGACCCCCGACATACGGCTTAGTTGTGGATTGGCGCACATGCAGCCGGGGAATGAACTCGAGATGTTCTGTGGCCATCGTTTCGGCAGGCGGACGACCCGAACCGGCGGCCGATGCTCTTTCTGCAATACGTGTCAGCAGCCTTTGTACCGCGCGATGACCTACCGCGCTTTTCCAAGGTGCGACGGCGGTAAGGGGAACGTGGGCAACCCCCGCAATAACGTCGTCGTACCCGGCCAGCGAAACCTGGTCCGGGACGCTGACGCCGGCGTCTTCAAGCCACATCATGCACCTGACGGCCAACTGGTCATTGTGGACGAAGATGCCCGTGGCACCCTCCCGGACTGCCTGAAGCAACAATTCTGCGGCGTCCTCTGAACCGGCCCCGCCTTCATCTATGACACCGAGCGACTCCAGCCCAAGGGACTCAACGGCGGACAAATACCCGGAGCGCACCTGCGGTGCGTTGGGGCCGGCGATCATAACGCAGGCGAGCTTGCGGTGCCCGAGTTGCGAAAGGTGCCTGATGGCCAGGGCAGCGCCCGCGGAGTGCGCTGAACTGACGGAGTCGAGTATTGCTGCAGCACCTGTAGACGACACCTGGCGTTCAACGAGAACCACAGGAACCGACAATGAGACCAGCCATTCCTGCTGCTCGGCATCCAGTTCACCAGTGACGAAATCTGGCGTGGGTGCCACAACAAGGCCGTCAACACCCTTGTTGGTAAGCCGGGCGACCTGGTGCATCTCTGTGGCTTTGTCGTAGTCCGAGACACCAAGCACCAGCCGCGCGCCGGCGGCGGCAGCAGCGGCCTTGGCCCCCGCGATCACGCCGTCGAAGTAGTAGTTGCTGTGCGGCACTACCAGGCCGATCGTTTTGGGCCCGTCTGAGACCGCAGCCGCATGTTCCGAGACGGGAGCGACAGCGCCGTGGGTCCTGTGCACCAGACCCTGGCCCGCAAGTTCCTCCAGGTCGCGGCGGATCGTGACCGCTGAGATGTTCAGCCGCTGGGCCAGCTCCAGGACAACCTGCGGCCCTTCCTGCTGAACGATCTCAAGGATCGCCTGGCGTCTTTCCGTTACGCTGCGTGCCACAACAACCCCTTGTAATTGACTGAATGATCGATCTGATCATAGTCCACACTCTTTCGAGCCAATGGTCAATGAACGCGCCGAAAAAGTATGATTTCAGAGCGGCGAACCTACCCGATTCCGGGCAGTTTTCGGGTCAAAGTGATCATTTCTTTCGTTTGAACCAGATTTTGGATCATTTTGGTCAATTGCGCTTGACTGGCACAAAACGGTCCCCCACCATGTGAGAGGGGCCACATTCAACAAGGAGTAATCTTCATGCCACTCAATCGCAAACCAAGCATCGTCATCGCAGCAGGGCTGCTGTCCGCGGCACTGCTCGCCGGCTGCGGCGGAGCAGAAACGGGCACCACTGCCTCCTCTGCACCTGCCGAGCCGCAGGAGACGGTCGAAATCACCTTCTCGTCATGGCTGAAGGGTTCAAAGCAGGTCGTTGACGCATTCAACGCCGCCCAGGACGAAGTCAACGTGACGTTCAACGAAGTTGCCAGCTCGAAGGACAACTACCCGCAGCTGACCAACCAGGTCAAAGCCGGTAACGCGCCGGACGTAATCACCGTCGAATACCCGCGCGTCGCCGAAATGGCCAGCCAGGGTGTCCTGAAGGACATCACCAAGGAAGCCGGTGACCTCGTCAAGGACAACTACTCGGAGTCCACGCAGTCCCTGGTCAACTTCGGCGGATCGACCTGGTCCGTACCGCTGGACGCAGGCGTCCTGCAGATGTACTACCGTGCAGACCTGTTCGAGCAGTACGGCATCGAAGTACCCAAGACCTGGGAAGAATACAAGGCCGCCGCTGAAAAGGTTGTAGCAGCCGACCCGAACGTACGCCTCGGAGCCAGCGCAGTAGGCGACGGCGTGATGTACGCCGCGCTCGCATGGCAGAACGGCGCCAAGTGGGGAGACCTCGACGGCGATTCCTGGAAGGTTGACATCGCTTCGGACAAGTCCAAGGAAGCACTGGAGATCCACCAGGAAATGTACGACGAGAAGCTCCTGTGGTCCGACGAAGCTCCGGTCCTTCAGCAGAAGCAGGCTGCAGGCCAGATGCTCTCCGTGATCAGCGGCTCCTGGTACGGTGCCGGCCTTCAGTCCACGTACGCGGACCAGGCAGGCAAGTGGCGGATCGCACCGGTGCCTTCACCGACGTCGACGCCTGCTGCAGCACTGTACGGTGGCTCGACCTTCGGTATCTCGGAAAACAGCGAGAAGGCTGAAGCCGGCGTGAAGTTCATCAAGTGGATGACCACCACCCCTGAGGGTATCGAAGCCCGTATCGCCGGCGGTACCTCCACCGTCTTCCCCGTGAACGAGGAAGCCCGCAAGGCTGCATCCAAGGCGTTCGCTCCCGACTTCTTCGGTGGCCAGAACATCTACGAAGTTGCCGGCGAAGGCCTGGCAAACGTTCCTGAGGGCTGGGTCTGGGGTCCGGGTACCGCTACCACGCTCGCCAAGCTTACTGATGGCAGCGCACAGGTAAAGGCCGGCAGCACCAAGCTTGCCGACATTCTCCCCCCGGCGCAGGAAGCCACGGTTGCTGACCTGAAGAACCGCGGAATCTCCGTCAAGTAACACACTCCTTGTCAGCCCGCCGGCCGCCCCCCTGGCCGGCGGGCTGATCAAGGTCCATTCAGTACCACCCATTCGAAGGGAAAAGTCATGACAGGCGCCACCACAACGGCCCGATCCACCGTCATACGCCGTTCACGCCGCCGGTCAGGGAAACACGCATTTTTGTTCCTGGCTCCATTCTTCGTGCTGTTCCTGGCGTTCACCATCGCTCCGATCGGATATTCCGGTTTCCTCAGCCTCTTCACCGAAAAGTCCAGCGGACTGGGCCTTGGCGGGGCCACCCGGGTCTTCAATGGCCTGGAAAACTACGCCCGCGCGGTGCAGGATCCCTCCTTCCTGGTCGGCTTCCTCAACATCGCCATCTACTGCCTCTTCTATATCCCGGTCATGATTGGCCTGTCCCTGGTAGTCGCACTGTTGCTTGACTCCACGGCAGCCCGCGCCAAGGGATTCTTCCGCCTCGCTTTCTACATGCCGAACATTGTTCCCGGCCTGATCGCGGCAGTGATCTGGGTATACCTCTACACTCCCGGCGTCAGCCCGCTGGTGGACATTTTCGAGAGCACCGGATCCACTTGGGATCTCGGCAGCCACATTGCCGCCCTGCTCTCACTGTCAAACATCACCATCTGGCTCCACACCGGCTACAACGTCATCCTCTTCTACGCTGCCCTGCAGGCAGTTCCTCGCGAAGTCCTGGAAGCCGCCACTGTTGACGGCGCCGGACCCATCCGCACCGCCTTCGCCATCAAGGCACGCATGATTATGGGCGCTGTAAGCGTCGCGACGCTCTTCACCGTCGTCGGTGCCATGCAGCTGTTCGCCGAGCCCCTGCTCCTGAAGAGCCGCGCCACGTCCATTGACAGCAACTGGACCCCCAACATGTTCATTTACCAGACGGCCTTCGAGAAGCACGACTTCGGCTATGCCGCAGCAACCGCACTGCTGTTCGCCGTCTTTATCGGCGCCCTGTCCTGGGCCGTTACCAAGTTCGGATCGAAGGTGGACTCATGAGCCCGATCGCAACACAACCCGTGGCACACGGAACCGCAGCACCAGCCCCGATGCCTCCGGTGAAAGCCCGCAAGCAGCGCCAGTCGGGAAGCGCCTGGTCTTCCAAGATTGCTGTCAACGCAATGCTGCTCCTGTTCTGCCTTTACACGCTCCTGCCGCTGACGTGGCTCATCGTGGCTTCCACGAAGACCACCTCGGACCTCTACGGCACCGGCGGATTCGTCTTCGCTGACTTCAACCTGATCGAAAACCTGGTCCTGCTGTTCAGCTGGGAAAACGGAACCTTCGTCCGGTGGATGGTCAACACGTTTGCCTACGCAGGCCTCGGCGCTTGCGTTTCAGTGGCGGTGTCCTTCCTCGCAGGCCACGCCTTTGACAAGTTCGAGTTCCCGGGCAAGGAACGCTGGTTCGGCTTCGTCCTGGTTGGCGTGCTGGTGCCTGCTGCCGTGACCACCATGCCGCTGTACCTGCTGGCCTCCAACCTTGGCCTGGTCAACAGCTTCTGGGGTGTCTTCCTTCCCCAGGTGGCAAGCCCGTTCGGCGTCTACCTTGCGCGGATGTTCAGTGCCAGCTACGTGCCCAAGGAACTCATGGAAGCAGCCCGGCTGGACGGCGCAGGCGAGTTCCGCGCCTTCCTGACGATCGCCGCACCCCTGATGAAGCCCGGCATCGTGACGCTCTTCCTGATGACGTTCAGTGCCATCTGGAACAACTTCTTCCTCCCCCTGGTGATGCTGAGCGATACCAGCCTGTTCCCGGCAGCCCTGGGTATCTACTCATGGCACGGACGCACTGTGGCGGATCCTGAATTTGCACAGCTCGTCGTCGTGGGTTCACTGGTTGCCATCATCCCGGTCATCATCCTCTTCATCTCCCTGCAGAGGTTCTGGAAGTCCGGCATCGGAGCAGGAGCCCTGAAATAGAAACGAACCAGCTCCCGTCCCGGTCCACACGTCCCAAGGCGGTCCTTGCCATGGACAGCGGGCTCCCGGAGAGGCTGTTTACTCCAGCCGTCTTCGAGGAACTCAAGACCGCAGTGGACCTGCAACCCACACTGCTGACGAAAGCCAACGCTGCGGAGTACCCGCTGGAAGACGTCGAACTCATCATCGGATGCTGGGGGTGTCCCCAGCTGGACGAGGCCATGCTGGACCGGATGCCTCGACTGAAGGCGGTCATCTACACGGCTGGTTCCGTCAAGGAGTTCGCTACCGAGGAACTGTTCAGCCGCGACATCACGGTAACCTCCGGCGCGGACACCAACGCGCTGCCAGTGGCCGAGTACACCCTGGCCATGATTCTGCTGTCCGGCAAACGGATCCTCGAAATCGCGGATGGCTATGTGCGCAGCCGGAAGTACCGTCCGTTCGCTGTTGAACCTGCCCGGTGGGGCAACTATGGCCTGAAGGTCGGCGTCGTGGGCGCATCCAGGATTGGTCGAAGGGTGATTGAACTGCTGAATCCCTTTGACGTTGACGTGGTCTTCTACGACCCCTTTGTTCCGGAGGACATTCTTAATGCCCGCTCGGTCAACCTGGACGAGCTGCTCAGGGAAAGCGACGTGGTCAGCCTGCATGCACCGGAGGTGCCGGCAACCTTCCAGATGATCAACAAGGACGCCCTCGCACTCATGCGTGATGGGTCAACGCTGATCAACACGGCACGTGGAAGCCTTGTGGATACGGCTGCGCTGACTGCCGAGCTGGCGTCAGGACGCCTGCACGCGGTCATCGATGTGACCGACCCTGACCCGCTTCCCGCGGATTCAGCACTTTTCAATGCACCGAATCTGGTGTTGACTCCACATATTGCCGGTTCCCAGGGCAACGAGCTTCACCGGCTTGGTGAGGCCGCGTTCCGCGACGTTGAACGCTTCATCGCGGGCCAGCCGCTCCTCAACCAGGTCAAAGCCGAAGTGCTGTCCCACACGGCCTGACCACTCGAAAGCCAGTCATCATGTGCGCCGAAAGCGTGCCCCGTACGTCGTAGAAGGAATTCCGTGCCCCACTCCATCCTTAGTTACAGGGACTCACAGCTGTTCCGCTCCGATGTTCCCCACCGGATCCTGGCTGGCGCGATCCACTACTTCCGGGTGCACCCGGACCAGTGGGAGGACCGGCTCCTGAAGCTGCAAACCATGGGGGCCAACACCGTTGACACGTACGTCGCATGGAACTTCCATCAGCCGAAACAGGACGGTGCGCCCGACTTCACCGGCTGGCGGGACCTTGGGGCGTTCATCGATACCGCTGCCCGGATCGGCCTGGACGTCATTGTCAGGCCGGGACCCTACATTTGTGCCGAATGGGACAATGGCGGGTTCCCGGCCTGGCTGACGGGGACCCCCGGCATCGGCCTGCGGTGCATGGATCCGGAGTTCACGGCCGCCATTGAAGCGTGGTTCGACGAACTGCTCCCGATCATTGTTCCGCGGCAGGCGGCCCACGGCGGCCCGGTTGTTGCTGTCCAGATCGAAAACGAATACGGCAGCTACGGCGACGACCAGGAATACCTGAAGTGGAACAAGCAGGCACTTCAGGAGCGCGGTATCACAGAGCTTCTTTTCACAGCCGACGGCGGAACAGACTACTTCCTGGACGGTGGCGCCATGGAAGACACTTGGGCAACGGCCACCCTCGGGAGCCGGGGCGATGAAGCGATAGAGACGTGGCAGCGCCGCCGGCCGGGCGAGCCCTTCTTTAATGTTGAGTTCTGGGGTGGCTGGTTCGACCATTGGGGCGAGGAGCACCATGTCCGGGATGTCTCAGAGACCACTGAAGAAGTCCGGAAAATTCTTGACCTGGGCGGTTCCATCTGCCTCTACATGGCCCATGGCGGCACCAACTTCGGGCTGCGCTCCGGAGCGAACCACGATGGCAAGGTACTCCAGCCGACGGTCACGAGCTACGACTCTGACGCGCCCATCGCCGAAAACGGGGCCCTGACAGGGAAGTTCCATGCTTTGCGCGGCGAGTTCTTCAAGGCGCAGGGCATCATGGATCCCCCTCCGCTTCCCCGGGAACTGTTGGAGCCTGCGCCGGTCCTTCCGGCTCAGTCGCTGTCCGTTGTACCCGGCAAGTCCCTGCTGTCCATCCTGCGCTCTGCCGGACCTGCAGTCAGCAGCGTTCGTCCCCAGTCATTTGAGCAGTTGGGACTCGACGCCGGCATGGTGCTGTACAGTGCGAACCCGGTCCTGCCCGGCAAGCCCGGTGAACCTGCGGAAACCCCTTTGCGGATCCTGGGGCTTGCCGATCGCGCCCATGTCTGGGTGGACGGCGAGTTCGCCGGGGTCCTCGACGATCAGACTGCTGCAGACGGCCTTATGGTGACCGGAACCGGCGCGCGTGTCCGCCTGGAGATCCTTGTGGAGAACCGTGGCAGGATCAATTACGGACCGTTGACAGGTCAAGGAAAAGGCATCCTGGATGGCGTGCTGGTCAACCAGCGACGCACCTTCAACTGGACGCACGTTCCGGTTGCCCTGGACGAGTGGGAAACGAAGGAACTGGAGCTGCTCTCCTCGGCCACGCTGGAGGTTCAGACACCCGCAGACACATTCCTGGCCCTCCCGGGCTTTGGCATGGGATTTGTCTGGGTCAACGGATTCCTGCTCGGCCGATACCAGGAAACGGGCCCACAGGTCACGTTGTACGTCCCGGCCCCGCTGCTGCATTCCGGGACCAACCGGATCCAGATTCTTGAGCTCGGACAGAGCGGCACCAAGGTCGAGCTCCGCGAGGAACCCGACCTTGGCGCGCCCAGCACCGGCAAGATCGCCGCTGCTGAACTTTAGCGAAACACCACGAGCCCGGAACCGGCATCGACCGGGCCTGCAACTCCCACGAGGACATCCATGAAAATCGCCATCTTTGAAACATCCGAGGAAATCGGTGCCTACGCCGCCGACATCATTGAACGCCGGCTCGGAAGCGGCCGGCTGAAGGTGCTTGGCGTGGCAACAGGGTCCTCTCCCCTGCCCGTCTACCGCGAACTGGCTGCCCGGAAACCTGACGGCCTGTCCGGACTGTCGGCTTTCGCCCTTGACGAATACGTAGGGCTCAGCCCCAGCCACCCGGAAAGCTACCGCGCAGTCATTGACCGGGAAGTGACGGTTCCACTGGGTCTGGATCCGAAACGGGTGCATGTACCGGACGGGTCTGCCGAAAACCTTGAGGATGCCTGCACCATATATGAGGAACGGATCAAGGCCTTTGGCGGGATCGACATCCAGCTGCTGGGTATCGGCTCCACAGGGCACATCGGATTCAATGAGCCGACGTCTTCCCTCAGCTCCCGCACGCGGATCAAAACGCTGACTCCGGAGACGCGCCGGGATAACGCGCGCTTCTTTGCAAGCCCCGATGAAGTGCCCACACATTGCCTCACCCAGGGCCTCGGGACGATCATGGACGCCCGGGAAGTCATCCTGGTTGCCCAGGGAAGTTCGAAGGCCAAGGCAATCGCGGGACTCGTCGAGGGTCCCCTCAGCGCCATGTGCCCCGGATCAGTGCTCCAGATGCACCAGCACGCCACCATCCTCGTAGATGAAGAGGCCGCGGCAGAACTGCAGGGGACCGAATACTACAAGTACGTGACGGCCAATCTTCCGGCGTGGCAGCGGTAGCGGCACATGCGGGATGAGGGACGTTAGTCGCCCACCATCAGGGCTGCAACGGCACTGATTTCCACCAGTGCGCCGGGCACTCCCAGTCCGGCGACCCGCGCCGCAGTCACCAGGGCCGGTTCATCGGAGGCAAGCTCAGCCGCGATCGCGCCATACCCCGCGCCGATATCAACGCCATCCACAAAGAGCACAGTCCACTGCACCACGTCCGCCAGGGTGGCCCCCGCGGCAGCCAGTGCAGTCCTGGCGTTTGCCAGGGCTGTGGCCGACTGCAGCGCAACGTCCCCCTCCCCCAACAGCCGCCCATCGGCGTCGACGGCGTTTTGGCCTCCCACATAGACGGTGGTGGCGCCCGGAGGCACCACCGCGACATGGCTGAAGGCCGGACTGCGGACAAGGCCCTCGGGACGAATGCGCTGGATGGATCCCATGCCGGTATGCTCTCACGGCCGGCAGCGGGTGGAAAGGCATATAGCCCGCCCGGCCCCGCGACGCCCCTAAAAAGCGCGGAGGATGTCCTCGACGCGTTGTTTGGCATCGCCGAACAGCATGTGCGAATTCTCGCGGAAGAACAACGGATTCTGCACTCCGGCATAGCCCGCAGCCATGGAGCGCTTGAACACAATCACGTTTTCTGCCTCCCACACCCTCAACACCGGCATGCCGGCTATGGGACTGCCGGGATCCTCTGCCGCTGCAGGATTAACTGTGTCGTTGGCGCCGATCACCAACACCACCGATGTGCCCTTGAGGTCATCGTTGACCTCATCCATTTCCAGCACGATGTCATAGGGCACCTTGGCCTCAGCAAGCAGTACGTTCATGTGCCCGGGGAGCCTGCCGGCCACCGGGTGGATGCCGAACCTCACTTCCGTGCCGCGCTCGCGGAGCTTCTGTGCCAGTTCAGCTACCGGATACTGGGCCTGGGCAACAGCCATGCCGTACCCGGGAACAATCACTACGCTTGACGCTCCGGAGAGCAGGTCCGCCGCTTCCTCGACCTGGATTTCCCGGTAATCGCCCAGCTCAGCGGATATCCCTTCGGTGGCGGTGACGCCAAAGACGCCAGCGATCACGGACAGGAAGGACCTGTTCATGGCCTTGCACATGATGTATGAGAGGTAGGCGCCCGAAGAGCCCACCAAGGCTCCGGTGACGATCAGGAGATCGTTGTTCAACAGGAATCCCGCTGCCGCAGCCGCCCAGCCGGAGTAGCTGTTGAGCATTGACACGACGACGGGCATATCGCCTCCGCCAATCGAGGCAACCAGGTGCCATCCCAGCCCCAGCGCCAGCAGCGTCACGACGATCAGGAGCCACAGCATGGAGTCGTTGACGTACCAGATGGTCAGCGCCAGGAAGGCCACGAGGGCGCCCAGATTGATGAAGTTCTTCCCGGGGAGCATCAGTGGTGCGGACTTCATCCGGGCTGACAACTTCAGGAACGCCACGATGGATCCGGTGAAAGTCACCGCGCCGATGAAGACTCCGATGAACACCTCCGCGTGGTGGACCGCCGCAAGCTCGGCAGATAATGCGGGGGCCTCCAGGTGCCCGTTCCAGCCCACCATCACGGCAGCCAGGCCAACGAAGCTGTGCAGGAGCGCGATCAGCTCCGGCATGCCGGTCATTTCCACCTTGCGGGCCCGCCACAATCCGATGGCAGCTCCAGCCAGCACGGCCCCGGCAAGCAGCGCCACCCCTGTCCGGCCCTCGCCGGAATCCCAGGCTCCTTCCAGGGAGAGCCAAATGGTGGCCGCCAGGGCAATACACATACCGGCGATTCCGTAATTGACTCCGCCACGGGCGGACTCGTGCCTGCTCAGCCCGCCCAGGCTGAGGATAAACAGCAGGGCGGCCACAATGTAGGCTGCTCCGGCGACGGAGCCGGCCGTGATCACTTGCCCGCCTTGGAGAACATCGCGAGCATCCGCCTGGTGACGGCGAAGCCACCGAAGATGTTGATGCTGGCCAACAGCACCGCAACCGCGGCAAGTACCTGAACCGCCGGAGTTCCGGAGGTCACCTGCAGCAAGGCACCCACCACAATGATCCCGGAAATGGCGTTGGTGACGGACATAAGCGGCGTATGCAGCGCATGATGGACCTTGCCTATGACGTAGAAGCCGACCACCACCGACAGCAGGAGCACTGTGAAATGCTGCGGCAACGGTGGCGGCGCCACTGTATTGATTCCGAAAAGCGCAGCAATCCCGGCCGCAACCAGGACTCCCTTGCCCACTTTGCCCAGGCCCCGTTTCGCAGAGGGCTGCGCACCGCCGTCGGGCATTGCTGCCATGGAAACAGCAGGCGGCCCTGCTGAAACCTGCACCGGCGGCGGTGGCCAGGTCTTTTCACCGTTGCGCACCACCGTGACGGAACGCTGCACCACGTCATCGAAGTCGATCTCCAACCGGCCGTCCTTGCCCGGCGTGAGCAGCTTCATCAGGTTCAGGAGGTTGGTCCCGTACAGTTGCGAGGCCTGCGCCGGCAGCCTGCCGGGCAAGTCCGTATAGCCGAGGATGACGACGCCGTTCGCGGTCACCACACGCTCCCCGGCCCTGGACCCTTCCACGTTGCCGCCCTGGCCAGCCGCCATGTCCACAATCACGCTGCCCGGCTTCATGCTGGAAACGTCCGCGGCGGTCAGGAGTTTCGGAGCGGGCCGCCCCGGAATCAGCGCAGTGGTGATGATGATGTCCACGTCCAGGGCCTGCTCTGAGTAGATCTCCGCGGCCCGTTTGTCATAATCCTCGCTGGTGGCCCGGGCATAGCCGTCCGCCGTAGCCATCACCTCATCCACTTCAACCTTGAGGTAAACACCGCCGATTGATTTCACCTGGTCGGCGACTTCGGGCCGGGGATCCGTTGCCCGGACGATCGCCCCCAGGCTGCTGGCGGCACCAATTGCTGCAAGGCCCGCAACTCCTGCACCGGCAACCAGGACTTTCGCGGGCGGCACCTTGCCCGCGGCTGTGACCTGTCCCGTGAAGAACCGGCCGAACTCGTGGGCCGCCTCAATGACCGCGCGGTAGCCGGCAATGTTGGCCATGGAGCTGAGAACGTCCATTGACTGCGCCCGCGATATCCGGGGAACAGCGTCCAACGCCAGGGCTGTGATGGGCCGCGCAGCGAGTTCGTCCACCAGGTCCGGCCGCAGTGAAGGGCTCAGCAGGCCGATCAAGGTGGCGCCCTCGGCAAGCCGGTTGATTTCCCCGGGTTGGGGCGGGTTGATCTTCAACACGACGGCACTGGCCCAGGCCTCACCGGTGTCCACAACCTGCGCACCCGCTTCAAGGTAGGCCGTGTCCGGGAACGACGCCGCAGTTCCAGCACCCTGTTCCACGACGACGTCGTACCCAAGTTTTGCCAGCTCCCTGGCAGTTGTGGGCGTCGCCGCGACCCGCGCTTCTCCGCCGCCCTCGGCCACAATGCCGATCCTGGTCATGACTGTTCCCCCTTGCCCGGACCCAGGATCAATTTTCCCCGCCGTCATAGGCCTTCTGCAGCGTGGCGATGTCCAGCTTCCGCATTCCGAGCATCGCCTGGACTGCCCGCTGTGCGCCCTCAGGATCCGGGCCACCGATCAATGAGCCGAGTACCGTGGGGACGATCTGCCAGGACAGCCCAAACCGGTCCTTCAGCCAGCCGCACATGCTTTCCTGGCCGCCATCTGCCACCAGGGCGTCCCAGTAGCGATCAAGTTCATCCTGGGACTCACAATGGACCACCAGCGAAAACGCCTCGCTGAATTCCGCTCCCCGGGATCCGTTCAAGGCCAGGATGCTTCTGCCCCCGAGCGTGAAATCAACAGTGAGCACCTCACCGTTGCCCTGCCTGGCGACATGCCTGACTTCCGAATCATCAAAGACCGACGTATAAAAACCGGCTGCTTCCTCTGCCTCGCTCTTAAACCAGAGACATGTGGTGATTTTTTCCATGGTTGGCTCCTCCCGGCTCGACACTATCCCGCTGTGACCAGGCACACAACGGTCATAACGCCCGGCGGGAGCGCTTTAAACTCGAAGCATGACGGCGTCCCCAGCATCCACCGCAAATCCTGTCCGCCCTGCTCCCGTGGTGATCGCCGCCGTCGTGGATTTCATCCTCATCCTGATCTTTGCCGCAGTGGGCCGGGATGCCCATGCCCGCGGTGACGTAGTAACAGGAGTATTTCTGACTGCATGGCCGTTCCTGGTTGGCCTGGCGGCCGGTTGGCTGGCCTTCAGGGTCTGGCGCCGGCCATTCGGGGTGCTGGCGGCCGGCGTGCCGGTGTGGCTTTGCAGCCTGGTCGCAGGCATGGTGCTCAGGCTCGCCACCGGCCAGACGGTGGTGCTGGCATTCGTGATGGTGGCGCTGGTTTCACTCGGGATCCTGCTGGTGGGCTACCGGGGATTACTGGCCCTCCTGGCGCGCTTGACGCGCCGCTCCGCCCGGACCTGATGTACTAGATGATTAAGTCCTATTGGATTTAGTGGTCGTAGGCGATTAGGGAGCGTTTGCGGGGCGCGTCGATTCGCCAGTTGTGCCAGATGCCGGCTGCGAGGGCCAGGAGTCGTGCAGCGACGCGTGCTTTGACGCCTTCAAGGGTGCGCCCGCCGTGGTTTTCGAGGGTGAGTTGGCCTTTGAGGGTGTCGAAGACTGATTCGATCCATTGGCGGATGCCGCCGAGTTTGCCGAAGCGTGGCTTTTCGTCTTTGCGGTCGGGTCTGATGAGGTGGGCGCCGAGGTCGTCGGTGATGAATCGTTCGAAGTCTTTGCCGGCGAAGCCTTTGTCGCCCAGGATGACCTGGCCGGCGTGGACGAGGTGATGGTCTTTTTTTTCAGCAGGGCCTGAGTGACTTCGCGTTCTCCGATTTTCGGGTTTGCCAGGCCCCAGATGACCGGCATTCCTTCAGGGGTGCTGATCAGGTACAGGCGGAAGCCCCAGAAGTAGCGGGAGTGCGACGCGCAGTAGCCGTAGCCCGCGTGCCCGGCAAGGTCGGAGCGTTTGACGGTTTCCCGTGACATTCCGCAGGGCAGTGGGGTGGAATCGACCAGTCGGAGCACGTCGTGCCAGGACGGGGTGTCCTTGGCCAGGGCTGTGATGGTCGCGGAGATCAGCGTCCCGGCGGCCCGGAGGCGTTTGTTGTAGCCGGACTGTTGCGGGATGCCCGGGAACATCCCCGTCAGGTGGGTCCGGGCGTATCGGATCCATCTGGTTTCGGAGGAGTATCCGAGCAGTTGCTGTGCCACCGCCAGGCAGAGCAGCTCGGCATCGGAGAGCCCGGGCTTGCGCCCGGGCCGCCGGTCCCGGGACACGCCAAGATCAGGGAGGACACGGTCGGTGAGAAGGGCATAGAGTGTGGTCAGGAGAGTGTCTAGTTCGGGGTTCACATACCGGGTTTAACACTCTCCGCCCTACTTTAAAAGGCTCCCCACCGTCCTACGCAATAGGAATTACTCATCTAGGCTGGCTGCAGGAAATACGCCACACCGGCCCGCCGCCGGCCACTTGATCCGAAGGGATTGTCCGTGATCACCGCTTTTGTCCTGATCAAGACCGACGCCTCACGCATCCCAGAGACCGCGGAGGAGATTTCCGCGCTCCAGGGAATCAGCGAGGTGTACTCCGTAACGGGCGAATGGGACCTGATCGCGGTGGCCCGCGTGGCCCGGCACGAGGACCTGGCGGAGGTTATTGCGGACAGGCTCTCCAAGGTGGAAGCCGTGGTGCACACCAGCACCCACATTGCCTTCCGCGCGTACTCCCAGCACGATCTCGATGCGGCCTTCGCCCTGGGCTTCGAGCAGTAATCCCGCCTCCAGGCTAGCCGCGGCTGTTTTCCACCCACAGCCGAAGCACGCCTTCAGCAGCACCCGAATCGATGGACTCAGCTGCCCTGGCCAAGGCGCCACGCATCCGTTCCAGGAACGGCCCTTCGGCGTCAACGTCATAGGCAACCAGGCCCGCAGCGGCATTCAGCAGCACAGCGTCGCGGGCGGCACCGGGCTTGCCAGCCAGGACATCGCGGACCACCGAGGCATTAACTGCCGCATCTCCCCCGCGCAGGTCCTCCAACTGCGCAAGCGGAATACCCACATCAGCAGGCGAGAACGCCAGTTCCGTCACCTGGCCGTGACGGATCTCCCAGACAGTTGACGATCCGGTGGTCGTTAGTTCATCCAGGCCATCATCCCCGCGGAATACCAGGCCACGGCTTCCACGCTTTGCCAGGACGCCGGCCATCAGCGGTGCCATCCGGGAATTTGCGACGCCGACAGCCGAGGCCTGTACGCGCGCCGGGTTGGTGAGGGGGCCCAGGAAGTTGAATGCAGTGGGGATGGCGAGTTCCCGCCGGGGAACAGCTGTATGCCGGAACGACGGATGGAACACCTGTGCGAAACAGAAGGTGATTCCGGCGGCCTCGGCATTTTTGGCCACGCGGTCGATGGGCAGGTCCAGCCTCACACCGAGTGCTTCGAGGACATCGGCGGATCCCGAAGACGAGGACGCGGCACGGTTGCCATGTTTAACAACACGCGCACCTGCACCGGCCGCAACCAGGGCGGCCATCGTCGAGATGTTCACGGTGTTCTGCTGGTCACCTCCGGTGCCGACGATGTCCAGCTTTTCTCCGGAGACCTCAAGCCTGTTGGCGTGCGCGAGCATGGCATCCGCCAGGCCGGAGATTTCGTCGACGGTTTCGCCCTTGGCGCTGAGGGCAACGAGGAAGCCGGCGACCTGGGCCGGACTGGCCTCCCCGGACATGATGGTGTCCATGGCCCAGGCAGTGTTGTCCGACGTGAGATCGGTTCCGCGGATCAGGGCCGAAATGAGGCGCGGCCATGTGTTGTCAGTCGTCGAAGCAGATGCCTGGGAAGTCACACCCTGATGCTATCTACGGGCAGGCACGCCTGACCAATGTGAACCCCCTCGGGAACTTTTCCGCGCGAATTCGCGTCTTTGTAGAAAAAGTCCCCCCAAAAGGCGGTTCGCATTGGGCAGGACGGAGTTTTATAGACATAATGTCTATGTGACATCTGCGACCCATGCCCCCAGTACCCCGGCGCATCCCACGCTGAACCGCCCCAATATGGTTTCTGTTGGAACCGTAGTCTGGCTGTCCAGCGAGTTGATGTTCTTCGCCGGCCTCTTTGCCATGTACTTCACCCTCCGCTCAACGTCGGGCGAGATGTGGGCTGATGAGACAGCGAAGCTCAACTTCCCCTTTGCCCTGGTGAACACCATCGTCCTTGTGGCGAGCTCCTTCACCTGCCAGATGGGTGTCTTCGCCGCCGAACGCCTGCAGCCGCGTAAAACCGGCGGGCTCTTCCAGTTCTCCCGGTGGGGCATGAACGAATGGTTCACCCTGACCTTCATCATGGGAGCCTTCTTCGTGGCAGGCCAGACCATGGAATACGCCATGCTCGTCTCCGAGCACGTATCCCTGTCTTCCAACGCCTACGGCTCGGCCTTCTACATGACCACCGGCTTCCACGGCCTGCACGTCATCGGCGGACTCATCGCGTTCCTCTTCATCATCGGGCGCTCTTTCGCCGCCAAGAAGTTCGGCCACTTCGAGGCCACTTCGGCCATCGTGACGTCGTACTACTGGCACTTCGTGGACGTCGTGTGGATTGGCCTCTTCCTGGTCATCTACGTACTCAAGTAGTCAAGCTTTGATTCTTTTTCTACAAGAGGCAGAATTTCAACAGGCGGCTTCACCGGCCGACGCAGGATCGAAAAAAGGAACCACCACGTGAAGGCACTCTCGCAGAAGCGACGTCACCCTCTGGCAGCGATTGCGCTGCTCCTCATGGGACTCCTCGTCACTGGTGGGCTTTACGCTGCCGCCACCACGGTTAACGAGGCGAAAGCCCAAACCACCACCTACAGCGCCAGCGATACTGCCGAGGGCGAGAAGCTTTTCGAAGCCAACTGCGCCACCTGCCACGGCATGGGTGCCAGCGGCACCCAGGACGGGCCCTCCCTCGTAGGTGTGGGAGCCGCATCCGTTGACTTCCAGGTTGGCACCGGCCGCATGCCCATGCAGATGAACGGTCCGCAGGCCCAGCAGAAGCCCGTTCAGTTCAACGACGAACAGACCCACCAGCTTTCCGCTTACGTGGCCTCCCTTGGAGCCGGCCCCGCCATCCCCGAAGAGGGCCTGCTCGACGGCCAGGGCGACGCCGCTGCCGGTGGCGAATTGTTCCGCGTCAACTGTGCCATGTGCCACAACGCCGCAGCAGCCGGCGGTGCACTGACCCGTGGCAAGTACGCTCCTGCCCTTGCCGGCGTCGAAGAGAAGCACATCTACGAAGCCATGGTCACCGGCCCGCAGAACATGCCCGTCTTCAGCGATTCGAACATCGATCCCGAAGGCAAGCGCGACATCATCACCTTCCTGAAGAACATCGAATCCAACCCCACCCCGGGCGGATTCGCGCTCGGTTCACTGGGCCCGGTGGCCGAAGGCCTGTTCGTCTGGATCGCAGGACTTGGCGTGATCATCGGTTTCACCATCTGGCTGACGTCCCGCACTTCCTAAAGTGCGCGTCACCGCAAAGAACTTCTGCTGCCAGCCAGCAGTATTGAAATTGAAAACTAACCCGGCACAAGCCGGGACGAGAGAAGGATGAGGCGAATTATGGGCAACCATAGTGACGGCAGTCCGAACCACTCGGGCACCGTAGCTACGGCTGGTCAGGATGAGGTGGAGAAGTTCCAGGACCCTGGACTTCCACCACATCGTCTGCGCCTGGCTGACACGGACCCGAAAGCTGCAAAGCGGGCAGAACGGCAGGTGGCCCTCCTTTTCGGTGCCTCTGTAGTTGGCACGCTGGTGTTCCTGGTGGCGTACTTTGCCATCGACCTTGGTGTGGGTGAAGAATCGAACCTCGAATCTGTCCGCCTGCAGAACATGCTGCTTGGTTTGGGTACTGCGTTTGCGATGCTCGGCATCGGCACCGGTATTGTGCACTGGGCCAAGGCCCTGATGCCGGACCACGAAGTGTCGGAAGAGCGCCATGCCATCCGCACCGAAGATGACCGCCAGGCGGCTGTCCGGATTGTTGACGACATCGTCGAGGAAACCGGCATCAAGCGCCGTCCCCTCATCCGCAACACCCTCCTGGGCGCGGTTGCACTGGCCCCGCTGCCGGCAGTTGCCATCTTTGGTGATCTCGGTCCACGCCCCGACAACAAGCTGGCGCACACCATGTGGGCTCCCGAGGGCGGCACGCTGAAGCGTCTTGCCCGCGACCCCGACGGCACGCCCATCAAGGCCGCGGACGTCACGATCGGCTCCGCCTTCCATGTAATCCCGGAAGGCCTGAACGAACTCCACGAAGGCAAGCTCAACGAAAAGGCCAAAGCAGTTGTGCTGCTCATGCGCCTGGACCCGGCTTCCCTCAACCCGTCTCCGGGCCGCGAGGACTGGGGCTACAACGGAATCGTTGCCTACTCCAAGATCTGCACCCACGTGGGCTGCCCGGTAGCCCTCTACGAACAGCAGACGCACCACCTGCTGTGCCCGTGCCACCAGTCCACCTTCGACCTCACGCAGGAATGCAAGGTCATCTTCGGACCGGCCAGCCGCCCGCTCCCCCAGCTGCCCATCGCAGTTGACGACGAAGGCTACCTGGTTGCCACGAGCGACTTCAAAGAACCCGTAGGACCAAGTTACTGGGAGCGTGATGAGCATGAGCGCGCAATCAACAGCTGATCCGGCATTCGTCGCATCGACCAAAGCCGGACGCATCACCGATTTCGTTGACTCGCGTGTTGGCGGCTCCGGAATTCTGCGGGAATTCGGCCGAAAGGTCTTCCCCGACCACTGGTCCTTTATGTTCGGCGAAGTGGCGCTGTACTCGTTCGTCATCCTGTTGCTCTCGGGCACCTTCCTGACGTTCTTCTTCGATCCGTCCATGGCGGAAACGCACTATGCCGGTTCCTACACGGAACTGCGCAACGTCGAAATGTCCGTGGCGTACAGCTCCTCGCTGAACATCTCCTTCGACATCCGTGGCGGCCTTTTCATGCGCCAGGTCCACCACTGGTCCGCGCTGCTGTTCGTCGCCTCCATCGCCGTGCACATGCTGCGCGTCTTCTTCACCGGTGCGTTCCGCAAGCCCCGCGAAATGAACTGGGTTGTAGGCAGCGTGCTGCTGATCCTGGCCATGGCAGCCGGCTTCACCGGTTACTCGCTCCCCGATGACCTGCTGTCCGGCAACGGCCTGCGGATCATCGACGGCGTGATCAAGTCCATTCCGGTCGTCGGAACATGGATCTCGTTCTTCCTGTTCGGCGGCGAGTTCCCCGGCACCGCGGTCATTGGCCGCCTCTATGTGCTGCACATCCTGCTGGTACCTGCGCTCATCCTCCTGATGATTGTCCTGCACCTCTTTATGGTGGTCGTCCACAAGCACACGCAGTACCCTGGCCCGGGCCGCAACGACGGAAACGTCGTGGGTTACCCCCTGGGTCCTGTCTACGCTGCGAAGGCCGGTGGATTCTTCTTCATCGTGTTCGGCGTGATCGCCCTGATGGCGGCATTCTTCACCATCAACCCCATCTGGAACTACGGACCTTACGACCCCTCGCCGGTGTCTGCAGGTACCCAGCCTGACTGGTACATCGGGTTCGTTGACGGCGCCCTGCGCCTGATGCCCGGTGTCATCGGTGATTTCCACTTCGAATACGTCATCTTCGGTTACACCCTCACCCTGAACGTCCTGCTTCCGGCCCTGGTGCCCGCAGGCATCCTGTTCACCGTGATGTTCATGTACCCCTGGATCGAACGCTGGGTCACCAAGGATGAGCGCGAGCACCACGTCCTGGACCGTCCCCGTAACGCTCCTACCCGTACCGCAATCGGCGTCGCCGGATTCATCTGGTACTGCGTGATGTGGGCCGCCGCAGGTTCGGACCTCATCGCAACACACTTCGCGGTCTCCCTGAACGACGTCACCTACTGGCTCCGGGCCCTGTTCTTCATCGGCCCCGTCATCGGCTTCATTGTTGCCAAGCGCGTAGCCCTCGCGCTGCAGCGCAAGGACCGTGAAATCGCACTGCACGGCCGGGAAACCGGACGCATCGTTCGACTGCCGCACGGTGAGTTTGAAGAAATCCACGCTCCGCTGGATGACTACAAGCTCTACAAGCTGGTGGGCTTCGAATCACCCGCTCCCCTGCCGGCAGTGCCGAACGAGCATGGCATTGTCACCAAGAAGGAAAAGCGCCGCGCCTTCTTGTCCAGGTGGTTCTTCGAGGACCGGGTCGCCCCCGTGACCCCCGCGGAACTGGCTGCAGCACACAGCCACGGACACCACGCCGTCGAGTCGGCCGAGGAAACCAAGAGCCTCAGCCACTAGGGCGCAGCCGTAAACACCACAAAAGGCGGGTGCCGGTCCATCAGGACCGGCACCCGCCTTTTGTGTTCCTGCTGCTAGTGCTCGCGGCCGCCACCGTAGTTACGGGCCGTCCGCGCACCTGGCCTTTGCAGGGGAACCCACAGCTTGTACCTGTCAGCCCTGTAGTAGGACACCGAGTAGTCCACCATGGACCTGGCAACAAACGCATGGCGCTGGATCTTCAGGAGCGGAGCACCAACATCCACGTTCAGGAGCCGCGCGGTGGACGGCGAGGCGGCTGTTGCCTCAATCATGTCCTCGCCCCACTCCATCACCAGGCCGTAGTGCTCGCTCAGGACGTTATACAGCGATGTTGGCGGCTCGCCATCAAGGAGGCCGGGAACCCGGTGCGCCGGAATGAAGTTCTCGTCCACGCTCATTGGCTCACCGTCGGCCAGCAACAACCGGCGGAACCGCACCAGGGGCGTTCCCTCCTCCAGCTGCAATTCGCGCGCCAGGAAGGCACTGGCGGCCGTCTGCTCGAAGCTGAGGACCTTTGCGGCGGGTACCATGCCGCGGCGCTGCATTTCCTCGCTGTATGACGTCAGTTTCACCTGAAGGTCCAGCTTGGGTTTCCGGACGAACGTGCCCAGCCCCACCACGCGCTCCACGATTTCTTCTCCCACCAGAGCGTCAATAGCCTGGCGGACCGTCATACGGGCCAGCCCGAACCGTTCTGCAAGATCACGCTCAGACGGCAGGGCTGCCCCTGGCGGGCAGGAAGTCGTTATATATCCCCGCAGGATCTCCCGCAGCTGGATGTAGATGGCCACCCCGCTGTTGCGGTCAATCGCCCCAACTATCCTTGAAGCGTCAGCGGACATGGCGGCCGGTTTCTCTTGTGTGTTCCACGGTTCAATCTTAAGGTCTCCGGTCTAGACCAACATCCATCCGGGGAACCGGCCGTTCATTACTCCGGCCGTCGATCGGGCGGGTATTCTGGACAGGAATTTCCAGTGACGCACTCAATAAATTCCAGGAGGATGTTCCTTGCCAGTCCGCAGCGGCACGGTGGCCGCCAACATTGGCCTGCATGCCCGGCCAGCAGCACTCTTTGTCCGTGCCGTAACGGAGACGGGTCTGCCCATAGTTATCCGCCGATCCGGATCAACTGCCGGGGTGGACGCCAGGTCACTGCTCGAAGTCATGACAGCGGACTTTGACCACGGCTGCAAGGTGGATCTGGTGATAGACGACCAGGCCCTGGAAGGGGATGCAGCGCTCGAACGGGCCGAGGCGGCACTGGAACGGCTTGTGAAACTCCTCGAGTCCCAGAACGGCGCCTAGAGCCCTCTTCCGAAAACAAGAGCGGGCCCCACCTTCCGGTGGGGCCCGCTCTTGTTGAGACAGCTATTCAGACGCTAGTGCGCGTGGTCTCCGCGGCTGTACTCGTAAACCCAGCCAACCAGCGCCACGACGGCGAGGCCGCCCGCGATAAAGGTGATCCAGTAACCAACAGCCATGCCCAGGAACCCGGCAGCGCATGCCAGGCCCAGGACCAGCGGCCACCAGCTCCAGGGGCTGAAGTGACCCTGTTCACCGGAGCCTTCGTGGATCTCGGCGTCGTTACGGTCCTCGGGGCGCAAGCCGATCCGCTTACCGGTGAAGCCGAGGTAAGCGCCGATCATGCCGGCAAGGCCACCAACAAGCATAATTCCCAGGAAGCCCACCCACTCATCCCAGTTGGTCAGGAATCCGTAGACAACGGCCACAGGAAGGAAGAAGAAAACTCCGCTGCCAAAGAGCCAGGTTTCGATTTTCACTTGTCGGCATCCTTCTGGTCGGCGTTACCCAGTGCGTGGGCAACGGGCTCAGGCGACTGAACAGTGTGTCGCTGGGCAAGCTCGGGGTGGTGCAGGTCCAGTGCAGGACGCTCCGAACGGATGCGCGGCAGGGACTTGAAGTTGTGGCGCGGCGGCGGGCAGGAGGTTGCCCACTCCAGCGAGGCACCGAAGCCCCAGGGGTCATCCACTTCCACCTTCTGTGCAGACCGGGCCGTAACGAACACGTTCCAGAAGAACGGGATCAGTGATGCGCCCAGCACGAAGGAGGACACCGTGGAGAACTGGTTCATCCAGGTGAAGTTGTCCTCGACGAGGTAGTCGGCATAACGGCGGGGCATACCCTCAACACCCAGCCAGTGCTGGATGAGGAACGTGCCATGGAAGCCAAGGAACAGCATCCAGAAGTGGATCTTGCCAAGGCGTTCGTTCAGCATTTTGCCCGTCCACTTCGGCCACCAGAAGTAGAAGCCGGCGAACATTGCGAATACCACGGTGCCGAACACAACGTAGTGGAAGTGCGCCACCACGAAGTAGGAGTCGGAGACGTGGAAGTCCAGCGGCGGCGAGGAGAGGATGATGCCGGTCAGGCCACCGAAGAGGAAGGTGACCAGGAAGCCGATGCTCCAGAGCATGGGGGTTTCGAAGGTCAACGAACCGCGCCACATGGTGCCGATCCAGTTGAAGAACTTCAGGCCCGTGGGTACCGCAATCAGCATGGTCATAAACGCGAAGAACGGAAGCAGGACAGATCCGGTGACGTACATGTGGTGCGCCCACACCGTCACGGACAGTGCTGCAATGGCGATGGTCGCGTAAACGAGGCCCTTGTAACCAAAGATCGGCTTGCGGCTGAAGACCGGGAAGATCTCCGAGACAATACCGAAGAAGGGCAGCGCGATGATGTACACCTCAGGGTGGCCGAAGAACCAGAACAGGTGCTGCCACAGGACAGCGCCACCGTTCTCCGGATCAAAGATGTGCGCACCAAAGCGGCGGTCGGCGCCAAGGGCAAACAGTGCTGCGGCCAGCGGCGGGAACGCCATCAGGACCAGGATGGCCGTGACCAGCGTGTTCCAGGTGAAGATCGGCATGCGCCACATGGTCATGCCCGGAGCACGCATGCAGATGATGGTGGTGATGAAGTTGACCGCACCAAGGATGGTGCCGAAGCCGGACAATGCCAGGCCGAAGACCCAGAGATCGCCACCCACGCCCGGGCTGAAGGTGGTGTTGGACAGCGGTGCATAGGCGAACCAGCCGAACGACGCCGCACCCTGCGGGGTGATGAAGCCGGAAACCGCGATGGTGGAACCGAAGAGGAAGAACCAGAACGCCAGGGCGTTCAGACGCGGGAAGGCTACGTCCGGAGCACCGATCTGCAGCGGCATGATCACGTTGGCGAAGCCGGCAAACAGCGGCGTCGCAAACATCAGCAGCATGACCGTGCCATGCATGGTGAAGAGCTGGTTGTACTGTTCCTTGGTCTGCAGGATCTGCATGCCGGGCTCGAAGAGCTCAGCGCGGATCAGCAGCGCCATCACGCCACCGAAGCAGAAGAACACAAACGACGCGATCAAGTACATGTACCCGATGGTCTTGTGGTCTGTGGAGGTAATCCAGTTGACGACGATGCGCCCCTTGGACTTTGGTACTACGGGCGCCTCAAGGACTCCCGGGGATGCTGTGTAAGTTGCCACGTCGCTGCCCTTACTCGATTACGTTCTGGTTCGGGTTGCGGTCGTATTCCTCGCCGAGCGCCCCTGTGTTGCCGGCTTCGCTGAGTTCCTCGATGTGGGCATTAAATTCTGCCTCGGAGACTACTTTCACGCGGAAAAGCATTTCGGAGTGGTATTCGCCGCAAAGTTCTGCGCATTTACCGTCAAAGGTTCCCTCAGCCGTGGGAGTGAACCGGAGGTAGTTTTCCTTGCCGGGGATCATGTCGCGCTTCTGGAGGAAGGCGGGAACCCAGAAGGAGTGGATGACATCGCGGGAGTTCAACTCCAGCTCAACCGACCTGTTGACCGGCAGGTAAAGAGTGGGGAGCTCTTCCTTGTCGATGACGTCACCGGTCAGGTGTGCCTGGACACCTGACTCGTAGACGTCTTCGGAGATGACATCCCCGGCCTTGTAGTTGAAGTCCCATGCCCACTGCTTGCCACGTACGTCAACAACGACGTCCGCCGGCTGGGAACGGTCATCGATCGCCTGCTGGTCACGGTCCGTGAAGTAGAAGAACACCAGCACCATAAAGATGGGGATCACGATGTAGAAGATTTCGATCGGCAGGTTGTAGCTGATCTGCTTCGGGAACCCCACGGTCCCCTTGCGGCGGCGGTAGGCAACAATGCACCAGACCATCAGGCCCCAGGTGATGATGCCGACTGCCAGCGCTGCGATCCATGAGTTGACCCAGAGGTCCATGATCCGGTCAGTGTTGCTGGTGGTGCCCCGTTCGGTAGGCAGCCACCCCTTCTCTACCTCTGGCGAACATCCAGTCAAAACCAACGCGCCGGCCATTGCCAGTCCTGAGATCTTAGTGATCGTCTTGCGTCGGCTGCCGGTTCGGTTCTGCGAACTCACAGACGGCCCTTCCTACTTGTTGCTGTTACCCGTCAGCCGTTGGCTCGGCGGGACACACTAAAAAGTTTTACTACTCGGTGTAGAGCTTACAACTCCCCCGGGCATTTCGCCCACATGTCGGCACCGTGCGTCCGCTGCTGGTGTTGCAGGGAGCGCACGGTGCCGGCACCGGGCGAAACGTCCGCGTCAGTGGAACGAATCACCGCAGGCGCAGGAGCCTCCGGCGTTCGGGTTGTCGATGGTGAAGCCCTGCTTCGAAATGGTGTCCTCGAAGTCGATGCTGGCTCCGCTGAGATAAGGAACGCTCATCTTGTCCACAACTACCTCCACGCCGTCGTAATCACGGACGGCATCGCCGTCGAGAATACGTTCGTCGAAGTAGAGCTGGTAGATGAGGCCGGAGCAGCCGCCCGGCTGGACAGCAACGCGGAGACGGAGATCTGTGCGCCCTTCCTGTTCCAGCAGGCTGCGGACCTTGCCGGCGGCAACGTCGGTCAGAGCGACCTCATGCGTGGGCAGCTCAGCGCTGGCCTCGACTGCGGTGCTGTTCTCGTTGGTGGTGGTGCTCATTGGCCTACCTTCTTAGGACGGTCCCGGCGGCGCCATCAATACGGCGCCTGACCCTGCGGATACGGTATGGGCTATAGCTCTATGCTACGTCGGTCAGAGGTATTGCTCTAACTTCAGACGTAACCTCTGCAGCCGCCGCCTTGTTCCCGGAATCCTCCCGGATTGTTCGCCGAATCAGCCAAGCCCGGTCTCGTTCAGCTTCGCAAGCATCAACGCTTCGGCCACGATTGCCTTGCGGAAGTCATCGAGGTGCAGGGACTCGTTCGCGCTGTGGGCCCGCGAGTCGGGATCTTCCACACCCGTGACCAGGATTTGCGCGGCCGGGTACACCTGGAGGAGATCCGCAATGAACGGAATCGAACCGCCAATGCCGGTCTCCACGGCTGGTACTCCCCAGGCTTCGCCCAAGGCCCACATGGCGGTCCCGGCCGCCGCAGATGACGTATCCGTACTGAAGGGTTCGCCGGTCTCACCCGGGGTGAAGACAACTGTGGCGCCGAACGGCGCGTTTTCGGCAACATGCTGCCGGACAGCTTCCATGGCCGCGTCGGGATCCTGTCCCGGCGCCAGCCGCAGGCTGAACTTTGCCCTGGCCGAAGGAATCAGCGTGTTGGAAGCGACATCGACCGCGGGGGCGTCTATGCCGATGATCGACAAGGCAGGCTTGGTCCAGAGCCGGGAAGAAATGCTGCCTGTGCCGGCAAGCTGGACTCCGTCGAGGACCGATGCGTCCCGCCTGAAATCCTCTTCAGCCATATCCACCTGGGCATCATCACGGCCAACCAGCCCCTTGATGGCAACGGCGCCCGTTTCATCGTGGAACGAGGCGATCAGGCGTGCCAGGCAGGTGGGCGCGTCAAGTACTGGGCCACCGAACATTCCGGAATGGACTGCATGTTCAAGGACCCTGACGTCAACAGTTCCGTCCACCAGTCCGCGAAGGCTGGTGGTGAGGGCCGGGACGCCGACTTTCCAGTTGCTGGAATCCGCCACGACGATGACGTCCGCGGCAAGGAGGTCCCGGTGGGCTTCGAGGAACGGCCGGAAGGTGGGTGACCCGGCTTCTTCCTCGCCCTCAAAGAAGAAGGTGACGCCAACACCGAAGTCCTCCCCCAGCACCTGGGTCACAGCGGCGTAGGCGCCAAGGTGTGCCATCACGCCGGCCTTGTCATCGGCTGCGCCGCGTCCGTAAAGACGGCCACCGCGTTCGACGGCGGTAAACGGCTCTGATTCCCAAAGCGCCGGATCACCGGGCGGCTGGACGTCGTGGTGGGCATAGAGGAGGATAGTCGGTTTGCCTGGAGCCGCTTCGCGGCGGGCCACAACTGCCGGCCCACCCGGGGTGCCGTCTTCCTTGGTGCACCGCAGGATACGGACGTCGTCCAGGCCGGCAGCCCGGACGAGTCCGGCGACTGCCTCGGCGCTGCGGTCCAGCTGCGCTGGATCAAAGCTGGGCCAGGCAATGCCGGGGATTGCCACCAGCTCCTTGAGCTGTTCAACGGTGGCGGGAAAGGCTGTGGTGACGGCGTCGCGCAGGTCCTGCGGGTCAACGGACCGGAGAGCCAGCCCAGGGGTTTGCGGGGTGTCCGCTACTGGAGAAGTCATGGCCAAAACCCTACAGGCAAGCAGGCAGGGTGGCCGTGCACCGCAGGGTATTCTGTACTGGTGTTTGGACGTAAAAAGGAAGCGCCTTCGGCGCAGGAGATCATAGACCAGCAGGCCGAGTCAACGACGGCGGCCGGGACCCCGCTGGGCAAAGGCGCACCGACGCCCAAGCGCAAGGCCCAGGAAGCGGCGCGCAGGCGCCCCCTGGTGCCTGAGGACCGGAAGGCATCCAAGGCTGCCGAGCGTGCGGCCGTCCAGGAGCAGCGGCTCAAGATGCGCCGCGCCCTGGACACCGGCGACGAAAAGTACCTCCCGCTGCGCGACAAGGGCCCGCAGAAGCGCTACGCCCGCGACTATGTGGACGCCCGGTTCAGCCTCGGTGAGTTCCTGATGTTCGGGGCCCTTGTGTTCGTCATCATTTCGCTGCTGGTGCCTGCCGCCAGCGACATGATGATCTACGTGCTGGGCGGCTTCTGGGTGATGTTCCTGGCTGTCTTCGTGGACGTCTTCATCCTCTCGCGGCAGCTGCGCAAGAGGCTCACAGCGAAGTTCGGCGAGGTGGAGCGGGGCACGGTCTGGTACGGCGCCATGCGCTCCCTGCAGTTCCGCAAACTGCGGCTGCCCAAGCCCCTGGTATCCCGCGGGCAGTACCCTTCCTGACCCTGGACCAAGCGGATAACGAAAACCCCCGGCGCCTCAGGCGGCCGGGGGTTTTCCGTGTTAAGTCAGGCCTTCTTCCTGCGGCGGGCCAGCTCCCGGTTGATCCTCGCAGCCCAGAAGGGGCCTTCGTACAGGAACGCCGTGTACCCCTGGACAAGGGTTGCCCCGGCATCCAGCCGTTCCTGGACGTCATCAGCGGTTTCCACGCCCCCCACGGCCACCAGGACCAGCCGGTCGTCGACGATTGCCTTCAACCGGCGAAGGACCGCCAGGGAGCGTTCCCTGACCGGGGCACCGGACAATCCACCGGCCCCGCACGCCTCAACCTTCGCCGGGTCTGAGGCCAGTCCTTCGCGGCTGATAGTGGTGTTGGTGGCGATGATGCCGTCCAAGCCCAGGTCCAGTGCGAGGGCGGCGACGTCATCGATGTCCTCGTCGCTGAGGTCCGGCGCAATCTTGACCAGCAACGGGACGTGGCGCCCGGCAGCCGCGTCAGCCTCGCGTCCAACGGCCTCCAGCAACGGACGTAGCGACTGGACGTCCTGGAGCAGCCGCAGGCCCGGAGTGTTGGGGGAACTGACGTTAACCACCAGGTAATCGGCCGCGGGCGCCAGGCTCCGGGCACTGAGCAGGTAGTCCGAAACTGCGTCCTCGAGCTCCACCACCTTGCTCTTTCCGATGTTCACACCCACCACCGGGCGTACTCCGGGATGGCTGCGCTGCAGGGCCGCCCTTGCTGCTTTCAGCCTGGGTTCCACTGCGGCGGCGCCGTCATTGTTGAATCCCATCCTGTTGATGACCGCACGGTCCTCGATCAACCGGAACAGGCGCGGCTGTGGATTGCCCGGCTGCGCCTGGCCGGTGATGGTGCCTACTTCCACGTGGCCGAAGCCGAGTTCCGTCAGCGCCTGGATGCCGTGGCCTTCCTTATCGAAGCCTGCGGCAAGGCCGAAGGGCGACGGGAAGGTTACCCCAAAAGCGGTGGTCTGGAGGGATGGATCGGGTGCCGTGAACTTCGCGAGGATGCGGCCCACGCCGCTGGAATGGGCAAGCCGGATGCCGCGGAACCCGATCTTGTGGGCGCGTTCGGCGTCCATCCATGAGAAGGCAAGCCGGAAGAAGGTGGGGTAGATGCGCATGGTTCCAGTTTTCCGCCTCGGGGTTCACAAACCAAATGGCTACGCTTGAACCATGGAGTGGACGCAGGACATTCTCGGGGAAGGCTTCCAGGCGCGGCCCCTGGCCGCAACAGGCGCTGACGGCATCACCAGGACCGCGACGCTGATCCGGCACCTGCCACAGCGCCCGGAAACCCCGGCAGGCCGTCGTCGGGCAGTGCTCTTCCTGCACGGCTGGAGCGACTACTTCTTCAACACCGACCTCGCCGGTTTCTGGACGTCAGCCGGATATGAATTCCATGCCCTGGACATGCACAACCATGGCCGGAGCCTCCAGGAAGGTGTGCCCCCGGGATTCGTTGCAGACCTCCAGGCCTACGACGCCGAGATCAACGCCGCCCTGGAGATCGTCACCGGTGGTGATGCCGGCACGGAAGTGACGCTGATGGGGCATTCGCTGGGCGGACTGGTGGCAGTGCTGTGGGCCCAGCGCCATCCGGGACGGGTTACCCGGCTGATCCTGAACAGTCCGTGGCTGGAGATGCACCGGGGGCCGTGGACCCGCCGTGCCGTCACCACGATGGTTGCGCCCTTGGCGAGGTTCCGGCCCGAGGCTGTGCTCCGGCTGCCCGAACGGCAGTTCTATTGGCGCAGCATCAGTTCCGAGGCCGACGGCGAATGGACCCTGGACAGCCGATACAGGCCACCCCAGGCATTTCCCGTACGGGCCGCGTGGCTGCGGGCAGTTCTGAGGGGCCAGGCCGAGGTGGCCCACGGGCTGCGGCTCACGGTTCCGGTCCTGGTGCTGTTGTCCACGGCCAGCCGCAACGGGATGGTCTGGACGGACCAGATGCTCCACACTGACGCGGTACTGGATGTTGCAGCCATTGCGGTTCGTGCCGCTACGCTGGGTGACTCAGTCACCCTGGAACGGGTGGACGGCGCCCTCCACGATGTCTTCCTGTCTGCTCCCGAGGTGCGGGCCGATGCCTTCAGCCGCGTTGCCCGCTGGCTGGCCGCCTACTAACGGTGGACCTGTCAGTCAGTCAGCTGGCGCCAGGCGCAGCAGCATCCACGGCACCCCCATACCGCCGGTCCCGCTTCGCGTAAACCTCGACGGCGTCCCACAAGGTCCGCCGGTCCACATCCGGCCAGAGCACATCCATAAAAACAAACTCCGCGTAGGCGGATTGCCACAGCATGAAGTTCGACAGCCGCTGCTCGCCACTGCTGCGCAGGAAGAGGTCCACATCCGGCAGGTCCGGCTCGTCCAGGTACTTTTGGATGGTCCGCTCGGTGATCGCACCCGGCTTCAGGCGGCCGGCTGCCACGTCACCCGCTATTGCTGAGACGGCATCGGTGATTTCTGCCCGCCCACCGTAATTAACACACATGGTCAACGTGCACGTGCTGTTGCCGGCGGTGAACTCCTCGGCTTCCTCCAGCTCCCGGATGACCGATCCCCACAGTTTGGGGCGCCGGCCGGACCAACGGACGCGGACACCCCAATCATCGAGCTGGTTGCGCTGCCTGCGAAGCACATCCTTGTTAAATCCCATCAGGAAGCGTACTTCTTCCGGCGAACGGCGCCAGTTCTCCGTGGAGAAGGCATAGACCGTGACGTACTCGATCCCCAGTTCGATGGCTCCGGCCATCACGTCCAGGAGCGCAGGCTCCCCCGCCTTATGCCCTTCCACCCGAGGCAGGCCGCGCTGGTTGGCCCAGCGTCCATTGCCATCCATGACAATCGCCACATGGCGTGGAATGAATTCTGCGGGGATGGCCGGGGCTACAGCACCGGAAGGGTGCGGGTACGGGGCCACCACAGGCGAGGACCGGCGTCGTACGTTCTTGTTCTTTCCCAACGCCACTGTCAGTTACGCTCCACATGTTTGAGTGATTTCAGCACCCGTTCGAGGTGCCATTGCAGATAAGCAGCCACAATACCTGCTGATTCCCTGCGGTGGACCGCCTCGGAGGAATCAGCCGTGGCCCAGTCACCGGTGAGCAGGGCGGCCAGCAGGCGGACAGTTTCCGGTGCAGGCGACGGTGATCCCGGCGGACGGCAATCATGGCACACCATACCGCCCAGCGCGGCGGCAAACGCGGAATGCGGGCCCGGCCGGCCACACCGTGCACAATCGGTGAAACTCGGCGCCCAGCCTCCCGTTGCCAGGGCGCGGAGCAGGTACGAGTCAAGGATGAGGCCCGGGGCATGATCCCCACGGCTCAAAGTTGCCAGGGCACCGACCAGCAGGTTGTATTGCGCCGTCCCTGCCTCGCCATCCACATCCGTGAGTTTTTCTGCGGTTTCGGTCATGGCAGCGGCCACCGTGTAGCGCCCGTAATCCGCCGCAATGGGCCCGCCATAGGCGCCTTTGGCCTCGGCCTGCGTGACGATGTCCAGGGTGCGGCCGGAAACCAGCTGGAGATCCACCACCATAAACGGCTCCAGCCGCGCACCAAAGCGGCTGCTGGTCCGCCGGACGCCCTTTGCCACTGCCCGGACCTGGCCATGGTGCTTGGTGAGCAGGGTGATAATACGGTCCGCTTCCCCCAGTTTGTGGGTACGCAGCACCACGCCGTAGTCACGGTAGGCGCGCGAAGCGAAGGATGGTTGGGGCACGCTTAATCTTCCCACTCCCCGCCGGCAATCACTGCAGCCCGCAGAATCCAAGGCCGGCGTGCCGCCGGATTACTCCGACGGCACGCTGGTGGTAACAGCTGGTGGTAACAACCAAAGGCAGGGCCGCTGCCAGGCCGGACTAAGCCGCCCGGGTATCCCGGATGGCCCGGTTCACGGCCGAGATGACCGCCTTCAGCGACGACGTTGTGGTGTTGGCGTCGATGCCCACGCCCCAGAGGACCCGTTCCCCCACGGCACACTCCACATATGCGGCGGCAAGGGCGTTTCCGCCTTCGGACAATGCGTGTTCGCTGTAATCGAGCACCCGCACGTCCACGCCATCCTGGCCCAGGATGTCCAGCAAAGCCGCGATGGGACCGGTTCCGGTGCCCGTGCGCCGGACCTGCACGCCATCCACGCCGAGGTTGGCGCTCAGGGTCATGCCGCCGTCCTCATCCGTTTCCGTGCTGATGGCACCCAGGGAGTAGCGACCCCACTGTGCTTCCGGATCGCTGGAAGGCAGGTATTCGTCCTGGAAGTGCTGCCACAACTGAGCGCCGCTGACCTCGCCACCCACAGTGTCCGTGCGCTTCTGGATGACGCCGGAGAACTCGATCTGGGCACGGCGCGGCAGGTCCAGGCTGTGCTCGTTCTTCAGAAGGTACGCCACCCCGCCCTTGCCGGACTGCGAGTTGACGCGGATCACTGCCTCGTAGCTGCGGCCCAGGTCCTTCGGGTCGATCGGCAGGTACGGAACGGCCCAGGTGAAGTCGGCGACGTCCTTTCCTGCAGCCGCTGCGTCCTTCTCCAGGGCCTCGAAGCCCTTCTTGATGGCATCCTGGTGCGAGCCCGAGAATGCCGTGAAAACGAGGTCGCCACCATAGGGTGCGCGCTCCGCGACAGGCAGCTGATTGCAGTATTCGACTGTCCTGCGGATCTCATCGATGTCCGAAAAATCGATCATGGGGTCAATTCCCTGGACGAACATGTTCAGGCCCAGGGTGACGAGGTCGACGTTGCCGGTACGCTCGCCGTTGCCGAAAAGACAGCCTTCGATGCGGTCCGCTCCGGCCATGTAGCCCAGCTCCGCGGCGGCGACGCCGGTGCCGCGGTCGTTGTGCGGGTGGAGGGACAGGATGATGCCCTCACGCGGGTGCAGGTGGCGGCTCATCCATTCAATGGAGTCCGCGTAGACGTTGGGCGTGGCCATTTCCACCGTGGCCGGCAGGTTGACGATCACCTGGCGGTCAGCAGAGGCCTCAAAGACATCAGCGACGGCGTTGCACACCCGCACCGCATACTCCAGTTCGGTGCCTGTGAAGGATTCCGGGGAGTATTCGTACGTGATGTGGGTATCCGCCAGCGTCTCTTCGTACTTCTTGCACAACCGCGCTCCCTGGAGCGCGATATCCAGGATTCCGTCCTCGTCCTGGTTGAAAACCACGCGGCGCTGCAGGACGGAGGTCGAGTTGTACAGGTGGACGATGGCCTGCTTGGCGCCAACCAATGACTCATAAGTCCGCTCGATGAGGTGTTCCCTGGCCTGCGTCAGCACCTGGATAGTGACGTCCTCCGGGATGTGGTTGCCTTCGATCAGTTGGCGGACAAAGTCGAAGTCCGTCTGGGACGCTGAGGGGAAGCCCACTTCGATTTCCTTGTAGCCCATGCGCACCAGCAGATCGAACATCTTCATCTTGCGTGCCGGGCTCATGGGGTCGATCAGCGCCTGGTTGCCGTCCCTCAGGTCAACGGCACACCAGCGCGGAGCCTTGGTGATGAGCTTGTCAGGCCAGGTGCGGTCCGGCAGTTCGACGGTGATCTGGTCCTGGAACGGCTGGTACCGGTGGGCGGGCATTCCTGAGGGCTTTTGCGCGTTTTGCATGGTGGTGTGTGGCCTTTTCTCTGGTTCAACTCTGAAAGGGTGGCCGGGCAACACAAACTCCGCAGCGAGGGTGGGCCTGAGCTAGATAGCGTCTGAGGCCTCGCCGCGGCAGCTAAGAAGGAGCAGATCTGCGCGCACCATTTGAGGGTAGCACGCGTGCGTAAGATGAAGGTGCAGGTTCACCGCAACGTCCACCCCTTAGACGCTGACGGCCTCCAAGACGGCCGCAGCCCGTCCCTCCAAGGAGCATCAGTGCCCATTTCGGGAATCGACCTCGCCACCTTCGACCACGGCATCAGGCCCCAGGACGACCTCTACCAGCACGTCAACGGGACCTGGTTGAAGAGCACCGAAATTCCTGACGACCGCCCGCTGGAGGGGACTTTCACGGCCCTGCGCGACGGTGCCGAGCTGGCAGTGAAGCAGATCATCGAGGACGCCGCCGCCATGGCGGCTGAAGCCACCGGCATTGAGCGCAAAGTGGGCAATCTCTACAACAGCTTTATGGACGAGGCCACCATTGAGGCGAAGGGCATGGATCCGATCAGGGAGCGCCTGGCCGCCGTGTTCGCCACCCAAAGCATCGATGACCTCATCAGCCTGGTGGGCCGCTTGTTCCGTTCCGACGTGTCCGGACTGTTCCACGTCTACCCGGCACCCGACGCCGGGAACCCGGACCGGGTGCTGCTGTATATCGGCCAGGGCGGCCTGGGCCTGCCCGACGAGTCCTATTACCGTGAAGCCAAGTTCGCCGACGTCGTTTCTTCCTACCGCGAGCATGTTGCGGCGATGTTCGGGCTGGCCTCGATTGCCGATGCGGAGGCGGCCGCCTCCCGCATTGTGGAACTTGAAACCAAGCTGGCCGGGAACCACTGGGACAACGTCACGCTGCGGGACCCGCAGAAGACCTACAACCTCCTCACCGCCGAAGAAGCCGCCGGGCTCTTCCCGCAACTGAACCTCTGGTTCGAGGCCGCCGATGTTGACGCCGGCAAGCGGCAGGAACTGGTGGTCAGCACGCCGGACTTCTTCTCCGGTACCGCATCACTGCTGCAGTCCGAACCCCTGCAGGTATGGCAGGAATGGTTCGCGATGCGCGTCATCAGTTCAGCGGCACCGTACCTCTCCTCAGCCTTTGTGCAGCAGAACTTCGCCTTTTACGGCACCACGTTGAGCGGTACCCCGCGGAACAAGGACCGCTGGAAGCGTGGCGTCGCCGTCGTCGAGGGTGCCCTTGGTGAGGCCGTAGGGCAGATCTATGTGGCGCGGCATTTCCCCGAAACCCACAAGGCCCGGATGCAGTCACTGGTTGACAACCTCATCGAGGCCTATCGGCTGAGCATCACCGGGCTGGATTGGATGGGAGAGGAAACCAAAGCCGAGGCGCTGCGCAAACTGGACGCCTTCCGCCCCAAGATTGGCTTCCCCGAGGAATGGATCGATTATTCAGCGGTGGAGATTGATCCCGACGACCTGCTGGGCAATGTGGAGCGGGCCCATAATGCCGACGTCGACCGGCACCTGGACGAGGTCGGCAAGCCGGTTGACCGGAACAAGTGGCTGATGACCCCACAGACCGTCAATGCGTATTACCACCCGATGCTCAACGAGATCGTCTTTCCCGCAGCCATCCTCCAGCCGCCGTTCTTCACGGCCGACGCCGACGATGCCGTCAACTACGGCGGAATCGGCGCCGTAATCGGGCACGAGATCGGGCACGGATTCGATGACCAGGGGTCACAGTTTGACGGAGGCGGTGCACTGCGCAACTGGTGGACTGAGGAAGACCGGGCCGCGTTTGAGCAACTCACCGCCAAGCTGGTAGCACAGTTCGACGCCCTGTCGCCCTATGCCGCACCCGGGCACAACGTCAACGGCAAGCTCACCCTGGGTGAAAACATCGGCGATCTCGGTGGCCTGACCATCGCCTACAAGGCATACCAGATCAGCCTTGGCGGCCGGGAGCCCGAAGTGCTGGACGGGCTGACGGGACCGCAGCGTTTCTTCGCCTCCTGGGCGGCAGCGTGGCGCCAGGTGATCCGCACCGAAGAAGCCATCCGCCGGCTGGCCACGGATCCCCACTCCCCCAATGAATTCCGTACGAACGCCATCGCCAGGAACCTTGACCCGTTCCACGAGGCCTTTGAGGTCAAGGAAGGCGACGGCATGTGGATGCCGCCCGCGGAACGCGTCAGCATCTGGTAGCAGCCCACTGTCCCTTATCGACCGTTTCCTTATCGGCCGGTGGCGTTAGTCAGCCCCGGTCGATAAGGAACGGATTGACCTGCTGGCACACGACGTCGCCGGCCGTCTGGTTCACCACATCCGGCGGCAGGGTGGCTGCGCCGTATTGGGTACCCGTGGCGAAGTCCGCGCCGAGGTTCAGCTGGACGCCGTAGACGCTGGTGGAGGCTATCAACTGGGTGTCCGGAATTCCGAACAGTGCCGCGACGTCCGCTGCCACGTCCGCGAATTCGGCACTGTAGTAGATGACGGTTTGCTCCGCCGGGACTGCTGCGGCCTCGCCCAGCTGGGTAAAGCCGTCTGAAATCAGCGCCGTGGCGATCTCCTGGTACCGCGTGGATACACCCGATCCGTTGGCGACTGATACGGGCTGGAGTGCCTTGTCATAGATGGGAGCGACTGGCTCCGCCGGGGTGGTCTCCGTGGCGGCCGGAGTGGTGGGCACTTCGGTGGGTGCCGGCGTCGGACTCTCCGTTCCCGTGGGGTCCGTCAGGTCAACGTCGTCACGGAGGGCGGCGAAGAGCTGGGACGCCGCGGGCTGCGCAAGGTCCAGGCGGTTGGGGTCGATGACGCTCTGGGTGGTGGGGGCGGCGACGAAAGCCACCTTGCCGACGTCGATATTCTTCAGGCGGCTGCCCACCGTGACCAATGCCGACGGCGAGGCGAACCCCTCATCAAGCGTCAGGTTGCGGGTGACGACGTCGGCGATCCTGAGCATCTTGACGGGATCGGACAGCGTGCCGTCTCCTGTCACCTTCCTGGTCAGGGATGACAGGAAAGCCTGCTGGGCCTTGATCCTGCCGAGGTCGCCACCGTCTTCGAAGGCATGCCGGCTCCGCAGCCAGGCCAGGGCCATTTCACCCTGGACCGACGAGTTGCCGGCAGGCAGCCGCAGCCTGGAATCGGGATCGTAAACGGGATCGCTGACGCAGACTTCGACTCCGCCGACGGCGTTGGAAAGTTCGGTGACGGCGTTGAAGTCCGCCATCATAAAGTGGTCAACTTCCAGGCCGGTCAGTTTATTGACGGTGTCAACAGCGCAACCGATGCCCGCCTGGGCCATGGCCTCGTTGATCATGGCTCCACTGCGCTCCGGATAAACCTCGCCGGTTTTCTGGTCCGTACATTCCGGGATGGTCACCAGGAGGTCACGGGGGAAACTGATGACGCTGACGCGTGAGTTGTCCGCAGAGATGTCCATCAGCATCATGACGTCCGACTGGCCGTAGCCGGTGGAGTCATCCGACGTACCGTATTCGGCATTGGCGCCGTCACGGGTGTCCGATCCCAGAATCAGGATCTGCATCCGGTCAGTGGCTTGGTTGATGGTACCCGTAGGCGTACTGCCGGCGTTGAGCGGCGCAGTACTAAGGTTCGACTGCAGGCGGATGAACCAATAGCCGGCAAAAATAACGGCAGAAAGCAGGGCGAGCGAAGCAATCCAGGTGACTGCCTTCAGCCAGCCGGCCATGCGGCGGCCAGTACCCAGGTGCCGGGCGGCCCCCACTGCAGTTGTTTCCGTGTGCTTGGAAAACTGTCCGGTGGGCGTCGACGAGTCAGCATCATCGGTCCCCATTGCGCGGCCTCGCCCCACGTACGTCCCCTTCTTCAAAAACCAAATTCGACCTATCCTAGCCCCGCAGGCTGGGAGAATGCCTTGTGACCGCCCTCAGGCGCTTCGAGCTAGAAGCCGAGCTTGACCAGCTGCTTGGGATCGCGCTGCCAGTCCTTGGCCACCTTTACGTGCAGGTCCAGGTAGATCCTGGTTCCCAGGAGTGCTTCGATTCCCTTCCTCGCGTTGGTGCCCACTTCACGCAAGCGGCTGCCGCCCTTGCCAATGATGATCGCTTTCTGCGAAGGCCGTTCCACATAAAGGTTCACACGGACGTCCAACAGCGGGTTATCCTCGCTGCGGCCTTCCCGGGGAAGTATTTCCTCCACCACAACGGCCAGGGAGTGCGGAAGTTCGTCCCTGACGCCTTCCAGTGCCGCCTCACGGATGAGTTCGGCAACCATAACGGCTTCGGGCTCATCAGTCAGCTCGCCGTCAGGGTACAAGGGAGGCGACGGCGGCATATGGCTGATCAGGACGTCCGCAACGGTGGTGACCTGGAACCCGTCAGTGGCCGAGACAGGAACGATGTCCCGCCAGCCTTCCTCGCCCAGCACCTCACGGCCAAGCTCCGCGACGGCGAGCAGCTGCTCCGTGAGCGCCTGCCGGTCCACGGTGTCGGCCTTGGTCACGATCGCCACGATGGGCTTATTGCCAACGGCAGCCAGCTGAGCGGCGATGTACTTGTCCCCGGGCCCGATTTTCTCGTTCGCCGGAAGGCAGAATCCAATGGCGTCAACTTCGGAGAGCGTGTCAGCGACGAGGTCGTTGAGGCGCTTGCCCAACAATGTACGCGGGCGGTGCAGTCCAGGAGTGTCCACCAGGATGAGCTGGGCGTCCTCCCGGTGCACGATGCCCCGGATGGTGTGCCGGGTGGTCTGCGGCTTGGCAGAGGTGATGGCCACCTTGCTGCCCACCAGCGCGTTGGTGAGGGTGGATTTTCCCGCATTGGGCCGGCCTACAAGAACGGAGAACCCTGCGCGGTAGCCACCGAAGTCCTCGGGCTGTATGGCTTTAGTCTTCTTGCTCATGTGGAACTCCCTGCTGGGCTGATGCTGTCTTGTAAAGCTGTTCGTCAGGTTCGGCGTCGGATTCGGGCACCCTCGCCGCAATAATATGGCTGACACGGTTACGACGGCCCTCCAGCCGCTCGGCCCTCAGGGAAATCCCGCCCACCTCAACCGCGCTGCCCACGATGGGCACCCGGCCCAGCGTCTTCGCCAGCAGCCCGCCCACGGTGTCCACTTCGTCGTCCTCGAGTTCGACGTCGAACAACTCACCCAGGTCATCAATGCCCAACCGGGCGCTGACGCGGAACGAACCGTCCTCAAGCTCCACGGCCTCGGCGGTCTCGGTGTCGTATTCATCCACGATTTCACCGACGATTTCCTCGATCAGGTCCTCCAGCGTGACCAGGCCGGCAGTGCCGCCGTACTCGTCGATGACGATCGCCACGTGGGTCGACTCCTTCTGGAGTTCCTTCAGGAGGTCGCTGACGGGCTTGGATTCGGGCACGTAACGTACTTCCCGGGCCAGCGCCTCAACAGGTGGCAGCGGGTCTCCAGGCCTGCTGTGGTGCAGGACGGCGGCCACGTCCTTGAGGTACACGATGCCCAGGATGTGGTCGTTGTTCTCGCCTATGACGGGAACCCGCGAATAGCCCGAACGCAGGAAGAGCGACATTGCCTCCACCAGGTCAGATCCGGCGTCGATGCTAACGATGTCCGTTCGGGGAACCATCACGGCGCGGACGAGGGTGTCACCGAAATCGAAGACGGACTGGATCATCTCCGCTTCGTCATCTTCAATGACGTCCGACTCGGTGGCCCGGTCCACCAGCTCGCGGAACTCCTGCTCGCTGAAGAACGCCTCGTCGCCCCCCGGCGCGCCGGGTGCAGCGGCGCTGCCCAGTTTGACGAGCCAGCCGGGGATGGGGCCGAGGACCACCGTCAGCGAGCTGATCAGCGGAGCCGTAACCCGTGCGACGCCAACGGCGTGCAGGCGGCCAAGCTGGCGCGGCGACACGCCGACGATCACAAACCCGAGGAGTGCCATGATTCCGGTAGCTGCCAGACCGGCGAGCCAGACGTTGCCCAGGAGGCTGTGCAGGAGGACGCCCACTGCCACCGCGGAGGCCATTTCGAACCAGATCCGCCAGAACCTCAGCGCCCGGATGTGGGCGACCGGCTGCGCCAGGATACGCTTCATGGCCTTGCCGCGCCCATTGGTCAGGAAAGCCTCGGCGTCATGGCGGGGAAGGAAGTTGAAGGCAGCTTCGGCCGCCGTCAAAACCGCTGCGGCCCCCAGAAAAACGAAGGCCAGGACAACCAGGAAAAAATCGGTCATTGTGTGGTCTCTGCCGGCGCTTCCTTGCCCGTAAAGCCAACGAGCAGTTCCCTCTGCAGGCCGAACATTTCGGCCTTTTCCTCGGGTTCTGCATGGTCATATCCCAGGAGGTGCAGGATCCCGTGGGTGGTCAGCAGCAGCATTTCATCCTGGGTTGAATGACCGGCGTTGCGGGCCTGCTCCTGCGCCACCTGCGGGCAGATCGCGATGTCGCCCAGCATGCCCTGCGGGGTCAGGCGCCCCGGCGCACCGGGAGTGAGCTCATCCATCGGGACCGAGAGCACGTCAGTGGCCCCGGGTTCATCCATCAGCTCGATGTGCAGCTTCTCCATCGCCGTTTCATCAACCAGCAGGATTGACAGTTCCGCCTGGGGATGGATATAGAGCTGCTCGAAAATGTACCGCGCCAGGGTGACAAGCTGGGCTTCGTCGACACTGATGCCGGACTCGTTGTTGACCTCAATGCTCATACTGGAGCTCCACCGCTTTCCCTGACCCGTGAAATCCTGCGCGCCTGGAGGTCATCCCAGTCGCTGTATGCCTTGACGATATTGCCCACGAGCCGGTGGCGTACCACGTCCGTGGAATCAAGGACGGAGAAACTCACGTCATCGATTCCGGTAAGGATCTCCTGGACAATACGCAACCCGGACCGGGTTCCGGTGGGAAGGTCCACCTGGGTGATATCCCCGGTGACCACCATCTTTGAGCCAAATCCAAGGCGGGTGAGGAACATCTTCATCTGTTCGGGTGTGGTGTTCTGGGCCTCGTCCAGGATGATGAAGGCATCGTTGAGCGTGCGGCCGCGCATGTAGGCCAGCGGCGCCACTTCGATGGTTCCGGCAGCCATCAGCCGTGGGATCGACTCCGGATCGATCATGTCGTGCAGGGCGTCGTACAGGGGACGAAGGTAGGGGTCGATTTTGTCGCTCAGGGTGCCGGGCAGGAAGCCGAGCCGTTCGCCCGCCTCTACCGCCGGACGGGTCAGGATGATCCTGCTGACTTCCTTCTGCTGCAGGGCCTGCACGGCCTTGGCCATGGCAAGGTAGGTTTTGCCGGTTCCTGCGGGGCCAATCCCGAAGATGACAGTGTTTTCGTCGATGGAGTCGACGTAGCTCTTCTGGTTCAGCGTCTTGGGGCGGATGGTCCGGCCACGGCTGGAAAGGATGTCATGCGTCAGGATGTCCACCGGTGCCTGCGTGGACTGGGACTTCAGCAAAGCCACCAGCTGCCGCAGCACGTCCGGCGTAATGACTGTGCCGCGTGCAACAAGGCCGCGGACCTCCTCAAGCAGGCGCATGATCCGCGGGACGTCCGCCGGGGGCCCTGCGATGGACAGTTCATTGCCCCGGACATGGAAGTTGACGGACGGGAACTCGTCCTCGATGAAGCGCAGTGCTTCGTCGTGGCTGCCCAATGACTGAACCATCTGGTCCGAGTCCTCGAAATACACTACTTCCGTGCGGACACCTGGCAGGGTATGGGGGAATTCCCCCGCGCTTGGTTCGCCGGGGCTGAGGCTGCGGCGTTTCCCGTTGGATGATTCAGTCATGGCGTCGGCCCGCAGGCCTTGGGTTCCTCCCGTTGAATGCTGACTTTGAGCGTCTTTCCATCTTACGCCCCGCGGAACGGACAGGGCGCGGCCTGCCAGGCTGCGCGGCCCGGCGGCCGGAGATCGGGCTTCGGAGCGAAATGAATCCGGCATTTAGGTATCAACTTCATATCAGCCTCATATCGTTCCCGTTGCAGTTGCTGCCGGACGGCCTAAAGCTTGAGTGCGGGTCAAAGGGGTATGTAATGCTGGAAATCGGGCCAAATACCAGACTGCACAGGAAGGCACTTCCATTAAGGACCAAACCGCCGCACTGCCCCGGGCAGCCGGCAGGAAGCATCCCGTGGGGCTGCTCCGCCGTGCCGCCCTGCTTGGCGTGCTGCCAATGGCCCTGGCGTTGTCCTCCTGCGTTGCCAACCCGGTCTCTCCGTCATCCGCGCCCCCGGCGACTCCGGGTTCCAGCTACTCCACGTTGTCCGTGCCGGCGTCGAACGCCCCGCTTGAAACCACGCAGTCCTCCAATAAGGCACCCATTTACTGGATCGGCCGAAGCAACAACGACGTCTTTCTGTACCGCGAATTCCGCGACGTTCCAGAGCGCGACAATCCTGTCACCCGGGCGCTTCGGGCAATGATGTCCGAGACTCCCCTGGATCCGGACTTCTTCACCCCATGGCAAAATCCCGGGCAGCTGGAAACCTCGATCTCCGGCCAGAACATCATTACGGTCGATGTTTCCGACGACGCCTTCAACAGCACTATCGGCGCTGACATGGCTGAACTGGCCGTCCAGCAACTGGTGCATACGGCCACGGCAGCCGCCGCCAGCTCCGGCCTGGTTGATGCCAGCCAGCAAATCCAGGTGGTGGTGCTGGTGGACGGCCATACCGACTACCAGGCGTTCGGCCACGTCCGGCTGGGTGCCCCCATGGCCCGCGCCGCCGGGTTGGTCGCACCCGTCTGGATCATCGACCCCCAGGAGAACGTCAGCGCGGCCAACGGCACCGTAAAGGTCACCGGCCGCAGCACCGATTCCGGCGACCGCCTGCGGTGGCAGCTGTTGCGGGAGAACAGCGGCCAGTCCAGCATTTACCTGAGCGGCGAGACCTTCAGCGCCACTGATTCCGGATCAGCCGGACTCTTCACCCTGGACCTGACCCTGGATCCGGGCACATACCAGCTGCGTGTATCGCGGATCGATGTTGAATCCGCCGGGCTCCCGCTTTACACGGATACCCGTACCTTCCACGTGGGATAACTGACGGTCCGGCAGCTACCAGCGGCCCAGCACCTCATTGGCAACCACTGTTGCCGCAGGCCCGGCAGTCGAGGACCTCAACACGTGCCGGCCCAGCAGCGCAGTGACTGCTCCGTTATCGCACAAACGGGTTACTTCACGGGCGCCAATCCCGCCTTCGGGCCCCACGATCAACAAAACCTCGCCGGCAGCGGACCCGGAATCCCGGTTTGCGGCCAGCCAGTCCCCCAGTACTGTGCGGAACGGCCGGACAGCGTCCTCGTGCAGGATGATGGCCAGGTCCTCGGTACCTGCGCGTTTTGCCAGCCCTGCGGTGTCCACCACGGACTCCACTTCGGGAATCCAGGAGCGGCGTGCCTGCTTGGCGGCAGCCGCCACCACCGACTGCCATTTGGCATGGGCTTTTGCCGCGCGGTCGCCCTTCCACCGGACAATGGAGCGCTCGGACTGCCACGGGATGACAGAGTCAATCCCCAGCTCGGTGGCCGTCTCAACGGCCAGTTCGTCCCGGTCCCCTTTGGCCAGTGCCTGGACCAGGACCAGCCGGACGGCGGGGGCAGGCTCCACGATCACGGAATCGCACTCGACGTGCAGTTCACCGGGGGCCGCTGCAGCAACGGTTCCGGTGACGCGCGTGCCGTTGCCGTCCGCCAGGTCCACGGCTTCACCGGCCGCAAGCCGCTTGACCGTGACCGCATGGCGCGCCTCCGGCCCGTCCAGCACAAAGACTGCACCCGGACGGACGCCGGAAAGCGCACCTTGGGGGGTGAAGAAGACGGGATTGGTCATTGCTAGAGGTTGCCCAGGCGGTCACGCAGTTTTGCGAACATGCCTCCGCTCGCCGCGAGCTTGCCCTCGGTGAACTGCTCACCGCGGAGCTTCGCGAGCTGGCGCATCAGGTCTTCCTGTGCGGGATCGAGGCGGCTGGGCGTCTCCACCTGGAGGTGGACCTTCAGGTCACCACGGCCGTATCCGCGCAGGTGGGTAACGCCAAGGCCGCGCAGCGTGATGATTTCGCCGGACTGCGTTCCTGCCCGGACGTCGATCTCCTGCACGCCGTCGAAGGTCTCCAGGTTGACTTCAGTGCCCAGTGCGGCGGCCGTCATGGGAATGTTCAACGTGGCGTGGAGGTCGTCCCCGTCGCGGACATAAATGGGATCGTTGTTAACACGGATTTCAACATAGAGATCGCCCGCCGGTCCACCGGCAGGCCCGGCCTCGCCCTGTCCGGACAGCTGGATCCGCGTACCTGTGGCAACACCTGCCGGGACCTTGATGGTGATGGACCTGCGGCTCCTGATCCTGCCCTGTCCGTTGCATTCGTTGCAGGGATCCTTGATGATCGTGCCGAAACCTTCGCAGCTGCCACATGGCGCCGCGGTCATAACCTGGCCAAGGATGGAGCGGACGGCACGCTGGATCTGGCCGCTGCCGCCACAAACGTCGCAACGCTCCGGGTGTGTACCTTCGCGGCAGCAGCTGCCGTCACAGGTGGGACATACGACGGCGGTATCCACTTCCAGCTTCTTGTTGACGCCGAACACGGCATCTTTGAGGTCGATGCGGACGCTGATGAGGGCATCCTGACCGCGGCGGACCCGCGACGCCGGACCGGCCGTGCCGCCGCCCGCACCAAAGAAGGTGTCAAAAATATCCTGGAAGGCGAAGCCCTGGCCGGCGTATTGCCCGCCGCCGAAACCGTTGTCAGTGCCGTTCTCGTTGCCGGTGGTGTCGTAGACACGGCGCTTCTGCGGATCAGAGAGCACCTCGTAGGCATGCGTGACGGCTTTGAACCGGTCCGAAGCGTCATCACCCGGGTTGACGTCCGGGTGCAGGGTGCGTGCCAGCTTTCGGTATGCCTTCTTGATTTCCTCCCCGGTGGCTTCCGGTGAGACCCCAAGGACGTCGTAGTGGCTGCTCAAGTCTGATTCTCTTCCTGTTGTCAAGCTTTTACTTCGAAGATGCTGCGGACCTTACGGCCCAAGAATGCGCGAAAGGTAACGGGCAACAGCCCGCACCGCGGCCATGGTGGTGGGATAGTCCATCCGGGTGGGACCAAGGACACCGATCTTTGCGGAGCTGTCCGGACCGTAACTGGTGGCCACTACAGAGGCTTCCGCGAGGCCGTCGTAAGGGTTCTCGCGTCCGATGCTGACCGTTACTCCGCGGGGGTCCTGTGCCATCTCGCTGAGCAGCCGAAGCATCACGACCTGCTCTTCCAAAGCCTCCAGCACGGGGCCGATACTCAGCGGAAAGTCCACCGTGGACCGGGCAAGGTTCGCCGTCCCGGCCATGACCATCCGCTCTTCACGGCTGCCCTGAGCGAGTGCTTCAAGTCCGTGTGCCAGCGCATTGGCGGCAGCGCGATAAACGGGCGCCGCCGCAGCCACCGCACCGGGCAGGGTTTGCGGAAGCTGACTGAGGAGGGTGCCCTGGGTTGCGGCCAGGAAGTTGGTTCGAAGCACTGCCAGGGCTTCCTCGCCAATGTCCGTGCCGACGTCGACAACGCGCTGGTCCACCTTGCCCGTAGTGGCGATCAGAACCACCAGCACCCTGCGCGGCGCCAACAGCACGAACTCTATGTGACGCACCTGCGCCCGGCTTTGGTGGGGGTACTGGACTACAGCCACCTGGTTGGTCAGCTGGGACAGGAGCCGTACTGTGCGGTCCAGTACGTCATCAAGATCGTCCGCCCCCTCAAGGAGGGTCTGAATGGCCCGGCGTTCGGCCTGGGACAACGGCTTGACGGCGGAGATCTGGTCCACAAACAACCGGTAACCCTTGTCTGTGGGAACCCGGCCGGCGCTGGTATGCGGAGCCGTAATGAGGCCTTCGTCCTCCAGGGCAGCCATGTCATTGCGGATGGTGGCGCTGGAAACCCCAAGGTGATGGCGTTCAACAAGGGCCTTGGAGCCCACCGGTTCACGGAAGTGGACGTAGTCCTCCACTATGGCCCGCAGTACCTCAAGTTTGCGTGGATCGCTCATTGTCTACCTCCCTCCGATGGATCTTTAGCACTCGACATGCCCAAGTGCCAGTCTAATATGACTCGCCGCGTTGTTAGCATTGGTACCGCTCCGGGCGAAATCCGCCCCGGCAGGCTGGCGTGAGGCGGGACCGGATGCAGTACCAGAATTGGGGCCCACAGGATCTCAGTGCGCCCGCGCGCACCGAACTTCCGGCCGTCCCGGTCGAACGCGGGATGGTCCTTGAAGAAGTGCAATCCGGCTGGGTGGGGGCCGTGACCCGCGTGGAGAAATCCGGTGGCATGCACCTGGTGGTCCTGGAAGACCGCAGGGGTAAGCCGCGTTCCTTCAAACTCGGTTACGGCTTCCTCCTGGAGGGCACCCCGATCCGGCTGGATCCTCCCGCCCCGCGGACAGCCGGAGCCCAGGCCGCTCCACAGAGGACCGCATCCGGTTCGGTCCGGGTGGCCGGTCAACGTGCGCAGGTGGCCAAAGCCAGCAGGATCTGGGTTGAGGGAAAGCACGACGCCGAACTGGTCGAGAAGGTCTGGGGTGACGACCTCCGTGTTGAAGGCATCGTGGTGGAACCCCTGCACGGCATCGACGACCTCCCCGGCGCCGTGGCCGCATTCGCCCCGGGCCCGGGACGCCGGCTGGGCATCCTTGTGGACCACTTGGTCCCCGACTCCAAGGAATCCCGCATCGCTGCCGACGTCATGCGCTCGGCAGGCGCGGCGGGCAACGTCCTGATTGTGGGCCACCCGTACGTGGACGTCTGGCAGGCCATCCGGCCGTCAGTGCTGGGGATTCCCGTATGGCCTGTGGTGCCCCGGGGCCAGGACTGGAAAACCGGCATCCTGGCTGCATTCGGCTGGCCTCATGAGACAAAAGAGGACATCGGACTGGGATGGCAGAAGCTGCTCTCCGCCGTCAACACTTACGCGGACCTTGAAGCAGCGCTGCTTGGCAGGGTTGAAGAAGTGATCGATTTCCTCACTGTCCCCTGAGCGGGGCAATGTCGCCGGCTGGAGCAAGTATTCTTATCTAGACACTACGCAGCACCGAAAAGGACAACACGTGGCAGAGAATGCGCGCGACAACAGGGAACACCAGCCCGGCACGGGCGGTCCCGAGTACCACGGCGTGCCCGCCAACGCCCTGCCGCTGACCGCCAACGAAGACCGGCAGTGGGCAACGCTGGCCCACTTCGGCGGCATTCTCGGCTGTATTCCGTCGCTGCTGATTTACCTGATCTTCAAGGACCGCGGGCCCTTCACGGCACAGGAATCCAAGGAAGCGCTCAACTTCACGCTCCCGCCCACTGCCGTGGCAGTCCTGGCCAACCTGCTGCTGTTCATCCCGGGCATCGGCAACTTCTTTGCCGTGATCGCCACCCTGATCTGGATTACGCTGGCATGCTTCTCGGTGTCCGCAGGCATCCACGTCAACCGTGGCCAGCCGCACCGCTATCAGTACAACCTCCGGCTCATCAAGTAGGCGGATGGAGCGCTGCCGGCATGCCCGGTATGTCAGTCCGGCAGGATCCTCCGGACGACGGCGTCAGCCAGCAATCGGCCTTTAAGCGTCAGTACCAGCCTGCCCGCGAAAGCCGCGGCCGGGTCAATCAGGGCATCGGCGATCAGGCCGGCGATCGCCTGCCTGCCGGTTCCGAGCGTCCCAATGTCCAGCCCTGAAGCCAGGCGGGCTTCCAGGAGGACGCGCTCCACGTTCCGGGTGCCGGCGTCGAGGGTTTCCCGCCCCGCCGCAGGGGACAAACCGGAGGACAGGCGCCCGGCGTAGGCCGTGGGGTGCTTGACATTCCACCAGCGGACGCCGCCAACGTGTGAATGGGCTCCGGGACCAATCCCCCACCAGTCATCTCCGCGCCAGTAGGCCAGGTTATGGCGGCATTGCTGCCCGGCGGAACGCGCCCAGTTGCTGACCTCGTACCAGCCAAGGCCGGCGGCGGTAATCAGTTCGTCGGCGAGCTCATACTTGGCGGCGTGGTCGTCGTCGTCAATTGCGGGCACCTCGCCGCGCCGGATCTGTGCGGCGAGCTTGGTGCCGTCTTCCACGATCAGCGCATACGCACTGATGTGGTCCGGCCCGTAGGAGAGTGCGGTTTCGACAGATGTCCGCCAGTCCGCCATGGACTCGCCCGGAGTGCCGTAAATCAGGTCCAGGCTGACGGAGAGACCGGCCTGCCGGGCCCACTGCACCGCCAGCGGGACGCGGCTGGGTGTATGGGTACGGTCCAGGACCTTCAGCACGTGTGGAACGGCCGACTGCATGCCGAAGGACACCCGGGTGAAGCCGGCGTCCGCCAGCAGCTGCAACGATTCCGGGGTTACCGAATCGGGATTGGCTTCAGTGGTGACCTCAGCGCCTGGCACCAGCCCCCACTGGCTGACGGCGGCAGTCAGGATCCTCGCGAGATCATCCGCAGGCAGGAGCGTGGGAGTACCGCCACCGAAGAACACCGAAGTGAGCGGCCGGGCAGGCAGGCCGGAACCGGCCAGGGCCCGCTCAGCAAACCCGAGCTCGGAGATCGCCGTGGACGCGTAGGCATCCTGCGACGCCCCGCCCCCGAGCTCCGTTGCCGTGTAGGTGTTGAAGTCGCAGTACCCGCAGCGGACAGCGCAGAACGGAATATGGACATAGAGCCCGAAGGTCCGGCCGTCCACACCGTCCAACACCTGGGCGGGCAGCAGGCCGTCGGCCGGTGCCGGATCCCCCAGGGGAAGCGCGCTGGGCATTACTTCTTTGCCTTGTCCTTCGATTCGTCAGTGGTCAGGGCCGCAATAAACGCTTCCTGGGGGACCTCAACGCGGCCCACCATCTTCATGCGCTTTTTGCCTTCCTTCTGCTTCTCCAGCAGCTTGCGCTTACGCGTGATGTCGCCGCCGTAGCACTTTGCCAGCACGTCCTTGCGGATGGCGCGGATGCTTTCGCGGGCGATGATGCGCGAGCCGATGGCGGCCTGGATGGGCACCTCGAACTGCTGCCTGGGAATAAGTTCGCGCAGCTTGCCGGTCATCATCACGCCGTAGGCGTAGGCCTTGTCGCGGTGGGTGATGGCGCTGAACGCGTCAACCTGCTCGCCCTGGAGCATGATGTCCACCTTGACCAGGTCTGCCACCTGGTCCCCGTCCGCCTTCCAGTCCAGCGAACCGTAGCCCCGGGTCTTGGACTTGAGGATGTCGAAGAAGTCGAACACGATCTCGGCCAGAGGCAGCCGGTAGCGGATTTCCACACGGTCCTCCGAGAGGTAGTCCATGCCGTTCATCACGCCGCGGCGGCTCTGGCACAGCTCCATGATGGCGCCCACGAAGTCGTTCGGGGCCAGGATGGTGGCTGAGACCATGGGCTCGCGGACCTCTGCCACCTTGCCCGTGGGGTACTCGCTGGGGTTGGTCACGTGGACCACCTTTTTATCCTCCAGCGTGACCTCGTACTCCACGTTGGGTGCCGTGGAGATCAGGTCCAGGTTGTACTCACGTTCCAGCCGCTCGCGCGTGATTTCCAGGTGCAGCAGGCCAAGGAAGCCCACACGGAAACCGAAGCCCAGCGCCGCGGACGTCTCCGGTTCATAAATGAGGGCGGCGTCATTGAGCATCAGCTTTTCAAGGGCGTCACGGAGCACTGGGTAGTCCGTGCCATCCAGCGGATACAGGCCGGAGAACACCATGGGCTTGGCATCCGCGTAGCCCGGGAGGGATTCCGACGCCGGTTTGGCCAGGTTGGTGATGGTATCGCCCACCTTGGACTGGCGGACGTCCTTCACGCCTGTGATCAGGTAGCCCACCTCGCCAACGCCCAACCCCTTGGACGGCGTGGGCTCAGGTGAACTGACGCCGATCTCCAGGAGTTCGTGCGTGGCCCGGGTGGACATCATCTGGATTTTTTCGCGCGGGTGCAGCATTCCGTCCACCACGCGGACATAGGTGATGACGCCGCGGTAGGTGTCGTAAACCGAGTCGAAAATCATGGCCCGGGCGGGTGCGTCGGCGTTGCCAACGGGCGCGGGAAGGTCACGGACGATCTTGTCCAGGAGCGCCTCAACGCCTGCGCCGGTCTTGCCCGAGACCCGCAGGACGTCCTCGGGATCCCCGCCGATCAGGTTGGCCAGCTCGGCCGCGTACTTCTCAGGCTGGGCGGCCGGGAGGTCGATCTTGTTCAGCACCGGAATGATGGTGAGGTTGTTTTCCATGGCCAGGTACAGGTTGGCCAGCGTCTGGGCTTCGATGCCCTGCGCCGCGTCAACAAGCAGGATGGCGCCTTCGCAGGCAGCCAGGGAGCGGGAGACCTCATAGGTGAAGTCCACATGGCCCGGGGTGTCGATCATGTTCAGCGCATAGCTGGTGCCGTCCAGCTCCCACGGCATGCGGACCGCCTGGGACTTGATGGTGATGCCGCGTTCGCGTTCGATATCCATGCGGTCCAGGTACTGGGCCTTCATGTCCCGCGACTGGACCACGCCGGTGAACTGCAGCATGCGGTCTGCCAGGGTGGATTTGCCGTGGTCAATGTGCGCGATGATGCAGAAATTCCGAATGATGGCCGGATCTGTCGCGGCGGGCACCGGGGCGGTGCGGGCCATGGGAGACACGCAAGGTCCTTACTGTTGGCTGCTCAGGTTGTGAACTTCAAGTGTCCCACGTCCGCGCCCGCCCATGCGCACTAGGCTGGCACCATGGTCTTCAATGTCCGGTCCCTGGCCCGCGCCGCCCGTTCCGTCTTTCGCCTGCTGGCTGAACCCCGGCAAACTCCGGACGCACGCAAACCGGCCCGTTCCGCCCAGGGGGTTCCGGCGTCGGGCAATTCTTCCGTCCTGCCGGGAATGCGTCCGCAGCCCGGCCTGGCGTCCCCGTACCCAGGTGACTACCGCGTGAAAGCCGGCGAACAGTTGCGGCTGCGCTACGCCCCCTCCCCCGATGGCAACCCTGACCCGGGCGAAATCGTGTGGACCTGGGTGCCCTACGAGGAAGACCACTCCCGGGGCAAGGACCGCCCCGTCCTCATCATCGGAAGCCACGGCGGATTCCTCCTGGCGCTGATGCTCACCAGCAAGGACCACGACGGCGGGAGGTCGCCATCGCGGGACCACGTGGATGTGGGAGCCGGCGCCTGGGACAGGCAAGGCAGGCCAAGTGAAGCAAAGCTGGACAGGATCCTGCAGATCCGCGAAAGCGACATCCGCCGCGAGGGGGCGGTCCTGGATGAATCCGCTTTCCGGGCAGTGGCCACCGCACTGAAGGAACGGCACGGCCGACCGACGCCACGACGCTAAAGGTCGCGCCGGCCAAACTGGCAACCCTGCGTTGAACTCTGCTAATATTGACAGCTGTGTGTCCGTGCAGGTCGACGGTCACTGAAGGTTGGCCGCCATAGGTATCCCCACGCCGCTCAGTCAAGGCCAGCCGGAAAAGCCCTCTAGACCATTTCCGCATTAAAAAAGAGAGTTCACACGTGGCTAATATCAAGTCCCAGAAGAAGCGCATCCTGACCAACGAAAAGGCACGCCTGCGCAACAACGCAGTCAAGTCCGAGCTGAAGACGGCCATCCGCGCCGTCAACACCGCCGTTGAGTCCACCGACAAGGACGCTGCTACTGCTGCTCTTGTTACTGCCAGCCGCAAGCTGGACAAGGCTGTCAGCAAGGGTGTTCTGCACAAGAACAACGCAGCGAACCGCAAGTCGGCGATCTCCAAGAAGGTCAACGCTCTGTAAGGTTTCCAGTTCTGCTGAACTGATTGGTGGCCGGCTCATTCGAGCCGGCCACCTGCGTTTAAGGTCCCTTTGCCGTTTCGAGGCGGAAGACCGCTGCCTACTTTTGCTTCACCGAGGTGGCGATGACCGTCACTGCATGCTCCACGGCATAAACGGGATCCTTGGCCAGGCCTTTGACCTGCGCGTCGGCTTCCGCTGTTGCCTGGATGGAGCGAACCAGGCCTTCGGGCGTCCAGCGACGGACATCGCGCTGCGCCTGCTCCACAAGCCATGGCTGCAGCCCCAGGTCACGGGCAATCTGCGCCGGGGAGCCCTGGGCACCGGCCACCTTTGCAACGGTACGGAGCTTCGCCGCCAGGGCGGCCACCAAGGGAACCGGATCCGCTCCGGTGGCAAGCGCGTGGCGCAAGGTGGACAAAGCCACCGGGCCGTTACCGGCCATCGCCGCGTCTGCCACCTTGAACGCTGTGGCCTCGATCCGGCCTCCGTAGTACTTGTCCACCATGTCGGCGTCCACAGCGGTGGTGGCATCAGCAATGAGCTGGCTGCAGGCGGCGGCCAGCTCCGACAGGTTCGCCCCCACAGCGCTGACCAGAGCCTGAACCGCGGCGGGCTCGATCCTGCGGCCGGCTGCCTTGAACTCCAACGTCACCAGCGTTGCCTTGTCGCTGTCCTTCTTGAGCGGCTGGCAGTCCACCACCGGCCACCCGCCAGCCTTGACGGCGTCGAGCAGCTTCTTTCCACGGGTACCGCCGGCATGGCGCAGCACCAGGACGGCGTCATCCTCAAGGTGCTCCAGGTATGCCAGGGCGTCCGCCAGGAAGGCATCATTCATGCCCTCCACAGCCTCAACCTCAATGAGCTTCCGTTCGCCAAAGAGCGAAGGACTCACGTGCATCCTCAAAGCGCCGGCTTCATAGGCCGCGGCATTGATCCGGGTGACCTCAACGTCTGGGGCTGCGGCGCGCACGCGTGCCCTGACCGAGTCCATTGCCCTGATGCCAAGGTATTCTTCCGGGCCGCTGATGAGGACAACCGCAGCCGGTTCCACATCCCGCCAGGAAACCAGGTTCTGGGCCTGCGCCTTGGATGTCCTAGACGATGGTCCAGCCACGATGGGTTCCTTCCGGAGGTAAAGGTAGAGGTTCCAAGGTTACCGAAGTGTCAGCGTGTTGGATCGATCATGGTCATGCCTGCCACATTCGCGGTGTCCAGCTGTGGCAGCATGTCAGCGGCTTCTTCCAGTCCGATGACGCGCTCGATGAGTTTCTGCGGCGAGAGCGCCCCTGATTCGATCAGCGCCAGCATTCCGGGGTAGTCGGCCGCGGCCATGCCGTGGCTGCCGAACACGTCCAGCTCCCAGGCGATCACTCGGGCCATGGGAACGCGCGGATCACCCTCAACCGGCGGCAGGAGGCCGATCTGCACGTGCCGGCCACGACGGCGCAGGCTGAGGAGGGCGTCCGCACACGTCTGCTCGCTTCCGACGGCGTCAATGGAGACGTGGCTTCCTCCGGTAAGGGTGTGTACCTGTCCGGGAATGTCCGAGCCGTCCGAAACCAGGACGTGGTCCGCTCCAAGGGACAACGCCACATCGAGGGCCGCCTGGTTCCTGTCGACGGCGATGACCTTTCCGCCCAGTGCCTTCGCGATCATCACGGCGCTCAGTCCCACGCCGCCCGCACCCACAATCGTGACCCATTCATCGGCCTGCAGATGTGCCCGGCCGGTCAGTGCACGGTAGGCGGTCGCGAAGCGGCAGCCCAGGCTCGCCGCTGCCTCAAAGCTGACGCCTTCAGGGATCGCTACGAGGTTGGTGTCTGCTGCGTGGATGACAACCTGTTCGGCAAAGGAGCCCCAGTGCGTGAAACCCGGCTGCTGCTGTTCCGGGCAGACCTGCGCGTTGCCCGTCAGGCACCACTCGCACGTTCCGCAGCCCTCAACAAAGGGCGCGGTGACGCGGTCCCCCACTGACCACTTCGTCACTCCCGGACCGACGTTGACCACAATGCCGGCGAACTCGTGCCCGGGTACGTGGGGCAGCGCGATGTCGTCATGGCCCACCCAGGCGTGCCAGTCGCTGCGGCACAGTCCGGTGGCCGCGACGGCAATGACGACGCCGCCTGCCGGGACCTGCGGCTGCCCGATCTCCCTGACAGCCAACGGCCCGGCGATCCGGTCCATGAATAGCGCTCGCACAACATCCTCCACTTACTGGGTTAGTCCCGCCGGAATGGTCGGGATTTCAAGACTGCCATGGCGGCAGGCAGCCACCAAGCCGGGCCCTGGCACGGTGGGCGGCGTCGAGGACAACCTCGATCCTGCTGTGCAGCACCAGGACCCGCCGCCAGAACAAGCCGGGGTTGAACAGCGCCCACACCAGCAGGACGGACAGCACGGACATCAGGCACATGCTGGCAATGCCTACAGCACCTTCGGACCACGGCAACAAGGCCCCTGGCAGCCCTGCCATAAACCGGGCTATGGCAGCTACTGCAGCAGCACACAGGCCGGCCGGAACATTGAGCGCTGCCGTCAGCCACGGCAGCACCACCACGAACGGGACCGCGGTGGTTCCCAGGACCGTTACCGGGGCCACCAGCGGAGCGGCCAGGACATTCGCAGCGAGGGAGTATGAAGAATAGGCCGGCTGCAGCAGGATCACGATGGGCCCGCACATGACCTGGGCGGACAACGGCACCGCCAGCAACGCAGCAAACCACTGCGGCAGCCACGGAGCCGTCCAGGACATCATCCGGCGGGCCAGGAGGACGATCCCGAGGGTCGCGGCCACGGACAGCACAAACCCCATGTCAGTGGCCAGTGAAGGATCGAAAAGGAGCAGGGCCAGAACCGCCAGGCACACCAGGCTCAGCCCCCTGCCCGGCCGCCCGCCCGCAAGTGATGCCACAGCAATCGAGCCCATAAAGGCCGCACGCACCACCGAGGGCTCAGGACCCACCAGCGCAACGAAGAGCGCCAGCCCCACCAAGGCACACAGTGCTGCCACAGGCCTGGCCAGCCGGAATGAACGCAGCAACATCAGCAACGCGCCCATCACCAGGCTGCAGTTCGCGCCACTGACGGCTGTCAGGTGCGACATACCCACGGAACGCATGGCCTCCTCAAGCTCCGGGTCAAGGGAACTGGTATCTCCTGTAACCATTCCCGGAAGCAGTCCGCGGGCATCAGGCGGAAGAAAGTGCGCGGAGTCCACGTACTTGCTGCGCATGGCCTGAAGCGCCGAATACAGCCGGGTGGCTCCGGCGTCGCTGTCCGCCCGCTGCGGAACGGCGGCCGCCGCATCCTGGGCAGTTGCTGCGGAGAGAACACCCGCTTCCGGATCACCGGGCCGCGACGCTGAGAGCTTTCCGGCAGCCCTGATCAGCTGGCCAGGGACGACGGATTCCCAGTCGCTGCCGCCCATCACCGTGATGCCGATGGTACCGGCGACCGTCCGGACCGTTTCCCCGCTTGCTGTGACCTCCCTGACCGAGGCCGTTACAGCCCAGTTCCCGGCCTCCGGCGCTCCTTCATGGATCCCGGCACCAAGATGGCGTGGCGTGCCTGTCACTTCAAGGACCACAACGACGCCGGCCTCCCGGGCCACAAGGGCTGCGAACGGAGTATCGTGCCGCTGGCTGGATGCTACAGCCGAGTGCGCCGCAGCCGTTGCGGCGAGCAGCAGTGCCACCGCGACAGTGAAGTGGAGGCTTCTGACCGGAGGGCGGGTCACCATGGTGCGTGAACGAAGGCCGTTCCGGTGGGCTGCGCGCGGTTGCCGGCTCCGACGGAGCCGCACAAAAACCAGGCCGGCGGCCGCTGCCACCAACAGGATGCATACAACCGCGAGGATCCATTGCGGGAGGAATCCACCGGCGGCAGCGGCTCCCCAGACCAGCACGACGGCCGGTACCAGCCGAAGGTCCGCCCGGCGGACAGGAACCTCATCTTCGGCTTTGTCCGGTGCGGAGAACCACGTAGCGAAGCGCGCCTTGGCTTTATTCCTGGCTGCCTCCGCCCGCCCGGCCCGTCCGCCATGCGCAGCCAGTGGCCGCCAGTGACTGGCGGGCGGCCGCCTGGCGTTCCGTGCTGCAGGCGGCAACCCGCCCGCTTGTTGTGAGCCCGGAACTGCCTCGATTCCGACGGCGGCGTCAATAAACCCCTGCCAGGGTGCCCTCGATGTCATACGGATACCAGCGGGAGCAGCGTTTCGAGCATCTTGGGCCCGACGCCATCCACGGCATCAAGCTCCTCCACAGTTGAGAAAGGACCGTGCTCCACCCGCCAGTCGATGATTTTCTGTGCGAGGACGGGACCGACTTTGGGCAATGTGGCCAGCTCGGAGGAAGTGGCCGTGTTGAGGTTTACCTTGGCGCCGCCCTGGGATCCCGGCGCACCCGGTGAGGCCGCTGCACCTCCTGCCGCTGGGGGTGACCCGGCGGGTTCCGCAGGCAGCTCTTCGCCGGGACGCGGCACGTAGATCTTCTGGCCGTCCGTCACGACAGCCGCCAGGTTCAGCCTTCCGGGATCAGACCCGGCCGATGCACCACCCGCGGCGATGATGGCGTCGTTGACGCGGCTTCCCACGGCGATCGTCACCACGCCGGGAGCGTTGACGGCACCTGCCACATGAATCACGGCCACGGCTGGCTGACTGGCTGAACCGGCGGCGCCAGGTTCCGCAGTGCCAGTCCCTGCAGTACCGGGCTTCGCAGTGCCGGGCTCCGGCCGCGGCTCCGCGACCCCGGGCTCATTTGTTCCCGCGGGAACCCCAGCACCCTGCGACGCCTCCGTCATGGCCAGCGGGATCACCTCCGTGCGGCCACCGAGCGCCTGCCACCAGAACCAGGCCCCGCCTGCCAGGCATAAGACGGCGACGAATACAGCCGCCCGGATCCCCGTCCGGAACCTGACGACCGCCGAAGCAGGAGGCGAACGGGACGGCAGCTGTGGCGCGGAGGGATCGGTGTACACAAAGAAATCGTCCGCCGCAGTGCCCGGTTCGGGAGTCCCGCCGGTCCCTTCCTCGATCCGGGGGTCAAGGGTTGCCAGCAGCCGCTCGCCGGCATGCCGGCCGGCGGTCCCTCCTGATCTTCGACGTGACATATCCCAAGGCTAGGCAGGCACCCAACCCACCGGAACCCGTGGATCGGGCTATGTGGATAGTTCCGGCAGACCGGGGAGGGCCGGCGTCGTTTCCCCCACGATGACGGCCAGAACGCCAAGCCCTGCGTGTGCGGCCAGCACGGCAGGCAACGCACTCGCCTGCGCCGGCGGGCACTGCGGCAGCGCCTCCCCCAGCCGGCGGACCAGCCCGGCGGCCTGTTCCGCGTTGCCGAAGTGGTGCACCGCCAATCTGGCGCTCCCCGCCGGGCGTGCAGCCGCATCCGCAATGGCCAGCTCTTCCAGGCGGGCAATGGCCTTCGCCGCGGACCGGACCTTCTCCAGGGGAACGATCCGGCCGTCCTGGACGGAAAGGATGGGCTTGATCGCCAGCACGGTACCCAGGAGTGACGCGGCGGCTCCGATCCGGCCGCCACGGCGCAGCTGCTCCAGGCTGGGAACGTAGAAGTAGATCCTGGAGCCGGCAACGCCCCCGGCAGCTGCCTCTGCGACTTCAGCGGCATCCGCTCCGGTACCGGCCGCAATGACGGCATTCTGGACGGCCATGCCCTGAGCCATGGCGACGGTCCGCGTGTCGATCACCTGCACCGGAATCTGCACCCGGGACGCGGCCAGCCGGGCAGCATCGGCAGTGCCTGAGAGTCCGCCGGAAACGTGGATGGAAACCACTGACGAGAACCCGCGCCGCGCCGCAGCAAGGTACGCCTGCTCGAACTGACCAGGGGACGGCCTGGACGTCTTGACCGCGCTCCCTGAAGCGAGTGCCACCGCAATGGTTTCGGAAATGTCATCCTCGCCCTCGCCGTAAATCTCCTCACCCACCATGACCGGCATGGGGACAACGGTCAGGAGACCTTCCGGGGAGCAGCCCTGGACCCACGGCAAAGGCAAGGCAGCGGCGGAATCGGTGACGACCGCCGTCGTCACCGATTCCGGTACCGGGGCAACGGGCACCGGCTGGCGGCCACCGCGCACTGCGGCGAACCGCTCCCTGAGCCACAACCATGCGGCAGTATCACGGTCCGGCATGGATTTGCCTCCTGGTGCTCCACTGGCCGCCGGGACGCCCCGGCGGCCTTTCCGTCCTAGGACGGAACGATGTTGACCAGCTTAGGCGCCCGGACGATGACCGTCCGGATGCCGCGGCCTTCCATGGCGCGCCGCACGTTTTCCGAGGCCAGTGCCAGCTCGCGGAGTGCGTCTTCAGTGATGTCCGGAGACACCTCAAGCCTGTCGCGCACCTTGCCCTGGACCTGGACGACGGCGGTCACCGTGTCCTGGACGAGGAGGGCGGGATCGTGCTTCGGCCAGCCGGCGTTGGCAACTGAGGCCGGGTGTCCCAGAACGTTCCACATGTCCTCGGCAGTGTATGGAGCGAAGAGGCTCAGGATCACGGCCACCGCTTCGGCAGCTTCGCGGACCGCGGGGTCAGCTCCACCAACGCCTGAGTCGATCGCCTTACGCGTGGCGTTGACCAGTTCCATCAGCTTGGCCACCACAACGTTGAACTTGTTGTGGTCAAGCAGCTCGGCAGATTCGGCGATGGTGCGGTGCGTGATGGAGCGCAGGGCGCGGTCGCCGGTGGTGGGATCCGACCCCGGGGAGCTGGTGACGTCCTGTGCCAGGCGCCAGGCGCGCGCCAGGAACTTCGCAGAGCCCGACGGCGAAACATCCGCCCAGTCGACGTCGTCCTCCGGCGGGGAGGCGAAGATCATGGTGAGGCGGACGGCATCAACGCCGTACTTATCCAGCTGCTCACCCAGGTCAACGCCGTTGCCCAGCGACTTGCTCATGGCCTTGCCGCCGTTGAGGACCTGGCCCTGGTTCAGGAGCGCACTGAACGGTTCGTTGGTATCAATCAGTCCGAGGTCGTTGATCACCTTGGTGAAGAACCGCGAGTAGAGCAGGTGCAGGATGGCGTGCTCCACACCGCCCACGTACTGGCCCACCGGCATCCAGTCATTGATCTTGGCGGGATCGAACGGGCCCTCCGTGTAATCCGGGGAGACGAAACGCAGGAAGTACCAGGACGAATCCACGAAGGTATCCATGGTGTCCGTATCCCGTTTGGCCGGGCCATGGCACTCCGGGCATTCCACATTCACCCAGGCCTCTGCCGCAGCCAGCGGCGAGGTGCCCTTGGGAGACAGGTCCTCGCCGCGCAGGTCCGAAGGCAGCGTGACCGGAAGCTGGTCATCGGGCACCGGAACTTCACCGCATGACGGGCAGTGGATGATCGGAATCGGCGTGCCCCAGAAGCGCTGGCGGCTCAGGAGCCAGTCACGGAGCCGGAAGTTCACGAACTTCTCGCCGGTGCCCTGGCGTTCCAGGATCTCAATGGCTGCGGGGATGGCCTGCGCCTTGGGCAGTCCGTCCAGTTCACCGGAGTTAATCAGCGTTCCCTCGCCGGCGGTTGCCTTGCCGGAGACGGCCGGATCCTCCTCACCGGTATCCAGCACGGCACGGACCGGAATTCCGAACTTCCGGGCGAAGTCGAGGTCGCGCTGGTCGTGCGCCGGAACGGCCATGATGGCACCAGTTCCGTAATCAGCCAGGACGTAGTCAGCGGCCCAGACCGGCAGCTTTTCGCCGTTCAGCGGATTGATGGCGTAACGCCCGGTGAAGACACCTGTCTTTTCCCGCTCCGTTGACTGGCGTTCAATCTCGGACAGCGCCTTGACCTGCTCGCGGTATTCATCCAGGGCAGCGGCATGTTCGTCCGTGACAAGCTCGACGGCGATCGGAGCGTCAGCTGCCACCACGAAGAAAGTTGCGCCGTAGAGGGTGTCAGGACGCGTGGTGAACACCGTGACGTCCTTGGCGGGACGGCCGCCGTCGGCCTCGATGCTGAAGGTGACGTGGGCACCTTCTGAACGTCCGATCCAGTTCTTCTGCATGGCGAGGACGCGCTCGGGCCAGTGGCCGCGCAGCTGCTCCATGTCATCGAGCAGGCGGTCGGCGTAATCGGTGATCTTGAAGTACCACTGGTTCAGGGACTTCTTGGTGACCGGCGTGCCACAGCGCTCACAGGCGCCGTTGACTACCTGTTCGTTGGCCAGGACCGTCTGGTCCTTGGGGCACCAGTTGACCGGTGAATCCTTGCGGTAGGCCAGGCCGCGCTCGTAGAACCGCTTGAACAGCCACTGGGTCCAGCGGTAGTACCCGGGATCGGATGTGTGCAGGCGGCGGGACCAGTCAGCCGAAATGGCATAGCGCTTAAAGGATGCGGCCTGGGTATCGATGTTGGCGTACGTCCACTCGCTGGGGTGGGCATTGCGCTTGATCGCTGCGTTCTCTGCAGGCAGTCCGAACGAGTCCCAACCGATGGGGTGCAGTACGTCGAAGCCCTGCTGGCGGAGGTACCGCGCCACAACGTCGCCCATGGCGAAGGCCTCAGCGTGGCCCATGTGAAGGTCACCAGAAGGGTAAGGGAACATGTCCAGGACGTAGCGCCGTTCACGGGAGCCGTCGTCGACTGGCGTGAAGACCTTGAGGTCTTCCCACACCTGCGGCCACTTGGCTTCCATCGCCGCAAAGCTGTAGGTACCTTCTTCAGGGACGCCGGCCCCTGGTGTTGCTCCGGTTTCGGTTTCCGGCTGAACGCTCACTGCTGCCCTCTTCTGTTCTTTACCGCACGTGGTGCGGCCCTGGCTCCTGCTTGATGTTTCCCGCGGTCCCGGCAAGGGGCCGGACACACAAAAGCCCCTCACAATTGGAGGGGCGGCCGCACGGCAATCCGTCTATCCGGACACCGGGCGGCTAGATAAGCAGGAGGATCGCACGCATAAGGCTACTTTAGCGCACTCCCCCATGCTGCAGGCGCATATGCGGAGCTGTTATGGAGGCAGCGACAGTCTGAGGTGTGGGATGTGATTCGTCGAAAAGCAAAGAAGGCGGCCCCATGCCCGGGTGTGGTGGGCACCACGCGGTGGGCCCCCGGCTGCGAGGGCCCCACCGCGAGCTTGCGAGCGGAGGGAGCAGCTGGGGACGGGCGGGGCAGGGGCCGCCTTCTTTGCGTGGTGAGCCGGTCGCCCGACTCAGCCACGATTTCTCTGAAGGACCGCCTACTTCACGTCCTCGTCCACCCAGTCCATCGACTTGGTGACTGCCTTCTTCCAGAGCCGCATCTGGCGGTCCTGCTCGGCCTGGTCCAGCTGCGGTTCCCAGCGCTTGTCCTCGGACCAGTTGGCGGAGAGTTCGCCGAGGTCCTTCCAGAAACCGACGGCGAGGCCCGCAGCATAGGCGGCACCGAGCGCTGTGGTCTCCACGACCTTCGGACGGATGACGGGTACGCCAAGGATGTCCGCCTGGAACTGCATGAGCGCATCGTTGGCGACCATACCGCCGTCGACCTTCAGTTCGGTGAGCGGGACGCCCGAGTCCGCGTTGACGGCGTCGAGCACTTCACGGGTCTGGAAGGCGGTGGCCTCCAAGGCCGCGCGGGCGATGTGGCTCTTGTTCACGAACCGGGTGAGGCCAACAATGGCGCCGCGGGCGTCCGAACGCCAGTACGGGGCAAACAGTCCCGAGAACGCCGGAACAATGTACACGCCGCCGTTGTCCGGGACGGACGCCGCGAGGGTTTCAACTTCCGGGGCGGTGCTGATCATGCCCAGGTTGTCCCGCAGCCACTGGATGAGTGAACCGGTGACGGCGATGGAGCCTTCCAGCGCGTAGTGCGGTGCGGCGTCGCCGAGCTTGTAGCCAACGGTGGTGAGGAGTCCATTCTTGGAGTGGACGATCTCTTCACCGGTGTTGAAGATCAGGAAGCAGCCCGTACCATAGGTGTTCTTCGCTTCACCGGTCTGGAAAGCGGCCTGGCCGAACGTGGCCGCCTGCTGGTCGCCAAGGATGCCGGCGACCGGAACTTCGCGCAGCAGCTGTGAGGTGTGCACCGTGCCGTAGACCTCGGAGGAGGACCGGATCTCCGGCATCATGCTGCGCGGAACACCGAAGATGCCCAGGATTTCCTCGTCCCACTGCAGGGTTTCCAGGTCCATGAACAGCGTGCGGGAAGCGTTGGTGACGTCCGTGACGTGCACGCCGCCGTCTACGCCGCCGGTCAGGTTCCACAGGACCCACGCGTCCGTGTTGCCGAACACGAGGTTGCCGGCTTCGGCCTTTTCCCTGGCGCCGTCGACGTTGTCCAGGATCCACTTGATCTTGGTGCCGGAGAAGTAGGTGGCCAGGGGAAGGCCGACCTTCTGCTTGAAGCGGTCTGCGCCGCCGTCCCTTGCGAGTTCGTCAACGATGGGCTGGGTGCGGGTGTCCTGCCAGACAATGGCGTTGTAGACAGCTTCACCGGTGGTCTTGTCCCACACGACGGCGGTCTCCCGCTGGTTGGTGATGCCGACCGCTGCGATGTCATGGCGGGTGAGGTTGGCCTTGGACAATGCCGAAGCAATCACCTCACGGGTGTTGTCCCAGATCTCCGACGGGCGGTGCTCCACCCAACCGGCCTGCGGAAAGATCTGCTCGTGCTCCATCTGGCCGGTGGAGACGATGTTGCCGCTGTGGTCGAACACAATGGCGCGGCTGCTGGTGGTGCCCTGGTCAATAGCGATTACGTACTGGTTCATGGTGACGTCCTTGTCTATGCTCGGGAGATTGTCTGCAGTGGGATGCACTGCAGGATCAGGATGCTGCGGTGGCGACGATGGGAACGGCTACGGCAACAAGGCCTGCCAGCGTTCCACCGATTGCCGGGCCCACTACCGGAACCCAGGAGTAGCTCCAGTCGCTGGAACCCTTGCCCTTGATGGGGAGCAGGGCGTGGGCGATGCGCGGTCCGAGGTCACGGGCGGGGTTGATGGCGTAGCCCGTGGGACCGCCCAGGGACACGCCGATGCCGACAACGAGGAGGGCTACTGCCAGCGGGCCCAGGCCCGAAGGGGTGCCACCGAAGGTCAGGATCACGAAGACGAGCACGAACGTGCCGATGATTTCGGTGACGAGGTTCCACGGGGTGGAGCGGATCGCCGGGCCGGTGGAGAAGACGCCCAGCTTGCTGGCGGCCTCAGGCTCGGCATCGAAGTGCTGCTTGTACGCCAGCCAGCAGGCGACTGCGCCCAGGAAGGCACCGAGCAGTTCGCCGCCGAAGTACGTGAGAGTGGAGGCGAAATCGACGGCAACGCCCGGGGCGTACTCGTCCTTGCCATTAACCAGCAGGCCAAGGGTGACGGCCGGGTTCAGGTGTGCCCCGGACTGCGCCGCAACGTACACACCCGAGAAAACGGCAATACCCCAGCCCCAGGTCACCATGAGGAACCCGCCGCTGTTGCCTTTAGTCCCCTTCAGCGCGACGTTGGCCACAACGCCGCAACCCAGGAGGGTCAGCATTGCCGTGCCGAACACCTCGGAGAGGAAAACAATTCCAAGAGACATCTTTGACTCCATCTTTTTATGTGAATTCGGTTCTGCCTGGTGTGGAGAACCGTTTGGCTCCTGCCGGCGGGCGGTCAGGAGCCGCAGCCTGGGTGGCGTTTAGGCCACCAGGCTGTCGATCTGTACCCTGTGAAGGCGCTGCAGCACCTCCTGGGCGTGCTTGATTTCGGCGGTGCTGCGGTTGCGGTCCCAGCCGAGGGGTCCGGAGAGGACCTCCGCGGCCTCATTGAGCAGCTCGCCGGTGACCAGTCCCCGGAAGGCCAGGGACGTGCGCCGGATGAAAACGTCTATGAGGTGACCGATCTGTTCATTGGCGGCCATAAATTCAAGTTCACGCCTCGAAAGCTCCCGGGTGGAGCGCAGGGGCCGGTCTTCGCCGCCGTCCAGGTAGGCCATGACGTCCACGGCGCGGGTCCCGTAGCGGGTCAAAAGTCCGGCCGTCCGGTCAGCGTCGCGTCCGGCGGCCATGTGCGTCTTGATCCACTGCTGGACACCCGCTTCATCGGAGGGGAAGCCGGCGCCGCCGCCGATGGGCAGCTTGGCCGTGGAGACCTTACGGGCGACACCGAGTTCGGCCAGCACGTCATTGGTCAGGTGCTCGGCGAGGGCGCGGAAAGTGGTCCACTTTCCGCCGACCAGGCTCAATACGGCACCGGTCCCTTCGGTGGCGCCGGCAGTGCGCCGCTCGATCCGGTAATCACGGGACACGAAACCAGGCTGTGTATCGTCATGCCGGGGCAGCGGCCGGACACCGGAGAACGTGTAGACAATCTGTTCGCGGGTTACCTCAACAGTGGGGAACACATGCCCGATGAGGTCGAAGAAGTAGTCGATTTCGGCGTCCGTGCAGACGGCGTCTTCACTCATGTCCGCGTCGATGTCGGTGGTGCCCACCAGGACGCGGTCCCCCAGCGGGTAAATCAGGACGATCCTGCCATCCGTGTGCTCGAAGAAGATCTCACGGCCGTTGCAGGCGGCCAGCAGCGCGGGATGGTCCAGGACGATGTGGGAGCCTTTGGTGCCGCCCATGAAGGACGACGCCGAGCCCATGGCCGTGTTGGTCTGGTCCACCCAGGCGCCGGTGGTGTTCACAATGACATCTGCGCTGAAATCGAAGGTCTCGCCGGTCAGCTCGTCACGAAGCACCACTGTGGGTGTGGATCCGGCTGCAGGAGCGGGACCCATGGACACCAGTGACACGTAGTTGGTTGCCCTGGCCTGGTTGGTACCGCCAGTGGTACCGCCACTGCGTCCGGCCTTCTCGCCGTCCTGGAGGACGTCGAGGGTGAGCCGCTCAGGATTGTGGACGGAAGCATCGAAGTACGTGGCCGCGTACTTGATGCCGGGGTGGAGCTGCGGAAGCTCGGCCAGCGCCTTGTCACGCCCGCGGAACTGGTGGCGAGGCACCGTGCCGCCGTCCCGGGAGAAGGAGTCATAAATGCTCAGCCCGAGTTTGATCAGGAACGCCCCGCGTTCCTTCGGCTTGCCCTGCTTATGTGTGAGGAACCGTGCGGGTGCAGAAAGGATCCCGGAGAACGTGCTGAAGATCGGAATGGTGGTCTGGAGCGGCTTGACGTAGTGGGGGGCGATGTTCAGGAGCCTGTTGCGTTCCACCACGGACTCGCGGACCAGCCGGAATTCGCCGTTCTCCAGGTAGCGGATGCCGCCGTGGATCATGTGGGAGGAGGCGCCACTGGCACCCTGGCAGTAGTCACCGCGCTCAACAAGGGCAACGTCAACGCCCTGGAGTGCAAGATCACGGAAGGTTCCGACGCCGTTAATACCGCCTCCGACGATCAGCACCTTTGCTGCGGGCCGGTTGCGCAGTTCTTCAACGGACTTTCGATGCGTGGAACTCAAGACTTCTCCCTGTGGCGTGTGCTCGCAGTCATCCCAAGCAGGACGACGCAGTTCTTCAACTATTCTTTGGAGAAATGGAAAATGGAGTCAAGCGCTATGCACAAACGTGCAGAATGGACAGCACATGCCACGTTCAACCTCCTCACAATCGCTCCGGGCTGCACAGATGTACTATCTGCAGGACCTGACCATGGACGCCATTGCCCGCGAGCTGGGCACATCCCGATCAACGGTTTCCCGGCTTCTGTCCGCTGCCCGCGACTCCGGCCTGGTGCAGGTCCAGATCCGTAATCCCACGGACACAGGTCCCGAGCTGGAAGGGATGATCCGGAGCCGGTACAACGTGGACGTGCACGTTGTGCCGGTCCTGGACACACTCAACGAAGCCGAGACGCTGGACAGGGTAGCCATCCAGGCGGCCAGGACCATCGGCCCGCTCGTGGACTCCAACGCCATCATCGGAGTGGCTTGGGGGTCCACCCTCAGCGCCGTGAGCAGGCACCTGACCCGGAAGATCACCCACGACAGCATCGTCGTCCAGCTCAACGGCGCCGGGAACATGCACACCACGGGCATCACCTACGCCAGCGACATCATGCGCAGGTTCGGCAGCGCCTATGGCGCCCGGGTGGAACAGTTCCCCGTACCGGCGTTCTTTGACCACGCGGCCACTAAAGAGGCCATGTGGAATGAGCGCAGCGTCAAGCGCATCCTGGACCTGCAGGCAAGGATGTCCATCGCCATCTTCGGCGTAGGTTCCGTGGATGCCGACTACCCCAGCCACGTTTACGCCGGCGGCTACCTGGACCAGGATGACCTGCGCACCCTGGCGACGTCGGACGTTGTGGGTGACGTGGCCACCGTCTTCTTCCGACGGGATGGCTCCACCAACGGCATCCTGCTCAACCAGCGTTCCACCGGGCCCTCGCTCGCCCAATTGCGCCAGGTCCGGCGACGGATCTGCGTGATCTCCGGAGCATCAAAGATCAACGGCCTGCGTGGCGCCCTTGCCGCAGGCCTTGCCACGGACCTCATCCTGGACGAAGCCACAGCACGCCGACTGGTCAGCTTCGATGGACTGCCTTGATCCAATCGGTAGAGTCAGGGGTATGAAAAACCCGCCCCGCATCGACCTGAACAACGGCGTCCTGATCGAGCAGCTTGGATTGGGCCTGTACAAGGTGCCGCCGGCCGAAGCAGCGGACATTGTGACCATGGGCCTTGCTGCCGGTTACCGGCATTTCGACACAGCCGCCATGTATGGCAATGAGACCGGCCTGGGCAGGGCCATCAGCGGCTTCGCCGGCTCGCCCCATGAACCGGGCGGTTCCGGCGAGACGCTTCCCGGGACGGGCCGTGAAGACCTCTTCATCACCACCAAGGTGTGGAATGACCAGCAGGGCTACGATTCCACGTTGCGGGCGTTCGACACCTCGCTGATCAATCTGGGCCTGGAGTACGTGGACCTGTACCTCATCCATTGGCCCTGTGCCAGGCGCGGGCTCTTCAAGGACACCTACAGGGCCATGGAAACCCTTTACCGGGAAGGCAAGGTCCGGGCCATTGGCGTATCAAACTTCCAGCCGGAGCACCTGGACCAACTGCTGGAAACCGCCGAAGTAGTGCCGGCCGTGAATCAGATCGAGCTACACCCCTGGCTGCAGCAACATGAACTCCGTGACAGGCATGCCCGGCTGGGAATCCGGACGGAGGCCTGGAGTCCGCTGGGGCGGGGACGCGTTCTGGAGGATCCGGCTGTCCAGGCGTGCGCCGCCGAGCACGGGCGGTCCCCGGCCCAGATCATCCTGCGCTGGCACGTGCAGCTGGGCAATATCGTTATTCCCAAGGCCAGTTCAGAGGCCAGGTTGCGGGAGAACTTCAACATCTTCGACTTTGAACTGAGCCCCCGGGACCTCTCCGCGCTTGAATCCCTGGACCGCGGCGAACGCACAGGATCCCACCCGGACCAGGTCCACTAGGAGCCCCGACATGACAGCAACAACCTGGTTCAGCCCCGGGCTCACGGACCGCACTACAGCCGCCCGCGTTCAGGTGGAGGGCGCCGACGTCGCCTACTGGACCTACCAGCCTGAGGACACGACGCCGGATTCCCGCACCATCCTGGTCATCCATGGATTCCGTGGCGACCACCACGGTCTGTTGCGGGTGGCGGACCAGCTCCCGGGACACCGCATCATCATGCCGGACCTGCCGGGCTTCGGCAGCTCAACGGCATTCCCCGCCGGCGCCCACGATGTTCCCGGATATACCAGGTTCGTCAGCGGCTTGATGGCTGCGCTGGGCCTTGGACCAGGGACCGTTCTGCTGGGCCACTCCTTCGGCTCGATTGTCGCCTCGCATTTTGTTGCCGAACACCCGGGAGCGGTGGAGCGGCTCATCCTCATCAATCCGATCGCGGCACCTGCCCTGGAGGGACCAAAGGGCGTGATGACCAGGCTGGCTGTGCTCTATTACCAGCTCTCTGCCCGCCTTCCGGAGCGGCTGGGCCTTGCCCTGCTGCGCAATCCACTGATTGTCCGGATCATGAGCGAAGCCATGGCAAAGACCCGCGACGCGCAATTGCGGCGGTTCATCCACGGCCAGCACCACGCGTACTTCAGCGCCTTCGCGGACCGCCAGAGCCTGCTGGAGTCCTTCCGCGCATCGGTAGGTTCCAATGTTGGCGAGGTGGCCCCTGCCCTGCGCCTGCCAGTGCTGCTTATTGCCGGGGAGATCGATGAAATCGCACAGTTGAAGGACCAGTACGGGCTGCTTTCACGCCTGCCGGACGCCACCCTGAAGATCATTCCCGGGGTGGGACACCTGGTCCACTACGAGACCCCAGCGCCCGCAGCTGCATTCATCAACGACTTCCTGGCAGGTCCCACCGCATGAAAATAATCATCGACGCACGCTTCACCCGCACGGACCACCACGATGGCATCAGCCGCTACGGCGCCAGCCTGATCGCCGCCACGGCAAAACTGGCTGACGTTTCCATGCTGATCAGCGATCCCCGCCAGCTTGCCCTCTTGCCGGATGTTCCGTACACGCTGATCAACAGTCCGCTCTCCCCCACGGAACTCTTCGTGGCCCGCAAGGTTAACCGTCTCGGGGCGGACGTCGTGGTGTGCCCCATGCAGACCATGGGCAGCTGGGGCCGGAAGTATGGTTTGGTCCTAACGCTGCATGACCTCATCTACTACGAGAACCCCACGCCGCCGGGCTTCCTGCCCGCACCCGTCCGGCTCCTCTGGCGTCTTTACCACAAGGCGTACTGGCCGCAACGGCTGCTGCTGAACAGGGCAGACACCGTGGCGACCATCAGCCAAACCACCCGGGCCCTGATGGCCAAGTACCGGCTGACCCGGCGCCCCGTGAGGATCGTCAGCAACGCCCCGCAGCCGGACCAGCAGCCACGTAATCCCGACGCCGGTGCTGACCGCTCCCTGGTGTATATGGGTTCCTTTATGCCGTACAAGAACGTGGAAACCATGATCGCCGGCATGGCGTCCCTGCCCGGGTACACCCTGCACCTCCTCAGCCGGATTACTCCGCACCGGCTTGCTGAGCTGGAGGTCCTGGTACCTCCGGGCGCAGACGTGATCTTCCACAACGGGGTGACCGATCCTGAATACACGGCCCTGCTGCAGCGGGCTACCGCGCTCATCAGCCTGTCCCGGGCGGAAGGCTATGGGCTCCCGCTGGTGGAGGCGATGTCCGTGGGCACGCCGGTCATTGCCAGCGACATCCCCATTTTCCGTGAAGTGGGCGGCGACGCCGTCAGTTACGTTGATCCCGGCTCCCCGGCCGCCTTCGCCGCAGCGGTGCGCCGGCTTGATGACGCCGAACGCTGGCAGGAGGCGTCGTTGCTTTCGGTAAAACGCGCGGGAGAGTTCAGCTGGGAGGACTCCGCCCGGCAGCTGGTCTCTGTGGCTGAGGAAATCATGGCGTCCCGGGGCCGGAAGGGCACCTAACCCACGCTCATCCGCATGGCCCCGGTAGGGTGCCTGTCCGGCATGGACGTCGCCTTTCCACAAGGTTTACTATGAACGTAGTTTCCATGGTGTGAAGGGGGCCGCAATGTCGATGCCCACAACCACCTGGTGGCCACCATTGCCGGAGGCCCCAGGATTTGATCATCTGGTGGTTGAGACGCCCGGGCTGCAAAGCCACGTCGCCGTAATGGGCCAGGGCGAACCCGTGGTGCTGCTCCACGGATTTCCGGAACACTGGTGGCAATGGCACGCGATTGCCCCAACTATCGCTGCGGCCGGCTACCGTGTCTATTGCCCCGATCTTCGCGGGGCCGGCTGGACGGCAGCAGCGGATCGTCGGATTGAACGCAGGACCCGGCTCCGGGACCTGCTTGCCCTCCTCGATGCCCTCAGCATTGGGAGCGCCTACCTTGTCTCCCACGACATGGGCACCATTACGGCATTCCACCTGAGCTACGACTGCCCGGAGCGGGTCCGTGCGGCAGTTCAACTCGCCGTACCACCGGCCTTTATGACATTCAGCCCGAAGATCCTCCCCGGCTTTTACCATCTGCCCCCGCTGATCTGGCACCGTGCTGGGGCCTCCCTCAGGGGTACTTTCTCCGTCCCATACATCACCCGCCCGATGCCCGAAGAAACAGTGGAAACGCACCTTGCTCCGCTGCAACGCACTGAGATCGACGTGGCAGTGCGCGGGCTTTTGCGCGGCATGGTGGTACCCGAAGCCATCAGCCTCGCACGCGGAGACTACCGGCGACGGCGGCTCACGGTGCCGACGCTCGTGGTCTTTGGCCGTCAGGACCTTCCGTGGAGCAGGCATCTGGCGCATATCTGCCGCAATCCCGCACGGTACGCCGACCGGATCGAATTCGCCTATGTGGACGACGCAGCGCATTTCATCACTGATGACGCGCCTGCCGAGGTGGCGAGGCTCACCCTGGACTGGTTTGAACGGTTTGGACAGAAACAACCGAGAGAACAGACAGAACAGGCAGAAGGTCCAGAGCCGACAGAACCAAGTTGACCGTCCGGCCCGCTTACAGGACGTCCGTGCCATCGAGCCGGAGCTGCACCGGCCCGGCTGTCCGCTTGGCGGCGCTGGAAGCCCTTGTTGCGCGAAGGATCCTGGTGACCTCGGCAGCCTCGGCATACGGAATGAACAACAGCGTCCGTACATCGGCTTCCGCGCTGCCGGCTTGCGGCACAGGTGGCCGTCCCAACACCACGGGCGCCGGGCCGGCAGTGCGCAGCTTGATGTCCGCAGCCGCGAGCTGCCGCTGCACTGCGTCAGTGAAGTAGGCAACGTCCGCGGACTGGCCGGTGATCGATGCAATCCGGACCGCGGGCGGAAGCTGCAGTTCCCGGCGCAACGCCAGTTCACGCCCGGCGTAGCCGGACGGATCCCACCGTAGAAGTGCCCCGACGGCGGCGGTGTCCCCCGCAGTGACCACCACCAGGCCGCCCTCCTTCGCGGGCCGGACCAGCGCAGCGGCATTGAACCAGCGACGGAGGGTGTCTTCCCCCGCCCGCAGGTTTTCGCGCCGCAGCAGCGAATCGCCGTCGAGCAGCAACGCCGCGGCATAACCGCCCGTGGCGACCGGTTCTGCCCCCACGGTAGCCACGACCAGGGCTTTGGAATCGCCCACGGACGCCTTGACGTGATCGCCGGAAGAGGTGATGACCGGGCGTCCGGGGAACGCCTTACCCAGCTCTTCGGCAGTCCTGATAACACCCGTGGCACCCCGACGGAGCCGCTGGCCGCCGCAGTGGCCGCATTGCCAGCGTGGCGCCGGCGTCGAACACCATCGGCATTGCGGAACCGAGGCGGACCCGGCACTCCCTGCCACGGCAAGGGGACCCTGGCAGGAGTTGCACCTGGCGGGCTCGCGGCACGTATCACAGACCAGCGACGGCGCATACCCGGCCCGGGCGACCTGGACAAGGACCGGCCCGCGCAGCAGGCCGTCCTGGGCGGCTTTCCACGCGGCTCCCGGCAGCCGTGCAATGCGCGCCAGCGGGTCACGTTCCTGTTCAAAGCTGTCTGCCGTGTTCACCACACGCGGGGTTGCAAGCCGGGTAGCCGGACGGTCTGGTTCCACGGCCACGGCCCAGCCCTGTTCCACCAGCCGCTGGGCCTCGGTGCTGCGGGCGTGGCCGGCCAGCAGGCAGGCGGCCTCTTCCTGCTCCGACCGCAGCAGCAGGACCTCACGGGTGTGGGCGTAGGGCGCACGTTGCTCGATGTGGAGGTCGTCTCCGTCATCCCAGCAGGCAAACAGGCCTGGGCGGAGCACCGGCGCATATGCCGCGGACCGGGTGCCGATGGCCACCCGGGCGGAGCCTTCCAGGAGCCGCAGGAAGTTGCCGTACCGGGCGCCGGGTCCGTCGTCCGCGGACAGCCGCACCACGTCCCCGGCAGGGAGGACTCCGGCCAGCGCCTTCTCAAGACGGTCCAGGTCACGATAATCGGGAACCACAACGACGGCGCCACGCCCTGAGGCACGGACGGCCACTATGGCCTCGGCCAGCAGGGCCGGCCATGCTGCGTCGCCATACCCCTGCAGGGCGGTGACGGCTGCGCGCGGCGAACCTCCTCCGGCGAGGTGGAGCAGGAAAGGGCTGCCACTGCGGTAGCCGGCCCACACTGATGGCATGTCACCTGTGGCTGGCGCTGAAGTTGCCGGGGCCTCGGCGTCGGCGCCTGCGCCTGCACTGTGCCTGGCCAGGTATTCCTTGTCCAGCTTGGCCACGCGGGGTGGCACAGCGACCCTCAACACGTCACTGACTGTCCCGGCATAACGCGCCGCCACGGATTCTGCCAGCCTGCGGACCGCCGGGGTCAGGACAGGCACGGCAGAAACGACCTTGCGCAGCGGAACCAGCGTGTGGCCGGCGTCTGAAGTGGTTTGCCGTTCCAGCAGGTAACCGGAGAGTTCCTGCCCGTTGAAGGTGACTTTAACGCGCACCCCTGGCACTGCTGTGTCATCAAGGCTGGCCGGGACGCTGTAGTCAAAGGGCCGGTCCAGGTGCGGAACACCGGATTCCACCAGGACCCGGGCCACCGGGTTCACGGCCGCGAGGGCAATTCCTGACGTGGCCGCGGCACTGGCGGGAAAGCCCTGGAGCAGGGAGAGCTGGACGCCATCACCCTGGCCTGGTGTTGTACTGGCCACAGCGACCCCCTTTGTTCTTCCACTGCCGTCCGACAGCCACGGTGCGGGCTGCAGCGCCAGTCAACCAGGAACCACCGACATTAATGCTTAGGCGTTGAAGAAGGCCTTGAGGTCCTCGACCCGGTCCAGGCGCTCCCACGTGAAGTCCGGCTCGTCGCGGCCGAAGTGGCCGTGTGCTGCAGTCTTTGCGTAAATGGGACGCTTCAGGTCAAGGGCATCGATGATGGCGCGTGGGCGGAGGTCGAAGATCTCCGCTATGGCCTGGCTGATCCGGGCAGGATCAACGGTTTCGGTGCCGAAGGTTTCCACGTAGGTGCCCACCGGGCGTGCCTGGCCAATGGCGTAGGCAATCTGGATCTCGGCGCGCTTGGCCAGGCCCGCAGCCACAACATTCTTGGCAACCCAGCGCATGGCGTACGCTGCGGAACGGTCCACCTTGGACGGGTCCTTGCCGGAGAACGCGCCGCCACCGTGGCGGGCAAAGCCACCATAAGTGTCCACGATGATCTTCCGGCCGGTCAGCCCTGCATCTCCCACCGGGCCGCCGATGACGAATTCGCCGGCGGGGTTAAGGATGTTGTGGGCGCGGGAGATATCCAGGTTCGCAGATGCCAGGACGGGATCGATCACGTAGGAGGCAAGGTCTGCCCGGAGCTGGTCGAGGCTGGCGCCTTCAGCGTGCTGGCTGGAGATGACCACTGTCTCGACGGAAACGGGGGTGTCGCCGTCGTAGCCGACGGTGACCTGGGTTTTTCCGTCCGGACGAAGGTAGGCCAGCTGGCCATTCTTGCGGACCTCGGTCAGGCGTTCCGAAAGCCGGTGCGCCAGCCAGATGGGCGTGGGCATAAAGGAAGGGGTTTCGTCGCTCGCGTAACCGAACATCAGGCCCTGGTCCCCTGCACCCTGGAGGTCGTAGTCGTCCTCCTGGCGGCCTTCACGGGCTTCGAGGGAATTGAAAACTCCGCCGGCAATGTCATTGGACTGCTGGCCGATGGAGACTGAAACCCCACACCGGGCGCCGTCGAATCCGTTGGCTGAGGAATCATAGCCAATCCCCAGGATGGTCTCGCGGACAATCTGCGGGATCTCCACGTAGGCGTCAGTGGTGACTTCCCCGGCAACGTGGACGAGGCCGGTAGTGGCCATGGTCTCCACGGCAACGCGCGATTCGGGGTCGGCGGCCAGCAGCGCGTCCAGGATGGCATCGCTGATCTGGTCGCAGATCTTGTCAGGGTGCCCCTCTGTGACCGACTCTGACGTGAAGAGTCGCAGCGCGGCAGGGGTGTCCCCCTGGGTGTGGGGAATATGCAGGGGTAAAGTCACTCAACTACCTTACTGGTTGGATTGCGCGGGGGCCGCGGCAGATGTCTCCCGGCTACGGGAAAACACCACAGCCGACGCCTCAGATGTGGGGAACAACACGGCCCAGTTCCGAGCCGATACGCCGGACCACGGCAGCCGAAACCTGGTCCTTGGTACCCTCGACGGACTCCGGCCCGGTGCCGGAAGCAGAGAGGATCACCACGGAGTTTGAATCCTGGCCGAATACTTTGTCCCGGCCTACCTGGTTCACCACCAGGAGGTCACAGCCTTTGCGCTCGAGCTTGGCGCGCGCGTAACCGAGGACGTCGCCGTGCTCATCCCCGGTTTCGGCAGCGAAACCGACAATCAGCTGTGTACGGCCCGCTTCCGCGCGTTGCTGAACCAGTTCATGGAGAATGTCCGGGTTCCGGACCAGGCTGATCACGGGATCGTCGGCGTCGTCACGCTTCTTGATCTTGGTATCCGACACCGCGGCGGGCCGGAAATCCGCCACCGCCGCAGCCATCACAATAACGTCCGAGTTCGCAGCTGCTGCATGCATGGCCTCGCGCAGCTCCAGCGCGGTTTCCACGGAAACAACATCAACTCCCACGGGAGCCGGGACGTCCATATGGGCAGCCACAAGCGTGACTGCCGCACCGGCGTCCCGCGCAGCCGCAGCCAGTGCCACACCCTGCTTGCCGGAGGAACGGTTGCCCAGGAAACGTACCGGATCCAGCGGTTCCCGCGTGCCGCCGGCGCTGATGGTCACGGTCCGTCCCGCAAGGGAAAGACCGGCGGGGGCAGCTTCAGAGGGCGTGGGAACTTCCAGGAAGTCCGACGGCGGTGCGGCCAGTGCCAGCGCGGCGTCGAAGATCGCTTCGGGTTCAGGCAGGCGGCCCGGCCCGGAGTCGGCGCCGGTGAGGCGGCCGCTGGCAGGGTCCAATACCGTGATTCCGCGGCTGCGGAGGGTTTCGACGTTGGCGCGGGTGGCGGCGTTCTGCCACATCTCGGTGTGCATGGCGGGTGCAAACAGCACGGGACCGCGCGCCATCAGCAACGTGTTGGTGAGGAGATCGTTGGCCTGTCCGGTGGCGGCGCGTGCCAGAAGGTCTGCCGTGGCGGGGGCCACGACAATCAGGTCCGCCTCGTGTCCGAGCCGGACATGGCGGACCTGGTCCACGTCGTCGAAAACACTGTTGGTGACCGGGTGGCCTGACAGTGCCTCCCAGGTGGCTACGCCGACAAACCGGGTTGATGCCTCGGTGGGGACCACCGTGACGTCGTGGCCGGCCTCAGTAAAAAGCCGGAGGAGGGAAGCTGCTTTATAGGCAGCGATCCCTCCCCCGACTCCCAGGACTATGCGCACGTGGGTGGGGCTACTCTGCGGCTTCGATCGGCGTCGAAACGAGCTTGCCTTCGTTGATCTCGCGCAGGGCGATGGACAGCGACTTCTCGTTCAGCTTGGTGTCAACCAACGGGCCAACGTACTCGAAGAGGCCCTCGTGCAGCTGGGCGTAGTATGCGTTGATCTGGCGTGCACGCTTGGCACCAAAGATGACCAGACCGTACTTGGAATCCGCTGCTTCAAGCAGGGAGTCGATCGGCGGGTTGATGATGCCTTCAAGGTTCGTGGACACGAATTCTCCAAATTCTAACGGGCGGGTACGTACCGGCGCTCAGCGCGGGTTCGGATCCAGCCCCATGAGTGAAACAAGCTCGTCCGCTGCCCGGCGAACGTCGTCATTGATGACGGTGTGGTCGAACTCCGGTTCAGCAGCAAGTTCCAGTTTAGCGGTTTCCAGCCTGCGCTGCTGTTCTTCCGGGGTTTCGGTGCCACGGCCCACAAGCCGGCGGACCATTTCTTCCCAGCTGGGCGGGGCAAGGAAGACGAACTGCGCGTCCGGGACGGCCTCTTTTACCTGGCGGGCGCCCTGCAGGTCGATTTCCAGAAGCACTGACCGGCCCTCGGCGATCGCCTTGTTGACGGTGCTCTTCAGCGTGCCGTAGGTGTTCTGCCCGTGGACCACTGCCCACTCTAGGAATTCGCCGGCCTCGACCAGGTCCGCGAACTCTTCCTTGGACTTGAAGAAGTAGTGGACGCCGTCCTGCTCACCCGGCCGTGGGGCGCGGGTGGTGGCCGATACGGAGAGCCAGACCTGGGGATAGTTGTCCCGGATGTAGGTGGATACTGTGCCTTTGCCAACGGCCGTTGGGCCGGCGAGGACTGTCAGTCCGGGTTTCTTGCTCACGTATTCCTTTGCGGCGGTATTCGGCTGGCCGGCTCTTTGGTCCGGCTACTGCTTTGCGTCTATAAAATCTACCAGTGCCTGGCGCTGGTGAATGCCCAGGCCACGCAGCCTACGCGATGCGGCAATGCCCAACTGGTCCATGATGGCCGCTGCGCGCACCTTTCCGATGCCCGCCATCGATTCCAGCAGTTCGCTGACCTTCATGCGTGCCAGGGCATCGTCCTTAGCTGCCGCGGACAACAGTTCAGCAGCGCTTAGCTGGCCGTTTTTGAGCCTGTCCTTGGCGGCTGCACGGGCTGCCCGGGCAGCCGCAGCTTTGGTCAGCGCTTCAGCACGTTCCTGGGCGGTAAGGGGTCGAAGGCTCACTGTAGTCGTCTCCCGTGGTTGTAGGTTCAGGAGCAGTCCAGGGCGGGCGCCCTCTACTGTTCCTGAACCTACTCCCGCCCTGCCTGGTTAATCAATGCGCAGGAGGTCCACGGTGCGCAGCGCTGCATCCTGCAGGCCCCGGGGGTCCGGGCCCGCAGCCAGGATCTCGCGGCTGGAGGTCCCCAGCACCTGCGGGTACGCGGACCCGAAGGTTTCGCGCATGTCCCCGGCAGTACCGCCCTGGGCACCCAGGCCCGGTGCCAGGATGGGACCTGCCATCGCTGCAAGATCGAGCTGGAGGCGTTCGACGGCGGCACCCACCGTGGCGCCCACTACCAGTCCCACTGAACCCAGGGTGTTCACTGCAGACGGAAGCAGCGCTGCGACGCGGCTGTTCTCTGCAGCCGCGGCTTCGGTAATGCGTCGGGCGACGGAGTCATCCGCTCCAACGTGCTGCACCGAGGCACCTTCCGGGTTGGACGTCAGGGCAAGGACAAAAACACCACGGCCGTACTGCACTGCAAGGTCCAGCGCCGGACGGAGGGATTCGAAGCCAAGGTACGGGCTCAGCGTGACGGAATCGGCGGCCAGTGATGACCCGTCCCGCAGCCAGGCGTCAGCGTAAGCGGCCATGGTGGAGCCGATGTCGCCGCGTTTGGCATCAGCAATGCTGAGTACGTCCGCGTCGCCGGCTGCGGCCAGTACTTCTTCGAGCACCGCCATCCCGGCTGAGCCGTGGCGTTCGTAAAGTGCCACCTGTGGCTTCACCGCGGCAGCGAGGGAACTGACGGCTTCCAGCGCGGTGAGTGAAAAGCGCCGCAGTCCCTCGACGTCGTCGTTCAGGCCCCAGTCCTTCAGCAGCGCCGGGTGCGGATCGATGCCCACGCACAAGGGACCGCGCTCGATCATGGCCGCAGCCAGCCGGGCACCAAAAGGTTCCCGGCCGGCCGTTTCACTCCCGGCTGGTGTGGCCTCAGGCATGCTGCAGCGCAACCTTCTGCGCGTCTGCCTGCTGGGACGCCGCCAGGGCCGCAGCGTGCTCCTGCAGGCTGGTGACTGACCACTCGTAGGTGCGCATGGCTTCGATGGCCTGCACCGCCGCGTTGAATTCAGCCACAGTGGTGATGCAGGGAATGCCGATCGAGGTGGCAGCCGCACGGAGTTCGTAGCCGTCGCTGCGGGCCTCGCCACCGGAAGGCGTGTTGAAGACCATGTCGATCTCGCCGGCGATGATGAGGTCTGCGATGGTGCCTTCGCCCTCGGCGCTGGAGCCCTCTGCCACCTTTCGGACGGGCGTGGCCTGGATGCCGTTGCGGCGCAGGACGTCGGCGGTGCCGCCGGTGGAGACGATCTCGAAACCGAGGTCGGATAGCCGCTTGACGCCCATGATCACCGAGCGCTTGTCCCGGTTGGCGACCGAAACGAAGATCTTGCCTTCCGTGGGCAGCGCGTTGTTGGCGGCAGCCTGGCTCTTCGCGAACGCGGTGTCGAAGTGCTTGTCGATGCCCATCACTTCACCCGTGGAGCGCATTTCCGGGCCCAGGAGGGAGTCCACAACCTTGCCCTCCGGAGTGCGGAAGCGGCTGAACGGAAGCACTGCTTCCTTGACTGATACCGGCGCGTCCAGCGGCAGCGTGGAGCCGTCGCCGGTTTCCGGCAGCATCTTGTAGGCGGTGCGGAGCTGGTGGATGGTGACGCCGGTGCCGATCAGGGCAGCCGCCTTGGCCATTTGCACGCCGGTTGCCTTGGACACGAACGGTACGGTGCGCGATGCACGCGGGTTCGCTTCCAGGACGTACAGCACATCCGAGGCCAGGGCGAACTGGATGTTGATCAGGCCGCGCACGCCAACGCCTTCAGCGATGGCGCGGGTTGCTGTGCGGACCCGCTCCAGGACGTTGCCGCCCAGGGTGATCGGCGGCAGGACGCACGCGGAGTCACCGGAGTGGATGCCGGCTTCCTCGATGTGTTCCATGATGCCGCCCACGTAGATGTCCTTGCCGTCGAACAGCGCGTCGACGTCGATCTCGACGGCGTCCTCCAGGAAGCGGTCGATCAGCACCGGGTGGTCCGGGGTGATCTCCGTGGCGTTGGCGATGTAGCGGGAGAGGTTGGCTTCGTCGTAGACAATCTCCATGCCACGGCCGCCCAGTACGTAGGACGGGCGGACGAGCACCGGGTAGCCGATCTCATCAGCGATCTTCTTGGCGTCCTCGAACGAGACGGCCGTGCCGTTCTTCGGGGAGATCAGCCCGGCCTGGTCCAGCACGCGGGCGAAGGCGCCACGGTGCTCGGCAAGGTCGATCGCCTCCGGCGAGGTACCCAGGATGGGAACCCCGGCGTCGGCAAGCTGCTGTGCCAGCTTCAGCGGGGTCTGGCCGCCCAGCTGGACGAACACGCCCATCACGCCGCCGGTGCGTTCTTCGGCCGCGATGACTTCCAGGACGTCTTCGAGCGTCAGCGGCTCGAAGTAGAGACGGGTGGAGACGTCGTAGTCGGTGGAGACCGTTTCCGGGTTGCAGTTGACCATCACGGTCTCGTAGCCTGCCTTGCGCAGCGCCATGGAAGCATGCACGCACGAGTAGTCGAACTCGATGCCCTGGCCGATCCGGTTGGGACCGGAGCCAAGGATCAGGATGGACGGCTTGGCGTGCAGCGCAACCTCGTCCTCTTCGTCGTAGGCGGAGTAGTGGTACGGCGTGTAGGCGGCGAACTCGGCAGCGCAGGTATCCACTGTCTTGTAGACGGGGCGGATTCCCAGGGCCTGCCGGACGCCGCGGACCACGGCCTCGGAATTGTGGGTCAGTGCACCGATCTGCTCGTCGGAGAAGCCGTGGCGCTTGGCCCGCTGCAGCATCTCCAAGGTCAGCGCGGGCGCCTGGCGGATCTCGTGGGAGATTTCGTTGAGCAGCTGCAGCTGGTCAAGGAACCAGGGATCGATCTTGGTGGCCTCGAAGAGGTCCTCCACCGTGGCGCCGCCCAGCATGGCTCGCTGGACCTGGTGCAGGCGGTCCGTGGTGGGCCGCTTGGCCTTTTCGATCAGCTCGGCGACTTCGTATTCGGGGACGTGGCTGAAGTCCAGCTGCGAACCCTTCTGCTCCAGTGACCGGAGGGCCTTCTGCAGGGCCTCGGTGAAGTTGCGGCCCATGGCCATGGCCTCACCCACCGACTTCATGGTGGTGGTCAGGGTGTTGTCCGCTGCCGGGAACTTCTCGAAGGCGAAACGCGGGACCTTGACCACTACGTAGTCGAGCGTGGGCTCGAAGGACGCCGGGGTCTTCTGGGTGATGTCGTTCGGGATCTCGTCCAGCGTGTAGCCCAGTGACAGCTTGGTGGCGATCTTGGCAATGGCAAAGCCGGTGGCCTTCGACGCCAGTGCCGAGGAACGGGACACGCGCGGGTTCATTTCGATGACCACCACGCGGCCGGTTGCGGGATCGATGGCGAACTGGATGTTGCAGCCGCCGGTGTCCACGCCAACCTCGCGGATGACGGCGATGGAGATGTCGCGCAGGCGCTGGTATTCGCGGTCCGTCAGGGTCAGGGCGGGTGCGACAGTGATGGAGTCGCCGGTGTGGACACCTACGGGATCGAAGTTCTCGATGGAGCAGACAACCACGACGTTGTCGTTCTTGTCGCGCATCATCTCGAGCTCGTATTCCTTCCAGCCGAGGATGCTCTCTTCGAGCAGCACCTCGCTGGTGGGGCTGTACTGCAGGCCCTGGCCCACGATGCGGCGGAGGTCATCCTCGTTGTACGCAAGGCCGGAGCCCAGGCCGCCCATGGTGAAGGAAGGCCGGACCACCATGGGGTAACCGAGGTCCACGGCCGCCGTCAGGGCCTCGTCCATGGTGTGGATGATGTGGCTGCGGGCCGACTCTGCTCCACAGCGCTCCACAACGCCCTTGAACTTTTCGCGGTCCTCACCGAGTTCGATCGCGGCGATGTTGGCACCGATCAGTTCGACGTTGTACTTCTCCAGCACACCGTTCTTGTCCAGCGCGATGGCTGTGTTCAGCGCAGTCTGGCCGCCTAGGGTGGGCAGAACGGCGTCCGGGCGTTCCTTGGCGATGATCTTCTCCACCACCTCGGGGGTGATGGGCTCAATGTAGGTGGCGTCCGCGAACTCGGGGTCCGTCATGATGGTGGCCGGGTTGGAGTTCACCAGGATGACCCGCAGGCCCTCCTCCTTGAGGACGCGCAGGGCCTGCGTTCCGGAGTAATCAAACTCGGCGGCCTGACCGATGACGATCGGGCCGGATCCAATGACGAGGACGCTTTTGAGATCTGTACGTTTCGGCATTACTTCTTGTCCTCAGTCTTGTTGTCATTGGAGTTGTCAGCGTCGGCCGGGTTCTTCGAGTCCACCGGCTCCTTGGAAAGGTTGGCGGTCCGGCCGTCCCGGGTGCCTTCCATCAGGTCGATGAAGCGGTCAAACAGGTAGGCGGCGTCGTGGGGGCCGGCTGCTGCCTCGGGGTGGTATTGGACCGAGAACGCAGGAATGTCCAGGCACGCGAGTCCCTCGACGACGTCGTCGTTAAGGCTGATGTGGCTGACCTCCACCCGGCCGTAGCGTTCCTCCGGAGCCTGGGTGGCGCCGTCGAGCGGTGCATCAACGGCGAAGCCGTGGTTCTGCGAGGTGATCTCCACCTTGCCCGTGCGGCGGTCCATCACGGGCTGGTTGATCCCGCGGTGGCCGTACCGGAGCTTGTAGGTGCCAAAGCCCAGCGCGCGGCCCAGGATCTGGTTGCCGAAGCAGATACCGAAGTACGGCAGCTTCTCGTCCAGGACCGAGCGGAGCAGTTTGACCTGGGCATCGGCGGTGGCGGGGTCACCCGGGCCGTTGGACATAAAGAAGCCGTCCGGGTTTACCGCTTTGACGTCTTCCAGTGTTGCCGTGGCGGGGAGCACGTGGACGCGAACGCCGCGCTCGGCGAAGCGGACCGGGGTCATGGCCTTGATGCCGAGGTCGATCGCGGCAATGCTGAACCGGGGCTCGCCGTCCCAGCCGTGGTCCTTGGGCTCCACAACGTATGCCTCATCAACGCTGACTTCCTCGGCCAGCCGGGCGCCTTCCATGGGGGCGCTGGCGAGGACTGCATCAAGTAGCTCCTTGTCCGTGGCCTGTGCGGCGTCTCCGGAGAAGATGCCCGCACGCATGGTCTTGTGTTCACGCAGGTGGCGGGTGATGGCGCGGGTGTCCACGCCCTGGATTCCAACGATCCCCTGCTCGATCAGTTCCTGGTCCAGGCTGCGCTCCGAGCGCCAGTTCGACGGGCGGCGGGCGGCATCGCGGACGACGTAGCCGGCCACCCAGATGCGCCGGGACTCGGCATCGTCATCATTGACGCCGGTGTTGCCGATGTGGGGCGCCGTCTGGACCACCAGCTGGCGGGCGTACGAGGGGTCCGTGATGGTCTCCTGGTAGCCGGTCATACCGGTGGCGAAGACTGCTTCGCCCAGGGTGGTTCCGATGGCGCCATAGCTCTGGCCGCGGAAGATCCGGCCGTCTTCCAAGACAAGGGCGGCCGGGGCGGAGGCTGCGGGCTGGGCCGGAGCGGAGGTTGCTGTCACTGGGTTCGCTTTCCCTGATGTTTCTGTCACTGATGTTTCTGTTGCTGCTGGGTCTGTTGCTGTGCGGGGTTCCGTCACTGTATTACTTTCCATGATTGGCACCCGCCGATGGGGCCGAAGAGATCAATTCCTGGAGGGCATCGAAGAGGATTTCCTTGTCCGCCGCCCGGCGTGTGCGGAATCCGGTGTCCAGGCCACGGTCGCCATGTTGCCAGCTGAGGATCAGGAGCCCGTCCTTTTCCACGAACTTCCCTGCCATGCCGCTGTCCTGGCGCACGCCGGTCAGGCTGCCGGCCGGAATGTATAACGGGGACGCACCGGAACGGTCGAAAACCACGCCGTGGGGGTACACGGCGAGTTCGGCGTTGGTCCGGATGCCCAGCCCATGCGCTGCGATCCTGTCCAGCCAGTCACCGGAGGTGGTGGTGGAGACATACTGGCCCTCGGCTGCCACCACCGGCGCACCAGGTGCGGACGGGAGTTCAGGCAGGAGTCCGACGTCGGCCTGCCGCCTGAGCCTGTTCCGCCAGCCCATGCCGATCAGGGCGAAGGCGACGACGATCAACGCGAGGGTGATGAGGAGGGAGAGGAGCCTGGTGTCCATCAGGGCGCACCCGTTGGCGCCGCTGCCGGGTGCCGGTACGGGGTGTTCAGGCCGCCGTCCAGGACCGTGGGGTGGCCCTTGAAGAAGGTGGCCATGACCTTGCCGGGCAGTTCCATGCCCTTGAACGGAGAGTTGCGGCCCATGGTTGCCATCTTAGAAGGCTCAACCTGCCAGCGCGCGGCCGGATCAACCAGGATGATGTTGGCGGGTTCTCCGGCCTCCAGCGGGCGGCCCTGGTCAGCGACGCGGCCGATAACCGCGGGCGTGGTGGAAGTGACCCTGGCGAAAGCCGCCCAGTCCATCAGGCCGGTATCGATCATGGTCTGCTGCACCACGGAGAGCGCCGTTTCCAGGCCTGTCATGCCCATGGCCGCCTGGGCCCACTCGCATTCCTTGTGCTCGCTGGGGTGCGGTGCGTGGTCGGTGCCGATGACGTCGATGGTGCCGTCAGCGAGTGCTTCGCGCAGGGCCTGGACATCGGCATCAGTACGCAGCGGCGGGTTCACCTTGTAGACGGGATCGTAGCTGCGGACCAGTTCGTCGGTGAGGAGCAGGTGGTGCGGGGTTACCTCAGCAGTGACGTTGATGCCCCGGCCCTTGGCCCACCGGATGATTTCCACGGAGCCCGCGGTGGAGACGTGGCAGACGTGGAGCCGGGAACCCACATGCTGGGCCAGCAGGACGTCCCGGGCGATGATGCTTTCCTCCGCAACCGCAGGCCAGCCGGCGAGGCCGAGCACTGAGGAAACCGTGCCTTCGTTCATCTGGGCACCGGCGGTGAGGCGCGGTTCCTGCGCATGCTGGGCCACCACGCCGTCGAAGGCCTTGACGTACTCAAGGGCGCGGCGCATCAGGACAGGATCGTGGACGCAGATTCCGTCATCGGAAAAGACTCTCACCTGTGCACGGGAGTCGGCCATGGCGCCGAGTTCGGCAAGCTGCTCCCCTGCCAGGCCTACAGTGACGGCACCCACCGGGCGGACGTCCACCCAGCCTGATGCCCGGCCCAGGCTGTGCACCTGTTCAACAACACCGGCGGTATCCGCCACGGGGTTGCTGTTCGCCATGGCGTGGACGGCTGTGTAGCCTCCCAGGGCAGCGGCCCGGGTGCCGGTTTCGACTGTCTCGGCATCTTCCCGGCCGGGTTCGCGCAGGTGGGTGTGGATGTCCACCATGCCAGGCAGTGCCACAAGGCCCGCGGCGTCGATGACCGTGGCGTCTGCTGCATCCTCCGCGGCAGAGGCATCGGCGCCGCGGGCGGCGATCACGCCGTCGCGGATCAGCAGGTCCTCAGCAGCGCCACCCAGGATCGCAGCGCCGCGGATCAGGTAGACCCCGTTGTTCTCAGCCATTACTTGCTCTCCTTCATGGAATGGGCGGCGGTGCCGGAGGCGGCCGCGAGGGCGGGCTCCCGGGTGTCTCCGGACATCAGCAGGTACAGTGCGGCCATCCGAACGGACACGCCGTTTCGTACCTGTGCCAGGACGGTTGACCGCGGTGAGTCCGCTGCCGCCGACGAAATTTCGAGGCCCCGGTTCATGGGGCCCGGGTGCATGATGATGGTGTCCTTCAGGCCCAGGGTGTCCAGCGACCGGAGGCGGTTGTCGTCAAATCCCCACCGCCGCGAGTATTCGCGGGTACTGGGGAAGAACGAGGCGTTCATCCGCTCGCCCTGGACCCGGAGCATCATCACGGAGTCCACTCCGCCTTCGATGACTTCGTCCAGGTTGTAGCTGACCTTGCAGGGCCAGGATTCGACGCCGATGGGCAGCAGGGTGGGCGGAGCCACCAGTGTTACGTCTGCACCGAGCGTTCGCAGGAGCCACACGTTCGACCGTGCCACCCTGGAGTGCAGGACGTCGCCGGCGATGGCGACGCGCATGCCGGAGAGGTCTGCTCCGATCGACGCGGCACCGCTGAGCTTTGCCCAGTGCCGGCGCATGGTGAAAGCGTCCAGGAGTGCCTGGGTGGGGTGTTCGTGGGTTCCGTCGCCGGCGTTGATGACGGCGGCGTCGATCCAGTCCGTGGCGGCAAGCCGGTGCGGTGCGCCGGAGGCCCAGTGCCGGATGACGACTGCGTCCGCGCCCATGGCTGAGAGCGTCTGTGCGGTGTCCTTCAGGGATTCGCCCTTGGAGACGGAGGATCCCTTGGCGGCGAAGTTGATGACGTCCGCGGAGAGCCGCTTGGCTGCGGCCTCGAAGGAGATCCGGGTCCGGGTGGAGTCCTCGAAGAAGAGGTTCACCACGGTGCGGCCGCGGAGCGCGGGAAGTTTCTTGACCTCACGTTCGCCCACTGCCGCCATTTCCTCTGCGGTGTCGAGGATGCGGACGGCGTTTTCAAAACTGAGGTCCTGGGTGGAGAGCAGGTGTTTCACGCGCCTGCCTCGATAACCACTTCGTTGACGGATTCGCCGTCCACGGAGTCGGTTTCGGCCAGCCGGACGCGGACCTTTTCGGATGATGCCGTGGGCAGGTTCTTGCCCACGTGGTCAGCGCGGATGGGCAACTCCCGGTGGCCCCTGTCGATCAGGACCGCCAGCCGGACAATGCGCGGACGGCCAAGGTCCACCAGCGCGTCAAGGGCGGCACGGATGGTGCGGCCGGAGTACAGGACATCATCGATCAGCACCACCACTTTGTTGTCGATGCCCGACGCCGGAAGCTGGGTGGGGTACGGAGGCCTGGTGGGCTGGTGGGACAGATCGTCCCGGAACATGGTGACGTCGAGCTGGCCGACTATTGCGGCGGCATCGACTGTGGAATCGGCTTCGGCGATTTTTCCGGCGAGCCGGACTGCCAGCGGGTAACCGCGGCGGGGAATGCCCAGCAGCACCAGATCCTGGGAACCCTTGTTTGCCTCGAGGATCTCGTGGGCGATACGAGTCAGTGCACGGTCAATGTCCGCCTGGTTGAGTACAACCCTGGCCGGCACCGGCACATTGGTGACAGAAGTCAACGCTCGTCTCCCCTTTCCCCGCCTCACAGGACGGAATTAAAAAAGGAATATTTGACACTTCAAATTACCACACGACTCCACTTCGGCCGCGCGGTTTCTTGGTTGCCGGCGCATGGCCCCATAGCCTTTCGGCATGTCGAACTATCAGCAGCGGCCGTTCCCGGACGGGTCCTCCGGCGGAGCCCACCGGCAGGGTGGCGCTGGCTACCCGGGTGGCGGGCAGACGAATCCGACCTGGCTGGGGCACGTCGATCCGGGTGACTACCGGCCCGCTCCCAGTGGCCCCTCTGGCGCCGTGCAGCCCATGATTCCGCCCGCTGTGGCGTCACGCGGCAGGCGAAGTGCCGGCGTAATGGTGCTGGTCCTGGGTGGTGCCGCGCTGGCGTTCCTCAGCCTGTTCCTGGTGGTTCCGTTCCTGCTGGCCAGCACCGGAGCCGCCGGGTTCCTTATTGGTTTCCTTGCTTCGCTGGTGCCGCTGGCTGTGGTGCTTCTCACGGTGTTCCTGATTGACCGCTGGGAGCCCGAACCCAAAAGGCTCCTGGTGTTTGCCTTCACGTGGGGAGCTGCTGTTTCGATCGCCGTCACGCTCCTGATCCAGCCGCTGTTCGCCGCATCCAGGGAATTCTCCTCCGACGCCGAATACTTCACGTTTATGGCCACCGTGCAGGCGCCAATCGTCGAGGAGTTCGCGAAGTCGCTGGGGCTGTTGATGCTCCTCCTGCTGGCCAGGAAGCACTTTGACGGCCCGGTAGACGGCGTGGTGTTTGCTTTCACGATCGCCGGCGGCTTCGCCTTCACGGAGAACATTCTCTACTTCGGCCGCGCCGTCGCAGATTCAAGCAGCCCCGCAACGGACCTGGCGTCGGTGTTCTTCCTCCGCGGCATCATGTCGCCGTTCGCGCACGCCGTATTTACGGCAACCACCGGCCTGATCATGGGCTTCGCCGCCCGCAAGTGGCACAACGGCCTTTCGGTGGCCGCGTTCTTCGTGGGCCTGCTGCCTGCCATGTTCCTGCACAACCGCTGGAACAGCATGGGCCAGGACTTCCTGCTGCAGTACCTCATGTTCCAGGTTCCGATGTTCGTGCTGGTGGCAGTCGTCGTCGTACTGGTCCGCCTGGCCGAGAACCGCCTGACCCGGCAGCGGCTGCGGGAGTACGCGGCCGCGGGATGGTTCACGCCCGCGGAAGTGGACATGCTGGCCACCGGGGCGGGCAGGCGCGCTGCGCTGGCCTGGGCTGCGCAATCCAACCGCCGCCCGCACATGAAGGCGTTCATCCGCGCCGCCACGCAGCTGGCTTTCGCACGGCAACGGATCCTGGCCGGCCGCGATGTCCCGGGCCACCAGGTTGATGAACAGCACGCCCTGCAGGAAATCCTGGCGCTAAGGGCGACGGCCGGCCGTTAAACGCCAACTGGCTCGCAGGTAACGTCGTCAAAACGCGAAATGACGACGTTACCTGCGAGCCAGTTTGGAGCCTTTGCCTCAGGCCAGCAGTGAGGGCTTCAACTGCTGCAGGCGGCCGAGGAGGCCGTTGATGAACGACGGCGACTCATCCGTTGAGAGGGTCTTGGCCAGGGCCACGGCCTCGCTGACGGCTACGCCATCCGGGACGTCCTCGTTGTAGAGCAGTTCCCAGGTGCCGATTCGGAGGATGATGCGGTCTACCGACGGCATGCGTTCCAGCGACCAGCCCTGTGAATAGGTCTCCAGGAACTCATCGATGGCGGTCTGCTGCGAGACGACGCCTTCAATGATGTCCACTGTGTAGGGGTTGATGACCTGGTCCGTCCTTTCCCGGCGCGCACGGAGCACGTCAAAGGCCGAAAGGGAGCGCTGCTCCGCTTCGAAAAGTACGTCCAGGGCCCTGTTACGGGCTTTACCGCGTGCGCTCACTACTCGCTGACCCGGCCGAGGTAGCTGCCGTCACGGGTGTCCACCTTGACCTTGGTGTTGTTCTCAACGAACAACGGAACCTGGATTTCGTAGCCGGTCTCCAGGGTGGCGGGCTTGGTGCCGGCCGAGGAGCGGTCGCCCTGCAGGCCCGGCTCCGTGTAGGTGATTTCGAGGACAACGCTCGGGGGGAGTTCGATGTAGAGCGGGTTGCCTTCGTGGATGGCGATGTTGACCATCTGGTTCTCAAGCATGAAGTTGGTGGCGTCGCCAACAGTGGCACCGGAAACGGTGATCTGGTCGTAGTCCGAGGTGTCCATGAACACGAAGTCGGCGCCGTCCTGGTACAGGTACTGGTAATCGCGGCGGTCCACGGTGGCGGTCTCGATCTTTAGTCCGGCGTTGAACGTCTTGTCCACTACCTTGCCGGACATCACGTTGCGCATCTTGGTACGGACGAACGCGCCGCCCTTGCCCGGCTTGACGTGCTGGAACTCGATGATGTTCCACAGCTGGCCCTCAAGCTTAAGGACCGTTCCGTTCTTGATGTCGTTTGTGGTTGCCACTGGTTCCCTCTGGTTTCTCTGTGACTGGTCAGTGCTGCCAGCTGCTTATGCCAGGCAGGCATGCCAAAAGGCCCGCCAGTCTGTTTTTGTCAAAAATCCAAGAACCATTCTACCGGTAATTTGGAAGGCTCCGTCAGGACGCGAGTTCCAGCACGTCGCGGGCACGTTGGAGGGCAACTGTTGAGGCGTAGATCAGGGTCGCCTCTGCGGCCCCTGCAACCTGCAGGTCAAGGGCCCTGGTGAACGCTTCGACGGCGGCAGAAACCCGTCCGGAGGCGTACTGGGTGGCGCCGAGGTGCTGGAGGATCAGTGGTTCCTGTGGGGTGCCGGCAACTTCCGCGAGCAGCTGGCGGTAAAGCAGGATGGCCGGATCGTAGCGGTGCGTAACCCGCAGGACTTCGGCTTCGAAAACCCGCAGGCGCAGCGATTCGGGGTCCTTGTAACGCGCTTCGGCCAGGAGTTCGGCCGCATCAGCGGTGTCCCCCTGGACCAGCAGCACGAAGATCCGGTCTGCGGGATCGGTGCTGGCAGCCAGCGCTGCCTGGCAGTCGTCGTCATTGGTGATTTCCGGCACCAGCGTCAGCGGATTGATCCGGACTCCGGGGAATCCGGCGTCCGGCCATTCGATGGTGGCGGATGCGCTGTCCCACATCAGGACGCGATCTCCTGGTATGCGGCAAACAGGAGTGAGGTGTCCGGAACGTCAAGGATGCCCGGGCGTGCGATGCCGTCCAGCACCACAAAGCGGAGGAGGTCGCCACGGGACTTCTTGTCCCGGCGCATTCCGTCCAGGAGGCCCTGCCAGCGGTCCTTGCGGTAGGTGACAGGAAGGCCAAGTGATTCCAGGATGCTGCGGTGGCGGTCGGCGTCGGCGTCGCTGAGGCGGCCAACACTGCGGGCGAGTTCCGCCGCGAACATCATGCCCACGGAGACGGCAGCACCGTGCCGCCAGGAGTAGCGTTCCACGAGTTCGATCGCGTGGCCCAGGGTGTGTCCGTAGTTGAGGATCTCGCGCAGTCCGGATTCCTTGAGGTCCTGTGAGACCACGTCGGCCTTGACGCTGATGGCGCGTTCAATGAGTTCCCGGAGCACCGGTGACTGCGGATCGGTGACGGCCTCGGGGTCTTTCTCCACCAGGTCCAGGATGGCCGGGTCTGCGATGAATCCGCACTTAACCACTTCCGCCATGCCGGAAATCAGTTCATTTTTTGGCAGGGTTGCAAGGGAATCGAGGTCCACAAGGACGGCGGCCGGCGGGTGGAAGGAGCCCACCAGGTTCTTGCCTTCTGCCGTGTTGATGCCGGTTTTTCCACCAACTGACGCATCAACCATGCCCAGCAGGCTGGTGGGCATATGGACCACCTTGACGCCGCGGAGCCACGTGGCTGCTACGAAGCCGGCAAGGTCCGTCACTGCCCCGCCGCCCACGGAAACAATGGCGTCAGAACGGGTGAAGTCGTTCTGGCCCAGGACCTGCCAGCAGAACGCGGCTACCTGGATGTGCTTGCCTTCTTCGGCATCGGGGATTTCGGCCGTCAGCGCCGTGAAGCCGTCCGCTTCCAGGGATGCCCGCACGGCATCACCGGTCAGCCGCAGGGCCCTGGGGTGGATGACCAGGACCCGCCTGACGCGCTCCCCCAGCACGCCGGCAAGGTTGCCCAGCAGTCCGTTGCCGATGACGACGTCGTAGTTCTGGCCTGAGCCTTCGCCGGTGACCTTGATGGTGGTCGATTGGTTGCTCACTGTTCCACTTCCTGTTGGGCCGCTGCATGGGTTCGCAGCGCTTCTTCGAGGCGGCCTGCCAGTTCCGCCACCGAGCCGTGCCGGACGTCAATAACAACGTCCGCCAAACGCTCATACACTGGCTTGCGGGAGGCGAACAGCGCTTTCCAGCTCTCCACGGCGTCCCCGGCAAGCAGTGGCCGTCCCGAGTTCCTGGTAATGCGTGCCGCCACTGTGTCAACGTCGCATTCGAGGTAGACCACCGTGCATTGCTCCAGCAGCTGCTGGGTGCCGGAGTCCAGGACGGCACCGCCGCCCAGGGAGATGATACGTCCGGTCCCCTGGCCTTCTTCGATGGCCGCAGCTACTGCCTTGGCTTCGATTTCGCGGAACCCGCGCTCACCCCGTGAGGCAAAAATGCCGGGAATGCTGCCGTGGGCTGCCACCACGACGAGGTCCGTGTCAACGAATTCACGGCCCAGCCGTTGCGCCAGCTGGTAGCCGATGGCGCTTTTGCCAACCGCCATGGGGCCGATCAGCACAACAGGCTGCACGCCGGTGGCGCCCGGATTATTGCTGACGGACACTACAGCCCGATCGAGTCCAGCGCGGCGGGGATGTTTTCGAGGTACCCCTTGATGTTGCGCGCGGTCTCGGCAACGGAGTCGCCGCCGAATTTTTCGGTCACGGCATCGGCGAGCACCAGGGCAACCATGGCCTCGGCAACCACGCCGGCAGCGGGGACGGCACAGACGTCCGAACGCTGGTGGTGGGCCTTGGCAGGTTCGCCGGTGCTGACGTCGATGGTCTTGAGGGCGCGCGGAACCGTGGCGATCGGCTTCATGGCAGCCCGGACGCGCAGGACGTCCCCGATGCTCATGCCGCCTTCGATGCCACCGGCACGGTTGCTGGTGCGGACGATCCTGCCGTCTTCATCCTTGACGATTTCGTCGTGCGCGGCTGAACCACGGCGGGCTGCCGTGAGGAATCCGTCACCCACTTCCACGCCCTTGATGGCCTGGATGCCCATCAGCGCGGCGGCCAGCCTCGAGTCGAGGCGGCGGTCCCAGTGGACGTAGCTTCCGAGCCCCGGCGGGAGTCCGTAGGCCAGGACCTCGACGATACCGCCCAGGGTTTCGCCTTCTTTATGCGCGGCGTCCACTTCGGCCACCATGGCGTCGGAGGTTTCGCGGTCGAAGCAGCGCAAGGGATCGGCGTCCAGGGCCAGGACGTTGCCCGGCAGCGGCAGGGGCCGGCCCTCGGGGACGGAGACGCTGGCGATCGAGACTGTGTGGCTGACCAGTTCAATGCCAAGCTGCTTGAGGAACTGGGCGGCCACGGTGCCAAGTGCCACGCGGGTGGCGGTCTCACGCGCGCTGGCGCGTTCCAGGACCGGACGCGCTTCGTCGAACCCGTACTTTTGCATGCCGGTGAAGTCGGCGTGGCCGGGACGGGGCCGGGTGAGCGGGGCGTTACGCGCCTGCTCAGCCAGCAAGGCGGGGTCCACGGCGTCGGCAGACATAATCTGCTCCCACTTGGGCCATTCCGTGTTACCCACTTGAATGGCTACCGGACCGCCCTGGGTTATTCCATGGCGCACGCCACCGAGGATGGACACGGCATCCTGTTCAAACTTCATCCGGGCGCCGCGGCCGTAACCAAGCCTGCGGCGGGCCAGGGAATCCGCGATCTGCTGGCTCGACAGCTCCACGCCTGCGGGGACGCCCTCGATAATTCCCATCAAAGCCGGACCATGGGATTCACCGGCAGTCAACCAACGCAACATAATTTCCATCCTGCCATGTATGGCGGTCAGTACGCCCGTCGGGGTAGGCCGACTGCGTCACACATCACATCTATGACGGCTGCATTAACGTCCTCGCCTCTTCCCGTGAAGAGGCGTACCTGTTCGACAGCCTGGTACAGCAACATTTCCAGCCCCGGGACCACTGTTCCGCCGCCGGCGCTCCAGGCACCGGCGATCCTGCTGGGCCAGGGGTCGTAGGCCACGTCCAGCAATACGCCGGGGGTGGCCGGTTGCAGCTGTTCCAGTTCGCCGGCCAGGCCGTCCGCCGCGCGGGGCGGAAGGGTGGAAATGACGACGTCGGCCCCAGCCACGGCCTGGGCAGCACCGGACAGCGGGCGTACGTCCAGGGAAATGCCCAGCGCCCCGGCGGCAGCCCGTGCGTCGGTTGCCCTGCCGGTGTCACGGACAAAGACCTGGACGGCGCGGGCACCCAATGCACTGAGGGCCGCTACTGCAGCTGCTGACGTTGCACCACCGCCGATGACCACAGCCTGCCCCGGTTCTCCTACTCCGGCGTACCGCACGGCGCTGACGATGCCCTCGACGTCAGTATTGTAGGCAATCCTGCGCGCATTACTGCCGGTGCCTTCGAACGCCACTGTGTTGACAACGCCCAGGACGTCGGCCACACCACGGACTTCGTGGACTTCGGCAATGACGGCTGTCTTCAGCGGCATGGTGACGGACAAGCCGCACCACGCCGGCTCAGCAGCCACCTGCTGCATTAGTGCGGGCAAGCCGGCTTCAGTGACGTCGATCGCCGAATAGTCGATGTCCTCGCCGAGCAGCGCATACGCCGCCCGGTGCATCGCCGGGGACTTGGAGTGGCTCACCGGATGCCCCAGTACAGCCGCGAGCCGACTCACGTGCAACGACCCGGGTTGGCTTGGCACCAGGCGTTGTACTCGTCCACGTAGCGGTTGTGCTCCGCCAGTGTGCTGGAGAACTTCGTCTCCTTGGAATCGAGGTTGATGGTTACCCAGTACAGGTAGTCGTTGCTGGCCGGCTTGGCCGCTGCGTCAATGGCCGTCTTGCCGGGCGAGCCGATGGGGCCTGGCGGCAGGCCCGGGTTGGCGTAGGTGTTGTAGGGGTTGGACTTGTCTGCCCGCTGTTCCTCCGTGAAGTTGAAGCTCTTGGTGCCCAGCCCATAGGTCACAGCGGAGTCCACCTGAAGATAACCGTTGGTCTCATCGTTGGGCTTCAGCCTGTTGTAAATTGCGCCGGCAACGTTGCCGTAGTCGGCCAGCCCGCCTTCAGCCTGCACGATGCTGGCCACAATAACGGCTTCATACTGCTTGGCGGGATCGGTGATCCCCTGCGCAACCAGTTCATTGACTGTGACGTCCACCAGCTCCTGGAGGATTTCTTTGGCCGGGGTGCCGATTTCGAACCGGTACTCCCCCGGCGCCAGGAAGCCTTCGAGGTTCTTCGCGGAAGCGGGCAGGCCAAACTGTGCGGGGCTGTTGCTTAAGGTCTCAAGATCGGAGAAGTTGACGCCTGCGCCGTCTGCGATCTGCGTCAGTGATTCGTTGATCCGCAGGCCTGCATTCAGGGCGAAGTACACCACTTTGGCGCCGGCTTCACCGGAAAGCACCTCGATGGCTCCGGCGTTGCTCATCTCTTCGCGGAAGGAGTACTCGCCGGGGCTCAGTGTCTTCCCTGAAGCGGCAAAGGCCCCCTCAAAGGTGCCGGCGTCGGCAATAACCCCGGCGTTTTCCAGCTTCGAGGCCAGGGAACGCGTGCCTTCTCCAGGATCCACTGCCACTTGCACTTCACCTGTGCCTGGGCCGGGGTAGTCGGAAATCTTGTCCATACCCAGCAGCGGCCGAAGGAACTGGACGCCGACGACGATCGCTGTCACGAATACCGCAAGGCTCAGGAAGAGGGCCAGCACGCGACGGCGGCGCCTCACCTTCCGTGACGGGGCTGCCACTGCCGCTGCGCCAAGGAAGGCCGGCTCAGCATGGTGCGCATCCTCATGGTGGGTGCCGTCGTGGTAGATCGCGTCGTGGTGCACTTCGCCGGCGTGTACCCCGTCAGGGTGCAAACCGTCAGGATGTACGCCGTCTGGATGTACGGGCTCGTAATGGGCGGGGTCGTAGTGGGAGGGCGCATAGTGCGCGTCCTCGGGCAGGGCGTGTCCCTGGTCCACATACTGGACGTGGTCCTGGTAGGCGGCCTCTTCGTGGCCGGCCTCGTGCGTGTACCCGGTGTGGGCAGGTTCAGGCACAGCAGAAGCCGGCGGTGCAGCCGGGAGCGGTGGGTGCGCGACGGCTGCCGCAGCAGCGGCGGCCTCCGCGGCCTGCGCGGCTTCGGCCTGTGCCTGCGCTTCCTCTTCGGCCGCCAACTCTGCTTCCAGGCGTGCACGTTCCCTGGCGCGGATCTCCTTGCGCGTCAGCTTAGCGGCGCCGTCATCCATATTTTCGGGGCTCATTCTTGCCCTCCCGTTCCTGAAGTCGGGCCCGCCACGGGCGCGTCGGACACGCGGACGCGATCCCCGACGTCGGCTCCGCGGGCTTTCTGGATATCGATGGCGTGCTGGAGGATTCCCGCAGCGGCCATCTGGTCCACCACCTGGCGGTGGTCCTTGCTGTTCATGCCGGCCTCGTGCAGCTTGCGGTGGGCTGTGACGCTGCTGAGCCGTTCGTCCACGAGGTGGACGGGAATGTCCAGGCCGCGGGACTGCAGTTCACGGACCAGCAGCTCCGCGTAATCGCCGGCCATGCGGGCAGAAGCGTGTTCCTCACCCTTCATGGTGCGCGGCAGTCCAACGATGATCTGGACCGCGCCGTGCTCTTCAGCCAGGCCGGCGAGGATCCGGACATCGATGTTCTTTTTGGCGTTCCGTTGCAGCGTCTTCAGCGGCGTGGCCAGGATCGAGTCCCTGTCGCAGATGGCCACTCCCACCCTGACCGTGCCGACGTCAACACCAAGCTTGACTCCCTGTGGAAAGCCAGCCTGATGGGGTGCAGCCGGAACGGACAACGTTTCCAAGCCTCCGTCAGCGTCCGCTGATGGAATTGACGACGGCGGTGAGGGCCTCGCCAACCTTGGAAGCGTCGGTGCCACCACCCTGGGCGACGTCGTCCTTGCCTCCGCCGCCTCCCCCGAGGATCCCTGCTGCGAGGCGGACCAGCGCTCCGGCCTTGACCCCTTCGGCACGGGCTGCCTCGTTGGTGGCCACCAGGATCACCGGGCGGTCGTTGCTCACACCGGCCACCGCAACGGCAGCGGCTTCGGAGCCGAGCCTGTTGCGCAGGTCCAGGGCCAGGCCGCGGAGGTCGTCCGCTCCCCCAACCTGACCGGCGTCGTGGGCGATCACCTTGACGCCGCCGGCGTCCTTGGCCGTCTCAGCGATCCGTACGGCTGCACCTGCGAGCTGTTCCTTCCGGAGCCGCTCCAGTTCCTTTTCCACGCTCTTGAGCTTGGTCAGGGTTGCAGCGATGCGGTCCGTCAGTTGTCCGGAGGGCACCTTCAACATTTCGGTCAGTTCCGTGACCAGTGCGCGCTCGGCGGCGAGGTGACGGAATGCTTCCATGCCCACGAACGCCTCGAGGCGGCGGTTTCCCGACCCTACGGACTGCTCTCCCAGGAGGGACAGGCTGCCGATCAGCGACGTGTTGGCCACGTGCGTACCACCACAGAGCTCACGTGACCAGGCGCCGTCGATCTCCACGACCCGGACTTCGCTGCCGTAGTTCTCGCCGAACAGCGCCATGGCTCCGAGCGCCTTGGCTTCGGCCAGCGCCATGACCTTGGTTTCCACCTGGTAGTTGTTGCGAATGGCCAGGTTGGAGACCTCTTCGATCTCCGAGCGGGTGGCAGTGCTCAGCCCCTCGCCCCAGGCGAAGTCGAAACGCAGGTAGCCGGCCTTGTTGAACGAGCCACGCTGGGTGGCCTCCGGGCCAAGGATCTGGTGGAGGGCGGCGTGCACAATGTGGGTGCCGGTGTGGGCCTGCTCGGCGGCATGCCGGCGTTCGCGGTCCACGGCGGCACGGACCATGGCGTCCGACGCGATCTCGCCTTCACGGACGATCGCCTTATGGACGCTGAGGCCCTTGACGGGGCGCTGCACATCGAGGACCTCGACGACGAACCCGTCACCGGTGATCAGGCCGGTATCCGCGGCCTGGCCGCCGGCCTCGGCGTAGAAGGGTGTCTCTGCCAGGACAAGTTCAATCTCGTCCCCGGTAGATGCCTGCTGGACCGGCCGGCCACCGCTGACGATGCCGCGTACCCGGGATTCGCCGTCGAGCTCGGTGTAGCCGGTGAACACAGTCTCACCCTGGGCCAGGAGCTCCTGGAAGGCGCTGACGTCCGCGTGGCCGCCCTTCTTGCCCTTGGCATCAGCCTGGGCACGCTGGCGCTGTTCGAGCATCAGGGAGCGGAAACCCTGTTCGTCGACCTTGAGGCCTGCCTCTTCTGCCATTTCGAGGGTGAGGTCGATCGGGAAACCGTAGGTGTCGTGCAGGGCAAAAGCGTCAGCGCCTGAGAGCGGCTGGCCGGCGGCCTTGGATTCCTTGACGGCGTCTTCGAGGCGGGCCGTGCCGGAGGCAATCGTGCGCAGGAACGCCTTTTCTTCGGCGTAGGCGATGCGGCTGATCCGGGCGAAGTCCGTTTCGACGACCGGGTAGACGCCCTTCATGGCGTCACGCGAGGCCGGGAGCAGGTGCGGCAGGCAGGCCTCCTCCACGCCAAGCAGCCGCATGGAGCGGACAGCACGGCGGATCAACCGGCGCAGCACGTAGCCGCGGCCTTCGTTGGAGGGGGTAACGCCGTCAGCGATGAGCATCAGGGCCGAGCGGATGTGGTCGCCCACAACGCGCATCCGGACGTCGTCCGTGTGGTGCGGGTCCTCGGGGGTCTCGGCCGAGGTGTATTCCCTGCCGGAAAGTTCTGCGGCCTTGTCGATCACGGGACGGACCTGGTCGGTCTCGTACATGTTCTCCACGCCCTGCAGGATCATGGCGAGGCGTTCCATGCCCAGGCCGGTGTCGATGTTGCGCTTGGGCAGTTCACCCACAACGTCGAAGTCTTCCTTGGAGCGGACGTTCTCGATCTGGTACTGCATGAACACCAGGTTCCAGATCTCGATGTAGCGGGTCTCGTCAGCGAGCGGGCCGCCCTCGACGCCGTAAGCCGGGCCGCGGTCGTAATAGATCTCGGAGCAGGGGCCAGCGGGTCCGGGCTGGCCGGTGTGCCAATAGTTGTCCGACTTGCCCATCTTCTGGATGCGCGCTCAGCGGGCACTCCGGTGTTCTTCAGCCAGAGTTCCTTGGCTTCGTCATCCTCTTCGTAGACGGTCACCCACAGGAGTTCCGGCGGCAGGCCGTAGCCGCCGTCGTCAACGCTTGTGGTGAGCAGCTCCCACGCGAACTTGATGGCGTCTTCCTTGAAGTAGTCTCCGAAGGAGAAGTTGCCGCACATCTGGAAGAACGTCCCGTGGCGGGCAGTTTTGCCGACTTCCTCGATGTCGCCGGTGCGGATGCACTTCTGGACGCTGGTGGCCCGTGAGTAGGGCGCTTCCTCGCGGGCAGTCAGGTACGGGATGAACGGCACCATGCCGGCGACGGTGAACAGCAGGGAGGGATCGCTGGAGACCAGCGACGCCGAAGGCACGGCGGTGTGGCCCTTGCTGACAAAAAAGTCGATCCAGCGCTTGGTGATCTCCTGCGACTTCATGAGCTGATTACTTACCCTTCTAGGTTCACGCGTGGTGCCGCGCGAGCATGTTTCTAACTGAGGAACCCTGCTCGGGTTCCGGAATTCCCTTGCCGGCAGATCAGCCGCGGACGGAATCCTGCGAATCGACGCCAAGGGCGGAACGGAGCTCGCCTTCGCGCTGGCTCATGCCCGTACGGACGGCGTCGGCGAATTCAAAGAGGCCATCGGCAATCCTGCCGGCTGCCCTGTTGAGCCCTTCGGGACCAAGCGTGGTGCGGGTTTCATTAATTTTACGGACTGCGATGACGCCGATGGCGACGCCTATGCCCATCCAGATAATTCTTTTCATTGCGGATCCTCCGGGGAAGTCTCAGCGGCTGCGACGGCCGGCGGCAGGTTTCTTGCGGTTCCCCAGGGCGGAGCGGACTCCGTAGCTGAACGCCGCCACCTTGATCAGCGGCGAACCCACGGTGGCCGCCACCAGGGAGGACAGCGCAGACAGGTTGGCCGAAGCGTCGGAGACGTTGGCGGCGATGCCGTCAACCTTCTTCAGCTGCTGGTTAGTGGTGGTGACCGTTGCGGTGACCTCGTCCATCAGCGGTGTGGCGCCGTCGCTGAGCGAACGGATGGAGGTCCGGACCTCATCCAGGACCCGGCCCAGCTTCAGGATGGGTACAGCGAGCAGCAGTACCAGGAGCGCAAATACTCCGGCCGCGATCAGGCCGGCAATATCGCCACCAGACATAAACGTTCTTCTCCTTGAGTCCTGGGTGTAGCTGGTCATTCCCCGCGGGCGGATTAATCCGCCTTCGAAGTTGTCCCCCAAGTACCTTACATACAAAGAAGCCCGCGGCGCTTGCCACGGGCTTCTTTGTAGACGCTGCTAATGCTTAGCGTGCGTAGAATTCGACGACGAGCTGCTCTTCGCAGGTCACCGGAATCTCGGAGCGCTTGGGGCGGCGCACGAGGCGTGCCTGCAGGGCTTCGAGCTTGACGTCCAGGTAAGCCGGAACTGCAGGCAGGACATCGCGGTGTGCACCGGCTGCAGCAACCTGCAGCGGGGCCATGGTCTCGCTGCGGCTGTGGACGTGCACAAGCTGGCCTTCGCCGACGCGGAAGGACGGGCGGTCCACGCGGACGCCGTCAACCATGATGTGGCGGTGGACAACCAGCTGGCGGGCCTGGGCGATGGTGCGGGCGAAGCCTGCACGCAGCACGAGGGCGTCAAGACGCATCTCGAGCAGTTCGATCAGGTTTTCACCGGTGAGGCCCTTGGTGCGGCGGGCTTCTTCGAAGGCACGGGTCATCTGTGCTTCGCGGATACCGTACTGGGCGCGCAGACGCTGCTTTTCGCGCAGACGTACGGCGTAGTCGGAATCCTGCTTCTTGCGGGCACGGCCATGCTCACCGGGGCCGTACGGACGGCGCTCCATGTACTTGGCGGCCTTGGGGGTCAGAGCAATGCCGAGTGCGCGCGAAAGGCGTGCGGTACGGCGAGCACGAGTGTTGTTAGCCACTTGTGTCCTTCCAATATCTGCGGTGTGTCAGTGTTACTGGCCTCCACGATGGGAGAGCATCGGCCAACCGCTGCCTTTTGCTACTGGGCACTGGGCATACGTCCACCACTGTTTCCGGAGTTATCTTCCGGTGGAAGTGGGGAAATGTGCGCCTGTGCCTTGCCAGACAAGGATCTATCCTACCATGTTGGCTACTTGCCGCGGATGATCCTGCGGAGCCGTTCCAGCCTGGGGGCGATCTCCCGTTCAGCGCCGTTGGACGTGGGCGTGTAATAGTCCTTGCCCACCAGGTCATCCGGCGGGTACTGCTGCGGAGCCACTCCATGGGGCGAGTCGTGTGAATAAACATAACCCTTGCCGTGGCCCAGTTGCTTGGCACCCGGGTAGTGCGCGTCCCGCAGGTGGGCGGGGATACCTGTGCCAAGCCCGGCGCGGACGTCCGCCACCGCCTTGTTCAGCCCCATGTAGGCGGCGTTGGACTTGGGTGCCGTGGCAAGGTGCACCACGGCCTCCGCCAGGATGATCCGGCCTTCCGGCATGCCGATCAGCTGCACCGCCTGGGCGGCCGCTACCGCCGTTTGCAGGGCCGTGGGGTCAGCCATCCCTACATCTTCGGACGCCGAGGTCACCAGCCTGCGGGCGATGAACCGGGCATCCTCCCCGGCCTCAAGCATCCGCGCGAGGTAGTGCAGGGACGCGTCAACGTCAGAGCCACGGATGGACTTGATGAAGGCGCTGATGACGTCGTAGTGCTGGTCCCCCGCGCGGTCATACCGGACGGCGGCGGCGTCGACGGCCTGCTCGGTGTGGCGCAACTGCAGCCGCATCCGCCCGCCGTCGGACTTTTCCTCTGCCGGATCCCCGAACGCCACCCCGGCAGCAGCCTCCAAGGCAGTCAGGGCACGGCGGGCGTCTCCCCCGGCCAACCGCACCAGGTGCTCCAGGGCATCATCGTCCAGGACCACGGAACCGTTGAAGCCGCGTTCATGGTCGACTGCCCGCAGGATCAGCCCTTCGATGTCATTATCCGTCAGGGGCCGCAGCGTCAGCAGCAGCAACGACCGCGACAGCAGCGGGGAGACCACCGAGAAGGAAGGGTTCTCAGTGGTGGCCGCAACCAGTACCACCCAGCGGTTTTCGACGCCGGGCAGCAGGCCGTCCTGCTGGGCCTTGTTAAAGCGGTGGATTTCGTCCAGGAACAGGACCGTGGTGGTTTTGTACAGGTCCCTGGCGGTCAGGGCCTCGTCCATAACGCGGCGGACGTCCTTCACCCCGGCAGTGATGGCCGACAGTTCAACGAACTTCCGGCCCTTTCCACGGGCAATAACATGCGCCAGCGTGGTTTTACCGGTCCCGGGGGGACCCCACAGAATCACCGAGCTGGGCCCCGCGGGCCCGCCGGCGCTGCTGCCCTCCGCCAGCTGGCGCAACGGTGAACCCTGGCCCAGCAGGTGCTGTTGCCCTACCACTTCATCCAGGCTCCGCGGCCGCATGAGGACGGCCAGCGGTCCGCGCTGGGTGGAACCCGGAGCACTCGCCGCGCCGCGCCCGGCTTTTTGCGTCAGCCGCCCCGTCAGCCGCTCGATCAGCGCTGTCCGCGTCGTCGCTGTCCGCGTCCGAGGTAAAGAGATCATCCACACAGCTAGGCTACTCATAGCTACCAACAAAGGAGGCATCGGGTGGACCAGCCTGCAAGCCGTACCGCGTTCGTCGCGGGGCACCGGTTGGCCGGATGGACCGAACGCTTCGCTGCCAGCCACGGCCCACTGACGGAAGTTCCCGACGACGGCGGGCTGCTTCTGCGCGCCGCCGACGGCGCCACCGCGCTCCTGCGCGCGCCGTGGCCTGCGGATGGACGGCCCGGAACCGGAGCGGATCCGCTGGAACGGCTGGCGTCGCTCGCCTCGCAGGAACGCAGCTTTGGCCTGATCCTGGTCCGGCGCGGCGGGTACGCAGTCGGCGCCGGCCGTGCAGGCCGGCTGCTGGCGTCAAAGACCGGCAGCAGGTACGTCCAGTCCCGCACGGCGGCCGGCGGCCAATCCCAAAGCAGGTTTGCCCGGCGCCGGGGCAACCAGACGGAAGCGCTTGCCGAATCAGCGGCGGAACAGGCAGCAAAAATATTCGCCGCCCACCCGGTTGAATATTTGGTTCCCGGGGGCGACAAAGCCCTGGTGGACCAGGTGCTGGCGCAGCCGGTACTCAAGGGCGTCGCGTCACGGGCACGGCTTGATTTCCTGGACGTGCCTGACCCGAAGGCAACGGTCCTGGCCAAGGCCGCGACCGATGCCTGCTCCGTACGCATCCTGGTGACCGACCCGCCGTCGTAGGCTTTCCGGGTTATCCACAGGCGGGCCTCCCCTGGGCGACGGCAGCCTCCTTTCCTTCCTAGACTCGGCTCAGACCACGGAGCCGTACCAGGCTCCTCCAGCCTTCCGGGGGAACTCATGAAATCCAAACGCCTGCTGCCCGTCGCCGCACTGACGGCCTTCCTGTTTATTGGCACCGCCTGCACGGACGGCGGATTCCTGGACCAGACCCGCCTCACGTTCCGTGCCGTGGACAATGAGCTGACGCAGACGCCGGCATCAGCCATCAGCTTTGGCAACCTCACCGTCAGCGGCGACGAAGTGATGGCCACGGCCGCCGGTGGGGCAGGCGGCCTGTCCATCGACAGGCTGGTGCACTCCGCGGACTCCGGCCGCTCCTGGGCCACCGCCCGGTTCGACGGCCAGGAAGATCCCCGCGGCAGGGTCGCCATGCTGGCCCGGAGCACTGACGCGTGGATGGTGCTGGTCAGCCGCAACAGTGAACTGATCCCCTTCCTGAGTGCCGACGGAAAGGACTTCCGGCAGGCCGGTGACGGGTTTGCCGTGCCCCCGGGCGGGTCGCCGTTGGAATTCTCCTTCGTCCGCGATGAGTGGACCGTGTTGACCGGCGGCAAGGGCGCCGAAGGACTGCGGCTTCAGGTTTTCCGCAGCAAGGACGGTACCGCGTGGACAGAGACTGCCAGTCCTCCCGGACTCCCGTACGGAAATCCGGGCCTGAACATCGTTTCCGGCGCGGCGGGAGACAACACACTGCTCCTGGCAGGGCAGTCCGAGGCGGAGCACCCCCAGGGCGGCACCAGGATCCGGGCAGCAGCCTTTGCTTCTGAGGACGGCGGCCTGAGCTGGACGGATGTCTCCCCCGATGCCTCCGGAATTGCCCCCTACAACGACGGGCTCCGCTCAGCGGCGTGGGACGGACAGCGCTTCCGGCTCAGCGGTTTCGGCTGGCCGGAGACCAACCAGGGTATCGAGCCGCAAGGGCTCCAGGCTTCATGGGCGCCAGGACAGTCATGGGACATGGCCATGGATCCGTCCTGGGCCGCCGGCACAACATACTTCCCCTCCGGCTCCACGGCCAGTGCCTCGGCTACCTTCCAGGTGGCCAGCCAGTTCATTGGCGACAATGGCATTGGCTCTTCCCGGCTGCTGATCCAGCAGCCGGGCCAACCTTGGAAAGTAGTGCCGTTGCCGCCCGAAGCGCCCAAGAACCATGCCTCGATCCAGGACACGGCTGTGGTTTCCGACGGCGCGCTCGCCGCTGCGTCAGTCACCGACAAGGGAAATACGCAGGAAAAGATCTGGCACGTGGATCCTGCCGGAACCATCACGGACAGGACTCCGGTGCTGCCAAAAATGCCGTCCGGCCCCATCCGCGTGGCCGGCATCGCCGCAGCGGAAGGCGGCATCAAGGTGTTCGGCAATTCCGGCAGCCAGCCAGCCATCTGGGAATCCGACGGCGGACGCGACTTTTCCGATGTCACCACCTTGACGCCGGACGGCAACCAGAACCTGCGGGGCTTCCACAGCGCCCACCGGAGCGACATCGTTTTTGGAACGGACGTCTCCCAGAGCAATGCGCGCTCGGTGATCTGGAGCCGGCGCGACGGCGGTAAGTGGGAGGCATTCTCCGGCGACGTCTTCAGCGGCAGGACTTCCGGCAGCACCCCCATCCAGGCCGCACTGGTCACGGATACCGGGTTCGTTGTTGCGGGCCAATCCTTCAGCTCCGAAGACGGCGGGGGCAGTGCCGCAGTGGCCGTTTCAACAGACGGCAAGGCCTGGGACCGGGTGGAGGACCCTTCCTTCGCCGGCAGCATCGAAAACAGCCGCAGCATCGAAGCCCTCGTCCGGACCACCGCCGGAACCACCCTCGCCGGCGGCTACGTGGAAACGGCCCGCAAGAACGCCCCGACTGTCTGGATGTCCCAGGACCACCAGGGCTGGACACCCGTCACGTTGGAGTTACCGGCCGGCCAGGACGACGCCCGCGTTGCCAGCCTGACCACCGGCCCGGCAGGGGTAGTGGCCATAGTGGGTGCCTATCAGCCAGGAACGGGGCACGTGTACACGGCATACGTGAGCACCGATGAGGGAAAGACCTGGACACCGGGAACAACACTCCCGGCCCCCGCCGAGGGGCAAAGCATGGCAGAACCGCACGTCACGGCAACGGAAAACGGCTACGTGCTGCTGGCCACCCACGGCGCGCCCGGGCAACACAAGGCCTGATGATGGTCAGCAGCAATGGCAAGGACTTCACGGCCAAAGACATCAACCATGGCGCACTCAATGCGCAGGACCTGGCTCTGAGCGACATCGAGGCCGTCAACGGAAAGATCCTGGTGGCCGGTCTCTCGGGGCCGATCGAATCCCGGAAGTCGTTCGCGTTCGAAGTGGACGTGCCCATCCTGGAACCCTGATCCGGCCCCGAACCCTGGGCGGTGTTCTTTGCCTCACCGGTGTTTTTTGCCTCAGCGGTCTTTGCCTCAGCAGCCGCCGGGCGCCCTTTTCAAGGGAGCCTGGCGGTACAGGTAGCGGCCACGTTCACTGAACCCGAACTTCCTGTACAGCGCCTGCGCGCCCGGGTTGCCGGCGGTCACCAGCAGCCAGAATCCTTCCAGGCCCAACCGGCGCCCTTCCCCCAGGAGGGCAGTAACAACCGCCGACGCGTACCCGTTCCTGCGGTGCCGGCGGTCCGTAGCCATCGCATACAGGCCACCCCAGCCGGCACCCTCCGGAACAGCAAGACGTCCGACGGCGGCAGCACCGCCGTCGTGGTTCCTCACCAGAACGTACACGGAGGGACAGCCCTGCAGGATGCCGCGGGCAACCTCCAGTTCGGAGTCGCCGCCGCGCCCGTCCACCTCCCACCACAGGCGCAGCCACTCTTCAGAGGGTGAGCCGGAAACTTCCACGGCGGAGACTCCTGGGCCGGTGTGGGCCTGCACGGGATCATCGGCTGCTGCATCCTTGACCATGATCAGGGTTTCGGACTGCCTGGTGAACCGTTGTTCATCCAGCAGCGCATTGAGGCCCGAGCTTCGTTCGTCGTCAAACACCTGGAAGATCAGCGGAAGCCGTTGCCGCCGGTACCATTGCCCGGCGTCGCGCAATGCATCGGCCGGAGCGTCGGCCTCGCGCCGCGGCCACACCGAGTTGGCCCGCTGGGTCACTCCCCCGGCAGCACGCAGTACCCACGTTCCGGTGTCCTCCCGGACCGTGGCCGGCCAGGCCTGGTCCATGAGGTCTTCGATGAGTTCAAGGTCCACTGCGGCTTTACCGGACATGGCGCTCCTTTAACGAAAGCAAAACTCCCCGGGCCGCCGGAGGCAGCACGGGGAGTCCTGGATGAAACGGTTATTCGGAAGGCGTTTCCGGCTTCGCGGCCGGCTTGGCTTCGGGCTTGAAGTCAACGCCTGCTTCCTTGCGCTGCTGCGGGGTGATCGGTGCCGGCGCTGCCGTCAGGGGATCGTAGCCGCCGCCGGACTTCGGGAACGCGATGACGTCGCGGATGGATTCAACGCCGGCCATCAGTGACACCACGCGGTCCCAGCCAAAGGCGATGCCGCCGTGCGGCGGGGCGCCGAACTTGAAGCCCTCCAGCAGGAAGCCGAACTTGGTCTGCGCGTCTTCCCTGGACAGGCCCATCAGCTCAAAGACCCGCTCCTGCACATCGCGCTGGTGGATACGGATGGATCCGCCGCCGATTTCGTTGCCGTTGCACACGATGTCGTAGGCGTAGGACAGCGCCGACTCGGGGTCCTTATCGAAGGTGTCCATGAATTCGGGCTTCGGCGAGGTGAAGGCGTGGTGCACGGCCGTCCACTGCCCTGCGCCAACTGCCACATCGCCGGATGCAACAGCGGCGGCTGCGGGCTCGAACATAGGGGCGTCAACCACCCAGCAGAAGGCCCAGTCGTTGGGGTCGATCAGGCCGGTGCGGTGCCCGATCTCCACGCGGGCGGCGCCCAGCAGGGCACGGGCTGCGGTTTTCTCGCCGGCCGCGAAGAAGATGCAGTCACCGGCCTTGGCACCAACGGCGTCAGCCAGGCCGGCGCGCTCCATCTCCGTGAGGTTCTTGGCCACGGGCCCGGCAAGCTCGCCGTCTTCCTTGAACAGGACATAGGCAAGGCCCTTGTGGCCGCGCTGCTTGGCGAACTCCTGCCAGCCGTCCAGCGTGCGGCGGGGCTGGGACGCGCCTCCGGGCATCACCACGGCGCGCCAACATACGGGGCCTTGAAGACGCCGAAGTTGGTGTCCTTGAAGAAATCAGTGAGTTCCGTGAGCTCCACGCCAAAGCGGAGGTCCGGCTTGTCCGAACCAAACCGGGCCATGGCATCGGCATAGGTGATCCGCTGGATCGGCGTGGGGATCTCCACGTCGATCAGCTTCCAGAGTGCCTTCACGATGTTCTCGCCCAGGGCAATGATGTCGTCCTGGTCCACAAAGCTGGCTTCGATGTCCAGCTGGGTGAACTCCGGCTGGCGGTCCGCACGGAAATCCTCGTCACGGTAGCAACGGGCAATCTGGTAATACTTCTCGAAGCCGCCCACCTGGAGGAGCTGCTTGAACAGCTGCGGGGACTGCGGCAGGGCGTACCAGGAGCCGGGGGCGAGGCGGGCGGGTACCAGGAAGTCACGGGCACCCTCAGGGGTGGACCTGGTCAGCGTGGGGGTTTCGATCTCCACGAAACCGTCCTGGTGCAGCAGCTCGCGCGCAACCCGGTTTGCCTCCGAACGCAGGCGAAGGTTGCGGGCAGGGCCCGGGCGGCGCAGGTCCAGGTAGCGGTGCTTGAGGCGGGCTTCCTCGCCCACCTCAACGTGCTCGTCAATCTGGAACGGCAGCGGATCCGAGGTGTTCAGGATGGTGACTTCCTCGGCAATGACCTCGACCTCACCGGTGGCCAGCGCCGGGTTCTCGTTGCCTTCGGGCCGCTGGGACACGGTTCCGGTGACCTGCAGGACGTATTCATTGCGCAGCCCGTGGAAGACTTCCTCTTCGCGGACCACAACCTGTGCAACGCCCGAGGCATCACGAAGGTCCACGAACGCCACCCCGCCATGGTCACGGCGGCGGCCCACCCAGCCGGCCAGGGTTACGGTCTGTCCAATATGCTCGGAACGAAGCGATCCAAGGTCATGTGTGCGCAGCACAGAATGCCTTCCTGAAGGAAAAGTAAAAGATATATAGGATCGTTCCCGGAACGATCCCGTTCGAGTTTACCCGTTGGAAAGGTCCGTCCCCAGCCATGACCGAGCATCAGCAGCTCAAGCGGACGCTCGGCGTCTTTGACGCGTCCGCCATTGGCCTGGGCTCCATGCTGGGCGCCGGCGTTTTTGTGGTCTTCGCCCCGGCCTCGTCCTTGGCCGGCCAGTACCTGATTCTCGCGGTCCTGATTGCCGGCGCCGTGGCGTACTGCAACGCCGTGGCCTCCGCCGTCCTGGCTGCCAGGTACCCGGCCAGTGGCGGCACCTACGTTTACGGGCGCAAACAGCTGGGTGAGTGGCCCGGATTCCTCGCCGGTTGGGGATTCGTCACCGGCAAGACCGCCTCCTGCGCCGCCATGGCGCTCACCTTCGGCCACTACATTGCCCCGGGCTGGGCCATCCCGCTGGCCGTTGCGGCAGTCCTGGCGCTGACCGGCGTCAACCTTCTGGGGATAACCCGCACAGCACTGCTGACCCGCATCCTGCTGGTGGTGGTGCTGGCCACCCTGCTGTTCGTGGCATTGCTGCAGTTATTGGACCCCACCCCGACGGCGGAGAAACAGCGGCTGCTGCGGCAGGCGGCGCCGCAGGCATCCTGCCGGCAGCGGGGCTGATGTTCTTTGCCTTCGCCGGGTACGCCCGCATCGCCACCCTCGGTGAAGAGGTCAGGAATCCGGAACGCACCATCCCCAGGGCCATCCTCGCAGCCCTGGCAGCCGCCTTTGCCATCTATGTGACCCTGGCGCTGCTGCTGCAGGGGCATTTGCCGCCCGCCGTCCTCAGCACGTCCACTTCCCCGCTGCTGGATGCCGTCAGGTTCTCCGCGCTGGAACAGGGCACGGCGCTGGTGCAGATCGGCGCAGCCGCCGCCTGCCTGGGAGCGCTCCTGGCCCTGGTCACCGGCGTCGGCCGGACGGCCATGGCCATGGCCCGGGAAGGTGACCTGCCCCGCCCGCTGGCCCGGATTGGCGGTTCCCACCCGGTACCGTTCGTTGCCGAACTCACAGTCTGCGCCGCCGTCGTCATCCTGTTGCTCACCGCGGACGTGATGACTGTTGTGGGCTTTTCCAGCTTTGGGGTGCTGCTGTACTACGCCGTAGCCAATGCCGCCGCGTTTACCCTTCCGGCGCATCCGGCGTTCGCTCCAAAGTGGCTCAATGCGGCGGGCTTCGTTGCCTGCCTGCTGCTGGCCGTCACCCTCCCGCTGACCTCGGTACTGGTGATGCTGGGCGTGCTGGCCGTTGGTGTCGCCGGTCGGTTTGTGGTTCTCGCGCGGCGGTCCCGGACAACTCCACGCAGCTAGGAATTCCTGCTGTTCCGGGCCTTTTCCCGACCCCCTACACGTGCCCGATTCCCGGTGCTACGGTGAAATAACGGACTGATTCACAAGGTCAGCTTTCACAGTGTGGCACTGTCCGCACGGGAGGGAGTTCGTCATGGCTGAACGAGGAAACACCACCCATGGTCCGGGTCTGGACGACAAAATGAAGCAGGAAACGCAGAAGGTCGTCCAAGGCAACCAGCCGGCGCACGCCGAGCAATGGCGCGAAGCCGAACCGTTCCCGGATGACACCGATCCGGAGGAGGTCCAGCAGGCGCTGAAGCCGCCGGCTGAGCAGGGACAGGCACGGGATCAGAAGTCCGGGGAGTCTGGACAATGACACAGAATCTGAAGGAATTTGCCGATCTCTACCGCCGTCAGGGTCCCTGGTGCACAGTGTTTGTCGACGCCGGCACGGGCACCGTGGACTCTTTGGCCGCCGCTGATGTGCGCCCACAGAACGTCCGTGCCCAACTGGAGTCCGGGGGCGCCGGCCGCGAGGATGTGGACGCTGTAGAAGCGGCGCTGCAACGGGCCACCGGGCAACCATCGCCGGTGGCCCAGTTTATTCTTGCCCGGCAGGGGACGGTTGAAATCAGTGAAGTCCTGCCGGGCGTTCGGGCCCAACCGGAACAGGTCTCCGTGGGGCCTGTCCCGGACCTGACCCCGTTGGCCAGGAGCAGGCCGGAGAGTTTTCCCTACGTCGTTGCCGAGGTGGGCAGGGGTGATGCGGAGGTAAGGCTGCATTATGCCTCCAGCGATTCCCGCGCCGCCGCCGAAGAGGTCCGCGAAGTCCAGGGATCCACGGAAAACCTCAGCAAGTTTCCTGGTGGCGGATGGGCGCAGTACGGCTACCAGCACCGGACGGAGGAGGTCTGGCGGAAAAACGCTGACGAGGTGGCAGCTGCCATCGACCGGCTGGCCACCGACAGCCGGGCCCGGATGATTGTCCTTGCCGGCGACGTCCGTGCCCGCTCCATGGTGCAGGACCAGCTGTCGAAGGCGGGCCAGGCGCTCGTGGAACACGTGGAGTCCCACACCCACACCGGCGGCGACAATCCTGAAGACCTGAGGGACAGGGTCAGCAGCCTTGTGGCGGAAAAATGGGCCACCGGGCAGCAGGAGATCCTGGACCGGCTCGCCATGCAGGAAGGCCAGGACAACCCGGAGTCGGCAACCGGGCCAGGTGCCGTGGTCAGCGCCCTCCAGCAGGCCCAGGTGGACGTCCTGATTTTCGACGCCGACGCTCTGTCCGGGCGCACGTTCCTGGCGTTGGGTGCCGAGCCCTGGATTGCCGCAGCCGAGGGGGAATCCCTGGGCGCTGAAGTCCTGGGCAAGGTTGCCGGACCTGCCGCCCTGCTCAGGGCAGCTGCCCTTACAGACGCCGGAGTACTCCTGGTGCCCGGTGCTGCCCTCCCGGACGGCGTGGACGTGGCAGCGCTGCTGCGCTGGCCAACCGGCCCCGGGGTTCCGGCGTCGTCCTGAGCCCTGCTGTTACGTGGTGACCTGGACGTTCAGGTCCTCCGACGGCGGCATCCAGGCCGAGGGGTCCGCATCCGACTGTTCGCCGGAACGGATGTCCTTGACCTGGTGCTTGCCGTCGTCGTCCGTAAACCAGACAAAGGGGATCCCGCGGCGGTCCGCAAACTTGATCTGCTTGCCGAACTTCTCGGCCTTGGCGGCCACCTCGGTGGCGACCCCCCGGCTGCGGAGCTGGGCCGCGACGTCCTGCGCGGCACTCCAGGAATCGTCGCTGGTGAGCGCCACCAGGACGGCTGTGGGCACCGAGCGCGAGGCCCTGGCGAAGTCCTGGCTGAGGATCCGCGAGACCAGGCGTGTGACGCCAATGGACAGGCCGACTCCGGGGAACTTGCGGTTGCCTTTTGATGCCAGGGCGTCATACCGGCCGCCGGAGCAAATGGACCCCAGCTGCTCGTGGCCCACCAGGACCGTCTCCACCACGGTGCCTGTGTAGTAGTCCAGCCCGCGGGCAATGCTGAGGTCTGCAACCACCTTGCCCGGAGCACGCTGCACGGCCGCTTCAATAACCTGCTCGAGCTCGCTGAGCCCTTCTTCCAGCAGCGGGTCCGTGACGCCCAGCGCCCGCACCTGCGCAACGAAGGAAGTATCTTCTGTCCGGATACCCGCGAGCTTCAGCGCCAGTTCCGCCTGTTCAGCGCTGGCGCCCAGCTCGCTTTGCAGGAGTTCAGAAACCCGGGCCGGGCCGATCTTTTCCAGTTTGTCGATGCTGCGCAGAACCCCTGCGGTGTCCTCCAGCCCAACACCCCGGTAAAAACCTTCGGCCAGCTTGCGGTTGTTGATGCGCAGCCGGAACTCCGGGATGGGAAGTGCGCTGAGGGCTTCGGCAATCACCAGGGCAATTTCGACGTCGTAACGGAAGGGCAGTTCGCCGTCGCCCACTACATCGATGTCAGCCTGCGTAAATTCGCGGGCGCGGCCTTCCTGCGGCCGTTCCCCGCGCCATACCTTTTGGATCTGGTAGCGCCGGAACGGGAAGGCGAGGTAGCCCGCGTTCTCCACCACGTACCTGGCGAAAGGCACCGTGAGGTCGAAGTGCAGGGCCAGGGCGTTGGGATCGTGGCGGGCGCCGCCGTCGCTGTTGTTGCCCTCGTCGTCCTGGAGGCGGCTGAGCCCGTAAACCTCTTTGTCGATCTCGCCTTTGCGCAGCAACTGGCCCACTGTTTCCACGGCGCGCGTCTCAATCGAACCAAAGCCGTGGAGCTCAAAGACGCGGCGCAGCGTATCCAGCACATGCAGCTCCACCAGCCGCTCCTCGGGAAGCCACTCGGGGAATCCGGACAGGGAGGCGGTGCGTGCCATGGTGGAATTTCTCCTCAGGTGTTGGCTGCTGGGACTTTGCCCGGTATTGGACCCGAAACGACTCAGGAACCGCGGCTGCCCGGCTTGTCATGCATAAACTATGTGCGGCAGTCAGTTTATGCTTTCGCCGCCGCAGTCCCTAACAGGCAGTCCGTCCCGCAGGCCGGACCCGAGCCCGCGGGGCCACGGCCCGAAAAGTCACGATTGCCTTCGAACGCACCGCCGGTCCCTGCTTTGGGGCGCCGGTGGTCCAACCTGAGGAGGACCCTTGGCGGCCAGCCCACGCAGCTCTCGCGATGCGAAACGGCGGATCCAGCAGATGGAGGCGAAACGCGAACTCCGCAAGGACCAGGAACAGCGGCGCAGGCGGGACAACTTCATCGCCGGTGGCGCCGGCGTCGCAGTCGTTGTCCTGGCCGTTGTCCTCCAGCTGACTGTCTTCTCGGGGAACCCGACGGAAGACGAATTCGCCGCAGCTGAGGCCGGGCTCACCAGCCCGTCCGCAACAGCCAGCCCAACGCCAAGCGCAACCGAGGGCACGAACAGCCCCTCCGTCCCGCCGGCAGACGTGGCAGCGGGCAAGACTTTCAGCGGCAGCCTGGTCCTGAACGGCTCGCCGGTGGGCGTTGAACTGGACGGTACTGCCGCTCCCCAGGCCGCCGCCGTCTTCAAGACACTCAGTGACGAAGGCTTCTACAACGGCAAGAGCTGCCACCGGCTCACTACCGCCGATTCCTTCGGCGTGCTCCAGTGCGGCTCCGCGGACGGCACGGGCGCCGGGAACCCCGACTACACCTGGGGCCCGCTGGAGAACACGCCCGGCGACAACACGTATCCGGCCGGCACCATCGCCGTGGCACGCACGGGCAACAACGCTTACGGCAACGGCACGCAGTTCTTCATCGTGTACAAGGACACGCAGATTCCGGCTGATTCGGCCGGCGGCTACACGGTGGTCGGCAAGGTCACTTCCGGCCTGGAAGCCGTGACGGCGATTGCCGCCGCGGGCATCACGCCGGGCGGCAGTGAGACAGACGGCGCACCCGCGCAGGCAGTCACGATAGACTCGTTTTCTCTGAACGAGTAACGCCTGCCCCGTAGGCGGCAGTGCGAAAGCAGTTGGAAGCAGTTTCCTCCAAGCGAAAGATTTTTAGCGGTGACAGACAGTCAGAAATCCGACGAAACGGCAGTAGAAGCCACCCAGGACACGCCGGAGCAGGCAACCGCCGTTCCAGATAATGCAGAGGCGGCAGCAACACCAGCGTCCGCATCTGGTCCCGAGGCTCCGGCATCCGCGGCTGCGCCCGCCGCCCCCAAGCCGCATCCGGCAGTCCCCTCTCCTGCTGCTTTCGCCTCACGGCCCAAGCCCGCGGCCGCCGCTCCTGCAGCAAGCGCGGCTCCCGTCCTGCCGGCAACCTCGGCGGCAGAAGCAGCGAAGTGGGGCCGCGTCGAGGGCGACGGCAACGTTTTCCTGAAGATCGACGGCGACGAGCACCCCGTGGGCCAGTACCCGGGGGTCAGTGACGACGAAGCACTGGCCTACTTTGCCCGGAAGTTTGACGACGTCCTGGCACAGATCGTCCTCCTGGAGCAGCGCGTCAGTTCCAAGGCGCCGAGCACCGATATGCAGAAGACGGTCACCCACCTCCGTGAACAGCTTGCGGAGAAGAACATGGTGGGAGACCTCCGTTCCGCCGAGGCCCGGCTGGATGCCCTGACGGGTCAGATTGCCGAACTGGAACGCACCGAAAAGGCCGAGCATGAAGCGGTCCGGACTGCGGAACTGGCGGCCCGCGAGGCGATCGTTGCCGAAGCGGAATCCATCGCCGGAGCAGATCCCGCCCACGTGCAGTGGAAAAACGTCCAGCGCACGGATGAACGAACTGTTCGAAACGTGGAAGGCCGCCCAGAAGAGCGGCATCCGCCTTGGACGCAGCAACGAGGAAGCCCTGTGGAAGAGGTTCCGCGCTGCGCGCACCGTCTTTGACCGGCACCGCCGGGCATACTTCTCCCAACTGGACAGCAACAATGCTGCAGCGAAGTCTGCCAAGGAAAAGCTCATCGCCGAGGCTGAATCGCTCTCGACCTCCACCGAGTGGGGATACGCCGCCGGCGAATACCGCCGCCTCATGGACGAATGGAAGGCATCACCGCGGGCCAGCCGCAAGGACGACGACGCCCTGTGGGCCCGCTTCCGCGCGGCCCAGGACGCTTTCTTCACTGCACGCCAGGCGGCCAATGACGAAATCGACCAGGAGTACTCGGCCAACCTGACCGTCAAGGAAGCACTCCTGGCTGAAGCCAACGCCATTCTTCCGGTCAAGGATATTGCCGCGGCCAAGAAGCAGCTGCAGTCCATCCAGGACCGCTGGGAAGAGGCCGGCAAGGTGCCGCGGGCAGACATGGGCCGCATCGAAGCCGGGCTGCGCCGGGTCGAGGATGCGGTGCGCCAGGCCGAAGACGAGAAATGGCAGCGCTCCAACCCTGAGACCAAGGCGCGTACCAACAGCGCACTGTCACAATTGGAGGCTGCTATTGCCGGCCTGAAGGAAGATCTGGCCACGGCCGAGAAGGCCGGTGACGATCGCAAGATCAAGGCAGCCCGGGAGGCCCTGGAAGCCCGTCAGGCCTGGCTGGACCAGCTTCAGCGTTCGGCCAGCGAACTCTCCTGACGCCGAACAGGCCCCGACCCGGTTATCCACATAACCGGGTCGGGGCCTGTTCCGTTTAAGCCGGCCACGGGAGGATTGCTGAATGGCATTGATCTCCCCTCCCCCGCCGGCATCCACGCGGGAACCGCTACCTGCGGTGCAGTGTATGGATTTGTACGCCCCGGGTGTGCTGTTTACCTGGGGCGAACTCCAGGCAATGGCGTCAGACGGTGTGCTCCATCAGGTTTACCAGCAGGGCTATGCTCCACCGGGTGCAGACTCCACACCGCAGCTCAGGGCGCGGTCGGCCGCATTGGGCGTTCCGTCAGCGATCCGGCAGCGCGTGGTTGCCGGGCGCTTGACGGCCGCCTGGATTCACGGCTGTTCTCCCGAACCGGACAGGCTGGCCCTGCTGGTGGACTCAACACGGAGGATTTCCAGCCTCCGCGCCACCAGGGGATGCACCCTCCACGAGGTACGCCTGGGCCCGTTCGACGTCGTCAGCATCGGCGGACTGATGGTTTCCAGTCCCCTTCGGACGGCGCTGGACATCGCCCTGCACGTCAATACCACCGAGGCGCTGCCGGCGCTGCGTGGGCTGCTTGCCAGGCCACAGCAGGATGTCCGGCTGAGGCTGCTGACCCTTGCCGTTGAGGCAGTTCCCCGGCTGCCCCACAAGCGGGCGGCGCTGGAGAAGCTGGAGCAGCTAGCTGCGCCTCTTGTTCCCGGTGGTGCGGTAGACGTCAAAGACGCCGTCAATCCTGCGGACCGCGCTGAGGACGTGGTGCAGGTACTTGGGGTCTCCCATTTCGAAAGCAAACTTGGAGATCGCCAGGCGGTCCGTTGACGTGTGCACGCTGGCAGCGAGGATGTTGACGTGGTTTTCGGAGAGCACCCTGGTGACGTCCGAGAGCAACGACTTCCGGTCCAGCGCTTCCACCTGGATCTCCACCAGGAAGACGCTGGACTGTGTGGGCGCCCATTCGACGTCCACGATCCTGTCCGGCTGGTCCTTCAGGTCTGCCACGTTGGTACAGTCCGTCCGGTGCACTGAAACACCGGAGCCCCGCGTGACGAAACCCAGGATCGGATCCGGAGGGACAGGCGTACAACAGCGCGCCAGCTTCACCCACACGTCTCCAACACCGCGGACCACCACGCCGGAATCGGAGAACTTGGTCTTGGAAACATGCGTGGGGATGCTGACTTCGTTGAGTTCGTCGTCAGGGCTGTCGTTGATGCCCAGCCGGTCAACCAGCTTCTCCATCACGGACTGGGCGGAAGTGTGGCCGTCACCGACCCCGGCATAGAGCCCGGAGATGTCCACGTACTTGAAATCCTCAGCCACGGATGCCAGGGCCTCATGGGTCATCAGGCGCTGGAGCGGCAGGTTCTGCTTGCGCATGGCGCGGGTCAGGAGGTCCTTGCCGCGGTCAATGGCTTCCTCGCGGCGTTCCTTGCTGAACCACTGGCGGATCTTGTTCCTGGCGCGCGCGCTCTTGACGAAGTGCTGCCAGTCCTGGCTGGGTCCTGCGCCCTCGGCCTTCGACGTGAAGATCTCCACCCAGTCGCCATGGTTCAGTTCGCTGTTGAGCGGAACCAGCTTGCCGTTGACCCTGGCGCCGATGGTCCGGTGGCCAACCTCGGTGTGTACGGCGTAGGCAAAGTCCACGGGGGTGGAACCGGCAGGCAGTGCCATGACTTCGCCCTTGGGGGTGAACACAAAAACTTCACGGGCGTTGATTTCGAAGCGCAGCGAATCAAGGAACTCGCCCGGATCAGAAGTTTCCTGCTGCCAGTCCACCAGGGACCGCAGCCACCCCATGTCGCCGTCGCGGCTGTTCGCCGGGGCTATGGCAGTCCTGTTGGGCTGGTCCTTGTATTTCCAGTGGGCCGCCACGCCGTACTCGGCGCGGCGGTGCATTTCGTGGGTCCGGATCTGGATCTCCACGGGCTTGCCGCCCGGACCGATCACGGTGGTGTGCAGGGACTGGTACATGTTGAACTTCGGCATCGCGATGTAATCCTTGAACCTGCCCGGAAGCGGGTTCCAGCGCGAATGCAGCGTGCCCAGCGCGGCGTAGCAGTCACGTACCGAATCCACCAGCACGCGGACACCCATGAGGTCGTTGATGTCGTCGAAGTCTTTGTCCCGGACCACCATTTTCTGGTAGATCGAGTAGTAGTGCTTGGGACGGCCGGTTATGGTGGCTTTAATGCGCGCGATGCGCAGGTCCTCCGTGATCTGGTCCCTGATGACGCTCAGGCTCTTTTCACGCTCCGGCGTCCGGTCCCCCACCATCCGCACGATTTCCTCGTACACCTTGGGGTACAGTGCGGCGAAGGAAAGGTCCTCCAGCTCCCATTTGATGGTGTTCATGCCCAGCCGGTGCGCCAGCGGAGCAAAGATCTCCAGCGTTTCGCGGGCCTTCCGGGCCGAGGACTCAGCGGAAACGAACCGCCAGGTGCGGGCGTTGTGCAGCCGGTCAGCCAGCTTGATCATCAGCACCCGGATGTCCTTGGCCATGGCCACAACCATCTTGCGGACGGTTTCAGACTGGGCCGCTTCCCCAAAGCTGACCTTGTCCAGCTTGGTCACGCCGTCCACGAGCATGGCAACTTCGGGACCAAAATCGGCCTTCAGGTTTTCCAGCGTGTACGAAGTGTCTTCAACGGTGTCATGCAGCAGTGCAGCTGCCAGTGTGGTGCCACTCAGGCCGAGTTCGGCGAGGATCGTTGCCACGGCCACCGGATGGGTGATGTACGGATCGCCGCTTTTGCGCTTCTGCCCGCGGTGGCTGACCTCCGCGACCTCGAAGGCACGCTGGATCAGGTCGAAGTCTTCCTTGGGGTTATTGGCCCTGACGGTGCGCAACAGGGGTTCAAGGATGGGTGAGTAGGTGGCCGCCCCGCGGCCGGTGAGGCGGGCGAGGCGTGAGCGGGTACGTTCGCGGCGTCCCGGGAAGGTAGGCCGTGTGCCGGAGTTTTCCATGGCGCCCTGCGGAGTCCTGCCTGCAGCAGCAAGGCCCGTTTGAGTAGCGGGCACAGCAGGGCTATCCCCGTTTGACACTGGCGCCGACGCCGAACGTTCTTCCAATGAAGCACCCCTCACGAGCATTTAATTACCCCAGTCTATTCCTGCCAGCAGCCACTTTTATAACCGGGGAGCTGATACGCCAAAGGGCCGGTCAGGGCCGCGATGTCCGCGGCCCTGACCGGCCCTTTGCAGGAAGGTGGGTTGCCCTACGCCGAGGCAGGCTGCCCTGGCTTGGGACGTGCCTCTTCCGTCCGGCGATGCTCCACACGCTTGGCCTGCTTGACGAGGTCCGGTTCCGACTGGCGGAGCCAGGCGTACATGGGCGCGGCGATGAAGATCGTGGCCGCGGTACCGATCAGGATGCCCACGAAGAGCGCCAGGGAGAGGTCCCGAAGCGTTCCCGCTCCCAGCAGGCCGGCACCGATGAACAGGATGGCACCAACCGGGAGGATGGCCACCATCATGGTGTTGATCGAACGGACCAGCGTCTGGTTAACGGCCAGGTTGACCTCTTCGCCGAACGTCCTGCGGGTTGAGCGGCTGATCTCCGCAGTGTTCTCGCGGATCTTGTCGAAGACCACCACCGTGTCATACAGCGAGTAGCTCAGCACCGTCAGGAAGCCGATGATCGCCGAAGGCGTCACCTCGAAGTCGCTGAGGGCATAGACGCCCGCGGTGATGAACATGGTCACTCCCATGCCGGTGATGGCTGAGAGTGACATCTTCCAGGTCCGGAAGTACAACGCCATCAACAGGGCGGCCAGTACCACGAACACGACGAGGCCGATCAGGGCCTGCTTGGTGACGTCGGCGCCCCAGGTGGGTCCAACGAACGTGGACGTCACCTGGTCGTCGGTGACGCCGTACGAGCTGGTCAGCGCCTCCTTGATCCGAAGCGTCTCGTCGTCCGTGAGCTTGTCCGTCTGGATGCGCATGGTGGTGCCGGCGACGTTTGCCACCCGGGGGATGCTGCCGGGCACAACTTCTTCGACAGCCTGCTCGCCGAGTCCAGGGTCCGTGTTCTGGACACTGGACACGGTGAACTCCGAACCGCCCCGGAATTCGATACCGAGGTTGAACCCGCCCTTGACGACGGGCAGCAGGATGGAGAGCGCCACCGCGACGGCCGCGATGATGAACCACAGCTTCTTGGTGCCGACGAAGTCGTAGGAGCGCTTGCCGGTATAGAGCTCATTGCCGAAATTGGCAAAGGTGCTGGACATTACTGGCCCTCCTTCGAGGTGCTCTTGGAGGAACCGGCAAGCTGTTCCTGCTTCTCGGCGAGCCTGCGCTCGGCAATGGTCATCCGGCGTTCGGCTTCGGCTGCCGCACCGGCGTTCCGGGCGCGGACCACAGGCTTGTCTTCAGGAGTGCGCACCCGGCCTGCACCGCGGTACAACGGGACGGCGCCAAGCCGTTCCGGGTCCAGCCCGGAGAACTTGTGTCCCTCACCGAAGAACTTGGTCCGGGCCAGCACCTGCAGGGTGGGGTGGGTGAACATAAAGACCACGATGAGGTCCGCGATGGCTGTCAGGCCCAGCGTGAACGCGAAGCCACGGACGTTGCCAACGGCCACAAAGTACAGCACCAGTGCGGCGAGGAGGTTGACGGCCTTGGAGGCCAGGACCGTGCGCTTGGCGCGCTTCCAGCCGTTCTCGACGGCGGAAACCAGTCCGCGGCCCTCACGCAGTTCGTCCCTGATCCGCTCGAAGTACACGATGAACGAGTCAGCGGTCTGGCCGATGGCGACGATGATGCCTGCAACGCCGGCGAGTGAAAGCCGGTAGTTTTCGGTCCAGCCGAGGATCGCGATGGCCAGGTACGTCAGGACACCGGCAACCACCAGCGAGGCGATGGTCACCAGGCCCAGGGCCCGGTACTGGAACAGTGAATAGACCACCACCAGGAGAAGACCAATAACGCCGGCCAGCAGGCCCATGCGGAGCTGCTCGCCGCCAAGCGTTGCGGAGATCTGCTGCTCGCTCTGGATTTCGAAGCTGATGGGCAGCGCGCCGAACTTCAGCTGGTCAGACAGCGCCTTGGCCGAGGCCTCGGTGAAGTTGCCTGTAATCTCCGGGCGGCCGTCAGTGATCACTGCCTGCGACCTGGGAGCCGAGATGACCTGGTCGTCCAGGACGATAGCGAACTGGGACTTGGGGTCCGTACCCGTCTCGCCGCCTGCGGCCAGATAGAACTGGTTGAGGCGTTCGGTGACTGCCTTGAACTTCTGGGTTCCTTCAGCGTCAAACTCGATGCGGACGCCCCAGATGTTCGTCACGGCGCCCTGCGCACCCTGGGTGAGCTGGAAGGTGGAGTCAACGATGTTGCTGCCTTCAACTTCCACCGGGCCGAGGATGTACTTCACCGGAGGAGCGTTTGCGGCGCGCTCACAGGTGACCAGCGGGGCTGCGGGATCGGAGCGTTCCTGCTGGTCCTGCGCCGGGTTATTGCAGTCCAGCGCCTCGAACTGCCGGTATACCTCCGGCGTGATCCAGTTCATGTCGCTGCCGTTGGCGGGTTCCGCCGTCGGCTTCGGGAGTTGGTCCTCGGCCAGCTGCGATTCCGCAGGCACCGGATCTCCGGGACCCGCCAGCAGTACCGGACGGAAATCCATATCCGCCGAGGCCTGGATGAGGGCGCGGGTCTCTGACGTCGGCGTGCCGGGAAGGCTCACCACGACGTTGCGGCCTGACTGGGTGCTGATTTCCGCTTCCGCGACACCGGAGCCATCCACGCGCTGGCGGATGATTGCCACAGCCTGGTTGAGCTGTTCCTCCGTGATGTCCGACCCGCCGTCAACCTTGGGCGCCAGGATCATCTGGGTACCGCCCTCAAGGTCAAGGGCCAGCTTCGGTGCCCAGCTGGCCTGCCCGGCCAGGGTACCGCCGGCAAGGACGGCGGTGAGCACGGCGATTACAACGCCGAGCCAGACCAGCACCCTGATGCCTGAATGTTTGGGGCCACTACGTGCCATTGGTGATCTTCCTCTTAACTCGACAGAGCGCAGGACAAACCCGGGCTAGTTGTCCTTTTTGCCCTCATCGTTGAGGCGCTTCAGGGTCTCTTCGGGGGTTTCGTTCAGGGTGTCGTTCCGAGTTTCGCGCGGCGCCTTGGCGTCTTCTGCGGTCAGCGACGAAGCGTCATTCGGCACAACAGGAGCCTGGGCCTCCTCTGCCTGGGTTTCAACGGGCTCCACGGTGTCTACAACCTTGGTGACTGCCTGGCGGTGGACGGTGGCCACGTTGCCCGGGGAGAGTTCGAGCTCGACCTTGTTGTCTTCTTCGTTGATGGACACGATTCGGCCGAAAAGCCCGAAGCTGGTCATTACTTCCACGCCAGGTGCAAACTTGGCCTGAAGTTCTGCCTGCGCCTGCTGGGTCTTCTTGTTGCGCCGGAACATCATAAAGATGAAGACTCCGAGCATCACGAACAGCAGGATTGTCATTGGATCCACAGGGATTGTTCCATTCTGGTTTTCATAGCTGCGTTACTTAGCTGGGGTGAATGTCTGTTTGCGCGGCATCGAGCGGCCCGGTCCCGGGCGGTACACACGGAAAACCAGGCCCGAACGTGTCGAGCGTCATCCCAGTCTAAAGGGAAAACCTGGCAGAACGGTGCTAATGGATGTTTGGCGCCCAGTCCCCGGCGCCTTCAGGATCTTCATCCGTGTGGCGAAGACGTCCAGCGTCTCCTGGCCATAGGCGCCGGCCGGCACGGACAGTCCCAGGTGCGTCCACGCAGGAGCCATCGCAATCCTGCCGCGGGGAGTCCGGCCCAGCAGGCCCTCGCGCACCAGGAACGGCTCGGCGACGGTTTCCACGGTTTCGGTTTCTTCGCCCACGGCGATGGCCAGTGTGGACAGGCCCACGGGTCCGCCGCCAAACTTCACGATCAGGGCTTCCAGGACGGCGCGGTCCAGCCTGTCCAGGCCCCGCTTGTCCACTTCATACATGTCCAGGGCAGCAGAAGCGGTCCGCGCGTCAATCTGCTCAACGCCATGCACCAGGGCCCAGTCACGCACGCGGCGCAGCAGGCGGTTCGCGATGCGCGGCGTGCCACGGGAACGCCCGGCAATTTCGCTGAAACCGGCCGAGTTGACCTTGAGGTCCAGCAGCCCGGCGGAGCGCCGGAGAACCAGCTCCAGCTCCGGTACCGAATAGAACTCCAGGTGGCCGGTGAAACCGAACCGGTCCCGAAGCGGCCCGGGCAGCAGCCCTGCCCGGGTGGTTGCGCCCACCAGGGTGAATGGCGGCAGGTCCAGGGGAATCGCGGTGGCACCGGCACCCTTGCCCACCACGATGTCCACGCGGAAGTCTTCCATGGCCATGTAGAGCATTTCCTCGGCGGGCCTGGACATGCGGTGGATCTCGTCGAGGAACAGCACCTCGCCCTCGGACAGCGATGACAATATTGCGGCAAGGTCCCCCGCGTGCTGGATGGCCGGTCCGCTGCTGATGCGCAACGGCGCGTTCATTTCCGCGGCCACAATCATGGCGAGGGTGGTTTTGCCAAGCCCGGGCGGACCGGAGAACAGCACATGGTCTGCACTGCGGCCACGCATCCGGGACGCCTGCAGGACGAGCGACAGCTGCTTGCGTACGCGGTGCTGGCCGACAAAGTCGTCCAGGTTCCGGGGCCGCAACGCCGCCTCGATAGCCCTTTCTTCGGGCTCCTCGGCTCCGGCAACGATGGAGGGCTCAGCCACGGCTGCCCGCCCTGGCGCCGGTGCGGGCACCATCCTGGCCGAGCCAGCGCAGCGTGGTGCGGAGGATTTCCGCCACGTTGCCGCGGTCTGCTATCTCCGGGCTGTCAGCGAGGGACTTGTCGATGCTGGATGAGGCGTCCTTCTCAGACCAGCCCAGGCTGGTCATGGCCGCGAGGACCTGCGGCTTCCACACCAGCTCGGCAGTCACGGCCGCCGGGGCAGAAACGGCTGTTCCGTGCGGAACCAGCTTCCCGGCCAGTTCAAGGACCAGGCGGCCGGCAACCTTGGGGCCGATGCCAGGAACCTTGGTGAACACTTTGGTGTCTCCCGTATGAGCTGCCACGCGGATGGCTTCGGGTTCATGGACGGCCAGGACCGCCAGGGCAAGCCGTGGACCAACACCGCTCACGCTGAGCAGGACGTCAAAAACCTCGCGCTCGTCATCATTTGCGAAACCGAAAAGCGTCAGGGAGTCTTCACGGACGATCATGGTGGTGAAGAGCTTGCCTTCCTCCCCCACCTTGAGCCGGCTGAGGGTCTGCGGGGTGGCCTGGACGCTCATCCCCGCTCCGTTGAGGTCGATCACCGCCGACGACAAACCCACATGTGCCACTGTGCCGCGAACGAAACTGATCAACCCGTGCTCCTGCTGTGCTGCCGGCCAATGACGTCGGACCCAACGTCCTCGGAGTCAATATCGTCGCCACTGAATGGCGCCGGACCGGTTATCCGAACATATCTACGAACAGCGTAACAAAGGGCGCCGCGGCCCAGGCCTATTCAGCGGCCGCGGCGCGCCTTGGCTTCCGCTTCGGCCCATGCCCGCTGGGCAGGGGTCAGGGACTGGCTGCCGGGCCCGGTTGTGGCGACCGCGGCGCCACTGCCTGCGCGCCACGCATGCGTAATCGCCAACGCCAGGGCATCTGCTGCATCCGCCGGCCGGGGCGCCGCGTCCAGGCGGAGAATCTTCGTGACCAGCTTGGTCACCGCTTCCTTGTTGGAGGAACCGCTGCCGGTTACTGCCGCCTTCACTTCGGAGGGCGTGTGCAGCGCCACCGGGATGCCGCGGCGCGCAGCGGCGGCGATCACCACACCGGAGGCCTGCGCAACACCCATCACAGTGCTCACGTTCAACTGCGAAAAAACGCGTTCGACGGCGAGCACTTCCGGTTCGTAGCGGTCCAGCCATTCATCGATGGCCTCGGCAATGACCAGCAGCCGCTGGTCCAATGGGTTATCCGGCGAGGTGCCAACGACTCCCACCGCCACCAGGGTGGCGCGGCGGTTCCGCTCGACGTCGACCACGCCGATGCCGCAACGGGTGAGGCCCGGATCAACCCCCAGTACCCTGAGAGTCAATTCCGGGCCTCAGCCTGAAAAGCCGGGAGGCTCACTCAGCTTCCAGGGCTGCCTGGACTTCATCGCTGAGGTCGGCATTGCTGTAAACGTTCTGGACGTCGTCGAGCTCTTCCAGCGCATCAGCGAGCTTGAGGAACTTGCGTGCGCCGTCGACGTCGAGCTCCACCTGCATGGACGGGACAAACTCGACTTCGTCGGTCTCGTACTCAATGCCGGCTTCGGTCAGGGCGTCGCGGATGGCGGGGAGGTCCGTGGGCTCGGAGTGGATTTCCCAGTTCTCGCCGTTGTCCTTGACCTCTTCGGCGCCGGCGTCCAGGACGGCCATCAGGATGTCGTCCTCGCTCAGGCCGTTCTTGGGCAGGTTCACAACACCCTTGCGGGTGAAGAGGTAGCTGACGGATCCGGGATCTGCGATGGTGCCGCCGTTGCGGGAAATCGCCAGCCGGACCTCGGACGCTGCACGGTTTTTGTTGTCCGTGAGGCATTCGATCAACAGGGCCGAACCCTGCGGTCCGCGGGCCTCGTACATAATCTCCGTGTAATCGACCACTTCGCCGGTCAGGCCGGCGCCACGCTTGATGGCGCGGTCAATGTTGTCCGCGGGAACCGAGGTCTTCTTCGCCTTGGTGACAGCCAGTTCAAGGCTGGGGTTGCCTGCGAGGTCCGGACCGCCCATACGCGCGGCGACTTCGATGTTCTTGATCAGCTTGGCGAACGATTTGGCACGCCGGCTATCGAGGATGGCCTTCTTGTGCTTGGTCGTCGCCCATTTGGAGTGGCCTGACATGCTTTACGCTTCTCCTCTGATCATTCGGATAAAAAGTTCATGTATGCGCGCTTCTCCCCAGTCACTTCCGGGTGGAAGGAGGTGGCCAACAGCTGGCCGGAACGCACTGCAACAATTCTAGCGGTCCCGGGCAGGGCCGCTGCGTGGGATGCGTGCTCAGGATCCGCCGGCTCCACCTGCGCCAGGATTTCGACGTCGGGCCCCACCCGTTCCACCCACGGCGCCCGGATGAACACGGCATGGACGGGGTCCACCCCGGATTCGCCCGCGCTGAAGTCCAGGCCCTTGAAATCCAGGCTGGTTTCGAAGGATTCGCGCTGCCTGCCGAAGGCGTTCCGCCGTACCGTGATGTCCAGGCCCCCGAACGTCTGCTGCGGGCTGCCCTTGAGGTCCGTGGCGGGATCGGCGATTTCATCAGCCAGCAGGATCATTCCCGCGCAGGAGCCGTACACCGGCATGCCTTCTGCGATCCGTTTCCGGATGGGCTCCGCCAGGTCGAACATCCGGGCCAGTTTGTCCATGGTGGTGGACTCGCCTCCGGGAATCACCAGGGCGTCGACGGCGTCGAGCTCGGACGGGCGGCGGATTCCGGTTGCCCGGCCCCCGGCGGATTCGATGGCATGGAGGTGTTCACGGACGTCCCCCTGCAGGGCCAGGACGCCCACGAGCGGGGAGGAAGCTTGCTGATTCTGCACTGTGACAGTCTAGGGGCACCGGCGCGCGGGCTGCATCCGGACCCCCGGCAGGACATGCCAAGTAGTATTGACCGGGACTCGAAGGACGATTGAAGAGGTAGCAGTATGTGCGGAATCGCCGGATACCACGGTTTTGGAGAAGACGAAGTCCTGCTTAAGGCAATGAACGCGTGCATTGAGCACCGCGGCCCCGACGGCGAGGGTTACTTCACCGAGGGCAACACCGGCCTGGCCCACCGCCGGCTGTCCATCATCGATGTGGCCCATGGCCAGGAGCCGATGATCAGCGCCGATGGCGATACCGTCCTGGTCTACAACGGCGAGGTCTACAACTACCTTGAACTCCGTGCCGAGCTCGAGGCCCTGGGACGCACGTTCCGGACCCAGTCGGACACCGAGGTCGTCCTGCAGTCCTACGAAGAGTGGGGCACCGAAGCTTTCGACCGCTTCAATGGCATGTTCGGCTTCGCGATCCTGGACAAGAAGCGCGATGTCCTGGTCCTGGCCCGCGACCACTTCGGCATCAAGCCGCTGTACTGGGCCAACGCCGGAACCGCCGATGCCCCGAAGATCATGTTCGCTTCCGAGGTCCGGCCCTTGCTGGAAAGCGGCAAGATCGATCGCAAAGCCAATGAGCGCATCCTCTACCGCTACCTGCAGTACCGGATCCATGACGATTCGGCGGAGACCTTCTTCGACGGCGTCTCCAAGCTCCTTCCCGGCGAAATGATGGAAATCAACAACGCCACCGGGCAGTACACCATTTCCGCATTCACCCGCCTCCGTGAAGAGCTGACGGAACTCTCCAGCGTCAACCGGCCCTACACTCCAGAGGTCACCGAGGAATACCGTCAGCGGTTCACGGAAGCCGTCCGGCTCCGGCTGAAATCCGAAGTACCCGTTGGTTCGGCGCTGTCCGGCGGGCTGGACTCGTCCGCCGTCGTGGTCACCATCAATAAGCTGATGCAGGAAAACGCTGCTGCCACCGAGTCACTTGGTGCAAAGCAGAACACCTTCAGCGCAGTCTTCCCCAATTCGATCAACGACGAGGAACACTACGCCGACGCCGCCATTGCCAAGTGCAAGGGCAACATCGAGGCGCACAAGATCCTCCCCACCCCGGAAGGCTTTGCCGAGGACCTCGAGGACTTCGTCCGGACCATGGAGGAGCCCATCATCTCCTCGGGACCGTATGCGCAATACTGCGTGATGAAGGAAGCCTCCAAGCACGTCACGGTACTGCTTGACGGCCAGGGCGCTGACGAAATGATGGCCGGCTACATCCCTTACTACTTCGCGTACCTCCGCCAGCTCAAGGCCAAGGGCGACTACAAGACCCTGGTCCGCGAGGCCGGGCAGTCGCTGGACATCTTCTACCGCCTGGGCCGCTTCCGGCTGCGTTCCAAGCTGACGGCCAAGAAGACCGTCACCATGGCATCCCTGCTGAAGAAGGACTTCGCGGGTACGCACCGCGGCGAGAAGTTCAGCAACATCCCGGACAACATGAAGCTCCGGCTGATCGATGACCTCTTCCACAAGTCCCTGCCCTCGCTGCTGCGGTACGAGGATAAGAACACCATGCGCTTCTCCCTGGAAGGCCGCGTGCCGTTCCTGGACAAGGAAGTGGTCAAGTTCCTGTTCAGCCTCTCGGATGAAGCCATCATCAAGGGTGGCTGGAACAAGCGCATCCTGCGCGACGCCACCCGCGGCCTGTTGCCGGAGAAGATCAGCAACCGCCGCAACAAGATCGGCTTCACCACGCCCGAAGCCGAATGGTTCGCGCTGATGAAGGAGCGGATCTACCAGGTCTTTATGTCCAACTCCTTCGCCGAGCGTCCCTACTGGAACCGCGAAGCCGTCCTGACGGCGTTCGAGGAGTACCTGAACGGGAAAAAAAACGACGCCGACACCATGGTTTTCTGGCGCCTGCTCAACGTTGAACTGTGGTTCCGGGAGTTCATCGACCGCAACGAGGCGCCCGCCGACGTCAAGCTGAACAAGAGCGATTACGAGCCCAACCCGGGCAAGCAGCTGGACATCACGGTCCCCGCCGAAGCAGGCGGCGAAACCTTCCGCCGCTACCCCATCCAGACGGGCGTTTTCACCCGCGAGACCGAGCTGGATCCGGAAGTGGCCGGCTACGTGAAGCGGTTCTTCGACGGACTCCCGTCCGCGGACGATGACACCCGGGCCGCCGTCGCCGATACTCCCTGGTACCTCCTGGTCAGCGAGAAAATCGTGGCCATCACCCAGGGACGCTCCTTCCCCGTCTGGGAGATCAAGGTCTCCCCCGCTGCCCGGGTGCTCAGCAAGTTCGTCATGCGCACGCCCGCCGGCATCGGCCTGGGCAGCCCCTGGTCCATGCAGATCGCCATCAACGAGGTGGGCCTGCCGCTGATCGTCAAGGCTGCGGCTGCCAGCGTGGTGGGCAAACTGCAGGGCAAGAGCGGCGTGTTCTACGACGTCGTGGGCAACAACATCAACGCCATCGACGGCGCGACGCCCTACAGCCTGGGTTCCTCAGCGAACTCCGTGAAGCTGGCCCCCAAGGACCCCGAAGCCGTTGCCCGCCGGATCAGCGCACTCATCCGGGCCACCGTTCCGGCTGAATATGCCTCGACCTTCGCGGGTACGGCCATCATGGACGCCAACGACCTCGGCGTAGTGGCCATGGGCCACGACACCGGGCTGGCGAAGGAAACAGTGCAGGCCATGTTCAAGGACAATCCGCAGGGCCAGGGCGCACAGGCCACCCCGATGTCCATCGTGTTCAAACAGAACTAGGGCGCTCACCCGCGGCTGGGGCCCGCTACTTCCATTGGCGCTGCGCCACCCGGCCCATGAACCGGGAGGCGCGCAGCAGCCTGGCCGCTTTTGGCGCCCGGAGGTGCGAGTACCGCTCAAGGACCCCGACGACGTCGACGTCACCATCCGGCCCTGGCCGCAGCAATGCGGCCAGGGCCGCGGCGTCTTCCAGGCCACAGCCTGCACCCTGCCCCAGGTCCGGTGTCATGGCATGCGCCGAGTCGCCGGCAAGCGCCACCCGGCCGCGATGAAACGCCTTGAGTGGCTTTGCGAGATCGTACAGATCGTGGCGCAACACTTCGCTCTCATCGGTTTGGGCAATCAGGGACCGTGCCGCCGGATACCAGCCGGCAAATTCACGGGCGGCGGCCTCTTTCTCGGTGGCCAGCCCGTCGCTGGCCGCGCTCCTGCCTGCCTCCACGCTGGTGACCGCGAACCAGTACACCTGCCATCGGCCAAGGGCACTGTTCCGAAACGCTGGCGGTTACCCCAATCTTCGCCTGCCATGCCGCCGGTGTCCGCCGGACCACCCGTCACCCCGCGCCAGGCCGCGTATCCGGCGTACCGCAGCCCGGGGTCCAGCCCGAGGAAATCCCTGGTGATGCTCCGTAATCCGTCCGCCGCGATCACCAGGTCCCAGGAGCTCACTCTGCCATCTGCCGTGGTGATTCCCGCGCTGCCGCTCGGACCGCCGTCGTCCGTCACGGTCACGGCGGTGTCCCAGTGGATCGGAACATCCCGGCAGCATTCCAGCAGAAATTCGCGCAGATCGTTCCGGTGGAACAGCCGCACCTGCGGCCGCGCCCATTGCGGCGCGGCGAAAACTACCCGGCCGTTGGGCCGGCGCCATGACGGTCCGTGTTCCGGCGCGGGGCCCGTAGGGCAGTTGGTCGTATCCCTCCTGGAAGCCAAGGGTTCGCATGGCGGCCCTTGAGTTGGGGAAAAGCGAGATCCCGGCGCCGGGTACGGCATCGCGTGGCCCGCGTTCGAAGACCTCGACGCCGGCCCCTGCCCTGGCGAGGCCGGCCGCTGTTGTGAGCCCGGCGATTCCGGCACCGAGAACCGCGACCCTCATGGCTGTCCTTCCCGGGTTTCCGGAGCACGATCTTCCCCGCTGGATTCATCCCTGCACAGGTTCTTCACCGCACAAGGTCCTTCCCCCCATTAGGGCAATTCTCGCACATCCGCGCTTTCGCCCTTGGCCGAACGGTTGTGACCTGCGACTCACTGGTGGAAAGGGTTGCTTCATGACATCTTCCAGCAGCAATCCCCTCCTTGAACCCAGCCGGCTTCCGTTTCAACTGCCGCCCTTCGCACGCGATCACCGGGACCCACTACGCCGAAGCGATCGACGCAGGACTGGCGGCCCAGCTGGCCGAAATCGATGCCATCGTCTCTGCTCCGGAACCGGCAGGCTTTGAGAACACCGCAGCGGCCATGGAACGCTCCGGAGGGATCCTGGAACGGGCCTGCAACGCGTTCTTCACCTTGGTTTCTGCCGATGCAAGCGATGCCATCCGCGAACTCGAAACCGCGCTGATGCCCAAGCTCACGGCCCACCAGGATGCTATTTACCTGAACAAGGCCCTGCATGCGCGTTTCGCCGCGATTGACACGACGGGGCTGGACTCCGAGTCCGCCCGGCTGGTGGAGGAATACCTGCGGGCATTCCGGCAGGCCGGGATCCACCTGGACACTGAAGGGCAGGAGCGGCTCCGGGGGCTGAACGCGGAGCTCTCCCGGCTGGGCACGGAGTTTGGCCAACGGACCAAGGAAGCCATGAAGACTGCGGCGATCCTGGTGGACAACGCCGGGGAGCTCACGGGGCTGCCTGAAGACGACATTGCAGGTGCAGCCGAAGCCGCCCGGGCGGCCGGCCACGAAGGGAAGTACCTGCTCACCCTGATCCAGCCGAGCAACCAGGCCGCCATGGCGTCCCTGGAGAACCGGGACCTGCGGCGGCGCCTCTACGAAGCGTCCGTAGCCCGTGGCACCGACGGCAGTTCGCTCGACGTCCGTGAGCTGGTGCTTTCCATGGCAAGGCTGCGTGCGGCGAAGGCGGACCTGCTCGGTTTCGCCACGTATGCAGAACTGGTGGTGGAGCGGCAGACGGCGCCGGACTTCGCCGCCGTCGAGAGCATGCTGAACCGTCTGGCTCCCCCCGCGGTACGCAACGCGGATGCCGAGGCAGCCGCCCTCGCGGAAACCGCCGGGCATCCTTTGGAAGCGTGGGATTGGGCGTTCTACTCCAGCAAGGTACGCCGTGAACGCTACGCAGTGGATGAGCAGGCCCTGCGGCCGTACTTTGAGCTGGACCGCGTGTTGACGGACGGCGTCTTCTTCGCCGCGAACAAGCTTTATGGGCTGACGTTCCGGGTGCGTGGCGACCTCGTGGGGTATCACCCGGACGTCCGCGTCTGGGAGGTCTTCGACGCCGATGGCAGCGGGCTGGGCCTCTTCCTGGGCGATTACTACACCAGGGACACAAAACGTGGCGGCGCCTGGATGAATTCACTCGTGGAGCAGTCAACGTTCCTGGGAACGAAGCCGGTGGTCATCAATACGCTCAATATCTCCAAACCGCCGCTGAGCGAACCCACGCTGTTGACGATGGATGAGGTGCGCACCGTTTTCCACGAATTCGGCCACGCCCTCCACGGGCTGCTCTCCAACGTCACCTACCCGCGGTTCTCCGGAACTGCCGTGCCCCGCGATTTTGTCGAGTACCCGTCCCAGGTCAACGAAATGTGGATGCTGTGGCCTGAGGTGTTGAAGAACTATGCCCGCCACTACCAGAGCGGCGAGGCGCTTCCCCAGGAAGTCCTGGACCGCCTGGAAGAGTCCCGCTTGTGGGGCGAGGGTTTTGCCACCACCGAATACCTGGGAGCTGCGCTGCTCGATCTTGCCTGGCATGGGCTTAGCGGGGACCGCATTCCAGAGGATGCCCTGGAGTTCGAGGAAAAGGCGCTGGCGGCGTCCGGAGTGGCCCACCAGCTGATCCCGCCGCGGTACAGGACCGGATACTTCCAGCACATCTTCGCCGGCGACGGCTACTCTGCCGGGTACTACTCCTACATCTGGAGTGAGGTCCTGGACGCGGATACCGTGGACTGGTTCACGGAGAACGGCGGCCTCACCCGCGGGAACGGTGAACGCTTCCGCCAGGAGCTCCTGTCGCGGGGCAACAGCCGCGATCCACTGGAGTCCTTCCGGGCTTTCCGCGGCCGCGACGCCAAACTGGAACCGCTGCTCAAGCGCCGCGGCCTGGAGTAACAGGGGGTTTCGACAATCTCAACCACCGACGACGGCGGGCGCCCACCAAAGTGGACGCCCGCCGTCGCGAATAAAGCCAGGAGGCGTGCCGCAATCCGGCAGCGTGCGTAAAGGGGCCCCGCGCCCGGAGCACAAACTTAGCTGCTCACAGAGCGCGGGGATAGCACGCAGAGGATCGCGGTATGCCGGGCCGAAACGTTACCAGCCGCGCTCGGCCAGGCGGTGCGGCTGCGGGATCTCGTCGACGTTGATGCCCACCATGGCTTCGCCGAGGCCGCGGGAGACCTTGGCGATGACGTCCGGGTCGTCGTAGAAGGTGGTGGCCTTCACGACGGCGGCAGCACGTTCGGCCGGGTTGCCGGACTTGAAGATGCCGGAACCGACGAACACGCCGTCTGCGCCGAGCTGCATCATCATGGCGGCGTCAGCCGGGGTGGCGATGCCGCCGGCGGTGAACAGCACCACGGGAAGCTTGCCGGTGGAAGCGATTTCCTTGACCAGCTCGTACGGGGCCTGCAGTTCCTTGGCCGCAACGTAGAGTTCGTCCTCGGGCAGGGCTGCGAGCTTCGCGATCTCCGCACGGATCTTGCGCATGTGGCCCGTGGCGTTGGAGACATCTCCCGTGCCGGCCTCGCCCTTGGAGCGGATCATGGCCGCGCCCTCGTTGATGCGGCGCAGCGCCTCACCGAGGTTGGTGGCACCACAGACGAAGGGGACGGTGAAGTTCCACTTGTCGATGTGGTTGATGTAGTCAGCCGGGGTGAGGACCTCGGACTCGTCAATGTAGTCCACGCCGAGGGACTGCAGGACCTGGGCCTCGACGAAGTGGCCGATTCGGGCCTTGGCCATAACTGGAACGGACACGGCATCGATGATTTTGTCGATCATGTCCGGATCCGACATCCGGGAAACGCCGCCCTGCGCACGGATGTCCGCGGGAACGCGTTCCAGGGCCATCACGGCCACGGCACCGGCATCTTCGGCGATGCGGGCCTGCTCGACGTTAACGACGTCCATGATGACGCCGCCCTTGAGCATCTCCGCCATGCCGCGCTTGACACGGCTGCTGCCCGTTACGCTTGCGGCGGGCACGCCGGCTTCGTTGCTTACATCTGGTGTAGACACAAAAACCCCTATGGGTAGCTAGATAATCGTCAGCGGGTTACGGGCGGCAGTCACTGCCTGCGATGGACCCGCGGGTGTGCCGGATCACGTGATCGGACACCACTAATACTAGTCCCCAGCCGGGTCAGCGCTGAATTATGTTTCCGGAACCACGCCGGTATTGCCAAGGTACTGGCGCCGGACAGCCCGCATCCGCTGCACCACCGTTACCAGGCTTGCCACGGCCAGCAGGACCAGCGTCACCAGAAGCACCACGGGGGGCAGGCCCAGGCCTGTAAAACCTGTAACAACCAGGACCGAGACCAGCCGCTCCGCACGCTCGGCGATGCCCACGTTCGCGTCAAAACCGAGCGACTCCGCTTTGGCCCGCACGTAGGAAACCACCATGCCCAGGACCAGGCAGAGCAGGGCCGCGATGGCAATGGGACGGTCTGCGCCGCCGGTAAAAAACCAGATGGCGACGCCGGCGAACAAGGCGCCGTCCGCGAGGCGGTCAAGGGTGGAATCGAGGAAGTTGCCCCACTTCCCGCCGCCGTTGGAGAGCCTGGCCATAATGCCGTCAATGACATCGGAGAAGATGAAGGCCGTGATGAACAAGGTTCCCCACCACAGCTGGCCCTGAGGATAGAACACCAGGGCGCCGACAATCACGCCGGCAGTGCCGGCAATCGTCACCGCGTCAGGCGATACGCCAATCCGCAGCAGCCACCTGGCCAGGGGCGTAAACAGGGACGTAAAAAATCCCCTTGCGTGCCTATTCAGCATCCGCGTCCCCGGGCCATGCCTGCGCCACCTGGAGGCGGACTTCGTCCAGCGTCTGCGTGATGGCCTTGGTCTGCGCGATGATCGGGAAGAAGTTCCCGTCCCCTCCCCAGCGCGGCACAACGTGCTGGTGGAGGTGGGCGGCGATTCCGGCGCCGCCCACCACACCCTGGTTCATCCCCAGATTAAAGCCGCCGGGATTGGAAACCTTGCGCAGCACCCGCATGGCGGTCTGCGTCAGCATGGCAAACTCCATGGTCTCTTCAGCGGTGAGATCCGTGTAGTCCGGCACGTGGCGGTAAGGGCAGACCAGCAGATGCCCCGGGTTGTACGGGAACAGGTTCAGCACCACATAGCAGGTGCTGCCGCGGTGCACGATCAGGGCTTCCTCATCGCTCCGGGTGGGCCCGACACAAAAGGGGCAGTCGTCCTTGTTCTGGAACTGTGACTGGCCGCCCTTGATGTAGGCCATCCGGTGCGGAGTCCACAGGCGCTGGAAGGCATCCGGCACACCGGCGAGTTCAAAGTCGTCGGTGACGCCGGGATCCCCGGCGTACCCTGCGTTCTCCTGCACGTATCTGTCCGTTCGTTAGCTCGTGCGGTTACGGACGGCGTCGCTGATCCGCTGGACAGCTTCGGCGACGGGCACGCCGTTGTCCTGGCTGCCGTCACGGAAGCGGAAGGACACGGCGCCTGCCTCGGCATCCTCGCCGCCGGCAATGAGGACGAAGGGGATCTTGTCCTTGCTGGCGGTCCGGATCTTCTTCGGGAAGCGGTCGGAGGAAATATCCACCTCTGCACGGATACCGGCGGCCTTGAGCTGGTCAACGACGTCGAACATGTATTCGTTGAAGGCTTCCGCAACCGGAATGCCCACCACCTGGACGGGAGCCAGCCAGGCCGGGAAGGCACCGGCGTAGTGCTCGGTCAGGACGCCCATAAAGCGCTCCACGGAACCGAAGAGGGCGCGGTGGATCATCACGGGACGCTGGCGGGTACCGTCAGCTGCCTGGAACTCCAGTTCAAACCGCTCAGGGAGGTTGAAGTCCAGCTGGATGGTGGACATCTGCCAGGTGCGGCCAAGCGCGTCCTTGGCCTGGACGGAGATCTTGGGACCGTAGAAGGCAGCTCCACCCGGATCCGGGACCAGCTCGAGGCCCGACTCCTGCGCCACCTCGGCGAGTGTCCTGGTGGCCTCTTCCCAGGCGGCGTCGTCCCCAACGTACTTTTCGGGATCCTTGGTGGACAGCTCCAGGTAGAAATCGTCCAGGCCGTAATCCTTGAGCAGGTCCAGGACAAACTTCAGGGTGCTGGTGAGCTCGTCCTTCATCTGCTCACGGGTGCAGTAGATGTGGGCGTCGTCCTGTGTCATGCCACGAACGCGCGTGAGGCCGTGCACCACACCGGATTTCTCGTACCGGTACACGGAGCCGAATTCGAAGAGCCGCAGCGGCAGTTCGCGGTAGGACCGTCCGCGGGAACGGAAGATCAGGTTGTGCATGGGGCAGTTCATCGGCTTCAGGTAGTAGTCCTGGCCGGGCTTGCGCACCGTGCCGTCCTCGTTCAGCTCCGCGTCAACGTGCATGGCCGGGAACATGCCGTCCTTGTACCAGTCCAGGTGGCCGGAGACCTCGTACAGGTGGCCCTTGGTGATGTGCGGGGTGTAGACGAACTCGTATCCGGCCTCAACGTGCCGGCGGCGCGAGTAGTCTTCCATTTCCTTGCGGATGATGCCGCCCTTGGGATGGAACACCGGCAGGCCCGAGCCCAGTTCATCCGGGAAGGAGAACAGGTCCAGTTCGGCGCCGAGCTTGCGGTGGTCGCGGCGCTCGGCCTCGGCAATGCGTTCCTGGTATGCCTTCAGGGCATCCTTGGTGGGCCACGCCGTTCCGTAGATACGCTGCAGCTGCTGGTTCTTCTGGTTGCCCAGCCAGTACGCGGCGGAGGAACGGGTCAGTGCGAACGCGTTGGAGATGAGCTTGGTGTTGGGCAGGTGCGGGCCGCGGCAAAGATCGCACCAGACCGATTCGCCGCTCTTGCGGTCAACGTTGTCGTAAATGGTGATGTCCCCGGCGCCGACCTCGACGCTGACTCCTTCACCGGCGTCGACGGCGTCGGCATCGTTCTTCTTGCCCAGGAGTTCGAGCTTGTAGGGCTCATTCTTCATGGCCTCACGGGCTTCGTCCTCGGAAACCACCCGGCGGACGAACTTCTGGTTCTGGTTGATGATCTTGAGCATCATCTTTTCCAGGGTCTTGAGGTCCTCCGGAGTAAACGGCTCGGCGACGTCGAAGTCGAAGTAGAAGCCGTCAGTGATGTACGGGCCGATTCCCAGCTTGGCATCGGGGCGCAACTGCTGCACGGCCTGTGCCATCACGTGGGCAGTGGAGTGGCGGAGGACGTTCAGGCCATCAGGGGAATCGATGGTGACGCCTTCGACGTCGGCGCCTTCGGGCAGTTCCTGGTCCAGGTCCTTCAGTTCCCCGTTAACCCGGGCAACCACAACGTCGCGGCGTTCGAAAAAGAGTTCCGCCCCGGTTGTCCCGGTAGTCACCTTGGTCTCTTCGCCATCGACGATAAGGGTGATCTGCTGGGCATCTGACACGGGTGTCTCCTATTCAATGGTGAGGCTTCATAGCTTGTGGCGTACGGGGACCACAGCCAGCCATCGTCCATGCTATCAACCGCCCAGGCCCGTAATTGCCAGGTTCCGGCTGATGCCATCGAGCGGGTGCGGGACGTCAGGGCCAGAAGGCGCCTGGCCCTTGAACGGGAGCGTCTCCACCCTGCTGAGGTCCCAGGCCATGGACGCGCTGAGGCTGATGCCACGCGGCCCGGTACGCCGGGTGGTCCCCCGGATCAGCAGCATCCGGGTACCGAACAGCAAGGGTCCGGCCTGCTCCTGCGCCTCATGGAAGAACACCGAATCCACGCAGCCCGTGCCGTCGTCGATACTGATGAACACCACACGCCTGCCACCCCGCATGGGGGGCGTCTGGGTGGCAACGCGGACTCCGGCAACCAGCACCTCGGTACCGTTGCGCAACGCCAGCAGTTTGTCCGCGGTGGTGACTCCGAGCTTGTCCAGCAGCGGGCGGTGGCTCTCCATCAGGTGGCCGCTGGCATCAAGGGCCATCAGGTCCAGCTCCGCCCGGACCGTATCCACCAGCGTGGGCGCGGGCAGGCCCGGCTTGATGTTGCGCAACTCCACATCCCCCAGCGGCAAAGACAGCTGGCCTTCCACCACTTCGGTGCCCTTGCGGCTGCTGCCGGTGCTGGTTTGGAGGTTCTGCAGATGCGCGATGAGGTCTGCCCGGTTGGCTTCCCCGCCGGATCCGCGGTGCAGCGAATCAAAGGCACCCAACTGGGCCAGCCTGCGGATACTGGGCTTGGTAATCCGCGCCCGTGCCCGGAGGTCTGCCAGGGAGTCATAGGGCTGGCCGGCGACGATCCGCTTGAGTTCAGCTCCGGACAGCCCAAAGATCCCGTTCAGGCTCAACCTGATCCCCAGCTTGCCGCGGTCCGGTCCGTCTTCAACGCGTTCCACCCGGTACTCGGCCTGGCTGCGGTTGATGTCCAGCGGCAGGATGGGAATCCCCATCCTGCGGGCTTCCGCCACGAGGAGCCGCTTGGGGTACATTCCGGGATCGTGCTCCCAGAGTCCGGCCAGGAAGGCTTCCGGATGATGGGCCTTCAGCCAGGCCGACTGGTAGGTGGGTACGGCGAAGGCAGCACCGTGGGCCTTGCAGAAACCAAAACTGCCGAACGCCTTCAGGGTGTCCCAGACCTTGTCCACCACGTCCGGGGAGTACTTCCTGGCATGGGCGGTTTCCCGGAAGAACTTCTCCACCTTCCATTCCTGCTCCCCGTTGCCCAGCGCCCGCCGGAATTCGTCCGCCCGGGCAAATCCGCAGCCTGTCATGGTGTCGAAAATCCTCAGGATCTGCTCATGGAACACCGTCACGCCGTGGGTTTCCTGCAGGGCAGGCTTCAGGTCAGGGTGCGGATAAACCTCCGGCGCGAAACCATGCCGGTGCTCCAGGAACGGCCGCACCATGTCCGATTTCATGGGGCCGGGCCTGAACAGCGAGATGTCGATGATGAGATCGTTGAACTCCCGCGGCGCCATTTTTCCCACCAGTTCACGCTGCCCGGGCGATTCAATCTGGAAGCAGCCCAACGTATGGGTACTGCGGATCAGCTCATAAGTGGGCTCGTCATCCAGCGGCACGGCGTTGAGGTCTATGCGGCCGTCCTCCGCGATGTAGTCCGGGCCGCTGCCGTCCTGGCCGGTGGGATGCCGGCCAGCCGCCACCACCTCCGCCTTCCCCGAGTGGATGCGGATCACTTCCCGCACGGCGAAAGCCATGGCGCTTTGCATCCTTACGCCCAGGACGTCCAGCTTGAGCATCCCCATGGGATCCATGTCGTGCTTATCAAACTGACTCATGGGCAGGCCAAGCCCGCTGGGCTGGACGGGCGTGCGGTCCAGCAGGGTGGCATCGCCCAGGATCACTCCGCAGGGGTGCATGGAAATGTGCCGGGGCAGCCGGTCCAGCCGTTCCGTCAGGTCCACCAGCATGTCAAGCTGCTGGTTTTCGCTGTAATCCCGTTGTTCCACCCGGCCGGCGAACTCCCGCAGCTCAGGTTTTTCCACGAGCGCTTCCCGGAAGTTCCGCGCCGAAAACCGCCACAGCTGCTTGGCGATCTGGCCGACGTCGCCGTCATCCATTCCCAGGGCCATCCCGGCGTCCCGGACGGCACCCCGGGCGCGGTAGCCGTTCTGCATGCTCATCAGGGTGACCCGTTCCGAACCGAACCGCTCAAAGATCCGCCGGTACACGTTGTGCCGTTCGGCGCTTTCAACGTCTATATCGATATCCGGCAGCGTGGCGCGGTCCCTGGAAAGGAAGCGCTCAAAGATGAGGTCATGCTGCAGCGGGTTCACGTGGCTGACATCGATCAGGTAATTGACCAGGCTGGAAGCACCCGAGCCACGTGCCGCAGCCCGGACCCCCATGTCCTGGATCATCCGGGCGACCTCGGCCACCGTCAGGAAATAGGAGGAAAAACCAAGGTTTCGGATGATCCCCAGCTCATGGTCCAGCCGGTGGCGCATCTGCTCATGGGCCTTGCCCGATATACCGGGGAACCTCCTGCCGATTCCGGCCTCGCACCGCTGCCCCAGCTCCACAAAGGGTTCCTGGCTGATGCCGATGACCGAAGCTTCCGGCACCACCGGCTGCTTCCAGCCCATGTCCGTCACCGGGTCCATCCGGCAACGGTCCGCGAGCGCCTCTGTCTGGGCCAGGATCTGCTTGAGGTCAGCGGCACCGTATCCGGCAGCGGAAATGATTTCCCTGCAGAGTTCGCGCATCAGCGCCGGAGGCTTGAGCCAGGCCTGGCCGTTGGGCGCGAGGACCGGTTCGGTGGAGAGTTCCGGCAGTGATTTGAGGGTGCGGGCCGAATCCAGGACGTCCGCGGTGGCTGCGCCGTCCTCCGCGCAGTAGCGGACAGCGTTGCTCAGTACCGCTGGAACGTGGTGTTCCTCGGCCAGCCTGAGCATGCGCACGGCCTGGGCGGTGCTCATGGGCTGCCCGGGTGCGCTGAGCTGCGAGACCACCTCGGCAACCAGCGTGCGCGGCGGCATGGCGTCCATCCACCGTTTGAACAGGGTGCGGGGGCGGAGGTACCGGCGCCCTCCCATGGCACGTCCGACGTCGGAATCGGGTCCCAGCAGTACTGTCAGGACAGGCTTCAAGGTAGTGGGGTCCAAAACCCGCGAGGCGAGTTCCGTGCGGGTGACGGCCACCGGGATGGCCCCGCCGGCTTTTCCGGAGGTGCGGGCGTGGGCATCCGAGACCAGCCGGCACAGCGCCCGGTACCCGGCCCCGTTGTTGTTTCCGTGGGCGAGCACCACCACCCTGCCGGAGGTCTGGGTGCGGAGGTCGCCGTCGTCGTCAAAAACCGCCAGGTCCACCCCCACGATGGGGTCTATGCCGGCGGACATGCAGGCCTTGAGGTGTTTGACCGTGCCGTAGAGGCCGTCCCGGTCCGTGCAGGCGAGCGCCGTGGCCCCTTCCGAGGCGGCTGCCTGGGCAAGTTCGTCAGGCCAGGACACGCCGTAGTGGGCACTGAAAGCGGTGGAGACGTGCAGATGGGTGAAGGTCATGCGCTTTGGGGACGAAGGGCGTCATGGATACGCAGCAGGCGCCAGCGTCCGCTGGCCGCATGCCGCACCAGGTCAAGGGTGAGGCTCTCCTGCATTTCGGGGTGGGGTGCGGGTTTTTTTCCCGCAGGCAGGTCCTCCCGGACCTGGACCCGCCAGATTTCATGGTCCACCAGGCCGGGGCCGGAGCCCAGGGGTGCCCGGCTTTCCTCCGCCCACCATTGGCGCCGCTCATACCAGCGCACCGGATCGGCACACAGTGTGTACTCCCGGCCTGCCCACCGGAGCCGCAGCGGCTGCCCGGCAGTGGTGCAGTCGACGTCTACCGACTCGCTGAACATGCCCATGGCACCTCCCGGAACTGTTGTCTTGGATACTCGAACATATATTCGAATATCCAAAAGTCTACGCCCGGCCCCGGACAAAAACTACATGGGGTGGACGGACACCACGGCGGGGAGCAGGATGGTCCCATGAGCACCCATGACGCACTCCTGAAAAAGGTCAGCATCGAGGCCAACGGTTCCAGCCTGGTTGCCCGCTTCGACGTGGATGGCAACATCCCCGGATCGGGCGCCTACGTTGTAGGGCTTGTGGCAGCCAGTCCCGACTACTCCTCGCAAAGACGGCTGGGCATTGAATTCATGAACGGGGAGGCCATTGCCTTCTACTCGTTCAACCATGAACAGGGCACGGAGGAAAACTACGACCTGGGCGGGGTGACCCACTCGGGCACCACCATTACCGGGAATTTTCCCCTCGACGCCATCCACGGACTGGGCAAGGGCCATGTCATATCAGCTTTCAGCGAGGCTGACGGCAGGGAGTTCCAATCCGGCGTTCCGGTGGAGGAAGCGCTCTAGGACTCAGCCGTTTCCCTTGTGGACCTTCATCTCCAGTTCGATGAACCCGGAGATCATTTCCCTGTAGGTCCGCTCCACGATGTCCGGATCGATGTCCTTCTTTTCCGCGGCTTCCCTGACGTGCTCAATGATGCGCTCCACCCGGCCGGGTGCACGGACCTCGGCGTCATCGCCCTTGAGGGTGCCTGCGATGCGGATCAGCCTCTCACGGCGGGCAATCAGCGTGACAATCTGCTCATCCACTTCATCAACAGCCACGCGGACTGCGGCGAGCTGTTCCCTGTCGGCTGATGCGTCCCTGTCGTTTCCCTGAATAGTTGCCATCACTCGACACTACCCACGCGCCCCCGCAGAGTCGAACAGTTTACGGCGCCCGCTAGAACAGTGCCTCAACCGGCTGGATCAGTTCCGGTCCGTTATTGCGGACATTTCCGACGGCGGGACCCACCGAATCGACGCGCCAATCAGCAGCGACGTCCTTCACTCCGGAACGGACAAGGTCCACCAGGGCCGCGGCGTCGTCCACTTCCGGATCAAGCCACGCCTCCATGGCCTCTTTGCCCATGGGCAGCGGCACGCGGTCATGGAGTTCGGTGAGCTTTCCAAACACCGTGGATTCTGAACCCGGCGGCGGCGTATCAGTGGTGAGGAACGACGTCGAGAGCATCCACCGCCCCGGTCCCCCCTCAGCCTTGGACGGGCCCTTCCACCACTCATACAGTCCGGCAAAGACCAGCCCGCGCCCCTCCCCCGGATGGACGTAGTAGGGCTGCTTGGCTTTGCCGGTTCCCTGCTTCCATTCGTAGTAGCCGTCAGCAGGAACGGCGCAGCGCCTGCTTTTGATGGCTTTCCGGAACGCCGGCTTCTCCAGTACCGTCTCGCTGCGGGCGTTGATCATGCTGGAGCCAATGCGCGGGTCCTTGGCCCACGACGGGACCAGCCCCCAACGGGCAACGTGCAGCTGGCGTACGGTGCCGCCGTCGATCAACCGTTCCAGGACAATGGGCACCGGGTCAGTGGGCGCCACATTCCACGACGGCGGAACCTCCAGGTCCTCCTCCAGCTGGGCATCGAACTCCGCCAGCAGGTCTCCTACTGCCCGGGCCATCACGTAGCGTCCACACATGGCACCAGCATGCCACCGCCGCCGGCAGTGTCATCCGCGCCGGCAATGTCATCCGCGCCGGCAATGTCATCCGCGCCGGGAATACTTCGCCTGCGGGTTACCGTTGAGACACTCGAGAACCCATCGCTTAGGAGAAATTTCGTGGACTTCACCCCTGAAACCGGCACCATCACCATGTTTTCCACCACCTGGTGCGGCTACTGCAACCGCCTGAAGAAGCAGCTGGACGCCCAGGGCATCGGTTACACGGAGATCAACATCGAACAAGTGGAGGGCACGGCAGAACTGGTGGAGCAGCTCAACGGCGGCAACCGCACCGTCCCCACCGTCCTCTTCCCGGACGGAACGGCAGCAACCAACCCCTCAGCGGCAGAAGTCAAGAGCCGACTGGCCGTATAGGCAGGCCGCCGGAGCAATGTGATAGACAGATCAGGGCCGGGCATCTCCCGGCCCTGATCTGTCTCTCTGTCCTCGAGGAGCCTTCCGTGGTCCATAAAGTCAAAGGTGTTGTTGCACTGAGCAAGGGCGCCCCCGTCACGCTGGAAACCATCCTGGTTCCCGAACCCGGCCCCGGCGAAGCTCTGGTGGACGTGCTCACCAGCGGCGTCTGCCACACCGACCTGCATTACAAGCTCGGCGGCATCAGCGACGACTTCCCGTTCCTTCTGGGCCATGAAGCCACCGGCGTGGTCAGCGCCGTGGGACCGAACGTGACCAACGTTGCCCCCGGCGACCGCGTGGTCCTGAACTGGCGCGCCGTCTGCGGTGAATGCCGGGCCTGCAGCCGTGGCGAGGCGCAGTACTGCTTCAACACCCACAACGCCACGCAGAAGATGACCCTGGAGGACGGCACGGAGCTCTCCCCCGCGCTGGGCATCGGCGCATTCATCGAAAAGACCCTGGTGGCGGCCGGACAGTGCACCAAGGTGGACCCTGAGGCAGACGCCGCGGCCGTAGGCCTCCTCGGCTGCGGGGTAATGGCCGGCCTGGGGGCAGCCATCAACACCGGCGGAGTCAAGCGTGGCGACTCGGTTGCCGTGATCGGTTGCGGCGGCGTGGGCGTGGCCGCGATTGCCGGTGCCGCCCTGGCAGGCGCCACCACCATCATCGCCGTGGACATCGATCCCAAAAAGCTCGAGAACGCGGTTGCCCTCGGCGCCACCCACACCGTTGACTCCTCCGCCGTCGATCCCGCGGAAAGCATCCGGGCACTGACCGGCGGGTTCGGCGCAGACGTGGTGATTGACGCCGTCGGACGCCCCGAAACGTACAAGCAGGCCTTCTACGCCCGCGACCTCGCCGGCACGGTGGTCCTGGTGGGTGTTCCCACCCCGGAGATGACCCTGGAGCTGCCATTGCTGGACGTCTTTGGCCGCGGCGGATCACTGAAATCCTCCTGGTATGGTGACTGTCTCCCATCCCGGGACTTCCCCATGCTGATCAGCCTGTACCGCCAGGGCCGGCTGGATCTGGACGCCTTCGTTACCGAACGCATCACCATCGACCAAGTGGAAGAGGCGTTCGAAAAAATGCATGCCGGCACCGTTCTGCGTTCGGTGGTGGAACTGTGACGGCGGCGAAGGGCACCGGAGCCCGTATCGAGCACCTGGTCACCTCCGGGACGTTTTCGCTCGACGGCGGAACCTGGGATGTGGACAACAACGTCTGGATCGTGGGCAATGACGACGAATGCCTGGTGATCGACCCCGCACACGACGCCGCAGCGGTGGCAGCGGCGGTGGGCGGCCGCAAGCTGGTGGCCATCCTGCTCACGCATGGCCATGACGACCACATCCGCGCGGTGGTGGAACTGCGGGAGCTCACCGGCGCGCCCGTCCTGCTGCACACCGCGGACCGCATGCTCTGGGACAGCGTGTACCCGGACACCGAGCCGGACGGCACCATTAACGACGGCGATACTTTCGCGGTTGCCGGCACCACCCTCACCGCGCTGCACACGCCGGGGCATTCACCGGGTTCAGTGTCCCTGTTTGCGCCGGGCCTGGGGACGGTGTTCACGGGAGACACCCTGTTCAATGGCGGTCCAGGCGCCACGGGCCGTTCCTACAGCGACTTCCCCACGATCATCGATTCCATCCGGGACCGCCTGCTGACGCTTCCGGAGGAAACGGTGGTCCGCACGGGCCACGGCGATTCCACCTCGGTGGGCGCCGAAGGTCCGCACCTGGCCGAGTGGATTGCCCGTGGCCATTAGGGATTCCTAGGCGAATTCCAGCTGCGAATGTGCGGCGTAGGCATCGATGACGGCCTGTTCAACGATGCCTACGTCCACACCGGGCACCAGGTCGTTCGCCGCTCCCGCCGTGGCCGGATCCCAGTCGAGCCCCAGGGCCGCATAGCTTTGGGTCAGGACCTCCCGGATGGGGGCGGAGTCTTCCACCACAATCACCGAACTGAACAGCCAGGCGCCCGCAACAACGCGCTGGGCCGTGCCAATCAGCTTGATCCTGTGCGCCGGGTCCACAGGGTCAACGCCGTGAACGCTAAACTCGCCGGGGCAGTACTCGCCCGGGATCTCGCCGACGGCGGCGTGCACCCCGGCCTGCTGCAGCGCCCCGGCCAGCAGGTCCCCGAACAGCCCGAAGCGGGTCTTGACGGCGGCAATGGCGTCCGCTGCCGGTTCAATATGGTCCACCACCAGGGTTCCGCGGTGATAGGCCGCTGCCCGGCCGCCGGCTTTGCGGACCAGCGGTTCGAACCCCAGCCGGCGGCAGGCCTGCGCAGCAGTGTCGAAGCCGGGAAGTTTTGCATCACGCTGGCCGAAGGCCACGGTGGGCTCGGGGCGGTACAGCCTCAGGGTGGGCCCGATCGTGCCCTCCTTGGCCTGGGCCAGAAGTTCCAGGGCATGGTCTAGGTCCGCCGCGGCCCCCAGCGTTTCCTGCTGTTTCACCACGGTCAGGACGGGACGCGCCCCGGGCTGCCGGAATCCTGCAGGCTCAGTCACGGTCATCCGGTTCAGCTCCGCCGCAGCGTCAGGATCTGTTCGGCACGGCCGAACGGTCCTTGGAGGTCATGCAGCACCGTGGAGGTCAGCCCGATGCCGTCGGCACCGAAGGAGACTTTGTTCTCCAGCCCCAGCCACTCCCCCGCCGGCTTGCGGTACATGTGGATCTGCAGGTCCAGGTTGGGGAACGCGTAGCTGCCTTTGCCCGGAGGCACGCGGGTGGCGATGCCATTGGCGGTGTCCACCAGGCCGATCAGCCTGGCCGTTTCGCTGGGCGTTTCCAGGTCCGTCAGAGGATGCGGTGTAGTCAGCCAGACAGTACCCGCGCCCGGCCGGTGCCCGTCAGCCACCCTGAACTCGAGCGAGCGGATGTAACCCCCGGGCCAAAGGCTGACGGCGTCGAAGGGTTTGCAGTCGTGGGGTCCGGGGATCTGCGGATCCTCGACGGCGGCCACCTCCGAGGTGTCCGAGGTGACCATCCGCCACGCGGTGGCCCGAATGGCCGTGCGGCCGTTGGCGGTGAGTTCCGCCTGGACCAGCTCGATGGTTTTTCCAGGACGCAGCATGGTGGTGGTGACCTCGAATTCGCCACCGGGAATCAGGCCCAGGATCTCGTAGCTCAGCCTGGCCATCCGCAGTTCCGGACGCGGTGCAAAGTTCTCCAGGGCGTGGGCCATGATTCCGGAGGCCGGAGCCATGTGCTGTTCGTGCTCGTTCCAGGCACCCTGGGCGTGGATTGTGGAGCGGTAGCGGCCACCACCCAGGGACCGGTAGTAGAAATCGCCTTCGGCGAGGTCCGGCAGATCAGCAGTCAACGGAAACGGCCCTTTCGGTGGCATCGTGGAATCTGGAATTCACCTTATCCCTTGCCGCCGCAGTACTTCATGAAAGCGTTGCATGTCACGTGCCTGACTTTCCATATGGGTAGACTCGTTGCCTGACCGTGCCGGCGACCTTGGAGGACGTGGTTCCACTATGCGAGTCATCAGCTACAACCTCCGCAAGCACAAAGCCAGCGGTGAACTGCTGCATCTGGCCACCGAATTCGGTGCGGATGCCATGTGCCTGCAGGAGTGCGATTCCGGAGACCTTCCCGCCACCCTGGGCCCGCTGAAACTGGCGGATACCACCAAAACGAACCGGCTGGGCCTGGCCATCTATTACCGGGAGGACCGGTTCACGGCTGTCAGCACCCAATCCTTTGCGCTGCAGAAGTCCTTCCACGACAGGGTATTGGCCCCCGCCCATGAACGCCTGATCGGAACGCGGGTGGTGGACAACGAGACGGATCACCACCTGGTCATCGGATCGTTCCACGCGGCCCCGCTGACGGCGTCGAACTCCCTGCGCCGCAAACAGATCCACGCGGCACATGCCGAACTGCTGACCATGGGCAGCGGCCTAATGACCCTGATGGTGGGCGATTTCAACTACCCGTTCTTCACGAAGAAGCTGCATACGCACATGGAAAACTCCGGCTATGCGCTGTCCCTGAGCGACAAACGGACCTATACGCGCTACAAGTTCTTCAAGGGCCACTTCGACTTCGCAACGTCCCTTGGCCTGAACATCACCAGCGTGCAGACCATGCCGCGCGGCAAGTCGGACCACCTGCCCATCCTGGTAACAGCGGAATACGGCTACTGACGGCCGGCCAGTTCCAGCATCCGGTCCCGCAGGCCGGCCCACGCTGAGGCAAAGCCGGGGTGGAGTGCCATGTGGCTTACCTCTGCAACAGGGATCCAGCGCAGCTCTATGCTTTCGGGATCGCTGATCACCGGATCGAAGGGCTCGATGACCAGGACCACCACCGTGCTGTAGGACCAGTAGCCCAGATCCACCACTGACGTAAACAGGACGTCAACCTGGTTCATCGGAACTGCAGCTTCTTCCGCGGCCTCGCGCAGGGCCCCCGTAACGGCATCCTCGTCTTCGTGGAGGGCCCCGCCCGGCAGGCCCCAGGTCCCGCCATAGTGGCTCCATACCGCCCGGTGCTGGAGCAGGACTCCCTTGTCCGGATCGAAGGCGAGCACCCCGGCGGCCCCGAACCGGCCCCAGAACCTGCCATGCACGCCGTCCACCCAGGCATCACCGGCGTTGCGCGGCCGGTTCGTCACGCTGGGCGGGGCCTGGGAAGCCAGGGCTTCGCCATGGTGCGGTCCAGCGGAGCGCGCGTCTGGTGCGGGTGCAGCGTTGTGGTCCATGTCCCAAGTCTGCCAGCAGGAGGCCGGGGACCGGATGCACCGGTTAATACTCCGGCTTTACGCTCCGGCTTGGCAGATGGGCCCGGGCACCCCTAGGCTATAACCCTAAGCATGCTTAGCATTATGCGCCTGCTGATGTTCAACGACTCAAGAGGAGCGACCATGACGGACCAGTACACCTTCCGGAACCCTGTTACCGCCTACCCTGAGATCTCCCCTCCCAAGCAGCACCAGCCGGAGCCGGGCCTGGATGCCGAGCTGACGCCCAAGGCAGACCTGGGCGAGGAAACGTACCGTGGGACCGGACGCCTTGAGGGGCGCAAAGCGATCGTGACCGGGGCCGACTCGGGCATCGGTGCAGCCACCGCCATTGCCTTCGCACGGGAAGGCGCCGACGTCGTGATGTCCTACCTGCCTGAAGAGGAAGAAGATGCCGCCCGGATTGCCGGAATCATCGAGGCAGCCGGCCGTAAGGCAGTGAAGGTTCCGGGGGACCTGAAGGATGCCGATACCTGCCGGGAACTGGTGGACACCGCGGTTGCCGTGCTGGGCGGCGTGGACATCCTGGTGAACAACGCCGGCAAGCAGGTGGCCCAGGAAGACATCGCGGACATCACCGATGAACAGTTCGACCACACCCTGAAGACGAATGTGTACGCCATGTTCTGGTTGACCAGGGAAGCCCTGAAGCACATGCCGGAAGGGTCAACCATCATCAATACGACGTCGATCCAGGCCTACAACCCGTCCCCCACACTGTTGGACTACGCAACCACCAAGGCCGGCATCAACAACTTCACCAAGGGCCTGGCCCAGCAGCTGGCCCCGAAGGGAATCAGGGTCAACGCGGTGGCTCCCGGGCCCATCTGGACTCCGCTGCAGGTCAGCAGCGGCCAGCCGAAAGAGAAGCTGCCGGACTTCGGGAAGTCCACTCCCCTGGGCCGCGCGGGCCAACCCGCCGAGCTCGCTCCGGCGTACGTTTTCCTCGCATCGCCGGAATCGAGCTATGTGGTGGGCGAAACGCTGAACGTCAACGGCGGCAACCCCACACCCTGAGCCTGTTACCCCGCAGGCTGTTCGGAGACCCGGGCCGCGGCTTCGCGGAGCCGCGGATCCGGGTCCTGCTTCCATCGGCCAATAACAACGTCCGCCTTGTGCCGGCGCGTTCCATCCAGCCGGGCCAGCAGCGGGATCACTACGTCCTTGACCAGCGGTCCCGCCAGTTCGGGGGTTTCGGCCGAACGCAGGAATCCCTCGATCCGCGTCAGGTCCGTGTGAAGCAGCAACCCCACGCGGGCCTGGAGAAGTACAACGGCGGCCAGTCGTCTTTCGAAAACGGGCCTGCTTCCTGGCCGGGGGCGGCCCCACAGGGCTGATGCCAGCATGGTGACGCCGTCATGGTCCAGGTCCCTGAACTTGTTCAGGGCGTCGCGCACCGTACCGCGGACGGCACCCACGGAAGAGCCGTAGGAGGCGAGGGCACCGCCCAGCCGGGCTTCGACGTCGTCCGCCCTGTACCACGCGCCCTCATTCTCCAGAGTGCGGTTAATGAATTCCGTGGCCTGTTCCACCATCCCCGTCATGGCAGGAACCGGATCAGTACCAGTTCACGGCCACCGAATGGGCCCATGCACCGCAGGGTGAACCATAGCGGGCATCGATGTAGGACAGGCCCCATTCCACCTGGGTCCGGTAGTTGGTGAGCCAGTCGCTGCCGGCACTGGCGTACTTGCTGGCGGGCAGTGACTGCGCAATTCCGTACGCACCGGAGTAAGGATTGGTGGCGGTGGTCAACCAGTTGGACTCCTTGTTCCAGAGATTGACCAGGCACTGGAACTGATCCTGGCCCCAGCCGAAGGCACCCAGCCTCGAGGACGCATACGCCTGGGCACCGGCAGGATTATTGACTGCCCCGCCCGGAACCACAGGGACAACGGGGGGAGCCGGAGGCGGCGTCACCGGAGCAGGTGCCGGCGCCGGTGCAGGCGGTTGCGGAGCAGGTACGACGGCGGCAGGTTGGGCGGGTGCCGCCGGTGCGGGTGGGGCGGGAGCCTGGACAGCAGGGCGCCTGGCGGCTTCGGCAGCAGCCTGCGCTGCGGCGGCGGCATCCCTGCGGGCCCGCTCTTCCGCGGCTGCCCGCTTTGCCGCTTGGGCAGATTCATAGGCTGCGATGGCCACCTGGCCATGACGGAATTCAGATTCGACCGCCGCAGTGGTTCCCTTGAGCGAGGCCAGCTGGGCAGTGAGTTCGGTTCCGTGCTTCTGCTGCTCCGCAAGATGGGCCGCAACGGCCGCCTGGGCTGCAACGGCGTCGTCAAGCGTGGATTTCGATGCGGCCGCCAGCTGCTCGCGCTCGGCTTTGGCCACGCGTTCCTGAGCGGCCTGGGCGTTTGCGGCCTTTTCCGCCGCCGCCGCCTTGGCCACGAGGGCAGCTGTCTTATCGCCCACCACCTGCACGATATTCAGCCCATGGACGCTGTCCGTCCGTACGGCGTCCATGGCGACGAAGAGGCCCATGTTGGTGCCGCCGGTTTTATAGGACTCGGCGGCCAGGGCACCGATCTCCTTTTTGTAGCGGGTGAGCTCGCTGTTGACCTTGGCCGACTGGGCAGTGATCCTGTCAAGTCGCGCGCTGGCCGCGTCGAGGGCGCCTTTGGCCACTGCGTATTCGGCAGCAGAGGCAACGGCAACGTCGCCGAGCTCTTCGGAACGGGACTGGAGACCGTCCAGCAGCCCGGTGATGGTGGCAATTTCCGAAGCCTTGGCGGACTCGCTTTGCTTGGCGTTTTCAACGTCCTGCCAGCTGGGGTAGCCGCTGGGCGGCGCGTCATCAGAGGCGTTGGCGGCAGGCAATGCGAAACACCCTGCAAGGGATATCGCAAGGAGGCCCGCGACAACGGGGCGTTTGACTCTGAAAGCAAAACGGGGCATAGTCCCCCAGCCTACCTGTACGACTCGCCGGAAACTCCCAGCTCGTTATCAGAATGTGACATTTGGGCCGAGAAGAAGGTATCGTCGTTGGGTGTCCCGCCCAACCCGGGACATTCCCGCCAGTATGCCGAGCCCTGCCGCTGGATCCGGGACCCCATCGTTTTTTCATGGCAGGGACGGGGGAACCACGTTTCCGCGGCCTCATTACGGGGCCTTGGGGTTAAGCCGGTAACGCTGTCCAGGACAGCACCGGCCGGGTATCTCCTACCCGAACCCGACAGCTCACCCCGCAGGCATGGGAGAGGCAATCAACCGTGTCAAAAAACGCAACCACCGCCCGCCACCGGGCAACCCCTGCCGGCTCAATCGCCCTTGCAGGCCTCAGCCACTCGGCTAAGTCACACGCCCTCACCGTAGGCCGCCCGGCCCTGGCCGTTGCTGCGGCCTCCGGCCTGGTCTTCGGCATCGGCGCCCCCGCCCAGGCAGGCGTCAACAGCTCGGATTCTTCCGGCTCCGGCGCCGTCCAGGCAACGGCCGCAGCTCCTGCCGCGGCACCGGCTGCTGCATCAGCCAACGTCCACACGGTTGTTTCCGGTGACACCCTCGGCGCGATCTCCGCGGCGTATGGTGTGAGCCTGGCCGATGTTCTGGCTGCAAACGGCCTGGGGATGGCTTCGATCATTTACCCCGGCGACCAGATCCAGATCCCGGGCGCCGGTTACGCTGCTGCCCCTGCCCCCGCACCGGCCGCAGCAGCTCCGGCACCGGCTCCGGCCACTTCGCCGGTGAACCTGACCGCGATGTCCTCCACGGTGGCACCCACGGGCACCGGAACCGGCGCAGCACTGTTGGCTTCGGCCTACAGCCAGCTGGGTGTTTCCCAGGACTGCACCGCGATGGTCGAGAAGGCCCTCCGGTCCGTCGGCAAGAGCGTTGGGGACATCGCTCCCGGCGGCTTCTACGCATACGGCACCGTTGTCAGCAGCCCGGCCCCCGGTGACCTGGTCATCACTGCCGGACACGTTGGCATCTACGCCGGCGACGGCATGGTCGTCAGCGGAGGCGTGGACGGTTACAAGACCGAAGTCCACTCCATCAGCTGGCTCGGCGGAGCATCCTTCGTCCGCGTTGCGTAAGTTGTAGCGCAGGCTGTAGCCGGCTCCCGTCCTTCCGCCGCACTGGTGGCGAGGACGGGGGCCGGTTTCATTTAAGGCTGATGCGCTTCCGTTGGGCTAGCGGCCCCGGCGCCTGGGAAGTCCGATCCGGTCCAGGTCCAGCGCCGCATGCACAGTCGTGCCTCCGGCCTGCGCCGCCGCCTGGGCGGCCAACATCGAAACATCTTCTCCGTACCGCGACGAAAAGTGCGTCAGCACCAGCGTGCCCGCCCCTGCAACGGCGGCGAGCTTCCCTGCCTGCCCGGCAGTGAGGTGGAGGTATTCAGCGGCGAGCGCGGCATCGTCGTCACTGAAGGTGGATTCCGCCACCAGGACGTCAACGCCCTCGGCAAGTCCGGCTGCGCCGTCGCATTCGGCGGTATCCATCACCAGCGCGAAGCTTTGGCCGGGCCTGGGGACGCTGACATCTTCCAACCGGACGCCCGCAAGGGAGCCCTCGCGTTGCAGGCGTCCCACGTCAGGTCCCGCAATGCCGGCGGCCGCTAGCCGATCCGGGAGCAGGCTCCGGCCCGCCGGCTCCGTGAGCCGGTAGCCGTACGTTTCGATGCGGTGTTTCAGTGGCCTGACCTCCAGGCCGGGGGCGATCTCCCCTGCCGATCCGTGCGGATGAAGCCGCAGGTCCAGGCCGGGGGTCGCCAGCGAAACCAGGGCACGGACAGTGTCTTCCCCCGACGCCGGATAGTGCAGGTGCACGGGGTGGGTGACGCCGTCGAGCACCATGCGCGAAAGAACGCCCGGCAGCCCGAAGCAATGGTCACCATGGACGTGGGTCAGGCAGATGCGGGTGACCTGGCTGGCCGAGACACCCGCGTACGTCATCTGCCGTTGTGTGCCCTCGCCGGGATCAAAGAGCAGGCCCTCGCCGTCCCAGCGCAGGAGGTAGCCGTTGTGGTTCCGTGTCCGGGTTGGAACCTGGGATGCGGTGCCGAGGACAACAAGTTCACGCATGCCACCGAGTCTGCCATGATGCTCCGGCTACGGCGCCCTGGCACGGGGTAGACAGTGGACGCCGGGCGGGGCATCCCCTAGCGTTCTTGGTGTTGCATGGGCTTCCGTGCAACACCAGTGGCAAAACCGCGAACCTGGAGTACCCATGACAGACGGCGTGTCCGCATCCCCCGATCCATCATGGTTTGTCCATGACCGCTTCGGGATGTTCGTCCACTGGGGCCTGTACTCCCTCGGAGCCAGGCATGAATGGCTCAAGAACCGAGAGCGCCTCAGTGATGAGCAGTACCTGAAGTACTTCACGCACTTTGCCCCGGACCGGTATGCCCCGCAGGACTGGGCACGGAGCGCCCGGGAGGCGGGCATGAAGTATGTGGTGCTCACGGCCAAGCACCACGACGGTTTTTGCCTGTGGGACACGGCCCTGACTGACTACAAGATCACCAATACGCCGTTCGGCGCGGACGCGGTGGGCCTGTTTGTGGACGCCGCCCGGACTGAAGGGCTCAAGGTGGGCCTGTACTACTCCCTCCTGGACTGGCACCACCCGGACTTTCCCGTGGACGGTGTGCATCCCCAACGCGACGACGAAGAGTTCAAGGCGCGCGAGGCCGGCCGGGACATCGCCCGGTACCGCGAATACCTTCATGGGCAGGTTGAAGAGCTGCTGACTACCTATGGTCCCGTGGACCTGCTGTTCTTCGACTTTTCCTACGAGGGCCTGTATTGGGGTGGCAAGGGCGCCGCCGATTGGGGTTCGCAGGAGCTGCTGGGCATGGTGCGCCGGCTGTCTCCCGGAACGCTGGTCAATGACCGGCTGGGGATCCCGGGCGACTACGTCACCCCTGAGCAGTACCAGCCGCTCAAGCCGATGGAACTGGACGGGAAGCCGGTGGTGTGGGAGGCCTGCCAGACGCTGAACGGCAGCTGGGGATATGACCGGGACAACCAGGATTTCAAGTCCGCGGAGACCGTGGTGAAGATGCTGGTGGACGGCGTTTCCAAGAACGGCAACCTGATCCTGAATGTCGGGCCAACCGGACGCGGCGATATCGAACCGCAGGCGCGGGAAATCCTCCGCTCGGTGGGAACGTGGATGGCAGACCACCAGCGTTCCATCCGCGGGGCCGGGCCTTCCGCGTTCGAAGCGCCCACCGGAACACGGCTCACCCAGCGGGGCAACCGCCTTTACCTGCACCTGTTCGACTGGCCATACCTGCACGTCCATCTCCCGGGCCTTGCAGGCCTGGTGGACTACGCCCAGCTCATGCTGGATGCTTCAGAAATAGCCATCCTTGAAAACGATCCGGACCGGACCGCCCACAACACCCAAATGGGCGGCCTTCCGGCAGGCACGCTCACCCTGGAGCTCCCCGTACAGCGCCCGGACACACTGGTGCCCGTCGTCGAGCTTTTCCTGACCGCCTGAGTGCCTGGCCTAGCTGACGGCCATCTCCCCCAGCTTCGACCATCCGTCCACCTTGACGTTGATGATGTCCGGCGTCTCCGAGAGGTAGGCCGGCAGCGTCCGGGTGGCTTCCTGGAAGTGGGCGGACTGGACGTGCGTGCCGCCTGCTTCATCATCGCGGAAGGCTTCGATCAGCACGTAGGTGTTCGGCTCCTCGAGCGAACGGGACCATTCGAAGAACACGCAGCCTTCTTCAGCGTTGGTGGCCTCGGTGAAGTCCCGTGAAATTTCATGCCAGTTATCTGCATGCTCGGGCTTGACGGGGAATTTGGCGGTGATGAAGATCAATGTCAGTCCTTTTCCAGATCAAAAATGTACGACGACGGCATCCGCAGCGGGCGGGCACCCGCGGGATCAACTGCCGCGTCTGCTATCAACCGTATCTACCGATGCAGGAAGCGCCCTACGGCTACGGCGTGCCGTCAGGATCCACACGAGGGCGCAGACCCCTGCCGCGGCGACGGCGAACGCTGCCACGGGCGAGGCTGCGGCAACAGCCAGCCACCCCTCAATGGCCGCCAGCCCAACCGTCGCGTACAGCAGGGCCCATACAACGGAACCGGCAACAGCTGCCGGAAGGTAGCGTCGCAGCGGCATCTTTGCGGCACCGGCGGCGAGGTTCACCGCCGTCTGTAATCCGATGGTCAGGAACGAAAGAACAACGCCGTACGGTCCCCAGCGCCGGATCAACGCCTGTGCCTTGACTGCTTTGGGACGGACAAGCGCCGTTGAAAGCCGTGTCCGCTCCACGCCTGCTGCCGCGCCGCGGCCGATCCAGTAGGTCACGTTGACCCGGATCATGACGATGGCGAAAAGTGCTGCAAAGGCCAGCCCGAAGGGCAGGTCAAGGAAAGCATCCATTGCTCAGCTCACGCCTTGCTTCCCGCTGCCGATGCCAGCGTAAAGGTCCGTGAACATGGCGCCGTTGTAGCCGAAAATCTTCTGAGCATGCGCGACGACGGCATGCCGGCCCGCATCATCCAGGGGCAGGGAGTCGAGGCGTTCCTTGTACGCGTCCTTGTATGGCTTGATCTTTTCAATGGCGGGAAACAGGTAGAAGTTCAGCCCGGCGTCGGGTATTCCGTAATGGCGCTGGACCATGCGGTAGATGATCTGCCCGCCGGAAAGGTCCCCCAGGAGCCGGACGTAGTGGTTGGCGAGGAGCAATTCGGCGCTGTGGCCGTCCCGGATGGCGCCGGCGTAGGTTCGGGTGGCAGGGACGATCCGTACATCCCCGGAATCCAGCTTAAGCCGCCAGTCCGCGCCGTAGTGGTAGGCCATGTCGGCCTCAAGGGCGCCGGTGCGTTCCAGCGCAGGATCCAGGAAGCCGCCCAGAAGCCGGTGGCTGGAATAGTGGGCCTTCGCGACGGCTTCCATGTCCCGGTAGACAAGGTAGAGCTGCGCCGTGAGTGCGGCCACGGCACCAGCATTGAGCCGGCCATCCAGCAGCTCTCCAACGAACGACGACGATTCCGCTTGCTCATGCGCCGACGCAGTGGATTCTTTCAGCAGTTCAGACAGGGACATGCTCATGACGCTCCTCGCCGTTAACCGGCAGCATCCCAAGCCCCCGGACAGGTACTTAGCCTACCCTAACTATTGTGGCCAGTCTTGGGCTTGGGAGTTCAGCGCCAATGTTGCAAGAGTGTTTGCAACATTGACGGCTACCACTTCAGCTCCCTCAAAATGTCAGACCCCCCTTCCATAATCAGTGCATGGCAAGCGAAGCGGTAGCAGGGGCATTCGAGGCGATCGACGCCGCCCTTGCCGTGCTGCGCGCTGGGGTGGGCGGATCCGTGCGGAACCCCGTCGGGCAACGACCCGTTGGCTGACACCGCTGGTGAATGCCTGGACATCCTGGCAGGTTTGGCCCGCACGGAGGCCCGGCTCGCCGCCCTGAAAGCCGAGGCCGTCGCCCGCTACGCTGACTCCGCACGGGCTATCGCTCCCCCGGACATGCCAGTGCAGGCACAGGAAATGGCCATTGCCGCAGAGCTCGGTTGCCTGCTGTCCATCGGCGACCGGTCCGCGGGCGCCCTTGTTGCGCAGGCACACGCCCTCACAACTTCCCTCCCCCGGACCATGCAAGCCCTCAAAGCCGGGGCAGTGTCATGGCAGCATGCCCGGGTCATGATGGACGAGACCGCCACCCTCAACTCTGCAGCTGCCACCGCCCTGGAGGACCACTTCCTCGACCCGGACACGCCCCTGCCTGCCCGGGGCTGTCCCGCCGGTGAGATGCCCGCCTACCGGTTCCGGCGGAAAGCAAGGGTCTGGCGTGAACGCAACCACCCGGACAGCATTGAACAACGGCACACGAAGAGCGCCGCAGACAGATGCCTGGAGTTCACCCCGGAGCAGGACGGCATGGCGCGCTTGTCGGCCTACCTGCCCGCACACCAGGCTGACGCCATCTGGAACCGCTACACCGCCCTTGCCCGTGGCCTCCAGGGACCCCACGAGGAGCGCACGCTCACCCAGCTTCGGGCTGACCTCTTCGCCGCCACGGCCCTCCGGGGCGGCAGGGACTGCAATGGCTGCAGTAACGGCGCAGGCACCACCCGCGGGGGCAGCGGCGGATCCAACGGAACGGACGACGGCGGGACCGCACCCTTGGGCACCCTGGGACTTGCCGACGTCCCTACTCCCCGGGCCGAGGTCCTGGTCACCGTTCCTGTCTTCGCCCTCCTCGGGGTCACCGACGAGCCGGCAATGCTCGACGGTTATGGCCCCATCCCGGCTTCCCTGGCACGGAAACTTGTTGCTGACGGCGCGGACACCTTCCACCGGGTCCTGGTTGACCCGAGGGACGGCGCCCCACTGGAAATCGGCCGCACCAGTTACCGGCTCACCAAGGCCATGCGGCGTTGGCTCCGGTTGCGGGACGGCAAATGTCCTTTCCCGGGATGCAGCAACCATTCTTTGGACAACGAAGCAGATCACCTCCTGTCCTGGCACCACGGAGGGACCACTGGAATCACCAACCTTGGACAGCCTTGCCCTAAACATCACCGGCTGAGGCACACCAGCGGCTGGGGTCCAACGCCCGCCACCAAAAACGAGCCACCCGGCTGGATTTCACCATCCGGGCGGAAATACCGCAGCGAACACCAGGACTGGGAACCACCACGATGGCCGCCCTCCCTGACCGGACATGGAACCGTCGATTTCCTTCCCCAGTCCGTGGGCGAAGAATCCTTGGTCCGGTTCCTGAGGTCCTTACCCGGGTAGCGCCACCGCGCCGTACCCGCCCGACACCCGACATTTGTTGTCCTGCCATCATGCGCGCCTGCGTTTGGCCGGTCCCATCAGCCCGCAGGAACAAAAGGATCCGGAATGACAAGAGGGACTCCGCACGAAAAACGTGCGGAGTCCCTCTTCTTCTATACGGCTGAGGTCGGCTGGTGAACTAGAAGTCCCAGTCCTCGTCTTCGGTGTTGACGGCCTTGCCGATCACGTACGAGGAACCGGACCCGGAGAAGAAGTCGTGGTTCTCGTCAGCATTCGGGGACAGCGCCGAAAGGATGGCCGGGTTCACATCGGTGACGGAGGCCGGGAACATCGCTTCGTAGCCCAGGTTCATCAGGGCCTTGTTGGCGTTGTAGTGCAGGAATTTCTTGACGTCCTCGGCCAGGCCAACGGAATCGTAAAGATCGTGCGTGTACTGGACTTCGTTTTCGTAGAGTTCGAAGAGCAGCTCGAACGTGTAGTCCTTGATTTCCTGGCGCTTCTCCTCAGAGACTTTCTCCAGGCCCTTCTGGAACTTGTAGCCGATGTAGTAACCATGGACGGCCTCGTCGCGGATGATCAGGCGGATCAGGTCGGCCGTGTTCGTCAGCTTGGCCCGCGAGGACCAGTACATGGGCAGGTAGAAGCCCGAGTAGAACAGGAAGCTCTCCAGCAGCGTGGAGGCAACCTTGCGCTTCAGGGGATCGTCGCCCTGGTAGTAGTCCATGACGATCTGGGCCTTCTTCTGAAGGTTCACGTTTTCAGTGGACCAACGGAAGGCCTCGTCGATTTCCTTCGTGGAAGCCAGTGTGGAGAAGATCGACGAGTAGCTCTTGGCGTGCACCGACTCCATGAACGCAATGTTCGTGTACACGGCTTCCTCGTGCGGCGTCAGCGCATCCGGAATCAGGGAGACGGCACCCACAGTGCCCTGGATGGTGTCCAGCAGGGTGAGTCCGGTGAAGACACGCATGGTGAGCTGCTGCTCGTCAGGGGTCAGCGTTGCCCACGACTGGACGTCGTTGGACAGCGGCACCTTCTCCGGCAGCCAGAAGTTGTTGACGAGGCGGTTCCATACATCCACATCCTTGTCATCCTGGATGCGGTTCCAGTTGATCGCCTCGACGTGGCTGAGCAGCTTGACCTTCTCGGTCATCGCGTCCTTCTCTCTCTGAAATATCTGTACGGGGTCTCGACAAGCTCGACCACCGGTTTAAGCGTAGGTCTCGACAGGCTCGACCACCGTTAAGCCCTACTACGAGCGTACGACGGCGGGCGGGTACCCGCCGTCGTACAATCATGCTTTAGTTGAAGCTTAAAGCATGCAGCTGACGCAGCCCTCCACCTCAGTCCCTTCCAGCGCGAGCTGGCGGAGACGGATGTAGTAGATGGTCTTGATGCCCTTTTTCCAGGCGTAGATCTGGGCCTTGTTGATGTCGCGCGTGGTGGCCGTGTCCTTGAAGAACAGCGTCAGGGACAGGCCCTGGTCCACGTGCTGGGTAGCGGCAGCGTAGGTATCGATGACCTTCTCGTAGCCGATCTCGTACGCGTCCTGGTAGTACTCCAGGTTGTCGTTGGTGAGGTACGGCGCCGGGTAGTACACGCGGCCCAGCTTGCCTTCCTTGCGGATCTCAATCTTGGACGCCACCGGGTGGATCGAGGAGGTGGAGTTGTTGATGTAGGAGATCGAGCCCGTGGGCGGAACAGCCTGCAGGTTCTGGTTGTAGATGCCGTGCTCCATGACGGAAGCCTTCAGCTCGCACCAGTCATCCTGGGTGGGGATGTGGATGTTCTTGAACAGTTCCTTGACCTTCTCGGTCTGCGGGACCCATTCCTGCTCCGTGTACTTATCGAAGAACTCACCCGACGCGTACTTGGACTTCTCGAAGCCACCAAAGGTCTGGCCGGTCTGGATGGCCAGCTTGTTGGAGGCGCGGATGGCGTGGAACACCACCGAGTAGAAGTAGATGTTGGTGAAGTCCAGGCCCTCTTCGGAACCGTAGTGGACCCGTTCACGTGCCAGGTAGCCGTGCAGGTTCATCTGGCCCAGGCCAATGGCATGGCTCTGGTCGTTGCCCTTGGCGATGGACGGCACCGAGGTGATGTTGGACATGTCGGACACTGCGGACAGTGACCGGATGGCCGTCTCGATGGTCAGGCCGAAGTCCGGGCTGTCCATGGTCTTGGCGATGTTCAGTGAGCCAAGGTTGCAGGAGATGTCCTTGCCCGTATCAGCGTAGGAGAGGTCATCGTTGTACGTGGTGGGCTGGGAAACCTGGAGGATTTCCGAGCACAGGTTGGACATGATGATCTTGCCGTCAATCGGGTTTTCCCGGTTCACGGTGTCCTCGAACATGATGTACGGGTAGCCGGATTCGAACTGGATCTCGGCGAGGGTCTGGAAGAACTCACGCGCCTTGATCTTGGTCTTCTTGATCCGGGAATCGTCCACCATCTCGTAGTACTTCTCGGTGACCGAGACGTCAGAGAACGGCATGCCGTAGACCTTTTCGACGTCGTACGGGGAGAACAGGTACATGTCCTCGTCCCGCTTGGCCAGCTCGAACGTGATGTCCGGGATGACAACACCCAGCGAGAGGGTCTTGATGCGGATTTTCTCGTCCGCGTTCTCGCGCTTGGTGTCCAGGAACCGGTAGATGTCCGGGTGGTGTGCGTGCAGGTACACGGCGCCGGCACCCTGGCGGGCACCGAGCTGGTTGGCGTAGGAGAAGCTGTCCTCGAGGAGCTTCATCACGGGGATCACGCCGGAGGACTGGTTTTCGATCTGCTTGATCGGGGCGCCCACCTCGCGGATGTTGGTAAGGGCAAACGCCACGCCGCCGCCGCGCTTGGACAGCTGCAGCGCAGAGTTGATGGAGCGGCCGATCGACTCCATGTTGTCTTCGATGCGGAGCAGGAAGCAGGAAACCAGCTCGCCGCGCTGCTTCTTGCCGGCGTTCAGGAATGTGGGCGTGGCGGGCTGGAAGCGGCCTTCGATGATTTCGTCAACCATCTGCAGCGCCAGCTGCTCGTCGCCGCGGGCAAGGTGCAGGGCGACCATGCAGACGCGGTCCTCGTAGCGCTCCAGGAAACGCTTGCCGTCAAAAGTCTTCAGCGTGTAGGACGTGTAGAACTTGAACGCGCCCAGGAAGGTTTCGAAGCGGAACTTCTTCTTGTACGCGCGGTTGAACAGCTCACGGATGAAGTTCATCGTGTACTGGTCGAGGGTTTCGCGCTCGTAGTACTGGTTCTTCACCAGGTAGTCGAGCTTCTCTTCCAGGTCATGGAAGAACACGGTGTTGTTGTTAACGTGCTGCAGGAAGTACTGGTGGGCGGCCTCGCGGTCGGCCTCAAACTGGATCTCGCCGTTGGCGCCATACAGGTTCAGCATCGCGTTGAGCTCGTGATACCCCAGGCCCTTGTAGGCTGCGGGCATCTCGGGCTTTTCGACGGCGGCACTGGAGTCAGTGCCGGTTGCCCTGGTTACTTCTGTGTCTGCGACAGTCGTGTCCAAAACGCATCCAATCCTTGGTTTACGCGGGCCACGTCTTCTGGCGTGCCCATTAGTTCAAAGCGGTAAAGGCGGGGAACCCCGCATTTGGCGGCGATGATGTCCGCCGCCATGCAGTAGTTGTCCCCGAAGTTGGTGTTGCCGGCCCCGATGACGCCGCGGACCAGTTGCCTGTTCTGCGCGTTATTCAGGAACCGGATGACCTGCTTGGGTACCGATCCCTCTCCCCCGGTTCCGCCATAAGTAGGCACCACCAGGACAAAGGGCCTGGTGGCAAGGAGCGGTGCGTCCTTCGGATAAAGGGGGATCTGTGCCGCGTCACGGCCGAGTTTGCTGACAAACCGGCCGGTGTTCCCGGACGACGAAGTAAAAAAGATGAGCTGGCTTTCCGTGACCTCAGGGCCTGCGGAAAGCTGCGCCCCTGCCGGCGCTCCGGCCATTGCCAGTGCTGCCACGGGAGTCACCTCAGCTGTGTGAAATGGTGCCTGACGATTGGGATAAAAAGGCCTTAGGCCACGGAGGAAACTGAAGCCTGCGCCAGTTCCTCGATCTTGTCCGGACGGAATCCTGACCAGTGGTCCTGATCGGTCACAACTACCGGAGCCTGCATGTAACCCAGGGCCTTAAGGCGGTCCAGGGCTTCAGCGTCCTGCGAGATGTCCACGCTCTGGTAGGCAATGCCCTTCTTATCCAGCGCGCGGTACGTTGCGTTGCACTGAACACAAGCCGGCTTCGTGTAAACCGTGACGGTCATGATCCCATCCCCTTTTCGACGTCTTCTGATCTTCCAGGATGAGCTCACTTCCGCTCCGCCCAATCCGTATGTCGATACTACATGTAGTGCAGGCGGCCGGATGGAACCCCTAGATGATGTATTACAAGTATGTCATTTTATGCACCTTTAATCCACAGGCACGGCACCTCAAATTGCCCGGGAATCCGCCAATCTGAGAGCCGCCATCCACACCCTGTGGAGTAGTTAGGCACATTTAATCCTCCGCGTGTCGCGCCACCTACGGCGTGTCGCCGCCCGTCATGCGCATGCCAGAATGGAGCGCGTGATCAACCCCGTCCACCTGAAAACACTCATCGAGGTGGTACGCCTGGGCTCGTTCGCCGCGGCCGCCGCCCGCCTCGGCTACACCTCCTCTGCCGTCTCCCAGCAGATGTCCGCGCTGGAACGCGATACCGGCGTCGAACTCTTCCAGCGTTCAGCGCGGAGCGTGGTGCCCACCGAAGCCGCCGTGGTGATGATCCGGCACGCCAGCAAGGTCCTCACTGACATTGACGCGCTCCTCGCCGCCGCCTCCCGCAGCGGGGACATGGCCCGGCAGGAACTGCGCCTGGGGATCTTCCCCAGCCTGGCCACCTATGTGCTCCCCCGCATCCTCCAGAACCCGGCATGGAAAAACCTGGGCATCGACCTCAAGGTTTCCGTGGGCGAACCCGGGCAGACCATCCAGGGCCTGCGCAGCGGCGGCGAGCTTGACCTCGCCTTGGTGTTCCAGGTGGGCCAGACCGGACTGGCGTGGCCGCACACCATCAACCGCCAGTGGATCGGGGACGACAACTACCGGGTGGTGCTCCCTGCCGGCTGGGGGTTCCGTCCTGAAGCGAAAGTCGCCGCAGACCACCTTTCCGAGATGCCGTGGATCATGCACCATCCGGGCAGCGCGGACGCAACGGTCATCGAAAGGCTGTTCGTCAGCTGCAACCTGCACCCGCGTGTGGTGGCGCATTCCGATGACTTCCACGCCAGCCTCGAAATGGCGGCAGCGGGCCTGGGCGCGGCCCTGGTACCGGAACTTGCGCTGCAGCACCGGCCGGCCGACGTCGTGGTCCTTGACGTCCCCGAAATCCGGCTGGCCCGCAACGTTTTCGCCCTCCTGATCAACGAAAAGAAGACCGCCCGCGTGCAGCTGTTCGTTGATTTGCTGGCCGAAACCTTCGGGACGCTGGGCACCTCAGCGAAATAATCCGGAATGCTGGAATGCGCGGCGTTCGGGGACTATGTTGAGGACATGAACAAGGTAGCCAGCCGCCATTTCGGTGAAATCGAGCTCAACCACGGCCGCGATCACTACTTCGTGGCCAAACACGAGCTGGCCGGCCAACCCCTGGAACTCGACCTGAACATCGGCTCGCACGACCACTTCGACGAGGCCGCGATGCACAAGGTCGATTACCGGCTCCGGTACCTCCCGGAGCTGGTGGACGAGGTCCGGCAAATGATCGCGGACGAGCTCGAACAAGAGGGCACCAGCCCCCAGGAGTACCTGCACTTCCACTGCAACGCCATCAAGGACGAGCACCTGCAGAAGGTTTTCGGCGTCACTGACAAGCGCCAGCTGACCAACGATGTTTTCCTCAAAGCACTCAAGCTCGGCCACGTGGGGATTTTTCCCGGCCAGCCCGAACGCTACTTCGTGATGGATTTCACCCTCGGTGAGCACTTCACGGACGAGGTCCTGGTGGCTTCGGCAGACCAGGACGGCGTCGTTGACGACGAAATCCTGTGGGAGTCGTAGGATCTCGACGAGCTCGATCACCGGGCGCAATCAACGACGCCGGCCGGTCACCTTTCAGAGGTGACCGGCCGGCGTCGTTTATCCGGTGGTTGAGCTTGTCGAAACTTACTTCGCTGCCGCGAGCAGTTCGGCGCGGACGGCCTGGGTTGCTTTGACCAGGTTCCGCAGGGATTCCTCGGTCTCCACGTAGCCGCGGGTCTTCAGCCCGCAGTCCGGGTTGACCCAGAGCTGGCGGGACGGAACGTGCTTGACGGCGGTGGCCAGCAGCTCGGTGACCTCTGCCTCCCCGGGGACGCGCGGCGAGTGGATGTCGTAGACGCCGGGGCCAACACCGCGGCCGAAGCCGTGGCTCTCCAGGTCGTGGACAACCTCCATGCGGGACCGGGCAGCCTCGATGGACGTAACGTCCGCGTCCAGGCCGTCGATGGCGTCGATGATCACGCCGAACTCCGAGTAGCAGAGGTGGGTGTGGATCTGGGTCTCATCCTTGGCGCCTGCCGTGGCCAGGCGGAAGGAATCCACTGACCACTTCAGGTAGTCGGCGTGCTCCGCCTTCCGCAGCGGCAGCAGTTCACGCAGCGCGGGCTCGTCCACCTGGATGATCCTGATGCCGGCAGCTTCCAGGTCAGCAATCTCATCCCGCAACGCCAGGCCAACCTGGTTGGCGGTTTCGCCCAGCGGCTGGTCATCGCGGACGAAGGACCACGCGAGGATGGTGACAGGTCCGGTGAGCATTCCCTTCATGGGCTTGCTGGTCAGGGACTGGGCGTACTCGGCCCAGGCCACAGTGATGGGGGCGCTGCGGGTCACGTCGCCCCAAAGGATTGACGGACGAGTGCAGCGTGAGCCGTAGGACTGGACCCAGCCGTGGACCGTCACATCGAATCCTTCGAGGTTCTCCGCGAAGTACTGGACCATGTCGTTGCGCTCGGGTTCGCCGTGCACCAGGACGTCGTAGCCAAGCTCTTCCTGCAGCTCAACAACGCGCTTGATCTCATCCTTCATGAGCTGCTGGTACTGCTCGTCCGTGAGGTCGCCCTTGTTGTTGCGGGCCCGGGCGGACCGGATCTCGGAGGTCTGCGGGAACGATCCGATGGTGGTGGTGGGCAGCGGCGGCAGGGCCAGCGCCTCCGTCTGGGCAGCTTCACGCACTTCATACGCGGAGCGGCTGAAGTCGGCGGCGGTCAGGGCACCGGTGCGGGTCCGGACGTCCTCACGACGGACACCTTCTGCGGTGGCACGCGAGGCGATGACGGCGGACGCCTGATCAATGGCGGCCTGCGCCGATGCCGGATCCGCCAGGTAGTCAGCCAGCGTGCGGACCTCAACGGCCTTCTGGTCCGAGAACGCAAGCCAGCTGCGCAGCTGTTCCGGCAGCTGGGTTTCCTCGGCAACATCGTGCGGGACGTGCTGGGTGGAGGTGGACGTGCTGACGGTGACGCGGCCGGCGGCGGCTTTGAGCGCATCCAGCTTTGCAGCGGAGGCGGCAAGGTCGTTGCGCCAGATGTTGTGGCCGTCCACCAGACCCGCCACCAGGGTCTTGGTGCCCAGGGCTGCCAGTGCTGCGGCAGAGGGAACTTCGCCCTTGAAGAGGTCCAGGTGCAGGGCGTCGATGTTGGTGGCCGCAAGCGTGCCAAGCTGACCGTCCAGGGCACCGTACGGGCTGGACACCAGGATCTGCGGGCGGTTGGCTGCGCTGGTCAGGACCTCGTAGGCGCGGGCAACGGCGGCTTCGATCCGGGCCGCCGGGGTTTCCTGGTCCACCACCAGGGCAGGCTCATCCAGCTGGACCCAGCCGGCGCCGGCTTCTGCGAGCCTGGCCAGCAGTTCAACGTAGACGGGCAGGATGTCCTCGAGGCGGGACAGCGGCTCAAAGCCGGCCGGTGCGTCGTCGGACGCCTTGGACAGCAGCAGGTACGTCACGGGTCCCACGATGTACGGGCGGGTCTCGACGCCGTTGGCCAGTGCGGCCGCGAACTCGTCAACCTTGCGGGTGGAGGCCAGCGTGAAGTCGGTCTCCGGGCCGATTTCCGGCACCAGGTAGTGGTAGTTGGTGTCGAACCACTTGGTCATTTCCAGCGGCTGCTGTTCGTCGTTGCCGCGGGCCAGCGTGAAGTAGCCGTCCAGGTCCAGCTTTCCTTCACCGTTCAGGAGCTGGCCGAAGCGGGCGGGGACGGCACCCAGGTGGGCGGTGGTGTCCAGCACCTGGTCGTAGAAGGAGAAGGTGCCCGGAACGGCGGCCGCCTCGGTCAGGCCCAGTTCCTGCAGGCGCTTTGCGGTGCCGAGCTGGATGTCCAGTGCTGCGGCTTCCAGTGCCGCGGCGTCGATCTTGCCGGCCCAGTAGGCTTCGACGGCCTTCTTCAGCTCGCGGCGGCGGCCGATGCGGGGGTAGCCCAGCAGGGAGGCGGCGGGGAAGGGAGTGCGCTGTTCAGTCATGGGAAATTCCTTAAAGTGTGATGCGTCGGCGTAGGCGACGGGTTCAAAAAGATGCGGAAGTAAGGGGATTCAGCCGGCGAGCTGGCGGCTTGCCGCGAGGCGGCGTCCGGCGCTGCGGGAGTTCCGCGGCAGCGCCAGCTTGTCCAGCACCTCAAGGGCGCTCTGGTGCTCATTGAAGGTATAGATGTGCAGGCCGGGGGCCCCGGCGTCGAGGGCTGCGTTAGCCAGGTCAACGGTGGCGCGCACGCCGATCCGCTGGCGTTCCACGTCGGAGCCGGCGGCGGCCAGGCGCCCCATAAGCTCCGGAGCAGGTTCGACGCCGGTCAGCTCACCCAGGCGGGTGACCCTGCGCAGGCTGGTCAGCGGCATAACGCCGGGAATGATCGGAATCGTGACCCCGGCACGCCGGGCCCGGGTTACCAGGTCCGCGTACTGCTCTGCGTGGAAGAACACCTGGGTGATGGCGAAATCGGCGCCGGAGCGCTGCTTTGCCAGGAGCACCTCTACATCGTGCGCTTCCGTGGGCGACTCCGGATGCCGTGTGGGGTAGGCCGCCACGCCAATGGCGATCTTGCCGGCACACAGCAGGGCTGAACGGCGCTGCTCCACCCGGCGGATGAGCTCGATCAGGTCCTGGGCGTACCGCAGGGATCCTTCAGCCGGCCTGGAGCCGTCCTGCGGAAGATCTCCACGAAGGGCCAGGATCCCACGGACACCGTGGTCCAGCAGTTCGCCCACAATGTCCGCCAGCTCCTGCGGTGTGTTGCCAACGCAGGTGAGGTGGGCCAGCGGACGCAGCGTGGTCTCCAGCAACAGCCGGTTAATAAGCTCGACGGCGGTGTCCCGGTTGGAGCCGCTGGCGCCGTACGTGACGGAGACGTAGTCCGGTTCCGTGCTTTCAAGTTCCCTGATGGTGTTCCACAGGGACTCGGCAGCTGCTGCCGAACGCGGCGGGAAAAGTTCGTAGGAAAGCGCAACGGGTGCTGTACCGCTGAGATCCGGGTGCGTATCAATAAGGCTTGGTGGTGACATTTGCGTCCTTGGCTGGGGCATTGATCCCCTGAAACAGGCGTCCGGAGACGGACTGGTACAGGAATCTCAATGTGTTGAGTTTGGGATGCACGGAACTCGAACTTCAACAGGGCGCAGCCGCGACTGTTACGCCTGAAACGAAGTTGATCCGTGAGCAAATGTCAGGCCCACATGGGGGCACCCACACCCTCCTGAACGGAGGATCGCTGACACGTTACGTCGGTAACTTGTTTTGAACTCTATGAGAGGTGGCACTGCCTGGACAAGTCGGTTGTCGAATTAAGACGCACTTTTACGGCAGATGAATCCTCCGCCATGAATTATGTTCGCCTGAAGGGCCCTTTCCGGCCACGGCACGGCTCACCAGGGACGGTCCACCGGCGGTCCCGTTCCCTCCAGGTACTCCTGCCGGTCTTCGCTTTCCGCACGGTCCTGCAGTGCCCGGCCGGCCATGTCCTTCAGCCGTTCCAGCCGGTCCTGTTGCCCGGCATCGGCCGGTTCCGGTTCTTCCGCGGGTTCCTGGCCGGGTTCCTCCTGGACGTCGGCACCCGGTTGTGTTCCGGCGTCGTCCATTTTTTGCTGGAGCCGCGCCTGGGCCTCCTCCAGCTGCTGGCCTTCGCCGGCGTCGTTGAAGCCAGGAACCGCCTCCGCACCTTCCGCGAAGCATCCTCCAGGAGCCCCCTGCACCACGTCCAGTCCTTCGCCAAAAAGGGCAGCAGCCCCCGGGTCATCTGCTTCAGCGGCCGCATCCCCCATCTTTTCAATGCTCAGCACCAGGTTGACGCGGACCCGGCATTCATCGGCACCCGGCCCCGCAGTCAGCAATTCCTCGAACCGGTCCCTGGCCCCGGCAAAGTCCCCGGTCAGGACCAGCGCATCCCCTTCCGCGAACGCCGGTTTGTGCGTCTCCAGAAGGTTGGCCACCCGCAATGCCCCGGCGGCGCGGGCCAGGGCCGCGGCGTCCCTGTTCTCGAAGGCGCTGATCGACTGCCCGCTAAACACGGCCACGCTGAGCAGCTTGGCCGCAATCAGCAGGGCCAGCAGGACCGGAAGCGCAGAACGCACCAGCAGCCGACGGCGCCGGGCCAGTCTTTCAGTCCTGCCAGGTTCCGGCGCGGGACGCCGCAGTCCGCCGGTCATGCTGTGGCCCCCTTGAGTTCCTGGAGCTTCCGGACTGTGAGCACGGTTTCCCTGGTGGCAAGGAGGAAGGCCCCGAAAGCCGGAATCCAGTACAGCTCCATCCGGCCCGGAAGCGCATCATCGTGAGTGGTTCCGGGTGCCTCGGCAACACGCTGCAGCCGGTCCGGCCTGGCCGCAACCAGCATGTCCGACGCCGGGTTCCCGGGAAGCCGGTGCACCACCGGTATGCCAAGGGACGTGGCAATGTCACCGAGGTTGGCCAGGTCAATCCGCGAAACAGCGTCCCTGGCGACGTCGCCGGAACGGTCCTGGATGTAGGCGGGTTCGGGATTTTCACCGGGCTCCGCAGCCGCGTCCTGGCCAGCCGCGTCCTGGTCATAAAGGGGCAGTCCCGCGTACTCCAGCATCCGGCCGCCCTCCTCAGTGCCGTAACCCAGCACGGCCCCGCCGTCCACCAGGGACGGATCAACCTTCAGCGGGCCCGGCGCCTTCCCGGTGGTCTGTTCGCCGTCGCCGAAATAGAACACAAAACGCAGCCGCTCCGGATGCCGGTCCCGGCCTGCGCGGAGCCGCTCATCCAGCAACGGGCCGGCCGCCGTAACACTGCTTCCACTGGAATAGTCCGTAACCTGCGGGGTCAGCACGCTTGCCAGTGTCTCCACGGCTCCGGCGTCGGTGGTCAGCGGCATCCTCACCGCCGCGTCCGAGTCAAAGGTGATCACGGAAAAGCGGGAGCCTGCCAGTTCAGAGGCGAGAGAGGCAATATCGGCCCTGACGCCGTCGAGCCTTGCGCCGTCCCCAAAGTCCTCCGCCGCGATGCTGCTGGTGGTGTCAACCACCAGGTACACATCCACGTCCATGGCGGTGGCCTGCACGGTCCCGCCACCCACGCCCGGCCTGGCAGCGGCGAGCGCCAGCAGGATCAGCATGGCGGCACGGAACAGCCAGCCTCGCAGGTGGTTTTTTCCGGTGCCGCCGGAACCTGGACGCAAAACCGGAAACAGAAGTACGACGGCGGGAACCAGGGCTGCGAGCGCAACGGCGGCCAGGATCCACCAGGGGAAAACCGGTAGGAAAGTCACCGTTCGGCCCTCCAGGCCAGGCCAACCAGCAGCACGCCGCCCACGAGGGCGATGCCCAGCGGCCATCCCGCCTGGTCATGGACGATGCGCCGTGGTGACCCCTCGATGGCGGCGGCCTCAGTCTCCTGGACCTGACGCACGATCTCCGGCACGGCTTCGGCGCTGTCCAGGCTGTAGTAGGCACCGCCGCTTTCCTCGGCAACAGCTCGCAGCTGGGCTCCAGGCTGCCCGGGATCGCTGCCGTAGTCGAAGTCGCCGGGGTTCAGGGCGTAGATGCGGGCCTCCTTGTCCGCAGCAAGTCCGGCGGCCTCCTCCAGGGTGAAGATGGGTTCGCCGGCCAGCACGTTGTCCGTTGCGAAGATCACCGAGCGGGGCCGCGATCCGTCGTTGGGCCCGGGCAAACCCTGGACGCACGAGGCGAGCCCGTCCCCTATCAGGGAGGATCCGGGCCCCAGCCAGGTGCCGGACAGGAGGGCTGTGCTGTCTGACGTCCCCTCAAAGGCGGCCTGCGCCTGCTCCAGCTGTTCCAGCACCAGCCCGTAGTCGTCCGTGAGCGGAAACAGCTGCGCCGCAGAACTGTCGAACACCGTCAGGCCTATCCGCTCGCCGTCAAACTTTGCTGCCAACTCCCTGAAGACACCCACGACGGCGGCATCGGCGTCGCTCATCGACCCGGAGGCATCCAGGCACAGCATGATGTCCCGGTTGCGCTGCTCCGGGCGGTCTGTGACGTTTTGGACGGGCCTCGCGGCGGCGAACGCCGAGGCCAAGAGGACCACCACCCCGCAACCCGCCAGCACCGCCAGCAGGAGGCGGTAGCGGCGCACAGCGTTCCGGTAGGCCGGCAGGGCGGTGAGCCGATCCGTGTGCGCTGCCGGGGTACCGTCCGGGACATGCTTGCGCCGCTTCAGTGCCAGCCACCAGGCTGCCGCCGCCAGAAGCGCCGCGAGCGGGAGGACCCACCAGTTGATCAGTTCCATAAGGCCACCACGGATTTGGCTGCCGTCGCGGATGCGTCAATGGACGGCAATGGTTCGGGGCCGAACTCCCCCGGATACAGCTGTTCCAGGGCGCTCGCCAGCACCGGGACGGGGTGCCTGGAAATCTCGTCAAGGGTCATCCGCGGCGCGTCCACACCAGAAGCGTCACGGATATACTTGCGGGCCAGCAGGCTCAGCTCCTGGTGCCCCGAGCGCAACGGAATACGTCCGGCACGGGTATCGGCCACCACCGCGTCCATGCGCTCCAGGTAGGTCTCGCGCAACAACCCGGCGTCTGCCTTTGGCGTCAGCCGGACCGGCGCCGGAGCGGTCACTTTGCGTCGGCGTGTGGAGAAGAACACCCAGGCAAGCCAACCGGCGGTGACCAGCAGTACCGCAAATCCGGCCCAGCCCCACCAGGCACCGTAGGCGAGCGGCGCGTAGAAGCCTTCGCCGTCCTGCACTGCGTTATCCCCCACGACGATGCCTTTCCAGCAGTGAGAACAAAGCCGGCATCACTTCGGCGCTGCTCCCGAGCTCTCCTTCGGAAATACCAACCCGGCGGAGCATGGCACTGCGTTCCCCGTCCCTCCGCTCCATGGCCTCCGCATAGGACCGCGCCACCGCCGGGGAGCCGGCAAGACGTCGAAGCAACGGGGAAAAGTCATCCACGCTGAACGTATCCGCTCCCACAGCGGCCATCTCCGCGTTGGCCAGCTCCGCATCCCTGATGGTCAGCCACAGAATTTCGTGTTGGGCCCGCAGCCTGCGCAGTATCTTCTCCAAACCTGCGTCGGCCGTGACCTCGTCCGCTACGACAAACAGCAGCATCCGCCGGCCGAACGTGGAAGCAATGTACTCCAGCTGGCCCTGCAGCCTGCTGGGAGGCGCGGACAATGACGCTCCGTCCACATCCCGGAGCAGCCGTTCCAGGTGCGCTTCCCCGGATTGTGCGGGCAGGTGCCTGGAACCGCTGGCGTCTCCGGACACCAGGCCCACGGGGTCGCCGTGCTTTTGGGCAAGCAGACCGATCACGCCAAGGGCAAGGACGGCGAGGTCCTTTTTGGTTTCGCCGCCGCGCGCAACTGCAGCCATGTTCCGGCCTGTGTCCGTTACCAGGAGGACGTTCTGTTGGCGCACAGCAACATAGCGCCGGATCAGCGGTGAACCGTGCCTGGCTGTGGCCTTCCAGTCAATGGCACGCACGTCATCACCCGGCACATAGGCCCGAAGGTCATCAAAGTCCAGGCTGCTGCCTTTGAACACTGAACCGTATTCGCCGTCGAGCAGTCCGCGGACCTTGCGGTGCGCGAAGATGAACATCTTCGATTTCACCCGGGGCAGGAGAGCTGCCATGCGTCAGGGCGTCTGGACGGCGGCGACGATTGCGTCAATGACCGATTCCACCGGAACGCCTTCGGCCACTGCTTCAAAGCCCAGGATCAGCCGATGCCGCAGGACCCGGTGCGCCAAGGCCTTTACGTCCTCCGGGAGCACGTGGTCACGCCCGAGGAGCAGGGCACGTGCCCGGGCGGCCTGACTGAAGGCAATGCTGGCCCGGGGGCTGGCGCCAAACTCAATGAAGCCGGCCAGCCGCTGATCAATGTAGGTGGCGGCGTTGCGGGTCACGTACACCAGCCCGACGATGTAGTTCAGGATGGCCGGATCCAGGTAGATGCGGCCTACCAGCTGCTGCACGGCTACTACGCTGTCCAGGGAGGCTGCGGCGGCCGGCTTCAGGTCCTGGTTGAAAACCCCGGCATCGAGCCGGCGCACCACTTCCGCTTCCTCGGCCGGACTGGGGTAATCCAGCACGTCCTTGAGCATAAACCTGTCCATCTGCGCTTCCGGCAGCTGGTAAGTCCCCTCCTGCTCAATGGGGTTCTGCGTGGCGAGCACCAGGAACGGCGACGGCAGCCGGTACTCCTGTCCGCCGATGGACGTCTGGCGCTCCTGCATGGCCTCCAGCATGGCGCTCTGCGTCTTGGAGCTGGAGCGGTTGATCTCGTCCAGCAGGACGATGTTGGCATGCACCGGGCCAAGCTGCGTGACAAAGGTTCCCTTGCCGGCGTCGTAAATCTGCGTTCCCACAATGTCGCTGGGAAGGAGGTCCGGGGTGCACTGGATGCGGCGGAAGTCTGCACTGATGGCATCCGCCACAGTCTGCGCGGCCGTGGTCTTGGCCAGCCCGGGCACGCTTTCCAGAAGGATGTGCCCGCCGGTGAGAAGTCCGATCAGCAGTGTCTCGCGGAGCCTGGACTGCCCCACCACCTTGGCTTCGAAGCTGCGGGAGATGTTGGCAACAACCTGGGCGGCCCGGGCCATTTCAGTGGCGTCGATCCTGGCCGTCTCGCTGGTCAGCTGCACTGTTTACCCCTTGCTGGTGTCTGGGTGGAAGGAGGTCCGCCACCGGCCATCCTATCCAAGCCGCCGTCCGGAAAAGCCGCAATGGGCAGCCCTCCCCATCCGGGCCGCAGAGGACTACCCTGATGCCATGAAAGAGCTACCAGCAAGCTATGCAGAATACCTGGCCCAGCAGAGCCCCAACGTTGTGGACGCCGTCCGCCCCGTACTCCAGCAGTCAGCCGCTGACCAGCTGCACGGTGTCCGGGTGACGTACAACACCGGATCCACCGGGCACCAGGCGCACATCGACGAAACCCTGCCCTATGGCGTGATCTTCGAGGACATCGACTGACACCTGACGGGTTGCGCACCACAACGGGTCAGGTTTCCAGCAGCAGCCTCTGTGCCCGCGGGGCGAGCGTGTGCTCCAGGACCAGGCAGGCCGCACCCACTGCACCGACGTCCTCGCCCACTCCTGAGGACACCACTTCGACGTTATGGATCACGGCAGCGGCGCTGGCACCGTTGATGGCGTCCGGGATGATGGCGAGGTAGCGGTCAGAGATCTGTGCCCAGAACGGCCCCCCGAACACCACGCGTTCCACGTCCAGGGCGTTGGCCACCACGGAGGCGGCGCGGGCCACAAGCACAGCCGATCGGTCCAGGATGGTTGCCGCGTGGACGTTGCCGTCGTCTGCCAGCTGGCAGAGCCGGGCAAAGCTGTCCTGGATGTCCGCCGCGCCCAGCGCATCCACTGGCCCCTCAAGAATGCCGGCCTGGGCGGCCTCGGCCACCAGTGCCTGCGGAATGCATGATGACTTGACGCAGCCGCGCTGGCCGCAGTCGCACGGGGGGCCGTCCGGGTCCACCATAATGTGCCCGATTTCACCGGCGTTCCCGGACGTTCCGCGGATCACCTCGTCGTTGAGGACCAGCCCGCAGCCGATGCCGGTGCCCATGTACATAAAAATGAAGCTGCCGGAACCGCTGGGGCCGCCGGCCCAGGTCTCCGCTACGGCCGCGCTGGTTACGTCCTTGTCCACCAGCACCGGGTAGCCTGTGGCATCCCGCAGCGCATCGCGCAGGTCAACACGGTCCCAGCCGGGTAGCAGCGGCGGATTCACCACGGTGCCCTGGTCAAGGTCGATGGGTCCCGGAGCCGCCACACCGACCCCTGCGATCCGGCTGCGGTCCACTCCGGAATCGGCAATCAGTGTCTCGATGGTGCTGGCAATGGTGGCGATGACAGCAGAGGGATTGCCGCCCCCGGGCGTTGTGATCCGGGCATGCTGGACGACGTCGCCGATCAGGTCCAGCACCACAAACGTAGTTACTGCCGGGTCCAGGTGGACACCGATGGCGTACTGTCCGGCCGGGTTCAACTGCAGGATGGTGCGTGGCTTGCCGGGCCCGTTGCCCTCTTTGCCTGCTTCCACGATCAGCTGCTGGTCCAGCAGGCGGCGGGAAATATTCGAAATGGTCTGCGGCGACAATCCCACGATCTGTGCCAGCTCCACGCGGCTGAGGCCGCCCGTGGAACGGCGGATCGCATCCAGGATCACCGTGAGGTTGAAATCCCCCATGCGCGGCAGGTTGGTGCCGCGCCGTGGCGAGGGCTGGCGGGTCTCTGGCACGTTCTCCCCTATGCGGTTCGGGCTGATGTCTGAAATGGTACGTTACCGTTCCGTGCGTACGCTGAGCGCCACCGTAAATTTCGAATTCCGGCCCGCAACACTGGTTGGGCCCACTGTTCGCCGCAGGGCAGGCAGGTAGCTGAGGTGGCTGTTGAACACGGTCCACAGCTGTCCGCCGGGCCGAAGGACCCTGCCGGCAGCTTCGATCATTTTCAGGCCCGCTCCCGCGTGCACCGAATTGCCCAGATGGAAAGGCGGGTTCAGCAGGACCAGCCCGGCGCTGCCATCCGCCATGGTGGACAAGGCATCGTCCTGGAGGCAGTCCACCTGCCCCGCCAGCCCGTTCGCTGCGGCAGTAGCCCTCGCCGAATCCACCGCCGCTGCCGACTGGTCCGTGGCGGTGACCTTCGAACCGGGGTTTTGCCGGGCGTACATCGAGCCGAGGATTCCGGTGCCGCAACCGAGGTCCACGGCGTGGTCCACGGCCGCCATTTCCGGGAGGAATGTCAGCAGGTAACGGGTGCCTATGTCCAGCCGGGTGCCGGCAAAAACGGCTCCACGGGCTGCGACATGCAGGTCCAGTTCCTGGTTGTATTCGAGCACCGGAAAGCCGGGCGGGCCCTCGGGCACCACTGGTTCGGCGGCGATGACCAGCCGCGACTTCTGCCGGGCCAGTTGGGGCTGGACGCGGCCAAAATACCGTTCCAGCACCGCGTTCATCCCCAGGCTCATGTGTTTCACCCGGCCGCCTGCCACCAGGGTGACAGCAGGCCCGGCCCACCGCGCCACGGCTTCGGCAATTTCCTCGAGCTCCGCCAGCGTCTTGGGCAATTGAAGAAGTACGACGTCGGCACCCGCCAACAGTTCCTCCACCAGCGGCAGTTGCCGCCAGCCAGCCAGCCCTGCTGCCGCGGCGTTGTGGCCGAGCGCCCGGACGCCGGTGCAGAGGTCCTGATGCACCCGTACCTCCCGGAACCCGGTGGCAGCTTCTTCCGGGCCTGCCTCTTCGGACGCTTTCCCTTCGGACCGTGCGAGTGCACCCAGTGTCAGGGCCCCATAGCGGTCGCCGATGACAGCCAGCACCGGACGGGTTGATGCGTCACGGACCGCAGGCAGCTCCCAGGCAGCGTCCAGCAGCAGCCTGTCGGTGGCGTCCCAGGCCTGCAGATTCGCGGCTTCGACGTCCGGGAAGCGGCGCAACCCGTCAAACAACGCCTGCAGGGAATCGGTCATGTCGTCGCCCCTTTCAAGGCTTCCGCCAGGGAGGGCAGGCGGAGGATCGCACTGACCGCCGCCCGGCCGGCACGGTTTGCGCCAATGGTTGATGACGACGGCCCGTATCCCACCAGGTGCACCCGAGGCTCGGCAGCCACCTGGGTGCCGTCCATGGCGATGCCGCCACCGGGTCCGCGCAGGTGCAACGGGGCGAGATGCTCCAGTTCGGCCCGGAATCCGGTGGCCCAAAGGATCACGTCTGCCTTCAGCAAACCGCCGTCTGCCAGCCGAACGCCGTCGGGCTCTATGGCGGTAAACATGGGTTGCCTGTCCAGGGCGCCCCTCGCCGCGGCAGCACGGAGCACCGGTGTCCATATCAGGCCGGTCACGGACACCACGCTTTGGGGCGGCAACCCCTGGCGCACGCGCTCCTCTACCAGGGCAACGGCGTCGTGCCCGGCCTTGGAGTCGAATTCAGAGTCCCGCCATACCGGCGGGCGCCGGGTGAACCAGCTGGTGGTGGTGACTTTTGAGATCTCTTCGAGGAGGCCCACGGCGGAAATACCGCCGCCCACCACAATCACGTGCTGGCCGCGGAACTCTTCAGCGGCAACGTAATCGGCGACGTGGAGCTGGCGGCCCTTGAAACTTGATTGGCCCGGGTAGATGGGCCAGAACGGCCGGGTCCAGGTGCCCGTGGCGTTGATGACGGCCGCTGCGGACCATATGCCCGCGGAGGTTTCGATAATCAGCCGCCCGGCCGGGTCGTCGTCTGCCCTGCTGACCTTGGATACTTTCACGGGGCGACGCACAGCCAGGTTCAGTTGCTCTTCGTATCCGCCGAAATAGCGCGTCAGGAACTCGGAACTGGGCTCGCAGGGGTCCACCTCCGGCTTGGCGATCCCGGGGAGGTCGCTGATGCCGTTGACCGTGGCCATCAGGAGGCTCTTCCAGCGGTGCCGCCAGGCTCCCCCCGGTCCGTCCTCGGCGTCGAACACCACATAGGTCAGGGCATCGGGGTCCTGCGCCGGGCCGGCCGGAACCAGGCCCCGGCGCTGCAGGTGGTAAGCGGCTGAGAGGCCTGCCTGGCCGGCACCGATGACAACGACGTCGGCAGCCTGGGATTCGGAGTTCAGCTAGACCTTCTTCACAACGGAGGATTTGAGCTGCATGGGACCGACGCCGTCCACCTTGGCGTCGATGTCGTGGTCGCCCACGCCGTCCACCAGCCGGATGCCGCGGACTTTGGTGCCCACCTTAATGACAGTGGAGCTGCCCTTGACCTTGAGGTCCTTGACCACTGTGACGGTGTCGCCGTCGGACAGCACGTTGCCTACCGAATCCTTGATGACCCGGACTTCCGTTGCTTCAACGTCCTCCGTCACGGGCTCCCATTCGTGGGCGCACTCGGGGCAGACCAGCAGGGCGCCCATCTCATACGTGTACTCGCTGGAACAGACAGGACAGGGCGGAAGCGATTCGGTCACCAGACAATGATAGTCGCGGAAGACCGGCTGCCCGGCAAAAGAAAAACACCCCCGGTCCGCGGACCGGGGGTGTTGATGGTGGAGCTGAGGGGACTCGAACCCCTGACCCCCTGCATGCCATGCAGGTGCGCTACCAGCTGCGCCACAGCCCCGAACATTTGCCCGCCAGCCGATCTTCGACGGCGGAAGCAACCCGTTTAGCTTAGTGCAGAAATGCGGCGGGACCTAATTGGCGCCGGAGGGCTTGATCTGCAGCGGTTTGACCGGCATCGCACAGGAAATCCGTTGCAGGCCACCGGCAGAGCCGGCAACCCGGTTGTTCTTCCCGGTGTCATCGCACCAGTCAAGGTTGTGGGGCATTGCCGTCACTGGACCGCCGGCATTGGCGCCCGATCGTTACTATGAAACTGAGGCCAGGTGCCCGCTCCGGGGGTGGACAGCCGATCAAACGAGAGGACTCTGCAATGGCTGAAGCAGCGCTTGCCCATCCGGCCGTGGACGAGGTGATGGCCAGGCTGGCCGCCCTTGAAGATCCCGGCATGCGCCAAGCCAACGAGAAGCGTGGCGACGACCACGGAATTAATCTAAGCAAGCTGCGCGCACTCGCGAAAGAACTGAAGACACAGCAGGAACTCAGCGTCGCGCTGTGGGATACCGGCGACACGGGCGCCAGGCTCCTGGCGCTGCTGATCTGCCGGCCCAAGGCGTTTGGGCTGGATGCACTCGACAGGATGCTCCGTGAGGCACGCAGCCCCAAGGTGCACGACTGGCTGGTCAACTACGTGGTGAAGAAGAGCCCGCACTGCGAGGAGTTGCGTCTGGCCTGGTTGGCGGACCCGGACCCGGTAGTGGCCAGCGCCGGGTGGGCACTGACCACAGAACGCGTTGCGAAGAAGCCTGAAGGACTGGATCTCCCGGGACTCCTGGACACCATCGAGGCCGAAATGAAGGACGCCCCTGACCGGCTGCAATGGGCCATGAACCACTGCCTGGCCCAGATCGGGATCGAGCACCCGGAATACCGCCAGCGCGCGCTCGGCATCGGCGAACGCCTTGAGGTGCTCAAGGACTATCCAACCCCGCCCGGCTGCACGTCCCCTTTTGCGCCGGCTTGGATCAACGAGATGGTGCGCCGGCAGGGCGCCGGTGTCAACGGCAACTTAGAAATGACCGGTGGCGGCAGGTTGGTTTGCCCGCTGGTGGCAGGTGAGTGACCGGTCGCGGCAAGTATTTTTGGACAGGGTCAGGTGCCCCGGGCGTGCCGGGTTTCGGGGCGCCTGACCGGGGGTTTGGGTTAGCTCATGGGTCGGGTTCCTTTCCCGTTTTGGGCTTGCATAAGCCGGACGGACTCGCCGCTGGTTTGGCAGAGGTGGGCGTGATGGAGAAGCCGGTCCACGGTCGCGGTGGCAATGGTTTTGGGCATGAGCTCATCGAACCCGGAGGGGTGGATGTTCGAGCTGATCGCCAGGGACCGTTTCTCGTAGGAGGCTTCCACGACCCGGTAGAAGCCCTCGGCCGCGTCGGCGGAGACCGGCAACAGGCCTATATCGTCGATACAAATCAAATCCACGTTGGTGGCGCGGGTGATGGCTTTGTTGACGCTGTCATCAATCCGGTGCCGTCGCACGAGCGCGCCGAGGTCTTCCATGCTGAGCCAGGACACGGACATGCCCTGATCGATGGCCTGCTGGCCGAGGGCTTCCAGGAGCAGGGTCTTACCTGTGCCGGAGGGCCCGCAGGCAATCAGGTTCTCCCGGCGCCGCACCCATTCCAGGGTCCGCAGAAACGACGTTGTCGCGGCCGGGAGGGTGGAGAGGGCCTCGTCCCAGACATCGAAGGTCTTCCCGGTGGGGAATCCTGCGCGTTTGCGCCGGGTGGCCAGCATCGACCGGTTCCGGCCGGTGGCTTCGGCTTCGAGCAGGACGCGGACGACTTCGGTGGGGTCCCAGCGTTGGGCTTTCGCGGTGGCCAGGACGTCGGCGACCACCGCGCGGGCGTGCGGCATCCGGGTCGTGCGCATCAGCGCGATCACGTTCTCTACCGCCGTATCGGCCAGGGGCCGGGTCATGGTTTTAGCGCTCATCGATGGCTCCTTCAAGATCGCCGTCAACGGCGGGGCCGGTGGTCGGCGCGGTGGTGGGTGTCGTGCCGAAGTTGGCCCAGGAGCCGGTGCCCTGGCTCAGCCATTGGCCTTGGTCGGTGACGGTGTGGATGATGCTGGTTGTGTGGCTTGTGGCGTTGCCGGTGTTGACGATGGAGAGCAGGTCCTCGTGGGTGAAGCGCTGATGCACCGCTGCCGCTCCCAGGCCCTTGTCGACCTCGTCGGCGCCGAGGACCTTGGCCAGGGTGACGGCGCGTTCCATTTTGTGCCGGATCTTTCCGGTGCCGGCGGCGGCTGCTTCCTTGAGCCAGAGCGCTGCGCCGGCGCCGAGAGCGAGGAACTCTTCCTCGGCCTTGTTGGTCGGGCGGATCACCCGTTCCAGGGCCCCGGAAGGGGCCGGCGGGAAGTGGGCGTCGATGATCGCGGGGGTGCCGGGGCGGGTGAGTTTGTGCCGGGCGACCTCGACGGGGCCGGCGTTCCCGACGTGGACGATGACGACCTCGGTTTCGGTCCCGCGCACCCATACCATCTGACCCATCAGGGTGTGCGGGACGGAGTAGCGGGACTGCTGAAAGGTGATCATGGGCGTGTTCGGCGGGACCTGGCGGGTGTGGCCGAAACTCGCCGTCACCGGTGTCGCCGGGACCGGGTGCAACCTTGGTCCTTCGAGAACCCGGAGCATGTCCTTGGGGATCTCCAGCGTGGCCCGGTGCACCCTCGAATTTACCTCTTCCATGAACGCCTCACACGCAGCCTCCAGCTCGGCGAAGGACCGGTACTCGGGCAGCAGATTGGTCTCCTTCGGGACGAGGTCGGCTTTGGCGATCTTGACCGCGTTCTCCACTCCGCCCTTCGAGGCCGGGTCGGCCGGCAGGCAGGTCTGCAGCGAGGTTGAGTAGTGCTTGGTAAAGGCCACGATCTGGTGGTTCCGGACCGGGATCCCGGCGACGTGCTCAACCGTGACGGTCTTCTCGTTATCGGTCAATACGTAGGTCGGGACCCCGCCGATCAGGCGGAACGTCCGGTCGAGGGCGGCGAACACGCTCGGCATGGTCTTATCCCGCAAAGCGATCACGATCCGGAACCGGGAGAACGCCAGCCAGGCCACGAACAGCACCGTCTTCACCCCGTCAACGACGGGCCCGTCGCCGTAGTCATACTGAAGCCACAGACCCGGCTCAGGAGTCCAGGGCCGGTGCACGCGCACGTTCCGGGCCCGGTATTTCGCCTTCAACTCAGCAAGCGTGGTCCTGGTCGTCCGCTCGCACCCGGTGTGAACCCCAAAGCCCGGAGCTTCTCATGCACCACGTCGCCGCGGATCTTCCCGCGGGACTGCTCGACCCAGGAGGCCATCTGCGGCAGGAACGGGTCGGTCATCCGGCCGCGTTGCCGGGCCACCGGCGCCTGCGCGCCTTCCTGGCGGGCCTTCACATACGAGCGGACCGTGTTGTGCGAAACGCCGCAGATCTTCGCGGCATCCCGGTACGACCGGGTCAAATCGTAAGCAGCTAAAATTTCCATGAACTCTCCTGGAGACTTCACAACGAGCCCCTTTCTTCCCACAACGGGTGAAATACAGACGATTGGCATCGCCATTTCACCGCGGAAGGAAGGGGCTCTCCCCGCAACGACACGAGGGATGGACAAGGGAATCCCAGCACGCCAAGCCACACACCGTGGCCTGCTGCTGTCCAAAAATCCTTGCCGCCGCCGGTCAAAACCACTGCCGCGAACGGTCAATCAGATTTTCCGTACCCGGTCAGTTTAAAGTTGCCGCTTACACGCCGGCTAGGACGTAACAAAAAAGGGAACCATCCTGATCGGATGGTTCCCTTTTCTCTTGGTGGGCGTTTTACATCCTATTCGAATCAAGAAACCGCACATCTGGAGCTCCGTGCCCTAGTCGAGATGATCCAGGCCAGGCCTCAGAAAGAACCGAAGGACCGTCTACTCCCCCGCCGATTCCCGTAACTCAAGCCCGAGCAGCCAAGGCGCTAGCTGCTGATTACCAAGCTGGTACGCGCGTGTAGGGACTGGCCGTTAAGTCCGAGATCAGTCGAGGGACAGTCAGCAACCATCTACACCGGCAAGCAGTTACCCACGCAAGGTCGGGTCTGGACGAACGGGACTGCTGAAGGTTTGATTGACACTTTGCCTGTGAGGATTTGATCCTTGCGGGTGGAAGGATGTTCATCATGCCCAAAGCCTTTCCCGAAGAATTCCGCCGCGATGTCGTCGCGGTTGCCCGCAAGGGCGAAGCGCCCATCATCCAGATCGCCAAGGACTTCGGTGTCTCGCCCGCTGCCCTGCACCGCTGGATGAAGATCGCCGACAGAGAAGACGGCGTGAAGTCCGGGGCGGTGTCCGATGACGCCGCGAAGTTGCGGGAGGCCAACAAACGCATCCGGCTCCTGGAACAGGAAGCCGAAGTCATGCGCCGTGCCGTGGCCTACTTGTCCCGGGACATCAACCCAAAAAAATGATGTACCCGCTGGTCCGCGAGCTGGCTGCCAGGGACGCCCCGATCCGGGTTCCCGTGGCAGTGTCCTGCCGGGTACTGAATTTCTCCAGACAGGCCTACTACCAGTGGGCCGCCAATCCCGTCCCGGCCCGGGACTGGGAAGAAGCGCATCTGATCAACGCCGCCATCGATCACCACCGGGACGATCCTGCCTTCGGATACCGGTTCATCGCCGATGAGATCAACGCCGGTCCCGGCCCTGGGGCCAGTGAACGCCGGATCTGGCGGCTGTGCTCGGAGAACGGCATCCTCTCGGTGATCCACCGCCGGCGCCGGTCAGGGCTCAAGGCCGGCCCGCCGGTCCACGATGACCTCGTCGAACGGGACTTCAGCGCCACGGCACCGAACCGGAAATGGCTCACGGACATCACCGAGCACCACACCGGGGAGGGCAAGCTGTACCTGTGCGCGATCAAGGACCTTCACTCAAACCGGATCGTCGGGTACTCGATGGACGGGCGGATGAAAGCGTCCCTGGCCGTCGCCGCCCTGGACCACGCCGTGGCCCTCAGGAAACCGGCGGGCACGGTGGTCCACTCGGACAGAGGGTCCCAGTTCAGATCCAGAAAGTTCGTCCTGGCCCTGAACACCTACGGCCTGAACGGATCGATGGGCCGGGTAGGGGCATGCGGTGACAATGCAGCGATGGAATCGTTCTTCTCCCTGCTGCAAAAGAACGTCCTGAACCGGAAACGATGGGAGACCCGGGCCGAGCTCCGGCTGGCCATCACGACCTGGATCGAGCGCAGCTACCACCGCAAACGCCGTCAACGTGCCCTCGGACGGCTGACACCAATCGAGTTTGAGACAATAAAAAACGCGGCCTCAGCCGCGTAAGAAATTATCAACCCCAGCTGTCAACTAAACCTTCAGCAGTCCCAACAGCAAGTCAAGGAAGTACCGAGGCTGTACAAACAAGGCAACGCACTAGCAAGGCTCGGCAAGCGCATGGGCATGACTGCTCATACGTTGTGATCACGGTCGGTTGAAGCGGGAGTAACAGTCCAACGTTCATGTCAGCATCTGCTCGACACCCAGTAGCCTGCCAAGGATCTCCAAGCTAGATGCGCGTTCCTACTGCAGCAAGCATCTTCTGAACCGGTCGAGGCATTAGAGTCTCAGTGCGCGTCGATTCCACGATGGCCGCGAAGTTCTTCCAACACTGGACTCTTATTTGGTGAGCGGTCAGCTGAAATCTCTTTGCCAATAGCTTCTCTACGTCCGTTAGGCTTCCGGGCTGGCGTGGCTGGCTCGAAAAGCGATCGCCCGATGGATGGTCTGTTTCCAGGAGAATCCTGTCTAGTGGAACTTGAGTCCATGCACCGGGAGCTCGAAGCATGGAAAAATTGATCGAGAAAAAACAGCCCAGTTGCAACATCTCAGCTGTCTCGTCATCGGTCCCTAGCCACCAATGCAAGATCCTTCCGGGCTGCTCACCCTCCTGCTTCATAACACTCACCAGCTCAGCTGTTGCCTTGTAGCTATGTAGCGAGACTATTCGAGGTTGCTTATGAGTTGCAGACAGGATCGTCTTGAGTACCCTGATTTGCGATCCGACTGGAACGCGAGAAGAGCCATCCAATCCAACTTCAGCGATGAATGGCGTCTTTTTGAGAGCTTCTCGGAAATCTTCTTCGATGAATGCCTTCTGCACACCGACAAGAGAGGGGTGGCATCCGACACCCCATACGCTGACCAAGTCTTGCCGTTCTTGGACAAGTTCGAAGTCAGCCAATGATCGAGTTGCTATTAAAACCACAGCACCGAGGTCTTCCAGCTCTCGTGAAGAGATTCCAGTATCGACATGTGCGTGAGTATCTAAAGGTGGCATTGTGTTCATGCTAGGAAGTCCTGAAGTTCGCTCATGCCTTTTTGCGAAAGCTCCAGTGCCATGCGGGCGAGGTAGCCTGGCGGAAGCGGCATTGCCATGATGACCGCCTCGTCGACACCCAATTCGACGAAGTCTCTCATTGCCGTCATAACAGATTTCTTCTCTACGTAGTCCAGAATCTTCTCACTAGATTCGTTACTTAGATACCATGTCTGATCAACCACGCCCGACGCCTTAAAGGAAGCGCGGCGAACGATGCACCCAAAGCAAACCCCACAATGCGTGCCACTTGGAACCCCCACGTACTGCTGGTCAGTATGAGAGCAAGAGCTCGTCGTACTCAGATAGTCTGAAGCGCCATCGGCTCCCAGGATGCTCTCAACACGTCGGAACATTTCACCTTTCGTCATGTGCTGGAAGGGATTAATAATCGAACCATGTCCTTCCATGGCGGTAAGTAATGAACTGACTCTCCAGAGGAACCATGGTTGCGTTGTTCGCGTAGAGAGTGCGCCTCTCCGCTCTGGCCCAAGAGGCGGATTCAAAGAGGCAAAACCATTCTCAGGAATCCAAAGTGGGCCGCCACCTTGTTCCGCCGCCGCAAGACCTAGGGCAAGGAAGAGCAGTGAACGCGAACGACTTGATGGCTCTTTAGGAAACTTTGTCCCATCGAGCCTTTTCTTCGCCCTGGCGAGAAAGATTCGATGGTGGGCCGAGTTCTTGGATCCAAAATGCCCGTTAAGGCGCGTTGTTACGAGCTGCTGAGCGGCGCCCGTTGCGCCGGAGCTTGAATGCGAAAGGAGGTTGTGGGTCTCATGTGGACCCAAGGAATGGGCAGAAACCAACGCCCCTGTGGCCGAATCGGCGCCTCCACTAAAGAGAACTGTTCGCAGTGACGTATCCTTCACCATCACGGGCAGAGCATCGGGAAGGCCTGACTGCACAAATGCCATGGACCAAGTGTCACCTGTCAGATAACCCAACAGGCTTCTCAACGAATCCGCCTGAGCAGCCCATTTCGCCGGAACGCTGACCGGAACGGTTAGCTCAAACGAGCGTTGGTTCCACTCGGACCCTTTTGACTCACGAAGTACAGTGTGGTCTGAGGCATACACGGCCAAAGCTATCCGAACAAAGTCAGCGTTCACCCCACCGACACTTCCGAAAGTTGGGAGGCTGGGACGGAGTTTGGACTTGAAGCTATCTGTTGCACTCCCATCCCATAGGAAGACCTCATCATAGCCTTCTAGCTTTTCGGCCTCGGCACGATCAAGAGAGAGTGCGATTCGGGTCATTTCCTGTCCTCATAAAAACTGCTAAGCAACGTAACGTTACTCTCAATAGCAGCTGATATTTCCGCGGCGCTTGCACCTGAAGCATTAAGGGTTGCCTGGCTAGCCATGACAGCGGCAGCACTCCGAATCTCCGCCTCAACAGCGCGACGCTTAGCCCTGTCATTCTCCCTGCGGATTGTTGAGCCAACCTCGTTGATCGTTCCCTGGATAATCATCTGTTCGATTGTGTGCCGAACAATCTCATCGGGCTGACGCGGGCTGTCCTCGGGTACGTCCATCATCCAAGCAACGAGTTCCGAGACGATTATTCGGGCTTCGCTGTCTTCTATAGAACCGTCGGGTTGTGTTTCGAAGGCGGCATCCGCAATACGTTTACCTACTTCCAGCGGATCGTTCAGCGCACGAAGCTCGTCGTAGTTAAGACCAGAGCTCTCCAGAGTTGCCCTGTCGCCAGCCGCATAAGCTCGGGCAATGGAACTTGCTCGACCTGCCGGACCAGCAACCCGACCAACGGTTCGCTTGGGGCCCCCTGACGATCGTCCACCCTTCGTGCCGGCGCCACCACCTCCGCCACCGCCACCTCCAGGGCCATCTCCACCCCCGCCTCGGCGCCACAACCGGATCATCGGGGCCAGACTTGCCGGGTCCAACCCTGCAGGAGCAGGATGAACATTCCCTTGCTCACCCGGAGATTGCACATCCGGGTTCGCCTGGTTTGGTTCCTGGGATCCGACTGCGGCTGGCGCATCATCAAGCCAGCTCGAAATCGAATCCCTTAAATTACCTGCGTCAGCACCGCCGCTACCCTTGAACGCGCCACTTGTACCCATATCTATTTGGCTCCCCCGTCCAAAACTGAATCCAAGGCCTTGATGACCGGCTTATTTTCAGCTCCCGCCTTCCAAGCTCCAAGGACTTCAACAAACTGGGCAGCCCTTCCAGAATTGAACAGCAGAACTGTCGGCAAGCTAACTTCTTGCGCCGGCAACTTCAGCAAGGCGCGCGTGGCAACGTCAACTAGGTCATCGTGGGTGTTGCAAAGAGTCAAAATCCCGTTGACCGCACCAAGCTGAACAGCCGGGTCGTCCTGCATCTTCCTACCCAAGTACTGGATGAGCGTATCGACATCACCCCGGGCCAATGCCGCGAGCTCGGCATCATTAACGGATGTCCTCTCCAGTTGAGAACCGGACGTTAGAGCTGCCGCGATGTCACGCAATTGCTGCGGCAGCGACTCATCAATTAGTTGGCGCCCCTTGAAGGCAGCGGCAAGAGTGAGGTAGCCAGAAACCTCGCCAGCGTCGAGCTCCGGAGGCAGCTTAGCCCACCGAACCATAGTCGCAGAGAACCCGCCTAATGAGTCTTCCTGCGGAGGCAGCTCCGCCTTGACGTTGAGCTTAGGCTTTTTGCCATCACCGACCTTGGTGACCGGGGCAGGCTCATCGGATGCTGTGATCTTGTCCAGAGCAATTAACTGAGGCCTCAGATTGCCGCTAGCCAGCCAATCAAGAACGGTCATGAAGTCACTTTCAAACAACCGCTCAAGCACCATTAACTTAGCAATAGCATCCGAGGCGAGGCTAATTCCGCGGCGAGAAGCAACGGCCTGGCGCACATATAGATCATTCATGAAGCGCTTAATACGGCGCGGATTGCCTTTAAATCTCTCATAAAGGACTGGGGTTAATCGGGAGGCCGTTGCGGCCTCAAGAGCGAGATCAGATCCTTCCGGCATAGTAAGGTCATCTAGACTTCCCGCCCCGAGACGGAGCTCGTTGCATGAAATGACCAGCTGGGCATACGCAGCGTCGCCAAGCTTCGATTTGGCAAGCAATAAGAAAAGGTACGCCTTAGTATCGAAGTTGCTTAGAGCCGGAAGAGGAATCGTGGTCTGAACGATCTTATGCAAGTACAGACTCGCAACGCTCTCTTCCTCCGTTGCAGCCTTCGGAGTCTGGAGCTTCTGCTGAATTGCTTCCGCAACGCGCTCCTCGTCGGCCGCGATGACGAAAGACATCCCGTCGACGGATAAGAACAATCGAATCGCCTCAAGGGTCTCAACAACTGTTTCCGGCAAGCAGCGATCCAGATCGTCGACGAGAACTACTACCTGCTCGACATGCGCAAGGGCTGGGCTCCCTAGAAACTCCGAAAATTCCTTCCGGAACGCGGCAAGACCCTTCTCGCCTTCCAATGACTCCTTGTCATCGCTTACCAAGTCGAAGATGTCATCAAGACTTGGGAGTTGCATCGTAATACCGGTACGAGCCGCCATCTTGATCGCCTTGGACCAATTTACGCGCTTTGCAAGTTTCTTGAGGGTGTTGCTGGCAACATCGTTCACAGGATCGTCCGAGCGACACTCCTTGGCCAGCGCCCCTAGGACTTCTGTAATCAGGCTTTCTTTGGGACCCACAGCCGGGTCATAACGCCACGGGTCTGCGCGAACAACAATAATCTTCTGGCCATCGGCCGTCCAGTCATTTAGACGTTTTTCGATAAGGTTTAGGACCGTAGTCTTACCACTACCCCAAGATCCAGAAATACCCAACGCAATCGGGTCGAGCCCATCGTCAAAAATCGCATCTGCGACAGTTTCCGCAATTGCTTCAAACGACAGAAGATCTGTCGATGCCGGCTCGTCCGACCACAGTGGCAAGATTCTATTTTCAGTTTGTGCCATAGATAGTGTTCCTGACTAAGCTATTGCAGCCAGCCAGGATCCCCCCATACTTAAATTCCGTTGAATGCTGCCCTAGATTATGAGTCAGGGCGACCCTGCCGTCAATGTTCTCAGCGGCACACGACTTAATCATGCATCACCACAAGGACACTGAGGGTACGAGCCGCGCCGGATGAGGCATCTACCCGCTAGCCTTATCTCGTTCAGGAGTCTTTACGCCGCGGCTTTCTATATCCTTCACCGCGCAGAGGTAGAGCTTCCCCTCAGCAGTGGGGTCTTCGGTGATCTCCGTCAGCCACAGTTCGTTCGGCGCGGCGCCGGTGAAATTCCACTCGCCCAGGTCGTCGTGGACCGGCGGCCCGGTCTGCGGTTCAGGCCGCGTTTCTTGGAGAACCGACCAGATGCCGTGGTGTGTGCACAACCGCCGGACCCCGTACTCACTTGCCGTGATGCCCCTTTCGGGAGCTCGTCGGCGATGAAACGGTACCCGAACGCCGGGGCGTAGACGTCAAGGGCGGCGTTGACCAAGTTCGCATCCGCCCAGTCTCGTTCCGTCACCGGACTCACTCTCCACCGGTAATAGCCTTGCTTGCTGAACGCCCAACTCCGGTTGCTGCTCAGTGCCCACCGCGGCATGACCGAAGAACAGCGAACGCACGATCGAGTGGTACTTCTACCTCCACCGAACAACCCCTGCCACCGGCCAAGCTAGTCAAAGCCCGGCAGTACCGCCCGGCCAAAGCCGAAACCAGGAGCACCAACACGCAGGGCCCCTGTGCCGAGCTCTACATCGCAGACGAAGGCCTCTGGCACCGCAAAGGATGGGCAGGGCGGACATGACACACCCGGGATTTACACACGTTTTGTCCTATAACCTCAAGGACTATCCAACCCCGCCCGGCTGCACGTCCCCTTTTGCGCCGGCTTGGATCAACGAGATGGTGCGCCGGCAGGGCACCGGTTAGGAAGCAACGAAAAAAGGGAACCATCCTGATCGGATGGTTCCCTTTTTCTCCTGGTGGAGCTGAGGGGACTCGAACCCCTGACCCCCTGCATGCCATGCAGGTGCGCTACCAGCTGCGCCACAGCCCCGGAAATGCCGGATATTGAACCGGATTCCTCCGGAGCAACTCGAATATCTTAGAACAGCATTTCCGAAAATTCCAAATCCGGCATATTCACCGGCACGGCGGCTGGTTAGAGTGCATCTTCGGACGCTGCGGGCTTCGCCGAGGCGTCGTCGCCGAGCTGCAGGTCCACCACGGGGCAGTCCTTCCACAGGCGTTCAAGGGCATAGAACACGCGGTCTTCTTCGTGCTGGACGTGGATGATGATGTCCGAGTAGTCCAGCAGCACCCAGCGGCCGCCGGACCGGCCTTCGCGGCGAACGGGCTGGCGCTTGAGCTTGCCCAGTTCTTCCTCGATGCCGTCCACAATGGCGTTGACCTGGCGTTCACTGGGCGCAGAGGCGATCAGGAAGATGTCCGTCAGGGCCATCCGTTCGCTGACGTCGAGCGCCACGATGTCCTGGGCGATCTTGTCTGCCGCCGCCCTCGCTGCGTGGCGGGCTAACTCTACGGATGAATCGATTGCAGTCACTGGACTCCTTGTTGGTTTTGAAGCTAAGAAAAATGGTGCGGGCGCTGATTAGCGCGACATTCCGCTGATGATCAGGATGACTCCGGCCACGAGGGCCAGGACACCGAAGGCGAGGACACCGTACTGGACGTACTTGGAACGCTGGGCACGGGCGAGTCCTGCAGTTGCCGCGTCCAGCGGATCCAGCCCGTAGGCCGAACTCGCGGCGATGGGGGCCTGCTCTTCAAAGAACTGCTCCGCGGGAGAATCCACCTCAGGCGCCGCGGCAACCGGTGCCCTGCCTGCGGGACGTTCAGCTGCCCGTGCCGCAGCTTCTGCCCGGGCGATCACCCAGGAGCGTCCGCTTCCGGATTCAGGGTTTTCGACCTCCGACGGCGGCAACTTAGGCCGGGGTTGTGTCACCACCGGGACATATGAGGTGGCCGGCGGTTTCATCACGGGCCGGTCCACGCCGGGTACCTTCACGAATTCCAGGGGTGTGACCATTCCCAGATTGCTTGCCTCGGCGGGATCAGAGGGCCGCGTCGCTGCCGGGACGGACTCGGTCACCTGGGGCTGGCTGTTGGTCCTCCGGTTGATGAGGGCGGCGCGCTCGGCGAGGGCCTGCTGCTCCTTCAGGATCCGGGGATCTACGGCCTCGGGGTCGGCGCCCTGGGAGTTGTCCATCCGCGCCAGGTGGTTCTTGGCCTGCTCCGCGATTTCAGCACGGGCTGCCAGGGCCTGTTCCACGGTCATGCTGTCGGCGTCTGCAGTGGAGTCCGCACTGGAGCCCGGGCGGGAATCCGCGGCGGGTGCCGGCACTAGGGGAACTGCCGCCGTCGAGCCTTGCTCCTGCAGTTGCCTCAGCCGCATTTGGCGGCGCGTGGGAGGTCCGCTGCTGAAGTCCGGCTCTTCCCTGTCCGCCTGTTCCTTCATGGCGCGAAGGGCGGCGCGGTCCCGGGCCCGGATCTGCGACGACCGCTCGCCGCCGCTTTCGGGTACGGAATCCACGGGACCGGTGGAAACCCGGCGGACCCGGTCCGTCCGCGGCCCGGTGTTGTGCTGCTGCCGGGGTGTCAGGCCGGATTCGGGCGCGGCCTCGGCACGGAGCTGGCGCAATTCGCGACGGCTCCGCAGTGGTGGCTGTTCCTGACTCATAAAAAACTCATTCAGTGCTGGCGGATTCGGAGGATGTTGCTGGGTCCTGGTCACTGGCTGCGTGCTCCCCCGCATACAGCCCGTACTTGGCGATGTACTGCACTACTCCGTCCGGCACCAGGTACCAGACCGGATTGTTCTCCGCGACCCGGGCGCGGCAGTCGGTGGAGGAAATGGCCATGGCCGGAACTTCAAGGAGGCTGACGTCTTTCCGGCCCATTCCGTCCAGGACATGCCCGGGCCGGGTAACTCCCACGAAGTGGGCCAGGGACCAGAGTTCGTCGATGTCTTTCCAGGACAGAATCTGTGCCAGGGCGTCAGCGCCGGTGATGAAGTACAGGTCCGCATCAGGGCGCTGCCTGCGGAGGTCCCGCAGCGTATCAATGGTGTAGGTGGGTCCGGGACGGTCGATATCGACCCGGCTCACCGTGAAACGCGGGTTGGATGCCGTGGCAATCACCGTCATGAGGTAACGGTGTTCAACGGCACTGACCCGTTTGTGCGACTTCTGCCATGGCTGCCCGGTTGGGACGAAGACAACCTCGTCCAGGCCGAACTTTGCGGCCACCTCACTGGCGGCGACGAGGTGCCCGTGGTGGATGGGATCGAAGGTCCCGCCCATCACGCCCAGCCTCAACCGGCCCGTTCCGCTGCCTTTGGGAAGCACTATGGGAACGTTCAGTGTCCCTGGCCGTGATCGTGCTTGTTGGGGTGCTGGCGGTGCGGGTCATTGTGTTCCTCGACGGCGGCGTGGCGGTTGCCGAGGTTGGAGTAGGACCAGGTGATGGCCAGCAGGACCAGCATGAAAGCGAACATGACGATCCCGAAGACCAGCGGGTCTGCCCACAGCGGGGCGAGTTCCTCGTGTTCGGCCTCGCTCGCGGCGGCAACGGTCATGGCGATCTGCTGGAGCAGCATGTTCTCCCCTAATGTTCAAGGAATTTTCGACGGCGGATGGTTCAGCCGTTCCGGACTTCTGTTCTATATTAGCCCTACCGGCCGCCAACTCGGGCTCCGCCCGGGTTGGGCACCCCGCCGGAGTGGGCCCGTTTACTGCTGCCGCTACCCGCGGACCTGGCCCTCGCCCTGTACGATCCACTTGGTGGTGGTGAGCTCGGTCAGGCCCATGGGGCCACGGGCGTGCAGCTTCTGTGTGGAGATGCCGACTTCCGCACCCAGGCCAAGTTCGCCGCCGTCGGTAAACCGGGTGGAGGCGTTCACGATCACTGCAGCGGAGTCCACCTCCGCGATGAACCGTTCGGCATTGGCAAGGTTATTGGTGATGATCGCTTCGGTGTGGCCGGTGGTCCAGCGGCGGATGTGGCTGACGGCGTCATCCAGGCTGTCCACCATGGCGACGGCGATGTCCAGGTCCATGTACTCGGTGCCCCAGTCGGTGTCCGTGGCATCTTCGGCGCCCACACCGGCGGGAAGGTTTTCCCGGACCCGCTGGTCAACGTGGAGCGTAACGCCCGCTTTGGCCAAGGCCTTGGCGACGGCGGGAAGCACCGTGGACTGCGAGTGCACCAGCAGCGTCTCCACGGTGTTGCACACGCTGGGCCGCTGCGTCTTGGCGTTCAGGAGGATCTCCACAGCCATATCTTCGTTGGCTGATTCATCGAGGAAGATATGGACGTTGCCTTCGCCGGTCTCGATCACGGGAACCGCCGAATTGGTGACGACGGTCTGGATCAGCTCGCGGCCGCCCCGGGGAATCAGGACGTCAACCTTGCCGCGGGCCCGCATCAGGACGTTCGCGCCCTCCCTGCCGTATTGGTCAACGGTCTGGACGGCGTCCGCGGGCAGGCCGACTGAGTCCAGGGCGTTGCGCAGGACGTGCACCAGGGCCTCGTTGGTGGCTGCCGCCGCCGTTCCGCCGCGCAGGATTACGGCGTTGCCGCTCTTCAGGGCAAGCCCGGCGATGTCCACTGTGACGTTGGGGCGGGCTTCGTAGATGGCCGCAACTACACCCATGGGCACATTAACCTGCCGCAGGCGCAACCCGTTGGGAAGGGTCTGGCCGCGGACCACGTTGCCCACGGGATCGGGAAGGTTGGCCAGGTTCTCCAGGGCGGAAACCAGCCCGTCGATCCGGGCGTCCGTGAGCGTCAGCCGGTCCAGCATGGCCGCCGAGGTGCCGTTGGCCTTGCCGGCGCTGACGTCCTGGGCGTTGGCGCGAAGAATTGCCGCCTTGTTTTCCAGGAGTGCCTTGCCCATGGCGCGGAGTCCGCGGTCTTTCCACGCCCGGTTGGCACGGGCCATGGGGCGCGACGCCTTACGGGCACGCTCCGCCACGGCGTGGACTGCGGCCTCAATTCCTGCAGCATCCAGTGGCGCGCGTTCCGGAGCAGTAGCGTCCACGGCGGGCCCGCCGGACACTGCGGCGTCGGAAATGGCAGCTTCGTGGTGGGTCAATGCCTCAGTCATTCTTCAAGTTTAGGCGAGCCGGGCGCTCAGAGGAGCACGAGGTCATCAACATGAACAACTTCGCGGTCATATCCCCTGCCCAGCGCCTTGGCAAGTTCCCTGGTGGACCGGCCCAGCATCTGCGGCAGTTCACCGGCAGCGTAGTTAACCAGCCCACGGGCAATGACTGTTCCGTCAGGGCCTGCCATCTCTACGGCGTCGCCGGCTTCGAAGTCGCCTGACACTCCGGAAATCCCGGCGGGCAGCAGCGAGGTGTGGCGGTCGCGCACTGCCTTGACGGCCCCGGCGTCGAGCACCAACCGGCCGTGGATCGAGGCCAGGTGGGCAAGCCACAGGAGGCGGACCGGCTTCCGGGCGCCATTGACGGTGAACCAGGTGCCAACGTCCTCGCCGGCCAGGGCCTTGCCTGCGTTGGCGGTGGACGTCACCAGGGCATGGATGCCTGATCCGGCGGCGATTGTTGCAGCCTCGACCTTGGTCATCATGCCGCCGGTGCCTACGCCGGCCTTCCCTGCCGCACCAATGGAAACACCTTCGAGGTGCTCCGGCCCGGCAACCAGCGGGATCCTGCTGGCACCCTTGGACGGCGGACCGTCGTAAAGGGCATCGACGTCGGAGAGCAGCACCAGCGCGTCGGCGCGTACCAGGTGGGCCACCAGTGCGGCCAGGCGGTCGTTGTCTCCGAAGCGGATTTCGTGCGTGGCAACGGTGTCGTTCTCGTTGACCACCGGGACCACGCCAAGGTTCAGGAGCCGGTCCAGGGCCCTGAGCGCGTTGGTGTGCTGGCTGCGGCGCATCAGGTCATCAGCCGTGAGCAGGACCTGGCTGACCGTCACGCCGTGCGCACCGAAAGCGTGGGTGTAGCGGGCCATCAGGAGGCCCTGCCCAACACTGGCGGCTGCCTGCTGCGTTGCCAGGTCCCGGGGCCGCTTGGCAAGGCCCAGCGGCGCGAGTCCGGCGGCGATGGCGCCGGAGGAGACCAGGATGATTTCCGTACCGGCGTTGCGCTTATGGGCCAGGGCATCCGCAAGCGCCGTCAGAGCTTCTTCGGAAATGCCGCCCTTGATGCTGGTCAGCGACGACGAACCGACCTTAACCACAATCCGGCGTGCAGCAGCCAGCACACTGCGGTCTACCGCGGCGTGCTGGCTGGCCAGGGCAGGGCTAGGCATCGTCTTCCGAGGCCAGTCCGCTCTCTTTGAGCGGCTGGTTGGCGGAGCGTCGCTTGCTGACTGATTCGGTCCAGATCCCGGCCTTGCGCTCTGCCTCGAGCTCGGCCCGGGCTGCTGCCTTGGCATCCTTGCGCTCCTGCTGCTCTTCGCGCTTCTGGCCGCGGGTGGGGCGGTCGCCGATGTCCGCGAAACGGATGTCGGTGCCACGCGGCGAGGCCAGCAGTTCGGCGCCGCCCATCATGGTGGGCTCCCAGTCGAAGACCACGCCGTCGTCCTCGCCGATGACCACGGCGTCTCCGGGCTTGGCGCCCTGTTTGAAGAGTTCGGTCTCCACACCGAGCTTGGCCAGCCTGTCCGCGAGGTAGCCAATGGCTTCCTCGTTGGTAAAGTCTGTCTGCTTGACCCAGCGGACCGGCTTTTCACCAATCACGCGGAACAGCGGTTCCAGGTTCTGCTCTTCACGGCGGATGCGGAAGCCTGCAGCGTTGACGGCGCGCGGGCGGATCACCTGTGGCTGGACCTTGGGCGGTGCGGCCGCGAGGTTCTCGCGGGCAGCCTTGACGATTTCCGCCATGGCGAAGCCAAGCTGGCGCAGGCCCTCATGGCTGGTGGCCGAGACTTCGAAGACACGGTAGCCGCGGGCCTCCAGGTCCGGGCGGACAAATTCGGCCATGTCGCGGCCGTCAGGGAGGTCCACCTTGTTCAGGGCGACCAACCGGGGACGGTGGTTCAGGGGAACCACTTCGCCGTCGGTGCCGGCGTAGCTCATGTCAACGGCGTACTTTTCAAGTTCCGCCTCGATGATGGCCAGGTCAGCCAGCGGGTCCCGGTCCGATTCCAGGGTGCCGCAGTCAAGGACGTGCACCAGGGCGGCGCACCGCTCCACGTGGCGCAGGAAGTTGTGGCCCAGGCCCTTGCCCTCGCTGGCACCTTCGATGAGCCCGGGAACGTCGGCAATGGTGAAGCGGACGTCGCCGGCCTGCACCACACCAAGGTTGGGGACGAGCGTGGTGAACGGGTAGTCGGCGATCTTGGGCCGGGCAGCGGACATGGCGGCGACCAGGCTGGACTTGCCTGCTGACGGGAAGCCCACCAGGGCGATGTCCGCGATGGACTTCAGTTCCAGGATGATGTCGCTGGATTCGCCTTCGATGCCCAGCAGCGCAAAGCCGGGGGCGCGGCGCTTCTGCGAGGACAGCGCGGCGTTGCCGAGCCCGCCGATGCCGCCGGCGGCTGCAACGTACTCCATGCCCGGGCTCACGAGGTCAGCCAGGACGGTGCCGTCCTTGGCCTTGACCACAGTGCCTTCCGGAACAGGAAGAATAAGGGTTTCACCGTTCTTGCCGCCGCGCCAGTCGCCCATGCCGGGTCCGCCGTTGGTGGCATGCCGGTGGGGTGCGTGGTGGTAGTCCAGCAGGGTGGTGGTCTGCGGGTCAACGCGGAGGATGACGTCTCCGCCGTTGCCGCCGTTACCGCCGTCCGGGCCGCCCAGCGGCTTGAACTTTTCACGGTGTACAGAGACACACCCATGACCGCCGGTACCGCCGGATACGTGCAGTACTACCCGGTCTACAAAGCTGGCCACGTGGATCTCCTCTTGCTGTTTCCGGACGTCAGGAACGCCAAGATGATTGTAATGCGGTTAAAAGAACAGTGGAGCGGACCATTGGTCCGCTCCACCGCTTCAGAACTGGTTGTTACTCTGCAGCTGCAGCAGCAACGATGTTGACGACGCGACGACCGCGGCGGGTGCCGAATTCAACGGCGCCCGGGGTCAGTGCGAACAGGGTGTCGTCGCCGCCACGGCCTACGCCTGCACCCGGGTGGAAGTGGGTGCCGCGCTGGCGGACGATGATCTCGCCTGCGGAAACAACCTGGCCGCCGAAGCGCTTTACGCCGAGGTACTGGGCGTTGGAGTCACGACCGTTGCGAGTGGAGCTCGCGCCTTTTTTATGTGCCATTTGATATGCCTGCCTTAAGAACTCTGAGAATCTGAGGGGAAACCTGAACGAGTAACCGAAGTTACTTGATGCCGGTGATCTTGACCTTGGTCAGTTCCTGACGGTGACCCTGGCGCTTCTTGTAACCGGTCTTGTTCTTGAACTTCTGGATGACGATCTTGGGACCACGGAGGTCTTCCAGGATCTCAGCCGTAACAGTTACCTTGGCAAGGTCCGCAGCTGCGGTGGTGACCTTGTCACCATCCACCAGAAGGAGTGCGGGCAGCGAAATCGTGCTGCCGGCTCCACCGGGGACGCGGTTCATGGTAACGAAGTCTCCAACGGAAACCTTCTCTTGGCGGCCACCTGCGCGGACAATCGCGTACACTGGGGAACTCACTTCTCTCGACGTCATTACTAAATTTGCGTGCGGAACCTGGACTCAAAGTGGTCGGCTCCCGCTGTGCCTCAACGCCGTGGATTCCCCGGGGGAACCCGTGAGCTATTACCTGGACTTGCCGTGCGGCTGGTTCAGGGAGTCATAACCCAAGTGTTGGCGTAAGCACCGAAGATCCAGTTTACGCTAAATCTGGCTCCGGCCGCAAATGAGGCTGGTCTCCGGCCTGCACCGGGGGGATCTCAAGGGATCCCGCCGGAACTTCCGGAACCGTGCCTGACCATCTTACCCGCAGCTGAACAGCAAACCGTGCCATGCTCAGGCAAACCGGCGCGGCGCGTCGAAGAAGTCGACCTCGAACTGGCATGACTGCGTGAAGGCTTCGAGCATCGCTGTGCGCTCTCCCTCGGATCCGGTCCGCCCCGCGGTGTCCGCAATGGCGATTGCCTGGCGCGTAGCCTCCGCGAAGGCCTCGTCGGCATAGGTGCGCAGCCATTCGGCATAGGGGTGGCCGGCCGGGGAGCCTTCCGCCACGAACCGGCTGTACAGCTGCTCCCCCACTTCGGCGTACAGCCAGAAGCAGGGCAGCACTGCGGCGACCAGGACGGCATAGCTGCCTCCGGCCGAGGATGCCAGGAGGTGGTCCACATAACTCTTGGTCACCGGCCCCTGGGCAGTAACCGGCGCGCGGCCGGCCAGCCAGGTCCTGTGCAGCTCAGATTCGACTTCGAGGCAACTCACTGCGGAACGGGCCCAGAACCGCTGCTCATCCTCCGTGGGCGCAAGGGCGCTTGCCCGTGCCAGGACGCGGGAGTAGCCGTTCAGGTACAGGGAATCCTGCCCCAGGTAGTACGCAAAGTGTTCCTCCGTCAGGTCCCCCGAGCCGAGGTCCCTGATGAAGTCCAACGCGTAGATGCCATCCAGGTACGGTCCGGCCTCGCGCCAAAGGAGGTCCGAGAAGTCGCCCGGCATGTCATTGGCTGATCCGTCCGGGCCCGCCGGGACAAGGTGGTGGAAATGATGAACAGGCCCTTTGCCCTGCCCGACGCCGAGGCTTCCGCCGCCCGCCAGCGCACCCTCCAGCCAGGGTTTTGCCACCGCCAAAGCTTCCTCCCAGCTGCCAAGACGGGCCTTCACCGTTGCCATGGCCGAAGAGAGCGAGCATCCCGTGCCGTGGCTGTTGGTGGTGGCGATCCGCGGTCCCATGAACTCCACCACCTCGGCGGAGAGCAGCCCGGAAGTGTTGACGAGGGCATCCGGGCAAGCATCGCCGTCGAGGTGCCCGCCCTTGACCAGGACCGTGGCCCCGCTGAGCGTGGAAAGCCGCTTGCCCTGCTCCAGGGCGGCCGGCCAGTCCGCCGCGGGTTCTTCACCCAGCAGGATGGCCAGCTCAGCAAGGTTGGGCGTCACCAGGTCCGCCAGCGGCAGTAGGCCCACCAGTGCTGCTTCAGCTTGTTCCTTCAGCAGCCGGTCGCCACTGGTGGCCACCATCACGGGGTCAAGGACCACGACGGCGGGGCGGACCGTGCGGAGCCACTCACCGACGACGGCAATCACCTCGCCATCGCCCAGCATGCCGATTTTCAGGGCGTCGATGGTGATGTCATCGCTGATGGCCTCCAACTGCCTGGCGAGGAATGAAGCAGGGGGAACGTGGATGTCCTGGACGCCGAGCGTGTTCTGCGCCGTCAGCGCCGTAATGGCAGCCATGCCGTAGCCGCCGTGGGCGGCAATGCTTTTCAAGTCGGCCTGGATGCCGGCGCCGCCGGACGGGTCCGAGCCGGCAATGGACAGGACCCGGGGCGTGGTCCGCCTGACCGCTTCCGCGGCAACAGCTGCAGCAGGCGAGGCAGCGCCGGCGTCAAAAGGGGCCGCAGGGGTGGTGGAAGGTACAGGCAGTACGGATGACGACGTCATATGGACATCCCTTCGCCGGTGTTAACCGGGCAGGTTCAACGGGTCTTATCTCAGCCGGCTCCGATGCCTGGCACCCCGTGTCAGGAATACAGCCTAGCGCAGACGGCAAAGGGCCCGGTTCCGGCGGATTATGACCGTCGGAACCGGGCCCCTGACTCACGCGTGTACTTGCAGCTCCTGCTACAGCTCAGATGCCGGAACGCCCACTCCCAGGATGATGGGTTCGGAGACCGTGGCCTTGCCGGCAGGCGCTGCAGCCGCGGGAGCGGGCGCCTTGGCCTGGTGGCTGTGCGAACCAGCGGCCGCGGGAGCCGGGACGTGCTGCTCAACACTGGTTTCGTTCGCAGCACCCTGTGCGCGGCTGGCGCTGCGCTGGCGGCGCGGCCGGCGGGCAGGCGACGTTTCAGCAGCGGGCGACCCAACCGGAGTGTTCCTTACCTGCGGTGCAGCATTGCCGGCGGCAGGTGCCTTCTCCTCAACGGGCTCCCCCAGGTGGGCAAAGGCTTCCGCAAGGCGGTCCAGGGTGAGCTTGGGCTGCTGCGGCGTTTCCTCCGCGTGGGCGACGGACGGCAGCGCCACCTTTTCGCCGCCGAACGTCAGCACTGCGGCCGGAGCCTGCGGCGCGGCGGTCCCGGACGTGGGCTCCGGAGAGCCCGTTTCACGGAGGCCGGTTTCGCGGACGCCGGATTCCCGGGATGCTGTTTCCCGTGATGCTGCGGCCGGAACCGCGGCCGGTTGAGCGTGGGCAACGGCAGGCGCACCCGCGGCTGGAGCGGGAACCGCATGTTCGCCTTCGTGAAGATGCGCGGCATGTGCTGCCGCGGCGATGTTGGCCAGTGCGGCCCGGGTTGCCTCGGCCTTTGCGTGCCGTTCGGCGTCGTTCGGCTCAGACTGCACCGTGTGCACCACGGCGGCCGGTGCAGGCGTCTCCAACTGCTGGCCTCCACGACCGCGGCGGCGTTTGCGCTCGCCCCGGGCCGGCTGCTGCGCCTCAGTGCGGGCAGCCTCGTTGCCCCGCTGGTTGTCGCTGCGGAAGGCATGGTGGTCAGCGGCCACGGCGTTGGCGCGGCGGTGCTCAACGGGTTCGTCGTGGGTGACCACGCCGCGCCCTGCGCAGACCTCACACTGCTCACCGAAGACTTCCAGCAGCCCGGTACCCATGCGCTTGCGGGTCATCTGGACCAGGCCAAGCGACGTGACCTCGGCAACCTGGTGCTTGGTGCGGTCCCGGCCCAGGCACTCCACCAGGCGGCGGAGGACCAGGTCCCGGTTTGATTCGAGGACCATGTCGATGAAGTCGATGACGATGATGCCGCCGATGTCCCGCAGCCGCAGCTGGCGGACCACTTCCTCGGCAGCTTCGAGGTTGTTCTTGGTGACCGTTTCTTCGAGGTTTCCGCCGCTGCCCGTGAACTTGCCCGTATTGACGTCAACAACCGTCATGGCTTCGGTGCGGTCGATGACCAGCGAGCCGCCCGAGGGCAGGAACACCTTGCGGTCCAGCGCCTTGGAAATCTGTTCGTCGATCCGCCAGGCGGAGAAGATGTCCTGGTCCGAGGTCCACTTTTCCAGGCGGCCCACCAGGTCCGGCGCAACATAGGTGACGTAGGCCTCGATGGTGTCCCAGGCTTCCTCACCGGAGACGATCAACTTGGAGAAGTCCTCGTTGAAGACGTCACGGACCACCTTGATGGTGAGGTCAGGTTCGCCGTAGAGCAGTTCAGGGGCCAGCACCTTGGTGGACTTGGACTGGCCTTCGATGCCCTCCCACTGGGCGCGGAGGCGGTTGATGTCGTGCGTCAGTTCCTCTTCCGAGGCGCCTTCGGCCGCGGTACGGACGATCACGCCGGCGTTTTCCGGCAGCCGGTCCTTGAGGATCCGCTTGAGGCGGTTGCGTTCGACGTCCGGCAGCTTGCGGGAGATGCCGGTCATGGAGCCGCCGGGCACGTACACAAGGTAGCGGCCGGGCAGCGAGATCTGGCTGGTCAGCCGCGCGCCCTTATGGCCCACGGGGTCCTTCGTGACCTGGACCAGGACGGTGTCCCCGGACTTCAGCGCGTTTTCAATCCGGCGCTGCTTGCCTTCGAGATTAACTGCTTCCCAGTTGACTTCGCCGGCGTACAGCACAGCATTGCGGCCGCGTCCGATGTCCACGAAGGCAGCTTCCATGGACGGCAGCACGTTCTGGACCTTGCCCAGGTAAACGTTGCCGATCAGGGAGTCCTGCTGGGTCTTGGACACAAAGTGCTCGGCCAGCACGCCGTCCTCGAGGACGCCGATCTGGATTCTGTCGTCGCGCTGGCGGACGATCATCTGGCGGTCCACGGACTCACGGCGGGCCAGGAACTCGGCCTCGGTGATGACGGTGCGGCGGCGGCCGGTATCGCGCGATTCGCGGCGGCGCTGCTTCTTGGCCTCCAGGCGGGTGGAGCCCTTGACGCTGGTGACCCGGTTGCTGGCAGGTGCCTCGCTGACGGCGCGTGGCGCACGGACGCGGGTAACGGTGTTGGGCGGGTCGTCGTCCTCTCCGCCGGTGAGTTCGAGGTCCTGGTCTCCACGACGGCGGCGGCGGCGACGGCGCGAGGTCACGCCGTCCTCGGCCGGAGCTTCTTCACCTTCGATGCCATCCTCGGCATCTTCGTCAGCCGACCCGGCGTCTTCATCGCGATCGGCGCGGCCACGGCTGCGACGGCCACGGCTGCGACGGCGACGGCGGTTGCCTGCGTCGTCCCCGGTGGCCTCGTCCTCGTCTTCGTCCTGGTCCTCGGCCTCGTCCTCTACGGGCGCCGGGCGTGCGACGGTGCTGAGGTCGGGGGCCTGGAAAAGCACCGACGCGGGGGCGGGCTCCAGGAACAGTGACGTAAAGGGATTCGCGGGAGCCTCCGCAGCAGGTGCCGACGCAACAGCAGGTTCTTCAGCCGGTGCATCCTGGGCAGGTGCTTCCTGGACCGGGGCGGCCGCAGCAGGTTCGCCCTCCGCAGTGGCAGGCGCAGGCACGTCAGCAGGTTCGGCGACCACAACATCCGCGGCCGGAGCCGGAGCCGCAGCCTTTCGGGTTGCTGCCCGACGGCGTCGTACAGGTTTCTCTGGGACTTCAGCAACGGCGTCAGAAGCGGCCTCAGCCACAGCATCAGCCGGCGCCGGAGCTTCCGCTGCCGGCGCTTCTTCGGGGGCCGGCACGGCCGTTTCCGCTGCGGCTGCCTCGTCCGCCACGGCCTTACGGCGCGGGGCGCGGGTACGGCGGGCAGGCGCCTTGGCTGCCGGAGCGGCGTCCGCGGAAGGCTCGACGGCGGCAGCTGCGGTGGCTGCCTCGGCTGCGGTGTCCGGATCGCCTGCCTCCGGAGGAGCAACTGCGTCCGCGGTTTGCGCCTTGGGGGCGGCCTTCTTCCGGGTCCGCGTGGCCTTCTTGGGGGCTTCCTCAGTCTGAGCGGAAGCCGCTTCGTCGTTAACGGCTACTACCTGGTCATTATCCATATGTGGCAACACTCCTGCCCCTGACGTACCGCCACATCCGGCACCCATTGGGGCACATATTGTCAAAACCCGCAGGCGTTGACAGAAGTCAATTGAATGCTCCCAGGTTCGCACCGGCAGTGGGGTGCGGCAGCCCGTGAGAGCCGGCGACTGTGCCGTTGAACCCGTTGTTCAACCGGTATCTACAACCGGCCACAACAGGTGCCTTCCAATGGCATTGCAAGGCGCCGGGATCGGAGGATCCGCGGGCTGCCAGCCCATCATTGGCGGTCTTGGAGACCAGTCACCGGACCGGAGCCCGAATGTGGATCGGCCTCCAGCCACGTTCATTCTCTCACACCGCCGCCATTTCAGGGGTAGGCGCGTTCGTCAAAGCTGGGACCCGCACCCAGCAGGCGGCGCTACAATCGGCGAAGGAGCACCCGAACTAAGGACGCCGAATATTCATGTCTCAGACCATTCCTTCCGGTCGGCCCACGGAGAACGCACCCGCAGGATCAACATCCGCCGGTGACGCGCGCACCGGCCTGGCTGCCGGAGCTTCGTTGCCTTCCCAGGCCCGGAACAAGAACTTCGCCTGGCTGCTGGTGATTACCGGCGTCGTAGGTTGGCTTGCCTCAGGTGCGCTGGTCCTGGAGAAGCTGGAAATGCTCAAGGACCCGAACCACGTCACCGTCTGCGACGTCAATCCGTGGGTGTCCTGCGGCAAGGTCATGGAGAGCTGGCAGAGCTCAGCTTTCGGCTTCCCCAACATGTTCATCGGCATTGTGGCGTTCGCCGTCATCATCACCACCGGCATGGCGATGCTGGCCGGCGCCACCTTTGCACGCTGGTACTGGCTGGGACTGCAGGCCGGCGTCACCCTGGGCTTTGCCTTTGTGGTGTGGCTGTGGTCGCAGGCCCTTTACGACATCGGCGTCCTCTGCCCGTTCTGCATGGTGGTGTGGGCGGCGATGATCCCGCTCTTCGTCTGGGTGACCATCCGCAACATCACGGCCGGTGTCATCCCGCTGCCGGCCAGGGCAACGAAGGTCCTGGGCGATTCCGGCTGGATCATCGTGGCCCTGCTGTACGTCGCCGTGACCGCCTCCATCTTCTTCGCGTTCATCCACGTCTTCGCCGGGACGTCCGGCTACTGAGTCCAGCCACGCCCGCCGAGATGACAGAAAAGGCCAATGTTCGCGATGAACATTGGCCTTTCCTGTCACCTCGTTGAGGCTTAGAACCAGATCTTGATCTCACGCTCGGCGGACTCCGGGGAATCGGAGCCGTGCACCAGGTTCTGCTGGACCTTCAGGCCCCAGTCGCGGCCGAAGTCGCCACGGATGGTACCCGGCGCTGCGGTGGTGGGATCGGTGGTGCCTGCCAGCGAGCGGAAGCCCTCAATGACCCGGTGGCCTTCGAAGATCGCGGCGACGACGGGGCCGCTGAGCATGAATTCCACCAGCGGCTCGTAGAACGGCTTGCCCACGTGCTCCTCGTAGTGCTGCTCCAGGAGTTCGCGGGTGGCGTCCACCTTCTTCAGTTCGGCCAGGGTGTACCCCTTTGCCTCGATCCGGCCGAGGATGGCGCCGGTGAGGTTACGGGTCACGCCGTCGGGCTTGATCAGTACCAGGGTGCGTTCAGTGGTCACAACTGCTCCAATGCATCAGGTGGGTTTTGGTCGTTATTCCGCAGGACATTCTATGGTGCGGCGGGCGGAGGCTCCGGATGGTTGGCCTCCCACTCAGCCTGTTCGCGGGCCCGCTGGTCCGCTTCCCTGTCGATCCGGGCGCCGGTGCGCAGCCCGTACCACCAGGCAAGGGCGAACAGGATCCCGACGACGAACATGGTGGGTTCCACAATGCCGGTGAGGATCAGGACCAGCTGCAGGACCCAGCCGGCCTTCAGCCCCCAGGGCCTGGAAAGCACGGCGCAGGCGAACACCAGGACCAGGCTCAGCAGGATTCCCACGGACAGGATGATGGCGGGCGGGAACTCTCCACGCCTCAATCCAAAGACCGCCAGCGTGGCGAAGAAGGCCACAAAGGCCTCCAGCAGCAGGACCGTGGAAGCGAACATGATCTTGGTGGACCGGCGCTTCCTGGGCATCCCCGGGCGCCATTCACGCTGCGCTTTGGTCAGCCTTGCCATCGCCTTAGGCCTCCGTCTTTCCGAGCAGGATCCGCGCTTCGGCCACCAGCGTGATGGAACCCGTCACCAGCACGCCGCCGGCGAGGTCATCGTTTGCTTCGGAACGTTCCACGGCCCATTCCAGGGCGTCATCGAGCTTCTCGGCAATGTGGACATTCTCCTCGCCAAAGCCCATTTCGACTGCCAGTTCCGCAAGTTCGGCGGCAGGCACGGCGCGCGGCGAGTTGGACTGCGTGAAGCAGTACTCCTCGGCCAGGCCGCCCAACGATTCCTTCAGCTGGCGAAGGATCTCCTCGGCGTCCTTTTCCTTCAGGACACCCACCACCGGAACCAGCCGGGTGAAGCTGAAGGCTTCCTCGATCGCTTCGGCGGATGCCTTGATGCCATCCGGGTTGTGGGCCGCGTCCACAATGATCGTTGGTGCGGTCCTGACGACTTCCAGGCGGCCGGGAGAGGTGACGCTCGCGAAGGCCTCCTGGAGAACCTCCGCGTCGAGTTCCTTTTCGCCGCCGAAGAACGCTTCAAGTGCCGCAACGGCGACGGCGGCATTCTGCGCCTGGTGTGCACCATGCAGCGGAACCAGCAGTTCCGGGTAGCGGCCGGCGATTCCCTGGATGGTGACCACCTGCCCGCCCACGGCAACGGTACGTGATTCGACGCCGAATTCCACCCCTTCGAAGCGGAACGGCACGTCAACCTCGCGGGCCTTCTCCAGCAGCACCTGCGCCGCGTCCACCGGCTGCGCAGCGCTCACCAGATAGCCGCCGGCCTTGATGATGCCGGCCTTCTCGTAGGCGATGTCCTCGGTGGTGTCGCCCAGCAGGTCGGTGTGGTCCAGGGAGATCGGCGTGATGACGGAAACCAATCCGTCACCCACGTTGGTGGCGTCGGTGATGCCACCCAGGCCCACCTCGATGACCGCGACGTTGACGGGCTGGTCGGCGAAGACAGCAAAGCCCAGGATGGTGAGGCACTCGAAGTACGTCAGGCGGGGCTCGCCGTCGGCCTCGAGTTCGGCGTCCACGATCTGCAGGTACGGGCGGATCTCGTCCCAGATGCGGACGAATGTCTCATCCGGCACCGGGTGCCCGTCAATGCTGATGCGCTCGGTGACCTTGCTCAGGTGCGGGCTGGTGTAGCGGCCCGTGCTCAGTCCGTGCGCACGCAGCCCGGCCTCGATCATCCGCGCCGTTGAGGTCTTGCCGTTGGTGCCGGTGACGTGGATGATCGGGAACGCCTTGTTCGGCTCCCCCAATACGTCCATGGCACGGAACAGCGGAGCCAGGCGCGGCTCCATCTTGTTTTCCGGCGCACGGCCCAGGAGCTCGGCGTAGACGCTCTCTACGGAGAATTCGTCAGTCATGGTTCAGGCCTCCACTTTTTCGACGACGACGGCCGGCTCGTCCAGCTCCGCCGGTTCAGCGTCAAGCACCAGGGTCAGGGTTTCGGCCTTGACCAGTTCGGCGTTGGCGAGCAGCGCGTCCACAATGTTCGGCGCGGCCTTGACAGTAGTGCGGATCCGGTCGCTGACGTTCAGTCCGGCGTCCTTGCGGGCCTGCTGGATGGCCCGGACCATGTCGCGCGCCGTTCCTTCGGCTTCCAGTTCCGGCGTGACCTCGGTGTTGAGCACCACGAAGCCGCCACCGGGCAGGACTGCCACGGCCTTGCTGGCGGCAGCACCGCCGTCGGCCGCTTCTGCCACAACCGTCTCCAGCGTGTATTCATGCGGTTCCAGTTCAAGCCCGCCGGCGGTCACAACGCCGGAATCGGACACGGACCAGTCGCCGGACTTGGAGCCCTTGATGGCCAGCTGGACGTTCTTGCCGAGGCGCGGGCCGGCGGCGCGGGCGTTGACCACCAGTTTCTGCTGGATGCCGAACTCCTCCGGCGAGGCCGTGGCGGCGTCAAGAAGGCGGACAGAGCGGAGGTTCAGTTCATCAGCGACGACGGCGGCAAAGCCTTCCAGCGCATCTGCACCGGGTGCCACCACTGTCAGTTCCTGCAGGGGCAGGCGGACGCGGAGGTTTGCGGCCTTACGCAGCGACGAACCGGTGGAGCAGATCTGCTGGACGCGGTCCATGGCCTCAACGAGGTCCGGGTTGGACGGGAACAGGGAGGCGTCCGGCCAGTCGGCAAGGTGCACCGAGCGGCCCCCGGTGAGCCCGCGCCAGATTTCCTCGGTGACCAGCGGCAGCAGCGAAGCCGCAGCCCGGCAGACGGTCTCGAGAGCCGTGTAAAGGGCGTCGAACGCGTCAGTGCTCTCATCGAAGAAGCGCTGGCGGCTCCGGCGGACATACCAGTTGGTGAGCATGTCCAGGTAGCTGCGCAGGGCATCACAGGCACCGGAGATGTCGTACTCGTCCATCCGCTCCGTGATGGTGCGGACAAGGTCGCCGGTGTTGGCCAGCAGGTACTGATCCAGGGTGTCGCTGTACCCGTCGTAGCGCAGTTTGGCGTCGTACCCTTGACCACCGTTGGCGGCGTTCGTGTACAGCGTGAAGAAGCTGTACACGTTCCACAGCGGCAGGATGACCTGGCGGACGCCGTCGCGGATGCCTTGCTCGGTCACCACCAGGTTTCCGCCGCGGAGGATGGGGCTGGCCATGAGGAACCAGCGCATGGCATCTGAGCCGTCGCGGTCCAGGACCTCGGAGACGTCCGGGTAGTTGCGCAGGCTCTTGGACATTTTCTGCCCGTCCGAGCCCAGCACAATGCCGTGGCTGATGACGTTGCGGAACGCCGGCCGGTCAAACAGCGCGGTGGAGAGGATGTGCAGCATGTAGAACCAGCCGCGCGTCTGGCCGATGTACTCCACGATGAAGTCCGCCGGGTTGTGGGAGTTGAACCAGTCCTCGTTCTGGAACGGGTAGTGCACCTGGCCGTACGGCATGGAACCGGAATCGAACCAGACGTCCAGGACGTCCTCGACGCGGCGCATCACGGACTGGCCTTCTTCGGGCGTCCGGGGATCGTCCGGGTTGGGGCGGGTGAGCTCGTCAATGAACGGGCGGTGCAGGTCAACCTGACCGTCGTTGTTCAGCGGCAGGCGGCCAAAGTCGGCCTCGATCTCCGCCAGCGAACCGTACACGTCCGTGCGCGGGTACTCCGGGTCCGTGGACTGCCACACGGGGATGGGGCTGCCCCAATACCTGTTGCGGCTGATGGACCAGTCGCGGGCGTTGGCCAGCCACTTGCCGAACTGCCCGTCCTTGACGTTGCCGGGGATCCAGTTGATCTCCTGGTTGAGCTCGGACATCCGGTCTTTGAACTTGGTCACTTCCACGTACCAGGAGGAAACGGCACGGTAGATCAGGGGGTTGCGGCAGCGCCAGCAGTGCGGGTAGCTGTGCTCGTAGCTCGCCTGGCGCACCAGCCGGCCCTGCGCGCGCAGCACCTGGGTGATGGGCTTGTTGGCTTCGAAGACCTGCAGGCCTACGATGTCGTGCAGGTCGCCGTGGGCGAACAGCGGCAGGAACTTTGCGCCCTCGTCAACGGAAAGGACAACCGGGATTCCGGCTTCCTCGCAGACCTTCTGGTCCTCTTCACCGTAGGCGGGTGCCTGGTGGACCAGGCCGGTGCCGTCCGTGGTGGTGACGTACTCCGCCAGCAGGATCCGCCAGGCGTTCTCGGTGCCGTACTTTTCGGCGTCGGCGAAGTCGTCCCAGAGCGGCTCATATTCGAGTCCCTCAAGTTCGGTGCCTGTGTAAGTGGCGGTCACGGCGGCCTGCGCGGCAGCACCGTCGTCGTATCCCAGATCCTTGGCGTAGGAGCCCACCAGGTCCGCCGCCAGCAGGAAGCTGCCCTCAACCGGGGCATCCGGGGAAGCGGCCTTGATGCCGTTGGGGCCGGCCGGCAGCACTGCGTAGGAGATGGCGGGGCCGACGGCGAGCGCGGCGTTGGTGGGCAGCGTCCATGGCGTGGTGGTCCAGGCGAGCGCCTGCACGCCTTCGAGCGCCTTGGACAGTTCCGACTCGCCCGCCTTGAGGGGGAACGTGACAGTTACCGTCTGGTCCTGGCGGTTCTTGTAGACGTCGTCGTCCATGCGCAGTTCATGGTTGGACAGCGGGGTCTCGTCCTTCCAGCAATACGGCAGGACGCGGTAGCCGTTGTAGGTGAGGCCCTTCTCGTGGAGCTGCTTGAACGCCCACAGCACCGATTCCATGTATTCGACGTTGAGGGTCTTGTAGTCGTTCTCGAAGTCCACCCAGCGCGCCTGGCGGTTGACGTAGTCCTTCCATTCCCCCGCGTACTTCATCACCGAGGCGCGGCAGGCGTCATTGAACTTGTCGATGCCCATGGCCTCGATCTGGGTTTTGTCCGTCATGCCCAGCTGCTTCATGGCTTCCAGCTCAGCGGGCAGGCCGTGGGTGTCCCAGCCGAAGCGGCGCTCCACGCGCTTGCCGCGCTGCGTCTGGTAGCGGGCCACCAGGTCCTTGGCGTACCCGGTCAGCAGGTGGCCGTAGTGCGGCAGGCCGTTGGCGAAGGGAGGGCCGTCGTAGAAGACGAATTCGTTGCTGCCGGGGGCGCCGCCGGGCAGTTCAGCCGGGCGCTGGTCAATGCTTGCCTGGAACGTGCCGTCTTCGTCCCAGTACTTGAGGATCCGTTCCTCGATCTCCGGAAACCTCACGGAGGCGGATACACCTGTGGTGGCACCATTGGCGGCTGAAGCCTTGGGGTAATACGTCATTCTCATCATCCTGGGTTGAGCGGCTGATCGCCACAGCACATGCAGTGACGGTTCGTTCAGGATGCGAGGACGGTCCATGCCATGCCCGGGGGCGTGGGACGTACCGCGGTACCACCTCACTTGCCGACGGCGGGACGGAGCCTTCGTGCGAAAGTCCTGTCCGGCGTCTGCCGCTCATTACTGCTGTGACGGGCTTACCCGTCCGGTTCTACTTGCGTCCACACGCATAACACGATGGTGCGGGCGGTTTTCTTCCGGAAGCTCACCGGTGATTGCCGGGTCAAAGCTGCTACCAACGATGGTACCGGAAAGTCACCCCTCCCAGCTTCCGTTCAGCTATGGACTCACAGCCCTTCTGGGGAAATACTTCTGGTATCACGGTCCAAGGGGAGGTGCCATGACGGGCGCGGAGGAACTGACTGACCCGATCGTTTCAATCCAGGACGCCCGCGGCGTTGACGCAGTGCGCGGCCATCTGGCCTGGGGTGAACTGATCACGCCACGGCTGGTGGCGGTCCGCGGAAGCACAGATTGGGCCAGGGAGCCGCTCCGCTTTGAGGTGCTCCTGGCTGCCCGGCCCGGCGAGCGCGACCCTGGTACGGATTCCGGGGCGGAAACCGCCGGTGAGGGCGAGGCGCTGCCCGGTCTGCTGCCCGTCGAGCGGATCAAGCCACTGCGGATCGAGGTCATTCCTCCGGCCGATGATGGGAGTCCCCGGGGTGCCCTGGTGTGGCTTGCCCAGGCTTCGGCCTTCCCGGCGCCGTATTCCGGGTCCCTGGCCACGATCGACCCCGCAGCCCGGGAAGCCCCTGCCGACCTGGCCGCCCCGATCCCCGACTGGGATCCGGCGGAAGTACTCGGACCAATCGCAGCTTTGGAAGAGGAACTGCTCCAGGCGCTCGTCCGGCCCTGGGCAGGCGCTGGAGATGACAGGTCGCGGATGTGGTGGTGCTTCATCTTCGGGGGCTGCTGATGCCTGGCGCAGGCAGCAACTCCCTGCGCCATTTCGGGAAGCTGGCAGACGGCGCCGGGCTGCTTGTGCTGTTTGGGCTGGAAATGCTGCTCTCCTGGGACAAGGCTGCGGCGCCGTTTCCCGGCGGGGCCTGGCTGGTGCCGTGGCTCGTCGCTGTGCTTTACGTTCCCCTGGCATTCCGGCGGGTGCGCCCTGCAGCCGTGTTCGGGCTGACAGTCACGGGCAGCTCCCTCATGAGCGTTATGGTGCCCGGCTTTGTCCCATTGTTTTGTGTGTGGCTGGCGTTGTACACAGTGGCCCGCATGTGTCCCCGGCGGGAGGCTGTTGCCGCTGTGGTCCTGGCCTGTGTGCCGGTCCTCCTCAACGTGCTTGTTGAGGTGGGCAGGGACAGCGCAGCCGCCCAGTGGGATGTGGCCCTGGTGGGCGCCGTGGGCGGTGCTGTCATTACATTGGCCGTCTTTGGGCTGGGGCGCTGGGTTGCGTGGAGTGTTGAACAACGACGCCGGGTGGCAGCTTTCGCGGCTGAACGGGCCATCAGGGACGAACGGTCACGCATTGCCCGCGAGCTGCACGACGTCGTCGCGCACGCCGTCAGCCTGATGGTCCTGCAATCGGCCGGCGCGGCAAAGGTGCTGGACACCAATCCCCGGCAGGCAGCTGCCGCAATGGAAAGTGTTTCCACGCTGGGACAGCAGGCGGTGGTGGAGCTGCGCCGGATGCTGGGGCTGCTGTACGACGACGGCCCGGGGAGCGCCTATGGATCTGGGCCGGGGTCAGGTATGCCGGGACTTTCCCGTCTCCAAGTGCTCCTTGATGAAGCAGCCCGGGCCGGGCTTGACGTGGACCTGCACGTGACGGGACAGCCGGTGCCGCTGGAACCTGGCGTTGATCTATCCGCCTACAGGGTGGTGCAGGAGGCCCTGACCAACGCAGCACGATACGGGGAGGCTGGGCAGCGGGCGTCCGTATCACTCGATTGGGGTCCTTCAGGCATCACCCTGGAAGTCCGGAACCGATGCGCTGAGCGGCTTCCCGGTGACCACCCGCTGTCCACGGGCCACGGTTTGCTGGGGATGGCGGAGCGTGCCAGGGCTGCCCACGGATGGGTGGAGCCAGTCAGGGACGGAAGTGACTTCGTGGTACGTGCAGGATTTCCTGCTGTGGCGCCGTCCCAAACCGGAATTCGTTCAGCGCCGGTCCGCCATGGAAGATAAGGCAGTGCCGAAACCGATCCGCGTCCTTCTGGTTGACGACGAACCCTTGGTGCGCGGCGGCCTCGCCATGCTGCTGGGAGCCGAGCCGGACATCGTTGTCACCTCAGAAGCAGGAAACGGGCGCGAAGGCGTGGAAGCGGCCCGGCAGGGAATCGCCGACGTCGTCATCATGGATCTGCGGATGCCCGTACTCGACGGAGTAGCGGCAACGCAGGAATTGGCATCAGACGGATTCCTCCCGGACAACGCGACAATACCCGTACTGGTGCTGACGACATTCGACAGCGATGCGCAGCTGTACGCTGCGCTCCGGGCCGGCGCCTCCGGATTCCTCTTGAAAAGCGCTGCTCCCGGAAGCCTTGCGGAAGCCGTTCGCTCATTGGCACGGGGTGAGGGTTGGCTGGATCCCGCGGTGACCCGGATGCTCATCAGTGAATTCGCTGCCCGGCCTCCTGACGTGCTTCCTGCTCCGGCGGAACTGTCCAGGCTCACCCAGCGGGAGCGTGAGATCCTGGCGATCATTGCCGGTGGCCTCAGCAACACCGAGATCGCGGCCAAGCTGTTCCTCAGCGAAGGGACGGTCAAAACGCATGTGGGCCGGATCTTCGCCAAGCTTGGGCTGCGGGACCGCGCCCAGGCCGTCGCCTTCGCCTATGAGAGCGGCCTTGTCCGGCCGCGCCTGGCCCAGTAGGTAAACGGCAGCACGGACGCTGCGCGGGTATGACTGCAGTGGCACCCGGGCCCACCACATCCGACTCCCGGAGTACCTCCTGAACAGGCCTCCAGCCCGACGATTCCAGCTGCACAAAAGCGGAAAGTTGTGTTCATCGGGAGGCCTCACAGGGAGGCCCGCCAGGAGCACAAAGGACTAAGCCATGAGCGTCGCAGCATCCACCGCCACAGCACCAGCCACGAGGAAGCACAGCCGTTTGAAGAAGACCGTCGCCACGGCGGCGGTAGCCACCGCATTGGTGGGCGTCGGCGTCAGCACCGCCCAGGCTGCCGGCCTGGTGGCACCGGGTTCATCCACCTACGTCAGCACGAACCTGTGGGGAGCGTCCAGGATCTGCGTCACTAATTACGGGGCCGCCTGGGGCAGCTTCACGCTTTACGCAAACTTCGCCAGCCCCGAACAGAACTGGGTACCGGGCTACAGCACCCGCTGCCGTGATGCCTGGTGGTTCGGCCAGAACGTGCGCGTCCAGAACACCGGCTCCACTATGGAGTACGTCTACCGGGGATTTTGAGCACGCGACGCGCGGGGTCCGGGCAACCACTGCCCGGACCCCGCCCACCTATGCAGCTCCAACGGCCGTTGGAGTTATTTACTTGGCCTTGCGGATCAGCTTGTGGTTCGCGGCCTGCGCAACGGGACGGATCACGATCTGGTCCAGGTTCACGTGGTGCGGGGCGCTCACGGCGTACCTCACGACGTCGGCCACGTCTTCAGCGGTCAGCGGCTTCTCCACCCCTTCATAGACCTTCTCCGCGGCGGCCTGGCTGCCCAGCCGCATCAGAGCGAATTCCTCGGTCTGAACCAGCCCCGGGGCAACCTCAATGACACGCACGTTGTGTTCTGCTTCCTCCAGCCGCAGGGCCCCCGTCATGGCATGCTGGGCGAACTTGGCAGCGTTGTAACCGGCGCCGCCTTCATACGCTGCGAGGCCAGCCGTCGACGTCAGGTTCAGGACAGTGCCCTCACCGCTTGCGCGCAATTGCGGCAGGAACGCCCGGATGAGCTTCATGGTGCCCACCACGTTCACCTGGTACATCCAGTCCCAGTCGTCTGTCTTGGCCCCGGCAATCCGGTCTGCTCCCCGGGCGCCGCCGGCAATGTTGATCAGCGTTGCGGCACCTCCGGCGTCCGTGACGGTCTGAAGGATACGTTCGACGTCGGCGTCCTGGGTGATGTCCGCGGGGACGGCTACGGCGCCGGTTTCCTTTTCGAGTGCGGCGAGCCTTTCTGCCCGGCGTGCGACGGCGTAAACGGTCCAGCCGTCAGCCCTCAATGCCCTGACAGTTGCCTCGCCGATTCCGGTGCTGGCAGCTGTGACAACTGCTGCCCTTTGGCCTGGGTGGTTGCTTGCTGTGTCCTGGGAAACGTCAGTCATGGCACCACCCTAGCGGCATCGTGTGGCTGGAACCTTCCCGGGATGACAGTGGGATGACAGGGGGATGACAGGGAGCCCGGGAGACCATGAAACAATTGGTGAATGGCTGAAACAACACAGGGCACAGACACGCCCGAAACCGCCCCTATCAACGTTCCGGACAAGCCCGCCCTTGAGGGGCTCGAAGCTGCCCTCACGCAGCGCTGGCTTAGCGAAGGCACCTACAAGTTCAACCCGGACACCACGCGGGAGCAGGTCTACTCGATCGACACTCCCCCGCCCACCGCCTCCGGTTCGCTGCATGTGGGGCACATGTTCTCCTTCACGCAGACGGACGTGCTGGCCAGGTACCAGCGGATGACCGGCAAGAACGTCTTCTATCCCATGGGCTGGGATGACAACGGCCTGCCCACCGAGCGCCGTGTCCAGAACTACTACGGCGTCCGCTGCGATCCGGCCATCCCATACAACGCCGACTACCGGCCGCCGGCCCAGCCTGCCAAGAACCAGCGCGACTTCGATGTTGTTTCGCGCCGGAACTTCATTGAGCTGTGCGAGGAGCTCGCCGTTGAAGACGAGAAGGTCTTCGAGTCGCTGTTCCAGCAGCTCGGCCTCTCCGTGGACTGGCAGCTGACGTACCGCACCATTGACGACACCTCCCGCGAAGTGTCCCAGCGCGCCTTCCTGGCCAACCTTGCATCCGGCGACGCCTACATGGCTGAGGCCCCCACCCTCTGGGACGTGACCTTCCGGACCGCCGTGGCACAGGCCGAGCTTGAGGACCGCGAAGTTGCCGGCGCCTACTACCGCTACCCGTTCTTCACCGAGGACGGCGAAAAGATCTACATCGAGACCACCCGCCCCGAACTGCTGGCCGCCTGCGCCGCGCTGGTGGCAAATCCGGACGACGAACGGTATCAGCCGCTGTTCGGCAAGAAGGTCACATCCCCGGTCTTCGGCGTCGAGGTTGAGGTGAAAGCCCACCCGCTGGCCAAGGCCGACAAGGGATCCGGCATCGCCATGGTCTGCACCTTCGGCGACCTGACCGACGTCACCTGGTGGCGCGAACTGCAGTTGCCTACCCGCGCGATCGTGGGCCGTGACGGCCGCATCATCGGCGAGACCCCTGACTGGATCACCACCGACGCCGGCCGCGCGGCCTATGCATCCATCGCCGGGAAGACCGTCTTCAGCGCCAAGGAAGGCGTGGTGGAACTCCTGTCCGCAGAAGGACTGCTGGACGGCGAACCGAAGAAGATCATGCACCCGGTCAACTTCTTCGAAAAGGGCGACAAGCCCCTCGAAGTGGTGACCTCCCGCCAGTGGTATATCCGCAACGGCGGCCGGGATGAAGACCGCCGCGAGCGTCTGATTTCCCGCGGACATGACATCGACTTCCACCCGGCGTTTATGCGTTCACGCTACGAAAACTGGATCTCGGGGCTCAATGGCGACTGGCTGGTATCGCGCCAGCGTTTCTTCGGTGTGCCCATCCCGGTCTGGTACCCGCTGGACGCTGACGGCAACCCGGACTACGACTCCCCCATCCTGCCCTCGGACGAACAGCTGCCGGTGGACCCCGCCGCAGACGCCGCCCCCGGATTCGAAGAAGCACAGCGGGACGTACCCGGTGGCTTCACCGGAGACGCCGATGTGCTTGATACCTGGGCCACGTCATCCCTGACCCCGCAGATCGTGGGCGGCTGGAGCCGTGACGAGGACCTGTTCGCCAAGGTCTTCCCCTTCGACCTCCGCCCCCAGGGCCACGACATCATCCGTACCTGGCTGTTCTCCTCAGTTGTGCGCGCAGATGCGCTGCAGGACGTCGCACCCTGGAAGCACGCCGCGATTTCCGGCTGGATCCTGGACCCGGACCGGAAGAAGATGTCCAAGTCCAAGGGCAACGTTGTGGTGCCCACGGACGTGTTGAACGAATTCGGTTCCGACGCCGTGCGTTATTGGGCAACCTCCGCGAAGCTCGGCGCGGACACCGCGTATGAGATCGCCCAGATGAAGATCGGCCGCCGCCTGGCCATCAAGCTCCTCAACGCCTCCAAGTTTGTGCTGAACCTGGGCGCCACGGAGAACTCGGTGGTTTCGGCTGACCTGTCCGTGGTGACCAATCCCCTGGACCGCGCAGTCCTGGCCCAGCTCGCCGACGTTGTTGCCCAGTCCACCAAGGCATTCGAGAACTACGACTACGCCCGCGCCCTGCAGATCAGCGAGTCGTTCTTCTGGCAGTTCACCGACGACTACGTCGAACTCATCAAGGACCGCGCGTACGGCGCAGCCGGCGAACAGGAGCAGGCCTCAGTTCTCGCTGCCCTGGCCACCACACTGGACACCCTCCTGCGGCTCTTCGCACCGTTCCTGCCGTTTGCCACGGAGGAAGTCTGGAGCTGGTGGCGGAACGGATCCGTGCACCAGGCCAGCTGGCCTGCCGCCCTGGACGTGACCGACGGCGACACCACCATGCTCGCCACCGTTGGCCAGGCCCTCAGCGGCGTACGCAAGGCCAAGTCCGAGGCCAAGGTCAAGCAGCGCACCGAGGTTCTGTCTGCGACCATCACGGCATCCGAGTCACTGACCACCCAGTTGAAGGCCGGACTCGGCGACCTCAAGGCCGCTTCCAACGCCCGGGAAATCACCCTGGTGGCCGGCGATGTTGAGCTGACTGTAAGCAATGTTGAACTGGCGCCGGCCGAGGAGCCCGCCCAGGGCTGACACGCCAGTAGTCGAAGCCTGTTTTTGGGCGGGCCTGATTTTGGGCAAAGGGGAAGCCCCATCAGCGTTTTGCCGTTGGTGGGGCTTCGACTTTCGGCCATCTGGTGACGACTTGATGGTCTGGCAGGATCCTCGGAAATTTCAGGTCTTCCTACCACGTCACTGGTAGCTCATATCCGACTTTGCCGATGGCTGCGTCAAATACATATCACTGAATCTTTGGTTCCTGCGTCCCGCTTCTTTCGAAGTGGGTAAGAACCATTGTGGTCCCGTCCGTCGGAGGACGCAAGAGCCCCGGAAGAACTACACGTGAGTAATTCTTCCGGGGCTCTTATTGTGCCTGATACAGCGCATTAATCGAAGGCAGGCCGCTCGGTCCGGCTGCGCTTGATCTCGAAGAAGTGCGGGTACGCAGCCAGGGTGACGGTGGCGTCCCACAGGCGGCCTGCTTCCTCGCCCCGCGGGATCCTGGTCAGCACCGGACCGAAGAACGCTGTGCCGTTGAAGGCCACCACCGGAGTGCCGACGTCCTGGCCCACCAGCGAGATTCCCTCTTCATGGCTGGCACGCAGCTGCGCATCAAACTCATCCGACGACGCGGCCTGTGCCAATTCCGCCGGAAGGCCGCACTCCATCAGGGCTTTGCCGATCACGATGTCAAGATCCTTCTCGCCGGACACGTGGATCTGGGTGCCCATGGCGTCGTACAGCGGCTTGATCACGGCATCGCCGTGTTGCTCACGGGCTGCAATGATCACACGAACCGGTCCCCAGCCCTTGTCCATGGCCTCCCGGTATTCCGGATCGAGGTCCCGTCCCTCGTTCAGGACGGACAGGCTCATAACATGCCATTCCGTTTTGATGTTGCGGACCTGCTCCACTTCGCCGATCCAGCGTGAGGTAATCCAGGCAAACGGGCAGCGCGGGTCAAACCAGAAATCGGCGCGGTTCAGTGATGGTTCAGTCATGGGTCCTCTTCACGTGTATGTGGGAGCGGGCGGCGTCAGGCGGACTTGCGCCGCTTTGCAGGAGGTTCGTGTTCAATGAGGGCCGGCTCAGCACCGTTGAGGACGACGTCAGCGCTGATCACCACGCTGGCGATGTCCTGCCGGCTGGGGAGGTCGAACATCACGGGCAGCAGGACTTCTTCCATGATGGCCCGCAGCCCGCGCGCACCGGTGCCACGTTCCAGTGCCTGGTCAGCGATGGCTTCCAGTGCGCTGTCCTCAAAGACGAGGTCGACGCCGTCGATCTGGAACATCTTCTGGTACTGCTTGACCAGTGCGTTCTTCGGGGTGGAGAGGATCTGCATCAGGGCGTCGCGGTCCAGGTTGGAGACCGTGGTGATGACCGGGAGCCTGCCGATGAATTCCGGGATCAGGCCAAACTTCAGGAGGTCCTCGGGCATCACTTCACCGTAGGAATCCTTGTTCTTGCTGAGATCGTTCAGCGGGGCGCCGAAACCGATGCCCTTCCGGCCCGAGCGGGAGCCGATGATTTCCTCGAGCCCCGCGAAGGCGCCGGCCACGATGAACAGCACGTTGGTGGTGTCGATCTGGATGAATTCCTGATGTGGGTGCTTGCGTCCGCCCTGCGGAGGTACAGAGGCAACGGTGCCTTCCAGGATCTTCAGCAGCGCCTGCTGGACGCCCTCACCCGAAACATCGCGGGTAATGGACGGATTTTCGCTCTTGCGGGAGATTTTGTCGATCTCGTCGATGTAGATGATGCCCTGCTCGGCCTTCTTGACGTCATAGTCAGCGGCCTGGATGAGTTTCAGGAGGATGTTCTCCACGTCCTCGCCCACGTAGCCGGCTTCCGTCAGGGCCGTGGCATCGGCAACAGCGAACGGCACGTTGAGCCTGCGGGCCAGCGTCTGCGCCAGGTAGGTCTTGCCGCAGCCGGTAGGGCCGATCAGCAGGATGTTGGACTTGGCGATCTCGACGTCGTCATGGTGGCCGCCGTCAGCGAGGCTGCTGCTCTTGGGCGCGTGGCCGGCCTGGATGCGCTTGTAGTGGTTGTAAACGGCGACGGCCAGGGAACGTTTTGCCGGCTCCTGGCCGACGACGTATTCCTGCAGGAAGTCGAAAATCTCGCGAGGCTTGGGGAGCTCGAAGCTGCCAAGGTCCGCGACCTCGGCGAGTTCTTCCTCGATGATCTCGTTGCAGAGCTCAATGCATTCGTCGCAGATGTAAACGCCGGGACCGGCGATCAGCTTGCGAACCTGCTTTTGGCTCTTGCCACAGAAAGAGCACTTCAACAGATCGGTGCTCTCGCCAATCCGAGCCATGTGGGAACCCCTTAGTTTCTTGCCGCCGATGCAGCAATGCACCGTTTGCTTCCAGTTCCGTCCCGCCGGCTTCCCCGGCAGTGACAACATCCACTCTAGGTCACAACGGCGGCCTTGGGTGGAATGAGGACGCCGGTGCGGCCCAAATTAATCGGGCCGCACCGGCGTCCGGCGCTCATCCTTAGCGGGTGATTGCCTGGGGCTTGATCTTGCGCGAGTCAAGCACCTGGTCGATCAGGCCGTAGTCCAGGGCCTCGGCCGCGGTGAGGATCTTGTCGCGCTCGATGTCATTGTTGACCTGCTCGGATGTCCGGCCCGAGTGGTGGGCCAGCGTGTCCTCCAGCCATGAACGCATGCGCATGACCTCGGCCGCCTGAATCTCAAGGTCCGATGCCTGGCCGCCCTGGCCGCCGGACAGCGCCGGCTGGTGGATGAGGACGCGTGCGTTCGGCAGCGCCAGGCGCTTTCCGGGAGTACCTGCGGCAAGCAGGACTGCTGCGGCACTGGCTGCCTGGCCCAGGCACACCGTCTGGATCTCCGGGCGGATGTACTGCATGGTGTCGTAGATGGCCGTCATGGCCGTGAACGAACCGCCCGGGGAGTTGATGTACAGGGTGATGTCGCGGTCCGGGTCCGTGGACTCCAGTACCAGCAACTGCGCCATGATGTCATCGGCCGAAGCGTCATCCACCTGGACGCCGAGGAAGATGATGCGGTCCTCGAACAGCTTGGTGTAAGGATCCTGGCGCTTGAACCCGTAAGGCGTGCGCTCTTCGAACTGGGGCAGGACGTAACGGCTGGTAGGCAGGTTGCCGGCAGACGATCCGAAGTTGTAGTTCATGTGTGGTTGCTCCTGATCTGGAATTTTCGAATGCCGGATTACTGCTCGGAAGACTCAGGCTCAGTGGAGCCGTTGGAGCCGTTCGAGGTACCGCCGCCGCCGGAAACGGAGCCGGCGTGGGCTGCGATCTTGTCGAAGAAGCCATACTCGAGCGCCTGGGTGGCTGTGAACCACTTGTCGCGGTCGTTGTCCTTGAGGATGGTCTCCACGGTTTGGCCGGTCTGTTCGGCGGTGAGCTCGGCCATGACTTTCTTCATGTGCAGGATGAGCTCGGCCTGGATCTTGATGTCCGAGGCCGTACCGCCGATGCCGCCGGAAGGCTGGTGCATCAGCACGCGGGCGTTGGGGGTGGCGTAGCGCTTGCCCTTGGTGCCCGAGGACAGCAGGAACTGGCCCATGGACGCGGCGAGTCCCGTTGCCACGGTGACGACGTCGTTCGGGATGAACTGCATTGTGTCATAGATGGCCATACCGGCCGTGACCGAACCGCCCGGCGAGTTGATGTACAGGTAGATGTCCTTCTCCGGGTTTTCAGCCGAGAGCAGGAGCAGCTGCGAGCAGATGGCGTTCGCGTTGTCATCGCGCACCTCGGAGCCGAGCCAGATGATGCGCTCTTTCAGCAGGCGGTTGTAAATGTAGTTGTCCTGGCTGGCGGGATCCACCGTTGCCATCCGGGGGGACTGTGCTTGCTGTGACATGTGTTCTTACCTCTCGCTGGTGACGGTGACATCACGTAACTTCACTACTTGGACACTAACCGGTTTGGGGATGGTTTTGTTCGCACACCTTGGGCTGTTCGCTGACGGCGCACGACTGGGGCCACCGGTTCAGGCCATAAAAAACAAGGCCCCCGGATCCGGAGATCCAGGGGCCGTGCAGATGCCGGAAATGTCAGCCGTCAGGCTGCCCGGCTGTTAGAACTTGGCTGCTGCGGGATCGTCGCTGGCGACGGTCTCTTCGGTCTCAGCTGCTTCCTCAGAAGCCGCCTCAGCGTCAGCATCTTCGAGCTCAGCGGCCGGAGCCTCTTCGCCACCGGGGCGGACGAAGCCGCTCAGGTCCACGGCGTTGCCTTCGGAGTCGGTGACCGTTGCCTGGCCCAGCACTACTGCCAGGGCCTTACGACGGCGGACCTCGGAGACCATCATGGGAACCTGGCCGCTCTGATCGATGATCTGGGCGAACTGGTTGGGGTCCATGCCGTACTGGCTGGCCGTGCTGACGATGTAGTCGATCAGCTCGTTCTGGCTGACGTTGACTTCTTCCTTTTCGGCAATGGCGTCGAGGATGATTTCGTTCTGGAAGGCACGCGCGGTGTTGGTCTTGACCTCTTCGCGGTGTTCCTCGGTGTCGTGCTCGCCGTCGCCGTGGCCGTTGCCCTCCTTGAAGTGGGCTTCGAGCTGCTCTTCAACAACGGAGTCCGGAACCGGAACCTCGATCATTTCGACGAGCTTGTCCAGGACCTTGTCGCGGGCTTCTACGCCCTGCTCGACGACCTTGGACTCGGCGGCCTGCTTGGCGAGGTCCGCACGGAGTTCTTCGAGGGTGTCGAACTCGGAAGCGAGCTGGGCAAAGTCGTCGTTGGCTTCGGGAAGCTCGCGGACCTTGACCGACTTGACGACGACCTTGACCTGGGCTGCTTCGCCGGCGTGCTCGCCGCCAACCAGGGTGGTGTCGAAGATGGCCTCTTCGTCAGCGGACAGGCCCGTGACGGCTTCGTCCATGCCTTCGAGCATGGTGGCAGCGCCTACCTGGTAGGACAGGCCTGAAGCGGAGTCAACCTCTTCGCCGTCAATGGAGGCGGTGATGTCGATGGTCAGGAAGTCATCGTTGGCTGCCGGGCGGTCAACGGACTTGAGCGTGCCGAAACGGCCGCGCAGTTCATCAAGGGCCTTGTCGACGTCGGCCTCGGAGGACTCCGCTGCGGCAACCTCAACCTTGATGCCGGCGTAATCCGGCAGCTCAACCTCGGGACGGACGTCAACCTCGGCGTGGAACTTCAGCTCACCGTCGGTGGAGGTCGGGTCCGGGACCTCGGTGATTTCGACCTCGGGGCGGCTCAGGGGGCGGATGCCGGATTCCTGGACAGCTGCCTGGTACCAGCCGTTGAGGCCTTCGTTGATGGCCGTTTCCAGCACGTAGCCGCGGCCAACGCGCTGGTCGATCAGCTTGGAGGGGACCTTACCCTTGCGGAAACCGGGGACCTGGATCTGCGAAGCAACAGTCTTGTATGCCTCGTCGATGCTGGGCTTCAATTCCTCAAAGGGGACCTCAACATTGAGCTTGACCCGCGTGGGGGTGAGGTTCTCGACAGCGCTCTTCACAGTCTAAGTACTCCTGGTTTGGTGGGGTTGGGTTCTGCAAACGCAAGGTAAAGCAACGTCCTGGCCTGGCCGGAAGGGCCGGGCCGCAGAGTCGGGGTGACAGGATTTGAACCTGCGACTTCCTGCTCCCAAAGCAGGTGCTCTAGCCAAGCTGAGCTACACCCCGTAAGTGCACAGGCAAGTCTACGGTCATCCGGGCCGAGTTTGCACATTTGACACGTGGGGGATGAATTAGGTTTAGTTGTACCCGGCTTGAACAGCCGGCCGGAAACATCGGGCATCGCGTTGCTGCACGAACCACTTCATGTGGAAGAGCAGATAGAATTGATGCCAGCTGGTCCCGGGGACGTAGCTTAATGGTAAAGCCTCAGTCTTCCAAACTGATTACGCGGGTTCGATTCCCGTCGTCCCCTCCAACACAGCCAGGGTCCCACAACGGGCCCTGGCTTTTTTGTTTCCCACGTGGCCACGCGCACGTTGGCCATGACACGCAGATAATCTGACGCGCCCGTTATTTCGTGCGCACCAGGTCATGTGCGCGTCGAAAGGTAATTTCCGGGTCAGCCCGCAGCCTGGCAGCCCGGGCACCAGTACAGCTTTCGCGCAGCCATTTCAGCAATGCCAATACTGGATCCGCAGACCCGGCATGGCTGGCCGTGGCGTTTGTACACAAAGTGCGCGGTGCCATCCCCGGGCAGCAGTCCATCGTCGTTCCCGCCAATGTCCCAGAACTCCGCCGGTGTGGTGATGATCCGCCCGTGCCGCACGCCGTCGTTCATCAGGAGGACGGTGTCGTCCCACAAGGCTGCAGCGGTGTCCGCTGGGACACCGGCTCCAGGCATCCACGGGTCCACGCGCTGCCGGAAGAGCGCTTCGGCGCGGTAGATGTTGCCAACACCGGCCAGGACGGACTGGTCCATCAGCAACTGCCCGACGGCGGTGCGGCGCCGCCGGAGCCGCGCCACGAACTCCGCGCGGTCCCCGGGCAGGTTGTGCAACGGGTCCGGCCCCAGGCGGTCCAGGACGGCCTGGACCTCACTGCCCGTCAGCGCCGCGCACGTGGTGGCGCCCCGAAGATCCGCCCAGCCGTGCCCTGAAACGAGCCGCACGCGCACAGCCCCAACGGGCGCCGGCGGACCGTCATAGCCAGCGTCAGCACCGGCGTCGAACGTTTCCCTCTCCCCCACCCGGCGGGGCGCGCCAATGCTGGAGGCACCGGTGAAGGTGCTGTCCCCGCCGAAGCTCCAGGCCCCGTACAGGCCGAGGTGGACGTGCAGGACCATGCCGTGCCGGAAGGTCAGGAACAGGTGCTTGCCGTGAGCGGCAGCGGACTCCAGGACGTGCCCGTCCAGGACAGCCGCGCCCGGCGCAAACTTGCCCTGCGGGCTGCTGACAACCAGCTTTTCACCGACAAAAACGTCGCTGAACTGCCGCGCCAGACGGTGGATCGAATGCCCTTCAGGCACTACTCGATGACCTCGCCGGTGGTCTCGTAGGCCGCGATCTTGCCGATCCGGCGGACGTGGCGTTCATCGTTGCTGAACGGTTCGGCCAGGAAGGCTTCGATGAGTTCCGTGGCTTCATCCACCGTGTGCTGGCGGCCCCCGACTGCAACAACGTTGGCGTCGTTGTGCTCGCGGGCCAGGGTTGCGGTGGAGTGGTTCCAGGCCAAGGCGGCGCGGATGCCCTTGACCTTGTTGGCGGCAATCTGCTCACCGTTGCCGGAGCCACCGAGGACGATACCCAGGGCGAAAACGCCCGCTTCCTGGTCTGCCACCACAGCCTTCGCCGCATTGATGCAGAAGGACGGGTAGTCATCCAGCGCGTCATATTCCTTGGGCCCGTGGTCTACCACTTCGTAGCCCTTGCCGGTGAGGTGCCGGACCAGGTGGGCGCTCAATTCCATGCCGGCATGGTCGGTGGCAATGTGCACGCGGGGCAACGTGGGGTTCTGGGTCACGGCAGTGTCCGTTCGTTCGACAAAGAGCACCGGAGCGACGCCGGGCTGGGGTGGAAGCGGTCAGGGTCAGATCGCCACGGACAAGGATACTAGGCGCCGGCCGCGTCCGGTCCGGGAGGCGCCCCGGGCGGACCTTCCCCGCGGGCGCGGGCTGCCACGAGTGTCAGGACTTCCGCGAGCCGCGCCGCTCCCGTGGCGCTGCCGCCGCTTACAGCCAGCCGGCCGCCGTCATTCTTACGGACGACGACGGCGGGACCGCTGCCTACGAGCACCGCTGAGGTTCCGCTGTGGTTCCGGTAGCCCCACCCGCCGTAGTCGGCGGCTTTCACCTCCGATGCGCTGGCCGCGGAGATGTCACCGGCCGGAAGGTCTATGACCGGCACCAATCCGCCAAGGAAGACGTGCAGCCCGCTGCGGTCCGCCTTCACCCGGGCGATGAGCAGGAACGCCCCGATCATGGCGAGGACCACCAGGACCAGGCCCAGCCAGGGAACGGCAATGGAGATCAGCGCGGCCGGCAACACCGACGCGATGGCAATCATCACGAACACCGAGCTCCGGGCGTGGACCCAGAAGCCGATGGTTTCGCGTTTCAGGTCAGGATCCAGGACGTCGGTGACTGCCCGCTCCAGGGCCCAGTCGTCCTCCGGGGACCACTGGCGGTCCGCCTTGAAGACAAAAATCATGACAACGCCCGCGGCAAGCGCCGCACCGCTGCCCAGTGCCAGCACCGTTGCGTCAACGTGTGACTCACGGGCGTCAGCCAGGCCTGCCTGGCCCACCAGCCCGGCCGCCAGGACGCTTGTCAGGAACAGGCACATAAACAGGCCGCCGCCCATCATGGCACGCCGCAGTATGGCCGGGTTGCGCAACCGGCAACCCTGGAACATCACCAGCCAGCCCACCAGCACCATCACCGCAGGGCCCACCCCCACGTAGGCGCCGAAAGGCGCAAAGGCTGTGCCGCCGTCGGGCGTCCAGGCGATGGCCAGCGGATCCGGAAGGTCCGGCTTCAAGAGCAGCGCGCACCCCACAAAGGCCACAGCCAGGGCGAGCGGAAACCCCAGCGCAAACCGCAGGGCTTTTCCATCCACAGCATCACCGAACTTGCCCATGGGTTAAAGCTACTCCCGCCGGAGCCACGCCGGAGGAACTACGGCTTGCCATCGCTCCAGCAAGTGGAAGAATGGCGAAACAGTGTGAACTGACAGTGCCGGCGCTGGCAAGGGCCCCGACGGCAACCACAAAATTCCTTTTGGAGGACCCACTTTGCCCGGTATGAACCTCACGCGCGCCGAAGCCCGCGAACGCGCCGAACTGCTCGCGGTGGAATCCTACGAAGTCTCCCTGGACCTCACCAGGAGCGAACGGGTCTTCGGCACCACCACCACGGTGAAGTTCAGCGCAGTGCCCGGTTCCGCCACGTTTATCGACGCCGTCACGGACACCGTCCACAGCGTCACCCTCAACGGCCGGGAACTGGACCCCGCGGTTGTAGCGGACGGCATCCGGATCGAGCTGCCGGACCTCGCCGCGGACAACGTGCTCACGGTGGTGGCCGATGCCCCCTACATGAACACCGGCGAGGGCCTGCACCGCTTCGTGGATCCCGTGGACCAGGAGGTGTACCTGTACACCCAGTTCGAGGTTCCCGACTCACGACGGATGTTTGCGGTCTTCGAGCAGCCGGACCTGAAGGCCACGTTCCAGTTCACCGTGACCGCACCGTCCTACTGGGACGTCATCTCCAACTCGCCCACGCCCCAGCCTGCCGCCGTCTCGGATTCGGCGTCCCGGTGGTCCTTCTCCCCCACGCCGCGCATCTCCTCCTACATCACGGCACTCATCGCCGGGCCCTACCAGGCTGTGCGCAGCGAAGTGTCCAGCTCCGATGGCCGCGTGGTGCCCCTGGGTGTCTTCGCCAGGAAATCCCTCATGCAGTACCTCGACGCGGACAACATCTTTGAACTCACCCGCCAGGGCTTCGAGTTCTACGAGGCGCAGTTCGGCTGCCCCTACCCGTTCGAAAAATACGACCAGCTGTTTGTCCCGGAGTTCAACGCCGGAGCCATGGAGAACGCCGGCGCGGTGACCATCCTGGAGGGCTACGTCTTCCGCAGCAAGGTCACCGGGGCGCAGATTGAGCGTCGCGCCATCACGGTGCTCCACGAACTGGCGCACATGTGGTTCGGAGACCTCGTCACCATGCGCTGGTGGAACGACCTCTGGCTCAACGAGTCCTTCGCCGAATACATGTCACACCTGGCCGCCGTCGAAAACACCAGCTTCACCAGTGCCTGGACCACCTTCGCCTCGGTGGAAAAGTCCTGGGCCTACCGGCAGGACCAGCTGCCCACCACGCACCCGGTCTTCGCCGAAATCAATGACCTGCAGGATGTTGAGGTGAACTTCGACGGCATCACCTATGCCAAGGGCGCTTCCGTGCTGCGGCAGCTGGTGGCCTGGGTTGGGCCGGAACAATTTATGGCCGGCGTGCGCGAGTACTTTGCCAAGCATTCCTGGCAGAACACCGAATTGTCCGACCTGATGGTTGAACTCGAGAAGGCCAGCGGCCGCGACCTTGACCAGTGGGGCACGCTGTGGCTGGAGACAGCCGGCGTCAATACCCTCAAGCCCGATCTGCGCGTGAACCCGGACGGAACCATCGCGTCATTCGCGATCCTGCAGTCCGCGGTTTCCGAATGGCCTACTCTGCGCCCGCACCGGCTGGCCGTGGGATTCTACGACCTCACCCCCGCAGGCAAGCTCGAGCGGGTGCACCGCGAGGAACTGGACGTCGACGGCGACCGGACCGAGGTGCCGGCCCTCACCGGCATGCCCCGCCCGGCTCTGGTCCTCATCAACGACGACGACCTCGCCTACGCCAAGGTGCGCCTGGATGAGCAGTCCCTGGCTACCGCAACGGCCCACCTGAAGGATTTCAGCGAAAGCCTGCCCCGCACGCTCGTGTGGAGCTCCGCCTGGGATGCGGCCCGCGACGGTGAGACACCGGCCAGGGGCTACGTGCGACTCATCCTGGCCAACGTCGCGGCCGAAACCGATTCGTCGGTCATCCTGGTACAGCTGCGCCAGCTGGCCACCACGTTGAACTTCTACGTCGCCGAGGAGCACCGGGAAGCCACGGCTGCTGCCGCTGCGGACACCCTGTGGCAGCTGTCCCGCTCTGTTCCTGCAGGCTCGGATGCGCAGCTGCAGTTCGTGAAGGCCTTCGCCCTCCACGCCCGGACTCCGGGCCAACTGGACACCATCAGCGGACTGCTGGACGGCACACTTGCCCTCGATGGGCTCGCCGTGGACCAGGATCTTCGCTGGGAGCTGCTCACATCCCTGGTGGTGGGCGGCCGCGCCGCGCAGCCGGAGGTCGACGCCGAGCTTGCCCGCGACACCACCGCCAACGGACAAAACGCCGCCGCGCTGGCAACCGCCGCCATTCCCACGGCCGAAGCCAAGGCCGCGGCCTGGGAGTCGATTGTGGTGAAGGGTGAACTCTCCAACGCCCTGCAGGGGTCCGCGGTGGCGGGCTTCACGCGCGTCCTGGACCGTTCGCTGCTGGAACCGTACGTGGAGAAGTACTTCGACGCCGTTCCCGGCATTGTGGCCAACCGCACCCATGCCCTGGCACAGCAGATCGTCGTCGGGCTCTACCCGGCGCTGCTCACCCGGCAGTCCACCATCGACCGGACCGACCAGCTGCTGGCCGGCCTGGGCGAGGACAACGCGGCACTGCGGCGCATGATGCTCGAAAACCGCGACGGCGTGGCGCGCGCCCTGCGTGCCCGGGCCGCGGACATCTAGGCGAGCCATGGCACTGGGCGAGCACCACTATTCATTGACGGTCCGCTGGACCGGCAACCTTGGCGATGGAACGTCCACGTACCGCGGCTATTCCCGCGATCATGACGTGGCCATCCCCGGCCTGCCGGTGCTGCCAGGCTCCGCTGACCCTACCTTCCACGGGGACAGGGAGCGCTACAACCCTGAGCAGCTCCTCCTGGCGGCGCTGGCCCAGTGCCACATGCTGTCCTTCCTCCACGTGGCAGTACGCCACGGCGTTGTTGTCACCGCTTATGAGGACGCCGCAACCGGACTGATGAGGACGAACAATGACGGCAGCGGACAGTTCGAATCAGTGACACTCAATCCGCGGGTGACGGTGGCTGACGCCGGGCATGTGGACATGGTGGCTGAACTGCACCACGAGGCCAACCGGCTGTGCTTTATTGCCCGGAGCGTGAACTTCCCGGTGCACCACACGCCGGTCACGGTTGCTGCTAGCCACGGTTAGGGGCTGACGCCCGTCAGCCCGCGGGCAGCAGCTCCCGGACCAGCCGGTCTTCCGTCTCCGGGGTGAGGCCCGCCTTCCGTTCGCGGGAGAGCCCGCGGCGGCGTTCGTCGTCGAGGGTGTCCTGGAGCGTCGCCTGCCAGGGCCGCAGGGAAAGTCCTGCGGCCCTGGCAGCGGCATTACTGCGGCTGCTGAATCCGTCATGGCCCGGGGGCAGCCACAGCGGCAGCGAATCCGGCCCGGACCAGTACTGGATGCCGCGCTCCACCAGCCAATCCTCCGCAGCCGCCAGAACGGCACCCTGGCATCCGGTAATTTCCCGGGAAGCTTCGAGGTAGTCCCCAAAAGGCACCTGCTCCCCCACCGCGTTCAACGGGCCGGTAATGCCCCTTTCGGCGGCATCGAGTACCCAGGCCGCGAGGTCCCGGACGTCGATCACCTGCGTGGCGCTGCCTGGAATGTCCGGGACCACCACCGGGCGGTTATCCCGCGCGAAGCGGGCCGGCCAGTAGCCGTACCTGTCTGAGCTGTCCCCCGGACCGCTGATCAGGCCCGCCCTGCAGAGATGGGCCCTGCCGGTGGCTGCTTCGAGGGTGGCCTGCTCAATGGCGGACTTGGACTCCCCGTAAGTCTCCGGCGTCGATGGCGTTCCGGGCGGCAACGGAGGAAGAAGGTCCGCCAGCTCGGCGGCCTGGGGCATGGAGTGGTCCGCGTAGACGGAGCAGCTGGAGACGAAGGTCCAGTGGCGGGCCCTCCCCGCAAGTGCCGTGAGGGCGTCCCGGGCAAAAACCGGATCCCGGGCCACTTCGATAACCGAATCCCACTCTCCGGAGGCCTCCGCATAGCTGTTCGCGCCCAGTGAACGGTCCGATTCAAGCCACCGGACGCCGGCCGGCGGTTCTTCCGCGGAACCGCGGGCCAGGCACGTGACCTGGTGGCCTCCGGCTACGGCTTGCCGGGCGATTTCTGCTGACAGGAAGGCGGTTCCGCCAAGGACCAGGATGCGCATGACCCCACGCTACGGCGCTAGGGTTGATGGAGGACAGACCCTTACGCGCTGGGCGTACCACGCGTACGGGGCCCGTAAACCGGTACCCGCCGGCAACCCCCCAAGGAGCAGCCCTACAGATGTTGAGCATGTTGTCGATCACCCCACTCAGTTCCGATCCCAGCGGCGTCAGTCTTGCCGGCGTGGTGATCAGCCTCGGAATTGGTGTTGCCATCTGGCTGGCAGCGACGTTCGTGATTTCGCGCATCACCAAACGTGTGGCGTCGGGCAGCAACTTCTTCAGGAAGCCGCACTTCAAATGGGTTGCCCCCGCATTGCGGGCACTGGACCATGAACGCCGGGTGCAGCGGGCGGAAACCATCGGGGCGCTGCTCAAGAGCATCGTCGGCGTCCTCGTCGCAGTGATCACCATCATGTACGTCCTGCAGAACCTGGACGTCAACATCGCCCCGCTGCTTACCAGCGTCGGCATCCTGGGTATCGCCATCGGCTTCGGCGCCCAGCAGCTGATCCGCGACTTCCTGGCAGGAATCTTCATCACCATCGAAGACCAGTACGGGATTGGCGACGTCATCGAGACCAGCGAAGTGGTGGGCGTTGTTGAATCCATGGGCCTGCGCATCACCCGGGTCCGCGCTGCGGACGGGGCCATCTGGTACCTGCGCAACGGCGAGATCCTGAGGGTAGGCAACCGCTCGCAGGGCAACTACGTGCCTGTGGCCGAACCCGCTCCGTCCGATCCCGGCCACGGCATGGGCACCGAGACCGGCGCTGACGGACACAAGCCGGACCAGAAAGCCGGAGAATAGGACCATGACTACACCCGCACAGCCGGAACAGCCCCGGCAGCTGATGCAGAACGATCCCTTCAGCAAGCCGGGCTACACCGATAACTTCTATGACGCCGTCGGAGGCCACGAAACCTTCGCCAAGCTCATAGACGTGTTCTACGACGGCGTGGCCACGGACCCCATCCTGCGGCCCATGTACCCGGAAGAGGACCTCGGGCCCGCCAAGCGGCGCTTCCTGATGTTCCTGGAACAGTACTGGGGCGGTCCCACCACCTACGGCGACGAACGCGGGCACCCCCGGCTCCGGATGCGGCACATGCCGTTCCGGGTGACGCCCGAAGCCAAGGACCGGTGGCTGCTCCACATGCGCACCGCCGTCGATTCGCTGCAGCTGCCGCCCCTGTACGAGGGCACGCTGTGGGATTACATGGAACGCGCGGCACTGTCCATGGTGAACAGCGCCCCTGATTCGTGAAGGCCGCGGAAACCCCGCTGCCTGCTAAAGCCCGGCGCCTGTCCGCACCAGGACATGGCCGCGGACACCACTGAGCCGGAACCAGCGGCCGGCCCGGTAGACGCGTTGTTCACCGTCACCCAGGAATCCGAGGGTAAGGGCGGCGAACGCAGCGCCGGCAGGCAGGCCTTCGAAAGCCGGGCGGGCCTTAGACCCTGCCGGCAGGTCGCGTCCCCAGACAGCCGCCCGGGCGCTGTTCACCACGTGGGCGCCGGGGCTCGCGGGAACCAACGCAGCAACCTCCGTGATTCCAGCTTCGGCAGCCGCGCTCAACTCCGCATCAGGAATGCTGCCCAGCAGCGACCATCCTGACCGGGGCGCGCTGACTCCCGTCCAGGATTCGGTAACCGTCGACGGCGGCACCGGCAGATCGACGTCGTTCTCCCCTGCCCGGGCCAACCGGTCCAGAACCGCACCGATGGGCACTGTGACATCGGTGGCTGACTCCCGGGCCAGCCCCATGGTCCGCAGGCCAAGGATGGTGGGCGTGTTTTCGCCGAGGATCCTGGGCCGCAGGACACACACATAGGCGGCGAGAACAGAACCCGAGGCCTGAAGCCGCATGGCGCCGTCGTCGACCGATTTAGCACGTGTGGCGAAGGTACGCAGATCCGCAAGGTCTCTGGGATCCGGGAACGTCAGGGAGGGTGTCAGAAGGTCAGGCACACTATGAACCCTACCCTCAGGGCCGCGGTTGAGCGGCCCCGGAGGGCCGTCTAGAGTCAAACCATGACTGAAGTTGAAGCCGGCCTGCCCGCGGCCCCCGGCGCCGATCCCACGCAGACCCTGATCGAGCTGCTGACCCTTGGCGACCTTGAGGGCGCGCGCACCAGTGAAGATATCTTCCTGGGCCCCTCGCAACAGCAACCCATGCAGCGGGTCTTCGGCGGACAGGTCCTTGCACAGTCGCTCATCGCCTCGATCCGGACCGTCGAACCGGACCGGGCCGTCCATTCCATGCACGGCTACTTCCTCCGCCCGGGGGACGCCAACAAGCCCATCACGTTCGGCGTGGAGCGGCTGCGGGACGGCCGTTCGTTCTCCGCACGCCGGGTTCACGCCTACCAGGACGGTGCCCCCATCCTGTCCATGATCGCCTCGTTCCAGGCCGGAGACGAAGGCATCGAGCACCAGTCGGACATGCCTGAGGGCATCCCTGATCCCGAATCCCTGCCCACCACCGCGGAACTGCTGGGCGCATTCGACCACCCGGTGGCCAAGCACTGGGCCTACGAGCGGCCCTTTGATATCCGGCACGTGGACCCGGCACTGTACGTCAGCGCCAACGGCGAACGCTCCGCCCGCAACGCCGTCTGGATGAAAACATTCGGCCCGCTGCCGGACGACGCCAACCTGCACCGGGCTGCCCTGGCCTACGCCAGTGACTACACGCTGCTCGAATCCATCCTCCGGCGCCACTCCCTCAGCTGGATCACCCCCGGGATGAGCGTGGCAAGCCTGGACCACGCCATGTGGTGGCACCGCGATGCGCGGGCCGACGAATGGCTGCTCTACGTCCAGGAGTCACCCAGCGCCCAGGGCGCCCGCGGCCTGGCTACCGGCAAGATCTTCAACCGCGCCGGCCAGCATGTCGCCTCCGTGGCGCAGGAGGGCATGGTCCGCGTTCCGCGCTAAGGCTTTTCCCTACAGACGCCAACGGCCGGCATCCTCATATGAGGGTGCCGGCCGTTGGTTGTTACTGCGTTTCTTGGACCTGCCGTCGCGATCAGTCGCGGGTCAGGCGGCGGTGCGTAACGCGGTGCGGCTTGGCCGCATCCGGTCCGAGGCGCTCCACCTTGTTCTCCTCGTAGGACTCGAAGTTTCCTTCAAACCAGTACCACTTGGAGGGGTTGGCTTCGTCGCCTTCGTACGCCAGGATGTGCGTGGCCACCCGGTCCAGGAACCAGCGGTCGTGCGAGACCACAACGGCGCAGCCGGGGAATTCCAGCAGCGCATTTTCCAGGCTGGAGAGGGTTTCGACGTCGAGGTCGTTGGTGGGCTCATCGAGGAGCAGGAGGTTGCCACCCTGTTTCAGCGTCAGCGCCAGGTTCAGGCGGTTCCGCTCACCACCGGAGAGCACACCGGCCTTCTTCTGCTGGTCCGGGCCCTTGAAGCCGAAAGCGGCTACGTAGGCGCGGGAGGGCATCTCGACCTGGCCCACCTGGATGAAGTCGTTGCCGTCTGAGACAACTTCCCACAGGGTCTTGTTGGGATCGATGCCGCCACGGCTCTGGTCAGCGTAGGAGATCTTGACGGACTCGCCGATCTTCAGCTCGCCGCCGTCCAGCGGCTCGAGGCCAACGATGGTCTTGAACAGCGTGGTCTTGCCAACACCGTTGGGACCGATGACGCCGACGATGCCGTTGCGCGGCAGGGTGAAGGTCAGCCCGTCAATCAGGGTGCGGCCGTCGAAGCCCTTCTGCAGGTTCTTGGCTTCAAGCACCACACCGCCAAGGCGCGGTCCCGGCGGGATCTGGATTTCTTCGAAGTCCAGTTTCCTGGTGCGGTCTGCCTCGGCTGCCATCTCTTCGTAGCGGGCCAGACGGGCCTTGGACTTGGTCTGGCGGCCCTTGGCGTTGGAGCGGACCCACTCAAGTTCCTCGGCAAGGCGCTTGGCCTGCTTGGCGTCCTTCTTGCCCTGGACCTCGAGGCGGGCACGCTTCTTTTCCAGGTAGGTTGAGTAGTTGCCCTCGTACGGGTACAGGTGGCCGCGGTCGACCTCCGCGATCCACTGGGCCACGTGGTCCAGGAAGTAGCGGTCGTGGGTCACGGCAAGGACGGCGCCGGCGTAGCTGGAGAGGTGCTGTTCGAGCCAGAGGACGCTTTCGGCGTCGAGGTGGTTGGTGGGCTCGTCCAGGAGAAGCAGGTCCGGCTTCTGCAGCAGGAGCTTGCAGAGTGCAACACGACGGCGCTCACCACCGGAGAGGTTGGTGACGTCCGAATCGGCCGGCGGGCAGCGGAGTGCGTCCATGGCCTGCTCGAGCTGGGAATCGAGATCCCATGCATCGGCGGCGTCGATCGCCTCCTGCAGGTGTCCCATCTCTTCGAGCAGGGCGTCGTAGTCGGCGTCGGGGTTGGCCATCTCTTCGGAGATTTCGTTGAAGCGCTGGATCTTGCCGTAGATCTCGCCGACGCCTTCCTGGACGTTGCCCAGGACGGTTTTTTCCTCGTTCAGCGGCGGCTCCTGGAGCAGGATGCCCACCGTGTAGCCGGGGCTGAGGCGGGCTTCACCGTTGGAAGGGGTGTCCAGTCCGGCCATGATCTTCAGGATGGTGGACTTACCGGCACCGTTTGGGCCCACAACCCCGATCTTGGCGCCCGGGTAGAAGGACATGCTTACGTCATCGAGAATGAGTTTTTCGCCAACGGCCTTGCGGGCATTGGTCATTGTGTAGATAAATTCCGCCATGGTTCCAAATCTAGTGGGTCAGCGGTTATATCTCACATTCGGTCACGGGACCGCCGAACCTACAAAACACCTGCCGGAAGAGAGGACGGGCAGGACTGTGACCGTCACAGTGCCCTCGCGGATGTGCCCGACAATGCAGTCGGCGCCTTGAAGTACTGCCGCCTGCACAGCGTCCGCTTCCAGCCCGGTGGGTGTTCTGGTGGCGGAGACTTCCACTCCAGGACCGGAAAAGCCTGCCGCAGCGAGTGCGTCCACCACCTGCCCGGAGTTGGGCTTTCGCGATCGTCCGGCGAGCGCTGCGAGGGCATCCTCTACAGCCTCTTTCGCTGACTGTGCTGCGTTCTGATCCGGCGGGACCGGAACAGGATTCACGGTTCCCGCGCTCTGGGCCTCCGGCACGGTGGCTGGACCCGGGGCCTGGTGTGCTGCTGGGCTTGGCGTCGCGGACAGAACAGGTCCCTGGGTAAGTGACGGCGGGTCTGCAGAAACAGCGTCCACAACGGTGCAACCCGACGTGGCGAAGACAGCTGTTGCGAGCAGGACCAAACCACGGGTGCCGCTTCGCCGGCTGCGTCCCTTGCCCCCAGTCTCCATGGCGCCCATTCTGCCACGCGACGACTTCCTCAGACCGGCGCGGATACCTCGCCGGTGCTTGGGTCCACAGCTAGGTTGTTCCCGTCCGCATCCTTCATCATCAGGGGGCCGTCGGCTTCACCATCAAAGCCGGAGCTGGCGTACGGGTCTTCGTCCGGACGGTCGGCGTCCTCCGGAGCGTCGTAATTCCCCGGGTCCGAGCCGTCCGGCCCCTGGGTATTGCGCTGACGGTTGCCTCCTTCGTAGTCCGCATTGCTGTCAGAGGTCCGGACGTAGCTGGCGGAACCATGCTTGAGGTCATGCCCCACTGTGACTGCTTCGAGCTCTGCTTCCAGGTGGGTCTGGCCATCCCGTACCCAGGTCCTGTTTTTGATCTTGCACACCACGATGATTTTCTGGCCCTTCTTGATGCTGCATGCCAGGTTGCCGGCCAACTGGCGGTAGGCCTGCACGGTAAACCAGTTCAGGTGGTCCTCACCCATGGCGTTTTTGCTGGAGTCCCACCGTTGCAGGGGTGAGGCAAACCGGAAGCTGACCGCCTGGACTCCGGTCTTGGTGATGGAGGGCTTGGGTTCGCTTCCGACGAAGCCCCTGAGAGTGATGATGTCAGTCATGATCGTTTCCTTACTCTGTGCGTGCTTGCGGCTGGTTTGTCCAGCTTGGCGGCACGCAGGAAACGGGGACAGAGGCCACTTGGGCTATGTGGATAACCGAGGTCGCGGCTGCCCGGGAACGGGCAACGGCCCTGACCCGCGTTTGCGCAAGCCAGAGCCGTTTTTAATGGTGCCCCAGGAGGGAATCGAACCCCCGACCGGCGGATTAGAAGGCCGCTGCTCTATCCCCTGAGCTACTGGGGCGGGTCGACGCCGGGATCGTGCCCAACGCCTCAAGAAGTTTACCCTGCGCGCCGCGAAGGTGTCGTTACGTCCCGGCGGGGTCGGCCAGGAGTCCCGCAAAGGCCAGTTCAGCCGCCCCCACGAGGAGCAGTTCTGATCCTAGAACGGCCCGCTTGATCCGGACGCCGGTTCCCAGCCCGCCAATGGTTCCCGCCGCAACGGCGGAGGCCAGCCGGTCCGGGTCCTGGGAGTAGAGCGCCCCAAGGAACCCGCCGAGGACGATCATGTCGGGATTGAAAATGTTCACGAGGTTGGTCAGTGCCACTGCAAGCAGGTCAATCTGCCGTTCAATTTCCCGCAGCAGCTCCGGCGTGGGGCGCTCGGCAAGGGCGCGTTCCAGTTCCTCCTGGTCTGCACTCTTAAGTCCCAGCGGTTCAAGGAGCCGCTCCAGGCGGACTTCAGCATCCAGGCAGCCGGACCGGCCGCAATGGCATGTGCCGCCGTCGGACTTTACCAGTGTGTGCCCCAGTTCACCGGCGAAACCTGCAGCGCCGCGCAAGGGCCTGCCCCCACTGATGACCCCGCCACCGATACCACTGGCGCTGCCGTTCAGGTACAGGGCATCGGAGACGCCCACTGCGGCCCCGTAGATGCTCTCCGCGAGGCAGCCCAGCGTGGCGTCATTTCCCGCACGGGCAGGAAGGCCGAGCGCGTCTTCCAGTACCAGGGCAAAGGGTTCATCGGACCATTCCAGGTGCGGCGCCAGCAGGACGCTGCCGTCGGAAGACCTCACCAGCCCCGGCACTGCTGCTCCAATGCCAACAATCCGGTCCATACCGTCCAGTTCGCCCTGCATGCCGTCGATAATCGCCCGGCTGATGTTCACTGTTTCCTTCACGGACGGGCGGGTGGCTGCCTCATACCGGATGCGGCGGTGTACACGCCCGCCCAGTCCCACAAGCCCCACGGTCACGGCATCGACGTCGGGATTAATGGACAGCGCCGCAACTTTCTCGTTTACGTGGACCAACGGACTGGGCCGCCCCGCGCGTCCGACGGCGGGCGGTTCCGTTTCGTAGGCCAGTCCAAGTCCGCTGAGCTCACTGACCAGCGCTCCAACAGTGGACCGGTTCAGCCCCGACTTCCGCGTTAACTGCGCACGCGAGAGTGGACCATCCCGATGCAGCATGCCGAGGACCCGCGACAGGTTGCTGTGGATGACGGCGTCGGCGCCAACCAACTGGGGAGCTGTCACTTCATGCCTTCCGCCGCATTTTTGTTGCCAGCTAGAACTTACCGTCCGCATGAGCCCAAACTCAAGCAGCTCCGCCCAACTAGGTAGCAGTAGATGCCGTTATGGGGCCTCATAAGGGCACCTACTGCTACCTAGTTGGGAGGGTGGGCGGGTATTGACAGGTGCGTCCGGACGACAATAAGTTGTTACTCACAACTAATACAATCTTTCCCGGAGGAACCATGACAACGACGCCAACCCCTCAGGACCGCTTCACCTTTGGCCTCTGGACGGTGGGCTGGACCGGCGCTGACCCGTTCGGCGTTTCAACCCGCCAGGCCCTGGATCCGGTGGAAGCAGTCCATAAGCTGGCCGAACTGGGCGCTTACGGCATCACCTTCCACGACAATGACCTGGTCCCGTTCGACGCCACGGCATCCGACCGTGAGCTGATCCTGAAGAACTTCCGCGCAGCACTGGCCGAAACCGGCCTGAAGGTTCCCATGGTTACCACCAACCTGTTCAGCCACCCGGTGTTCAAGGACGGCGGGTTCACGTCCAACGACCGCTCCATCCGCCGCTTTGCCCTGTCCAAAGTCCTGCGCAACATCGACCTCGCCGCGGAGTTCGGCGCCGAGACCTTCGTTATGTGGGGCGGCCGGGAAGGCAGCGAATACGACGGCTCCAAAGACCTCGCAGCAGCCATGGACCGGATGAAGGAAGGCGTGGACACCGCCGCCGCCTACATCAAGGACAAGGGCTACAACCTCCGCCTCGCCCTGGAACCCAAGCCCAATGAACCACGCGGCGACATCTTCCTCCCCACCGTGGGCCATGCGCTCGCCTTCATCGCCCAGCTTGAACACGGCGACATCGTGGGCCTCAACCCCGAAACCGGCCACGAGCAAATGGCCGGACTGAACTTCACACATGGCATCGCCCAGGCCCTGTGGGCAGGCAAACTCTTCCACATCGACCTCAACGGCCAGCGCGGCATCAAGTACGACCAGGATCTCGTCTTCGGCCACGGCGACCTCACCAGCGCCTTCTTCACAGTGGACCTCCTGGAGAACGGCTTCCCCAACGGCGGCCCCAAGTACGACGGCCCCCGCCACTTCGACTACAAACCCTCCCGCACCGACGGCTACGACGGCGTCTGGGAATCAGCCAAGGCCAACATGTCCATGTACCTGCTCCTGAAGGAACGCGCCCTCGCCTTCCGCGCCGACTCCGAGGTCCAGGAAGCACTGGCCGCGTCCGGAGTGTTCGAGCTGGGCGAATCCACCTTGGCCGCAGGCGAAACGGCCGCCGACCTCCTGGCCGATGCGGCTGCCTTCGAGGACTTCGACGCCAACAAGGCCGCAGAGCGCTCTTTCGCCTTCATCCGGTTGAACCAGCTGGCCATCGAACACCTGCTCAACGCCCGCTAGGAAAGTTGCCATGCCACTCGTAGCCGGAATCGACAGTTCCACCCAGTCCTGCAAGGTGGTCATCCGGGATGCGGATACCGGAGCACTCGTCCGCCAGGGCCGCGCCGTGCACCCGGAGGGAACGGAAGTCCACCCGGATCATTGGTGGACCGCGCTCCAGGAAGCGGTCCGGGATGCCGGCGGGCTTGATGACGTGGCGGCGGTTTCGGTGGCCGGCCAGCAGCACGGCATGGTGGTGCTGGACAGCCAGGGGGAAGTGATCCGGCCGGCGTTGCTCTGGAACGATACCCGCAGCGCCAAGGCCTCCGAAGACCTGATCCGCGACGCCGGCGGTGGAGACATGCAGGCAGGTTCACGCTACTGGGCGGAGACGACGGGGACGGTGCCGGTGGCGTCGCTGACGCTGACGAAACTCCAGTGGCTTGCACGGAACGAGCCCGACAACGCGGCGAGGGTCGCGGCCGTGTGCCTGCCCCATGACTGGCTGTCCTGGCGTCTGGCAGGCTTTGGTCCGGGAAGCGGTGAGGCGGGCCTGGCAGCCCTGGCAACGGATCGTTCCGACGCCTCCGGGACCGGATACTTTTCGACGGCGGCAGGCCGGTACGTGCCGGAACTCCTGCAGGCAGCACTCGGCCACGTCCCAGTCCTGCCAAAGGTCCTCGACCCGCTGGCCGTGTGTGGAAAGACGGCGGGTGGCAGCCTGATAGCGGCCGGCGCGGGCGACAACGCCGCTGCGGCCCTGGGGGTTGGTGCCGGCGTGGGCGACGTCGTGATGTCGCTGGGGACGTCCGGTACCGTTTTCGCTGTCTCGAAGGGCCCCACTGCTGACGCGTCCGGGCTGGTGGCCGGCTTCGCCGACGCCACCGGCAACTTCCTTCCACTGGCCTGCACGCTGAACGCCACCCGGATCTTTGATGCCACTGCCGCGCTGCTGGGGGTGGATCTCCTAGGATTCAACAACCTGGCGCTCGCGGCCGGCGCGGGCGCCGGCGGGTTAACGCTGGTGCCCTATTTCGACGGCGAACGCACGCCGAACCTGCCTGATGCCACGGGTTCCCTGCACGGCATCACCCGCACCAACTACACGCCGGAGAATCTGGCACGTGCCGCCGTCGAGGGGGTGGTGTGTTCCCTTGCAGACGGGCTGCGTGCCCTGCAGGACCAGGGTGTCACCGCGGAGCGGATCATCCTGGTGGGCGGCGGAGCGCAATCCCCTGCCGTCCAGGAAGCCGTGGCACGGATCATCGGGCTGCCCACCCTGGTGCCCGAGCCAGGCGAGTACGTGGCCGACGGCGCCGCACGCCAGGCCGCGGGGATCCTCGGCGGACAGTTCCCGGCATGGGAGCTCGGCTCCGTGACAGTTCCGGCGTCGGCGCCTGCTCCCGAGGTGCTGGAGCGATACCGAAGCCTGGCAGCCGTCTATACGGCCTAGCGCCGCAAAAACAACGCCGCACAGCACAATGGCCCGCTCCCCCACGAATCGGGGGAAGCAGGCCATTGTGCAGTAACTGCTGGAACGGGTCAGGCGTACGGAAGAACCAGTTCCTCGTAGCGCTGCTTCACCGTGGCAAGGACTTCGTTGCCGTTGGTGTCCCAGATGTCCTGGTTGAAGATTTCGACCTCGATGTCACCCGTGTAGCCCGCATCGCGGACCCAGGTGCCGATCGTGGCGAAGTCCACGATGCCGTCGCCCATGTAGCCGCGGGAGAGCAGCGGGTCGGCTGCGATCGGCATGTTGAAGTCGCAGACCTGGTAGGACGCGATGCGGTTTTCCCGGCCCGCGCGCTCGATCTGTGCCTTCAGTTCCGGATCCCACCACACGTGGAAGGTGTCCACGGCAACGCCGACGGCGGAAGCGTCGTACGGCGCGGCCAGGTCAAGCGACTGGCCAAGCGTGGAGATGAGAGCGCGGTCGGCTGCGTACATCGGGTGCAGCGGTTCGAGCACCAGGCGGACGCCGTTTTCGACGGCGAACGGAACCAGCTGCTCGAGGCGGTCAGCCACGCGCTGGCGGGCTGCGACGACGTCCTTCTCGCCTTCGGCGAGGCCGCCGACCACCAGGAACAGGTCCCGGGTGCCCAGCGTTGCTGCCTCGATGATGGCGGCGCGGTTGTCTTCGAGCGCCTCTGCCTGGCCCTCGGCATCGATGGCGGTCAGGAAGCCGCCACGGCACAGCGAGGATACCCGGAGGCCGGCGTCGGCGATCATCTTGGCGGCGTTCTCCAGTCCGGCTTCGGCCACGCGGTCGCGCCACGGGCCGATGGACGGGATGCCTGCCTTGACGCAGCCTTCTACGGCCTCGGCGAGGGTCCATTTCTTGGTGGTCGCCGTGTTCAGGGCAAGGCGGCTGAAGTCGCTCATGCGCCCACACCGTTGATGCGGAGGAAGTCGGACATGCGGAAGGCTGCCAGCGAGGGGTCGCGGAGCAGGCCGGCCTGGTCAGCGAGCTCGAAGGTGCGGGCCAGGTGGACCACCGAACGGCCCGAGTGGAGGCCGCCGACCATCTGGAAACCGGCCTGCTTGCCGTTGAGCCAGGACATAAACGCGATGCCGGTCTTGTAGTAGAACGTCGGCGCGCTGAAGATGTGCTTGCCCAGCTCACGGGTGGAGTCCAGGATTTCGCGTGCCTTCGCGGCGTCGCCGGCGTCGTACTTCTGCAGGGCAACGGAAGCGGCCGGGTAGATGGCTGCGAAGATGCCGAGCAGGGCGTCGGAGTACTTGCTGCCGTCGCCGTCGATCAGCTCCGGGTAGTTGAAGTCGTCGCCGGTGTAGAGGCGGACACCTTCCGGCAGGGCAGCGCGCAGGGCGACCTCGTGGGAAGCGTCCAGCAGCGAAACCTTGACGCCGTCAACCTTGGAAGCGTTGTCACGGATCAGGCCGAGGAACGTCTCCGTCGCGGTGGCGACGTCGTCCGAGCCCCAGTAGCCGGCGAGGGCGGGGTCAAACATGGTGCCAAGCCAGTGCAGGATGAGCGGCTGCTCAACTTCACCCAGGAGCGTCGAGTACACGTACAGGTAGTCCTCGGCGCTGGTAGCGACCTTGGCCAGTGCGCGGGAGGCCATGAGGATGACCTTGGGTCCCGCTTCGCTGACTACGGCGATCTGCTCGCGGTAGGCCTCGATGACGGCGTCCAGCCCTGCCTTTCCAGCCGGGATGGAGGCGATGTCCAGCTGGTCAGTGCCGGCGCCGCAGGAGACGAGGTCCCGGACGGACTTGCCGGCGGTGGCAACGCCACCTGCGGCAACCACTGAAGCTGCTTCGGCGCCGGAGCGCTTGATCAGTTCCTGGGTGGCAGCCCAGTCCAGGCCCATGCCGCGCTGTGCGGTGTCCATGGCGTCGGCAACGCCCAGGCCATAGGACCACAGCTCGTGGCGGTACGCCAGGGTGGCATCCCAGTCCAGGCGGGCCGGTGCACCCGGGAAGTTATCGGCGGTTACCTCGGGAATAACGTGGGCCGCAGCGTACGCGTGGCGGGACGTCAGCGGGGCATCAGGCTTGGCCCAGACGGTGGGTGCCTGGAGCGTGTACTGGCGGATGCCGCCGTCGTTGGTGGGAAGGATCAGCGAGGTCATTAGAGGGTGATCTCCGGGATATCGATGGTGCGGCGCTCGTCGTTGGACTGCAGGCCCAGTTCGGCGAGCTGCACACCGCGGGCTGCGGACAGCAGGCCGAAGCGGTGTTCGCGGCCGGCAACGACGTCGCGCAGGAACTCTTCCCACTGCAGCTTGAAGCCGTTGTCCAGGTCAGCGTTGGCGGGAACTTCCTGCCACTGGTCGCGGAAGGACTCCGTGACGGGAAGGTCAGGGTTCCAGACGGGCTTCGGGGTGTGCGCGCGCTGCTGGGCAACGCACTTGTTCAGGCCGGCAACAGCAGAGCCGTGGGTTCCGTCGATCTGGAACTCAACCAGTTCATCGCGGTACACGCGGACGGCCCAGGAGGAGTTGATCTGGCCGATGACTTCATCGCCGCCCGGGGTCTCGAGCTCGAAGATGCCGTAGGAGGCATCGTCGGCGGTGGCCTTGTATTCCTTGCCTGCCTCGTCCCAGCGGGCCGGGATGTGGGTGGCGGTCTTGGCGTTGACGCTCTTGACCTTGCCGATGATGCCTTCGAGGACGTAGTTCCAGTGGCAGAACATGTCAGTGGTCATTCCACCGCCGTCTTCCTTGCGGTAGTTCCACGAAGGACGCTGCGCGGCCTGGATGTCTCCTTCGAAGACCCAGTAGCCGAACTCGCCACGGATGGACAGGATCCGGCCGAAGAAGCCTTCGTCCACCAGGCGGCGCAGCTTGACCAGGCCCGGCAGGTACAGCTTGTCGTGGACAACGCCGGCAGTCACGCCGGCTTCCTTGCCGATTCGGGCCAGCTCGATGGCCTCTTCGAGGGTCTCCGCCGTGGGCTTCTCGGTGAAGATGTGCTTGCCGGCCAGCATGGCCTTCTTCAGCGTGGCAGCGCGCAGGCTGGTCATGGAGGCATCGAAGATGACGTCCACAGTGGGGTCGTTGATGACCGAATCAAGGTCAGTGGTCCATTCGGAGACCTTGTGGAGTTCGGCAAGCTCGCGGATCTTGGCTTCGTTGCGGCCCACCAGGATCGGTTCTACCTGGACCTTGGTGCCGTCAGCCAGAGTGAATCCACCGGCGTCGCGGATGGGCAGGATGGAACGGAGCAGGTGCTGGCGGTATCCCATCCGCCCGGTGATGCCGTTCATCGCAATACGGATGGTCTTCGTTTCCAGGCTCATGGGTCCTCCACGGTGAGTTGAGCAGAAATTACTCAAACAGTCAGAAAGTGTTGATTGGGAAAGCGCATTCCCGTTGGGATCAATGATGCCTTGTCACAACACGGTTTGGCAAGCGCTTTCCCAACAGATTCCAAAACTGCCATACTGTTGCCCAGATCAATCAAGTGGACAAAGGAGCCTACGGTGGCAGCAAGCACCCTGACAGAGGTCGCCAAACTGGCGGGCGTTTCGCCCGCCACCGCCTCCCGCGTCCTGAACGGCTCTGCCCGCAAGCCAGGATCCGACATTGCCGAACGCGTCCGCAAGGCAGCAGATTCCCTCGGTTACATACCAAACGCCCAGGCACAGGGCCTGGCCCGGTCCAGCTCGGGGCTGATCGGCCTGATCGTCCACGACATTGCCGATCCCTACTTCGCAGCCATTGCGCGCGGTGTCCAGGAAGAAGCCCGACTGCAGGAACGCATGGTCCTGCTGGCCACTACCGAGGGTGGACCCAAAGAAGAAAAGGACGCGGTGGCGGCCTTCGCGGCACGCCGGGCGGATTCCATCGTCATCGCCGGTTCCCGCTCCGAAAAAGATGGCGACGACGACGCCAACCGCGAGCTGGCCGCTGAACTGGACCGCTACTGCCGCAACGGCGGCCAGGTCGCCGTCGTCGGACATCCGGTGGTTGGTGCCACCGCCACGGAGGGCTACCACGTGGTCAACGTTCCCAACGAGGAGCTTGCCGCAACCCTGGCTGCGGAACTGGCGCGCAAACACAAGGGCGAGTTTGTAATCCTTGGCGGACCCGCGGGCCTGTTCACCTCAGATGACCGGATCCGGGGGTTCCAGCGGGGTCTTGCCGACGCCGGCAGGCGGGAGGCCGAGGTGCTGCACCACGCCTTCAACCGTTCCGGCGGCTATGAGGCAGGCGTTGCCATGGCCCAACGGATCAGAGAATCACGGGCCGGTTCGCAGAATGGTCCGGATTCACCGCCGCGGCTGTGCATCTTTGCAGTCAACGACGTCATGGCCATCGGCATGGCCGCCGCGCTTCGCTCGGCCGGCCTGCGGATCCCCCAGGACGCTGCCATCGCCGGTTTCGATGACATCGAAACTCTCCGCGACTTCCGCCCTGAGCTGTCCACGGTGCACCTTCCGCTCGAGGAGATCGGCCGCGTGGCCACCCGCAGCGCAGCCTCGCCACATCACGGACAGGAAATCCTCCAGGTCCAGGGCCAGGTCACCCTCAGGCACAGCACCGAACAGCCCATTCTCTAAGGACGTACATGATGAAGACCGCACCACCACGCGGATTGACAGTTGTTCCGGCCGTGACTCCCCCAGGATCTGGCCTGCCATCTGCCGCACCTGCCGTACTGGTCCTGCCCGGTGGCGGGTACGAGCGCCAGGCCGACCACGAGGCTGAACCTGTTGCACAATGGCTTTCCTCCCTGGGCATCCATGCCTTCGTGCTGCGCTACAGGGTTGCACCGGAGCGCCATCCTGCACCGCTGGAAGACGCCAAGACCGCCATGCTCTGGATCAGGAACGGCGGGCATGGGCTGGCCGTGGACCCGGCACGGGTTGGCGTCCTGGGCTTCTCTGCCGGCGGGCACCTGGCTGCCACGCTGTCCACCGGGGTTTCCACCGGCAACCCGGGGCTCGATGTGGATGCTGCCGTTCCGGCCCTCAGTATTCTTTGCTACCCGGTGGTCTCGTTTATGACGGGCAGCCACCAGGGTTCGGTCGATAACCTCCTTGGCCCCGCGTCCGGTGCCCTCCCGGCGGAGCGCCATGCACTGATGGCTGCGCTGTCCGCCGAACAAAACGTCCACGCGGCGACGCCGCCCGCCTTCCTCTGGCACACGGCTGACGACGCCTCGGTTCCTGTTTCCAACAGCCTGGGGTACGCCGCCGCCCTGGCCGAGGCGGGGGTTCCTGTGGAGTTGCACGTCTTTCCGCAGGGCAGGCACGGCCTGGGGCTGGCAGCAGCGGAAGACGGGGCCGGACAGTGGCCGGCCCTCTGCGCGGCATGGCTGCGGCGCATCGCCTGGACAGGCTAGTCCTCGCGGAGCACCACTTCGTTGAGGAAGTCAGCATCCCGCAGGAGGTTTGCGGGCTGGTCATCCTGTACGAACTCGAGCATCAGGTCCATCTGGAGGCTGTCCCCGTGCAGGATTGACGCTACGGACTCCCACAGACCGGCCCGGGCTTCCAGCGGCTGCCGCTGATCCTGCGGCCACCACGAAAAACAGTGGATGCCAGCCAGAAACGGCAGCACCAGCCGCAGGGAGGCCACCGCCTCTTCGTCGGAAAGTCCGACGGCGGGCTGCCAGTACGTGCCCACGTTGCGTTCATTGATGGCCTCCAGCAGCCTGACGGTACCTTCCGGGGTGTCCGTCAACGTGCCGGAGTGATATTCCAGCGCCAGGGTGAGGTTGTGCTCCCCCGCGATCCCCGCAACCCGCTTCGCATCTGCTACAACGTTGGCCCAGTGCGAGTCGTCAGAGCCGGCGCTGGCAACGGAGCCGGCCCAGACCCTGATCCGGGGCGCCCCGGCGCGGACGGCCAGGCCGGCGACGGCCTGGAAATCGGCACCGGATCCCAACCTGTAGTAAGACCCCAGCGACAGGACTTCCAGCCCGGCTTCAGCTGTTGCCTGCGCTGCTTCCCCGGCAGCGGCTTCGTCAACCACGTGCGCGTCGGTTCCCCATTCGATTCCTGCCAGGCCGGCGTCGGCGGCGATTTCGGCCACCTCCGCGATGGTGGAATCACGCAGGGTCACCGAGCAGAGCCCAGGTACAAGGTGGGCCCGGTTCCATTCAGAGAGACCCAATGAGGCGTCCATGGGGCGCGGACCTATGCCTTTCGCGGCTGGCGGAACAGCACGTGGGTTTTTTCGTCGAAGAACATCAGGTAGGCGGCCATGGAAACGCCCACGGCGATGGCCACGGCGCGGACCAGTTCGATCGGGATCCAGCGGAAGACACTCAGCTGGTCCGTCAGGGCAATGAGCACAAAGAACGTGGTCAGGTAGAACACGGCGCGCAGTTGCCATCCTTCATCGATGCCGGTTACGGCGAAAAGGGCCAGCAGCCAGATCATGTACCAGGGCTGGATCATGGGGGCAAGGAGCACGACGGCGGCGAACGCCCAGGCGGCCCGGCGCACCATCAGCGTGCGGTAGCCGGTTTCGGAGACATCGGCGGGGAACCCTCCGGACCAGCGCCGGACCCCGAACTGGCCGGTGTCCGCCGGCCGAAGCGTCAGCCAGATGACGATCAGGATGGAGGCTACTGTCCCCACCATCTGTACGGCGTCGATGACGGGATCCCCGGAGACTCCCATAAGGCTGGTGATCAGGCCCAGCATGTGGGACAGCAGGCCCACTGGCGCGTACCAGATCCAGACCGCACTGGACGTCTGCAGGGCCCCGATCCAGCCGAAGCCCAGGCCGTTGACCAGTCCCGCCACGGCGAGCAGGCCCATCGAAAGCGCCAGTGTTCCGGCCCAGCACAGGAAACGCCTGGACCAGCCCGCCTTGTGGCCGGCCCAGAGCAGCCCGACGAACGGCAGTGCGATCAGGGTGATCGGCTTAATGGCGATGGAGGCGGTGACCAGGACAATGCCCAGGATGGGCCGCTTGACCGCCGTGAAATAGATGCCGGCTACGCAAAGGCCCAGCATCAGGGAGTCGTTGTGCGTACTGGCAATGAAATTGATCAGCACTACGGGGTTCAACGCCACAAGCCATAAGGTCCGCTGCGGGTTGAAGCCATTGAGGGCCGCCAGTTTTGGGGCGTAGACGGCCAGCAGCACCAGCCCTGCCAGGACTGCAAAACGGAAGGGGATGATGGCTACTTCGGGAATTTCGAAGCTGACGGCGACGGATGCCTGCTCGATCCAAAGCCACAGCGGCCCGTACGGCGTGGGCGCCTCGGTCCACAGGGTGTCCGGGCCAAGGTTGTAATAGTTGCTGAGCGCCGAAATCCCGTTGGTGTAGGGATCCAGTCCGTGGGTCATCAGCCTGCCCTGGCCGATGTACGCGTAGACGTCCCTGCTGAACAAGGGAAGGCAGGCCATCAGCGGCAGCGTCCACATCCAGAAGGCCTTCCTCAGGACGGGGATGCAGTGCCTGTCCCAGTCCCCCATCCTCTGGGCCAGCCGCAGCCACGCCCGCAGGAGAAGCAGGGCACCAACGCAGAGCATGATGGTGGACGCGATCACGGCGATGGGTGAGGTCCGGGCGAAGATGAACAGCGGGGTCCTGATGAACCCGCTGCTTCCGGCGAGCCAACCGAGGCCGATCGACGCCAGGGCCATCAGCACCGAGCCAAGCAGGCCCTGGAGGATGGTGGACCGCGATGCCGCCATCAGAGATTGGGTGAGGGGATCCCGGGTGCTTTTGCGTTCAGCCAAAATCACCGAACCTCCTGCTCCCGGATCGCGCACATCCGACGTCACCATTAATGATTAGCCCTGTCCGAGTTTAGTCCGTGGCCGGGAAACACCTGTGGATCCGCCGCCTGCTGGGAATAGTGCCACTCTAGCACCGGGGCTGCGGGCACCGCCGGGATACCATGGACACGTCCCGGCGCCTTCCGGCATGCCCGGCCTACAATCTTCGACACTCATTAACCAGACTGCCGCCCGCCAGCTGCCGTCGCCAACCGAGAAGGACGCCTCCCATCTCTGCCGATTCATTCTTCAGCGCACTGACCCGGTTCCGGCGAAGGATCCTTCCGGACAGCTGGGAACGTGTCCTGCTGACGCCCCGTGGCCTGCTGTGGGGATTCATCCTCATCCATGCAGGTTTCCTTGTTTTCGCCCTGATCCTGTCCCTCAGGGGCGAGGCCTTCAGCGACACGTTCATCTACCGTGAGTGGGCCGCAGCCGGATTCGATGACAACCGGCTGTCCGGCGGACCCAGCCCGTGGGTCTACCCGATCCTGGCGCTGGTCCCACTCTTCCTTGCCGGCATCGCCGGTCCTGGGCCGTACTTTTTCCTCTGGGTACTGATGATCGTGGTGCTCGATGCCATTGCCCTGGGCAAGCTCACCGACTGGGGCCGGAACCACAAGGCAATCGCAGCTGGATGGTGGTGGCTCTCCTTCGTGCTCATCCTTGGCTGGCTGGGCTTCGCCCGGGTCGATGGGCTCACCGCTCCCCTGGTACTCATTGCACTGGCCTACGGCGTTCAACGCCCCTTCGTGGCAGGCGTCCTCCTTGCCATCGGCACATGGATCAAGGTCTGGCCGGCCGCGGTGATGCTCTCCCTCTTCACGGTGGTCAGGAACAGACTCCAGGTTGTCCTGCCCGGCGTAGTGGTTTCCGCACTGGTCGTGGTCCTGGCAGCGTCTCACGGCTCGCTGCCGAAGCTGTTGAATTTCCTGACCCAGCAGGGCGAACGCGGTATGCAGCTCGAGGCCACGTTCACCACACCCTGGCTGTGGCTCTCCGTCCTGAACATCGGCGATTCGCACATGTACATGAACACTGACATCAACTCCATGCAGGTGGACGGACCTGGCACCCCGTTGATGGCCGCCTTGATGCAGCCCCTGCTGATTGTTGCCGCGCTGCTGGTGGCCGGGCTGACCTTCTGGGCCCTGCACAACGGCAACCGCTTCGGCGGCGTGGACCGCACCGAACTGCTCCTCGCCGGATCACTGACCATGGCTACTGCGTTTGTGGTGTTCAACAAAGTGGGATCGCCGCAATTTATGGTCTGGCTTGCCCCCGCCGTTGCCGTGGGCCTGGCCCACTCCTTCCGGGAATGGCGCGTCCCTGCGGCAATGCTGATCATCATCGGACTGGCCACGTTCTGCATCTACCCGTTGTTCTACGATGCCCTGAGCCACAACAACCCGGTGATGGCCCTGGTCCTGACGCTGCGCAACGTCCTGCTTGTGGTGCTCTTCTGCTGGTCACTGCGACGCCTGTACCTGCTGGGCCGCAAGCAGCCTGCCGCCCAGGCCGCACTCAAGGAGTCCTGACATTTCCGCTTCATTTTTTGACCGCCTGGTGCGGGTCCGTGACACCGTGCTGCCGCCGGCCGCCGTCGCCTGGTTTGCCCGGCCCTCAAGCGTGTGGTGGGGATTCGCCGTCGTCCACCTGTATTTCCTGGGCTGGATGGCGAGCTTTTTCCTCAGCGGCGGTACGTTCTCCGATACCGAGCAGTACCGTCAATGGGCCACGGCGGGCTACAACCCCTCTGACCTTGACGGCAAAATCAGCCCCTGGGTTTATCCGGTCCTGGCGCAGCTGCCCATTTTCCTGGCCAACATTGCCGGCCCGGATGCCTACCTGCTGGTCTGGACGCTCATCATCACCGCCCTCAACGCCGGCGCGCTTGCCTTCCTGACCTCCGGCACCCGCCGCACCTCCGGCATCGCACCGGCATGGTGGTGGCTGTTCTTCACGGTATTCATGGGATACCTGAGCTTCGCCCGCGTAGAGGGAATCACCGGACCGATCGTCCTGGTGGCGCTGCTGGTGGCCGCACACCGCCCGGTTGTGGCCGGTGTGCTCCTCAGTATTGCCACGTGGATCAAGGTGTGGCCCGCCGCTGTGCTGGTGCCCATTGTCATCGCCAGCCGGAAGCGCGTGCAGATCGTCCTGTCCGGCGTTGTGGTCACCGCAGTCGTGGCGGCCGGCACGTGGCTGTCCGGCGGCGCGGCGCACCTGATGGACTTCCTGACCAACCAGGGTGAGCGCGGCATGCAGCTCGAAGCCACCTTCTCCACCCCGTGGGTGTGGCTCAGCGTCCTGGGAATTGCGGACTCACGCATCGCGGACAACGTGGCCATCAACTCAACGGAGGTCTACGGCCCCGGGGCCTCGGTGGCAGCGATGCTGATGCAGCCCCTGCTGATCGTGGCAGCCGTTGGCGGAGCGGCCCTGCTGATCTGGGCCCTGCGCAAGGGCGCCGAACGCGAGGAGCTGTTCCTTGAAGGGGCCCTCCTGATGACCACGGCCTTTGTAGTGTTCAACAAGGTTGGCTCGCCACAGTTCATCATCTGGCTGGCCCCGGTGGTAATTGCCGGGCTGACCCATGACTGGCACCGGTGGAAGGTGCCGGCAGCCCTCTTGATGGGCATCGCCATGGCCACCTTCATCATTTATCCGCTGTTCTACACGCCGCTGATCCATGCGAATCCGCTGATGGCGGCGGTGCTGACGGCGCGGAACGTCCTGCTGGTGGTGCTTCTGTGGTGGTCCGTGCAGCGCACCCTGGAACTGGGCAGGAAAGCCGCAGCCGCGAGGCTGGCAGCAGCCTGACATTGCGCCTGGTACCAGGTGCCCGCCGTCACTGCCCCGCCCGGGCGGCTAGGGCAGCAGGGCCTTGTTCCTGGACCGCAGCCAGGTCTGTGGTTTCCCCTCAACCAGTAGCTTCCGGGTGTGGGGGTCGAACACCAGCAGGTACACGGTAAAGGCCAGCGTAATCACCGACGCCAGTGACGACGCCGAGACGTTCAGTTCCACGAAGGACCACACAAACAGCTGGTCCTGGGCGCCGAACACCACAAAGAACGTAATGACGATGTACAGGGACTTGATCTGCCAGTCGTTGCGGATGCCGGTGACGGCGAGGAACGGGATGAACCAGAGCACGTACCAGGGCTGGATGATGGGTGCGAACATCACCACGGCGCCAAACGCCAGCGCCAGCCGCCGCACCAGGAGCGGGTATGAGCCGCGGAACATCAGGACCAGCACCACCACTATGCTGAGCAGCTTCAGTCCGCTCCGCAGCACGCTGGCGATGTCGCGGCCGGGCAGGCCCAGCCCATTGGCCAGCCACTCCACCTGCTGCCCGATCAGCCCGGAGGGCGAGTACCCCGTATAGCCGGGCGTCGGGTCCAGGATGGCCCACGTCCAGCCCAGGCCCAGGCCATACGGAATGCCACTGAGCACCAGCACGCCGAAGCTGATCCCGGCGGTGGCAGCCCAAAACAGGAACCGGCGCAGCAGGGAGGCCCCTGGACCCGCCCACATCAGGCCGAGGAACGGCAGGAGCAGGATGGTGATCGGTTTGATGCCGATCGACGCCGTCACCAGCAGGATGCCCAGCAGGTGCCGGCCGGTGGCTGCGGCATACACGCCGGCCACGGCAAGGCCCACCATCAGCCCGTCATTGTGTGCGCTGGCGACAAAACTGATCAGGAAGAGCGGGTTTGCCACCGCAATCCAGAGTGCGCGGGCACCGCTGACGCCATGGAGTTCGGCGAGCTTGGGGACGTAAATAACACACAGCACGACGCCGATGCCCGCCAGGACGCGGAAGAGCAGCACCGAGATATCCGGCTGCGCCCCGGTCACCGAAACAACCAGCCGCGCCAGCCACAGGAAGTACGGGCCGTATGGCGTTTTCGCTTCGGCCCAGGCCGGATCAGCACCGAGCGAGAACCAGTTGCTGAGCGTGCTGATCCCGGTGTTGTAGGGGTCCTGGCCTTCGAGGACCAGGCGGCCCTGGCCTGTGTATGCGTAGACGTCACGGGAGTAGATGGGGACGGCGAACATCATGGGCGCGGACCAGGCCGCCACCGCCGCCATCACCGAGCGCAGGGATCCCTCGCCCCAGTCCTTCAGCCGTTGTCCGAGCCGGAGCCATGACCGGGTCAGGAGCATGGCTCCCACCGTCAGGAGGACCGTGGAAAAGGTAACGCCCCAGCCTTCAGTACGGAGGGCGATCACCAGCCAGTGGCGGATCATCGGGGAGCCGTTGGCAATCCAACCGGCCCCGATGGAACCAACCAGCATCATCAGCGAACCAACAAAGCCCTGGAGGATCGCCACATAGGCTTTGGAAGGCGCGACGGCTGAGTCGTCGGAGCTTGAACCGCGTGCCTTCATGATGGGTTAAGTCCTTCTGGTACGTAGTCGAAGCGTCGCCGGAACAGACTCGAGGAGTGGTTCAACGGACCTGGTGATTATATCAGCCAGTGCCATTCAGGCCGCGGACGGCGCCGCTCCCGCAGGCGCCACCACACTGCACCACGCGGCCTCCCGGCGGTTGCCGGTAGGCTGGCGGGGTGCCTATTACTAACGAACGCATCGTCTGGATCGACTGCGAAATGACCGGGCTTGATGCCCGCAACGACGCCCTGATCGAAGTAGCCGCCCTGGTGACTGACTCCGAGCTGAACATCCTGGGGGACGGCGTGGACGTCGTCATCAAGCCCAGCGACGCCGCCCTCGCCCAGATGAGCGGCTTCGTCCGGGAGATGCACACCACCTCAGGCCTCCTGGAGGAGCTCCCGCATGGCAAGACCATGGCCGAGGCCGAGGCCGCAGTCCTTGAGTACATCGAAAAGTGGGTGCCGGATCCACGCCGCGCCCCGCTTGGCGGAAACTCGGTTGGCACTGACCGGGTGTTCCTGGCACGGGACATGCCCGCCGTCGTCGAGCATCTGCATTACAGGGTGATTGACGTCAGCACCATCAAGGAACTGTCGCGGCGCTGGTTTGCCCGCGCCTACTTCCAGTCGCCGCCCAAGCATGGCGGGCACCGTGCACTGGGCGACATCAAGGATTCGATCAACGAGCTGCGCTATTACCGCGAGGCAGTCTTCGTCCCCGCACCAGGCCCGGACTCCGCTACCGCACAGGCGATTTCACGTCGGATCGTCGGCTCCGCCCACGGGTAACAGGCTGGCCCGGGAGTAATCTGCACCACGTTTTGCGGAAATTTGGGGCAAAAGGGCCAAAGTGGTCAAAGCGCCCCCAAACAGCAGGTAAACTATTTGACGTTGCCTTCCCGGACAGCCGATTACCGGCGGTCTTGAATGGCGCATGGTGGGCTTAGCTCAGTTGGCAGAGCGCCTGGTTGTGGTCCAGGAGGTCGCGGGTTCAACCCCCGTAGCTCACCCGCTCAGGACGGTACAGATCCGTTCACCACAAAGGCTGCACCGGTTACCCGGTGTGGCCTTTGTTGTTTATCCGGTTTCACGCGAAGGATCTTGATATGACCGTTCTGCCAATCACTATCTGGGGCGAGCCGGTACTTCACCGGCGGGCATCCGAGGTGGAGGTTTTCGACGACGAACTCCGCACCCTGATCGCTGACATGTTTGAAACCAATGACGCAGCCAACGGCGTGGGCCTCGCGGCGCCGCAAGTCGGCGTCGGCAAACGGATCTTTGTTTACAAGTACGCAAACGAGGACGGTGCACCACCGGCCGGTGTGGTTGTTAATCCGGTACTCACGCTGTCCAAGGTCTCCGGGGCGTTGCCTGACCCCGATGAGGAAGAAGAAGGCTGCCTCTCCTTTCCCGGCGGAGCCTATCCGCTGAAGCGCGCGGAGTGGGCCCGGGTGCAGGGCTTTGACGGCAACGGACAGCCCATCGAGTTCGAAGCCACTGGCTGGTTTGCCCGCGTGATCCAGCATGAATACGACCACCTTGACGGCAAGCTGTACGTCAACCGGTTGATCGACAAGTACGCCCGCAAGGCCATGAAGCAGGCCAAGCGCAGCGGCTGGGGCGTTCCGGGCCTGACCTGGATGCCTGGCGTGGATCCCGATCCGTTCGGCCACTGATGGCACCCGCACCCGCTTCCGACGGCGCTTCCGTGGACGGCGGCACCCTGGACGCAGACGCCTTGGACACCAGTGCCATCACCCGGCGCCTGGATCTGCTGGGCATTGACGAGGCGGACCGTGCCCAGTGCGCCGGACTCCTGGCCCGGCCGGCATCCGCTGACGTGCGCCAGGCGATGAGCCGGCTGGAAACAAGGCTGGGTACTTTCACCGCCAAGCCTGCAGGGGACGAGGGGCTCTCCGAGGGAGTCTGGATCGAGGCGATCCTTCGCTTCGCACCGCGGGTGGTCCAATGGCATGGCCGCCACGGTATTTCCCCCGCCGATTCGGCCCTGATCCTGGCGGACATCGGCCGGCAAATGGCTATCCACCGGCGCGTGCACGGGACCTTCGGGCTCGAAACCTGGGCTTGGCTGACGCTCCAGTTGGCGGGCAACATGTTCCAGTTGGGCCGGCTCCAGTTCCACCTGGTTGCCAACCAGGAGCGCGACGGGTGGGTCCTGGACATCCACATCCCGGAACTCACCGGCCCCCAGGCAGGACTCGCACCGGACGCCGTGGATTCCAGCCTGGCGCTGGCCCAGGTATTTTTTGCCACGCACTTCCCGGACAAACCGGTGACTACTACAACGTGCTCCTCCTGGATGTTGGATCCCTATCTCAGCCGGGTACTCCCCCACGGCAACATCGCCGCCTTCGCCCGGCGGTTTGTCCTGGACCGATGCACGGACGCGCCCGCGGATGCCGTGTACTTCACCTTCCGCAAGCGGGGCCTGGAGGACCTGGACGTGCTTCCCCGGGAAACATCCCTGCAGCGCGCCGTCCTTGAAAGGATCGACGACGGCGGCACCTGGCAGCTCGGCCACGGCCGCCTTGAGTTGCCGCCCGCCGAATGATCCGGACCTAGCCCGCGGCGACCGACCGCTGTTCGGGACAGGCGCCCAGCACCCGTTTCATGGCGTCCTTTTCCGCCTGGGTGATCCACAGCCCGTAGGCGATCTTTACCGAAACCTGCCGGGCCACGTAGTGGCACCGGATTGATTTGTTCTTGGGAAGCCAGGTGGCGGTGTCCCCTGCGCCCTTCTGCTGGTTGGCATCGCCGTCGGCAGCAATAAGGTTGAGCGGATCGTTGGCCAGGGCTTGGCGCTGCGCGGGGGTCAATTCCTGGGCGCCTTTCTGCCAGGCGTCGGACAATGCGACCACGTGGTCGATCTGGACTTCGCGGCTGGTTTGGGATCCGCGCTGGAAGGCCACCACTTTTGCGGTGTAGGGGTCAACCAGGGTTCCTGCTGCAACTCCGCATTGTGAGTTCCGGGTGAAGGTGACGTCCGTAAGGTCCCTGCGAAGGATGTCGTTGCGGGTATCGCAGCCGTTCCTGTCGACGTCGAACCAGGCCTGGCCGAACTGCTCCCGGCTGTAGTCGCCCTTGGGGGCCCGTCCCTTGACTGCCAGCAGTTCCACGGCGTCAGCAGCTTTGGCATCCGGCACTGCATGGACTGACGTGACGGGTTTCATCCATGCGGCGTTGAAGACCGGAACATCAGTGGGCCCCGCAACGGTGGGCTCAGCGAGTGCGAACTGGCCGTTGGAAAAGAACCAGCCCAACCCCAGGACGGTCCCCAGCGCCATCACCACAAGCACCAGCCAGGCCTGGCGGGAACGCCGCCGCGCACGGCGGTAGGCCTGCCAGCTGCGGCTCATGCGGGCAGGCCTTTCTGAGGGGCGGGGCATCCCGCGGCCGGACAGGTGGACGAACGTCTATAGGGCACCAACAGAGCCTAAGCCACACCGCAGACACCCGTTCCGATATCCACAGTGTGGAGGAAAGGTGGGGCCTTCTTGCAGGCCGGTTCCGGGCTCCCCGGCCGCTATTGCTCCCGGATAACCCGGCGGAGGTCTTCCTCGGCCAGCTTCAGGAGATCCTCAAGCTGGCGCACCCGATCCTCGGAAACATCTCCCGACGCGTGGGCTGCCTTGGCGTCGTCGAGAAGCTTGGCAGCTTGTTTCACGTTGGCCTTGGCCAGGTCGAGGGCATGCTCCAGGGTGGTTTCGTGCTCGATGGCTGATTCTGTGTCCATGCCACCAGTGTGAGCCGGAATCCCGGCTGATTCCAGAGGATCAGCCGGGATTCCTTTGTTTCTTCGCGGACTGCAGCTAAACGGCGGCGATTGCCTCGAGGGCGGCAGCCGGCTCCTTCGCGGGGAATGAGGGCGGGTTCACGCCTGCCATCTCTTCCATCACGCGGACAACCTGGCAGCTGTAGCCGAACTCGTTGTCGTACCAGACGTAGAGGATCACGTTCTTGTCGTTGGAGATGGTGGCCAGGCCATCAACGATGCCTGCCCGGCGTGATCCGACGAAGTCGGTGGAGACCACCTCAGGGGAATCGATGTAGTCGATCTGCTTGCGCAGGTCCGAGTGCAGGGACATCTGGCGCAGGTAGTCGTTGACCTCCTCCTTGGTGGTGCCGTTTTCCAGGCTGAGGTTCAGGATGGCCAGCGAAACGTCCGGCGTGGGGACGCGGATGGAGCTGCCCGAAAGCTTGCCCTGCAGTTCCGGAAGGGCCTTGGCCACGGCCGTGGCGGCACCGGTCTCGGTGATGACCATGTTCAGCGCGGCCGAACGTCCGCGGCGGTCACCCTTGTGGAAGTTGTCGATCAGGTTCTGGTCGTTGGTGAACGAGTGCACCGTCTCCACATGCCCGTGGATCACGCCGAACTTGTCGTTGATCGCCTTGAGCACCGGGGTGATGGCGTTGGTGGTGCAGGAAGCCGCGGACACAATCCGGTCCGTGTCCTCGATGCTGCCGTGGTTGATGCCGTGCACGATGTTCTTCAGGGCGCCCTTGCCCGGCGCGGTCAGCAGGACCCGGGCCACGCCCTTGCTCTGCAGGTGCTGGGACAGGCCTTCGGCGTCGCGCCAGCGTCCGGTGTTGTCCACCACCAGGGCGTCCTTGATGCCGTAGGCGGTGTAGTCAATGGTGGCCGGGTTGTCCGAGTAGATGACCTGGACCTGGACACCATTGGCGGTAATGGTGTTGGCTTCCTCATCAACGCGGATGGTCCCTTCGAAGGAACCATGCACGGAGTCGCGGCGCAGGAGGCTGGCGCGCTTGGAGAGGTCCTTGTCGGAGCCGCGGCGGACCACAATGGCGCGCAGCCGCAGGCCGTGGCCGCCGCCTGCCTTTTCAATCAGGAGACGGGCCAGGAGCCGGCCGATCCGGCCAAAACCGTAGAGCACGACGTCGGTGCTGGTGCGGTCATCTGCCCCGCGCTTGCCAACAACCTCGGCCAGCTCGGCCCGGAGGAACTCTTCGAGGGTGGCGCCGTTACCTTCGGCCTTGAACTTCTGGTTCAGGCGGGCGATGTCGATCGCAGCAGCCCCCAGGTCCAGCCCGGCGAGGGTATCGAGCAGCGGAGCGGTTTCCTCCAGCAGCAGCTCGTCCTTGCTCATCCGGCGCGCGAAACGGTGCGCCTTGAGGATGTTCATCGTGGACTTGTTGATCAGGCTGCGTCCGTGAATGCTGGTCACCACGTTGTTTTCGCGGTACAGCCGGCCGATCACGGGAATCATGGCCTCGGCAAGAGCTTCCCTGCCCATCCACGTATCAAGACAAGAATCTGAAGTCTGGCTCACTCAACTACCTTCCTCGGTTCTACCGCACCACGTCCCTGTGGGGCGGAATCAGCGCAAAGAAAATCCGCCGGCTGTGAACGCATATCCGGCGGAAGAACTTCTACGTTCACACCCCATTCTAGGCGGCGGGACGGCTCCGGGCCGGGCCCTAGACCGTGAAATCACTCACACAGCGGGGGCGCGGCGACTCGATAAGGGAAGGTTTGAGTGGATGGGTCGACCGATACGCCGGGTTCTGTCCTCCCCTGCCGTTACCGTCAGGGGGTGGCGGCCATCCATCTACGAACGCCGTTGCCGACGCCCTCCAGCGGCCTACCCGGGCACTCGGGCGAGCAGCCCTCGATCATGCCCTGTCTGGCCTTGCTCCGGGTGGGGTTTACCTAGCCTCCCCGGTCACCCGGGGAGCTGGTGGTCTCTTACACCACCGTTTCACCCTTACCTGCCCGATCCGCCGAAGCGGAACAGCAGGCGGTCTGTTTTCTGTGGCACTGTCCTGCGGGTTACCCCGAGTGGGCGTTACCCACCACCCTGCTCTATGGAGCCCGGACGTTCCTCGAGCCACTTGCGTGACGCGCGGCCGCCTGGTCGACCCATCCAGCTGTCCAGTCTACCGGGCCGGCAGCTCGTTCCCTTCCCGGTAGGATCTACGGGTGCTGATCCTCCTCCCGCCCTCTGAAGGCAAAACTCCCGCCGTCAAAGGGACGTCCGTTGACTGGGCAGACCTTAGCTTCCCGGACCTCAACACCGCCAGGGCGCAGGTGCTTGAAACTCTTGGCACGGTGAGTGCGCACAAGGATGCCCTTGCGCTCCTGGGCGTGGGCGCATCCCTGAGTGACGACGTCGAACGCAATACCCGGCTGCACGCCGAGCCTGCGGCCCCCGCGCACAGCATCTACTCGGGCGTCCTCTATGACGCCTTGGGTTACCGGACGCTGACGCCGGTTCAACGACGCAAGGCGGACCACGATGTCCTGATCATTTCGGCACTCTGGGGAGCCATCCGGTTTGGTGACAGCGTGCCCGCCTACCGCCTGTCCATGGGAACGGCACTGCCCGACGTCGGACGGCTGGCGTCGTTCTGGAAACCGCAGCTTTCCGGGGCACTGGCTGATGCCGTTGAGGGCCACCTGCTGGTGGATTGCCGGTCCAGCACTTACGCCGCAGCCTGGACTCCCCCGGCCGAACAAACCGTGGCAGTGAACGTCTTCACGGAGGTCAACGGCGTGCGGAAAGTAGTGAGCCACTTCGCCAAGCACACGCGCGGGGAGCTGGCGCGCCATCTGTTGAGCCGGCGGGGCAAGCCTGCAGGAACACCCGCTGAGCTGCTCAAGGCCACCCGCGAGAAATGGGACGCGGAGTTGGTTGAGGGTTCAGCACGCAAGCCGCACGCACTGAACATCATCCTCCCCAACTAACTGGCACATAACGTCGTCATTTCGCGTTTTGACGACATCAAGTGCCAGTCACTTGGGTCAGGCCCACTCAGGCGAGCGGACCAGGATGCAGCCGGAGTCCGGGCAGAACACGATGTCGTCATCGGCGGCGGCCTTGATCTCCGCGAGGTCCCCCGGGCTCAGCTGCATGCCGGAACCCTCGGACTTTCCGTGGAACAACCGCGCCGCACCCACTCCCCGCTTGGCCAGGGTTTTCTCGTAGATGGCGAGCATCCCGGCATCCAGCCCGGCCGCGAATTCTGCACGTTGCCCGCGCACTACAGTGGCTTCGGCTTCCACTTCGGCAATCGCTTCGTCCAGCTCGGCACGGATCCCCGCAAACGAACCCTGGATGCCGTCAACGATTTCCTGCTGCTGGGCCTGCGTGGCGCGGAGGCTGTCCAGGCGCTCCAGGACTTCCAGCTCCACGTCTTCGAGGTCGGAGCGGCGCTTGTTCAGCGACGCAATGTCCTTCTGCAGGGCCACCAGGTCTTTGGATAGCCCGGTCCCGCTGTTCAGCCGGGCCTCATCACGCTCAATGCGCGAGGCGACCTGTTCGACGTCGGCCTCCGCCTTCTTGAGCTCCGCTTCGGCGTCATGGACGGCCACCTTTGCCGCACCCAGCTGGCCATTGGCCACGGACAGTGCTGCTTGGAGGTCGGTGATCCGGGGATCTGCTTCGAGAACCCGGCGGCGGCTGGCGAGCGCAGTCAGTTTCGCATCCAGTGCCTGCAATTCAAGCAGTTTCAACTGTTCCGCCGGTGCTGCCTTGGCCACTCTTTACCTCCATAGGTTTGCGCCGGCGTCCACCGGCACGCCTCGCGGCGCTCACCTAGACTCTAGCGTGTGGCTCAGCCGGGAGTCAGTATGAAGTCCCAGGGGTCGCTGTTCGTTCCGCTGACACGGATCTCGACGTCGTGGCCCTGGTCCGCCAGCACGTTCCCCAATGCCGTGGCAGCTGCGGGAAGCCAGAGCCACTCGCTGGCAAAGTGTGAAACGTCGATCAGGTAGGGCCTGCCGTCCACTGCGGATTCCCGGGCCTCGGAGGCGGGATGGTGGCGGAGGTCGGCAGTAACGTAGACGTCCGCTCCGCTGGCCCGCACCTCGTTGAACAGGGAGTCCCCCGCACCACCGCAGACTGCCACTTTCCGGACCAGGCCGGATCTGTCCCCCGCGACCCTGACGCCGCCGGCCACAGAGGGCAGGATTCCAAAGACCCGGGCTGCGAAATCACCTAGCGTGACGGCCTCGGGAAGGTCTCCCACCCTGCCGATGCCTTCTTCCGGGAGCCCCTGGGCGGAGGCCGTGAGCGGGCGGGCATCGTGGATCCCCAGGGCGTCGGCAAGGACATCGGAAACACCCCCGACGGCGGAATCGCCGTTGGTGTGGACCGTCAGCAACGCTGTTCCGGACTCGATCAGCCGGTGCACGGCCTGGCCCTTGGCCGTAGTGGCCGCCACGGACGTGACACCACGCAGGAGGAGGGGATGGTGGGTGATGAGCAGCTCAGCGCCCCACTCAACAGCTTCATCAATGACTTCCAGTGTGGGATCCACGGCGAACATCACACGGTTGACGTGGCGGCCGGGGCGGCCTGCCACCAGGCCTACTTCGTCCCAGTCTTCGGCCAGCGACTCCGGCCACAGTTCCTCCACGGCGAGGAGCACATCGGCAAGGGTGGGTACCTGGTTTCCGGCGGCGTCGTCGGCCGCATCACCGTCGGCGGCGTCTGGTTTTACAGCTTCCATGTTCACCGTTCTACCCTACTTATTCATCTAGGCTGGAACCCGTGGGAATTCTGCGGCGCCGTCAACCATTGAAGAGGTCATGAAAACTTTCGTTCTGGGTGGAGGCTGCTTCTGGTGCCTCGACGCCGTCTACCAGCAAACGCGTGGCGTGGAGTCGGTGGTGTCCGGCTACACCGGCGGGCATGATCCCAATCCCGACTATTACTCGGTCTGCGACGGCAACACCGGCCACGCGGAGGTGGTGGCCGTGACCTTCGATGAGTCGGTCATCCCTGAAGAAGTCATCCTGGATATGTTCTTCGCCCTCCACGATCCCACCACGCTGAACCGGCAGGGATACGACATCGGGACCCAATACCGCTCGTCGATGTTCTACGAAACCACCGAGGAGAAGATCCTCTTTGAAGAGGCCATTGCCCGGAACCAGCCGCTATGGCGGGATCCGATCGTCACCGAGGTGGTCAGGCTTCCGCGCTTCCATGTGGCCGAGGAATTCCACCAGAATTACTACGCCAAGCATCCGGAGCAGGGATACTGCCAGGTCATCATCAACCCCAAGCTGGCCAAGGCGAGGAAATATTACTCTGCATGGCTTAATGCTTAGCAACGCCGTCACGCGGCTGGTTAGGCTGACCCCAGTATTCACACCTGAGAGATAGGCGCATGCACATGGCACGGATCTACGACGATGTAACGCAGCTGATCGGTGGAACCCCGCTGGTCCGCCTCAACCGGATCAGCGAGGGCCTCGAAGCCACGGTGGCCGTCAAGCTCGAGTTCTACAACCCGGCCAACAGCGTTAAGGACCGCATCGGCGTAGCCATCATCGACGCCGCTGAGAAGTCCGGCGCCCTGAAGCCCGGCGGCACCATCGTCGAAGGCACGTCCGGCAACACGGGCATTGCGCTGGCCATGGTGGGCGCGGCCCGCGGTTACAAGGTCATCCTGACCATGCCGGAAACCATGTCCACCGAGCGCCGCGTGATGCTGCGTGCGTACGGTGCCGAGATCGTCCTGACCCCCGGCTCCGAGGGTATGCGCGGTGCCGTGGAGAAGGCCCAGGAGATCGTGGCCAACACGGAAAACTCCGTCTGGGCCCAGCAGTTCGCCAATGAAGCCAACCCTGCCATCCACCGCGCCACCACGGCCGAGGAAATCTGGGCTGACACCGACGGCGAGGTGGACATCTTCGTCTCCGGCGTCGGCACCGGCGGCACCATCACCGGCGTCGGACAGTTCCTGAAGGAACGCAAGCCCGGCGTCCAGGTTGTGGCCGTGGAACCGAAGGACTCCCCCATCCTCAACGGTGGCAGCCCCGGACCCCACAAGATCCAGGGCCTTGGCGCGAACTTCATTCCCGAACTGCTGGACACCAACGTCTACGACGAGGTCCTGGACGCCACCCTTGAAGATTCCGTCGCCGTCGCCCGCGAGCTGGGCATCAAGGAAGGCATCCTGGGCGGCATCTCCTCCGGAGCCATCGTCTGGGGAGCCCTGGAACTGGCCAAGCGCCCGGAGAACGCCGGAAAGCTGATCGTTGCAGTGGTCTGCGACTTTGGCGAACGCTACATCTCCACCGTTCTGTACGACGACATCCGCGGCTAACCAGCCCGGGACGCTCCCTCCGGCAGAAAGAACCCCTTGGGCTTTTTTGCACGACTAAAGGAAGACCTCGAAGCCGCCCGGTCACACGACCCGGCGGCCCGGGGTTCTTTCGAGAACATTTTTGCCTACTCAGGCCTGCACGCCATCTGGATCCACCGGCTGACTCATAAGCTGTGGCAGAACCCGGCCCTCCGTTTCCCTGCGCGGCTCCTATCGCAGTTCGGGCGGTTCCTGACGGGCATCGAGATCCATCCGGGCGCCACGATCGGCCGGCGCTTCTTCATCGACCACGGCATGGGTGTGGTAATTGGCGAGACAGCCGAAATCGGCGAGGACGTCATGATGTACCACGGGGTGACGCTCGGCGGACGTTCACTGGCGCGCGTCAAGCGGCACCCCACCATCGGGAACCGCGTGACCATCGGGGCAGGGGCGAAGGTCCTCGGTCCCATCACCATCGGAGACGACAGCGCCGTGGGCGCCAACGCCGTTGTGGTGAAGGATGCTCCGCCAGCTTCCATCCTCACCGGCATCCCGGCTACGTGGCGGCATCGCGATGCCAAGTCCGAAACCAAGCCCGCAGTGGATCCTGCGGAATACTACGTCATCTGATACTTCAGCTGAGCGCACCATACGAAGAAGGCCGGCAACCCCGCGGGGTTGCCGGCCTTCTTCGTTACCGGCTGACCGGCAGTGGAATCAGTGGGTGTCCACTGCTTCGATCTCGGACTTGTCCTCGCCCCAAAGGGTGTGGAAGGTGCCCGGAGCATCGACGCGGCCGTAGGTGTGTGCGCCGAAGAGGTCGCGCTGGCCCTGGATCAGGGCGGCAGCAACACGCTTGCGGCGCAGGCCGTCGTAGTAGGCCAGCGATGAGGAGAACACCGGTACCGGGATGCCCAGCTGGACGGCCGTGGCCACCACGCGGCGCCAAGCGGGCAGTGCCGCGGCGATGGCTTCCGTGAAGGCCGGAGCGAACAGCAGGTTGGCCGGCTTTTCCTCGGCGGCGTAGGCCTTGGTGATGTCCTTGAGGAGCTCGGCGCGGATGATGCAGCCGGCGCGCCACAGGGAAGCGATCTCGTCCAGCTTGAGGTCCCAGTTGTATTCCTTCGCCGCGGAGCCCAGCATGTCCAGGCCCTGCGCGTAGGAAACCAGCTTGGAGGCGTACAGTGCCTGCCGGACATCCTCGACGAAGGTCTCGGGAATTTCGACGGCGGCTTCCTCGCCGGCCAGCAGTTCCTGGCCGAGCCTGCGCTGCTCGCTCTGGGACGACAGCGCACGCGCGAACACGGACTCGGCAATGCCGGACACCGGGGAACCAAGCTCCAGGGCGGAGATGACCGTCCAGCGGCCCGTGCCCTTCTGCCCGGCAGCGTCAACAACAACGTCGACAAACGGCTTGCCGGTCTTGGCGTCGACGTGGCCGAGGACCTCAGCGGAGATCTCGATCAGGAAGGAGGACAGTTCGCCCTTGTTCCATTCGGTGAAGATCCTGGACTGTTCGGCCGGTTCGATGCCGGCGCCGGTGCGCAGGAGGTCGAAGGCCTCACCGATGACCTGCATGTCGGCGTATTCGATGCCGTTGTGGACCATCTTGACGAAGTGGCCGGCGCCGTCGGTGCCGATCCAGGCGCAGCAGGGTTCGCCGTCGACCTTTGCGGAGATTTTCTCCAGCAGCGGACCGAGTGCGTCGTAGGACTCCCTGGAGCCGCCGGGCATGATGGACGGGCCGTTGAGGGCACCTTCCTCGCCACCGGAAACACCGACACCCACGAAGTGCAGGTCCTTCTTGGCCAGCGCTGCTTCGCGGCGGCGGGTGTCCTCGTAGTGGGAGTTTCCGGCGTCGATGATGATGTCGCCGGCTTCCAGGAGCGGCTCGAGCTGCTCAATGACGGAGTCGACCGGCTTTCCGGCCTTGACCATGATCAGGACCCGGCGCGGCTTCTCCAGCGAATCCACCAGCTCCTGGAGGGTCTCCGTGCGGATGAAATCACCCTCAGTGCCGTACTTTTCCAGCAATACGTCAGTCTTCTCGACCGAGCGGTTGTGGAGGGCGACTGTAAAGCCGTTGCGTGCCAGGTTGCGGGCCAGGTTGGCCCCCATCACCGCAAGGCCGGTGACACCGATGTGTGCAGACATCAAAACTCCAATTCAGATTCTGTGCTGTGTAAACAAGTGCTGTGTGGAGACGTGCTCCAGGGAAGCGCCCGCAATAAATCATATTTTATCGAAGCAGACTTGTGAAACCCCGTGCCCACTCCGTGGACGCGGCCGCCATCCCCCAGTCTAGGACGCCCGCCAAATCCAGTCGCGGGCTCCGATTAGGCTTGTCTTCATGTCTACCAGCCTCCACCACCGTGCCATCGAGAACCTGGGTACGCGCATCATCAACGGCGAGCTGTCCGCCGGCCACGTGATGCTGGCCGAACAGCTCGAAGAGGAACTCCAGGTTTCGCGGTCCGTCATCCGTGAGGCCGTCCGGGTACTCCAGTCCCTGGGACTGGTGGAAACCATCAAACGCGTCGGCATCAGGGTACTGCCGGTCAGCAGCTGGAACCCTTTCGACCAGCAGGTCATCCGGTGGCGGCTGGCCAGCGAAGGCCGCGGCGCACAGCTGCGTTCCCTGGCGGAGCTGCGGTCAGCCGTTGAACCCGCCGCCGCCGAGCTTGCCGCGCTCAATGCCCCGGCAGCCCTGCGCCGCGAGCTGCTGGACGCCGCCCATGCAATGCGAGACGCCGGCCATGCGGGCGATGTGCCCAGGTTCCTGGAGCTGGACATCGCCTTCCACTCATTACTGCTCTCCGGCTCCGGGAACGAGATGTTCGCGAACCTCATGGGCCAGGTGGCCGAGACCCTGACCGGCCGGACAATGCACGGAATGATGCCTGACCACCCGCACGAAGCGGCCCTGCAATGGCACGTGGATCTGGCCGAGGCCGTCAGCGCCGGCGATGCCGAGGGTGCCCGGGAGGCCTCCGCCAGGATCATGGGCCGCACTATGTCGCGGATGTCCGGCTCGTGGGTGGACCAGCCTCGAATCTTCATTCCGGTGCGGCGAACCAGCTGATTTCGGCCAACAGTTGAGCTTTAAATAAATGCCATCGATTGGATTTTTTGTTTGCGGAATGTTCACTGTATATTCATTTCAAGCCTTCCACCGCGGCATCCCCCAATAGTCGCGGTGGAAGGCCTTCCACGTTAAATGCCACATTGGGCGCAGGTGGTTTGAGCCAGCCCGCAGCCGGGTTGAGCTACGCGGCGGCCGCCAGTACGTCCCGGACCTGCCAGCCACCGCCCTCTCCGTCCCGGACCAGCTCCATGGTGACCAGCCCGGATTGCGGGTTGTGCCCCAACCGGGCCTGGACCCGCAGGACTTCGACATCAACCCGCCCCCTGCCGCGTGGCATACGACGCTGGGACTCCCACCAGTTCACCCGTTCAAACCAGCGGACCGGCTCGGCGCCAACAATCCATTCGCGTCCGCCGCGCAGGACGGCCGCGGGTGAGCCGTCCGGTGATGACCTCAGTACTACGTGTTCCATGCCGTGACCGTAGCGGCAGGCACTGACAATCCAAACGTGCCGGAGCGGACCCCCAACAGGGGGCGTCAGGACACAAAAAACCCCCGCAGCCGCCTGGCTTTCGCCTGGAACTACGGGGGTTTTGGTGGTGGGTCCTACCGGGATCGAACCGATGACATCCACGGTGTAAACGTGGCGCTCTACCAGCTGAGCTAAAGACCCAATGCACTGGTTTTAGCGGTTTCCCGCGCCAACCAACGAACATCAACTGTACCGGACAGACCCGTCCAAAAGCCAATCGGCGCAGTTCAGGGCGCCGGAAGTTCCGTCGCCAACCAGGCCAGGGATTCCGAGACGCCGGCGGCAAGGGTGATGGTGGCCAGGTCGTCGCCCCGGGTGGCACCCCGGTTGATGATTACTACAGGTTTGGCCGCCTTGGCCGCGTGCCGGACAAAACGCAGGCCGCTCATAACCGTCAGCGAAGAACCCGCCACCAGCAGGGCGGCTGCCTCGTCAACCATCGCATAGCAACGTTCCACCCGTTCCTTGGGGACGTTCTCGCCGAAATAGACAAAGTCCGGCTTAAGCGTCCCGCCGCAGGCCGGGCACACCGCAACAACAAAAGTGCTGATCAGTGCCTCGTCCTCCACCGTGGCATCTGCGTTCGGCGCGGCCTCCACCAGCCCTGCATCAAGGGCCGCCTGCAGGAAGCCGGGGTTCAGCTCCTGCAGGACATGGGCCAGCATCTGGCGTGAATACGTCCGCCGGCAGTCAAGGCATACAACCTGGTCGTACCTGCCATGGAGATCAACCACGTTGATGCTTCCTGCGTCCTCGTGGAGCCGGTCAACGTTTTGGGTGATTAGACCGGTCAGGAGGCCCCGTTGCTCCATCTGCGCCACGGCACGGTGCCCCTCATTGGGATCAGCATGCCGGAGGTGGGACCAGCCAATATGGTTCCTCGCCCAGTACCGCTGGCGGTTTGCGGGATCGCCCACGAACTGCTGGTAGGTCATGGGCGAACGCGGCGCAGAATCAGGGCCCCGGTAATCCGGGATGCCGGAATCGGTACTGAGTCCGGCTCCGGTCAGCATGGCAAAACGCTTGCCGGAAAGAAGGGAGCGGATGTCCTCCAGGACGGCCAGCGCCGAAGCCTCCACCGGGGCCGGGGGCCTGGCCGGTTGCCGGGCAAACCCGGTAAGCCCCGTCCCCCGCCCTGCCATGGATCAGCCCTGCGCCGGCCCTACGGCGACTGCCGCGGATTCTTCGGATGCCGCCGTCGAAAGTTCCGAGAGCGCCTGCCGGTACTCCTGGAGGTCCCGGGCGCGGCCGCGGGGATTTACCACCACGTAGCGGATGATGCCCTGGGCATCGATGATGAACGTCCCGCGCCTGGCCATTCCGCTGTCCGGGTCAAAGACCCCATACAGCGAGGCAACCCCGCCGTGCGGCCAGAAATCGGCCAGCAGGTCAAAGTCGTAGCCTTCCTTGTCCGCGTAGGCACGGAGGGTGAACTTGCTGTCTACCGAGACCGCAAGCACTGTGGCATTGGCGGTAGTGAAATCCCCGAGGTTGTCCCGGATCTCGCACAGCTCCCCGGTGCAGATTCCGGAGAAAGCGAAGGGATAGAAGACAACAACAACGTTCTGGCCCCGCAGCGATGACAGCCTGACAGGCTCGCCGTGCTGGTTGGACAGCTCAAAGTCCGGGGCGGCAGAACCAACCTGCAGGGCGAACGCATCCGCCGGTGAGGTCACTTGTTCTTCCTGGTCACCAGCCGCGTGGCGCTCCAGTCCTTGGAGACACCCGCTGAGGTGGTCAGGTGCAGTCCGGCGGTGGGTGCCGCCTCCTGGATCTCCGCGGGAGAAACATAGCCGGTCCGGCCCGACTTGGGCGTCAGGACCCAGACAACCCCGGTCTCGCTCAGGTTGGTCAATGAATCCATGAGGGTGTCGATGAGGTCGCCATCGCCGTCGCGCCACCAGAAGATGACCGCGTCCACAACTTCATGATCATCCTCGTCGAGCAGCTCGGAACCCGTGAGGTCCTCGATGTCGTCACGCAAGTCGAAATCGACGTCGTCGTCGTAACCGAACTCCTGAATCAGATCCCCATTTTTGAAACCCAATTTTTCCGCCACATTTACCGAAGTGGCGGCGTCGGCCTCGCTCACGTGTTCCTCCAATGCCTTGTTGATGCCCGTTACGGGTTCTTGCTGTGTATTCGACTGCGGGTGCAGCTGCGTATCTTGCCGTGTATCTTGCTGTGTCTCTTGCTGCAAAGTGATATCCATTACCACAAGCCAACACCCTTTACGCCGGGTCTTCAAGCTGCCTGTACCGCGATCCGCCATATTCCGCATCACACACCGGCAGCCTGCAGTCCCTGCAGCGGCATTCCGTCATACACAAGAGTATGACCAACAAATACCGGCCGGCACCGATCGCCGGCTACGCATCGCGCTTGCGTCACAGCTAGAGTGGGCTGAGGCAGCAATTCCTGCGGGGCAACCGCCCAGTCGTGAGCTTAGCTACGGCATGCAGTAGTAGCTGTCCAAGGACCCGCCCGGCACACATGACCGGGCTGTTGTAACCGATACGTCGCACAACGACGCGTTTTCGCTTGGCAGCCATCCTGCCCGGCCTAAGTGCGCCGATGCTTGCGCGCAAAGAGAGGTTGGACGTGGCTGCAGGAGAAGATACCTCCCATATCCTTAGCGGGTTGACTAACCAGCTGCCCGATCGTGATCCGGAAGAGACCGCCGAATGGGTCGAGTCCCTGGATTCACTGATCAGGGAACAGGGCACCGAACGGGCCCAGTACATCATGCGCAGCCTGCTGCAGCGCGCCGGAGCCCAGAGTGTTGGCGTGCCCATGGTGACAACCACGGACTACGTCAACACCATTCCGGTGGACCAGGAAGCACCCTTCCCGGGCAATGAGGACTACGAACGCCGCTACCGTGCCTACATGCGCTGGAACGCCGCAATCATGGTCCACCGTGCCCAGCGGGCCAACATCGGTGTTGGTGGCCACATCTCCACCTACGCCGGCGCTGCCACCCTTTACGAAGTCGGCTTCAACCACTTCTTCCGCGGCAAGGACCACCCGGGCGGCGGAGACCAGGTCTTCTTCCAGGGCCACGCCTCCCCCGGCATGTACGCCCGCGCCTTTATGGAAGGCCGCCTGTCCGAGGAGGACCTGGACGGTTTCCGCCAGGAGAAGTCCCGTGAGGGCCACGCCCTTTCCTCGTACCCGCACCCGCGCCTCATGCCGGAATTCTGGGAATTCCCCACGGTGTCCATGGGCATCGGCCCCATGAACGCCATCTACCAGGCCCAGTCCAACCGCTACCTGCACAACCGCGGCCTCAAGGACACCTCAGACCAGCAGGTCTGGGCCTTCCTCGGTGACGGCGAAATGGACGAGCCCGAATCACGCGGCCTCCTCCAGCTTGCTGCGAACGAGAACCTGGACAACCTGAACTTCGTCATCAACTGCAACCTCCAGCGCCTTGACGGACCCGTCCGCGGCAACGGCAAGATCATGCAGGAACTCGAAGCGTTCTTCCGCGGCGCCGGCTGGAACGTCATCAAGGTTGTCTGGGGCCGCGAGTGGGATGATCTCCTCACCAAGGACACCAACGGTGCCCTCGTGAAGATCATGAACGAAACCCCCGACGGCGATTACCAGACGTACAAGGCCGAGTCCGGCGGGTTCGTGCGCGAGCACTTCTTCGGAAAGTCCCCTGAGACCAAGGAAATGGTTTCGGACCTTACCGACGACCAGATCTGGAACCTCAAGCGTGGCGGCCACGACTACCGCAAGGTCTACGCGGCGTACAAGGCAGCCACCGAATTCAAGGGCAAGCCCACGGTCATCCTGGCCAAGACGGTTAAGGGCTATGGCCTGGGACCCCACTTCGAGGGCCGCAACGCCACGCACCAGATGAAGAAGCTCACCCTCGATGACCTGAAGAAGTTCCGCGACCACCTGCGGATTCCGGTCACCGACGAGCAACTGGAGCAGGACCTCTACCAGCCGCCGTACTACCACCCGGGCCAGGACGCGCCGGAAATCAAGTACATGATGGAGCGCCGTGCTGCGCTGGGCGGCGCCGTTCCGGAGCGCCGGGCCAAGCACGATGCCATCACCTTGCCCGAGGCCAAAACCTACGAGGTGGCCAAGCGTGGTTCCGGCAAGCAGCAGGCCGCAACCACCATGGCGTTCGTCAGGCTCCTCAAGGACCTGATGCGGGACAAGAACTTCGGCAAGCACATCGCCCCGATCATCCCGGATGAGGCCCGCACCTTCGGTATGGATGCGTTCTTCCCCACGGCAAAGATCTACAACCCCAAGGGCCAGAACTACCTGTCCGTTGACCGGGACCTCGTCCTCGCCTACAAGGAGTCGGCGCAGGGCCAGCTGATCCACCCGGGCATCAACGAAGCCGGTGCCGTGGCTGCCTTCACCGCAGCCGGCACCGCTTACGCCACCCACGGCGTTCCGCTGGTTCCGATCTACGTGTTCTACTCGATGTTCGGATTCCAGCGCACCGGCGACGCCTTCTGGGCAGCCGGCGACCAGATGGCCCGCGGGTTCATCATCGGCGCCACCGCCGGGCGCACCACCCTCACCGGTGAAGGCCTGCAGCACGCTGACGGCCACTCGCCGCTGCTTGCCTCCACCAACCCGGCAGTCGTCACCTATGACCCGGCATATGGCTACGAAATGGGCCACATCGTCCGTGACGGCCTGGAGCGGATGTACGGCGAAAACAGCACGGACAAGAACCTCATGTACTACCTCACGGTGTACAACGAGCCCATCGTCCAGCCTGCCGAGCCCGAGGACCTGGACGTCGAAGGCGTCCTGAAGGGCATCTACCTCCTGGCGCCCGCCAAGATTGACGGTCCCCGGACCCAGATCCTGGCGTCCGGCGTGTCCGTGCCGTGGGCCATCGAAGCCCAGCGGATCCTGGCCGAAGAGTGGGGCGTGTCCGCCGACGTCTGGTCGGTAACGTCCTGGAACGAACTTCGCCGCGACGGCCTCGCAGCCGAAGAGGAAGCCTTCCTGAACCCGGGGCAGCCCGCCCGCGTGCCGTTCGTTGCCCAGCAGCTGGCCGGAGCCACCGGACCGGTTGTGGCGGTCTCGGACTACATGAAGGCCGTGCCGGACCAGATCCGCCAGTTCGTCCCGAACGAATTCGCCACCCTCGGTGCTGACGGCTTCGGCTTCTCGGACACCCGCGCTGCAGCACGCCGCTTCTTCAAGAACGACACCCACTCGATCGTGGTGCGTTCCCTGGAGATGCTGGCACGCCGTGGCGAGGTTGACGGCCAGGCTCCGGCCCAGGCCATCGAGAAGTACCGCCTGCACGATGTCAATGCCGGCACCACCGGCGGAGCTGGCGGCGAGTCCTAGGCTCCACCGCACCAGCCAATGCACGACGGCGGGGTCCCCACTTTCACGGTGGGGACCCCGCCGTCGGCGTTTCAGGGCTGTGACCGAGGGCAAACGCAGTTGTAGCCTTCGCACAAATGGAGCTTCCGCGCCGCGCACCGTATGCTCATGGGATGCCAGAGCAAACCGTTCCTTCAACCAAGCCCTCTTCGGGCCCCCGGGGCCTCAGCCCGGAAAAGAAGGAAACCCTCAAGAAGCTTCGTGCCAACGTGGGGCAGCTCTCCACCACCACGATGCGCATGCTGGAAACGTCACTTCCCTGGTACAGCCGGCTGAGTTCCGATGAACGCTCTGCCCTTGGGCTCGTGGCCCAGAACGGCATCGCTGCCTTCGTCACCTGGTACGAGCGCCCAAGCTCGCCGTCGTGGATCCTCTCCGACGTCTTCGGTGCAGCACCCACCGAACTCACCCGCTCCATCAGCCTGCAGAAGGCGCTGCAGCTGATCCGGATCGTGGTGGAAGTCGTCGAGGACCAGGTGCCGGTGATCGCACCCGAAGCTGACCAGCCCTCCCTCCGCGAAGCCGTGCTCAGGTACTCCCGCGAAGTCGCCTTCGCCGCCGCCGACGTCTACGCCCGGGCAGCGGAATCGCGGGGATCCTGGGACACGCGGCTCGAGGCACTGATTGTGGACGCGATCCTTCGCGGCGAAAACACCGATGCCCTCCGGTCCAGGATCGCGGCGCTTGGCTGGAAGGCCCAGGAGCGTTTTACCGTAATGGTGGGCAACTCGCCGTCCGAGCCCAGCGCCAGCTACGTCAGCGAACTGCGCCGGACGGCCGGCCGTTACGCCGAGGACGCGCTGGTGGGAATCCAGGGCGACAGGCTGATCCTCATCCTGGGCGGCGTGCATGACCGCGACACCGCATATGTGAAGCTGAGCGAAATGTTCGCCCCGGGCCCCGTGGTTTACGGTCCTGAAGCCGGTACCCTGCTTGACGCAAGTGCCTCCGCGCAGTCGGCATTCGCCGGACTCACGGCCGCCAAGGCCTGGCCGTCCGCTCCCCGCCCCGTCGCGGCGGATGATCTTCTGCCCGAGCGGGTGATTTCCGGCGATGACGCCGCACGCCGGTCACTGATCAAAAACATCTACCGACCCCTGGTGGCCGCCTCCAACGGCCTGGTGGAAACCCTCGGCACCTACCTGGAACTGGGCCATTCCCTGGAGGCCACGGCACGGGAATTGTTCGTCCATGCCAATACTGTCCGTTACCGCCTGAAGCGGGTTTGTGACGTCACAGGCTGGGATCCGCTGTTGCCGCGTGAAGCGTTTGTCCTTCAGGCTGCGCTGGTGGTGGGGCGCCTCGCTGCCCCGCCCAGGGCACCTGCCGAACGTCAGCCAACGAGGAACCAGAATTAATCCGTTGTAGACTTCCTACAAACTGACCCGGTGAGCTTGGTGCATGGAAACACCGTTTATCTTGCCAATATTTGGAAAGCTGGATACGTGCTTGCAATCGTCTGCCCTGGACAGGGCTCACAAACCCCCGGCTTCCTGGCCCCCTGGCTGGAACTGCCTTCGGCAGCAGGCCAACTGGCCTCCCTCAGCGAAATCGCGGGGATCGACCTCACCGCACACGGCACCACCTCTGATGAAGAGACCATCAAGGACACCGCCGTCGCCCAGCCGCTGATTGTTGCCGCAGGCCTGATCGCAGCCGCCCAGCTTTTTGACGTCAAGCTCAGCACCTTGCCCGTGATCCTCGCCGGCCACTCAGTTGGCGAAATCACCGCCGCTGCCCTTGCCGGTGTCCTCACCGAGACCGAGGCCATGACCTTCGTCCGGGAGCGCGCCAACAGCATGGCCGCCGCAGCAGCGGTAACCCCGACCGGAATGAGTGCCGTCCTCGGCGGCGATCCCGCAGAGGTGCTGGCCGCGATCGAAGCCTCCGGAGCCACGCCGGCCAACGTCAACGGCGCAGGCCAGACCGTCGCAGCAGGAACGTTTGAGCAACTGAAGTCCCTGGCTGAAAATCCTCCCGCCAAAGCGCGCGTCATCCCACTCAAGGTGGCCGGAGCTTTCCATACCAGCCACATGTCTCCTGCCGTCAGCGCGCTTGAATCGTTGAAGCCCTCGCTCTCACCGCAGGATCCCAGCGTTCCGCTCCTGTCCAACTACGACGGCGCCGAGGTCACCGGTGGTGCTGCCGCCGTCGAAAGCCTCATTGCCCAGGTCTCGCGGCCGGTGCGCTGGGACCTCTGCATGGAAACCATGGTCCAGCGCGGAGTGACCGGCGTGATCGAACTGGCCCCGGCCGGAACCCTTGCGGGACTCGCCAAGCGGGGAATGCCCGGAGTAAAGACCGTCGCCGTCAAAACTCCCGACGATCTCTCTGCCGCCCTTGCACTCTTCGCAGAATTGGAGGGCAACGCATGAGCGTTCCCACACTGAACCAGTCCCCCGTCAACGAGTTCTCCCGCATTGTGGGGCTCGGCGCCTTCCGCCCGGACGTCATCGTCACCAATGAGGACGTCTGCCAGTGGATCGACTCTTCCGACGAGTGGATCCGCCAGCGCACCGGGATTGTGACCCGCCACCGCGCCGCCGCTGATGTCAGCGTCATCGACATGGCAGAGGGCGCTGCCCGCGAAGCCATGGCCCAGGCCGGCATCGACGCGTCAGAACTCGGCGCCGTCATCGTCTCCACCGTGACACACCCTTATGCCACTCCTTCAGCAGCCGCAGCCCTCGCAGACCGGATCGGCGCAACGCCCGCTCCGGCCTTCGATATCTCCGCCGCCTGCGCGGGGTACTGCTACGGAATCGCCCAGGGCGATGCCCTGGTCCGCTCCGGCGCCGCCAAGTACGTCCTGGTGGTTGGCGCCGAAAAGCTCTCCGACGTCATCGACAACCGGGAGCGCACCATCTCCTTCCTCCTGGGTGACGGCGCCGGCGCCGTGGTGATTGGCCCGTCCGAGACCCCGGGAATCGCCCCCTCGGTCTGGGGTTCAGACGGCAGCAAATGGGAAGCGATCGGCATGACGCGTTCCATGCTCGATGTCCGCGACCTTGGCCTCGCGGCCCGCCAGTCCGACTCCACCGGCGACCTCGCCCTCCTCGAAGAGGCGCAGGAACTTTACCCCACCCTCCGCCAGGATGGCCAGACGGTATTCCGCTGGGCCGTCTGGGAAATGGCGAAGGTGGCGCAGCAGGCGCTGGACGCTGCCGGCGTCAAGGCGGAGGATCTTGTTGCCTTCGTCCCGCACCAGGCCAACATGCGGATCATCGATGAGATGGTCAAGAAGCTCAAGCTTCCGGAGCACGTAGTAGTAGCCCGCGACATTGCCGAAGCAGGCAACACGTCAGCGGCCTCCATTCCCCTGGCTACGCACCGGCTGCTCCAGGAAAACCCCGCCCTCAGCGGCGGGCTGGCGCTCCAGATCGGCTTTGGCGCCGGACTGGTTTTCGGCGCCCAGGTAGTTGTCCTTCCGTAATAACCGCCCACCAAGCCGCGACCGCGGGTTGACCCATTTCCGGCACCGCCGGCAATAACAAGAAAAGGAGCCATCAATGGCTAGCAACGAAGAAATCCTGGCCGGCCTGGCTGAAATCGTCAACGAGGAGACCGGACTCTCCCCCGAGGCAGTCGAGCTGGATAAGTCCTTCACCGAGGACCTGGACATCGACTCCATCTCGATGATGACCATCGTCGTCAACGCTGAAGAGAAGTTCGGCGTCCGCATTCCGGACGAAGAAGTCAAGAACCTCAAGACCGTCGGCGACGCCGTCAGCTTCATCTCCGGCGCACAGGCGTAGTTTTACCCGGCCTCCGGGCCAGACGGCCGGTTGGCGGAGCCAGGCTCCCCGACCGGCCGTTGCACCATATGGATATTCTGCAGATCCCTTCGCTGGCCGCATCCGCGGCTTCCGCTCGCGGACTGCGCACCAACAGAGAGTGATCCCATGACACGCAAAGTAGTCATTACCGGTCTGGGTGCCACGACGCCCATTGGAGGCGACGTTCCCACCATGTGGGCCAACTCACTGAAGGGGGTGTCCGGTGCCCGCACCCTGGAGGACGACTGGGTGGCCAAGTTTGAACTTCCCGTCCATTTCGCCGCACGCTGCAGCACGCCTGCCCTGGATGTGCTCAGCCGGGTCGAGGCCAAGCGAATGGACCCCTCAACGCAGTTTGGCGTCATTGCCGCACGTGAGGCCTGGGCTGACGCCGGAATCACCGAAATCGACCACGACCGCCTGGCTGTTGCCTTCGCCACCGGCATCGGCGGCGTGTGGACCCTGCTCGACGCCTGGGACACCCTGAGGGAAAAGGGTCCCCGCCGGGTACTGCCCATGACGGTGCCCATGCTGATGCCCAACGGCGTCGCAGCTGCCGTAAGCCTGGACCTCGGTGCCCGCGCCGGCGCCCACACCCCTGTTTCCGCTTGTGCCTCAGGTACCGAAGCACTCCACCTTGGCCTGGACCTCATCCGCTCCGGGAAGGCAGACGTTGTGATGTGCGGCGGTGCAGAAGCTGCCATCCACCCCATGCCGCTGGCTGCCTTCTCTTCCATGCAGGCGCTTTCCCGCAGGAACGACGAGCCGGAGCGGGCATCGCGCCCCTACGACATCGACCGCGACGGTTTTGTCATGGGCGAAGGCGCGGGCGCCCTGGTCCTCGAAGCCGAGGAGCACGCACTGGCGCGCGGCGCACGTATTTATGGCGAGCTGGCCGGTACCTCAGTAACGGCCGATGCCTACCACATCACGGCTCCGGATCCCGAGGGCCTCGGGGCAACGCGGGCGCTGAAGGCAGCCATGTTCGATGGCCGCATCCAGGCCTCTGACGTGGTCCACGTCAACGCCCATGCCACCTCGACGCCGGTCGGCGACAAGCCTGAATACACGGCACTCAAGGCCGCCCTGGGTTCGCAGCTGGACAGCGTGGCTGTCTCCGCCACGAAGTCCCAGATGGGCCATCTGCTGGGTGCCTCCGGCGCCGTGGAAGCAGTGCTGACCACCTTGGCCGTGTACGAGCGAAAGACGCCCGTGACGATCAACCTCGAGAACCAGGATCCCGAGATTCCCCTGGACGTTGTGACCTCGGTCCGCGACCTCCCTGCGGGCAACATCGTGGCCCTCAGCAACTCGTTCGGCTTCGGCGGGCACAACGCCGTCATCGCCGTCCGGAGCGTCTAGCACAACCGCTGACCCGGTTCTTTCGGGTTAACCATGAGGGGGCCTGCAGCATTGAGCTGCAGGGCCCCTCATGTGTTGCGGGAGGATGGTTTGGCCGCTCAGCCCACCTGGTGGAGCCAGCGGACGGGAGCACCCTCGGCTGCGTGCCGGAAGGGTTCGAGTTCCTCGTCCCAGGCCTCGCCCAAGGCAAGGGACAGCTCGTGGTAGACAGCCGAAGGGTCTCCGGCACCGGATTCGTAGGCGTAGCGGATACGGTCTTCGGAAACCATGATGTTGCCATGGACATCGGTCATGGCATGGAAGATGCCCAATTCGGGGGTGTGGGACCACCGGCCGCCGTCCACGCCCTGGCTTGGTTCCTCGGTGACCTCATAGCGAAGATGCGCCCAGCCACGGAGGGCCGACGCGATTTGTGAGCCTGTCCCTTGCGGCCCGGTCCATGACAGTTCAGCACGGAACATTCCGGGCGCAGCAGGCTGAGGGGTCCACTCAAGATCAGTGCGCTTGTCCACGACCGATCCGATGGCCCACTCAACGTGAGGGCACAGCGCAGTTGGTGCCGAGTGGATAAACAACAGACCGCGGGTCATTGCAACAGACATTCCATCCTCCATAGCTAGGTACGTCTTCCCCAACGACCTCTGCCTGGATGGAATCCCGGGCACTTTCCCGGGCGCGGATCCCTCCCGGACTATTCAGTTTTGGACGGTTCCGCTCCGGGCCCCGCCAGGCAAGGAGCTTCAAGCGGTACTTGAAAGTTGCCGTGCCTGCCTTTCATTGTGCCGTATGGCCCGTGATTTCGCCAGCGTGAGCAACAGTACATTCAGCAGCCCGCCACGCAGGCGGGTTGAGCCATCCCCGCCCCCGCCTGATGGTTTTATGCCCTCGGGTGCGCCTGCTGATAACTCTGCCGGAGCCGCTCCACGGACACATGCGTGTAAATCTGCGTAGTGGCCAGACTGCTGTGACCAAGAATTTCCTGAACAGCGCGCAGGTCCGCCCCGCCGTCCAGCAGATGGGTGGCCGCAGAATGGCGCAGCGCGTGGGGTCCTGTAGCAGAGGTGTCCCCCAGTTTTTCCAGTGCTCCCTGGACAACTGCGCGCACTTGCCGTTGATCCACGCGGTTGCCCCGGACGCCCAGGAACGCTGCAGGGCCGCTGCCGGGCCTGGCCAGGTGAGGCCGGCCGCGCCGCAACCAGTCATCCACGGCGAGCGCCGCCGGGACACCATAGGGGACTGTGCGTTCCTTGTTGCCTTTACCGAGGACCCGCACGGTCCGGCGGTCCGGGTCAAGATCGTCGACGTCGATCCCCGCCAACTCCCCGACGCGCACTCCGGTGGCATACAGCAGTTCAACCATGGCTTTGTTCCGCAGGGCGATCGGATCACCGTCCTGCGCCGATTCCTCAAGTCCTGCCAGCAGCCTCTTGAGCTGCTGCTGCTGGAGAACGCCGGGGAGGGACTTGTCACGTTTGGGCGCCTTGAGCCGTACCGCGGGGTTGTCCGCCAGCAGGCCCTCCCGGGAGGCCCAGGCGGCGAAAGACCGTACCGTAGCCGCCCGGCGGGCCAGGGTTGCGCGGGATACGCCGGACTCGCTCTGGGCGCCCAGCCACCGCCGAAGTGTACCGAGCTGAAGGTCCGGGACCGCCGTACTCCCTTCGGCTGCAGCGAACTCCAGGAGGCTGCGGACATCAGCGGTATAGGCACGGACGGTATGCGCCGAACGCGCACGCTCCGCCGTGAGGTAGCGGACGAAGCCGGCCAATGCCTGGTCAAGCGGCTCCGGCAACGCCGTCCGGTCTCGTGATGAATCCATTGCGCCTCCTGCAGCGTCCCACCCATTCAAGCACGCAGCCGGAGCACTGTTCGGTTACCCCGCCGTCGTCAACGGGACAGAACCTGCCAGGGTCAGGGGCCAGCCGGTGACGGTTTTGGGACGCGGGGCTGCGTAAGTCCGGACCTTGGAGGTGGACAGGCGCATACGCACCAGGGACTCGGCGATGGTGACAGCGGCGGCCACCCCATCCACTACCGGCACACCGGCGCGTTCCCGGATTTGTTCATCCAGGCCGGCCATGCCGCCGCAGCCAAGGACTATCACTTCGGCTTTGTCCTCATGTACGGCCAGCAGCGCCTGATCAATGATGGCCTCCACTGCCCGCGCCGGTTCTTCCTCGAGTTCAAGGACGGCCATACCGGAGGCACGTACCGAGGCGCATCGTGTGTCCAGGCCGGCAAGCTTGAGCCGGTCCTCAATCAGTGGAACGGCCCTGTCCAGCGTGGTGACCACAGAATACTTGTGCCCGAGGAACATGGCCGTGCTGGCCGCAGCCTCCGTGATGTCCACGACCGGAACGTCCAGGAGTTCCTGGAGGCCTTCCCTTCCATGTTCGCCATAACCGGCCTGGATGACTGCGTCGTAGCGTTCCGGATAGTTGACCACGGCGTCCATCACGGCAATGGCCGCCAGGTAGCTTTCGAAGTTTCCTTCACAGGAGTCAGCACCAAACCTGGGTGTCACCCCAATGATTTCGGTACCAGGGGCGGCAATGCTCCGGGCCTGTGCGGCAATGGAATCGGTCATGGACTGGGTGGTATTGACGTTCGCGACAAGAATGCGCATGGGGATTTCCTTACTTCCTGGCGGAGCGGACAGCGGAGCCGGGCCGCGGGCTAGTGATTGCTGGGAACGGCGATTGCTTCACCGTTGACGTCTTCGAACTGCCTGGAACGATCCGAGATGAGGTAATAAACAACTGCGGCAATCCCGGCTGCGAAGAACCATGCAAACGGCGCAGCAGCGGCCAGCGGCGGAACGAAGGCGATGGCAAGGGCAACGGCAGCGGCCGGGACCATCGCGGTAATCGCCTTGGGATTAACGCCGTTCCGGTAAAAGTAGGCTCCCCCTGGTGAGGCGGTGTACAGCTCGGGAACGTTGACCTTTCCGCGGCGGATGAGCCAGTAGTCGGCCATGACCACTCCGAAAAGGGGTCCAAGGAGGGCACCCAGTCCGCCAAGGAAGTAAAGGATGACCAACGGATTGTTGTACAGGTTCCACGGAAGGATCACCAGGCCGATCACAGCACTGACGGCAGCGGCCCGGCGGAAGTTCAGCCGCTTCGGAAACAGGTTGGTCAGGGCGTAGACCGGTGCTACGAAGTTCGCCATGAGGTTTACCGCAATCGTCAGGATCAGCAGCGCCAGGCAGGCAAGGACAACAAGGATCGTATTGGGAATTGTCTGGACGATGTCCGACGGGCTCTCAATGATGGTGCCGTTGATCTTGAACTGACCACCCGCCATCACTACAACGATGGCGCCAAAGACCAGCATGTTGATGGGTATACCCCAGAAATTGCCACGCACGACGGCCTTCTTGGAGACAGCCGAGCGGGTGAAGTCACAAAAATTCAGCACGAAGGTGCCGTAGATGGAAACCCACAGCGCACCGCCGGCGAAGATGGTGAGCCACATGTCCGGGCCCTCCAGGGCGTTATCCGAGGACCACGCGATGGCGCCGCCGGCCTCGGTGAAGATCCAGATGGCGACGGCCGCCATGGTGACCAGGATGACCGGCCCGGCAAAGGCTTCGTATTTGCGGATCATCTCCATGCCGAAGCTGACGATGACCAGTTGCACGATCCACAGGATCCCGAAGGCAATCCAGCCAAGCGATGACAGCCCCAGGATGGAGTTGGCGTCCAAAGAAGCGAGCGACGGAACCATGGCGATGAGCATCACCCGGAAAACCACCGAGGCAAGGTAGGTCTGGATGCCGAACCAGGCGATCGCCACCGCACCCCGCAGCAGACTGGCGATCTGAGCGCCCCGGATACCAAAGGAGATCCGGCTCATCACCGGAAACGGAACACCTGTCTTCACTCCCATGAATCCGGAGAGATTCAAGAGACCAAAGAGCAACGCTGCACCGATGCCCAGCGCGAGGAGGATCTGCCAGGCTCCCAGGCCGAGTGCGAACAGGCCCACGGCAAACGCGTAGTTTCCGAGGCTGTGGACGTCGTTCGCCCAGAGGGTGAAGATGCTGTAACCGGACCAGCGCCGCCCTTCCCGCATGGTCGGCGCAAGGTCAACGTTGTACAGGGTTGGGCTGATCACTTGGCCTGAGGCGTCGCTTGCCTTTTGGCAGAGCTGATCCAGGCCTGTAGCTGGGTGGACCGGCTGGCCCGACAGCGGCGTCGGGGAAGCCGGGTCCACTCCGACCGTAGGTGTGGTGTGCATGTGCGTCTCCAGTTCAGGGGATTTCCGCGGTGGTGAGCCTGACTCGGATCGATCGGTTCTGTTATTCCACATTGCGAAAACAAGTTCTTGAATAGTGAAATGATGGTATGACCCAGATCACCGCACGTCAAGGCCTTCGCTGGAGCCTCCCGGTCACATTGGGCAGCTACGGGACTGCAGGCTAGCCGGCAGCCTTGAGCCTCTTCCATCCCCCGCGTTCGGATGTGGCCAGGCCCAGCAGCCCCAGGCGCCCAAGTCCTGCCCGCACCGCTTCCTGCCCAAGGCCGGCCACCGAACACAATTTTTCGATGGAGCTGGTGCTCCGCAGCGGCAGGGCGTCCAGGAGGATAAGGTCCTCAAGCGTGAGTCCGTCGTGTTCGGCCGCTTCCACGTGCCTTTCGCCGGCGAGGCCTGTTCCGATGGGTGAGGCGAGCTCGGCGACCTCGCCCGCATCCGTTACGCAGACTGCGCCGCCCTCCCGGAGGAGCCGATGGCACCCTGCCGAGTTGGCACTGTGGACCGAACCCGGCACGGCACCTACTGCCCGGCCCAGGGTCTCCGCATGGTGGGCAGTGTTCAGGGCACCCGAGCGCCATCTGGCTTCGACCACCACTACAACGGCTGACAGCGCCGCGATTAACCTGTTGCGCTGGAGAAACCTGTAACGGGTGGGAGCTGACCCCGGAGGGACCTCCGCCAGAACAGCGCCCTGGTTGGCCACCGCACGCAGCAGCTCCTCATTTCCCGCAGGATAGAAACGGTCAACTCCCCCTGCCATAACGGCGATGGTGGGCATATTGTCGGATCCACCCGCGAGCGCGGCGCGGTGCGCGTGCGCGTCGATGCCATAGGCGCCGCCAGAGATCACAGTAAATCCCCTTTGTGACAGCGTGTACGCGAGGTCGCCGGTAACTGAAGCACCGTAGCTGGTGCTGTCCCTGGATCCCACGAGTGCCACCGACGTACCAGCTTCAGGAAGGGGTTGTTCTGTTCCCCTCCACCACAAGCAGACAGGTTCATGCAGTCCGAGGTCCGCCAACTGGATTGGCCATAGGTCATCGCCCGGAATAATCAACCGGCCACCCAGCCTCGCCATGGTGGCAAGGTCCCTGTCCGGGGCGAGCTCCGGAACCCGGGGGCGCCAACGCCGCAAGGCGTCCGCCAGGCCAGGCCACGAGCCGCTGCCGCCGGCCTCGGAGAGGGCTTCTCCGATGTCACGCTCCAGCGTGGGTCCTGCAGTGAGGTCTCCCGAGGCGATCCGGAGAGCGTCGACGGCGCCCGTCAGCCGGATAAGGGCCAGGCCCGCGGCGTCCTGGGGTTCCATGAGCCGGGACAGTGCGGCACGGGCAATTCGTTCGTCATTCACGAAGGGTTCCTCTCAAGCGGCCGCGGGAGCGGCCTGGCGCAGGTTCAATGCCTGGCCGATGTCGTTGATGTCGGGGTGTGACCGGCCGGCAAGGTCCGCAAGCGTCCACGCCAACCGGAGGACGCGGTCGTATCCGCGGGCAGTCAGGACGCCACGTTCAAGGGACTGGTCAAGGATCCTTGTGACCGGCGCCGCAAGCCGCAGCTGGCCCCGAAGGATCCTGCCGGGGACCTGGGAATTGTTCTCCAGCCCGAAGGCACGCAGCCGCTCGCCCTGGACCAGGCGGGCGGCACGGACACGCGCGGCAATCGCCTCGGTGTCCTCTTCGTTGCCCGCCTGACCGAAGTCCGACAGGGATACCCGCTCCACCTGTAGCTGGATGTCCACCCGGTCCAAGAGCGGACCGGACATCCGTGCGGCATAGCGCCTGCGCATCATCGGTGTGCAGGTGCACTCCAGGCCTTTGCCTGACGCTTTTCCGCAGGGGCAGGGGTTCGCCGCGAGAACCAGTTGGAAGCGGGCCGGATAAGCCGCCGTTCCTGCAGAGCGATGGATCACCAGTTCACCGCTCTCCAGCGGCTGCCGCAGTGCATCCAGCACCCGGCGCTCGTACTCCGGCGCTTCGTCCAGGAACAATACGCCCCGGTGTGCCCTGGAGGCGGCCCCGGGCCTGGGCATCCCTGAACCGCCGCCGATGATGGCGGCTGATGTTGCCGTATGGTGCGGGCTTTCGAACGGCGGGCGCCGCACCAGCTGCCGGGCCGCCGCAGGGAGGCCACACAGCGAGTGAATGGCTGTAACTTCCATGGCGGCACCGTCATCGAGTTCGGGAAGGAGGCCGGGGAGCCGTTCGGCCAGCATGGTTTTCCCGGCACCGGGGGGACTACACACTTAAGTGTGCATGCGCGCTGACCTGAGGTTATGTCTCAAAACGGACACCCCGGCGTGGGAGTTTGAAGGCTCAGCTCTCGTCGAACGGCAGGCGGACGACCTCATCGCCCGGGTCTTCCGGACTTGCTGGCGGAGCCGCGCCCGGGTGGTCCTGGTACAGCGCGTCCGAGGCGCTCTGGTCGTAGGTGTCGGAGAGGTCTGCACCCTTGGTCCCGAGGACCTGCTCCCAGTTGAATCCCATACACACGACTTTATCGGCCGGTATCGAACTCGCGAAGGATCGCCTCGACGCGCGCGGTCAGTTCGTCGGCGCGCTTGAGGATCTGCTCTTCCTCCTCACGCGACATCTGCCGCCGGGGGCTGGCCGGCATCGCAGCTGCAGCAGGCACCGGCGCAGGTGCGGGCTCCGGACCGTCGAGCAGCAGGGCCGCGGCACTGATGACCGCCGACAGCGAGGATGGGTGCATGGAGCGGTAGGCATCGATCCATCCCCAGCGGTCCACGGCTGGCAGCAAGCCGATGGAGACGTGCCAATCCGGATTGGGATCCGGCCGCAGGTGCCGGTGCGCGGAGCCTACTTCGTCGCGGCGGTGTCCCAGGACCCGGACGGAACTGTGCGACCACCCGCTGTTGGTGCCGATCACATCAAGCCACGACCAGGTGGCGCACGCCGGGCAGTCCTCCGGTTCCGGGGCGACGCCGATCTGCCCGCGCACCCGGTGCATTCCGTCCGGCCGCAGTCCCAGCGCACCTGACCTGTCCAGTCCGAGGCCTCCGTGGGAGCGCGGTGCCAGCAACACCGCAGTGAACAGCATCCGGCGCAGCCGCAGCCGGAAGACCCAGTGGGTGCCTGGGTGCTGGATGATTACCGCACCGCGTCGGATCAGCCGCTGCAGGGAACTGGTGTCCTCCGTGTGCCCGCGCGGCCACGCGGGGGCCGGTGGATCTTTGGGAGCCAGCCGCCGGCGCAGCGCCGCGAGCACAGCCCGGGATGGCTGTGCCTGCTGCACGAAGCGAGAGACTGTGGTCTCATCGATCCTTCCGGCAGGCACGCCCATGACCGAGCACCAGTCGGTCCAGAGGTCGGGAAGCGCCGTCGTCATCCTCACGATTCTCCCACCGCGGCCTGGTTCGATACGAGCGTCGTCTCAGGCGAGGGTCAGGCCTGCTATTCGCGACCACCCCTGTAACTCTCGATGGGCCATCCGCCGATGCTCAGTCGTCAAGACCGAAGGCAGCAGTGAGGTGCTCGATCGTAAACTGGCTGCGCATCTTTGTAGCTGTGTTCTGGTTGGCGTAGAGCCCGGTCTTCCGCACTCCCTGATCACGCGGAACGGCGCGGGTCCATTCGACCGGTACTGCCCATTCTGCATTGTCGTCGTCCTCATCGCCGTCATGGTGATAGCTTCCTGCCAGGGCGAGGTCAGTCAGCTTCGTCTCGATTCCATCTACGATGACGGTGGTTTCGTCGAATCTCTGGGCCTCGCCCGTGACAGTACCAACTCCGACATATCCGATTTTGGGGATGTAGGCGAAGATTCGGGCACCGAGAGGCAAGTTCTTCAGCGTTTGTGAATACTTCTTGCCGCCGCCGCCTGAGACGAAGCCGTACTTCATACCGTCGACCCATTGCCGGCCTGTTGGCTCGTCGCCAAATGAGACGTACCAGTCAGACCCGTTCCAGGGTTCACGTGTTTTGTTCTTCCGTGAGGTCGCGGAAATGGACGACTTGGCTTGTTCGCTCTGATCGACCAGCCAGCTGCGGGCAAGGTACGAAGAACCGTTGTCCTGAAAATGTCTGAAGAAGACGACGTTGATGGGAACGTCGAAGTCTTCGTTGAGGAACCGCACGATGCGCTCGGTAGCGTTGTCAACGCTGGCGGCAACGATTGTGAATTCCTGTGCAGTGTTGACTTCTTCAGGAAGAGTGTCGCCGAAACGATCGGCAAACGCTTCTTCAAGAGCAAGGCCTGGACGGTAGGTGGCGAAGATATTGTCGATCTCGCTTCGGCCAAGGGTTGCTGCCCAGGAGCCATAATCGAGAGTTTGAGCCGCAACATCGCGTGGAGTTTTGTCGCGTTTGAGTTCGATTACGTGCAACGACGCCGTTTCGTCCAGCGCGAGCAGATCTACGAATCCCCCGTGCGCGGTCGGAACCTGCCGGCCAATGACGAGAAGCGGCTCGCCAAGCACTGCCGGGTCAGACTCGATGTAGCCCTCCAACTGGGATTCCAAGCCGATTGATACCGGCACGATCCGACTGAGTTGGCCACCCTCTGCCCGCCACAAGCCCATCTCAACCGCCATTGGTCATTCCCTTCCTGGTTGTTGTCGTTCGACGAGTTTCTTGAGCTGAGCGTCGTAGACATAATCAGTGATCTCGCCGGACATAATCATTGCGACGGCCTTGTTGATAATGTCCAGCGGCACCACGAACCACTCCGAGGGGTCGTAGTCGCGTCCCTGCCGGTTGACCTGCGTCAGGTCCAGACGCACCTCGGCAAACACGCGGTGCAAGAGGTGCTCCAGCCACGATGCACGCACGTTGTAGAGCCGGTAGTCCGCTAGCACCTTCACGGGTGCCATCAGGTAAGTTGGCGAATTCGTCGCGTTCTTGATGCGGGTCTCGACCTTGGTGGTGGAGAAGCCGATCTTATGAAGGTCCTTCATTCCCGCGATTTGGGCGTCGTCGCTCAGCGACTGCAGCACGTAGATGTGACCGCTCTCCACGTCTGCGTCGAGGACCTCGCCCGCATCGTGCCCCGTCCGTGCCAGGACCTGGCCCTGCGCCTCGTACATGCGGGTCATGAGGCTCTGCTTGTACATCGCCGACTCAGTGCCGTTCTCGAAGACGACGCGCAGGCGCTGCTTCTGCCGGGGCTTGCCGCCGACGACCAGGTCCACGTCCTCGCCGACCTCAGCCACGAAGCACATGACGCCGCTCAGCACGAAGAACACACCCTCGCGGATGAGATCCATGCCAGTGAATGGCATCAGCTTGTACGTTCCCTCGGCCAGCTCGGCGTGCTTCGCCTTGAACAGCGGCTCGAACAGGTCGAAGTCTTCGGCCTTCACCCGTTGAGCCACTGAGTCAGGCGATTCCGGGCGTTTGATTACCGGCAGGTCTGAGACGTCGAGGATGCCGGAGTCGTCGCCGAGCAGATCGTCCAGGTCGTCGCTCTCGAGAAGGTCGTCCAGCGACTCGGGCGCTGCTTCTACGGCCAGAAGTTCATATTCTGTGTCGAGGTGTTTGAGCGCCGCAATTTTCTCGTCGTTGGCGAGGATGCCTTCGAGGCGGGCCCCAAGCTTTCGCTCGGCGATCTCTCGGGTCGCCGAGTTAGGCAGACGCCCGTGCGTCCGGCGGAACTCCACGATCTCCAGAAACGCACGCTCGAGCCGGTCGGACGAGGAAACTTTCCTAGTCTTCTCAGGTGCGTCAAGCAGGCCGTCCAGGTCGTTGTCGATGAGGTCCTGCAGGGAGGACGGCACTGCTTCGAGGATGTCGTCGTTATCGCTCATTCGCTCTCCACCATCTCAGTCGCGCGCTTCTGCGCTTCGAGCTTCTGCTTGGCCCGCTGGAGCCACAGCAGCGCGTCAGCGTACCGTTTCTCAGTCTGATCTTCAGCCCGCGAGTCCGGACGGCGGCCGTTGACCTTGATCCAGTTCTTGATGCGGGGAACGAGTGCCAGCGCCTCTTCTTCGGTGAACTCGATGCGAGTGGCCGTGATCTGGTCCTGAATGATCCGGAGTACCGAGGGAGTCACTGACTTGGAGATAACCTCGAAGGCGCGCTGGAATGGGTTCACCGAGTCGATGAGGTTGATGTTCAGCTCGTCGATGTTGACAAACTTCTCGGCCATCTTGATGAACCGCTTGTCGCCGACCGTGCGCACTTCGCCGTTCTTGATCACGGAGTCCACGACAACCTGCTGGCGGACCTCCTCGACCTGCGCCTCGGTGAGGTCCGGGTACTTTTCGCGGATGATCTTCGGGATCAGCACCTTGTTGGTCGTCTCGGCGTCCACTGAGCCGGCGGCAGCCCGCGCGAAGGTGTCGTCTTGGAGGATCGTCGCCTTCAGGTCGTTCAGGTCGGTCTCCACGATCTGCTTCACGCGCGCGCTCGATGGCTCCTTGAAGCCCTTAATCTTCAGCTGCCCCGGCACCACGGAATCGTCGCCGTCGAACTTCTTCGTCTTGAAGGTGAAGTTCTGCGCGAGGACCTGCTCCATGAGGAGCGATGCGGTGATGGCCTTGAGCATGTTGTTGACCGAGACCTTCACTTCGCCCTGCGAGGCGTCGGGCTCGGCGATGAGGTTCGTGAACTGGGCATGGGATTTGCCTGGGCTGTCGCGGGTGACCCGGCCGATGATCTGGATGACCTCGGTCAGAGAGGCCCGGTACCCGACGGTGAGGGCGTGCTCGGCAAACGGCCAGTCAAAGCCTTCTTTGGCCATGCCCAGGGCGATGATGATGTCCACCCCGTCGCGCTCTTTGGAGGCTGTGTGAGCCAAGTAGTGGAGGGTGTCGCCGCGTTTCTTTTGGTCCGTGTCGTCGACGAGGTCCGCGACGCGGACGATGGTTCCAGTGTCCTGCCGGCGCACGCTGATGATGCCCGTGTCGGGGTTGGTCTCCTCGACGTGCCCGATGACATCGATGATGCGGCCGATCTCTTCGAGCTTGTCCTTCGTGGATTCACCCGAGTTGACATTCGGGATGTGCACGATGGTTTTCTTGTCGAGGTCCAGCACTTCGCCGATCGCGTCGGTGTAGCGGCCCTGGTAGAAGTGGTGGCCGATGCCGAGCGAGTGCAGGTGCTCGTATCCGTTGAGCTGGTCGTAGTAGTTGAAGGTTACCGGCGTGAACTTGGCCTCGTCCTCTGGCGAGAGCACCGGGACAGAGTCCCCGCGGAAGTAGGAGCCCGTCATCGCGACGATGTGGACGTCGCTCCCGTTCATCATGTCGCGCAGGAGCGCGCCGAGGCGGCTCGACTCGAGGTCCGCGGAGACGTGGTGGAACTCGTCGATCGCGAGAACCGTGCCGTTGAACGACTCCGGTGCCAGCCTCTCGAACGCGAAGCGGAGTGTCGCGTGGGTGCACACGAGCGTTGCATCGGGCCCTTTGAGGAAGCTGATGAACGCGTCGACCTTGCCCGCTGAAGAGCCGGCATCACAGAGGTTGTGCTCCGGCTTGATCTCCCAGTCTGCGAAGAAGCCGAATTTGGACAGTTCCGTCGAGGCGAAGGACGCGCCAATTGAGCGCTCCGGGACGGCCACGATGACCTTCTTGCGTCCCTGGTTGTACAGCTTGTCGAGGGCAACGAACATCAGCGCACGGGATTTGCCGGACGCTGGCGGGGCCTTGACGAGGAGGTGTTGTGCGTCACGCTTCGCGAAGACCCGCTGCTGCATGTCGCGCATACCCAGCACATCCGTGTTCACCGAAGCTTTCGTTTGGGCATAGGTGACGTCAACGATGTTTATGGGCTTCTTGATCGCGTTCACTTCGCGGTCCTCCGGGTCTTCTTCACTGGGGCCCTTGCGGCCTCGGCGTTTGTCATCTCCTCATACATAGCAAAGAGGTCAGACAGTCTTTGTTCATCAGTCTCGTATCCGCGCTTGGAGTAGATCGAGTCGACCAGCGCGTCCACCTCCGCATGCGCCTGGCGTAGGTCGTCCGGCATCTTGTCGGGGTCGTAGAGCTCCGCGAGAGTCTGCTCACAGTGGTACTCACGGACGTCGAGAATCCGGAGAGCGGCGATCGTCAGCTTTTCTTTCACGGCGTCCGACAGGGGTGGGACTGGGAAATTGTTGTAGACAATGTATGCGCCGTATCTTATGCGCGTCTCCAGCTGACCACCGACTGCCCGTAACCATGCATTGTGGACTTGGGACGTCAGAAGAGCAAACAGCCAGGGTTCAGCGTCATAGACTACGAATGCAAGGTTGGAGACCACGGTATCGGCACCCACGTAGCCGATCGGTACGTACTGACGCCTTTCCGAGGACACGGCGGGGACCACGATGGACTCGGTCGGCTTGTATGCGATCTGTTTGAACCTGTTGGGGTGCACCGCGTAGTCCGCGGTTGTCGAAGCAATGCTCTCGCTGCGCCAACGCGCGACTGCCTCCAGACGCCGCGCAATTGGCGCGTGCGTCTGAGCCTCACTCAAGTCGCGATCCGTAATCCAAAGGCAGTACCGTTCGATGTCGTTGATGAATTCAGCGGATCCGACATATCTCTTAATGAATTTTTCAATGTCAGGCGCTTCGGTGAGAGCATCGCGGCGTTCGCTCGGTTCGATCACGAGGTGACCACCGTCTTTCGGCATCGAGCCAAGGACCATACGCGGCATAGCGGCGCTTAGAACCTTCGTTCTCCGGTAAATAAATACCGAAGGTGCATCGGCCAAATAGCCATTGATGTTCTTCGCTTCGATCTGCAAGCCGTCTGTGAAGATGTACTTTGCACCAGGTCGCTCCACGCGGAGATTGATGACCACGACAGTGACCCCCGCGTTGCGCTTAGCGTTGTTCTCCCATTTGAACGAGGTGTAGGCGTACCCAATCTCAACGCCCTTGGCGAAGATCATCGGGAACATCAACCCGACGTGCTCGCCTTGGGAGACTGAGTTTGTGGTCACGAACGCAAGCTCCGCACGCGTTCCTTCGATGTAGTCGGCACCCTTTACGAACCAAAGGGCGATGTAGTCGAGGTCTTTGGAGTACGGGCGCTTGCCGAAGACGAAAGGATAGTCAGCCTTCATGTCTTTACCCTGGGACTTACCACCCTTGTATGGGGGATTGCCGATCAGGTAGATCTCACCGCCGTCATTCGGGCAGACGTCGTTCCAGTCGACGCGAGCCGCGTTGCCCGGCTTGATCTGACCCGTCTCCTTCAGCGGGATCAGCGGAATCGAGATGTTGAACTTCTCCTTGAACTCGGTGTTCATCTGGTGCTTGGCGATCCAGAGGGAAAGGATCGCGACCTCGACGGCGAAGTCGTCGATCTCAATCCCATAGAAGTGCTCGATATTGATCCTCGATTCGGCAAACAAGACGAGGTGTTTGTCGTCCAGCTCGGACAGGCGCTCGAGAATTGCGTGTTCGAGTTTGCGCAACTCCTTGTAGGCGATGATCAGGAAGTTGCCGGAGCCACAGGCTGGGTCGAAGACTTTGATGGCGCTGATCCGGTCGAGGAGCGCCTCGAGTTTCTTCACGGAGTCGAAGCTTTCGTCGAGCTCGTCCTTCAAGGCGTTGAGGAAGAGTGGCTCGATCGTCTTGAGGATGTTCGGCACCGAGGTGTAGTGCTGACCGAGGTCGCTACGCTTGCCCGGCGTGACGATCGCCTGGAACATCGAACCGAAGATGTCCGGATTGATCTCGCGCCAGATGAGTTTGCCGGCGTTGATGAGCTCTTCTCGCGCCTTCTTGGTGAATATAGGCACCACGTGGTCCGTGGACATCGTGAAAAGGCGGCCGTTGACGTAGGGGAACGCCGCAAGGTGGTTGGGCTTGTCAGCCGGGTCTGCCGTGTCCAGCGCCATGAACAGGTCCGTGAGGAAGTCCGCGGTGTCCGAGCCGTCGTCCAGCGTGTGAGACCCGACGGCATTGGTGAACTGACTCTCGGCAAAGATCCCTGTGTCCTCGGCGAAGTAGCAGAACAGCAGACGAGTGAAGAACAGGTTAAGCGCGTGGCGTCCACGCGGTTGCCTAAGAAGATCAGGGTTCGCCTGGAGCAGCTCATCGAACAGCTTGCCCATGCGCTCGGCAGCCTTGACGTCCGCATGCGTTTCGGCGACGTACTGCGCCTTCTCCATCCCCGCCCAGGGCAGGAAGAAGGTGAAGTGCTGGTCAATGTCCCTGATCGGGAATCCGATTGTCTCGCCCGTCTGGGTATCCCTGGCCACGAGCTCGTCGTAGTCGGTGACGATCACGAAACGCGTGCTGAAGCGGACCACATCAGGGGAAGTCTTCAACTCCTCCAACACTTCCAGCGGGTCGCCTGACGTCTCTTTGAAATAGACGACCTTCTTTTGCGCGACCTCACCCCACTGGTCGGCTGCGACGTTCAGATCACCGTTGCGCAGGCGAGTGACGCTGCTCTGAGGCTTTCCGTAGGCGAGCAAGAGATCGAATATGAACTCGCGGTCGTACGTCTCACGGTCGGCGAGTGGTGTGACGCGCTCTTCGATGGCTTTCAGATTCAGCTTCGCCACGTACGAATTCCTTGTGCGTATGAAATAGCGTCAATGGTCGCCGGGCGTTTGGTACACACGCCCCTGTCCTCGGGTCCGGCTGAATTGCCGTCAGCGTAAGACCATGGTTCACACACGATTGCTACTCCTTACATGGCAGGGCGGAAGCGCACTGCCTCCTCGTGATCTTATCCGGGACCTGACCGCTGCTGATCTTGCCTCACCGCGTCACGCGAAGGAAGTCCTTCTCCATGGCGCGATAAGCGCACTTACCAGAGACCCGGTTCGAAGCCGCCCCGTCGATCGCGGGTATGGGGAATCGCCACTGACAGACCATTGCGACTTGGATTCTCCGGCCGGTGAGTCGAGACTGGAGTCATGGCAGTACAGGTGAGGCTCGCAGCGCTCAGCGCTCCCACCGTCCCACCTGAACCGGAGGTGGACGACGAGCTGCGCGAGCTCGAAGAAATTTCGCGGTCTTTGGAAGGACACACGTTGTCTGCTGCCACCCGGCGCGCCTATGCCACGGCGTGGCGTGCCTTTGATGACTTCTGTACCGGCCACGGACTGGACGCGCTGCCTGCGCATCCGGAGACCGTGCGCTGGTACGTCGCCTGGATGTCCACGCAGCTCGATGACGACGGGCTCCCCCGGTTCTCCGTCGCGACGATCCGCCAGCGCCTGGCCGGTATCGGCGAGAGGCACCTGCGCGGCGGGCTTCTGGATCCCACGGCCCACCGCGGCGTGGTGGATCTCGTGCGCGGGCTGGCCAAGCTTCGGGCCACCAGGCCCCGGCGCAAGCGCCCTCTGCTTCTGGACGACGTGGTCCGGATCATCGCGGTGATGGAGCACGACACATATCCGGCAGGCGTGTCAGCCACCAGGGACGCCCTGGCGGTGTGGCTCGGGTTCGCAGGGGCCCTGCGCAGGAGCGAGGCGGCGGCCCTGACGCTGAACCGGCTCGAGCTGCACCCGGTCGATGGTGTCCACGTTCATGTGGGGGCCTCGAAGGCCGACCCGGAGAACGCGCTGCCGGACGTGGTCGTGCTGCCGTTCGGGAGCTCGCCGGCATCCTGTCCCCCGTGTGCGGTGCACCGTTGGGTCGTGCTGCTCGGGCTCGCCCGGCAGGACGACGCGCGCACACGGCGTCGCGGGATCATGCAGCAGCTGTTCTCGTACGGTCTCGAGGAGCACGTCTGCGGGGCCGCCGGCTCAACGGCGCTCATCAGCAGCGCCGACCTGGCCTCGGGCGCGCCCCTGCTCCGGGCAACGTACCGCAACAGGAAGGACGCCCGGATCCATGCACGGGCGGTGAGCGGCGACGCGCTGCACACGATGCTGCTCTCGCGCATGGTCGAGGCCGGGATGAACCCTGCTGCCTACGGCTTCCACTCGCTGCGGGCCGGGCACGTAACCCAGGCGCGGCGCAACGGTGCGAGCACGGAGGAGATCATGCGCGCTGGCCGGTGGAGCCGGGCAGCGACGGTAGACGTCTACGACCGCGAGTTCAATCCTGCGGCACGCAACAGCGTCATGCGTCTGGGGTTGTAGACCCCTCGATGCCGGGGGCAACCCGGTGCCCGTGCTGGTCGTCCTCCTCGACCGGGACGCGGGCGTCGATGCTTTCCAGGAGGCGGAAGTCGACGACACCTTTGAGTTGAGCGCCGCCGCCGAGCACTTGAATGGCCTTGGAGAGCCGCAGCACCTCCAGCCTGTTCTTCTCCCACTCGCGCTGGGCCGCTGCGAGGTCGGCGAGGTACTGCTGCAGCTGGGCCTCGCTCTCTGCCTCCGGATCCTCGGCGACCAGGATCGCCAGGGGGACGTCCAGGGCCTTGGAGGCGGCGACCGCCTCGTCCAGGCGGACGGCGCGGATTTGCTGCTCTATCCGGGTCACCGCCGAAGGGTCGACGTTCGTTCCGAGGATCTCGGCAATCCTGCGGGCCAGCTCAGCCTGGCTGATGCCCAGGCGTTCCCTCTCCTGTCGCAGTCGGCGGGCGAAGAGGTCTCCGGGCAAGGCGTTCATCTGGTTTGGGCTCCTGGTCGGGTACATGGGCGCGAAGGGCTCAGCAAGAAGCGTATGCCGAGCCGTGCCGGAGCCGCACACCGCGCGCCCCGTCATGTGAAATCTACACGTTTTTGAGCAGAACGTCAGTCCTACCGCCGACACCTCGTTTGCGCTGGTCTTCGAGCACATTCCGGACTCGTATCCGACTCATCACTGATACGACTATGACTGATGACTCGAATGATGTAGATTGGTCACTGAAGATGTGCACGTATACGAGTCCCTAGAGAGGGGTCGGCCGCATGATTGCAGGCATTTCGTCCCGCTCAACGGGGAGTCACGTCGCATCGGGAGAGACCATTGATAGGGCGCTGTGCTCTGTCTAGGCGAATCGGTTATGCCAGTCGCCTCGTGACACATGTCATGCAAGCGACCATTCGATAGGCGAGAGGAAAGAACCATGACGAAGATTTACGAGGCGGCATTCGAGCGGGTCGCCCTGCCCACCGCGGCGTGGGACCTGACGAGCTTCCTGGAGAACGCGAAGTCCCAGATCCAGCTCTGGGGCGGGCTGCTGCTCATGCTCCTGGGTGCGGTCGGACTGGTCTGGGGCGGCGTGCTCCTGATCAAGAAGCTGATGGCTACCCCGCAGTCCGCGGGCCAGCAGCAGGGCTGGGGCACCATCGCCCTGCTCATCCTGGTCGGCGGCGCGCTCGGCACCGGCGGGTGGTCGCTGATCAACACCATCGGCTCCGGCGGCCAGAAGACCCTCGAGGACCTCGGCGGCGGCTCGGTCCTCGTGCAGACGGTCAGCCACGTACTGACCAGCGGCGTCCTGGGCTAAGCCCGGCGCGGCAGGAATCAACGGCCGGGCACACAAAGCGTCGACGGACCGCACCGGGTCGGTTGAGGTCACCAGGCCTCAACCGGCCCGGTGCGTCGTTTCCGGGGTCGGACGACGGCGCTGACGACGAGCAGGACAGGCAGAGCAAGGAACAGGACGAACGGGAACGGACATGGGGATCAAGGACAAGGCGCTGGCCTTCGGCAAGCGGTTCAAGCTCGACTCGCACCACGCAATCGAGCGCTTCGGGGTGTTCTTCGGCATCTTCGCTGTGATGGGGCTGGTCGTGGTGGCCGGCTCGGGTGCCGCCGCCTTCAAGGCGGGCAGCGACGCGGTGTCGCACACCGCGCTCTACAACACCGAGTTCACCTCCTCGAAGACCCAGCTCAAGGGCACGGTCGACGGGGTCTACACCAATCACACCGGCAACAGGGCACTGGTCATGATGCACTTCCCCGCCAGCGCGGCGATCTCGTACAACGCGGCGGACTACCAGGCCTTCCTGCTGGGCACCAACGACAAGCTGCAGACCGAGAAGGTCAGCACCAGCGGAATCAGGGGCACCTTCCACGTCTTCGGCTCGACCGGTTACGTCGGGGTCCTCCTGGACGCGGACCGGCCCTTCGACCGGCAGGTGCTCAACCTGACCGTCCGCGCGAACGCCGAGCTGACCTACGACGAGCGGCAGCAGAGCAGGGATGACCAGGTCGTGGGCGACTCGAGCTTCAAGAAGTACGACCAGTGGCGCGTGATCATCAACCCGGGTGCGTCGGGCACCACCGACATCCCGGCCCTGGACGCGGCCAGCTTCGACCCGGCCCGGGCCTATTACGACGTCGTGCTGAAGACCCAGGAGCAGCAGACGCGGGACAAGCTCGACCAGAAGCTGCTCGCGATGCGCACGAGCCTGAAGCAGGTCGAGTCGTACACCTCCGACCTGGCGACCACCAAGGTCGATGGGCTTTTCCTCCGTCCGCCGGCCGTTCCGACCTCCATCGCAGGTGATCAGGTGGCTGGTGCCTCGGCGGCCGAGGCCAAGGACGGGAAGGCGACGCTCGAGCTGAAGACGGGCCATGTCGTGCCCGGCGGATTCGACTTCAACTGGCGCGCGGGCAACGTCTATGACGGCTACCTCGACACGCTCGTGCCCGCCGGGAAGGGCTATGTGCAGTTCCTCGCCGACAAGCGCGCCGAGGGCAGCGACAGCACGAGCCAGCAGGTCTCGGACATGAAGTGGGTCCTCTCCGACGGCACCGACCTGAAGAAGGACTACCGGTCCTCCGATGTGACGATGCGCCCGCTCACGAACGTGATGAACAACCTCTCCCAGGCCTACCAGGACTACGGCAAGGCCAAGTCGGAGTACCAGTCCGGGCTTCTGCTCGAGCTGCTCGGCCTGGACGTGAAGCTGCGCGATGTGCAGTCCAACAGCACTGCGAACTCGGCCGGGGACTTCCTGACCGTCTATCACTGAGCGCGCTCCACGGAGCGGGCAGTCACCACCCAGGCATCGAGCCGGAAAGGACAAGCTTATGGCCATCGACAAGCCGACGCGGCGGGATGACCCGGCCCGGCGCGCTGCATCGCCCCGCGGGGTCCGCAGGTCCGCCGACGGGGGTGCGAAGGAGGAGTCGCAGCCCCCTCGTCGTGAGGGGTCCGGCGAACGCCGCGCCGGGCCCCGTACCGGAGCGGCCTCCGCTCCTTCCCCGTCCGGGGATGCAGCCAAGGGCCTGCCGAAAACCCCGGGGGCCTCCCCCGCGCCGCAGCCCGTGGACCCGACGCCTGCGGGCCGCGGGTCGAAGCACCTGGGAACCGCACCGGCCCCGGACGCAGGGGCTGCCGCTGGCAAGGCCGCAGGTGCGGCCGACACAGCCAGCAAGAACAGCAAGGCTGCCAAGGCTGCCAAGGCTGCCAAGGCTGCCAAGGCTGCCAAGGCTGCCAAGGCTGCCAAGGCTGCCAAGAGCCTTGACGGTGTCGCCGCCGGGGCGGCCGGGGGAGCTGCCCGCAAGGCGGTCGAGGGTGACGGCAGCAGCGCGGTCCGCCGCGGTGCCGGCCGGTACGCGGGAGCGGCTGCCTCGGGAGCTGTCGCCGGGGCGCAGGCCGGAGCCGCCGCCGGCGGTGTCGGCGCGCTGCCCGGGGCAGCGGTCGGCGCTGCCAAGAATGTGGGCCTGGAGACCGGCAAGGATGTTGTCGACGGTGCGTCCAAGGTCACCGGCGGAGGTCCGGACGCCGAGTCTGCCGACAAGCGGCTTGGTGTCGGGGGCACCGGCTACGAGCGGACCTCGCAGAAGGAGAAGGACGGCCAGCTGCTGTCCAAGACCGCTAAGGGTGTCGCCGTCGGCGGCACCGCGGCGGCCGCTCCCCCGGCTGCGGGGCTTCTCATGGTCATGGCCTTCCTGAAGTGGCTCAAGACCATGTTCTTCGCAATGCTCGCGATGGCCGCCAACGCGGCCAGCATGATCTGGGGTTTCATCCTCGGGATTGCCAAGGCGGTCGGGCACACGATCGCAGCGCCGTTCATCGCACTGGGCGGGCTGGTCGGCAAGGCAGCAGGAGCCGTGTTCGGGGTCACCGTTACGGCCACCGTCGCCCCGGTGGCCACGGCCGCATCCGGGGTGGCTGCGACCGTTGCCGCGGTGGCTGTGCTCAGCACGGTCCTCACGGGTGTGCTCGACGAGGCCGGCCTCGATGGCGGCCGCGGCTCGACCATGACCAACTGCATCGTCAACGTCAGCCGCAACGGCCCCGGCGCTGACGTCCCGGCGAACACCGAGGCGAACGCCCGGGCGGTCTACTCCGTGCTGAAGACCTGGGGTATGCCAGAGGAGAACATCGCGGGCATCCTGGGCAACTGGTCGCAGGAGTCGGGCGTGGACCCCACCAGCGTGGAGGGCATCTACAACGAGCCCTACCAGATCGGCCCGCGCAAGCAGATCGCCTGGGACGGGAACTTCACCCACATCCCCGGCCAGTCGCACGGCGGCATCGGTCTGGGCCAGTGGTCGAACGGGCGCACCACGATGCTCCTGGACTATGCCAAGTCCAAGAACCTGGACTGGTACACCATCAAGGCCCAGCTGGCATTCATGGCGGAGGGCGACAGCCCGGGGGACGTGGCCGTGTTCAAGGACATGATCAAGACCTCGCAGGGCTCTCCCTCTGCTGCTGCACTGCACTTCCACGACAAGTGGGAGCGCTCGGCCGACAACGCCTCACAGCTGCAGGAGCGTAAGGCCGACGCCGAGATGTGGTTCGGCAAGATGAGCGGCTGGACCGTCGACACCTCGGTCGTGGGCGGGGTCCAGGACATCGTGGGCGGCATTGTCGACACGGTCGGCAGCGGGCTCCGCTCCATCTTCGGCAAGTGCGACAGCGACACCAAGGTGCGCCCGGGCAGCCTCGTCGACGGCGGCATGAACGAGGAGCAGGCCCGGCAGCTGATCGACCTGTACAACCAGGAGGGCGACAAGTTCCTGGACGACAAGTACGGCGCTGGCGGACCGGGCTCCTGCGGCGACAACCACGCCATGAACTGCGTGTCGTTCTCGGTCTACTTCATGAACAAGTACACCTCGTTCCAGCAGTACCCGCCGGGCGACGGCATCCAGACAGCCCACGCGATCGCGTCCATGACGGGCAAGCAGGTCTCGAGTACGCCGACGGCGTACTCGGTCGGTTCCGGGCCGGGTACGGGGTCCGCGGGCCACACCCTCGTGGTGCTGGGCGTGCAGGGCGACAAGGTCATCCTCGGTGAGGCCGGCTACTGCGCGTTCATGGGCCGCGTTCGCGTTGACAGTGCGGAGCGGATGAAGTCCGAGGGGTGGGTGTTCGTCGACGTCACGGACCTCATCACCACGGGCGGCAACCTGCCGGCGTAGCCGGCGGAAGCAGGGCCGGTGTCCGGACGATCCGGGCACCGGCCCTTTCTGCGTCCCGATCCGTGCGCAGTAACCTGTCGAATGGGGCAGACTCGTTATTGAATGACCATTGCAGATAGACTTGGGAGTCATATATGAGGACAACGCGAGAAAGGGCGGGCATCGTGATGAGTGCGGACGATGATGCGCGTGGCAGGGCCGGGGACACGGTCGAGGACGAGGACGGCGCGCCGAAGAAGCTGAAGGCCCCCGCCACCCGCAGGCGGGTCAGCGGGGTCGAACTCGAGGCCCGCTTCGAGGGCTGGCGCTCCGACCGGCGAGGAGAGCGGCAGGCACGCACTCCGGAGGACTCGGCGCGGCGGACGCGCCTGGTCTTGAGCGCCGCGATGGGCGTGGCGATCCTCGGGCTCGCGGCGGCCGCGGGAGTGAGCGGCAAGGGATTCGAGGCGGAGCACGCGGCCAACGCCGACCGGATCTCCGCGCTCCAGGTCCAGATCGAGGATGCCAGGAGCACTCCGGTCGACCCGGATCTGACCGGAAAGATGACGCGGCTGATGGAGGCAGCCGCAAAGGACGCCCAGAAGGTCGCGGAGGCCCAGCAGCGCTTCGCGCAGCTGCACCACGAGGCGGCGACACAGCCCAATGCGGGCAACGGTACGCCGAACGCGGCGACACTGCAGATCGCCGAGCACCGCCGGACGCTGGCACCCCTGTTCAGCCCGCGCTCGTTCCTGGCCGACGAGAAGGGGGCCTACTCCTGGACCTCTGTGACGCCGTTCGACCCGAGCACGCAGATCGACCCGCGGTTCCCCTGGTATGTGCGCTACGAGGGTTTGAAGGCTTCCTCGCCCGGAGCATACGCCTGGTCGGTCGAGTCGGTGATGCCGGACCTCGCCACCCAGGACGCCACGGGCACCACGCGCACGGCGCGGGTGATCTGGCTGTGCCGGGACACCGCGGGTGGACAGGTGCTGGCGTGGGCGAACGCGGCCTACTCCTACGACGGGAAGGCCGGGACTTTCGCCGATCTCAAGGTCGTGGTGACCGCCGCCGGCGCGGAGCACCAGCAGGGCGCATCGACGACGGGCAACGGAAGCGGAGAGGGCTGATGGTGCAGGAGCAGCAGGTTGACGGCACGGACGAAACGGCAGCGCCGGGACAGGGCTTCATGCGGCGCAACGCTCTGGTGGTCGGGGTCGCGGTACTGCTGGTTACCGCCGTGACAGTGACCGGCCTGACATGGGGGTCCCAGCGCAGCGCACTGGATCAGCAGCAGCAGACGATCACGGGCCTTCAGGGTCAGCTTGCCTCGGTCGGGACCGCGAAGTCCGAGCAGGTCGAGCAGGATGTCATGCAGTCGCTCGGCGTGAGCCAGAGCCGGATCCACGACGACACGCAGATCGTGGACCGCCTGGTGAAGACGGCATTCACCTGGGACTCCGGCCAGGCCTACGAGGCCGCTCGCCGGGACCTGAAAGAGCGCTACCACCTGTCCGAGGACGAGCAGTTCCTGAAGCAGTTCATGCCGCCGGCGCGCTTCAACGAAGACGCCTCGGGCAAGCGCTACTACTACATCGACACCCAAGGGCTGAACTCGGCGGTCAATGCCGACGCGGACCTCGAGGTCGTGAAGGTCACCGCGGACGAGTACACGTATGCCGTGCAGGTCGAGGTGGCGGCTACCTCCGATGCGGTGTCCCAGAACAAGGTGGCACCGGATCGGGTCAAGTCGTACCGGACCGTGCTGGTGTACCTCACCGTCGACGCGCAAGGGAAGGTCTCTGGTCTGTCCGCCATTCCCGCTGGCGGTTCGACTCGTCATTCCAGATGATCCGACTCCCTTTCGACTCATCTTCTTGATAGAGTTGTACTGGTATTCGAGACGAAGAGCGAGTTGAGGGGCAATGGCATCGACAAAGATCGGCGAGTCGGGTGTGCAGGCTGACAAGCCTGTCCGCAAGACCCGCTTCGTGGCCGCGCCGGACGCCGGTGCGGCACCGGGCGACGCCGACCCCACTGGGGACGGAAATGTCCCGGGTGCACTGATGAGCCGCCGGGCGGCCATCGGCGGGGTGTGCATGGGGGCAGCTGCGCTGCTCTGCTTCCTGGCCGGCGCAGGTCTCTCTGGTGGCGAGGCCACCGTCAGCCACGACAAGGCTCAGCAGATCGTCTCCCTTCGCGAGCAGATCCGCACCGCCGAGGTGCGCACCGACGCCCTCCCGGAGGCCAAGGACGCTGACCGCGCCCTGGTCACCGCACAGGGAGCTGCGGAACAGATCGCCCGGTTGCAGAACGAGTACCGCCACCTGACACCCTCGGTGGCGGACTCGGGCGGGACGCTGGACCAGGCTGCCGCCGAGCCGACGCGCCGGAACCTCACCCCGCACTTCGCCCCCGACGTCGGGCAGGCCACGCTCCAACCCTGGTACCTGCTGGCCTCCGACAAGGACGTCGCCGCGGGCAACGAGATTCCGATGAGCTTCGACTCCGGCTTCAAGTGGGTCGCCCAGCGCCCTTACTCGGTCGAGGTGGACGGCACGATCCGGGTCACCTGGTTGGCGGTGCAGACCCGCCCGGCGGCCGGGCAGGCCCCGGCGGTACTGGCCTGGGCCCGGGCTGACTACGACATGACCCGCAAGAGCTTCTCCGGGGTCCAGACCGGAACGACGACCACGGGCGAGGCCCTGCGGCAGGAGGTGAAGGCACCGTGATCGAGGACGTGAAGGACTGGGTGCGCGCGAGGGCCGGGAAGGTCCTGGTCTGCAGCACCGGAACGCTGCTGGCGCTGTCGCTGCTCTCTCTGGCCCTGGCACTGCTGGCCGACGGTTCGGCGGACGCCGACGCCAAGGCCGACCAGCTCATCGTCCAGCTCCAGGGCAAGCAGGAGGACGCGCAGTCGGCACTTGAGACCAAGCACGCCCGGTTGCTGGCTGCCCTGCCGGGGATGGATGCCGAGCGGGCCGACCGGGACCGGGCCGCAGCGCGCTCGGCGCTGCTGAGCCTGACGGATTCCTCGGCTGCCTCGCGGACCGTCAAGGAGACGCAGGCCGCCCTCGATGCCCGGTACGCGTTTCTCGGGACCTCGTCCCGGATCCTCACCGAGTTCATCCCGGAATGGATGGCAGCGACCGGTGCCGGAAAGGGCGCGGGGACGGCGTACCAGCTGGCCGACTTCGACGTCGACGTTGCCGCGGTGAAGGGCCTGGACTACTCCTACATCGGAGTGGCGCGCCTGGACCCGGTCTCCGCCGACGGCAAGTCCACGGCCAAAAGTGAGTACGTGGTCTTCACCTTCGCCACCGGACAGGACGGCACGGTCGCCTCGTTCGAAGCGTACCGGGCCTCGGGCCGGACGCGGGACCAGCTTGTCGCGCAGAGGCCGCCTGCCTCTGCTTCACCGGCCGAGACCGCCAGCCCCGGACCCAGCCACAGCGGCTGACCGGCGGGACACCCGCACAGACACGACACGACAACAACGAAGGACGAGACGAATGACGATCCAGACTCTGGACAAGACCGGCAGCGCGACCGAGCACGAAGCCCGGGTGGAGGCTGCCACTGCAGTCCCCGTCGAGAAGGCCGCGGCCAAGCCGAAGCCCGGGCGTGGCCCTTCGAAGCTGGCCGGCGCGCTGCGCCGCCTGGCCTCCGGGAAGGGCTCCGGCGGATCGCCGGTGCTGATCTGGGCGGTGTTCTTCCGCTCGGTCGTGCTCATCGCCGACTACGTGCTGGCCTCAATGACTGCGATGGTCGTGATCCCGATGCTCGGCGCGTGGCTGCACCGGCAGTCGGGCGCAGCAAGCGGCGACCTGACCATGGCCGGGACCGTCGCGATGTGGATCGCCCCGCTGCTGTTTGTGGTCCTGTTGCTGGCCGCCGCGGAGATCGCCGCGATGCGCGGGATGTGGCGCTGGTCCACCCGCCGGATCCGGGCTGTACGCGACGCCCGCACCCCGGCGCTGGCCCCGGCCACCTCCGCCCCCAGGACCACCCACCCGAGCAAGAAGACCAACCGGAAGAGGAGCAACTGATGCGCACTGCTGGACTGATGATGAATGACGTGTGGGCCGACCGGGCCCTGCGGGAGCGTGGCGTGCAGGCGCACCGCTACGACGGCCTCGATGCCCAGATCGGGGTGCTGGTCGACTCTGTCGAGCTCAAGCACCGCGGCAAGGAGGAGAACTACCGGCCCTACCTGCACGTCGTGGGCGAGCTGCGCTCGATCACTCCCGCCGAGCCGCTTCCGTACGGGATCACCCAGGTGACCTACTCGCACGGCCAGGGCGAGAAGGTCGACGCCTTCTACGAGTTCGACGACGAGCAGCTGGTCGCACTGGCGGCCAAGGGCTACTTCAGCCCTTCGTTCACTGTGCCCGACCAGCTCACGGGGATCGAGTGGGAGCTGCCCGCCAGGGCGGATGCCCTCGTGCTCACCCCGTCCGGGGACCAGGCCGATGCCCCCGTGGTCTTCATGAACGTGCACCGCATCGCCGATCTCGAGATCGACCTGGCCTCCACCGAGTACGACCTGGCGGCCTACTTCGCTGATCGCTCCAAGGATGGTCATGGTCCGGTTGAGTCCGTCGTCGACCAGCGGGGCCTGCGGGCCCGCTCCGACGCGATCAACTCGCTGTTCAACGAGGACGAGCTCGACTTGGTCGCGCAGGCGGAGAACCTCCAGCGGCCGGAGGCGCAGCGGCCGGCTGCCGAGGGCGTCACCGCGCAGTTGCTGGCGGTCGAGGCCGAGATCACCGCGGAGCGCGAGCAGTATCAGGCTGAGCTGGAGCGCACTGAGGGCACGCCCGAGCACCTGTACCACCAGCGTGTGGCCCCGGCCCTGCACCTGGACGGACCGGAGGATGCTGCCGCCCCTGCGGACGCGGAGCCGGATGCCGGCGCGACCCACGATCTGGACTTTGGTCTGGATGAGGAGGCCACCGGGCAGGAGGTGCCCGCGCCGACGCTCGAGGAGCGCAAGCGCGAGGCCTCCCGCCGCGCCGCCGACCTCGACTTCGGCGAGGAAGACGGGCACGGTCTGGGCCACTGAGGCCGAGGCGGGCAGAGCAGTCAGGACGGGCCCCGGTCGCTGGAGGACAGCGGCCGGGGTTCTGTGCATTCACACGACGGAGGGATGAGGCGGGATGGGCCTGAAGCAGTCAGTGGTCATCGTCAACGAGTTCAGTGTGCCGCTGCCCGGCGGCAAGGGGTCCCGGGGCGGCACCCCCGGCGACTACGTCACCCGGTACATGGCGCGCGAGCAGGCGACTGAGTCGCTCGCGCCGATCCAGCGGCTGCGCACGGACGACTTCATCCTGCGCTACATGGCCCGCGAGAGCGCGGTCGAGCGCGCAGGGACGAGCAGGGTCGAGGCCAAGACGACAATGCGCCAGGCCCAGGGCGATGGCGGCGTGGCCTTCGGCTACGGCTCAGTGTCGCTCTCCGACGAGCAGCTGCGGGCTGCGTCCCGGGACATCCAGAAACACTTCGAGAGCGGCAAGACGGTGCTGAAGACCGTGCTCTCCTTCGATGAGGAATACCTGAAACGGCACCGCATCGTCGGCGAGGACTTTCACTGCGAAGGCCGCGGGGACTACCGCGGCCACATCGACCAGATGAAGCTGCGGATGGCGATCATGCACGGGCTGGAGCGGATGAGCTCGGGCACGAGCGGTTTCGACGACCTGCGCTACGTCGGCGTGATCCAGGTCGACACCGAGCACGTCCACTGCCACCTGGCGATGGTCGACGCCGGACACGGCCACCTGGCCAAGGACGGCACCCAGCGGGGCAAGCTTCTGGACCGGCACAAGTCCCGGTTGCGGCGCGGCGTGGACGCCTGGCTGGACGAGAAGCAGGCCGTCGCGCACCTGTCCAGCGCCGTCGGTTACGAACGCAGGAACGTGACGACCTTCATCAAGCGCTGGGCACACGAGCGCATGCGCTCAGAGGCCCTCCCCCAGTTCCTGCTGGCCTGCCTGCCCGCCGACCGCTCGCTGTGGCGCGCCGGAACCAACGATCTGCGGATGCGCAAAGCCAACCGTCTGGTCTCCGAGCTGGTGGCCGAGCAGCTGGAGCGGCCGGGCTCTCCGCTGCCGGCGGCAATGGAGAGGGTCGTGGAGTACGCCAATCAGCGCCGCGAGGCCGAGGGCCTGCGCACCGACGCGTGGCAGCGCCTGGTCGACGCGGGCCGCAACCAGATCACCGAGCGGGCGGTCAACGGGGTCTACCAGATGCTGCGCGCCCTGCCCGAGGAGGAGCTGCGCGTGCGTACACCGATGCTTGAGGTGATGGGTATGGACTACGCCGAGATGGCCGCCCTGGCCGCAGAGCGCCAGCAGCAGCACGGCAGCTCGGAGGACGATGTCGTCTCTTTCGGCTTCCGGCTGCGCAGCTATGCCTCCCGCCTGCAGCATCACAAGTCCAAGGCCAGTGCCTACAGCGACCTGGCCCGGCAATGGGAGCGTGCCGAGAAGGCCGAAGTGGCCGTAGAGGACTCCCGGCCGCTCTACGACTTCTACCGCTACGAAGAGGACTGGCACCGGCGGGTGATGAGCAAGTACCAGCACTTCCTGCCGTTTGTCGGCGACGCCAGCCAGTGGTACGCCCAGCAGCAGGAGGTCGCCGCGTACGGCCAGCGCCTGCTCTCGCTGATGGCGCTGCGCCAGGACGCCTCGCTGCAGCGGATGAAGGACGCCGACCAGGCCGAGGAGATGGGCCGCGAGATCTACGGCCAGCCCGGCGGACGGCACCTGACCGCGGGCAAGGCCGGACGGGCGGTGCTGGACGCGCGCATCGAGACGATGAAGCAGGTCTACGACGAACGGCTCCAGGAGCTGCGCACCGACCTGGCCGACTCGGGGCTGGTGCTCGTCGCCGGTCCTGCTGACCAGCGCAGCGCCGTCGCCGGCGGGGATCCGGAGGTCTCCACCCAGCTGTCGATCGAGACCGGGACGGTGCACCCCTTCGACGAGGTCAAGGCACTGGACCTGCATCACCTGGGCTACGACTTCGTGGCCGATGTCGAGATCGGCGAGCGGGCCCGGCGGGAGTTCACCGCAGCCGCGGCCGAACGCCGCCGGCTGCTGCTGGCGGCCATGGAGTACCTCGACCAGTCAGGCCAGTCCGAGGCGATCGCCGACCTCCCTGTCGACGACATCGCCGCGATGACCCGGGTCTCGCGGGAACTGGTTCCGGTGGAGGACGGCTCCACGCGGCCAGTTCTGCGTTCGAGGATCGCGGCGCTGCGCGAAGAGCAGGAACAGGCGGCCCGGATGCGCCGTTCGAAGGCCTCCTCGCTCGACGCCGGCCTGGTGGTGCGTGTCCAGCAGCGGGTCGACGCCGCGGTGGCTGGTGCCGGGGTCCTCCCCGGCCCCGAGCAGGAGCCGGCAGGCCGGTTCGACGGCATCCAGAACGAGTAGGGGCACGAGTCGAAAGATCATTCGAATGGTTGCGGAATGCTCTATAGGAGTATTAGTGTATAGAGCAGTTCGGCACTGCACTTCGGGGCTTTGCTCGGACGACGTGAATGATCAAGGCCGTTCTGCCGAGTGGCGGACGGAACGACGAAAGGACGAGATCATGGCACTTCTCAAGGGCAAGGGCGCAATGACCGGGGTCAACCTCATCGCCAAGGTCTATGACAACGGCGCGACCAAGGACGGCAAGTCGCACTACGCCGACATCCAGGTCGACGCCCGCGACTCGCGCGGACCGGAGCAGAGCAACCTGCACATGAAGTCCGAGCGCGTGAAGGGCCCGGACGGCAAGGAGCGCTTCGCCAACACCGCCCCCTACTCGGTGGGCCAGCTGGAGGAGATCGTCAAGGCCGCGGGCCCGAATACGGAGCCGCTGCTCAACAAGGACGGCGAGAAGGTCGGCACCGTCTACGGCTTCAAGGGCAATGTGATGCCGGCCTCGCGCGGCACCGGTCTGGTGGTCAACACCAAGTCCGTGGAGGCCAGCGACTTCAAGGTCGACGCCAAGACCCTGGACAACCAGTTCGCCTCCATGAAGGCGGCCAAGGAGGCCCAGGCGGCTGCCAAGCAGAGCCAGGCCGGTCCGGAGCAGACCGCCCAGGCCGAACAGGTCGTCGAGGCCGAGGCCCCCGCGGTCGGCTGACACCGATCCACGGCTCAGCAGAACTCATTGAAAGGCCCCCGGAGAGACCTCTCCGGGGGCCTTTCGCATAGAGAGGAACGAATCATCATGGCAGATCTCAGTAAAGGTTCCCAGGGCCAACCGGAGCACGGCCAGCGCCCGACGTCGTACACGCCCGAGCAGCTGGCGGCGATCCGCGGGGCCACCCCCGATACCGGAGAGCAGCGGGGCCCGAGCTCGCAGGCGGGCCTCGGTGCGGTGCGGGGTCCCCGATACAGCGTGCCCTCCTCCCCCGCTCCCGGCCAGCCGGGCTCGAGGCTCAACCCCAACGTGGTCGAGCGGCGGCCGCGCCCGCAGGCTGAGCCGGCACCGGGGATGATCACTTCAGCGGATGTGCCGAAGCCGGAATCATCCCGGCAGGAGCAGCCCCAGGCGAAGCAGGCCCAGGCGAAGCAGGCCCATGCCGGCGGCACGGTTCAGGGTCCGGTGAAGGTCCCGCTCACCCAGCGGGCCGCCGGGTCGAAGGTCGGACAGGCCGTGCAGTCCGCGGGCCTCCGCGAGGGAGCCAGGCGGCTCGGCACCGAGGCCATGCAGGATGCCGCGGCCCACGCCCAACGTGCCCAGCAGTCCGGTGCATCGACCAGGGGCGTCGCCGCCAGCGCCGCCAGGGGAGCTGCCGTGGGTGCAGCCCGCGGGCTGCACACGGAGCTGGACGGACATGGCGGACAGAAGGCCCCCCAGGGCTCCGCTGCCGGGGCGGACCTGGTCGGGCGGATGGGCTCGATTGTCGGCCGTGGTGCTCAGGAGCAGCTGCCGGGCACCTCGCCGCAGGGACGGAAGCCGGTCAGCGAGAGGTACGACTATCAGTTCGAGGGCCAGGGCGGGCCCGAGGGCACCGAGCAGCAGCGCGGGGCCTGAGACAGGCACGGAGGAGGAGAAGGCTATGGCGATGAACGATCCCAGCCCACTGAGCGGAACGAGCCTGCTGGAGCTGGGCCTGGACGAGATCACGGCCCCGGACGAGGGCAAGGACATGTGGGCCGAGGCCGGGCGCGCACTGGTCGACCGCGTGGGTGCCTCGATGCGTCAGCAGCGGGAGGCGAACGAGCGGGCACGGCGCGACCGGGAGTCCAGCAGGCCGCTGAGCGAGCGGTACGACTACCAGTTCGAGCAGGATGGGGCTTCGTCCCAGGAGGACCGCCAGCATGGGCTGTGACAGCACCCCTACGGAGTGAATGGCCAGGAGGCCCCGGGATATGAGTCCGGGGGCCTTTCACTGTCCTATTACAGTCTAGCCGAATGGTGTCATGATAGACTTTCGACTGATCTATCAGATGAATTCAAGTCTTGGCGAGAGGTCTTCCACGGCATGTTCCATGAAGTGCACCTGAATGAGGGCTATCCGCTCCTGTCGAAGCTGTCGGACCCGCTCAAGAGGGCCGAGCGCGAGATCGTCGGCCGCGAGCACGAGAAGCTCCAGCTGCTGGCCTCGATGAGCAGGCCAGAGCTGTGCAACGCCCTGCTCCTGGCCGAGGCAGGTACGGGTAAGACCGCTCTCGTCCAGGCCACGATGGCCGCTGACGCCGAGCGGCTCTATCTCGAGGTCGATCCGTCCCGGATGATCTCCGAGGCCGGTGACTCGGACCGCATGGCCGCCATGCTCAAGGGCTTCTTCGACGAGGCCGAGCACTTCGTGGCGGACGAGAAGCAGGAGCTGGTCCTGTTCATCGACGAGTTCCACCAGATCATCCAGCTTTCCGATGCTGCGGTTGAGGCGATCAAGCCGGTGCTGGCCGCCTCCGGGGCACGCGGCATCCGAATCATCGCCGCGACGACCTATGACGAGTTCCACAGGCACATTGCACCGAATCAGCCGCTGGTTGAACGGCTGCAGCGCATCAACCTGACGCCGCCGGACCAGGAGACGACGATCCGGATTCTGCAGGGCATGGCCGAGCACTACGACGTCGCCGACCAGTTCTACGACGACCACATCTACCGGCAGATCTATGAGTACACCGAGCGCTACATGCCGGCGAGCTCGCAGCCGCGCAAGTCGATCCTGGTGCTGGACAGCATGGTTGGCTGGCACCGCCTCACCAAGCGGGCGCTGGACCGCGATCTGCTCTCGGACGTGCTCCAGGAGTCTCTGGGCGTCAACGTTGCCTTCAAGGTCGACGGCGCGAAGATCAAGGAGCAGCTGGACTCGAAGGTGTTCAGCCAGGACCTGGCCACGCGTGCGGTCGCGCGGCGGCTGCAGCTGTCGGTCGCGGACCTGAACGACAAGGGCCGGCCGGAGGCCTCGCTGCTGTTCACGGGGTCGACCGGCGTGGGTAAGACCGAGCTTGCCAAGCAGCTGGCACGGCTGCTCTTCGGTGACGACCAGCGCCACCTGATCCGATTCGACATGTCCGAGTACGCCCAGGACTCCTCGATGGACCTGTTTCGCTCCGAGCTGACGAAGCGGGTCTGGGACCTCTCGCACGCCGTACTGCTGTTCGACGAGGTCGAGAAGGCCTCGGCGATGGTCACCCGTCTGCTGCTGCAGGTGCTCGACGACGGCCGGCTCTCCGACGACAACAACCGCGAGGTCAGCTTCCTGAACACCTACATCGTCATGACGACGAACGCAGGCTCGGAGATTTACAAGACCATCGCGCAGTATGCGGCCGACGACACGGGCTCGGGCGAGCAGCTGCTGAAGTACGACAAGCTCATCCGCCGCTCGATCACCGAGACCTCGGCGGATAACCGCTTCCCGCCCGAGCTGTTGGGCCGTATCGACGCCATCGTCCCGTTCCAGCCGCTCTCCGAGGACACGCAGCGCAAGATCGTGCGCAACAAGCTGCGCCACATGGTGCAGGAGGTCCTCATCAAGCACAACGTGCGGGTGGACATCGACCAGAGGGTCCTGCAGTACCTCATCGACGACAAGGGCGACACCGACTCCAATGCCGGCGGTGCCCGTGGCGCGGTGGCGAAGATGACCGACGAGGTCACCACCGGAGTGGCGACGTTCATCAACGAGCATCCCTCTGAGCGGCGGATCCGGATCGACGTCGTCGGCGAGTTGGCGAGCGATCACAAGGACATGCTCACCTCCGATGCGTGCATCGAGGTGAGCGCCGTGCGCTGATCTGCGCCAGCGGTCATTGCGGGCCATTCGGCGTCGTGTTGAATTGCCTATCATTGCACCTATCGACTCATAGGCGATAGGATACTCATATACCAGGCGAACTGCGTTTCATCATCGAAGGGATCGACACCAATGGGCATTCTGGGCACGGCTGCGGGAAGCCGGAACAAGGATCGGAAGAAGAAGCCTGACGAGCTGCTCTCGTCCGTGGTCAGGGAGACGGCGATCCCCGCAGCAGTCGAACTGCTGCGGTCGAACGCGAAGTTCGTCTTCCCCAGCGGCACGGCGTGGGTCATGCTCGTGCTGGCCGCCGAGTCCATCGGCGGGCTGAGCAAGCGGCACGGCCGCGACGAGGCGAAGGGCTCGCTCATCGAGCTCATTGACTCCGACCAGATCAGGACCGTCGCCACGGCAGAGATGCTGGGCGAAGAGGTCTTCGGCATCATCCCCAACACGGAGACGCTTGCGCGCATGGAGGAGTACTCGCTCCTGGCTGGCGCGGAGTACTCCTGGGCGGTCGTCTGGCAGAAGCCCAGCGGCGAGCTGCTGGTGGACCTGGTCGCCGAGGCCACGTTCAAGCAGGCCCAGGAGGTCGCTTCCGGCACGCTGAGCCTCGAGGAGGCTGTCGGAGCGCAGGCCTGGCGCGAGCACAGCGGCGTCACCACCGACGAGCCCGGGACCCTTCCCGCGGTGGACGCGGACGCTGTTGCTGCCGTGGACACCGCCGACGAAGGTGACCCGATCTTCGACTCGATTCCCGGCGGGGGCGAGGGTGCCGGTGACGAGCCGGTCTTCGACGCTGCGGGCGATGAGCCCGTGTTCGACGACGAAGCCGTCGGCTTCGGATACGAGGACGCGGCCCCGGTTGCGGTGGAGCCGGAGCCCGGCTTCGACGGCACGGCCGGCTTCGAGGAGTTCGACGAGGAGTCCGGTCCTGTGACCGCCGACGATATGACGTACGCCCCGGCCGAGGAGGAAGCCGTCCTGCTGGAGAACCAGGAGCAGGTGCGCGAGGTCATCGCCCGCCGCTTTCTCTCCGAGGACCTGGACCTCGACGTGCGCCTGGACGAGTTCAATGCGACCTTCGCCATCGGCGCGCCGGTCGTGCAGATCGAGGTGCCGCAGGGTGCGACCGAATGGCTCGGCGACCAGGTCGCCCAGCTCAACCGGCAGGCCAATGCCGACCTTGCCCAGCTGCGGTGGGCGCACGAGGACGAACTGCGCACGCTGTACGTGAACCTCATGTCGGCCCACGTCGAGCAGGTCATCCGTGACGTGGCCACCGACCGCGAGGGCTCGCGCTATAAGGCACTCAAGGACGGCACCGAGGCGGCGCACCGCGAGCGGGAGTCCGAGAAGGAACAGCGGATCCGCACCCGTAAGGCCGAGATCGTCCAGGACTACGAGGCCCAGGCGAAGAAGCTCGCCGAGCAGGCCGCCCTCCAGGCGGAGATCCAGTACAAGGAGCGCAACCGCTCCCGCATGGAGCGCGAGCAGGCCGACGCCGTCGCCGAGATCGAGCGGGTGCTCGAGAACTCCTACTCGCACGACCGCCAGGAGATCCTGCGCGTGCGCCGCTCCGACGCCGCCCTGAAGATGCAGGTCGGCACTACGCGGATCTTCGAGGTCCTGGCCGAGAAGCAGAAGGCCTACCTCGAGGCCGAGGAGCAGCGTCTGGGGCAGTGGAAGGCCGAAATCCAGCGGATCGTCGACGACAACCGCAAGGCGGACATCGCCCAGGCCGAGGCTCTGGCAGAGCACCAGCGCACCACCGACGAGATCGGCGTCCTGCGCCGCGAGCAGGAGGCGCTGCTGGAGTCGATCCGCAACGAGCACGGCGACCGCATCCGCCGGATGGAGGACGAGCTCGACCGCAACCGCAAGGACGCGATCACCCAGATGCAGGCCCGCGAGACGGAATGGCAGCACAGCCTGTCCCTCGAGAAGGAGAAGACCGACTCGGCCACGCAGCGGAACACGGACCTGCTGCAGCAGATGGAGGTTGTCGAGGACTCGGTCAAGCGCCGTTACGAGGCACGGCTGGAGGAGATGGCTGCGGACAAGGAGTCCTACGCCAGCGAGCTGGCAAGGGCTTCGGAGATCCAGAGCCGCTACAACAAGATGCTCATCGCCCTGATCGTCGCGCTGCCCGTGCTCGGCGGCCTCGCCGGCTTCATCGGCGGGGCAGCCATGGGCGGCTGATCCGACTCGGAGATCGACGAGTCTGACGGCGCATGGGGCTCGCACCCCGTGCGCCGTCGGCGTCTTCCGGGATTACAACAGGCGCAGGACACACAGACACACGCGGAAACAGGCAGGGAGAACCATGGCAGGCAGCAAGCGCAGGGCGGCACGGCCCAAGGCCAGCGGCTGGGAGAAGATCTCGGCGCGTCGGCCGGAGGAGACGCTGACGAACCGGGACGTCTATGAAGACCAGCAGCTGGACCGCGGCGAGCGGCTGAGCAAGAAGTCGAACACGTCGGGCCTCGTGCTCGCCGGCGTCGCTGGCCTGTTGGTCGCGATCGTGGCGTGGGTGCTGTACTCGGTCATTGCTACGGCAGTGCTCACGCTCGGGGCGACGATGGGCGGTGGCCTGGGCGGAAACAGCAGCGGAAAGCCGGACTCGTACTATGTGGAGGACACGACGACAGGCCAGGGCGGGGCCCCGATGACGTGCTACCGCGCCGTCAACGAGAAGGGTAACCCCGAGATCGGCTCGAAGTGCTACCCGGATCTCAAGGACGTCCCGGTGCCAGCGTGGTGGACCCACGCAGGCAGCGCCGCCCAGGACGCCCCGAAGGTTGACCAGGGGGCTACGCCCACGGCGACGAACGTCGGCGGGCAGCTGGGGTCCGTCACCGGGTTCAAGCTCTTCCTGACGCTGGGATCGGGCGCGCTGGTCATGATCGTGATCTCCACCTGGACCGGACGCCAGGTCGCCAAGCACAACGCGACGGTCGACCACACGGACATCAACGACCACCGCAACGACCAGCACATCGCGCTGCCGGAGGAGGTCCAGCAGAACTACGACTGGTTTCCGGACGCCGGTGCGCACTCGGGGGTGCAGGTCAGCTCGATGATCAGTCACATGATGCTCAGCAAGAAGGGGCTGGGCACGGTCAAGGTCTCCCGGCGCGCAGAGTCCGACGTGATTGACCAGGACGGCAACATCGTCTACTACAAGGGTGAGGTCATGGACGGCGACGACGGCGAGCCGCTGGTCGAGACCCTGCCGCTGATCGACGAGGAGTTCGGCGAGGCGCTCTTCGACGCCTCGGGCCTGCCCCGGGACAAGCGGCTGCGCCGGAAGTATGACGCAACGGTGATCCCGTACAACCCGCCGACCGAGGAGAGCCGGCGCAAGGCCAAAGAGGCGAAGGACCCTGGGAAGCTCCAGGGCGCGAACCGTGACAAGCTCGGGCCCTACCGTACGGTGTCTGACCTGATCACCGATGACTGGGAGTTCCCGGCGTACGAAGTCCAGCGCCCTGCCGGTGCCTACATCGTCGACACTGCTCCCGTGAACACGATGGTGCTGGCCATCACCCGGGCGGGCAAGGGCCAGACCTACATCGAGCCGATGATCGACATGTGGTCGAGGGAGAAGAAGCCCTCGAACATGGTCATCAACGACCCCAAGGGCGAGCTGCTCGTCAAGAACTACATCCCGCTGGTCACGCGCGGCTTCGAGCCGGTGCAGTTCAACCTGATCAACGCGATGAAGACCGACATCTACAACCCGCTGGGCATGGCCGCCGACGCCGCCCGCGAGGGCGACTCGACCAAGTGCGCGCTCTACATCGAGAACATTGGCGAGGTTTTCTTCCCGCTGGACGGCGGTGAGGACCCGGTCTGGCCGAACGCGGCGAACAACGCCTTCAAACGGGCCGCCTACGGTCTCATCGACTACTACCTCGAGGAGGAGCGTGAGCTGCGCGAGTACGCAGCAGCCACCGGCATGGACCCGGGCACGCTGGAGCAGCGGCTGGACGACATGTGGGGAAAGGTCACGCTGTACAACTGCTACCAGCTCTTCGTGCAGCTGACCTCGAAGAAGTGGAAGAACCCCGCTGCCGAGCTGGAGAAGCGCATCAAGAACGGCGAGTTCGAAGAGGACGAGGACGCCCTGGCCGAGGAGCAGGCCAAGGTCGCCGAGAAGGATTTCCTGTGGGAGGGCAAGGCCGAGCAGGACCTGCTCACGCTCTACTTCAACGCCACCCAGGCCCTGCCGCGCAACTCGATGCGCACGCTCGTCGGCAACGCCCACAACGCCCTGGTCGCCATGGCCGGTGCGGAGAAGATGATGTCCTCGGTCTACGGCATCGCGATCACGGGCATGAGCTTCTTCACCGACCCGACGATCTCGACCCTGACCTCGGGTAAGCCGAGCCAGAACACTGACCTGGCGGGCCTGTCCTTCCCGCGGCGGCTGGGCGTGCGGTTCTCGCCGAACTTCATGAAGCGCGACCACCTGCTCGGCCAGATGGCGAGCTGGTCGGCGTACGCGGACCCGATGTTCATCCAGAACCTTGGCAAGGACTTCGAGCACTCGGAGATCGTCGGCCGCGTGGGCTGGGCGCGCTACAACTTCAAGGGAATCTTCCCCGGCGACGAGGCCTGGCTGAAGCTGGAGCTGAAGAACCCGCAGAGCGGCATGCTCGTGCGCACTTTCTACTTCCACTTCCGCAAGAGCTACCAGCTCTCCCTCAACGGCCGGCACTTCGTGGTCGAGCCGGTCACCGGCAAGAAGATCGTGAAGAACGGCGTGCTGCGCGAGCTGCGGCCGGTGCGGGAGGGTGGCACCCGCGACGGGAAGATCCTCTCGTTCCAGCCCGGCGACACGACCTTTCCGAGCCGCAAGCTGGACTTCTCCGGCGGAGGGCACCCTGAGGAGGTCGAGGTCCGGGCGCGCGCGATCACGCAGACGATGGCGCGGTACTCGGAGTCGCCCAAGGCGGTCTTTCTCGTCACTCCCCCACACCTGATGAAGTACGCCAAGCTGATCCTGATCCTGGTCAAGCAGCTGGTGGACGTCTCGTTTGACCAGTCGTACATGACCAAGTCGAACCAGAAGCCGCTCTACCGCACCCGGTTCATGCTCGACGAGCTCGGCAACCTGCAGTCCGACGGTAATGGCATCGCCGGCTTCGAGACCATGCTCTCCATCGGCCTCGGCCAGGAGCAGCAGTTCACGCTTATCCTGCAGACGCTGCAGCAGCTGCGCGACGTCTACGGCGAGTCGGTCGACAAGATTGTGCAGGGAAACACGAGCAACATCGTCTTCCTCAAGTCGACCGACGACTCGATGATTGAGACGCTGGAGAAGATGAGCGGCAAGACTCACCGTACCCACGCCAGCTCGAAGCAGATCACGCAGAACCTGGACAAGGTGGTCGGCGGGAAGACGGACGGAGCGATTTCGCGCACCTGGTCGACGGAGGAGGAGCCGCTGATCAAGTACAACGATTTCGCCTTCCTCTCGCCGCGCAACTCGATCGTGCTGCGCGCCGGCGACGCGCCGGTCTGGAACCGCAACGAGACGATCCTGCCGATGTCATTCAAGCTGCTCGGCAACACGATCACCCACCCGGGGCACGAGTACTCGCTGCAGACGATCCCCACGCTCAGCTCCGCGATGGAGTTCGACGTGCGCATGAATCAGCCGGACTTCGTCAAGATGCTCGACAAGCGCATGGCCCAGGCGGTCAGGGCGGCCGACGCCAAGACGCTCTACCAGGAGACGTACGACTACAAGGACATCGACATCGAGCGCCTCGACCCGGACGTCTACTCGGACGAGGTCATGGAGGTCATCACGCGGATGGTTTTCACCGACGAGAGTGGCGATCCCAACGCCCCGGTGGTCGTGGACCCGGACGACTACGAGGCCATGATGCTGGGCAACGACGAGGAGTTCCTGGAGGACGTGGAGGTGGCCGCGACCGTGGCTGCCCACCAGGCGACGCAGAAGGACCACAAGCGCCTGGTCTACGCCGAGGGCACGGTCAGCAAGGAGATGCTGATCAATCTCGATGGCTCGGCGAAGGTCAAGGCCCTGGACCTTGAGATTGGTGAGGCGTATAAGACCGCGCTGGTGGAGATGCAGCGGGACCGCGAGCACTTCTCAGTCGGCGGGGACGGCGAGCTGCGCAGCGCCGACGGGTCAAAGACCTACATCAGCCAGGTCCGTTCCGATGCCTACACCGACGCCGCCCGCAGGATCAACGGCCAGATCAGCGACGAGGGCTCGCGCGTGTTCGCCGAACAGGACGTGACCGAGGAGGATCTGCGGTCGCTGGCCACGGTCAAGGTGCACGCCGCCTTTTACACGTACCTGGCCTCGCTGCACAGCTGGGAGGTCCTGGCCGACGGGGCTTTCGACCGGGCCATGGCCGTAGAGATGAAGTCCCGGGGGTAGTGCCGGCGGGTCTATTCGCTCCGTCCCGGGACAGTCGATGCAATTCGACTGTCCCGGCATTCGTCTTTTGGCTCGTTTCTGACTCGTCTATCGCTTCCATTCGAATTGTCAGGGTATGATCTATACATAGTTATGTCCCCGAGCGTCCACAGGAGGCTGAGTAGCAATGAAGAAGGCACACGGACTGAGGCGGTACTTCTACGAGTACGTCTTCTACAAGGCAGTCGAGCAGGCCCGGGAACAGAGCGGGGAGATCATTCCCATCTCCCAGGCGAAGGCCATCCGCGGACGGGTTGACCAGATCCTCGGCCAGCGCGGAACCGCCCTGGCTGATCCCGGACTCGGCGTCACCGCGTGTCTGACTGCGATCGACACGGCCTTCTCCGAGCGCGTCCCGGACTACGAGCCGCAGTTCGGCGACCACTCCCCCGCCAACGAGCGCTACCAGACGCTGCAGCGTGAGTTCACCCGTGCCACGGGTGTCGGAGCGGAGATTGACCCGCGTTCGGCGCGGCTGCCGATCAGCCCTTACGACCCGGCCTGGTCCGAGCGTGCGACGGTGAAGCGCGCAGGTACCGAGCTGCTGTACATTCCCGACGAGACGATCGTGAAGAACGCCGGCGGCGAGGTGGAGTCCTTGTCTGAGCCGCGCCGCGGGAACATGACGCTCTGGCGGCTCGACGAGGACGGTAAGCCGTACGAGGCCGGCCGCGCCATGACCAACGACGACGCCGCAGGCCTCACGGCGCTCATGGACAAGATGAGCCGCCAGGAGTACGACCAGGTCCGCGAGTGGGTCATCGACGGCGGACGCGACCCGCAGACCGGCCGCGTTGACCGCAACCGTTTTATGTCCCAGCGGGCGGTGGCGCGCTCGGCGGCGCTGTTCGAGGAGCTGAAGTCCCAGGGCGTGGCCTACGAGGTCCTGCGCGACCGTGAGCCCGGGCAGATCAAGGCCCGGATCTCCGGGACCGGCATGGAGATCCGTCTCACTGACACGCGCCAGGAGGAGTACGCCGGGGCGCGCATCTATGACAACGGAACGGTGCTGCGCTACAGCACCAATCACCGGGTGCCCGGCGGCATGGCCGTGCCCGCCCCGACCTCCGAGGACGCCGTGCGGCTGTTGCGTTTCGCCCAAGGCCTGCCCATTGAACGCGACGATCTTCCCGGCACGGTGGTCGGCGTCGTCGGCTCCAGCCACCCCGAGCATGGCCGCGGCCGCTCCCTCATCGACGTGCCGGACAGCTATCACGTCGACCGCGAGAGCATGTTCGTCGTCGCGGACTATGTCGTCCCCGGTGAGAGCGCCCCGCGCCCCGGGTCCAAGGTCATGCTGCGCCGGGATGCCAAGAACCGCTCCCTGCCGACCTTCTTCGTGGATGCAGAGCCGGCCGAGGCCTACGGTCGCGAGGCCGTGGACACCGCGCGGGAGAACCTGCGCGCCGCCCTGGGCGTCGAGGAGCTGATTCTGCGCGCGGAGTCTGAGCTGCAGCGCACCGAGGGCGCGCTCGACGAGATCGAGCCCCCGGAGTATGCCTCTGACCCCGAGGTCGCGGCGATCCAGCGCTCATATTGGGACGTACTCACCGGAGCGCGCAGCGAGCTGTTGCGTCCGGGCGCGACCGAGGAGATGTACCAGGAGCGCCTGGAGGAGATCGGCGAGCTGCAGGCCGGTGAGCTTCCGGACCTGGGCAACCTGGTCTATGGTGGCACGGCCGCCGACAAGGTCCGTGCGCACGCTGATGACGTTCCGTTCGAGCTGGTCGGCACCTGGGATGCCGAGCCGCACCTGATCGACGGCGAGTGGCTCGACCAACGCTTCGACCCCGCCCGCGTCGCCAAGTACATGACCAGCCCGACCGGCCAGTGGTCGAACCTGGACAATCTCGCCTCGGCGCTGCGCCGCTGCGGGGTGCCTCCCACCGAGCTCATGGGTACCAGCTTCCAGGCGACCCGCTTCAAGGACCGGATCGTCTCCTTCCACGCGGCCACCGCCGCCCCCATCGCCGAGCATCCCTCGGAGTTCATGCGTCGGATCGGTCAGACCGTCCGGGAGAGCATCGAGCGCAACGCCGCGACGCCGGGTGAGATCCTGGTCGACGCGCAGGGCGTCATCAGCTGGACCGCCGAAAAGCTGCGTCGTGACGGCAAGGCCACGCCGGTCTCCGGTGAGATCGGCCAGGTCTTCGATGTCGGCAGCCATGGGGAAATTGTCACGCGCTTCGCCAGTGGCGAGAACGCGCTGATCGTCCCCGGCTACGAGGCGCGGATCAAGGCCCAGACCCCGGGCGAGGCCCCCAAGTCGGTCGAGGAGCGCACGGTGCTGCGCGGCTACGAACAGCTGATGCACGAGCGCATCCAGTACCAGCTTGCCGGTGACCTCGTCTCCGGCCGCAGCCGGACCGGCGAGCCGGCCTCGCTGAACGCGGTGTACTCGCAGCTCTACGGTACCAAGCACCCGGTTGACTTCATCGAACGGGCCACGACGTATGAGGTCGACCCCGCCACCGGCAAGGCCACCGCACGACTGGACGAGTGGACGGCCTCGATCCTCGAGACCGAGGCCAAGCGCGTGCGCTACTCCAACGAGATCAAGCAGGGCTCGACGATCTACGCCGAGTACCGCGCCGAACGCGATCGCACCGACCCGGCCGACGACAACGTCTTCGACGCCTGGCGGCTCACCGGTGGACGGAACATGACGGTGCTCACGGGAACCGACCGTAACCATGTGACGGCTCCCGGCGGCTTCTTCGATCCGGTGATGACCGGCGGCGCGACCAACCAGGGCATCGTGCGCTACCTCACCGAGGACGCCGCCGTGCGCCCCGACGGCACGATTGAGCCGGGTGACCCGGAGACCGTGACCGGCTCCCGCGCCCCGCTGATGAGCCGGCCGGAGCTGGAGACGCTGCGCTATGACCCGTTCGACCGGCAGCAGATGACGGCCTCGACGATCATGCAGTCTTCCGAGGTGACGAAGCCGACCGGCACCGCTCTGATGACCTTCGGCGGCTGGACGGCCGACGACCCGATCGTGGTGTCGACGGAGTTCTCCGAGCGGCACCGCATCCGCGGGGCCGGTGGCCAGCTGCGCGACCTCGTCGTGGGCGACAAGATCAGCGATCTGCACGGCAACAAGGGTGTCGTCTCTCTGGTGGTCGACCGCCACATGGACCCGGACGAGGCGCGTGCCCAGGGCCTGGAGCAGGAGGTGGCCTGGTTCAGGGAGAACCCGGGCATCGACGTGGTGATGAGCCCGTTTTCGCTGATCTCCCGCCGCAACGCCGGATCGGCGCGCGAGCTGATGGGCGGTGCCGTGGGCGACATCCGCCGCCCGGCCGTCCAGGGCCCCGAGGCCGGGCCGGTCGACGGAGGGTTGGGCGAGATGCGGTTCGTGGTCACCCACATGGCTGTCGACGAGAAGACTAAGATCTACGACGACGAACAGGTGCGCGCCGGCAAGGGGCGCAAGGCCTCCTCGCAGCTGGCCTGGGCGCTGCAGTCCCAGGACTGCCCGGCGATCATGCGCGAGTTCTACGGCCACAACTCCGGTGCCGAGTCGAACCTGCGCGAGTATCTGCTGGTGGCGGGACTGGACATGGAGGCCGACGGCACCCTGCGCGTCGTGGGCCAAGCCGAGAGTGTCGACGAGCGGCCCGAGCGCCGCCTGATCCCGATGCCAGAACTGATGCGCACGCAGCCGCGCAGCGAGGGCGCGACGCCGGGGCTGAACACCACGGCCATGCGCAAGTCCTTCGGCGACCTGATCGGCGATCGCGGCGGCGACATGGAAATCCCCTTTCCGCTGACCTACCCGACGGGTCAGCTGACCGAGACGGTCAGCGCGACTTCGTGGAAGCTGCCGGTGCTCTCTTCGCACCTGCGCAGCGGCCAGGAGTTCGACGACGGCACGTCCGTCACGCACGACTACACGCGCAGCTACCAGGACGTCTTCGTCGAAGCCTGCCGCTACCGGTACATGGCCGAGCAGCTGGACGACCACGGCCTGTCGCCGGACAAGCGCGCCGAGGTGCGCCGGGGCATGAGCGAGTCTGTCTCGCGGGCACAGCGTGCCTTCGAGGCGATCACCACGGACGTGCAGAACCGCGTGCTGACCGGCAAGAACAACATCTTCAAGACCGGGCTGATGAGCTCGCGCCTGTCGGACTCGGCCACGATGGTCTGGACCGCCGACCCTCGGCTGGACATCGATCAGATCGCTCTGAGTTCGGTCAAGGCCGAGCAGCTGGGCCTGGCCGAAGGCGATCACGCGCTGGTCTGGCGCGACCCGGTCCTGCGCGACGCCGGCGTGCGCTACATGCGCGTGGCGATCGACGACCGGCTCACCGGCGCGGCGATCAACCCGGTGATGGACCAGTGCTTCGACGGCGACTTCGACGGTGATGCGGTCGCCGTGGTGAGGCTGCACAGCGAGGCCGCCAAGGCCGAGGCGATGGCCAGGCTCTCGGTCGGAGCGAACCTCCTGGACACCGGCGTGGTGAAGGCCGACGGCTCGCACCCGCTGGCCATGCAGGTCTCGCTGGACACCCAGGTGGCGCTGTCCAAGAACCCGGAGCTGGCGGAGAGTCTTGAGAGTGCCGTCAAGGAGGCGAACCGCCTGCGGTTCGTCAGCGATCCGCACGAGGTTGCCGCCGGCCACGAGGTCCTCGTCGAGGAGCTCAGCGATCTCTATCGCTCGGCACAGCGCGGCGAGTTCGGCTCGGCGCTGACCTTCAGCAGCCGCGAGGCGCACTTGCAGAGCGTGCGCGAAGTCTGCGTCGAGACCGGAGCCAAGGGCAGCGAGAAGAAGCTCGGGGACTACGCCCGCAACCTCGGCGACGAGCAGGGTACGCCGGGCATCACGCAGGAGGACCAGGAGGCCTCGATGTTCGCCACGGCGATCAAGGCCCACGGCACGGGACTGGGTGGCTCGTTCTCCCAGCGTGCGGTGCGCGCCCTGCGCGGCGCTGACCTGAAGGCGGTGCTTGAGGTGACCTATCCGGTGACCCAGTCGATCCTGCAGGCCAAGCACGACGCTGCGGAGGCCCGGCACAAGTACGAGATGTTGCAGGGTCCCGGGCGCGATCTGTGGCGCGGCCGCAAGCTTGAGCACACCGGCCCCGGCCAGTGGCGTCCCGAGTTCGCCGACGGCGAGGCTGTCCAGGCCACGGCCGAGGAGTGGGAGGCCCAGTTCGTTGAGTTCTACGAGGCCAAGGACGGGTTCAACGTTTCGGTCAACCCGGACTGCGTCGCCCGTGTCGCCCGCGCGCTGGAGGACCCGAAGTCGGGCCTGGTGCGCAACCTCGAGGAGGACCCGTCCCTGGCGGGCACGGTGATGGACCGTATGGCCTACGGCGGCGACTTCGAGACGCTGGTGCAGGCCGCGAAGAACCGCGAGAGCGTCTTCGATGGCGAGAAGAACGAGCAGTTCGCCTCAGCGGGCACCCGTGGTGCCCGGTCCGCGGCGGCGCGCGAGCTCGACGCGTTGGCGGCGCAGGGCCTCGACGGGCTGGACTCGGTGGAGGCCGCGGTGGATGCCTCGGTCCTCAAGCGTGACGTGTTCGCGCAGACCGAGGACGGGGCCGCCAGGGCGCGCGGTGCGAGCCGGCGCTCAGCACATGCCGTCGGTGTGGGCGGCCGTCGCCCGGCCTGGACGCCGAGCTATGAAACCGGGCAGCAGCAGAGTGATGACGACTATGGACTGGGAGGCTGACATGACACAGGACACGGAGCGGGAGATGGGTCCGGGCGGCAGGGGCCGGGGGCGTAAGGCGCTGCCGGTCGACCCCTTGGACACCGTCCATCCTGTGTACGGAACCGCCGGGCAGGAGGACATCATCGACGCGGAGATTGTCGACGAGGCGGACACGCAGGCCGGACCCGAGACCTCACATGGGCAGCGCGAGCGGTTGCGCGACCGTGCCCGCGGGTTCTTCGGTGCCACGACGCGGGAGCGGACCGAGGAGCGGGAGCGCCAGCGTACACGCGACCAGGAGCGCGCCGCCGCCGACGATGACAGCCTCGACCACCGGGAGCGGCTGCTGAAGCTCCGGGCGGAGACGCGGCTGGCGGGCGAGGCGTACATGCAGACGCTGCGCGATTCGAAGCTGCTTGTGCCCGGCTTCAACGACGGGGAGCGTACGAAGGAGTTCGACGCGATGCACGCGGTCTACATGCAGATGATGATGCAGGGCTGTCTGCGTCCGCTCACCCGCGGCGTGAACCCGAACTCGGTCATTCAGGCCGCCGGAATGATGATGGCAATGCGGATGCTCGCTCCTGACTTCAGGAAGGAGATGGATTCCTACCTGCAGCCGTTCAAGGACAAGGTCCAGGACCGGATCGATGCGAAGACCCGGCACATCGGCGACAGGGCCGAGCACCAGGCGGCCCTGGCCGGAGATCTGTTCGGGGCCGCGCCGCAGGCGCAGGAGACCGCCGGCGACGACGGCTGGAAGCAGGCCGGGAAGCAAGGCGGACAGCGGGGCCCCAGCCGGGACGACTTCCTCTCCAAGCGCTGGCGTACCCGCCTGGAGGATCTTGAGCGCCGCGAGCGGGGCAACCGTGAGTTGTTTACTCCCGAGTCGGCAGCCATGACCGAGGTCGCGCTTATGGAGAACGCCTTCTGGAAGATGCGTGATCCCGAGCAGGATGCGAAGCAGATCAATGCCAGCTACAAGGCCCTTCGCAAGCATCTGCGCCAGCAGATGGAGGACGACGGGCTTGATCGGACCGAGGTGGTCAAGCGCGCCCGGACGATCATTGGTGAGCGGATGGAGTCCGAACCGGAGCTGCGCCTGATGTTCAACGGCGTCGCGCACGGCCGCATCGTCAAGTCCCCGCCGCACGAAGCACGCCTGGCGGGCACCGACCGGGTACGTGAGGTCTGGACCGGGGAGTTCGACGACCACCTGGGCCGGCGGATCCCCGACGAGGGTATGTTCACGCTGCGCGCGCCGATGGAGCCGGATGAGCACCAGGTGCAGCTGGCGGAAACCATGAAGGCGGCGATGCTGGACGGCGTCCAGCGTGGCGACGGACAGGCCCTCGGTGGCAGCGTCATGGGCTACATGATCGGTTTCGCGGCCAAGAAGCAGGGCCTGGACACCCGCGGGCTGCCCGAGGAGCTCCAGCAGCGCCTCGACCAGTCCGAGAGCATGCTCGCCAGCATGGAGATCGATGGTCTCTCCGATGAGGAGCAGCAGCGTGTCTATTCGAATGCCTATGTGGACGCCATCGAGGAGCTGAACAAGGAGGACCCGGACTTCGAGCACGAGCTCAAGCTGGCCCTCGGCGAGGACTGGCAGGACACGATGCGGGCCGCAGTCGACGATCCCGCTGCTTTCCTCGCGGCGCAGCGCACGCGGCCCCAGCCCTTCCGACAGGGGCCCGGCCCCTCGGCCCGACCGGGACCGGAAGGCCAGTGGAGCCGCGACCGCGGGGCCGAGGACTACCAGCCGGCATAGTCCGGAAACGAACGAGAAGGAGACAGGACCATGAGCGACGACCAGCAGGTAGAGCAGCAGGAGCGGTACGGTTCCCGCCTCGCCCAGATGTTCGGGTACGTTACGCCCGAGGACCGCGGTCGCTGGGAGCAGCAGCGTGCGCAGAACAAGAAGAACGTCAACGCGACCAAGCAGGGTGCGAAGTCCTCGGTGGGTTCGATGATGGAGTTCGGCGATAAGAACATCAACGCCAAGCTCAACGCAGCCCACCGGATCGCCGACCAGCAGCGGTTCGACGAGTCCCACGACAAGATCGTCAGCACGCGGCGTGATCCGAAGACCCGGTCGATTATTGAGTCAGTTGACTACGAGTACAAGGACGACCGCCAGTCCATTGATCCTGATTTCGAGCTTTAGTTGAATGGATACCGACAGGTCTGTGGATCGCTTTTCCACAGACCTGTCGGATAAACTGGTTTTCAAGCAGGAAGCGGACGACAAGGGACGATAGGACAAAGGTGTGGGCATGAAGACGACGGTTCATCCGCGGATCAGCAAGCGCGGGTTCATCTCGAAGGTTGCCGGGCGCAGCGGACAGCCGATACGGGTGGTCAGTGAGGTGTACGAGTCGCTCATCGCGGAGCTTACCGACGCCGTGCGCCGTGGAGACACTGTCGTGCTCACCGGTTTTGGCCGCTTCGCCCGGCAGACGCACAAAGGTCACAAGGTCCGGTTCGGCAAGAAGGACGTGGATGATTACTCGGTGCTGAAGTTTTCCGCGTCACGCAGCATCAATCGACGGCTCGACCCGGACGCTGACCTGGGTGGCCCGGAGACCTTGAGGCTGATCGACGAGTTTGACGAGGCTGAGGAGGGCCTTGCCCGGGCGGCGGGATAGACGAGGGAAAGCGGCAGACATAAAAAAGAAGAACCCCGGTGATGCGGAAGCATCACCGGGGTTCTTCTGTGCGTAAGGGGCTGCAGGTGCCTGGACCGGTCCCTGTGCACGACGCATCGGAAATAGTGTTGCTTGGCAGCTTTGTGCTCGGGCTGGTGGCGATTCTTTGGTATGTCGGTTGGTTCTGGCTAAAGATCGGCATTGCCAAAACACAAACCACGCCAAAAGGTCCTCGAAAGCCCCGCCCAGGTAAAGGCCAGTAGTCACGCAATTCTGATGGCCGCCGTTCGCCAGCGTTTTGCCGTGGCATTGCGAGCCTCGGTGGCAATGCTCCAGGCGGCCGATTCCGCAGTTCCGTTGGCCGGATGCACGAGAACTCCGCGTGGGCCTGTGAGGCTTTCACCTGTACGGGTGGTGGCGTGCACGCAGTACCTGCGTTGGTTGTGCACGGTGTAAGTGACTTCCAACTCCAGTTCGACATCCCAGATGTGCTCCTGGTCCCGCAGCGCCTTCCTTGTGGCCGCCAGGAACATCAGGGCCCTTGCATCTTCAATCTGCTGCGCGGTGGGTTCCTTGTAGCGCCGGCCACCGGTAGACGTGGCGGTGTTGAGAACAGCTTGGGTGGACATGACGGCCCCTTTTCGAGTGTGGTTGGTTTCTCTTGGTCACGGAAGGACCCGGTCACAGCTTTGCTGTGACTCTTCCCGGGGCTGTGTGTTGTGTTCCACCGAGGAGGGAATCTTGTTTCGACGTGGCTTCGTTGGGCATACGCTGTGCCCACCATGTTCGAAGGTTTGCCGGCCGCTCTGCATCCTCCTGTTGCCCTTGCATTGGCCAAGGCCGTGGAGTCGATTCCACGTGGTGACGCACTGTCTGGCCGCTCAGTTTTTGAGATGAAGTTCGACGGTTTCCGTGCAGTGTGCCTGGTCGGTTCGGATGGGGCGTGGCTCTACAGCAGGCAGGGTAAGGATTTGAGCCGGTACTTTCCGGACGTGTTGGCTTCCGCGCGTGAGCAGATTCCGCCAGGCTGCGTTGTCGACGGCGAAGTGGTGGTGTGGTCCGGCGGCCGCCTGGATTTCGAAGCGTTGCAGCTGCGCCTGGTGAGCTCGAAGGCGGCACTTGCGGAGCTCGTGGTGAAAAGCCCTGCCTCGCTGATCGCCTTCGACGTCCTGGCAGTGGCCGGGCAGGATACCCGTGGGCTTCAATTCCGGGACCGCCGGGCTCTGCTCGAGGAACTGGCGCGCGGGTGGATTCCGCCACTGAATCTGTCACCGGTGACCAGCGACCGTGCCCTGGCGGCCACGTGGTTCAGTGACATGACCGCCACGGGTGTGGAAGGAATTGTGATCAAGGGTGAAGGGCAAACGTACGAGCCCCGCCGGATCTGGCTGAAGGTCAAGAGTAGAAGCACCTTTGACGTGGTTCTTGGGGCAGTCATAGGTCCCATGGCGCAGCCGCGGGCAGCGGTGGTGGGTTTGCCTGTCAACGGACGGCTGCGCATTGTCGGCCGCTCCACGTCCTTGACGGCTCGTGCCGGAAAGGACCTGGCCACATATCTTCGTCCTCCCCGGGGAAGGCATCCGTGGCCGGAGGAAATCAGCGAACGGGTACTGGACCGCTTCACCAAGGAGAGCGGCACAACTCGCCTGTCTTTGGTGGATCCATTGGTTGTGGAGGTCTCGGCGGACGTTGCCTGGTCGGGTCAGGCATTCCGGCATTCGGTTCGTCTTGTTCGGGTACGACCGGAGCTGAACCCCGCAGAAATTCGCTTCCCGAATCGGTTACACCAGTGATGACACCTTTTCGACGAGAACCACTGGAGATGAGGATCGATGTTGGCGGGCCGTATGTGACCATACATGGATGGAATTAGTGAACGTCATACCGTCCCTGATTACCGGCTTGATCACTGGCCTGATCGCCTTGGGAGGTGTGGTGTACACCCAGCGTCAAGCAGCCGCCCGGGAAGCAGAGAAGTGGGCTCGGGATCAGTCGCAATCAGCCGCAGAGCATGAGCGCCAACGCAGGTTATGGGCAAAAGACCACAGATACAAAGCTCACTTGAGTTTCATCGCTGAGCACCGGCGGCTTCAGCATTGGATGGCCATTTACACACGGGTGGGTATCCCTGGAACAGAGACCCCTCAACCTGACTGGACTAAAGACCTTTTTACGAAGCTCCTGGACGTCGAACTGTTCGCTAGCGCTGAGGCAGCGGTAGCAGCCCGCCGTCTTGCGGGCGCTACAACGAAGCTCCGAGAAGGCACTGTTGGCGCGATGATGGAAGCCGATGAGGCATTTTTCGCATATAGGAAGCTTGTTCAACGCGATCTTGATCTCGATGAAACAGAACTTCCAAGCTGGCGGGATGAGATTCAGATGCCAACTCAGGAGTAGGGCGCTTAGGGAGTTATTGTCTTCGAGCTGCGCACCCCGCGGGCTTCGTCAGCTCCACGCACCGTCAATTGTCGGCGAGGGCGAAGATCACGACGATGATGACGATTGGTACGAGCAGCACCCCCGCGCCGGCGGCGAGGTGCTCCCAGCTGAATGGCGAGTTGAGGAAGGCGATGAAGCCATCCCACAGGCTACGGACGGAGCCCACGGCCCAGGCGAAGAAGCCGGTAGCCCAGCCGATGACGGCGGTGACCGAGACTCCGCTGAGCGCGCACAGCCCCACGATCGTTCTGGTGTTCCTGAGCATGGCCAGTCCCCTCATTTCCGGTCCTCGAACAGCAGGTAGTAGAGCCCGATGTGCGGGATGACGAGCACGGCGAAGGCCAGCCAGGCCCGCTTCGGGTCCTCGATCACCCATGTGATCCCGTCTTTGACGGGTTCGGCGTACGCGAGCACCGGCGCAAGAACATCGGTGCGGAAGACCACATGGAAGATGCCGTAGGCCATTCCCAGGGCGATCGCCAGGGCAAGGCTCCGGCGGATTGTCAGCTGCGCCCGCGGGCTCATCCCCCGGCGTGGTTCCGCGACTGCCGGATCCCAAGTCTGGTGGTCCGTGTCGTAGTCGTGCATCACTTCATCCCGTCTCCATCGAATCATCATTCATGTCCATTCTATGAGAAAGGCTGAATGACGAACAGAAACGATGCCCAATGGTCAGTCGAACTCGAGGTCTGCACCGACTGGTGCGGGTGTGTCGAGCCCCCTGCCCGCCTGCGGGGCATGGTTCTTCGCCGCGGATGCGCGGCGCTGGACGGCGAGCTGGTCGAGGGTGACCCCGACGGGCCGCCCGAGGCGCTGGCCGGCTGTCCGGTAGACCTCACTGTCGCGGCGTGCGCCGATGGCGACGATCTCGCGCCGGGTGATGCCGCCGGGCGGCTCGGGCCTGACGTCGCGTGAGACGATGCGCAGCGGCGGCTTCTCATGGGGGTCCGCACCGACGTAGGTTGTGTCGCAGTCGGAGAGGTCGGCAAAGCGGGAGTCGTAGTCCAGCGGCTTAGTCGGGTGACGGCGGCCGTTGAGCCGGTGGAGCATGACGATGGTGGCCTCAAGGAGCGCCTCGTCCCGGCTGTGCGGATTCTTCAGGGCGCGCTGGTTGAGCCGTTCGATGTCCTGGCGGGCCCCGGGGCTGAGATGGACCTTGATCCGCAGCCCCTCAGTCATCGTCGAGCACCTTGCGGATCATTGACCGGGCCGGCTCGCCCAGCTCATCGCCGAGCTCATCGAGGGTCAGGCCGGGCTCCTCGGAGGCGTCGGAGGCACGGATGCGGCGGGAGAGCTCGGCCTGGAAGGCAGTCTCGTCGGCGTGGACCCGCCGGAGCAGGTCGACAAAGTCCGCGAACGGGATTACGGCGGCCTCGGGGACGTTCCCGTCACCGAAGATCAGGGGCTCGGCATCCCCGGCGCGGAAGCGCTCGAGCAGGGTGCCCAGGTCGGCGGCGGTAATCTTCTGGGTCGGGGCGACGTTCACGGAGAACTTCGGCAGGGAGCCCTCGCGCGGGGCCTGGGGGGTCTTGTCGTCAGTCATGGTTCCAGTCTATTCGTGGTCGAATGGGATGCCAGTGCCTCATATCCCACCATTCCTGATGGACACTGAGTCGCTGGGGAATGGCGTAGCGGGGCAGTTGAAGAGAAGCAGGCCCGCGCCCTGCGGCCCACTGCGGGTCGAGGGCGCGGGCCATGCATCAGAACTCGCCCGAGCCGGGCTGGACGTCGAACACCGGCACGCCGAGGGCCTGCCAGGCGCGGATAACCCTGGGCCGGTCATCCAGCGCGAGCAGGACGTCCCACCGCCCGCGGATAAAGGTCTCGTAGATCTCGGGCTTGACGATGTCGTCCGGCCGGCGGTCGCCCTGTCCGCGCATGAACAGAGGGCAGCTGGCAGCCCACTCCCCCACATGTTCGATGAGCCAGGCGTAGGTCGCGCGGCCGACGTCCCAGCCGTTGTCGTCCAGGACCGGCCTGCCGGAGCAGAACACGATTTTAAGTCCGGCAGCGTGCAGGGCGCGCACGGTTTCGATCACCGGCGGGTTGGGCAGGTCCCAGGGGACGAGCCGGTACTCGTGGTGTCCCCTGATGAAGCGTCCGTCGGGAAGGGTGTGCGTGGCGACCGTCCCGTCGATGTCGACGATCACGGCCGGCGAGAGGACCGCGGCCGTGGCAGTGCTGATTTCTGTCATGGTGGGTCCCTCCTTCCGGGCGGTGAGGCTATTCAGTAGACGGACGCTCGGCCTCGACGTCGAGCAGGACGATCGTCCCGAAAAGTCCTGCAGCATGCTGTGACCCGTGCGGGACTGCCAGCAGGTCGGGACCATCGGGCATGACGCCGGACTCTCCGCATGTGGGACACGTCCATGTCCAAGTGACAGGCGCGTGCACGACGCGCCTGTCGATGATCACCCAGTCGAAGCGGTCAACCCAGTCCTCGCGGCCGAGAGGCTGGCAGAGATCGGCGTCGAAGAGGGCATCGGGCACTGGCGTCCGGCTGCTCATCGCACTCCTTCTTCGGCCGGTGCTGGACCGGGCTTGGCCACCCAGTACTCCCCGAGGGGCTGGATGGTCCCCTCTTCATGACCATGGCAGGTCAGTTCGAGAGAGCCGGCCCATTCGTGGGGACCCTGGGTGATCGTGGTGCCAGCCGGCACCTGCAGCCGAGCGTGGTCGTGGCCGTGGTAGTCGCGGCAGGCCGACTCGTCGTCGTTCGCGAGCTTGAGGGCGCAGCACGCGCAGAGGATGAAAACACCGCTGGCCAAGGTCAGTCCCCGCCTTCCTGGTTGTCGTACTGGCTGACATAGCCGATGAGAAAGTTGTCGTCGACCGGATCGAAGCCGTGCCGCTCCGTGAACTCCGTGTGGTACTCGGCAGGGTCCCGGTCTCCCGGGTGCGGCCGGACGGAGCCGATCGCGTTGGCGATCCACTCCAGTTCGTCGGCACCGGACCACTCCGGCTTGGTGCCGAGGCCGAGGGCAATGGCGTCGACGATGTCGGTGTCGGTCACAGGTCCGGGGTTGCCGTTGGTCCGGGACAGCGTCCTGCGGCAGTCGGGGATGAATCCCATGGCAAGCAGGACGGTCACCGGCAGGTGGTGGGCGTGCCAGATCGCGTCGGCGGCGTCGGTGGGGGAATCGCCCGAGGAGAGTCCGCCGGAGAGGTACAGCCGGTAGCCGGCGACCTCGATGGTGTCCGTCTCGCTGGAGTTCAGCGCCTCTTCGAGCTCGTCGATGACCCTGCGGCCGACGCGTTTGATGACCTCCGGGCTCGGCTCGCCCTCGGCGTCCAGGTGCATGTCGGCGTCGAAGTCCTCGACCAGCTCCTCGAGCTGGGACTCGGGGTCGTCGAACCGGAACGATTCAGGGTCCGCGGTCTCCTCGACCATCAGGCGGCCGCGTTCGAAGTCGATCGGCTTGGTGCGGTCGGCCGGGACGGCGATGGCCGCGGTGAGCATATCGGCGCTCATGGGTTCTCCTTGGGTCGGGATGTGGGTGGGGTCGGCTCAGGCGGCGGATTGCTGTGTCTTCGCGGCGGCGTGCTCGCGGTAGAGGCGCACAGCCAGGTCGACGCAGTAGCAGGTGAACAGGAAGTGGATGTCCCAGTCGCGCAGGTCCCACTCCCAGGTGTCGGAGCCGACGGTGTCCTCGTGCTCAGCCAGCCATTTGTGGGCCTCCGACTCGCTGTCGGCGTGCCAGCGGGCGTCTTCGATGATTTCCATGCGCCGCTCGGCAGGGGAATGTCGTGGGACCTCGATGTCGGCGAGCTCCATCCAGTTTTGTTCCTCTGTGAGCCGGTCGAACTTCTCGTCGGGGATGCCGTCGGTGTTCCAGAGGGCAGCGCGCGCGGCAGCGGCCGCGTTCCGGCGCTCGTGGTTCAGCACGGTGCCGGTGGCCGCGAGGTGCTCCTGGGCGTTCCAGTGGGCCTCGAAGAGCGCCAACTGTGCGTCCCCGTCAAGGCCGCGCAGTTCGTGCAGGCGCGCCAGCAGCGCCAACTGCTGATGGTGGACCTCCTGGGCCTCGGTGCCGAGTCCCTCGCTTTCTTCGAGGTGCTCCCGCACCAGCTGGATGAAGGGATCCGGGTCGTACTGCTTTACTTCGCGGGAGCGGCCGCCGCAGAGCTTCTCGGCCCAGTAGCGGAAGTCGATGCTTGGCGCACCGTCGGAGTAGTAGCCCTCGCTCTTGCCGGCCGACGCGAAGAACCCGATCATGTCTGGTTCTCGGGTGAACATGTAGCCGTCGGCGATGTCGCCGCTGGTGGCCAGGTGGCCGGGCCAGGTGGTGACGTCCCAGGACCACATGCGGGTCCCTGGGGCCTGGATCCTGAAGTGGCGGTAGAGATCCTCGTCGTGCAGAACGACGAGGACGTGCTCCCGGGTCTGGGCGAGAAAGTCGGCGTACGCATGGGCGTACGGGTTCTCGGGCTTGACGGTGTTAGGTGCGGACATGGCGGGTCCCTTCCGGGTCTGCTGGTCAGGGTTGTGGTCGGGGCCGTCCGCTCGGGCGGCGCTCAGAGGATCGGCAGTGGCCGGCCGGAGGGCTTGTAGTGGCCGTCGGCCTCGTCGAGCACGGCCTCGGTGAGGAGCACGGTGGCGGGCATGAGGAACGCACCCACGAGCGCGGCGAGGCGCTGCTCGTCGGCCAGCACCCGCTCGGGGATGCTGCCGCGGGAGCTGAAGAACATGTCGGCACGCTCGATGAGGTTGGCCCGGCGGGCCTCTCTGGAGGTGAAGTGCTCGGCGACGGTCTGTCCGGGGCCGTACTCGGTGATCACCGAATAGAGCGCGGCGGGAACCTCGGTCTTCTTGCGGGTTGTGCTCACGTAGACCTGGACGCCCCATCGGCGGCAGAGCTTGGCGATGGCGTTAACCACGCTGTCCGGGGCGCTCTCCCACTGCCCGGAGCTGGACTGGTACAGCTCGTGCACTTCGTTCGCGGCGGAGGCGTCGATTGCGCCCAGGACGACGTCCGAGGCGGTCAGCAGCTGCGCGCACATGCGCAGCCGGAATGCTGGCGAGGGGTAGTGGTCGTGGAAGACGATCCGGTCGTCGTGGCAGATGACCAGGTCGTAGGCACTGTCGGGGCCCGGCACGAGCTCCCCTGAGCCGGCCTGGATTCCAGTGGCGGTCATGGCGTGCTCCTTCGAAGCTGCATTGGCTGTGTTTATGGGATGGGAAGCAGGAGGCGCGGGCGCTCCGACCTCTCGTGGAGGTGGAGCGCCCGCGCCGGTGCCGTCGGTCAGACGGCTTCTGCGACCTGCTGCTGGTCGCCGGCGGTACCGGCGTCCTCGTCGTCGACCAGAAGGGTCGGGTCGATGCCCGCAGCGCGCTGCGCGTTCTTCTCGTCACGCTCGGTGAGGGCGTTGACGATCTGTTCGTAGCTGCTCTGGATCGGCGGGTTCTTCGCCGTGCCGTAGGAGAGCACGTACTGGCTCTTCATGGCGCGCGTGAACGCGACGTAGAACATCCGCTTGGTGTCCTGGGTCATCTTCGCGTCCTCCTTGTAGAGGACGACGACGTTGTCGAACTCGAGGCCCTTGGCACCGTGGATCGTCGAGACGACGAGATCGGCCTTGGACTCGAGGTTCTTCCGCTTGCGCTCCTGGTTCTTCTGCTTGTTCACGTTCAGCTTCTGCTGGTTGCGCGTGATCTCGAAGGACAGGAGGTTGTCGCGGAGCCGGTCGAAGAACACGTTCGCAGGCAGACTGCCCTGGTTGCACAGGGCCACCCAGCCGTTGATCGCCGCGCTGTTCTCGACCCACCACTCGGAGATGGTGCGCAGGATTGCCTTCTCGACGTTGACGTTTCCGGCATTCTTCGTCAGCTTGCCCATGTTGTCCTTGATCCCCTGGGAGACCACGAACGAGGCGTTGGCCGGCTGCACCTGCAGGACGTCGTTCCAGAAGAACTTGATGTACTTCGAGAAGATGTCCGTGGCGTAGACGCGGTCGCTGACGAGCGAGGCCACGTGCTTATTCGGGTAGGCCTTCTCGAGCACTTCCTGGATCAGCGCCACCTCACGGCGGGCGTAGGCCAGGAAGGCCACCTGCTCGCCGCGGTCCAGGCAGGCCTGAACGTACTCCGGGATCACCGTGTTGCGCACGAGCGGCTGCAGGTCGTTGGCGATGAAGCCGGTCAGGCGGGCCACCTCGTGGTAGTTGAGGGTGACCTTCTCCTGGAAGGAGTCGGCCGTGGGCACCGCCAGCGAGTTGGCCTGCAGCTGGATGTTGGCGAACTGGTTGGTCTCCAGACCGCCAAGCACGACGTTCGCGAAGTCGAGAATCTCCTGGTTGCTCCGGTAATTCGTCGTGAGCCGGAAGGTTGCGAAGACCCCCGAGCCCTCCAGCGTGTTGAGCGCCCTCGGGTTGGCCGAGCGGAACTCGTACAGCGTCTGGCTGGCGTCGCCGACGATGAACAGCGACTGGGCGTGCTTGGTGATGTACTTCAGCACGTAGATGAACTCGAAGACCGAGTTGTCCTGGACCTCGTCGATGATCAGGTACTTGCTCTGCACGTGGGCAGGCTCGGACATGTCATCGATCTTCTGGTAGCAGATGATGATCTGCAGCTCCAGCGAGGTCTGCTCGATGCGGTCGAGCAGCGCGATCACCTCGTCGAAGTGGTTCTCGACGAAGGTGTTCAGGGTCGTGAACGCGCCGGTCTTGTTCTGGTCGACCTCCAGCAGGCGGTGTCGGAACGTCGCCGCGAACTGGCTGTTCGGGTAGAAGATGTCGATCGAGTTGATGATCGTGTCGATGGCCGAGACCTTGTGGGTCGGGTGGTTCATCGAATAGATGTCGATGATCATCTTGGCGATCGTCATCGAGCCGACGTTGGGGTTCTTCTCCGTGATGTTGTCGGCGGCGGCGTTGGTGAACGACAGGACGGTGATGTCGCTGGCGGGCACCCCGCAGGTCTCGAGGTACTTGATGCGCTCGAGGATCACGGTCGACTTGCCTGTGCCCGCGCCGGCCTGCGTCATCACGAGCGGCTCGTGCGTGCTGAGCGCGTCGAGCTGCTGCTTGGACAGGTGCGGCGGGAAGACCGGGGCCGTGGCCGGCTGGGGCGGCGTGATGAGCTGGCCCTTCATGCGCTCCAGGTGGTCGAGGGTGTGGTTCATCAGCAGGCTGAGGTTCTGCTTGGACAGCTTCGCCGCGATCGGCGCGGAGAACGTGGTGTCCAGCTGCTGGTGGATCCGGCGGTAGGCCTCCAGCGGGACGTTGTAGTTCTCCAGGTAGCGCAGCTGCACCGCGAGCATGTTCAGCTGCTCCTCGGTGGGGCTGGCCGGCATGTCCTGCACGTACTGGCAGACGGTGTCCGAGATGGCCTCGGAGTCCCAGATCTGGGCCAGGCGCGTGATGCGCTCGTAGATCGGGTACTCGTCCATCCAGTCGCCGAGCTTGTCGAGGTTGGTGGCACTCAACCCTGCGGCCGAGAGCACATCCTCGATGACGTCGCGGGCATTCTCTGCGGGGCTGGTGTCCCACTGCAGGAACACCGCCGCGTCGTGGTTGCCGTAGCCGATGGAGCGGGACACCGATATGGCGCGCTCGGGCTCGGCCAATCCCTGCTTGAGGAAGTAGAGCTCCAGGCGGTACTGGATCACCAGGTCACGGCGGATCTTGTCGCCGGACTTGTCCTCGTACACGGTCAGGGCCTGGGGGGTCATGTCGAAGTGCACGTCCCAGGAGTTGGTCGGCGTGGCGATGTCGAGCTCGAAGCGGTCATCGACATGCGGTACCGGCAGCGTGAACGACCCGCCCGAGAGCAGGGAGCGGCGGGTGATCGGGGCCAGCGGCACCAGCGCGGTGGTGATGTCGTGGTGGGTCGAGCTCTGCTTGACCTCGATGTCGCGGTCAACCGCGTAGGCGGTGTTGGTCGCAGTGTTGATCGGCCGCAGGCTCTCATTGAGCAGGCCGGTCTTCTTGCCGGACCCGGTCAGGCGCGAGGAGAAGAACTTCGGGTCGACGGTCTTCTGGGCAGCGACGGCGGCTGCGGAAAGGTCGATGTCGTCAAGCAGAATAGGCATGGTGTCGTCTTTCTTCGAACGAATCAGTAGGCGGGTCGAGAGGGTTTATCGAATGGAAGCCGCATAGACCATTCTCACAGGAGACGAATGGTCAGTCGAATGCTCGTAGACGAGCGCTTGGGTCACGGGCGCGGGCATGAGAGCGGGAGGGCTCGCCTCTGGCGACGAGCCCTCCCGCGCTCCTCTCAACCCACCCGTCAGGGGCCGTGAGGCCCCTGAATCCGGGCGCGGCGGCGTCAGCCGCGCGGACCCGGACACCGCGCGCTACCCAGGCGCGCGGTCGTTCATCGCAGGCTCACCTCTTGGGTAGGCCCGGCGGGAAGCACCTTCAGTCGGCGTTCCAGGGATTGGCCTTGGTGACGGACCCCGAGGGGTCCACCTCGACAAGGCCGAGCATGAGCACGAGATCACGGCAGTCGGCCGCGTCCTCGGAGTGGGCGGAGACCAGCAGCCGTGCGTCGTCGCAGATCTGCTCGCTCCTGTCTTCGGGCTGTGCTGCACGGATAGTGTTGTGGGTGGTCGTGATGGTCATGGCGGTGACGTCCTTACTTCCTGTGGTGGAACGCGATGCGCGTACGCACGAGCACCCCCACCCCGGTATCCGGGACAGGGGTGCTCGAACGCAGTGTCGTGCCGGATCAGTCGATGGACAGTGCTTCCGGCTCGTCGGAGACGGCGGCCGCAGGTGGTGCGGACGGGACTGGCGCTGCCTGGGCGGCGAGCAGCCGGTCCTCGATCCACACGCGCACAGCCTTGCCGGCCGGACGCGCACCTTGGGAATCGACGTAGGTCTCCTCGGCGACGGCACGCAGCTCGTCGTCGGGGATCGACGCGGGCAGTGTCTGGCCCAGGCGGGGCCTGGCGTCCAGGATCCGTTCGCGCTGGCGGCTGTACTCCGCCGCGAGGATCTCCCGGTAGGCCTGCTCGTCGACCGGGTTGAAACCCACGACGAGTGAGAACCGCCCGAGCAGCTCTGCGTCGAAGAACTGAGCCAGCTCCTTGGTCAGGGACCGGTGGGAGACCGCCGGCGGGGCCGAGCCGAAGCCGACCGGCTTGCGGTTCAGGGCTTCCCGCGCGGCGTTGGTCGTGCAGATCACCAGCGCCTTGGAGAAGTCCAGCACCTTGCCGTGGGCGTTGCGGATGTAGCCCTCGTCGAAGGCCGAGAGGAACAGCCGCTGCACGGCTTTGTCCGCTTTCTCGAACTCGTCGAGCAGGATCACCCGGTGGGGGTTGGACTCGAGCGTGTCGAATGGCAGCTCGCGGTTGGAGTCCGAGCCCACGTAGCCGGGAGGTGCCCCGACGATCTTCGCGGTGTCCGAGGGAGTGTGGAACTCCGTCATGTTCAGGATGATCGGCTCGGTGCCGGTCATCTGCTCCGCAATGATCTTCGCGGTCTCGGTCTTGCCCACGCCCGAGGCTCCGGCGAGCATCCAGGTTGTCGGGGTCGACGTCGGGAACAGGTCCAGCTCCTCGCGGGCCAGGCGGTCCACGAGTTTCTCGAGCACGTCGGCCTGTCCGCGCAGGCGGCCCAGCAGGGTCGCCCGGAGGGTTGCGACGTCGAACTCCGGGCGCTGGGCGTTTCCGGTCATCAGACGCTTGGCCACGTCCAGGACGCGCTTGGTAGTCAGCGGCACCTGCGGGATCGACCGCAAGGTGTTCACGAGTGCCGTGTCTCCGGCTGCCTCGGCCTGGACGATGAGCTTCTTCTGCTCCAGCACACGGTCGGCCATCGCCCGGTCCAGCAGCGTGATGGCGCTGTCGGGGCGGTGCTGCCCGGCACGGGAATTCTCCTCCGCGATCCGGACCGTCTCCGCCAGGACATCGTCGGAAACCGCGATCTGATGGCGGTAGTGCGCCACCAGGCCCGGCCGGACGCTGCCGAGCACCGTGAGGGTTTGCTCGACGGTCAGTTCGTCGACGATGAGCGGGGTGAAGCGCCGCGCGAAGGCAGGGTCGTCGTCGAAGGCCCGGGACTCGGTGGAGGTGGTGGCACCGATGACGCGCATGTCGCCGCGGGCCAGGGCAGGCTTGAGCACCTGCGAGACCTTTCGCAGCACTGAGTCGGTGTGGGAGGTGGATCCACCGGTGATCTGGTGGATCTCGTCCATGAACAGGATGACCTTGTTCTTGGGGTCTGAGGCGAAGTCGATGACGGTCTGGACCTTCTCCTCCAGCTGCCCGACGATGCCGGAGCCGGCGACGAGGTTGGTGATGGGCAGCTCGTAGACGGTGAAGCCCTTGAGCTGGTCCGGGATGAGGGTGTCGCCCAGGGCGATCCGGCGGGCGATGTCCTCGACGATCCGGGTCTTACCAACGCCGGCGGAGCCCTTCAGGAGCACGTTCGGCTTGTTCCGGCTGATCAGGACGGAGAGGACCTGCTCGATGAGCGCGTCGCGGAACATCGTCGGGTCAGCGTTCTTGAACTTCTCGTTGTAGTCGACGAGGAGCTCCTTGACGGCGTCGTCGGACTGGCCGCCCTGGCTGGGGATGCCGCCCATGGGCGGGAAGCTCGGAGGCGTGCCGCCGCTGTTTGTGTCGTCGTCGGAGCCCGACGTGAAGTTGTTGAGGCCCATCGCGGGTCCCTCCTTCGGTGGGGTTCGCCGGGCGGCGCGCTGGGTGGGCGCGCCGGGATGCCTGGCAGGGTTACGGGTAGGTCTGAGGGAGGAGGAGACGCCGGCCGGTTCGGCCGGTCGGCGTCTCCTCCATGGCTGGAGGGCAGGGTCAGAGGACCATGCCCAGCAGCTTCTGCCGGATGCTCGGGTCGATGTGCTGCATGCCGTTCGCGTACGCCTCGGCGGAGCGGACCATGTACTTCCAGTCCATGGCCGAGCACGGGGCGTAGTAGAGGTTCGCCGGGTGCTCCTCGCGCCTGGACGGCGGAGGCCACTCGAAGTCGGTGATCATCAGCGACAGCTGGCGCTTGCGCTTTGGCGAGGCGTTGATGTAGTCCCAGATCTGCTTGAACTCCGTGCCGCCGGTGACCTTGGGCACTTTCCGGAACTCATTCCAGATCTGCCGCGTCGACTTGTTCTCTACTTTCAGCAACGTTTCCTGGGAGAGCATGTGGCTGAACGAGTTGAAATACAGGTTGACGTTGAGCTTCTTGGCGATCTTGATCAGCATCAGCACCGCCTCCTGGTAGTTCTCCTCGGAGATCGATCCGGAGGTGTCGATGTAGATGTGCAGGTCTGGCATGTACTGCACCGAGGTGATCCGGCCGGGCTTGTTGAAGTCGTCCGGGTTGCGTCGGTTGGCCTTGAGGAAGGTCGTCTTCGTGGTCCGGTAGATGTTTTGCGACTTGTTGACCTTGCCCATGCGCTTGAGCACCCGGGTGATGTCCTTGAACAGGTCCAGCCTCGTGGGCGGGGCCTTGCGGAACTTTACCTGGGCCGAACGCGAGCCGGGCTGGCCCGGCTGCTGCCGTGCGCCCATGGCAGCGGCCCTGGCAGCTGCCCGCGGGAGCGAGGTCAGCTTGGACAGCGCGGCGTTGGAGACGACTTTCACGGGCGAGGCGAGGGACTGGTTGATGAGGTTCCACTCCCCCGTTACCTTCGCGGCGGTGGCGCGGGCGTGGGCCTCGACGTTGACCAGGACCAGCGACCGCGGGCAGAACAGCTCCCCGACGGTAAACGGCATGATGCCGGTGTCGAGGGCAGCCGCGCCTGTTGAGGCGGCCTTGCGCCGCTGGTCGACGTAGGTCATCAGCATGCGAATGACCAGCCGGGCGAAGGAGAACTCGTCGTTGCCGTCGGAGTCGTCCTTGCGCAGAAGCAGCGACTCGGTCAGCCCCTTGAGCGAGAGGTTCGCGAAGTCGTTCAGCAGCCGGAGGGTGTCTGCGGGCATGGCGTTCGCGCCGGCCATCGCCTGCACCTGCTGGTTCAGCCAGATCTTGAAGCCGTCGAAGGCGGCAGAGGACTGGAACCAGAAGCCGAGGGTGTTCGGGTGGTAGGTGTAGGCGACGGAGGCGAAGAAGGCGCTTTCGTCGGCCGAGCCGGCGAGCAGGCCCTTGGCCGCGGGGATGACATCGTTCTGGGCTGAGTACAGGACCCGGGCTGACGGCGCGGGCCACTTGTTTTGCTGCCCGGCCTGGACGGCGAACAGCTCACCCACCGGCAGGGGCGTGCCCTGGTCATAGCTGACCAGGGTCTGTCCGAGCAGCTCCTTGGCGTTCTTTTCAGCGGCCGGGTCCATCGTTTCGCCGAGGCAGCGCATGACGATGTCCAGGACGTCGCCGGTGATGTCGTGGCCCGAGCCGTCGACGATGCTGGTCGGAGCGCTGGGGTTCAGCGGCTCCAGCAGCGGGTCGACCAGGACCTTCTGGATGGCCGGCATGGGGTCGTAGTCGCCCGTGCACGAGATCGTGTGCAGGGCGTCGAGCACCGCCGGCTTCTGGTTCGTGACGGTGATCGTCATCGTGGTCTCCTATTGCAGTCTGAGGCGACGGGTGTCGTGGGGTGGCGGGGAACGCTCCGGAACGGAGCCGGTGGCATCCCCCGCCGCCCGGTGCCGGGTCGGCTCAGAGGAAGGCCGACAGGGACGGCTTGACCGCGGCCACGATCGGCGAGTCGACCTCGAGGAACGCCTCCAGGTTCTGCCGGTCGAACTGCCCGGTGGTCACCAGCTCGAACAGGGTACGGGTGTGCTCCGGTTCGATCTGGACGGCCGCCTGGGCCAGCTGCTCGATGAGGCGGGAGTTGTCCTCCTTCTCCTTCATCGCGTAGAGCAGCGAGCCGGAGACCTCGTTTTGGGTCAGGCCCGAGATCTGCGCGGCGAGGTCGGTGACCGTGCCCGCGGACTTGAGGGTTGCGTAGCAATTCGGCTTGGGCACGTTGACGCGGTTGTGTGCCGGGCCGCCCGAGTTCGAGGCAAGGTCTTCGGCGATGACCGCCACGAGCTGGGTGGTGAACATGGTGTCGCCGGTGAATGCCTCGATGGCCTCGTTGAGCAGTGAGGTTTCGCGGCTGCCAATGTGGACCGGGGTCGCGAGGTGGCTCGCCAGTTCCTGGCGGTCGACCTTGTTCAGCCACCGTGAGAGGTGGTCGATGGTGCGCGGCGTGGTGAGCTGGTTCATCTCCTCGCCGCCGTCGAAGAGCTCGGCCATGGTGACGTTGCCGTCGTCATCGTCGTCGTCGCGGCCGTCGGCCACGATGGCGTTCGGCGTCGACTTCTGGAAGATGAGTCCGGGGTGCTGGGTGAGGACCTTCTTCACCCAGGGGTTCAGCGCGTCGCCGAGGACGGACATCAGGGTCGCTGCGTCGGGCTCGACGTGGAAGATCGCGAAGCGCGAGAGCGAGGCCTCATCGAGGGTCGTGACGTTGCCCTTGTCGTTGCCCGCCACGACGAGGCGGACGTTCTCCGGCAGTTCGATGTGGCCCATGCGTCGCAGGGTCACCAGGGTGAGCGCGCCAGAGGTCACGTCGGAGGTCGTGCGGTTGATCTCATCGAGGAAGAGGATCGGCCACTCGCGCGGATTCTCCAGCGCGTAGTCGATGCACTCCTGGATGACCTGGTGCGGGTAGAAAACCTGCTTGTAGGACTGTGTCCCGTCGCTCTTTTCGTAGGGCACCAGGCGCGCGCCGGTGAGGTCGGCCTTGTCGGCGAGCTGGTTGCAGGGCAGAACGAAGGCCTTGGTACCCATCGAGTAGGCGAGGGCCTCGACGAAGGAGGACTTGCCGATGCCGGGCTCGCCCATGAGTGCGGGCGTGGCCCCGACCTCGAGGGACTGCTGGATCAGGGTCGTCAGGGTGTCGTTGAACTTCATGGGAATGTCTTTCTGGTCGTGGGTGAGCTGTGAGCAGGTGAGACGGGGAGACGGACCCACGGCAGGGCTGAGAGCCGTACAGGACATGTCGGAAGCAGGGCCACAAGGCCCGGCGACGGGGCGGTCGGGCTCAGAAGCCCACCGCCTCTCCATCCCCGATCGGGCTCCGCCCGATCCAGTCTTTGTTCCACCGCCAAACCGATGGGCAACCCGGGAGGTCACCCCGCTTCGGCGGTGGCCTCCCGTGCCGCTACGAGAGCCGCAGCACGGTCCAGCAGGAAGGGCCTGCCGTTACGCATCTGGGCGTGCTTGGGCCGCGGTTCGATGACCGCAAGTGAGGTCTTGTACAGCAGCCAGGCCTCGTCACCGGAAGAGAACTGCGCGCCGAAGGACCGGTAGGTGCGCAACGGCAGCTGCATGCCGGTGTAGAGCACGCCGAGCACCGAGAACTCCCAGCGGGAGCGGTCGTTGTCGAAGTCCTCGGGTGTCTTCAGCCGGTCGCGGGAGCCGGCCAGTGTCTGCTCGACGATGGCCTCGGCGTACGGGATGTCGGGCATTTCGCCGTCGGTGCCGACAGCGGTCGAGGGGATGCTGATGCTCGGCTTGGCTTTCGCTGCCAGCTCCGCGTACAGATCCTCTACCGAGGAGAACCGGCCCGAGGACGGCCGTGCTGCAACGTGTTCGACGATGCGCTGCGGCACCGGATTGCGGGTGAAGGTGCACCAGTGGTCCAGGAGGATCTCGTACCAGCCGTGTTCCTCGCGCAGGACGCGCTTGTCAGCGGCAATCGGGAAATCGTGGAGGTTGGCGGGTAGCGGGGCGACCAGGTGGAAGCCCCGGCCCGACATCGACAGCTCCGAGTACAGGATTCCGGGCAGGCGCAGAATCTCGGCGGCCACGTCTGCCGGGCAGCCGGGTTCCACGTCGATTACCACCAGGCCGTCCGAGGGTGCCTGCAGGTAGAACGCCGCGTTCGCCGCGTTCGGCAGTGTGTCGGCGAGTTGGTCGAGGGTGAGCAGGCAGGTCGCGTCCAGGGCGAACGCTCCGCGCAGGGGGCCTGCATGGCGGCAGCCCGCATTGCAGCCGTCGAGCAGGTGCCGGACGTCAATAGGTGCCTTGCGGCCGGTGTCTTCGTCGTCGAGCTCGCCGAGCCTTCCTGAGATGGTCCAGCGGCAGGCGGTCGCCAGGGCGCGGATCGCGGGGTTGTCGTAGAAGCTGGGGAAGATCGCGCGGGGATCGACGGCGGTCACATCAATGCCTTCTTGTCGGGAGCGGATGAAAACAGAGCCGCGTTGCACCGCGGCTCTGAAAGACGAGACCCCCGTACGGCGTGGATGCCTGCACGGGGGTCTCGTCTGGGGGTTCGGTCGGTCGGATCGGCCTTGGATCAGCCCTGGTAGGTGATTCCGGCCTGCTGGGCATCGCCGGAACCGCCCCACGGGCCCTGGCCGGCGGGAGCACCCACGGCCGAGCCCGCATTCTTCAACTCGGCGTTCTCACGCTCGAGGCGGGCGAGCTTCTGCTCGGGCGTCTCCTGCTGCGGCTGCACCGCGGGGACCGGGGCGGGAACCGGAGCCGCGGGAGCTTCCGGAAGCACCGCGACCGGTGCGGTGGCGACCTGCGTGTGCACCTGGGCCGGAGTCGGTGCCGCGACTGGAGCCGCGACGGCGGGCTGCGGGGCCGGGAAGGACAAGCCGTCCTCGACCTCGGTGGCGACCGGCTCCTCGCCGTTGCCGACGGCGGAATCCGTGCCCGGCTGGGCCTGGACCGCGCGGGGCGGGGTGTTGAAGACGATGCCGCGGGCCGCGAGCTCGCCACTGGCGACGCCGCCGGCGTTGTAGTAGCGCGGGGTCTCGTGCACGATCACCTGGTCGAGGGACAGGCCGCGGTTGGCGAAGTTCTTCGGCTTGTAGACGCGCAGCACGAGCGTCACGTCCAGTCCCTGTGCCAGCTCCTGGCCGGAGGTGTCCTGGTCGTAGGTGCCATCGCCCTTCTCGGACGGGATCGCGATGATCGGCAGGTTCGTGCCCTTGGAGTCGATCGAGTAGTTCGCGCCCGAGGCTGGGTTCTTCTTCGAGGTGTAGCGGCGCTCGGAGACGAACTGCTCCTCGACCGTGGGGTTCGCCGGGTCGGCGAACTGCACCTCGGCCTCGGTGATCGTCGCCGTGGTGTGCGGCTTGCCCACGGGGCTCATGCCGTTCTGGACCTTGCGCTGGTCGCTGGCGGCGAGGGCGGCACCCTCGATGAGGCTCGTCAGCCGGGCGAAGGCGAGCTTGCCGCGGATGAAGACGCTGGTGCCTTCGGTGAGCTGGTTGGCGGAGATGGCGTAGTTGGCCATGGTGGCGGGTTCCTTCTGTTGAGTGATTCGATGGTTCGTGGCGGCCTGTCGGACTGATCTATAACTCGTCTATTCCTTCTCCTATTCTATCAAGATGCACTGGACTACGAGTAGAATGTGCATGAGGACTCGAATGGTCGGAAATGGCGAGCAGGATAGAGAGGGACAGGGATGACGGATACGATGCACAGGCCCGAGGAGAAGGTCGCTGATGCGGCTCCACCGGCCCGGGTGGCGGTGCAGCGGAGGGACCGGCTGGGGCCTCTCGGGTATGGCGGTGGACCGGTACTGGCGGCTGGGCTGATGGCCGGCGGGGCGCTGTTGTTCGCAGGCTGGGGCGCGACGCAGCTCCTCACTGCTGACCGGAGCCCGGCGAGCAATGCGGCGGCAGCTTCCCAGCACGAGGAGGGCACCGTGACGGTGACCCTGCCGGACCGGGACCGCAACGGGGTCCCGGACGCCTTCGAGGACAAGGCCGGCGACGGGGGGTCCACGGACGGTCAGGGTTCGGGCACCTCGGCGTCGGGCAAGGGTGACGAGGACAAGCCGGCACAGCTCCCCGAGCCGAAGCCTCAGCCGCGGGTTTACGTGATCCAGTGGGGTGACACCCTCACGGAGATCTCGGCGGAGACCGGAGTGCCGATCGGGACCCTGGTCGAGGAGAACCGGATCCAGGATCCGAATCTCATCTATGCCGGCGCTTCTCTGCTCATTCCGCCCACGGCGTGAGAGCAGGCCTGGGGCCCGGACAACGCTGACCTTCAGCGCTGTTCGGGCCTCTTGCTGTGTCCGGAAACGGTCAGACGGCGGGTCCTGCAAGCATCTGCTGCAGCGACCGCAGCCGCAGCAGCTCTTCCTGCATGCGGGTGACGTCGTCTGGCTCGTAGTCCTGGGGATAGTCGAGCTTGTACTCGCCGAGCAGCTCGATCTTCGCCTCGACGAGTCCGTTCAGATCAAAGCCGTCGACAATTGCCTGGGCAAACTGGAGAAGGCCTTTTTCGTAGGGCACGTCCGCACCCAATGCCCAGCAGAGTGCCTCGAAGCAGCTTTCGTCGTCGTCTACGGTGATACCGTGGGCGCTGATGACGCTATTGGCGGCTTCTTCGGCGGCATCCTTGATGGCGGCGCTTGCATCAGTCATCGCCTTCGCTCTCTTCTTCCTGCCGGACGTTGCGGGCAGGCGTCTGGATGTCGAGCCAGATCTGCATGGCCTCAAGGACTGTGGAGGCTTTATCCTGCTCATCGAGCTTGATAAGGGTCGTCCACCCAAGTTGTGTGAGCGTTTCGACGGTGTATTCGCCGTGGTTGAGCTCGAGAACCCGGTACAGTCCTGATCCAGGGACTTCGTAAATGGTCTGACCGGCTCGATGGGTTTCACGCAGCCGCTCGTACTTGACTGGCAGCTGGGCTGCGGGGAGAGGGACGGTCATGGGCTACTCCTGTAGGTCGAGGCTCTCAAGAACAGACGATTCGGTAACGGTGGCCGCGCCGCGCACCGCGCGGCTGCGACCACCACGGAACGACCCCCGGGACCGGCGTGAGCCGGTCCACGGTCTTTCCACCGGTTCCCCCGGGACGCAAAAGACCCCGCCTCGGCCGAAGCCGGGCGGGGTCGATCGAACGCCAGAAGAAGTGTTGCGTCGCTCTCAGGCGGCGTCGGTGTCGGCCTCACCGGGATCCTCGGCAGCGTCGTGCTTGTCAAACAGGAAACCCCGGGCCTGGCCGCTGGCCATCATGTCTCCGAGGTGCGCCAGGAGCACCGCGCGCTGCGTGGTCCGGCGGTCCTCCAGCGGGTCGTAGTCGCGCAGGGCATCCAGGTTGACCACCCAGCCGTTCTCGCGTTCGACGGCTTCCTCAAGTTCGGAGCCAGCGGCGACGGTCATACCGGTGAAGTCGTGGTCGAACTCGGGTGTGACGTCGAGCCGCTGTGTCGGGTCGTCGATGTAAAGCGTGTCGCCGAACAGCAGCCCGCCGGAGCGGTCGAAGGCGGCGAGAAAGACGCGGTCGGCGCGGGAGGTGTTCTCGACATGCACGGCGGCCACGGCGTCGTTGGCGAGAAAGTCCGTCTGGCTCAGACGGGCATAGGTGCGTGAGCGGGCTTCGTAGCACCACATGATCGACCGGGCCTCGTCGAATCCGCGGAACTCGTCGGAGGGGGGCTGCATATCGACCATCTGATGCTCCTTCACGGGCGTGATCACCTTAGTCCGGCGGGACATCACGATGTACGGAATCGCCGGGCTGTGGTTCCCATCCTGCCACAGGAGTGGAAAAGATTCCACTCAAATACCAAACGCCGGCACGAGGAAGACGTCCGCAGGGTGGTGGGACCCCGCGGCGGGATCAGTCTTGAGCGGAATCAGGGCTCTTGGGAGGGTCGTCGAGCTGCTCGCTCTTGCGCGCCAGTTCCACAATGGCCCGGATGCTGGCCAGTGCGCCGTCGCTGAGCCCGTGCACACGCAGGGCGATGGTGCGCTCCTGCGGGGTCAGTTCCTGCTCGGTGGCGCTGTCTGGCTCGTTCTCCTCCAGGAAGTAGGACAGGGGGACGTCGAAGGCGTCGGCCAGGGCTCGGAGGTGCTGCAGGCGGGGATTGTGGGCCTCCCCCTTGCGCAGTTGCTGCAGGTAGCTGAGCGACATCGAGGAGATGCCGCGCTGCTCCATTCTCTGGACGATTTCCTGCAGGGTGACGGGGCGACCGTGTGGTCCCGCCGTCTCCGCGAACAAGCGTTCTAGTCGCTGGGCGATGGTCACGGAGCTGGATCCTCCTCGTGATTTCAGACATGAAGTCATCGAGGCGAACGGTGCACGCGACGACACCTTCATACTAGTGGAAGATCTTCCAATGCGGTGGCATCGGCACATTTCCGGTTGCGCCGGAGCAGCGGGCAGTCCTAGCCGGCCGTGGGCATGTACGCACTGGCTCCGAGCATCACGGCGGCCGCCAGGCCGGATCCGAGTGTGAGCTCGAGGCGTGTGTGGTGCTTTAGCTTCAGCCGGGCGAAGGCGACCACGGGCAGCAGGGTTGGGAGGGCGAGCAGCCACCAGGGCGAGAGCAGCATCGCCGCGAGGACGACGAGGGAGGTGAAGCAGAACGCGTGCATGGAGACTTTCGGTCCCAGGAGGGTCACTCCCCCGGCAAGGACGAGCCCGGCAACCATCGTCGGCAGGATCCACAGCAGCGTGGGCGGTGCGTCCAGCAGCACCGCCGTTGCCATGCCTCCAAGCACAGACGCCACGCAGACCAGGAAGACCCACCAGCGTTGATCGCGCCGGGTGACGTGTCGGTCGGTGAGCTGCTCGCGCCGCACCGCGACATGGATGGTTGCTGTCGGGATCACTGCGCAGAAAGAGCCGATCAGGATGCCCCTTCCGAGACCAACCCATGTATGCGGGTGGCCTGTGACGCCACAGAGGACGCAGATGAGGAATACGGACACAGCGGGCGCGAACACGTCACTGAGGATCCGGGCGACCCGGGTCGCAGGATCGCCGGCAGCGGGGATGCGGATTTTCGTTCCGTTCCCGGTCATCGCCCGTCCGTCCCATTCATGGCACTCATCGCCACTCGGATCTCGTAGAGGCTCTGCACAGAGGCGGCCAGGGTTTCGTCGTCTTTCAGCTTGAGCGTGCGGAGCCGGCTCAGGGCGAGTGTGAACCACCCGAGGCTGGGAACGGCGTTCTCGCCGCTGAGATGGCGCACCAGCCCCGCCGACAGGTGCGGATCCTCGGGGTGCTGCCTGTGCAGGGGTTCCAGTGCGGGGTCGTGGTCCTCGCGGATGAGTCTGAGCGCGTCGTGGGTTTCGATGGTGAGCCTTGAGAGCGTCATCAGCTGATCGAATCCCTGCCTGTCTTCGGGCGGAAGCTTTACGTCGGGATGAAGAGTGGTGGTCGTTCGCCACAGAGGTACGACGACCTCGTGCGCGAGGCGGAGCGCGAGCCTCACCTGCGTTTCTATGCTGATGCGGCGGATGACCCCTGTTGCGAGTCCCAGGAAGAAGAAGCTGACAACGGTGACGAGGAGTTGTGTCCTCAGTTCAGTTCCGCCGACGACCGGACTGCCAAAGAGGTCCAGGAGTGATGAGCCGATGAACAGGGCAGATCCGATGGCCCCCGTAAAGACGAATGCAACCGGAAGGCGGGCGGAGAAGGGTTGGTTCTTCTGCGTCATGGTCCGCCAACAGCCGACGGCAACTACGGCAGTTGCCGCGGCGAATGCAGAGAGGTACAGGAAGTTGTAGGAGATCAGCGCCCAGGCCTGGCCGCGGGCAAGGGCGGCGTCGATGTCGACCCGGTCGTAGATGGTGCCGTCGGCATGGACGGGGATGAACCAGACCAGCACGGCCTCGCCCAGGGCGATGATCCCGGCGAAGAGGTAGATGAACCGGGTTGCACGTCGTGAAAGCGGAGTCGCGCGGAACGTGAGGATGAGCAGCGCCACGGATACCTGGGCGGTCAGGATGGCAAGGCGCTTGAGGAGGTCGACGGCAGGTCCGTCTAAGGGCGGCTCCACGCCACGGCAGACCGTGGCCACGAAGAGGGCGGCACAGGTGACCCTGAGAAGGTTAACCCGGCGTCGGCGTCCTTGATACAGGGCAGAGACGATGATGATCAGGCCCATGGTGATACCGACAATGATGATCTCAGTCATCAGATCTCACCGTCCTCGTTTGATCCGGACAGGAAGGCGAGGACCTCGCTGCGTTCTTCCGATGCCCGCCGCTTCCGGTGCAGAGCATCCATCAGCCGCATGCCGGTGGTCTCGGCGCGCTTCTCCACCGGATCGTCGAACATGCTGCGCAGATGGGTGCAGTCGGTGTCGGCCCGGACGTCGCCGTGCAGGATATGGGCGAACTCGTGGAGGATTGTCTGCTCAATGTTGAGGGGCGGGAGCTCAGGGTCGTAGAAGACGTGGGCCACTCGTCCGATCACAGTGGTGAGGCCGCTGACCTCATGATGGCGCATCTCATCCGGGATGGGCCGTATCACGATCTCGAGGCCGCAAGCTGAGGCGATGGCTTTCCCGAGTGCTTCGAGGCTCAACTCGTTCGGCCAGTCGAAGAGGTCGAGCTGAGCGGGCTTCGGGGTGCAGCTGGTGGGACCGACCTTGGCAGCGCCTTTGCGCATCAGTCGGGCGAACAGGGGGTGACGGGGCTGGCCGTTCCGAGGCGTATTGGCGGTCGCAGCGGATGGAATGAAGGCAGGCATCAGCGTTCCTCAAAATAGCGAGAAGAGCGGACACCGCCTGTCGTTTGTCAACGAAGGGGTACAAGTCCAGTAAAGTTCCGTGTCACAACTTTACAACCTGGGAGGGTAAGAAAAAAATGAGCGACATGGGGAGAACTGCCCTGGTGATCGGTGCAACCCGTGGGATCGGGGCGGCCACGGCTCGAGCCCTGCTCTCCGCCGGCTACCGGACGGCGGGTACGCATCGTACCGGGGGGACCGTGCCCGAGGGGGTGCTCCCCCTCGAGATGGATGTGCGTGACGGTAATTCGATCGCAGCTGGCGTCAAGGCGGCTGCCGCCGACCTGGGTGGTCTGGATGTGCTCGTCGTCGCAGCAGGGATCACCCGCGACAAGCTGCTCATGCGGATGAGCGAGGAGGACCTGAGCGAGGTCATGCAGGTCAATGCGATCGGGCCGATGCTGGCCTGCAAGGCGGCCCTGGGGCCGATGCTGCGGCAGCGCGGCGGATCGATCGTGCTGGTTTCATCCATGTCCGTGAAGTACGGCGTTGTCGGCCAGTGCAATTACACTGCATCCAAGGGGGCATTGGAAGCGTTTGCACGATCGATGGCCAGGGAGTACGCAGCCCGGAACATCCGGGTGAACGTCGTTGCTCCCGGCGCAACTGATACGGACATGATGGCTGATGTTGCTGAGGAGGCACGGATGGCAATGCTGGAAGGAATCCCGCTGGGTCGGTTCGGGACGGCAGATGAAGTCGCTTCGGCGATCATACACACCGCGGAGAATACCTACATGTCGGGGGCCACTGTGCAGGTCTCAGGCGGTATTTGATCATGCAGGTCCAGCTGGATGTAGGTTCCTGGAGCCTTTTCTGCGGAAGCGACGGCAAGCAGCTGGTTCTGGTGGACGATAAGCCCTGTGGTCCGGTCTCCGCTCGGAAGCCCACGCGTGCAATTCCCAGGCGTCTTCTACTTGATGAGAACCGCATCGCCCAGGTGATGCGCAGTGGCAATGTAATTTCCGAGACAGTCCCCCATGCGGACGAGCAGTGGGCAGTTGAGGTACGGCCCGTCTTCTCTCCACGTACCTCCACGGTGATCGGTGTCCTCGCCGGCGTGGCCAAAGCGGCTGATCCGCTTCCGGAACCACCGCTGGTCGGTGGCTGGGAATGGGAGATCGAGCGTGACGCCGACGGTCAACCAACACTGCGCCGGCGCACGTACTGGGACCGGAACCTGTTTCGTATCTATAACGTCGACACAAGCGTCGCCCAGCAGCGCAGTGGCTATTGGGAAGCCGGGGAATGGGCGAGCGAGCTCATCGACCAGTCCGACCGGATGCGCGTGAACAGCCTCATCCGCGACGGCATCCAGGACGGGCTGATGGGCGTAACGGGCAAGGTCCGGTGCCTGACCTACAACATCGTCACAGGTTACGGCACGGCTTCACAGGACCGCCGGCACATGCGCCTGGTCGGCGTGATTCCGCCGATCGAGCCCGATCACGACAAGATCTATCTGCAGGGCTTCAGTTACGAGGCCCCGGAGACTTTTCACGATATGGCCTTCGAGCAAGACGCCAATGCGGGGCGGGTGGACGACGTGCTTCGCGGAGTCATGGCCCTGGCCAAGGAACCGATGGCCGTCGTCGACTCTGCAACGCTGGATGTTCTTATGACGTCGCCATCGTGGCGTCGGGAAGACTTCGGGTATGTCGGCGGCCTTGGTGAATTTGCCATTGACGCTTCAGGTGAGTTGCACAGGTTCATCGCGGCTGCGGCGAGGGATACCGCTCGTTCTCAATCGATGGGTCTGGCGCTTCGCCGGGTCGACGGTTCCGTGCAGAATGTGCGCATCACCGCCACCGGAGTCAGGTCTGGGGCTGAAGGGCGGGATGCAGTCATCAGGCTCGACTTTTAGTCGAGTCCACCTGCCCCGCCGTTTCGCAACGGGTTTCGTGCACTGAACACCGCCACGGTACCGATGACGTCGACCTTCACTTGGTCGAAGCTTCGCCGCAGTGCAGCCTCAAGTCCTGCGGCGTCGTCTTCGCGGTTGTGAAAGATGCCCAGGCGGTTGTACAGGGCCATGAAGCCGCGGCCGATGAGGTTGTGGCTCACGCCACTGCCCAGGATGGTACTGCCGAACAGCACACCGTCAGCAGCGAGCCGCTCCCCTAGGTGTTTGAAAGCTACGCCCTTGTCCGCCCAGGAGCCGGGAACGCAGTGGAAGACGTAGTTCGCCGCGATGGAATCGAATTGGCCGAGAGCCTCGGGGATCGGTTCGAGGACGTTCGCGGTCACACCTCTGGTGCTTACGTGGGTGTGGCCGAGTCTGGACGCTGCGTGCTCCACGCTGTTTTCGTTGAGGTCCATGAGTGTGATCTCAGCAGATTCGGGGAGGTCGGCATTGGCGAGGTACCAACCAGTGCCGGGACCGACATCGAGATGGCGGGTGCCGATGCAACGGTTGTACTGGTCTAGCATGAGCTGGCTGGGGCATCGCCAGGCCAGCGAATTGGAGAACTTCACGACGAGCAGGTCGTAGAAGCCCAGCACCGGCTTGCTGTAGATACCTGCGCCGCGGCGCACTTCCTGGTCGTTCATGTGATCGGAGCCTATCGGTCGAGGTCGGCGAAGTGAGGGTGAGCAGGGTGGTTTCACGAAGGAGCAAGGACGGCTGTGCCGGGGTCCGTGTCCACTGGGCAGCTCTGAGATTGCATCCTAGTGGAAGTAGTTCCACTGGTGAAGTCGAGCCGGTGCGGCGTCAGCCGAAGACCAGCTCGCCGTAGCAAGCGGTCTGAAGGATGATGTCAAGGTCTTGGACGCAGCCGAATCCGAGCTGTTCGGACTCGATGGCGGCAGAGCAGCAGAGGTGGTACCCCTTCTGCTTGGCCTTTCGAAAGGCTTCCTTGATTTGGGCGGCCGACAGCTCGTAGTCCTTGGTCTTGGACTCGTCATCAGACTCTGGATCGTCAAGTGTGATGCTCACGTGCAAGCCGTCCTCTGTCAGCTTGCTCCCGTGGTACCAGGGAAGCGCGCCACCGAAGTAGAACTCTTCGACGTCCTGCAGGACTGAAGCTGCTGATTGGGTGAAGATACCGGTGTTGGGCATGTTTCCATTCCTTCGCGATTCCGTGCGATCAGGGCAAAATGACTTCGCGGGAGGCGAGGTCGGAGAGAACGGCCGGATCCGGGACCCGTGCATCGACGCTGTCCTCCTCACAGAGGGCATCGATCAAAGGGTGGCCTTCCAGCGCGCTGCGGGCTTCTGTGGGAGATGCGAAGACGACAGCTGTGCGGGGATGGAACTCCCGGTCGATGAGCACGTAGCCTAGTTCGCCGGGCTCGCGGCGCTGCATGCGCAGCAGGTCGAGATGCAACCGTGCCTGCGCTTCGACGGCGGCGACGTCGATACCAAGATCTGCTGAGAGTCGGTCGTCCACAGTCCTGGGCTTGTCGGACTCCGGGGTCTGCCTCGCGCGTTCAGTGTTGTCGTTGATCATGCTCATCCCCTCTCGTAGGTCTTGTGGAAGCCGACGACTTTGCTGGTGATTTTCCATGCAGCGACGATCCAGGATGATGCGGTCACGGTTCTACCTCTGGTCCGCGATCTAGTCGAGGGGGTTCCTGTCCTCCACGGTCATCTGATCGATCGCAGCCAACCGTCTGGCGATGGTTTGTTCGAAGCCATTGCCGGTAGGACGGTAATACTGTGTGCCGCGGACGGCATCGGGTAGATATTGCTGCAAGACAACTCCGTGTTCGAAGTCGTGAGGGTAGAAGTAGCCTTCTCCATGCCCGAGGCCCTTCGCGCCCGGGTAGTGCGCGTCGCGCAGGTGCACTGGCACGCTCCCGGTCCGGCCGCGCCGGACGTCTTCCAGCGCTTGGTCGATGCCGCGGATGACGGCCGGCGACTTGGGGGCCGTGGCGATTGCGACCGTTGCCTGAGCGAGGTTGAGCCGCGCCTCGGGCATACCGATCAGCTGGACTGCCTGGGCGGCGGCCACTGCGATGCCCAGCACCGAGGGGTCGGCCATGCCGACGTCCTCGGAGGCGTGCACCACCAAGCGCCGTGCGATGAACCTCGGGTCCTCCCCCGCCTCGATCATCCGGGCCAGCCAGTGCAGGGCCGCATCCGGGTCGCTGCCTCTCATGCTCTTGATGAATGCGCTGACGACGTCGTAGTGCTGGTCGCCATCGCGGTCGTAACGCTGCAGCGCAGCGCCGGTGACCTGCTCCAGCACCTCGCGGTCGACGACGCTCTTGCCTGCGGCCTGCGCAGTTGCGACAGCGGTCTCCAGCCGGTTCAGCGCCTGGCGGACGTCGCCGCTGGACAGCCCTGCAATGATCTGCAGCGCGGGGTCGGCGAACCCGATCCCGGTGGCTGAGAGGACCGGGTCCTCCTCTAGGGCACGCGAGAGCAGGTTCACGACCTCGCCGTCCTCCACAGGGCGTAGGACCAGCAGGATTGAGCGCGAGACCAGTGCCGAGTTGACCGAGAAGCTCGGGTTCTCGGTGGTCGCGCCGATGAGCGAGATGACCCCGGCCTCCACGGCGGGCAGGAGGACGTCCTGCTGCGCCTTGGAGAAGCGGTGGATCTCGTCAATGAAAACGAGCGTCTGGAGGTCGTCGTCGAGGGCCTTCTGGGCTCCGGCGAGCGTTTTGCGGACATCGGCTACGCCGGCGCTGGTCGCAGAGAGCTCGACGAAGCGGCGGCTGGTTTGGCGGGCGATCACCGAGGCGATGGTGGTCTTGCCGACGCCGGGCGGACCCCAGAGCAGGACCGAGGTCGCACCCTCGCCCTGGGCGAGCAGCTCGAGCGGCGAGCCGGGAAAGACCAGGTGCTCCTGGCCCACGATCTGGTCGAGGGAGGTGGGCCGCATGCGGGCGGCCAGGGGTTGGATGGCACTCATGGTCTACTCCTTGTTTGGTTCGAGGCGGGCGATCTCGGCCTCGACCCGGGCTTCTTCGCTCTGTGCCGCGGCGGTGCGCGCCCTGGCCTCGGCGAGCCGGGCACGCGCCTCGCGCAGCGCCTGCGCGTCCGACATGGCCTCGACGGCGTGGATCGCTTCGAGCACCGGTGCGGCTGCGTACGAGGGCACCCGGACGCTGATCTGCAAGTAGAAGTCGTCACCGTCAGATGCGTGACCGACGCTGGGCGGCCGGCCGAACGCTGTCGTGCACTCCTCGTTCTTGCGCGTGTGGATCCGGCCGGCGAAGACCTGGGCGGCGGTCACGCTGCAGTCCGCGACGGCGGCGTGGATGGCCCGGAGCACCGGCTCGACGAGCTGGGTGTCGGTGCGCTGCTGTGGATTGACGGTCGGCAGGAGTCCGGGGTCGAGGTGGCTGTCTTCGATGCGGGGGTGCATGGTTGCTCCTTTTGCGGCGGGGGTGGCCATCAGCTCTCGATGCGCGTGAACGGGCCGGAGTTGTGGACGAACAAGGCGATGATCGGCGCGTACCGGGCGTCGCGGTGTACGCCGCCGGCGTCGGTCCAGCCGCCTTGGGCGTCGAGCGTCCAGCGGTCGCCCGTTGCGTCGAAGTACTCTCCCGGCTCGGCCGGGAGCCGATGCTGTTTCACCATCCGGTGGAGCTTGCGGTCAATGGCGGCGCGTTTCCTGGCCGGCATGGGCGCGCCTGTAGTCCGTTCAGGGGGATAGGCGTCCCCGGGCAGCAGGTTCTGCTGCCTGAAGCGGCGCGGGAACAGTGGCATGGCGGTCCTTTCAATTGACGGTGCTGCGCTCAGGCGGAGACGGCGTCCTCCCGCTCCTTGTGCCGGGCGAGCACCCGGTAGACGGTGCGGTCGGTGACCTCGGCCATGTCGGCGATGGTCCGGGGGTCGATCCCTCTGCCGGCCATCGCGACGATGAGGGTGTCGCGTTCCTGCTTTTGCGCCTGGGCGGCGCTACGGTGTGCCACCGGTGAAGTCTTGATAAGGCGGTCGCGTTCGGCGGTGCTGAGTCCGCCCCAGATGCCGAAGCGCTCGTCGGCGCTCAACGCGTAATCCAGGCACTGTGCGCGCACCCCGCACTGGGCACAAACCTTCTTGGCGTCGGTGGTGTTGCCGCCCTTCTCCGGGAAGAACGCGTCGGGGTCTGTTTCTGCGCACAGGGCATCCCTGCGCCACTTCTCGTCGGGGTCCTCGCCGCTCATGACGGTGCGGCCGGGAGGCGGGTGTTCTGCTGTGCGTGCACCGTGGCTCCTCCTAGAAGTTGTCGTGCGTGTGTCGGTACTTCGTTCTCGGGGTGTGCGGGCACAGAGCCCCGGAGGATCCCATTCCTCCGGGGCTCTGTGCCCGAGGCTTCCGTCCTGTACTCCGGGGCGGCTGCGCCGCGCGCTGCTCCCGCTGTTCCTTTTAGTCACTGAAAAGGTGCGCGAAGTGTTCGTCGCTGAGGTCAATCTCGACACGCTGGCCCTCACGAGAGACCGTGAAGACGCAGCCCTCGTCAGCACTGGGCTGCCATGGTCCGCGCTGGAAGACCTCCCGCCAGACCTTGCTGGCGGCCTCAGCGGGCGATGCAGCATCCTGGTCGATCGTCCATCCGACGAGGTACTCCTCGCTGCCGGTGCCCTCAAACGGGTCGAGCTGATCCCGGGGGAAGACCTGGTCGAGCGCACGCTCGAAGTCTTCCCGGGTGGTGTCGCCGCCGGACACAGCTCCGCGGACGAGGTCGGCAAGGCTGTCGATGTGCAGGCTCATGGGGTTGCTCCCTGGGTTTTGGTTCGGGTGGGGTCTGCTGCGACCAGCGCGGCGATGAGCTCGAGGTCGTCTCCGGTGTCGGGGTCGATGAGGGTCCCGGCGGATCCGATGTCGGCCAGCGGCTGCTCGTGCGTCTTGCCTGCCGTGTCCCGGTAGACGAGCGTCACGCCGGACAGGTCCACGGCCATGGTGCTTACCGGGGAGGACTCGGAGGCCTCGAACGCCGGCCGGATCGCCTCGATGAGCGCGATGAGGTGCTGTACCTCTGCTTTCCGTTCGAGCAGCGCCTTGCGCTGGAGTGCGCGCTGCTCGAACCGGGCCAGGTGCGCGTCGCAGCAGGTGTCGGTCTTGTCGGGTTCGTCCTTGGGATAGGACAGCAGGTAGTGGTCCGTCTCGACGGATTTGTCGACGAGCGTATCGAGCAGGATGTCGGCCTGCCGGGCGGTGATGCTGAGGCCGAGGCGCTGCTGCGCCGCTGCCATCAGGACGCCGCCTTCCGGTCCTCCGGGACGATGCCCTTGGTGCACAGCCGGACGAGGGCGGTGAGCATGTCCTGGCGGTGCCCGCCCCAGTGGACGGTGCGGCCGGAGGCCAGCTTGACGACGATCACGGGTGCCTGGGCATATCCGAGGTCTTCGGTGATGTGGCGGTGGTTTTCATCGCCCTGCTCGATGTCGATTTTGGTGTACTGCATCGCGGGCTGCTGCCGATCGAACAGGCTCTTGGCCTTGTCGCAGTTGGGGCACTCCGCCGGCCCGTAGATGGTGATTTTCGGCGCGGTGTGGGCGGTCCGGGGCAGGTCGCCGATCGTGGTGGGGGTCATGGGACTTGGTTTCCTTCTCTCCCCTGCTGGGGGTCGTTGTGGTGTGGAGGCCCTGGCTCTCAGACGTCGGGCTCCAGGTCGAACAGCCCGGGCTGGGCCACACGCTCGCGCAGCTGCCGGGCGGGTTCCTCGCCGAGGCGCTCGACGGCCTTGTCCAGGTCGCGGTAGGCCTCGGACTCGCCGAGTCCACCCATGGCCTCGATCTGGAAGTACAGCTCGGCGAGCTCCCGCTCGCTCAGGCGGTGGCCGAGCACCTCGGGGGCAGCGAGGTCGGTGTACGAGGCGCTGTAGCCCAGCTCCCAGTCGGACTCGGTCTGCTGCTCGGCTGTAAAGGCCACGAGGATGCCGTGGTCGGGCACGAGCGCGCCGACGAGCAGGTCCGCCAGCTGGTCCGGTGTCGGGCTCCACGGCTGCGCCTGCTGGAGGACTGCGCGGACCTTGGTCCGCAGCACTGAGTCGGCGTACAGCCCGGGCTTCCCGCACGGGCAGGTGCCCGCGAGGGGGCCGCGATCGATGGGCACCCAGAGCCCGTGGTCGTGCTCGAGGTGTTGGTCGGCGTCGTGCCGGGCGATGGCTGCTGGTGTCGACATGACCGTGCTGTGCTGCCAGCTGCACCCGATGCACGCCATGCCGTCTGCGCGCTGCTGGCCGTAGACGTAGACCTCGTGCTTGCCGGGGTGCTTGGCGCGCTTGCCGTCCGGCGTCGCGTCGACCCACCAGTCGGGCAGGGGCGCGTTCACGGCTTCACGTCCTTGGCTGTGCTGTGCATCTCGGCGAGATGGGCGATGGTGCGCCGGCGGAGCCCGTCGTAAAGCGCCCAGAAGGCGTCGTCGCGCGCGGCGAGCTCGTGTATCCAGCTGTTGATCTGTCCGTCCGGGAGCGCTGCGATCTCCGCCGCCTGCTCCGGATCGAGGCCGTGGGCCTCCGGGGCCTCCCGCAGCTCGGCACGCAGTGACTCTGCGTCGAGCGCGATTCCGGTTGCGGGCCCTCGGTTGTTGTCGGTCATGGGTGGTCTCCTCGGTGTCGCTGCTGGTCGCGGATCGCCTGTCGCTCCCGCTCGCGGCGGGTGCCCTTGCGGGGCTTGGGGGTGTGCCGCTGCGTCGCACTGGACTTGCGGAGTTCCCGCATCCAGTGCGCCTGTTCGGGATTCGCCGACGGCCGGAAGCCCTCGGTGGAGTAGTGCTGCCTGCGCTTTCGGCTCATGGGTTCTTCTCCTCCGCCACGCGGGCGATGTGGCGGGCGCAGCCAGCCGCCCACGTGCGGGCATCGGCGGTCTGCGCGGCGGCCACCGCCTTCGCGGCGCGGTCGGCGTCGATGTGCAGCCGATGCCGGATGAGCAGCGCCAGGGTGACGTCGAGCATCACGGTGCGCTCGTGGTCGCTCAGCTCCGTCTGCTCGGAGTGCTCGTGCACCCCACGGCGTTCGTGCAGGGCACGGTCCGCCCGCGAATCGAGCAGGGTCTGCTCGATCTCAGGGACGAGCTCTTCTGCGGTGGTCGTGGTGGTCGTGGTGATCGTGGTGGTCTGGGGCGTCATGCGGTTCTTTCCGCCGGGCCGCTTGGCCCGGGATCGAGGAGCCCCGTCGCGCCGCCGTCCCACAGGGACCCGGCCGCGGCGAGGCTGCGGTCGTGTGGTCTGGGTCAGTCCTTCGAGCCGTCGCGGAACTGGAGGTACTCCCGCAGGGTCGGCGCGTCCGCGCCGGGAAGCGAGATCCGGTCGAGGGCTCCGTACAGGTCCCCGTCTCCGATCAGCTCGCCCTCGTGGGCGACGACGGCTTGCGCCAGGCGGACCAGCAGGACCTTCATCTCCTCGGCGCGCTCCTCGTCGGCGGTCCGCAGGCGCTTGATGTCGATGAGGCGCTTCTCGCAGAGGCTCTTGAGGTAGAGCGCGCCCTTGCGCCACTCAAGGAACTCGATCAGCTGTGTGCTGTGATCCAGCGGGGACAGCCGCCAGATCTCGGCGTCGTCCTGGCGGAATGAGAGCTGCTGGTCGATGCTTGAGGCGGTGGTCTTCAGCCAGTGCTCGGTTTGGTTGAGGCCGGCCGGCGTGGTGGTGACCTCGGCCCAGACTGCGTCATCGCGCAGGCAGCTGCGCATCACGGCGTCGAGCGGGTCCTGCAGGCGTGGAGGTGCGGGGCGGGCGGTGGTCGTCATGGTCATGGCGGATGTCCTCGTCGGTCGTGTCGTTGATGGTCTGCGGAGCGTCGGCCCCGACAGCGCGCCCGTGGCGCTGGTTGCGGAATTAGGTCTCAGTTCCTGGTGCCGAAGCGCAGGTCGGGCCAGATGGGCTCGACCGAGACGCGCAGCAGCTGGATACGGGGGTCGCGGTCCTTGGCGCGTTTCCAGGCGCGGCGAACGGCTGCGGCCTTGTTCCGGGCCTTCTTCTGGTCGTCGAACGGCCCAATCAGGTGCGAGTAGGTCTGGGGGCTGGCGGACTTCAGGCTCTCGGCCTGCATCATCACCACGACGCCGTAGCCGTTGGCCTCCTCGGCCACCAGGTCCTCCCAGGAATCGTAGGTGCGTTCGGTCTGCGTGCTGTACGCCTTCATGGCGAGACCTCCTGGTCGTCGTGACGGATGTCGATGGGCCGCTCCCAGAGCGGCATCCCGTCCTCGCCGGTCTCGGCCGAGAACTCGAGGCGGACCTCCGGCTGGTCTATGTGTGCGCCGAAGTCCGACCAGCCCGCAGGCGGGAGCCGGTAGATGGGCTGCTCAGCCATGGGACTCGCTCCTTCTCGTTGTGGTGTCGTGGCAATGAGAGGGGACCGGGCCGGGACCCGACCCCCGACATCACTGCCCCGGCACCCGGGTCGGCCCTGCCGACCCCGACGCTGTGCCCTCCGGTGACCAGCACCCGCAGGGTGCCGGTCACCGGTCGGTCATGAACCAGCTGCGATGCGTTCCGTCCCGGTCATCCTGGTCTCAGCCATGGGGCTGTTCTCCTGCGTTTCCGGGTTGGGTCTGCCGACGTTCGGCGGCCCAGGGGAGGCGGGAGTCCTGGTCAGCGGAGCACCAGAGCCCGCCAAGCGAGGCGCTGCGGTGGGTGTGGGGCAGGTGGTCCTCCCGGTCTCCGCACAGCCCGACGGGCAGACCGGCCGGGTCTCCAGTCAGCTCGGCGAAGCGCAGGCGGTACTCGAGCTCGGCAGCATCCGGGCTCCAGGCCTGGATCTCGATCCCGAAGGGCTGACCTGGAACCTCCCAGTCCCCCGCCGGCTCGCCCAGCAGCGCCGCGCGCTCGTCGAGCAGGATCCGCGAGTCGGCGTGCTTCACCTCGGCGGGCATGGCGGGGTCGATGCTGAACTTCTGGGCGATGGCGACCATGACGCCGTCCTCGACGGCCCGGTACTCCGGCATGTGAAGCTTCAGCGGGCGGACCATGTCGCCCACGTATGCCTCTGTCGCGTCGTGCAGCAACGCCCAGAGCGCATGCTCCGGGGCGACGAGTCGCGAGAGGAGTACGCAGTGCTCGGCGACGGACATGAACCGGCGGACGTGGCCGTTGTAGCGGCACTGCATGGACAGCGCGTGTGCGATGTCGGCGATGTCCACGTCCTCGGGCCGCGGGTCCAGCGGGTAGAACCGGCGACCCGTGTAGGTCTGCATCCAGTTGCCGCGCGGAACTACGGTCGTGGCGGGCCGGGCTCCGGCTGTGGCCATCCCTGCTCCGTGATGGCGAGTGACGCTCCTTGTCCCCCGGGCGGGGTCGAAGCTGGCCGGCAGCTCGCGGTCGAAGAGCTCCTCGAGCAGCGCGACGTCGGGGTCGACGGGTTCGTGCTCTGCGCTCTGGAGCCAGAGCACGCCGTAGCGTTCCCCGGTCTCGCGCAGCACGACGTCGTGCAGGCCATCGTCGGTGTTGTCGATCGTGTAGTCCGTGTTCGGCCCGAGGGCCGGTGCGCGCAGCGGCTTCGTTCCGGGCCGCGCCTGCATGGCTTCCCTGGCCTCGGCGGTGAAGCGCACGCGCGCTCCGTCGGGCCAGGCCTGGTGCTTCGGGTCATTCATGGATCAGTCCTCCTCGGGCCGGGTGGCACTGGGGTCGGGGTGGTGCGCCGCGGAGCGCCGGCGTGTGGCTGGCGCTCCGCGGCGTCGCAATGGGTTGGTCAGACCCGTTCGGAGACCCACAGGTCGTTGAGGTCGTCCTGGATCTCCTCCTCGAGGGCGACGAGGATCGCCTCCTCGCCGGACACAGCCGAGATGAGGTCGTCCTGGACCTGCTGCTTCTCTGCCAGGACTCCGGGCATCCGCTCGTCCTGAGTGCCCTTGGTGATAATCCGGTGGATCACCACGGGCTTGGTCTGCCCCGTGCGGTAGAGACGGCCGTTGGTCTGCAGGTAGTGCTCGAGCGAGAACGGCAGCGTGTACCAGATCATCGTCGAGCCGCCGTCCTGCAGGTTCAGGCCGTGGCCGGCCGCCGCGGGGTGCAGCAGCATCACCTGGATCTGCTTGGCGTTCCACCGGCGGACCATCTCCCGCGAGCCGTCAAAGACCTGCGCGTCGATGCCCGCCTTCTTGAAGCGCGCCATCAGCTGCTCCAGGTCAGAGCGGAAGTGGTACGCGACCAGCACGGGGTCTCCCCCGCTGTTGCGCACCAGATACTCGGCCATTTCGAGCTTCTTGTCGTGGATAACCTCGTACTGGCCCTTGGTCGCCGGGTCCTCCGGGTCGGCCGTGTAGAGCGTCCCCGAGGCGAACTGCATCAGTTTGCTGGTGAGGACCGCCTGGTTCTCGGCGACGATCGACTCAACGCTCTGGGTGAGCTTGCCGTCCTCGTCCTGGTAGGTCTTCACGACGTCGAGCACGAGGTCGCGCCTGAACTCCTTGTAGGCCTGCATGAGGTCCGGCGGGAGGGTGACGTTGGCGTCCTGGATCGTCAGGCCCGGCAGGTTGAGGTTGGTGTTCTGCGCGCTCATCACCAGGTGCCTGATGGCCTCATGGATCTCGGCCTCGGCGTTCGGGGTCGGGATCCACTTCGCCGGGGTGGTGGTGCCAGGCACCATCTTCGGGATGAACCACCGGTTGCGGAACTCCGTGATGGTCCGGCCCAGGGCCTCGCCCTGGTCGAGCAGGTAGATCTGGCTCCACAGGTCGTGCAGCCCGTTCGGGCTCGGCGTGCCGGTCAGCTCGATGAGCCGCGTGATGGCCGGGCGGACCGCTTTCAAGGCCTTGAACCGGGCGCTGCTGTGGGACTTGAAGCCCTGCGACTCGTCGATGATCACCGTCTGAAACGGCCAGATGAGGGTGTCCTGTCCGTTGATGGACTGGATCGGCATCTGGTCGACCAGGCCGTAGCGGCACTGCGCGCAGCCGTCGCCGCCGCAGCTGCGACAGTCGTGGCTCTCGCGCTCCAGCGCGCCGCGGGTGACGAGCTCGCTGATCGCCTCCTTGACCGCGGTCTTGGTGGGGGCTTTGGTTCCGGACTGCCCGGCAGCCAGCTGCAGGAAGTGTCCGATCAGCTGCTCCTGGGCCATTGGTCCGATCGTCTCGATGAGCCCGCGCAGCCGCACGGCCTCCGGTGAGATCCCGGCGGCGATGGCATCGCCGGTGGGGTCGCCGGTCAGCTGGAGCAGACGCGCACCCTGGGAGGGCTGGGTCAGCAACTCCTGATTGACGAAGTACATCGTCGGCGGGTCGGAGAAGACTTCCCGAAAGCGTTCCAGTCGCTTCTCCTTGGGCAGCTTCCGGTCGTTCTCGTTGACGATGAGCGACTTGGTTCGGATCGGGAATCCCCATTTGTCGATCTCGTCGAGCCAGGTCGAGCGAGCGATCGCGATCGGTGCGACGACGAGGATGTGGCCCATCGGCCGGACTGTCTGCAGGACGCTGAGGGTCGAAAGCGTCTTCCCGGCTCCGACACCAAGCCAGGCTCCGGCGAAGGGGCGGCTGACGAGGAAGTCGTGGATCTGCTGCTGGTAGGGCTTGAGCACGATGGGCGCGGGTGACGGCTGCGGTGGTGCGATGGTCGTGGTCATGGTGTGCGGCCTCCTCTCGTGGGTTGTCGGTAGTCGGGATCAGGCATGGAATGCCTCGCGGATAAGGCCCAGGCGGACCTCGGCGTCATCGGCCCGGCGTGTCTGGGCGGCGAGCTCTGCCTCCAGCCCGACGATCCTGCGCTGCAGGGCGGTGACACGCGGGTCCTCACCCAGCGCGGTGCGTACGCGCTCAAGCACCGCTTCGGCAGAGGCATCTCCGACGGCCGCATCGGGTATGGGCGTCGCAAACGGCAAATCTTCCTTGGCCTCGGCGGTCATGTCGTCCTCTGCTTCCTGCCCGGGCTCGGGCGCGATCATCAGGTGTCCCCGGCGGCGGGTGGGCCGGGCCGTCGCGGGCTCCGGCTGGTCTTGTTCCGGTGCATCGGGCTGTGCGGGCGCGTCGACGGGCACGGCCTGGAAGGCCGGCTCCCCGGCCCCGTCGAACGAGACCTCGATGAGCTGGTCCGCAGGCAGGCCCTCGGGCTGGGCGTCGAACCAGCGGGAGAAGGCGGCTGGGTGCTCCACGAAGGCCACCGCGACGGTCATCTGCCGTTTCCCGCGTGGCCTGCGGTCTGCGGCGGATACTGCATGATCGGCCCGGTGCCCGCCGAGCAGCCGTTTCAAGTCGGCACGGGCGTTCTGCGCCGTGCGGTTGGGTGAGGTCATGTTGCGCGGCACCGAGACGGATCCGCCGGCATTGTTGCGCAGGATGGCGTGGCCCCGGGACGAGACACGCCCAACGCAGCCGGCCCGCATCGCTTCGAGCACGAGCTCCGTGGCCTCGCGATCGAAGGTGCCCAGGTCGGCCCGGGTGAGCTGGCGGAAGGCCGAGGTGGCCTGGCCGTTGCCCTTGGTGACGCGGCCGCTCATCGGGCGGCCTCCGGGGTTCCGGCGTCACCGCGGGCGATCACCGTCCGGGTGCTTTCCGCGGCCAGGAGGTTGAACACCACGGCAGCCGCGTGGTCCTCATCGTCTTCGCCGCACATCCACTGCATGAAGTGGCGGAAGGCGCTGGCGCGGAACTCCTCCATCTCTGCGGCAGTGCTGGCCTGCTCCCAGTCGCGCGAGTCGTACTTGCGCGCTCCACGCTCCACGAGCGCGGCCGTCCTTGTGAGCAGCTGGTCCTGGTAGGGCACCTGAAGCGGTACGAGCAGGTCGAAGCGGGGCTGGCCTGTCTTCACCTCGCGCTGCATGCCGGAGGCGGTGACCCTGCGTGATCCCGAGTCTTTCGTTTCGTAGTCGCGGGCGGCTGTCTCCGGGCCCGCGGCGGTGGCTGTTGCGGTCATGATGCTGCTTTCTGCTGGCTCTCGATCCGGCGGTAACCGAGCACGTGGGTGATGAAGGCGTCGACGGCCTGCTCGTCATCCACGACGTGGATCTCGGCACCGAAACGGCGCATCTTGGCGTGCATGACGCGCTGGCGCTTCTCGAGGTCTCCGCCGGGTCGCTTGACCTCGACGAAGACCGTGCCGGTGGGCGTGAGGACGATTCGGTCGGGGACGCCTCCGCGGGCCGGGGACACGAACTTCAGGCAGAACAGACCGTGCCGGCGGCACTGCGTGAGCAGGTACTGCTCGACGGCCTTCTCCCGCTGGTTCTTCTTCCTCGGCATGGGGCCTCAGTCCTCGTCGGTCCCGGCAGCGTCGGAGGCGTCGCCGTCAAGGAAGTGCCCGAAGCCGACGATGTCCTCGTCGTCGATGTAGGCAGCGATGGCGTCCGGGTCGTAGACGAAGCTCGGGTCGTCAGGGTCGACTACGACCCAGCGCTTGGCCGCATTGCCGTAGTTGGAGAAGCCGTCGATGTCGGCGACGGTCACCAGGCCCTGGTGGGCGAGCTCCTTGAGCCGGGTGCGGATGCCGGAGTCCGAGGAGCGCGGCACCTCGCCGAGGCTGGTGACGACGCGGTCGTGGTAAGCGGCGATGAGCTCGTCGTGGGTGAGCGGGCCCTTCTCGCGGACGATGTCGAGCACGATGGGACGGACGCGGGATGCGCCGAGCGCGGCCTTCACGGCGGCGGCGTAGGAGGTCTCCGGGTCAGTGGAGCGGACAGGGAGTGTTGACTGGGACATGATGGCCTCTCGTGGTCGTGTCGTGTCGAGTCTGAATTGCCTTTCGTACTCAATTATGACTCGAAGTGAATGATCTGTGCGGAACCATTCGCAATGGTGCACAGAGTTGAACAAGGGGGCCGCGGCGTGCGCGGCCCCCTTGTGCGGGCTGTGGTCGATCGGCTCAGGCGGCCTCGTTCATCCAGTTCTTGGTGAACGTCTCCTCGAGCATCCGGACGTAGGTGTCCAGGTCCAGCGAGGCGATGAGCCGCTCGATCCGGTCGGCCGGCAGCTGGTGCAGGTCGTCGTTGACGACGACCATCGACCAGGTTGGGTCGATGGCGTTAATGCGCCGCACCACGACGTCCTGGTCGTCCGGGAGCACGGCGAGCCCGTCCGACATGCTGGCCTCGGCGCGGGAGCGGGCCCAGCCGTGATGGCGCAGCACCTCCAGCGCGACCGGGTCGCGCTTGGTCCGGCCGATGTCCTCCTCGCGGCGCTTGGCCTGGCTGGCCGCGGTGACCTTCCAGGCACCGGCGTTGAGCAGGCTCCGGGCGTTCTCAGTGCCCTCGCGGACGATGAACACCCGGTTGACCATCTGCAGCACCTGCGGGTCGCGGACGTTGGTCACGTGACCCTGCTCGCTGTACTTCACACCCACGGCGGGGTCGATGGGTGCAGCCGAGAAGGGGTAGGTGATCGAGCCGCGGGAGGCCGCGATGACGTTCTGGAACAACAGGAGCGACCGGATCGGGTCGTCCTCCAGGACCGCCTCCTCGATCACTTTCCGGCCCAGCATCAGGTCGAAGGGCTCCGCGATCGCCGACTCTCCCCTGCTCGCCACCGTCTGCAGGTAGCGGGCCAGGGCGAAGTCGATCACGGCCGGGTGGGCCAGCGACTTCGTCGGAGTCGGGCCCGCGTGGCAGGCCAGCGTGCCGCCACCGGCGGCGATGATCGGACTGTCTGCCACGGACCGCCCCGGCTCCGGGGCCTCCAGCTCCAGGCGGTTGTTCGAGTCCTTGCTGATGAGGAACATCAGCTCAGGTTCGATGTCGACGCCGATGGCCTCCTGCTGCTCGGCGAGCACCCGGTTGTTGGTCGCTTCGTCGAATCCGTTCTCGCCGCCGACGACCGAGTAGAGGCCGTCGGTGTTGGTGGAGATGATCCGCGCCCCGGCCAGGGTCTGGGCCTGTCCGATCCGCCAGCTGAACAGCTGGCCAAGGATGCGCATCGAGATGATGCGGTTGTTCATCCGGATCGGCGTCCGGTGACTTGCGTCGCCTGCGCCCGAGGCCGAGTTGAGGATCAGCTTCGTGCCGTTGCGCAGCACGCCGAGCCCGGCGATCTGAGCCTTCAGCCGCGCAGCTTCAGGGCTGTCGCCCGGAAGCTGCGCCAGCTGCTTCTTCAGCCCCTTGATCTCCTGGCCGTAGCGCTCCTTGTCGAAGAAGATCTTCGCGTAGCGGTCCTCACCCAGCTCGGGGTTCCAGAACGCCCGCATGTTGCGCAGCAGGTTCGGGTAGTAGCTGGTGAAGTCCTCGTGGATCACCAGGCCAGCCGAGGTGCGTGCGAACTTCGGGTGCAGCTTGTCGGAGCCGTCTTCCTTGGCGATGAACAGCTCCGGCTTCTTCTTGGCCGGCTCATCGCGGTAGGCGGCATTGGTGGCCGTGCTGTTGGCGAGTACCACCTTGCCTTCCAGGACACCGCCGTCGGGCAGGACGACATTCAGCGCCTCCGCCTCGGGCCGCTGGGTGGTCAACAGGTCCGCCGGGTCAGGCACCTGGGCCTGGGCGCGGGCGAGCTGCCCGGCCTGGTCAGGGTCGTCCTTCTTCGGCTTGCGGTACTTGACCTTCTCCGGGTCCGAACCCAGCAGGACCAGCCGCTTGTCGACGAAGGTGCCGTCGGGCAGGCGGAGCATGGCGTGCTGACGCTTGGCCTCGGCCACGAAGTCCTTTGCGTCCGGGAAGGCCTGCGCTGCCCGGATGAGCATCATGGTCTGATCGTTGTGCTCGACCTTCTCGGCGTTGAACACCGACAGGTCGGCTTCGGCCCCATGGATGCCGCCGGTGGAGAACGTGGCGAAGCAGGACGACGGCGAGGCGTCCGCCCGGAAATACGGCACGTTGTTCGGGGTCTTGGGCACATCGCGCAGAGACCGGGCCGGAAGGCTGAACTTGTCGCGGTACTCCTCGGAGTCGTTGAAGTTCTGCCCCTCGATCGAGCGGTAGTACGCCACGACTTGCAGGAACTGCCGGTGGGCCTCGCGCTGGGCTGCAGTCACTTCGGAGTGGGTGGCCGGGTCGGGCGCGACGTTCTCCTCGAAGAAGCGCACGCACTCGTCGAGCACGTTGACCGGCTCGATCCCGCGTTCTTTAGCGACCTCGGGGTGCGGATATACGAAGGACACCGCCTCGATGTCATCCAGTGAGGCGTAGGGTGCGAGGATGCGGCCCACGAACTTTGCCGATGAGGAGTCGACTGCCAGCCGGTCCTTGCGCACCGCACCGTTCTTGGTGAACACCGTTTCGGTGAACTGGGCGAGCAGAGCGGCCTTGAGATCGAAGTTGCTCGCGTACGCCGGGTGCCGGAACAGCTGGGCCAGACCAAGGCAGTCCGAGACGTTGTAGGCCAGTAGCTCATAGAGATCCTCTACCGCCTCGATGCTCGTGTCATGGCTGAGCTTCTCGGATTCCTTGATCTGGCGGCCGAGCATCCCGAGCAGGCGCTTGAGGCTGACCTTGGACTGCAGTTCGTTCAGCCGGGCCACGTCCAGGTGCCGGCCCGAGTGAAGCATGGCGCGGCGGATCTTCGCAGCCGCCCCGTCCCAGCCGAGGTAGCCAGGCATGTACTCGATGTGCTGGGACGAGAAGAGCTGGTCGTTGTGGTCGCGCAGAGTACGGGCCGTGGTCGGCTGAAACGGCCGACCGCTGCCCGGGGCCGGAAACGCCTCGTTGAGGTAGAGCGCGACCATGGTCGTGTCATAGTTCATTGAGTTGTAGCCAGCAAGGAACGGATGCAGTGCCGGGTCGTACTGGGGGTCTGTGTCGCAGACCGGACGCAGCGCCGCGGGGTACCCGCCTGGGTCGGAGTGGTTGCACACCTGGTCGGCGTTCGAGAGGCCCATCAGTTCGGCGAGCCGGAGGCTGCCCCGTTCGCCGCCGAGGTTCCAAAGCTGGACGCTGACCGCGGGCAGCCCCGGGTTGGAGCGGATCACGGTGTCGTAGAGGGCCTGGGGGTCGACGGAGGCGACCAGCGCCGGGTCGTCGGCCAGGAAGAAGATCTCCAGGTCGTGGACGGCGCGGCCCGGCCGCGGGGTGTAGGCGCACAGCGTGAAGACGTTCGACAGCGATTCGATGTCGTAGAACGTGAAGAGCGCGGTCTCAGCTGTGACGGGGGTGCGCTGGGTGGTCATGTGTCTGGCCTTTCGGTCGTCACCGGCCGTCACGGCCGGGGTATGCAGTTATCTGGTCGGGGTGCCGGGCGCTGCCGCGGATGGCCTTAGGCGGCGCTTCTTCCTTGTGACGGGCGCGGGGACCGGCCGGGCACCGCGGGCCCATCGACCTCCCACCAGGGAGTAGCCGAAGTGCTCACGCTGGCCGGTGCAGTCGGCGCATTCCTTTCCGGGTGAGACTCCCTCTCCTGCACATCCGTCTTTCCAGTTCGGTTCGTTCGGGTGCGGCTGCGTCATGTCCTGTTTTCCGTTCTTGTCTTCAGTCGATCGGGTTGTGTGGAGAGCGGCGGCGCGGGGCGTCCATCCGGCTGGAGGCCTCAGCCACGAGCCGCCGCTTCTCCTCCGGGTCGGCACTGATCTGCGACCGGACGATCAGGTTGGTGATCCGCTGTTCGCGGGCGACATCGGCCAGCGCGGTGCTCGCCCTGCCTTGTTGCTTGGCGAGGTCGGTCACCGCCCGGGCGAGCTCGGTGATGGCCCTGGCGATTGTGGGCATGGTCGGATCAGTCCTCTCCTGTGGCGTCCTCGTCGTCGGCGTCCACCTGGGCGGCGGGACCTGTGTGCCGGAGCAGGCCGCGGTAGTTGGCCTGAAGGACCGGCTGCGACTTCTTTTTCGGGTCCGAGCCGCTGTAGTGCGGGTTCATCCACTTCTTCAGCTCGTACTCGGCGATGGTCGTCTCGGGGGTGGCCATCATCTGGCCGGGGCGGATCTTCTTGTTCTTGTCCGGGCAGTGCCACAGCGGGTCAGGCCGCACGATCGCAACCAGGTCCGTGATGAACTGCTTGTTGCTCACCGGCGACCCCGAGGGCGAGACGTCTGCGAACCAGGCCTTGTAGAGGTCATAGGTGAAGGTGAAAGGCACCAGGTCCCACACCAGCCGCTCGCGGAACTCTTCCCAGAAGGCGCGCACGGGGTCGTTGGCCTCCTTGTACTCGGCCAGGACGTCCATGGTCGCCACCGGCTCGGAGAGCTGGTAGTAGTTGCCCGGGTCGGCTGCGCCGGCGCGGTTGAGCACGTACCAGAGGGCGTACTCCAGGACCTCGCGGCGCTGGAGGTAGTCGTCCTTGATGTACTTGCGCTCCATGCCGGTGAAGCTCTTGTTGAACGGTACGAACAGCTGCCGGCGGTAGAAGCTTTCGGACTTGTCCTTCACGCGCGGGAACTCGTTGAGGCATTGGACCATGAAGCCGAAGAACTGGTAGGCGATCGGCATCCGGTACTTCCGGTTGATCTGGATGACGTCGTTGGTGACGATCGCCTTCAGGTTGGCCGCTTTGTCGATGAAGGTGCCCACGTCGTTCTCGTCGACGATGATCGCGTTGGCGCGCACGAGCGGCTCGAGCGCGAAGTCCTTGCCGAAGTCGCTCAGCGGGATCGAGGTGTGCGAGCGTGGCCCGCACAGGTTGCGCATGAGCGAGCACAGCGTGCCCTTGCCGTTGTTGCCCTGTTCTGAATAGAACCAGGCAGTCTTGCCCCAGCTGACGTGCGGCCGGATGATCGCGCCGATGACCTCCCAGAGCAGCTCGGGGATACCCTCCTCGTCGGAGAGCTCGCGGATCCAGGACTCGATGTCCCAGACCGAGCCGTCGACAGGGTGGACGATCACCGGGTTGTCCGGGTCTTCGACGTAGTCGATGTGGCACTTGGCCAGGAACACCAGTGCCGGGTCGAAGGGTACGAGCGACTTGGGTTCGAAGTGGAAGGCCTTGCCGCCCTCATGGATGTCCCGGGCCTCGCGGCCGTAGTGGAACACGCCGTTGTTCACGGCGATGAGGTCTCTGTGGCTGCACTGGTGCCGGCGCGGGCTGTCCTCGCGGAGTACTGCCAGGACCTCGGCGAATTCCTTGAGTGTCAGCTGCGTGTTGTAACGGCGTGCCGTGGTGCGGATGTCGTCCTCGCTGGTGGTGTACGTGCCGCGGCCCGGGCCGGTGGCCTGGTACATCGCCAGCAGGTCGTACTCGCGGTCAGTGTCCTTGGCGCTGGGGGCGATGCGGATCACGTGGTGCAGGCTCAACAGGATTTGCGCCACTTGCCAGTAGGTCAGGTGCCGGGCCAGGGGCAGCTTCTCGGCAGCCACCTTGGTCTTGCTGTTCTCGGCCTTGGAGACGCCGTTCACGATCGCGAGCAGCTGCTTCTCGAGCAGGCGCGGTGCCGGCGGGTCCGACGGGTCGATCAGCTGGAGGTAGACCTCGGTCGCGCGCGTGACTATTTCGTTTTGCGGGGCGATGTCGCCGCCGTCGGCGAAGTACGTCATGACCTCGGTGAAGGCGTCGGCGACAGGGTTGGTCGAGGGGGTGTCGAAGTCCTCGTCGAAGACGGGCGTTGGGTCGTCAGGAGTCGTCATGCTGCTGTCTTTCTCGATCGCGTCGAGTACCTGCCGGCAGTGAGTGGGAAGCCGATTGGTCTCGTAATCGAATAGGAACGTGCTCACGACTCTATGCCATCCGAATGGTCTTTCGCAACGAGTCGACTGATAGCCGACTCATGGTCCGACAGAGGTCCCGGGTGGTACCCGGGTGGGGCTCGGAGGGGTCGCGCGCGAGACCCGGAGGCCACGGCGACACGACGAGAGCGTGCGGTCTGGAATGAGAAACAGCGGCTCCGGGGGCGTATGCCCCACGGAGCCGCTGGCTTCTCGTGCTCGAGCACTCCCCCGCGGGCGGCGTGAGCCGCCCGACCCCCTGGTCGGGGTTCGGGGAGTTCTTCCGACCGGCCGGCCGGGAACCTCCAGAGCTGGGATCCGGCTGCAGCAGCGAGCCGGTATACCCCCAATGGGTATCGGAAGGTGTACCACCTGACGTGGTACACCTGTTTCCCCTGGTCAGTCGGGGATTTCAGGACTTCTCCAAACGGGGTGTACCACATGGAGATTTGCACGTGGTACAGGCGTTTGCCCTGGTCAGACGGGCTTTATATACCCCCTGTACCACTTGTACCACTAAATAAAGACTAGATATACGCGCATGGGGATAAGAGCTCTTACTGGCTGGATGACCGATCGGAGGCGTCCTTCGCGCACATATGTAAACGCTCGGAATCTGGTGGTACTCGTGGTACACCTGCCGAAAACGCTGATCTACCAAGGCAAAACGGCGTACCACGTCCGCTCGGGCACGTGGTACAGACTCCCTCGGCCGCGGTCGCCTGACCCGCCGTTTGAGCAGGCCAGCACTGGGATCGGGAGGTGTACCACGACACGTGGTACACCTCGGCGCTGCGTCCTCCCGTACAGCGGAGCATCAGGCCCTGACGGCCCTGACGGGAGCGATCGCGATGGGTCCGGCGTCCTGGTCGACCGGGCTTCCGAGTTATTCCCAGTGATTCCGAGACAGACCTTCGAATGGTCACCGGAATGGGATGCCGACTGCATTGCACATGATGAATCGACACTGATAGAGTGGGCATTGGTGTTAGGGCCAGGAACCGTCACCAGGCGTTGTTGTCACAGGAACGTGAAAACAGAAAGGCCGGAGAAGCATCCCCGTGGGAAGGGAGCTCTCCGGCCTTTCTGCGCGTTCACGCTGGTGCGAGGCCCAGGGTGCGCCGGCCGCCTAGAAGGCGGCCGCGCTGCGGCCTCGCCGGTATCCCGCATTGGGGGACTCGGGTATGTGGGCACGGACCCGGTGGCCGTCCTCGACGGCGTACAGGATCTCGTAGGTGATGGAGACGTTGCGGTTGCAGGGCATCACACCCTGCCTCCGGCGCATCTCGAGCTTGCGGAAGCCAGCGACGGACTCGGCGCGTTCGAAGAAGCGGGCGAGCATCTCGCGGGCGCGTTCGTGCGCCTGCTCCGCCGTGCGGCCGCTGGTGCTCATGGTGAAGAAGTGCATGGACCCTCGATCGAAGGTCGGCCTCTCACCGGTGTCGAAGTCGCTGGCGAACCGCGCGCGGCGCACTTCGCTGCCGCTGGGGCGCACGAGCCGGCCTTGCGCGTCATACGCGCACTTGTTGACGACTGCCATGGTGGATCCACCTCCTCTCAGGTCTGGCTGACGAAAATCCTTCAGCCAATCCCCCGGTGACCGGATCACCCCGGTCACCCGAGAGCAGGCCCTCCGGAGCGACCGTCGGCCCACGGCCGAAAGGTCGCCCGGAGGGCACCAGCGTCGGTCCTGCACATTGAGCCCGGCCGCTATGCGGCCTGTGGCTCGTTTTCCCTGCCTTCTTCCCCGCCGGCTTCCCTGTCGTCCTGTGCAGGCCCGGGCGCGGGTGCCGCCATGCGGTACACCGCCAGGGCGCACGCGAGGAACGCCGCGGTCATCAGCAGCGCTGAGACGGGGTTCGCCAGTGCGCCCAGCAGCTGGGCGGGGACAAGGACGGCCGCGAGGTTGAAGGCCAGGTGGAGCAGCACGCACGGCCACAGGACGCGGGTGCGTTCGTAGACCAGCGCCAGCAGCACCGCCAGGGGCAGCGTGGCAGCAAACTGGACGACGTTGGCGTGCAGCAGGCCGAAGCCCGCGGCGGTGACGAGCACGGCCGCGACGATGCCGACCCTGCGCCGCAGCAGCGGGTAGAGCAGGCCGCGGAAAAGCATCTCCTCGGCCACCGGCGCTGCCACCAGTGCGAGCAGGAGGGCCACGACGGGACCGGCGTCTGTCCTGGCCCGGGTCGATTCATCGAATCCCGCCGAGCCGCCCAGGGTATAGAGCCACAGGGCCAGGGACTGGCCGGCGATGAACGCCAGAGCCAGGCACCCAAGCACCGTTCGGGTAAAGCGCGGTGTTCCGGACATCGGTCGGACCGTTGGCGCGTTGGCGAACCACCGGGGCCGGAAGAGCCTGGCAGCGCCGACGAGCAGCGCCACCAGGCCTCCGAGCACCGCCGTGCCCAGGACGGGCTCGCCGACCACGGAAACTACGGCAAAGCCAAGTCCCAGGTAGGCGGCGAGCACGCCGAGGGGCACGAGGGCACACCACGCGATGGAGACGAGCCGGGACTTGATCGGTGGAGCGGGCATCCCCGCCTCCTTTCCGTGGTCAGACAGACGCGGGGATCTGCTCTTCGATGACGGCCTGGACGCGGGTCTCGCCGCGGAAGGTGTTCAGCTGCAGCTTCGCGATGAAACGCAGCGTTCCGACCTCGGTGCGGCTGGCCGACCGCGTCAGAGCCGAAATCTCGGGCTCCTTCTCCTCGGCGACGTTCCACCACAGGCAGGACAGCCCCGACCTGGTGACCAGCCGCAGGTGCTTCTTGCACAGGCGGCACACGCGGTAGCCGCGGGCGTTGGTCATCAGGTTGGCGTCGGTGCGCTCATGGCCGCAGTCAGTATCGGAACCGATCCGGTCCACCCGCAGCCCGAGGGGCTCGACAGCGATTTCGACCACCGGCTCGACGAAGCCGTGGCCGAAGGGCCGCAGCGCTTCCACACGCCGGACGAAGCCGACCAGTGGCTCCAGGTCGTCCAGGCCAGCATCGCAGTCCCGGTCCGGGCCCAGGACCAGGTCGGCCCGGCGCTCATCCTGGACGACAGCCAGCAGGGCAACCTGCGTGGCCTCCCGCAATGCTTCGACCAGACCGTCGAGCAGTTCCGCCCGGTCGACCTTGACGCCGCAGGCCTGCTGGTGGCCGATGGCGCGCATGCCGTCCTGGTGCTCGAGCGTGTCGATGATGCCGAACCACGACGGTGCCCGGCCGGAGCCTCCGACGTAGTCATCCGGCCCGGCGGGACGGTTGAGCACGACGACCGGGTGGCCGTGGCGCTCCATCAGCCGGTTGGCGAGCAGACCGTACATGCCCGGGTAAGCCTCGGAGAAGTAGACCCAGGGGGCCAGCGGCTGATCACCCTCCTCGAGCTCCCGGGTGTGGACCTCGACAAGCTCCTTGCGGCTCTCGTTGGTCGCGATGACCTGGTGTGCCGCCTCGAGCATCAAGTCCTGATCAGGCGCGGTGAACACGCCGAAGCACGGTGCGAGCGGGTCGCCCGTGCGGCGCGGGGAGTTCATCGCCGGCGCGAGGTAGAACCCGTAGAAGCCCTCGTCGATGCTGTCGATGTCGCGGACCTTGCCTGCCTGGCCGAAAGCCTTCAGCAGGACCGCGAAGCCCTCGAAGGCCCGGACGAAGGCCGGGTGGTGCGGGTCGACGCGCAGCAGCTGCATCAGCGTCGACTGCCCGACGTCGATCGCCTCGGGGTCCGGGTCGAAGCCCCAGGGGGTCGGGACCGTGCGCGGCGCGGGCGCGTACAGCAGCCGTGCGATGGACAGCGAGTCGCGCACCAGCTGCCGGTTCTCGTACAGCACGGGCATGACGTCGGAGACGGTGCCCAGGCCGGCGAACAGGCGCAGCAGGCGGATCTCCCAGAGCTTCTCCGGCCGGTGGACGCGGGCATAGGCCTCCAACACCTGGTAGAGCACGTGCGCGCCGCAGATGCCGGTGTTGGCGTAGGTCTCGTCCATCCGACAGGGGTCGACGGTGACGTCGGCGCTCGAACCGGGTTCGAGCTCCTCGTGGTGGTCGGTGACCAGGGTCTTCCATCCCAGAGCCCGGGCGGCGGCGATCCCGCGGTGGGAGTTCACTCCCCCGTCGCAGGTCAGCAGGACCTTGGTGTCCGGCCACGTCGCGGCGATCTCTGCGATGTCCTCGGGCGTGAGGTCGTGGCCGCGGCGGTAGTCGGGCACGTGCAGCTCGACGTCGAAGCCGAGCTCTGACAGTCCGGCGTAGCCGAGCACACCGGAGGAGATCCCGTCCATGTCGAAGTCAGGGGCGATGGTGACCTTGTGGCCGGCGGCCCGGGCGTCTTCCAGGGCCTCGACCATCTCGGCCAGGCCCAGGAGCTCGTCGTGTTCAGCTGATTCGATCTCGCGGAGGTACTCGTCGGTCCAGCCGCGGCGCTGGCACATCAGGGCGAACAGGTCGACGCCGTCGTCCGTCAGCGGATGGTCGTCGACGGTCTGGAGAATGGTCATGGTGGGGGGCCTCTCGATCGTGTCGAATGGTCGGTTTACAGGGGTGGGGAAAGGCACGCACTGGCCGTGTGATTTTAGCAGTGTGGCAGGTGGATTATGCTGGTATTGCAGTGTTTTCGGCCTATGATGAAGGCATTCGAAAGATCTGTCGTTCTGGCGCGCCCAAAGACTTCTCTAAGGTGGTTCGGATCGTCTACCATTCAAGACATGGCTATTCGAAATATTGTGGAGTCGGACATCAGTGGCAAGCCGGATGCTGCCACAGTCACCTTCGGACTGGGCGACACCTGGTTCGAGATAGACCTGACCGACGAAGAGCGCAAAGAGCTTGAGAAGAATCTCAAGGAATACATCAGTAAGGGTCGAAAGGCCACTAAGAAGGGCGAGAAGAAGCGACTCGTGCCCGAGACGACGCCCGAGGAACGTGAGGAGATCCGTAAGTGGGCGCGCGAGAACGGTCATGAAGTGCCCGAGTTTGGTCGCATTCCGAAAGCTGTCATGAAGGCCCACGATGAGGCACACGGCATCGAGCGGACTCTCTAGCCTCACCCTTTCCGCAGTCTTTCGGGCCATACCGGAGAGATTTCCGGCCACCTATTCGAATCAAGGATCAACAGCCCTGCAGCACCAGCTGCAGGGCTGTTGTCATGTCCGGGGTGTGCACTTGTCAGAACGGAGGCAGGCGCGGGTGGATGATGTCTTCGACCTCGATGCTTGCAGCCAGGGCGCGGGAGCGGGCGTGCACGGTGCCATGTGAGAAGTGCCCTGGCGTTCCGGGCATCAGCTGCTGCTGGCCGGTGCGTTGGTCGCACTTGCTGCAAAGGTCCAGGAAGGCGGCGACACGGACCTGCGTTCCCCCGGCGCGCATGGCGACGAGGGCATCGACCATCCGTTGGTTCCGGGTGAAGCCCGCCGCCTTGGGCTCAGCGCTCCAGTCGGCCGGGAACTCAATTACTTCGAAGCCGGCAGCCCGCCACAGCCGCTCGGCCATGGCGTCAGCACCCTTGGGACAGTGCCCTGACAGGAGCACGGGTCGGGCGACCGCAGACGGTCCCCATGCTCTCCAGGCCTCGTTCAAAGCCGCCTTCATGGCCTCCGCGGCGTCCCAGGTTCGGGAACCGGTCACGAGCAGGGCATGGCTGAATCCACTGGTCATCGTGATGCCTCCCGGCTGGTCATCTTGGTCATCGGCATAGATCCCGCCGAGGCCGCCGCGGTGGCAGTCCGGATTGTGATACTCGTCTGTCGCTGCATCATTCGCGTCCTCTTTCGCCGCAATGTTTTCCGGAATGATTCCCGGTGTTCCTTCTCAGTCGGCAGGTCACTACGCGGCAGCTGCCGACGCCTGGGCACCGTTGACCCTGGCAACGCCGCGTTCGTAATGGATTGCCACCCGGACCTTCCGGTCCTCGCTGAGCGGTGCGACGTGAAGGGTGTATCCACCGTCCATGTCGCGCTCGAGGTAGGCGACGCAGACCGTGCCGCTCTCTTCATCGTCGAAGTCGACCTTGCCAAAGCTCTCCGCCGGAGTCGCCGCAGTGACTCGCTCTCCGTAGGGGATCCACGGCTTGGCCTCGCACCTGGCTCCGGTGTCGTAGGGCGAGAGCTGCGGCTGTGGCCGGTGTGCGGACCTGGATGCCTTCCGGGCGTGTGTCATGACGATGCCTCTTCTGTTTCTCGGGATGCAGGTGTCGGGCATCGAGTGCAGGTCCCGCCAGGGGTCCGCGGAGACTCGATGTACGGTCCAGCTCCCGTGCCAGCTCCGCTGGCCTGACGGCCCACTGGTGAACCGTGTCGGGAACTGCTCCGACTGGGCCGCGCAGCGGGCCGGCCGACGGGCCGTCCTCCTCGGACAAACCTGGTGCGCAGCGCCAGGTGATCCACCGCCTGGCTGCACCCTTTGCCGCGTCGTCCACCTGTGGACAAATGCGGCGGGGCAGGCGGGGGCGTCCTCCACTCAAGCGCAGCGCTGGGCATAGCCGGAGGGAGCGCAGCGACTGACGGACCGGCGAGCGAAGCGAGCGGTGGAACCTGTCGGCTATGCCGACCAACAGCGTCTCGAAGCGCAGCGAGAGACCGGAGCGAAGCGGAGGGTCCGCAGGACCGCTGTTGCCAGGTTCCCTTATGCCCTTTTCCTCTCTTGCCGCCATTTCGCCATTCCACGGCTGGAGCGTTAGCGGAAGCCTGGAATATCAGGGGAAACGACCCGTACACCCTTGACCCGTACACCCCCACTCCATCCGCGCAGCGGGTGTACGGGTCACGTCGTTTCCGCTGGATTTACGGGCTTTTGGGTGTACAGCCCTTTTGCCGTCCGCTGCAACGCCGTACGGATGCATCTTCCGCACCACCGCGAGGCACGAGCGGGTACCCGTACAGGTCCTCACACGTAGCGTTAGCGACGTCGGGCGCAGCCCGGTCCGCACCCCTGGTGCATCCTGCTGCCGCAGGCGCATCAGACCCGGCGCGCAGCGGTCCACCACTCCTCGCGACCTGTCGCGTCAGGCTGTGGAAAACTCTGCTGTCACAGCACTGCACTGATCTGTCGGTGCGCTCGTCGCACCGGTGTGCGGCGCTCACTCCGGCTCTGTTTCGCGGTCGCGCCAGCACCTGTCGCTCCGCGTCCGAGGCGGGCCCCCACCGCTTCCTGGCCGGGGTCCGTTCCGGGCCGACCGCCTGCACCTCCTGGTGGCAGCTGCACCCCCGGACGAGCGACAGCGAGTCCTCGACGGCCACCGCCCGGCCTGTCCCTCGTGGACGCATCAGAAGAGGAGCTTTCCCGGGAAGCATGAAGCCTCCCTGGATCCAACGGGAGCCCCCGCTTCCACAGCTGTAAGCGGCAACTTTAAACTGACCGGGTACGGAAAATCTGATTGACCGTTCGCGGCAGTGGTTTTGACCGGCGGCGGCAAGGATTTTTGGACAGCAGCAGGCCACGGTGTGTGGCTTGGCGTGCTGGGATTCCCTTGTCCATCCCTCGTGTCGTTGCGGGGAGAGCCCCTTCCTTCCGCGGTGAAATGGCGATGCCAATCGTCTGTATTTCACCCGTTGTGGGAAGAAAGGGGCTCGTTGTGAAGTCTCCAGGAGAGTTCATGGAAATTTTAGCTGCTTACGATTTGACCCGGTCGTACCGGGATGCCGCGAAGATCTGCGGCGTTTCGCACAACACGGTCCGCTCGTATGTGAAGGCCCGCCAGGAAGGCGCGCAGGCGCCGGTGGCCCGGCAACGCGGCCGGATGACCGACCCGTTCCTGCCGCAGATGGCCTCCTGGGTCGAGCAGTCCCGCGGGAAGATCCGCGGCGACGTGGTGCATGAGAAGCTCCGGGCTTTGGGGTTCACCGGGTGCGAGCGGACGACCAGGACCACGCTTGCTGAGTTGAAGGCGAAATACCGGGCCCGGAACGTGCGCGTGCACCGGCCCTGGACTCCTGAGCCGGGTCTGTGGCTTCAGTATGACTACGGCGACGGGCCCGTCGTTGACGGGGTGAAGACGGTGCTGTTCGTGGCCTGGCTGGCGTTCTCCCGGTTCCGGATCGTGATCGCTTTGCGGGATAAGACCATGCCGAGCGTGTTCGCCGCCCTCGACCGGACGTTCCGCCTGATCGGCGGGGTCCCGACCTACGTATTGACCGATAACGAGAAGACCGTCACGGTTGAGCACGTCGCCGGGATCCCGGTCCGGAACCACCAGATCGTGGCCTTTACCAAGCACTACTCAACCTCGCTGCAGACCTGCCTGCCGGCCGACCCGGCCTCGAAGGGCGGAGTGGAGAACGCGGTCAAGATCGCCAAAGCCGACCTCGTCCCGAAGGAGACCAATCTGCTGCCCGAGTACCGGTCCTTCGCCGAGCTGGAGGCTGCGTGTGAGGCGTTCATGGAAGAGGTAAATTCGAGGGTGCACCGGGCCACGCTGGAGATCCCCAAGGACATGCTCCGGGTTCTCGAAGGACCAAGGTTGCACCCGGTCCCGGCGACACCGGTGACGGCGAGTTTCGGCCACACCCGCCAGGTCCCGCCGAACACGCCCATGATCACCTTTCAGCAGTCCCGCTACTCCGTCCCGCACACCCTGATGGGTCAGATGGTATGGGTGCGCGGGACCGAAACCGAGGTCGTCATCGTCCACGTCGGGAACGCCGGCCCCGTCGAGGTCGCCCGGCACAAACTCACCCGCCCCGGCACCCCCGCGATCATCGACGCCCACTTCCCGCCGGCCCCTTCCGGGGCCCTGGAACGGGTGATCCGCCCGACCAACAAGGCCGAGGAAGAGTTCCTCGCTCTCGGCGCCGGCGCAGCGCTCTGGCTCAAGGAAGCAGCCGCCGCCGGCACCGGAAAGATCCGGCACAAAATGGAACGCGCCGTCACCCTGGCCAAGGTCCTCGGCGCCGACGAGGTCGACAAGGGCCTGGGAGCGGCAGCGGTGCATCAGCGCTTCACCCACGAGGACCTGCTCTCTCATCGTCAACACCGGCAACGCCACAAGCCACACAACCAGCATCATCCACACCGTCACCGACCAAGGCCAATGGCTGAGCCAGGGCACCGGCTCCTGGGCCAACTTCGGCACGACACCCACCACCGCGCCGACCACCGGCCCCGCCGTTGACGGCGATCTTGAAGGAGCCATCGATGAGCGCTAAAACCATGACCCGGCCCCTGGCCGATACGGCGGTAGAGAACGTGATCGCGCTGATGCGCACGACCCGGATGCCGCACGCCCGCGCGGTGGTCGCCGACGTCCTGGCCACCGCGAAAGCCCAACGCTGGGACCCCACCGAAGTCGTCCGCGTCCTGCTCGAAGCCGAAGCCACCGGCCGGAACCGGTCGATGCTGGCCACCCGGCGCAAACGCGCAGGATTCCCCACCGGGAAGACCTTCGATGTCTGGGACGAGGCCCTCTCCACCCTCCCGGCCGCGACAACGTCGTTTCTGCGGACCCTGGAATGGGTGCGGCGCCGGGAGAACCTGATTGCCTGCGGGCCCTCCGGCACAGGTAAGACCCTGCTCCTGGAAGCCCTCGGCCAGCAGGCCATCGATCAGGGCATGTCCGTGTCCTGGCTCAGCATGGAAGACCTCGGCGCGCTCGTGCGACGGCACCGGATTGATGACAGCGTCAACAAAGCCATCACCCGCGCCACCAACGTGGATTTGATTTGTATCGACGATATAGGCCTGTTGCCGGTCTCCGCCGACGCGGCCGAGGGCTTCTACCGGGTCGTGGAAGCCTCCTACGAGAAACGGTCCCTGGCGATCAGCTCGAACATCCACCCCTCCGGGTTCGATGAGCTCATGCCCAAAACCATTGCCACCGCGACCGTGGACCGGCTTCTCCATCACGCCCACCTCTGCCAAACCAGCGGCGAGTCCGTCCGGCTTATGCAAGCCCAAAACGGGAAAGGAACCCGACCCATGAGCTAACCCAAACCCCCGGTCAGGCGCCCCGAAACCCGGCACGCCCGGGGCACCTGACCCTGTCCAAAAATACTTGCCGCGACCGGTCACTCACCTGCCACCAGCGGGCAAACCAACCTGCCGCCACCGGTCATTTCTAAGTTGCCGTTGACACACAGCGTCACCGAGCCGTCCGGGTCTCCCACCAGGTGCAGCTTCCTGGAGAGGCTCACGGGTTCTCACCTTCTGGACCCCCACCGCCCGTGAGACACGGAAGGAAGCGGAGTTTTTGCCCTTTCGCTCCATGCGGGGCCCTACTACCCAGTTCGCCTTTTCCCTCTGCTCTCCCTGCGGCCCCCGGGCGGGTCGGTGACGCCACAGGCGCAACCACAGCTGCTCCACCATGTTCCGACAGCTCTTCCGCTCGCTCCAGGACTGTCGCCGGCGGGTGTTCCAGGTACCGGTCCATGCCGCATCGCTGGACCCCTTCTGGTCCCCGAGTGGACAGATCATTGCACCGGCATGGCCAGACAGGGACACAGACCAGACCCATACAAGACCCGAGAGAGTCCAGAAAGGCCATTCAGACCCCATTGAGTTCCGGAGGGCACTCCTCGGGGCCGCTTCGGGCGTCCTGCTGGTCCCATGATGGTCTCTTACAGGTCTGCTCTGGTCCGGCTCGCGACGGTGGACTGTTGCTGGTCTCTTCGAGGGCGCTTCTGTGCTTTGTGTGGGACCACCGAGCGCCCTCCAATGTGCCGTGGCCTGATCGAGGTCTTCTGCTGGTCCGCAGCGGACCGCGTGCCGGTCCCGGGTGAGCCCTTGATGAATCCTGTGTCTTCTGGTTCCTCGGCTGACCCGTGGTCTTCTGCGGGTCCTGCCGGCGGCTCCCACGGGCCCCGCCGCGGCCAGGGGTCGCTCACGGTGATGCAGGCCTGATCTGCTGGTGGCCTTTTGCTGGTCTTGGCGTGGTCCTTGCAGAGACCATTGAAAGACCAGTAGAATGATGACTTATAAATGAGTCGAAAGGTCCCCGACTGGCAGTAGCGCCTCGGGGACCGCGCATGAGAGGGGGCCGCGATGACCGAGGACAGTGTCCATCAGCACGAGGGCGCAAGGGGGTGCTCGCAATGACCGATAAGGCCGAGCCGCGCCGTCTGCGCTGGAGCGTCCCGCGGGCCGACGAGTCGACGAACCGGTGGCTCGACGAGCAGTACGACATCTCGAGGTCGCTCCAGCTGTTGATCCGCGAGTCCATCCAGCGCGACGGCTACATCGACGTGGTCAACCGTCCCGTCGAGCAGCTTCCCCGGCGCGGCCGCCCGCCGCAGGGCGAGCAGGACCCTGGGCGCAGCGAGGCCCATGAAGGAGAGGAACGTGGCGATGACGGCGGTGACGGGAGTGAAAGCCAGCACGAGAGTCGCGAAAGCCGTGACGAGGCTGCCGTGCCTGTTGCTGTTCCTTCAGAGCCCGTGCAGCTCGTCGAGGCAGCCCAGGCTGTTCAGCCGCCGCCCAGGCCTCCCGTCCGCGAGCCCCACCCTGTTCCCGTCGAGGAGCCTTCTGTCCCTTCGGGGCTGGACGCCTTCCTCACCCGCTGATCCGCACCGCACTTCCTGAGACACCGACTTCCTGACCGAGAGGGACACAACCATGAGCAACACCCGCACCGCCGAGAAGACCATCCAGCTCACCGGCGGCATCGACGTCGGCAACGGATACGTCAAGGGCGTCATCCGCGGCGAGGTCCACGGCAAGGAGGTCTTCGACACGATCGACCTTCCTTCGGCCGTGGTGAGCACCTCGCGCTCCACGCCCAAGGTGCCCGAGGCTGACTCGGATGCCTTCAAGATCGTGGTGGAGGACGACTTCTACAACCGCGTCGCCGCCTCGTTCACCACTCCCCTGATCGGGCACTCGGACCTGCGCACCTTCGGCCGCGCGGCACTGAGCACCCCGGGGTCGAAGTTCACGCAGTTCGAGGTCGTCGGATCCCGCTCGAAGGCTGACCAGGAACTGAGCTCGGTGCTTGTCCTGGGCGTCTTCGCCGCCAAGGCCCTGCGCGACTATGTCCGCGAGCACGGCGCGCTGCCGGACCGCGAGCTGCGTGCCTCAGTGCGCACGGGCCTCGCTCTGCCGATTGCCGAGTACGTGCAGCGCCGCAGCGCCTACGCTGCCCAGTTCGTGGGACTCCTGGGCGCGGCTGACCCCACGGTGCACCTGGTGACCGTGAAGAACTTCTCCACGCCGGTCACCGTGCGCCTGCAGTTTGAGGATGTGCAGGTCCTGCCCGAGGGCGCGTCCGCGCAGTTCGCGATTACCGACAAGGGCGCGCCGCTGGCGCAGGCTCTGCTGGACGATCTTCGGGCCTCGGACCCCGAGGAGGCCGCGCGCCTGCAGGGTGTCACCGCCGAGCTGCTGGTCGGTGTGCGCAACACCGTCGGCGTCGACGTCGGCGAGGGCACCGTGAACTTCCCCGTCTTCACCGACGGCGCGTTCAACTCCGAAGCGGCCAGCACGCTGGACCAGGGCTACGGCACCGCGCTGACGAACGCGCTGGACCGCATGAGCACCAGCGGAGACAAGGACCTGCGGTTCAAGAACCGCAAGGCGCTGGCCGACTTCCTGCAGCAGGAGCCCAGCGTATTCCTCCAGGGCAGGTTTGACCGCGCCAAGGGTTACGTCGACGAGGAGGCCGAGTACCTGGCCGAGGAGATCGGCGCACGCTTCGAGGACGTCCTCGCCGAGGTCGGCGGCACCACCGAGGTGGTGTACGTCTACGGCGGCGGTTCGGGCCCGATCAAGGAGATCCTGCGCCCTGTCCTGCAGAAGGCCGCCGGCGGCATCCCGGTGCTCTACCTCGACGCCGCGTACTCGCGCCACCTGAACCGTGAGGGCCTGTACCTGGCGGCGAAGGCCGTCGAGATCCAGAAGCCCGAGGGCAAGCGCAGCAAGGCCGCGGCGTGATAGTCGCGCCTGGCCCCTCCGTGGCCGTGACCGAGCTGCTGGCCTTGCAGGACGAGCAGGGTCAGCTCCTCGGTCGGCTGGCTGAGCTCGATGTGCGCCGGACCGAGCTTCTCGGCTCGCTGGCCGGGGCTCCGGCCCCGGCCGCCGGGACCCACGCCGTCGACTGGGACGACGAGGCGGAACAGCCGCCCGACGTCGTCGTGCACAAGGGCGTCGAGCTCGGCGGCCGCGTGATGCTCGATGAGGACGTCTACGAAGGCGTGCACACGCCGCCACGGGTCTACGTCTTCGAGGAGTATGACTCGGAGGCGACCGCCGGGTCGAACTGCACGCTCGTCAATGTGGCGAGCGGCGACTGGACGGTCCGCGGCATTGGCGAGCTGGTGCCGGTGGACGACGACCAGGAGAGCTGAGCCGTGGCCGCGCCGGTCAACTACTCCACGAAGATCTCCGCGGCGCAGACCGTCGCCGAGATGCAGGCGCTGCTCGCGCAGCACGGGGCCCGCCGGATCAGCGTCGACTACGACGCCTCCGGCGTGCCCAGTTCCTTGGACTTCCTGCTCGCGACGCCGCATGGTCAGCGCGGCTTCTCTCTTCCAGCCAGCGTCGACCGCATGGAGGCGCTGCTGCGGAAGGAGGACGCCGCCGGCCGGCTGAAGGCGGGATCGCGCGCCGAGCGGACCAGCCGGGCCCAGGCTGAGCGTGTTGCGTGGCGCGTGATGAAGACCTGGCTCGAGGCGCAGCTCGCGCTTGTGGCCGCCGGGATGATCGACGTCGACCAGGCGCTGCTGGCGTTCCTGCAGGTCGATGCGGCGGGCCGGACGCTCTACGAGGTCTACAGGGAGCGTGAGGCGGCTGCTCTTGAGCTGACGCGCGGTGACTCGGACTGACCCGGGTCCGCGTGGGCGAAGAGCCCTTCCTGATCATCGAAAGAGGATCAGGAAGGGCTCTTCGCATCTCTCGGCATCAATGCCGCGTCCTGTCTGAATGGCATTCGACATGCGAGAATTGACGTATACGAGTCGATGTTAGCTGTTATCGCGATAGAGCATCGACAGACGAGGCACGACGAGGGGATGCATTGATGACGATCGCACAGAGCCGGCCCGATGAGGGGTACACGCCGTGACGGGTCCGGAGGTCGCCCTGTACGCGCTCGGTGTGGTGATCTTCCTGGCCGCGATCTTCGTCTCGATCGCGCTGCACGAGCTGGGGCACCTCTACTTCGCGAAGAAGTTCGGGTGCCGGGTGAGCCAGTACATGGTCGGCTTCGGTCCGACGGTCTGGTCCCTGAAGAAGGGCGAGACCGAGTACGGTATCAAGCTCATCCCGCTCGGCGGCTACGTGAAGATCATCGGTATGTTCCCGCCCGAGACGGACAGCGAGCAGCAGATTTCCCGCGGCGAGCAGGTGCCAGCCGATACAGCAGCCGCGCCGGCACGCCAGGAAGCTCACAGCGACGTCCTCGTTGCAGCCAGCGCCGCGACCCCGGATGCGCCCCTCACGCTGCGCAAGTCCAACACGGGCCTGTTCGCACAGATGGTCTCGCAGACCCGGGCGGCGGAGTTCGAGCTCGTCGAACCCGGCGACGCTGACCGTCTGTTCTATAAGCTGCCCGCGGCGAAGAAGATCCTGGTGATGGTGGCGGGCCCCGGGGTGAACATCGCCTTGGCGTTCCTCTGCTTCCTCTGTGTCTATGGCATCTACGGCGTGCACTCGGTCGAGCCGACCGGCCGCCCTGCGGTTTCCGTCGTCTCCGACTGCGTGATCCCCCAGGACGCCAAGCGCACTGAGTGCCAAGACAGCGACCAGGTCTCCCCCGCCCGGGCGGCGGGGCTGCGTCCCGGCGATGTGGTCGTCAGCTTCAACAGCCAGCCAGTCACCTCGTGGTCACAGCTGTCGGACCTGATCCACGCCAACGGCGACAGCGTCGCTGCCATGGAGGTGGAGCGCGATGGTACGCAGGTGAAGCTCCAGGCCTCGCACACGATCGCCATGCCGCGGGACCTCGATGGTGACGGCCCGAAGCAGACTGCGACAGTGGGCTTCCTCGGTGTCGAGCCGGAGTCCCGCGAGGTGGTGACCAGGCACGGCCCGGTCTACACGCTGGAGCGCATGGGCGAGATGACCGGGCACGCAGTGTCTTCCATCGTGCAGCTGCCCGCCCGGGTGTACAACGTCGCCCAGGCGATTTTCGGCCAGGGCGAGCGTACCCAGGACGGACCCATGTCGGTCATCGGTGGATCCAGGCTCGCCGGCGAGGTCGCGGCATCTACCAAACCCGGCCTCGACCTCGGCGGCAAGGCTGCGCTGCTCGGGCTGGTGGTCGGTTCGTTCAACCTCTTCATTGGGTTGTTCAACCTGATCCCGCTGCTGCCGCTGGATGGCGGCCACATCGCGGGCAGCGCTTTCGAAGGGGCCAGGCGCTGCCTGGCACGGCGGTTCAGCCGTCCTGATCCCGGTCACGTCAACGTCGCCCGGCAGCTGCCGGTCGCCTACGTGATCGGCTTCGCGATGCTGTCGATGAGCCTGGTGCTCATGATCGGCGACATCGTCGTGCCGCTGAAGTCGGGGCTCTGACGGGACCCGCACCAGCCCTTGACGAGACCACACCGAGACCATCCACCGCCCAGTACCAGACCACACACCGACCAGAAGGGATGCAGACCCATGACCGACCACGACGAGACCCGGAAGAGTCCAGCAGGAGACCCGAACAAGACCAGTAAGAAGCCACAGAGCCTCGTCTCCCGGCTGCGGCAGATCTACGAGGACCGGCCGGCGGCTTTCGCCGTTGGGCTCATCGGCGTCTCCGCACTGCTGTTCCTATGCGGCGGGATCGGCATGCTCTTCCAGACCGCTGGAGCTACTTGTAGACCTCAATGAGCCCCGGGTCGGTCAGCTCGATCTGCGCCACGCCTTCGTACAGGGTGATTTGGCCTGAGGTGCACAAAGTGACACCGCCGTCGATCGGCTCAAGACCGCCGACGTCCCACACCACGATCTGGAAACGTTGCCGGTCGGGGTAGTCGCGGCCGAGATTGAGGAAGACATCGTCTTCCGAGTTGCCACCACCGGCGAGGGGGCCGCAGACGCGCTGTGTGGTCCACGCGTACTCCACGGCCTGATTCCACGGAATCCCTCCGTCAGGTTGAGCCGAGGCAGTTGGAAGAGCGGCTGCATCAGCTGGAGCGGGCTGGCCCTGGGGAACCCAGTTTCCATTGCCGTCCTCGATGCAACCAATCTCCGCGGCCTTTTGCTGGGCCAAACCTGCCGGTGCTGCAACGAGCGCGGGGCACGCGGTGGAAGGCTCAACAGTCGTCGAGACGTCAGCTAGCGGCTCAGAGCGCTCGGGCTCGTCGTTGGAGTATGCACCAGAGCTGCACGCGGCCAACATAAGAGTCAATGACAGAGCCGCGGCGGCGGCGAGCGTATCGACAGACCTGCGAGGGGAACGGGGCATGGGCAAAGACTAACTCATCACCGCCGAAGCACTCGTTTGTTGCGGGCTGCTCTACGCCAGCCGAAGAGGGAACTCAACGACCCCAGAGACACGACCTCGAGGGGTGATCCTTAGAGGCGGAAAAGTGCGCTGAACGCCCTCTGCTACCGTCCGCCAGACTTGGCCCACCCGACACAACCTCGGATCCGCGTGTTTCGCGCCCCTCCGCGAACAACGGACGCGAAGACACTGCATCGCAGCGGAGTCGGCGGATGCTCGCTTCGCAGTTGGCGGCGTTCGCCACCCAGAGACGTATTTGACGCCCGAAACTGTCTACATTGCAAGCTTTTCGCAGATCAGGGGCTATATGATGTCCGCTGCGGGGGTTTCGTGGTTCTACGGGCTGGTGCGCCTATGGCCGCTCACTCCCCGCGGCTTTCCCGGTCCTTTCGGCCCGATCTCTCTCAACGAGATCCTGCATCGTCCAGCAGCTTGGCAAGACTGTCGAGGAGACGTCGAGCCAGTCGATTCAATGCAGTGCGGCCCGCGAAGTACCTCGCCAGAGGTGGACTCACGGCGTAGTAGCTTCGTATAAAAGCGCGCCCGAACGCATGCCTGGCCAGGCGCTCGTCCCGGTAACGGCGAAACACAAGGACGGGTTCTGCATCGTAGGATCCGTACACAGCGGTCGCGATATAGCAGCCACTCTTATTCGATGTATTCCCATTCGATGGAAACCCACTCGGTGGATACGGAAACCCACTCGGTGGATACGGCAGCTCTTGCGCCGCGCGGGCGGTGCGGACGTGGTCGGCGGGGTCGGACGATATAGTCACCCGCCTCGCAAGAGCAAACTCCCATGCCCAGCCGAGTTGTGCGGCAACCTCGACCATCTTGGACGCGAGAACGTTGCTGTGCGAACCGGCCCATGGGCCTTCCGACATCACTCGGAGAAAAATATCGCGCCAAAGCGCCCTGTCGGGGGCCGGCGTCGAATAGAAATAGTCGTCGATGGCCTTGCATCCGTTGACCATGGGGGACTGCTGAAGGTTTAGTTGACAGCTGGGGTTGATAATTTCTTACGCGGCTGAGGCCGCGTTTTTTATTGTCTCAAACTCGATTGGTGTCAGCCGTCCGAGGGCACGTTGACGGCGTTTGCGGTGGTAGCTGCGCTCGATCCAGGTCGTGATGGCCAGCCGGAGCTCGGCCCGGGTCTCCCATCGTTTCCGGTTCAGGACGTTCTTTTGCAGCAGGGAGAAGAACGATTCCATCGCTGCATTGTCACCGCATGCCCCTACCCGGCCCATCGATCCGTTCAGGCCGTAGGTGTTCAGGGCCAGGACGAACTTTCTGGATCTGAACTGGGACCCTCTGTCCGAGTGGACCACCGTGCCCGCCGGTTTCCTGAGGGCCACGGCGTGGTCCAGGGCGGCGACGGCCAGGGACGCTTTCATCCGCCCGTCCATCGAGTACCCGACGATCCGGTTTGAGTGAAGGTCCTTGATCGCGCACAGGTACAGCTTGCCCTCCCCGGTGTGGTGCTCGGTGATGTCCGTGAGCCATTTCCGGTTCGGTGCCGTGGCGCTGAAGTCCCGTTCGACGAGGTCATCGTGGACCGGCGGGCCGGCCTTGAGCCCTGACCGGCGCGCCGCGGTGGATCACCGAGAGGATGCCGTTCTCCGAGCACAGCCGCCAGATCCGGCGTTCACTGGCCCCAGGGCCGGGACCGGCGTTGATCTCATCGGCGATGAACCGGTATCCGAAGGCAGGATCGTCCCGGTGGTGATCGATGGCGGCGTTGATCAGATGCGCTTCTTCCCAGTCCCGGGCCGGGACGGGATTGGCGGCCCACTGGTAGTAGGCCTGTCTGGAGAAATTCAGTACCCGGCAGGACACTGCCACGGGAACCCGGATCGGGGCGTCCCTGGCAGCCAGCTCGCGGACCAGCGGGTACATCATTTTTTTGGGTTGATGTCCCGGGACAAGTAGGCCACGGCACGGCGCATGACTTCGGCTTCCTGTTCCAGGAGCCGGATGCGTTTGTTGGCCTCCCGCAACTTCGCGGCGTCATCGGACACCGCCCCGGACTTCACGCCGTCTTCTCTGTCGGCGATCTTCATCCAGCGGTGCAGGGCAGCGGGCGAGACACCGAAGTCCTTGGCGATCTGGATGATGGGCGCTTCGCCCTTGCGGGCAACCGCGACGACATCGCGGCGGAATTCTTCGGGAAAGGCTTTGGGCATGATGAACATCCTTCCACCCGCAAGGATCAAATCCTCACAGGCAAAGTGTCAATCAAACCTTCAGCAGTCCCTGGCCGCGCCGAGATCACGATAGCTCACCATGTCGTCCGCCGTGCCGTCGAGCTCCATGGCCTGGTCGATGGTTGTGACCAAACGCGAACGACTATCGGTGCTCAAAATTTCCCCCTCCTGTGACCGCCGGCCGGCGGTCTGGCCCGTTCCTTCGACGACCGTAGCATTCGGTAAGTTCCCATTGCCCGAAGGTGTCCCCGAAAGCCCGGACGTTTCTCCGCAGTCGAACCAGGAGGCGTTGGCAACGGAAGCGGTGACCTGCTCGGTTCTGGACCATTTCCTTGATCTCAGACCCGGTCGGCCGTCTCGCGGTGCCTCCTTCGTTCGATGGGCGGTGGTTTCCAGGCCCGTTCCCGGGGCGGCGGGTGCTGCCTGGCTCCGCGCGAGACACTCCGGCGGTCGTGTGCGAGCTTTGAGACTGACAACAACTGACGTATTTGATGCCCGAAACTGTCTACATTGCAAGCTTTTCGCAGATCGGGGGCTAGATAACGTCCGGTGACGTGCGCCTGCCCTTCAGCTCCGGCTGGTAGCCGGAGCCACCAGTCGCGCTGAGAGGCAAGAGACCAGCAAAAAAGAGAGACCCCGCCGCCGGAGCTGATGCTCCTGACGGTGGGGTCTCTGCTGTAGGGCTGGTTCCCTGGTTCAGGGCCGGTCGGGCCTGCGGATCACTTTGACCGGCAGAACTGCTCCCATGGCCATGAATTTGAGGAAGGCCTTCACGCAATCGGGACAGATGAAGAACCACGGCTGGATGTAGTGGAATTTCAGGGTCCGCCATACGTGGGCCTCCGGGTCGTCGTTGTCGGAGTTTTCATGGACAACGTCCAACTCCGTCTCAGTTCCACAGCGATCACACGCGGTGAGAGTTACCTGCCTGCTTCCCATCAGGTTCCTTTCTGAATTTTGCGGCATGCGGCATGCTGATCAGTCGATGCCGTGTTCGGCTGACAGGGCTGCGAGATCGTGGCTCAGATCTTCCATTGCGGAGATGGCAGCCATGGTGCACTGCTGGGTGGCAGGGCAGCAGAGCGAGCGGCGCAGACCTGCTCCGACGATCTCGACGGCAGGCATGTACTTGAAGAGCATCCGGTACATGCGCGAGTCCTGGCCGTGGCCAAGTTGGTGGCGAATGGAACCGGCGTTGTCCTTCAGGTCGCTGGCCTTGATGAGCAGCGCCCGGGAGCCGGAGCTGGCAAGCCGCGTGAGGTGCTCCTCGTAGGAGGTGCTCCCGCCAGGAGTGGTCACCGCCCCAACGAGCACCGAGACGCGCCGGCCGTCCAGCCGCGCCAGACAGCCCAGGGGATCCTCACCCGGCTGGCCGAAAGCAGCAAGCAGCTCTTTGCTGCAGTCTTCGACGACATCATGCAGCAGTGCTGCGGCAATCAGTTCAGCGTCGGTGACGCCCCAGCGCAGGAGGCGCAACGCCACGCGGAGCGGATGCTCGATGTACGGCACGCGAGGCATGTCTCCCCTGATGAAGCGGGTCTGCTTCCGGTGCAGGAACGAGGCCGTCGCAGCTGCGCGGGTCACGAGCTCCGTGTTCGTGGTGCCGGGCATGAGGTGTTGGATCTCCCGCTCGAGTTCGAACACGAGCATCGCAGGGTCCATTTGCTTGAGCGGGACACGCGTCGTGGTCAGGGTGGTCATGGCTCTTCCTTTGTTCGAGATGGTTCTCTTGCTGTTGCAAAACACCAGGCGCTGCCCCGCAGCGCGTGGACCCGCCTCAGAGACAGAGCGAGAGCCCCGGCCCCGCGCCGGAGCGCAGGAGCCGGGGCTCTGGTGGGATCAGGCAGGGCGACTGGTCATTGGTGCTGGCTGGGCTGGGTGTCGTTGTGACGGCGTAGCCGCGCAGCCCAGGTCTTCAGGCCCGGAAGTCCAGCAGCCCAGACAGCACCGGACAGGACCACGAGCACCACGCTCGCCGTCCAGTGGCCGGTCCAGGCGCTGGCTGCGATCGCGGGCAGCAGGGCGAGGACGTTCAGCACGATCCCCGTGACGAGGAGCGTCCTGCCGACACTCCGGAGGATCCGCTCGCGGCGGCCGGTGGTCTGCATCGTGTCAGGCATGGTGGTTCACGCTCCTTCGTCGTGGGATGTGTTCTCTCAGAGCTCGATCCGATTGCCGCGGGCGAGCTCGGCAGCGGGGATGCTCAGCCGGTAGCCGCCGACCGGGTAGCTGGGGTGGTCGCTGGCGACGACGGCGCAGTTCCACCAACCGGCGTGGCGCTTGCGAGGACGGGGTTCTTCCTTGCCCTCGGTGCGGGCCTCGCCGCGGTATTCGATGGGCACCACGACGACGCGGTGGCCTGAGCCCCGCTCGGTGGCGTGCCAGGGCAGCTCGATGAGCAGGTCCTGGGGCCACTGCTCGATGGTGACCGGCAGCTTGGACAGTTCGTGGTTGGCCGAGCCCTCGGGCGACTGCGTGAGGCGCTGTGCTTCCTGCTCGGCGGTCTCGACGAATCCGATCTTCTTGAGGAAGTACATGGTGATCAGTGCTCCTGGTTCATGGGTTGGGAAGTCGACGGGTCAGCCTCAACGCTGGACTCGCCGCGGACGAGATCAGCCAGCGCCTGGGCGTAGGCGTCTTTGGCCCGTTCGATTGCAGCCTGCTCGTAGAGTGAGTGGATCTTCTCGCCGGCGGCGATGCGGTCCTCGACCTCGTCCATTGCTATGACGGCGGCCGCGAGCTGGACCCGGGCCTGAGCCTCGGCGCGCCGCAGCTCCGGGTAGAAGGCCTTGCTCGTGGCGAGCCGGTGGACGGCGGCAACGCGTTGAGCTTCAGCGTCGAGGTCGGGCTCGGAAGTGGTGGCAGTGGACACGGTGATCCCCTCCTGTTTGATCAAGTCGTTTGTTCGCTGCCGGACCTGGATCAGCTGCGCTGGTTCCTAAGCCCTCTGCCAGACGGCGGGCGGCCGCCTGGAAGTCCGCGAAGGTGGTCTCGGCGCGTTCTACCCGTGTGCCGTCCGCCGTGAACGCCGTGCCGCACCATCCGGTGAAGTAGCGCTGGCACAGCTCGCGGTCGGCCTGGCGGGCCTGCTCGTCGTAGACGGGCGCGCTGACGACCAGCACATCAGAGCCGAAGTCGAACGGCATCGCGTCCTGCATGGGTGCGGCGATGGTGCTCATGGAGGTTCTCCTCGGAATCCTGTGGGGGCGCGGCGCTGCGCTGCAGGCCGTCCTTCGTCGATGACTCCTCCGTGACAGCTCCGCTGTCACCTCCACCGGCTGCAACTGGAAAAACGAAAAAGGAGAACAACAAGAAAGTTCCAAAGGTTCTCGCCGGGGCAGCGCCGGCGATCCCGGATCGACACATATCCCCCACACACATCCCCTGGGATAGGCTTTCGGCGAAGTTCAGAATTCAAAAGGGGAGGGACTCGTGGCGGGAAGCGCGGTCTATGGCAAGGGGTATCACGCAGGCAAGCAGGATGCCCGTACAGAGGACCTGATCGCCGCGGGGGTCGTGGTGGTTGCCGGTCTTGTCATCTCCGGCGGCGTCAAGGTCTACCGGAAAGCCAAGCAGGCCCACGCAACCCGGCTGGAACAGCGGATGAAGGACATCGACGACGGGGGTAACTCCGAAGATTCCGGCCAGCAGTAAGCCACGGACGCAGAAAAAAGAGACGGCACCCCCGGGAGTACATGCTCCGGACGGTGGGGTCTAGGTCGGGAATGTTAGGACCGCCAGAACTGGGTGTCGCCAATTTTCCCGGGAACCGGTCCGTGGGTAGAAGGCGAACAATCCCGTCGTTGACGGAACATGTCTTAGCCCAGATCGTTGCGCAGTGCATCATCACATATGCTTCAGCCAAGCCCCAGAGGTTTCGAAAGGGTCCCGGCGCTAACAGCGGAGGAAATATGGCTCTAATTCTGGAAGTGGATCCAGCACAACTATCGGCCCTGGGCCAGGCGGTATCGTCCGCTGGAGTTAAGTTGCTGCTGGCAAGTAATCAGGGTGACATGGGAGGCGATCAGCTCAGTTCCCGGCTTCATCAGACCGGTTGGGGAACCAACCTGGCCACGAGTCTGGGAGCCTACAAGGAGGTGTGGGGTTCTGACGTCTCGCAGACGAAGCAGATTTGCTCCAACGCGGGGTCGTTTATGGAATCTTTTGCAGCGGAAGTCTCCCAAATTGACAGCGCTGGTTCATCGAGCTTTCAGCGGTACTAATGATGGACTTCCGTCCGGATCCCCCGTCCCAGCACGAAGTCCTTGGATCAGCTCAGCGGTACCGCGACGCGCAGAACGAGTTTAGGGCACAGGCCGATGTCCTTCGACAAATCGCGGGCCAAATCGGACACTCTCCCATTTGGGCTGGGGTGTCGGCCGAACATGTCAGCTCGACCCTCCGAACTATCGCGAACGCAACTGATGGTTTCGCTTCGGCATCAGGGTCAGTCGCTTCAACCCTCGAGGTGCTTGCCTACGCTGTAAGTCCGCTGATCGCCCAACGCCAAACCGTTATAACGCAACTTAAGCAACAAGCCAAGGAACCCGGCCTCGCAGCCACTCTTGTTTTCTCGAAGCTTAAGGGCGATCTCATCAGCCTCGAGTCCCGTATCCAACGTTGCTTTGAGCAGGCCAGTGACGATGTGAGGGCCGCGGCCGCACACGCCGCCGCCTGGGGAACAAACATCAACGTCAACCCCCAGGCCATGCGACAGGCAGTAGGCGAAGAAATCGGCAAGGCTTTCGCCTCGTTCGCCGGCGGAGTTGTCGAGGGCGTTTCGGACACGGTCACCGGCACTTGGAACCTGGCGACCCACCCCCAGTCCGTTGTAAACCTCGTGCGTGCCTTCGAAGCCGACGGTCCCGGGACCCTAAAGAAAATGTGGGACGGGATCATCGACGCCGAAACGTGGCAGAAGGACCCCGCCAGGGCCATGGGAAAAATTGCTCCAGGAATTATCGCTACAATTCTCACCGCAGGCGGATCCGGGGCCGTACTGGCTGCAGGAAAAGCCACGGGGAAAATCGAAAAAGCAGCCTCAGCAGTCGATATCGCAGATTATGCTCGTCCTTCAAACTTCCGTTCGGGAGTACGCGATCAAGTCTGGGTGCAGAACAGTGATACTAAGGGAATCGTGCGAGATCCCGTCACCAAGAGGGTAATGCAGAAAGACCAGCCATGGGACATGGGACACAAAGAAGGCTATGAGTTTTGGAAACATCAGCTGTCGGCTCAACAACGCAAAATAGACCGGCCCCAATTCCTAGACGAGCACAATAACCCTTTGCACTATCGACCCGAACTACCTGGCAGCAATCGAAGCCATCGGGGCGAAGATCCATCGGATTCATATTTTGGACCCTAGCTCTTTAGTCGAGCTTGATATAGTGAGGTAATAATGCGCGAATCAAGAGAAATCGCCCGACACGCAATAGCCAGCCTAGGGCTGGATCCTTCTGACGCAACCATTCATCACTCAATCAGTCGGATCGATGCAGATTATGGCGACTACAGTATCGAGGTCATAAAACTCGAAGATTCTCCGAGTAGCGGTATCCGTACTTTCCTGACCGTGGGCGTTAGCAAGTTCGACAACCACTTTCTTGCGCCAGATGGCCGGAAGGTTCGTGTTGAATTCATTGCAACGGCTGCATCAAAATGGCAAGTCGTTGACCTGGGACTTGGTGATTGCGCTTTCAACATCGCCTCAGGCGACTATAGGGCAGAACCCGAAACGGTCTTTCCAAATGTATTCAGCGGCTATGGACAAGATGTCTCCACACCACATGCGTGGCTCACGAGTCCCGTCGTCTTGCACGGTAGACATCAAACGATTGACAAACTTGAAGACGAGAGTGAGGTCATAACATGGTTGCAGGTGATACCCGTCACCGACTCGGAGTTTGAGTATGCTCGAGCCAACGGTGTCGATGCAATGGCTCACGCCTTTTTCGAAGCGCAACCGGACTTCTACGACTTACTTAGAAAGCCATTTGTCCAGTAGATCCCGGCAACCGCCGAGGCCCGACTGCTATGGAAGCTATTCGTACAGGCTGTTGTCGTTGTCTACCACCCTGGTACGGGTCTTCCGCCTGGCGGAGCTGCTGCTGCTGGCGTGCTTGAGATGGTCAAGGAGCTCCGCTTCCTGAACGGGTGGCTCCTCTGTAAAAAACGGTTCTTTGCCAGCGTCAGGAGAGGGCGTATCGGCTTTCCGGTTCCGCTGAAAGTAGTCCCAGAGCCGATACTTGATGCGTTCGCGGGCGTTGGCGCGCAGCATCACTTCCTTCTCAGTCGCGAGGAACTCACTGAAAATGCGGCTCTCCGTCTTGAATCGCTGGAGACGTACGTCCCGCTCCAGTTCTGCCTCTTCAACCTCAATCCAGCAGCGAATCCGTGCCGCTTCCTCCCGGGAGGCGATGGAGCTTGCGTACGCCGTTCGCTGAGTGATGGAGCGCGTAAACTTCATCATCACTGGAAGTAGCTCAAAGAGTAACAAGAACCAGCGGAAAAGGGAGTGAAAGAAATCAGCACCGGCATTGTAATTGCTCGAACCCTCCGACCTGTCGGTTAGTTGCGACAGTGCTTCTTTGCGCTCGAGCAATCCGTCTTTTGCGGTAGGGACTTGGGCTTCGAACTGCTTGCGGACATCAGAGTAGACGGTCGCGGGAACGGTTCCGTCACTGCGCGTTGGCGGGTTCGGATTCAGGTAGTCATTGATGTTTTGGATTTTGGTATTAAGTTCTTCAATGTTTGCCTTGTTACTTGGTGCGTCAGCGGCTAAGCGGTCACGCTCGTCCAAGAGGTTCTGATAGTCCGTTGTCCGGCACAATGTCAATCCAATTCCATTGATAAAGCAGCTGTAAAACCTGCCATTGCGGTCGACCAGAGCTTGGATCCGGGCGTCTACATCTGCGATCGCTTTGGTCGCGGTGGAGCTGTCTGTATTGGCCGCATCAATTTGCTTCTGGAGGCTGTCGCGTTCAGCGGTCTTCGTCTGTATCTGCTTGTTGATTTCAGTATCAATGGTGGTGTTGTATAGCGTGACTGCCGTCGCCTGGTTGACCTTGACCTGCTCGCTGATGGCGGAAGAAAAGATCACCATCATCAGGATGTCCGCGAAGAGGAGAGAGCCCACCACCACTAGGCCGAGACGGGGTGCCATTTTGACGAGTTCAGCAGAGAGGTTGAGCAGCCAGGTGAAGACCGTTCGCCACCACGACTTCCTTCCCTTGACTTCGAACCCCGCCTTCTGATCACTGACGATCCACCTGTCCAGGAACAAGATGACCAGGAAATAGCCCACGAACACCCATGCCAGGACATTGAAGTCGAGGGTCTTCATGTCCGTGAAAATAACGGTGGCAGTGGTCAGGCTCCCTGCGGCAACGGTGGCGGCCACGATGAGTGCCCAGCCAAGACCGACGAACCACCCGCGGTCCCCGTACGCACGTACAGTTTTTACGTCCCCGCCTGCGAGGTTGATGAAAAGGTCTGACGGTCGCCAGCTCTGAGGTCCAATGGGGCGCTGGAGGGGGTCGTCTCGAATGTCGTTCGAAGGCGGGACAGGAGTTTCCTCAGGGTCCAGAGTCTCATCGTCGATCAGGCCAGTGCTCATGACTTGTTCCTTTCTGAGCGGGCGTGAGGAATCCAGATAAACCGTTGTCCGGATTCGTCGACAAGAATGCCTTGACCTGGAAGATATTTAGACCTTGGCCTGTGCACCAACGGCTCTGCGTAGAGACTGCTGTTTTCTGCGACGACGAGACGTGGGTTTGGAGCGAGATAGAGGTGAATACTCTGTGCGCGCACGGAGTCGAAGGCGGCTACGGTCGAACGGTCTGGCTGAGATGAGCTCTTGACTGTGCACACTATGACAATTTTCCGATACGTATGAAGTAGCTTAATTCTGCTGCTAATTTTTGTGTCGACTCCGTAGGTGTCTTCCTCATCAAAGAGGAATACTGGCCTGCCGTCGATGCATGCAGCCTCCGGGTACGAAGCGGACAACCAGTTTTCCGCCTCCTTCAATCGCTCGTGTTCAATTGACGAGGCACCGGACGGTTCCTCATATTGAACCGGTTCCGTTAGAAAATAAGCTGATTCCCCCTCAATTTGTTTGCCGCAGAGTATCACTCCCTTCGAGGTTCGTTCATGAAGTTGGGCAGCAATAACCCTGAGCACGTTGGTCCTCCCGCTGCGTGCTCTACCGGAGATCAACAGCGTGTGCTTTGTGAGGTCAATAAACTCCATCTCACCGAGAATGTCGTCTCGACCTAAACCAACCGAGCTGCTGTGTTCCCACCCCGGATACGCCAGTTCCGAAAGGGTTGGCTGCAGCCAGGGCTTGAATTTCGACGACGTGCTGAGTGCCGGGGTGGACTCCTCATCCAGGAAATAGAGCTGGATCAGCTGGTCTTGGTCGTTGAAGCCATACCCCGGAAGCCACTCGCTGCGTGGAACACGGTGCTCATGAAAGTTCCGCCCAAGCCGTATCGTCGCCCCGATGTCTGACTGGAAGACTTTGTCCGGCTGTTCGGAGCCGATGCTGATAGCCATGTGGATCCCCGCCGCCCTCCCGTACCGCGTGAGGTCGATGAGACGTTCAAGCCAAAGGCCCGTTCGCTGGTTGGACTCGAACAGCATCTGTAGGCGGTCAAACCCGTCGATGATCAGAAGCCGCGGAGGCACGGAGTCGTCACCCGGTGTTTCTGCCGCCGACCACAGCTGATCGATAACCCTTGTCAGAGATGCTGCGTCTCCGATGGACGTGATGTACCAGTTGGTGTGTTTACGAAGTCCTGCGAGCTTCGTAAGTTCAGTCTGCGCGTCGAGAACAAATACCTCCCCGGCGGGATACTTAGCAAGCCAACCCTCAGCGAGCATCATAAGGCCGTACGTCTTTCCCGTACGAGGAGGTCCTTGCAGAACAAACATCCCAGCCTCCATGTCCACGTTCAGGGACCGGATGCACTGGTTCGCCGGATCATCAACTACGCCAATACCAATCGAGCCGTCGGTGTCATCAGATCGACCACCTGTCCTTTCGCCGAGCCTCTGGACGTCTGTATTCAGTCGTCGGGGCTGTTCGGAAAGTGACGCCGGAAGAACCGCTACATCGCGGAGGTCTTGGAAGCTGACTTCCCCTGAGCCGTCAATTTGTCGCCGTTGAGCTTCCTGAAATGAATTTTTGATGGTCTCCACAATATGGTCAATTTCCGTCGGGCCGGACGCTGCCTTTCCATTGGCATCCGCATCCGCGCTCACGTCCTGTGCCGATGTACCCGCCATAAGGGGGGCAAGGATCACTCTTTTACCGCCAGCACGACCGGGCGCGTTGTACTGCCTGCTCACGATTGGTGACTGAAACTCGACCAGTCCGGATCCGCCGGTGCTAAGCAGCGCACGGCCGGGGAGACTGCGGGGAATTTGCGCGGCGTCGGGAGCATCAATGATGACGCGCGAGTCCTCGTCGCTCAGAGTGGCAAGGGCGACTTTGGCCCTTATATTCGCCCTCGTGTCATCACGAATGACCCTAGTTGACGGACGCTGGGTCGCGAGGATCACGTGGATGCCGAGCGACCGCCCACGCTGGGCTATGTCCTCGACGGCTTCAAGCACGCTGTAGTCGGCACCACGCTTGCCTTCTGTCTCTCGAACAAGTGTGTGAAATTCGTCAAAGACCACAACAAGCCGCGGCAGCTTTTTTGCACCGTGCAGAGCAGCAATATTGGCGCGATACTCTGCAAACTCCTTTGCGTCACCGGCCTCGAGAAAGGCGGACAGCCGTCGGCGTATTTCGGCCTGGAGGAACTTGATGGCCCGGTCAATGTTTGCACCTTCCAGGTCGCTGATAAAACCGACGGTGTGTGGAACGCCGGCGACCTTCCGGAAGGTCTGCCCTCCCTTGTAGTCGACGAGGAACAGGGACACCTCATCAGGACTGTATTCGAGGGTAAGGCCGAGAACGAATGACCGAAGGAACTCGCTCTTACCAGACCCTGTGGTCCCGCCTATGAGCATGTGGGGTCCATCTTCGACGAGATCGATGACGAGATCATTGTCGGTCGAGGCCCGTCCCAGCCTGGCCTTTAGCTCCTCCGATGCTGAGCGGGGAACCATTTCACCATCTGTGTCAGCGATACCCCAACGAACGGCTTCGATGTTCCAGACTGTCGACGCCCTAACCGAAGCTGGAATGCTTGCGCTTGCACCGGAAGCCCGAGGGTCATAGAGAGGTGCAAGGCTAAGTGCTGTTCGGTCGGGGGAATGCGAATGCTGTACGAGCTCAAAGTCGTCTATTGTCCCGCTGGGCAGCGTCAATAAGGCTCGGGGCTCCACTTGTCCAGCGAGTGACAGGGCATGGTTCGCCGGAATCTCCAGAAACGCGTCGATGAATTGAGGAATTCCGTCGCGACTGGACCCAATCCATAGAACATGAAACAGGCCTGGCGTGAGGGAGAGAATCTCCTCTAAGAGTGCAACATCAACTTCCGCGCTTTCATGCAAAATGAAGAGAACATGATGTCTTGCAGCCACATCGCGTCTTAGGAGATCCTCCCGGCTCTTGAGGACTTTAAGGACCTCACTAAGGAAATCTGTTGAATGCTTTCTTCCGAGAACCATCCGATTGAGTGGGAGGAATATAGAAGGCGCGGTGACTTGTGGCAGCCATTTCATCCAGTCATATGAAGCGCCCAGCTCGCCTTCCGGAATGAAGGTTGCAATTGCAAGCTCGGTTGGTGAGTGGCTGCATGCCAACTGCAGTAGAATATCGGTGGTGCTGTTCTTGACCGATTGCGTGGGCCCGACGATCGCCAGATTATGGCTCTTCATATCGACCAGGACTGGGGTGTCATCGGCTACCCAGGACGTCAGATGGTCACCCTCACGCGTTCGTTGTCCATCCTTGAGCACTGATTCCAGTTCGATTTCATCCAGGTCCACGCCTGCGTCAAGCTCAATAGTCTGTTGGCTGCGAAAGCTCCCATTCCCGACAACAACATGCATGAAGCTTCTGTCCCGGTGAGAACGCCCCCAGGTCGATGCGCGGCGTCTGTAGGTTTGCGCCTTAAGCCATTCGGAATCCGGCCCAAGTTCTCGAAGAATGTTTTCCTCTTGTCCCGTTAGCCGCGTCTGTTCGGAAAGGGCCTTTCGACTCTGTTCCAGCCAAACATCCAGGTTCTTTTGATAAATCCTCTCCTGATGTCGCAGGTTGCGGAAGTACGACACAATCATTGGGACTGCCAGTGGAGCAGCCAAAATAAGGGAAAGCGCATTGTTTGTTACGGCGAATAGAATTGCGCCTACACCGAGGGGAGTCACTAAGTTCTCGAACTGAAAGTCGGGATTCCTGGGCTTCTCGGGCCGTCGGGAGATTTTTCTGTATCTTTCCCTCAGCACTGGACTCTTTGGCACTGTGGTACGGGCCTTCGGTTCGAGCCGAACCTTCCCCAGGGGTGCCTTGCCAATCAGGGAGGCACCGGACGCTATCACCCATTCTGCACGAACAGGATCGACTTCATCATCTGTACCGGTAAAAGCAAGGCGGATACCCGGGGTAAGCCTGACAATAGAACTTGACGGACGCTCACCGCCCACCAGCATTCTTGGCAGCAATCCATCACTGAACGTGACTTCCGCGGCACTTCCCCGCCGCTGGATGACCATGCGCTCTCGTCCGAACTGGCCATCGTCCACCACAACTTGAGCATCAGAATCCAAGGCGGAAAATACGACGGGATCGCCCTCTCGAAGGAGAGTGACGCGGCCTTTTCTAGTACCGGCCTCGTCCACGACATAGATCTCGTCAGCCTTGAGGTCACTCCCCCGGCCCCGCAGAGGCATGGAAAACTGGCCCGCGTCCGCAACGATCTCGAGGACGTCACCGTCAATGAGATCATGAACATCTACCGGCGTTGCATGATCAAGGTAGCCGTGCACCGCGGTTTGCACGCCTCGTGCGTCATGGAACCTCACGAGTTCCCGACGGAGAATATAGTCTCCAGGTCTGACGATGCCTTGAGCCTTGAGCCCATCCGTCAGATCCCGAACAGTGGACGCAGGTCCAAACTTAACTATTAAATCTGTATGTCCTGCCTCAGATCTGCCGGGGACCGAGAACCGCAATTTAATCTCACGCTCACCCTGCAAATTTCATCCAGTCCCCAAGGGCAGCGAGCCCCAATGGAATTACCATCTGATCATCCGAAGTTAGTTCCATCGACGCGCTCAAAGTTGTCGGCGATGGTCTTGACTTCCCTACCGAGTTCCTCGAGCGCCTGATGAACATTAAGCTGCGCTTGCTTCCACCGGTCGATAGCCGCTTGGTAGCTCTGGGACGCATTACTTGTCCAAACTGCGGAGGGGTCAAAGCGGGCGGCCAGAGAATTTACTTCAGCAAATCCGTTTTGAGAAGCATTATCGATTGCTTGACCAATGCCCCGCACGGAATCAACGTCAATACGTATGGAGCCCACAGTTTCTCCTAGCTGCTAAACCCGCCAATCCGCGCATTGTGCGCGTCATGATAAAGCTAGCGGATCGCTCTGTCATGTCAAGAAACCGGCTAATGTTACGGAGGGATCAGGTGCGCTGATTCTTCCATGAGTAAGCAGCAGTCACGCCTTGATATGGCCTGTCGTACACCGCTGCTTCATCTGGCATACAACTTTCGCTCGAACTGGACATGTCCGGGTCGTCCCCCTTTCGTGAATCCAGCAAATCGCCTTGTCCTCTGCGATTGCCCCTGCAGCACGCTGGACGATGGGTCACTTCCGGTTGGAGAATCTTCTCGAAAAACTGGACCTGCAGGCGCAGGTCTTGCCCAGCACACTGCTGGAGATCATCGGCATCGGGTCCGAGGACGTCCGGAGAAGATTGGTGGCCGGCCTTGCCAGGGGTCCCAGGAGAACGCGCGTTCGCACCGAGGCGGATCTATTCGCTGAGGAAGTCGTCGAGCTCATCAGACGCACGCATCCGGAATGGCTTCGCCGGATTCCTGACCGCGCCGAGGTGGAACGTCTCCGGATCCTTCTGGTTGAAGAAGATCTGGAGGCAGGCCCTGTCTCACGACGTTGCCCAGGCAAGGAAACTTCATTGACGCTCGACGCGCTGTTCCGTTGATGAGGCGCAGACGGAGCCCTTCGGCGTCCCCGACACCTTCACCCTACGGTCGTGCCTGCCTGAAGTAATGGAGCAGGAAAAAGAGAGCCCCGACGAAGAGCGCGATCGCGCATTTCCGTCGGGGCTCTAGGTGGTGATCAGCAGCCCGGCGGGCATGTCGGGCGCAGCGCTGGCTGGGCCTGCGCGGGTCTTCAGGCAGCCGCCCGCTGCGTGGCGAAGTGCTGGTGTACAGCCTCGCGGGCGGCGGGGTATTCGTCGTAGGGATCCGGGTAAGCAGCATCGAACCGAGCAGCGGTGGTGATGCCCTGGAATCGGAGCAATTCCAGGAGATCCGGCAGGTCCTGTGCACGGCCGGAGAACTCCGCGGTGTCCGCGGCGATGATCTTGGCGCGGGTCAGCGTGGAGACACTGGCCAGCTGAAGCCTGATGCACTCGTACGCTGTGTCGTCGTCGATCCAGCGCGCCTGGTATATCGAAGCCACGAGCTCAGCGTCGTCACCGTCCATCACGTTGTCGTTGTTGATCCAGTCGCGCTCCAGGTTCATTTCGTCGGCCACCTCATGGATTGCCGCCATGACCTCTGGCGCGAAATCGCCGGTGACGCTGTCGATGTCGACGGTGAATGCCCGGTCCGCAGCACGGATGCCGTACTTCATGAGCGCGAAGCCGCCGATCGCACGGATCTGCACCGGGGCGTTCAGCCCCAGGCGCTTCAGCTTTCCGTCGAGCACCTCGAGCGCCCGCTCCAGCTGGGCCAGGCTGCACTTGTGGTCGTAGTTGCTCATCGTGCTGCTCCTTCTGGTCGGGAAGGAGCGGGTGTCTCCTTCGAGTCCAGATCCGGATCGGCTGTGCCGATCTGACGAGCCGCCAGGAAAGAGACGAGCCCGGCACCAGGGGCTCTCCCCCGTGCCGGGCTCTTTTCAGGCTCAGTGCATGCGTTCGATGCGCGTGGATCCGGACCCGTCCTGCAGGCCGGTGGCGCAGTCGTACCAGAAGCCGTTGGGCAGGCGGACCAGCGTGTGCGCCTCACGTCCCGGCCAGTTGCCGGCAGCTGCGATCGCGGGTACCGCCCGGCGGTCCATCACGCTGCTCACCCCCAGCTCCTCCACGACCTGCGGGTCGCGGACGTACTTCGTGGTGGAGCCATTGCGGGGATCGCACGGGACCTGCTTCATCCAGGCGGGGTGGTCGAGGACCCTCTTGACGAGGACCTTGTCGCCGACCTGGAGTTCGTCCAGCTCAGAGGGTGCTGTAGGGATGGGCATGTGGTTCTCCTGGTTCGTAGTCTGTAAGTGCAGCAGCTCAGCCGCGGCCGATGGAGGAGCACTGTGAGTGCGCACCGGCATGCAGTGCCACGGCGTTGTCAGCCGCCGTGCGGTACTCGGGGATCCGCTGGGGCTCCGGCTCGCCCTTGGGGAACCAGGGCATGGCGTAGCCGTCGGTGACCTGCTGTCGCGCGGCGTCGTTGTGGGCCGGTGTGATGACGTAGGCGAGAGAACGGCCATAACGGTCAGTTCTGTCTGCCCCGGGGTCGAACTCGATGGTCACTGGCATGCCCTGCGGCAGGATGCCGCCAAGATGATCAGTGGCGGCCCTAGCGCCGCACTCGGGCTCGGCATCCTTGTGATAGTTCATTTCGGGCGCGTCGATGCCCAGGAGCCTGACTGTGTGCTCGGGGATCCCGAGATGCTTGTCGGTCGCCTCG